>CAWHTC010000001.1:0-360139 GCA_963832175.1 uncultured Alphaproteobacteria bacterium
ATTTCTTGAAGCTCAGGCGGCGGCGCTTCTACTGATGGCACGGGTTTCTCGCGGACAGCGTCTTGAGCTGCTGCGATATTGCAAGTAACGGCAACACAGGTGGCGCCAACAACCAGGAAAAGCAAAATCCGTCGCCACATGGGGATGCCTGCCAGCTAGTTGCAGAATTGGAGCGGGTGAAGGGAATCGAACCCTCGTATTCAGCTTGGAAGGCTGCTGCTCTACCATTGAGCTACACCCGCGAAGCTATTGTGTCACCGGCTTCGGGACCGGCGCATGCGTGGCGATCCGCGTGGCGCCGAACCTATAAGGCAAGTCCACGCTCTGTCAAAGCGGCATGGGGCCGTTTGCGGCCATTGCCTGGCTCCCGCCCCGCGTTCAATTGATGAGTGGCATCAAAGCAACATCCCCAAGAAACGGTAAGCCAGGGCCGCTGCATTTGGGGCCACTCCAAGGTCGAGCAGCACATCGTGGGTGTGCAGTTTTTACTTATTCTAAATTATATATGAGCTTAGAGTCCCTACAATATAAGATAACTACTTGACATGTTATGTATGTGCGTTCCAAATTAGAGAAATTAGCTAGCTTAGAAAGCTTATAATGTACGTTAAGCTAACGTTCTATACTGAAGATGGGGGTTGGCGGTGCAACGCAAACAACAAGCGGCAAGCAGGCAAGGTGGCGAAAGCGGCAGCATTTTTGCCTCGCGTGTTCGCCCGGTCTATTTCAATGTCCTGGCGCGAAAGCAATACCGCGGTTTGACCTCGGCGCTGACCGCGGCTTCCTTTTTGGCCATGGCCGGAAGCGGCGCGCTTGCGGACGACGCTGCGGGACAAGGAAGATCTGCCGCGCAACCAACGAACGAACAATTGATCGAAAAACTCGAGCGCATGGAGGCGCGCATCCGGTCGCTCGAAAGCGAACTTCATCGCAAGGGCGAGGCCGATGCAAATCATGGTTCCAAGGCGCGGGTGGCGGACACCAGCAGCAAGACCGCAAAAGGCACGGCCGAAGCCTCAACATCGGCGGGAGCGCCCGAGAACCAACAATCGGCCGCCATTGACGCCGCCGCCCCCCGGCAAAAGAGCGCCAGGGGAGGCCTCCCACTTGGTCGAGGCGCCTGGCTTTCTTGGCGCAAGGTAAACAGCCGCGCTCGCGGCGCCACCCCGGCAGAAGGATTTGTTCGGCGTCGCTCCCTCGCCGGTTCCTGGCCTGAGGATCGGCGCCTATGGCGAATTCGCATTCGGGGCGATGCAAAACCCCGCTGCGTTCAGCCAATGGCAAACCGGCTTCGATACCACGCGGCTCGTTCTCACCCCATCCTATCAGTTTAACGACAATATCATTTTCAATTCCGAGATCGAATGGGAGCACGGCGGTATCGCAACCGATGCCGACGACAAGCTGACCGGGGAGATCAATATCGAGCAAGCCTGGGTCGATTTCAGGATTACGCCCTATTTCAACATTCGCGCGCCTGGCGTCGATCTCGTCCCGATCGACTGGCTCAATCTCTATCACGAGCCGACGAGATACTACAGCGTCCTGCGGCCGGAACTCAATCGCGGCCTGATTCCATCTACCTGGAGAGCGCCGGCGGCCAGCATCTGGGGCCAAATCGCCGAGGGCCTAAGCTACCAGTTCCAAGTCAACTCGGCCTTGGAGGATTTTGGCGGCGGCCCCATTACCGACGCGAGGACTCCGCTGCCCTTCCCGATCGGCTATGACCCAGGCATTACCGGCATTGAGGCCGTGCGCGCCGCACGGGCACCCATTGGCGATTTCCGCCAGCTCAGCAATTACCTTGGCTACATTTTCCGCTTGAGCTATGCGCCTACTTTCCTGCCGGGCTTCGACGGCGGCACGTCCGTTTACTTCACCCCGAGCACGACCCCGCGCGGAGCCTATTCCCAATTGAACGGCGCCCCGCTTGGCCGGTCGAGCCTGACGATTTTCGAGACCGATTTCCGCTACCACGTCCCCGATACCGGTCTCGAATTCCGCGGCGAATTCGCAGATATCCTCATTGGCAATCCGGCCAATCTTCGCGTCAACAACGATCTCGATCCCGTCAACAATGTCGGAAAAAGCCTGTGGGGCGCATCAGGCGAGGTCGCCTATCATATTACGCTCAGCCCGTTCGTTGGTCCGATCCTGGGCAGCGATTGGGAGGCTGTTCCCTTCTACCGCTACACCTATCAGAACTTTCAGACAGGCGGCTTTGGGGGAACAGACTTGAATTTTCCAGTAGGATTTGGACAAACGCAGTTCCATGTTGCCGGCCTCGCCGTCTATCCGACGCCTGAACTTGTCTTGAAACTCAACTATTTGAGGGCGATTGATGCGGCGCCGCGGGGGATAAACGCCAACAGCGTCTTGGGAGGGCTCGGCTTCTACTTTTGACGGGTGGACAGATCATTCGAGGCAAAGGAACATTGGAGCCTCGCCCATGGACGGATGGATTTGTTGGAGCGCGCCGGCCGCCGCGATCGCGGTCGCTTTTCCCGCATACTCGTATCAATATTCGACCGTGGGCGCGGCCCAGCAGCAGGCATTTCCAGGAGCGCGTTTCGAGGAAATCCAGCCTCAACGTGTATGGAAGGCGCTAGTTGGTGGCAGGGTCACCGGCTATTTCTTTGTCGACCACGTCATTGGCAAGCATCTTTACATCGATTATTCGGTTGCCCTCGACGCTTCTGGCCGCGTCCGGCGGGTCGAGATCCTGACCTACCGGGAATCCTACGGCTACGAAGTCGCGAATGCGGGTTGGCTTTCGCAATTCACCGGAAAGAGCGGCGGCAGCGCGCTCGCGGTCGGCCAGGACATTCGCAATATCTCGGGCGCGACCTTGTCGTCGCGGCATGTGACCGAAGGTGTAAAAAGGATATTGGCCTATTATGCCACCCGCTTGCGATAATATTCGCCGGTTGCGGCCGTTGCTTGGCACTTTCGTCGAGGTCGCGGTTGCGGGCGCCGCTGTCGCGGACATGGCGGCGGCGGTTGAAGCGGCGTTCGCGGCCATCGCCACCGTCCATCGCTTGATGAGCTTCCATGACGAGGAGAGCGACGTGAGCCGCCTCAACCATGGCGCTTTTAAAGCGGCGACCGGCGTGCGTCGTTGGACCTTTCAGGTCTTGGAAGCCGCGCTCGACATCCACCGCCGCTCAGACGGACTGTTCGACATAAGAATAGCCCCCGCTCTGCAACAACTTGGCTTGTTGCCGTATCACCCGGGCGATCTTGCCCCTGATGCGGTTTTGACTTCAGGTCATGGCGGAATCGAATTGCTTTCGGGCGAACGAGTTAGGTTTGGCGGCCGCGCCACGAGGGTCGATCTCGGCGGGATCGCCAAGGGCTTTGCCGTCGATCGCGCGATCGATGTCTTGCGGGACTTTGGGATGCCATCCGGCCTCGTCAACGCCGGCGGCGATCTTGCCGTCTTTGGGCCAAGGGGCCTCATGGTCGGCATTCGCGATCCGTGCCACCCAGGCCGAGTCTTGTGCCAGATCGAGTTGCGCGACGCGGCGATCGCGTCGAGCGGCCCACAATTCGATCCCTTGCGGTCCTTGGATGTGTGGGGCCCGGCGGTTGTCGACCCTGCCAGCGGCGAGCCGGTTTGCGCGGTCATTGGAGCAACGGTCAGGGCGCCATCCTGCATGGTTGCCGACGCGCTGACCAAGGTCGTCATGACCGGCGGCAAAACCTCCGCGCCTTTGCTCCGCCATTTTGCCGCGAGCGCCCTTTTTATCGCTGCGGACGGCGCGGTCCATATCACCCCGGAGTGGCGCGATGCTGCCGGTCTGGCGGCTTGATCATCCATTCCGCTTCGCGATCTATATCGCTTTCGCGGTGCTTTTCGCGAGCGGCGCGGCCTGGCTCGGGGCCAACCAGATGAAAGAATCCGCCAACGGAGAAATCTGGCAGCAGGCCGCCGCCTATCTCCTCATGGTCCATGGCGGCGCCGCGATGCTGACCTTGATGCTGCTCGGCGCTCTCTTCCCGCTTCATATTGGCCGTGCCTGGCGCGCTGAGAAAAACCGCGCCACTGGCATCGTCATGCTCGCGTTCAACGCGGTGCTCATCGCGACCGCCTTTGGGCTCTATTACCTCGCCTCGGAAATTTTGCGGCCATGGGCGAGCGACCTCCATATCGCCTTCGGCCTCGCCATGCCCTTGCTTTTTCTGGCGCACGTCAAGACCGGGCGGCGGAAGCGCGATTAGTCTTTGTTCACGCCCGCAGAGACGGCCTTCAAACCGACGGAGCACGTTTTTTGTCCGATTTTGCGCATCATAGTTTCGCAAGACGCGAAAATTGTCTTTTGGGCTAGAGCGGGTCCCGATTAGGTGGACCCGTATCCGGCATTGCGAAAATAGTTGAAGCATTCGGTTGGAGGGAAGTCGTCGAGAGCTAATCCGATGCCATCCCACAGAGCATCGACGGTTCGGTGGGCCATTTTGCGCAACGTATTTTTGAGCTTGGCGAAGACTTGTTCGATGGGATCGAAGTCAGGACTGTAGGCGGGCAAGAAGCACTGCGTCGCCCCGGCGGCTTCGATGGCTTTTCGAACGCCGGCGCGTTTATGGGAACCGAGATTATCCATCACCACGATTTCGCCAGGCGACAAGGTCGGCACCAGAACCTGCTCGACATAGGCGAGGAACTTGCGCCGTTAATGGGACCGTCGAAGACACAAGGAGCGGTGATGCGATCGTGGCGCAACGCCGCCAAAAAGGTCGTCGTCTTCCAGTGGCCGAACGGGGCGTGAGCGATAAGTCTCTTGCCTCTTTCACATCGCCCATAGCGAGGTGTCATGTTGGTCGAGGCCCAGGTCTCATCGATGAATACAAGCCTTTGAGGATCAAGACTTTTCTGCTTATCGCGCCAAGCGAGACGTGCGGCCCGGACATCCGCTCTTTCTTGTTCGGCGGCGTGCAGAGTTTTTTTTAAAGGTCAATTGCAGATGCCGCAAAAAACGCCCGACGGCGGACCGCCCGACTTTGATCTCGAGCGTCGTCAGCTTGCTCCACAGCTCCGTGATCGTCAGCTCGGGCTGCACCGCCACCAACGCCCGCACCTTATCTTCATGCGCAGCCAGCGCGTGCCGCTTATGGCCGCCAAACTTTCGCGGCAGACAACCGCCTGTTATCTCAAACTGCTGCATGAGCTTGATCACGCAGCTCGCACTGACATCAAAGCTGCGCGCCGCCTTGCGCCGAGACTGACCTGCCAGTACAGCCCGCACCAGGCGGTCACGTAAATCCTGCGAATAGGGTTTTGCCATCCATGCCGGCCTCCATTCCAGCCAACATGGTGAATCACGATTCCGCCGATTCGGGAATCCCCCTTCCGATTCTGTCTATTCGGGACCCGCTCTAAATCTTTTGTCCGGTTTGAGGTGCGGTTGCGTCCGGCTGAGGAAGCGCCTCTTGCAAGGCGCTCAAATACTCCCGCAAGGTCGCGTCCAGTCGCTCGTGCATGAAAATCTGGAACGGCCGTAAATCGTCAGTGAGTGAGCCGCGCTCCAAAGCGTCGAGATAGGTTTTGCGGTCTTCTGGCCGCACGGCAACCGGCGGATAGCCGCCACGGATTAGCAAGAGATTCATCAAGAGCCGCGCCGTGCGCCCGTTGCCGTCGCCGAAGGGGTGAATGGCGGTCAACCGGAAATGGGCTTCGAACACCGCAGCCGGATCAGGCGGCGCGGCTTTCAGCCAGGCGCCGAATGCCTCCATGAGTTGAGGAATCTTTGCGGGGTTAGGAAAGACGGCGGGCGATCCCGCGATCCGTCGCGGGAGCTGGCTGTAAATTCCGGCAATCGCGGGTTGGCTGCGGGCAACGATGCGCCGGTGCAATTCGCACACGGTGCTTTCCCCAATCGGCGCCGTCAGCGCGGCAAGCTCGCGCATCCATTGCACGGCTTCATAATGATCGACGGCTTCGAGATGGTCGCGCAGCGATTTGCCGCCAACCGTGATGCCGTGCTCGATGACCTCCGCCGTCTCACGCAAGGTGAGGATGTTTCCCTCGATCGCGTTGGACGTGTAGGTCAGTTCAATGTCGTAGTGTTTCTGGAGCTGCGCCAAGGCAGCCGCCGACAGCGGGCGCATTCGGTCGAGCCGCTCTTTCTTCTGTTCGACGCTGTCGATAAGAGCCGTAAGCATCGAGGATATGTAGCATATTATTGATATGTCATCTTCTCCTTTGGGCCCCGGCTCTTGGCGCAAAAATCAAGCAGATCGCCGTCCGCGTGGGCCAGTCCGGCCAGTATCACGTTCACCTCCGAAAGCCTGTTTGAGGCCAATCTGGTCGGCGGTGCCGTCGACCCGCTGGATGGCGAGCACACTGAGGGACAGTTTTAAGACGGCAGGATTTGCGAGCGTTTTCCACGCGCGGGGTTGTCCGATTTTGCACGCGAATCGTACCAAAATGTTTCACGTGAAACATTTTGGTACGATTGACGGCCGCGAGCGTCATACTGTCGCAAGACGCGAAAATCGTCTTTTGGGCGGAATCTTTTGTCCGGTCCGGGGTGCGGCGGATGGGTTGCGCCTGCCCGATAGACTACCTGGAGCCGTGGACCGCGCATCGCCCAAATAAAGAATTACGCAACGAGTCTCGGCTTTCCACAAGATGATCTTTTGCGGCACAGTTCGCCGCGCGCGGCGCAGAATGTAGCGTGTCCCCTGTTGCTGTGGAGCTGACCCCGTGGACGCCATCAGCCGTGAAATTTTGTCTTGGCCCGGACGGCGGGGGCGCGCGCTGCATTTTCGCGCGAATGGCAAATCTGCGAGCAGCCCCCGATGATGTTTCATCGTCCGACGCGGTTGGTATTGGTGATCTACCGCGACACCACGGCGACCTCGGCGCGGCTCAGCATCGGATGTCATAGTCCGAGCCAGATAAGTTCGCGCTCCCATGCCTCCATCGCTTCATGCAGCAAAACAAAGATACTCTTGTCCGTCCCATTGTTCAGGACCAGCACCAGTTCGTCGTAGGGGGTTAGAGGACCGCCCAAAAAGGTTTCACCGACGAAAAAGGCGTGCTTGGGTACTTGTTCTGGCCGTTGCCCTAGTGAAACGTGTGTAGCATTCCCGCGACCTAACATCCCGTGCTTATGGCTGTCGTGAGCATCGCGAATGATGGCAAGAATAGGCTCTCGAACACCTAACTGGTCCCGAAACTGGCTTACCTTTTGAGATTTCCAGAGAGCGACGATCTCGGCCAGCACATCAACCTGTGTGATCGCGTGAACCGCAAGATGTTTGACATTTTGGTTGGCCTGCCAGCATGCAATAGCGGGCTGGACATATTCAGCCCTGAAGCTGCGAGGATCGATCATAACGCAATGCTTTCTTTTTCATGCGGCGCACTTGTGCGCCGTGCCGGCGAGGACGGAAGGTGACGTTCACTTCAACATCCTCGTCGAGCTTGCCGAGGATTCCGATCATCCGGTCGAGCGTGAAGCGGCGAAGCTGGGTATTGCGGATTCGGGTGAATTCCGAGTGCGAAACACCCGTCAGTTTCTCGGCGTCGCGTGTTGAAAGCTTGCGTTCGTCCAGGATGTTGATGATCTTCGCCGCTATGATGGCGCGAGCCTGCTCAAGCCCCGCGTTTTTGTGTCCAAAGTCGCGATAGACATTACCGCTTCCCCGCACCAGCTCTATGCCCTCGTTTTTCAATTCAAAGCCTCCTTCAATCGCCTGAGCCGTTCCCGGATAAGATCGACCTCCATTTGCGGTGTTTTTATCCCTGACTTCGATTTCTTCTGAAAGGCGTGGATCACCCAAATGTCCGCGCCAATCTTGACGGCGTAGAGGATGCGGAAAGTATCGCCGCGATAGCGGAGCGCAATCTCGAACACGCCGCCGTCAACGCCCTTGAATGGGTTTGCCTTGTCCGGCTTACCGCCCTCGGCCGCGAGGGTGAGCCGTCGAACATGTCGCTTTGCACGTCTCCGGGAAATTCTCCGAAGTCCTTACGCGCCGCCTTGATCCATGAAATCAGCCTCGTGTCTCTCATTACGCTTACGGTGGTATATTTGCCACCACTCTGCAAGTCCTTTGTTCAACCTCACAAAAAATCCCCGGCTGTGGTGCGAATCTCAAGCAGACCGTGTGAAAACTCGCTCAATTGAGCGGCCGTCTTTGAATTTCGGTCGATTTTAGGCCATTTGCAGCGATCACAGATCCCGTTGCATGAGCTATCCAAATATTCTGCGACTATCCGGAATCACGCACCCGCCTTCAAGGCGCCGCGTCCCGCATAGCGGGCTTGGCTCCCCAGTTCCTCCTCGATCCTGATCAGTTGATTATATTTCGCGAGCCGGTCCGACCGCGAGAGCGAGCCGGTTTTGATCTGGCCGCAATTGGTCGCGACGGCGAGATCGCTGATCGTTGCATCCTCGGTCTCGCCGGAGCGATGCGACATCACCGCGGTATAGCCAGCCCGCTGCGCCATATCGACGGCGGCGAGAGTTTCGGTCAGCGTACCGATCTGATTGACCTTGATCAGGATCGAATTGGCGATGCCATCACTGATCCCGCGCGAAAGCCGCGCGACATTGGTGACGAAAAGATCGTCGCCGACGAGCTGGCATTTCTTGCCGAGAAGGTCAGTGAGGATCTTCCAGCCGTCCCAATCATCCTCGGACATCGCGTCCTCGATCGAAACGATCGGATAGTCCGCGAGAAGCTTCGCCAGATACTGGGCCTGCTCTTGCGGCGTGCGCGTCTTGCCCTCGCCCACGTAGACATATTTGCCGTCATGGAAAAATTCGGTCGCGGCGCAATCGACCCCAAGGGCAATATCTTCACCAGGCCTGAAGCCCGCGCCCTCGATCGCCGTGCGGCAGAAATCGAGCGCGACCTCGGCGGAAGGCAAATTGGGCGCGAAGCCGCCTTCGTCGCCGACATTGGTGTTGTGGCCGGCTTTTTTCAACGCGCTTTTCAACACGTGGAAAACTTCCGCGCCCCAGCGCACCGCTTCCTTCAGCGACGGCGCGCCGAGGGGAAGTATCATGAATTCCTGAAAGTCGAACGGGTTGTCGGCATGCACGCCGCCGTTGATGATGTTCATCTGAGGCACCGGCAGCACATGCGCCTGGACGCCGCCGACATAGCGATAGAGCGGCAAGCCACAGACATCGGCGGCCGCCTTGGCGACGGCAAGGGAGACCCCCAAAATGGCGTTGGCGCCGAGGCTGGCCTTGTTCGGCGTGCCATCGAGCGCGATCATCGTCGCGTCGATCTTGCTTTGATCTTCCGCGTCGAACCCGCTCAAGGCGTCGAAAATATCGCGATTGACGCTCTCGACCGCTTTGAGAACGCCCTTGCCGGAAAAGCGTGCCTTGTCGCCGTCGCGCAATTCGACTGCCTCATGCGCGCCGGTCGAGGCACCGGAAGGCACCGCCGCGCGCCCGCTCGACCCATCTTCCAAGGTGACATCGACCTCGACGGTGGGATTGCCGCGGCTATCTAAGATTTCCCGCGCGGCGATGTCGACGATTGCGGTCATGCATGCTCCTGCTACCATGGGGACTGGAAAAGCTCGGCTTTTACGCCGAAGCGCGGCGGGAAGGAAGCAGCGTGAACATTTTCGCGAGGGCCGGGGTTGGACCTTCCGACAAGGAAGCGGTAAGCCAAAGCCGGGGGTGAAGACGGTCTTAAGCTTTTTGCAGCTATCGTCGTAAAGCCATCGTTGCAATGTTTGGGTAAGGGGACCGGGTGCTGTTCTATAAGACCGTTTCCGTCATTTTATGCGCGGGTTTCGTCACCCACGCGGGCGCGCCTTCGGGCGGTCCGCCCTTGCCGGTTCCAAGACCGGCACCGCCTGCCGATTCTGTCCAAGACAAAGCGCAAACTAAAATGCGGCCTCCCGCTTTGGAGCAAGCCTTGGAGGCTAAGGAGCCAGATGCGAGCAAGACCTACCGCGCGCTCATAAAAAGGGAAGCCGAGAAGAACGGCTTGCCGCCCGACATCGCCGACGCCGTCGCGGCGATCGAGAGCGGCTACGATCCGGGCGCGATAGGCGGCGTCGGCGAGATCGGCCTGATGCAGGTCCGGCCCGAAACAGCCGCGTTGCTGGGTTTCAAGGGAGATCTGGCCGAACTCGCAAGACCCGACGTCAACATTCATTACGGCGTGACTTATCTCGGCCAGGCTTGGCGTCTCACCGGCGGCGATCTTTGCCGCGCCCTGATGAAATACCGCGCCGGACATGGCGAAGAGATCATGTCGGCCCTATCCATGACCTATTGCGGCCGCGCGCGGGCCCATCTGGCGGCGGCCGGCTCGCCCTTCGCCGCAGCAATTTCCGCGCCGTTCGTTTTCGGCCCGGCGTTACCGGTGGCGCCAGCGGCGAAACGTGGGCCAAGAATCCGCACGGCGGCGGTGAGCCGGGCCTTTTGGGCCGCGCATGACGCACGAGTGAAGACGATCACCCAACGCCTCGAGGCCAAATGGCGGCGGATGGCGTCGCGGTAGAAAAAGCCGCCGCGAACTTCGCGTCATTTTAGGCCGAAGTGATTGTCTTTCACGGCACCGAACGCCGCCAGATCGTTAGAACTCGAATTGCCTTGAATCACCACTCATCCATCCACGATAGTAAGTATTAGTGACGCGGACCGTTTTGGCGGATAAATTAAAGGCTGGCGAGAAATATCTGCGCTACAAAGCCAAGGTCCGGCGCTGGTTATAGATCAATCCCATATTCCGCTAGTACGCCGCCAAGGCGTGGCGAAACACCGCGTAAGCCAAAGTGGACCCGCAGAGTTAGCTTGTGCTAGATTTGCGGGACTCGCGACAAAGCGGGGAGCCATCGGCCATGCGAAATACAACCTCGGATCGGGCGAGTGTCATTGCTTCGCCCACGTTGATCTTCGCGGGGGTTTTGGTGCTGGGGTTTGGCCTCGACATGTTTTGGCCCGCTCCGTTCCTGCCGGAAGGCTGGGGCTTTCCGTTCGGCCTCATTGTCATTTTCGCCGCCGTCAACGTCAAACTCTTCGCGGCGCGGGAAATGGTCCTGGTCAAAACCAATCTCGACATCCGCAAGCCGACAAACGATATTGCAACCTCCGGTCTCTACGGCGTGAGCCGCAATCCCTTATATATCGGCATGATCTTGCTCAACATCGGCATCGGCTGCATCGTTAATTCCTTGTGGATTTTTCTCCTCTCAGCCGGGCTCGCGGCGACTTTGCAAAAAGGCGTGATCGAACCGGAAGAGGCCTATCTCGAACGAAAATTTGGCGCCAAATATTTGCGCTACAAAGCCGAGGTCCGGCGCTGGATTTAAAATCGCATCTCGCCTCGCGGCTTTCACCTTGGCCGGCGTCGAGCCCGTTTATAACCCGCAGGATTTTTGATGCCGCCGCGCGGAACGATTAGCCGCCGTCACTTTCTCGGGCACACGCTGGCCAGCGTTTTGGCGCTGCCCGCGCGGGCGGAGCTGCCCGCCTCGCAGGACGGTTTCCGTGTCCTTGAAGCGCGGGAGGGCAATTTGCGCCTTCTGCCCGAACCTGCACCTCCAACCGCCGTCTGGAGCTATAATGGGGAGGTGCCCGGCCCGCTCCTGCGCTTCAAAAAAGGCGAGGAAGTCAAAGTAAGGCTCGTCAACAAGCTCGCCCAGCCGACAAGCCTCAACTGGCACGGCGTGCGGATCGTCAATGCGATGGACGGCGTCGCCGGCCTGACGCAAGAGCCGGTCCCGCCAGGCGGCTCTTTCGACTATCGCTTTACCCCGCCCGACAGCGGGCTTTATTGGTATCATCCGCACGCCTTGCCGTTCATCGGCGAGCAGCTCGATCGCGGGCTTTACGGCGTCTTGATCGTCGACGAGCCGGAACCGCCCGCGGCCGACCGCGACATGCTTGTCGTTCTCGCCGATTGGAAGCTCGACGACAAAGGCCAGCTCGCCGGTTTCAACGCCGCCATGGACGCCGCGGGGGCGGGCCGCATCGGGCCGCTCGTCACCCTCAACTCGCGCGCTGTTCAGGTCGAGGAAACCCTGCCGCCTTCATCGCGTTTGCGGCTGCGCGTCCTGAGCGCCGTCGATACGCGGCTGATGTTGATCGCATTCAACGCGGTCAGACCCTTGATCCTCGCAGTCGATGGTCAGCCGTGCGAAGCCTTTGAGCCTGTCCGGCAGATGATTCCGCTTGGACCCGGCGCGCGTTTCGACGTCATGCTCGATCTTCCCGGGGACGCTGGAGCGGCTGCGAATGTAACGCTGCTTGGAGACAATGAGCCAGACCGTGTTCTTCTCGCCTTCAAGACCGCAGGAGAAAAGCGCTCTCCCTTGCCGCCGGTCGCCTCGCTGCCGCAAAATCCGCTCCTGCCCAGCGAGATCAAGCTACAGGCGTCGCGTAAAGTCGATATTTTGATCGAGGCCATCGCCGGCATGGCGACCGGGCCGATCCCGGCGGCGGTGCAAGATCGCCCCTTATATTGGAAGCTAAATGGAAAGGCATTCACCGGATTTACACCGGCGCCGTTGTTTTCGGTCAAGCGCGGGACCCCGGTGACGCTCGGCTTTGTGAACCATACGGCCTTCGTGCAGCAAATGCATGTGCATGGCCACGCGATGCGGCTCCTGCACGATCTCGACGATGGCTGGGAGCCCTATTGGCGCGATGCCGTCCTCGTTCCCGAAGGCAAGACCAAACATGTTGCCTTCGTCGCCGACAATCCGGGCAAATGGACGATCGAATGTCACATGGCCGGGCGTCAGGCTACCGGGATGGCAACATGGTTCGAAGTGACCTGAGCGAAACCGACTTAATTGTGGACGGGCCGCACGCGCTTGACGAAAAGACTGACGATCAGGGCATGCGCTACGTGTTCCGCCATGCACTGATAGCCGAGATCGTTGAGATGGAAATTATCGCCCGCCATCAATTGCAAATTGGCCCTGGTCTGGGCGATGAACCGCATCGCATCGTAGCGGCGGACGTAGAGAATATTTTCCTCGGCCGCGATTTTCTGCAGGCTGTCGCGAATGGCGACATAATTCGCGTCGCGGGCGAGGCGCACGGTATATTGCACTCCGACGAGCACGACGTCGACCCGGTTCTCCTTCAGCCAGCGGATCGTCGAACGCACGGTGTCCTCGAAATCCTGCGGCGGGATGCGGGCAAGCGCGTCATTGGTTCCCAACTGCCAAAGAACGAGGTCCGGCTCCCTAAGCGCGACCTCGCTTCGGATTCGCTCGGCCGTGTCCTCCGCCATTTCTCCGGAGACCCCGCGGTTGAGGATCACGACATCGACGCCCTTGAGGGCACGTTCGAGGATCGATACGAGCTGCGAGGGATAGCTCATGTCCTTCGACGAGGCCCCGTACCCGAGCGTCGAGGAGGAGCCGATCGCAAGAATTCGCACTTTCTCGCCCTTATGCAGCGCCGCGGTCACGTTGGGCAGCGTGGCCGGGGCGGCGATATCCGTCGCCGGCACGTCGCAGGGCGGGCTCATCGGCGGCGCGACGGGCACGGCGGCGTCTTCCGCGCGGCAAGCCGGCATCAAAAGCCAGCCCAGCGCTAGAGCGATTGCGGCTTGTTTGCCAAAGCCGCCCGCAATCTTTCGCGCCATTCCGCCGTCCATGCGATGAAACCCAGAAGGAGAACGTCCAGGATAGCGATGAATGCGTCGGATGCAACATGTCCGCAATAAACGAAGCGGAACATTTGCCCGCTCAAGCTGGGAAGAGACAGGGCGCAGAACACGCTGAGCGAATTGCGCCCGAGAAGGTCAGCCGCTTCGAGATGTTTCCAGACCAAAGCGCCGGGGTTGCGGTCCGGCAGATAAGGCGGCGGTAAGAACAAGCGCCATTTCCGGCCCAGCGCTGGCACGAAAGCGCCGGCTTTCTTGGCCCGGTGAGCTGGGCCACTACCGGCGATCAAAAAGATTTCGCGCCCGGCGTTCTTGGGTCATCTGGAAATCTCCTCTCCGGGAGGGGCTGAACAGCCGATCCTCTCGGACAGGAGGTCAATGACCCAACCTCGCCGCACCCGCCGCGACAGCGGCTTCGTTCAATCCCACTCCAAGTCACAGCTTCAAGGATTTACTATTAGGGGTTCAAGCTGTAAGGCGGGCGCGGCGAAATCCAAGAAAGCGCTCGGCGCCCTATTGCGAATAGGGCCGAAAGAACTCCAACGGCAGTATTGGCCAAGTCCCCTCGTGCTCTTTGGGAGAAATCATGGGCATCTATCGTCGGAAATGGCAGTAAGTCGCTGTGCGACAATGGTCCGGCGAGCCCGGCCCGCGCGCTTCCGGCAATTGTTCGGGCGGGGGGAAGCGGCAGCGCAGTCGCGGGCTTGGGAGGCGCGGAGCCGAACTGCTCTTGAAGCTCGCTCTCAACCGCGAAGAGAACTGAGTTCTCGATGCCCTGAACACCCATGCGCACTTGCCAGACCGCCTGACGACGGGCGAGCCCGTTGAGCAAGCCCTTGAGATTCATCGCGACTTCAGCCGGCAGCGCGTCAACATCGACGTCATTGATCTCGCTAACCTCATCGCGCCCGGGCTTGGCGAGATGCAGCAGCGCTTTTCTCGCCCTGGTCTCGTTCGGATCCGCCTTATCGTCCGACAAATCGATCGGCGCTCCGATCGCAATTTTGCCGCGAGGCCGCCAGCGATATGTGTAGAAATCGGCCAGGAACTTATAGATCAGAATGAGCAGGTCCTGTGCCACCGCCACCGCCAAAGCCTTGTTGGCCGCCGGCGTCTTGAACAATTCTTCCGTGGCGAGGTCAAAGCGGTTGCGATCAAGTGACCGCGCGAGAACAAAATCATTCGCCTGACTGTAGAACTCCGACAATTGCACGCCAGGGACGCCAGTGGTGCCCGCCAGGGCGATGCAGCCGTCGACGATCTTCTTCGCTTCCGTCAGCGCCAAAGCAGGCTGTAATACCTTAGTGCGCACACGCTCTGCGATATGATCCAATTGATCGCGAAGCTTGCCTTCGAGGGCACATTGGCCGTCGAACGTCTTGCGGGCGCCGGCGTAGCTAGCGCGGCGGTCGAGCAGGCCCTGCAAGTCGGAGGATCGCGGAGCGCATTGGATGCTCTCGGGCTCGGCGCCCGCGAGCTTCATTTCCCGTATGACCGGCAGCAATACGTCGCACGAAGCCTTGATGCGATTGATCGCGCCCCAGGACGGATCTCTTTCGAACTCGCGCCGGGCTTCGTCCAGGCCCTGCAAACCCGAACCGAGATCGAAAGCCGCTGGCGCGGACATCGCGCTCTTCTGCTCGCCCCGGCCGGAAAGATAGGCCGCCTGCTCGCGCAGTCCCGAAAGCGTCTTCTGAAAAATCTCGATTTCAGCCGCGACCCTGGCGAGTTCATCGTGTTTCGGCTTCAATTCCTTTAGGATATCGGCGATCTTCTTTCGGCGCTCGGCGGCATTTTTCTTCGCCGGCTTACAGACTTCATTGCCGCAGCCCCTAACGCGGGTCCTGTCGAGCCCGCGGTCGGCAAAACTCGCCTCGGCCTCGAATTTCGCCGCCTCCACGTCGAGCACGGCAACCCGCTCGTCCCATGGTCGAATTTGATCCTTCAGCGCCTGCAATTGGATCGCGCGTTTCGCGAGCCTGGGCTCGATCACTTCGATCTGCAGTTTCGTGTCTTGCACCGCCTTGCGCTTTTTTGCTTCCTCCGCCGACGCCTGTCGTTGCACGTCGCTTCGCTTCGTCTGTTCATCCCGCCATCTCTGGGCAAGCGCTTCGTTATCCTTTCGCGCGGTTCGAATAAGTGCGTCGACGCTCCTCATCCAGACAAGCATATCCTGTCGCGCCAATATTGTTTTGCTCTGATCCTCATAGGCTTGCCCCACCGCTTCGCTCATCCCGGGCAGCACGGCGACGGCCAATTCCATCGGTTGCGTCTCTCCGGCGAGCTTCTTGGCGGAAAGATTGAATAATAGGTGTAGGAAAAAAACGCGGACATGCCGAAGAAAAACAGAAAGGCCGGAATGATGACGAAAAGTCCGGCTATTCCGCCTTTGGCCGCCCGGCGCTTGCCCGCGACCGCGGCCGCCAGCTCGGAGCCGAGCAGCCAGGAGCTCAGCGCCATCAAACTCAGGATCGCCGCCGATCCGATCACCGCGCCGATGAGACCGAAGTTGTCGTCCGGCCCCTTCCTCATAATGTCCACGAGTCCGCTCAACGTCGTGTAAAATACCCAAAGCATGACGGGAATAATCACGACGAACCCGATACGCCCGAGATCGAGCTCGAAAATCGCCTTGCCATGCCGGTGCGAAGAGGCGTCGCTCATGAGTCACTCCCAACGGGGGTCCGGGGTATGGTAAGAACGGAATTTTAACAGTTATCAATAATGAATTTGTGGCGTAACCAAGGGTTATTCCCTTTTTTGGCGATCTGATTATTCGCTAGATCACGATGATTTTGGATTAAATCAATCCAAAATCATGAACGTGATCGATTCCAAGAGTTTAGAGCGGGATGCGGGCGGAAAACCGGTTTCCACTTTTCCTCATCCCGCTCTAGAAAATGGATTTCCTGGACGGCCTTGAACAACGCCGTCACAGCCGGAATTCCTCGCCAAGATAGAAGCGGCGCACATTGGGGTCTTCGACAATCTTGGCCGGAGTCCCTTCGACCAAGACCCGGCCGGCATGTACGATGTACGCGCGGTCGATCAACCCCAAGGTTTCGCGGACATTGTGATCGGTGACGAGAACCCCGATGCCGCGCCGTTTCAGGTGCCGCACAAGAAGCTGAATATCGCCCACGGCAATGGGATCGATCCCGGCGAACGGTTCGTCGAGAAGCATGAAGGACGGGCGGCCCGCCAAGGCGCGCGCGATTTCGCAGCGCCGCCGCTCGCCGCCGGAGAGCGCGATCGAGGGCGTCTTGCGCAAGGATTCGAGGTCGAACTCGTCGAGCAAGGCTTCGAGCTCGCGGGCGCGCTTAAGCTTGTCGGGTTCGACGATTTCAAGGACCGCGCGGATGTTGTCCTCGACGTTGAGACCGCGGAAAATCGAGGCTTCCTGCGGCAGATAGCCGATGCCGAGGCGCGCGCGCCGGTACATTGGCAGGGGCGTCACATCGTGCCCGTCGAGGTCGATGAGGCCGCTGTCCGGCCGAATTAGCCCGGTAATCATGTAAAAAAGCGTGGTCTTGCCGGCGCCGTTCGGGCCGAGGAGGCCAACCACCTCGCCGCGCCGCACCATCATGCTCACGTCCTCGACAACGCGGCGGGCCTTGTAGGATTTGCACAAATGATGAACCGCCAGTACCCCTTGCGCGCTCGTTTCCGGCTCGGTTCCGTCAGTCACCTTCCGCGGCGTTTCACCGGCGAGATCCATACAGCACTGCGATAGGTGCGGCCCGCCGCCGTGCTCCGCGATATCCAGATCCTCGGCGATTATCCAATTGCCGTCGCCCACGCAAAGCGGCGCCACCGTGCCCGGCTGTAACAAACCGCGCAGCCAAGCGAAGGCGGCGAGAGGAAAAAGGGCCGGTCGCGGGGGCAAATTAAGAAAAATCCTTCGAAAATTCCAACCTGCCAGAGCCCCGCCGCGTCCCCATCGAAGCATACTTTCCAGCAAAGCAAAACGGGGCGTGGGCCGCGCAGCGTAAGAATGCGGCAAATCAAGAGCTACAGCAATCTTCGAGACGGCCGGAAGTGTCGTCAAAGCCTCTCCACCGGCGCAGACAAACCCCGCTCGCTGGTATGTGCGTCGCGAGGGTAACCAGCGAGAGTTTTGTCGCGCCCAGCGAAAGCTGTTCGTCAGGAGGCCTTGGACGCGCGATCGGGCTTTTGGGCGCCCTCCGGCCTCACCGGTCTTGGCTCCTTCGCGTCTCCTGTGCCGCCGCTTGGCAAAAACATGCTCCTGACCCGGCCGGTTACCGCCGCCTGATTGGTATCCAAATCATAGATCAATTGATCGCCTTTGGTAACATTGGGTCCCTGGGTTAATGTCACGTTGCCGATAAGATAGATTTTGTTTTCCGATTTTTCATAGACGCCGCTGTCGCCGGTCCCAATCTGGTCCTTGGAAACGATGGTCACCGGTCCTGCCGCTTCCATGCGGCGAATCTGGCTCGACGACGATGGAACTCCGGCCGGTGCCAGGGCATCCTTCGGCGTCAGGAAAATGACGAGCGTGCCCGTCCGGAGCTTGCTTTCTCCTTGCCTCGCAACGACGTTGCCGGTGTAGACAAGCTTTTGTTCCTTGTCGAAATAATCCAGTTTGGCGGCAGCGATATTGACGGGATCCTTGGAATTGCCGCCCGGCAAAATCGCGCCGGAGCGTGGCTTTTCCGCATACGCCGGAAAGACCACCGAAGCCAAAATAAGCAAAGCGAGAACGGCCTGGCCCAAGCGCCCGGTCATTTTCCGGTCTCCATCTTGGCGCCGGCGGCTTCGGGCTTCCCCGCCCCGGTATCGATCATTGAGGTCACCTCGCCTCCGAACGAGACTTTGTGGCCATTGTCGCTGACATTCAATTGCTTCGCCGCGATCGTCCCGCCGTCGAGAAAGACCCTGACCGGCTCCTCGGAGACAAGGCCGCCGGTGTTGAAATCGATCCGCGCGGTTCTCAACCAAATGTCGTAACCCGTGCTACTTTTGATTCGAATGTCGCCTTCCAATGTCATTTTGTCGTGCAGGCTGTCGTAGATGCCCCGCCCGGCGCTCACCCATGTCGTCGAGGCGTTCGCCGCCCCGATCTTGGAATCGATGCCGAGCAGTTCGATGATGCCCGGCGCCGTAATGTCCTGGGTTCCAGAACGCGCCTTGATCTCAAAGGGGCGGCCGTCCGTCTGAACCCCGGAGATTTTCGGAAAATCCAGGGTGATTTTCGTGCCGTCAAGCGCGGCCCGGCCAACGGAAATGTCGCCTGGCATGTGCCTTAAGGGGTTCAATAGAGCCACCGCGGGGATGAGCGTGATCGCGAGAAGCGAACCGGCGATCGCGGCGCGGCGAAACAACCACACCCGCGCCGAATGACGGTGTGCCGCCTTGAAGCCGCCGCGCGAAAGCGCCGGCGTCACGTTGAAACGCACCGCGGCGGAGTCCGCCGGGCCATCGTCCGCCCTGCCGCTAACGGCCGTTGCGACGTCCGGCGAGGCGACCTTGGTGTCCTCAGGGTTTTCCAGGCTGGCGAGGCCACCGGTGCCGCTCAAGGCACCCGCTGACGTGCCCGTCCCACCTAACGATTTCTTCATTCGCAGAGCTTCGTTCTGAGACAAGGGACCCAAGCTCCAGGCTGCGCGAAATTCCTCAAACCACGATCGAACATGGCAGCGGCTTTAGAAATCCTAAAAATTCTTAATAATCCTTGCACGCTTCCTTGATCGGGCATTGGTCCGTTCAGTAGGCGCAAGGCAGCGCTCGGTCTCCTCACACAGCAAGCAAGCAAGGCGAAGTCATGGCGGGCTCAAGCTAGGGCTATGCCTATTGAGGCGAAAATATATCCGCATCGGCCCAGCCCATCAGGTCGAGACGGGCGCGCGCTGGCACAAAATCGAAACAGGCGGCGGCAATCTCGAAGCGGTTCTCGCGCTTGAGCATCGCGTCGAGGCGGATGCGCAAGGCATGCAAATAGAGGACGTCGGACGCCGCATAGGTAAGCTGCGCCTCCGAGAGCATCGCGTCGCCCCAATCGGAGGATTGCTGCTGCTTGGATAGTTCAACGCCGAGAAGTTCGCGCGTCAAATCCTTCAAGCCGTGCCGGTCGGTATAGGTCCGGGCGAGTTTTGAGGCGATCTTGGTGCAATAGATGGGCGCCGCCATGACCCCGAAGGTCTTGAACAAAACCGCGACATCGAAACGGGCGAAATGAAACAGTTTTGTGACCTTTGGGTCGGCTAATAGCCGCTCGATGTTTTTCGCTCGCGCCTGGCCGGGCCCGATTTGAACGACATCGGCGGTCCCGTCTCCGCGCGACAATTGGACGATGCAGAGCCGGTCCCGATGCGGAACCAACCCCAAGGTTTCGGTGTCGATCGCGACGCAATCGCCAAAACCGGCGGCGTCAGGCAAGTCGCCCTTGTGGAAGTTGATGCTCATCGCACGGCGTCCGCGCGGGACGAAACTTCAAGATGGCAGGGGGCTCGCGGACAATCCATCGGGCGCGCCTATCATTCCCCGCGAAACTTAGCAAGTGCGACGGGGCCCCCCAGCGCCGGGCATAACCTCCTCAAAGCCGATGTGTAGCCCGGCAATCGAGGAAGCCGGGTTCAATGGGGTAGCGTCTAAGTTTGAATTTAATTTTCCCCAAGAATCGCGGTGACGGCTCGATGTTAGGCCATCGCTCGCGGAACGAAGCAGAGATCTTCAGCGTTGATTGCCGTGAGTTTGCAATGGAGATGGCAGATGAAAGCTGTGCTGGCGCTGTTCTTTACGGGTTTGTTGGGATTGGCGGCCGCGGGCGCGTCGGCGCAGACCGCGCCAGGAGATCCTGCCGGCAACGAGACAATTCCAGAGAAGGTGCGGCCCGGTACCGAGCAAGGCGGAAGCGGAATCGATGACCATGAAAAAAATCTAAGCGACAAATTGGACGCCAGCGGCGGCGTGATCACGCCTCCGCCTGGTGTCGACCCTGAAATTGTGAAACCTGCACCGGTTCCGGAGCCTAATTCGACCCCCGTCATTCCGCCTCCTGGGGTGCCTGGCGGTCCGCCCGGTCCCGAGCCAAAATAGCGATATGTCCTGAGCGAGGTCCGCGTCGCGCGACGCGCCAGCCAAGACCCGCCCCTCACAAAGACACTTCCCCCAACGGCCAGCGAAGCGAATTTCCGCGTCGCCGAGGCGAGGGAACTTTTGGCGAGGGCCGATGTTTAGCCCGGCAATCGAGGAGGATAAGGAGAAACCATGATGCAGAAAAAATTTGGAATAGCCGTGGTTACGGCTCTGCTCGCCTCGCCTTTCGCGGCGCAGGCTCAAGGCATTCCCGCCGGTGCCGAACGTGGCGCAGCCGAAGGCAGCGCCGTAGGCGGACCCGTTGGTGGCGCGGTCGGTGGCGTGGTTGGCGGTGTCGCGGGCGGGATTGGCGGCCTGTTGGGCGTCGATCAAGCCCCTCGCTTTCACGACTATGTGATACGCGAACACCGCTCCTCTTATCGCTACCGCGAGGATCCGCAGGTTGGAATGATCCTGCCGTCCACCGGGGTAGTCTTTTACCCGGTGCCTCGGGAATATGGCGTTTCCCCCAGCTACCGCTACACGATCGTCAATGAGCAGCCCGTTCTGGTCGAGCCACGAACACGCCGGGTTGTTCAAGTGATCGATTAACCCTCGAGACAGGGGCGTTTACCGGCCACGGCAAACGCCCCGCCTTCGCCGCAGTGCCAATGATGCAGTGCCAATGATGGCAGTGCCAATGATGATGGTCTTTCGATGACGGGCTGAAGCGAGAACCGCGTGGTTAACGCAAGAGGTACGGAACAAGAGATACGGAAGTTGTCTTGACTGTGTGATATGGAGGTAGAGATGCTGAAAATTCTGAAGTTTGCCGCGGTAGCGGCTTTGCTCGCGGTCCCTATTGCCGTTCATGCCCAAGGCGTTCCTGAAGGAATGCGGCGCGGCGCGGCGGAAGGCAATGCCGCCGCCGGTCCAGTTGGTGGAATTGTCGGCGGCGCGGTCGGTGGCGCGGTCGGCGGGGTCAACGGGGTACTCGGCATCAACCCGGGGCCGCGCTACCATCGCCACTGGAGGCATGAGCACCGCTCGGCTTATCGCCATCACCGGCACCATCTCTATCATAACTGACAGGGCCGCGCAGCGCCCGCCTTCGTCAGGCTCGTAAGCATCGCCCGCAGCGCAACATCCTGACTTTCCACCGGGGCGAAATCGTCGTGGATGGCGTCGGACATTGCCGTTGTGTTGTCAACAGCGAAATCGCCACGTGGAAAGTGGAGGACTAGTCTAGGATTCCCGTTGGGCGAGACGGTTCGCCGCACTCAACCCGTGTCGCGGAAGCGCTCGGCTTCTTCGAGATCGACGCTGACGAGCTGGCTCACGCCGCGTTCGGCCATGGTTACGCCAAACAGGCGGTTCATCCGCGCCATGGTGATCGGATTGTGGGTGACGGTAAGAAAGCGCGTCTCGGTCTTGCCGCGCATATTTTCGAGAAGATCGCAGAAGCGTTCGACGTTGGCGTCGTCGAGCGGCGCATCCACTTCGTCGAGAACGCAAACCGGCGCCGGATTGGTAAGAAAGATCGCGAAGATCAACGCCAGCGCGGTCAGCGCCTGTTCGCCGCCGGACAAAAGCGTCATCACCTGCGGCCTTTTACCTGGCGGTCGGGCGAGGATTTCGAGCCCGGCTTCGAGCGGATCGTCGGATTCGATCAGTTGGAGTTCGGCCGAGCCGCCGCCGAATAGCGTTGTGAACAGCTCCGTGAAATGCGCATGAACGGCATCGAACGCGCCAAGGAGCCTCTCGCGGCCTTCCTTGTTCAAACTTTAAATCGCCTGGCGCAGCCGCCGGATGGCCTCGGACAGATCGGCATGCTCGGTAGAAAGATTGGTCTTCGAGGTAAGGATTTCGTTTAATTCTTCTTCTGCCCGCAGATTGACACCGCCAAGCCGCTCGCGGTCGTCTTTCAAACCGTCGAGCCGCTTTTCGATTTCCTCCGCGGGCGGAAGACCGTCTCCCGGCGCGACACGGGCGAGGGCGAAAAGTTCGGTCTCCGTGCAATCAAGCTCGGTCGCGATCATATGCGCGATCTCGCCGCAGCGCGCCCGCGCCGCTTCGACCCTGGCCTCGCTCCGAGCTTTTTCTTCCCGCGCCGCGCTCATCGCGGCGAGCGCGTCGCGTGCGGCACGATCCGCCCCGGCAAGACGCAACTCGGCCTCGGCCCGATTGTCGGCCGCCTGCCTGCGCGCATCCTCGGCCGCTTCGATTTGGCGCATCAGAGTTTGACGGGTGGCCAGAAATATATCCGGCGCCTCGGCAAGTCTTCGCAGCTCTTGCGTGGCTTCCTCGCGCCGTGCTTCCAGCGCGCTGATCTGGCCGCCCGCGCGATCGCCGCGGGCATGCCAAGATTGGCGCTCTTCTTCGATGCCGCGAAAACGCTTCGCGCGCGTCTCGCCTTCGCGCAGGTGGGTTTGCAATTCAGCGCTGGCTTCGGCCACCACGGCGCGATCGTTCGCCGCCGCCGCGCGTGCCATGTCGAGCCGCGCGGTCAGCTCCGCCGAGGCGTCCAATTGGCCGAGCGCCGCTTTGGCTTGCGCGTGCTGTTCGCTGGCTTCATCGCGTGCGGAATCGAGGCGAAGGAGGGCTTCTTCGAGCGCCGAGAGCCGCGCAGCGATCGCGGCCTTGCGCATTTCGGCCGCGGCCTTTTCCGCGCGGGCCGTTTCGATTTTGCACAGCGCGCCCTTGTGCGCCTGTCTTGCCGCGTTTTCCGCGGCGGCCGCGGCAGCTAGAGCCGTTTTGGCGAACTCGGCATCTGCTTTCAAGACAGTGGCGGCGCCGCGCGCGGCTTGCGCTTGGATCGCGAGATCGCCAAGGCGGTTTTTTTCGGCAAGACGCCGCGCCGCGGCAGTAGGGGCCTCGGCAGCTTGCGTGAAACCGTCCCAGCGCCACAGATCGCCTTCCTGCGAGACCAGCCTTTGGCCGGGCTTCAGCATCGTCCGCAAGGCGGTTCCATCGGCCCGCGGGACAACCCCAATCTGGTTCAGCCGCCGCGCGAGAGGAGCCGGCGCCGTGACGAGCCTCGAGAGCGCGTCGACGCCAGGCGGCAAAGCGGGGTCGTCCGAAGCATCGGTACGGGCCCAATGCGAAGGCGAAGCCGGATTGGTCGAGGCGTCGAGATCGTCGCCGAGCGCCGCGCCGAGCGCAGCCTCATAGCCTTTCGCGACGCTGATCTCCTCGGTGACCGAAGGCCAAAAGCCGCCGGTTCCGGCGTTCAGCAATTTGGATAATGTCGCGACTTGCGTTTCGAGAGTTTGGGCCTTGCGTTCGGCTTCGGCCATCGGATCCCGGGTTTTTAATTCTTCGGCACCGGCCCCGGCATGGCGGGCTTCGGCAAGCGCCAGTTCGTTTTCGCGCGCTTGAGCTTCCGCGATGGCGTCGTCGAGCGCCGCCTCCAAAAGCCCGAAATTCGCGCCGTCCGGGGAATCGGACATAAGCGCGCCCCGTTCCCCCCTCACCGTTTCGCCTTCGGCGTCGAGCCGCGCTGCGCGGGCCGTTTCTTCCCGGATTGCAGCCTCAAGCGCCGCGCGCCGCGCCTCCGTCGCGGCCCTTATGTCCTGCGTTTCGGCGAGCGTCTTTTCCGTAATCGCGAGGGCCGCTTCGGCGTCCGCGAGCTGGCCGCGCAGGGCCTCGATCCCGGCTTCGTCCACGCCGCTGCCCGCAAGCTCGGTTGCCTCCTGATCGAGCCGTGCGAGAACGGCGGCCGCGTCCTCGATCAGCGCGGCCTCACGAGCAATATCGCTGGTCGTTTGCGCGATCCTGTGTTCCATTTCGGCGGCGCGGCTTTTCGCGCGCCTTTCTTCTCCATCCAGCGTCTCAAGGGCAACAAGGAGCCGTTGCAATTCGGCGGCGCCTTCGGCTTCGATCCCGCGCAATCCCGGCAACTCATGCGCGGCGCTCGCTTGCTTCCGGGCAGCCTCGGCTTGGGCCCCGGTTCCTTCCGCGACGTCCCGCAGATCGGCTTCGAGTTTGGCTTCGGCCGATTGAAGCACGCTCGCCGCCTGGCCCTGGCTGATCAGGGCAAGCAGGGCTTCGTTGCGCCTGATCTCGCCCGCAAGACCACGGTAGCGCGCCGCTTGGCGCGCCTGCCGCTTGAGGCTCTCGGCCTGGGTATCGATCTGCCGCAAAATATCGTCGAGGCGAACGAGATTGTCCTCCGCCGCCTTGAGACGCAGCTCGGCTTCGTGACGGCGGGAATGGAGCCCCGCGATGCCCGCGGCTTCCTCGATGATCCGGCGGCGCTCCTGCGGCTTGGCGGCAATGATCTCGCCGATCTGGCCCTGCCGCACCATGGATGGCGAGCGCGCGCCGGTCGATGCGTCGGCGAACAGCAATTGAACGTCGCGGGCGCGCACCTCGCGTCCATTGACCCGGTAGGCGGAGCCGAGATTCGCGCTCGATGCGGCGGGAAACCTCGATAATCTCGCCATCGTTAAACGCGGCGGGCGCCGAGCGATCGCGATTGTCGAGGAAGAGGACCACCTCCGCCATGTTGCGCGCGGGCCGGTCGCCACCGCCGGAAAAAATCACATCGTCCATGCCCGACGCGCGCATGCTTTTCGACGAACTCTCGCCCATGACCCAGCGCAGCGCCTCGACCAAATTCGACTTGCCGCAGCCGTTCGGCCCAACGATGCCGGTCAACCCCGGCTCGATAAGGAATTCGGCCGGCTCGACAAAGGTCTTGAAACCCACGATGCGGAGTTTTGTGAGTTTCATGGCCGGCCCTTTTTGCCGCGAGCGCGCATTTGGATCATTGCCTATTATTCGACAAAGCTTCCTAGCTTTTGGTTAACCAATCGTGCCGGGCCGGCAACCAGGACCACATGCCGCATGATTCGGCACCGCCGATTACGGCCCGAACGCGTTGGCGAGCGCAAGGTTTTGGGTTGATTTTTCTGTGAAAACCGTGAAGGTCACGGTAGCGAAAGACAGGCGGACGGTCTGGCTACAGCGGATTGCTAGCCCCTCGGCCTGCGTCGGCCCGAAGCGCCGTCTCGAAGGACGCGGCCCGGGCGGAAAGACGTGCGGGGTTCCGCATGCCGCCGCGATGCCCATTTCCTGTCACAGGGGCAGCGCGTTTAAAAAAGGTGCTGGTGCCGTGATGCCGCCGGATGCGACGATTCGCGGGGTATCTTGAGGCGTCGCCACTTGTCGCGGGTGACGCATGAAAGACAGCCGGACACGTAGCCGATTTGCAGGCACGTCGCAATCACGGTGAATTCGAGAAGCGCGCTCAGCAGACGATGTTCGTAATGGGCGGAACTGGCAAAAACGATTGCGAATGTCAACGCGCACGCCGGAACAAGAACCCAAACCTTGAAAAACCGTCCTAAGACTGTCCCAAGCAGCACGCTCCCGATTGCAAGGATGACCATGCGACGTCGCCTCGATGACGTTATTGACTCTGCCGCAATTGACTATGTCGCAGCAATTTGTTGCGTGATAGCAACAGCGGTTCCTTGAGCTTTCCCTTAGCTCCTAGTTCACGATGATTTTGGATTGAATCAATCCAAAATCATGAACGTGATCGATTCCAAGAGTTTAGAGCGGGATGCGGGCGGAAAACCGGTTTCCACTTTTCCTCATCCCGCTCTAGATGTAATGTCTCAACAGGTTGTTCACGGGGAGAATCTGAGGTTTGTGGGGTTTGCGAAGCACCACAGGCTCAGGAGACCCACCCGTGAACATTCATAAGAATGCCAGGACGACGCCGAACATGCGAGCCTTGATTGTCGGGCGCCGCCAAGCGGGCGAAACGCCGCGCTCCATAGCCGGCGCTGTAGGCGTTTCGGCCGCGACCGTGAGGAAATGGCTCCGGCGCCACGAAAGCGAAGGCGCCGCTGGCCTCCAAGACCGGACCAGCCGGCCGCATCGCCTGCGGACACGGATCACATCACATCAGATCGCCCAGGTCGAAACCCTGCGCCGGGCCCGTCAGCCCTTCTGGAAGATCGCCCGCGCGACCGGGCTGTCGCGCGCGACGGTGGCCCGCATCGCAAAGGCCAAGGGGCTGAGCCGCCTGTCCGCCCTCGATCAAAGGATCGCGATCATCCGCTATGAAAAGAAGCAGCCGGGCGAGATGATCCATATCGACATCAAGAAGCTCGGCCGCATCGAAGGGATCGGACATCGCATCACGGGAGACCGGACCGGACAGAGCGCGCCACGCAGCCGCAAGGAAGGCGGCAAGGGCTGGGAATATCTCCATCTGGCCGTCGACGATCACTCCCGGCTGGCCTATTCTGAAATCCTGCCGGACGAAACACGGCGCTCCTGCCTGAAATTCCTCTTGCAAGCCTTGCGCTTCTTTCGCGATCACGGCGTCAGGGTCCTTCGCGTCATGACCGACAACGGCGCCAGCTTCCGTTCGCGCCGCTACACAAAGGCGTTGCGAATGCTGAAAATCAAGCATAAGCGCACCAGACCCTATACGCCAAGAACAAACGGAAAGGCCGAACGCTTCGTGCAGACCTCCTTGCGGGAATGGGCCTATGCCAAACCCTACAACCATTCATCCGAACGGGCCGCCGCACTGTTGCCTTTCCTCCACCATTACAATCATCATCGGCCTCACTTCGGCATCAACGGATGCTCACCTATCTCAAGGATCCCAAGAAACAACCTATCGAGACACGACATCTAGAGCTGAAATAGCAGCCAACCCAGCGGCGATCTGTTCAAAATAGCACACCTCAGCGTCGAAAATTATGATAAAAATTGTGATAATATATAACAATTTATGATAATAGTCAAAATTCGCGCTTGAGAGACTCACCGCACAGGAGGTGTGTCATGGCAACCAAAAGCCGGCCGTCGTTCGATCCGAATTCTTTTTTCGCCAAGGTTGGCGAGGGTCGCAGGAATGGGGAGTACCGCAAGGACCAGATCGTCATGTCACAGGGAGACCCCGCGGATGCGATCTTCTACATCGAGAGCGGCAAGGTGAAGGTCACCGTCGTTTCGGAGCAAGGCAAGGAAGCCGTCGTCGCAATGCTTGGAACGAACGATTTCTTCGGGGAAGGATGTCTTGCCGGCCAGGCGCAGCGCATAGCGACGGCCGCGACGATGATGGACTCCGTCATCGTTCGCCTGGAAAAAGCAGCGATTGTCCGCCTGATCCAACAGGAGCCGGCGTTCTTCGGGATGTTCATTGCCCATCTTCTGGCTCGGGCCATCCGCGTCGAGGCAGATCTCGTCGATCAGCTGTTCAATTCGAGTGAGAAACGTCTTGCCCGGATGCTCCTGCTGTTGGCGAACTTTGGCAAGGACGAGAAGCCGGAGCCGATCCTCGCGCAAATCAGCCAGGAGACGCTTGCGGACATGATCGGCACGACCCGGTCCCGGGTGAGTTTCTTCATGAACAAATTTCGAAAACTGGGTCTTATCGACTACAACGGCAGCGGCATCGAAGTCCACAGTTCCTTGTTGAATGTCGTTTTGCACGACGAGCCGCATATCGCGATTTGAGCATGCCCGTTTGCCGCGCGGGCCTGGCGATAAGATCCGCGGATCGCCAGATGTGAGCAATTTTGCCCAGACTTTTTCTTGGAATGGGCGGAGCCTCACTACGAGTGGGTAAAGTCGAGCGCTCCATCAAGCGCTCCGAACCCGCTATGACCCTGTGCCCTGATTTCCTTGAGGTAGCTCCGGACTCTTCCATCTTTTCACCCCTAGACCATGATCGCTTCAAGTTGAATCGCTCACGGTCTCTATGTCTTTGTTTTATCGCATGATCTTTTCCAAAAAGTCCGCAACTTTTTGGGATCATGCTCTAGTTGAGAAGCGGGCTCCAGGACGGATCCGAACCATAATTCGGCGTCGGGACCGGGAATTCGGCGCGCCCGAACACGTCGGTCATAAAAATCTTCGCGCCGTCCTGCCCGCCGGGATCGCGAAAGAACATCAGATAGAGGCCGTTCGGGGCCCAAGTCGGCCCCTCGTTGTGATAGCCTTCGGTCAGGATTCGCTCGCCCGACCCATCCGGATGCATGACACCGACCGCGAACGAACCGCCCTTTTGCTTGGTAAAGGCGATATAGTCGCCTTTCGGCGACCAGACTGGCGTCGCATAGCGTCCCTCGCCAAACGAAATGCGTTTCGGGCTGCCTCCGGTTGCTGACATGACATAGATCTGCTGGCTGCCGCCGCGGTCCGATTCGAACACGATTTGGGTGCCGTCCGGAGAATAGGACGGCGATGTGTCGATCGCGTTGGAGTCGGAGAGCCGCGTCGTCGTGCGCGAGCGTAAATCCATGGTGTAGAGATTCGACGCCACCCCTTGTGCAAGCGACATCACGACCTTTTGCCCATCTGGCGAAAAACGCGGCGAAAAGGTCATGCCTGGGAAATTGCCGACGACCTCGCGCTGGCCGGTCTCGATATTCAACAAAAGGACCTTCGGGTCGGATGCGCCAAACGACATATAGGTCACATCTTGCGACGAGGGCGAAAACCTTGGCGTCACGACGAGGTCGTCGCCTCGCGACATGTAGCGCAGATTGGAGCCGTCCTGATCCATGATCGCCAGCCGCTTGCGGCGGCGCTCCGGCGGACCAGTCTCGTCAACAAAGGCAATCCGCGTATCGAAAAAGCCTTGCTCGCCGGTAATGCGCGAAAAGATCGCATCCGAGACGATGTGCGCGACGCGGCGGGCATTGTTCGGATCGGTGACATATTGGCTGCCAGCGATCTGCTTGCCGGTCGCCACGTCCCAGAGCCGGAACTCGGTTTGCAGCCTTCCGTCCGAGGCCCGGCCGGTGCGGCCGGTCACCACGAATTGTGCATTGATCATGCGCCAGGAATCGATCTGCGGCGCCTGGTCCGGATTGGCAATCGTCTCAACAAAGGTCTTCGGATCGATGGGAGCGAGAAACACGGAATGCTTGAAATTATTGGTGACTATAGCGGTCAATTGGGCACTGGCCGCCGCATCGCCGGAAAATGCCGTCACCGCGATCGGTATGGGTTTGAATTCACCCGCTCCGTGCACATCGAGATAGCGGTCCTGCTGGGCAAGTGCCGACGGCGCGAGCCCTAAGCCGCCAAGCAAGATCGCGGCCGCCAGAAATTCGGCGGACATCGCGATGACGGCTTGGAGATTGCGCCGCGCGCGTGAACGAAGCACGGTGTAGAAAAATTTCACAGCATTTCCTCCGGATCGAAGCGAACGATCCGGCCTTTCCATTGGTCGTAATAGAGCTGATATTGGGAAGGTATCCGTAGCGGATCGCAGCGCCTCACCGCCCGCATCGCGCTTTCGGCCAGAGCGCGCAAATTGGGGTCGGACGGCGGGTTAAGCAGCACGGGCTGGCCGATCAACGAACCGTCCAGCGTATATTGGACATGAATTTCAGGAATGTATTTTTGCTGCCCGCCAAGCCCGGCAAAGTTCCAGCACCGCTTATATTGCTCTTGCAGCAGCCCGTCGAGCTGGTCCCAGACAGATGGCGACATTTTGGCGGCACTTGCCGTCGGCGAACCGAGCGAGGCCACTTGACTGAGGTCATGCCCGCGCGCCTGTCTTCCTTGCGGCGCTTCCTTGTTTAGAAACTTGGCTATGTCGCCAGGATCGAATTTTTGTTGCGGCTCGGCGGCCTCCTCGCCAGACCTCGGTTTGGCGGCCGGCTTTTGTTTTTCCTTTTGCTTTTCCTGATCGAGCAGCTTCGCCAATTGGTCCGGCTTGAATTTTGGCGCGGGCTTTTTTGGCGGCTCGACCGGCTTCGGTTGGACCGGTTCCGGGGTGGCAGTTTCCTCCGCTTCGTTGACCTGCGATTTCGGCGGCGCAACGGACGGCTTGACCTGCTCGGCTTTCGGCACTGGCGTCGCGGTTTCCTGCGCCGGGCGCGCCGGTGGTGAGGCCATGCCGTGTTCAGGCGGCTTAGGCGCCTCTTGCTGTTCGGCTTGGCCCGGATCGACTTGACGTTTCAGCGGCGGGGGTGGCGTGGAGACATTCTTTGGCGCGTCGCTTGGCGAGGGTTGCGGGTTGAGCTCGGCGAGTTCGGCAATTTTTTCGGCCCGTTGGCGCGGCTTCACCTCGGCCGCTGCCTTTTCGCCCTTAATGATCTGATTGAATTGTTGGGCGCTGAGAATTTCGACCGGAACGCTCTCCTGTGCATCGTCGAATTGACGTGACTGCGACAACGAAAACAGCAACAAGGCGAGCAAGCCGATATGCACGCCGCCAGAGACCGCGAAGCCAGGATTTTCGGGCAAAGGCATGGCGGTTTAATTCTGGTTGGGATTGGTGACCAGCGCGACCTTTTTGTATCCGGCGGCGGTGATGATCGACATGACCTCGGCAATCCGTCCGTAATTCACCAAATTTGCGCCACGCACATAGATCCGCTCGTCGACACCGGACGTCGCGACCTCCTTCAACTTGTCCGCGAGCCCAGTGACTTGCACCAGCTGATCCATGACATAAACCGAGCCCCTGTCATCGACGGCGACCGAGATCGGCTTTTGCTCGATGTTCAACGCCGCGGCCTTCGTCCGCGGCAGGTCGATCGCAACGCCCGTCGCGAGCAGCGGCGCGGTCACCATGAAAATGATCAAAAGCACCAAGATGACGTCGATAAAAGGCGTCATGTTGATATCGGCCATGGCGCGATAGCGCGGTACTCCACGCCGCCCGCGCCGGCCCTTGTTGCGTACTGCAATGCTCGACATGCCCATATTCAAAATCTCCAGCGAATGGTTTCAAAATTCCCGGCGCAGGAAATCGCCGGTTTCTTTGGTGTGCAATGATCAGGCCGCCCGGTCCTTAACGGTGTGCTGATCGATTTGACGCGAAAGAATCGCGGAGAACTCGTCCGCGAAGCCCTCAAACCGCGCCTGTTTCTTGGCGACATCACCTTGGAATTTGTTATACGCGATTAGGGCCGGGATCGCTGCGAAGAGCCCGATCGCCGTCGCGAAAAGCGCCTCCGCAATGCCTGGCGCGACGACCGCAAGCGAAGTATTGTGCGACGCCGCGATCGAGCGAAACGAGGTCATGATGCCCCAGACGGTGCCGAACAGGCCGATGAAGGGACCGGCCGAGGCAACCGTCGCCAGCACCAGAAGGCTGGATTCGAGCTTCTCGACTTCGCGGGCGATCGATACGTCGAGGACTTTTTCGATGCGCGCCTGCAGGCCCATGAAGGACGACGCCGCGCCTTGCACCGAACGCCGCCATTCCCGCATCGCCCCGACGAACAACGCCGCCATGCCCGACGCCGGGCGCGACGACAAGGTCGCATAAAGTTCGTCGAGCGAGGCGCCCGACCAGAAAACCTCTTCGAACTGCGCCATGGCCCGCTGGGTTTTGGAAAAGAGCAACATTTTGTTGATGATGATCGCCCAGCACCAAACCGAGGCGCCGAGCAACCCCAGCATGACGAGCTTGACCACGAAGTGGGCCGACCAGAACATGCCGAGAAGAGAGACCTCCATGGCTGGCGACGCCAATCCGGACGCTGCAATATCGGCAGGATTTATGACATCATTCCTTCTGAAATTTAGGCGGGACTCGGGCTGCGAATCAAACCCCATTTCAGTCATCTTTTGCCTGGGAAATCGGTCATTTCTGGGGCTTCCCGCGCCCGAACCTGTCGCGCGGCTTGCGCCGGACGCCAACGCGAGAGGGATGAACACGAGCGAAAGTTAGCCTCGATCAAGGTTAAAACACCATTACCATTATGTTTTAGGCTACTTTAAAACTGCGGCCCCGCAACCGTCGACGCCTTGAGCTTCGCCAAAATTCCGACGGGAATCCGCCTCGCCTTGCCGCCCGCGACAACGGCTATTCTGACTTTCGCGGTCAAAAGCACTTCGCAACCGCGCCAGATTTTCTGCATCATATCAATCGAGGCGCCCCCAGTGGCGGACGGTTGCGTTTCCACGGAAAGTTCGTCATCCATCAGCGCGGGTTTGAGAAACTCGATGGTCATGGCGCGCACCACGAAATGGAAGCCGTCCGCCCCGCCGTTTCCAAATATCCCCCGGTGCTCTATACCGAGCGCGCGCAGAAATTCGGTGCGGCCGCGTTCAAGGAAACGCAAATAGGAGGCGTGATAGACAACACCGGAAAAATCCGTGTCCTCGTAATAGACCCGTAGGGCGAGGCGGTGGGGTGCTGGCAGCGGCACGTCCGCGGCACTTGCCTTCTCCCTAGGATTGCGTGGCATATGTGGCGTGCCAAGGCTGGACGGGGCTACAAGATCTCCCAGTGATCATAGCAAAGACTATTTCCTATTGCGAAGGTCAAACTCACCGCCGCCGTTCGGGTCAAGATCATCGTGCGGCCGGATGGCAATAGCCTGGGGAGCGAGGAAGCATTCGATGGCATCAAACCGTAAACGCCAGATCGCCGTTCTCGGTGCCGGCGCCTGGGGCACGGCTCTCGCCAACCTTGCCGCCCGCCCAGCCGACGAAGAGGAGACCGAAGTCACGCTCTGGGCGCGCGATGCCGCGCATGTCGCCGAGATGCGGGCAACCGGAATCAATGCGCGGCATCTTCCGGGCGTGCCGCTCCTCTCGAATGTCAACCCCATCGCGGACCCGACCGACGCCCACGGCGCCGAGCTCATTCTCGCCGTGGTCCCGGCGCAAGCGCTGCGGCCGGTCCTGGAAACTTTCGCGCCCCATATAACGGCGGGCGGTGCACCGGTCGTCGTTTGCGCCAAGGGCATCGAGCACGCGACCGGACTGTTCCTGACCGAAGTCGCGGCCGGGGTATTGCCGGGTAATCCGCCAGCCATTCTTTCCGGCCCGAGCTTTGCCGCGGACGTGGCGCAAGGCCTTCCAACCGCGGTTACCCTGGCCGCGCGTGACGGCGATCTCGCGGCCATGCTCGCGGCTATGCTGGCGGCGCCCTCGTTCCGGCTCTATTCGTCGTCCGATGTGAGAGGGGTCGAAATCGGCGGCGCGACGAAAAACGTTCTCGCCATCGCGAGCGGGATCGCCGCCGGCCGCGGACTCGGAGCGAGCGCTGGGGCGGCCCTGATCGCGCGGGGCTTCGCCGAGCTCAGCCGTTTCGGCCAAGCCCATGGCGCCGCGGCAGCTACCTTGATGGGCCTATCGGGGCTCGGCGATCTGGTCCTCACCTGCACATCGGCGATGTCGCGGAATTACGCGCTCGGGGTCGCGATGGGGCGGGGATTGACGCCCGCCGAAGCGCTTGCGCGAAGCGGCCTCTGCGAAGGCGTGCATACATGCGGCGTGCTTGTCGATCTCGCCCATGCCAAGGACATCGACATGCCGATCGCGGCGGCCGTCGATGCGGTGCTCGCCGAACGGATTGGCGTCGAGGAAGCCATCGCGGGGCTGTTGGCCCGACCCTCGAAGGCCGAGTTCGCCGGAGGCGTTTAGCCGCCCGCGAGGATCTCGATTCCTTTTCGGGTCACGGCATGTTGTAATCCGCGCAGAATTTCCGTTGCGAGTGGGAGGGCACCGATGGCGCATTGGCTGATCAAGACCGAGCCCGGCAACTGGTCTTGGCACGATCAGATGAAAGCCGGCAGGAAAGGGACCTTTTGGAACGGCGTCCGCAATCACAGCGCCAAGCAAAATTTGATGGCGATGCGGGTTGGCGAGCAAGCCTACTTCTATCACTCGGGCAAAAGCAAGGAGATCGTTGGCATCGTCGAAGTCATCGAACCCTACTATCCCGATCCGACCGATCTCAGCGGCGAGTTCGGCATGGTCGACGTTCGCGCGGTCGAGGCATTGAAAAAGCCGGTTAGCCTCGGTGCCATCAAGGCCGATCCGCGCTTGGCAAAAATGGCGCTCGTCACGAACACGCGGCTTTCGGTGCAGCCGGTGAGCGATAGCGAATGGGACATCATCCGCGCCGAGGGCGGCTTATGATGCCGCGTGAAGGCGGGATGCGCGAGGGACGCCGAGTTCGCCGACGAAACCGGTGCCATAGCCCGTTCCTTGCGACGGGCGTTCTTCCGAACGCCCTATGGCATCCTTGCCAGGATCGCGCCGCTCGCCACCCCCGGGTTGGGGTCGCCGCCACGGGATGAATGGCAGGTTGTGCTTTCCCGCGCCAGCGCCCGAAATCTCACGACGGGCTGGCCTAGATAAGAGGTTTGAGTTTCCAGCGGTTGAGGATGTTGAACTGGGCAGCCGATGAGTTCGGGGAAACCACTGGAACAAGGCCCAGGGCAAATTTTTAAGGATATTCGGCGTCACCATGCAACGAAACCAAAATATCGGCGTCAAATCGATAAATGGGCTATTGCGAGTATTGGTAGGCAAGCCAATGTAATCTTGCCTAAGGCATTCAACATTTTAGAGGATGAGATTCATGGCATTCTTTTTTTGAGACCTTCGGCTAGCTGCCTCAAAGCGGCATTGTTCGCGTCCGCAATATTGCTCGTTCCGGCGCAGGGACATGCGGAGCCGGGTTCAGAAGCCGCATTCGCCGGATTGTCCGGGCACTGGTCGGGTGCGGGCACCATCGCTATGACGAATGGCGCCACCGAACAGATTCGCTGCAAGGCGACCTATGCGGTTAATTCCGCAGGCAAGGCGGTTCAGCAAACTCTGCGCTGCGCGAGCGACAGTTACCGGCTGGAAATCAGCACCAACGTCATTTCCGAAGGCGGCGCGCTGTCCGGCTCCTGGGCCGAGGCGACCCGCGGCATGGCGGGAAATATTTCCGGCCGCGCCAGCGGTGCGGAGATCTTGGCCAATGTGGCTGGCGCCGGCTTCACCGCCCGTCTCGACGTGCGAACCCACGGCGACAAGCAGTCGGTCACGCTAAAACCACAAGGCAACGCCGACGTCGCTGCCGTGTCGATCGCTCTGCACAAGGGATAAAATCCCCGCTATCTCCCGGCCATCTTTTGCTTGTCGCGCCATGATGCGGCGCGGCGGGCAAGCCTAAGCAGGAACAGGGCCGTTGGCCGCAAAATAAAGAGATCGGCGGTCAGGGCCGCCATCATGGCGAATGCGCCCGGCCATCCGAAGAGGCGCAGCGACGGCAGGTCGGAAAAGACCGTCATCACCAGCCCGCAAGCAAGCACCACCGAAGTTAGAATCAGGGCGGGGCCGACGAGAATGGTTGCCCGTTCGACGGCGATTCCGGGATCCTGGCCTGGTTCGTCCTCCAGGCGCAAACGATTGAGGAAATGAATTGTTGCGCTCAACCCCAATCCGAACGACACCGTGAGTGCCACAACGCTTGCGAACTGCAGGCCCTGTCCCATCACGCGGAGCAAGGCGCCAGAAGCAACGACCGGGAAAATCCCCGGAAGGATGCTCGCCAGCATGACGAAGAATGAACGGAAGGCGGCGCCGATGAATGCCGCGACGAACGCGAACTCGATCGTCAAGCCGCGGTTCAATTTTTCGATCATATTGGCGCTATTTCGCGCGGCTATCGCCGAAAGACCCGTCACCGAAATGCTGTAGCCGGGGCGACGAGCGCGGATCTCCGCGAGCGAATTATCCAATGCATTGACGACGGGAAGAAGCCGGCTCGCGTCGGCGTCTGGCATGCGGCCAGAGACGATTACGGCGTCCTGCCCCGCCGAAATGAAGCGGCGCGTCAAATGTTCCGGCAATTTATCGACATATTTCTTCAGGACGTCGATGCTTGGTTTGCGCGCCGCGATGAGCCACCGGCGTAATGTCTCGATGGACCAGACGTTGCCGACACCGGCTTGTTTCTCGAGAACCGCATGAACCTTGGCGATGATTTCGAGAGTTTCCGGCGCGTAAAGCGATGCGCCGCGTGGAAATTCGATCAGGACATCGACCGGATTGGCACCGGTTAGCTTGGCGTCGAGACGGCTGCGTGCGGCTACCGCTTGTTGCTTGTCCGGCACTTGATCGGCGAGCCGGTACCTCGGCTCAAGGCTCGCATAGATGACGCCAAGCCCGGCGACAACAAGAAGGCCGGCCAGACTGTAAAGCCCGGGACGGCGAACCATGCGCGCGGCGACAAAGCCGCAAAATCGTCTCAGCGCCTCGACTCCGAAATCCGAGCGGGCGATTTGGCCTGCAAACGCGCTCTCGTCGCGCAACAATAGGACACCAAGAAGCGGCATGAGAACGAGGACAGCGGCCAGCGCAATGATCGTCGCGATGAAGCCCGCCTCGCCAAAGCTTCGTATCAGGTCCGAACTGGAAAACTGCAAGGCCACGAAGGACAGCGCCGCCGTCGCATGGGTGAGAACGCAAGCTGGCCCGACGATCAATATCGCATTGTTCAAGGCCTGAAGTTTGCTTTCGCCCGCGAGCAACCGGTCGCGCGTGGCGAAGGTAAGCTGCATACTGTCGGAGAAGCTGATCACCATGATGAGAGGTGTCATCACGTTGAGGAACATAGTGAGGCGGAAACCGAGCCAGCCGAGCGCGCCGAGCGCCAATAATATCGCGATCAGCGGCGGACCAGCCGCGATGATCATGAAGGAAACGCGGCGGAAAAAAAGGACCGCGATGAGGCAGCCGGCAACGAACCCGATCGTATTGTAGACTATCCTGTCGCGCTCGACCGCATTACGGATCTCGAGCTGCATCACCGGAACGCCGGAAAGCTCCGCCGTCAGTCCCGCACCGGCGAGATCCTCGGCCATCCTCGTGCGGATTTCGCCGACGACACCACGCAGCCGATTGCTCTCGACGACGGATGGATCGAGCGCGAGGACGACCAAGGTAAGCTCGCCATCGTTCGACAAAAGCTTGCCACGGATGATCTCATTGGCCATCACGCGATGGATCAATGCATCATAAGCCGCGCCTTCAGGCAGCTGATCTGCAAACAGCGGCGCCGGAATCGCGCCGTTTTCCGGCGGCTGACGCGCCGAAAAAATTGAGATGATGCCTCGCGTACCGTCGATCAGCTGAAAGTCGGTGACGAGATCGCGCAGCTTCTCGACCAATTCGCGCGCGAGGAGCGCCTTGCCTTCGATAACGACGAGCACATCGAATTCGCTCGACGGAAACCGTCGTGTCACTTCCTCGTATTGCTTGAATTCTGGTGTATTGGAACGGAACAATTGGCTGAGCGAATCGTCGACCTTGAGCCTTGTGACGCCGAAACCAGCGGCGATCGCGAGCGCAACCACGACAAGGGCGACGGCGAGGGGAGTGCGGAGCGAGACTAAGCCGATGCGCTCAATGCCGAGGGCGAGCGTGTGCCGGCTTTGTTTGGCGCTTGCGCCCGACGATGGCTTTGCTTGATTAGCTTTTCTGAGTCTCCAGCTTCTCTCCGAGACGGCGATCCAGCGAATGCCTTCCTCAGAGCGCGTCCCGATCAAATGGAACCATTTGATCGATAAGGACGCAGCTCAATCTCAAAGAGTTGGAGCAAGTCCTCATGAGACATCGGATATATCCGATGTCTAAATATCGAAAAAGTCGAGCAACTTTTTTAAGGACGTGCTCTAAATGCTCGACACGACCGTGTGTGATCAGCGGAGAAATGCAACAAAGACGGAGCAATTGCGCGGATGCCCGCTCGACACCCACCGTGAGTGCCGGGGTTTCCGCCGCAAGAACCGCCTCTTGCACTACTGAATCCGTCATATTGGATGGGCGCGAGATTGGGAGAGCGACTTCCTCAATTCGCGAAGATTAACTGGCTTGATGGAAGACCGGTTTCCCCGCCCGATTCATGCTCCGCCTGCCGCGGCGGCCAGTCTTATTGTGACGGAACGGCCCTTCTGGACGGCTAGCGGTTCAAGCGGGCTCTCCGACGAGCGCGGCCCGGCAAAAATCGAGCATGTGTTCGAGAGCCGGTTCCGGCTCCTGCTCATATTCCGCCATTAGGCGCGGATGACAGAAGCGGATGCAAGCGGTGTTGACAAGGCGTGCCGCGAGCGCCGCGTCTCCCGGATGGAACTCGCCTGCCGCCATGCCACTAGCGATTATCTGTTCAAGTATCCCGGTCATGCAATGGTTGTGCTCGCGCGTGATCGTCCAGTTTTCGGTCATAGCGGCTTCGATCAATTCGTGCAGCTTGCGGTCGAACATGTACTGTTTGTAATGTGTCTTTTCGACGGACGCGACCAAGTTACGCATTCTTTGGAGGGCGGTGCCGCGAGACATGGCGATTTTCCTCGCCTCGGCTTCGATCTTGCCGAGGAGGTCCATGCAGACAGCCGCGTTGATTTCGGATTTCGCCCCGAAGAAGCGATAGACATTCGCCGGAGACATGTGCAGCTCGCGCGCGATATCGGCGACCGTCGTCTTTTGGAAGCCGAGTTGCCGGAAGAGCCGCTCCGCTACTTCGACAATCAGGCGACGAGTATCATTTCCCTTGGCTTCCTTTTCAGTGAGTTCTCTTTCAGTGGGTTTTCTTTCGGTTCGCATGTCTTGACCATCCCGACGAGTATCGGCGGGACTATGATCGTCGCGCGGGTCCGGCGCTTCCCCCAAATGGGTTTGGAGACGGATATACTTTTCCTTAATGTCAGTTGAACCGCGCATGATTTTCGGATCCCTTGCAACTATCAGCCGCACTATGACCCCCTTTCTCGCCGCGCGCTTCCCCCAAATGGGTTTTGTGACCAATTGGCGCACGAAAATTAAGTGACATATGCCATCACAACCTATGCAGAATTGACGCATAGGCGACATCGCTGCGAGTATCGGCGGGTTTGGCCGCGCGCCCTGTTGGTTGAACCATTTTCCTCTTTACCTCGCTGAATTATCATAGCGACAAAACGTTTGTCACAATACCTCACCAATGTCTGTGGTCTACGCCACATGAAAGCAAATAAAATTAAATAAACCATAGATGACAAACCATAGTTGTCGAAACAGCCTCGCTATGCCTTAGCCCCCAATTCTAAGATCCTCTGTCCCTATTGCGCGACGCAGTTCCGTTTCGACCCTCGATGGACACCGCTCGATGGCAACCCGCCGGAGAGTTTCTTTGCTGACCATAACGCGGCCTGAGCAGAGCGGCGGCGCCGGGCAGGTCCAAGGCTCGGGACGCCGTAACCTTAAGCTTTATGGGCGACTTCGGAAAGGCGCCGAACTTCGCCGCGATGACGTGCCTGGCTGCTTGGCCGTCTCTACCAGCTCGTGCGGGAAGGTCGCCAGCATTTCGATGTACTTTCTCGTGTGTTGTGCCGCATGTTCCATAAACTCTTTCAGAAAATCCGCCTGGATCGACGCAGCCTCTTCCATGCTATCCGCTTTGCGAAGCCTTACGATGTGCTGATTCGTGCGGACAAGCGCTTGCCCGGACATTTGCGCGATCTCGCGAGCGAAAGCTTGGATGGTTTTAAGTGCCGGTTTGGCCTGCGCGCTCTGGTCAGCCATTCTTTTCCTCTTAACTCTTTGATATAAGGCAGAATACAAAATGTTTCATAATATTTTATCCATGTCTGTTGTCGGCGCCACAAGAAACCAAATAAATTAGACAACCCAGAGTTTGTTGAAACAGGACCGTCACTTTGGTTATCGAGCCCGGTCCGAAACGTGTTGCCTGTCATGGCGAAGCTTAGAGATATGAAACGAGTGACAAAAAAGCTCAATCATCCGCCTTTATTTAGTTTGGGAAATGTCAGGTGGTTTGGGAAATGTCAGGTATGGTGCTATCCTGGCCCATGGACCAGAAAAGAATCCGATACTCCCCAACGCAGATCAGGGCCCCATTCAGTCGCGCATTCCAATCGTTTGCTCGACGCCTTTGAGCCTGCCAGCCGCGCGCGGATCGATCCCCACATTCAACCGGTCAACCTCGTGCTTGGCGACGTTGTATGCGAGGCGGGCGGCTTCCTTGAATACGTCTACTTCCCGAAGGGCGCCGTTCTCTCGCTGTTGACGGTTTTAGCAAACGGCACGGCAATCGAGACAGCGAATATTGGGAACGAAGGCGCATTTGGCCTCTTCGCGGCCATGTATAGCCGAACCTCCTTCAATCAATGCATCGTGCAATTGCAAGGTGGCTTGGTCCGCGTTCCCATCGAAATTTTGCGAACGGAGTTCGACCGGAGTGACCACGTGCGCAATCTCCTGGTCAGTTATTCGGAGACGCAGCTGGCGCAGGTTCAGCAGACCGCCGCGTGCAACGCCATGCATACGATCGAACAGAGATTGTGCCGGTGGCTCCTTATGATGCATGACCGCGCCGAAACCGAGGAGCTGTCTTACACGCACGAATTTTTGGCTCACATGTTGGGTGCCGACCGAAAATCGGTGACGCTTGCCGCGCAAGCGATGCAGGCCAGCGGTCTCATCGGCTACCAACGGGGGAAGATACAAATCGTCGATCGTCCCGGCCTGGAAAAGGCAGCGTGTGAATGCTACGACATGGTACAGGCGCGGTTCGACGACTTTTTGACGCCGCCACCGAGTGCGTTTCAAAGCGATACGAAAGGGCGGATCAAACTCCGCTGATCGGCTGCTCGAAAACGAGGTCAACCGGACCTCGTTCACGGCAAGGAGGGTGGGGAAGGGGCTTCTGGCTCAAGTGTTGAACGAGAACATCCGGGTAGTCGCGGCCGCGTGCCGCGCTGCGGCGACACTTACTTTTCCTTGCCCGGATCGCACCGCGGCAAGCGCCTCGACGAGACGCGCGCCACATTGATGAAGGTCGAGATCTACCTCCGGCTCACTGTTCGACAGCGCATCATTCACAGCGGCGATTTCGGATGGCGTGCCGCCGGCGTCCAGGGCCAGCATGAAGGCGAGCGCGCCGTGATGATTTGGGCCGGCCGCCCGGGTGAGGCGGTAAAGATTGACGAAGCGCTTCAATGCGCGGGCCGAACTGCCCGCGAGCGGCGCCAAATCGGCGAGAAGTTGGGTTTCGGCGGCGGACACCGGCTGGTCGAGTGCCGGGGGCGCCGGCATCTCCGGGTTGCGAACCTGCAACTCTAGAGCGCCCTGACCGTCGAGAATCGCACGGACCTGAGTCGCATAATTGGCGCGCGACGCGATCTCGCCGATCTGAAACGGCACCTGGATCCATTTGTCGAGGCTTGGCGCGGTCTCGCCTGCCGCGCCGGCGAGCCATGCCGGATTGGCCGCGATCAATATTACAAACCCTTGGTTGAACAAGGACCGCGCATAAGCAAGAATTTCACGCCCGCGGGAAGCGGGCACGGCATCGAGATGATCGAGTGCGACAACGATGCGTCCTGGCGCCCCGCCGCCGCGCTTCCCGGGGCTCGTTGCGCGAGGCCTTGCGATCACTGCACCAACGGCCGCCGCGAAGGCTTGCGCTTGCTGTGTTGCGGTATCGATGGCGAAAAGCGAGGGCGCGGCGAGCGCGGAGCTAACCGGATGCGCGTCGCCTGCCCGCCTTTCCGCCTCGGCGGCGAGGCGGGAAAGAGTGTTCACTTCGGCGGCAAGGGCCTCCACGCGGCGCGCCTGATGGGCGAAAAGGCCGTCCGTTTCGCGCCGGGCGACAGCAAGATCGGCTTGCAGCAAGGCCTCGCCGCGAAACACAAGCTGAAGCAAACGTGAGGCCCGCCAGACATTGACGCCGAGTACGATCGCCGCGCCAAGGAAAATAATTTCGCGCAGGCGTGCCAGCAAATCCAGATGAGCTTCGAGCCAGTTCGCGATTGAAACGGAGGATTCGTTGGCCCGCAGCCAGCCAAGCCAGGCCGTGTGCTCGTCAATCGCGAAACCAAGACCGGCGCCGGAAAAGAGCAAAAGGATCGCCGTCGCGATCAACTTCGTTTGCCCCTTGAACGCAAAAAAAGCCCGCAGCACGAAACTGGCACGTCGCGCCCACCCGGGCGTGCGGGCGATTGTTTGCACCATATCCTTGTAGGCCAGAAGCGGATCGCTTGGCGATCCGAGCTTGGCGAGAAGGCGTTTGATCCGGGCGCTGTTTGCGCATGTATAGGTATCGACCTGCGATCCGGCGGTTTGATAGAGGATGCTCTCGGCAAGACGCGCGCGCCGGGCATTGGCGTCGTCGAGGGCGCGCTTTTCGGCCTCGAATTTGCGGCGGGACACATCGAGCCGCTCCAAGGCTTCGCTCGCGGCGGCCCGCGGATCGCGTGCGGCACGCGCGGCTTCGGCCGCGAGAGCTGGAAACGTCTCGGCAAGGCTCGCATGAAGCGCGCCGGCAAGAGCCGTGGCCGGATGGCCCTCAATATGGGCGGCATCGACCCGGAGAGTGACGATTTCGCCGATATAGGGCGAAGCCGGAGTAGCCGGGCGCAAAACCTCGATTGCTCGGATAAGCTTTGTCAAGGCAAAGCTCTTGCCCGAACCGGACGGTCCAAAGAGGCCGATCGTGAGCGGAGTTTCGGTGCGCGCGTGCGCGGCGAGCCCGGCAAGAAGGCCGAGCGGCGCGTCGAGCCCCAGCGCGTCGGGACCGTCGGGAAGGTCGGCGGCAAAGATTGTCCGAGACGAAACCGCTTCGGGTTCGCCGATCCGGCTTGGCCGAGAACGGGCAGGGACGGCCTTCGGCTCCGCGAGACGAGAGCCAGGAACAATCGCACCGAGAGCGCCCAATCCGGTATCAGCCACAATCCTAATCCTTTTCGCGAACGCCTGGCCTTGGCTCGAAAGGGCAATGCTTTGCCAGCGAGCTTCTGGTTGCAAGGTGAGAGCCGACTATGTCGCCGTCGAGGCCGCAATCTTTTTTTGCGCTTGGAGCATTCAACTTATTGATATTGAGCGATTCCTTTTCGATCACATGATTCCATGTGTAGGGCAAGCGCTCGGGGACGCAGTGTTTCGATGAGCGGTCTGGACTGGCCTTAGCTACGCGGCTAAACCTCGCATCCTATGTCCTCCGGCGGAAAGACTAAAACTCCATGGCGCGGCAATTCGTCTACCACATGCAAGGTCTTGGCAAGACCTACCCAGGCGGAAAAAAGGTCCTGGAAAATATCAATCTTTCCTTCTATCCCGACGCGAAAATTGGCGTCCTCGGCGTCAACGGGGCGGGCAAATCGACGCTTTTGCGGATCATGGTCGGGATCGACAAGGAGTTTACCGGCGAGGGATTCGTCGCCGAAGGCGCCCGCGCCGGCTATCTGCCGCAGGAGCCGCCGCTCGACGAAAGCCTCGATGTACGCGGCAATGTAATTCAAGGCGTCGCCGGGAAACAGGCGATCCTCGACCGCTACAACGAACTCGCGATGAACTATTCCGACGAGACCGCCGATGAAATGACCAGATTGCAGGACGAGATCGAGGCCAACGGCCTTTGGGATCTCGATGCGCGGATCGATCAGGCGATGGACACGCTCGGCTGTCCGCCCGGCGATTCAGAGGTCGGAAAACTTTCCGGCGGCGAGCGCCGCCGCGTCGCGCTGTGCAAGTTGCTTCTCGAACAGCCGGAGCTTTTGCTCCTCGACGAGCCGACCAACCATCTCGACGCGGAGACGGTGAACTGGTTAGAGGGCCACCTACGCGCTTATCCCGGCGCGATCCTGATCGTCACCCACGACCGCTATTTTCTCGACAACGTAACGGGGTGGATTCTCGAACTCGATCGCGGCCGCGGCATCCCCTACGAAGGCAATTATTCCGCCTGGTTGAAACAAAAGCAGCAACGTCTTGCCCAGGAAGGCCGCGAGGAGGAGGCGCGCCGGCGCCAGCTCGAGGCCGAGGCCGAATGGATCGCGGCGAGCCCCAAGGCGCGCCAGGCCAAATCCAAGGCCCGCGTCCAGCGCTATGAGGATCTCGTCGCCAAGCAGAACGATAAGGCGACGGCGGCGGCGCAGATCGTCATTCCGGTGGCCGAGCGGCTCGGCAATCATGTCATCGAGTTTTCGCATCTGTCGAAGGGATTCGGCGACACGCTGCTCATCGACGATCTCTCGTTCAAATTGCCGCCCGGCGGCATCGTCGGCGTGATCGGCCCGAACGGCGCCGGCAAGACCACTTTGTTCCGGATGATCACCGGTGAGGAAAAGCCCGACAAGGGCACGATCCAAGTCGGGGAATCGGTCAAGCTCGGTTATGTCGATCAATCGCGCGACGCGCTCGACGGCAAGAAAAACGTGTGGGAAGAGATTTCCGGCGGCGATGACGTGATCACTCTCGGCAAGCGCGAGATCAATTCGCGCGCCTATACGTCGGCCTTCAATTTCAAGGGCCCGGATCAGCAGAAGAAAGTCGGGCAATTGTCGGGCGGCGAGCGCAACCGCGTGCATCTCGCCAAAATGCTGAAATTGGGCGCCAACGTTCTTTTGCTCGACGAGCCGACCAACGATCTCGACGTCGACACCCTCCGCGCTCTGGAAGAGGCCTTGCTGAATTTCGCCGGCTGCGCGGTCATCATCTCGCACGACCGCTTCTTTTTGGATCGCATCGCCACCCATATTCTGGCCTTCGAAGGCGACAGCCATGTCGAATGGTTCGAGGGCAATTTCGCCGCCTACGAGGAAGACAAAAAGCGCCGCCTCGGCATCGACAGCGTCATCCCGCACCGGCTAAAATATAAGCAGTTTTCGCGGTGAGAGTGTAGAGGCTATTGCCTTCACCCGCGGCTTGTTGGATCGCGGTCAATTGTAATGACAATTGCGTTACGATCTGTAATAATACCTGAGAAGGAGAGGGTTTCCATGCCGGTCAAACCAGTCCGCGCCGCGAAACGCGCAACGCTCAATGTCCGCATCAAGCCGGAAGACCGTAGCCTCATTGATCGCGCCGCAAAACTTCTCGGCAAGAGCCGCACGGATTTTCTTTTGGAAGCTGGCCGGCGTGCCGCCGAGGACGCCTTGCTCGATCGGACGCTCTTCAAGATAGGCCCCAAGGCTTACGCGGAATTCGTCGCGCGGCTCGATGCGCCGCCTTCGCCGAATGAGAGATTAAGGCGCACTATGACAACAAGGGCTCCGTGGGAATGAATGACCATTACGCCGCCGCGGCCGATTGACGAAAGCCTCGATGTTGGTGCGTTCGACTCCGACGTTCCTATCCTCGATGATTGGCTGAAACGCCGCGCCCGCGCGAACCAAGCAAGCGGCGCGTCGCGCACTTACGTCGTCTGTGAGCATGAGCGTGTCGTCGCCTATTACGCCATCGCCTCTGGCGCGGTCGATATCGCAAGTGCCCCGGGTCGTTTTCGGCGCAACATGCCCGATCCTATCCCGGTCGCCGTGTTGGGCCGGCTTGCGGTCGAGCGAAGCTATCAAAAGCACGGTCTCGGGCGCGCCTTGGCGCGCGACGCGGCTGCGCGCGTTCTTCAGGCCGCCAATGTCATCGGCATTCGCGGCATTCTTGTCCACGCGATTTCGCCGGAGGCCAAGGCCTTCTATCTCGCGCTCGGCTTCGAGGTCTCGCCGCTCGAACCTCTGACGCTCATGGCGACTCTGGACGATATTCAAGCGGCGCTATAGAGGCTCGCCTTCGAGGGCGACAGCCATGTCGAATGGTTCGAGGGCAACTTTGCTGATTACGAGGAAGACAAGAAGCGGCGTCTAGGCAGCGACAGCGTGATTCCGCACCGGCTAAAATATAAGCAGTTTTCAAGGTGAGGTGACGATCGTTCACTTGGTCAGCGTTGCGCCATCGTTTCTGGCATCGCTAAACGTAGTATTTGAACTGCTGACGTTCGGCTCCCTTGGCTGAACCCATCGTCAGAACCTCGCCGACCATGTTCGCGAAGCGAACGGTAACCGGCAGACCATCATTGAAATTGCACGAGTTATAGTTGATTTTTGTTAGGCCCATGATGTCGTTAAGGACCGTCTCGATCTCTGGCATCCTCTGCTTGCTGCGGAGCACCGTGATGAAAAGTGGGTTCGGCGTTTCGGGTCCGATGTAGGTGTCAAGCTGTGGCACACGTAACCCGTCGTCCAAAGGTTGGCGTTTTTTTCGTCGAGAATCAGAGCCGTTCCGCGCAGCACGGGATAATCGCCATCCCTAAAGAGCTTGGTTTCGCCGTTCGTCGTCTTGATCCTGACGCCGACGACGTTTGTTTCGGCTGGCACCGCTTCCTCAAACGCGCGCCATTCTTCATCGTTGAAAGAGGTTTGCCCGTGAATGAAAAGTTCCTCCGGCGGGACGTTGTGCTTTTCGATGTAGGTTTCCAGCACCTTTGCGATGAGACTTTTAGCTGCCGGCGGTTGGAGGTGGTATTCATACTCCGCTGTCTTCCAAGGCCCATTGGCGCCCCTGAAGACAACGCCATCTCCCTCGCTAAGAAACATCTGGGCGGCGCAACAAGCGTGATCGTTCGGATCGTTCGGAAGGTTTTCGTCGACGAATCCGACGTAGCAAACGCCGGGGCGCACACCGGAAAGCTTCCAAGGCGGCATTGGCTGAGTCTTGTAGTAAAGTCCCGTCCCAAGAATTCCATGCCACCGTCGCGCGGTCCTGCGTGCGGCGTATCGGGTAGCCGGCTTTATTCTTGAAGGAGTCAGGTGCAAGCGTGGTCTCGCGCAATACCTGGGTCGGCGAGATCGCGAGAAATTCCGCTTTTATTTGCCGGTGAAAGTCAGGCGCGTCGTCGAAAATTTCTTCTAAGGCGTGGTCAACCAAATCACCCAAGAGAGGGAGGTCGGATCGCTGCTTCTGCTTCTTGCCGAAATCGCCTTTTTCCATGGGCAAGCCAGCGCGCTTCGAGCTAGGCCTGCATCGCTCGAAGATAATTTCCGGAACCACAATAATCCAAACATCTACAGCGCGCTCTTCGTTCTCATTGTGCTTGTGGACCCGGCTGACATACATCTGAACGACTTTGCTGACCGCCTCGTGGTGATTGATGATACGGGACGTGGCTTCGATGGCTTTTTTGTCGATGGCACACGCGACAAGCTCGTTTTCATTGAAGGAGATACCGAATGCTTCCTCAACTCCCGGAAAGTTGGCGAGATGCAACCGGTCTTTCTTCTCCGTCTTTCCCGGGGACGGAACCTCGACGCGTTTCTTGATCTGCGCTGCCCAAATCCGAAAATATCCGATCCCATCAATTGTGCCGACAACGCCGATACGAATGTCCTTTGTTTTGTTCGACTTATTGTGTGGGCCATATAGGAATAGGCCATCCTTCGGATGAGCCGCTGTTTGGCCAGAGCCGAATTCTAAAGAAGGCTCGAAAAAGTGCAGCACAGAAAGCGAGCGCTCAGGAAATTCCATCACACTTCTTCCTCGGGCTCAGGCCGGCCAAGCGTTGAGCTGTCCTGCTCTTCTTCCTCGTCCTGCATCTTGTTAGGCAAATAGGTACTGACCGGTGATGTGAACAATATGGGTGCAGCTTCCAGCTTGACCATTTCCGATGGGCTCAAGGGCAAGTTTATATAGGACAACTCGCCCGAACAAGAGTTCGATGAACGCCATGATGCGGCCATGCCATTGTTTATTGCGCCAGCCCTTGCAGACCGTACGCCGCAGGCGATGCTGCTTCTTCACGTCGTCAATACGGGTCGCCTGCCTCTTCGCCGTTCAACGGAAAAAAAGAACACGGGACTTCAGCTTGAAATGCGGAAACGGCCAGAACGCCGGAAGGGCCGTCACGCCGAATTGCCAAACATGCTCTTTTGCGACGTTGCGGAGCATCGAGGAACGCTTGTCTCCCTGCTTACCCCACGGGATTTTCTGCCCTATTGACGCGTGATCGCGCGATGCGTGAAAGCCTGCGTCCTTCGAATATTTGTATTCGAAAGACCTCGGTCGCGGCAAAAGCGATTCCACGCCTGCCGAAACATCGAATGCACGACGTTCGGAGGCATCTTGCCAGAATGCCGCATTCTTCCGATCCGGACTGCACGAACGTCAGGGCATTGACCTGGTGCTTGGCTTCAAATCTGCCGATATCCGCGAAAGCATCGTTGATCTCCGCCGTAGTAGCGAAGGAAAAGAAACCTCGGTGGTGGGGTTCCGCCGGAAATGGCGCGGCGCGACAAGCATCCTTCATCGCAAAGCGTTCGACAACGCCCGTCGGCTCGAAGTAACGAATGACATCGGGGATCTCGACGACGCGCATCCAATTCGAGGTTAAGCGCTCGGGCTCGTTATTGATTGAAATCGCCCCACGACGCCGATAAATCTCCCAGCTGGGATTAATCTGAATTTTCGAAGTAATACGCGGCACTTTTTGCCGCAGCAATGTGTCCAGGAGCTTGACCAGGCCCTCGGCCCAGCCGCGCACGAAATCGACCCAATGAAGTTCGCCAATTCCAAACAGCTTTTTGTAAGGCTCAAGCCGTAGGGGGATGATGAACTTAGGGTCATTCAGCTCCGTCCCAAGGTCACTAGCAATTCCAATTTCCTCCTGCACTCCCTCTTTCGCGAGCGTGGAGTCTCGGCAGCACAGCAACATTTTGATGCCGCGCGTCTGCAATGTGTTTGTGAGTTCCTTTCGCCAGCGTGTACCGCCCTCAAGATTGAGAATGTCAGCGAAAACGGTGTAGCCCGCAGCCTCAAGACGCGGCGCGAGCCAGAGCACAAACTCATCATCGCCTGGTGTATCCTTGCTAATAAACACGACGTTGCGACCAACCTGATGCAGGTCACCCGGCAATACATCTTGGGTCCTTACATTCTTATCCAAGCACGAACTCCGCGCAGCAATTCGATTCGGTACGCAGGTATTCTACACGGATGGAGCCATCGCGGCTGTATCAGTCGCAGAGGTTTTTAAGGTTATGAAGCCGAATGTCTTCTTGCCGAATGCGTAGGAATGGCTTTTGAACGCCCTCAGGGTCAACAGCACCCGTTCTGCCTAACGTCGGCTCTCAAGCCGGCGACCCGGTTCGCTGAATGGGGGTTATGGATCAAATTCGGCCGTCCCGGCTGCGCGCCATCAAACCGCCTAAAGTACCAATTTTTCGTGCGATCTTACTCGTCACAAGCCCGCCAGATGTATGAGGCCTTGTAAGGTTTTTCGGCCCCAATCGTACCAAAATGCTTCACGTGAAACATTTTGGTACGATCAGCCCGAAGACGCGCACCCGCTGGTTCAACGGCGAGTTATCGGCGTTCTCGGTCCGGATCCTCCGTCGCGAGCCGGCGCGCGAGCTTGAGCAGGCTTCTATCCGACCAGCGCCGCCCGACGAGCGACAAGGCAAAGGGAGCGCCCGACGTCTTCAGAGGAATGCTGACCTGTGGCAGACCGAAGAAGCTCGCGAGCAGGAATAGTCGCACCATTTGCTGGCGTTTGGTTTCCAACTCGGCTGCATCCGCGTCCAGCAGAGGCGCCGCGAAAGGCGTCGTGGGGATGACGAAGCACGCCGAGGCGCCGAGGAGGTCGTCAATTCTTTTGCGCGCCTCGCGTCTGAACGCATCCGCATCTCGCTTCGATTCGAGGCTGACGGCCGCGGCGAATTGAAATCGCTCTCTCACCCCCGGCCCGAACTCTGGATCCTTCGCCCTGACCCAGGCGCCATGCGTTTCCCAGACTTCGAAGGCTTGTAAATTGCGAAAATGGGTCGGCGCGGCGGACCAGAAGTCCTCGCCCAATACCTCTTGCCGTACGGCGAAGGTTTGGGTCAGAGCGGCGAGCGACGGTTTGGTGGCCTCGACCAACGTCGGCTCGGCATGGGCGAAAGCTTCGGGCAGGTAGATCGCACCCTCGACGGACGGGCGCTCAATATCCGGCGGCAATAAAATGTCGGCGACCGTCGTCAGCATTTCGATGTCGCGCGCGAACCAGCCGATGACGTCGAGCGTCGGCGCGAGCGCGATGACGCCGTTCGACGACACGGCGCCATGCGACGGCCGAAAGCCATATACGCCGCAGAAGGCCGCCGGCGCGCGGCAGGAGCCGGCCGTGTCTGTGCCGAGCGCGAAATCGGCGAGGCCGGCGGCGACGGCGACCGCCGAGCCGGACGACGATCCGCCCGGATGGCGGTCTTTCGCCGCCGGGTTGACCGGTGTTCCGTAATGATGGTTGGCACCCAGGAGGCTATAGGCCATCTCGTCCATATGCGTCATTCCGACGAGCCGCGCGCCGGCCGCGAGCAGCCGATCGACCGCGGGGGCGTCGAGCGCGGCGGGCGCGTGGCTTGCCGCCCAAGCCGGATTGCCGTTACGCGAGACATACCCGGCAACATCGATGTTCTCCTTCACGACGAAGCTCTTGCCGGAGACAGCGCCAGCGAGCGCGTCGGCATTGCTTTTCGTAACGTCGAGTGCCACGCTGATGGCGCCGAAGGCGTCCGCCATTTTAGGTGTCTCCTCGAGATTTTGAGCGCGAGGGCGAACCTGCCGCGCATGGCCGCGCCATCCAATCGCCTAAAATACCAAATTTTCGCGCGATCGTACGCGTTTGACGCCCGCCAGATGTATGCGGCCCTGTAAGGTTTTTGGCCCCAATCGTACCAAAATGTTTCACGTGAAACATTTTGGTACGATTGATTGTTTGCGCCACAACGGCATTCGTCAGACCAAGCATGCGCCCCAAAATTCATTGGATTGATCTGCCCGCTGGCGCTCGCTTGGCGATCATGCCTCGCCCGCGCGCGGGCGATTGGCTCGACGACGAGATCGCCGGTTGGAGAGCGGAAGGAATCGGCGTCATCGTGAGCCTTCTCGAAGCCGGGGAGGTCAGAAAACTCGGCCTTCACCGGGAAGCTGGCCTTTGCCATGACCTCGATATGGAATTCATTTCCGCGGCGGAGCCCGCATAGCTTGGGTCGTTGGAAGCCGCGCCTTCCCACGAGCGGCGGCATCCATCGCCACAAAAGCCCTTGAAAGAAAAACGGCTATCTCCATATCCGGATGAGCGTCGTTCGATGCCATCGAGGATTCCGCCACGAAGGCCGCAAGGCTCCGTGAAATGTGGCGTGATTGTTCTTTATTGCCTGCCCCTAGCTTAAGAGCCGACGGGTTTACGCAAGTGGGGGATGGTTCGCGGTGCGGGGGGTCTCCGGGAGACCGCCATGTGAGGAGATGCTTTGATGTTAAACACGGACAATCCCTTGTCCCGGCCCTTGCTCACCAATGAACAGCTGGCAAGCCTCGGCGGTGGCCGGGTCGCCTATCTGAAACCTATCCGTTCGGAGGAGGTGAGCCGGCTTTTCCCGGCGGCGCCCGCGATCCAGCCCGGCCTCCAGCTCTTCGCCCTGCTTGCCGCCGATGGGACGCCGATAATCGTCACCGATTCGCGCGATGCCGCGGTGGCCAATGCGATGAGCCAAGAACTCGAAATGGTAAGCTTGCATTGATCGTGCCGGATGGATCAGATCGTGAAGTCGGCGCCCAAGTTTTTTTCGTCGCCTAGCTTCAAATCTTCCGCGCGGAGGCAAATATCGTCGACGGTGATGGTTTCAAGCTCATCCAGAAAGGCCTTGCCCGCCGCTTCGACAATTGGCGCGATCAACTGCTCGACAAGCCGGCAGTGCGGCACCTCGTCGCCTCCGTTCTCGCTCGATACCGCGCGCAAAACCGAAGCCGCGGTGATCCGGCGGCGCTCCCGGGCTAATTCATAACCGCCGCGCGGACCGCGCACACCCCTCAAAATATTGGCGTGAACAAGGCTTTGCAGCAAGCCCTCAAGGTGTCGCGGCGGCAGTTCGAGCCGGACCGCCAGAGCCTTTGCGGCGATCGGGAGCGGCCGCGCATGGATCGCTATATCGACGACCGCGGCGAGGGCGAGATGGCCGCGGCGGGAGAGGAGAATCACCGCGGATCCTCCCGGCCGGCCAGCCCGGTTGATCCAAACCCATCGCCTGCCCGCGCCGTCGCGGCCAATTCCCCGGTTTCGACGAGCACCGCCTTTGCCAGCGGCGCGACGACGAGCTGGGCGATCCGGGCGCCCCTGACGATCTCGAAGGGTTCGTCGCCGAGATTAATCAACAGCACCCCGACCTCGCCGCGATAATCGGAATCGATCGTCCCCGGCGCATTTAGCACGGTGATACCGTGGTCGCGCGCGAGCCCGGATCTGGGCCGCACCTGGGCTTCGTAATCTTGCGGGATATCGAGCGCCATGCCGGTCTGAACCAGATACCTGCCACCCGGCTCGAGCACGACTTTCGTGTCGCGCGGCAGGGCGGCGAGAAGATCGATTCCCGCGGCTCCCGGGGTCTGATAGGCGGGCAAGGGCAAGCCCTCGCCATGCGGCAAGCGTTTCAATCCGACCCTGACGGTTGCCCTGTTCATCGGCCGGTTTCCGCAAGCATTGCGGCCAACCGGGCAACGAGGCGGCGTGCCACCTCCTGCTTGGTCAACCAGGGCCAGGACTCCGTGCCCTTTTTGGTCAAAATCAATACCTTATTGTTCTCGCCGCCTAACACGCCGGAAGCTCCGCTCACGTCATTAGCGACAATCATATCGCAGTTTTTGGCGATGAGTTTGGCTTGCGCGTTCTCCAAAAGCTTTTCACTTTCGGCCGCGAAGCCAACGACCATGGCCGGGCGGTCCTTCGAACGCCGCCCGATCGCCGCCAAAATATCCGGATTTTCGACGAGCGTCAGACCGGCGGTCTGTTTCGGGTCTTTCTTGAGCTTCGCGGGGGCGGTCTCGGCCAGCCGCCAATCGGCGACCGCCGCGACGCCGATAAAAATGTCGGCGGGCAGCGCCGCCTCGACTTGCCTCAACATGTCCCGCGCGGTTTCGACATGAATGGTCCTGATGCCCAATGGATCGGCCAGCGCGACGGGCCCCGACACAAGCATGACATCGGCGGCGGCGGCGGCGGCGGCGGCGGCGATCGCGTGGCCCTGCTTGCCCGACGAGCGATTGGCGATGTAGCGCACCGGGTCGATCGGCTCGTGCGTCGGCCCCGAGGTCACCAGCACGCGCCTTCCGGCGAGAATGCCCCTGGCCTCTTGATTGCCGGAAAAGTCCGCGGGCAAGGCAATGCGCGTGCCGCTCGCCAAAACCTTTTCGATCGCCGCAAGGATCGCGAGCGGCTCGCTCATCCGGCCGGGACCATATTCGCCACACGCCATGCCGCCGTCCTCGGGACCAACAAAAACCACCCCATCCTTTTGCAAGATGGCGGCATTGCGTTGGATCGCCGGATGCAGCCACATGCGCAAATTCATTGCCGGCGCGACGAGGATTTTTTTGTCGGTGGCGAGAAGCAGGGTCGCGGCGAGATCGCCCGCTAGGCCATGCGTCATCTTGGCAAGAATATCCGCCGTGGCAGGGGCGACGACAAGAAGGTCGGCGTCGCGGGAAAGTTCGATATGGCCCATGCATGAGTCTTCGGTCAGCGCGAAGAGATCGTCGAAGACCTGGTTTCCAGTCAAGCTTTCGACCGCGAGCTTGGTCACGAAATGCTGCGCCGCTGCCGTCATCACCGCCCGCACAAAAAACCCACGCTCGCGCAGTCGCCGGATAAGATCGAGCGTTTTATACGCCGCGATGCCGCCGCCGATGATGAGGAGAATGCGTTGTTCCGGAGAAGCGGTCATTTCGCTGGGACCTTGCGCACTTCGAAATGGTATCACCGGTTTGCAGCGGGCATGCGGTTAGCATTATCGAAGAACACACTCCAGCGCATTTTCAAGCGATGAACGTTTCTGCTCAGCCCCCCGCTAGCTCCCCTCCACGCCCTTGGCGCCTTCGTCAAGGTTCCGCATCAGTCGGTGCCAGGCCCGGAGGGGTTTTTGCCGATGTTTCAATTCCACATTAACCTTCCGGCTATGAATACAAGGAAGCCTAGCAAGGTTATAATTCCTTCGCTTATCGCAGCTCCAGAGTATCCCTTTTCTAGCCAGATTGAGACATTCCTAATCGTGTCTTTTCCCGAAAGAAGCATCAATACGATGCCACTTGCCATCCCAGCCACCGGGACGAGCGACCGCCAATCTCCCGCTTGGCCGGTGTTTAGCTTCGACCATCCGATTGCGAAGACAACGGCGCCTAGAAAGGTTGAAACTATGCTGACTGCAAGAAATCCTCCTGTCCCTTCCCCCAGCGCAGGCGCTAGCGAAACCGTGTAAAGGCCTGAAAGAAGTATCCACGCGATGCCAATTGCCATGAAAGTCACCCCTACATACGAGTTCGAGCGACCGCTGTTTTCCATCTGGGTCAGGCATGGGGGCGAAGCCTTTGGACATGGGCGCAAGCCGGTGCGCCCGGGCGGAAGAAAATATTTAAGGTACCATACCAAATTCCATTGCGCGATATCAAAGCGAACATGCGTCTCATGATTTTTGCGATCATTGAGGTTGAACCGCTTTGTCGAGTACGATGACAGCTTCTGGGTAAAGGAAGAAGTACACGGCTTCAAAGCCATGGAAGTCGAATGTGTAATCTTCTTGAAGCCTCATTTTGCCGCTGTTGTGAATGGCGTCAGCAACCAGCAAGAGGCGCACATCCGAGCCGACAGCGGCTTGGTATCGGGGCAGCTTCTTGCTCTTCGATTTGATCGCGTCCGCGATGATCTTCTGCGGATTTCTATCCACCCAACCAACACGCTCCATTACGCTATACCATTCCGGTCGATAGCCCTTCGTTACGTGCACGCGCAATCCGAGCTTTGTATCGATAACAGTCTGGTATCCGAGCGGTTCGGATGCGAGGTTTAAAGCGAACAAGGCCGGGACCACGCCAGCCGTGGTCTCCGGCTCGATCCTACCGACAAATTTGACGTGTAGCGGGATGCCGGTTGCCGCCTCATACTCAAGACGAAGGTGGTTCAGGATGCGGTGCATGTGAACTCGGCTTGCTTCATGGCGGAGCCTGCCTCACTTTGCGGCCCCATGAACACGTCGCTGACGTCGAGGCCGAAGCGGCGGTCACCTTCGGCGATAATAAAGTCGGGCGGCTCACATTCTTCAAGGACGATCCAATCCGTTCCAAGAGAGCATATGGCCTGTTCTGTAAAGAATCATTCGCGTTGCTTTTGCAATGGTCTGGTCACGACCTGTCCCTCCTTGCAAAAATCTTGCAGACCGTGTGGAAAGTCGCGTCAATCGGATTCCCTTGCGGCCTGCGCCGCGCTAGAGCGTTATCCGTTCAAGTTGGTTCGTACCCGGCGGCCTTGAAGTAGTTTTCGCATTCCTTCTGGGGGAAGTGATCGAGGAGTTCGCCGATCCGAGTCCAGAGGGCTTCGACGGTTCGTTCGGAAGCCTTTCGCAGGAGCGTCTTTAATTTCGAAAAGACCATCTCGATCGGGTTGAAGTCGGGCGAGTAGCGCGGCAGGAAACGCAGTGCGGCGCCCTTGGCCTCGATCGCTTTCCTGATTTTCGGGCTCTTGTGCGAGGCGAGATTGTCGATCAGGACGATGTCTCCTTTCGAGAGCGTCGGAGCAAGCATTTCTTTGACATAAACGAGGAAACATTCGCCATTGATCGGGCCGTCGAAGACGAAGGGGGCGGTGATGCCATCATGGCGAAGCGCGGCCACGAAAGTCGTCGTCTTCCAATGGCCATGCGGCACTTTGGCATAAAGCCTTTGGCCGCGCCGGCACCGGCCATGCGTGGGCGCCATGTTGGTCTTTGCCCATGTCTCGTCGATGAACACGAGACGCTTGGGATCGAGCTGCTTCTGGTCTTCTTGCCAGCGCATCCGCTCGGCCGCGATGTCAGGCCGGTCCTGCTCGGCGGCGCGCACGATTTTTTTTAAAGGTGATCTTCTCCTTAGCGAAAAAGCGCCAAATCGTGCCATAGCCGACACGGACCTGGCGCGCGGCAAGCTCGCGCCTGATGTCATGAAGCGGCAAATCGGGCGACGCGGCGACGCGGGCGAGCAGCCAGTCTCGCTCATCTTTGAGACGCGAGTTGCGCTTCCCGCCCATCGGCTTGGCCGCGACGCCCCCGGTCCGCCGGAACCGCTGCGCCCACCGCACAACACTGCTCACGCCGACACTGAACCGCTGTGCCGCATCCCGGCAGCTTGCGCCCGCCACAACGGCCGCTACCACGCGCGTCCGAAGATCTTCCGAATAGGGCTTCGTCATTCATCCTGGCCTCCTCCCAGCCCGAAGCTTGAATCACGACAAAGCCCGCTTGGGAATCCCACCCAATTCTGTCACAGTGGATAACGCTCTAGAATCTGACATGACTCACATTTCCGGATTCGAACGTTCGCAACTTCTGTTGTTGCCAGAGGCGATCGACGATTATGTCGTCGCCGACAATCCCGTTCGGTTCATCGACGCCTTCGTTGATGGGCTCGACCTCGCGGCAGCCGGGTTCAAACGCGTCACGCCGAAGGTGACGGGCCGCCCCGGCTATGCGCCGGGCGATCTGCTCAAACTCTACATCTACGGCTATCTCAACCGCGTGCGGTCAAGCCGGCGGCTTGAGGCCGAATGCCACCGCAACATCGAGATCATCTGGCTGTTGCGAACCTTGAAGCCAGACTTCAAGACCATCGCCGACTTCCGGAGCGACAATCGAGCCGCCTTCCGCGCCGTGTTCCGCCAGTTCACGTTGCTGTGCCGGGAACTCAATCTTTTCGGCCGCGAGCTGCTGGCGGTGGATGGCACGCGCATCAAGGCGGTCAACAACAAGGACCGCAACTTTACGAAGAACTCGCTGGAGAAGTTCATCAAGGCGGTGGACAAGCGTCTGGACGAATATTTGCGGCGGCTCGACGAGAGCGATGCCGAGGAAGCCGCGAGCGACGGCTCGCGCACCAAAAACCTCGCGGAAAAGATCGAGGCGCTGCGCGAGAAGCGCGGGCGATACGGGGTGCTGCTGACGGAACTGGAGCAGAGCGGCGAGAGCCAGATATCGCTGACCGATCCCGACAGCCGCGCGATGGCCGCTCATACCAAGGTCGCCGTCGGCTACAATATCCAGGTCGCCGTCGACGCGAAGCACAAGATGATCGTCGACCAGGAAGTGACCAATCAGGTCGTCGACATGGGCCTGTTGACGCAAACCGCCGAACCGGCCCGCGCCATCCTTGCGGTTGAGACGATCGATGTCGTCGCCGATCGCGGCTACTTCAAGATCGAGGACATCGAGGCCTGCGAGAAGGCGGGGATGACGCCGTATGTTCCCAAGCCGCAACGGGGATCATCGGTAAGCAATGGCTTTTTCCGCAAGGATGAGTTCCGCTACGACGCGGAGTGCAACGCCTTCATCTGTCCGGCTGGCCAGGTCCTGTCGACGCGCTATGAAAGCAAGCTGCGGGAACTGACGAAGATCGATTACAGCAATCGGGCGGCGTGTCTCGTTTGCGCGATCAAGTCGCGCTGCACCAAGGACTATCGCAAGGTCTCGCGTCTGGAAAACGAGGCGGTGCTCGACCGCATGGCGGCGCGACTGAAAGCGCGACCGGAAATTTTCGACCGGCGGCGCGAGATGGTCGAGCATCCCTTCGGCTCGATCAAGCAATGGATGAACCAGAGCGCCTTTCTGATGAAGGGCCTCGACAATGTCCGCGCCGAGTTCAGTCTGACCGCGCTCGTCTATAATTTGCGGCGGGCGCTCAACATCCTCGGCGTCGAGGCGATGATGGCGGCCGCCCGGGGATGACGGGAGGCGCGATATTGGCCGGACCGATCCACCTGGACGACGATCGCGGCATCACAGAGGGCACCTTGCACCAGAATGCTCAAACATCGCTGAAAGGAGCTTCCGTGATTTGTCACCGCTCAGACGGAGCCGTTTCCACACGGTCTGCTTGAGATTTGCACGCCTTTGAGAAGGTCAACTATCCTGCGCCGTGATGAGCACCAACTTCGCGCGCCGAGCCTGCCGCACCGGTTAGCTCCCCTCCACGCCCTTGGCGGCTTCGTCGAGGAGGTTCGCGATCCTTGAAACCTGGTCCGTACTGAGCGGGCCTTGCGCAAGGCGCAGCCGCAAGGCGAGTTTAAGATTCTCCATCGCACGAACGATTTGCGGTGCCGGGCCGCCGCCGTGGCGGGCGTTGATCGCCGCGATGCGAGCAAAAACCTCCTCGGCCATCGCGCGGTTTCGTTCGAGCTCTGTCTCGCCTTCCGGCGTAATCGCGTAGAGTTTGCGCGGTCCGTCGGTCGCCTCGACCCGGATCAGCCCTTGCTCCTCCAGCAGCGTCAAGGCTGGATAGACGATTCCCGGACTGGGCGAATAGGCGCCGCCGAGGCGATCCTCGATCGCCTTGATGATTTCATAGCCGTGCGAGGGCTTTTCGCCGATCAGTTTCAGGATGATCATGCGGACGTCGCCCTGGCCGAAGAAACGCCGGCGAGTACCGAAGAGACCAAAACGGCGATGCAAGCGGCCGCCGCCCGAAGCACTATCGTTTTGCGGGCAGGCACGGGCATAAGGGTGGAAACGCATGGGGAAACTCCTGGCAATCACCAGTTGAATGGACGAAAATATATCTTGGTTAGATATATCGAGATATAGTTCTTGCAAGAGAACCGGCGATATTTTTTTCGCGTGCCGGGCGGCCCCTTTCGGTTACCCCTCGGCGAGACCAACACCAACACCCAAGACCAGCAAAAAACTTGGTGACCGTGACATCTCTGCCATATCGCGGCGGAGGTTTCTCCATTACAAAGTCCGAGTCTCCCCAACTGCTTTCGATTCGGTCCAAAAATGTTCTTTCTAACTCGCCGCATGATGATCGCCGGAGCTTCGGCTTCCGCCGCCAGCTGTCTCGCCGGATGCGTCGGCACGAACCCCAATCCCGTCATAAATGCCGCGGCGATTCCGGCGCCGCCGCCTCCTTGGCCGCCGCAAGCGGCTCACGACATGGCGGATGCCGTTGAGCCGCAATACAGCGCGATCTATGCGGAGGTCAAAGACGGCAACTTCACCGTCCCCGCCGTCAAATTAGCGCAGATCGATTCGGCGTTTTTGCGCAAGAACGTCAGCTACGCTAGCAAAGAAACGCCGGGCACGGTCGTGATCGATCCAGCCAATCACTTTCTCTACCATGTAGAAGAGGGCGGACGAGCAACGCGCTATGGCGTTGGGGTCGGACGCGAAGGCTTCGTCTGGGCGGGGGAAGCGACGATCAAGAGCAAGCAGGAATGGCCGGACTGGTACCCGCCCAAGGAAATGGTCGATCGCAGGCCCGACCTCAAGAAAGTGATGGTCGGGCTGCAAAGCGGGGTTGGCATGCACGGCGGCCCCAGCAACCCGCTCGGCGCCCGCGCCATGTATCTTTGGCAAGGCAACAAGGATACGTATTTTCGCATCCATGGCACCAACGAGCCCTGGACCGTCGGGCTGAGCCAATCCTCGGGCTGCATTCGCATGATCAACCAGGATGCGATGGATCTCTACCAGAAAACGCCAATCGGCACGCGGGTGGTCGTGCTCGGTTCACCAAACGCCCAGCCGGCCAAGGTCGCGCACTCCTGATACTTGGCATTACCTTTGGCAACCGCCGCAATAAAACGTGGCGCGGCCGGCTTGGATGATCCGCCGCACTAGGCCGCCGCACCGCGCGCAGCGCTGACCGGCGCGGCCGTAAACACGAAAACTATGCTGGAAATAGCCGAGCGCGCCATCGGTCTGTCGATGATCGCGCAGCGAGGACCCGCCAACCGCCACCGCGTCGTTGAGAACCGCGCGAATGACGCGCACCAGGCGCGTTGCCCGCCCGGTTGGCGTGCCATCCTTGCGCGCGAGGCTTCCGGCGGAGCGGCGCGGCGACAGGCTGGCGCGATGCAAGCCCTCGCAGACATAAATATTGCCAAGACCGGCGATCAAGGCCTGATCGAGGAGCGCGGCTTTGAGCGACGTTGTCTTCCCCGAAAAAAGCCTGGCCAGAGCCGCGCCGTCGAATTCGTCGCCGAGCGGTTCAATTCCAATGTTGTTGAAAAGCGGATGCGCGGCGAATTCCGGACGCGGGATCAACTGCATGAAGCCGAAACGGCGCGGATCGTTATAAACGATACGCGCGCCGGTCGAGAGATCGAACGTGACATGATCGTGGAGGGAATTTTTCGCGCCCGCGCTGGGGATTGGCCCGCGGGCTTGTTCGATGCGGAAAGACCCTGACATGCCAAGGTGCATGACGAGGACCTCCGCGCCGTCGAGATCGGCGATGAGATATTTTGCCCGCCGCCGGACCGCCTCGATGCGTTGGCCAGTGAGCCGCTCAGTGAAACGCTCCGGAAACGGAACCCGCAGATCCGGCCGCCGCTGCGCGACCGCGGCGAGCCGCGCACCGACCATCGCGGCTTCAAGCCCGCGGCGGACGGTTTCGACTTCGGGCAGTTCCGGCACTTGTCGGCATCCGTGTTTTGGGCCATGACAGTGCGCCGCAACTGCCTTGCCGGTCAACCGAAATAGGCGGCAACCCGTCGCGACAGCGGTATTCGCTTAAGGGGCGCGCGAGCGATGCTTCCATCCAGGCGAGCCCGCAGATTTTGCCAAGGAGAGTCCCATGTTCACCCGACGCGATGGTTTGAAATTGGCGCTCGCCGCCGCCGCGGTGGCGGCCGGCATGAGGCCGGGCCTCGTTTTGCCCGCGCGCGCGGAGGCCGGACCCGTCTTCAAAGTGCCGCCGCTCGGCTATGGTTTCGACGCGCTCGAGCCCTATATCGATACGACAACCATGATGATCCACCACGATCGTCACCATGGGGCCTATGTCGCGGCCTTGAACGGGCTCGTCGAAACATATCCCGATCTCGCCGCCAAAACGCCTATCGCAATTCTCTCCGATCTTACCATGGTGCCGGAAGCGGTCCGCGCGCCGGTGCGCAACAACCTCGGTGGCCATTGGAACCACTCCTTCTTTTGGGAGCTGATGATGCCGGGCGGCGCCAAAGAGCCGAGCGGAGACCTGAAATCCGCGATCGACTTTTCGTTCGGCTCCCCCGCGAAATTAACCGGGAAAGTCAACGCCGCCGGACTGTCGCGTTTCGGCTCCGGCTGGGCGTGGCTCATCGTCGATAAGAACGGCAAGCTCGATGTCATCTCGACTCCCAATCAGGATACCCCGCTCGAAAAAGGCGTTCAGCGTATCGTTCTGGGCGTCGATGTGTGGGAGCACGCCTATTATCTCAAATATCAGAACAAGCGAGCCGAGTATCTCGCGGCGTGGTGGAATACCGTCAATTGGGACAAGGCGGCGGCGAATTTCGCCAAGGCGCCGGCCTAACCGTTTGGTGGATCACCGTGGCCCAATTTTTCGCCTATGCCGGCGCGGTCTGGTGGAGTGTTGCCGTCGCCCTGTTCTGCGCGAGCCTCGGCTGCGGCCTGGCCCAGCCTTTCGTGCAGCGCCGGCGCGCGACGCGCAAGGATCGGCCGCCCATCTCGGCGATTATGCCGATAAAACTGCTCAACCCTGGTTTCGCGACCGCGCAAGCCTCGATGTTTGTCCAAGATTATCCCGCCTACGAGGTCTTGATCACCGCCGCCGAGCAAGAGTCTCCGGCGCTCGACGCGGCGCGCTGGATCGCCGCCGCCCATCCCGGAGTATCGTGCCGTTTTCTGCGCTCGGCATGCACGGCGACGATCAACCCAAAACTCAATAATCTCGCCGCGCCGCTCGCCGCCGCAAGCCATGATCTCGTCTTCACCAAGGATTCGAATATCACGCTCGACCCCGCCACTATGGTCGCTTTCGTGCAAAATTTTACGCAGGGCGTCGGGCTTGTCGTCGGGGTGCCGGTCGCGGTGCGCGCGGAAAATTTCGCCGGCCGGATCGAAGCCTTTCTGATCAACGGCAATGCACGCCTCTTGCTCGCGGCATCGGTCCTCGGCCTTGGCTTTGGCGTCGGCAAGGCAATGCTTTATCGGCGTAGCGATCTCGCAAGCGCCGGCGGCATCGAGGCCTTAAGAGATCCGCTTGCCGAGGATACCGCACTGTCGATGGCGCTCGCGCGGCACGGCCTCAAGTCCGTCTTTTCGCACTGGACGGTCGCCCAGGAAACCGGCGCGCGAAGTTTTGCCCAAATCTACGAGCGGCAGCTCCGCTGGAGCGTGATCCGAAGAAAAAACGAACGCTTCACCTTCCCCCTGGAGCCGCTGGCGAGCCCGCTTCCGGCGGCCTTCGCGGCCGCGCTCGCGGCGCCGCTGGTCTCTTATCCGTCCTGGCCCGGCTTCTTCTTGACCTTGCTTTCGTGGTTCTGCGCCGAGACGGGCTTTGCGCTTTGCAAGGGGTGGGAAGTTTCGTGGTGGTCCCCGCTTGCTTTTTTAGGGCGGGAAATTCTTGCGCTCGTGGCGTGGCTGCGTGCCTTCACGACCCATTATGTCGTATGGGCGGAGGCTCGCATCGATGCCCGCCAAGGCGTCCGCGCCGCGCTGGGGGAGGCCGTGCAAAGTCACGAAGTTGGCGAGCGCCCAGATAGCGGCTGAGCGGATGTCGTGCTTTTGTCTTCGCCCGCGCACGACGCGCCGCAAACCGCGGGTCTCTCTCCATTCCCTGCGGGGGCTGTCATTTCTGGCGAGGGCTGTCGTAGCAGGCGTTGGGCAGGCCCGGCACGTTGAATTTGACCGGGTCGCCGCACCTGTCGCATCCTGCGACAAAGAGACACCAAACGGCGAGACTGGCCAAGGTAAAAACAACACGCCGCATGATCTTCTCCCCGATTGGCTAGCACGCAAGACCGCTCCTCGCCCGCGATTGCCGCGCCAGTCATAGATAACACAGGAGGAATTGCAACATGAGTAAGCGATTATGGATTGCCGCGGGCTTTGCCGCCGCCGTGACACCTTCCTTTTTGACCTTCGCGGCGCAGGCGCAGGGAAGCGCGGTGGTTCCTAGCCTGACCGTCAGGCCTGCCGATCCCGCCGAAAAGGGCGATGGCACGCTGAGCGCCGCGGCCAAGGCGGCGATCAAGTACGGACCATTGCCCTTCAGCGAGGCCACCGTCGCCGCTAAGGCAGCCGCGAACCGCGCCCGCGACGAGGTCGAAAAAGCGGGCGCTCGGCGCCCTTTGAACCCGGCCGAGCGTGCACCTGCTGGCGAGGCGGGAGCGGGGCCGCTGGCTCCTAGCTCGCTTCTCAACGTTCCGGGTCTGACCGATAACACCGGCAGCCCCCCAGATACCACCGGCGCGATCGGGCCCACGCGCTTCGTTCAACTCGTTAACTCGCGGGCCGGCAGCTTCGACCGCGTGACCGGAGCACTGATAGGCTCGGGCACGCTGGACGAGCTGGCGAACGTTTCCCCCAGCGTGAGCGGCTTCGACCCGCAGGTGATCTGGGACGCGACGACGAAATCGTTTCTATTACACGATGGTTTCGATCTTCTCGGCCAGCGACAACAGGCTGTCGTTCGGATTCAGCCAGACGCCGGACCCGAACAATGTCACCACCGACTGGTGCCACTACACGTTGGGCTTCGGTACACCGTTTCCCGATTTTCCGAAGCTTGGCGACAGCGGTTTCTTCACCATCATTGGGGTGAACCTCTTCTCTAACGACTCTCCCTCGGGGATCTTCGTCGGATCGGGCCTCATCGCTATCAGCAAACCCGCGGCCGGAACCACTTGCCCGGCGGCCAGCACATTCAAAATCGGCGTAAAGAACAATTTGGTCGAACTCGAGCGGTCTTCAAATCTTCACGCCGGTGCCGGCAAACCAGACCGACAACTCAGCCACCGGTTTCGTCGTGGCCGAAAACGGAACCGTGCCGTCGACCAAACTCTGGTTTTTCAACGTGACGAAGGGCGCTACAGGCTTCCCGGTCTTCGGGCCCGCCAGGGGCGTCACGGTCGGCACCTATGATATCCCGGCCGCCGCCACCCAGCCGGTGTTCACGCAGGTGCTGGATACGCTCGACGCCCGCAACACCCAGGCGGTGCAGGCCGCTGATCCTAGAACTGGCACCTTCTCGTTCTGGACGCAGCACACGATCGCCAGCGGGACTGTCTCGGCCGTGCGCTGGTACGAGATCGACCCCGTCCCTGCAGCGCCAGTCGTACTGCAAAGCGGCAACATCTCGTCCTCGGGCTCGTTCCTCTTCAACGCCGCGATCTCGCCGGACCGGCGCGTCGACGGGTCCATCACCGCGTTCGGGAATAGTTTCGTGATCGAATTTAACGCGTTCGGGCAAATTCAGCGGCATCAATCCACGCATCGTCGCGGGATCGAGCGTCAATGGCGGGCCGCTCTCCTTCCTTCTGGTCAGTAACGGGGTCGGACCTTACAGAGACTTCACTTGTGTGGCCGCCGGCAGCACGTGCCGCTGGGGTGACTACTCGGGGGCGACGCCCGATCCGAGGCCGATCATCACTGGCCGCGGCGTGGTTTGGGGCACCAACCAGTTCTCCGGCTTGGCCAACCCGCCGCCGACGGGCGTGAACTGGCGCACCCAGATTTTTGCGCTGGAGCCTTGATGGTGAATTTCCCGGCCGTGCTGGAGCTGGTCGTTGGGATGATCTACTCCAGCCCACGGCGCGCGACGTTCGGACTCGGCGGCAGGGACATCGAGCCGCAGTTTCCTAGAAACAGCGTATTTCGGCCTCGGCCTGGGCCCGGCGCAACTCGGCCAGCATGGCCTTCAACTGTTCGCTCGCACGAAACATGGTCCCGATCTGACCCCGCGCCTGGTTCAGGCTAGCCACGGATTGCGCCGCCACATAGCGCTCATAGGGCAGCAACGATGCAATGACATCGATCGAACAGGAACAGCGCCGCAGCATATCGGGAGTTTCGCCATTGCTCTTCATGCAGACGAAGACATAGTCGGCGCGCGCCTCGGTAGGGTAATCGTTGGTGCCCGCCACGGCGAGGGACGCGGCAAGGATCGGAACGCAAGCGCCGACGATCCTCATTGCTTTCGTCTCTCCTCATTGGACCAGTGACGGCTATTTATGTCGAGAACCGGCGCGGAAGATTGAGCGAGATCCTTGTGGCGGCGGCGGCGGCAAAAGCTCGGCTCCAATCGTTATCCCCAGATTTCTTTCATGCGCGAAGGGGTGCGCCACTCCGGACGCTACGATGCCAGATCCTTTCAAGTTTTTGCATGCGCCAAAAGCACATCGATATAGGCCCCGGGGCTATGGCTGCGCGCGAAATCCTGGGCGCGCTCCGCCGCGCGCGCCTTGCAAGCCGGAAGACGCGGTATGAGCCGGGCGATGGCGGCGGCCAGCGCCTCGCTTGTGTGCGGCGCGAAAACCTCGCCTTCCACTTGATTGTTCTCGACGCTGGTTCCGGCAAATGTGCCTCTTGATGCGACGACGGGACGTCCGGCGGCAACCAATTCAGTAAAAATGCCTGAGGCTCGCATGCCAAAAGTGACCGGGTCATGGGGCAGCAACATCACGTCCGTCCGGCCGGTCCAGGCGGCGTAGTCCTCGCTTGAAAGTACCCCTTCCAGCAAGCGCACACTTTTCAACGCGCGCAAGGCGGCTTCCGCTTCGATCGTGTGTTGTGTCCAGCCGCTATTATAAATCTGGACGATGAACTCGGCATCGAGCCCGTCACGCCGGCAAAGCTCGATCGCCCTGGGCAAGAGGTGAAAGCCCTTATCGTACCTCGAATCACCGAAGAATCCCACGCGAACAGGGCCCTCCATTGTTCGCTGCGGTCCCGAAGCGTCAAAAGGGATCGGCAAAATATGCGTCTGGAGGCCAAAGTCCTTGCGATACAATGTCCGCATGGCTTCGTTTTCCACGGTAAAGAAGAGCAAGCGACCGATCAGCGGCGCCGCCAGCTCGAAGCCAACGCGGTAGAATGCTTCCCCATACGTCGAAAGTGACCCCCACGGCAGATAGCTCGGAGGCAGCATTAAGTTGCAGACGACGCGGGGAAGCTGGTCGCGCGGCCTTGCGCGCAAGAAGCGAACCAGCCCCAAAATCTGGTTTTGCATAATCGTCATCACGACTATGAGATTGTCCTTCTGCCAAACGTCCGCCGGCAGCCCTTCGAGATCCCTCTCGAAGGTTTCGTTGAGCTGCTTCCATGATTGGCGTTCGGAGAAGTAAGGTGAGCCGCCGGCCGGAGCGCCGCGAAAAATCGCCGCGAAGAATCGCAGCAGCTTCTCGCTCCACGAAAACCTCACGCACTCATAAGGCGAACGTATGAAATGCGGGATGGCGCCGAGTTCGGCTTCGATCGACGTATCAAGGCCGATCAAGCCAAAAATGCGGTATCGCAATTTCCGCCGCGCCAAGGCCCCGCACACCGCCTTGGCGAACGTGTAATGATGCCCTGTCTTGTTCACCAATCCGCTGTCGATGAGGATGAGTTCCAAACGCTGTCTCCTCAACCGGACGATTTTTTGGCGAACCGTGCCATCATGCGCAGGCGCCAATGTTCCGACACCAAAGGCCTTGGTGCCGAAAATCGGCGCGATGCACATCGGCCAACGGTCACACCGCCACGGTTCGCCGTAATAGCGAACCAGGACACGGTACTCAAACCCCGCCCGCGCATACCTCTTTGCGACCTTTGCGCGCGTTTCGATTTCGGCGGGCGAAAGCGATGCGTCAACTTCGGCGCGATAGCGGTCCATGTCCCCCGAAAGCTGGCCCGCCCGCACCCGATAACAACCCAGGATTGCATCGACGACCACAAGATCGGTGTATCTGGCGAAACGCCGCCAGAGATCGAAATCGCCGGCAATCCGGAACTTCGGATCGACGCCACCGGCCTTTTGCCATAATCGCGGCCGCCAGAACGTGGCTTCTTGTTCGATGCAATTCGTCACGAATCGGCCGTCGAAAATACCGGCGGCTATGGCTTGTCGTGGAAAAATCATCAGCGGCGGCGGCATACACATCATCGGCCCAGATTCGCTGATAATCGTCGTCCGCCCTGTCACCCATTCGATATCCGGGAAGTTACTGAAAATCTCCTCGATCGTCGCGAAGGCGCCCGGTTCGAAACGGTCGTCGGAGCCGATCCACGTCATTGCATCCGCATGGGAAGAGGCACAGGCGGCAAAGCCGCGATTGACTGCGTCGTAGGCACCCCGGTCGGGGGCGCTTGTGAAAGAAAACTCGATGCCTTCGCAGAAGAGCGGAAAATCGCGCGCGAGGCGGGTTTGCCATGCCGCCAAGATTTCCAATGTCCGGTCTTTCGACCCGCCGTCCTGGACGTGATAGCGGATCGTGAAAGGCCCCGCCTGGCTCACCACGCTCAGAATCGCCTGATCGAGGAATTTCTCGCCGTTGAGAACGGGCGTCACGATATTGAAATGCATTGACTTCTCGTTTGGCGAACGTGGAAACCATGTCCAATCGTGATCTTACCTCAACTCCAGTGTTTTATTCATGGTCTTGTCAAAAGCTCCGACAACTTTTTCAATTCGGGCCAATTTGCGAACCGCGCCAACCAACGAAAGGCCCGCCTAGAGAGCAATGCCTCGATCTGTTGCCGGAGTGCCTTCCTGTCGGATGCCAGCGCCTCGATTTGCTGTCGCAGTGATTCTCTGTGGGACTCGGAGTCCCGCATCGCCTCTGTCAGCCGCGCGATCTGCTGTCTTAGCGCCGGGCTGTACTCGGAGTCGCGCACCGCCCCCTTCGTTGCCGATTTAAGACAATGAAGGCGTTCGACCCGTTCGGCACACGCTGCAAAGCTTTCTTGGCTAACCAAAGTTGGCAAGAAAGGATAAAACCACAACAGCTTATCCTTACCCTGTACATTAGGGTAGTCCAATGCGGTCGGGTAGAGCGTTTGGGACGGCAGGCGATGAACGCGTGCCGATCTGACATACGATAGCTCGAACATCGTAGAAACGGGGACGCCAGAGACGATGGCGAGCCCGTTTGGTCCATCCCAATTGTTGGCATGAACATGAAACAACGTGAAAGCGCTGTTGAGTTTAAGAAATATCCTACGAAACCGATCGCGAAAGGCGAGATTGTCCAGATTGTTTAACCAATGAACCTCCAAAACAATCTGCTCAAAACGATCTAAAGTGTCATCTGGAACAGCTTCAAGGGCATCGAATTCGGCGCCCTCGACGTCCATTTTCAGAATCAACTGGTCTTCCCGGATTTGATGCCGATGCAAGTGATCCTTTATGCTGAACAAATTTTGCGAAATGTCCGTGCGCCCAGCAACGCCTTCTCGAAAGAAAAGGAGTTTTTTATTTTCGGCCTGGATGGCCTCAATCGTGTGATCGAACATATAAACATCGTGCCCGCGTTCGGCCATTTCGATTTCAAAGCGATACTCCTTTCCAATACCATAACTTAAAACTGTCTGAGCGGGAGAAACACAATCTGCTAGTATATATCCACCATCCTTATTAGGTCCTATACGTATTTTTGGCCTATCTATATCGAACGGTGTAAGTAATGACAGCGCTTCAACAACCGGATTTATAATGGTTCCCCTCTCAACCTCCAGGGCCCCCTTGAAGGACGGGCCTGAAGCCTCATTCGCAGAATCGCTAGGGAAGCCAGAATTTTGAAACCGGATCCCGGCATTTCGCCGTCCTCAACCGGACGACTTCTTGGTGAACAGTGCCATCATGCGCAGGCGCCAATGCTCCGCTTTAAAGGCCTTGGTGCCGAAAATCGGCGCGATGCACATCGGCCAACGCTCACACTTCCACTGTTGGCCGTAATACCAAACCAGGACACGGTACTCAAACCCCGCCCGCGCATACCTCTTTACGGCCTTGGCGCGGGTTTCGATTTCAGCGGGCGAAAGCGATGCGTCGATTTCGGCGCGATAACCTGCCATGTCCTCCGAAAGCTGGCCCTTCCGCACCCGAAAACAACCCAGGATCTTATCGACGACCACGAGATCAGTGTGTCTGGCGAAACGCCGCCAGAGATCAAAATCGCCGGCAAGCCGGAAATTCGGATCGACGCCACCGGCCTTTTGCCACAATCGCGGCCGCCAGAACGTGGCTTCTTGTTCGATGCAACTCGTCACGAATCGGCCGTCGAAAATACCGGCGGCTATGGCTTGTCGTGGAAAAGGCATGATCGGCGGCGGCATAAACAGCATCAGCCCAGCTTCGTTGAGAACCGTCGTCCGCCCTGTCACCCAGTCGATATTCGGGAAGAGTCCGAAAACCTCCTCGATCGTCCCGAAGGCGCCCGGTTCGAAACGGTCGTCAGAGCCGATCCACGTCATCGCATCTGCATGGGCATAGGCACAGGCGGCAAAGCCGCGATTGACCGCTTCATAGAGACCCCGGTCGGGGGCGCTTGTGAAAGAAAACTCGATGCCTTCGCAGAAGAGCGGAAAATCGTGCGCGAGGCGGGTTTGCCATGCCGCCAAGATTTCCAATGTCCGGTCTTTCGACCCGCCGTCCTGGACATGATAGCGGATCGTAAAAGGCCCCGCCTGGCTCACCACGCTCAGAATCGCCTGATCGAGGAATTTCTCGCCGTTGAGAACGGGCGTCACAATCGCGAAGCGCATTAACTTGTCTATCCTCTTGCAAAGAATCCAAACTGCGACCGCCCCTCGTCGGACGCGGCTGGAAACTACGTTGCTTGGCGGGGAGGCGCAATTGACGCCCACCTTTGCCGCGGTTGCCTCGCCATCACACGGACGAAAGAGGCGCAACTCGCCAGCGTCAAGCTCCTCACCCGTAAATCGGCGTCCACCAGGCTTTGAAGCTTGGCCGTTGAACCGGCTAGCTCAGTCGCGTTGTCGAGAGCCTTCCTTTATGTGGTTGCGGGTTCGCTTGTTTGGGTCCGCGCAAACCAGCGATAGACCTCGTTAACGCCTTCTTCGAGGCTTGTTTTTGGCCGCCAGCCGAGAGCGGCCAACCGGCTTGAATCCATCACTCTGTGTGGCGTGCCGTCGGGCTTCTCGGTATCGAAGGCGAGTTTTCCTTCGAATCCGGCGACGCGGCCAATTGTCTCGGCCAGCTGACGGATGCTTACGCCGGAGCCGGCGCCGCAATTGATCGGCTCGCCGCCGTCGTAGCGATCGATCAGAAACACCACGGCATCGGCCAAATCATCGGCATAGAGAAACTCCCGCAAGGGGGTCCCGGTGCCCCAGACGACAACCTCCGTCTCGCCGGCGACCTTAGCCGCATGGAATTTGCGGATAAGGGCGGGCAAGACATGGCTCGTCGCAAGGTCGAAATTGTCGTTCCGGCCATAGAGGTTGCATGGCATGACCGAGATGTAGCGCCGGCCATATTGCCGCCGATACGCCTGACACATCTTGATGCCGGCGATTTTCGCGATCGCATACCATTCGTTGGTTGGCTCGAGCGGTCCAGTCAACAGCGCTTCTTCCTTGATCGGTTGCGGCGCGAATTTCGGATAAATGCAAGACGACCCAAGAAAGACCAGCCGCTCGACATTGGCCAGATGCGCGGCCTGGATGACATTCGTCTCGATCGCGAGATTATCGAACAAGAAATCGGCTGGATAGGAGTTGTTGGCAAGGATTCCGCCAACCGTCGCGGCGGCGAGGATTATAACATCTGGCTTGGCCCAGGCCACCCATTGCCGGACGGCTTGTTGGTCGCGCAGATCGACATCAATGCGATCCACGGTCAGGATTTCCACGTCTTCCCTGGCGAGGCGGCGCAGGATAGCCGAGCCGACCATGCCGCGATGGCCAGACACCCAGATTCGCCGCTTGGTCCCAGCATTGGCCGAGAGGTTAGCCATGAAATATTCCTCAGATCCGGCCGCGTTTCTTCATCACGGTCAAGTCGCTCGCGACCATTTCAGACACCAGCCGCGCGAACGTAACCGTGTGCTTCCAACCGAGTTTTTTGAACGCCTTCCCCGGATCGCCGAGAAGGTGATCGACCTCGGTCGGACGAAAGTAACGCGGATCGATCTCGACAAGAGTCCGGCCGCTCTTTCTGTCGAACCCCTGTTCGTCGACTCCTGATCCCCTCCAGCCGATCTCAATGCCAATTTCGGCGAAGGCACGCTCGACGAATTCGCGCACCGTATGGGCATCTCCCGTTGCCAAAACATAATCGTCCGGCTCGGGCTGTTGCAGAATGCGCCACATGCCATCGACGTAATCCCGCGCGTGTCCCCAATCGCGCTTGGCCTCGAGGTTGCCCAAAAAGAGCTTGTCCTGAAGGCCGAAATGGATCGCCGCGACCGCCCGGGTGATTTTCCGCGTCACAAAGGTCTCGGCCCTGGTCGGACCTTCATGATTGAACAGGATTCCGTTCGAGGCATGCATCCCATAGGCTTCGCGGTAATTGATCGTGATCCAGTAAGCGTAGAGCTTCGCGGCGCCGTAAGGCGAGCGCGGATAAAATGGCGTCGTCTCGTTTTGCGGAGTTGCCTGCGCCTTCCCATATAGCTCCGATGTCGAAGCCTGATAGAAACGGGTTGCTTGACAAAGGCGCAGGATGCGGATCGCTTCGAGAAGGCGAAGTGTGCCAAGCGCATCAGCATTGGCGGTATATTCCGGGGTCTCGAAACTCACCTGGACATGGCTTTGCGCTGCGAGATTATAAATTTCATCAGGCTGCACCTCCTGAACGATGCGAATGAGGTTCGTCGAATTGGTGAGGTCGCCATAATGCAAAAAAAAGTTAACGCCGGCCTCATGCGGGTCATGATATAAATGATCGACACGGTCGGTGTTGATCAACGACGACCGCCGCTTCACGCCATGGACGATATAGTCTTTTGAAAGAAGGAGTTCGGCAAGCAGAGCGCCATCCTGCCCGGTGATGCCGGTGATCAAGGCTACTTTTTTCGAAGCCATGCGAGACAAAAACCTCAAACTCGCGCCCAGGCGGGAGCGGACAGGTAATGCTTTATATTGCAATCGAAGCGGAGTTGGAAGCGGAGTTGAACGTGTTGTTGGGACAAAGACGTATCCTAGTCACCGGGGGCGCGGGTTTTCTCGGAACCCATCTTTGCCGCCTTCTGCTTGACCAGGGCCACGAGGTTCTTTGCGCCGATAATTTCTCCACGGGAACCCGCCGCAACATCGAGAATTTCCTCGCCAACAGGCGTTTCGAGCTTCTCCGCCACAACGTAACCTTCCCGCTGTTTGCCGAAGTGGACGAGATTTATAACCTCGCTTGTCCGGCCTCGCCGGTTCACTATCAGTGGGACCCGGTTCAAACAACGAAGACCAGCGTCTCTGGTGCGATCAACATGCTCGGCCTCGCCAAGCGCCTCAAGGTCCGCATTTTGCAGGCCTCTACATCTGAAGTCTATGGCGATCCCGCCGTCCATCCGCAGACCGAGGACTATTGGGGCAATGTCAATCCAATCGGCAGCAGATCCTGCTACGACGAGGGCAAGCGCTGTGCCGAAACTCTGTTTTTCGACTATCGCCGTCAGCATGGATTGAGCATCAAGGTCGCGCGAATTTTCAATACATATGGCCCCAATATGCGCCCCGACGACGGCCGTGTCGTGTCGAACTTCATCTGCCAGGCCTTGCTTGGAAACGACATCACCATCTTCGGCGAGGGCCTGCAAACGCGCTCCTTCTGTTATGTGACCGACCTGATCGACGGATTGGATCGCCTCATGAATTCGCCGGAAGGCATCGCCGGGCCGATCAATATCGGCAACCCGCGTGAATTCACGATTTTGGAATTGGCCGAAAAGATCCTCGCGATCACCGGCTCGAAATCGAAGATCGTCATGCGGCCTTTGCCTGAAGACGATCCAAGTCAGCGCCAGCCCGATATCGCCCTTGCTGAAAAGCTGCTCGGCTGGCATCCGGCGATCGAGCTCACCGAAGGCCTACAACTCACCATTGCTTACTTCGAGACGCTTCTGCGCGAGCATGGCAAGAGCCCCGCAGGCGGCATGAAAGTTCAGCACTCCGCCGCCCGATGATCGAAGGAACGTGCGGGAATGGAGGCACATTCACCGTCGCTTTTCCTTTGTGCGATTGAGGCAGGCCTTCAAGATGACATGCGGGGCGACCTTGAGCCACGCCAACAAGACGATGAATTTGAAAGATCCGAGCGCGGGCGCGAGCGTGACGGCTTCCGCGACAAGCTTGCCAGCGAGATAAGAGCGGCAACCCGCGACTGTCGAAGGAAGCCGCGGCCGGGGGTCGTCGACGGCCTTCAACGCGTTCATATAACGCCATGGAGAAAGCATCTTGCGGAGGAAGAGCCGCGCATTCGCGATCAGGTGATCGATGATCATTTTGCGGCCCAATTGATTAAGGTCGGATGGGCTGTTTCTCTCGTAATTTACGACACCGTTGAGATGGGGATGCTTGGAAAACTCGTTCATCCCATGCAGCCGGTAGACCCCAAGCGGGCGGTCGATCACAACATTGCCCGTCACTACGTTAACTCCGCGAATGAGATAGGCGTCGGTGCCAGTGAGAAGCGCCGCCAGATGCTCGTTGTTCAAAAAAAGCTGAAGCGCATCCCGGCGAAAACAATTGCCCGAGGTGGGCGCCCACATCCAGTAACCGGCGTAGCCAGGTTTGACGAAATGGACCTCGGTTTCGATTGACGCATCAGGGCTTGGCAGCGGCCAGACTTCAGGGGCACTTTTGTCGATTCGCCGCAAGAGACCTGGACTTTTTCCTCGTCCAGACCGCACATAATCGCTCAGGTAGGCAATGGTGCCGAGCACCATGCGCGAACCGACGGCCTGAATCATATCCGACGAGGAGAAGCCAACCGGAACGCGCAGGGACAGGTGCACGAAAACATGGGTCTCGACAAAGGCGCTCAACAGATAGTCATCGGCATCAAGAAAGACGACATATTCGCCCAAACTCTCCTCGAAACCAACCTTCGCGGCGAGGCTCTGACCGCCGGGATCTTTCCGCCGCACTATTTTCGCGCTCGGATATTCTCTTGCAATATCGAGAAGGACACTGGCGCTGCAATCGGTCGAAGCGTTGTCGACGATGATGCACTCTTTGTTCGGGTAGGTTTGTTCAAAAACAGAGTTGGCGGCCTGCTTCAGAAAGCGCCCGTAATTGTAGTTGACGATAATCACACTTACCAAAGGCAAGCTAAACTTGTTAATTTTGATCTCACTTGTGTCCTGGCAATGAATTTCCGGATTATCATCCATCGAGCACTTCTTTCAAAGGTCCAGACAATCCAAGTTTCTATCTCGTGTCATGAACCATCAGGGAATTGGCGAACCTGGTTTGATCCGACAATACCAGATAAGGATAATCCGCGGATAGAGGACACGGCCCACTTCCTGCCACCGGCGGCGGACACCCCCGCGCCGCCCGCTTCCCCGGCGCGCCGGCTTTCAAAGACGGGGCCAGAATGCGGCTTTGCAAGCGCCTCGTCACCGCACGATCACATTCTTGAATTGCCACGGATCTTGCCTGTCGATGTCCTCAGGAAACAGGACCGCGCGGCCTTCGAGCGGAGTCCAATCCGTATAGTGTCCTGTTACGGGGCCGAGGTAAGGCAGCTGCACGTCAAGGCACCGCCGAAAGTCGAGTTCGTCGGCCTCGACAATGCCCGCTTGCGGATTTTCCAGCGCCCACACCATGCCGGCAAGCACGGCCGAGGTCACCTGGAGCCCGGTGGCGTTTTGATAGGGCGCGAGCCGCCGCGTCTCCTCGATGGAAAGTTGCGAGCCGTACCAATACGCATTCCTCGCATGGCCATAAAGCAAGACGCCGAGTTCGTCGATCCCATCGACAATCTCGTTCTCGTCGAGTATGTGGGACTCGTCCTGCGGCTGCCATTGGTGTCCCGCCATCTCGTCGAGTGAGAGCACGGCGTCGTCGGCCGGCCGGTAGGCGTAGTGGCACGTCGGCCGGTAAACGGCCTCTCCCCCCTCGCGCAGGGTCAGAAAATCGGCGATCGAGATCGACTCATTATGGGTGATGAGCCAGCCGTGCTGCGCCTTGGCCGCCGGTGTCCACGACCGTACCCGCGTGGCCGCGCCTGGGCGCAGCAAATAGATCGCGCAATCGGGTCCGAAGGCGTGCCGTTTGGCTTCCGGGGGCATATGTTTTTCATGCGTTCCCCAGCCGAGTTCGGCGGGCTGGAGACCCTCCGAAATAAAGCCCTCGACAGACCAGGTATTGACGAAAACGCCGCGCGGCTTCGGCGTCGTCGCGCGCTGGGTATCGCATTCGGCAATGTGGATGCCCTTGACGCCGGCCTTTTGCGCGAGCCGCGCCCAGTCCTCGCGCGTCGACGGCGGCCCGGATTCGATGCCGCAGTCGGCCGCGACATTTAAGAGCGCCTGCTTGACGAACCAAGAGACCATGCCCGGATTGGCGCCGCAGCAAGAAATCGCGGTTGGACCATTCCCTAGCGCGCGGCGAAGATCGAGGACACCTTCGCGCAAGGCATAGTTCGAGCGCTCGGACGCGGTTAGCCGCGCGTCGGTGTAAAATCCCGGCCAAGGCTCGGCGACCGTGTCGATGTAGAGCGCGCCGAGTTCGTGACAGAGCCGCATGATCGCGGCCGAGGACACTTCAATCGAGAGATTGACGACAAAGGCCTGGCCGCCGCCGTTTGTGAGAAACGGTTTTAGGAGCGCGGCGAAATCGTCTTGTGTGACGGCTTTCTTGACGAAGGCTATTTCCCGCTCGTCGAGGAGATGGCGATCCTTATCCTGGGGGTCGATGACCGTGAAGCGCGATTTGTCGAATTTGAAATGACGTTCGATGAGCGGCAGCACGCCACGCCCAATTGAGCCAAAACCGATCATGACCATTGAACCTGTGATCGTGCCATGCACGGGCCATTGCGACATCGAGTCTATCCAGTCTAAAATGGGGAAGTGGAGGTCTGCGGTACAGGAATGAGGCGTGGTCTTCAAGCTCGAACCCCTGCCGTGCACCTGTGCAAGATGAAGAAGGCCCCAGCTGTGTGCTTTAGCGCACGGCGAATCGCGGCCAAACGCCTATGGTAAGATGAGATGCGGCTTGGTCGCGCAGGCTGAGAGGTGACCAGAACATGCGTATGATTTTGTTCGCTGCCGCAGTGGCTATCGCGGGCGGCCCAAATTCGGTACTCGCACAAGCACAGTATGTGCCCTCCCGGTGTGGTCCAGGCTACTATCATAACGCCGACGGCATATGCGTTCACAAACCGACTGCCGTCCCTCACAAAGGTGCAACCGCTCTTTGCCGTGACGGACTCTATTCCTATGCGCACGCGACGACCCTCGCACCAGGCCAGGGTGCGATCGTCGCGCCCTCGCCGGCCATCCGGGACAGGGATTTGGGTGAGTGCGGCGGGGCGTTTTCCGCCGCGCGGGAATTCGGCGGCGCCGCCTAAATCACATAGGACTTGAGCGGCGGGAAGCCGTTGAATCCGATCGAGGAATAGGTCGCCGTATAAGCACCCGTCCCCTCGATCAGCACTTTCGAACCGATTTCGAGACTGACCGGAAGCAAATAAGGGTCCTTCTCGTAGAGCACATCGACGGAGTTGCAGCTCGGGCCCGCAACGACGCAAGGCTCGGTGGCTTCCCCATCGAACGCGGTCCTGATCGGATAGCGGATCATTTCGTCCATCGTCTCGGCGAGGCCGTTGAACTTGCCGATATCGAGATAAACCCATTTTACCTTGTCGTTGTCCGACTTCCTCGAGATCAGCACCACTTCCGCCTCGATCACCCCGGCATCGCCGACCATGCCGCGGCCGGGCTCGATGATCGTTTCGGGAATATGGTTGCCGAAATGGCGGCGCAGCGAATGCAAGATCGCCTGCGCGTAGGTCTTCACCGCCGGGACACTCTTCATATATTTCGCCGGAAACCCGCCGCCGAGATTGACCATCTGCAAAACAATTCCGCGTTCCGCCAAGTCGCGAAAGATCGAAGCCGCCGCCTTCAAAGCGCCGTCCCACATGCAGGGATTGCATTGTTGCGAGCCGACATGAAACGAAAGGCCAAAGGCGATAAGCCCCAGCCGGTGAGCATATTCGAGAACACGCGGCACCATTTCCGGCGCGCACCCGAATTTTCGCGAGAGCGGCCATTCAGCGCCGGTGCCGTCGCACAACATGCGGCAAAACACTCTTGCTCCAGGCGCCACCCGCGCGATCTTTTCGACTTCTGCTTCGCTATCGACCGCGAACAGGCGCACGCCAAGTTCAAAGGCGCGCTTGATGTCACGCTCCTTCTTGATCGTACTGCCATAGCTGATACGATCCGCGCCCGCGCCCGCCGCCAGCACCTGCTCGATCTCGACGACCGAGGCAGTGTCGAAACAGGCACCAAGACGCGCCAGCAATTCGAGGACCCTTGGATCGGGATTGGCCTTCACGGCGTAGAACACGCGGGTGTCCGGCAACGCCTTGGCGAAGGACGCATAATTGTCGCGCACGACATCGAGGTCGAGGACCAGGCACGGCCCATCCTCGCGGCGGTTGCGGAGGAATTCCAAAATACGATCGGTCATCGCGGCATCCCTTCGAAGGGCGCGGACCTCCGCGCCGGAACGAATAAGCTTTGGGTGAATGACGATGCCGCATGGGCGCCCGCGCTATGGAGACACGACCGCTTCAGTTGACCGCCATCCGCGACCGGCGGCGCCCCCGAGGCAAATGCCTAAGGGATCACGCGCGGTCTGATGCTGCGCCGTCGGACATTCCCACCCTGGACAAGGCGGATCGCGCCGTCCAAAATGTTCATGGCCATCGCTTGGATTGGGATGAGATCCCGTTCCGCACGCCCGGCAAGAAAGACTAGCCTCTTCGGTAAGCCAGCTTTGGAGGCTGGCAGAGACGAAAAAGCCCGGTCCGTCGTTGCTTTAAGTCGCGTCCCCCGTTTGGCGGGGTTCGCCGGTTCGCCTCCGGCTGCCGGTCCTTTTTAGGCGGTTAACCGGCCTCTTGTCCGGATCCCCGCCAACCAACACACGACCACAGGCACGTGCGAAATTGGGCAAAGTCAGAAATATGCGATTCGCCGCGCATTACAAGAGGTTTTTTCAAAAAGTGCGTGGCTGAACGGATTCGAACGGTTAAATCTTACTTGCTGCGAAAGTGGTGCGCTGTTGTCATAGGCTTGCCGAGCAACCCAACCGCAACGAGGCGCCGGAAGCGGCCGCGATAGCGCTGGCGGTAGTAGCACCGTCTTCGGCTTCGGAAGAAGCGGTTCGATTACACACGCCATTCCTTGTCGGTGACATCGCGCTGATAACGTAACACGTAGCGGCTATATTTCTCACGAGGGGCCACATAAAAGCTCCAAAATGGGAATCCACTCGGAACCACGTGGCCTTCCGCCACTCAGCCCTTTTCGAAACGCCGTTCATGGGGACAAGCGGGTCAATCAACCGCCCATCCTGAATGATTCGTCCTGAATTCAAGATGGGCGGCCGTTGCCCTTCACTGCGCCGTCGAGGGTAGCCAAAGCAATTATCGATGGCAAAGTGTGATCAGCATCCTGCTATTTCGTGGCGCTGAAATTATAGTCAACGCCTTCGTCCGCGACTGCGCCACCGCTAGCGTTAAAAACCGCGAAGGATCCGCCAATTCTATCCACTGCCGCGTCTCTCGCGACATGCCCCTCGTAAAACTGGGTGGTAAGCCCCCCACCCCCCTTGCGCGCGAAGACGATACGCCCCACGACTGGGCAATATTTGCCTTCGATAGCGGATCCAAAGATTGTGCCAGTGATGGTCTTACAAACCGCGGCGCTAGCGAATTGGGTGATGACGAGATTGCCAAGGGTTTGGTTCGCTGTGACTGCCCAAGTCCCAGCAACGCTCGCCGGATGGGCTGCGTAGGCTGCCCCGCCCACAAAAGAGGTATGGAACCAAGGGCCGCCGCACAAGCTCGCTTTAGAAATATAGCTTTCATAGTTATTCCTCCGAGGTTGCTTGGAAGTGAATAGGGCATCAATGCGGCAACCTCTTTTCACATCAATGCCTACCGGGGTAGCGTGCGACCTTGGCTGCGCAACCCCTATTCAGGGGTTGACAATCGGCAATGATGCACGGGGCCGCGCCACTCTAGCGTTCGCGACTTTTATCGACCAGAAGGCGAAACACAGACGACTGATCACGGCTCTCGTCGGGACCCTGCCGCGACGTCCATGTTGGATCCTTCCGCACGGTGCGCCCAGCGGAAACGCTTATGAGGCAGTACACGTAAGCGATGCCGGGCGAGAACCTTTCAACCCCGCTTCTTGCGTTCAGGCGACTCTCGCGATCGATCGCGTGAAACCTACCGTCGGTTCCCGGCTGACGTTGTTCCGTATTTTCGAGGAACTTCGGGGCTCAACTGCCAGGGCGGCCATGATGCGGCGCGGATCACCTGACCAATTCATCGTGATAAAAGCGGCCGCGATAGCGCCGGCGGTAATACACCAACGGCGCCACTCCAATCGCGATTGAGCCGATGCTGAGGAACGAAACGCGCCAGCCAAGGTGCGGCAGCTGGTAGATCCCGACCGCGGCGACGAAGAGCGCCGATGTCAGCGGGACGATCACAGCGAATACGAGCGTCCTCCAACCGGTGCGCATCGCCTTGCGGTAATGCCAGGCACAGGCGATGCCGGCCAAAGCATAATAGAAGGCGACTTGCACGCCTATCGCATTGATGAGGTCGCTCATCAATGCGTTGATGGAAGGCACAGTGGCCGAGCCGGCGAATAAAAGAAGCGAGACACCAGCGACAGCGAAGCCCGCAAGCCAAGGCGTCTGAAAGCGAGGATGGAGCTTGCCCATCGCTTCGCCGATCACCCGGTCGCGCGCCATGGAAAACAACAGCCTTGTGCACTGGAGGAGCTGCGTCTCGATCGTCGCGACGGCGCTGACCAAAACCGTAAGCACGGCGATGGCGCTCCACGGCGCAGGGAGCGCCGCGGCGCCAAGGACTGGGAGCAAATTGCCGCCATTCGCCTCGATCTCGCTGGACGGAAGCGCCATCTGGACCGCGACCTGCGCCAGAACAAATAGGCCGACGGTCACCAACACGCCTAGGATGCAGGCGATCCCCGCTGTATTGGCGCCCGCCGTCTCTTCCGCGAGGTTGGCGGATACGTCCCAGCCGAAATAATAGAAAAGCGCGACCAGCATTCCGGCCGAAAATGATTGGAACGAGCCGAACGCCGAAGGAAAAAACCAATCCAACGAGAAGGCGGCGGCCGGCACCGCGCGTGCGTTCCAGATCGCGAGGCCGCATACGAGAATGATGGCGCCAGCTTCGAACACAGTCAAAACAACCTGGGCTTTGGCGCTCACTGTGATGCCGAAGGTGACGAGCGCCAGCACGCCGAGGAACCAGACCGCCCCGGCGCCTGTCGCCCACACAACGTCGTGGCTCCGGCCGGGCGCCAAAAGGTCGAGCGTCGCCTGTCCCGCCGGGAGCGCGGCGGCGACATTGAAGATAGTCGAGAGACTGAGGAGCGCCCACCCGGCAAGGAAACCAAGCGCCGGGTGCAGCGCGCGGCCAACCCAGACATAGGCCGCCCCGGCATCCGGCCGCCACCGGTTCAGATAAGCGAAAGCGACGGTGATCCCGACCATTGGCAGGGCCGCGATCCAGAGCGCCGCCGGTCCGGCAACTCCGGCCGCAGCAATGAGGGCGGCGGTTGTGACGGTGATCGAATAGGCAGGAGCCGAACCCGCGATGGACATAATAAGCGCGTCGAGAAAACGAAGCGCTCCCTTTTTTAGCGAACCTTCCAACGAAATCCTCCGGTTGACGCGAACGCAGATGGCGATTCGTCAATATCCGTTTTCGATACTCATGTGGCTAATTGGTAAAAGCAGCATATCGTCGCGCACGCCGTCGAGGTCGAGGACCAGGCACGGCCCTTCTTCGTGGCGGTTGCGGATGAACTCCAAAATATGATCGGTCATCGCTGCATCCCTTTGAACGGCGCGGAACTCGCACCGAACCACGGGGCCGGGCTTCAAGCCTGAAAGGCGGGCGACTGACCGATTTCGCCTGCGGCGGCGCGGTCGAAGTTCGGCAACCATACGGTTTTCCGGCTGTTGCATGTGCGGCTAGTTGACAGTTTTCACCTGCCGTATCAAATGACTGCGACGGCCCCGCCAGAGAGGGCTGTTTACAGTCAGGTCAGGGAGGTCAGTATGTTCCGCATAAGTTCGTTTTTGCAAAGCTCGGTTTTGACTGCCGCAATTTGTTTCGCCGCAGTGAGCGCCATGGCTCAGGGAAAACCCACCGATCCTCAAATCGCCGACATTGCCTACACGGCGGGCCAAATCGACATCGAGCAGGCCATTGACGCGCTGAAGAAGACGCACAACAAGGCGGTCCGTTCCTTCGCCGAGGAGATGATTCGGGATCACTTGGCGGTGAATAACAAGATTCTCACGTTGTGTGACAAGCTGAAGGTGGAGCCGGAGAGCAACGATACCAGCACAACCATGTACCGCAACGCGTCCAGGAAGCGGGAAGAGCTGCGGGCATTGAGCGGAGCCGCCTTTGACAAAGCCTATGCCGAAAACGAAGTCGCCTATCATGAGGCCGTCATCGGAGCGGTCGAATCGACGCTGATTCCCGCCGCGCAGAACGCGCAGCTCAAGAGCTTGCTGGAAACCGGCCTCAAGCTCTTCAAGGAGCATCAAAAGCATGCCGAGAAGCTCGTGGACGAGCTGAAATAGGCTCCGATGCCGTTTCGATCGAAGATAAGAACGGGGGGAGCGCTGGCATTCTGCTTTGTTTCGCTCGCGTCCCCCTCCTGGGGCGCCGGTCCGCGGGTGCATAGGATCGGAAATCGACAATCTCGCCTTTGGACCCGCGCCCGGCGGTCTGCATGTGAACGACATCGTCGAGTGGACGAATTCCGATATCCTGCGGCATACCGCAACCGCGACGGATGGGAGTTTTGACATCGATCTCCCGGCTGGAGCTACGGGCCGGACGATTTTGAAGCGGGCTGGTGGCGTGACCTACGTGTGCAACTTCCATCCCGGAATGAAAGGACGGCTGGAAGTTGCTCCTTGAGAGCGGGTCGGAAGGCATTGTCAACGTTCTCGGCTTGCGATCAGTCGCGAAGCTCCGTGGCGGCGGCATCCGTTTTTCAATCGCGGTTTGCCGCCTTTCGTGACGTTCGGACCGCCGTCTACGTTCTCGGCAAAGAGGTAGAGACCGGAGGGATTGCGACCGGGGACGAGGCAGCCCTCAACTGGATCCTACCGGCGCCGCACTTTAGTCGTCTCCCACCCTCCGGCTTCGCGGGCTTTGCATCCATGTCGCCTCCCTTGCGTATCGGCATTGCCGGTCTCGGCACCGTTGGAGCCGCGGTTATAACGCTTCTCGGCCGGCAGGCCGAGGCGCTGCGGCGCCGGACCGGCCGGCAAATCGCGATTACCGGAGTTTCAGCCAGCCACAAGGCCAAGCAGCGGGGGATCGATCTCGCCAGCTTCGCCTGGTTCGACGATTGCGTGGCCCTGGCACGGTCCACCGGCATCGATCTATTCGTCGAACTGATCGGGGGCGAGGAGGGCGCCGCACTTGCGGCGGCGGAAGCCGCGCTCGGCGCGGGCAAATCCTTTGTCACCGCCAACAAGGCGCTGCTCGCCAAGCACGGCATGCGGCTCGCCGCGCTCGCCGAGGAAAACGGCGCCGCGCTCGCCTTCGAAGCTTCGGTCGCGGGCGGCATTCCGATCGTCAAAACCCTGCGCGAGGGACTGGCCGGCAATTCCATCGAGCGCGTCTATGGCATCTTGAACGGCACCTGCAACTACATCTTGACACGAATGGAATCGGAGAGTCTGACCTTTGCGCAATGCCTCGGCGAAGCGCAAAAGCTCGGCTACGCGGAAACCAACCCCGCCTTCGACATCGGCGGTTTCGACACGGCGCACAAGCTCGCGATCCTGACCTCGCTTGCTTTTGGCACTGTCATCGATCCAGCGGCGATCGCCATAGAGGGCATCGAGTCGATCACGCTTGCCGATCTCGAAGCGGCGGCGGAACTCGGCTACCGCGTCAAGCTTCTCGGCGTCGCGCAGCGCACGCCCTTAGGCATCGAACAGCGCGTGCATCCGACCATGGTGCCGAAATCCACGGCGATCGCCCAGGTGATGGGCGTCACCAACGCGGTCACGATCGACGCCGATGCGGTGCATGAGCTGACCCTTGTCGGCCCCGGCGCGGGGGGCGAGGCGACGGCTTCGGCGATCGTCGCCGATATCGCCGATATCGCGCGCGGCGTGCGCTCCAAGCCGTTCGGCTGGCCGGTCGCCGCTCTCGTGCCGGCGCCGCACGCGCCGATGCAGATGCACGAAGGCGGCTATTATATCCGGCTTTCGGTGTTCGACCGGCCAGGCGCGGCGGCGGCGATCGCGACGCGGATGGCCGAGCGCGCGATTTCGCTCGAAAGCATCGTGCAGCGCCGCCGCCCCGGCGCCAAAATTGGTCCGGGCGGCGCGGTGCCGGTTGTTTTGATCACTCATGCGACGCATGAAAAATCGGTCCGCCAGGCGCTGGAAGCCGCCGTCGCCGATGGATTTTTGGCCGAAAAGCCGCAGGTGATTAGGATTGAGCGGGAATGATCGTCGCGCCTTTTGCGACAAAATTCAATATTGAAATGGTACTGCAAACTGATACTATTTGCAGCTAAGCGGGAAACATCGAGCGACCCTTGAAGCGGTGTTCGCAGATCCGGTGCGCGCCGGGATAGCTTGGCAAGAGGTCGAGGCGTTGTTCGAGGCCTGTGGCGGGGAAATCAGCGAAGGGCACGGCTCGCGCGTTCGTGTCGCCCTGAACGGTGTCCGCGCGGTGTTCCACAGGCCGCATCCGCACAAGGAAACAGACAAGGGAGCGGTGAAGGCCGTGCGGCGCTTCCTGACCGAAGCGGAAATAACGCCATGACGACGATGACTTACAAGTCCTATGAGGCGAGCGTGGAGTTTGACGAAGGCGCCGGTATTTTTCATGGCGAAGTGATCAATTTACGCGACGTCGTCACCTTTCAGGGACGTTCTGTCAACGAATTGAAACGTGCATTCGCGAAGTCAGTGGATGACTATCTGGCGTTTTGCAAGGCCCGTGGCGAGGAAGCCGAGAAGCCGTTTTCGGGGCAATTTGTCGTGCGCGCCGAACCTTCCTTGCACAAGGCGATTGTCAGCGCCGCGAAACGGGCGGGCGTTAGCCTCAACAAATGGGTGACCGCGGCCCTGGAGCGCGCGATGACGCGGTGATGGCGGCAGCGGTTGATACATGGCCTTTTGCACTAAAACCTCGTCGCGAAGCCTTCGATCCTCGCCCGATTCGGCCTATATTGGCGGCATGGTCAAAGCTCCCGATCCGTCCGCGAAAAGCGCCGAAGTTGGCGAGAAAGTGTGCAGTTGAGCAATGTTGAGCACGGACGCATACGCTTTCTTGAACATTAATCATCCGTTATGCGCTTGGGCAACGTATCGCGGTAAGCTTGTTTGCGCTCCTTCTGAGCCCGGGTTTCTATCTGTTTGGACGGCTAGCACGATGAGTGCCGAAAATCCGGCACGCATTCGTCGAGAACTCATACTTGAGCACGCGCGACTCGCTCAGTTTCCGGATCGAGTCTCACGTCTTAGGGGCATGTACTGCTTTTTGGACATCGAAAGCGCGGAGCGCGCATCTGCCTCGTGGGCCAATTCGGCGAACTACTTTCGGGCGGAGTATCTTGCCGAGCTTCATCTCGGAGAGGCCGGTCCTAGACAAGACCGGCTCAATTCCAACTGGATCACGCATGCACCGATGAACGAGGAGGGATTCCTTACCGAGGTCGCCTGGGTTCCAAGCTATTGGGCTGGCGAGCCCTATCCTAACGCGACGCCGATTTGGGAAACACTTGTCGAAGGTCGCATGATCGTCCTCGGGATGAGTCTTCGCGATCAAGCGTATGCGGCAATCAAGCGCCGCTTTCCTGACAGCCTTACGTTATTGGAAATCGCGCGACAAGCGGCTTGGGTGGGCTCCGATCTCGGGAACATTTGCGCCTGGCTGGGACAAGATGGGGCTGAGCTTGTCCTGAATTACCTCATGGACATGCGCGACGCCGAAGACCCAGACGTTATCGGAGCTCTGGAGCATTTGAAAAAGAGTGGTCATCCGATCAATTGGGCTGATATGGCGCCTCACATCACGAAAAACTCCTTTGGCAACCTGCCCAACCTTAGGCCATTTGGATTTCGCTGCCCTTGTGTCGAGATGCCGTATGTGGACGGAAGCGACCAGCTCGCCCTTTGATCCGCGCCTGATTCGACCCATATTGGCGGCATGGCCAAAGCTCCGAAAACCGCCAGCGGAAAGAGAACCTCCCGCTCCAAGGCCGCGCGGCCCGAGGTCACGCCGCTCGGAACACATCTCGCCGCCCTGCTCAATCCGGCCCTGAACGAGCGCCAGCCTGGCGTCTCCGAGGCGGCGCAGGCCGAGTACGGCCCCCCGCGCTCCACGCCTTTGCACCACCCTCCGGGGATGAGCGGCGTCGCGGCCACCGTCGACTCCTTGAAGTATTTGCTTGAGCGCGGCGATCCCAACATCCGGGAAAAAAAGCCCTGGACGCCGCATCGACCGCCGCGTCCGGACAAGTCTGAAGGCGGCCAAAGATTTAGAGTTGTCTCCGAATTCGAGCCCGAGGGCGATCAGCCGGGCGCGATCGACGAAATCGTCAAGGGAATCGAAACGCAGGAGCGCGACCAGGTGCTGCTCGGCGTCACCGGGTCGGGCAAAACCTTCACCATGGCGCAGGTAATCGCGCGGACCAATCGTCCAGCGCTCGTTCTGGCGCCCAACAAAACCCTGGCGGCCCAGCTCTATGGCGAGTTCAAAAGCTTCTTTCCGGATAACGCGGTCGAATATTTTGTTTCATACTACGATTATTACCAGCCCGAAGCGTATGTGCCGCGCACCGACACCTATATCGAGAAGGAAAGCTCGATCAACGAGCAGATCGATCGCATGCGTCATGCGGCCACGCGCGCGCTGCTCGAACGCGACGATGTGATCATTGTCGCGTCCGTCTCCTGCATCTATGGCATAGGCTCGGTCGAAACCTATACGGCGATGACGTTCACCGTGAAACTCGGTGAAAAAATCGACCAGCGCCAGCTCATCGCCGATTTGGTGGCGCTGCAATACAAGCGCTCGGGCGGCGATTTTTCGCGCGGCGTCTTCCGGGTGCGCGGCGATACGATCGAGCTATTTCCGGCCCACTACGAAGACCGCGCCTGGCGCATCGGCTTCTTTGGCGATTCGATCGAAACCATCGCCGAATTCGATCCCCTGACCGGCAAGAAGACGCAAGGACTCGAAGTCGTAAAAGTCTACGCCAATTCGCATTATGTCACGCCGCGCCCGACCCTTCTGCAATCGATCAAGGGAATCAAGGTGGAACTGAAGCAGCGCCTCGCCGAGCTTTACGCCGCGGGCCGCTTGCTCGAAGCGCAGAGGCTCGAACAGCGCACCATGTTCGATCTTGAAATGCTGGAGGCGACCGGCTCCTGCGCCGGCATTGAGAATTATTCGCGCTATTTGACCGGCCGGCTTCCCGGCGAGCCGCCGCCAACCCTCTTCGAATATCTGTCCGACAATGCGCTTGTCTTCACCGACGAATCGCATGTCACCATCCCACAAATCGGCGGCATGTATCGCGGCGACTTCCGGCGCAAGGCGACGCTTGCCGAATACGGGTTCCGGCTGCCGTCCTGCCTCGACAACAGGCCTTTGCGTTTCGAGGAATGGGACGCGATGCGGCCGCAGTCGATCCATGTCTCGGCGACGCCAGGCCCCTGGGAATTGGAGCGCACGGGCGGCGTTTTCGTCGAGCAGGTCATCCGCCCCACCGGGCTCATCGATCCGCCGGTGGAGATCCGTCCAGCGCGGGCGCAAGTGGACGACCTTCTTGGCGAGGTGCGCGAGGTGGCGGCAAAAGGCTACCGCGCCCTCGTCACCGTGCTCACCAAGCGCATGGCGGAAGATTTGACCGAATATCTGCACGAGCATGGCGTGCGCGTGCGCTACATGCATTCCGACATCGACACGATCGAGCGAATTGAAATTATCCGCGATTTGCGGCTCGGCGCCTTCGACGTGCTCGTCGGGATCAATCTCTTGCGCGAGGGGCTCGATATTCCCGAATGCGGCTTGGTTGCCATCCTTGACGCCGACAAGGAAGGGTTCTTGCGCAGCGAAACGTCGCTTGTTCAGACCATCGGCCGCGCGGCCCGGAATATTGATGGCAAGGTGATCCTTTATGCCGATCACGAGACCGGCTCGATCGCGCGGGCCATGGCCGAGACAAGCCGCAGGCGGGAAAAGCAACAGGCCTATAACGTCGCGCATGGGATTACGCCCGCCTCGATCAAACGCGGGATCGCGGACATTTTGGGCTCGGTCTACGAGCAGGACCATGTCACCGCCGATGCCGGGCTTGGCGCGCCGGAAATTCTCGCCGGGCATAATTTCAAGGCGACGATCGCCGATCTCGAAAAGCGCATGCGCGACGCCGCCGCCAATCTTGACTTCGAGGAGGCCGCCCGCTTTCGCGACGAATTGAAACGCTTGCAAGCGGTCGAACTCGCGATCGCCGGCGATCCGCTGGCGAGCCAGCGCGATGTCGAGGCGGAAGCGGGGGCTTTTGCAGGCGAACGCAAATATGGACGCGCCGCCAATGTTCTCTTGAGCCGGCCGCACAAGCCAACCGATGCCGAGATGGGACCGCATAATTTCGGCGGCGGAGAAGCCAAGCCTCGTTCGAACGCCGGAAAGGGCGGGACGCGGGCTTTTAAGGGGAAGGGGCACTGAGCGAACTGCTGCCGCTACTAATCGCGGCGCCTCCACTTGCGGAATTATCGTCTATTTCCGCGGCAAAGTCTCGCCCCGAACGCGCTTGGCAATCCAACGCCCCGGCACCGCCGCATGATGGGCATTCGAGCGGGCGCAGCGCGGTCTCCGATCTGATCCGGGTCAGCACCAATATCGCCGCTTCGTAAAGCAGCGAGCGGACGCGTTTGTCGCCGCGCTTCGAGATGTGGCCGTCTTCGAGCGCGTCCCGAAATGGAAAACCCTTCAAGGTCGCCATCGTCGCCATCATGCGAAAGCTCATCGTCATGTTGAACGCAATGATCAAAACAGACATGTCATGGAGGGAAATCCACTTCACACCGCAGCGCCCCCCAGAAGAAAGACGCGAGCACCCATTTTTTCTCGCTCGGCTCCAAAGCGCCGGCAATCGTGGTATGGTATGCGTTGGGGTGTGCAGACAGTTTTAAAACGCCCCGCAAGCCGGGGCGAATCGAGCCCTCCGGGCCCACGGTCGTCAGGCTTGTTGGATCGCCGACAGTTTCCAGTCGTCGGGGGCGCCGCCAACGTGCCGCGTAAAGGTCCAGACCTCGGTTGCCTGCTGCGGCGTCGCCGGATCGCCGGAGACGATCTTGCCCGAAACGCGATCTGCCATTGTGTCGATCAAGGAAAATCGCATGGCGACCGTTGCATATTCGCCCTGCTGCTCGCGCCAGGCCTCGGAAAGATCTCCTTGCCGGAACTTCACGTCCGAGACCCTGTTGACCAGGCCTTTCTTGGCGTCGCCGGCGAGTTCCTCGGCAAAATAGGACGCCATTTCCGGCGTCGCCAGGGCGCGCAGACGATCGAAGTCTTCCGCCCCATATGCGGATTGGATCGCGACGAGGCGCTGTTCGAACACGCTAAAATCGGCCGGGGCGACTTCGAGCTTTGTTTCGCGCCGCGGGCTTCCCGGCCCGCCGGCAAAGCCCGCTAAACCTCCACGCGCGCTTGTTCCGGCTTGGCCTAATCCTTGGCCCAAGCTCGAAATCAAAGCCCACGCTTTGGGCCGCCGGCCAGCGTCCACGAATAAAGCCCATGACGAATTTGAACAACAGGAACAAAAGCCCGATCTGAAGAGCCAAGCCGAGGATCGACAAGCCGCCGCCGAGACCGCCGAACAGGCCATGTCCGAACAACAGGCCGAACAATCCGGCGCCTATGAAGCCTCCCAGGAGGCCGCGGCCAAAACCGCCGGAAAAAAAGCCGCCCTGGGACAAGGGCGCGGGGCGGTGGAAAATACTGTTATTTGGAGAGGTCATCGACCGCTCCATTGGGGCCGCGCGCGGAGCCGTCGGCGTCGCCGAAGGCGCGCTAAATGTGCGCGCGCCACGGCTGCCAAACGAGCCGCCGCCACCCGCGCGGGCGAAAAATCCCCGGCAAAGCCTAGCGTAAGCATCGCAGTGAGGATCGCAGTCAGGGTTTTGTGGCGAAACGCCATGGGTTCGTATCCTAACGTTAAGCGGATCCCATTCCGGCCCGCCCGAGCTATATGGGGGCAAACACGAAAAGCGCAAAGGAAGTCACGTTCGAGGAACGCGGATGGCGCGGCGCGTCTCGGATTTTTGCTCCGGTCAAGAAGGATTTACCGGCTCGATTATGGATTATTTTTCGATGCCACGGGAATTGCGCTGTACTGATTACCAATGCCCGCGACCTCGTCCAAGAATTGAAATCGCGAAGTCCGGACCGCCGCCGCGCGAAAATGCGCGTGATCCCGGAAATAGGGAACGCCATTCTCGTCAATTGCGGGGCAGCGATTATCGAAACACAGGAAATCGAGCGGATCGACAAATTCCCCGCCGATTGCTGCCGCTAGAGAAATTAATCGGCCTTTCACTGGCGCAGACCATCGCTCGAATTCCCCACGGTCGATAAACTCGATGTCTTTGGTGTCCCCTTGCCAAAATTGCCGTTTCAAGAGTTCCTTGGGGACATCCCAAGCGTTATACGGGGTAGTCGACACGATGACAATCTCAATTCCCCGCTTCTTGAATTCCAGGAGGCGCGAACGCAAACCGGCGAGTGCGGCATCAAAGTGCTGAAAATACCATGTTGGTTCGCTTTTCCACGTACAAGCGTCGCCGTCCAGGAAACACACCTTCATTTTTGCAGGCTGGAAATAGCCAGCCCAGTTCGAGACGAGCACGATGCGTTTGAAATTACCCGTTTCGGCGAAATGCAATGCTTTTTCAAAGAAGCCAGTGCAGTGAAACCTGTCGAACTCTTATTCGGATACCTGCGAGAGGCGGACACTCGTGAGATGCCAAAAACGTCATTGCGCTATTATGATGGGTCTTGGCATGTTCGGCAAAATGACTGAAAATCTGCATGGCGAACAGATCGCCGATGAATAGGATGCCGGGATTATCCGGCTGACCGAGTTGACATGGTCTGAGATTGCCATCCAGATCCATCCCCTCACACCTTGATGGATAGTCCCAGTCCGCAACCACCATCCTATAGACACCGAGCTGTCTTTCGCCATCAGGCCGGCGGTTCGCCAATCCTTCGTTGATCGTGATGATGATCGCAAAACCAACGGTAAGCGCCAGCGTGCTTCCGCCCAATAGCAACCCGGGCAGCCTCTCCTTGGCCAGCTCCCTGTTGGAAATTTTTTTGGCTAACGACAGCAGGAAGCCGCCCGCCGCAAGGATCGCCGCGAGAATTGCGATTTCACAGGCGATTTTGAGAGACGTTATTGTTGTAAAATTGAAGTAGATCGCCGCGACCGCAATCGGCCAGTGCCAGAGATAAATCGCATAGGACCATTTTCCAACTGTTTGGACGAGCGCGTTTTTGAAGGCCGCCGCATCCGGTCTATTCGCGGCGATGACAAGGCAAGTGCCGATTGCCGGTAGCAACACCCAATAATATGGCCAGCACAACGTCTTGTCGTAGAAAACGATGGATGTGCCAATGAACAGAAGCCCGCTGGCGAGAAGCATCCAGGAATATTTCCTCTCGCCATTTGCAAATTGCAAAGCGACGATCCCGCCCGCGAGCAATTCCCACGCCCTTGGTGGAAGCAGGTAAAAAGCCGACGCCGGTTCTGCTTTGGAAAACCAAATGCACAATAGAAGCGACAAAAATGCCATGGACCAGAGAATTGGGACAATATGGCGTCGTGATTTATCGAATTTGTGCAACGCCATAATTATTATTGGGTAAATCAAGTAAAACTGCCATTCCACCGAAAGACTCCAGGTATGAAGGAGCCATTTGGTGTCGCTCTGCGGATCGAAATAAGTGGTTGCTTCCCAGAACCGGAAATTCGAAAAGAATAGAAGTGCCGCAATCGACGTCGAGCCAAGATAATGATAGGTTACCGGTTCCAACAAAAAATATCCCGCGGCAAGCATGACAAAGCACATGCCCATAAGTCCGGGAACGATCCGCTTCGCCCGGTCGTAATAAAATTCCCAAACACTGAATTTACCCTCGGCCAATTTCCCCATGACAATAACGGTCATGAAATAGCCGGAGATCACAAAAAAAACATCGACTCCAACGTATCCGCCAGGAGCAAAATCGGCCGTGTAATGAAAGAGGACCACCGCGGTCACGGCGAGTGCCCTCAAGGCATTGATATCGTACCGGAACTTCATGGACCCCGCTTACCAATTGTTGCTTCGTCCGAGTCCTGGGCCGCGAATAAACTGGGCCGCGAAGAAAAATGCGGCGCGGACCGGGACATCCAGGCCTCCGCCACCTCGCCGCCGGGATGAATGGCGGCGGTGGGCGTTTAGGCGTGCGCACGAAACTGACAAAAACACGCCTGCAGCCTGGAGTGCCCGTATGCCGGATTTGAGTGCTCTCTAGCAAGCGTCTTAAACCAGCAAGTGTCTTAAACCGGGCAAAAAGAGGGCGCCCGCCAATGGAAATTGGGCACTCAACGCGGAGGGCGGATGACGCGGCGGCGGCTTCCGGCTGGCCGATCGGTGTGTTAGAAGGCGCGCGAACTTCGCTGGAGAATGCCTGCATGGCTGCCGGACGGAGACGCGAGAGTGAAACGGACATGAACGAGCGACGCGCCAATTTCGAATATGAGGACCTGATCGCCTGCGGGCGGGGAGAATTGTTTGGGCCAGGCAATCCGCAATTGCCGTTGCCGCCTCTTTTGATGTTCGATCGAATCAAGGATGTTACCGAACAAGGCGGCGCCAATGGCAAGGGCGTGATCTTGGCCGAATTTTCGGTCAACCCGGACCTCTGGTTTTTCGGCTGCCATTTCAAGGGCGATCCGGTGATGCCTGGCTGCCTCGGGCTCGACGCACTTTGGCAGCTTCTTGGTTTTTATCTTGGCTGGCTCGGCCTCACTGGACGCGGCCGGGCGCTCGGCGTGGGCGAGGTCAAATTTTCCGATCAGGTCTTGCCCACCGTCAAACATATCATTTACGGCGTCGATCTGAAACGCGTGTTCAAGACCAAACTGGTGCTCGGCATCGCCGACGGCTGGCTCGAGGCAGATGGGACACGCATCTATGAGGCCAAGGACATAAGGGTTGGCTTGTTCAAGGCCGCAACTCCATCCGTGGCCTGAACCTCCGGCCGGCCTTCTTTTGACCTTGAACAAAGGCTTCCGGATTCGTGCTCCGGGGCGCGATGTCAAGCAGGAGCTTTGAAGCATGAGACGCGTCGTCGTCACCGGAATGGGGATTGTGTCCTCCATTGGGAACAACGCCCAAGAGGTGCTCGCCTCCTTGCGGGAGGCCAAATCCGGCATCGTCAAGGCGGACAAATACGTCGAACTCGGCTTTCGCAGCCAGGTTCACGGCGCACCAACACTCGACCCCGGCGGCATCGTCGATCGCCGCGCGATGCGTTTCCATGCCGGCGGCACGGCCTGGAACCATGTCGCGATGGATCAGGCGATCCTGGACGCAGGTCTCGCGCCGAATGAAATATCGGATGAGCGCACCGGCATCATCATGGGTTCAGGCGGGCCTTCGACGCGGACTCTCATCGAGGCCGCGGATATCGCGCGCACCAAGGGACCGAAAAAGATCGGGCCTTTCGCCGTTCCGAAATCCATGTCCTCGACCGCTTCGGCGACGCTTGCCACTTGGTTCAAGATCAAGGGCGTCAATTACTCGATCTCGTCGGCCTGCGCGACCTCCAACCACTGCATCGGCAATGCCTATGAGATGATCCAATACGGCAAGCAGGACATGATGTTCGCGGGCGGCTGCGAAGAGCTCGATTGGACCCTCTCGGTTCTGTTCGATGCGATGGCCGCGATGTCCTCGGCTTTCAACGACCGTCCCGCGAGCGCCTCGCGCGCCTATGATAAGAACCGCGACGGGTTCGTCATCGCCGGCGGCGCGGGGGTATTGGTGCTGGAGGAGTTGGAGCGTGCCAAGGCGCGCGGCGCGAAGATTTATGCCGAGATCGCGGGATACGGCTTGACCTCGGACGGCTACGACATGGTCGCGCCTTCCGGCGAGGGCGCGGTGCGCTGCATGCGGATGGCGCTTGAAGGTGTAAAGGCGCCGGTCGATTACATCAATCCACATGCGACATCGACGGAAATTGGCGATGTGAAGGAGATCGAGGCGATAAGAACCGTTTTCGGAGCGGCCGAAAAATGTCCCCCGATCGCCGCGACAAAATCCTTGACCGGCCATTCCCTCGGCGCCACAGGGGTGCAGGAAGCAATCTACTCGCTGTTGATGATGCAAAACGGATTCATTTGCGAAAGCGCGAATATCGAGGAACTCGATCCGGCATTCGCGGATATGGACATTGTGCGCAAGCGCCGCGACGGCGTGCGGTTGGGTGCCGTCTTGTCGAATTCCTTCGGCTTCGGCGGCACCAACGCCAGCCTCGTTTTGAAACATGTCGATGCCTGAGGCGCGAGCGGCGGACAACGGAGGATTGATGCGCGGCAAGCGCGGCCTCGTCATGGGCGTCGCGAACGATCATTCGATTGCGTGGGGCATCGCCAAGGCACTTCACGAACAGGGCGCGGAACTCGCCTTCACCTATCAGGGAGAGGCGCTCGGCAAGCGTGTCCAGCCGCTGGCCGAAAGCCTCGGCGCGGCGCTCATTTTGCCTTGCGACGTCGAGGAGCTCGAGTCGGTCGACGCGGTTTTCGCGGCTGTCGAGAAAAAGTGGGGCGGCCTCGATTTCGCGGTTCATTGTATCGCCTATTCCGATCGCGCCGAATTGAAGGGGCGCTATGCCGATACGACGCGGGAAAATTTTTCGCGCACGATGCTGATTTCCGCTTTCTCCTTCACCGAAATCGCCAAGCGCGCGGCCGCCCTCATGCAGCCGGGCGGCGCGCTTCTGACCCTGACTTTTTACGGCGCGAACCGGGTGATGCCCAATTACAACGTGATGGGCGTCGCCAAGGCGGCGCTGGAGGCGAGCGTGCGCTATCTCGCCGCCGACTACGGCCCGCAAGGCATCAGGGTGAACGCGATTTCGGCCGGTTTGATCCGCACCTTGGCCGGTGCCGGGATCGCCGATGGGCGGGTTATGTACGCTTTCCAGAAGGCGCACGCGCCGCTGCGCCGCGGCCTTGATCTTTCCGACATTGGCGGCGCGGCGCTTTATCTTCTGTCCCATCTTTCGAGTGGCGTCACCGGCGAAATCCATTGCGTGGATGCCGGCTACAACAACGTTCTCTTTCCGCATCCAGACAGCTTGAAGGCGGAAACCGCGCAGGGATAGCGGGCCGTGGTTTCCCAGGGCAACGAATCCGGGTTAACGCGGCGGTGAGTTGAGGAGCGCGGCAAGATAGTTTGGATCCCATCCGGTGATTTGTCTGCGCAGTTTGATGCTTCGTTTGTCCTTGGCCGAGCGGACGAGGTTGAAGGCTAAGTGTCTGACGATGGCCATGTTTTTCGCGCCGTGGCCTTTTCGGAGACGGGATTGGTCTTCCCCAAAGACGACGTCCAGCACCCACTGGAGCCGTCTTCCCTTCGACCGCTTCCTGGCCCAACACCAGCCAACTCGTGGTGGCGAAGGCGGAGACGAGATGGAGCGGCCCCTTGTTCGCGGCCCGGTCGCGGCTGCGGCGCGATGTCTTGCCGTCGATGGCGACGAGATCGGGGCGCTCCGGCCATGTCCGCCTGACCCATGCCGTGAACGCGGCGGAGAACAGCGCCGGATTGATCCGGTTCATCAACAGCGTCAACCACCGTCCTCCTGGTACGCCGAAATGGTAGGGCAAGTAGCGTCGCAGGAACGGCAGATGCTTCTCGCCCCAGGCCGCGATCGCGTCATAATCATCGCAGTCCGCAATCGTGCCGCAAACCACGAGCAGCAACACCTCCGGTAAGGGATGCGCCACGCGCCACGATTCCCGTGGGTCTTCGATGACGGCGAAATGACCCAACAGAACCCGTAGGCGCGACTTCTCGGCAAATGAGGCGTCAATGACATTCATGGTGGCGGCTCCCGAATCAACCCGCTCCATGGAATCACCCAAACACAATCCGTTAATTGTCATTAACCCGAGTTCGGAGCCCTGCGTGGTTTCCGGCCCGCGCTTGTAAAGCGAGGCGCGCCCATGGTATCTGCGCCTCGCCTGATAGACGCCGCGGAGAGGTGGCTGAGCGGTTGAAAGCACCGCACTCGAAATGCGGCATAGGCGCAAGTCTATCGGGGGTTCGAATCCCCCCCTCTCCGCCACGCGTAAGGCATAACGTACTGATTTTCATAGGCTTCCTTTCCATAAGGCCGGGAAGGTCTTACAAAAAATCTTACTGCGCGACAAAACTTGGGGCGGATTTGTGCGGACAAGGGCGGACACAAATGCCAATGCTACCGACTTTAATGCCTGGACTTGATCAACTCCTGGCGGCGCTGTTTTTGATGGCGCTGCTGCTTTATCTTATTCCGGCTGTCTTTAGATTGGGCAGTTCTGCCGAAGGGCGGCGGTGGTTCCAGCGCGCCGCCATTCTCACGCTTGGAACAGCTATAGTAATTGCGGTGGCGGCGAGCGTGCTATGGTTCACTCGTTGACGCCTGAACATCTAGCCCGGCGATGGCCTCGGCGGGCTCAATCAGGCTCGGGTCATCGTCTCCCTGGCCTGACACATTGACCCGTTTCGATACTGGCCACATGCGCAGAAGGTCATCCGGCGCCGGCCGCAACAGCTCGACGCCAGCCTTCCCGGCCAGCCATGCTTCGTAATCGCGAGAGGCGAGCAAGACCGGCATCCGGTCGTGAATGCGCCGCGTGAAGCCGTTGGCGCCGGTCACGATCAGCGTGCAACTGCAAATCGCGTCGCCGGTCTGGTCTTTCCATTCATCCCAAAGGCCAGCAATTGCGAGCACGGAGCCATCCGCCGCGCTGATGAAATAAGGCTGCTTGCCACCCGCGATCGCGCGCCATTCATAATAGCCGGAAGCGGGCACGATGCAGCGGTTGCGTTTGAAGACCGAGCGGAACATCGGCTTTCCGGCGACCGTCTCGGCTCGTGCGTTGAAGGTCGAGGGAACTTCCTTGGCTGTCTTTTTCCACCAGCCAGGAATGAGGCCCCAGCGCATCGAAACAAGCTCAGGACCGGCGCCTCCCGGTCTCACGACGTCGATTGTCATTGTCGGGGCGATGTTGTAGCGGGGCCGCAAATTGCGCGCGGGCATCGTCAGCCGGTACAGCTCGACCAATTCGCGCCACGTGAAGAATTGGGTGAAGCGTCCGCACATGACGGTGAGATACCATAGGTGCCCCATCTGCCAGCGGTGTCTTAACTCATATGTTCACTTTATGTTCACTTATATCCTTTCATATTCGCGAGCCAATGGCATGCGCCGGCCGGCACAAATCGAACGGTTGTACCTCGACTTCGACGGCTTCTTCGCTTCCGTCGAACAGCAGGTGCATCCGCATCTGCGCGGCCGGCCGGTCGGGGTCGTGCCGTTCGCCAAGGCTGAGCACACCTGCGTCATAGCCTGCTCCCGCGAGGCCAAGCGGCTCGGCGTCAAGAACGTCATGACCATTGCCGAGGCGCGTGAGAGATGCCCGGACATCATCCTCGTGCCACAGTCGCCCGATCTCTATCGCCGCGCCCATAATGCGCTGATTTCGGAGATTTCCGCGGTCATTCCGGTCGATGCGGTCAAGTCCATTGACGAGCTGACCTGCCGAGTCGCCCTTGCCGACCGGGACGACCCCCAGGTCCTGGGGCGGCGGATCAAGGCGCGCCTTGCGGAGAACATCGGCCCTTATATCACTTGCTCGATTGGCTTTGCCGCCAACCGGCAACTGGCGAAGATGGCGTGCAAGGCGGGCAAGCCCAACGGCAATATGGTGTGGCATCCCAAGAATATGCCCGCTCCGCTTTTGCGGCTCGAACTCAAGGACATTCCCGGTGTCGGTTCCCGCATGGAGCGGAATTTGCTCCGCGCGGGCATCGTCTCGATGGACGCCATGCTCGCCACTCAGCCCAAGCACATGCGTAAGCTGTGGGGCAATGTGACAGGTGAGCGGCTTTGGTACGCTTTGCACGGGTATGACCTGCAAACGCCGCCCTCCGGGCGCGGCATGTACGGCCATGGTCGGGTGCTGCCGCCCGGCTACCGTACCCTTGAACACGCCCGCGCGGCGGCCCGGCTGCTGTTGACCAAGGCGGCGCGGCGGATGCGCCGCGATGGTTGGAATGCCGGACGGCTGGTGCTTTGGCTGGAATTGCGGGACGGCGCCTGGCATCGCGCGTGCTGGCTGCCTGGCGTTCACGACGATCAGGCGGTGCTCACCGCCCTTGACACCCTGTGGGGCGAAGCCCGTGTGCGTCTGCCGTTCCTTACGCGCGTCATCCGCCTCGGCGTTACCTTGCTCGATCTGACCCGCGCCAGCGAGCGCCAGCTCGACATGCTGCTCGACGATGACGCAACCCGCCGCCGGTGGGAGCGCGCCACAGAGGCCATCGATGCGCTCAATCGCAAATATGGCCGGACGCTGGTCAGCATTGGCCCATGGACGCCGCCGCCCGGAGGCTATGCCGGGGGCAAAATCAGCTATACGCGCATTCCACGAGCCGAAGACTTCTGGTGAGCGCCCATGAACTGGAAAACCGACCTGAAACTCGCCGATCTCGACGCTGCCACGCGGATCGAAGTGACCTGCAAACGCTGCGGTCTTTGCCGCTACGAGCTGCAGGCGGCGTTGATGCAGCACCCGGAACTGGCGCAGGCTTATCTCGACGAGGTAGAGCACGCGCTGCGATGTTCAAGCCGAATCTGCCGGGGGATGGTGCGCGTCGCCCTTATCCATGACGACAAGACAGAAGGCTTCGTCGGCGGAATGGCGTGAAGCGGTGTATATCCGTACTGCTTTTCATCAAGACGCCTACTGATTTGCACCAACCGGCAGAGCCTCGCCGCTGGCGAATCTCGCATCGAAATTGTGTTTGAAGTTTGTGGCGGCGCCAGGGCTTTCAATAACGATCAGATCATTGACTGGGCCATGAGGTTATATTTCCCCTCGAAGACGAACAGGTCGAGGCTCTGATCGAAAGCGGCGGCTTGCCCTTCGGCGCCCTGTGGCAAAAGCATCAATGCGGGCCGGAATGCGTGCGACCCTGGCCAATCTCGCTGGCGTTTCGTGAGATCGTCCAAGGATGGGCGACTGAGAGTGCAAATAGTTTAAAACCTGAAGTAGAGGCAATCCCGCTATCAAGGCTTCTTTGAATTGAGAGCCTTGACCCCATGATCGGCGGCATCTCCTGCCCCGGCGTTCGGTCCCTCCGGGGTGCAATGCGTCGTGGGTGGCGAGCCGCAGACCCTCCCTATATTCCCCCAACCAACACATTTGCCATCCGGGCCCCGATAGCCAGGGCCCCCGCGGCAGCCACAGCCTGAGCAGGCGACCGCGGCAGTCGCCACGATTAACATAATGGCGGATAAAACGAGCGGCATTTTAGGTTTCCGCTAGGGCTTCATAATTAATGATAACCCCTCGCCGCTCGCAAATAGAGAATCAAAAGTGCGCTTGAATGCCGCCGCCGCGCCGGCGCTCTCGATCACGATTAGATCGTTGTCCTGGCGCTTGAGGCCGGACGCGGAAAAGTTCGCGGCGCCGGTGCGTAGCAACCGCCCGTCGATTTGATAGCTCTTGAGGTGCATCGGGGCGCTTGTCTTGCGCTTGATCCTTATCTCGACGCCCGGCGTCTCGGCGAGGTCATGGAAAACCTTTGCGGGCTCGCGCTCGACGAGCTGTGAGCCGTCGAGATAGATGCGGATCGCAACGCCTCGATCGGCGGCACGCGTGAGCGCTTGCATGACGGGCCAGTCTGTCAGGACATAGGCCGCCATGTCGATTTCATGCTCGGAGCGATCGATCAACGCAACGTCGATGTGTTCCAGGTTTTCGACCGGCGCGTAGTGAATGGCAGGGGCGGGATCGGCGCAGCACGGCGGTGCGACCAGCGCGAGCAAGAGGGCTGCGGTCAGGGAAGCGCGGAACAGGTTCACCATTGATCGCTCCCGGCCCTGAGCGCCTAATCATCATTCGCTGCATTGTGCAAGGTGACCCGACTATAAGCGCGGGGCAATGATTGCTGCTTTTATGCATGCGTTTCGAAACGCCGGGCTGGCGGTTACGAGCGCCCTTGGCGGGGCGTTCATCTTCATGCTTTCGGCAAGATCTTCCTGTGTGAGCGCGCCAGCCATCCGGACGCTGTAACAGTCGCAGAAAGCCGGAAGCGAAAAGTTGAACCTGACTGCAGAAGCTGCCCCGGTTGCCTCGCATTGCTCGCGGATGTCCGATTTCATTTTGGTTTGTAGATGGGAAAATTGCACATCTGGTATCCGATGGAATGCGGCGGCCTGCCAATCGAAACGGGTTTCGGTCAGGTGGTAGCAACCAATGACCGCCAGAACTAGGAAGGCGAGCTGGCCAAAAAACGGGATGATGCCGAGAAGGCTCGCGGCAACAAGTGCGTGCCACCACTCCCAACCATACCAGCGCATGAGCGTGAGCATAGCGAGCGGAAGCGAGAATAAAAAGAAAATGGTGGCGGCAATTCCGAACGCGCCAAGGAGAGCGCCACCCATTGAGGCGCTGATCTTTCCCCACATCTCCCACCCTCCGGCACCCAACGCAGGGCTTTCCTCGTCATAGAGGCCAGCCCCGCAAAACCCTAGAGGAATGTAGCACATTGATTAGCGTGCTGGTATCGAAATGGCCGTAATTCGCCTGCGTTTGCCTGTTTGGATGCTTGCTTTCATCGGATACCGCGCACAAGAATGATCGGCAGTGGCCATGCATCGCATTGTAATTGTTGCCGCCGTCGTAACATCCGCCTTGACGAGCAATCGCGTCGCTCGCGCAGGCCTCGCCGAATGCAATGAGGCCATTGCCAGCTACAATTCGGCCATTGAAGAGGTTTCAAACGCAATGAAACGGTATCGACGATGCCTTTCGGATAGCGAAGGCCACGACGATTGTTCGTCCGAATTTAGGCGACTGAAGTCATCCCAGAGTGATTTTGAGATCGCGGTCTCAAATTACGGCTCGGAATGCCGATAGCCCCGCCAATCCTCATTTCCTCTTTCCTTTCGCCTTTGGCGGATTGAGCCGGACGCCTCGTCCGTCGTCTAGGAATTCGACACCGGCCTTTGCGAAGGCGGCGACGATCTTCTCGCCGGTTTCAGGACGGCCGCCTAGATCGCCTCCATGCACTCGGTCATTTCGACGGCCTCGTTTTCCTGCCTTCGAGCCAATCCAACAAGATCACTTCAACAAGCGACGATAGCGACCGCCTTTCTTGTTTTGCGGCCCGTTCAATCGCGGTCTTCACGGCAGGGTCTACCCGTGCGCCTAATGGAATTTTCGTCATGTCTGCTTTCCGCGCTATTGACAATGCGTCCACAGAGTGTCAACATAGTGTTGACTAGCACATGCTAGGCAAAGTTGCAAGGAGCAAACTATGACACGAGCACTTCAAAAACACGTCGCGCGGCGGCAAGACCAGACCTTTGCTGACTGGTTCGCGGAACTTCGCGAGCTGGCGGGCGAGCGCTGGGCCGACGTCGCGGATCAAGCGCCGACAATCTACGCCGTTTGGGGCGGCGGTGCGACGCCAGCGCAAGCCTTGTACATGGTCGGGCTAATTCTCCCGCCGAAGACAGTAGCCGCATAATCACAAGCCCTTGCCGGGTCCCCGGCAGGGGCTTTCGCGAATAGGAGGAGGAACCCATGACAAAATCGACTTCACCGGCGGTCAATGCCGGTTTGCCCGCCATCGATCGGCGTTCCCTGGTTTATGGCCTTGGGACGGCCGCCATCGCTGGTATCCCCGCGCTCGCGAGCGCGGCTCCAATGAGCGATGACCCCGTTTTTCAAGCGATAGCCGCTCTCGAACAATTGAAAATTCACGCCGAACAACCGGATGCGGCCCATTCGGTTGCCGAGCATGCCATTTTCGACACCAGGAGAAAAAATGTCGTGACACTCGACGGCGAGGAAATGAGAACTCATGAGCAGATCGACGCTCATTTCACGCCGACGTTTGGTCTTGAACACGACGAGGACTTCAACGCCCTTATTCAAAGACTAGAAACACTTCGCCCGCGCCGTCTGTCTGACGCCGAATGCGCCGAACGTGACCGGGCGCGCCAAGCCGCTCACGACGAACTGGCCCGGCGAGAAGCGGCAATTGCCGAAGTCGAACAGCGAACGGGATTTCGAGAAATTGAAGCGCGAAAGGAATCCACTGAGAACGCTGTTTGGGATGCTGAATATGGCGTCATGGAGGCCGAACCGGCGACGGCGGCGGGCGCTGTTGCTTTGCTGCGCTTCGTCGCCGACTTGATGGAAGGGCAAATCTCGGACAACGAGGAGTACGCCGGGGTGATACGCAACGCCGCTGATTTCTTCGAAAGGAGTGCCTCGGCATGAGCAAGAAGCCCGGAAAGCAAAAAACACGCAAAGTGCCGGCCAAGCCGAAACAGGCGCCGGGCGAGCCAAAACGGGAAGCGAGAAAAATTCAAGAGCGGATAGCGCGATGGAAATGGCTTGAGGCCGATCAAGGTTACCAGACGGCCATTGCTGCGCCGGAGTGTGATGAGGACCGTCGCCACGATGTCGAGCAAGAGAGGATAATCGCGAAACTCCGAACATTGGTGCCGCAAGATTATTACGAACTGGTAGCTCTTTTTAAGTTCGTGCTCGACGAAATTGAAATTGGCGGTTCCCTCCGGTGCGACGGTGCCGACTTCGATATGTTATCAAATATCCATGATGCGCTTTTCCCCGTCTTTCGCGATGAAAGGGAAACCGCGCTCCAAACGGGAATGAAGAACATGCGCGAGTTTTTGAACAAGAGAACCGGCGCGGCATTCGACGTTGCACACGATCTTGAGACTATAAAGAAAATCGGTTGGAGATGCGCATGATCAATCTGCTTCGCGTCCATGCGCTTGTCCGCACGGCGCGCGTGTTGATCGTCATCGCCGCCGCATGTCACTTCTGTCCGGTGAACGCATGACGATCCGCCTTCGCTACCTCATCTTGAAGCTTCGCGCGCTGTGCTGGGTCTTGCGGCGGCTGCGCGCGAGGCGCGGCGGCCGAAGGTGATGAGAGTGGAATACCAAAAATGCCCCTGATCGGCCGCGCGCGAAGTGGCGTCGTGCGACCAGACCAGGGGCAGAAGGTCAAAGGCTTGGGAGGAAGCCAAGCCAAAACGAATAAGCAATATTCAGGCCAAATTTTCGGTATTATGGCGCAACTGCCACAAGAATTTCTAGCCGGTCATCCCCAGCTTTCGGGGCATGACCGAGCTTCATGTTGTATCCGCACTTCGCGCCAAGCGCGCTGAAATCAGCGGCCACATTCACGACCTCAAAAAACGGATCGCACGCCAGCGTGCGAATCTCGCAAATTTGGACGCCACGATCAGACTGTTTTCACCGGGCGCAAATCCCGATGCCATCCCGCCTAAGCGGGCCTATCGGCGCACCCGATACTTTTCTCGCAATGAACTGTCCAGGCTTACGCAGGACGCATTGCGAACCGCATCGGGGCCGCTCACATCGGCTGAAATAGCCGCCGCCGTTATGCACGCGAGGGACATGCCGCCAGGCGATGCGCAGCTCAAGGAAATCGTCGCGGCGCGAGCGCTTACCGTGCTCCGGCAGCTTGTAAAGCGCGGGACCGTGGCGAAGTCCGTGACAAGCCGGAACGCTCAATGGGTGCTGGCTCCGTCGCTGTCATAGTTGACGCATCGGAGATAGAACTTAATTTTGCGAGGAGTATGAGGCGAGGCGCACAGACCATTCTTAATTCTCAAGAAGGTTTGGCCATTCATATCTTCGCGTGGTTTAAAATGTCGGTTGCTTACGCCAGAAACCAAGTCTAGAGAGGATTCAATGCGAGCCTTTCTGTATAAAATGTAAGACTTGCATATAAGAAATGGATGTTCATGCGCGTTTAATAAGCATGTCTTGTCACAAAGCTCGTTAATCAGCTTGCACACCGGCACCAAAACTTGCTTACCATTCTCGCATTCGTCTGTACAAATAACAAATAAATGAAGCTTACTAGAATCAAAAGACGTACCAGATTGGATAAGTAGTGTTCCTGCTTTATGAGGCTTGAACAGCATTAAGTTCTAAGAGACTTAAATAAAGAATCGATTCTCCGACAATCTTCTACAAGCTGAGCCTGCTCGTCTGCATTATCAATTTTCAGAAAGGTCATTAAGCGCTCAAGCGGAATCGGGTTTGAGCTGCCGAGGGGATCTTCCCATTCGGGAACGTTTTGCCGATTGTGGGTCCAATCGCGAAGTTCCCACTCACTCATCGAGCCGAAGCTTTTCCACACCGTGTCCAAGCAATCTATTTCGGAGTCGCTGAGTTCGTCCCAATCACTTTCTAGAGCTGATTTTTTAATCGAAACCTGATGACCTGATCTATTTCTGAGAAATTCTGACCAACCACAATCCTCTAAATCGTATTCGCCATTGAGATGAGAGTAAGTTGTGGAATTCACCGGCCCATGCGGCATTGATACTCGGCCTTCGTCGAGTATGGGGAATCCTGTTCGAGAAATGCTTTCTCTATCGGCCAAATAGACCAACTTCACAGCCTTCACTACGTGAAGGAGCCCATTCGGGCTTTTAGCTGCAAAGTACGCGATGACCTGAGCAGCTTTGCGTGCATTATATCCCGCTGGCATTGTCTCCAGCGCTTCGCCGCCGTCTTTTTGGCGATGGCGGCGCGCTCCTCCTGTGAGAGCTTTTCCGCGCGTGCCTTAAGGCTAGCTTTCCCAGAGCGGCCCTTCCCGATGTCGGCTTAAAAGTTCTGATTCGCACTTGAGTCATATCGTGCCTGTAAAGTCAAGCATTGCTGTATCTGGGTCATACCACAGATTGGCGTTGCCAATATCCGCTGAAATCCACGCTCGGCCCGCGCGTCATCGCCAGGCCTGAAACCACGTGAACCTGATCGCCATTCGATGCGCGGCGATAATCTTCGCGCCAAGAAGCCTCTTGCGCGTAGCGAAGCAAATATGGACCAGCGATATGATGATGGTGGCCGGCCTCGGCCCGGCGCATCCGGCTGAAAAATTGTTCCGCCCAATTCGTGCAAGCACCGTCAAGGCTATAGGCTTCCTCGTGATTGATCCTTTTCATTTCATATTGAGCGTGCAACGCATCCCAAGAGCTGCTTTCGTCCGCGTTGACAATCGTTCCCTTGGCGATGCGCGCGCGGATGAATGAAAGCGCCTGCCCTTCGGTACGGAACACCGCCGGAAGCGAGCGGCCGTTGCGCTCGCGAATGACGATGACGGCCTTGCGCTTGCCGTTTTGATTGCGGGCGAGACGGCGATCACGGCGGTTCTCGCGATGATTGGCGGGCTTCACATAACCGCCAAAAAATCCACCATCGATTTCTGCGACAACGCCTTCGCCTCCAAGCTTGCGGCCTTTCATTTCTTCGGCCATGGCCTCGCGCAATTTGTGGAGCAACACGAAGGCGGCCTTATAGGACAAGCCGAGGTCGCGTGAGATGGCCATGGCGCTCTTGCCCTTCACCTCATTGCAGAAGATCGCGATGGCTGCGAGATAGCCGCGCAACGGGAGCTTGTGAAACGCAAAGAGCGTCCCGCTCGTAATCGTGAAATCCTCCCGGCAGGCCCGGCAACGGAACCGGAGCAAGCCATTCGGACGGCGGCACTCATAAGCGTTCAACCCGCCGCAATGCGGGCAAACCGGCGCGCCGTCTGTCTCTGGCCAGCGCACCTTGCGAAACATCGCCTCGGCTTCCGTATCCGTCATGCGGAAGACCTGAGCGAGGCTCAGTGTCTTGGCAGGGCGGGAAAGGAGGAAATGCTGTGTCATATCTCACACGCGATGTTTCTATCACGTAAGATATGATGCAACTATCCCCTTGTCAAGAGGAATATATCGTTTAAGATAGAATTTATGAGCAGGAAAGCGAAAGCCAAGAGCTGGGAAGATCGCGCGCGCCTTTTCCTTAAGGCTGAAATCAAACGCGCCAACATAACCTACGAGGAATTGGCCACGCGGCTCAAACCGCATGGCGTCACAGAGAATGCGGCTTCTATCGCAAACAAGTTGGCAAGAGGGACATTCGCCGCTGCATTTTTCCTTGCTTGCCTAGCGGCGCTGGAACTGGAGGGCGTTAGTCTAGAAGATCTTTAGCGAGTTTTCCGCTTCACTATTTTATTGCGACAATAGCGCCGATTACTGCCATGCCGATTCCTAAAATCACTGGAACAACCCATTTATGGCCCTTCATTTCGGCGGTCAGCGCACTCACATCGGTTGTTAATTCGCTTACATTCGCGCTGAGAGAACGCAAAGTATTTAGTACCTCAGAAAGCGCCATCCCTTCGCTTTCTGTAATAAATTCAATCTCTTCTGGGCCTAATTCTGTTCGCCCCTGATAGGGTCCGCAATATGGTTTCTTAACTGGCTCTTCAAGCCGGTGAAATTCAGCGGACAGAAAGTCGTCTTTGTATGCCAGGGTAACGGCCTTTGGGGTCAGATTAGTTATTCCGACAATCAAACGGCCATGGTATCCAGGATCGATTTGCAGACCTGCCGTGGCAACAAGTCCTTTCCTCGCGTATTTTGAGCGAAGGCCAAATCGCGCCACATGCTGCGGGCCAAGTGTCAGTTCTTCAAATATTAAAACAACCGCAAAATCGCCAGGCTGAATAATTAAATAGCCATCATCTCGGATGTTTATTTTTTTCTTCGTAGAAGTTGTCACGCCCTGGCTACCAACACGCAAATCATAACTTGCGGGCTGAACCTGCCTATCTTCAAAAGGGTCGAGAACGATTTCGCCCTTGGATTGAGCTTCGCGGATTTGCTGGTCAGTAAGAATCATCTGTCGGCCGCCCTTGGCTACGCTAAGCTTTAGAACAGATCGTGAATCAGGTCAATCTCACTCCAGCCCTTAACTGGGAAGCGTGGCGCGGCATGGCTTGTGGCAGTTGCGCCATAATACCGCAAATTTTGGCGGTTTGAGAGGCCGGAGTGAGCGGGATTTCAAACTGTACCGCTACCCCCAAACGGGGGGCGCGCACGGTCGCAAATTGTGCTAGTTCCAGAGTGCCGAAAACGAAAGGAGGAGATCAGGCGAACAGAAGGAATACCATAGTCAATTTGCGGAATGCTCTTGTGCGGCTCCCTCGCCCTGAGCATGGCGTTTAAAAATGTGCCCAGTTCGAATGGACTCCGAGCATCTCAAGTAGCGGTAGGCCAAGGACAAGATCACAGCCCGGACACGAACGAGTACGGCAGAGCTATTTGGACGGTTAACGCAGTAAATCACGACGGCGTGACATTTCGAAGATTTGGGCGCCCAAACTTTCGTCGTTTTGCGCGTGAAAGCTGCGAACAAGGATTGAGTCAGAGGCAAATCGCGTCCGCTCTAGGAGTTGACGAGAAGACGGTTCGCAATGATTCGCAATGATTTGCGAGGTGCGGATAACTCCGCAAAATTACCGCCCAGACCAAAGTCACCACCTCGTACCGATGCGGAAGAGGAACGCAAGCAGCAACGCTGGGCGGGAGAGTTTTCGAAGAAGATAGAAAAGGCGCAGGGGCTAGAAGGGACATAGCAACTTCTCCCAATAGCCGGGAGAAGTTGAAGGATCATGTACTCAAAACGGCAGGCATTTCGACGCAGCAAGCGTCCGATTGAGAGTGCCTTGCCGATATACCTGAGTGAGCGCACCTCACAAATAACGAAGCCCCGGCAAATGACCGGGGCTATGTCGCGGATGCGAGCCATGTCTCCTGAATGCCGCACGCTGTAGAGCTGCACCACATCGTGACATGAACAATAGTTAATGCTTGGCGCTAAGAAATCAAGAGTGCCGGGGCGCTCCCAGAATGAGCATGGCAATGGGCGCGGGCGGAGGCCCCTGACCTGGAGCACGTCAGATCAGGGGCGGCGCCCGGTGGATAGCCGGTGGAGGCCAGCCCATACACCACACGTTTTCGCGGGGCCCTGGAGAACCCAGCGACGGAGCTTAGGCGGGCAGCCTTGCGCCAAACATGCCGCGAGAGCCGTATACAAAAGTTACAAGATAGCCGCCGGTACTGGCCTAATTCGGGCACTCGAATTTGAAAGTGGGCCACTTTGGAAACGATCCTCCCTTTCCCGAAGCACATAGTGGCGATCTGGAAGAGGACTTAGCTGCTTCTCGGTGGACCTTGCGATGCTCTGTCTCGCGCCTTATGGATACGGTCCGAGCGGATGGAAGCCGCGCGCAAGATCCAGGCGTTGATTTTTGAAAACACTAACGGTTTAGTTCAGTATGACTGAGTGATCGCATGGGTGCTCCAAAAGGACATCCCAAATACGGCGGCGGCCGTCCTCCGGGAGGGCTCAACAGAGTCACGCTGGAGATTAAGGAACTCGCTCGCGAATATGGGCCGGCGGGGATTGCGCGGCTGGCTGAAATAGCCTTTGAAGACCCTCCCGGTGAACTGGAAGCGATCAATATACTGAGGGCCATGGTGAAGGACGGCGCTAATACGGCGGATATCGCCAAGTTTGCACGCGCGTCGTTTGGCACTCGCAATGACCTTACGCGCGTCGCGGCTGTGAAGGAATTGTTTGATCGTGGCTATGGCAGGGCGGTGCAACCACTGTCCGGGCCGCCCGGCGGGGCTAAATCTATCGATAACGGCGGCTCGCAATCTCTTGCTACGATCGCGCGGAAGGTTGCGCTGGCTTTTAGGATTGCAGCGATGAATGCTGAGACTAAGCCTCCAATGATCGAGGATGCGGGCGATGGCGGGGATTAACCGCGTGCCGCCGCCCCCAACCATTTTGGACGCGCGCGCCGGGCGTACAGCCGGCGACCTCTACGGGTTGCACCAAGAGGAAATTCTCAGGCAGCCAGTTGTCACGCTAGGCGCGGGTTTGATTCCGCGTGCCGACTATGGGGTACGGATCCCGGTCGATCTGGTTGGTTTGCGGGCCGATCTCTTAAAGCGCCTGGCGCCAAAGCTCCCGCGCGGAGTGGAGTAACGCCGCCACAAGCCCGCCGGGCGTCCGTCTCTGGGTTTGGCTTTCTTGGCGCTCCGTGGCTGGGCGCTAGGCCTGCGTGGCGTGGCGGTGGGCTGGCTTTTCGGGCTCGGCTGGTGTGACGGTAGCGGCCGGCGCCTGAAGTCCGGCGGGCAACGCTTTTGCGCGGCGGTCAGGCGGCGGCGGGATTGTCTCCTCCGGCTTCAGCTTTTCGCTGGGCCGCCTCGCGCTTTTTGGCCGCCTCGGCGAGCCGATCGGGCCCGTCGCGCGCCAGAGCCTTCTCGGTGAGACGATGCTCTTTGCGCTTGTGCTTCGATGATGCGTGCTTCGATGTTTCGCCCATTTCCGATCCTCCCTATCGCTCAATAGTTACGCTTTAGTCCGCGCGAGCGGATGCGAGCGCCTTCAAGTGTTACCTACGTCCTGTATGTGCGCGCGCGCACCTTGAAAATATGTCCTGGGGAGACGGTGATAAAGGGGCGATCCGCTCGCATCCGCTCGCCCCCTCAATCATCGCGATAAAAACTCGACTGTTCAGACTGCGCCAGTTCGATGTTGACGACACGTATTCCGCTGTAGCCGCGCACATTTGAGTGGCCGATTTCCTTCCGCTTGATGCCCGCCCGGGCCTGAAGCTTGTTGCTGAACGCCTTGGCGCTTCCGGCGGGCTCGCGCATGAGCTCCGCCCATGCTTTCCAGGACTTGAAAAGTTCTTCAGCGGTGTCTTCGAAGCTGGCCTTCAACTCACATCGTTCACTGATCCACATGGCCATCGCGTCTTCGCTTTCGAGATACTCGTCAGTCGCGGCAACAACCGCCTGCGGCGGATGAAGCGCCCCCTCCTCTTGCCAAAGAAGGCAACCGGTGATCATCCACGCGAGAATTCCCGGCCACTCGGTTTTCAGCTTTTCCACAAGATACGGGTCGCGGTCCGCTTTCGGGATCGTTACGTTGAACGGGATTAGGTTAAGCCGGCGGCGCATCGCTTCATCGACGCTTTGCAATCCGGGTTTATGGTTTCCCGTGATGGCAAGTTTGAAGGCAGGGACATAATCGAAATAATCCTGCCGCATGAATTGCGCGGTGATCTTGTCGCCGCCGGTCAAAGCCTTGAGTTTGGCCTCCGCCCACTTGGCGCCTTCTTCGGTTTCATGAGCGGTCACGAGTTGCGCGCCCATAAGCCCGGCCAAATCGGTCGAGTGTCTGGAGAAGCCGGTTGCCGTGAAAGTGTCGATCGGCGCGACGCGGTGATATTCGCCAAGAATTCCGGCGATCGTAGAGACCAGCACGCTCTTGCCGTTGGCACCCGCGCCATGAAAGAACAGCATGGCGTGCTCGCTCGTAAGGCCGGTCAAGATGTAACCAAAGAACTTTTGCAGATAGTTGATTAGGTCTTGATCTTTGGCGAAAATGGTATTCAGAAATTCAAAGAACATCGGGCAACCTTCGCGGCCAGGGCTGCAACCGGCAATTCTCATGACGTAGTCTTGCGGTCGATGTTCGCGCAGATTGCCGGTGATCAGTTCGACGGTCCCGGCTGGCGTATTGAATAGCCACGGGTCCGCGTCCCATTGATCCGTGGTGGCGGCGAGGCGGCGGTCCGAACGCGCCATCAGTTCAATTGCTGCGACGGTTCGCGCTCTTAAGCCACCTAAAGAATGCCCGTGACAAATTTTGCGGGCGAGGTCGTATGCGGCCAACGTTTTCTCGACCTGCCATCTTCCGGCGGTCCATTTCAGCCACTTGCCCCAAAAAGAGACAAAGCGAAGCTCGTTGCCGTGACGGCCGGCAAAGTCTAGCGCGAGAGCATCTTCGGAAGGAACTGCGGGGTGTTTCTTGCGCTGCTTGCGTGCGCCGGGCGCCGACACCTCCTCGGGCTCGCGCTCGCCTGGCACCCATGGCCGCGCGTCGTTATCGATCAGGGCGTGAAGCTGTTCGACCGTTCCTCCGGCGCGTTCCCAGTCGATAACGTCGCCCTTAGGCCCGACGGGAAGGTCGAGCACGCGAACGCTCGCGCCAACCTCTGTCAGGGATACCGCGACCGCGTCGAGATAAACCATGCCGTCAGGATCGTTGTCGGGCAGGACGACGATATCGGCGCCGCGCAGAGTGGCGGCGTAAAGATCGCCCCGCCAATTCTTCGCGCCCATTGGGCTGCAGGTCGCCGGGATGTACCAGCTCCAAAGCAAATCGGCCTTGGCCTCGCCCTCGACGAGGACGACAGTACGGCCGTAGGCTAAAGCCTCGATCAGCTCCGGCAAGCGATAGAGAATGAGCCGGGTGTCGCCGAGGTTGTAAATCCATTCGCGTGGCCGGTCAGGATCGGGGCGGCGCAGGGGAAAGTCCTTTTTGCGCTTGCCGTCCTTGCCGAGGACATAGGAACAATCGGGATTCTGATACTCGACGCGCTCGACCTGATAGGCGACAGCGCCGTGCGCGTCGTGATAATCGAAACGCGCGACGACGTTTCGCTTGGTGCGTGCTGGTTTCGCCTCAAGCCTCTTCGCCGCCGGCCTCCCAGCAAGCTTCTCAACCGCCTCTTTGAAATTTACGCCGTCTAGATGGCGCACAAGCGCGATGACGTCGCCGCCGACCTCGCATTTCCGGCAATTCCAAAGCTGCTTTTTGAGGTTGATTGAAAACCGGTCCGTTCCGCCGCAGACAGGACACGGCCCGTAACGCTCGACGCTTCCGGCGGAAAGCTTGATGCCACGGCGGGCAATTTCGCTTTCGATGCGAACTGAACGGGCCTCGGCGGTCATGGTCATGGGCTTGGAGTAGTTTTGCCCCTGATCAAAAATACTCATGACGTTGCCCACGCTCTGACGTACGCGTTGAGGCTGTCCCGCTCCGCCGCCTCGGTTGTTTGGCAATGTGCCCACGCGGCCATATCGATGCACTGAATGATTTCATTTCGAACCCGCTCGCGCAAAACATTCGGGTTCATCGCGTCCAGCTCCCAACAGCGGTCACTGTAATTCCGCTTGAACCAGGAATAGCGTGGGTCGCGGCGCTTGGTTTCAACGCTGAACGATGGCAAGGCGTCAGTGCAATCGGTCCTGGTCAGAGCGATGCGCGTTATATCGACCACCCCGCCATATTTTTCGACGCGCCCCGGCAAATCGACCTCGGACATATGCATTCCGGACGGATCGAAATCGCCGATGTAGAGAATTTCGAGATAGCGATCGCCAGTCAGAGATTCTTCCGCAACGTCATGAAGCGACGTCGCCGATCCGAACCCGTGAAGGACTTGAAAGCCGACCGCAAACTCGTCCAAGACCGGGCGCACAACGCCGCCAACGGTAGCCTTTTCGCTGAAAACTTTAATCCATGAATTTTGGTGCTGCCAAAAGTCCTTACGGTATCCTCGCACAACCGTCTCACCAAAATCGCCAAGTCCATTCCAGCTCGAAACCCGCTCCTCTTGGCGTGTTTCGTCAACGATCCATCCCCACGGGATGATTTCCTTTTCCCGCGCGATGACGACCATTCGCGAGACGGTGCGCACCCATTTATCGCCCATGTTTTCGATCAGGCCGCGGGTGAAAAGCTGATAGGCTACGCCCCTGACGGTTGTTGGATGGATCGCGGCCAGGACGCTCCGGCAGTGCCCGATAAGTTCGATGCTCTTCCGAGCCATGCCCCGGCCGCCGCTCATGGATCGCTCCCGTCGATGCAGTGCAACGAGGGTGCAAATCGATCGCCGCCGAGGGCTCGCACAAATTCGGGATCGATCCGCGCATAGCGTTCGAGCCGGGCGGTGACGTCGATCCCCGCCGATGCCTCGACTTCGCGGATGAAATGCCCCAACGGCGCCGGGCCGAGCCGATGAAGGCACTCGACATGACGTTGGCGCCGGAGCCGCGCAGCGATTTCTCGCTGGGCTTGCGTTTGGAGGCGATTGTGGACTATCTTTGCGTTGTCAGCTACGCCGCATGACAATCGAAGAAGAGGGCCGCCCTTCGCCAAGGGGGGCCCTTTCCATGCGCAAGACACCGATCAGTGCACCCCATCGACGAGCCGGTCGATTTCCGAACTCGGGGACGAGGGTTCGGCCACCAATTTTAATGAGCTTGATTTTGCCAGCAGCGGCCAAATTATAAATCGTTGTTCTGGATAGGCCGAGCGCGTGACTTGCGTCATTGATGCGGCGCGCGCGGGGCCGGTCCAACATGAGTTGGTGGTTTTTGTCATGGGTTAGCATCTGTGGTTTCCCTTTGCCGCTCCTGGTTTGGGGCGACTACGGGGGGACAATGGCCATGATGGCCCAGCTTTTAAAGCCGCCAATTCGAGTATATCTAAAGTATTGAATTGGTGGACACAAGAATAGATTATTTGAGGTTCAGCTCGATCCGTACATCCTCGCAAATATTTCGAAGTGTTTCCGGAAAAAATCCAAGTAAAAATAAATTGTCCGCTTCTTTTATCATGTTTATCGCATCGATAAGCGGCCCTTTAACGTCATCAGGTCCCCGGCTAAACGTAAGTCTCTTGCCCATTTCGGACGCTATAATAAGCGATCTAATAACATGCCTGGCGCCGAGGTGCTTTGTAGTTTTGGTGGTTTTGTATCCGGCGGGAGTCGCGGGATCGTCTTTGGTCTTTTGCAGGGAATGGTGGGTGATCGAGATAACTTTTGCCAGTTCGCCCAGAATTTTCGTTATCGCCACAACCGGATTGTCAGGATGCAATTCGCTCAAATCTCTCTGAATTTGCGCAATCGGCCCGAGCGAATTGTCATCGCGCTCCGAGGCCAACAGTAGAGGCAACTGCTCCAGCGCATAAGAACGATGGACCATAAAATGCAAACGCAACTGCTCCAGCGCATGGGAATGCGCCTCGTCGGCTGGCTGCAGCAGCCGGCTAGAGCGGGTCCCGAATAGACAGAATCGGAAGGGGGATTCCCGAATTGGCGGAATCGTGATTTACCATGTTGGCTGGAATGGAGGCCGGCATGGATGGCAAAACCCTATTCGCAGGATTTACGTGACCGCCTGGTGCGGGCTGTACTGGCAGGTCAGTCTCGGCGCAAGGCGGCGCGCAGCTTTGATGTCAGTGCGAGCTGCGTGATCAAGCTCATGCAGCAGTTTGAGATAACAGGCGGTTGTCTGCCGCGAAAGTTTGGCGGCCATAAGCGGCACGCGCTGGCTGCGCATGAAGATAAGGTGCGGGCGTTGGTGGCGGTGCAGCCCGAGCTGACGATCACGGAGCTGTGGAGCAAGCTGACGACGCTCGAGATCAAAGTCGGGCGGTCCGCCGTTGGGCGTTTTTTGCGGCATCTGCAATTGACCTTTAAAAAAAACTCTGCACGCCGCCGAACAAGAAAGAGCGGATGTCCGGGCCGCACGTCTCGCTTGGCGCGATAAGCAGAAAAGTCTTGATCCTCAAAGGCTTGTATTCATCGATGAGACCTGGGCCTCGACCAACATGACACCTCGCTATGGGCGATGTGAAAGAGGCAAGAGACTTATCGCTCACGCCCCGTTCGGCCACTGGAAGACGACGACCTTTTTGGCGGCGTTGCGCCACGATCGCATCACCGCTCCTTGTGTCTTCGACGGTCCCATTAACGGCGCAAAGTTCCTCGCCTATGTCGAGCAGGTTCTGGTGCCGACCTTGTCGCCTGGCGAAATCGTGGTGATGGATAATCTCGGTTCCCATAAACGCGCCGGCGTTCGAAAAGCCATCGAAGCCGCCGGGGCGACGCAGTGCTTCTTGCCCGCCTACAGTCCTGACTTCGATCCCATCGAACAAGTCTTCGCCAAGCTCAAAAATACGTTGCGCAAAATGGCCCACCGAACCGTCGATGCTCTGTGGGATGGCATCGGATTAGCTCTCGACGACTTCCCTCCAACCGAATGCTTCAACTATTTTCGCAATGCCGGATACGGGTCCACCTAATCGGGACCCGCTCTAGTGAGATACGTTGCATCAAGGGCAATACCTTTGAGATAGCCGTCAACGGCGGGCAGCGTCGGGAAGGCGGCAATAATATGGGGCTCACTTTGATGAAGGTTGCGCGCTTCCGCCAGCTCGCTCCGCATTAAAACGCGGAACGAATCTCGCTTGGTCCTGTTGGTCGGGACTCCCTCCTTCGAAAGAAACGGCGGCCATGCGCACGCGTCTGGGACCTCGGCAAGGATGGCAATTTTGTCCAGAGCCGCATCTAACTTCGGGTCGTCATCCATCCGCGTGCATCCGCGCGCATCGGAGGGACACGCGGGAAGACGATCGATGCAAATCGTCTTGTCGGCCTGCAGAGCCTATCCCGCGTGTGTTCGTAATTTCACACCTGGTTCACGCGGTGTCCGCCACCATTGCCGTCATGGTTCGATCCCTGCCTTGCGCGGCATCGGCACGACGTTGGAATCCTGCCAGGGCTCACAAAACGCCGCCCAGGCTTCCATGAGCGTGCGCCGCTTCTCCAAGGCGTCGCCGCGCCGGTAGGCTCGCTCCGTGGCATCGCCAGAGACGTGCGCAAGAGCCGCCTCGGCAATTTCGCGGGGGAAAGACGTTGTTTCGCCCGCCCAATCCCGGAAGGCCGAGCGGAAGCCGTGAACCGTCGCGCCTTCGGCTTTCATCCGGCGCAGCACCATTTCGAGGGACATGGGCGAGAGCGGCTTGCCATGCCGCTGACCGGGAAACACGAAATCGCCTGTCCTGGCCGCCGCGAGCGTTTCGAGGATCGCCAGCGCCCGGCTTGAGAGCGGCACCCGATGTTCGCGCCCGGCTTTCATGCGTGTGGCCGGAACCGTCCAAACCTTGGCGTCGAGATCAAATTCATTCCAACGCGCCCCAAGCGCTTCGCCGGAGCGCGCCGCCGTCAGGATTAGGAATTCGAGAGCCATTGCGGCCATGGCTTGCCGCTCGCGCAAGCGGCCGATGAATTCCGGCACGGCCTCGAAGGCCATGGCCGCGAGGTGGCCGCGCGCGAGCTTCTGGCGCTTTGGCAGGATTAAGGCCAGGTGCCCGCGCCAGGCCGCCGGGTTCTCGCCGGAACGCCAGCCGTGCGCTTTTGCGAAGTCGAGCACCGCCTCGATCCGCCCGCGCAATCTTGAGGCGGTTTGGGGGCTCGCTGCCAAAGCGGTTGCAGCACGCTCAGAACGGCCTCTGTGGCCACTTCATCGACGGGCAGGCCCCATAGCGGCGCGGCATAGGTTTCGAGCGTCGTGCGCCATTGGCTCCGGTGCTTTTCGTTCCTCCATTCGGAAGCCTTCGCCGCAAGCAGAGCGTTGGCGCATTGGCCGAATGGGCGCTTGCCGCCGGCCGTCCGCTTGGCTTCGCGCTTCGCAAGTATCGGATTGGTGCCAGCCGCGATAAGCGTTCTGGCCTCGGCCGCTTTGTCGCGGGCTTGTGCCAGCGGAACATCGGCATTGCCGAGCCCCATTTCGGTAACCCGGTGGTTGTAGGTGAAACGCAGCACCCACTTTTTCGCGCCGCTGTCCGAAACTGCCAGATAAAGCCCGCGCCCGTCGCAGTGGCGGCCAGGTTTGGCGGTTGCCACGGATCGCGCCGTAAGCCTGTTGGAATTTCTCGTTGCCTGAAGGCGCCTTGCGGGACGCGGCGATGGCGTGGTAGATTCCTGTTGGGTCATCGTCCGCTCCTTCGGATTGATGATCAAGAAGCCGTCATGCGTTTGCCCCGCTGGCGGCTTTCGCTTTTTATACGCGGGCCTTGAAAAACTGTTAATCGGTCTGACAATTGTGCGCGGTTCCATACGGTTCAATTCGGACGTGTGCGGACGCTTTAATCGTCAAGTCATTGATTTCTTGTAAACTTACCGGACACCGGAGAACGGCCTTAACCAATGATGTGACGGACCCCCTCTCAAGAAAAATCAGCAAATCTCGCAAAATCATGATATTGCGAGGGTTCTAGCCGCCCAATTGGTACACACGGGTGGTACACATGGCCCTTGTGATGGGGCGTCCCTAGAAACATCCCAAGACCGGAGTTCTACTGGCTGCGAAAGCGCGTGCCGGACGACTGTGTCACTCTGCTTTTCAGGGCTTTGTCCCATTGGTCTGAACCTTGGAGCATGACTCAGGCTCTAAAGCGGGATGAGGAAAAGTGGAAACCGGTTTTCCGCCCGCATTCCGCTCTAAACTATTGGAATCGATCACGTTCATGATTTTGGATTGATTCAATCCAAAATCATCGTGATCTAAGCGTGCGTCCAGAGGAATCGAAAAGGCGGGTGCCTGGCGCGGCAATTGATGGACAAGGGCGCCAACAGTTTTGCGGGCGTCGAGTTCGGTTATACCCAAAAAGAGGCGAAATACGATGCCTTGCGCGGAGACGCCGTTCGCGACGCCTTGCGTAAGGCCAATAGCTATGTCAACGGGCTCGGCCTCAAGCTCGGGCGGGTTCTGCAAATCGCCGCCCAAACACCCTACCGAGACCCCGCTGGGATGTCGCCGAGAATGCTCGGCGCCATCCCAGCGCGAAGCCGCCACGGTCGTTCCGGTCGAGCCCGGCGTCGAAACGCTACGAATAGGTCCAGGTCACTTGGGAACTCGCGCAATAACCGCGAGATCGCGGCTAGCTCCCGGGGGCCGGTTTGATCCCGAGTGCGTCCGCAAGCCGCATTTTGGCCGAACCAGGCGGCGATGGCTTTCGCTGGCTCTCATGCGGTGCCCAGCCGGAGAGGAAGATCATCTCGTAAGTCGCGCGCACGCGTCCGTCCGGACCGGCAAATCGCTCCGCATAGATGTTTGCGGCGCGCAAGAAAAGGCCCCTCGTCGAGGGTTTGCGCAGCCGCGCCGTAAGCGCATTGGCCGCACCCATCGCGCGCAGATCCGCCATCAGGCCAAACATGGTCGCGTAGCTCACTGTGACGGGTTCTCTGTCGGCAACCGGCAAGGCGAACCCGGCTCTTTGCAGAAGCCCGCCCATGTCGCGCACGTCCGCGAAAGGCGCGACGCGCGGACTGATCCCGCCGTAAACCTCCGTCTCGGCCACGGCCAGGGCGGTACGCAACTCGTGCAAACTCTGGCCGCCAAGGAGGCAGCCGAGAAAAAGCCCATCGGGCTTCAAAACACGGCGAAGCTGAACGAGCGCTCCGGGAAGATCGTTGAGATTTTGCAGGCAGAGCGCCGATACGGCCAAATCGAAGCATTCAGGCGCCAGCGGCAAGTTTTCCTCATCCCCCAAAAGGCGAAGAAGCGAGCCATCGCCCGCCGTTTCCACCAACGGCGTCATGCGGACCAGAAGGCGTGGCCGAAGCCGGTCCGCGAGCCGCGCGGCAAGCCAAGGCGAAGGCGTTCCGGCATCTAGGACGGCGGAAAATTTCCGCTTGATTGAGGAAAGCCGCTCGCATAACTCTTCGCTGGCGTGGACGAGGAGAAATTCCTCGGCTCCGGCGGCGGCCGCGCGGGAAAGCCTCCGCCTTACCAGGCGGCGGTCGAAGAGGGGGGGCGGAGGTGTCGTCATGGTCGCGTCATCGGACGAAAGTTTCGTCAGACAGCGGCAGTGGGTGCGCCGATTCGAATAACCTCCTCGTTCTCCCACATGCCCGAAAAATTATCCGCCCCGATCCCGGTGCGTCCGGTGGATTTCTTTAAATAATCCATCCACCACGTCCTGCCAACAGGTTTCCACCGCATCCGCCATTACGGACTGTTCGCAATCGGCATTGCGTCCGCGCCGACAACATCGCCCCCACGCACGAGTTGCTCGCCGCGCCGATAGGTGTCATGGCTGGGTACGCCTTTTTCCAGCTTGAGGAAGCCGCGCAGGAATGGCTCTTTCGCCTGCGCGAACAGTGCCGTGTCGACCGCGCCTGGCCCGCCGCACAAGACCGCGCATAGGGCGATCATCAGAAGCTCATGGACGTCGTGCAGACCGGCATTGCCGATTCGCGGGTCTTCAAGACCCTCCCAAAACGCGGCAAACTGATCCAAAGCACCCTCCCAGCGCGTGTTTCTCACCCTGACGGGTAGAATCCTTACCATCCGCGTCTGGCAAGCTCTTATGCAAGTGTCAACCAAATTCCAAATGCGATTCCCCTGGCAGCCCATGGCAGGGGGCGGTGCTGTCCTAAGTTGCAGGCCAGTGTCCGAATTTGAGGAAATTGGTGTCCTAAGTTGAAGGCTTTGCGGCCTCGGTGATGACACCTTGCATGATAGACTTTTCTATTTCTTCCATTCTCTCAGGCGGCAGTGAGATCGGCGCACCAGAGGCCTGTTCGAACCGTTCAATGGTGGTCTTAAGACTTACCATCATCACCTTTGCGGTGCGTGGGGTCATGAAAACTGACACTTCTTCAATAAACCCCTTTGCGAGATCAGCAAGGTCCGCCTGATGGCCAAATGTTATCCGAACATCGTTGTCGCCAAACTGCATGGAGAACACATTTGAGAAGATGTGACGAAAGTCTTTCGTTTTGGGATTCTCAGGCATTCGCGTGATCCAGCCGGTCATGGTGGATGGCGCAATTGTAAAGCAACTCGCCCTCAGATGAATGAATGTCTGGAATTAGCAGAAAACCACCTGCCGTGCCTGATCGCGCATCAACTATCTGATTGGTGTTGCTGCTGCCCACGCTGTTGACGTTGACGTTGACGGTTGCTGATGCCTCTGGTGTGCTGGTGAATGCCTCGCCCTCCTCCTGTTCATATTGACGGATAACATCTTCCATGGGCTCGAAGGAAATATGCAACCTGGCATCCAAGGCAGAGGCTAAACGTAGCAATGTCTGGAAATTCCAGCCGGCATGTTCGGATTGCTCAATGCGAGACACGAAGGGCTGCGTCATTTTTGCCTGTTTAGCGAGGCCGCTCTGCCGAAGGCCACGTTTTTCGCGGAGCGTGCGAATTTGTGACGCGACTTCGTCCTGCGCCATCCGCGCAAAAAAGCGGTGCCTGTATCCACGGTCCAGAAGCTTTTTTGCAATTCCAAGTTTAATTGAGGAAAGTTGGGACATTCAACCGCTCCATATCTTTCAATGCTTGTGCTCGCCTCGCCTTAGCTAGAGCCAAATTGTGCTTAGGCATTTTGCGCCCCTGTTTCATGAAAGCATGAACAAAGATGATGCGTTGGCTAGACGCGAAAAAGAAAACGAATTGAGCTTGCGCACGGTAGGTGTTGGCCCGCAGCTCAAATAGACCGTCACCAAGTGGTTTGGAAATAGGTTCTCGTGTTCGGTTGCCACGACGGCGCAGAAAATCGATCCGCTGATCGATCGCATCTCGCAGACCGTCATCACAGGAACCGTATAGCTGATCAAAAGCGTCGTCGTATTGTAGCAGCTTCCACAACGTATTGTATCACGAAAAAGTTCTTTTTCAAGCCCAATCGAACTTGACATTTCATAACGAAAAAGTTATATTAGGCAACTAGACAAAAGAAAAGACCCACCCTGTAAGCCCTTGGCACGAGAGTAGGTCTTTGATTTATCGATACAATGTCCCAGTTCGTCTAGTGGTAGGACGCCCGCCGTTACAAGTGAGGAAACCTACGTTCGAATCGTAGCCTGGGAAGACCAAAGAGAGTGGGACCGATGCTGCATCAACAGCGCCGGTCCCGGATCACAAACCCAGGATTGGCCCCTGAGCTATGACCGCTCCGCGTAATATAGCTACCGAAGCGGGAATTTGGCAAGGCCGATCCACAGACCCATGGATTGGCCCCATGAACATTCTTTCTCCCGACCAACAAGTTAACGTGATCGCCGCCCTCACCGAATGCTGTAGCATTCGCGCTGTCGAGAGATTGACCCGCATTCACCGCGACACGATCATGCGCCTTGCCGCCCGCGTCGGCCACGGCGCGATCAAATTTCACGATCGAACGGTTCATTCTGTTCAAGTTGCCAGGGTCGAACTCGACGAAGCGTGGTCCTACGTTGGCAAAAAACAGCGCAAATGGACACTAGCGGACGGCAACGCCAAGGGCGATCAATACATCTACCTGGCTCTCGCATCGTCCGCGAAAGCGATTTTGAGCTTTCGCATCGGGAAACGTGATTTCGAAAACACCGCGCTCTTTGCCAGTGACTTGCGGGAGCGCATTATCAATGCGCCAGAGATTTCATCGGATGGCTGGCCATCCTATGGCCCCGCGATCCGCGACGCCTTTGGTTCGCGATGCTCGCATGGCGTCATCCAATAGATGTATGTGGCGGAACCCGCAAAGGATGCAGCACGCCGATATTCACCCGGCTATGTAGTAGCGGTAGAGCGCCGGAATGAAATCGGCCTTCCTGGCAATATCTCAACCAGCTACATTGAGAGGCAAAATTTGACGCTGAGGATGCAACAGCGGCGGTTTACGCGGTTGACGAGCGGGTTCAGCAAGAAGCTTGACCATCACGTTGCCGCCGTCGGCTTGTATGTCGCGCATTACAATTTTTGCCGGGTGCATGAAACCGTTCGCAAGACGCCAGCCATGGCGCTTGGGATCACGGATCATATCTGGACTATCGGCGAATTGCTGGCCGCCTGCCTCGATAATGCACCGCGCGATCCCCGAAAGGCGCATGGACCTCGGCGGCAATTCCGGGTAATCAAAGGCGACCGACGAGACTAAGCCTGAACTGTCCTAATTTAAAAAAGTGATTGTCCTAGTTCGGACAGCACCGCAGGGGGCTGGCAATGTCATACATTGCATACCTAAAGGCAGGGTGCTACGATGAGTTATGCTCCTTTTGCCGTGGTATCGTTGGTGGAAATCCTAGAAACTTCATCTGAAGCATGGTGGTATGTGGCCAGCATGACCGGCCAGCTATTAGTTCGCTTGGAGAGAACTCTACCTCCTTTGGAATCGATTGCCGAAACCCTTGGCAGGCTTTTGAGAGAATGTGAAAAGCTTGAATTACCATTATCTGGCACGCATATTAAGCGTATTAACGAATATATAATTAATAATGATGGTATATCTGCATTAGATATATGCTCTGTATTGAAGCCAATGATTTATGAATTAAATGTTCGTGTACATGACGAACTACAAAATCGTTTTTTCTTGGTTATACCAACTAATGACGTATCACTTTATCGTCAATCTCACCCGTTATTTGGAATTGAAGTTGAAACAATATTTCCACAAATATCAGAAGATATTTATGAAGCAGGAAAATGTATATCATTAGGACGATATACCGCCTCTGTATTTCATCTTATGCGCACCATGGAGAGCGCAGTAATGGCTTTAGGCATTAAATTAGGTGTTACCGTGATTGATAAAAACAATGTTGACTTAGAGCGGGTCCCGATTAGGTGGACCCGTATCCGGCATTGCGAAAATAGTTGAAGCATTCGGTTGGAGGGAAGTCGTCGAGAGCTAATCCGATGCCATCCCACAGAGCATCGACGGTTCGGTGGGCCATTTTGCGCAACGTATTTTTGAGCTTGGCGAAGACTTGTTCGATGGGATCGAAGTCAGGACTGTAGGCGGGCAAGAAGCACTGCGTCGCCCCGGCGGCTTCGATGGCTTTTCGAACGCCGGCGCGTTTATGGGAACCGAGATTATCCATCACCACGATTTCGCCAGGCGACAAGGTCGGCACCAGAACCTGCTCGACATAGGCGAGGAACTTTGCGCCGTTAATGGGACCGTCGAAGACACAAGGAGCGGTGATGCGATCGTGGCGCAACGCCGCCAAAAAGGTCGTCGTCTTCCAGTGGCCGAACGGGGCGTGAGCGATAAGTCTCTTGCCTCTTTCACATCGCCCATAGCGAGGTGTCATGTTGGTCGAGGCCCAGGTCTCATCGATGAATACAAGCCTTTGAGGATCAAGACTTTTCTGCTTATCGCGCCAAGCGAGACGTGCGGCCCGGACATCCGCTCTTTCTTGTTCGGCGGCGTGCAGAGTTTTTTTTAAAGGTCAATTGCAGATGCCGCAAAAAACGCCCGACGGCGGACCGCCCGACTTTGATCTCGAGCGTCGTCAGCTTGCTCCACAGCTCCGTGATCGTCAGCTCGGGCTGCACCGCCACCAACGCCCGCACCTTATCTTCATGCGCAGCCAGCGCGTGCCGCTTATGGCCGCCAAACTTTCGCGGCAGACAACCGCCTGTTATCTCAAACTGCTGCATGAGCTTGATCACGCAGCTCGCACTGACATCAAAGCTGCGCGCCGCCTTGCGCCGAGACTGACCTGCCAGTACAGCCCGCACCAGGCGGTCACGTAAATCCTGCGAATAGGGTTTTGCCATCCATGCCGGCCTCCATTCCAGCCAACATGGTGAATCACGATTCCGCCGATTCGGGAATCCCCCTTCCGATTCTGTCTATTCGGGACCCGCTCTAGAATTGGGAAAAATCTTAAGCAATTTATCTAGTCCTATCGAGAAAATGCAAAAGGGAGAGTTGAAACAACAATTTTCGTCGGCATTTACTTTATTGAGCCATGCGAAAACGGCATGGAGAAATCCAACAATGCACCAAAAACAAACTTATACAGAAGAACAAGCGAAAGAAATCTTTGAGGCTACTCGGTCATTCATGTGTTCTATAACGTCTTTGGTTTGACGATTTTTTTGAAAGCAGCCTCGAAAGTCTCGCCAGTCTCATCCATGCCAGCTTTCCGAGCGGCTTCGATAAACCGCTCGGATTGAGCCGGATCACGCCGGTTTGTCTTTGGTTTTGGCCTTCGCTTTGGCTTCGCGTTCGTACTTGGCTTTTTTGCCATACAGCCTCTCAGACACGAGCCGTTCGATAAGTCAGCCTCTCGCCGACGATGCCCTTCAAGGCGATATCGGCGCGGGCCGCGTCATCTATGCCGAGTTTGATGCGATTGGAATAGCGGAAATCGAACTCGGCAAGATAGCGGTGCAGGTGCTTTTCGCTGCAATGCTGGTATACGCCTTTCATGCCACGCTTAAAGATGGAAAAATAGCCTTCGACAGTGTTGGTGTGGATCACATATGGCTTCCCGTCCGGAAAGGTCACAGCGTTTGTGTAACGGACATATTCATCTTTGCTATGATTGACAGAGGCATGCCGAGCGAAGTCATCGCCAAGCTTGTTGTAGCTCGCTAATTCATCGGTCATCACGCCGGTTTTTTGAGTGACATTAGCTCGAATAATCGGGAGCAATGTCGCCATGGTGACGCCTTCCACATGGAAGGTGCGAGCAGACCCGCCGCGCTCGACAAGAGCTAACACGGTATTACGAAGCGAAAAATGTTCGCCAGGGCCGACATATTTCGGCGCATCGGAGACCCGGCCAATAAGAGTTTCGTCGATTTCGACAGTCTTCCCAGCACCTCCCATTGGCTCGACACCAACAACTCGCATGGCCTCACGAATGCGATGCGACATGAACCACGCGGTTTTCAGGGTTACGCCAAGGGTTCGGTGAAGTTGGTTTGAGCTAATGCCCTTCTTCGAAGCGGTCATGAAAGACATCGCTTGCAGCCAATAGCGCAGCGGCACATGGCTTGCCTCAAACACAGTGCCAATGCGGACGGTGAAAGGCTTGTAGCATTGGTAGCATTTGTATAGGCCAAGCCTGGTAGTCTTGCCCTTCATTTTGCCGATGTGCTCTACCCCGCCGCAGTGCGGACAAGTCGGGCCATCAGGCCATATGCGGGACTCGACGAAGGCGAAGGCTGCGACTTCATCATGGAAATGTTTGGCAGAAATGGCAGAAATCATGGCTAACTCCTTATGGAATCAACCATAGCAGGATTTTTCGGTATGTCAAGTATAATATTGCCAGGGGGCTTGCGGAACGCAGCGCGAACGTATATCGTTCGTTCACCGTTTGTGCAATATCGAGTCGCGCCGAGTCGCGGCGCGGCGCACGCGCAGCGGCGACATAATGAGGGACCGGCCAATGTTGACAAGAAAGCAAAGCGAGCTGTTGCGCTTCATTCACGAGCGCCTGAAGGAGACCGGAGTTCCGCCCTCCTTCGACGAGATGAAGGACGCCTTGTTTCTGCGCTCCAAATCGGGATTCACCGGTTGATCATCGCGCTCGAGGAACGCGGTTTTATCCGCCGCCTACCTAATCGCGCGCGCGCGCTCGAGGTTTTGCGCTTGCCGGAATCCTCGACGCCGGCCGATGGCGGCCGGAGCAAAAGGTTCGCGCCGAGCGTCATCGAGGGCACCCTCGGCCGGGTCCGCGCGTGGGTGCAGAGCGACTCCGGCGATGACCTCGAACGTTCGTCGATCTCGATCCCCGTCATGGGCCGGATCGCTGCGGGGACGCCAATTACGGCCCTGCAAAACCGTAGCCACACAATCAGCCTGCCGCCGGACATGTTGCCGCCGGGAGACTATTATGCGCTCGAGGTACGCGGCAATTCGATGATCGACGCGGGCATATTCGACAACGATACCGTGGTGATTCGCAAACAAGATACCGCCGAAACCGGCGACATCGTGGTCGCCTTGATCGACGATGAGGAAGCGACCTTGAAACGGCTACGCAGGCGCGGCGCCTCGATCGCGCTAGAAGCCGCCAATCCGGCCTATGAGACGCGCATTTTCGGCCCCGACAGGGTTCGCATTCAGGGCAAGCTCGTCAACCTCGTTCGCAAATATTGAATGACCGGCGGGGTCCTCGCCAAAGCGCAGGCCTTCACCCGCCCGCGAGAAAAAACGGGTTTGGTTCATGCGACGCTCAAGGCATGCACCGATTGACCGCGAAAGGGCATGGCCCTTAGCTGACCCAAACTCAAATGACAGAAATTACTCTGAACATGCAATGTTTTCGCAGCTTGCAGCCCGCCCCGCCGTGTTGCGCGAATGTCACACCGGCAATTCAAATGCCGGGCGAGATGTTATCGGAGTTTTACGAAATCGACGCTCGTGCTAGGCTTTTAGGATGGCTGGTAGGAAACAAACAATTACCCTGGGAATTGCCATGGCGGGCGCGCTTCTTGCCGCCGTCACAGTCGTTTGGATTGCGGTGCCGCTTTTGGTGTTGGCGGTGCTGTTATTTGCGTGGGGTTTGGAACCCAATCGCACCGAGGCATTTATTGGGCGTTTGCCGTTGGGCAATTACCTCCTCAAGGCATTGGCTAAATTAGACTTAATAATCTCCCGCTGGAGTTGAGAGAGCCCTAACAGCGGCCCCTCCCTTAATAACACGGACCCATTGCCGTGCTCGCTTCCGCCGCTCCAGTCCCCGGGCCCGCGCTTTCGCCAAGCCTCGTCACCTGCGTCCATCCGGCGGCGGCCTCCGCGGCAAGCCGCCGGGCAATGTCGCTCGAGCTTCACCTTCAGGGAACGGCCTTCATTGCGCGGTTTTCTGCGCTTCAATTCTGGCATCGCGGCGGGATTTCCGCATTCTCTTCTATCGATGACGATACCCAGCAACGGCCTTAGCCGCACCCATCGCGACGATCACCCTCTTCTTCTGGAACTACGCTTCGGCCCATTGGGCAATCTTCGGCCGCTGGCGGCTTAACCGAAGGCCATACAACAGAGGGGTCACGGAAAATGGAGTCTTCGTTTGCAGCGCGGCGATACGGCAAGCCTATTCCCGTTGCTCGGCATATCGGGACTGAGTGTATCGATCGAACGCACCGGCATCGTGGATCACACCGTGGCGCGGCTCGAACAGGAGATTAAAACCGTTCAGGTTCAATTTGCGGCGCTGGACCGCATCCCGTCTTGCCAAGTGAGGGACTTACATTATTACCGCCACTACCGCTAGACGTGGCGCGGAAAATTTTCGTTCGCTTCCCTACCTCCGACCAGATGATGTTGAAGCGGTCGATCAAGGAGCACAAGCATGTGGGCGGCCCAGATGGAACCCGATGATCCGCTTCTCGAAGAGGCGGTTTATACGTTCCAGGATCCGCGCATCGTCGCCATGATTTCGAAGATCACCGGATTATGCGGGAGGCATCAGCACGATGTCTAAGGCGATGTCCAAGGGAGTGTATCTTCGTCCTCGCCTGGACAACTCGCACGACAAGAATCGTAAGCGCTACCGGGTGGTCAACCTGCTCTACTACGTGACGCCCGAGTGGCGGGAGAACTTGCGTAAATGCGGCTTCAGGCTTGGCGTGCCAGACCCGCCGCACCGGCGCTTTGCTGCCGCCGAAGACCTTGGCTGCCGCAACTCCACCGCGTGCTTGCCAGGAGCGCGTTGCGTCCGGGTCATAATCCCCGCGTCCTTGGCCCCCGCCATCGGCTTGAAACCCGGTCTGCGCGGACGGTCATCATAAACAGCCTTGACCCGCGGGCAATCCATTCCAGTTCCAGCCTGTGCTCGGGGGTGACCGCCAATGCCGCCATGCTTGCCCGCATTCCACATCGCATCTTAAGCCGGAATCACATTGTAAAGCGTTGCATGAAACACTACACTAGTCGCGTTGCCAGAACATCTTGGTCATCGCCAAGAACGGCTTTCAGAACGACCGTGTCCTCGCGAAAGATGATGCAAACCGACGTTGATTCCAATGTGACATCGAGAGCGGCGTAAAAACCCATCGCGGTCACCTCGCCTTTTAGATCTCGAATAGTTTGACTTGCGACACCAATCCAATGACCACATCCGCATGCGTTTACTTGCATGTCCGCGCAGCTATTGCGGATAAGGTGGCCTCTAAAGGGGATCCACAATTGAAATGCCCTATCATGTTGCCACCAAGCTCCGTTATCCGCTACGCGACGCTCGGTCTACGGCGGTGCTACATGCCGCGCGCCGGGCTCTGGTCGCATAAATATCATCTTGACGGTCGGCCGGAGCCAAACGAATCTGTGCCGCATAGCGACAGCTTCTATAGTCTCAATGTCTTGCTGGGCTTGGCGCGCAATCCGGAGATTGTTGCCAGCGAGCCCTACCATCTAGAGGCGATTTTCAAGGCGGCCAACCAGTCACTTCTGTTACAACGGGCGCGCAACTACGCCTTTGGTATGGCGCTGTGGGCGGGTGCGGAGCTTGGTTTCGATGTCCCTGCAAACGTTCTTGCCAAGGTCCGCGATTTAACGGGTGATCCAGCCGCCGCGGTTCACTGGCAGGCACAGGACATCGGATTGATGCTGTCAGGCGTTGTCGCCCAGTCCCGCTTGGATCCGGCATGGTGCAAGATAGCCACCTCCTTGCGTGATGTGATCCTCACCTCGTTTCGCGCGCCGAGCGGATTGTTCTTCGACTCCGGCACCGGATTCCGGCGGTATTTCGCGTCTTTCGCCACTCAGGTCTATAGCTGTCTCGGGCTCTACTACTATGGCGAGACGATGAACGATCCTCTTGCCACCGCGGCAGCGAACGCTTGCGTCACCCAGCTGATCGCACTGCAGGGTCCTCGGGGAGAATGGCCCTGGTTTTTCGCGCCGAGCCGGGGGACGGTCGTCGACTTCTATGAAGTTTATGCAGTGCATCAGCATGGCATGGCACCAGCAATCTTGCATCATGCGATTACGCATGGTGTGCCAGGCGCGCGTGAGGCTTTGGTGAAAGGCTTCAATTGGCTTTTCGGCGACAACGAATTGGGCCGCACAATGTTGCGACCTGAACTGCACCTTTTCTACCGATCACAAAGACGCTCCGGCATCAGCGGTAGCCGAGCCGCGCGCGGATTGCGCGCATTGACGAAAGCGGCGCTTAACCGGAATGACGAGATTGGCACCGCAAGGGGAGCCGGACCAGCTCTCTCTTTAGAGGTCCGCAGTTACGAATTGGGCTGGATTCTCTGGTCCTTCGGTGGCCGCCGCGATTTTCCTGAATTGACTGATCGGCCTGAATTCACCGCGGCACTTCGAGCTGGGCGCTGCAGCGACCGGGAGGTTGCCGAAATATCGGACTCGGACGTCTCCTCGTTCGAGCTAACAAGTAGCGGTCAAGGACAAACGGCGCCATGGTTCAAACGCTGACTTCTGATTTTCAGTCTCTGGATGTGCCCGCCACTCCAACGCGCGGCGGCGCGTCCGCGGTCAAGTTGCCGCTCGTCCTGGTTCTGATCGCATTGACCATGTTCCTGCCCGAAGAAGCATCATTCTTTTTTGGCGAATTACGCATGACCATGTACCGGCTACTCCTTTTACTTATCACGCCGGCGATCCTGTTTCGCTTTGTGCGATTGATGGTCAGCGGGAAGTACCGGTTTGTTTGGTCGGATCTGTTGGTACCTGTCACCGGACTCTGGATGGTCGTCGCACTGAGTGAGATCGATGGGTTCGACCGAGCGCTCGTGACTAGCGGCACCATGGCGCTGGAATTTTGTGTTCCCTATATGGCGACACGAGTGTTTCTCACTGAAAGAGGTCAAGCAGTTGCTCTTGTACGTATCCTTTGCATCGCGATTGCCACGGTAGGCGTGCTCGCGATTTTCGATGAGTTCTCGGAGCGCTTCTTGCTCCGGGAAATCGCGGGATCTTTTACGGGATCTCACAAATACGCTGCTATTGACTACAGTACCCTTGCCCGCGGTTTCCTGTTTCGCGCTGCAAGCACGTTGGAACACCCGATCTTGTTGGGAACCGCTTGTTTGTTTGGCCTGCTGATGGCAACCACGATGCGTGGAGCGCTGCGACGATTCATGCTCGCCGGGTCTGCCGTGGGGCTTGCGCTATCGGTGTCGTCGGCCCCAATCAGTGGAGCAATCATAGGTTTCGGTGCTCTACTTTACAATAAGCTCTTGCGAAACTTCCCTTTCCGCTGGGGTCTCCTGCTCGCAAGCCTCGTCGGAGTCATATTATTCATCTTCAGCGCTCATCCCCGACCGTGGGGGTTTATTTTTAGCCATCTAACATTCGACGAAGCGACGGGCTATTATCGTCTTTTGCAATGGCAATTCGCCGGCCCCCTTGTCATTAACTCCCCCATTTTTGGTATCGGCCTATACGACGAATGGGTACGTGTGTCCGGGCTCTCGCCTACGATTGATGCAACTTGGCTTCGAATGGCGATGTTGTTTGGCATTCCGGGGTCAATACTTATAGGTCTGTCCTACCTCACCGCATGTTCGGTTTCGATGGATATCGGAAACAAGAGCCTAAATTTGACGAAGCAGGAGAGGCAGCTAGGCTTCGTGCTAAGCCTAATTATGGGACTTCTCATTTATATAGGTTTTACGGTATTCTATTGGGGGACAGTTTTTATTCTGACCATGTTTCTGGCAGGAATTAGAGCGCACTTGGGTGCGCTCGGAGCCATGCAACGAGAACCGGGGCTTGATGACGACGGGTGAAGGAATGCCTTTAATGTCCGTCCGAAGAGTAGCTGCGTCGGATGAGTTTCAATGATTGAACAGACATGGCCCGATTTGGAAGGAGCCGCAGACGTGGACGAGCCAAAATCGCGCGTGGTACGGCCGCGATAGACGATATTATCCGGGCGACCTCACCCATGCCGAACGGGAGCATATCGCACCGCTGTTGGCGTCGGCCAATCGCGGCGGCAGCAAACATTTGGTTGATTTGCGCAAAGTGGTCACCCGTACATTCTGAGCGTTGGGTTGAAATGGCGCTACGTGCCAAGGAGTTACCGCAATCGGGATGTATACGGCCGCCGTTCCACCTATTGATCCTTGACAAACTGAGTAACAGATCCCACATCCATTCTATGGGTTTTCCAAGGCATGGATGTAGTCATGAGCAAAGCGCGAGACCGTGCGGAACTGGAAGCGCGACGCTTAGAGGGCGCGCGTTTGCTGCAACGTGGTGTGAAGCCGCCGGAGGTGGCGCGGCGGCTCAAAGTGAGCCGCACGTCGGTCTGGCGCTGGGAGCAGGCGCTGGCGAACGGGCGCAGAGCGTTGCGCAAGACACCGCGCACCGGGCGACCGCCGCGGCTGACCGACGCCAAGAAGAAGCGATTGGTCGTCGCGCTCGAAGCCGGCGCCTTGGCGCAAGGATATGCTACCGATCTGTGGACTCTGGGGCGGGTCTGCAGGCTCATCGAGAAGATCAGTGGCAAGCGGTATTCGCAATCGGGCGTGTGGCGGCTGCTCAAGGGACTGAACTTCTCCTGCCAGCGGCCGAGCGGTCGCGCCAGGAAGCGCGATGAAGCCGCCATCCGGCAGTGGAAGAAGAAGCGTTGGCCGGCACTAAAAAAAACTGCGCGAGAGAAGGCCGAACCATCGTTTTCATCGACAAGTCCGGGGTGAGCGAACGACCTCACCGCGTTCGGACCTGGGCGCCCAAAGGCAAGACGCCAGTCCTGCAATACAGCTTCACATGGAACCAGCTCTCCGCCGTGGCGGGCGTCACCTTCTGGAACATCTACTTCAAGCTCGTCAAAGGCGCCGTCCGCGCGCCCGAAATCGTCGCCTTTCTCAAAAATCTTAAGCGCCATCTCGCCGGCCGCAAGCTCCTCATCATTTGGGATCGCCTGCAAGCCCATCGCAGCCGGCTCGTGCGCGATTACGTTGAGACGGAAGGCGGCGGTATAAAGCTTGAATTTCTGCCGCCCTACGCGCCAGAACTCAATCCAGTCGAGTACCTGTGGGCGCATTGGAAGCAGCACGAGATGCCCAACTTCTGTCCGAAGGACTTCGCCGAACTCAGCGCCTTCGCGCGCGCCAAGCTCAAACGCACGCAGCGTCGCAAAACTCTCGTCGCAGCTTTCTGGAAGCAAGCCGAGTTGCCCTTCTGATGTTACTCTGTTTATCAAAGGTCAATAGTTACTCCTCTGGACTAAAGTTAACCCGGAATTTCCATTCTGGACTCCTGATCCTGGTCAAGGATGTATGCATCCCATCTCTAGGCGATGTCCAGCAGCGGGTGGATTCCGACGCGAAGTGCAATACCCTGGGATGCTCAGGTTCACACGGGAAAGATCGGATTTTTCCTCCCTCGTCGCCGCCTTCCTCCGCATGCCTACGGCCGTAGGGCGCACCCATCCTCTGGGCGTAGAACGGTATACAGGCCGGCTCGGCGAAAGCGTCGAGGCCGGCCTCGCTCAAAGGCTTCTGCAAACGATCGCAGAAGACGGCAGTGGGTCAGTTTAAATAAGGCAGACTGATTTTGCTCTAGCGATATCGCCTCGGGCGGCCCATTATGCAAAGATGGGAGAAGTTCATCCATTCACGGTTAGGATTGAGGCTGCTCCACGGCGCGGCGAACGCCGGTTCCGTTGGACGGTTTGCGAGGGTAATCAAATTCATATTCGATCCCATTATTCTTACGCAACTCGGCGCGAAGCCAATAAGGAGGCGAACGAAGCGATGCTTAGATGTGCTGCAACATGGCACCGCCACAAATGACCAAGCGCCTCAAACGCCCCCGCGATTTCAGCCAAGCCGCAAAGCTCGTTGTCGATATTGCGAGCGGTCAGGTCGAGGATCGCGAGGCAACGCCAGAAGAGCGCGGCGTGGACCCGGCCGCATCAGCCATGGGCCGTAAGGGCGGCCCGGCGCGAGCCGCCAGCTTGACGCCAGAACGGCGCGCAGAGATCGCCAAGAAGGCGGCGGCGAAGCGATGGCATGGCTCCAAATAACCGGAGCAGCCCTCGTAAATCTCTCTTCAATCGCCTGCAATGTGAAAAACTTGCAGGATCTCACTTTTTTCTTGCGCCTCCCTTGCGCGTTTCTTGCGACCATGTTACGCACGGAAACAGGGCACGCGAATCTCTTTGCGTGCCCTGAAAGCCAAATTTTCTTGTGGTTGCCCGACTATGGGGTCGGGTGTGTGGAAGAGTGGTCGAGCGGTCTAAGACACCTGGCTATCACCCAGGCGTACGGTCTTGCAAACCGTACCGCGGGTTCGAAATCCTGCCTCTTCCGCCAAACACTGTGGAGTGGTTGACGTGGAAAAACTAGCATCGCACATCGAGTTTGTCAAGAGCCAAATAGAATTCCAGCAGCGGCAGGCTGTCCGGTTTGCACCAGAGCCGCGGCGGTCGAGGCTACACTTAGATGCCGTTGAAAGGTTCAAGTCGTTGCTTGTAGACCTTGAAATTCTGATAACTCGTATCTATGAAAACCCTGAATTTTTGAAAGTTAGTGGGGCCACAGTTGCCCCGCGGTTAAGTCTATCATGGGAAGAGATACATGGACTTCCTCAAGAGCTTTTGGAGGAACTTAGTATATCTGAAAGCGACAAAACCGAATTTAACATTAGCTCACTTATAACTGAGCTAGGTGGCATTGCGTCTTTGGATAGATTACTTGTCGCTCTTTTCCGACAATCCAGCGAAATTACAAAAAGGGCCGCTTTGAATCAGCGCTTGTACCGGATGGTTCAAAAGGAACTGATCTATAGCGTGCCTGGGAAGAAGGGCGTTTACTCGAATCACCCCGTATCAGAGGAAGATGCCGCAAAACTAATTTGACTGTTTTTGCTTGACATAAAGCACGAAGGGTCATATTATGATCGGCATGAACAAGCTCTCCAAAAAAGACCGTGCCCGCATCCTCCATTTGCTTTGTGAGGGCTCCTCAGTTCGCGCAATCACCCGCTTGACCGGTGCGAGCAAAAATACCGTGATCAAGCTTGTGATCGACGCCGGAAAGGCGACCTCTTGGTATCAGGATCGTGTGTTCCGCAATCTGACCTGCAAGCGCATTCAGGTCGATGAAATTTGGAACTTTGTCTATGCCAAGCAAAAAAATGTTCCGACAGCAAAAACGGCCCCGGTGGATGCTGGCGACGTTTGGACCTGGACGGCGATCGATGCCGACACCAAGCTCATGCCGTCATGGTTCGTCGGCAATCGCGATAGCGAGTCCGCAATCATCTTTATGAACGATCTTGCATCCCGGCTCGCTAATCGCATCCAACTTACCAGCGATGGTCACAAGGCTTACTTGGAGGCTGTCGAAGGCGCATTCGGGGCCGATATCGATTACGCCATGCTGGTAAAGGTCTACGGGGCCTCGCCAGATAGCGCCAAAGGCCGCTACAGCCCGGCAGAATGCACCGGAGCGCGTAAGCAACGGATCGAAGGGAACCCCGATCAAAAGCAGGTTAGCACGTCATTTTCTGAGCGCTCAAATCTCACGATGAGAATGCACATGAGGCGGTTCACTCGGCTAACAAATGCTTTCTCGAAGAAGGTTGAGAACCACACTCATGCCGTCGCGCTCCACATGATGTATTACAATTTCGTCCGCATCCATCAGACCTTGCGGACAACGCCAGCGATGGCCGCTGGCGTGACCAAGAGGCTTTGGGAAATGACGGATGTTGTAGAGATGCTTGAGGCTTTCGAGGCTGGCCGAGATTATGGCAAGTCAAACTGACCCACTACCCAGAAGACATGGCCCGGCGAACGCGGCAGCTTTGCCCATTTCGCCAAAAGACCGCGCTGAACCTCGCTCTCGCCCTCCATCGCCAATGCCGGCACCGGTCTCGAATCCCTGACCCTCAGACAAAATCAGCCCGCGACGGCTTCGTCAACGGGCTGATAGGGAAGCCACGGATATGTTTAGAAAGCAGCCCCAGTGGTCATTTTGTAGTTGTTCGAGAACGTCCATCCAGCAAACGATCCAGGATACCACGCCCCGTAAGCGGCTGTTGAATCTACATAATTATCATGCCGTATCCCTGCATTTTGACTGCCCCCGCCGTGGTTCATGTAGGACATGGCCTTGCCGGGGGCGCCGCCTGTTGCGATCATGGTGTTGTATGCAAAAACTACGTTCTTGACGGAACCGCCCGCGCCGTTGGCATAAAACTGGAATCCTTCGCCGCTTGCTGTTGACGATTGGGGCGTTTGGTAGGTGGTATTATACGCGACAACAACCGATGCGGCAGCCGCACCTCCGAACTGGAGGTAGTTGAGATGAGCGCTGGGGGTCATCCCGCCTTGCTCAATGAGGTTATATTTGTAGACAACAGCGATGGACACCGCCGTCGATGGCGTTTCCTCGAGGACGTGCTGAGGAAAGTTCTTAAACCAGTTGTATTCCAGCGTTGTCGTGCCAGCACTTGCAACGGAGACAAGGGTTGATCCCGATCCCGAACCCGCGCCATCAAGGGTAGAGTATCTGACAGTAAGACCCGGAGAGTTCGGATCGGACCAAATAACGGCGTTTGAGATTTTGGTTAGATTTATGCCCCCAAATTTGCTGATGACGACCGTGGGATTTGGGGAATTGATAAAAAAGAGATATGCCCCGCCATGTAAGGAGAAATCGACGCTGGAGATCACTGCATTCGTTCTACTATCAACGCGAACATAGGGTGGCACTGCCGTGGTGTTCACGGTGATGCCGGGCCCTTTCAATGACTGCCAATCGGTCAGCGTCGCCGTCGACGGGACACCTACGGCAAAGTCTACACCGGCAACATCCCAAGGGGGCCGCTTCGCATAGCTCGCGAGCAATGTGGGGTGCTGGGCGCCCGATGATGATGTTGGCGGCGGCGGCGGCGGCGGGCATGTCTGTGCGTGCGCTGAAAAATGAGTTTGCGCCATGACAAACATAAGAAGCGTCAACGCGGGTCGCGTTTTTCCTAGAACCTGACTTATCATTCTTTCCCTCCAGGCAAGCGTAAGCGTATTTGCATCGAGCATAAGCCTTGCCTTTCCGGCGTAATGAGGTCTTCCCATGGACAAGAACGGGGTGATCCGTGGTCGTGTTTGGCTCCGGGCGGGGCACGGAAGGCCGAGAGTTGGCAGACCAACGACGAAACCGCGGTACTTGCGTGGCGCCCCACTGCGGGCGCCGGTCGATCATCGTCGCTTGGGGTGGTTGGCATTTCAATCATCCTCCCAAGCTGCGATTTCATCGATGAGGGTTTGTTTGCCGGGGATGCGACGGTCGAGACATTGCGACGCGAGAACGGCGAGTTCGGATTCCGCCATATCGAGCCAACTGCCGTGCTTTGGCGTGTAATGCCATTCGAACCGCTCGACGAGACGTCTTGCTTTGTCTGGCGGAAAAGCCTCGTACAACGGTGCGGGTTTATGGACGTTGAGCGGAGCGCTCCGGACGCCCCCGGCGCGCGGAGAGTTGTCCTCCACAAGTCCGGTTTTCCGGGTATCCGGAAAGTAGGCGTCTGACAGATTCTTCAGCGCGCGGGCATAATCCACCCCGGTGTGGCGATCCGTGACTTTGATATGCCGCCGGCCTTCGAGCGGGGTGAACATCATGAACAAATTGGCCGTGCCGCTTTCAACATCGGATATATCCGATTTGTCATATGCGTCAGGCCGCCGGGTCATCATATACCGGTTGGCGTCAAGCCGGCACGTGTTTCCCTGACGAGGCAATGTATTTTCGCCAGCCTTCGGCGCGAAGCCGGCAGGCGGGACACGAACCGCAGCCGTGGCCCCAATCGTGCCTTATCGCGCGCTCGCCGAGATAGCAGCTATGCGTCAACTCTACGATGAGATCGACGAGCGCGGCTCCGCCTAGCATTTCCGCGAGGCGCCAGGTCGCGGCCTTGTCGAGCCACATCAAAGGAGTTTCAAGGACAAAACGGCTATCCATGCCGAGATTCACGGCGAGTTGCATGGCTTTCACGGTATCGTCGCGGCAATCCGGGTAGCCGGAAAAATCCGTTTCGCACATGCCGCCGACAATATGCTTGAAGCCGCGCCGGTAGGCGAGCGCCGCCGCTAGCGTCAAAAACACGAGGTTGCGGCCGGGCACGAAGGTATTGGGCAGGCCCAGCGCGCCGGTGGTGATATCGACATCGTGGGTCATTGCCGTTAGGGAGATTTGCGCCAAAGCCTCGATGCGGATCAGGAAGTCCTCGCCGAGCCGCTCGCGCCACGCGGGAAAATTTTGGCGAAGCGATTCGCGGACCGTGGAGCGCTGGTCGAGCTCGACGCGATGTCTTTGGCCGTAATCGAATCCAATCGTCTCGACCCGCGCATACCGATCGAGTGCCAAGGCAAGACAAGTCGTCGAATCCTGGCCGCCGGAAAACAGGACGAGCGCTCCTCCCGCGGCTACGGGCATCGCGCGGCGCCCGTCCGGGCCGGCGGAACAGGGAAATCCACCCCGGCATACCGTCTTGCGATGCATCCGCGCGGTCCGGCCAAAATACCGCCTCCTGAACGTCTCGGCCCCGGCAAATGAAAGGAGCTTGAACTTCCTTTCGCGCGCGGTTGTGGCGAGACCAGTATGAACACGATGGCCCCGACAATCACTGCGCGAGCGCTTGTTGTAATGGGGAGCGCCAGGCCGCCGCCGCTCGAACTCGCAGCAGCTCTCGCTAAACTGGAGCTCAACATGAACCGGACAGCCGTGAGATAAGGCCGGGCATGACGACAAGAGTCACGAACCACGAGATTTGGTATTAGTTAGGTCGCATAACAAGCTTGCGCATGCAAGGTCAAAGGAGGAATACCAATAATCGCGCCCACCGGGGAAAGTGCGTAATCGGCAGAGACTTGATTACCACATGTTGGTTGGCTTACGACAAATATTGATGGCGTGGGGTTGAGTCCATAGGATTGACTGGCCGCGTAGGTTTTGATGGCGCTGTCGCTAGGACGAGGTAGGGTGACGCTGGCATAACGCGCGGCCATTTGTGCTCCGTGCTGCAAGCCAAACTGCCACCACAACCCGTAACCGGTTTGCCAAAGTCCGAAAAACATCAAAAGGAACACCGGCAGGGTCAGCGCGAATTCCACAGCGGTAGCGCCCCGGCGATCCTTGAAGAGTGTCTTCCCTGTCATAGGATTCTCGCGATCGCTTGCGCCGTCAGCGTCACGGTACTTGTTTGCCATGGATTGGGAATGATCGGGCTAAATGAAGCCTGGGAATTGGCCTTGACATAAATGCCCGCCTTGGCCCCGTTTGAACAGGTGCTTCCACAAGCAGCGACTATCACCCCGCTCGCCGATGTGCACCCGCAAAATTGGGACGGCGCGGGCGAAGCAGTGACGCCCCCGTAATTGGTCGCATTGACGATAGCGTTCGACATTTTGGTCGCATCGAATCCGTGCGCGATGGCGTAATCGACGCCGGCCTGTGCGGCGTAGCCTACCTGGGTTTGTCGAAAGATAGTGATGCCCAATGCAGCTGCGCCCAAGACCCCCGTAACGAGGAGCGGCGACACCAGCGCCAATTCAACTGCCGCTACGCCGGCTTTGGCAAGGAGCTCCCGGCCGAAGAAAGCACCGAGTGCTTTTGACAAAACCATCAACATCCCTCTGGGTCTCAACATGTGCGTTCACTCCAAAAGCGAGGCTGGCGCCCCAGACGACGGGCCCAGGGTTACGGCGCATTTCGAGAAACTCGAGCCGCCGGCGGCGAACGCGATCGTATCGGCGATGAGGCGCGTGCATTGTCCAGTGTGCGTCGGCCCGCCGAGCGCGTAAGTCACCACCGAATGCGGCGCGTAGATCGTGCCGACGAGATTAGCTGCCGCGCCTCCGGCAAAAGTTAGACCGAGGCCGGGCAACACGCCGAGCAGCGCAGGGCGGTCTTCAAAAACGACCAATCCGGCATATGGTCCCGATGACGGCGCGGTCAAATTGACGACACCAAGAAGGCTCAGCCCCGGCAAATTGATGAGTGCGTTGCTTGAAGTCAGCACGATCGTGACCCCTGTGCCAGTCAGTGTGCCGCCGAGGACAACCGAGAGGCCGAACCCCCCGACGAGCCCCGTCCCCACATCCATGTAGTAGGTGCCGGGACTAAGCGTGACGTTGCCGGTCCCGCTTACTCTCATGCCGCTGCAGTAGCGGCCTGGAGACAAGGTAACCGTGCCGGTTATCGGCGCGTGTGGAGCTGGGCCGCCAAGGCTATAAAGGTTACAGGGAAGAGTAGAAATATCGGGAACGGTCGTACCTGCAAAAGGGTCGGGCGTCGCGGGGGCATGGACAGGCGTGGGGGTGACCGTCCCAAGGAGACCGAGAAAGCCCCCGACCACATTGACCTTTTGCGCCGTAATTGAGGAAAAGAGGGCCACGGTCAGCGCCAACAGACCCGGCGAGTTGTCGGCGACGGTGCATTGATCGGCCAAAACTTGAGCAAAGGCTGCGGCGGCGATGCCGGTCACAAGTGAGACTAGGGGGGTTTGGCTTAGAGCAAGAACGCATGTTACCTGGGGGTTTTGGCCGGCGACCGCACGGGCTTGGACAACCACCGGTGATGTGAGCCATTTGGACGCGAACAAGAGATTTTGTGGTTGTTTGACGATGACTTCGACGGCTCCTGGGGTCGCCACATTAGGACCTGATAGAGGCGGTTTATTCACGGTAACCACCGTGCCGCTTGAGCCGTGGACAAAGCTATAACCGGGGGATGCCGCTGTCGCTTTGGCTTGGGCTTGGGCCATCACTATCGTATCGCCACGAGTGAGGCCGACGGCGGCGCTGATCGCGCTGGAATTGGCTGCGCCCTGCATCTTTTCGTGGGTCGAGTACCAGAGGCCGGTTTCGGTACCTAGAGCGAGGGCGCCAACGAAGATCGGCGCCACGAGTCCAAATAAAACCGCGTAGACACCGGACTGATCGCGCATGAAGCGTGCAGTGATGCCAAAAGTCGCAAATCGACGGCATTCGGTCACGATCACGCGGGGCAGCCGCGGCGGCGCCCCGGCGAGGAAAGCCGCGCGACCAAGATAGTAAATAACGGCAATTTTTATGAATGTATGAGAACATGATCGTTTCTTTTAAAAACCTATCTCGCGACAACCTAGCCACGTCTTGACAATACATGAATATATGGAATGTTGTAATGATTAATTTAGATAATACTTACAATTTGATGGAGTGCTTTGGTATTCCCCTTTCCCCATTCGTTATTGCGCGCACTCCCAGCGGCGGTTCCGGGAGAGAAAGCCGGCAACGGGGACTTTCGTCCTATGCCCTATCTATCCACCGGCCGATTCGTTGGTAGTGGGCCAGTTTGAATAAGGCGATCAGTCTTTGCGAGCTGCCCTGCCGAACGCGCCAGTCAGCTTATCTATCAGCGGGGCGACGGTGTCGACCTTGCATCTATCGGCCATAACGAGCACCGCGACCAATTGGATGATCCCAATTACAATCGGGGCCGACCAATTCTCCGCCCGCAAAAGTGCCACGGTGTCAAATACCGCAAGCGCGGAAAGGAACCAAAGAAATTTGTCTCGTGAATGTTCGTTCTTCAAGTCCTGGATTTGTCTTTCGAGCGCACCAATCTGTTCGTCCTGCGGTGTTGGCGAGGATTGTAACAGATTTTCAATGCCCGGATTAGGCTGGGACAGATCGGGATCTGTATTCATTCAAAATCGCAGAATTTGGAATTTTGATCCCAAAAATATTTGGGCGATAAACGCTATCCCAAGCGCCGCCTTTCCAATGAGTGTTTGCAACCAATTGGCCTGCCCGCATTTTTTTGGTTCCTGCGGCTGCGGCGCTAAGGGCCGCATATTCTGGTGTGCCGGGAGCAACCGGATCAATCCAGTGGAAAACATTCCTGACTGGGCCGCCGCCGAACCCCTTCACATGATGGTATAACTCAGGCACTACGGGACCGTAATCCCACGCTTCAAATTCCTCCCGTATTAGAGGCGCACCGTGTTGCCCCAAGTAATACATATGAGCCAAATAGAGAATTTTTTGCAGCTCAAGATTGGAAACGGACCAGTCTCTCAGCTCGCAAAGCGTTCGACCTGCCGAGAGTGCTGCAATTGCCATGTAACAATCACCTCCAAGACGGATTTAATATCTTATTTTACAAAAGTCAAGGATTCTCAATAAGATAGATATTATCTCTTGGTTTCCCAAGCCTCTAGCACATCAACTATATCACCCATTTCCCAAAGCCGCTTGGTCACGCCAGCGGCCATTGCAGGCGCTACCTTGAGCGTCTGATGGATGCGGACAAAATTGTAATACAGGAAGTGAAGCGCCATCGCGTGAGCGTGGTTTTCCATCTTCTTTGAAAACGCATTCGTCAACCTCGTCATGCGCCTTGAGTGCATTCGAACATTGAGATTGTTCCGTTCCGCATAGGACGTGCTGATGTGCTTTCGATCAGGATGGCCTTGGATTGGCGTCTTAATTGCCCCGGTGCATTCGGCTGGGCTGTAGCGGCGATCGCCTTCCGGCGCTTGGCCATAGAGCTTAACGAGCATGGCGTAATCGACTTGGCCACCGAATGCCGTGTCGATCGCGTCGAGATAAGCCTTGTGCCCGTCTGTTGTGATTTGCACTCTGTTCGCGAGGCGTGAAGCCAAATCATCGATGAATTCCATAGCCGCTCCGCCGTCACGGCCGCCAACGTGCCAGCACGGAACTAGTTTTGTTTCTGCATCGGTTGCCATCCAAAGCCATGCGTCGCCGGCCAGCCCGACCGCCTTCAATACAGGATCGGCGTTCTTGGCCTTTGCACCGACGAAGCCCCAGATTTCATCAATTTGAAGCCGCTTACACGAAAGGTCGCGAAACGTGCGGCTCTGATACCAAGCCGCAGCCGCCCCAGCATCGACAACCAACTTCGTAACCGTCGTCTTGCTGGCGCCGGTTAGCCGCGAGTACTCTGAGGCTGGTTCCTTCGCAGAGAAGGTGAATGATTCGGGCACGTTCGTCTCTGGTCAGCTTGTTCATACTGGCCATTATGCTTGAGAACAAAACCAATGTCAACCATAAAATTAGTCACTTGCATAATTTTATTTCATGGGCCACATTTAGCCTTCAGCTATATGGAGGCTAAGGATGACCGAGTTTCAAATTGAAAATCCGTTCCGGCCGGGCGCCGGGCATATGCCACCCTATCTTGCCGGGAGAACCTCCGAACAGGACGAAATGAGGCAATTACTCAAGCAGAAAGTAGTTATGTCAAATCTAGTTCTAACAGGATTGCGAGGTGTTGGGAAAACAGTTCTTCTCGAAACGTTCAAGCCGCTAGCGCAGGCAAACGGGTGGCTTTGGTGTGGGACAGATTTATCCGAGTCAGCAAGCGTAACGGAACAAACGATGGCCGTTCGGCTTTTAGCCGACATCGCTCTTGTTAGTTCAGCTCTTGTTAACATAGAGAGTAAACAACTTGAAATGGGGTTCACTCGCACTGAGCGGGTGGTCTATGAACCTCTCAATTACGATATTCTAATGGATAGATACAACAGAGAACCCGGACTCCCAACCGATAAACTTAAATCTGCGCTTGAGTTTGTTTGGTCAGTTATGCCACAAGCGGCAATTTCTGGAATTATATTCGCATATGATGAGGCTCAGACGCTTGCCGATCATGCTGTAGACAAGCAGTACCCCTTATCATTGTTGTTAGATATATTCCAATCATTACAGCGTAAGAATTTGCCTTATATGCTTGTTCTCACGGGTCTTCCCACGCTTTCGGCAAAGCTAGTTGAGGCCAGAACATATTCTGAGCGTATGTTCCATACACTGTTCCTGAGACGCCTCGGACATGACGATGCGCGTGACGCAATATTGAAGCCAATTACTGACGGCAAGTGTCCACTTAAATTTTCCGACCAAACGGTAGAATCTATCATCGAGAAATCAGCAGGGTATCCCTATTTCATTCAATTTTTTTGTAGAGAGGTTTTTGACGTTTGGATTTCACAAATTAAAACAGGTGAGGTTCCAAGCGTACCAACGAAAGACATCATCAGAAAATTGGACGCTGATTTTTTTCATGGACGTTGGGCGAAGGCGACAGATCGTCAACGCGAATTGCTTCAGATCGTGTCCCTTCTTCCAAATGCCGACACAGAGTTTACCGTTCAAGAAGTGGTTGTATCTTCAAAGGACGTCCTAACAAAATCGTTTAATGCTAGCCATGTCAGTCAAATGCTCTCATCACTAGCTGAAGCAGGTCTTGTATATAAAAATAGACACGGAAAATATTCTCTAGCTGTGCCGCTTTTGGCTGAATTTATTCAGAGACAAACATCTACAGATTTTATGTTGAAGGCTCTCGGACTTTAGACCAACGGGTTTTTGCTGCTTTCCGTGAGATCGCAGTACGCTTTTCTTGTGTCAACGCCTCTGCACGGATTCTCCCCCCGTGAATACCGCCAAGGTGGCCGCGTTTCACTGCAGAATGGTCTTTGCCTTGCTCCTCTGGCGTTGGCTCGCGATCTTCAACCACGCCGGTCGCAATATCGACCATGCGCTTTGCCCATTGGTTCAGGTCGCGCGGGCGTTTGGGGTGCTTTTCAGCCATGATGCTATTATGGAGCAACTGGCGCCATCCTTCCAGGGCAAAATTCGTCTGCCTTATTCAAACTGGCCCACTACCGATTTGTTGCGGTCCTGGTAAAAAAAGAGCAAAAGCTCTACTGTCGGGGAGCGGTTTTCGATTCGCGCCGCCGGCGTGGCGCAACCGTCGTTTCCCTTGGGTTCAGGAGCTTGTCATGGCCGACATCAACGAAACCGTTTCCAACTTCCTCGAAAAACTTTCCACGATCCTCGAAAAGCCCTACAACGCGCTGGCGCTGGGCGCCGGTCTCACGTTCCTGCTTCTCCTTCTCTATCACGTCACGAATTTGGGAGGGGGCTATTTCGGGGCGTTCTTCACGTTTCTGCATGTCGTCTCGGGCATCACGTGGATCGGTCTTCTCTATTATTTCAACCTGGTGCAAATCCCCGCCATGCCGAATATCCCGCCGGAGCTGAAGCCCGGCATTGGCAAATATATCGCGCGCGAGGCACTATTTTGGTTCCGATGGTCGGCACTCGCCACCGTGGTGACCGGCCTCATCGTGTTTTCCACCAGCAGCGCGGTCCACAACCTAACCATTATCACCGGAGGCATCCTCGGCCTCGTCATGGCCTTCAATGTCTGGTTCGTCATCTGGCCGAACCAGAAGAAAGTGCTTGGCCTCGTTCCCGCCGACGACGACGCCAAGGCGCAGGCCGCGCGGCTCGCGATGCTGACTTCGCGCGCCAATTTCGTCCTGTCGCTGCCGATGCTTTATTGCATGGTGACGGCACGGCTTGTCGGGTGATTTTCGATCCGACCCGCAATCGCGGACGCGTGGCGCTTGTCTCCGGAAAGCGCGACGTGGCCTATTCCACCGTGACGCTTTTTGCGAGATTGCGCGGCTGGTCGGCGTCCTTCCCCATGACGACGGCGGTATGATAGGCGATCAATTGGACCGGTACCGCATAGACCATCGCCGCGAATTCCGGCGCGATATCCTGCATGACGATGGCGGCGGCTGCCTCGTTGGCAAAATTGTGGGCGAGACGGGCATCGCCGATCAGGATCAGTCTGCCGCCGCGAGCGGCGACTTCCTGCATGTTTGAGATCGTTTTTTCGCGCACGGAGTCATTGGGAGCGATGACGATCACCGGCATGTCCTGGTCAACGAGCGCGATCGGCCCATGTTTCAGCTCCCCCGCCGCATAGCCTTCGGCATGAATATAGGAAATTTCCTTGAGTTTCAGCGCCCCTTCGAGCGCCAAGGGATACGACGTGCCGCGGCCGAGATAAAGCACGTCGCGGACCTTGGCGATTTCCCGGGCCAGGATCTCGACGGCGCTTTCGCATTTTAGCGCTTGCGCGATGAGCCCCGGAATCGCCATGAGTTCGGAGACGAGCCGCGCTTCCGCCTGCTCGTCGATGGTGCTGCGCGCTCTGCCGAAGGCCAGCGCGAGGCAGGCGAGCACCGCGAGCTGACAGGTGAAAGCTTTCGTCGAAGCAACGCCGATTTCGGGACCGGCCAGGGTCGGAGCAACAATGTCGCTCGCGCGCGCTATCGTCGAGGTCGCCTCATTGACCACCGATACGATCTTTTGTCCCTTCGCCTTGACGGCGCGAAGACACGCCAAGGTATCAGCCGTCTCCCCCGATTGGGAGACAAGGATGGTCAACCCTCCTGGCTGGAGCGGTGGGTCGCGATAGCGAAACTCGGAGGCGATTTCGACATCGACGGGAAGCCGGGCAAATCGCTCGAACCAATATTTGGCGGTCAGCCCCGCGAAATAGGCTGTGCCGCAGGCGCAGATCGTGAGGCGTTGAAGCGTAACAAGATCGACCGGCGCCGCGAAAGGCAGGGCCGCGCGGCCAGCCGCCATATCCAGATAATGCGCAAGGGCACGGGCGACGACTTCCGGCTGTTCGTGGATTTCCTTGGCCATGAAATGGCGATAATTGCCCTTGTCGATCAGCGAGGCCGAGGCTGCCGACTTGACCTTTCGCCTCTCAGCCAACTTGCCTTCGGCATCGTAAAACCGCGCGGACGTGTGCGTCAGGACGACGGAGTCGCCGTCCTCCAGATAGGCGATCGTCCCCGTGAACGGGACAAGGGCAAGCGCATCGGAGCCCAGAAACATTTCGCCGGCATGTTCGCCTTCGCCAAATCCTACCGCAAGTGGTGCGCCGCTGCTGGCGCCGATCAAAAGATCCTCCTCGCCGTCGAAGATCAGGGCGAGCGCGAAAGCACCCCTCAGGCGCGGCAGGCTCGAAGCCACGGCCTCGACCGGCGCCAAGCCACGGCGCATGGTTTCGCTCACGAGATGGGCGATGACCTCGGAATCGGTCTCGGTCGAAAATTCATGGCCCATGGCTTGCAGTTCGCCGCGCAACTCTCGGAAATTCTCGATAATGCCATTATGCACGACGCCGACATTCGCGCTGACATGCGGATGCGCGTTATTTTCGCTTGGCCGTCCATGCGTTGCCCAGCGGGTGTGGCCGATGCCAATCTTGCCCGAAAGGGGTTCGGCGGCGAGATGAAGCTCCAGATTTTTGAGCTTGCCGCTCGCCCGCCTCCGGGTCAGCCGGCCCGCTTCCAAAGTCGCGATCCCAGCGGAATCATAGCCGCGATATTCGAGCCGCTTCAGCGCATCGAGAATGGAGCCGGCGACCGGACCCCGGCCGAGCATCGCAACGATTCCGCACATTAAAAACCATCCGTCGTCGTGCGGTTGGATTGCGCGTTCGCCATCATCGGCTCATCCTCCGGATCGACATTGGAACCCACGGATAAAGAGCCGCTGACCGGCTAGGAGATGTTCGGGTGCCTTGGCATGACAGGACCGCGCTCATTTCCGGTTCCTTTCCCGCAACGCCCGTGCCCAGCCGGGTTTTTCGATTTGGCCCGCGCGGGCCAGCGCCAGCGCATCGGGGGCGACGTCTTGCGTAATCACGGACCCCGATCCGACATAGGCGCCATCACCGATCTTGACCGGCGCCACCAAGGAGCTATTCGAGCCGATGAATGCATGCGCGCCAACCTCCGTGCGATATTTAGCGAAGCCGTCGTAATTGCACGTAATCGTTCCCGCGCCGACATTCGTCCTGGCGCCGATGCTCGCATCTCCAATGTAGCTCAAATGGTTAATCTTGGCACCGGCTCCGACATCCGAGGCCTTCACCTCGACGAAATTGCCGATGTGCACGTCTTGCGCGAGGCCAGTACCGGGGCGCAGCCTCGCGAACGGACCGACCGACACATTCTGGCCGATCGTCGCGCCCTCCAAATAGGAAAACGAGCGGATGCGGCTGCCTTCGCCGACGCTCACACCCGGACCGAAGACCACATGTGGCTCGACAACGGCGTCGCGGCCAACCCGCGTGTCGAAGGATAGAATCACGCTCGTAGGATCGATCAAGGACGCGCCTTCCCGCATCGCTTTCGCGCGAAGACGCGCTTGCAAAATCGACTCGGCAGCCGCGAGCTGTACCTTGTCGTTGACGCCCAGCACCTCGTCCTCGGCTGCGATCGCGGCGGCGACCTCAAAACGGCGCGATCTGGCGACGGCGATGATGTCGGTCAGGTAATATTCCTTCTGGCGGTTGGCATTGCCGATGGCATCGAGAAGCGCCAGGGCGTGGCGCCCGTCGAGCGCCATCAGACCGGCGTTGCAAATTTTGATTTCTTGCTCCGCCGCGCTCGCGTCGCGGTCCTCGCGAATGGCTGTGAGGGCGCCGTCCTCCAGAATGAATCTTCCATATCCTGCGGGCTGTTTCGCCTCGAACCCCAAGGCGACGATTGCGTTTTGGCCTCCCGCAAGCGCCTTGCGCATGGCGGCGAAAGTCTCCGGGCGAACCAGAGGCGTATCCGCGAAGACAACGAGAAGATCGTCATAGCCCCTGGCGATCGCCTCGCGCGCGGCAAGCACCGCATGCGCGGTTCCAAGCCTCTCCTTCTGGATCGCGATTCCGACGTCGCGCACGATTGTCTTGGCTTCCGCCATGATCGCGTCGTGGTTTGAACCCGCCACGACGACGGTCCGCTCGGCGCCGGCTTCGATGAGCGAGCTTAAAACATGGCTGAGCATGGAGCGGCCGGCCAGCTCATGCAGCACCTTGGGTCGCGCCGAGCGCATCCGCGAGCTCTCGCCGGCGGCGAGAACGATTGCCAGACATGTGCGGCCTTGAAATTGAAAGGGGACCATGAAACCTTCTTCTCTACGCGCGGAGGAGTCGCGCTCGAATCGCGGATGGGAAACGCTTATAGCCACAAAATTGAAAATTCGCTCACGCGCAACCTTGCTGGACCGCTCCGGGGAGTCAAACAAGCCTCGGCATTCCGCCAGGTCAGGAAGTGCGGATCGCTTCGAAACTGGAAAGGCTTGTTGGCACAAAAAAATATCCAAAAGGGAACTTACGTTCGCCCGGTTATCGTCTATAGAGATAAAACCAAAGCGTTTTCTAATAGTGCGGCGCGATCGGGCGCCGGCCAAGCCGGATTCATGGTCGAGCGCCGGGAGGTTTTAAAGTTCGTCCTTGGCGGGATCGCAGGCGGGATCGCCGCCCGCGTTGGCGTCACCGCGCCGGCAAATGTCGCGCCACCCTCCGCCGCGCAGGAGATTCCCCCGGGCTTCGCCTTGGGCGAACCATCGCCGTTCGATCCAAACATGGTCACCGACGCCGCCAAAATCTTGTCGAAACAGCCATTCAAACCGGTTTCGGCCGACATTCCGGAAGTGTTTCGCGACCTTGGCTATGAACAATATTCGGCCATTCGGCAGCGCCCGGGGACCGCGATCTGGGCCCTGGACAATACCGGCTTCGCGATCGAGCCGCTGCATCGCGGGTTCATCTTTTCGAGCCCGATGGAAATCAATCTTGTCGCGGAAGGCAACGCCCGCCGCGTCATTTATGATCCGGCGTTGTTTGATTTTGGCAAGCTTGCCGTCAGCAAAAACCTTGGCGACATAGGTTTTTCCGGTTTTCGCGTACTCACCCAAGGGCAGGACGGTTTTTCCGCGCTCGCCATTTTCCAAGGTGCAAGTTTTTTTCGCGCCGTGGCGCCCGGCCAAACCCTGGGCACCATGGCGCGGGCCATGTCGATCAAGACGGCCGACCCGCGCGGCGAGGAATTTCCGGCGTTCCGCACGGTTTGGATCGAACGTCCGACGCTCGCCTCCGGCGCGCTCGTCATGCACGCGCTGATCGGTTCGGAAAGCGTGACCGGTGCTTATCACTTTACCCTGCGGCCCGGCGAAGCCACGATCATCGATACGGAATGTGCTCTCTTCGCCAGGGCCGCGGTCGATAATTTGGGCCTCGCCACGATGAGCGCGACCCATTTCTCCGGCCCGATCGGCGAGCGCCGCAATGAAGATCTGCGTCCGAGCGTGAGCGAAGTAAGCGGCCTCCAGATATTGACCGGCAAGGGGGAGTGGCTGTGGCGGCCGGTCGCGAATCGCGACACTCTGCAAATTTCAACCTTCGTCGACGAAAATCCGCGCGGGTTCGGCTTTCTGCAACGTGACCGCAATTTCGATCATTACCAGGACGAGGACCAGCATTTCGAGACCCGCCCCTCACTCTGGATTGAACCGATCGGCGATTGGTCGGCGGGCGGCGTTCAACTCGTCGAAATTCCGTCCGACTCCGAAGCCAACGGCAATATCATCGGCTTTTGGAAACCGAAGCAACTGCTCGCCGCCGGAAGCGAAACATTTTTCTCCTACCGGCAGTTCTGGTGCTGGAACCCGCCCGAGCAGCCGCCGCTGGCAATCGCCACGCAGTCGCGTTCGGGGCGAGTTTCGTCATCGAAACGCCGCCGTTTCATGGTTGAATTCGTCGGTGAAATTTTGCGCCGGCCGCAAACCGCCGAAGCCATCAAGCCGAATTTGAACGTTTCGCCGGGATCGATAACCGCACTCCGGACATTTACCTCGGCGGACAAAAAATCCTGCCGAATCTTGTTCGACGTCGATCCTGGTAACGAAGCCTTTTCGGAACTGCGCCTTGTTATGGAGGCGGCCGGCAAACCCATAAGCGAGACTTGGCTTTATCGATGGACGCCCTGACCAATTCACAGCCAACCGAACCGGTGGTGAGGCCGCTGCGTCCCGGAGAGAGCACGCTCGCGCCCGACGCCTTCGCCTGCGTGCCGCCCGAAGCGCCTCTCGCAATGCCGGCGCAAAGCCTCACCCGGTTCAGCCGGGCCGAGCGGCATAGGAACGTCGCGCATCATCGGGTTTTCGGAGGCTGGCTCGCGCGGCTCCTTGTGTTCGGCGGCGGCCTGGGCTTGACTGTATACGGCACCCGCGAAATGTACAACGTAGTCGAGGTTGGTGGCGTGACGCCGCTCGAATGGGCACTCCTTTTTCTCTTCGTCGCCAATTTCTCCTGGATCGCGCTCGCCTGCACCAGCGCACTGGCGGGTTTTATCCGGCTCTTGTTTTTCGCGCCGAAGCCATCCTTGCCGCCGGTTGCGTTGCGTCAACGCACGGCGATCGTCATGCCAGTCTACAATGAGACGCCCGCGCGCGTCTTTGGCGCGGTCGCGGCGATGTTCGAGGAGGTCGCGGCGAGCGGTCTCGGCCACGCGTTCGAGTGGTTTTTTCTCTCCGACACGACGGATCCAGAAATTTTCGTCGGCGAGGAACAAGCTTTCCTTGCGATGCGGGATAGGCTTGGCCCAGGCAGCCGCCTGTTCTACCGGCACCGGCCCAGGAACCTCAATCGAAAGTCCGGCAATATCGAGGATTTCGTCTCCCGCTGGGGCGGCCACTACGAGAATATGGTGGTGCTCGACGCCGACAGTTTGATGGCCGGCCATACCATTATCGCGCTCGCCGCGGCCATGGAGGCAGATCCCGACGCGGGCATTATTCAAACGCTCCCGCTTATCGTCAATCGCAACACTTTATTCGCTCGCCTCCAGCAATTCGCGGCGCGCATCTATGGGCCGGTGATCGCCGCCGGCGTCTCGGTCTCCACGGGACGCGACGGCAATTACTGGGGCCATAACGCGATCATTCGCACCAAGGCGTTTGCCGCGCATTGCGGCTTGCCGGTTTTGCGCGGGCGTCCTCCGTTCGGCGGCCATATCCTCAGCCATGATTTTGTCGAGGCGGCACTGATCCGGCGCGCCGGTTATGCCGTCTATATGCTGCCAAGCCTTGGCGGCAGCTACGAAGAGTGTCCACCCTCGCTCATCGATGTTGCGACGCGCGACCGGCGCTGGTGTCAGGGCAATCTCCAGCATTTGCGGATACTGCCCGCGAAAGGCTTGCATCCGATGTCGCGGCAGCATTTCGCGACCGGCATCATGGCTTATGTCGCGTCGCCACTTTGGATGGCGCAGCTCATCGTCGGTATCGTGCTCGTCCTCCAGGCAAGCTACATCAGGCCGGAATATTTCACGAGCGACTTCACCTTGTTCCCAACTTGGCCGAGGTTCGATCCGCAAAGATCGCTCGAACTTTTCGCGCTTACCATGACGATTCTCCTGTTGCCAAAGGTATTCGGTTTGGCGCTTGCCTTGATCCAAGGCGCGACACGGCGCGGCGCCGGCGGCGCGATCAAGCTCGTTTTGTCGGCGGCCTTCGAAATCATCATGTCGGCGCTGCTCGCTCCGATCATGATGCTGATCCAGTCAGGTCACGTCATGCATTTCGCATTCGGCTTCGATACCGGCTGGGACCCGCAACGGCGCGACGATGGCTCGATTCCGTTTGCCGCGATTGTCGCTCGCCACCGCTCGCATGTCGCGATGGGCGTTTTGACTCTGGTAGCCGGCCTTTCGATCTCGGCCTCGCTAGTTGCCTGGATGTCGCCGACAATCCTCGGCCTCCTTCTGGCGATTTTCTTGTCTTGGGGCACTGGCCTTCTCAGCGTCGGCCTCGCCCTGCGCCGCACCGGTCTCTTGATTACTCCGGAAGAACAGATAACGCCGCCCGTCGTCGCGCGTGCCAATTTCTTGGCAAATGAGCCCGCCCTTCTCGACAGCGAAGCCTTGAGCGGGCTTCACGCGCTTTATGCCCATCCGCAGTTCCGCGCGTTCCATGTGGCCTGCCTGCCGCGCCGTGAAAAACGCCGGAACGGCGATATTTCGCCGGATTGGGCGCTTGCCGATGCGAAGCTCTCGGACGCCGAAACCATCGATGAAGCGATTTCCTGGCTCCGGCCGAAGGAACGCATGGCGATTTTGCAGGATCAAGCGCTCATCGCCCGTTTGGCACTATTGCCCAAAGAGCCCTCGGGCGCGGACGCGATTGCCGCGGCCGGGTGATTTCCGCCGGCTGCCAGTCTTGCGCACCGCGCCTTCAGACAAGGCGCATATATGACATTGTCCAGAAAATCTGCGACTTTTCGACGGTCATGCTCCAAAACGCGAGCGCCTTCGCCAAGGGGTGGGGAAGATGCTCCGGAAAGGATGGGTCATGTTCGACAGCGTCACGGTGGCGGCAGCCGCCCGTCTTCACCTCGGATTTCTCGATATGAATGGTGGACTTGGCCGCCGTTTCGGGGGCCTAGGGCTTGCGATCGACCGCCCGGCGACCCGCCTGACAATCCGCCGCGCGGCGGCGCCGGCTGTCAAAGGGCTGGAGGCGGAGCGCGCGGCGCGCCATCTCGCTCTTCTCGCGCGCCACTTCGGCCTGACCCAGGCCTATAGCTTGACTATTCACCAAGCCATTCCCGCGCACGCGGGCCTGGGCTCCGGGACCCAACTCGCGCTTGGCATCGCCGCTGCCCTGCGGCACCTCGAAGGCATCCCGGCGGATAAGTCGAGCGACGCGCTCCTGCTGCGGCGAGGCGCGCGTTCCGGGATTGGCTTGGGCCTTTTCGAGCACGGCGGCTTAATCGTCGATGGGGGGCGCGGCGCCCAGACCGTAACGCCGCCGGTCGTTGCGCGCATGGAATTCCCGCCACAATGGCGGGTGATTGTCGTCCTCGACCCGCGAACCGAAGGCATGCACGGCCGCAACGAACAAGCCGCCTTCGCGCGCCTGGCGGATTTCGAAGCCGCCTCGGCCGCGGAAATCTGCCGCCTCGTTCTCATCAAGGCGTTGCCGGCATTGGCCGAACACGATATCGGTTCGTTTGGCGATGCGATCGCACGTCTCCAGGAGATCGCCGGAGCTTATTTCTCCCCCGCCCAAGGCGGTGCGGCCTACGCGAGTGCCGCCGTGGCGCGAGTGATGGAGGACCTTCGCCGGCACGGCGCGAGAGGCGCCGGCCAGTCGTCCTGGGGGCCGACCGGCTTTGCGTTCGCCGGCGCGAAGGAGGCGCGGCGTTTGTGCGATCTCACCCAGGAAATAGCCACCGCGTGGGGGCTAGACATGGCAATCTGCAAGGGAGTTAATCACGGCGCGCGCGTCGAAGGGGAAACCTTTGCCACCATCACATAGCAGCAATAAGATTAGGGGAGGAAACGTGGCCGCGAAGAATATTTTGCACATGCTCAGCCCGCTGAAGCATATGAGTCCTTTCGATGTGAATATGGCGCTCGACGCTGGGTTTGATTCCGTCACTCCTTATTCCGGCGTCACTCTCGAGGACATTACGCCATTGGTGCAAGATGCCATGTTTTCGCGATCACCGAGGGATGCCGTCCATACCGGTGTTTTCATCGGCGGCAAGGATGCCGCGCTTGCTCTCGACATGCTGGAACAATTGCGCAAGACACTTTTGAAGCCCTTCGAGATTTCCGCCTTTGCCGACCCCGCCGGATCGTTTACCACCGCTGCGGCGATGGTCGCGTGCGTGGAGAAAATCCTGAAACAGAAGAAAGCTAAGGCGCTCGGCCAGACGAAAGTCGTGATTTTCGGTGCGACCGGCCCGGTCGGCTATACATCCGGTGTTATCGCGGCAACGGAGGGTGCCGAGGTGACCCTCGCCGGGCGCGAGTTGAGCCGTGTGAAAGCCAAGGCGGACGAGATCAAGCAGAGATTTGGTCTTGATGTCCACGCCGTCCAAGCAAAAACGCCGGAGGAGATTTCCTCGGCGCTGGCCGGTAAGGAAGTTGCACTTTGTGCGGCAGCCGCAGGAGTGCAACTTCTCTCGACAACGATGCTTGCGGCGGCCAATTCCCTGCTCGTTTCCGCGGACGTCAATGCGGTGCCGCCGGCGGGAATCGAGGGGCTTGGACCCATGGCGAACGGCGCCGAGCTGACCCCCGGCAGTCTTGGGATCGGGCCGCTCGCCGTCGGCAATGTGAAATATAAAACGGAATCTGGATTGTTCCGGCGCATGGCGAATTCGGCCACTGCCATTAGCCTCGATTTTCGCGATGCCTTCGCTCTCGCGCGTGATATCGCCTGAAACGGGCGCCGCGATTCTGATCGCGGCGGATTCGGGGCGGGCGTTGGCGGCGGCCGCGCGACGGGCTGGATACCGGCCGCTCGTCGCCGATTTTTTCGACGATTCGGATACGCGTGGCTTCTGCGCCGCCAACCGGCTTATCGAGGGCGGCCTCGAAGCCGGATTTGAGGGCGCGAGCCTGATCGGCGCGCTCGAAGCGCTCGCCAAAGGCGAGGCGCCTTGTGGTCTCGTCTATGGCGCCGGGTTCGAGGATCGCACCGGGCTCCTGGAACTTGTCGCGCAGCGCTGGACGCTCTTCGGCAACCCGCCAGGGATAGTGCGCAGCGTGAAGGATCCGGTTCGATTGGCGGGGCTTTGCGCCGTTCTGAACATTCCGCATCCTAAGATCAGCGCGCGCATGCCAAGAGACCACCGGCATTGGCTTGTCAAAAGCGCGGGCGGATCGGGCGGAAGCCATGTCGCGCCGGCCGGAGCACTACGGGCGGAAGGCGAGAAAATTTACTTCCAGTGCGTCGCGGCGGGCGAGCCTGTTTCGATCCTGTTTCTTGGCGATGGAGCCAAAGCGCGGGTCGTGGGACTGAGCCGTCAATGGGCGGCGCCGGCGCCGAGTGAACCCTTTCGTTTCGGCGGCAGCCTACGCCCGGCCGGTCTATCGCCCGGGCTGGAAACCCGGCTACGGCGAGCGGCGAGAGCCATAACGGCGGCGTGCGGGCTCCGCGGGCTCAATAGCATCGATTTTCTTGTCGAAGGCAGCGAATACACGCTTATCGAAGTCAATCCGCGGCCGGGCGCGACCCTCGACATTTTCGAAGATCGCGGCGGGTCGCTTTTCCGGGCCCATATCGATTCCTGCCTCGGCCGCCTGCCGTGGCGCCCGCTCCAATTCCCTGGCGCCGCAGCCGCGGCAATAGCCTACGCGCGCCGGGAAATTTCCTCGATGCCCGCAGTCGACTGGCCCAGTTGGGTGGCGGATCGGCAGAAAGAGCGGACCGCGTTGCGGCCGCACGACCCGGTTTGCACGATCAAAGCCCGCGCGGCAAGGCCCCGGCGCGCGCGGGCACTCGTCGATGAGCGGACCAATTTGATTCTCGGCAGACTTGAACATATTCAAAAGAAAATTGACAATGTTGGGAAAGGAACCGCACCTTGAGCAAGAGCGATCTGAGCATCAACACGCTGACCGGCGAAGCGGTAGACCGCATGATCGCGGGTGCGGCCCGATTGCGGGTCACGGTTTCCAAAGGCGAAGCGGGCGAGACAATTATCGACGCAGGCCAAAATGCGCGGGGTGGAATTGAAGCAGGCCTAGCGATCGCCGAAATTTGCCTTGGCGGGGTGGGAACCGTCGATATCGCGCCGACCGGCGGAAATCCGAAATGGCCCTTCGAGCTTTGCGTTCGCAGCACCGATCCCGTGATCGCCTGTCTTGCCAGCCAATATGCGGGCTGGGCGCTTTCGCATGGCGAGGGGAAATCGGCATTTTTCGCGCTCGGCTCCGGTCCCGGCCGGGCGCTCGCGCGCAAGGAGCCTTTGTTTTCGGAGTTGGCGTATCGAGATCACGCGACCCGTGCGATTTCTCGTTCTTGAGTCCGGCCGGGCGCCGCCACGCGAAATTGCCGAAAAAGTCGCCCACGATTGCGGCGTCACGCGCGAAAATGTCACCTTCATTTTTGCCCCCACGCAAAGTCTCGCGGGCAGCGTTCAGGTCGTCGCGCGGGTGCTGGAAGTCGCGCTGCATAAGGCGCATGAACTCAAATTTCCGCTGTCGCGCATCGTCGACGGCTTGGCTTCGGCGCCGCTTTCGCCGCCGCATCCCGACTTCATTCAAGCCATGGGACGCACCAACGACGCGATCATCTATGGCGGCCAGGCGCATCTTTTCGTGACCGGACCCGCGGCGGAGGCAAAGGCGCTGGCCGAACAGCTCCCTAGCACGACGTCGCGCGATTATGGCCGCCCCTTCGCCGAGGTGTTCAAGGCCTACAAGGGCGATTTTTATGCGATCGATCCGATGCTGTTCAGCCCCGCGCGCGCGATCGTGACCGCCGTTGAAACCGGCGAGACCTTCCACGCCGGCGGGATCGATCAAGCATTGCTCGATGTCTCCTTCGGATAGGCCGCACGCGGCCCGCAAAGCCACTGGCGAACCCAAAATCGCCTTGGCCGTGGACCTTTACGATTGGCACGCGCGGGATCTCAGCGCGGCGTTCGCGCGCGCCGGCGCGATTGCCGTGCCGATCCGGCTATCGCAGTGCAGCTTCGATACGCGGCGCCGAAGCGGCCTCGTCATTCCGGGTTTTGGCGCGGATTTGCCGGACGCGATGTTTGTACGCGCGGTTGGATCGGGCAGTTTCGAAAGCGTGACCCTGCGCCTCGACGTGTTGCACAGCCTTGGCGACCTCGGCGTGCCGGTTTTAAATTCGGCGCGAACCGTGGAAATATGTGTCGACAAGGCGGCGACAAGTTTCGCACTCGCCCGCAATTCGATTCCGACGCCGGCGACCTGGACGGTCCAATCCGAACAGGCCGCGCGCCAGATCGTGCGGCGTGAGGCGGGGCACGGCCTGCTTGTCTTAAAGCCCCTGTTCGGCGCGCAAGGATACGGCTTGAAACTGATCCGGCGCGAAGACGATCTGCCGCCGGTCGAGATTGTGGATGGCGTCTATTATCTTCAACGATTTGGCGCGGTCGAAAGCGACGGCTTTCGCGACCTCCGGCTGTTCGTGTCGGAGGGCAAGGTCGTCGCCGCGATGACGCGCCATGCGAACGATTGGATTACCAATGTCAAACTTGGCGCGCGGCCGGAGTGGTTCGAGCCGGATTCCGGAACGATTGATCTTGCGTTGCGCGCGGCGGCGGCGGTCGGCGCCGATTTCGCCGGCGTGGATATGATTCGCGACACGGCAGATACACTTCAGGTTCTCGAAGTCAACAGCATGCCAGGTTGGCGCGGCTTGCAGAAGGTCGCGCCGTTTTCCATCGCCGGCCGGCTGGCCGCCGACCTCTTGACGCGAATTGGGCGGCCGGGGGCAGAGGCCGCGGAGTGAACGAAATCGCCGAGGCATTCATCGCCGCATGCCGCGACGAGATCGAGGCGCCGAAGCCCGGCAATGTCCATGTTTTCGCCGACGGCCACGGCATGACGGCTGATGATTTCTTGCGCAGCGCCGAAGCCGCCGCCCCCGCCTTGAGCAATTCCGCGTTACCGGTCGGCGCACGCATTCTTGCCGCCGTGGAGGCCACCTTCGCGGCGGTGGGGATGAACACCAATCTCGGCATCGTTCTCCTGTGCGCGCCGCTCGCCGCCGCCGCGCAGAGCGGCAGGGACCTTCGCCAGGGCGTGAGACAGACGGTTGCCGGATTGACCCGCCTGGACGCCGAAGCCGCGTTCAAAGCCATCCTCCGCGCTGCGCCTGCGGGGCTCGGCACGGCATTCCGCCATGATGTCCATGGCCCGGCCGATGTCACGCTTTTGGAGGCAATGCGCGAAGCCGCCGGAAGAGACCGGGTCGCTTTCCAGTATATCTCTGATTTCACGGACATATTCGAAATGGGGATGGGCACGCTCGCGTGTGCGCGGGTCAGCGGCTGGGCGGCGCCCTGGCCGGTGGCCGCCGTTTATCTGGCGTTTCTTGCGGGCTTTCCCGACAGCCACATTGCGCGCAAAAATGGTCCGGAAGCGGCGGCAAGAGTTCAAATTGAGGCACTGGGAGCGCGAAAACGATTTATGAACGCCGCAAATCCGGCGGAAACGCTTCAAGATCTCCTGAGTTTCGACCGGCGTCTCAAGGCCCGCGGGCTAAATCCGGGAACAAGCGCGGATCTCACCGTCGCGAGTGTTTTCGCGGATAGGCTAACTCGCATCTTGATCAACCGGCGCAATAATGGTTGAGTGCTTGGCGGTGGAAATCTCCACCGCCATCCGGCTCAACCGGCCCGGCCAGATACCAGACGTTGACAACTGAGGAGTTTCGTCTGCATGTGTCGAGCGCCTTCGACAGCAAATCGGAGCAGGTTTCTTCAGGGAGGATCTAACTATGGGGCTTCTAAGCATGGCCAAGATAAACAAGCTCTGCGTCGGCGAATTGCTCGTCGGCGACGGCAACGAAATCGCTCACATCGACCTCATCATGGGACCGCGCGGCAGCGCGGCCGAAACGGCGTTTGCCAACGCGCTTACCAACAACAAGGATGGTTTCACCGCACTGCTCGCTCTTGTAGCTCCGAACCTAATGTGCAAGCCCGCGACCATCCTCTATAATAAAGTGACGATCAAGAATGCGACGCAGGCCGTGCAGATGTTCGGCCCGGCTCAGCATGCTGTCGGCAAGGCTGTCGCCGACAGTGTCGCGGCAGGCGTTATCCCCGTGAGCGAAGCCGACAATCTGTTCATTTGCGTCGGCGTGTTCATCCATTGGGACGCCAAGGACAACCAGAAGATTCAGGACTTCAACTATCAGGCCACGAAAGAGGCAATCGCGCGCGCGGTCAACGGCGAGCCGACACCCGCCCATGTCGTCGCCCAGCGCAATGTCGCGAAGCATCCTTTCGCACCAAACTGAGCAGTCGCGATAACCAACAACATAAAGGGGCCAAGGCCCCTTTTTATTGTGCATCTCCGGCGCCTTTTGATGCGGCCACGGCAAGATCGGCGCCGGTCAAACGGCCATCGTGCAGCGCGGAAGCAACGAGGACTCCCGTGATGCCCGCTTGTTTCAGCCGCATGAGATCGGAGGCGCCGCGAAGGCCACCGGCGGCATAAAGCATGACATCCGGCGCGCGGCGTTTAATATCCGCGAGACGATCCGTGTCTGGTCCCGCATCGCTGCCGACGCGCGCCAGGGTCATAACGATCACACGCGCGGGCCACAGATGCGGCGCATGGCAAAGCCCGTTTGGCCCGAGAAAGCTGTCGCCGCGATAGTCGAGCGATAAAACGATACGGTCCTCCGTGGCGAATTCTTCGAGCACAGCGTGACTATCCAGGGATTCGCTTCCAAGAACGAGATGCGCGCGCTTGTGGCGAGCGAGCCACGAACGTGCCGCCCCGCCGTCACGCACGCCGGCATCGACCCAAAAAGCGACGTCCGGAAAAGCCGTGCTTAGCGCGTCGAGATTTTGGTCCTGGCTGCCGCGCGATTCAATTCGATCGAGATCGGCCGCATAGATCGTGTGAAAGGGGTGAACCTTTAAAAACCCGGCGACAACGTCAAGCGGCGCGCTCGATCGCGCGAGCGGAGTTACGATCGGCGCATAGGAATGGCGCGAACCATGACGAGCGCGGATGACCGCGCCGCCCTTCAAGTCGATCACCGGAATGACTTCGATCGCACGCTCGGGCATTATTTAGTTTAACCAAGGCCCGCCCGGATTTTTATATAAAATGCAAAATATTATTGGATGGGACGTCGGCGGCGCGCATCTCAAGGCCGCGCGCGTGGAAAATGGGATCATTATCCAGGCGGTGCAGATTCACTGCGCGCTCTGGCTCGGTTTGGGCGAGCTCGATCGCGCTTTTTTTGAAGCCGAGGCCACGATCGGCCGGGCTCCCCTCAATGCGATCACGATGACCGGCGAATTATGCGATGCCTTCGCAACCCGTGAAGAAGGCGTTGCCGGCCTGGCCGCGATCATGGTCCGGCTGCTGAGCCCCGGCCGCGCGCTTTTTTACGCCGGCCGCTCGGGCTTTGCCGGCGACAGCGAAGCCGCGGACCATGCCATCGAGATCGCCTCCGCCAATTGGCACGCGAGCGCGGTGCTCACCGGCGTGCGCACCCGCGCGGCGCTGTTCATCGACATGGGCTCGACGACGACGGATATTATTCCGGTCGCGGATGGGCGGCCCGCAAGCCTTGGTTACACCGACGCGGAGCGGCTCGCTCATGGGGAACTTGTCTATTCAGGCATCGCGCGGAGTTTCCTGATGGCCGGTCCTAAGCTCGTGCCTTTTGCCGGCCGATGGACGCCTTTGATGAATGAATGGTTTGCCACCATGGCGGATGTCCACCGCATACTCGGGCAATTGCCGGAGGGCGCCGACGTGATGGATGCCGCCGATGGCCGCGAAAAGACCAAGGCGGCCTCGCGCGCGCGGCTCGCCCGCATGATTGGCCGCGACGGCGGCGAGGCGGACGAGGGCGCATGGAGCCGGCTCGCGCAATTTTTCGCGGAAGCGCAATTGCGCGATATCATGGACGCGGCGGCCCTCGTTTTGTCGCGCGGTCTTCTCCCCTCAAGCGCGCCGGTCGTGGGCGCGGGCGCCGGGCGTGGAGTGATCCGGGAACTGGCCGCGCGAATCGGCCGGACCTTCATTGCTTTCGACGATCTGATCGAGGCCGTCCCGGAGGCGCGGAGCAAGGCCTGCGATTGCGCCCCGGCATCGGCTGTCGCGCTCCTCGCCGCCGCTCAATTTTCCGCGTAAAACGCTTCGCGCTTTTGCATGAGCCAGGACCAGGCTTCGCGCTCCTGGGGACCCGCCGTCTTTTCGATTGCGATGGCGAGATAAGCGATCTCCCGCTCGATTTTGTCGCGCGGAAGTATGTGCAGCCGCGTGAGGAGGATGGCGCATTCGAGAACGGCGTTGGCTCCCCGGTTGAACCCCGCGAAAGGCGCATGCTGTTCACGATGCAAAATCTCGCAGTGGAACCGGGGGCGCTCGGCATCGTCTTCGATACGTGCAACGCCGAGTTCGGCATGGGCGAGCGCTCCCGCGAGACGCGGTACGGGAACCTTCGCCGCGGGCACGAGCGGCCAGTCGCGGCGGCCGGTGACGAGCCCTGCGAAAATGCGGGCGTCGTCGGTATAATTGGCGATTGCAAAATGAGTTTCCACAAGATTGTCGAGAGTCGTCGAAGGCCTGAACGGCGCGATGACCCATCCCGCCCCGTCCTCGATCAAGCCGAGCGGCGCGAGATGCGCCCTGCCCGATCGATCGATGGTCGTGACAACGGCTTCCCGGATCATCGGCACTTTGCGATCTCCTCAAGCTTCCGACTTGCCGCTATGCGCGCAAACATTGCGTCAGACATTTTTACGAAGCGTATGGCCCGCTTCGCGCAAGCGGTCCTTGTCTTCTTCCGGTGTGTCAACCGCGCAACCCCAATCGAGCGGCTCGTCCTGTGTGTAGCGTTTGCCGAGAGCGTATGCGATCTCGGCCTTTGCAAGCTCCGCCCCCAGATAAAACGCATGCGCGCCATTCGCCGCGACGCCGAGCTTGGGATAGAGGGAGAACGCATCGCGCGAAATATGGTGACCGTCGCGGTTGAACACATGAATTCCATCCTCGGTCGTGGCGATTCGAAAATTCGCGTCCCGCACCTCCTCCGCGAGCCCGGCGATTTCTTGGGCCGACGAAGGATAGGGCGCGAGATCATGGAGCGCGAGAAGCCCGGCGTCATAGCCCTTGGGCAAGGCGCCGTCGGCGGCCGCCGCGAACATGAGGCGGCGCGCCGCGTCATGCTCCTCGATTGTGCGCCTTGTATGCGGGCTGACCTGGACGGTGAGCACATTGCGAATGTCGAGTTCCGAGCAGAGTCCGATAAGGACGCCTGTGACGCCGCAAGAATCCGCCTCGGTCAATTCGGTGAGATTGCCGGTTCCCATCATCATCTCGGCGCGCGGAAGACGGCGCCTCGTTTCGATGTAACGGGTTAGGGATTCGGCGAATCCGAAATGGATTGGATCGAGGATCGGATCGACGATAAAGGAAATCCCGCGCCGCTCGGCGTCGTTCGCGGCGCGGACGAGAGAATCGAGATCGCCGTGCGGCGCCGGCACCAGGATTGGCGTGGCGCCGGTGCCCTCCGCGATATCAAGAGTGCCTTCATCAAGGCTTAGAAGAATATCCGCTCCGGCCTTGACGCCGCGCGCGAGTTCTTGCCGGTCGGCGGAATCGACGCTGACCATATGCCCGGCCGCTTTCAAGGCGCGGATGCACGCCTCGAGATGCGGAAATGGCGTGTCGGGAAGACAGCCGACGTCGATCACGTCGGCGCCAGACTTTCGCATGGCCGCCGCACGCGCGAGCAAGGCCGCAATTGGCAGCGCGGAAGCATCGACGATCTCCGCGAAAATACGAATTGAAAAACCCGACAGGTCCTTCACTTGCCCGCCACGCCCGAGATAGACCGGGAGATCGCTCAGTTCGTCCGGCCCGCGCGCTACCGGAACACCGAGGAAGTTCGACAGACGCGGTAGATCGGCGCGGCAGCGGCCGGGCAAGATAATGCGATCCGCGGAAATCGGGCGGGCCAGGCGGCGCATGATAATAGCTTCGGTCATCAAGGCGGCCACCTTCACGCCGATATCGCACACCTCCCAGCTGAAAGAGGTCTCGCCCATGGACCGCATAAGCCGGTCGAGGCGCGGATAGGCAAGATGGCCAGTGAGCAAGAGAAGGCGTTCGGTCATGCCGGTGTCAAATCATTTCCGCGGCGCGCGACGAACTCTTTCAGCTCGCTTAGAACTCTCCGCGACTTGGGTTGCCTCGAAGCTTTTCAGTCGTTCGACATTCTCGAGATCGATCCGCCGCGGAAAGACCTTTACCATGCCGTCGGGCGAACGGGTCTCAAGCTCCGGCGCGGTGTCGCACGCAAACACGATGGAAGGAACCCGGCATTTGCCCGCTTGAGCAAAAACATTGCTCGCGAGATTATCCGAAATCCCATAGACGAATTTGGCCACGACATTCGACGTCGCGGGCGCGACCACAAGCGTGTGGTACACCCCATGATAAAAATAGCCGACCTGCGGCGAGCTCGCGGCGGTATCCTTGTACACGCGGGCGGTCTTCGGCAGATCGAGCTTTTGCTTATACTGGCGCAACACTTCGCCGGCGGCCTTGCTGACGAAGAGGTCGACATGCTCCAATTCGCGCGCGAGATCGAGGCACTCGTTGAAGAAATGACCGGAACCGGTGAGCGCCCAACCCCAGCGTGGCGTGACGACTTTGATCATATGTTGCCAATCCATGCCGCGCGCGGAACCACATCATGCTTTAAACGCTCGGAACATCTTAAGGAAGCGCGACTCTGACGCCGGGCATTCCGCCGCGTTGCAATATGGACGCGGCTCCAGCGAGAGATGCCGGGCCCGCGAGCCAGACCTCCGCATGGCTTTGCGCGGCGAAGCGTGGAAACAGCGGATCGACGATTTTGTCCGCGGCAAGATCACGCACTGAGCCCGGCGCCACCAGATCGCTGGCTTTGATGAGCAGCAACCGGCGAGCGTCATATGTCCAGGCGACCCAAGCCGCGAGCGAATCCGAGGTCACCTCCCAACACTTAGGTACGTCCGCAGCGCCAAGAACCATCTTCTCCGGCAGCCAGACGGGAATTCCGCCGACGCGCAATGCGCTGTCCAATTCATCGCGGGAGGCCGCCAATGTAAACGCGTCCGAATGAGCCGCAAGCGCGATGCCGAATTGCCCCATCGCATTGAGCGCCATGCGGTGGGCTGCCGTATCGTCAAACCCCATGGCGCCTTGTGCCGTCCGCACGCAATCGGCAAAGGGACCTCCGCCCGGGACCAGAATGAGCGGGCCGCCCCATGCGGCTAGTGCTTCGAGCCAGGCCGCGAATTGCGGCGTATGCGCGAGACTGCCGCCAAGTTTGACGATAGTGACGCTCGATGATTTCCGGTTACGCGGCATTGCCCGGGAGGACCGGCACGCGCTCGCGGTCGGCGGCCCGTTCCGCCGCGCGCTCGCGTTTGATCTCGATACCAACCGTGCCACGCACGACATCGAGTTTTTCAACCCGCACGCAAACCCGCGCGACACATGGGTAACGCAAAATTTCGTCCGCGATACCGCTCGCCAACGTCTCGATCAAATCGACATGGCCCCGCCCGAGGATGATTTTTATGGCGTCGATAATTACGTCGTAGGAGAAAACGCCGCGCATGTCGTCAAATCGCCGCTCGTTGCGTCTCACCTCCACGTCGATGTTAAAACGCACGTTCTGGTTTTGAATGCGCTCGAAGTCATAGGCGCCGATGGCACATGGGAGCAGAAGATCGTGCACGAAAATCAAATCGGTCTCGACAACTCGCTCGTTGGCTGAAACAAAGCCTCGTCCCAACAAGAGGCGCCAATCGATCCCCGCCTCGTCACGTCGGTATTGACCAACGGCTTCGCGCGGAATGAGATCCCGGATCATCCTCACGGATGCCGCGTCGATCGCGGCCCCGCGTGCCCGCCCTTGGCATATACTGCCGCGAAACCCGAGATAATTTGGCTCCAGCGGAAGAAGTCGCGGCACGTCGGGCGCTTCGAGCGAACCGGCGAGGCCCGACGTCAGTCCGTTCTCCCGGCACCGGTCGATAAAGCGATCGAGCGCGGCGACATCCATATGATCGAGAAGACGGCCCGCTCCTTTTTTGGCGGTATCGAGCATGGCGCCGGTAAAACCGTTATTGGCCATGAGCGCCAACATATCCAGATCGGGCGCGCAATCGGCAAAAAGAACGCCGACGAGCTTGGTGTTGCTTGCGTGCGGCCCCAATGCCCGCACGCAATCGGCTCCGGACCTGTCCGATGAGAAGCCAACCTTGACATAATCAACTCCGGTCGCGGCTATCGCGGCGACGGCGTCAACGACCGCCCACGGCGCCCCAAGCGAAGCACCGGCCGCGGCGCTGACGGGCCTGCGTTTGCCCACCGAGCGAACGATGCCGGCCGCGACATCGGCATCAAGCGCACCAAGCGCGCCCTTTGCCGGGTCTTTCAGATCGATGATGTCGGCGCCCCCGACCCAAACCGCCTCTGCCTCGGCTGGGTTCGTCACGCTCGCGAGCATCAAGGTCATTGTCGCGCTCCACCGGGAATATTTGGGGTGCGAATATAGGCATTGAAACCGGAAAAGCAATTATTGCTTGGGTCGCGGCGCGCTCACCCCGCATCGAACCGGGCCGCGATAAGCGCGCGCAACCGCTCGACGGCGGTGCCCGCTCGCCGCCCAAGCGGCAAACCATTGCAGTCCTTGGCCTCGGTCATGCGGCTTATGCTGTTCGTCAGAAAAACATGGTCCGCCTCGCCAAGGCTGCTTATATCGAGCGAAATTTCCGCTGGTGCCAATCCAGCTTCATTCGCCAGCGATAGCACGAGCGCCCGCATGGTGCCCGGCAACGCGCCATCGCTTACCGGCGGCGTTTCCAGGCGCCCTTCTCTTATGACGAAGACATTGGCGACCGTCGCGCAGGCAATGGTTCCGCACGTATTGAGCAGCAGCGCATCGTCCGCGCCGTGCGCGCGGGCCTCGGAAAGCGCAAGCAAATTGTCGAGATAGGGCAGTGCCTTGATGCGCGAGAGGGCCGAATGCTCGTTGCGCCGCGTCACTGTCGCGACATGGAGAGAAAGGGCAGTTTCGCACTTGGGCGGCATGGGCGATAGCGTCATAAAAATCGTTGGGCGAGGCGTCTCGGGCGGGGCGAGGCCGCGCGGTCCGGCTCCCCTCGTCACGGTTACGCGCAAGACGGCGGAAGCCGCTTCTTCCGCTGCAATATAGTGCGCAATGCCGGCGCGAAGTTTTGGGAAATCGACCGCCGTGGCAAAACCGAGAACGCCGTGCCCGGAAGCGAGCCGTTCGAGATGCCCATCAAGATCGAAAACCTTCGCGTTGTGGACCGCCATGGTTTCGAACAAACCGTCGCCGAGCAGAAGACCGCGATCGGCTATCGAGACATGCGCTTCTTCCGGCATGACAATCCGGCCATCCTGCCACACACACATCATTGGCGCCCGATGTGACCGAGAAAATTGCGAAGCATCCGGTGGCCATGGTCGGTGAGGATCGATTCAGGATGAAACTGCACGCCGAATGTCGGATGCCGGCGATGCTGCAAAGCCATGATCTCGCCTTCGTTCGACCAGGCCGTCGCTTTGAGCGGACCATCGGGCTGGTCAAGCTCCACGATCAGCGAGTGATAACGCCCGACACTGATCGGATTGGGCAAGCCTTCCAAAATAGTCGAGGCCTCGTGGCGCACAAAACTCGCCTCGCCGTGCATCGGGCGCGCGGCACGGTTGACCCGCCCGCCAAACACCTGGCCGATACATTGATGGCCTAGGCAAATGCCGAGGATCGGCACGCGCCCGGAATATTCTGAAACGAGCCGCATCGACACTCCCGCGTCGTCCGGCGTACAGGGTCCAGGCGAAAGCACGATGGCCTCGGGCCTTTCGCGCGGCAGGGCGGCATCGTTGCGCACGACTTCCGGTACGGCACCCAATTCGCGGAGATAATTGGCGACCGTGTGCACGAAGGAATCGTAATTGTCGATGACGAGAATCACCTCGCGAATGCCTTTGCGCCGAAAGCCTCGAACATCGCCCTCGCCTTGTCCAGCGTTTCGTCATATTCGGCGGCGGGATCGGACGACGTGACGATCCCCCCGCCCGCCTGCACGACGCAGGTGCCGCCGCGAAAGCTCGCGGTGCGGATGACGATGTTGGTATCCATTGTGCCATCAAATCCGATATAGCCGATCGCGCCGCAATAGGGGCCGCGCGCATGGCCCTCCATTTCGGTGATGATTTCCATCGCGCGAACTTTTGGCGCGCCGGTGACAGAGCCGCCGGGAAAGGCGGCGGCGAGAACATCGGCCGCGCCCTGCCCTTCCCGCAGACGCCCAACGACGGACGAAACCAGATGATGGACCGAGGCAAAGGTCTCAAGGCCGCAAAGCTGCGGCACTTGTACCGAGCCCGGCAGGCAAACTTTCGAAAGATCATTGCGCAAGAGATCGACGATCATGACGTTCTCGGCGCGATCCTTGCGGCTCTCGGTCAGCGCCCGCGCCTGCAGGGCGTCGAGGACGGCATCCGCGAAGCGGCGCCGTGTGCCTTTGATCGGCCGTGTCTCGACGCGATCGCCCTCGACCTTGAGAAATCTCTCGGGCGAGGCCGAGGCGATGACGAAATCGGCGTGGTCGAGGTAGGCTGCGAAAGGGGCCGGATTGAGCGTGCGCAAGCGGCGGTAGAAGCCAAAATGATCGAAGTCCGGCGGCACCCGGGCTTCGAACCGCTGCGCCACGTTGGCCTGAAAAATGTCGCCCGAGAGAATCCGTTCGATGACTTCGCGAACCATCCGCTCATAGCGCGCTTTCGTGAAATTGCTGGTCCAGCCTTCGAGCGGCATGTTCCCCGCCGGGGGCATAACTGGGGCGCGCCGTAGCCGCGCCTCGAACCCGCGCCCGCGCTCGATTGCGCGCCGGTGGCGCGCCGGCCGCTCCATCTCGGGAAAACCAGTTGAGAGAATAAACCCGCGCCGCTCGAACACATCGAAGGCAACGACCACATCGTAGAGGCCAAGCGAAACATCGGGGAAAGCGAGCTCGTCCACGGCGGGCGCCGGCAAGCGTTCCAGACTGCGCCCAAGCTCGTAGGAAAAAAGCCCAGCGGCGCCGCCCTGAAAAGGAGGCAATCCGGGCAAGGACGCCGTTCGATGGGCCGTCAAAATCGACTTCAAGCGCGATACCCAGTCCTTCCCCGCATCACGGGCCTCGAACCGGGCGAAAGGATCGGCCGCGACAAAACTATAGCGCCCAAGCTTCCTGTCGGCCATCGCGCTGTCGAGAAAGGTGAGATACGGCAGATCGCGAAGCGCGTGAGCCGCCGCCGGGGGATCGCAAAAATCGATTTCGATGACGTGCATCGAGCTTCCTTCGCACCCGCCGGAACGAGTGCTTTTCTGGTTAATTCGCGCTTTGCAAGGCCGAGCGGACGTGCCAAGACATATGCCAATATGGCGAACCGGCGCGCCGCCGCCAAGCCCGCGCCGCGAAAACGGCGGCGGGAAGCCACCAACCGCCAGATGTTCAACGAGTTCAAACCCGCGACGTGCGGGCTACTATTTTTGCCCGCTATCGGCTTCCTTTGTGGGCGCAGGCGGCTTCGGCGCACCGGGAGCCGGCGCCGGGGTTTGCTTTGGCGCACCAGGAGCTGGCGCCGGGGCCTTGAGCGGCGGCGCGGGCCGGGCGGCGGGCCTACCTTTGTAGGCGAACCAATCGCTTTCCCCTCGGCTGCCGGGGAGAGAAATCGCTTGTGCGCGAGCGCCCGCTGGCGCGGTTCCAGGAATTTCGCGCGGAGTTTCGTGAATTGCTTTCTGATGGGGCATGGACTTCCTCCTGTGGATTTTCCGTTGGCATCAAAAAAGCGTCGTCAAACACGCGCATTCCAGGATAATGTCCAAACGGGCGTAAGGGCATATTATTGCATCTGCGTCAACGGTCATTGATGCGTCCTCGGCCGTTACCGGTACAAAATCGTCCCGGCGACAGACGCCGCCAAAAAAATTCATCGCCGCCTTGCACCGATTGGTGGCATGACGTAGCCGTGAGAACAACACGCCACGCCACGGCGGCTGGGAGGAGAGGCCGGGATGAGCCATGAATGAGGCCCGGATAAACGGTAAACCTGCGTTGCTTGCGGCGGCGGCCGAGCGGGCGGCGGAGATATTGTCGGCTGCGCGAATGCCCGTCATCGCCGGTCTCGGCACCGATGTCGCGGGCGCCCGCGCTTCAATTCTGCTCGCCGAAAGGCTTCGCGGCGCCTATGATCACATGTATTCCGCGCGGATTTTCGCGGACCTCGACGTCATGCGCCAGGCCGGCCTGATGTTTACGACGCCGAACGAGGCGCGCCTGCGCGCCGACGTTTTCCTGTTCATCGGCAAGGACTTGACCCGGGTCTGGCCGGCGATGATGGAGCGTCTGTCGCCCGCCGAAATCCCACCTTTCGATCTTGCCCGCGAGCGGCGCAAGCTGTTGTGGATCGCGCCGGGACGCGGCGCAAAGGCGGACGGGCTGACGATTGAAACCCGTGACTCTTCGAATCTGCACGCGACGATCGCCGCCTTGCGTGCCCGCACCGCCGGCAGGCCGGTAAATTGCGCCAAAGGCGCGCGGCGCAAGCTCGACGAATGCGTGGAAATTCTTAAGAATGCGCGTTTTGGCGTCGCGGTCTGGGGCGGCGATTCGCTCGATAGCCTATCGATCGAAATGCTGCATGGCCTGATCCGCGATCTCAACAAGACGACACGTTTTTCCGGACTGCCTCTCGGCTACGATTCCAATGCGTCCGGCGTCGTGCAGACATCGGGCTGGATGACCGGCTTCCCGGTGCGGACATCCTTCGGCCGCGGCTTTCCCGAGCATGACACATGGCGATTCGACGCAACCCGCATGGTCGAGAGCGGCGAGGCCGATGCCGCCTTGTGGATCTCCGCCTATGGCGGCGAGGCGCCACCGTGGAAGAAAAATATTCCGCTCGTCGCGCTCGCCTCCCCGCAAACGGCTTTCGCGCGAGAGCCAGAGGTGCGCATCGAAACCGGCTGTCCTGGGATAGATCATGATTGCGCGGAGTTCTCACGGGAAACAGCTTCGATAGTCTCCCACAAAGCATCGCATCCAAGCCAAGCAACTTCGGTTGAAGCCGTCATCGGCGAAATCGCGAAGCACCTCGGGGAAACGCCTAAATGCTGATTCTCCTGAAAGGCGGCCGCATCGTCGATCCGATGAACGGGCGGGACGAGATAGGCGATCTTTGGATCGAAAACGGCCACATCGTCGCGGCGCCGCCGGGCGGGCTGGCTGATGAAGTGCATGACGTCTCCGGCAAGATCGTGATGGCGGGCGCCATTGATATTCATTCCCATATCGCGGGCGGCAATGTGAACACCGCGCGCCTGCTGCTTCCCGAAAAACATCAAAACCATCTGCCGCGCCCTGCCGGCTTGCCGCTTTCCACCGCCAAATGGTCGACGTTCGAAACCGGCACCATCTATGCCTCCATGGGGTTCACCACCGTGATTGAGCCGGCCATCGTACCGCATCAGGCGCTCCAGGCACATCTCGAACTCTCCGACATTCCAATCATCGACAAAGGGACGCTTACCGTCCTCGGCAATGACGATTTCCTGTTGTCTCTGTTGCGCGACGGAGAAGGACCGGCGGCGGTGGCCGATTACGTCGCATCCACCGTCGGAGCAAGCAACGGCCTCGGCGTCAAATGCATCAATGCGGGCGGGGCGACCGCATTCAAATACAATGCGCGGACGTTTAGCCTCGACGATGTTGTGCCGTTTTACGGTCTCACGTCGCGCAAGATTGTCGAATCCTTGCAGCGGGCGGTAGAGGATCTCAAGATCCCGCATCCCCTGCATCTGCACGCCAATAATCTCGGCATTCCGGGCAATGTCGCGACCGCGCTTGCGACGATCGAGGCCGCGCGGGGCGAACGCTTGCACTTCGCTCATCTGCAATTCTACGGTTATGGCAGCGAAGGCGACCGGGGCTTTTCTTCCGCCGCCGCCGAACTCGCCGCGGCCGTCAACGCCGCGCCGAATGTCACCGTCGATGTTGGCCAAGTCATGTTCCGACAAACGGTCACCGTTTCGGCCGACGTGCTGCGCCAGTTCAATGGCGCCGAAATGGCGCGGCCAAAGAAATCCGTGATCCAAGATGGCGACGGCAATGGCGGCGGCATCGTTCCCTACCTCTATCGCGAGAACGATTTCGTCAATGTTATCCAATGGGCCTGCGGGCTGGAATTGTTCATGCTGATCGATGATCCGTGGCAGGTGTTCTTCACGACCGATCATCCCAATGGCGCGCCCTTCACGACCTATCCGGAAATTTTCGCGCTGCTCATGAGCCGCGACGCCCGCGCCGAGGCCATCGCGCGTCTGCCGCAAGAGGCTGTCGCCATGACGACGCTGCCGTCTAACGCGCGCGAATACACTCTCAACGAAATCGCCATCATGACCCGTGCCGCGCCGGCGAAGCTGCTCGGCCTCAAGGATCGCGGCCATCTTGGCGAAGGTGGGCTCGCCGATATCGCCGTCTATTCGCCCGGCAAGGATTTGGCGAAAATGTTTCGATTTGCTCACCTTGTTTTCAAGGATGGCGATCTCGTCGTGCGCGACGGGCGGGTCACCCATTATCGCTGGGGCAAGGCGCTCAAGGTCAATCCCGGCTATGACAAGGCGATCGACCGCCGCCTTGCCGGCTACTACGACCATCATTTTGGCGATTCTCGCGACTTGTTCGCGGTCAAGGAGAATCTCCTTCCGCGTGCCGGGACGTTCGGGGAGGTCGCATGCGCCCGATGAAAAAAAACGGCGTCCGGATCGACGATAGCTTTGCCGAAGCCTTCCCCATGCGCGGCACGGCGATCCTGATCACCGCGCCCAATCGCCGCTGGGCAAGGCAGGCGGCCGCCACTATGACCGGATTTGCGACCTCCGTTATCGGCTGCGGCGCCGAAGCGGGTATTGATTGCGAACGCCCTAGCAAAAGCACGCCGGACGGGCGCCCCGGCGTTCGCGTCCTCGTTTTTTCCATGTCGACCGACACGTTGCAGACCCAGCTCGTCAACCGCGTCGGCCAATGCGTCCTGACATCGCCCGGATCCGCCTGTTTCGCCGATCTCGAAGGCGCCGACAGATTGCCGATAGGCGATTCGATCCGCTATTTCGGCGATGGCTGGCAGATATCGAAGAAGTTCGGCGACCGACATTTCTGGCGCATTCCGGTCATGGATGGCGAATTCCTTTGCGAGGCGACGACGGGGCTCACCAAAAAAGCGGTTGGCGGCGGCAATCTCCTTATCATGGGTGCGACCGCCAAGACCACGATGCACGCCGCCGAATTCGCAGTTGCGGCGATGACCGGCATCGAGGGCGTTATTCTGCCTTTCCCCGGCGGCATCGTGCGGTCCGGCTCCAAGGTCGGTTCCAAATACAAAGCCATGCTGGCCTCGACCAACGACGCTTATTGCCCGACCCTGCGCGGGGCGGTGGCGACAAGTCTCGACGAGGATGTCGGCTGCGTCCTGGAGATCGTCATCGACGGCTTGACGGAAGAGGCTGTCGCGGGAGCGATGCGTGCCGGCCTCGCGGCGATCGTGAAGCTCGGGCCCGAACACGGCGCGGTGCGCGTCGGCGCCGGCAATTACGGCGGCAAGCTCGGCCCCTTCCATTTTCATCTGAAGGATCTGTTGCCGTGAAACCGCTAGTTCTTACCCTCAAGCACGAGCCCGGCCAACGGCTCGATCTCGCCCCTCTCGCCCCGCATCTGCTTGATGGGAACTCAGTCAAGGACATCGCCGCGATAGAATTACAGACCACCCGCGAAACGATCACCGTCGGCGATATTTTTAAAATACGGTCCGGCGGCACGGAATCGATCCGGTTCGAAGGCGGATCGTTGCGCTTCGACAATATCGGCCAGGACATGAAGGCTGGAGAAATCGTCGTCGAAGGCGACTGCGGCAAATCCCTTGGCCGCAACATGAGCGGCGGCACTCTCGTCGCGACGGGCGATTGCGGACCCTTCGCGGGCTCCGCCATGTCCGGAGGCAGGCTCGAGATCATGGGCGATGCCGGCGGCTTTCTCGGCGCGCCGCTCGAAGGCGAGATGGAAGGCATGACCGGGGGGTTGTTGATCGTGCGCGGAAATGCCGGCGAGCGCGCGGGCGACCGCCTGCGCCGAGGCACGATCATTATCGAAGGCTCCGCCGGGGATTTTCCGGGAAGCCGGATCATCGCCGGAACGCTGATCGTGCTCGGGGAATGCGGCAGCCTGCCCGGTTACCTCATGCGGCGGGGCACGATCGTGCTCGCAAACCCGCCCGCACTGGCGCCGACTTTCGTCGATTGCGGTGCGCATGATTTGGCCTTCGCCAGCGTTTTTTCGGGCCTGCTGCGCCCCGAAAGCCGCGCCGCCGCGAGGCTTCTGTCCCGCCCGCTCATCCGTTTCGCCGGAGACATGGCGGCTCTCGGTAAGGGAGAAATTTTCTTCCCCGCGTAAGATGGCCGCGCCAGGAACGGCTGCCGGGTTAAGGCGCGGCAGCCTTCGGTGCAACAACGTCACTCATCTTCCCTCGATCAAGGGTTGTCGAGCCAATGGTTGACAAAAGCCCGGCTTCCATCTCGCACATCGATCGTCTCGCCATGATCGAGCGCCGCGACCGGTTTCTCGGTCTGCTCGGTGCAAGGTCGGTCATCATGGGTATACTGAATATAACCCCCGACTCCTTTTCCGACGGCGGCAAATTCTTTACCCTCGACGCCGCCATGCAACAGGCGAAAAAACTCAGCAGCGATGGCGCCGACATTATCGATGTGGGGGCGGAATCGACGCGCCCAGGACATACGCCAGTCGCGGCAGAAGAGGAACTGGCCCGCCTCGAGCCCATTCTCGGCAGGCTGGTGGGTACCATCGATATCCCGTTTTCGATCGACACGTCAAAAGCCAAAGTCGCGCGCCGCGCAACAGAACTCGGCGCCAGCGTGGTCAACGATGTTTGGGGATTGCAGAATGATCCCGCAATGGCCGACACAGTCGCCGAAACCGGCGCTGCAGTGGTCCTGATGCACAATCGCGACAACGTCGATCATGGACTCGACATCGTCGCGGACATGCGGCGTTTCTTCGACCGGTCATTGCGCCTCGCCAGTGACGCAGGTATTCCCCGCGCGCGCCTCATTCTCGATCCCGGCATCGGCTTCGGCAAAAGCCAGGCGCAAAATTTCACGGCCTTGGCCAATCTTGCCGCGTTGAAGGACTACGGCCTGCCGATCCTCGTCGGGGTTTCGCGTAAGTCGCTGCTCGCTGAACATGCTGCCACGCCGGTCGATAAAAACCTCGTTCGCACGCTCGCCGCCAATCTCGCGGCGGCCGCCAACGGGGCCTCCCTATTCCGGGTTCACGATGCGGCCGAACACGCCGCCGCCTTCAAGGTTTTCGATGCCATCGCCCGCCGCTGACCTTTTGGGCGCCGGCCCGCCAGCTAACACCGGTCTCGGGCTGGGGAGCAATATCGGCGACAAGGCAGGCAACATCGCGCGGGCGCTGGAGCTGCTGGAGGAGCGCGGTATTATCCGGCTGAGCGCGGTTTCGTCGATCTACCGCACCGCGCCTTGGGGTTATGTGGAGCAGGACTTTTTCGCCAATGCCTGCGCGGTGGGAGAAACCCGCCTGCGGCCGCTCGCACTCCTTGCCGCGACCAATGCGGTTGAAACCGAGATGGGCCGCAAACCGTCGATGCGCTGGGGGCCGCGCCTCATCGATATCGATATTCTTTTCCACGGCGATGCGTCTTTCGCGCATGCCCAATTGAATTTACCGCATAAGGATCTTTTCGAACGCGCTTTCGTTTTGGTTCCCTTGGCCGAAATCGCACCTCACCTAAAGGTCTCCGGGCGTTCTATCGCGAAGGCCGCCGCGCGGTTCGCCGCCGAGCCAATCGAAAAATGGGACGCGAGTCGCCAGCGTCGTTGAACATGAGATGATTCGATGATTCTTTTTCGTCCTGGGTAACGGAGACTATTGTGGCCACGCGAGGCCAGTTAAGCAGCGCGTTGTGGCCCGGATAGCAATGCGGCCGACTGGGCGCGGCTTGCGGCGTCACTCGAACAACAGCTGCGTTTTGGTGATCAGCCGGCTGAAAAATGCAGTTGGGAGATAACAATATTCGTTCATCGCAAGCGGCGCCTCTTTGCAGCGCCGGTGCTCGGGGCTCCATTCATATCCCTCCTTGCTCAAACACGCGGCAAGCGACTTGTTGATGGCATCGCTTCGGGTGCCTTGCTGGCTCGGATTCGCTTTTTCCGCCTCAACGTGACAGTAGCCAACCACGACTTTCTGGTTTGCCAAAAACGATGCGCTCGACGAATAAAAGCGGATTTCGAGCACGCCAAGGAGCACAAGACCCGCACAAATTCCTAGAATAGCTTGGGTTCTGGTCTTAAAGACTAAATCCTGACCAAATAAGGTCAGACCGCCGAAGGCGATAAGGCCGCCGCCCACCCCGATGAACATAGGCGCGAGGAATATGGTTAGGTCTTGATCCATTGAGGGCTTCCTCCTGCTGGCAAGACAGCAAAACCGCCCGCCGAATTGACGTTACAATGCAGGAGTCATCAGCCTTGTCGGCGGTTAAGGGGGCACCCCATCCCCTGGACGCGGCGCGTGTTCCGCAGCGGCCTTTGGCTGCTTTTCTTAACAGCACGCGTCCCGCCAAGTCAAACCCGCCGCCGCGATATCATGCCGCTATTACGCCCGCATGGCCCATCGCGGCGAGCAAAGCTCCCAAGTTCGATGGCGAGGCCATTGCGCTTGCCAAGGCTCGTCCATGGCGGTAATCTCGGCCTCGAAATCAGGCTATCGGGGGATCTCGGCTGAGGGTACAAGCCCCCATTATTCGAGGGATCGCCGGTTAGGAGGGTCATATGGGCATGTTCGATGGAATTCTTGGCGGCGTCATCGGCGCCGGAGCAACGGCGCTCCTCAACAGCTACATCGAAAAGCAAGGCGGCTTGCAAAACGTCGTCAGCCAATTCGAGAAGACTGGCTTCGGAGATACCATGAAGTCATGGATTTCGCTGGGACAGAATTTGCCGATTACGGCGGATCAGATTCGTCAGGTGCTCGGCTCCGACAAGGTAAAGGAACTGGCCGCCACGGTGGGCCTTCCCGCCGACAAAATCGCCGAATTGCTGGCGCAACATCTGCCGCAGGCTATCGACAAGGTGACCCCCGACGGCAAAATCCCGTCATAACCCCGTTACCATTGACGGTCGTTTGACCCGCGCGTGTCATCATTAGCACGCCGCCATCGGCAAGCAGGCACCGGTCAGGCGTCGTACATCTTCAAGCCGGATGGGTTTCGCGTCCGGTCTCCGCCGTCGCCGCCCCCGCCGAACGGATCGGCTCGGGCGTGGCGAAGCCTATCGCTGCGGGTTGGCCCTGCCTATGCCCAGTTCAGTTCGGCAATCTCAGGTTCGCAATCTGGCCATCGGGTGGATGCCGGACTATACCACGAGGAGCCGGACTGGATGTGATTTCATCCGGCGAATGCGGGGGGCGGAGTTTTGGCGCTGAAGCTTAAAGACCCAGCGGGCGCGTCCCGTGACGCCGTTCGGGACATGCTCAAAAAGATTTGTCCAGAAGCGGATGTCCAGGTAGCCGATGACGGCACCGTTTCAACCAAGGAGGCGGACTTTTGTACCGGGGCAAGAGAACAACCACTTCCAAAGTCATGTAAATGTCTTTGTGACGCAATTCGATCGGGAAAGACCATAGGCATCGTTGTTAAAGATGATTTAAGCGCAACGGGCGGCGGGCGTACCGATGATGCCAAGCCCGACGATACTGTAAATGGAAAAGGATCAGACGAAACGGTTAATATCGAGAATAAGAATAGGTGGCGCCTCGATAAGAAAGACCATGGCAATTTTATTGATGATCCCGATTGGATTATCCTGGCCCATGAACTGTGTGGTCATGCTGTCCCCGGCACGAACGGAACGCACCCGGAGTGGAGGCCGGGCAAGGCAGGGTATACGAGAAACTGGCACGATGACGCAATAAAAGAGGAAAATGAAGTCCGGAAGGATCGTGGGATTCCTGAACGCCCGCTCGATGCGGGCGTTGTGAAAAAATAACGAGGTGAGAAATGCAGATCCTGATCTCCCTCTTGATCGTGGCCGGCCTGGTTCTTTTGGCTGTTGTCCTCGTGCAGCTGCGGAACGCCGAACGCAAAATCGACGATGTGGCCGAGGCGGTCCGATCCGGCGGGGCGAAAACGTTGGTTGCGAGCATCGACAAGATCAGCGCGGGGATCGGCAAGAACGAAGTGGAACGGTATTTGGGCAGGGCAGACAATCCGACTGGCAAGGAATGGTTCTATTATATTGATGAGAACTCGGGGTATCTCATCAGATTTGACACCAGGGACCGGGTGGAATTTGTCGAGTTCCTGGAAGAGCTAGAGCGGGTCCCGATTAGGTGGACCCGTATCCGGCATTGCGAAAATAGTTGAAGCATTCGGTTGGAGGGAAGTCGTCGAGAGCTAATCCGATGCCATCCCACAGAGCATCGACGGTTCGGTGGGCCATTTTGCGCAACGTATTTTTGAGCTTGGCGAAGACTTGTTCGATGGGATCGAAGTCAGGACTGTAGGCGGGCAAGAAGCACTGCGTCGCCCCGGCGGCTTCGATGGCTTTTCGAACGCCGGCGCGTTTATGGGAACCGAGATTATCCATCACCACGATTTCGCCAGGCGACAAGGTCGGCACCAGAACCTGCTCGACATAGGCGAGGAACTTTGCGCCGTTAATGGGACCGTCGAAGACACAAGGAGCGGTGATGCGATCGTGGCGCAACGCCGCCAAAAAGGTCGTCGTCTTCCAGTGGCCGAACGGGGCGTGAGCGATAAGTCTCTTGCCTCTTTCACATCGCCCATAGCGAGGTGTCATGTTGGTCGAGGCCCAGGTCTCATCGATGAATACAAGCCTTTGAGGATCAAGACTTTTCTGCTTATCGCGCCAAGCGAGACGTGCGGCCCGGACATCCGCTCTTTCTTGTTCGGCGGCGTGCAGAGTTTTTTTTAAAGGTCAATTGCAGATGCCGCAAAAAACGCCCGACGGCGGACCGCCCGACTTTGATCTCGAGCGTCGTCAGCTTGCTCCACAGCTCCGTGATCGTCAGCTCGGGCTGCACCGCCACCAACGCCCGCACCTTATCTTCATGCGCAGCCAGCGCGTGCCGCTTATGGCCGCCAAACTTTCGCGGCAGACAACCGCCTGTTATCTCAAACTGCTGCATGAGCTTGATCACGCAGCTCGCACTGACATCAAAGCTGCGCGCCGCCTTGCGCCGAGACTGACCTGCCAGTACAGCCCGCACCAGGCGGTCACGTAAATCCTGCGAATAGGGTTTTGCCATCCATGCCGGCCTCCATTCCAGCCAACATGGTGAATCACGATTCCGCCGATTCGGCAATCCCCCTTCCGATTCTGTCTATTCGGGACACGCTCTAAACTTTTGGCATTCCGCATTTCGCACGCACTTCGCACGCACTTCGCACACCCCCTTAAAGTGTGCGCGATGTGCGGTGTGCGGTTAATCCGAGTTAAGAGCAGTGGAAGCCGACCCGCAACGAGCAGACGGTTTTCCCGACATATTTGCTTACGCGCCTCAAAGACTGGGCATGACCCGGTCGTTGTCCAGCGGACTTTCCTCCTCCGGCTCGCCGCCTTCCTCCGGCGATTCCTCCGTCTCGATCTTGATGCTGAGCCTGCCTCCTTCCTCGATTGCCGCGCGGCGCAGGGTTTCCTCGGCTTGCCGCACCTCGTGCTGGCGTTTCCACAGCGCCGCATAGATCCCGTTTCGCGCAAGCAGCGCGGCATGCGCGCCGCGCTCCACGATCCTGCCCTTGTCGAGCACGATGATCTCGTCGGCATTGACGATTGTCGAGAGCCTATGCGCGATCACGAGGGTCGTCCGGCCCTTGGCGACGAGATCGAGCGCGTCCTGAATTTCGCCCTCGGTAAAGGAGTCGAGCGCCGAGGTTGCCTCGTCGAGAACGAGGATCGGCGGCGCCTTCAAAATGGTTCGGGCGATCGCGACGCGCTGCTTTTCGCCGCCCGAGAGTTTTAGGCCGCGTTCGCCGACCTGCGCCGCGTAACCGCCCGGAATTTGTTCGATGAAATGATCGATCCGCGCCAAGCGCGCTGCCTCGCGGACCTCGTCGTCGCTCGCCTCAAACCGGCCGTAGCGGATATTATAGGCGATGCTGTCGTTAAAAAGAACCGTGTCTTGCGGAACCATCCCGATCGCCGCGCGCAACGAGGTTTGGGTCACCATCGCGATATCCTGATCGTCGATAGTGATTCGCCCGGCGGAAGGCTCGTAGAAACGGAATATCAGCCGCGAAAGCGTGGATTTGCCGGCCCCCGAGGGACCGACAATCGCCACGGTCTTGCCGGCCGGCACATCGAAACTCACGTCCTTCAGAATTGTCCGGCGCGGGTCGTAATTAAAAGACACATGCTCGAACGAAAGCCTGCCGTTCGTCACGGCAAGAGGCTTCGCGCCCGGGCGGTCCTCGACCTCGGGATGCTGGCCGAGAATGGCAAACATCATCTCGATGTCGATCGCCGATTGCCTAATCTCGCGATAGACGACGCCCATGAAGTTCAATGGTTGATAGAGCTGAATCATCATCGCATTGATGAGGACGAAATCGCCGACCGTATTGGCGCCGCTCTCGATGCCGGCAATGCTCATCGCCATTGCGGCCGTCAACCCACATGTAAAAATGACCGCCTGCCCCGCGTTGAGCCAGGCAAGCGACGTGAAGGTCTTGATGCTCATGCGTTCATAGCGGGCGATGGATTTGTCGTAGCGTTGCTTCTCGCGGTCCTCGGAATTGAAATATTTCACCGTCTCGAAGTTGAGCAGGCTGTCGATCGCCTTGGTATTTGCGTCGGTATCGCTCTCATTCATCGCCCGCCGGATCGCGATCCGCCAATTGGTCGCGCTCGCGGTGAAGCCCATGTAGGCGAGGATCATCAAAGTCACCACGGCGGCATAACGCCAATCGAATTGATAGAGAAAAACCGCCAGGATCAGAACGAATTCGACAATCGTCGGAACCGCCGTCAGCATCGTCGTGCGAACGATCGTCTCGATTGAATTGCGGCCGCGTTCAAGGATCCGGGTGAGACCGCCGGTCTTGCGTTCGAGATGAAAGCGCAGCGACAGCAGGTGCAAATGCGAAAATACGTCGCGCGCGAGACGGCGCACGGCGTGCATCGCGACATCGGCGAAGATCGCATCGCGGGCCTGGGTGAGGAGCGCCATCAAAATGCGCAGACCGCCATAAAGAAGCGTGAAGGCCAGCGGACCCGCGATCACGGCGGAAAGGGAAGCCCGCGCCGGATCGCTCATGGCGTCCGTGGCCCATTTGAAGGAAAAGGGAACGGCGATCGTGATGACCTTCGCGGCCAGCAGCAACGCCACCGAGGCGAAAATCCGCAGCGTCAAGTCAAGCCGCCCGGACGGCCAGATATAGGGCCAGAGCTTGCGGAGGGCCGAGCCACGCACGGGTTTGGCGGAAGCCTTGGCTTGCGGCGCGGAAGCGCTGAAAAAGAATGGACGCGACATGTGGCTCGCTTGCCGGCGCGGCCCATAATGGACCCGAAGCGCTCCAACGCCTAGAAGGCGATCCGGCGATCATCCCCTAGGCTTTTTGATCTCGCATTACCACGATCTGCTAAATGATTTCCAGTCGCGGCGGCACAACGGGAATACAACCCGCGCCGCCTTCGGTTTTAAGCCCCACTTGACCCGCTATGGACGGCGCGCAACAAGCAGACTATGTCATCGAAGTATATCGTCATCGAGGCCCGCTCACGCCTCGTGCGCAACATTTGCGTCTATTGCGGCTCAGCCCAAGGCGTGGACCCCGTTTATGAAGCCGCCGCACAAGAACTGGGCCAGGCCATGGCGAAGGCCTGCATCGGCCTCGTTTATGGCGGCGGTGCCAACGGTCTGATGGGCGCGGTCGCTGGTTCGGTGCTCGCCAACGGCGGCAACGTCACCGGCATTATACCGGATTTTTTGGTCGGCAGGGAAGGGCTCCTGCCAGGACTCCAGGAAAGCCTTGTCGTCGGAAGCTTGCATGAGCGTAAGCGCCTGATGTTCGAGCGCGCCGACGCCTTCGTCGCGCTGCCTGGCGGCATTGGAACCTTGGAGGAGCTAGCCGAGCAATTGTCCTGGGTCCAGCTCGAGCGTCACACCAAACCCGTCGTGATCGCCGACATCGCCGGCTTCTGGCAGCCGTTGCTGCGGCTTTTCGCGCATATGCGGGAACGGCGATTTATCCAGTCTTCCTTGGAGGTCCGCTATCTTGTCGCCGAAAAGATCGAGGATATTGTGCCGATGATCGAAACCGCCGCGGCAAAGGCCGCGGTTCTCGGCACCCGCAAGGAGACCGTCGATCCGCGCTTATGAAAGCTTGTTTTTGGGCGTTGAAGTTGGCGCAAACGATAAAGGGCCATGGCCATTGATGGCGAGGGCAAGGTGATGCTCGATCGCGATACCGTCGATGCCGCCTTCACGGCGGATCCGTCGGAACGTTTGATCGTGCCGCGAGAACGCCACGCACGCACGTCATCAGCCCTGATTCTTGCGGCGTGTTTGGCTGCCCACGCGTTGCTTTTAACTATCCTACTTTTCGAGGATTTCTCCATCGCCCGCGAGCCCACCCGCGCGGAAGAAATTCCGGTGGAGATCGTCGCCGAGCTCCCGCCCGAGCAGAAAGCTCTCCCTCCCCCGCCCGATCTCGTGACCCCGCCCGTGGTGAAGGAGAAGCCGCCGCCGGAAAAGGTGCAACTCGACGACGTCGAAGTCGCACATGATGCGCCGCTATCGGGCAATGCGGTTCAAACCCACAAGGGGGAACCCGACAAGGAAACCAAAGCGCCTCGCGTGGCGCCACCTCCAAAGATCGCGGCGCCTCGGCCTGCACAAGAAAAGCCCGAGCAGGAAAAGGCAGCGACTGCAACAAGAGAGAAAGCGGCCAATCCGTCGCCGCCAGCGGAGCCGCAAAAGCTCGCCGACGACGTGCCGGACGCCGAGGCACTCGACAAGGCGCAGCCGGAGGCCCCGGCCAGGCCCCAAAAAAAGCACGCGCCGCAAGACAGCAAGAGCCCCCCCGCCCAGGGCAAAAAGACGACGGTGGCCCAACAGCTCGCCGCTTTGTCTCCCGCGCCTAATTATTCAATTGGTGCCGCGGCCAAGGCCGCGCCGATCGGCGGCGGAACCGAAAAGGCGAGTTATGAATCACTGCTGATGGGATTGATAACCCGCCAATTGCATCTGACGCCAGACCTCCGCGCCAATCGCTTGATTGCCGTGGGCCAAATCGGTCTCTTCGTCGATGAACTGGGCAATCTCACCCATCAGGCGCTCTACCGCGCAAGCGGCAAGCCCGCTCTCGATACCGCGTGGCTTGCGGCGGTCCGCCGCGCGGCGCCATTTCCCGCCCCCCCAAGAGGCCTTCCGCATGGTTTCATACTGCAATATTCGAACCAGAATTAAATCATACGTGATCGGACGGGCGATCGCAGTGAATGTGAGCGGTGGCGCATGAATTTCATGGGGCCATGGCAACTATGATTATAGCAGCTGAAGTCGTCTCAGGTCTATTCGGCGGGTATCTCGTAATTAGCGTATGTGAAATCTTTTTTTCATCGCACTATTCAACACGCCAGCCCCGCACTGAGACTTTTGTATGAGAAGTGGGGATGGGTCGGGGAATCCTTAACGTATGCTTGGTATTCACACCATGTTGTTCATCATTTTCTTACTTTCAGAAAAAATCACGTCACACAATTTAGTAACAAAGAAGAGCGGCCTAGTCTTGATTTGCATTTGAAAGCGAGGCGCTTCGGTTGCATCATTGAATGCAGATATGGATTGATATTAGGCGGTCGACTTAAGGATTACGCAGAGTACATGGCACCGACATTGCCGATTTTCATTTCGCTCTGTTGCTTTGGCGGTAGCTGGTTTACGATTGGAGCATGCTTGCCACTCTGTTTGTGGTCAGAGTTTTAGCAAAAACAGCCTACTTCAAGTATCTGGCTCGGCATCACTGGCTGCACCACCAATACACCAACTGCAATTATAATCTGCTCCTTGGGGGCGATTACGTCTTGGGCGTGTGGAGAAAGGCGAACAATGAAGACTTGGATGAGATACGCTCTATAGGGCTTTGGTGAAGTGCGCGGGGAAGACCTGCAAGGGGTTGGTGGGTGAGTGTCAGCCACTTTTGCGTGCGGGCCCGGTTTGACCATCATGCCTCATGTTTGGCTGCGCCAGGCCGGCGGTTTACTGGAATTGCATTTGAGCTTCGTCGTTGTATTTTTCGTATGGAACAAAGCGTCGCCTTGGGGGATGCCAGGGTTCCCATCTGTAGCAAAAGCTGGTCCGCCATGGGCAATTATTGCACATAAATTTGATGGAATGATTTTACCAAGGTGGTGTTTCGTCGTTACTTGACTTTTGACCCCATAAACGGCGTTGCAATAAACGGCGTTGCAACGAAATTGTTCATTCGCCATTTAGAGCGGGTCCCGAATAGACAGAATTGGAAGGGGGATTCCCGAATCGGCGGAATCGTGATTCACCATGTTGGCTGGAATGGAGGCCGGCATGGATGGCAAAACCCTATTCGCAGGATTTACGTGACCGCCTGGTGCGGGCTGTACTGGCAGGTCAGTCTCGGCGCAAGGCGGCGCGCAGCTTTGATGTCAGTGCGAGCTGCGTGATCAAGCTCATGCAGCAGTTTGAGATAACAGGCGGTTGTCTGCCGCGAAAGTTTGGCGGCCATAAGCGGCACGCGCTGGCTGCGCATGAAGATAAGGTGCGGGCGTTGGTGGCGGTGCAGCCCGAGCTGACGATCACGGAGCTGTGGAGCAAGCTGACGACGCTCGAGATCAAAGTCGGGCGGTCCGCCGTCGGGCGTTTTTTGCGGCATCTGCAATTGACCTTTAAAAAAAACTCTGCACGCCGCCGAACAAGAAAGAGCGGATGTCCGGGCCGCACGTCTCGCTTGGCGCGATAAGCAGAAAAGTCTTGATCCTCAAAGGCTTGTATTCATCGATGAGACCTGGGCCTCGACCAACATGACACCTCGCTATGGGCGATGTGAAAGAGGCAAGAGACTTATCGCTCACGCCCCGTTCGGCCACTGGAAGACGACGACCTTTTTGGCGGCGTTGCGCCACGATCGCATCACCGCTCCTTGTGTCTTCGACGGTCCCATTAACGGCGCAAAGTTCCTCGCCTATGTCGAGCAGGTTCTGGTGCCGACCTTGTCGCCTGGCGAAATCGTGGTGATGGATAATCTCGGTTCCCATAAACGCGCCGGCGTTCGAAAAGCCATCGAAGCCGCCGGGGCGACGCAGTGCTTCTTGCCCGCTTACAGTCCTGACTTCGATCCCATCGAACAAGTCTTCGCCAAGCTCAAAAATACGTTGCGCAAAATGGCCCACCGAACCGTCGATGCTCTGTGGGATGGCATCGGATTAGCTCTCGACGACTTCCCTCCAACCGAATGCTTCAACTATTTTCGCAATGCCGGATACGAGTCCACCTAATCGGGACCCGCTCTAGCGCCGTCGGGTAAAAGGGCAAAATCGGGTTAGGAGATTGCGATGAAACGCTTGAGTTTACTCATGGTGACGGCTGCGCTCGGCGCGGCTCTGGTGGCGAGCGGTCCGCAACTGGCGTTCGGCCAATCGAGCGCCGGCGGCGGCATGGGCGGTGGCGGCATGGGCGGCGGCGGCGGCTTCGGTGGTGGTGGCGGCAGTTTTGGCGGCAGTGGCGGCGGCGGCTTCGGTGGCGGTGGCTTTGGCGGTGGAGGCGGGTTTGGCGGTGGCGGCTGGAATCGCGGCTTTGCTGGGGGCGGCTGGGGCTGGAATCGCGGCTGGGCCGGGAATCGCTGGGCTTGGAATCGGGGTTGGAATCGCTGGGGCGGCGGCTGGTGGCCGGCCTATGCGGGCCTTGGCTTGGGCTGGGGCGCCTGGAATTATCCTTATTGGGGCTATGGATATGACTACCCTTATTATGGATATAGCAATCCCTATTATCGCTATAACTACGCTGCCGCGCCTCTCGTGACGGGCCGGAGCGTGGCAACGGGGCAAGCGGGGAACTACTGCTCCACACCCGTGAAGACTTGCCTGCTCAACAACGCGTCCTGGGTCGGCAACGGCTGTTCCTGCCGGGTGCCTGGTGGACGCGCGCGAGGTTCCGTGACGCCTTAATCGACATCCGCCGGATGACTACCCTGGCAGGGTGAAGTTTCAGCTTTTTAGGGATTTTTGGCAAAGTTGTGTGCGTCAAGTTCAGCAAATCCATGGCACGAGGCGATGCGGCCGGCTGGTCCGGTCATGGAGGCCAGCGGCGCCTTCGCTTTCGTGGCGCCGGAGCCATTTCCTGACGGTCGCGGCCGAAACGCCTACAGCGCCGGCTATGGAGCGCGGCGTTTCGCCCGCTTGGCGGCGCCCGACAATCAAGGCTCGCATGTTCGGCGTCGTCCTGGCATTCTTATGAATGTTCACGGGTGGGTCTCCTGAGCCTGTGGTGCTTCGCAAACCCCACAAACCTCAGATTCTCCCCGTGAACAACCTGTTGAGACATTACAGCTAGAGCGGGATGAGGAAAAGTGGAAACCGGTTTTCCGCCCGCATCCCGCTCTAAACTCTTGGAATTGATCACGTTCATGATTTTGGATTGATTCAATCCAAAATCATCGTGATCTAATGTCAATCGCGCCAAAAAAGCGCGCGCGAAATTTTCCGCGCGGGCTTAGAGCTCCGCCGGGCAGCACCGGCCGCACGGGTGGCCTCGCTTAAAGATTTATTCCAATTCGTCGGTCGTGCCCGTGGCCGCCTTATTGGGCGGGTCCTCGCGCGCCTTTAACGCGGCGCCGAGAATGTCGCCAAGCGAAGCACCGGAATCGGCCGAGCCATATTGGGCGATCGCTTCCTTCTCCTCGGCGACTTCAAGCGCCTTGATCGAGACGGAAACCTTGCGGGCGCGGCGGTCGAACACGGTGACCCGCGCATCGACCTTCTCGCCGACGGCGAAGCGCTCCGCCCTTTGCGCGGCCCGGTCCCGCGCGAGTTCGGTGCGTTTGATGAAGGCGGTGAAATCGGTCCCGGCGATCTTCACGTCAATTCCGCCCTCCTTCACCGCGAGCACCTCGCAAGTGACGGCCGCGCCCTTCTTGATGCCGGCGCTCGCCTCTTCGCCCGGCTTGGCGGCGGCCTCGCCTTGCGGCTTCGAAGCGAAGGGATCGGGGCCGAGCTGCTTGAGGCCGAGCGAGATGCGCTCCTTGTCGATATCGACATCGAGCACCTTGACCTTGATGGCATCGCCTTTCTTGAAGTCCTCGATGATTTGTTCGCCGGGCTTGTTCCAATCGAGGTCGGAGAGATGGACCATGCCGTCGACCTCCCCGTCGAGGCCGATGAAAAGACCGAATTCGGTCTTGTTCTTGACCTCGCCCTCGACCTCCGAGCCGGCCGGATATTTCGCGGCAAAGGCTTGCCAAGGATTGACCAGCGTCTGCTTGAGGCCGAGCGAGATGCGGCGCTTGAGGGGATCGACTTCGAGAACCTGAACCTCGACCTCCTGGCTCGTCGCGACGATCTTGCCCGGATGGACGTTCTTCTTGGTCCACGACATTTCCGAGACATGGATCAGGCCTTCGATCCCCGGTTCGAGCTCGACGAAGGCGCCGTAGTCGGTGATGTTCGTCACCCGGCCCTGGAACCGCGCGCTAGCCGGATATTTCGCCTCGATGCCTTGCCAGGGGTCCTCGAGCAATTGCTTCATGCCGAGCGAGATGCGGTGGGTTTCGTGATTCACCTTGATGATTTTTACCCGCACCGTCTGACCGATCGCCAAAACCTCGGTCGGATGATTGACTCTCCGCCAGGCGACATCGGTCACGTGGAGGAGCCCGTCGATGCCGCCGAGATCGACGAAGGCGCCGTAATCGGTGATGTTCTTCACCACCCCGTCGATCACCTGACCTTCGGCGAGGTTGGCGACGATCTCATGGCGTTGCTCGGCGCGGGATTCCTCGAGCACGGTGCGGCGGGAGACGACGATATTGCCCCGGCGGCGGTCCATTTTCAGGATTTGGAAGGGCTGCGGCGTCTGCATCAAAGGGGTGACGTCGCGGATCGGGCGGATATCGACTTGGCTGCGCGGCAAGAACGCCACCGCGCCGTCGAGATCGACGGTGAAGCCGCCCTTGACCTGGTTGAAGATGATGCCTTCGACCTTTTCTTGTTTCTCGAAAGCCTTTTCGAGCTTGACCCAGCTTTCCTCGCGCCGCGCCTTGTCGCGCGAAATGACCGCCTCGCCGAGGGCGTTCTCGATCCGCTCGAGATAAACCTCGACCGCGTCGCCGACACTGAGCTTGCCTTCCCGCCCGGGCCCGTGAAATTCCTTGAGGGCAACCCGGCCTTCGGTCTTCAGACCGAGATCGATGACGGCGACGTCTTTTTCGATCGCGACCACCCGCCCCTTGACGACGGAGCCTTCAAAGGCCTCGTTCTGGCCATAGCTCTCGTCGAGAAGCGCCGCGAAATCCTCGCGCGACGGCGCGTAGGTGTTGGTGGATACCATTCGTTCTCCTGATGGGGCCGCGAGGACGGCGGGGTCTTGGGTTGCCGTGCGTCTTGTCCGCCCGCGCCAGAGCGGGCCGGCGCTTGGACGGCGGCAAGAAGCAGGGTTCAGGGCTGCTATGTAGCAACACGGAGGCGAGCCGGCAAGGGGCGGGGAATGGCCGCCGTCGGCACATCACTCGGCCATGCGCGGTTTTGCGCACTGCGACCAACATCCAGCTGGAGTCGAGCGACGGAGGTGGCGCCGGAGAAGCTTATCCGGCGCGTCGCAAACTTTGGCGCGCCTCGCCTTGGTTTTGGCCGAGCCAAATTTTCGTGCCGAGCTCGGCGGGATTGTGAACATCGAGAGTTCTGATAGAGCTTTCTGGTCAGGTCCTCGACCGAGGAGAGTTGGATTCCGAGTTCGTTCGCGATCACAGGTTTCGTTTTGCCAAACGCGAGCTGAATGCCGACTTTCGTCTGTGCCGGCGCCGCATTCCCGCAGCATCAAAGCCGGATCAAGCCGGAGCGCCTGGTCTTCATCGATGAGACGTGGACCATCCTTCGACAGGCTCGCGACGAACATGGCGCCGCTCAGGGGATGGGCGCCGCGCGGCGCAAGGCTCGTGACCAAAGTTCCGCACGGCCATTGGAAAACCCTGACCTTTGTCGCCGCACTTCGGCATGATCGCATCGAGGCGCCTTTCGTGCTCGACGGTCCGATCAATGGCGAATGCTTCAAAACTTATGTCGAGAAGGTGCTTGTGCCCACGCTTGCTGCTGGCGACCTCGTGATGATGGATAATCTTGGCAGCCACAAGGGGAAAGCCATTCGCCGGGCGATCCGAGCAGCGGGCGCCAAATTGTTCTTCCTTCCCAAATACTCGCCCGATCTACACCCAATCGAACAAGTCTTCGCCAAGCTGAAGCATCTGTTGCGCAAAGCGGCGGCACGCGCCGTCGAAGCCGTCATCGCCGTCATCGGCCAGCTGCTCGGAACCTACACCCCTCAAGAATGTGCCAACTATTTCACCCATGCAGGATATGGACAAACCTGATATCATCCCACTCTAGACTTCGCGCGGGCATTGATCCTGCACCGGGAGGGACGCGATGGCTCATTCTTTCCGGAGATGCAGGGCACCCATTGTGTGCCGGCCGCGTCCGAGTGTATGATCACGGTGACACTGACGATTAAGTCGGCTGAGGCCACGGCCGCGGACTTGACGCGTTTTCGCGGCCCGACCTTTGGGATTCGACTAAGCGAGAGAGCGTATGAGCTTCGATGCGGCCGTGCCGAATGGACGCTTTTCGGTAACCAGGACCTCGGTAGCTCCATCACGGCGACCGGTCAATTGCTTCAACGGCCCTGGATAGCTGGCTGCTCGCGCGCTGGTTGCCTCCGGGAATCGCGGCGACCACACAGTACGTCGTGCTAAGCCGGCCCTTCCAAGGGTCAATCCGGGTCGATGTTGTCAGGACCGACGGCACGCTTTCGTACACCGGCACGGCGGCACCGGCCGGATCCGCCCTGTCGTTCTCCATTGGTGATGTTGATCGCCCACAGACCGCGCCGGCGAATCTCTCGGGAGTCCTGGCCCCGGATGGAGTACGGTTGCTGACCGCCACGGTTTACAACACACGGATCGCGCAGCGCCGGACGGAGCCGATACGACCCGGCCCGGAATGACGCCATTGCGCCTCGACGGTCTGGCCAAGCGTCGATGGAAATGCGTAGCCGCGGTTCATCGACTGCTACAGCGAGCTTATGCCAGTGGAAGCAGTTTGCAATGATCCCACGACGGCCGTTATCGATGCGCAATATCGCAACGGAATTGTCGGCCTCCGCATGCTCGCATCTGGGCACCGGCATTGCGACCGCGAGCCGAAGGTGAAGCGGGGAGCGATCCAGCCTGCTTCCACTCCCCAAGTGGATTGCCTCGTCGCGTCGCTCCTCGCAATGCCGCCCATTGCCATGAAATTCCGTCCACGAGATTTGCTGTGGGCCGCGCAATGACCATAGTCTCGGAGGCTTCAAGCTCAGCCGCGATCCCAAGGGTTGACGATCGGAATGGAGGTATCGTCAAAATCCGCGACGTTGCGAGTGACAAGGATGAGGCCGTGGACGATCGCGGTCGCGGCAATGAGCCCGTCCACATCACCGCGCGGCCGCAGCGCGGCAATGCGCCCCCACTCGACTGCGACGTGGTCGGTGACCGCGAGAATGCGATCGGCATGATCTCGCCGGAGCTTTTGCAGCCATTCTGCGAGATTGCCCGCCGCGTGACGATCCACGCGTTCCTTCATCGCCACCCCCTTCATGATCTCGCCAAGCGTAAGAACGCTGAGATGAATCGTCGAGGGTTTCGCTGAACGCAGCCAAGTAACCGCTTCTCTTGTGCCGCGGCGCGCCTCGGAGATCACGTTGGTATCGACGAGATACATTAGAATGCCGCGTCGCGGCTGGGCGTTTTGGAGCGCATATTGATCGTTTCGACGAGATCATCGGGCCAGCGAGGGCCGGACAAAAGATGATCGACCACGGACGGACGCTTTGCCATCAGCTCATCGTAAGTCTTGGCCGAAATTACGATGGCCGTGCGTTCACCGCGCAAGGTTACGACCTGCGGTCCCTCCTTGCAGGCGCGCTGGATGACCTCGCTGAAGCGGTTCTTGGCCTCCTGCAGTTGCCACTCCATCCAAAGAGCTCCAGGCTAGACAGTCTAGCTAATATGAAGGCGGATCCTTCTTCTGTCAAGCCCGCCCGCTGGCGGCCTAATCCCAACTGCAGGCCAGCCCTTCGCATCTCGCCGCGCCTTGCAAAAGTATTAGCGTGCGGCGGCTCACTGGCGGCTTGCGGTTTTGCGGCGCAGCGTCAATACTGGCCAGGCGATCCCGGCACCCGGATCAGTTTTCGTGACCATTTCCGCCGCCATCCATCACATCACTCACTATAAATACGACCGGCCGGTCGTGCTTGAGCCGCAGACCATCAGGCTGCGCCCGGCGCCGCACTGCCGCACCAAAATCCCCGCCTATTCGCTGAAGGTGACGCCGGCGGAACATTTCGTGAACTGGCAGCAGGACCCGCATGGCAATTGGCAGGCGCGGTTCGTCTTTCCGGACAAAGTGACGGAGTTCAAGATCGAGGTCGATCTGACCGCCGAACTCGCGATAGCGAACCCTTTCGATTTTTTCATCGAGCCCTATGCCGAGCAATTTCCCTTCGCTTATGAGCCCGAATTGAAGGCGCAGCTCGCGCCCTACCTCGATGCCGAACCGCTCGGCCCGCGCCTTGCGGCCTATCTCGCGGGCTTGCCCAAGGGCGCGGTCCGCGTCGTTGATTTTCTCGTCGATCTCAATACGGCGTTGCGGAAGGCGATCCGCTATTTGATCCGGATGGAGCCAGGCGTCCAAACGCCGGAGGAAACCCTGGAGCTTGGCTCCGGCTCATGCCGCGATTCGGCCTGGGCGCTCGTCCAGATCCTGCGCCATCTTGGCCTCGCGGCGCGTTTCGTCTCGGGCTATCTCATTCAATTGCGCGCCGACATCGAGCCGGTGGAGGGGCCGAGAGGTACCCAAAAGGATTTTACCGATCTGCACGCCTGGGCCGAGGTTTATCTGCCCGGCGCCGGCTGGATCGGGATGGACCCGACCTCGGGAATGTTGTGCGGCGAGGGGCATTTGCCGGTTGCCGCGACGCCGCATTATCGCTCCGCCGCGCCGATTTCCGGGCTCGTCGAGCCCGCCAATGTCGATTTTCATTTTGATATGCGAGTGACCCGCGTTGGAGAGGCGCCCCGGATCACGCTGCCTTTTTCGGAGTTCCGCCTGGGCGAAGCTCGACGCGCTTGGCGAAAAGGTCGATGCCGATCTCGTCCGCGACGACGTTCGCCTGACGATGGGCGGCGAGCCGACGTTCGTCTCGATCGACGACTTCGAATCGGAGGAATGGAACACCGCCGCCGTCGGACCAACGAAACGCACCTTCGCCGACAAATTCATCCGCCGCTTGCAGGCACGCTTCGCGCCGGGCGGCATGCTCCATCATGGCCAAGGCAAATGGTATCCGGGTGAGAGTCTTCCGCGCTGGAGCTTTGCGCTCTATTGGCGCAAGGACGGCAAACCGGTTTGGAACAATCCCGCCTTCTTCGCGGACGTAGCCCGGACCGCGCCAGCCGGACCCGAGACATCGTCCGGTGTCAGTGTGGCACTCGTTGAGAAACAAACGGCGCAAGCCGGAATTCTCGCCTCGGGCATAGCCGAAAGGCTCGGCATTGAGACCGGATGCATCTTGCCCGCCTATGAAGACCCCGCGGCGTGGCTCGTCAAGGAGGCCAATCTGCCGGAAAATACCGATCCGCTCGATCCGAAAATCGAGGATCCGGAAGAGCGCGGCCGGATGATCCGGACGTTCGCACGGGGACTTACAAAACCCGTGGGCTATGTCATGCCGGTGCAGCGCTGCAACGCGCGAGCGGACCCGGCGAGCGCCGCGGTGCGGCCGCGATGGCAAAGCGAAAAATGGGCATTGCGGCGCGGCAACCTTTTTCTCGTCCCTGGCGATTCCCCAGCCGGCTACCGGTTGCCCTTGCCGTCGCTGCCATGGGTCCCTGAACCGTCCTATCCGTCAATCCTCGCGCAGGACCCGTTGGAAGAACGCGGAGGCCTGCCGGACCGCGAGGAGATCGCCCAGCACTTCCGCGAGGTGGCCACGCCAGGCGCGCGGCAGGAACGCATCGAACAGGAGGCGATCGAGGGCGCGGTGCGCACGGCGCTGTCGGTCGAGCCGCGCGACGGTGTCCTTTGCGTCTTCATGCCGCCGGTCAAGATGCTGGAAGACTACCTCGAACTTCTCGCGGCGGTCGAAGCGAGCGCCGAGGCGGCAGGCCTACCGGTGCATATCGAAGGCTATCCGCCACCCATCGATCCGCGCGTCAACGTGATCAGGGTCACGCCCGATCCTGGCGTCATCGAGGTCAATATCCATCCAGCGGGAAGCTGGCGCGCGCTCGTCGCCACAACCAATGGTCTTTACGAGGACGCCCGTCAGGTACAGCTCGGCGCCGATAAATTCATGACCGATGGACGCCACACCGGCACCGGCGGCGGCAATCATGTCGTGTTGGGCGGACCCACGCCCGCCGATTCGCCGGTGCTCCGGCGGCCCGACTTGCTCAAAAGCCTGATCCTCCATTGGCAGCGCCATCCCTCGCTTTCCTATCTCTTCTCGGGACTCTTCATCGGCCCGACGAGCCAGGCGCCGCGCGTCGACGAGGCCCGCCACGATCAGCTCTACGAACTCGAAATCGCCCTTTCCAACACGCCTCGCGCGGGCGAACCGGCGCCGCCGTGGCTTGCCGACCGCTTGTTCCGCAACCTCCTCGTCGATGTGACAGGCAACACGCATCGCGCGGAAATCTGCATCGACAAACTTTATTCGCCTGATAGTTCCTTGGGACGGCTTGGATTGGTCGAATTCCGGGCCTTTGAAATGCCGCCGGATGCGCGGATGAGTCTCGCGCAGCAATTGCTGCTGCGGGCGCTCGTCGCCTGGTTTTGGCAACAACCGCTACAAGGCGATCTCGTGCGTTGGGGCACGGCGCTGCACGATCGTTTCATGCTGCCGCATTTCGTCTGGGAGGATTTTTTGGGTGTCCTCGCCGATCTGAGGCGGGCGGGCTATGCGTTCGATTCCGCCTGGTTCGAGGCGCAGTTTGAATTCCGTTTCCCGTTTTACGGCGCCGTCGAGCATGGCGGCGTCAAGCTCGAAGTGCGCCAAGCGCTCGAGCCCTGGCATGTGATGGGCGAGCAAGGTGCTCCGGGCGGAACCGTGCGCTATGTCGATTCCTCGGTGGAGCGTTTGCAAATAAAGGCAACCGGGCTGGTGCAAGGCCGCCACGTCGTCGCCTGCAACGGGCGGCGCGTCCCCCTGACCACGACCGGGAAATCCGGCGAAGCGGTTGCCGGCGTGCGCTTCAAGGCCTGGAAACCCGCCGCCGGACTGCATCCGGCGATTCCGGTCCACGCCCCCTTGACCTTCGATCTCGTCGATGGCTGGAACGGCCGTGCGCTCGGCGGCTGCGTCTATCATGTCGCGCATCCGGGCGGGCGTCACTACGAGACCTTTCCGGTCAATAGCTTCGAGGCGGAAGCACGCCGTCTTGCGCGCTTCCAGGACCATGGTCACACGCCGGGCGCGTTCGACGTGCCCCCCGAGGAGCGTTGCGCCGAATTCCCGCTGACCCTCGATCTTCGCCGCCCTCGCGTCATGTGAGGCGCTTGTCACCCGCCGCCCAGTTCGATCAAGATCGTGCTTCCGCGCCTTCCGGCGAAGCATGCGGCAATCCCGCGCGCGCCGCTCCACGATAAACTGAAGCTCTCTGCCGCAACCTTAACGAGGCGTTAACCATACGTTGCGTAAATCGACGAAAGCGATTTTGAGGCGCACTCGTGACAGAAGTTGCCCGCCCCCGTCATTCCATAAGGTTTCATGGCCGCTCTTACCACGCCATGGTTCTGGCGCCAGAGCCGCCCGTGGCAAACTGGCTTGCCGAGCTAGACACATGGCTCGAACGTTCGCCGGGGTTTTTCTTCGGGCGGCCGGTCGTGCTCGACCTTGCGGTTCTTCAGCCTGGCAAGGAGGGGCTCGCGGAGGTTCTGCAAAACCTCGCCGAGCGCAACATCAAGGTGATGGGCATCGAAGGCGCCGAACCTTCGTGGCTCGATTTCGCGATGCCGCCGCTGCTTTTGAGCGGGCGGCAGGCCAGTGTCATCCCCGGCGACAATCCTCCCGGCGCCGCGGAGGCCCCTGCCCCCGCTCCTTTTTCCGATTCCGCTCCGGACGCGGCGGCGCCTCTTTCCACCGCACCTTCGCCTCCCGGCGACGCCAGCTCCGCTCCCTCCGTGGCCGCGACACCGCAGCAACCGAATTCCCTGCTGATGGACAGTTCGATCCGCTCCGGCCAGTGCATCGTGCACCCCGAGGGCGATGTGATCGTCGTCGGATCCGTAGCCTCGGGCGCCGAGGTGATCGCCGGCGGTTCGATCCATATCTATGGAACGCTGCGGGGCCGGGCGATCGCCGGTTCACGCGACGCCCGCGCGCGGATTTTTTGCCGCAAGCTCGAAGCAGAGCTTCTTTCGATCGACGGCCTTTACATGGTGGCCGACGATATGCCCGCGCACCTGCGTGGCCAGCCAATTCAGGTCTGGCTCGACGGTGATTCGATGATGATGACTGCAGGACTGAGACAAATTGGGAGACAGCAACATGGCCAAGGTTTTGGTCGTAACATCGGGCAAGGGCGGCGTCGGCAAGACGACCTCCACCGCGGCGTTGGGCGCGGCGCTGGCGACGGCGGGCAAGAATGTCGTGCTCGTCGATTTCGACGTCGGGCTGCGCAACCTCGATCTCGTCATGGGGGCCGAGCGCCGCGTGGTCTACGACTTGATCAATGTCGTTCAAGGCGACGCCAAGCTTGCCCAAGCTCTCATCCGCGACAAGCGCGTGCCGACGCTGTCCCTGCTTCCCGCCTCGCAGACGCGCGACAAGGACGCCTTGACGGACGAGGGCGTTGCGCGCGTCGTCGCCGAGTTGAAGGAGAAATTCGATTGGGTGATCTGCGATAGTCCCGCCGGCATCGAGCGCGGCGCCACGCTTGCCATGCGCCATGCCGATGTCGCGATCGTCGTGACCAACCCCGAGGTATCCTCGGTTCGCGACTCCGACCGTATTATCGGCCTTCTCAATTCCAAGACCGAAAAGGCGGAGAAGGGCGAGCGCGTCGAAAAGCATCTCTTGATCACCCGCTTTGACGCCGCCCGCGCCGGTCGCGGCGAAATGCTGAATGTAGAGGATGTGCTTGAGATCCTTTCCATTCCCCTGCTCGGAATCATCCCGGAAAGCTTCGAGGTTCTGCGCGCATCCAATCTCGGCTCGCCGATCACCCTCAACAATCCCGTGAGCGCGCCGGCGCGCGCTTATTTCGACGCGGCGAAGCGGCTGAACGGCGAAGCCCTGGATATGACAATTCCAAGTGACAGGAGGGGCCTGTTTGGCAAGCTGTTCGGACGGAGGGCGGCATGAAACTCCTCGATTTTTTCAAGCGGCCGCGCACCGCGCCGGTCGCCAGGGAACGGTTGCAAATCCTGCTCGCGCATGAGCGCGCCGTCTCTGGCAAGTCCGATCTGATCGCTATTCTTCAGGAAGAAATCATGGCGGTGATCGCCAAGCACTTCCCTGTCGAGCAGGACGGGATCAAGGTCAAGATGGAGCGCGGCGAGGTGGTCTCGACCCTCGAAGTCGAGGTCGAAATTCCAACCCCCATGTGCCCAAGCTTCCCATTGCCCGCCAAGCCGGCCCCGGCCGAACCCTGCGTGGCAGCCGCGGAAGTGGAAACCTAGAGCGGGTCCCGATTAGGTGGACCCGTATCCGGCATTGCGAAAATAGTTGAAGCATTCGGTTGGAGGGAAGTCGTCGAGAGCTAATCCGATGCCATCCCACAGAGCATCGACGGTTCGGTGGGCCATTTTGCGCAACGTATTTTTGAGCTTGGCGAAGACTTGTTCGATGGGATCGAAGTCAGGACTGTAGGCGGGCAAGAAGCACTGCGTCGCCCCGGCGGCTTCGATGGCTTTTCGAACGCCGGCGCGTTTATGGGAACCGAGATTATCCATCACCACGATTTCGCCAGGCGACAAGGTCGGCACCAGAACCTGCTCGACATAGGCGAGGAACTTTGCGCCGTTAATGGGACCGTCGAAGACACAAGGAGCGGTGATGCGATCGTGGCGCAACGCCGCCAAAAAGGTCGTCGTCTTCCAGTGGCCGAACGGGGCGTGAGCGATAAGTCTCTTGCCTCTTTCACATCGCCCATAGCGAGGTGTCATGTTGGTCGAGGCCCAGGTCTCATCGATGAATACAAGCCTTTGAGGATCAAGACTTTTCTGCTTATCGCGCCAAGCGAGACGTGCGGCCCGGACATCCGCTCTTTCTTGTTCGGCGGCGTGCAGAGTTTTTTTTAAAGGTCAATTGCAGATGCCGCAAAAAACGCCCGACGGCGGACCGCCCGACTTTGATCTCGAGCGTCGTCAGCTTGCTCCACAGCTCCGTGATCGTCAGCTCGGGCTGCACCGCCACCAACGCCCGCACCTTATCTTCATGCGCAGCCAGCGCGTGCCGCTTATGGCCGCCAAACTTTCGCGGCAGACAACCGCCTGTTATCTCAAACTGCTGCATGAGCTTGATCACGCAGCTCGCACTGACATCAAAGCTGCGCGCCGCCTTGCGCCGAGACTGACCTGCCAGTACAGCCCGCACCAGGCGGTCACGTAAATCCTGCGAATAGGGTTTTGCCATCCATGCCGGCCTCCATTCCAGCCAACATGGTAAATCACAATTCCGCCGATTCGGGAATCCCCCTTCCGATTCTGTCTATTCGGGACCCGCTCTAGCGCGTTATCTGATCAAGTTGGTTCGTATCCTGCGGCTTGGAAGTAGTTTTGGCAGCTCTCCCAGGTCGCGTCTGTGCGGATCAAGGACGCGCGGACCCTCCCGCCGATTGCGGTCTTTGCCGCGATGCAAGGCTATCCGACAAAAGTCGCGGTGCCGCGCATCGCGAGGCCTTGCCGTTTTGACCGCCGCGCCTTGCGTTTGGCGCAAACATGCTCAAATGAGAGACGCGGGGGAGTAGAGCATGCTCCCAAAAAGTTGCAGATTTTTTGGATAAGTTCATGCGAACACATAAATAAACGGGATACGCCATGAACAATATCGGCATCGGCGATCAGGCCATCGAGGCCATGCGCTTGGCCGGTGTCGGCTGGATCTTCGCGTTCTTTGTCGTCGGCGCAACAATTCTTGGCGCCCGTTGGCTGATCGGCTGGCAAATGCGGAGGATTGAGCGGATCATGGCTCGCAAACCGGAGGATGGGGACACGCCGGGCTTTGGAAGCAGCAAGGGCGACACGGGTGAACCGCCACGGGGCTAGGCAGCAGCACTTTATGCGTTCTCAAGGCAAAGCCATTGCTCCCGGCTGAAAAATGATCAAAATGATGGCGTTTTGATATCCAAAGCAAATAGATGATGACTCTTCAGGCAGCGTAACGAACGTGCTGGCGCGCGTGGGTCTGCCAACACGTTTTGTTGAAAAAATATCCTATTGCCATTGCCGTAGTTTCGCCCGCTTGTGTTGTGATTCACGGTCTTTCTACCGGCCTAATTGACCGTAAATTTGTGCGCATTGCAAAGGTCATGGCCCGGCTGAGCTCATAAGGTTGAGGTGGCAGGGTGGCGGCGAATCGCAGCCAAGCCACGGCTAGAGCGGGTCCCGATTAGGTGGACCCGTATCCGGCATTGCGAAAATAGTTGAAGCATTCGGTTGGAGGGAAGTCGTCGAGAGCTAATCCGATGCCATCCCACAGAGCATCGACGGTTCGGTGGGCCATTTTGCGCAACGTATTTTTGAGCTTGGCGAAGACTTGTTCGATGGGATCGAAGTCAGGACTGTAGGCGGGCAAGAAGCACTGCGTCGCCCCGGCGGCTTCGATGGCTTTTCGAACGCCGGCGCGTTTATGGGAACCGAGATTATCCATCACCACGATTTCGCCAGGCGACAAGGTCGGCACCAGAACCTGCTCGACATAGGCGAGGAACTTTGCGCCGTTAATGGGACCGTCGAAGACACAAGGAGCGGTGATGCGATCGTGGCGCAACGCCGCCAAAAAGGTCGTCGTCTTCCAGTGGCCGAACGGGGCGTGAGCGATAAGTCTCTTGCCTCTTTCACATCGCCCATAGCGAGGTGTCATGTTGGTCGAGGCCCAGGTCTCATCGATGAATACAAGCCTTTGAGGATCAAGACTTTTCTGCTTATCGCGCCAAGCGAGACGTGCGGCCCGGACATCCGCTCTTTCTTGTTCGGCGGCGTGCAGAGTTTTTTTTAAAGGTCAATTGCAGATGCCGCAAAAAACGCCCGACGGCGGACCGCCCGACTTTGATCTCGAGCGTCGTCAGCTTGCTCCACAGCTCCGTGATCGTCAGCTCGGGCTGCACCGCCACCAACGCCCGCACCTTATCTTCATGCGCAGCCAGCGCGTGCCGCTTATGGCCGCCAAACTTTCGCGGCAGACAACCGCCTGTTATCTCAAACTGCTGCATGAGCTTGATCACGCAGCTCGCACTGACATCAAAGCTGCGCGCCGCCTTGCGCCGAGACTGACCTGCCAGTACAGCCCGCACCAGGCGGTCACGTAAATCCTGCGAATAGGGTTTTGCCATCCATGCCGGCCTCCATTCCAGCCAACATGGTGAATCACGATTCCGCCGATTCGGGAATCCCCCTTCCGATTCTGTCTATTCGGGACCCGCTCTAGAGCGGGTCCCGATTAGGTGGACCCGTATCCGGCATTGCGAAAATAGTTGAAGCATTCGGTTGGAGGGAAGTCGTCGAGAGCTAATCCGATGCCATCCCACAGAGCATCGACGGTTCGGTGGGCCATTTTGCGCAACGTATTTTTGAGCTTGGCGAAGACTTGTTCGATGGGATCGAAGTCAGGACTGTAGGCGGGCAAGAAGCACTGCGTCGCCCCGGCGGCTTCGATGGCTTTTCGAACGCCGGCGCGTTTATGGGAACCGAGATTATCCATCACCACGATTTCGCCAGGCGACAAGGTCGGCACCAGAACCTGCTCGACATAGGCGAGGAACTTTGCGCCGTTAATGGGACCGTCGAAGACACAAGGAGCGGTGATGCGATCGTGGCGCAACGCCGCCAAAAAGGTCGTCGTCTTCCAGTGGCCGAACGGGGCGTGAGCGATAAGTCTCTTGCCTCTTTCACATCGCCCATAGCGAGGTGTCATGTTGGTCGAGGCCCAGGTCTCATCGATGAATACAAGCCTTTGAGGATCAAGACTTTTCTGCTTATCGCGCCAAGCGAGACGTGCGGCCCGGACATCCGCTCTTTCTTGTTCGGCGGCGTGCAGAGTTTTTTTTAAAGGTCAATTGCAGATGCCGCAAAAAACGCCCGACGGCGGACCGCCCGACTTTGATCTCGAGCGTCGTCAGCTTGCTCCACAGCTCCGTGATCGTCAGCTCGGGCTGCACCGCCACCAACGCCCGCACCTTATCTTCATGCGCAGCCAGCGCGTGCCGCTTATGGCCGCCAAACTTTCGCGGCAGACAACCGCCTGTTATCTCAAACTGCTGCATGAGCTTGATCACGCAGCTCGCACTGACATCAAAGCTGCGCGCCGCCTTGCGCCGAGACTGACCTGCCAGTACAGCCCGCACCAGGCGGTCACGTAAATCCTGCGAATAGGGTTTTGCCATCCATGCCGGCCTCCATTCCAGCCAACATGGTGAATCACGATTCCGCCGATTCGGGAATCCCCCTTCCGATTCTGTCTATTCGGGACCCGCTCTAAGAGCCGTATTCGTCGCCGCTGCCGCGACGGGTTGGCCCTCCTTCCATCCGGCAATTGCGACGCGCCCACCAATTTCAGCCGCTCGTCGCAGCCGACCAGTCCCTGGCCATTAACCTGACTACCACGCCGTGGGAGCCTGGGTTGGTCCGACCTTGCTTTTCCTTCGTCGGAAGGATAGATTATTGCAAGTCTTAAGCTGTAGCTTTTGTAGCTTTAGGTGCATTTGAAGTAGCAATCAATTGAGGTAGAGATGAATGACTATATCCCGGCCAAGGACTGGCAGCGGAAGGCAGGCCAAGTACCATCGGAGGCCAAGGCCTTAGACCTTCGAGAGCTAGTAGGGATATTTGTCCGGCGGCTTCCGATTGTGTGCGGCGTTCCTTTTCTCGCCGTGCTAATCGCGATGGCGATCTTTGTCTCATTGACACCCCGCTACACCAGCACGGTTGCGATCCTGATCGACCCCAAAACTCCTGGTTCACTCGGTCCGGGAACGGACTTCGGTTCGGCGATGGTGGTTGATTCCACCAAGATCGCCAGCATTGGATCAATCATTCAGTCGAGTGAGGTGCTAGAGCGCGTGGTCAAGTCCGAGAAGCTCTACGATGATCCAGAATTCGGATTAGCTCGGCGGAGTTTCTTGGTGCGACTGTTGTCCGTGTTGCCGGGAGTTAGGTTCGCTGATCCCTCCGCCGATAGAAAGGATCACATAGCCGCTGCGACAGAGCGCCTTCGAAAGGCCACTTCAGTTGTGCGCGATGGTCTCACATATATCATTAATGTTGAAGTTAACTCCAGCGATCCAGTCAAAGCGGCACATTTGGCGCAGGCTGTCAGCGAGGCCTACTTAAATGATCAGCTCCAGGCCAAGTACGAAGCGGCGCGTCGCGCCTCATCGTGGCTTTTCGGCCGCCTCAAGGAGATACGCAAGGACACTATCGACAGCGAAGAGGCCGTTGCCGAGATCGGCGGGCGTATGGATTGACCGAAACCGGTGAGAACGGAACGTCGACCATAGCTAGCCAGCAGATCACCGAGCTCAATGCGGCGATTGGCGCTGCGGAGGTCGAACTTTCGCGTCAACAGGTGAAAGTCGAGCAGGCTCGCGGCGTCCGGCAATCCGGCGGCAATATTGAAGGTCTTGCAGCGGTCATGGCATCGGGCGTGATCACGGGTCTGCGCGCCCAGCAATCCGATATTATCCGGAAATTGGCCGAAATGCAGCCGTTGCCGTCACAGCGCGACATTGTTACCCGCCGCCCCGAAATTATTCGCGCGGAAGAGGGGCTCCGTGCCGTTAGAGGCCAAATATCCGCGGAAGAAGATCGCATCATTGCCAATCTAGAGAATGATTACGCGGCCTCCCGCAACAATGTCATTGCCTTAAAGGAGCAACTGAAAAAGCTAACGGGGGCAGGCGGCCTGGCGAACCCCGATGGTCAGGCAAAACTTCGAGAAGCTCAGCGTGTTGCTAATGCCAACCGGCAGGTCTACGATTTTTCCTAAATAAATTCAAGGAATTAGAGCAGAGCCAGACCATGCAGGAAGCGGAGGCGCGTATAATTGAAAGCGCGCGCGTACCAACACAAGCGAGTTTTCCTCGTCTGCCGCTCTTCCTAATGGTGTCACTCGGTCTTGGATCGTTGCTCGGCCTAGGCGGCGCTTTCGTTGCCGAGTATTTCAACTCCGACCGGATGCAATCGACGTTTGTCACTCCAATGCAGCTTGAGCAGTCTTTGCGTCTGCCTATGTTGGCGAGTGTTCCCCTCCTCAACGTTGACGATTTCGAGCAAAAAGGGCACCATCTCGACATTCTCCAGTATGTGCTTGCGAACCAGTTTTCTCATTTTGCCGAAGCTCTGCGCTGCATCCGCATGGGATTGCGGCGGACAGATGGCGATAAGTCAGCGAAAGTGATTTAGATCACCTCGGCTGTTCCCGCCGAGGGCAAGTCGACCCTGGCAGCGACGCTCGCTCTGTCGTCGGCGCTCTCAGGCGCACGCGTTGTTCTCATCGATTGTGACTTTCGTCGCCCAATGACGTCGAAATTATTTCATCTAGAAAAAACCGGAGGTCTTATTGACTTGCTTGCTGGACATGCCGAATGGGATGAAGTCGCAAACGATTATTCGTCATTGACAATTGTGCCGGTAGGAAACTGTGACAGAAGCTCGCTCGATCTCATCGGTTCGCCTCGAATGATCGAGGTCCTGAAATTTGCTTCGGAACATTACGATCTGGTTTTTCTCGACAGCCCTCCTATCCTTCCAGTCTCGGACGCTGCAGTAATTTCTAGCATTGCAGACAAAACCATACTCTTGATCGAATGGAACAAGACGGATCGTGATCTTGTGTTTCAGGCTATTGACAACGTCCATCTCAACAAAGGCACCATAACAGGGGTCGTATTGAACAAGGTCAATTTAGCTACCATCAAATCCTATGGCCACAATTATAGCAAATTCTTTACAGCCGCCGAAAAATACTACGAGTATGATGGCGGCAAACCGTTCAAGCAAGGACGATCGTAGTGTCCGTCTCGAAAGATGTTGAATCCGATGAATCACTTGTGATTTAAGAGTGGCGGTCTGATTCGTTGGAGGCCGCCGATGTGGACGGACGAAAACCGGGCGAAATACAATCGCGACAAGCTGGGTTATCCGAGCGACGTGACGGACGAAGAATGGGCGCATGTCGAGCCGCTCATTCCCCCGGCCAAACGGGGCGGCCGCAAGCGTGAAGCCGACATGCGGGAGGTGTTCAACGGCGTCATGTATGTGCTGGGCACGGGATCTCAATGGCGCTACATCCCCAAGGATTTGCCGCCCAAGAGCACGGTGTATCGCTACTTTTGCGACTGGGCTTGGGACGGCATTCTGGATCGCATCCACGACGCGCTCTACGTGAAGTGTCGCGAACAAGCCGAACGCGAAGCGAGCCCAGCGGCGGCGATCATCGACAGCCAGAGCGTGAAAAGCGCCGAAAAAGGGGGCGCGCATCGATCCGCACGGCTATGACGCGGGCAACCCTTCGGTGAACTCAGGAGATCAAGGGCAAGAAGCGCCACGTTCTCGTCGATACGCAAGGCTTGCTGATGGGCGCCATCGTTCATTGCGCCGGCATTCAGGATCGCGACGGCGGCGTCTTGCTGCTTTCGACGCTGTTCGGCCGCTTTCCCTTTCTCGAAAAACTGTTCGCCGACAGCGCGTATCAAGGGCCGATCCTTGGCGACGCGCTCGCCGACATTCTGCCTCGTGTAAAGATCGAGATCGTCAAACGCTGCGATCAGGCGAAAGGCTTCGTGACCTTGCCCAAGCGCTGGATCGTCGAGCGGTCGATCGCATGGCTGAACCGCTGTCGAAGACTGGCCAAGGATTGGGAGAACCTCAACGCCACAGCCCTTGTCTTCCTCCGTTTCGCCTCCATTCGACTTATGCTACGAAAGCTCTGCAATGGTTGACGAACTTTCGAAACGGACTCTTAGGCGAAAAAGCGCCAAATCGTGCCATAGCCGACACGGACATGGCGCGCGGCAAGCTCGCGCCTGATGTCATGAAGCGGCAAATCGGGCGACGCGGCGACGCGGGCGAGCAGCCAGTCTCGCTCATCTTTGAGACGCGAGTTGCGCTTCCCGCCCATCGGCTTGGCCGCGACGCCCCCGGTCCGCCGGAACCGCTGCGCCCACCGCACAACACTGCTCACGCCGACACTGAACCGCTGTGCCGCATCCCGGCAGCTTGCGCCCGCCACAACGGCCGCTACCACGCGCGTCCGAAGATCTTCCGAATAGGGCTTCGTCATTCATCCTGGCCTCCTCCCAGCCCGAAGCTTGAATCACGACAAAGCCCGCTTGGGAATCCCACCCGATTCTGTCACAGTGGATAACGCTCTAGAGCGGGTCCCGATTAGGTGGACCCGTATCCGGCATTGCGAAAATAGTTGAAGCATTCGGTTGGAGGGAAGTCGTCGAGAGCTAATCCGATGCCATCCCACAGAGCATCGACGGTTCGGTGGGCCATTTTGCGCAACGTATTTTTGAGCTTGGCGAAGACTTGTTCGATGGGATCGAAGTCAGGACTGTAGGCGGGCAAGAAGCACTGCGTCGCCCCGGCGGCTTCGATGGCTTTTCGAACGCCGGCGCGTTTATGGGAACCGAGATTATCCATCACCACGATTTCGCCAGGCGACAAGGTCGGCACCAGAACCTGCTCGACATAGGCGAGGAACTTTGCGCCGTTAATGGGACCGTCGAAGACACAAGGAGCGGTGATGCGATCGTGGCGCAACGCCGCCAAAAAGGTCGTCGTCTTCCAGTGGCCGAACGGGGCGTGAGCGATAAGTCTCTTGCCTCTTTCACATCGCCCATAGCGAGGTGTCATGTTGGTCGAGGCCCAGGTCTCATCGATGAATACAAGCCTTTGAGGATCAAGACTTTTCTGCTTATCGCGCCAAGCGAGACGTGCGGCCCGGACATCCGCTCTTTCTTGTTCGGCGGCGTGCAGAGTTTTTTTTAAAGGTCAATTGCAGATGCCGCAAAAAACGCCCGACGGCGGACCGCCCGACTTTGATCTCGAGCGTCGTCAGCTTGCTCCACAGCTCCGTGATCGTCAGCTCGGGCTGCACCGCCACCAACGCCCGCACCTTATCTTCATGCGCAGCCAGCGCGTGCCGCTTATGGCCGCCAAACTTTCGCGGCAGACAACCGCCTGTTATCTCAAACTGCTGCATGAGCTTGATCACGCAGCTCGCACTGACATCAAAGCTGCGCGCCGCCTTGCGCCGAGACTGACCTGCCAGTACAGCCCGCACCAGGCGGTCACGTAAATCCTGCGAATAGGGTTTTGCCACCATGCCGGCCTCCATTCCAGCCAACATGGTGAATCACGATTTCCGCCGATTTGGGAATCCCCCTTCCGATTCTGTCTATTCGGGACCCGCTCTAATATAATTGGAACCGCTAGATTTCCATGAAGCATTTCTTGAACGTTCGCGATTTCTGCGGGGCGAAGTCGTTGTGGACCAACGCATCGGTGGGCGGCGGCCAGATTCAGATTTGGAACAACAACAACTTGTTTGAGTTTTCGATGAGCCTGCCGGATTCCCCCAACCCGTCTTAAGCCATCGGCTGGTAAACGTGAAGCGCAGCGTCATTTTCATTGCCGTATTGCTATTTCTTACAACTCTCGGCGTTGGCCTTGGGTATTTCCAATTCGTCGTCAAGCCCGGGATGATAAAGCATTTCATCCTACAGGCGCCTCCTCCCCCCGCTTCGGTCGCGGTCGCCGTGGCTGAAATCGAGACATGGGCACCACGCCTGCCGGCGATTGGGTCGTTCAGGGCGGTTCAACAAATCGATATCGCGCCCCAAATCGGCGGAGCCGTCGTTGCGGTCCGGGTCGAATTTGGTCAGGACGTTGAAAAGGGCGCCCCTCTTTTTGAAATCGACAATTCGGTGGAGCAGGCCGATCTCAAGAATAATCTCGCGGTCCTCAAGAATGCCGAGCTGGTGCTCGAAAGACAGCGTCAGCTGATTTAGCGCGGCGTTTCGGCCAAGGCAAATTTGGATGCCGCCGAGGCCGCGCGCGATTCCGCCGCCGCCACCGCCGAACGGATCCGCGCGATCATCACCCAGAAAAAGCTCACCGCGCCGTTCGCCGGGCGGGTCGGCATTCGTAAATTGGACCTCGGACAATATGTATCGCCGGGAACGAGCCTGATCACCTTGCAGCAACTCGATCCGATTTTCGTCGATTTCCCTGTTCCCGAAAAATCGTTCGATCTCCTAAAGCCGGGTCAAGCGATCGAAGTCGAGATCGACACTTATCCCGGCCAGATTTTCCGTGGCGTGATCAAGACCATCGATGCGCGTATCGCCCTGGATAGCCGCAATGTATTGGTGCGTGGCCAGCTTGACAACAAGAAAAGGCAACTATGGTCCGGTATGTTCGCCAATGTGAACGTCATCGCGGGCGCGCCCCAAAAGGTCGTGACGCTGCCTCGGACCGCGGTCACTTACTCGCTCTATGGTGAAAGCGTTTTCGTTGTGAAGCCCTTTGCGCCGGATACAGCCGGGGCGCAGGCGGCCCAGGCCAACGAAGGTGAAGTTTTGAAAGTCGAACGCCGGGTGGTGCGCGCCGGCGACACGCGGGAAGACCGGGTTGCCATCGTCGAGGGCATCGAGCCAGGCGAAACAATCGTGGCCGAAGGTCAGCTCAAACTGCAGTCCGGTGCGCGGGTGCGCATCGACCCCGCCGCGCGCCTCGAACCGCCAGCGGTGCGGCCGAAGGAATAAGCGATGTCCTTTACCGATATTTTTATCCGGCGGCCGGTATTGGCCAGCGTGGTCAGCCTTTTGATTTTGCTAGCCGGGATTTAATCCGGCTTGAAGCTGCAGGTCCGGCAATTTCCGGAACTCTCGTCAACCACGATCACCATCACGACAGTCTATCCGGGCGCCAATGCGGATGTAATTAAGGGATTCATCACGACGCCCCTGATGCAGGCGGTGGCGAGCGCCGAAGGCATTGACACGCTTGTTTCGAATTCGCAGCAGAATACCTCGACGATTACCCTGAACCTTCTCCTGAACGCCAATGCGGACCGCGCGGTCGCCGATGTCTTGGCGAAGGTAAATCAAGTCAAATATCTTATGCCGCGCCAGGCGTTCGATCCTGTCGTGGTCAAGCAGACTGGCGATTCAACCGCCGTTCTTTACATGTCCTTCAATTCGAAGGTTCTTACCCCATCGCAAATCACCGATTACCTGAACCGCGTGGTTCAGCCGAGACTGCAGACGATCGATGGGGTCGCCAATGCGCAGATTCTCGGTGGCCAAACCTTCGCGATGCGGGTGTGGCTCAATCCGAACCGGATGGCCGCGCGCGGCGTGACCCCGATCGATGTCTCGGCAGCCCTCGCCACCAACAATTTCACGACCGCAGCGGGCGAGATCAAGGGCGATTTCATCCAAACCAGCATCAATGCCGAGACCTCGCTCAATTCTGAGAAGGCCTTCGGCCAGGTTCGGCGCGCTTCTGCCTTTGAACATCCTTGGCGTTGCCGGCGCGGCGAGCATGAATATTTATTCGCAGATCGGGCTTGTCACTCTGATCGGCCTCATTTCCAAACATGGTATCCTGATGGTGGAATTCGCCAACAGGCTTCAGGTGCGGGAAGGTTTTGGCCGCCGCGAGGCGATCGAACATGCCGCCTCCGTGCGGTTGCGCCCGATCCTCATGACCACGGCGGCCATGGTGGTCGGGATGGTTCCCCTGATTGTCGCCGAGGGCGCCGGCGCGAAGAGCCGCTTCGCAATCGGAATTGTCATCGCGGCGGGGATGAGCATCGGTACGATTTTCACGCTGTTCGTGACGCCGGCGATCTACACGCTGATTGCGCGGGATCATGGCGGCAAGCGTGGAAAAGTGGCTTTCGTCCTAAAGGAGGATGCCAAACCAGCGCATCGCGCGGCCGAGTGAGGTTGGGAAGTGGTCCCCTCCGCGGTGTTCCAGCAGTCCAGGCCAAGAGTTTGCCTCCGTGCTACCGTCGAGGAATTCGCATTCGCGAGGAGACTGGACATGGCTGATATTTTCAACGGCCGCTATACGGCGCGCACGGACAAGCCTCTGGTGCTTTTTCTGATTGGCATGCGGCTAAATAAACTATGGGCGGTGCATAAATGGCTGCATGTCTTCGCCGCCATGCCGCGGATGCTCGCCGAGCTTGACCGCAGGCCAGCGGCTGGTTTGCTCTCGCACCGGCTGTATTTTTCCGGGCGGATTTTTCTCGTGCAGCAATATTGGGACTCGTTCGATAAGCTCATCGCCTATGCGCATGACACGTCCGCCCAGCATTTTCCGGCCTGGGCGGCGTTTAACCGCGCCGTCGGCAAGGACGGCACGGTCGGCATTTGGCATGAGACCTATCTCATCGAGCCTGGCAAATATGAAACCATTTATGCCAATATGCCGCTGTTCGGTCTTGCCGCCGCGACGAGCCATGTCCGCGCGGAAGGTGGGCTATCCGCCGCGCAAGACCGCATGCGCGGGGATTAGCTGCCGGCTCGGGCTCATACGGGTGGCGTTTCCAGCCCGCGCATGCTAGCTGACAGGCATGAATGTCAAGGGATCGATCAGCGCATGAGAAGCAAATGACCGAGTTTTTTCGCGAAGTCGATGAAGACGTCCGCCGCGACCGTGTCGTCCGGCTGTGGACCAAATACCGGTATTTGTTGATTGCCTTGGCTGTTCTCGTCGTGGCCGGGACGGGTGGCTGGCGCCTCTACGGCCATTACCGCGACGAGGCGGCGCAGGCAGCCAGCGCGAAATACGAAGCCGCCGCGCAACTGTCGCGCGACGGCAAGTCCACCGAAGCCACGGCCGCTTTCGATGCCTTGAGCAAAACCGCGCCAAAGGGTTATGCGAGCATTGCGCGTCTGCGCGCGGCGGACGAGCGCGCGGCCAGCGATCCGCAGGCGGCGATCAAGGCCTATGAGGCGTTGGCGGCCGACCCGAGCTTCGATCCCGTTTTCAAGGATTTCGCCAAGCTCCGCGCGGCCATGCTGCGTGTCGACAGCGACGATCCGCTGGACTTCGAACGCAAATTCGCGCCGCTCGCCTCGGACTCCTTTCCTTATCATCATCAGATTCGCGAGCTGCTTGGCCTTGCCGCGTTGAAGCGGAACGCTTTCGACACGGCCGGGAATTGGTTCGATGGAATCGTCTCCGACACGCGGGCACCGGCCGGGATTCATATGCGCGCCCAGGCTCTTCTCGGATTGGTTCAATCGGCGGCGGTGGGGCCGGCGAATGCGCAAGCTGGAAACCCGCCGCCTGGTGATGCGCCGGCCAAGTAACAGTCCGGAACAATGTTTACCGTCGCGATCATTGGCCGGCCGAATGTTGGCAAATCGACGCTGTTCAACCGGCTCGCCGGGAAAAAGATCGCGCTCGTGAACGACCGCCCAGGGGTGACCCGCGACAGACGCGAGGGCGAGGCCAGACTAGGCGATCTCGCCTTCAAGATCATCGACACCGCCGGACTAGAAGAGGGCGACAGCGCCTCCTTGCCCGGCCGGATGCGCGCGCAGACCGGAGCGGCGCTCGGCCTCGCCGATGTGGTATTCTTCGTGTTCGACTCGCGCGCGGGTTTGACGCCGGCCGATCGCTTCTTCGCCAATCTCGTTCGCCGCGCGAATAAGCCGTTGATCCTCGTCGCCAACAAGGCCGAGGGGCGCGCCGGCGCGGCGGGCGCACTCGAAGGCTTCGATTTGGGGCTTGGCGAGCCGGTGCCGCTTTCGGCCGAACATGGGGACGGTCTGGCCGGACTTTATGAGGCGCTGCGCGAGGCGCTTCCTGAGGCAACCGGATTGCCGGCCGAGCCGGAGGAAGACGCCACGCACGCGCCGCCGGGGGAGGATCAAGATGGCTCCGAACTCGATGTCACGAAGCCACTGCGGATAGCGATCATTGGCCGTCCCAATGCCGGCAAATCGACGCTCCTCAACAGGATTCTCGGCCAGGACCGGCTGCTGACGGGACCCGAACCCGGCCTCACCCGCGATACGATAGGTGTCGATTTCGAGTGGCAAAACCGTCAGATCAAAATATTCGACACGGCAGGCTTGCGCAAGCGCGCAAGGGTCGCGGACGATTTAGAAAAGCTTGCCGGGGCCGATGCCTTGCGCGCGGCGAAATTCGCCGAGGTCGTGGTGTTGCTGCTCGACGCGGCGACCCCTTTCGAGAAGCAGGATTTGACTCTCGCCGATCTCGCCGAACGCGAGGGCAGGGCGCTCGTCATCGGCCTCAATAAATGGGATCTGATCGCGGCCAAGGGCGCCACGCTTCCGGAATTGCGGGCGGAGGCGGGGAGGCTGTTGCCTCAGGTGAAAGGCGCGCCGGTGATGCCGGTTTCCGGCGCGACGGGGGAAGGTGTCGAGAGATTGATGGAGGCGATTTTCCGTGTCCATGAAATCTGGAACAAACGGATTTCGACGGCGCGGCTCAATCGCTGGCTTGCCGCCACCCTCGAACAGACCCCGCCGCCCGCGGTCGCCGGGCGGCGCATCAAAATCCGCTACATGACCCAACTCCGCGCGCGGCCGCCTTATTTCATCCTTTTCGGCAATCAGCTCGACGCGCTGCCCGCGAGTTACGAACGTTTTCTCGCCAATGGCCTGCGCCAAGCCTTCGATCTGCCGGGCGTCCCCATCCGTATCTCGAAAAAAACCAGCGACAATCCCTACGCGGGGAAGAGATCGCGGCAGAGGTGAGGGGGCGGCCGAACGCGACACCCTGCATCGCGCATTTCCATGAAAGTGGAAATCGTTCCAAGTCGAGACTGACAATCATCGTCTGATATACCCCTACGCTGCGAGAATCCCGCTGTTTGCGCGACCGATGAAATGGAACCGATCGGTGATGAGCGATCTAAGTTCGGTGGCGCATTGATCGATCTCTTCGAAGAAGCGATCGAAGGCGGCCTTGAACAGGGCGAACTTGCCGTAGGCCTTGTTGAACAGGACCTTGCGCTTCAGGAAATGCCAGAAATGCTCGATCAGGTTCAGGTTGGGGGCGTAGCTTGGCAAGTAAATAGGCCTGATCTTGCAGTCCGGCCTGGCGAAATAGTCCCGAAGTTCGCGCGAGCGGTTGTAGCGCGCATTGTCGATCACCGCGCCGATCGCGGCGGCCTCGGGATGGCGCGCCTCAAGATCGTCGAACAGCCGGATCATCGCGGCGCTGGTGATCAGGTCTTCCTGGCGATGGGCCAGCGACAAAGCGGACCAGGACAACGCGCCGTTGATGTTGATGCGAAGGCGGCCGTGGTTGGATTTCAGCTCCACCGTTTCGCCGCGGCGGATCCAGCCATGCGCCGGCCGGCCGGTGTAGGACGGGTGGGTCGCGGCGACGAAATCAAGCGGCGTTTGGGCCGAAGCGGCGTCCATTGCCGGCTTGAGAACCTCGGCCACGAAGGCGCGCTTTGTCGCCTCGTCGGCCTTGGCCGGAACGGTCTTCGGCTTCTTGGGCACGAAATCGAGCCGCTTCAGCAGTTTCGACATGGCGTTCGGCGTATACGACACGCCAAAGGCCGCTTCGACATGCGCGCAGACCTCCTTCGCGGTTTGCGGCGTCGTCTCTTCCACCCAGCCCGAGAGAAGGTCCAACTGCGCTTGCTCCAGCGCCGCATCGCGGCCGAGATAGACCAGCGTCTCGACGCCAACCCGGCCACCGGTTTCGTAAAGACGGCGATGTTCGCCAACCGTCGTCTCGTCGATAAACAGCGCGGCAGCAATCCGCGCCGGCGGCCAGCCGTCATCCAGAAGTAGCACCACATTCATCCGCCGATGCACGGCGCTGTTCATCTGCCGCCGCATCATCGTCAGAAAGTGTTGCCGGTCCTCGGGACCAAGAAGCTGTCCTGCCATGCACGCATTGATTCAGATTCGCCGCCCGCGCGCCACAAAAAAACGCAATCCTTCGGAGTCAAGGTATACTAAGAATTTTAGGGGCGACGCGGAATTTATCTGCCAACGCGATGCGGACGAGATTGACGAGCCGCATGGGGCAACGCGTCGCAAAAATTTTCCACGATGCCGATTTTATCATAAGTGTCGATACTGAACGCCCTTCTGTGATGGAACAGGTCACCAGGTTCTGCAACCTCATTTTTTCGTCGAATGCCATTTCTCCAACGAAAATGGAATACGGCTTATTTCTAGCTAAGGCCGCAGCGCTTCGAACATTGGATCTTTCCCGACAGGTTGGCGCCGCGATTTTCAGCGATAAGGGCGAAATCATTGCTCTCGGTTCCAACGAAGTTCCCAAGGCCGGAGGGAGGACCTATTGGGGCGACGACAAATAGGATGATCGTGATTATCGTTGGGGTTTCGATTCAAATGACGCTCGCAAAAAGCAAATTCTTGCCGAGATTATTTCAAGTGCGAATCCTTCAATAGATATTAACGAAGCGATCGAACAGCCAACCTTTCGTGAATTGCAGCTTATGGACGCGCTTGAATATGGACGTACCGTTCATGCTGAAATGTCGGCAATTTGCGACGCTGCGCGCACAGGGCGCTCTATAAAAGGTGCTACGTTATATTGCACGACTTTCCCTTGCCACATGTGCGCGAAACACATTGTGGATTGTGGCATCGGTAACGTGGTATTTTTAGAGCCGTACCCGAAGAGTTTTGCTTCCGAGCTACATAATGATTCGCTCCTTATTGAAGGAGCTGATCGAGGAAAATACGCGGAATTTCCGTGCGTTCATTTCCAGCATTTTTTTGGTATTACTCCACGTAGGTATCGAGAGCTATTTGAACGCAAAAAACGGAAAGACGATAACGGCAAATTTGTTGAATTCGGCAGTGACGGCCCAATGCCCATTATCGACATCAAAGTTCCATTTTACATAGAAATAGAGAATGCCGTACTTCACGAGGCCAGCCGAATTGTTGAGAAGGCGGTCGCGGATCAGGAAGACGCGGATCACACCTAGCGGGCTGCCAGCGATAGCGCACGGGCTCCCAAACGCGTGGTTTCCATCCACGGAAACCGACTCAAGCGGGCATATCGAGGACGCCCGCTGCACCATTAGCCGCGCCAAACAACAGCCTGCGGCCCGCATGGTCCCAGGCAATCGCCGTAATCGCTCGCGCATCTTTTGGCGCCGCGCGTACCAAAATCTCGGCGCCATCGGGGATCCGGCAAAGCAGCAAAAGCCCGTCCTCGTAGCCCTGCGCCACGACAAGCGATTTTGGGTGAAACGCGACGCAGGTGACTTTGGCGCCTCTCACGCCGCATTCGAGCGGGGCTTTGTCGATCGGCCCGTCCTTGTCCTTGAACGGCCAAATAATCGCGGCATCCGCACCCGACGTCGCCAGCCAATGGCCATCGAAGGACCACGACAGCGAGCGCGTTTTCGCCGGATAGCCGCTCATGCGCATGTCCTTCTTGTCGGCGACGCGCCAGGCATGCAACGCGTTTTCCTGCATGGACGTCGCGAGAAAACGCCCGTCCGGGGACGCCGTTATGGCAAGATGCGAGCCTTTCCAATTGAAGTGATCCGGCGGCGCGGCGGCGTTCGGAAACCATAAGGTCGCGCCATCGTAATGGGCGATCGCGAGCCGGTAGCCTTTCGCCATGAAGGCGAGCCCGCGCACGCTCGACGGCGCGGTCAAGGTTTTTATGCCGCCGGCGGGATCGCGCGAGCGCACATTCTTGCCGCTCGACCAGGCAATTGAGCCATCATCACGCGCGTCGAGCGCATCGATCCATTTGCCTTTTTCATCCGCGATTTCTTGGACAGCGCCATCGGCCGAGACCGCGACCACGCGGCCGTCATCGCCGCCAGTGATGAATTTGTCCCCCGACGCGACGGCAACAAGAATGGAAGCACCAGGATGCGCCGTGATGCGCCTTTGGCCACCGGGCGTAACGAGCAATACGGTGCCATCATCCAGTGCAAGCGCCGGGATTTTCCCAAGGAAGCCCGCCGTGGCGACGGGGGCGCCGGCAATAAGGAGCGTGACATGGGCGGCGAGGAGGGAGGCGGCGGCCATGATTTGCACTCTTGCGCTTGCACGTCGTGGCACGGCTACAGTGTCATGCCACTCAGAGCAAGAAACTCTTGGTAATCTCATCTATCTTCAGACTGTGGCTCGCTCACGCCGCACCGGGGGGTGTGCAAACCGCGGGGGTTCTATTCGCCGCTGGATGAAATTTCTGCAGCAGGTTGCACCCCCCGATTAGGGGGTGACAAGGAAAGTTGGAGTGCTATTCGTGCCTGGTAATGAGTGCAATTAGGTACGGACTTATTATTTGGTACAGACTCTAGCGATAAGGAACGATGACATGATGACTACAACGCAAGCTTCGCTGCTTACGATCTCCTGCGGCCTTGCTTTATGCTTTGCCGTTTCCGGCCCGGCCCCCGCCGGCCAGGTCTCCGGCTGGTGGGGCGGCAATTGGACGTGCAATATCGACGGCCGGGCGGCCCAGATGAGATGGGTCGCTGTCGATGACAGTCAAACGAGCTGCGACGGTGACACCTGCACAAGCTCCTCTGGCGCGCGCTGGAAGGGAAGCTTTTCCGACAATGGCTCGCGCTGGGTGCCGCTTACCAATCCAAGTCAAGGTGATCGAGGTGGCGTGTTTTTCCGCCATGCCGATGGCAATAAATGGTACTTGCCCAAGCCAGCAGGCAATAGAACCACTGGCTGGACAACCTGGAACGGTCAACGCTACCCATTGTCGTGCTGGCGATAATTCTCCTCTCAATCATCTCCCGACATCCCTGCAGAGCATTCAAAGAGGTTTCGCGATTTTGGTTGGAATTCGAAGGTAGCGTAACGTCCGATGGCGTCGACGCGCCGATTGGTTTATCGAAACAACGCGCAGATTCCCTCCTTCAAATTCCAACAACACATGCTACAAGATCTGATGCTCAAATAGTTTGCGATTCGCACTTTTCAGTTACGCCGAGCAAGCCCGGACTCCCTTCTTGATCTCGTCCTCCTTCAAATTGCAGCCAATGAAGACGAGCCGGCTCAGGCGTTTTTCCTGCGGTTTCCATTCGCGCTGAAGATCACCGTCGAGAAGCATATGCACGCCCTGGAAGACGAAGCGCTTGGGCTCGTCCTTGAAGGCAAGTATGCCTTTCGCGCGTAGGATCGACGCGCCCTCCTTTTGCACATAGTCTTGCAGCCATGGCATGAATTTTTCCGGATCGATATCTCCCTCAATAGACAGGGACACCGATTGCATGTCTTCGTCATGATAATGTTTTAGGCTGTGATGCGCGTGCTCATGCTCGTGCTCATGATCGCCCATGCCATCGAGAAATTCCGGCTCGATTTCGAGGATGCGCCGCAAGTCGAAGGCGTTGCGGCCGAGCACGGCGTCGAGAGCCACCGCGCAATTCACCGTCTTGTGCAGTTTCGCATAAGGGTTGATCGCGCGGATACGCGCCTCGATCTCGCTAACTTCGTCCGCGCCAACGAGATCGGTCTTGTTGAGAATAATCACATCGGCGAAGCCAATCTGGTTCTTGGCCTCCGGCGCGTCCTTGAGCCGCTCGGTGAGCCATTTTGCGTCGGCGACGGTGACGACCGCATCGAGCTGAGCTGCATCGCGCACATCGGCATCGACAAAAAAGGTTTGCGCCACGGGGGCAGGATCGGCAAGCCCTGTCGTCTCGACGAGGATCGCGTCGAACTTGCCCCTGCGCTTCAGCAAGCCTTCGACGATGCGGATGAGATCGCCGCGCACCGTGCAGCAGATGCAGCCGTTGTTCATTTCGAACACTTCCTCGTCGGCGCCGACGACGAGATCGTTGTCGATTCCGATTTCGCCGAACTCATTGACGATGACAGCGAATTTCCGGCCGTGGTCCTCGGAGAGAATGCGGTTCAAAAGCGTCGTCTTGCCGGCGCCGAGATAGCCGGTGAGCACGGTGACGGGAATTTTTTCATCCATGCGAAACTCCAGCAGCAGGTCGTCAGGTCGCGGCGCGCCGCCCGGTAGCAGCGCGGCAGATGCAGAAAACCATGGGTTTTGTTGGCAAGCTTGTCTTAGAGTTGCACCCCGCGTCAAGGCCGCCTCTAAGGCGGGATGACTTCAATTGGAATCGGCGGTTCTCCGCATCTCTTTGATTTGACGCATGATCTTGTCCGAAAAGTCTGCAACTTTTCGGGATCATGCTCTAGTTCGCCAGCGCGGCGGAGAGCTCCCGGATATTGTTGCGCATCATGTCGATGTAAGTCGAAGCCGGCCCATCCGTCGGCGAAAGCGCATCGGAATAAAGCGTGCCGCCGACGGTCGCGCCGGACTCGGCGGCGATGCTTCGCGCGAGCCTTGGGTCGGTCACGTTTTCGAGAAACACGGCCGGAATTTTTTGGGCCTTAATCTGGCGGATGATTTTGGCGACATCGCGGGCGCTCGCCTCGGTCTCGGTCGAGATACCTTCCGGCGCGATAAAGCGGAAACCATAGGCCGTGCCGAAATAGCCGAAGGCATCGTGCGTCGTGATAATTTGCCGCCGCCCGGACGGAATTTTGGCGATTTCCCGCTTGACCTCGGCTTCGAGCGCGTCGAGCTTGCCGAGATAGTTATCGGCATTGGCGCGATAGACGGCTTGTCCCTCGGGGTCGGCGGCGATCAGTCCGTCGCGGATATTGGCGACATAGATTTTGGCATTGGCGATCGATTGCCACGCATGGGGGTCTGGCCCGATGCGCCCTTCCTCGCGCATGTTTTGCTGGTTTATGCCTTTCGTCGCAACTATCGCCGGCGCCTTGGCGCCAGACGCCTTAATCAGACGATCGATCCAGCCTTCAAGACCGAGGCCATTGACCACAATGAGCCGCGCCGCGCCGAGTTCTTTCGCATCGGCCGGTTTTGGCTGGTAGACATGGGTATCGCCATCGGGGCCAACAAGCGCGGCGACTTCGATCCGGTCGCCGCCGACGTTGCGAGCGATATCGGCAAGAATCGAGAAGGTCGCGACAACCGGCAGTTTGGCCGGAGTTTGCGCGCGGGCGGGCACGGCGCCGACCATATTCAGGGAAAACAAAATACCGGTTATAACATAACGTACACAAGCCATGAATGTCTCCATGCGTTGAGGCGGATCAGCCTTCCAAGTGCCGCCCCGTCTTAAAGCGGCGGAGAAGGCCGCCGGCCGGACCGAACACAAGCGCCAGCAGATACAGGAGGCCCGCCATTAGAATAATCAGCGGACCGGATGGCAGGCCGGCGTGAAAAGAGACGATGAGCCCGGCAAAGCCCGCGAGTATGCCCTGCGCCACTGCTACTCCGATCATTGCGGTCATATCTTGGGTGATAAGCCTTGCCGAAGCCGCGGGCAGCATCATCATGCCCACCGCAAGAAGAGTGCCGAGCGCGTGAAATCCGCCGACGAGGTTCAAGACGACCAGCGCCAGAAAAATAATCTGCACGGGGCCGCCGCTTTTGCTGACCGAAGCAAGGAACGAGGCATCGACTGTCTCGAGCACCAGGGGCCGGTAGAGTACGGCGAGCGCGGCGAGCGTCACGCTCGCGATCGCGGCGAGCAGGATCAGGGTCGCATCGTCAAGCGCGAGCACGCTGCCAAAGAGCACGTGCAAAAGATCGATGTTCGAGCCGCGCAAGGAGACAATGGTGACGCCGAGCGCGAGCGAGATCAGATAGAAGGCCGCGAGCGAAGCATCCTCGCGCAGTACTGTCGTGCGGGCAACGACGCCCGAGCCGACGGCGACGATGAGCCCCGCCGCCAAGCCGCCGATCGTCATTGGCCCAAGCGACAGGCCGGCGGCGAGATAGCCGAGCGCCGCGCCCGGTAAAATCGCATGAGCCATGGCATCGCCGGTCAGCGCCATGCGCCGCAGAATTAAAAACACGCCGAGCGGCGGCCCGGCGATGGCAAGCGCGATGGAACCGGCAAGCGCGCGGCGCATGAACGCGAATTCGGCGAAAGGCGCGATTAAGAGATTATGCAGCTGCATGAACGCGCTCCGAGGTTAAAAAAACCCCAATCGCAGGAAACAGTTCATGCCGCACGCGCGCAGGCCTGCGCTTGCCGGTCGAACGCCTCGATCATGGACCGCGCTTTAAGCAAATTTTCCGGGGTGAGCACAGCATCGGTTTTTCCCGTGGCGATTTCTTCCCGCGCGAGCAAGAGGGAGTGCGGGAAATGCTCGCGCACGAGATCGAGATCGTGCAAGACGGCGAGCACGGTGCGATGGTCCGCGTGCCACGCCGCCACGACGGAAATAAGATCGGCGACGGTCTTGGAGTTGATCGCGGTAAAAGGCTCGTCAAGCAGGATAACCGCGGCATCCTGAACGAGGAGCCGCGCGAACAGCATCCGTTGCATTTGACCGCCGGAGAGCGTCGCGACCGCGCGAGTCTCGAAACCGTCGAGCCCCACCGCCGCGATCGCGGCACGGATTTTCGCCGTTTCGCTCCGGGAAATCCCGCCGAACAGGCCGCAACGCTTCCACAGCCCCATGGCGACGACATCGAACACATTGATCGGGAAGCTCTTGTCGATGTCGGCCGCCTGCGGCAGATAGGCAATGTCGCGGGATTTCAAGCGGGGCAAGGCGATCGAGCCCGCAAGCGGCGCGAGCGTTCCCGCGATGCCCTTGAGCAAAGTCGATTTGCCCGCGCCGTTCGGGCCGCAAATCGCGAGCAGCGCGCCGCTCTCGACTTCGCCATCGAGGTGATGGACCGCGGGATGGCGGTCGTAGCCAAGGGTGAGATCGCTGAAACGGATCGCGATGTCCATCACGGAAAGCCCCAAAAATCCGGGCAAAGACGGATCAAGCCAGCGCCCAAAACACGATTGCCCATAAGCCCGCGATCACAACCATGGCGCCGCCGCATCGCGCGAGCGCGGAGAGACGCAGCAACGACACCGCCGGCGCGGTGGCAATCCCCACCGGATGCTCGCGGGCAACGCTCATGGCAGTTCCCTATGCCGTCGATACGCCGTGAAGGTTATAACGTTAGCGTCAAGGGCTGGCAAGGCCGGACCCAGGGGAGAGTCCTAAATTGCCGATGACTTGTTAATGAGGCACGATTTGCGTGGGTTTCGATAAGGAAAACCCATGGGGCCGGTTTTTTGGAGCATATCAAGAAAGTTCCGGACCACCGGGTTATTAGCTTTCACTTAGCCGATGCAGGCCTGCCGCCGCGCGTAGCAATCGACAATCGCCGCGCTTCGCGCCTTCCTTGCTAAGGCAGGCGTCGTGTTCATCGCCGAAAATGGCGGCGGGGGCAGGAGTGAGATTCCGAAAATGAACGGCAGGGATCACGATGACCGCGCCCACGCTAGCACTCCTTCGGACTCGCCTCCCTATCGGGAGCGCGTTCGGCGCCATCGGGAATTTTCGCGGTCAAGATGAGCTCACACCACGATTCAGCGGCAAGGAGTTCCAGGAGTTCGTCGTCATCGCGGGGCATGCGTCGAACGGCGGCATGGGCTTTGTTGTCATCCTCCGGCTCGTGAATAATGCGGATACTATGCCCGCGTTCGGCGCAGGTGGCAGCAATAGCGTCAATCTTACCGATGGCAAACCCGCTCTTTGGTGTGACGCGCAGTCGGCTAGCCCGGACCGCTCGGATGGCCGCCGTGATTTGATCGCATTTCGGGCCTGCGAAATACTCAAGCCAAGTTGTCGAGAGGTACGTCTCGTTATCTCGGAGTTTAAAGGCAACCCCAAGGACGCCGATGGGGTTGTCATCTTCATCTTTGCGCAACTTACCGAATGGGACGTAGCGTACAACGTGGTGCTCAGGCAGCAACTTTTCGTTCTTCATCGGCAAACCAGCGTTGTGGCTTATAAGGAGCGAGCACGTCCATGAGACGCGGCAGATAGCCTTCTCCGGCAGCGCTTTCACGCTCTTCGCCGTCATAGATGACCACAACCCAGCGGACTTGATCGTCGGCTCGGCACTCGATGGTCAGTCAATTCTTCCCAGCAGTCCAGGCGGCAATGATGTTCCCGTCATTCGTGATGCCTAGGCCCGGGCGGCGCTTGGGCCTTATGAATAGGAGCATACGCAACAAAGTGGCGAATGAGGCATCTGTAACTGGCAGATCATCTTTCTCCCAATTGTCGATGTCCATCAGGTTGTCGAGCTGCCTAAAGAAACGGATGCGCCAGTCATGGTCGAGATGCATCGCGACGGTGGCTGTCCTGATCTTGCAAGCCGCTTGCGCATTGTAAAGGCGTTCCTCAAGAGGGGCCTTCTTCGGCGGGTATTGCGCTAGGCGGCCATGTGTGACGGCGCCTGGGCTTCGCGGAAGGACGAATTCGGAAAGGGCCTGCCGGATGGCGGTTGAGTTGGCGCTCCCCGTAACGGGTGACAGATTCAGGATGGGGGTGGCAGCGGCCTTTTTGAAAGAAGCAGATATTTCGAGCATACTCATTAGGAGATAAGCTCCTTGGTTCGGTCAGTGATGCAACGCTCAAAGATGTCGTTTTTTATGTTTCTAGCCTCGTCGACGACGGCCCAAAGCTCGTCGTCTCGGCGGGGTATTTCTTCAGTACGAAACACATCGATGTCAAAAAGTAGAGATATGTGGTTGAGCAAGGGTGAAGGTAAAACGAGGGTTGAAGTTACGGATGCCAGCCAATGCGGCAAGTCGGTGTGTTTCGTGATCTGTACCACGTAACCCTGCATCGGAGCCGATGATATGCCAGGGTCTTGCGGCGAAAAAAGGAGATAATCCCTTGGATCGATCACGGGTTCGTTCGCATAGGGAATGTCTATGCGGTTTATGTAGCGCACGCCTATGCGGCTCACCGTATGGTTCGATGACGCAGCTCGCCACTCAGTCCACGCGGCTACGGCCCGTTCCCGGAACTTTTGCCAGCCTGGGTAAGGCGCCAATCGGGAAATTACAACCCCGTTATGCTGAATAAGGGCAATGTCGGTTTCGTCGTCGGATGCGAGGCGAAACACTTCTGGTTGCTGTTCGACCGCGACGTTGGGGCCACCGGTCGCATTGATGTTTATATTGATAGCTTGTAGCGGCTGCGAGTGGGGATAGAGCGCTTTGAGACGGCGTGCAACCTTCCTTCGTTCCGTCTCGCTTACTGCATCTTTTGTGCGCAAGTGAATCACGGCCTCCATGATGGGGGCGTGACTATAATTCAGTGGCTGTGTCTGATCGGCTGTGGTCGCCATATTAGGAGTCTCAGATACTTTGTTGCGAGCGAAGGATTAGATGAGGTGGCCGGAGAGTACCGTCTATGACAGCGCAAAATCGTCATCATACTAAACATCCCTGTTATCGAAGTATTATGGCACAACCGACGGGGTGGTTCCACAGTCGTCATTTGGCCGGCGAGCGCACCGTAAGGCGCGCCGTCACTTGCCTGACGGGCGCGGCTTGTGCCTCGGCGCGCGGTGGATCATGAACAGATCGCCTTGCCGCATTTTTTAATATTGGCGACCTTGGCTTCCAATTCGTCGTAGCCCACGGCGCCGACGACGACGTCCTCGCCGATCACATAGGTGGGCGTGCCGGTCACTTGAAGCGACTTGGCGAGTTTTTCGGATTCCTCGATGCCCGAGGTTATACCCGGCGCGGCGGCGTCCTTGGCCAATTTGTCCATATCGGCCCCGAGGTCCTTGGCAACGGCTAGGGCTTCCGCCTTGCCGACAGGACCGCGCGAGCCGAGAAGTTTTTGGTGAAATTCCCAGAATTTTTCGCCCCGGAATTGACCGAGGAATGCGTTGGCAATCTGCGCCGCCTCGACGGAACCCGGCGAAAGAATAGGAAGATCGCGCAAGACGACGCGGAGATCTGGGTTTTCCTTCATGAGCCGCGCAAGATCGCTCAAGGCGCGTTTGCAATAACCGCAGTTATAATCGAAAAACTCGATCAAAGTGATCTTGCCCTCCAGATTGCCGATCACCGCCTGATTGGCCCCGCTAAAGAGGGCACCCGAAGGATCCTTCACGATTTTTTCGCGCGCCTTTGCCTCCGCGGCCTTCTCGCGCGCTTCGAGCACGCCGATCGCATCGCGCAGAATTTCTGGCTTTTGTAATAAATAATCCTTGATAATCGCCTCTATCTCGGCTTTTTGGCCCGATGAAAAGCCTTCCGCGCGCGCCGGAGCGAAAGCCAGCGCGAGAACGGCGAGCGCCAGCGCCGCGAAGCCCGCCCCACGATAGCCGCCGTGACGATAAACGCCATGGGAAAAACGGCCAAAGTCTAAGCCCGAAACCGCGTGACTTCGCCAAAACATGAATCATCCTCCTGAATTAAGTCTGGCATCTTAGTGCACCGCCGGTCATATGGAAACGTCTGGCCGCTCGAAACCAATGTCGGCCAGGTCTTATTGGCCGCCAATTCGAAATTGTAGGGAGCTTTGCAACGCGGCGGTATTTTGGCGCGAGGTGGCCGGAAAGACCGGAATGTGACAAAAGACCCATTTATGGCGGACCTGCCGCGGGCGAGGATCCCTCTGTCCCTCAGATCCAATGTCGCGCCTTTCATGGCCTTGGATGTGCTTGCCGGCGCCACCCGCCGGGAGCGCGAAGGGCAAGACATTGTTCATCTCGAAATAGGCGAGCCCGGCGCGCCGCCGCCGCGCATGGTGCGGGAAGCCGCCATCCGCGCGCTCGATGGACGCCGGGTCGGCTACACCGAGGCGCTCGGCCGCCCGAGCCTGCGGGCGCGGATCGCGCGGCATTACCGCGACACCCACGGCGTTGGGGTGCCGCCCGAAACGAATAGCCGTCACGACCGGTTCGTCGGGCGGCTTCGCTCTGGCGTTCCTCACGCTTTTCGATGCAGGCGCGCGCGTGGCGGTCGCCGCGCCGGGCTATCCGGCGTATCGCAACATCCTAGAAGCTTTCGGCATCGAAACAGTAACAATCGAGACGCCGCGCGAAAACCGCTTCACCGTGACCGCGGCGACGATTGAGGCCGAGCATTTAAAAAAGAAGCTCGACGGAATTTTGCTGATGAGTCCGGCTAATCCGACCGGAGCGATGATGAGCCGCGACGCCTTACGAGACGTTTGCGAAACCTGCGACCGACTTGGCATCGCATTCATTTCCGACGAGGTTTACCATGGGCTGACTTATGACGAGGCGGCGGAGACGGCGCTCAAATTTTCGTCCCAAGCCGTTGTCGCAAACTCCTTTTCCAAATATTTCTGCATGACCGGCTGGCGCATCGGCTGGCTGGTGCTGCCCGAGCATCTCATCCGTCCGGTCGAACGCTTGCAGCAAAGCCTTTCCATCTCGGTCCCTTATTTAAGCCAGATCGGCGCGGAAGTTGTATTCGACGCGCACGAGGAACTCGAAGCCGTGCGTGCGGGCTATGCCCGAAACCGCGAAATTCTGCTCAATGAATTGCCCGGCATGGGGTTTGATTTCCTGCCCGCCGATGGCGCGTTTTATCTCTACGTGGATATTTCGCGATATAGCGATGACTCGCTTGATTTTTGCGCCAAGCTGCTCGACGCGACGGGGGTCGGGACGACGCCAGGAGTTGATTTCGACCGGCGCCGCGGCACCTCGGCGGTGCGGCTGTCTTTTGCCGGACCGGAACGCGATATCGTCGAGGCGATGCAGCGGCTTAAAGCCTGGCTGCGGTGAGCTGGCGGCCTTTATCCAAAGCGAAGACGGCGCGGGGGCAATTGACCGGTTTTCGGGTCAATCGTACCAAAATGTTTCACGTGAAACTTTTTGGTACGATCGGCGATTTGCGCAAACGCACCTTTGCAAGGCGGGCCGAGATACGAAGCCGGGATTTGGCGCAAGCGGAGAATTGCGATAGGGTTTATGCTTTCGCCCGTGCGGTTTTTAAAAAATGTCATTCAGGTTGTGGGAAAATTTCAAGGTCGCGCCAGATGTCCCCTGGCCCTCAAGACGAGGAATCCGCGCGATTGTCGCAGCGTGAGGGACGGGCTAATTGACGCGCGCCTATCCGGAAGAGCCGCCGTAGTGAAGGCCGAGCCGGATCGGTTCGGCTCCAGCTTTACTTCGCATTGTGGCGCTTACGGTCCGGACCCCCCATTTCTGTGGTCGGCTGTGTCAAGGAAGGAGGGTCGCTCGCCGGAAATAAATCCTCAAGTTCGCGATTGAGCAGTTTCTCCTGCTCTTTATGCGTTTCTTTTTTCGTTTTCGCGGCTTTTTCTTTGGTCGTCGATTTATTGGTCTCGGCCATGTTTGTCTCCAACTGGCATTTGATCGTCAGTTAGAGGAACGGCGATCCTGCCTAAGTGTTCCCTCTCCCTTTGCTTCTATGCATTGTAGGGTGACGCCGACGTTGACGACGTATCCGGCCAACCTTCCTAGACGCTCAGCGCGCGCCGTAGAAATCGCCGAGGCGCTGTCCGAAGGCCGGATCCGCGAATGGCTCTTCGCCGACGCCGTAACGAGGCGCATTCTTCAAGCGCTCCCTGTCCAGATCGACGACATAGCCCTCGAGCCGAGTGTCGTAGGTCAGCACCTTCCAAGGCAGAGGATGGTAGCTTTCGCCAAGCCCTAGGAAGCCCCCAAACGACATAACTGCATAGGCGACCTGGCCGGTGTATTTGTCGACCATGAAGTTATAGACGTTCCCGAGTTGCTCTCCGTCGCGCTTATAAACCGGCGTGCCTTCCACCTTATTCGAGGCGATCAAGCGTTTGGTTTCGTCGATGGCTACGCCCTCGCCCGAAGGGTCTAGCTGCAAGGAGCCTGGCTCACGCAGAAAATGTTCGTTCGGCGATACTTCGGTCGGCATCACATTTCCTCTTCCTTTGGCAGGCTTTGCGACAATCGGGGTGCTTCCTTCCACTTTACGTTGTCCACCGAGGAAAACGCCCGAGCTCCTAGAGCGGGATGAGGAAAAGCGGAAACCGGTTTTCCGCCCGCATCCCGCTCTAAACTCTTGGGAATCGATCACGTTCATGATTTTGGATTGATTCAATCCAAAATCATCGTGATCTAGTCGCTTCAAAGTCACGGCCACGTTTGGCGGCCTATTTGTTGTTTCTATTCGTAATTCTCTTCGCGCAGAATCGCACCACGCAATTGGTTTCACGATCGCTGAGTGTCCGTTTCGAAAGTTCGTCAACCATTGCAGAGCTTTCGTAGCATGAGTTGAATGGAGGCGAAACGGAGGAAGACAAGGGCTGTGGCGTTGAGGTTCTCCCAATCCTTGGCCAGTCTTCGACAGCGGTTCAGCCATGCGATCGACCGCTCGACGATCCAGCGCTTGGGCAAGGTCACGAAGCCTTTCGCCTGATCGCAGCGTTTGACGATCTCGATCTTTACACGAGGCAGAATGTCGGCGAGCGCGTCGCCAAGGATCGGCCCTTGATACGCGCTGTCGGCGAACAGTTTTTCGAGAAAGGGAAAGCGGCCGAACAGCATCGAAAGCAGCAAGACGCCGCCGTCGCGATCCTGAATGCCGGCGCAATGAACGATGGCGCCCATCAGCAAGCCTTGCGTATCGACGAGAACGTGGCGCTTCTTGCCCTTGATCTCCTGAGTTCACCGAAGGGTTGCCCGCGTCATAGCCGTGCGGATCGATGCGCGCCCCCTTTTTCGGCGCTTTTCACGCTCTGGCTGTCGATGATCGCCGCCGCTGGGCTCGCTTCGCGTTCGGCTTGTTCGCGACACTTCACGTAGAGCGCGTCGTGGATGCGATCCAGAATGCCGTCCCAAGCCCAGTCGCAAAAGTAGCGATACACCGTGCTCTTGGGCGGCAAATCCTTGGGGATGTAGCGCCATTGAGATCCCGTGCCCAGCACATACATGACGCCGTTGAACACCTCCCGCATGTCGGCTTCACGCTTGCGGCCGCCCCGTTTGGCCGGGGGAATGAGCGGCTCGACATGCGCCCATTCTTCGTCCGTCACGTCGCTCGGATAACCCAGCTTGTCGCGATTGTATTTCGCCCGGTTTTCGTCCGTCCACATCGGCGGCCTCCAACGAATCAGACCGCCACTCTTAAATCACAAGTGATTCATGGGATTCAACATCTTTCGAGACGGACACTTAAGAATCACCCAGTCCATGACCCATTTGGGTTTTCCCGGGAAATACCCAAACGTACATCGGCGATGACTCCAGGCAAACCGGCTAATCTATCGAGGCGCCGCCGCCGCACTTCTGGAATTGCACCAAAAAATTGGTCAATCTTACATGACCGAAGTGGGGCGGCTCTCTGAGGCCTTGTAAGATTTTTGGCTCCAATCGTACCAAAATGTTTCACGTGAAACATTTTGGTACGATTGGTTCCGCCGGGAACCAGCCCCGGCTTGTGGGTTTGCGCGGGTCCGGCAAGACTCTTGGCAAAAATGGAACATCGCATGCCCCGCGCGCGCCTGATCATCCTTTCGACGGGCGGCACCATCGCCATGACCACCGAAGCCGCGCGGGGCGGCGCGGCACTGACTCTTTGCGCCGCAAATCTTATCGCCGCCGTTCCGCGTCTCGCCGACCTTGTCGAAGTCGAAGCACTTGATGTGCTGGCAAAACCTAGTGCGGATTTCACGCTCGCCGACATCGCCGCGATAGCGGACGCCGCCACGGCCGCGGCCAGGACAGGCGCCGGCATCGTGATTACCCATGGCACGGACACCCTCGAAGAGAGCGCTTTCACGCTTTCCTTGCTTGTCCAAGTCGAAATTCCCATTGTCTTCACCGCGGCCATGCGCAGGCCCGATCAACCCAGCGCCGACGGACCGGCCAATCTTCTCGCCGTGTCCCTTGTGGCGATCTCACCGGCCGCGCGTGGCAAAGGCATTCTGGTGGTGGCCGACGACGAAATTCATGCCGGTCCTCTTATCCGCAAGGCGCATAGTTTCCGGCCGCACGCTTTTTCCTCTCTCCCTTTCGGCCCAATCGGCTATGTCGCGGAAGAGCGTGTCCGCTTCGCGCTCGCGCCCGCGAGCCGTCCGCCGAGGTTGACCTATGGAGGAGGAGTGCCCGTCGTGCCGATCCTTGAAGCAGGGCCCGGTCTCGAAACCCAAACGGTTGAAGCCGTGGCGGCTGGAGCCATCGATGGGCTCGTGGTCAGCCTTCCCGGGGCCGGCCACGCCGGCGCCGGCGCCGTGCCCGCTCTTGCGCGACTAGCCGAACGCATTCCGGTTGTTTCGCCAGCCGCACGGGAGCGGGCGAAACGCTGCGCGGATCCTATGACTACCCAGGGGGGAGATCGATCTCATCGGACGCGGGCTCATCCCCGCCAATGCGCTGGATGCCCGCAAGGCGCGGATCACCCTGCAACTGCTGCTATCCGATCAAGCAAATCTGGCGAAGGTCCGCACCGTGTTTGATCGTTTTTGAGACAATCGGAGTACTGGTTCAAAACGCGACGTTTGGCCAGACATTGGGACATCACGGGCGGACATCACGCCGGCCCCGCGCGGGCGCGCAATATTTTCGCGCGCGTGCTTAAGCGAAAGCAAAGACAACGGTTACAATTGTTGCGCGCCCATTCGCGTGTTTTTCCCGCCGCCCGGCCGCGAAACGCCAAGTCAATGACGCAGCCGGCGTCTTTGAGCGCACCCCCAATTCTTAATGGGATTTGCCGACAATTCATTTATCGGACAATCGCTTACCTTTCTGGCTTCAGTATTTTTTTACTCATGGAGTATCAACTGGACAACGTGTCTATCGCGCGGAATGGAAAGACAATGCGTTTCAAGGTTTCATGGGTCACCGGTTCACCCGCCCGCTCGATCGGCGCTCGAGCGATCAAGAGATTCGGCTTGATCGCCGCCATGATGATCACTTGGTATTCTCCTCCTTTGCGGGCGATGGAAGAGACCCTGGTCGTGACGATCGATCAGGCCCGCGTCGTCACGGTCCCCGCCGGGACCGATGCGCTCATTGTCGGCAACGCCGCGATCGCCGATGTGACCTTGCTCAGGCAAGGCGCCACAATGATCATCACTGGAAAGGGCTTTGGCGAAACCAATTTCATCGCGCTCGATGCCGCCGGAAAATCTTTGGCGCAATCGCTGATCCGCGTTGTCGGCGGCAGGAATGCCTTGCTCGTGCAGCGCGGGATGGACCGCCAATCCTACGCCTGCGGGCCGCCAAGCCGACAATGTCTGCCAACCGTGAAGCTCGGGGACGATGCCAAATATTTCGGCGAGGCAGCCAAGCAGGTAACGGACCACAACGCGCAAGCGACCGGCTTGCCATAGGATTGCCTTGAAGGGCGCTCCTCGTTATGCCGCCGTGCGAACGATCCTCGCGTGTGACGATCTTTTTCTGGGTGCCTTCCCGTCACGCCGCCGTTCCGGTTGCTTACGAGCCTTCCTCTCATGTACACTTCCTCTCGAGTACACTTCCTCTCAAGTACACTTCGCCCGCGACGTGTTCGATCCCGAGTGTCGACCGCAATGGCGCCAGATCGTGTTCCGAAAAAGTTGCTCGACTTTTTCGATATTTAGACATCGGATATATCCGATGTCTCATGAGGACATGCGCCAATTCTTTGATTTTGAGCTGCGTCCTTATCGATCAAATGATTCCATTTGATCGGGACGCGCTCTAAAGCCAGATGCAATTGTTTGTCATAGATTGCTAGAGACATGCTGGTCTTGCTCACACGCGCTCTCGACGAATCGAACCGAACGGCGGCACAACTCGCGTGCGAAGGGCATGACGCGGTGCTATCTCCCGTTCTCGATATGGTCCCGACCGGAGCAATATGGCCCGCGGGCGTTATCGATGGCGTCATCGCGACGAGCGCACGCGCCTTCGAATTATTATCTGCCGGGCCGGACTGGCCTCTGCCCGAGGCGCGCCGCCTCTTGCCTTTGCTCCTGGTCGGAGAGCGGACGCGGGAAGCCGCGCGCGAGCGCGGTTTTGACGGCCCGCCGCTGATCGGCCCAGACGCCAAGACGCTCGCAGAGGAAATCGCCTCACGCTTCGCTACCCCCTGCCGTTTCGTATACCTCGCCGGACGCGACCGCAAACCGGACCTCGAGGACAGCCTCGCGGAACTTGGTCATGCCGTCGAGCCGATCCAAGTCTATGCGGCGCAGCCCGCCGAATTCCTTGACCGAGGGGGCCTTGGCCCTTGCCCGCACCGGCGAAATCGGTGTGGTTTTGCACTATTCGCGGCGCAGCGCGGATGTCTTTCTCCGCCTCGCCCGGAACGCTGGTCTGGACTTGTCCCGGATAAACCATATCTGTATCTCGCACGATGCCGCGGCGCCGCTTCTGGCCGCGGGCATCCATGAAGTGCTCATTGCCAAAACTCCGGACGAGCAGGCGATGTTTGCCATCGTCAATGCCGTGGCCGCGTTGCCAAAAACGCCGCTCGGGCAAGACGTGAGATAAGATCTTGATGAGCCAGTGCCTGATTAGACCCCTTGATTAGACCATCGCTTCGAGCCATCATTCCTGCATGATCTTCAAGGAGCGCTTTCTTGCCGCCCTTCTCGCCGTGACGCTTCCGCCATGCGCCGTTCCCGCGGTCGCGGCGGATAACATCGACGTTAAGGTAGGCTTCATTCGCGCGCCACACATGCGAGAGACGCTCTCAATTCTCAATATTCCAGCCGCCAACGATGCCTTCGCCGGCGCCGAGCTTGCCGTTGAAGACAATAATACAACCGGCCGTTTCCTCGGTCAGACCTTTGCGATCGAGGACGTCCCCCTGCGGCCCGGCGACGACCCGGCCGCCGCGCTGAACGGCCTTATCGCGCGAGGCGTTTCCTTTGTGCTCGCCGACCTTCCAGCGGCGGCGCTTCTCGCGCTCAGCGACGCGGCCGAAGGCAAGGGGGTACTCATTTTCAACACCAACGCGCCGGAAGATTCGCTGCGGGAGGAAAATTGCCGCGCCAACGTCCTTCACGTTGCGCCTGCTTATTCCATGCTTGCCGACGGCCTTGCCCAATATCTCGTCTGGAAGCAATGGAAACGCTGGTTCCTGATCAAGGGATCTCACCCAGAAGACGAGCTTTATGCCGGGGCGCTGCGCCACGGCGCGAAAAAGTTTGGCGCAAAAATCGTCGAGGAGCGGACTTACGAGGACACCGGCGGTGGCCGCCGCTCAGATTCAGGAAGCGTGCAGACGCAAAGGCTTCTGCCGGTCGCGACCCAAAACGCGCCGGCCTATGATGTCCTCGTCGCCGCCGATGAAAGCGAGGTCTTTGCCAACTATCTTCCCTTCCGCACCTGGGATCCGCGTCCGGTCGTGGGCTCGGCCGGGCTCAGGCCAATGAGTTGGGACGGTAGCCATGAGCAATGGGGCGCGATTCAATTGCAAAACCGTTTCATGAAACTCGCCTCGCGGCGTATGACCTCCCGCGACAACAACGCTTGGGTGGCGATGCGCATGATTGGCGAGGCGGCGGCGCGTACCGGCTCGAACGATCCCAAGATCATTCGCGGCTATCTGACCGGACCGGATTTCGCCATTGCCGCCTTCAAGGGCCAAAAACAGACCCTGCGCCACTGGAACCAGCAATTGCGGCAGCCTATCCTGCTCGGCGATGGCCGGATGATCGTTTCGGTCTCGCCGCAGGAAGGTTTTCTGCATCAAACATCGGAACTCGATACGCTAGGCTTCGACGAACCGGAAACGAAATGCAAATTGCAATAAGCCTTCGCGAGAGATTAAAGGTCAACGCTCTTGCTAGCTCTGTCTTTGCACTCAATGCGCTTGCTTTCGTCATGACCTCTCCGGCCGCGGCGTTCACCTCCTATGTCTCGAATGAAAAAGGCAATTCCATCTCGATTATCGACACCGGCAAAATGGAGGTCACAAAGACCGTGCCGGTCGGCCATCGTCCCCGCGGGATCGCCTTGAGTCAAGGACGGCGGCGAACTCTTCATCTGCGCCGGCGACGACGATTTGATCCAAATTCTAAACACCAAGAAACTCTCGATCACTAGTACTTTGCCATCGGGTCCCGACCCCGAGCTTCTGATCCTGAGCCCCGACGGCAAGCTCCTTTATATCTCGAACGAGAACGACAATCTGGTGACCGCGATCGACGTCGCGACACGCAAGATCGTCGCGGAAATTCCGGTCGGCGTCGAACCGGAGGGAATGGAACTTAGCCCCGACGGCAAAGTGCTCGTCAACACGTCGGAAACGACGAACATGGCGCATCTGATCGACACGCAAACGCGCAAGATTTTCGCCAATGTCCTCGTCGATGCCAGGCCGCGCGCCGCCCAATATACGCCGGACGGTTTGGAATTGTGGGTCTCTTCCGAAGTCGGCGGTACCGTCAGCGTGATCGACGCCGCCAATCCCAAGGTCAAACAGAGGATCGTCTTCGCGGTCCCCGGGCTCTCGAAGGAAGCGATTCAGCCGGTCGGGATGAGGTTTACCCAGGACGGCAAGAAGGCGTTCGTGGCGCTTGGTCCGGCAAATCGCGTCGCCGTCATCGACACCGCGACGAAAACGGTCGAGAAATATCTGCTCGTCGGCCAGCGCGTCTGGCAATTGGCGTTGACCCCTGACGGCAAATATCTTTACACGACGAACGGAGTTTCGAACGACGTCTCGGTCATCGACGTGACCAGCCTCAAGGTGGTGAAATCAATTCCCGTCGGTTCGTTTCCCTGGGGCGTGGCGATTGCGCGCCAATGAGTTCTTCCACGCCGGACCCGGAAGCCGCGAGCATTCGCAGCTCCCGCCCGCCCGCGGCGCTGGAGGTCGCCGGCGCGAGCCATAGCTACGGCAAGCGCAAGGCTCTGGAGAATGTCGGCTTCAGCGTCGCCCAGGGCAGTTTCAGCGTCCTTCTCGGCCTCAACGGCGCCGGCAAAAGCACGCTGTTTTGCTTGATAACCCGCCTGTTCGCGACACAAAGAGGCACCATTCGAATTTTTGGCTTCGATGTGAACCGTGCCCCTGGCGAAGCGCTGCGCAGGCTCGGCGTCGTATTTCAAGCGCGCACGCTCGATCTCGATCTAACGGTCATGCAAAATCTTTCCTATCATGCGGCGCTGCACGGGATTTCCCGGCAAGAGACAAAGCTGCGGGCAGGTTTTGTTTTGGACCAGGTCAAAATGGCGGATCGCGCGCGCGAAAAGGTGCGCGATCTTTCCGGCGGCCAAATGCGCCGGGTGGAAATCGCCCGCGCGCTGCTGCATTGCCCGCGCATGCTGCTGCTTGACGAGCCGACCGCCGGCCTCGATATCAAGGCCCGCGCGGACATCCTCAAGCATGTCCGGGGCCTTGTCGCGCGCGAGGGTATTGGCGTGCTTTGGGCAACCCATCTGATCGACGAGATCGAGCCCGGCGACGATGTCGTCGTCCTGCATGAGGGTAAGATTCTCGATCACGGCAACGCCTCCGAAATCGCCGCCCGCGCGGGCGCGCCCAGCATAGGCCCCGCGTTCAACGCATTGACCAGCGCCGCGACCAGAGCCGCCGTTTCGAGGGGCAGCCGAAATGAGTGGATCGTCCGCCGCTTCCACTCCCGGCGCCCCGTGCGTCTCGGCTTCGCCCAATATGCGATTTGCCTGAAAGGCATCGTCTGGCGCGAGGCTTTGCGGTATTGGCATCAGCGGGAACGCTTTGTCTCGGCGCTGGTCCGCCCGCTCGTGTGGCTATTCATCTTCGCAGCGGGTTTTCGTTCCGTGCTGGGCGTATCGATCATTCCGCCGTATGACACCTATGTGCTCTACGAGGTCTATATCACGCCGGGGCTCATCGCGATGATCGAGCTTTTCAGCGGCATGCAATCCTCGCTCTCCATGGTCTACGACCGCGAAATGGGAAATATGCGCACGCTGCTCGTGAGCCCGTTCCCGCGCTGGTTTCTTTTGACTTCCAAGCTCGCCGCCGGCACCGCCGTGTCGCTTGCGCAAGTCTATGCGTTTCTTCTCGTCGCTTATTTCTGGGAGATCGAGCCGCCTTCGCCTTGGGGTTATCTGACCGTGCTTCCGGCGCTCGTTCTCGCCGGCCTCATGCTGGGCGCACTCGGGATGCTCTTGTCGTCGCTGATCAAGCAATTGGAAAATTTCGCGGGGGTCATGAATTTCGTCATTTTCCCGATGTTTTTCGCGTCCTCGGCGCTCTATCCTTTGTGGCGGGTCAAGGAAGGCAGCCCGTGGCTCGCCACCATATGCGAACTCAATCCGTTCACCCATGCGGTCGAGCTGATCCGCTTCGCTTTATACGAAAAGATAAATTTCCTCGCCTTGGCGGTGGTGCTCGGGACAACAATCGTCTTTCTCGGCGCGGCAATCGCCGCCTACGATCCCTCGCGCGGGATGCTCAAGCGGCGCGAGGGACCATAGGTTGAAGGAGGAACTTATTTCTTCTTACCGTCCGCATCGAACTGCGCGAGATAGGCGACAAGATTATCCCGGTCGCTTTCCTCCGGGAGCCCGGCGAAAATCATTTTCGTGCCGGGGATCTTAGCTTTTGGATTGGCGATATATTCTTTGAGCGTCGCCTCGTCCCAGGTGATCCCGGACTCTTTGTTCGCAGCGGAATAATTATAATTTGGCACGGAGCTCGACTTGCGCCCAATCAGGCCGTTCAACTCGGGTCCGACGACGTTCTTGGCGCCTTCACCGATCTGGTGGCAGGTTTTGCACTTTTTGAAGACAATTTCGCCCGCGGCAGGGTCACCCGCCAAAGCCCCCGCGGCGGAACCGGCCCAAGCGGCCGTGGCGACAAGGCAGACATACTTACGCTTCATATCCGGTTTCCTTCCCTATGAGCGAGGGGCATTCAATAGTGGTCTCGCCCATGGCTCGCAACCATGGCCAACGGACGATCCTCACTATGGCTCGCGCGGCAAAACATGTATCCTGAAACGATAGCAAATGACAACCCGGACTTGGCAGGAAGCCTCTCGCCGTGCCATCGTTCTCGGCTCGGGAGCGTCCAGGCGGCGCGCTTGACGAGTGCCGATCGCTGGCGCGCCCTCCCTGGCTACCTTGGCCGGGCGGCACTTTATCTCATGCTGCCGGTGGTCCTTTTCAATTGTGACGCCGAGGCCTCCGGAAAACTCCGTCTCGCGGTGCAAAAAACCGGAACCTTCGCCTGGGAACTCGCGATCATCAGCGAGCGTGGCCTAGACAGGAAAGCCGGTCTCGCGATCGAGGTTACCGAGCTCGCCTCGCCCGAAGCCGCGAAGATCGCTTTGATGGGTGGGGCGGCCGACATGATCCTCGGCGATTGGCTGTGGGTCGCGCGGCAGAGAAATCTAGGCCGCCGGCTTGTCTTCGCGCCCTATTCGACCGCGCTCGGAGCGGTGATGGTTCCGGCGGCTTCGCCCATCGAGGATCTTGCTGGCTTGAAAGGCAAAAAAATCGCAGTCGCGGGCGGTCCCCTGGACAAGAGCTGGCTATTGCTCCAGGCGCTCGCGCGCGAGTCGGATCTGGACATCGCGTCGCAGGCGAACATTATTTATGGCGCGCCGGCTCTGCTCTATCAGAAGGCCGCGAATGGCGAGGCCGATGCCACCTTAAACTATTGGAATTTCTGCGTGGCCCTCGAATCGCGCGGGTTCCGGCGGCTCATCGGCATCGACGAGGTGGAACGGCGCCTTGGCGCCAAGGGACCGGTCGCCATGGTCGGCTATGTCTTCGACGAGGGCTTCGTGCGAACACATGCCGACGCGCTCTCGCGGTTTTTCAAGATCGCGGCCGAGGCCAAGGACATCCTCGCCCATTCCGGCGCGGATTGGGAGAAGATCGCGCAAGGAATCGGGATCGCCGGGGAAGCAGAGCTCGCCCTGTACCGGCAAACCTATATAGATGGCATCCCGCGTCGCCCAGTCGCGGAGGAAGCAGCCGACGCGCGCGCGCTTTACCGCGTCCTTGCCAGGATCGGCGGCCAAGACCTTACCGGCCCAGCCAAGGAACTCGACGAGGAGACTTACTATAAAGACGGTATCGAGCTGGCGCCCCGGCAACAAAACTAAAGCCACTTTGTTCCGGTTGGCGCCGCTGCTGTTGCTGGTTCTCGTGTGGCAATTCTGTTCGAGCATCGCTTCGACCGGCGCGCTGCCCGCGCCGCTTGCGGTTATGTCGGTCATTGCCGCCGAGGCGCGGTCGGGCGCGCTATTCGTCAACCTTGCGGCCACGCTTGCCCGTGTCGCGGCATCCTTCGTGCTGGCGATGACCCTGGGGACGGTGCTCGGCGTCGCCATGGGCCGCAACAAGACGATCGACCATCTCTGCGATCCCATGCTTATCGTGCTCTTAAATCTGCCGGCGCTTGTCGTCATCGTGCTCGCCTATATTTGGGTTGGGCTGAACGAGACCGCCGCGATCGGGGCCGTAGCTCTCAATAAATTGCCGAACACGACGGTGACGCTGCGCGAGGGCACCCGCGCGCTCGACAAGGGCCTCGACGAAATGGCGCAAGTCTTCGCGATGCCTTTCAGCACAAGGATACGCCATGTTGTCTTGCCGCAACTCGCCCCCTATCTCGCGGCGGCGATGCGGTCAGGTCTGTCGCTGGTGTGGAAAATCGTCCTCGTCGTCGAATTGCTCGGCCGCTCAAACGGCGTCGGCTTCGAGATCGGCATCGCTTTCCAGCTGTTCGACGTGACACGCCTGCTGGCTTATGCGCTTCCTTTTGTCGGCCTCATGCTGGCGATTGAAACTTTCTTTGTGCAACCGGTCGAGCGGCATGTCTCGCGTTGGCGGCCGCCGCATGGAGCTTGAAGTTTCCATCGCACGCAAGGCGCTCCGGACCGCTTCGGGGCAAACGCGTGTGGTCCTGCGGGATGTGACCTTCAGCTTGCGAAAGGGAGAAATCTGCGCCCTGCTGGGGCCGTCCGGCTGCGGCAAGACAATGCTTTTGCGAATCATATCGGGACTCGACTCCGATTTCGAAGGCCGGGTCGTCTTGCCTTCGCCGCACAGGATCGGCATGGTTTTCCAGGAGCCCCGGCTGTTGCCATGGCGCAGCGTCGCGCAGAACCTGCGTCTTGGTGGATCGTCAAGCGAGAACGATCTCGCCGAGATCGTCGCGGCGCTGGGTCTTTCGAAGCATCTCGATCATTTTCCAGGGGAATTGTCACTCGGTCTCGCCCGGCGTGTCGCTATCGCACGCGCGTTCGCGGTCAAGCCCGATCTTCTCCTCCTCGACGAGCCTTTCGTCTCTCTCGATGCCGCCCTCGCGGCACAGCTGCGCGAGGAACTCTTGGCGCTCGTCCTGAAGCGCGCGGCGACCACCCTCATCGTCACCCATGATGTTGAGGAGGCGATCTCGCTCGCCGACCGGATCATCGTTTTGTCGGCGGCGCCGGGACGCATCCTCGCCGACCGGACCATCATACGCCCCGAGGCGCTGACAGAAGCGCGCGTGGTCAAAATGAAAGATGATATCCAGTCGCTTATGGTGAACGCTGCTTCGTGAGCGGCGCCGCGATGCGTAGGCGGCCGCGCCGACCCCGGAATGTTTGCTGGAAAGCTTGGTCGCGATTGGATACGACATGATCGCGAGGAACTTTCGAAACGGGGACGCCGTGAACGCGGAAATGCACGAGGCAAGAGAGGCGCTGGAACGCGTTTTCGGTTTCGCCAGCTTTCGGCCAGGCCAGGAGGAAATTCTCGAAGCCGTGTTCGCGGGGGAAAATATCCTCGCGGTCATGCCGACGGGATCGGGCAAGTCGCTGTGCTATCAATTGCCCGCGATCGTGCGCAGGGGCCTTACCATCGTCGTCTCGCCGCTGATTGCCTTGATGCGCGATCAGGTGCAGCAATTGCAAGCCCGTGGAATTGCCGCCGCCGCGTTGAACTCTTCGAACAGCGGCGAGGAAAATGCTGCAATCGAAGCGGGCCTCCGGCGCCGCCGTTATCGCCTCGTCTATGTCGCGCCAGAACGCGTCGTGCGCCTAGGTACGCCAGAACTTCTTCGCGAGGCGGGAGCAACTGTGTTCGCCATCGACGAAGCCCATTGCGTCTCGCAATGGGGGCATGACTTCCGGCCCGAATATCTTGACCTCGGCGAAGCTGCGCGAGCGATCGGCGAGCTGCAGCTCATCGCGGTCACGGCGACGGCGGATGCGCCGACCCGCGCGGAGATCATCGAACGAGTCTTCCCGGCGCCGCCGCGTGTTTTCGTCCGATCATTCGACCGGCCGAATATTCGCCTCGCCTTCGAGCGCAAGGTCAACGCCGCCCGGCAAATCGGGAGGGTGCTCAGCCGCCATAAAGGCGAGAGCGGCATCGTCTATTGCGCCTCGCGCGCGGGCGTCGAAAGGCTCAGCGGGACCTTGAGCGAGACCGGCATTTCCGCGCCCTATCACGCAGGCCTCGACGCCCACGTGAGATCAAGGAACCAGGACGAATTCTTACGCAATGATGGTACCGTCATCGTCGCGACGATCGCGTTCGGCATGGGCATCGACAAGCCCGACGTCCGCGTCGTCTGTCACGCCGACCTGCCGCACAGCATCGAGACCTATTATCACGAGACCGGCCGCGCCGGCCGCGATGGCCTGCCGGCCGACACGCTGACCTTATATGGCGACACCAACGTCTTTCTGCGCGAGCGACAGCTCGTGGAAGGCGGTTTGTCGCTGGAGGGCCAGCGGGACAAGTCGAGGCTCGACGGCATGCTCGCCTTGTGCGAAGCGCCGCGCTGCCGGCGTCAGACCTTGCTCGCGGCGCTTGGCGAAGCCTCGGACCCTTGCGGCAATTGCGACCTTTGCGAAGGCCGGTGGCCTGTCTTCAACAACGCAGCCGTCGCGGCGCGCTCTGTCACATCGGCGCTTCGCCGCGTCTCCAGGCCGTTTGTCCTGAGACGTCTCGCGAAAAGCGTCGTCGCCAGGACTACCGCGACAATGACCTGGAAAGGTCAAAATTTTCTCCCAGCATTCGGCGCCGGCAAGCCGTTCAGCCCGGCCGAATGGCGGAGCATCCTTTACCAGCTTCGGCGGGCAAATCTGATCGTAACCGATCTCGACGACGAAGAGCGCTGGGTTTTTACCGAGGCGGGGCTCGCCGTGCTCGCCGGCCAAGCCCATGCGACCCTCGGCGGGACGATGACCTTGTCGAGCGGCCGCACCGCCGATATCCGGCAAGCCTTGCGGGACATCGATTCGGCACAGGCAAGGACACCGGCCGCCCCGATCGGGGCGCTCCTGCCGGAGGCAGCGCAAAAGCGTGAGATAGCGACGTTGACCGTGACCGAGATGCGCCTCTTGGCGGCGCTCAAAGCCAAGCGGCTCGAACTCGCCAAGGCCCAAAAAATGGCCGCCTTCGGCATCCTTCACGATACAGTGCTGATCGAAATGGCCCTGGCGCGTCCAAAAACCCGCGAGGATTTGCTGCTTATTCCCGGCGTCGGACAAACCAAAATCGCGCGCTTTGGCGCGATCTTCCTTTCCGTCATCGCCAATCATGGCGAGAATTCGTGAGCATCGTTCCATTTCAAGCAAAGCCTTGGGGAGCGCCAGGCAAGACGCTGCGCGCGAGCGTGCTTGCCCTCCTTTGTTTCCTTGCTCCTTTTGCCTCGCGAGCCGAACCGCCACTGCCGCCGCCAATCATTTCGCAAGGCGCGCGCGTTTTGCCGGTGCTGGCTAGCCATGGCATGGTCGTCGCGCAGGAGGGAACCGCGGCGAAGATCGGCGTCGACATTCTCCGTCGCGGCGGCAACGCGGTCGATGCCGCGGTCGCCGTCGGGTTTGCCCTTGCAGTGACATTGCCGCGCGCGGGAAACCTAGGCGGCGGCGGCTTCATGCTCGTCTATCTTGCCAAGGAAAGGAAAACCGTCGCCATCGACTACCGCGAAGCCGCGCCGGCCGATACGCCGCGCGACGTCTTTCTCAATGAGGCGGGCGAGGCGGTCGCCGCGAAATCGCGCGATACCGGCCTTGCCGCCGGCGTGCCTGGAACCGTCGCCGGCTTATCGCTCGCCCTTCGCAATTATGGATCGGGAAAGTTCTCGCTGGCCGAGCTGGTCGCTCCCGCCGTCGCGCTCGCCCGCTCCGGCATCGACGTCGACGACGATCTCGCAGATTCGCTTGCGCATGCGCAGGCCCGGCTGAAGCGCTGGCCCTCGTCAGCCCGGATTTTTTTGCGTCCGGACGGAAGTCCGCTCGGGCGCGGCGACCGGCTCGTTCAAGCCGATCTCGCCTCCGTCATCGAGGCGATCGGCCGCGACGGCGCGTGCGCCTTTTATGAAGGCCCGGTCGCGGCAAAAATCGTTGCCAGCGTCCGCGCCACGGGCGGCCGGATGACGCAAGACGATCTGAAATCCTACCGCGCGGTCGAACGCGCGCCCCTGCATGGTCTCTACGGCGGCCACGAAATCGTTGCGATGCCGCCGCCCTCGTCCGGCGGGGTTCATATCATCGAACTCCTCAATGTGCTCGAAGGCTTTCCGCTCGCGGCGCAGGGCGCCAACTCGGCCGCGAACATTCACCTCATGGCGGAAGCGATGAAATTGGCCTACGCGGATCGCGCCGAATTTCTTGGCGATCCCGATCAAGTGCCGGTCCCGGTCAAGGGCCTGATCTCGAAAGCCCATGCGGAGCGCTTGCGGGCGGAGATTTCAACCGCGCGCGCGCGGCCTTCGGCGGAAATCAATGCGCTCGATCCCATGCCTTACGAAAGCGATCAGACGACCCATTTTTCGATTGTAGACAACGACGGCAACGCGGTCGCCAACACTTACACCTTGAATTTTTCCTATGGCCTCGGCCTCGTCGCCGAAGGAACCGGCATTCTTCTCAATAACGAGCTCGACGATTTCGCGGCAAAGCCCGGCGCTCCAAATGCCTATAGTCTCGTTGGCGGCACCACCAATGCGCCGGGGCCACGCAAGCGGCCGCTGTCGTCGATGGCGCCCACATTCGTTTTTCGCGATGGCGAACTCGAACTTGTCACTGGCTCGCCAGGCGGTTCGCGGATCATCACGATCGTCACGGAAATCATTCTCAGACATCGTCGATTTCGGCATGAACATCGCGGAGGCGACCGAGGCGGTGCGCATTCATCACCAGGGGCTTCCGGATGAATTGCAGGTCGAGCGCGGCCTCACGCCCGATACGATCCGGCTGCTAGAAGCCCTGGGCCACAAGGTCGCGGTTCACGGTGCCTGGGGCTCGGCGCAGAGCATTTATCGCGAAAACGGCGTGTTGATGGGCGCCGCCGACACAAGGCATCGGGGCACCTTGGCCACCGGATATTGAGGCCACGCGGCGCGCGGCGCTCCGTTAACGGATGCTGTTCGGTTTGGTGGACCTCCGCGAAGCTGCTGCGTTCGCCAGAATGTTTTATTGTCGGCGTGTACGCACTGGAAGCCGTCGCCAAACCGAGAACTGGAAGAATGCTTAGCCCACCGCCATCTAGAGGACAAACCCAGCTGCGGTTGCCCCGCAAAACACCCCGATTGAAATTTCCGCGATTCTGCGCCATCTTCCATGGTGCGCCCGGCCGGTCGGCGGGGGTTAGGAGGATCGACACACTGATACAACCAATTCTTGCGGAAGCGGCGTCTTCGCCGCTCCACCCGGTTTCCGGTTCAGATGGACCCGAAGCCGGCACGTTCGTGCGGACTGTCTTGACCTCTCTCGAAGATTCTAAGGCCGAGGACATCGTCGCAATCGACCTGGACGGCAAAACCATCCTCGCCGACGTCATGATCATCGCGACCGGCCGCTCCAACATTCATGTCGGGGCGATCGCCGAGCGCCTTATCGGCGCGTTGAAGGGCGAACGCCGCAAGCCGCCGCGCGTCGAAGGTTTGCGGAACTGCGATTGGGTTCTGGTGGATGGCGCCGACATCATCGTCCACATCTTCCGGCCCGAGGTGAGGCAGTTCTACAATCTCGAAAAAATGTGGAGCATCGACCGGCCGGGCGAGCGCCGCTTAGGCTAAGGTGGCCCATTACAAACACGATGCGCCTTCTGCTCATTTGTGTTGGGCGGCCGAAAATTCGCGAACTTGCCGGTCTTGCCGCGACGGTGCCACTTTCCTCTGCTGGATGGCGGGATGGGATTGATTCCCGCGGTCAGTCCAACCTGCCGCCAGGCATAAGGGGATTCGTGGCGTTTCGAGCGCGGCACAGCACGATTGCTTCAGCGGGGGCGGCAAGCCTCGTTGCGCTCGAACTATGTCTTGTGCTCTTTGCGCCCACTTGCCTTGCGGCGCAATCCGGTCAGCCGGCGGCGTCGGACGTGGGCGAGAAAGGCGCGGAGCTGAGCGGCCGCCGGCTTGAACTGCGGGGCATGGAAGACACGCTCGAGGCGTCGCAAGAGCAGCGCCGGCGGATCGAAGCCGAGATCGCATCGATCCGCGCCGACCGGGCGAAGCTTACCGCGGCGCTTCTCGACGCGACGCAAAACGTCAACGCGAGCGAACGCAAGATCGGTGCAACCGAGGCAAGGCTCGACACGCTGACCGGGGCGGAGGACGCGATCAAGCGTTCGCTTGAAAAACGCCGCGCGGTCATTGCCGAGATCCTCGCCTCCTTGCAACGAATGGGGCGCAAGCCGCCGCCGGCGCTTCTGGTCGCGCCGGAGGACATGCTTGCCGCGATCAGAACCTCCATGATGCTCGGTTCGGTCCTGCCGCAGATGCGCGGCGAAACCGAAGCGCTTGCCTCGGACCTTGCGGATCTCGTGCAGTTGCGGCAATCGATCGCGGCCGAGCGCGAGACACTTGCGAAGGGCGTGGCGAAGCTTCGTGCCGAGCGTCAGCGTCTCGCCGCGCTGGTCGAGGCGCGCCAATCGGCGCTGTCCGCCGCCGAACAGGCTCTTGGAGAGGAGCGCGGACGCGCGCTCGATCTCGCGAAGCAAGCGGCAAGCCTCAAGGATCTGATCGCCAGAATGGAAACCGAGGTCGCCGCGGCCGCGCGGGGTGCCGAGGCGGCGAGGAAGGCCGATGAGATCCGCAGGCGCGCCGCGCAAGCAGCAGCGCCAAGCGCTGGAATGAAAACCGCCTTGGCGCCTTTCAAGGATCCGGCTAGGCTTGCGCCAGCGACCGCCTTTATCGAGACAAAAGGTCTTTTGCCGGTTCCCGTGAATGGCACGCTTCAGCGCGGCTTTGGCAGCCACGATGGGTTTGGCGGCACCGGGAAAGGAATGCTGATCGCGACCCGCATCGAGGCGATTGTCGCCTCTCCCTGCGACGGTTGGGTGTCGTTCGCCGGTCCGTACCGCAGCTATGGACAACTTTTAATCGTTAACGCTGGCCAGGGCTATTATATTATTCTTGCCGGAATGGATAAGATCAACGTAAACGTAGGGCAATTCATTCTGGTTGGGGAGCCCGTCGCCGTCATGGGCGATGGGTCCGTCAAGACGGCCGCGGCCATCGCCATCGGCGCGGTCCAGCCCATCCTCTATATCGAATTTCGTAAGGACGGGGTGGCGATCGATCCGGGCCCATGGTGGGCAAAGCCGGAATTGCAAAAGGTTCGTGGATGATGCGCAAAGTCTTCCCTCTACTGCTAGGCGCCATTCTGGGCGCGGGGCTTGGCACGCTTGCAACAAAGACGCCGGTTTTTCCGGCCGGAACGGCGCTCGCTGCGGCCTCGGACACCTACCGTAATCTCAACCTCTTCGGCGACGTTTTCGAGAAGATTCGCTCCGATTATGTCGAGAAGCCGGACGAACAAAGGCTCGTCGAGGCCGCGATCAACGGTATGCTCGGTTCGCTCGACCCGCATTCAAGCTACATGGACGCCAAAAGCTTCCGCGACATGCAGGTTCAGACGCGCGGCGAATTCGGCGGTCTTGGCATCGAGGTGACGCAGGAGGACGGGCTAATCAAGGTCGTCACGCCAATCGACGACACTCCGGCCTCGCGCGCCGGAATCATGTCCGGCGACATCATCAGCGGCATCGACGGCGAGAATGTTCAGGGCTTGAGCCTCAACCAGGCGGTCGACAAGATGCGCGGCGCGCCGGATACCTCGGTGGTGCTCAAGATTTTACGCGGATCCAACAAGGATCCGCAGGACATCAAGGTTACCCGCGCCGTGATCCAGATCAAATCGGTTCGCCAACGCCAGGAAGGCGACGATATCGGCTACATTCGAATCACCCAATTCAACGAACAGACGTTTGAGGGTGTTCGCGCGGCGATCCAAAAATTCCAAAACGATATCCCGGCCGCCAAGTTCAAAGGCTACATTCTCGACCTGCGCAATAATCCCGGCGGTTTGCTCGACCAGTCGATCGCCATCGTCAATTGCTTCCTCGACCGCGGCGAAATCGTTTCGACCCGGGGCCGGAATGCCGATGAAACGATGCGCTACAATGCGCGTCCGGGCGACTTGTCCAAGGGCAAGCCGGTGGTCGTCCTGATTAATGGCGGCTCGGCGTCGGCTTCGGAAATCGTCGCCGGCGCGTTGCAGGATCATAAACGCGCGACCATTCTCGGCACCCGCTCATTCGGCAAGGGGTCGGTGCAGACGATCATCCCGCTCGGCCAGAATAACGGCGCCGTGCGGCTTACCACGGCCCGCTATTACACGCCGGCCGGCCGCTCGATCCAGGCAAAGGGGATCGACCCCGATGCGATTGTGCTGCAGGATGTGCCCGACGACCTCAAGGGCAAGGACGACACAAAGGGCGAAGCTTCGCTGCGCGGCCATTTGAAGAACGGCGAGGACGAAAAGGGCGGTTCGCAAGCCTTTGTCCCGCCCGATGCCAAAAACGACAAGCAATTGATCGCCGCCGCCGACATTCTGCGCGGCGTCAACAAGGCGATGAACAAAATCACTTCGGCGCCCGAGAGCGAACCCGCGAAGGTTCCGAATTGAGAGGCGCCCGCTAGAGCATGTCCCGAAAAAGTTGCTCGACTTTTTCGATATTTGGACATCGGATATATCCGATGTCTCATTCCGATATTAAGACATCGGATATATCCGATGTCTCATGAGGACATGCTCCAGCTCCTAGATGTTGAGCTGCGTCCTTATCGATCAAATGAGTCCAATTGATCGGGACGCGCTCTAGAGCATGATCCCAAAAAGTTGCAGACTTTTTGGATAAGATCATGCGACAAAACAAAGAAGTAGAGACCATGAGCGATTCATCTTGAAGCGATCATGGTCTAGAGCGGGATGAGGAACAGTGGAAACCGGTTTTCCGCCCGCATCCCGCTCTAAACTCTTGGAATCGATCACGTTCATGATTTTGGATTAATTCAATCCAAAATCATCGTGATCGAGGAGGCCAAAGGACATTGTTAAACGGCCAGGGTCGAAACCGGCGGTCATTCGGGACGGGTGCTGGACGAGAAGCGATGGCCCCGCGTAAGCATGATCCGCGAAAGTGGGGGCAGCTATTGCGTTTTGGCCATGCGAACACGAAGACGGCTGACCAGGAACCGGTGGATTTCGGCCGGACCTGGATCGAACGTCGCAGCTTCGGCCCGCTAGGCCTGGAACGCCGGCGGGCGGAGTGCCGTGGCTGGCGGCCGTTCCTTGCCTCTTGCCGGGTTTGGCCCGGCGCCGCCGTGTTCCTCCATCGGGCGGGCGCCGGTTTGGGGCTCTTGCCCCGATTTGCACGCGTGCCAACACAGGATAGCGATCAGGCATGACGGACGACGATCTGAATGCTCCGTTGGGGCAGTTCCCGGTTCAAAAGCGCCCGTCGCGTGCCAACGTGCTTTATTCGGCGGTTGCCATAGGTGGCCTGGGGTTGCTGGCTGTTTTTGCCGCGTTTTTGCCGGAGCTAATGAGGCCGCCAGGCGCGGCGCTTTATGCCGCGAACGGAGTTCCGGCGTCCGGCACGGCGCCTTACGAAACTCCGGCCGGGGTAGCCAATAACGCGCACCCGCCGCAACGTCTCGCGGAGGTCGCGAGCGACACCACCGCCACGGTGCCGGACCAGAAAGCCGGTTTGGGGGCGGAGGCGGTCGAGCGGCGGGCCGGCGTGAAAATCATTCGTGCCGGCGGCGCCGCCGCGCCCGAGGCTCTCATCATCGATGTGGCGAAGGCGCTGAACGCGGGCCTCCCTGCGGCGCCCGACCCGCGGCTTATCGAACAAACGGCGCATGGCCCAATCCCGCGCATAGGGGCCGACGGCGCGCGGCCGTCCGAGGTTTATGCCCGCCCCGCCGTATCTTCCGGCGGATTGACACGGGGCTCGCCGCGCATTGCCTTGCTCATTGGCGGCATGGGTCTTGCTTCGCGCGCAACGGACTCGGCGATCGCAAATTTGCCGGGCGCCGTCACACTCGGCTTCGCGCCCTATGGAGCCGATCTTGCGCACGAAACGGCGCGCGCGCGTGAGGCGGGCCACGAGATCGTCTTGCAAATTCCAATGGAGCCATTCGATTTTCCGCGCAACAATCCCGGCCCGCACACGCTTCTCGCGGGCGCCGGGAAAGCCGCGAATAGCGACAATCTTAGCTGGCTGATGAGCCGGTTCACTGGCTATGCGGGCGTCGCGAATTTTCTCGGCGGCAAGCTCACGGCGGATGCAAAGGCTTTGACGCCGGTCTTGCACGAGATTGCCGCGCGCGGCTTATTTTACGTCGATGACGGGACGTCCGCGCAGAGCCTCGCCATGACGCTCGCGCCCGGTCAGGCTCTTGGGGCCGCGCGCGCCGAGATAGTCCTCGAATTCGACGGCCGAGCCCGAGGCAATCGAAGCGGCCCTCGCGCGGCTCGAAGCAAGCGCCCGCGACAAGGGCGTGGCGATCGGGGTTGCGAGCGCGCTTCCGCCCTCGATCGCAATCATTGGCCGCTTTGCCCGCGGGCTAGAGGCGCGAGGCATTGCGCTGATCCCGCTAAGCGCGGCCATGCCAAGTCAGCAATCTGGCTTGGCGCTTGGCGCGTCGGCCGTGAGGTAAGGCGGCAATGGACGCTTTAAATTACCGTCCTTGCGTCGGAATCATGCTCTTCAGTCGTTCTGGGCTCGTCTTCGTCGGGCGCCGCCGCAACAAGAAGATACGCGAGCACCTCCGCCAAGAGTACGAATGGCAAATGCCGCAGGGTGGGATCGACGCCGGTGAAGCGCCCTATCAGGCGGCCTTGCGCGAGCTGCGCGAGGAAACCAACGTGTCTTCCACAACATTTCTGGCGGAGTCGCCGGAATGGTACAGCTACGATCTGCCGGACGGTGTTTTAAAGAAATCCTCGAAGGGCCGGTTTCACGGCCAGCGGCAAAAATGGTTCGCGCTGCGTTTCGACGGCGACGAAAACGAAATCGACATCGACACACCCGCCGGCGGACAGCGGCCGGAATTCGACGCGTGGCGATGGGAGTCGATCGGCCATCTCGCCGCATTGATCGTTCCGTTCAAGCGGCCGGTTTACGAAAAAGTGGTCGAAACATTCGGCCATCTTGCCGAGCCATTTTGCGCAACAGACGTTTGAACACGGGGTTAGACGAGGTCGCCGAGACCTGCGCCAGACGGCTCGAAAGGTATCGTCAACTTGCGCCGAGCTTTCGCGCGAGAAGGTTGCGACCTCGCCTCCTCGGGTCCAGACGCAAATCATTCAAAGCCAATAGGTAACGATAGCAACGAGGCAGAGCGCGGAGAAGAAGTTTTGAGCGAGCTTGTCATTGTGCAATTTGATCGCGCCGGAATTTTGCGTCACCGTTTAGGCGCAGGCGGTGCGGCCGGCGCGGCAATCCTTTTGAGCTCTGCCTTGTCGGCCTCGGAGAGCCCATGGGCACCGGGGCATTGCACCTCGTCGAGGAAGGCCGCCGCGAGAGCCTTTACCGCATCGCTTCGGTCACGAAAAGGCGAATAAAGGGGGCTGTTTAATCGAGCAACTAATCCATGCAACACATTGGGCGCTCCCTCCACAGCGCAGCCAGTCTTGCGCCATAGCCCGGCGAGGCTCTTCTCATAGGCCTGTGGAGTGGGGGACTCGCGTTCGCGAGCGGCCCAAATCTTTGCCATTTCGTCCTCGCCTTCCAAGGCCTTCGTTGGATCCATGCTTATCAGGTTGGCTGACATTTATAGCTTGATGCCTGTATGATCCTCGATCTTCTTTTTTATGAAGCCTTTGGCGAGGTCCACAAGAAGCTCTATGCTGAATCCACCCGCGGCCAATGCTCCCTCTTTGGTTTTGTTCCACACATCTGGATCGCGGATTAAATCGAGGAAGTCATGCCCGTCCATAGACAGACGTTCAATATCGAACGTGCCGGATGTTCGATCATAGCTGCCGATCACAGAGTTCCGATCAATCAAGAGGCGAAGTCCGTAGGCGATCTCACCCTCAGAAATTCCATCTTTTCCAAAAAAATCACTGGCGCGCCCTCTGTGAAGCAAGCGCCCATCTAGTATTTTGTTTGCCTCGAACGCGAGGAGGATGTCCCGGATTAGATCCATGTCGCGGGTCATTTTGCTCTCCGATGCTAATGGCAAAGGGGAGACTATATCATCTGCAAAAGTTGGGGTCATGAGCATAAATTTCTTTTGTCAAGCATCCGGATAAGAATGGTTGGATCAAGGCGTTGATCGATCCTTTCCATGGCGGCGCGCCTGGCATCACCTTCGGGCACCACCGCGGCGATGCGCTGTTTGAGTGCCGCGAAGGAGGCCGCCGTCCAGTCGCATTCATGGACCTTATTCGGAGATTGTTTCGGGTCTGTCTCCCGGCGGACGACCTGTCGAGCGTCGGCCCTCCAAGCACACACATCCACGAGCGAGGCGTCCTGGAGTTGCGCTAGGTCGAGCGAGACACCTTGGGGCATCGCGTCGAGCACGGCGATATGGAGCTTTAGTTCGTCGATCAACGCGTCCTTGGGGAGCGCTCTGGGGGGAAGAGAATCCTCGCTCCGCGCTTTGCCGAGCGAAGCGCCCTGGAGGTGCGCGCTGTTGAGCCAGGCGCCCTGAAGGTGCGCGCTGTTGAGCGAGGCGCCCTGGAGGGACGCGTCGTTGAGCGAGGCGCCTTGGAGCTGCGCGCTGTTGAGCGAGGCGCCCTGAAGGTGCGCGCTGTTGAGCGAGGCGCCCTGGAGGGACGCGTCGTTGAGCGAGGCGCCTTGGAGCTGCGCGCTGTTGAGCGAGGCGCCCTGGAGCCGCGCGAAGTCGAGCGAGGCGCCCTGGAGCCGCGCGAAGTCGAGCGAGGCGCCCTGGAGCTGCGCGCCGTCGAGCGAGGCGCCTTGGAGCTGCGCGCTGTTGAGCGAGGCGCCCTGGAGGTGCGCGAGGTCGAGCGAGGCGCCCTGGACCTGCGCATTGTCGAGGCGCGCCTTCTCCGCCCATGCAAATTTGAGGTTGGCACGATTGAGGATCGCGCCAGTAAAATCAACATGACGTACATCGGCCGAGCTCAGATCCGCGCCCGTCAGATCGCGCCCTGCGAAGGGCAAAGTGGCGACCCACCTCTGCGCGCCGGTCGTGCTTTCGTTCTTCTCGAGGATATGCGCGAGTTTTGCGTCGTCGATCAAATCTTCCCCATGCAGGTCCAAAGTGTTGACCGGCGCGATTCCACGCAGCCAATTGGTCGCCAAATACATTCGCTCATCCGGAAATGTCGCCACCATCACCGCATATGCAAGCGCCATCGCGCTCAAAACGCCCGGCAACACAAGTTTCCAACTCCTCTTCGGCCATAAGCAAACGCCCCAACCGCTTCGATACCCCGGCCATAGCGTCCACACGAGCGCGAAGTCGAGCGCCAGCAAACCGCGATGCAGCCAAGTGATCCACTCGCTGTGATAGGGCAGGAATTTTACCTCGAACATCAACAGCAGAAGTACCGGCGCGAGCGCGAGGGTGATCAGCGCCATGAGGCCCAGGAGTTTGGCGTTGATCCCTTCGCGTTCCAGCCTGCCGCCGACCAGCAGCTGCACGAAAAGCGTGTTTTCGATGCGCATGCGAAAAGTTTCGCGCGCCTCGCCGTCCTCCGGGAATGCGTGCACCAGCGCCTTCTTAAAGCCATCCGCCGTGCGGGCGAGAAGGACGAGGTTCAACAGCATATAAAAATGGAAGACGACGAAAATGACCGGCGTGAGAATGTAGAAACCCAAGAGCGGCAATTTGATATCGAGCACTGGCAGATTGAGCGGCTCTTCCAAAAAGAGCATGCGGTGGGTGGTCGTGCCGGTCGCAATCGCAAGATAGACCATGAAAGTAAGAAAGCTGAACCACAGTGTCTGCACGCGCTCGGCCGAGTGGTTGAGCGCGGAGGCCAAGGCCTCGGCCTCTTCCGTGCCGGGCTTGGCGTTGCTGGAAATGGTTCCGTCCCCCATGGCGTCGCGCACCGCTGCCGCTGCCCCGCGCTAGTCGCGGGTCCGAGACCGGAAGCCTAGCCAGTTACCGCAACCGGGGCAATGCCTCCCGTGGCCTGCGCCGCGGGAGTGCGTATCGGACCAATTATCCGCGCGATCCCACAAGTTCCAAGCCGCCTGATGTATGAGCACTTGTAAGGTTTTCGGCCCCAATCGTACCAAAATGTTTGGCGATATTATACTTGACATGACCACCACGATGGGTGGTGGATTTCGGCTGGCAACCAATCATTTCGTCTTGCGTTCGCCGCCAGCCGCCTTCGCCGCTGGCGGGGGCCTAACTACCTTGTCGAATGCACGATCAAAGGAGGCCGGATCGTTGTCAGTCCCGGCCTCGCGCGCAAGCGCGCGCATTCGCTTTGCGCGCTCCGCATCGGTTAGGGTTGTTTTCTTGGCTGGCAAGTTTATTCCTTCTTTGAGTCGTCGTTGGTACGATAGCAAATTGGCGGGGATTCCGACAGTCGCAAATCGGGGGCGATCTTGGCAAGACATCTCGACTCCATAGATATAGATCGTATTTTCCTGTATGAGGAAAATCCGCGGCATGAGCCAATAGAGTCGGAACCTGAAATAATTGAACACCTTTGTAAAGATGAGGCGGTTTTCAATCTAGCTCGCAACATTTCCGAGGCTGGTACTAACCCCCTTGCGATTCTTGGAATTGTACATATTCCTGGCTCTGGTGCATCTGATACAAAGAAAAGCTATCAGGTTTGGGAAGGTAATCGACGCGTCTGCGCCATAAAATTGCTAAACGATCCAGACCTGGCACCACCTCATCTTCGTAAGGACTTTGCGCGACTGGCGTCCGCGTCGGGGCACATACCAATAAAGAAGGTCACTTCGATAATCTTCGATGATCACGATGACCTTAAGTATTGGATGGGGATAATTCACAACGGCGCGCAAGATGGGGTAGGCACGTTAGCTTGGGATTCGGCCCAAAAAGCAAGGCACTTTGGATCAAGCCGAAACCGAGTTGCGCTAGCCATCCTGGATGCGGCTGAAGCAATGAACCTGATTTCAAAAGAGGAACGAAGCGGCAAGCTGACGACAGCGCAACGATTTTTAAACAGTAGCGTAGTCAGAGAGGCACTTGGAATCGAGACAACCAACCCAGACGACATAACTTATAATCGTCCAATAGAAGATTTCCAAAAGCAGCTGAGTAAGTTCATTGCCGATCTTAAGGAGGGGGTTAGAGTCACTTCGCGTAACAATCGAGGCCAGATAGACACCTACGGCCGTAAGCTTGCGCGGAACGATGAAATAACGGGTGAACGAATTGAACCCTTGAGTTTGAAAACGGCTGCGGCGCCGCTGGCAACAAAGGTAAAGCCAAAGTCACAGCCGAAAAAGCCACGCAAACTGGCACATCTAGACTACGACAAAGCTCTGCCAACAGCTCTTGCAAAGCTTGGAAGCGGTAAACTTGAGAGCCTGCATTATTCGATTTGTTCAGTGCACATTGATCACGCGCCGCTTCTCACGATCGGTGTTTGGGCATTCGTAGAGTCGTTGACGGCGCTGGCCGGCAAAAATCCCAATACCGATTTCCTTGCCTATTTCAGCAATCAAAAGCTATCGGACCACGGTTTCGGCAGTGGTAAGAAGCTTGGTCCGATCCGGGACGCGCTGACCCGTATTCAGCGAAACGGCAATGCCACCAAGCATCATGAGGTATCGGCATCGTTTGATGGGAAGCAGCTTTCGAACGACCTAGCGACGATCACACCGCTGTTGATAAAAACCGTTGAATCCATTGCCTCTAAGAATTAGCTGGCCGTGTCGAAACGCATTCGCTAAAATCCCTTTCCATTCAACTGGTAAGGGCTCTGGGCAATGCCAATCGCAACCTCACCGCTACGGTATCCCGGCGGCAAGACATGCCTTCTTGCCCCGGTATCGCGCATTTTGCGGCTCAATAAACTTAAACATGGACACTACGCCGAACCTTATGCAGGGGGGTGCGGTCTCGCCCTCGCGCTTTTGTATGGCGCCCACGTTAGCGACATTCACATCAATGATATTGACCATTCTATCTGGACCTTCTGGCACACGGTTCTAAATCACACAGAAGATTTCATTGAGCTGATGGAGCACACACCGGTAACGCTCACGGAATGGCATCGTCGCCGCGCAATGCAGAGAGACCTTGGAGGCCTCAGTCAGTTGGAAATTGCTTTCACGGCATTTTTTCTGAATCGCACTAATCGATCCGGCATCATCAAAAATGCTGGAGTCATTGGAGGCCTCGCCCAGGACGGCAAGTACAAAATCGACTGCCGATTTAGTAAAGAAGAGCTAGCACGACGTATCCGGCGTGTCCGCAAATATCGTGACCGTATCCACCTGCATAACAAAGATGCTTTGGATTTTATCGCACATGTTGAACATATCCTTCCAAAACAAACATTTCTCTGTATCGACCCACCGTACTTCAACAAGGGCTCTATGCTCTACACGAATTTCTATCAACCGGAAGGCCACGAGATGGTCGCTAGGAAGGTTCTCGAATTGAATCGCCCATGGATAATCACCTACGACTACTGCGATGAAATTCAAAAACTCTACACGTCACGCAGGCAGTTCGGGATTTTTCTGAACTACTCTGCGCAAATAAAGCGCATCGGTCCAGAACTTATAATCGCCTCGAAAGGTTTAAAGCTACCGGACGAGCTTAGAAATTCTCTCGTTCACCGCCCGCAATGCCGGATCGCGGCCTAGCGATATTTTCGCTTCATCTCTAGCCAAAGTTCGCTCGGCGAGAGACATCGAGGCTTAGGGGGTGGCCCGATCAGATATTTGGTACGTCAACCGCTTGCCAACGACGCCTTTCAGGGCGCAGTCAGCGCGCTCAGGGTCGTTGACGCCCAACTTAACGCGATTATTGTAACGAAAATCGAACTCGGCAAGGTAGCGGTGCAAATGCTTTTCGCTGCAATGCTGGTAAACGCCTTTCATGCCGCGCTTGAAGACGGAGTAGTAACCTTCCACCGTGTTCGTGTGCACATCGCCGCGAACATATTCATCCGCTTTGTGACTGACGCTCTCATGGCTTACGAAGTGATCGCCTAGCGTGAAATAGTGGCCGCCTTCATCGGTCATCATCGCCGTTTCCTTCGCCACGTTCGCTTTGACGATCGGAACGATATCGGCCGCGCTTGTGCCCTCGATATGGAAAGAGCGAACCTGCCCGCTGTTACGATCAACGAGAGACAAAATCGCATTCTTGTGGCCGTGCCCGCGACGCTTGACAGAACCTTCTTTACGGCCGGTGAAGGTTTCATCCGCTTCAACTACGCAACCGATACCGCCCATTGGGGCAAGACCACCGGAGCGGAACGCCTCACGGATGCGATGGCCCATGAACCATGCGCTTTTGAGCGTGATCCCCAAGGTGCGATGCAATTGGTTCGCGCTCACGCCCTTTTTGCTGGAACAAATAACATGGATCGCGTAGAGCCAATCGCGCATTTGGATATGGCTTTTCTCGAAAATGGTCCCGATTTTGACGGTGAATGGTTTGCGGCAAGCATAGCACTTATAGAGGCCGATCCTATCGCCTTTAGCCTTCAAAGAACTGGATCGATCGAAGACGCCACAATGCGGGCAAGGGCGCCCATTGGCCCAAAGGCGCGCTTCGACATAGGCATAGGCGGCGGCTTCATCATTGAAGTGTGGAGCGGTGAAAATGGACTTGGTCACGGCGAAAACTCCTTATGCCGCAACCATATACCTAGATGGTGGTCATGTCAAGTATAATATCGCCAAACATTTTGGTACGATTGGTTGCTCACCGTCCCCGCAGCGCGGCCAGCACGGAAGCGGAGGCGCGGCCGTTTGGCGACAAGCCGGACCGGGATTGAAAGTCCGAGATCGCCTGTTTCGTCTTGGTCCCGACGACGCCATCGGCCTTGCCGTCGAGATCGTAGCCGCGCCGCATCAGAAGCGTCTGCATTTCCCGGCGCTCCACGCGCGAAAGGCCCGGATCATTCGTCGGCCACCCGGCGACGAGACCGTGCCGCCCGCGCAGCCGGTCGGACAGAAGCGCGATCGCCAGCGCATAGGATTCCGCCGCATTATAGGAATATATCGCATCGAAATTGCGGGTGACGAGAAAAGCCGGACCGGTGGGGCCCGCAGGCAAAAGGAGGCCCACGCTTCCGCCATCCGGAAGCCGCTGGCCGTCGATGCGGGTCAAACCCCGCGCGGTCCAGGCGGCCATCGGTTGCTTGCGGGTCCGCCCCGAGGGACCCGCATAATGCTCCGGCAGACGGACCTCGAACCCCCACTCGCCGCCGGCGGCCCAGCCGCCCTTACGCAAATAGGCGGCGGTCGAGCCAAGCGCGTCGGGGATGGAATTGACGAGGTCCTTGCGTCCGTCGCCATCGAGGTCGACGGCGATGCGCAAGAAGGTCGAGGGCATGAATTGGGTGTGGCCGAAGGCGCCCGCCCAGGACCCGTTGAATTGAGCGGGATCGATGTCGCCGTGCTGAATGATCTTGAGGGCGGCGATGAACTCCGAGCGGAAATAGCCGGCCCGCCTGTTGCCGCTACAAGCGAGGGTGGTTAGCGATTGCACCACCGGGCGCGCGCCGAAACTTCGGCCGTAGTCTGATTCGACGCCCCAGACGGCGGTGATCGTCGCCGGGTCCACTCCGAAACGGCTGTGCGCTTGCGCGAGCGCCTGGCCCCAGCGCGCCATCATCGCGCGGCCGTCGTTCACTCTTTCCTCGTCGACGAGGCCGGCGAGATAGTCCCAAATCGGTGTCTTGAATTCCGGCTGGACCTCGGCAAGCGCAAGCACGTCGGGATTGGGCGTGAGCCCGCGCGTCGCTTTGTCGAATGTCGCGGCATCGACGCCGCCCGCTATGGCCGCGTCGCGAAGATCCGCGAGGCAGCCGGAAAAGCTGGCGGCGCCAGCTTGGGTGGTAGCGAGAAGGATGAGCCAGAAAGCGAGGCAAGCGGAAGATCGCCGCATCGCGCAAGCGTCGTTAGTGAGCAAGGCGTTTAACTTTCCTGTCGAGCAACCGTTTGCGATCATGCGGTAGCGAGGCAAGGCCATGTTGGCAACCATCAAGCACGGCGGCGATCACGCGGCAAGAAGGCGCTGAACCTCGTTCACCAGGTCTTTCAAATGGAAGGGTTTCGACAGGATCTTGGCCTGCGGCGGAGCGTTGTTATCCGGGTTAAGCGCGACCGCCGCGAAGCCTGTAATGAACATTACCTTGATGTTGGGGTCGAGTTCAGTCGCCCGGCGGGCCAATTCGATCCCGTCCATCTCTGGCATGACAATATCGGTGAGAAGCAATTCGAACGGCTCCTCGCGCAATCTGTGATAGGCGGACATGCCGTTGTCGAACGAGGCGACATTATAGCCCGCGTTCTGCAGCGCCTTGCCGAGAAAGCGGCGCATGTCGTAATCGTCCTCGGCCAGCAGGATCTTGTGATTGATTGGGATATGCGTCTCGTTCATGGGGTCCTCGCAACTTTTGCCATCAAACCGCGGGCTAGGTAAAAATCGAGTGAAAATTACCGGATTTTGCTTTATCCGTTAATTTTTTCGAATCAGGCTGGCGGTTCGCGATAGGATTGAACAGAATGCGATGGCGTTGACAGATTGGCTGGTTTCCATGGGATTCGGACGCGGGCGGCGCGGCGAGGAAGGCTTGATGACTTCAAAGCTGTCCGGCCCGGCTTCCGCGCGGGACGCACCGGCGGAGGTCCACCAACCGCACGAGCCGGAACTCGATCCGCCGTTCGAGGTGGTGGAACCGGCGCGCCTTGCCTGTCCCCTGGTTTTTTCGTCGCCCCATTCGGGTAATGTTTATCCGCGCCGTTTTCTCGAAGCCGTGAGACTCGACGAAGCGGTGCTGCGCCGCTCGGAGGACGCTTTCGTCGATGCTTTGTTCGGCGGGGTTGCGGCGCTGGGCGCGCCCCTCATCAGAGCCCGGTTTCCGCGCGCCTATCTCGATCTCAATCGCGAACCCTACGAGCTGGACCCGCGCATGTTCGAGGGACGGCTGCCGGCTTTCGCCAATACGCGCTCGCTGCGTGTCGCGGGGGGGCTTGGAACAATCGCGCGCGTGGCCGGCCAGGCACAAGAGATTTACGCTCGCCGCGTGCCGGTGGAAGAAGCGATTGAAAGAATCGAGAAACTCTACAAACCCTATCACGCGTGCCTGCGCGGGCTCGTCGACCGGGCGCGGCAAAAATTCGGTGTCGCCGTCCTCGTCGATTGCCATTCCATGCCTTCGGGCTCTCTGCGCACCGGCCAGCCTTCGTGGGCGGCCGCTATCGAATTGCCGCAAAGGCCGGATTTCGTCGTGGGCGATCGCTATGGCACGAGTTGTGCCACGGATTTTGTCGATGCCGTCGAATATGAGCTGCGCCGCCGCGGCTATGATGTGCAGCGCAACAAGCCTTACGCCGGGGGCTTCATAACCGAACATTATGGCAATCCCGCAAACGGTTGTCATGCGATGCAAATCGAAGTGAGCCGGGCCCTTTACATGGACGAACGCGCCGTGTGCAGGGGCGAAAGGTTCGCGGATGTTGCCGCCGATCTGGCCAAGGTCGCTTGCATCTTGGCGGATGCGGTAGCCGCGCACCGCGACCGGCATCGCGCCGCGGCGGAATAGTCAGCCATGCTTTTGGACAATGCCCGGCTGGGTGGGAAGCCCGCTTCGCGAGATGGCGGCAAGACGTCACAAAGCGGCGGCGAATAAGGCGGGCGGGATATTAAAGAGGGCTGCCGGAAAGAGGCCGCCGGCGTTGCCACAAGCGGCCCAAGTCTAGGGAGGAAACACCCCAAGGAGGGCGTCAACGGCAAGAGGCTTGCCGCCAAAGAGTGAGCTATCACAACTAACATCATCCGTCAATAGCTCAATTTCCTGTCCGCAGCCCCGCGGGCCATGCCAGCAAGCGCCCGCAGCCAAAAGGCAGATCAGCGGTAAATAACGACAGCGGCAAATAAACCAAATAAAGAGGCACCAAATAAAGAGGCCGCCTGCGTTGCCACAAGCGGCCCAAGTCTAGGGAGGAAACACCCGAATGGGCATCTGCGGCAACAAATTTGCCGCATTGCAACAATATGCACGTGCGGCGCACAAAAGCAAGAGGCCTTGCCCGATTTTTTTGCAAAATTGCATAGGAATGCGGTTCATTGTTTTTATTTGATTTTTTAAGGACCTGAAAAGATCCTGGAGGAAAATATGGTTCCGGGTCCGGCAAGAGAGCGGGCTTGGAGACCTATTCGAGAATCGGCGGATTGTGGAATTTCAACCGGCGGGTCATCCGGAAATATGGCAAAGCGCGCGTTGGGTTGTCGGCGGCGATAATTTGACCGCGCGCGGCGCCGGTATTATCTCATGGGCATGCCTCTCCGGACCATAATTACCCTCCCAGATCCGCGTTTGCGCCTTGTCGGCGCGCCGGTGCCCGAAGTCGACGAGGGTATCCGCGCGCTCATGGACGATATGCTCGAGACCATGTATGCCGCGCCGGGCGTCGGTCTCGCGGCCATTCAGATCGCCGTGCAAAAGCGGGTGATCGTTCTCGACGTGGCCAAACGCGCCGATGAGGCCGCCGCGCCAGAGCCTCTTTGTCTCGCTAACCCAGAAATTCTCTGGGCTTCGGAGGAGCTTTCGACCTGTCAGGAGGGCTGTTTGTCGATCCCGGACGTTTTCGAGGACGTCGAGCGGCCGACCCGCGTGCGCGCCCGTTACCTCGATCGCGATGGCCGCGAGCAAGTGATCGAGGCGGACGGCATTTTGGCGACTTGCCTCCAGCATGAGATCGACCATTTGAATGGCGTCTTGTTCATCGATCATCTTTCCCGGCTGAAGCGCGACCGTATCATGAGGAAATTCAGAAAGAACGCCAAGCACGGGGCCCCGGCCCGCAAGGATGGCGCCGGCAAGGAGCGTGCGGCCGCGAGCACCGGGGCGTAACCCGCTTCGCCCCGCCGCGAGACTGGCGCGCCCTTCGATCCCCCAACTCCCGGCCCAATGATCCGGAACCAACCGCCAAAGGGGGTTGAAGCCATGAACCCTGTAAGTCGAGACTTCGCCCTCGATCCCCAAGATTTGGCGCGATTATTGGTCTCAGAGCAAACGCGGGTGACGTTGACGGGATGGTCGCTTGTATGAACCGGACGCCGCGCTCGCCTGCGGAGACGGACGGATTGCAGTTGGCACAGACGCTATTCGCAAGTTCGATACTGCCTGCTGGCGGCTGGGCGAACATTTGATTTCGGAAAGCAGCGGCCTGCGATGCTTCTGAGAATTTAGAGCGGGTCCCGAATAGACAGAATTGGAAGGGGGATTCCCGAATCGGCGGAATCGTGATTTACCATGTTGGCTGGAATGGAGGCCGGCATGGATGGCAAAACCCTATTCGCAGGATTTACGTGACCGCCTGGTGCGGGCTGTACTGGCAGGTCAGTCTCGGCGCAAGGCGGCGCGCAGCTTTGATGTCAGTGCGAGCTGCGTGATCAAGCTCATGCAGCAGTTTGAGATAACAGGCGGTTGTCTGCCGCGAAAGTTTGGCGGCCATAAGCGGCACGCGCTGGCTGCGCATGAAGATAAGGTGCGGGCGTTGGTGGCGGTGCAGCCCGAGCTGACGATCACGGAGCTGTGGAGCAAGCTGACGACGCTCGAGATCAAAGTCGGGCGGTCCGCCGTTGGGCGTTTTTTGCGGCATCTGCAATTGACCTTTAAAAAAAACTCTGCACGCCGCCGAACAAGAAAGAGCGGATGTCCGGGCCGCACGTCTCGCTTGGCGCGATAAGCAGAAAAGTCTTGATCCTCAAAGGCTTGTATTCATCGATGAGACCTGGGCCTCGACCAACATGACACCTCGCTATGGGCGATGTGAAAGAGGCAAGAGACTTATCGCTCACGCCCCGTTCGGCCACTGGAAGACGACGACCTTTTTGGCGGCGTTGCGCCACGATCGCATCACCGCTCCTTGTGTCTTCGACGGTCCCATTAACGGCGCAAAGTTCCTCGCCTATGTCGAGCAGGTTCTGGTGCCGACCTTGTCGCCTGGCGAAATCGTGGTGATGGATAATCTCGGTTCCCATAAACGCGCCGGCGTTCGAAAAGCCATCGAAGCCGCCGGGGCGACGCAGTGCTTCTTGCCCGCCTACAGTCCTGACTTCGATCCCATCGAACAAGTCTTCGCCAAGCTCAAAAATACGTTGCGCAAAATGGCCCACCGAACCGTCGATGCTCTGTGGGATGGCATCGGATTAGCTCTCGACGACTTCCCTCCAACCGAATGCTTCAACTATTTTCGCAATGCCGGATACGGGTCCACCTAATCGGGACCCGCTCTAGCTGTCGTGTCTCGATAGGTTGTTTCTTGGGATCCTTGAGATAGGTGAGCATCCGTTGATGCCGAAGTGAGGCCGATGATGATTGTAATGGTGGAGGAAAGGCAACAGTGCGGCGGCCCGTTCGGATGAATGGTTGTAGGGTTTGGCATAGGCCCATTCCCGCAAGGAGGTCTGCACGAAGCGTTCGGCCTTTCCGTTTGTTCTTGGCGTATAGGGTCTGGTGCGCTTATGCTTGATTTTCAGCATTCGCAACGCCTTTGTGTAGCGGCGCGAACGGAAGCTGGCGCCGTTGTCGGTCATGACGCGAAGGACCCTGACGCCGTGATCGCGAAAGAAGCGCAAGGCTTGCAAGAGGAATTTCAGGCAGGAGCGCCGTGTTTCGTCCGGCAGGATTTCAGAATAGGCCAGCCGGGAGTGATCGTCGACGGCCAGATGGAGATATTCCCAGCCCTTGCCGCCTTCCTTGCGGCTGCGTGGCGCGCTCTGTCCGGTACGGTCTCCCGTGATGCGATGTCCGATCCCTTCGATGCGGCCGAGCTTCTTGATGTCGATATGGATCATCTCGCCCGGCTGCTTCTTTTCATAGCGGATGATCGCGATCCTTTGATCGAGGGCGGACAGGCGGCTCAGCCCCTTGGCCTTTGCGATGCGGGCCACCGTCGCGCGCGACAGCCCGGTCGCGCGGGCGATCTTCCAGAAGGGCTGACGGGCCCGGCGCAGGGCTTCGACCTGGGCGATCTGATGTGATGTGATCCGTGTCCGCAGGCGATGCGGCCGGCTGGTCCGGTCTTGGAGGCCAGCGGCGCCTTCGCTTTCGTGGCGCCGGAGCCATTTCCTCACGGTCGCGGCCGAAACGCCTACAGCGCCGGCTATGGAGCGCGGCGTTTCGCCCGCTTGGCGGCGCCCGACAATCAAGGCTCGCATGTTCGGCGTCGTCCTGGCATTCTTATGAATGTTCACGGGTGGGTCTCCTGAGCCTGTGGTGCTTCGCAAACCCCACAAACCTCAGATTCTCCCCGTGAACAACCTGTTGAGACATTACATCTAGCGCTCACTTCGACGCGCCTTCCCAATGGTATCGTGACTGCCGAGGTGGCTCGGAAGCAGATCGGCGGCGCATGGCTGTGGGTGATAGATCAGTCCTCGATCAGTGTCTGACCGCGCGTATCCTCGCGGCTGCTTGCGCGCGGCCGCTCCCTTTCCAGCGCGCATTATTCAAGACTTATGAAACTCGCAGGAAACTCTTATCCTACAAGGGGTCCTTGCGGTTTTTGTCAATCTAATACTTGAGCTTGGCGGCTTCGCCAAATCGCGCGACTGAGAATGGCCGCAATGCTCCAGAAACCGAACGCTCCGTCAATCCGACATGTTGGGCGTACCGCCGTCAGAACTGCAGAGTGGTTGGGCCACCTACAGCCTTGAACTTCACAGCGTAAGCGAAGAGTGCCGCGTCAAGTCGCTTACGGAAGTAGCTGACCATAACTGCGTATTCCGAGGAAGTTCTTGGACCCGACCCAGACGCCTTGATGCTCGCGAAGGTTTGTTTGAGGGCGTCGTCGATTGCGTCATCGCATATCGCGCGAGTGGCCATGAACACCGTCTTGATAGGCTCGTTAGATCGTAGCAGTGTCGCGAGGTTAATGTCGAAGCAGGCTTTCACGCGGTCCCACTCTGGTGTGTCCTCTGCGCGAGCGCCGAAGCTCGCCAGAGCTACAACCAGTATCACCGTGTTGGTAGTCCGGCGCATCTAGGATCCTCGGTATGTAGTACCGTCGTCGTCAGCATCACATTTGAGTCCCGTTCAGAAGGACATGGATTTCAATTGGTTAGTTGGCAATTTCGGCGACATGAGCTGTTGGCGGAATCCTCGTGGCAAAGTACGACTTAACAGATAGGGGCATATGCGACCGGTGGAGCGTTTCGAGGGCTTGCCTTTAAGGTCGCGCACGCCAATCTCCGCCGTGTGAAAGTTTGGTGGGGGGCGCTAGATGTCTAATTGTTCACAACTGCCTCAATGGGTACCAGAAGCACCTTGGTTCTAGCTGTTGAAGGTTGTTACTTCAGCCCCCACGATAGCCATTCCCTTATTGTAAGCCGCCGCTTGGAGGCGAGCAGCCCGCAACATGCGAGCCGCGTTACGGCGCTGCCGTCCAATCGCGTAGTAGGCTTCGGCTTTCTCCTCCAGCCGAGAAAATCGTGAGATTATTAAAGCTGTATCGTGATTTATTTCAGTTTTCCTTATCAAGGTGCGCCAAAAATAGGGAGCGAATGCCTGCTATTCAATGATCGGCGAAGCCGAACGGTCGTGCAGAATTCAAGCAGACCGTGTGGAAACGGCTCCGTCTGAGCGGTGACAAATCACGGAAGCTCCTTTCAGCGATGTTTGAGCATTCTGGTGCAAGGTGCCCTCTGTGATGCCGCGATCGTCGTCCAGGTGGATCGGTCCGGCCAATATCGCGCCTCCCGTCATCCCCGGGCGGCCGCCATCATCGCCTCGACGCCGAGGATGTTGAGCGCCCGCCGCAAATTATAGACGAGCGCGGTCAGACTGAACTCGGCGCGGACATTGTCGAGGCCCTTCATCAGAAAGGCGCTCTGGTTCATCCCATGCTTATCCGGTTGGCTAACATTTTGCGGTGTTATCATTTCCACCACCGCTTATTAATGATTTCCGCTTGGGCAGCCCTCAAGGCCAATGGTCCTTTCGAGAGAATCATCGATGCTTGTTGCGGCCTCTCTAATATCTTCTAGCGTAATTCCTGGTTTTGCTATCAATTGTATCAATTGTTTGATTTCGTTGAAATTCGCGATCATATTTAGTTCGCGCTGCTTAGTTGTCTGCGCCGTTTTTGCGGATTTGAACCAGACAAGAAAGGCCATAATGACAGTTGCAATAATCCACAAAATTTCAGCCTGAAGACTCATAGCGGACCTCGTGAACAATCCTAAAGCGGAAGTAAACAGCACTGCTAAGGGAGGCACAATTGCATCGACATTGAACCACTCGCATTTTTCGGGCATGTCCATTGCTGGTCCTTTCTGAATTCGGATCGGCAATTTATCATGCGTTGCGTCATGTCAAGCATCCGGATAAGCATGGTTCATCCATTGCTTGATCGAGCCGAAGGTATGCTCGACCATCTCGCGCCGCCGGTCGAAAATTTCCGGTCGCGCTTTCAGTCGCGCCGCCATGCGGTCGAGCACCGCCTCGTTTTCCAGACGCGAGACCTTGCGATAGTCCTTGGTGCAGCGCGACTTGATCGCGCAAACGAGACACGCCGCCCGATTGCTGTAATCGATCTTCGTCAGTTCCCGCAGCTTGCTTTCATAGCGCGTCGACAGGACCTGGCCAGCCGGACAGATGAAGGCGTTGCACTCCGCGTCGTAGCGGAACTCATCCTTGCGGAAAAAGCCATTGCTTACCGATGATCCCCGTTGCGGCTTGGGAACATACGGCGTCATCCCCGCCTTCTCGCAGGCCTCGATGTCCTCGATCTTGAAGTAGCCGCGATCGGCGACGACATCGATCGTCTCAACCGCAAGGATGGCGCGGGCCGGTTCGGCGGTTTGCGTCAACAGGCCCATGTCGACGACCTGATTGGTCACTTCCTGGTCGACGATCATCTTGTGCTTCGCGTCGACGGCGACCTGGATATTGTAGCCGACGGCGACCTTGGTATGAGCGGCCATCGCGCGGCTGTCGGGATCGGTCAGCGATATCTGGCTCTCGCCGCTCTGCTCCAGTTCCGTCAGCAGCACCCCGTATCGCCCGCGCTTCTCGCGCAGCGCCTCGATCTTTTCCGCGAGGTTTTTGGTGCGCGAGCCGTCGCTCGCGGCTTCCTCGGCATCGCTCTCGTCGAGCCGCCGCAAATATTCGTCCAGACGCTTGTCCACCGCCTTGATGAACTTCTCCAGCGAGTTCTTCGTAAAGTTGCGGTCCTTGTTGTTGACCGCCTTGATGCGCGTGCCATCCACCGCCAGCAGCTCGCGGCCGAAAAGATTGAGTTCCCGGCACAGCAACGTGAACTGGCGGAACACGGCGCGGAAGGCGGCTCGATTGTCGCTCCGGAAGTCGGCGATGGTCTTGAAGTCTGGCTTCAAGGTTCGCAACAGCCAGATGATCTCGATGTTGCGGTGGCATTCGGCCTCAAGCCGCCGGCTTGACCGCACGCGGTTGAGATAGCCGTAGATGTAGAGTTTGAGCAGATCGCCCGGCGCATAGCCGGGGCGGCCCGTCACCTTCGGCGTGACGCGTTTGAACCCGGCTGCCGCGAGGTCGAGCCCATCAACGAAGGCGTCGATGAACCGAACGGGATTGTCGGCGACGACATAATCGTCGATCGCCTCTGGCAACAACAGAAGTTGCGAACGTTCGAATCCGGAAATGTGAGTCATGTCAGATTCTAGCGCGGCGCAGGCCGCAAGGGAATCCGATTGATGCGACTTTCCACACGGTCTGCAAGACTTATGAGTCACGCTGGGTGCTCTATAGCTCGGATGACCTTCAGTCCGCTCACCGCGCACACCGGCCCAAAAGAATTTGGAATGGTGTCGGTAGACAGCGCCGGTGTCCTCTGGGTTATAGGCAACCGCCATGACAAGGCTCAGCAATAGGCGGATCAGCTCGGACATGTCCTGATAGAAGGACTCGATTTCTCTCGAAGTGGGGTCAGCTTCGGCGATTGCCGTGGCATCAGTCTGCCGATGTGCAAGGCACTCGTTCCGCAGTTTCTTCAGCTTACGACGCACGACCCCGTGGGAATCGTCTTCAGAATATTTACCGACCAGCATGATAGCCGCGTCAGCGCATTGACTGAGTTCCCTTCTCATCTGGCCCTCGGCATCGGGCAAGCCGATGCGGGCCGCCCTGTCGGCAGCCAGAGCATCGATGACGCGTTTGTCGCCGAGAGTTGCGGCGATAGAGTCCATCCCTACAGCTTTCTCGCCCTTGTCCCAAATTCGCATCAACGCGAGCAACATTTCCCGACGAAGTGCCGCCCGCACGACAAAAAAAGCGTTTGTCGCGTAGGACGCGCCCATTCGCTTGTGCAGGTCCTCGTCGAATGCGGCAGGCTTCCACACCTCGTGGAACGTAACCGCCATGTCAAATTCCTGGTGGGCGGCGTTTACCTTCTCCCGGAGCAAAGCGATCTTTCGGTCATCGATTTTCATCCACTTAGTGTAAGCCGCCTTTTCAGACCATGCCAGCGACGAGTATGGCTCGGCGAATGGCTGGCGAGTTATGTGCAATAACTCAGGACTTACGCAAGAAAAACACCCCGTTGATATCAAAAGCATATCTTGTTGCATAAGTCTGATGCGAAATTGGAAGCGGTGTCGGGGCAGTAACATTCATTTCAGCTTAAGCTTGATTTCCCAGCGGGGCCCAAGTTTCATCAATCGCGGTCCAGAGAATCCCAACATCAGGCCGGACGTTTGCGAATCGTTTTTATGGGAACCACGGAATTCGCGGTGCCCGTGCTCACCGGAATCATCAATGAGGGTCACATTGTGACGGCGGTCTATACCCGCGCGCCACAACCAGGCGGCCGGCGCGGCCTCGAACCGGCGCCTTCCCCTGTGCATGTGGCGGCGCGGCGTTTTGGTATCGAGGTCGTTGCGCCGCGAACTCTGCGCTCCGGAGAGGCAGTCGCGACGCTGCGCGGTTTCACACCCGATGTGGTGGTGGTCGCGGCCTACGGCTTGATCCTGCCGAAAGCGATTCTCGATGTCCCGGCGAAAGGCTGCCTCAACCTGCACGCTTCGCTGCTGCCGCGATGGCGGGGCGCGGCGCCGGTCGAGCGCGCCATCATGGCGGGCGACAGCGAAACCGGCGTCGTCGTGATGGGCATGGAGGAAGGCCTCGATACCGGCCCGGTCGCGCTCGCCGAGCGCATCGCGATTGGCCCCGATGCGAATGCCGGTGAAATCCATGACAAGCTGGCTTTGATCGGCGCCGGTCTGATGACCCGCGCCTTGGCGATGCTGGAGCACGGCGGGTTTGCCTTTACCCCGCAGGTGGAGGCCGGCGTCACCTACGCGCATAAAATCGACAAAGCGGAGGCGCGGATCGATTGGAGAAAACCGGCACCGGACGTACACAATCTGATTCGCGGTCTGGCGCCGTTTCCCGCCGCGTTTTTCGAGGCCGATCTCGGCAAGGGAGTTGAGCGTGTGAAAGTTTTGCGCGCACACGTCGAATCGGGAGCCGGCACGCCCGGCCGCGTTCTCGACGATGGCTTGACCATCGCCTGCGGCGAAGGGGCGATCCGCCTTCTTGTGGTGCAACGCGCGGGAAAAATGCCGATGCCGGCCGGGGAGTTTTTGCGCGGCGCGCGATTAAGCAGGGGAACGCTGCTCGCCCCGAAAACCGATGCCGCGCTTTAAACTTACCTTGGAATATGACGGCGGGCCCTTCGTCGGCTGGCAGCGGCAGAGCAATGGCCTTTCCGTGCAGGAAGTGATCGAAACCGCGCTCAACGCCCTTTGCGGCGAAAGGGTCCTGATACGCGGCGCCGGACGCACGGATAGCGGCGTCCATGCCATGGGCCAGGTCGCGCATGCCGATCTCGACAAGGATTGGCGGAGCGATGTTTTGCGCGATGGCCTGAACGCCCACATGCGGCCGCACCCGGTCGCCATTTTGACCGCCGAACGCGTGCCTGAAACATTCGACGCGCGGGGCTCGGCGGTTCGGCGCCATTATCTCTACAGGATCGTCAATCGCCGCGCGCCCTTGACGCTTGCGCGAGGCCATGCCTGGCTCGTCAAGCGAAAGCTCGATGCCGGCGCCATGCAGGCGGCGGCGCGGCATCTCGTTGGGTGCCATGACTTCTCAACTTTTCGCGCTTCCGAGTGCCAGGCGGACAGCCCGGTGCGCACGCTGGAACGGCTCGATGTCGTGCGGGTCGGCGAAGAAATTCAGATTAGCGTAAGCGCGCGATCGTTTCTGCACACCCAGGTGCGCTCGATCGTCGGCTCGCTCGAACATGTCGGCTCCGGCAAATGGAACGTGGCGGATCTGCGCGCCGCGCTCGACGCCCGCGACCGTCGCCGCTGTGGCATGGTCGCCCCGCCCCAAGGGCTTTATCTCATCGGGGTGGACTACGATCCCTTGCCGGGCAAAAGCTCATTCACGGGATGAAGCGCGGCGTTTTTTCACCGGAATAGACGCCGATCGTGGAATGAACCTAAGTTCGCTTCGCTTGATAGAGTCTTCTCCGTCGTGCCGCTATTGAGAAACGGGGATCACCCAACACGAGCAACAATCTCACGCCACCCCCGGCTCCGCGATAACCCCGCCTTCCAGCGGCTTATCGACCCCCGTCGTCAGCGGAAACGTAATCGGCAGGTTCTTCTCCCGCCGCACCGCGAGATAGGCGAAGGCCTGGGCTTCCATGGCGTCGCTCGACCAGCCGAAGGTTTCCGCCAAAACGACCGGGCAAGGCAGCCGGTCCGCCAATTCCCGCATCAAGGTTTTGTTGCGCGCGCCGCCGCCGCAAACAATCGCCAACGCGGGACGCGACGGCAACAGCGGCAGCACGCCCGCGGTGGTGGCCGCGGTGAAGGCGGTGAGCGTCGCCGCCGCGTCTTCGGTCGCGAGACTCTCGACGGCAGTGCCCAAAAAATCGTTCCGGTCGAGCGATTTCGGCGGCGGCGCCTGAAAATAAGGATGGGCGAGAAGCGCGCTCAAAACCGCGCCATCGGCCTTTCCTCTGGAGGCAGTCGCGCCGTCCCGGTCGAAGGAGAGGCCGCGGCGCTTCAACATCAAATCGTCGAGCAACCCATTGCCAGGACCTGTGTCGCAGGCAATCGGTTCCTCGCCCGGCGCGATAAAACTTAAATTGGCGACACCGCCGATATTGATAAATGCGACCGGCTCCAAAAAGCCCGCCGTGGCGGCGAGCGCGCGGTGAAACACAGGCACGAGCGGCGCCCCTTGCCCGCCTTGCGCCACATCGGCGGCGCGAAAATCATGGATGACCCTGATCCCTAATCTTGCCGCGAGACCCGCGCCGTCGCCGATCTGCACGGTCAGGCGGCGCCCGGGCCGGTGCAAAACGGTCTGGCCGTGAAAGCCGATAAGATCGACCGTGGCGCGGTCGATGGAATCCGCCGCGAGAAAGGCTTCCACCGCTTCCGCATGGCGGCTGGTGATCATGGCGTCGGCCGGCGCCAAGCAGCCCGGCCGAGCATTGCGGTCATCGAGCATGGCCGCGTCCCCGACAGCGCGGCGCAGCAGCGCCCGGTCCGCCTCGGCATAGGGAAAAAATCCAGTGCGGCCAAGGGCGACGATCTCTTGCCCGTCGGTCTCGATGATCGCGACATCGACGCCATCCATCGAGGTGCCGCTCATCAGGCCTATCGCGCGGACCGTTTGAATTGGTTCTCTCCCCCTGGCCTTCGGCAACGAATCGTTCTGACTTATTTGCAAATCGCTTTCAAGGCCCGCCACTCCCAAACGAGAGCAAAGGCTCGCCTGCCGGCGCGCCGCCCGCCGCCTCTAGGATCGCCATCCGGTCCGCCGTCATCGGACGCGAGGCGAAGATCGACAAGGGATTGTCTTTTCCGGTCCGGTTATGCGCCGGAGGGCTATGATGCAAACGTGGGGGTCAGGGCAACAAGCGCTCGGGAATTCGACGCAAATCATGCGGCAAGAATGGCATTCTAAATTTTGGTGTCCTTTTGTCGTTCGGAGCATTCCCTCCAGTCGCCTTCGACTTGCTGAGCTTGTGGGGCGCGCCTACTTCAGCGCAGGCGGCATCACGTCGCACTGCTCCGGTTTTGGCTTGCAGGTTCCGTCCGGGCACGTTATGCCCGAGCAGCAAATGCCGACTTCCTTCGTAAACGTGATCGTCACCAGGTTGAGCGGTGTCGGTACATCTTCCAAGGTCCCGCTCCAAACCACGGCCACCCCTTCGGTCCCCCCGCGTGTATTCTGGCCGTGAATAAACGAACGTTCGGATCGGCATTAATGTTCCTGGGGCGGGAACCGGGGTCCCGTGCGTCCCCGTCGCGCAGGCGTAGCTCAAACGTCTATAAAGTATTGGATAATTGAAGGTATTGGGCGTTTTGTGCTCTAGCCCTTCCGCGGGAATGCTCACTGGACTAAAACCGGATCGCCGAACAGGATTTTGACATTTTAGGGATGGCGCGGTCGCGCAAACTGCCGCGCGAACCATTCGGTCGAAGGAGGTATCAATGGCGAATTACGACGTCACCAAAACCAACGATGGGATCGATCGTTTGCTGGCGGTCACGACGAATCCCAGGCATCGATTCATGCTCCAGGCCTATTACCGTCACCGCTTCCTGGAGATCGCCGGGCGCTACGATGAGATTTTCGTCCCCGAGATGACGGTCGAAAAACCAGTGTATCATGTCCATGCCAGTGGCCAACACACGAAGCTCGAGGGACGGGATGCCGTCAAGAGCTTGTACCGGATGTGGGCCGACACTAACCAGGCCATTTTCTACGTCGAAAACGAGCAGGTGGCGGTTGCGGACAACTACATAGCCTCCACCTCCATCTATCATCAGCAGCTTTCGGGAGGGTCGCTCATGTTCAACAAGGCGATGCCCTACTTGCCTGGCTTTCTCTCCGAACGAAGCGTGAAAAGAGTACTGGAAGCGAAAGCGGTCAAACCCGACGAGAACGCAATGTATCTCTATACGAATTTCCTAGAGATGATCTGGCCATACGACGACCGGGGGCGGCTCATTGGCGAGGACGTGTGGGAGCCAGACCCGGACAAGGCAGAAATCATCAAGCTAGACCCTGAATGTGTCCTGACGACCCAGCAGGCCGGCAAGCTGCTCGCACCGCTGATCAAGCCGCTGCCGTCCAGATAATTATTTTGGATCGCCATACGGTAGTTAGGTTAGGCTGCCGGACTAGCCTCGGTCGTGAAGCCTCCGTGACGCATTCGGCAACAGGTCTTACCGACGATCGCTGGCGACCGGCATGGTGTCCCGCGCCTTGTCCGCGCTAGGCAGAGTGGTGCCTGGCTGGTGCCGTCGCGGGAATGTTCGGGAGAACCCCTTTGGCCGAGCGATACGAGTCTCTGATTACCATCGAGTGTGAAAGTCTTTGCCGCTTACGATCCGTCACTCCGCCGCCGCCCGTTGCATTGCCGCGCCCTTCCCCATAAATCACGGCGTCATAAATCCGAGGGGATCGCGCACCCTTGTTGCAACGGTGCAATTCTTTTGCCGAAGGCTTCCCGTGACCAGTGATTTTCGTCCCCGATCCGGCTTTCTCAGCGTGCTCGTCGAGCGCGGCTTTTTGCAGCAATGCTCCGATCTCGCGGGGCTCGATCAAATAGCAAAATCGGGCGATCTCGTTGGCTATATTGGCTTCGATTGCACGGCGCCTTCGCTCCACGCGGGCTCCCTCGTCCAGATCATGCTGTTGCGCTGGCTGCAAAAGACCGGCGGCAAGCCGATCGCGCTGATGGGCGGCGGCACGACACGGGTCGGCGATCCGTCCGGCAAGGACGCAAGCCGTCAATTGCTCCCTCTAGAGACGATTGCCGCCAATAAAGAGAGGATCAAACGCGTCTTCGCCAGGTTCCTGAATTTCGGCGAAGAAAAACATGACGCGATCATGCCCGACAACGCGGAATGGCTCGCCACGCTCAACTACATTGATTTTCTGCGCGACGTGGGGCGCCATTTCTCGGTCAACCGGATGCTGTCGATGGATTCGGTGAAACTGCGGCTCGAACGCGACCAGGAATTGTCATTCCTCGAATTCAATTACATGTGCCTTCAGGCCTATGATTTCGTCGAGCTTTTCAAGCGCCACGGCTGCGTTTTGCAGATGGGCGGCTCGGATCAATGGGGCAACATCGTCACGGGGATCGATCTCGGCCGGCGGATGGGCACGAGCCAGCTTTACGGCTTGACCTCGCCGCTCTTGACGTCCACATCGGGAGCCAAAATGGGCAAGACCGCGCAAGGGGCGGTATGGCTCGACGAAAGAATGTCGCCCGTCTTCGAGTATTGGCAATATTGGCGCAATTGCGAGGACCAGGACACCGGGCGGTTTTTAAAACTCTTCACCGAATTGCCGCTCGATGAAATCGCCCGGCTCGAAGCGTTGGGCGGCACTGAGATCAACGAGGCGAAGAAGACGCTCGCCACCGAAGCGACCGCCATGGTGCATGGGCGCGAGGCGGCGTTGCGGGCGGCCGGCGCGGCGCGGCAGACCTTCGAGGAAGGCGCGCTTGCGGAAAGCCTGCCGAGCGTCAAAATCCCCGCCACAGAGATCGAGGCGGGGCTTGGGGTGCTCACGGCTTTCGTCAGGTCGGGGCTTGTCGCCTCGACCGGCGAGGCGCGGCGTCAAATCAAGGGTGGAGGCCTCAAGGTCAACGATCAGACTGTCACCGATGAGCGGATGGTGTTTGGACCGCGCGATCTAACCGGAGGCGTGGTCAAACTTTCGCTCGGGCGCAAGCGCCATGTTCTACTGACGGTCGCTTAATTCATCCTATCGCTAAGGATGCATGGGGTCGAAATCGGCGACGCCAAAAATCTGCCGGAAAATTCCTGGCGCGATCGCCGACAGAGGATTGATGTTCAGGGCCGGCGCGCTGGCCAAGCCGTTAATCCGGTAGTTGACCCCGATCAACCCTTCGTTCGAGGCGCCCCCTAGGATGAGGCCGACAACCGGGATTTTGGCGAACAAATTGTTGAAGGCATAAACGGGAACGAAAGTACCGTTCATGTCGACCCGGTCATGCACAAAATCGATGGCGCCTTCGACGGTTAGTCCGATCGCCTCGCCATGCATGGTGCCTTCGCTGAGATCGAGACGGCTGCCGTCGCGTTGGAAACGCACCTGCAATTTGTTGAAGGCAATCGCGTTGGCGTCGATTTTTTGCACGTGGCCCGGGGTCTCCAGCGGCGGAGCGCCCTCGACCACCAGTCGGCGCAACGCAGGTTCGTCGCGCAAAACGAAATCGTCGATGAGAAGGACGCCGGCAAGGGAGTCCGATCCAAGACGCATCCCGACCGAGAGCCGTCCGCGCTCCATGTGCTTGTAAAGGTCGAGGAACAACAAAAGCGATCCAGCATCCTCGCTGACGAGATTAAGCTGGGGAAAAGCGCCGCCTCCGGTCAGATTGCACGAAATCGGCTGGCCGCCGAAGGTTCCGGCAAAAGTGAACTGCTTTATCTGGCCGCCGCGTTTCGCAAATCTCAATTCGGCCCCGGCGATGATCTGTTTGTTATATCCGCTCAAAATGCCAGCTTTGACATCGAATTCGATTTCCTTGATTGAACCCGCCTCATTGCGCTCCTCGCCGTTGCTTGGCTCGGCACCATTGCTTGCGGGAGGGTTGAAAATCAGCGATTTTAAGAACGGCCTTGCGTCAATCGCGGTTCCCCGCACGATCACTTTCATTGCCTCGCCGGTTTTCAGCGCGTCGATCTTCATATCGTCGCCGGCCGCCAGCTTCACCTGGGGAAATTTCGCCGCGACAAGAGAGAGGCCCGCGCCAAGCTGCACATTGCCCCGCGCCTGGATGGTCCCGGCGTCGACAACGATCTGATCGAGCAACGTCCCAGCGTCGCTGACGGCGAGCGCGAAGGCGACCTTTCCTGGCCGTCCCGCCGGCTTCGAAACTCCTGGAATCTCGATGCCGGCACGGCTCAAATCGAGCTCGATCCGCACCTTAGGTTTTTCCCCCGCCGCCGCCGACGGGCGCGGTAATTGTAGCGCCAACCGGTCCGCTCACTCCGGAATTGGCGCCAAAACCGTGCCTCGCGCGGATGGCATCGTCCAGGGTCAAGCCAATCGAAGCTTCGGCGGGCTTGCCTGTCAATTTCTCGATGCCGATCGTGGCCGGAGCGCCGAACATGGTGCCCTGCCCGCTCGCTCTTAGGCCCGACGGATCGACATTGACGGTCAGAGTCGCGGCGTCGAGCTTCTCGTTGCCGATCAGCCTTTCGGCGGTGAAATTGATGACTGTCGCATTGATCTTGAGAGTTGTATCCGCCGGGCCGGTGTTGGGGCCGAGCTTCGTATCGATTTCGAGACCGCCGCCGGCCTGTCCCCTCAGTGTGGACGAATCGAGCGATAAACTGGCATAGGGTTTTAACGCGTCGTGCGATAAAAGCTCCCCGATCGCCTCGACACTGCCCGTGACCTTGGCCTCCACCACCGCCGGCACGGGATTTCAACTCAAAGTCGGCGACATGGAAACTGCCGTCCGACAAGGTCAGCACGCGGCCATCGCCGGCATCGAGGCCAGCATTCGCGACCGCGAAAGTCGCGGTCCGGCCAGTGATATGGCCGACACCGTCGATGTCGCGCAAGGGCGGCACGCCTGGTAGAAAGTCGAGACTCGCATTGGCAATCGTGAAATCGAGCAAGACCTTTGTATCAGGCGGCGCGTGTTGAGCCCGCATCGCCCGCAAATCATCGGCATCGAAATCGATCCGCATGGTGCCCTTCTCCACCGTTCCTTCCTTGGTTCGGGAAAGCAGATAGGATCGGACCGGCGCCGCGACGAACGAGGGCCACAGCCGTAGGACGGTGCTGACAGGCGCCGGAGAGATCGACGCACCGAGCCTTATATGGGGACCGTTGACCCAATCGATCCCGCCGGCCATCGCGATGCCGCACTGCGGACCGTCGAACGAAAACCTGTCGATGACGAGCTTTTTTTCAGCCAAATAAAGCCGCGCCGCCAAGTCGCCGTGATCGATCGCAATAGGCTTTTCTCCGGGCCGCTCGGGACTCGCCACACTGGGCTCCGCATTGGTTAGCCCAATCGACCACGGATCGCCCTCTCGATGTGGTGGTGTCACGACGCCCGAAATCGTGAAATGAGTTGCGCCCGCCGTGAGCCGCCATCGATCGACCGCAATGCGCCGCGCCGCCGGATTCCAATGAAACCCGCCGGTGACCTTGTCGATCATCAGGGGTTCATCGTCGGGATCGTCGAAACGCAAGTAACCTGCCCCGAATTCGAACTGGCTGGCCGCCTCCGAAAGCATCCCATCGGCTTGCAAACGGACGCTGAGCTTGCCTGACAGCGGCATATCGAAATCGGCGCCGATCGTGCGCGTGCCGGTCGCCAGCAAGAGTTCATCGAGGGATAGATTTGAAAACGAAAGCGTGACACCGCGTTCGGAGCCCGGCATACCGAAGGCAACGCCCGAAGCTAACCAACGGCCGTTCGGTCCCTCGACGGAAAGATCGAACCTCGTGGCGCCGGAGGATTTATCGAAACTGAGATTGACGCCGTTAAAGACCATGGTTTGATTGGCGGTCTCGTCGTCAATAACAATCTTGCCGCCCGTGATGCCGACGCGATCGATCGCCGCGGCCGGACTTGCCGGATTGGTCAACGTGTCGATAACGAGCCGGATCGATGCCGCCATCTGCTTGACGATGAGGGCGCGTGGCGGCTTTGCCGTGAGCGCCTGCGCGGCCGGATCTTTCGTCCCCGCATCCGCCGGCAGCAACGGGCTGTCTGGCGCAAGCGCCGAGGCAAGCGGCGGTGTAAGAGCCACTGCTTCCCAGGAATTGGACGCAACCGGCACGGCGAGCGAACCGTCAGGCCGCAATGTCAGATGCACCTCAACGTCGAAAATTTCGAGCCGCCTTGGGGTCACCCGTCCAACGCTGAGCGCAAGAAGATCGACCGACACCTCGGCGCGCGGCGCGGTCAAAATCGTGCGGCCGGAAGGTTCCTTAATCGACAATTTGTCGATGCTCAGCGCCGGCGCATAGCCGTTCCTCACGATCGCGGTTCCACCGAAACCAAATTCGTAGCGATGGCCGAAACGATCGTCGAGTGCCTTGGCGATTTGCGGCGCAAAACCGTCGATCGCGAGCGGCCCGAGCGCGAGGCGGGCAACGAAGAAACCGCCGCCGGCGAGCGCAAAAAAAACCAACCCGAGCACTAGCTTGCACGCGGACCACGCATGCCACGGGGAGCCGCGCCTGCTTGTCCTTAGCCCGACGCATGGAGTAGCAGGCGCCGCTTTCGTCTGCCGGCGCAGCCAATTTCCCGGCCACGCGCGGGGCCGGGCCGGATTTTCCTCACCATGTCCGGCCAATCGCTCGCGGCCTTTCAAAACCAAGCTGAAGCTGGAAACTTTGATCCTGTGCGACTATAGGCATTTTACCGGAAAGATACGCGGCGCAAACGGGCGAACGGTTGGATGCTGCCAATCGCCGTTCCATGTGACGAAAGGAAAGCCCCCATGAATAAAAATTTGTCAAATGAGCCGCCGAAGAACTTGAACAAGAATTTCGACAATAACTTGGGCGGCAAGTTAGGCAAAAAGTTGGCGCCGGGCGACAAGGCGCCAGATTTCACGTTGCAGGACGATGCCGGCGCCAGGATTTCGCTCGCAAGCTTCGCCGGCAGGAAGCTTGTTCTTTACTTCTATCCGAAGGACGATACCTCCGGCTGCACCAAGGAAGCGATCGAATTTAACGGCTTGCGGGACGAATTCAAAAAGGCTGGCGCGGCAATCCTTGGCGTATCGCCCGATCCGGTGGCAAGCCACGCAAGATTCAAGGCCAAACATAAGCTCGAACTCGCGCTCGCGTCCGACGAAACGAAAGCCATGCTCGAAGCTTATGGCGTATGGGTCGAAAAGAGCATGTATGGCCGCAAATACATGGGGGTAGAGCGCACGACGTTCCTCATCGGCACGGACGGCATGATCGCGATGGTATGGAACAAGGTGAACGTCCCTGGTCACGCCGAGGCGGTGCTCGCGGCGGTCAAGGCGCTTTGACGCACGGGAAAGGCGCGGCACTCCGAGAAAGACTTACCCGCCGTCGAGGAGCCTTGCCACCAGCGAATCGATTTTTTGCGCAACGCCGGCCTCGGTGAGAGTCGCTCGGATCAGGCCACGCGCGCGTTGAAATTTGATGTATTCGGGCAAGGGCACGCGGGCGGCGAGAGCTTCCGCCTCCCGCGCGGCCTCGGCGATGGCGTTGTGGAGGGGATCGCTCGCGCCGAAGCGCGGAATCGGCAGGTTGAACATGACTTTGTCGAAGTGACGAGCGCCCCATTGTCCCCGTGATTGAAGGGATTCGCCGCGCGAACGGGTTGTTTCACTATTCAAAGATTCCGGTGAGATAGGCGGCTTCTCGCTCGCTCGACGCGGCCATCCAATAAGCGAGATTCTCGACGACGCATTTCATGTCGCGGATCGTACAGGCAGCTGGTTGGGCACCAGCCTTCGCGTAGACAACACGAACGGCTCTCGGTGGGAATTGCGACGAAAGCTGTGCAAAATAGTCAAAAAGCTCGGCAAGCTTCATGTCGGAACGCTTATGGGCGTTCCAAATCTTCTCGGCCTTTTTCATCCAACCATGCAACCCGTCGAACCCGCGATTGGCTGCCGCTTCTGAGTTCGAGCACTTCACCCTTGTCCGTCACAGGGACGACGGCCTCGAAGGGTTGGAAGAGTTGATAAGGCAAAATGCTTTCGCCGAGCAGCACGGGCCGCAAAAATTCCGCTTCGACCTGGTTCTCGATTCCCGGCAGGCTTTTCCAGGGTTCTTTCTCCTGATTCGTCCTCCGGCTCGCGACATAAGGCGCGCTCGGGTCGGCGCCGAGGCGTCCCATCGTCTTGCGCTCGACGAACGCGAGCATTCGTGGAAAAAGCGTAGCCCCGTTTCGGAAAAGCGTCCGGTAAGGTGAACCCCCTTTGTGCCGCGCCGTTTCCAGCGCGGGGGCGTCACGAATTACAGTTAGGCATCCATCCGCAACCGATTCCGGGGCGTCCCGAAAGTGCAACGTGCCGGAATAGGCGCGCACGGTTTCGGGGATGGCTTTCGAGGTCGCGCGGCGGCGGCCGAAAACGACGCACGACGGCACTGGGAACAGCGGCTGCACGGAGTCGTCCATCGTCCACGGCTCGTCCCATTGGATGCGCGCCGAATTGAACGAGCCAGAACGCAGTTTCTCGAACTGTCCGCGCGTCAAGGCTGCCAGCGGAAGAACGAAGGCAATACGCCCGCCCGAACGCAGATAGAGCGCCGCCGCACGCACCGTAAAGAGCGCGCAAAGATCGTTTTGCGATGGGACGCGACCCACATAGACGCGCTCGCCCTTCGCCAGTTCCTTGAACCGCTTTTGCAGGTCGGCACTCATGTGGCGATAGGCGACCCAGGGCGGGTTGCCGACGACGATGCTCGCCCAGCCGCCGGAAGCGGAAAAGGCCAAGGGCCGCGAAAGATTGCGCGCCACATAAGCCCAAACCGAATCGCGCCCCTCGCGCCGGAGCTTGTCGAAGGTAAGATAGGTCTTGCCGAGATCCCTTATCGCCAGCGTCTGTTCGTTCGTCACATCGGCGCGATAATGCTGCTCGGTGATGCGAAACAGCGCCTTCTCGATCTGCGCGCGAGTCATGCCCGTTTCCGACCCGCCGCGCATCCGCTCGATCGCCTTGTCGAAAAGGGCAGGGTCGCGGCAAAACGTGTCCGGAAAATCGAGCTGTTCGCGTCCATTGTCGTCGCGCGTTCCGCTCGCTCCCTCGCCAGCGGGCGGCGGCGGCACGCGAATCGTCAATTCCTTGCCGCCAACGATCTCGCTGATCGACAATTGCATCGCGTCGCCGAGATAGACAGGGATCGACAACGTGCCTTTGCGATACTTCAGCGCGGGCGCGAGGGCCAATAGATAAGTGACCCGCGCGATGATGACGGCGACGGGGTGAATATCCATGCCTTCGACGCGCGCGCAGACTTCCGCCGCGCGAAGCTCGGGGTTCATGTCCGACTCTTCCGCCTCTTTCAAGAAGATGCGGATGACGTGGAACAAAAACGTGCCCGAACCACAGGCGGGGTCGAGCACGTGTTCCACCAGCGCCGGTCGATGACGTGTTTCACCATTTTGGCCGCAAGCCAGTCCGGCGTGTAATATTCGCCGAGTCCGTGGCGCTGATCGCGGTCGATGAGCGACTCGTAAAGAACCTTGAGGACGTCGCTATCGACTTCGGCGAGGCGGAACCGCCGGACATGGTTCATGATGCGGCGCACGAGTTCCTCGCCCTCCGCATCCGCCACGGCCCAATCGAAAAAATCGCTTTCGACGGCGCCGGAAATACCCGCTGACTGAAACGCCTGGCCCGAAAGAAGCCGTTTCGGGTCGTCTTCCCTCAGGCCTAGAACGGCCAGCGCGATGCACTTGGCGACGATGACAAGGAATATGTGCTGGAACCACAGCGCGTCGCTCTCGACCTCGCGCCCATAAACGAGTTTCAAGAGCTGCGCCCAGAGTTGCCTTTTGAGGGCGACTGCCGCGTCGCGGCCAAGCCGGCCCCAAAGGCGGGCGAGCGCCGCAACCGCGCGGCGAAAGGCAACCGAATCCTGGCCAAGTTCGATGCGAATCGTCAACGGATCAGGAGGCAGCGATGCCTTCAACGCCACGACGCCGTCGAGCCACGCGAGAAAGTGTTCGGGTTTTTCGGGATCGAGGATGATTTCCTTGTTGAGCTTGATGAGCTTGCCGCCTTCGAGCCCGCAGGCGATCCATTGGCGCCCATCCGAGGCTATTCCAACGAATTTCTCGCCTTCTTCCCTTTCGCGATCCGCGAGATAATCGGGCATTTTGCGCTCGACATCCGGCCATTCTCTTGCGAGATCGCTCTTGGCTTCGAGAATGGTCCGGCCGATCAGCGCGTCAAGACGGCCGCGCACTTCCGGCACCCGGCGTTCGAAATCGAGAGCTGACAATTCAGCGCCAAATTCCTCGATCAGCAATTGCCGGAAATCGGCCTTGACCTCGTCATGGCCGGGCTTTCCTGCAAGATGGCGCAGAAGATCTATCGTGGACGGAGCGATCACCGGTCGAAGATAGCCGGTGCCCTGGAGCCGGACAATCCGGGCGGACGGGCAATACAGAGCTTTCTTCACTTGTTCGGCACCGGCCCGGGGCCGCGATGCGCCCGGACAGGCATAAGCCGAAGCCGCGGAGCGAGCCCTATACCGGCCTTTCGCGGCATGGTAAGGAGCGCTCCGTGACGCGGCAGGCGTTGCTAGCGAGCAGAATCCGGACGCGCTTCCTCGGAGAGAAAACGAGCATGACAGAGCCCGCACGGTTGGATCGAAAAGGCACCGGGATGAAGCAGCGCGCAAAGGAAGGCGGCAAGGGCGACACCTTGAAGGTCATCGTTCAGGCGCTGCTTATCGCTCTCGTCGTGCGCACCTTATTGTTTCAGCCGTTCAATATTCCCTCCGGCTCGATGATCCCAACCTTGCTGATTGGCGATTATCTTTTCGTCTCAAAATATGCCTACGGCTATTCCGATCATTCGTTTCCTTTTAGTCCCCCCCTGTTTTCCGGCAGGATTTTTGCCGCGCCGCCGAAACGCGGCGACATCGCCGTCTTCAAGCTTCCGCGCGACGGACAAACCGACTACATCAAGCGGGTGATCGGCCTGCCCGGCGACAAGATTCAAATGAAGGAAGGCCGGCTTTACGTCAATCGCGAAATCGTGCCACGCGAGCCGATTGCCAAGGTCCATTCCGAAGATTTTTACGGGCGCGAAACCGGCGTCTCGACCTATCGCGAAACACTACCCGGCGGAGTCAGCCACACGATCATCGAGATTCAAGGCGACACAGGATACAACGACAATACCCAGGTTTTCGAAGTTCCGGCCGGACATTATTTCATGATGGGCGATAACCGGGACAATTCGACGGACAGCCGGGTTTCACCCGATCAGGGAGGCGTCGGCTTCGTGCCGTTTGAAAATCTCGTCGGACGCGCCGAATTGATCTTCTTTTCGGTCGGCAAGGGCGAGCCGGCCTGGGCGTTTTGGGAATGGCCGTGGACGGTACGCTTCGACAGGATGCTCATATCCGTGAAATAGAATGGCGCGGCAAGTCCAGGATGTAAGAGCGCTCGAGGCGCGGATCGGGCACGTTTTCGCAAATCGCCGCCTGATCGCGGCAGCGCTTACCCATGTTAGCGCGGCGGCGGGGAGCAAGCGCGAAACCTATCAAAGGCTCGAATTTCTCGGCGACCGTGTGTTGGGTCTCGCCGTTTCCTCGATGTTGTACGAAGCGTTTCCCGAGGCCGGCGAGGGAGAACTCTCGCGCCGCCTCGCGGGCCTCGTCCGCAAGGAGAGCTGCGCCGAGGCCGCCCTCGCCTGGGGCGTTGACTCCTGCGTCCGGCTTGGCGAAATCGAACAGCAAACAAGAACCTCCAACATGGCGATTTTAGGCGACGTTTGCGAAGCGATCATAGGCGCGGTTTTTCTCGACGCAGGTTATGAGGCGGCCAAGGCCGTCGTGATCGCCGCCTTCGGCGAGCGGATGCTCTCGCCGGGACGCCCGTTGCGCGATCCAAAGACAGCGCTGCAGGAATGGGCGCAAGCGCGTGGCCTTCCCGCCCCGCTCTATAACGAGACCGCGCGATCCGGGCCCGACCACGCGCCGGAATTCACGATTTCCGTCGAAGTGCCCGGCTACCGCCATGCCGAGGCGAAGGGATTTGCGAAGCGCCTCGCCGAGCAAGCGGCGGCGGCGGCTTTCATTGTGCGCGAGGGCATTGGCCAAGATGTCGAAAAGGGCGCCTCGTGACCAGCGGACGCGGCGGCGGAACAAGCTGCGGCTTCGTCGCCCTGATCGGCGCCCCGAACGCGGGCAAATCGACGCTGATCAATTGGCTCGTTGGAACGAAGGTCTCGATCGTTTCACGCAAGGTTCAGACGACGCGAAGTTCCGTGCGCGGGATTGCCCTAGAAGGCAAGGCACAAATCGTTTTCGTCGATACGCCGGGCATATTCGCGCCGAAACGCCGGCTCGACCGGGCCATGGTGGCGGCCGCCTGGGGCAGTACCGGCGATGCCGATGCGGCCGCGCTGCTTGTCGATGTCCATAAAGGCATCGATGCCGAGGTCAAGGCCATTCTGCGCCGTCTGCCGCAAATCGCCGCCAAGAAGATTCTTGTCCTCAACAAGATCGATACGGTGGAACCACCAAGGCTACTCGAACTCGCCGCCAGGCTCAATGGCGCGCTCCCCTTTACACAAACATACATGATCTCGGCCTTGCGCGGGCACGGGGTCGCCAAATTCAAGCAGGACCTCGCCGCGCTGATGCCGCCTGGCCCGTGGCTCTACCCGGAAGATCAGATTTCCGATGCGCCCCTGCGCTCCCTCGCCGCCGAGATCACCCGCGAAAAACTCTTTGAGCGCCTGCACGACGAGCTCCCCTATTCATCGACGGTCGAAACCGAGCTTTGGCACGACATGGCGGACGGCTCGGCGCGGATCGAACAGACGATCTATGTGCTGCGCGAGGGCCACAAGAAAATCGTGATCGGCGAAGGCGGACGGACCATCAAGGCGATCGGGACCGCGGCGCGCAAGGAGATTATCGAGGCGGCCGGACAAAAGGTGCATCTTTTTCTGTTCGTCAAAGTGCGCGAGCACTGGCCCGACGACCCCGAACGCTACCGGGAAATGGGGCTCGATTTCCCCAAGGACTGAAGTCGAACGAACTCAGCTTGAGCATAGTCGCCTGCAGTTCTATGGTGGGCGCCGGATCAGCTGTTCAGGTTGCACGTTTTAAGATGACAATCGCGAGCATGACGGGCTTTGCCCGGGCCGCCGGAAGCGCAGGGCCTTGGCGCCTTGCCTGGGAGCTTAAATCCGTCAATGCCAAGGGCCTCGATGCGAGGCTGCGCCTGCCGCCTCCATTCGACGCGATCGAGCCGGACGCGCGCGCAAGACTCTCGCGAAGACTCAACCGGGGAACGATCCATGCGACGCTTGCCGCGCAGCGCGACGCAGCGATGCCCGAGGTTCGCATCAATCAGGATGTGCTGCGAGAACTTATCGCGGCCCTCACCCGAATTCCGCTGCCCGACAGGATCGCGCCCGCTACTCTCGACGGGCTGCTTGCCTTGCGCGGCGTTGTGGAAATCATGGACGCGGCCGAGGACGAGACCTCGATTTTACGCGCGCGGACCAACGCTCTCGATTTGCTCGACGAGGGGCTCGATGCTCTGGTGTCCATGCGACACAGCGAGGGCGGCGCGCTCGCCCTCGTGCTCTCGGCGCGGCTTGAAAAGATCGCCTCTCTGACGCAAGCGGCCGATGCCTGCCCGGCCCGCAAGCCCGAGGCGATTCAGGCGCGACTCGCGCAATCGCTTGCTTTTCTTGCCGGAAACGCGAATTTTGACCAGAATCGTTTGCACCAGGAGGCGCTCATGCTGGCGGCCAAGGCCGATATCAGGGAAGAGTTGGACCGTCTTGCCGCGCACACCGCCGCGGCCCGCGAACTTTTGGCGAAGGGCGGCGCGGCCGGCCGCAGGCTCGACTTCCTTGCCCAGGAACTTTCGCGCGAGGCCAATACGCTTTGTGCCAAGTCGAACGACGCGAGCCTGACGGGGCTCGGCCTCGAATTGCGCGTCGAGATCGAGCAATTCCGCGAACAGATCCAGAATATTGAGTAGGGATATGCAGCTCGACGATCGATCCGCCAAAGAGCAGACGGCTAGGGCCCGCGGGCGCGGCTTGATGCTGATCCTCTCTTCTCCATCGGGCGCGGGCAAGACGACCTTGACCCGGATGCTGCTCCAGACCAGGGAGCTCGATCTGACGCTGTCGATCTCGGTGACCACGCGGGCGCGGCGTTCGAGCGAAGTCGATGGCATTCATTACACATTCATCGGCAAGAAGCAGTTTGATGCGCTGCGAGAGGGCGGCGATCTGCTCGAATGGGCGGAGGTGCACGGCAATTTTTACGGCACTCCGCGCGCGCCAGCGGAACAGATCCTGCGGCAAGGGCGCGACGTTCTTTTCGACATCGACTATCAAGGCACGCGCCAGATCAAGGAAAAGTCCGGCGGCGATGCCGTCTCGATCTTTATCCTGCCGCCGTCGATACAAGAATTGCGCGCGCGCCTCGAACGCCGCGCCGAGGACCGGCCGAACGTCATCGACAAGCGTTTGAACGAGGCGCGCAACGAAATCCGTCGCTGGACGGACTATGATTATGTGCTCGTCAACGACGATCTGCAAAGCACGTTCGCCGACCTCCGCGCGATCCTCGCGGCCGAACACCGCCGCACCGCGCGGGCAAGGGAGGGGATCGCCGCTTTTGTCGAAACGCTGGTCGGCGAGACATGATGGAAAGACTGCCAGGCTGCACATATCGATCGCACCGTCCGTCACTTCCTTTCCGGCATCGCGGCCTTTACCGCACCATCAAACACCGCGCGGTCCACGACTTGGACGCGGTGGCCACTTGGGAACTCTATAGCCGGGGTAATTCAATGGGCAACACCGCCAATTTTCCATATCCTGACGCCGCAGCCTGCCGTAAATCTTACCCGTGCAAAGGCCATCCTGACGGCAACTATGCCCTTGATTGAATTTAGCTTGGCGGGTATTGTCCCTCCCGCACTCGCTAGCGGTCAGCATGATCAGGTTGCTTAGTGCTCAGCTTCTTCGCTCCTTGCACACGCGGCTTGCGCTTGCCGAGCGGCTTATGCGGCTGCGGCGGCGCTCTCAGGAGCGCTTGCACGGCCTTCTGAAACTCAGGGTCTTTCGTTGGATCTCGATTCTTAGTCATAGGCAAAGCACTACAATGGCAGAACCAATCAGCGATAGCATCGATATTATGAGCTACGATAAGGATCGAGCAAAGCGTCCTTTCAATGCTCCGCCGATCCCAGATGTGTTCTGCGGTTGGATAGGAAAGCTAGCCATAACATGGTCACTTATTGAATTGCAATTGGACCAATTGATCGAAGCCCTTCTGAAGGCATCTCAAGCCACACGTCCAGATAGATGGGAACGCCGAGATTTCAAAAAGCGAAAAGCGCTTTGCCGAGACCTCGCCAAGACGTTCTTTGCAGGCGCATCATCTGTGATTTCACATCTATGCGAAATTCTTGACGCCGCGGCAGACCTGCATCAGAGGCGAAATATAATCCTCCATGGCAAATTATCGGTTACATTAACGGCAATGCAAGATCCCGGCCGGGTGTGGATAGAGGCAACCCTGTCTGCTCGCTCACGACGTTATGACAAAACCTTGGTTTTCAATACCTCAGACGTCGAAGATCTATTTTACGAGATTGGACATGTATCTGGGCTCTTAAACCAGTTCATGACTGTCGGTGATGTCCCATCGTCAATTGCATCTGACGATAAATCTCGCTTACAAGATTTTCTGCGCGATAATCTTCCGAGTCCTCCCACGATGCAAAAACCTTAAGCCCGGCCGAGATCATCTCTTGCGTAATCTCAACATCCGAAGACGACGCCGCAGTCGGGGACGCTGGCACATCACCGCCGACTTGTCTTTCTCTCTCTACCATTTGGGCCTTCGCTTTCGCCATGTAATAAAACGCATCGCTTTCTGCTTAAGCGTGTGCGGCTTCGTTAGTAGACCGGTACGTGAGACGTTTGCCCTCGATGCCCTCAAGAGCAATTGCCGCACGTTCCCCGTCTGTCATCTTGCGGGTATTCCACTTGAAATCCCATTCCGCAAGGTAGCGCGGCGAATGGGCTTCACTAATCGAATGGTGTGTGCCGAAAACCGCGCGCTTCATGAGACTGAAACGGCACTTGGCAGTGTTCGTATGCGCAAAGCCACCAAGCTTAGAAAATTGATTTGCCGAGTGGTTGACGGTGCCGTGATTGGCAAACTCCTTTCCTACTTTTTCGTAGGACGCCAGTTCGTCAGTCATCAAATGCGACTTGCGGCTAACTGTCGTGACGATCTTTTCGCGAAGCGTTTTGGCTTTGATATTGGTGATATGAAACGAACGGCTTTTTCCATCACGCTCGACAAGGGTAAGTACGGTATGTTTTTTCGGTTCCTTCTTGGCATAGGCGCGATTTTTCGCTTTGCCGCCGATGAAACTTTCATCCGCCTCGACAACTTTATTAGTGCCGCCAATCGGCGTTGTACTAGCTGGCGTCAATGCCTCACGGATGCGATGGCACATGAACCAAGCCGCGCGGTAGGAGCCGAGCCCAAGCATCCGCTGCAATTGAAGGGCGCTCACGCCCTTTTTGCTAGCCATGATCAGGTGCGTCGCCATAAGCCATTTGTGTAGCGGGATGTGCGATCGTTCCATTACGGTGCCGGTGCGCACCGTGAATTTGTTACGGCATCCGGAACAAAAAAACCAGCCCGGCCCCATACTCTTGCCGCCGAGCGGATGGACGGTGACTTGCTGGCCGCAATGTGGGCAGCCCGCACCATTCGGCCATCGCGAAACTTCAAGGAATTCGCGAGCTTTATCTTCGTCAGTGAAGGCCGGGTTGGCAAGATCACACATGGCTATCTCCTATGGTTTGGAGTATGCCATAAATTGTCGGTTCAGTCAAGGGCATAGTTGTCATCCTGACGGCTTGGCAAGAGGGCTTTGGAGGCAACACAAAACGACAAGCTTCGTACCCCTAAAAAACCGCCACCCCGCGCGCGTTGAGCGCCTCCGCCAAACTTGCCAAGGCCTTGGCCCGCTTGCGAAAGAAAGTATGCGGCGCCCATTGCTTTTCGGCGCAGAGCTTCTTGATCGATCTTCCGCGCGCGGCGCGCAACGCCCAGAGGGTCGTAACAAGCGCCATGCCGGAATCCTCAACGCGCAATTCGCGCAGCCACTCGAACGCCGTTTCCATATGCGTAATTTCGGCGGCGCTTGGGCGGATCACGGTGCGATTGGCAGCTTGCTGGCGGGTCCGGCGTTCGCTCTCTTCGAGCTCCGCTTGGGCCAGTTGATCGGTCCATTCGGTAACCGTGCGCGGCCAATACCCGCTGGGCTCGCGGGGTCCGCGTAACCGCGGCAAGCGGTCGAGGGTGACAAAGGCTTGCACGAGCCTTTTGCCGACGAGGTCCGCGTCCCAAAGCCGCGGCAGGGTCTCGCGCCCGGCGAAGAGCGGCGCCTCGCCCCGGTTGGCAAGCGCGTCTTCGCCCATGCTCAAACCCCATCGTCGAGGATATTGTCGAGGAGGTTGGGGTCGGCGGCGACTTCGAGAAGCAAAATGCGAATCATCGCGTCGCGGGTGAGGCTGCGCTTGGACGCGGCCGCCTCGAAATGGCTGGTGGCAGCGGGCGGCAGGTGCAACGACATCGCGGCCGCCGCCGCGCGAAACGCGAGGCCGAACCTTTGCGCCTGCCTGTGCACATTGTTGGGGGTCGAGGCAATGATGGGGTCCTCGGCGACGCGTTTGGCATCCCAGCCAAGGCCAAGAAGAAACCCCAGGCGGGCGATTTGCTCGCCGGTCCAACGCGCTTTGTGGATATCTGTGGCAACCGTCACTGTAAAACCTCCTTGCTGTATCGAGTGGGGCAACCGAAGCTTCGCGCCGGCCCGACCCATTTACGGTAGAAATACCGTATATGTCAAGGTGATTTTACCGAATGCATCCCCGGCCGTGTACGGTTATTCTACCGCTATGGAACCCGGTGACGTTCTCGCCCGAATCGCAAGCCGCCTGAAGGCCGTAGGCCTTTCCGCCTACGCCGCTTCGCTCGCCGCCGGAAAACCCGACGCAATTCGCAATTTGCGACGAGCGGTCAAGAAAAATGGCCGGCTCGGGATCAACATCGAAACCCTGACGGCGCTTGCCCCGGTCTTGAAAACAACCGTCGCCTGGCTGATTGAGGGCGTTGGTGACCCGGCTTCCGGCAATCTCGTGCGCGTCGTTGGGCGGATTGGCGCCGGCGCCGAAATCCAGCCGGAGTTCGAACAAATCTCACCCGAAAGTTTGTATGAAATCGAGGTTCCGTTTCCGATTTCGACGGACGCGATCGCCTTCCAGGTCGAGGGCGACAGCATGTGGCCGCGCTACGACCCTGGCGACATGATCATATGCTGGCGCCAGGGCATCAATGCCGAGGAAGTCATCGGTTGGGAAGCCGCGGTCAGAACCGCGGACGGCAAATGCTATCTGAAACGAATCCAGCGGGGAGCAACAGGCGGAACCTTCGATCTTGAGAGCCATAATGCCGCGCCGATTCGCAGCGTGCGAATTGAATGGGCCGCCGAAATCAAAGGGGTTGTCCGATTCGGTCAGTGGCGCCGGAAATAGGTTTTAAAAGTAGGTAATAATACCTAGACATAGGTAAATATACCCGTTAAGCTGTCCGGACTGTTCCGGAGCCTGCCATGCCGAACCGCACGCCCGCCCGAGCCAATGTCGAAGCCGCCCTTCGCGCGCAAGCAACTCGCACCGCCGTCGATCTGATTAAGGATCGCGCTCGCGCCTATGCGAAGCGCCCGATGACGTTGAAAAACGTCTTTCCCGGTCTTTCGGCCGCCGCGCCCGAGACAATAATTGCCGTGGCGAAGAATTCTCATCGCGGCGGAGAGAAATGCGCCGCGCCGGTGGTTTGGTTTTGGCGGGGAAGTTCCAACCCTCAACGCCAAGGCGGTTTTGCTTTCCGCGCGTGCCCTCCGCCGGGACGAAGGACGAGCCCGAAAGCGGGCGCATGATTTTTGAACTCGATTTGCTGGCCGCAAGCCAAAACTTAGACTGACCCAGTGCTTGAGACCGGAGGTCCTTGCAAGCTTACCGCGACGGGCCATAGCGAGCCAGGAACAGCTCAACGGCTTCTTCGACATGAGCGCGCATTTTCTCGGCCTCGAAGGGCTCAAGGCCGGGCGCGAACAGTCCAAGGATCAGGTGGTTGGCCACAATTGACCCGAGAAAGAGTTTGGCGGCGAGCTCGGGGGCGGGGCAACGCAATTCCCCGCGTTGCGTGGCGCGGCCGAGATAACTGGCGAGCTGGCGGTGACCGCGGGCCGGACCTTGCACGTAAAACATGCGGCCCAGCTCTGGCGCGCGGACGGCCTCCGCAACCATGATCCGGGAGAACGACAGCGAATTGGCGAGGGTAAGGAATTCCAGCAAATTGAGCCCGAGTTTGCCGAGGACCTCGCGCGGCGTGCCGTTCATATCCAGCTCGCCGTCTTGTCTGCCGGTTATTCGTGCCGAGCGCCGCCGGAGGATTTCCGCGAACAACTCCTCCTTGTTGCAAAAATGCCGGTACAGAGTCTCCTTCGACGCGCCCGCTCGGGAAGCGACGAACTGCATGGTCGTCTCCGTGAACCCGCGCTCCAAAAATATGCGTTCCGCGATCGCCGCGATTTCTTCGCGCCTCTTATGGCCCCGTGGGACGCGCCGCCCGGTCTTTTCGGCGGAACAGTTCCCTAGTGCACTGACACAAACGGCTGATTCACAAATGGCGCAGGCCATGCGAATCATTGATTGACTGCACCTTCCGTCTGAGTCAGTGCACTGAGGTTCCTTGAACTCGACCGCATCGCTCATTTAAACGTACCAATAGGTTCAGTTATTTCTTAGCCGTTCTGACGTTATCTCGTTGCGGGACGCTTTACTCCGGACAGTTTACGCGAGCCTCGAACAAACGGCGATACAATTCACGACAGGCACGCTCTTCGACAACGAAGTACAAGGGCACGACACTAACTACGCACGCAGCAACCCCAGCGCCGAGAGCCCCGAATACGAAAGTGTCCAGGTGGACGCCGACGTGACACTGCTTCCGGAGAACGATGAAAAAAGCCGACCTCGCGAACGGCGCGCCCGCGTATTTTTGGGCGGGATCCTCATTTTCGGACTGCTGATTGGCGGCGGAATTTATTATTGGTTTTTAACCCGCAATGTTGAATGGACCGACGATGCTTATACCGACGGGCGGGCGGTAACCATAGCGCCGCAGGTCTCCGGGCTCGTCGTTTCGCTCGACGTGACGGACAATGAATTTGTCCATAAGGGGCAGGCGCTCATCCATATCGATCTGCGTCAATATGAGAGTGACCGCGATTCCGGCGCAAGGCGCGCTCGATATGGCGCAACACCAGCTCGCTGGCCAGAAGTTCGGGGCTGAGATCGCGCGTAAGAACTTCCCCGCCCTTCTGAAGCAAGCACAAGCGCAACTCGCCTCGGCGCAGGCTATGGAGGCCAAGGCGAAGGCCGATGACCGGCGCCAGCTCAGTCTTCCCAAGGCAGCCACGACCCAGCAGGAGATCGATGCCGCCGCCGCGTCTCTGGGCCAAGCGCAAGCCCAGGTCTTGCAAGCCGAGGCCCAGGTCGTCCAGGTAGAGCCGGTTCTGCAACGCATTGGGGAGGCGGAGACTCATGTGGGTCAGCTCAATGGCCAGGCCGAGCAAGCCGAAGCCAAGTTCGAACAGGCGCTTTTGAACCTCTCCTGGACGGTCGTGACCGCGCCGCAGGACGGTTGGATCACCCAGCGCAATGTCGAAATGGGCAATTACGTGACGGCCGGCCAGCAAATTTTTTCAATCGTCGCGCCGGCGGTTTGGATCACCGCGAATTTCAAGGAAAGCCAACTCGACAGGATGCAACGCGGGCAGCCCGTAACAATTAAACTCGACGCTTATCCACGCCTCGACCTGAGTGGTCATGTCGACAGCATCCAGTTAGGGTCGGGTTCGAAATTCACCGCCTTCCCGCCCGAGAATACGACCGGCAATTTCATCAAAATCGTGCAGCGCGTGCCGGTCAAGATCGTCATCGACAAGGGTCTTGATCCCAATTTGCCGCTTCCGCTTGGAATTTCCGCTGTCCCAACGGTCAATCCACGATGAGCGCGGTTGACCAAGCTCGCGAAGTTCCATGGAAGCCCAAGCACAATCCATGGGCGATCACAATTGTCGTCACGCTCGCCGCCTTCATGGAGATTCTCGATACGACCATCGTCAACGTCGCCTTGCCGCACATCGCCGGCAGTTTATCGGCTAGCAACGATGAAGCGACCTGGGCGCTTACTTCCTACCTCGTCGCCAATGGCATCGTGCTGACGATTTCCGGGTGACTGAGCGCGGTGATCGGGCGCAAGCGCTATTTTCTGATTTGCCTATCTATGTTCACTTTTTGTTCTTTCCTGTGCGGTACAGCGACCAGCCTACCGCAACTCATCGTTTTTCGACTGCTGCAAGGCTTCTTCGGCGGCGGCCTACAGCCGGACCAACAATCGATCATTCTCGACACGATTCCGCCGGAAAGCGCGGCGGCGCGTTTGGCGTCACCGCGATCGCAACGGTTGTCGCACCCCTGCTCGGACCGACGTTGGGCGGCTTCATCACCGACACCTACGATTGGCGCTGGATCTTCTTCATCAATTTGCCGGTGGGACTGATCGCCATATTTTTCGTATCGGTCCTTGTCGAGGATCCGCCTTGGCACACAAGAATATCCCGGCACATTGACTACATCTGCTTGTCGCTGATCACGCTCGGCATTGGTTGTTTGCAGGTCATGCTGGACCGTGGCGAGAACCCTAGTGCACTGACGCTGACGTAGGATTCACAGGCGCCGCCGGATATGCGACTCTGGCGGCATGGCCCAAACCGTCAACGTCATGGTCTGCCCCGAAGATCGCGAGCGCCTGCTTGCGATCATCGGCGATCGAAATCGTCCGTTCAAGCAAATTCAGCGGGCGAAGATCGTGCTGTTTTCCGCCGAGCGCCTGCCCGTGTTGGAAGTCGCGCGGCGGCCTGGCGCCAGCCGCCCCGCTGTCTGGCGTTGGCAACGGCGATATGGCGAGCAAGGCGTCGATGGCCTCCTGCGCGACAAGACGCGCAAACCCGGCAGGGCGCCGCTCTCGGCGAAAGTTGTCGCGAAGGTTTTGGAGCTGACCTGTTCCGAACCGCCGGGCGAGGTCACCCATTGGACCGGGCGCGCCATGGCCAAGGCCGCCGGCATATCGCTTCGCGCCGTCCAGCGCCTGTGGAAAGCGCATCGCCTGCAACCGCATCGCATCCGCACTTTCAAGCGCTCCAACGATCCAAATTTCGCCGAGAAGGTCGAGGATGTCGTCGGCCTCTACATGGACCCGCCCGCTCACGCCGTCGTCGTGTCCATCGCCGAGAAAAGCCAAATCCAGGCGCTCGACCGCACCCAGCCGGGACTGCCTCTCAAGCCCGGCAAGTGCGGGACAATGACGCATGATTACAAGGGCAACGGCGTGACCACGCTTTTCGCCGCGCTCAACATCCTCGACGGAACCGTAATCGGACGCTGCATGAAACAGCATCGGCATCAGGAGTTTATCCGTTTCCTCAACGCCGTGGAGCGAGCCGTTCCAGCCGGCAAGGTCATTCATGCCATCGCTGACAACTACGCCACGCACAAGCATCCCAATGTCTTGAGGTGGCTGGCCGACCATCCGCGATGGACCTGCCATTTCACGCCGACCTCGGCGTCGTGGCTCACTGCCGTCGAAGGATTCTTCTCGACCATCACCCGCAGAAAAATCCGACGCGGCGTCTTCAAATCCGTCGCCGATCTCGAAGGGGCCATCAGCCGATATATCAAGGCCCACAACAAAACGTCAAAACCCTTCGAATGGACCGCATCCGCGCCTGCGATCTTCAAAAAGCTCGCGCAAACCCCTGAACCTTCCGAATGAGTTAGTGCGCTAGACTGGTTCGGATCTCCCTTCATTTGCATCATGGCCGTTCTGGCGATCTTGGGAATCCTTGGCGCGATCAGCTGGCTCTTGATCGCCAAGAAACCGGTTGTTGATCTCGACGTCTTCAAGGACAAGAATTTCGCAATGGGATGCGTCTGCATCGGCGCCACCGGCGCCGTTCTCTATTCCGGCGCGGTCATCGTCCCGCTGTTCGCCCAGTCAATCATCGGCTATAATGCCACATAGGCAGGATTGCTTCTCTCACCGGGCGGGATCGCGGTCATACTGCTGATTCCGGTCATCGTCCAATTGATGCGTGTGATTCAAACGCGTTGTATCATAGCGGCTGGCTTCTTCATCATGGGCTGTGCATTCGTCTACTCGAGCAAGCTCGCCGTCGATATAGATTTCAAGACGCTAGTCATCATGCGCTCCGCGCAGACCGCGGCGCTGGCCTTTCTGTTCGCTCCAATCGCCACCATTACTTTTGCGACCTTGCCTCGCGAGCTCAACGGCGACGCGACGGCGCTTTTCGCGGTGTTCCGCAATGTCTTCGGCTCGATTGGAATTTCGGTCTCGACCGCCATGATCACCGAGCGGACACAGATCCATCAATCCTATCTCGCCCGATGGGCGAGCCCTTTCAATCAACCTTTCAATGAATTGATCGCGCGTTCCGAACGGACCCTGACGGCGATGGGGCGCCCGGCGAGTGCGGTGCATGATATAGCAGTAGGACAAGCCTACCAGGCTTTTCGTGTCCAAGCCGCGGTGCTTGCCTATTCGGATGTTTACTTGTTGGCGGCCGTGGTGGCCTTCGCGGTCGTCCCCTTCTACTTCTTCCTATCCGGCAAGAAAGGCGGCGTCGGTGCGGTGCATTAGCGGCATTTCGACCCCCGCAAAAAACAGGATGTTGGCGGCAATGCTCGCTCTGCTGCCACTGGCCGGATGTGTCTCCGTTGGGCCGGATTTCGCGGCGCCGGACCCCTTTCTGCCAAGCATTTCGTTTATCGGCAAGCCGGGTCCTTTGGCGGTCGCGAACCGCGCACCGGAGGCATCGGCGAAAGGCGATACCTTACCGGTCGATCCCGCATGGTGGGCGGCATTCCGCGATCCGATCCTGACATCGTTGGCAGGACGGGTCGCGGCGGCCAATCTCGATGTGAATTCGGCCACCCTCAAATTGGCTGAAAGCCGGGCGCAACTCGGCGTCGTGGCCTCGGCCGCCCTGCCCGCGATCAATGGCGATGCATCCTATCAGCGCCAACTCTTCAGCGAGAATGGACTTGTGAGCTTGGGCAGGCAGCTTGCTCCTTCGGGCATGCCATTCGTCGTGCCGCCCATTAGCATTTACCAACCGGGGTTCGACGCCTCTTGGGAGCTCGACCTCTGGGGCCACGTCAGACGCCAGATCGAGGCCGCCGGTGCGCTGGTCGAAGCCGCCGAAAATCAGCGCCGTGACATGCTTGTCTCGACCTTGGCCGAACTTGCACGCGATTACATCCAGTTGCGCGGGGCGCAGGCCCAGATCGCGATTTCAAACGAGAACCTCAAGACCACCAACGACATTTTGCAGCTGACGAAGACCCGCGCGGCAAAGGGGCTAACAACCCAGCTCGACGTCGAAAACGCGGCGGCGCAAGTGGAAGGTATCAGGGCTCAGCTGCCCGATTTGGAAAACCAGGAATTGATGGAGATCAACGCCCTAAGCCTGCTCCTCGACGAGCCTCCGGGGTCGCTGCGGAGCGAACTCGCGCGGGCAAAAGCAGTACCGCCTGCGCCGCCGCGCGTGCCGCTCGGACTAGCCTCCGAACTCGCCCGCCGGCGGCCGGACATACGCGCCGCGGAAACGCAGCTTCACGCGGCAACCGCCGATATCGGCGTCGCGGTGGCCGATTTCTATCCGAGCGTGAAGTTGAACGGCACCAACGTGGGGTTCAACGCGCTTGATTTAAAGAATCTTTGGAAGGGGAGCTCGCTGCAATATGTGTTGGGGCCGAGCCTGTCGATCCCAATCTTCGATGGAGGCCGCCTCAAATCGACCTTGCAGCTGCGCGAGATCCAGCAGCAGGAAGCGGCCATTACCTATCACAAGACAGTGCTTCAGGCTTGGCACGAAGTTGTCAATGCGCTGGTTGCTTATCGCACCGAGCAGCGGCGCCGCGCGCGGTTGAAGGATCAGGTCGACCACTCCCGCCGGGCGCTGGCGCTTTCCCGGACCCGATACGACACTGGAGTTACGGATTTCATCACGGTCCTCGTTGCTGCACAGACCGTGTTGCAGGCGGAGCTGCAACACGCGCAAAGCACCACCAATGTATCGACGAACTTGGTGCAACTCTACAAGGCGCTTGGTGGCGGCTGGGAGCAAACGTTTCCGGAGGAACCCACACCTCGCGTCGTAACTCTTCAATCGGTTCAATGAGCGCGTCCCCGATAACCGAGACTTTAGCCAACCCGCCGAGGCCCTCAGAGATCAAACCCGCTCCGTGGACGCGTTTCATCAAGCGCCATGTTGAGGGCGTCGACCTGGGCCTCGAGCTTCGCGATTTCATCTTGCAAATCGTCGATCCGGCTTTCGTAGGCTTCGATCGACATCTCGATCCGGCGGTCCCTCAATGCGCTCGTTGACGCGCGGCTCTAAAGGAAAAGGAATTGTACGCTTTTGGACTTAACGGCAATCCATTGGTATCCCGCAATTCGCTTATGGGCTCTTGGTCAATACGTAGATGACCAGCCCGGTGATCAGCGGAAGGATGAACGTCCCGAGCGCTAGGCCTCCGATAATCTTCGCATGGACGCCTTCAATCCTTCCGAAACGTCTTTCATTCGTGGTGTTCTGCGCCATGATGTCATCGGCTAAGGCTTTTCGCGCCGTTTCGCGCGCGGCGGTGGCCAAGGTGGCGGCGGCTTGGGTTTCCCGTCTAAGCAACATGAGATCATCACTAAACCGCTGCACGAATGTCTCGAACGCCTCCCGGCGGATGAAGTCGCGCTCCTTTTCTCGCGCTTGTTCATGCGCATGATTCAATGTATCGAGTTGTCGGGAAAGTTCCTGGGCGCTTAAGGTAAGCGCCCGGTCTCCCGCTTTAAACCGCTGCTTGACGATGCGCCGCTCGGCCACGATCTCGTCACGCAGATGCAGGTGCTCCCTGTCCATGAGCGCCCGCAAGGTGTCAACGTCCATCTGCTGCCTCATGATCGCCCCTCGCCAGCACAGCCGCCGCGCGCATGATTTCATCCGGGGGCCTCGCCATTCGTTTTCTCAACGCCGGAACGGCGCCGACGACCCTGTGGACCACGAGCCGCCTCACCCGCGGGCTCCGCAACATGCCAGCACGGGCGCAGCGCCAGATGAACCGCACGCCGACGCGGCGGGAGAGGAAGGTGTCGCGCATTAGCCGTGGATCACCGGGCCGAACACCTTCCAGCCAAGGATCGCGAACAAGACGAACAGCAAAAGCCAGTTCGGCAGCCATCCCCAACCGGAAAGCATTGTCGGGTTCGAGTTCCAGGCGAAGCCAAAGATCGCCTAAATGGCCATGAGCACCCAGAAGAGAATTCCAAGCGGCATTTTCAGTCTCCTATGTTGCAGAACCGAAGGTCCCGGTTATGGGTTGCGTTGCTGTTCCTTCGGCACGCTGACAAAAATCTCGATCAGATCCTCGCGGGTTCCTTCGCGTCGGCCAACGAGAATCGGCCAGGATTTGTTACTCTCCAGCTCGTCGCAAAACGCGCGCAGCTCCTCTACTGACGCGAGATGAAGCTCGTCCGACAAGGCACCCCGCTCAAGAAGCGGAACGCGGTTCGACACCCTTCGACCAAAGTCAGGAGCTCACCATCGCTCACGCAATTATCCTGTTGTTCTCCGCGTTGCCGCGCCGTCTAGCCGCGACATGGATAAAAATCGAGGGAATACTGAGGTGAGGCAATTGCGGCGGCGCATCGTATCGAACGCCTCCCCATGGAAGCGGTCGCGCCGGGCCGCGAACTTGGGTAAAAGCGAGAACCGTCATCGCAAGCGCGATCAGGATGAGAACGCCAAGCGCGACATCGACGATCTTGATTTTCATGCGATAGCGGTTTCGAAAAACACAAGCGCTAGCCCACTAAGGCCAAGCGGGAGTGGGGTCAAAAATTCATCCATAAAACCGCTCTTTCCGCCGATTCCTTCCAGCCACGCGCCGACAACCATGGCGCCAGTGACGAAGAAGAAATCAATGACGAGCTGGTTCATGGCGCGCGCTCCGTTGGGTTTCCGCCCGGCATCAGAACCACCGAGCGCTCGAGTGCGGCGACACGCCGCTCGAGATCTTCGAGACGGCGCTTACTCTCCCCGTTATTGGAGACCACATCGGCCATGATCGCGGCGAATTTGTCGATCAGGACTTTGAGATCATCGACGATGTTCATGGCGTGCTCCTACCAAAACGCGAAAATGAGCCAAGCATTGATCACCAGGACGCCGGCCCCACTCGCGAGCATCCCAAAAATATCTTGCCGGGTGCGCGGTATGCCCCTCTTGCGACGGTCCTCGCGGGCCAACATGAAGAGCAGAAGCGGGCCAAGAAAAATGGCGGCGAGGAGCAATCCGGCCGGGCCAGTGCCGCCGGCAACGGCCCCGCGCAAGGACGTGTTGCCCCCACGACCGGCGCGCGTCATCAGAGAAATCTTCCAGTCTTTGGATCGTAGCGGCTGTTCGTGATCGGCACCCAACCGCCGGCGCCATCAGGCACTATCGTTCCATCCGCAAGCCCGCCCTTGATCTTATAGGCTTGGTATTTGATGAACATCGACAGGATTGGCATTGCTGCGGCGAGCGGCGGATAGAACTTCGCGCCGACCTTCAACAGGTCAAGAAGCACCGCAACGGCCACGTCGATATTTTGCGCATGATCTTCGGTTGATGCCGTCGTCATGCCGTCACAGCGGACCGCTCACGACCGTAGGATTTTCGGCAAACTTCGGCGACCGCGCGATTTCAGGAGTTGTCACAATCTTATGGACGGTCGGCAGAGCGGCGGCGGAGGCAATGATACCTTCCTGGCGATGCCCCCATAGCGACCACGCATAGGGCACGGCAAACATCACGACGCCGACGATGGACGTCATTGTTTGTTCATCGAGCATTCCCTTGCCGACGACAAAGCCGCCAGCACCAAGTAACACGGACCTGATCGTTGCCGTAATTTGGGGGCTTATTGTTTCCATTGATTTCTCCTTTTCTGTAACCAGGACCTTCGATTCAAGCTGGTTTGTCGGATGGATTGCCAAGGACTATGACCGCCGTGGCAGCCGGTTGATGTTCAATCGTTAGAAACGTCTCGCCCGCCTCGGCAAGAAGGTCGTCAGACGCCTGTACGCTGTCTTTGAGGGCGTCCGCGGCCTCGGCCACTTCAGCGTTGATGATCGCCCGCTGTTCCAAGGCGGCGGTCAATCGGTCTAACGGCGACTGGTTGACGAGTGCCGGCGGCACGGAGGCCACCTTCTTTGGCCTCATCAGAAACATGACAACGACGGCAAGAGCCATGGCCAGCCCGAAAAGGACAATGGAAGTCATGTCCATCGCGCCATTGTTCGCCGCAATCACGGCTCCGCCGACGGCCGCCGTACCGGCCCCCGCTCCGACGCCTCCGGTGACGACCGGCGGCGCTGTTGGCTTAGGAGGAACAATAGGCAACTTTCCACCGCTCATGACCATGTAGACGGAGGCCGCATGTTTCTGCCTGTTCGCGAGCCCCGCAAACGCCTTGTTGGGGCGCTCGAAATCGTCTTGAAATCGCTTGGTCTTGTAATCGAGAACCTTTCGCACGTCCCCCGGCTTGACACCCTCAAGCCCGGCACGGAGCTCCGCATCGAGGGCCGGATAATCGCGCGCGGTCTCGTAAAGCGTGAAGGCTGCTTGCGCCTTAAGAGTTTTCCAATCGCCGAAATGCTTCATGCACCATGGCTGCATCCCCCATTTAATCCCAGGGTTCAGTTCAGGATTGCCGGTCAAGCGCCGCGCTCTGGGGGATAAATCGCGCCATTGCAAAACCCCGTCAGAACCGTGATCCTTCCGCCCGAGCGTGACCGGCTCGCACAAATTCTCTTGGGTCGCGCTGCCGGTCACCGCGCATGCCCCCGCGAGAACGAATCCACGCAATCCGAGTTCGGGAAAGCCGGCGACGAGATAATCGGTAAACTCAACCTGGCGATCGAGAAGCGTCATGGATATGTCCGCGAAATAACAATGATGCATGCGAAATTGGCAACCGCGGCGGACGCGCCTTTTTCATGCAGGCCATTGGCGTGGAGATAACCGTGCGCGTCGAGCTGTCGTTGGGTGACGCGGGTCATGCGCTCACCACGAAATCACGAGGCGGCATATGGATATTCTTTGTTTCCTGATAGCTTGCATAGGTCAACCAGATAGCGAGAAGAACAGGGGCGAAAACCCACCAGTTCTCCTTCAGACGGCTGATAATTTCATGTCTCATGCGGGCTTGCTCATCGGATGCCTCGTTGGTATGGTTTGGACGTGAGTGGCGGCGTGCAAAATCGGCACCCGGGGAGTGCAGCCGAGTTCGCCGAGTTAGTCGAGCGGCCCGCTCACGCAATCACACGAAATCCGTCGCGCTGAGAGTGCCGTTGGGAAGAACAAAAAATCCATCCTGATCGCTCGTCCATTGCGGAACCGACCCAGGGTAAGGCACCGTGCCGGCCAGCTTGCGGAATTTGTTGTTGCTCCACGAATTCCCATTCGCACGGAATCGTGTGGTGTAATCTGAATGCACGATGACGTACTGATATGGGAGATCGGACCCTAATGTGTTGTTGGTAAAAGCGGTGTTGATGACCCCGCCCAGGAAAAGCGGAACGGCGCCGCCGGAAATGAAGCACCCGCTGATCGTCATGCCATTTGCCGACGGCGATCCCCCCTGGAAGGCAATGATGTTTCCGTTTGCAATCAATGCGATTGTGCAGTTCGTGATCTGCAGGTTGCTCGGCCCAACGGCTGCATTTAAATAGCCAGGGCCGTCTTGGTGATAGCTGGTAGACGGGCTAAGGGTTTTCTGGTCAGCGGCATCGTGAATCCAGGTATTGGTCAAAACTATAGGTGGCGTCGTGCCGTAGAACGCAATTGCATTTTGGAACCCCCAAATATCGCAATGGTCAATTGTATAAGGGCCGCCAGCTCCAGAAGTGGAAAGATTGAACCCATACTGGTAACAAGACTGCCAAGGGATCTGGTAAGCCAAAGAGGCGGGTTGAATTTTATTTGCAACTTGTGCCTGACCAGCCCCGGACGAAGGCCACGCCGCGTTCGGAGGTGCGGTGACGAGAGACACACGCGGGCAAACTGTACAAAAATCAAATTCTATATCGACTGCGCCAGCATAACTGATCGCTGAACTACTGAGACTATTGGATTGGATCCGGCATCCAACAAAGCGTATATGATGCACTGAAGAATCGAGATACATCCCGTTAGTTCCGCAATCAAAATCCTTGAAGGAGTAAACGGTTGGATTGCCTGCGGTGCCGTTCGTGAACGGCCCTGTATAGCTCATTGGTGTCAAGCTTCCGGGATACCCGGGGGCGGCGGTGTGGCCGACGAGGTTCCCAGGCTGACCGGGGAAGGCCGCGGGCGCTGCCGTCGCGGGAATCACAGTAGCCGTCGCCGCGCTCGTCGCGGGCGCGCTCGATCTGCCGGAGTTTTTTGCCACGACGGACACCGTCAGCGTGTTCCCGATGTCGCCCATTACAGGAACGTAGGTCGAGGCCGTTGCCCCGGTGATCGCGCCACCCGCGCGCTTCCATTGATAGGTGAAGGAGGTTGGATTCTGCGTCCAGGTTCCGGTTGTCGCCGTCAACGTCTGGCCGGCCATCGCGGTTCCGGAGATCGTTGGGACCGCCGAATTTGTTGGGATGATGTCGATGATGTCGATGACGGCGGCGGTGGGAACGCTCGTCGCCACCGCGCTCGACCCGCCAGAATTTATCGCGACAACGAAAAACTGTAGGACAAATCCAACGTCCGCCGAGGTGGGCACATAGGTGAGCTGCGTCGCGCCAGGAATTGGTCCCTTTGCGTTTGCCCACTTATACCCGAACGACGTCGGGCTGTGCGACCATGTTCCAAGCGTCCCGGTAAGCGCGACGCCTTTCTGGGGGACTCCCGAAATCGTCGGCGCCATGAGATTCGCCGGGATGATGTCGGTGACGGCGGCGGTTGGCAGGCTGATGGTGCTAAGGGCGAGTGTTATTGTCTTGCCGACATCGGCAGCCAAAAGGGTGTAGGTGGAGTTCACGGCCCCCGGGATCGGCGTTCCCGCGCGGTTCCATTGGTACGTCACGGGGGGGTTAATGTCCCCAATTGAAGCGGTGAGGGTCTGGCCGACTTGGTATTTCCCAGTTATTGTAGGGGTGCTCATTTTATGCCTTCTCCATAAAAAATCCCGCCGGATGGCGGGATTGGGTTAGTTCAAGAAATAACGGCGCCTAGATCATGCTTTCATGCTGGCGAACGAGATTACCAAGTTTCCGTTCAATGCGGCGGAGGCGTGCCTGTTGTTAACAATGATCGTCACGAAACCGGCGCCGCGGGTCACAAGCCAGATGACGGGGTCTCCGGCGCTGGTCGCGCCATTCACTAACGATGCAAAAACCGTGTCGGCCACCCGCGATGGCCGAGCTCGTGAGAGTCAGCGTATAGGCGGCCCCGGCGGCGGTTGTAAGCGCCTCGGAAGTGATCTTGCCTGATGCTTTGTTAAGAGTCGCGGCACCAGCGACGGCGGTCGCCGTCTTGGTTCCGGTATCGAGCTGGAATGTTGCGGTTGTCGTCTTATAGGTAGATTATAATAGGGCCTATAGTCGAGATGACAGCTCCAGCGTCAAGGCATAAAATACGCCTTCTATGACGTTGGCGGATTCAGAAGAAGATAGGCAAGCTGGATACGCACTGCGCCGGCAGTGAAATTGGACCCCACGGCAGTAAGCGTTACCGTGACGCTTGAAAACTGAGCATTCGGCGTGCCGAGCAATCCCGGATTCGTTGTGCCGAGGCCAATCGCGACGTTCCCAAATTCATTTGCCGTCCCGCCGGTGCGCCCGACATTAAAACTCGTCGCGCCAGTGATCGCCGTCGTAACTCGCACCGAGCATCCAAGAATCAAACATGGATTAGGGAAGGCGATCGTCGAGACCTTCGTGGCTCCGGAAAGGCCACTCACCAGTTCCACGGCGCAGGCGAAAGAGATGTTCCCGCCGTACTTGACGTTCGAGACGTCGTCGCCTTCGACGACTACGGCGGGAGACATCCCGAGCGCGGGCCATCCGCCATTCGTCACACCGTCCTGCACGCGTAGCCGGGAGTTCGTCGTATCGACAAAGAGCTCGCCTAGCGCGCCTTTGTTGGCCGCGACATTCGCGGCGACGTCGCGCCGGAGTTGAACCTGAACCGACATTCTTAAATCTCCTATGGAATACCGGAGCCGAGATCGACCGATGCGAGAAGGAGGCCGTCAGTGACGATCCCCCATTGGTCAGTTTGCGTAATTACCTCGCTCACCAATCCGAAATTGAGGTTTTGGTCGAGCAACAGGGCATTTGTCGCCGGCCCGGCCGACTGACCGGCGCCGTTTGGCGTATAGGTGTAGACGGTGCATTCGGACAAATCCTCGACCGATTGGCCGAAGATGTTGAAGCTCTGAAACTTCAAGTAGAGCTGGACGCCGTTGAACGCCGTGGCAAGATTATATTTGAAGATGGCGTCGTCGAGGCGCGTGAATGGCGCGCCGCTCGAATGTGCCGCCGCCGCCGTGCCATAAAATGCCCGGACGACCCCGGTGAGGGAATAGGCGTTAGGAGGCGGCGCTACAAGAAGCGTCGCCGTCTGATAGGCGATCAGCTCATTGTCGATGAGGCAAAGCGTGATCCCATTCTGCGCGTCGGCGGCGGTGCCACTCAAGAGCTGGCCGCCGCTTTCCTCGAGGTCCACAGAAACCGCTGTGCTGGACGGCATCATCGACGTGGTTGTCACGCCCTGGCGCGACGGCGCTTTAGCCGTCCCGATCTGCCCGTAAGTCGCGTTGTCCATCGAAATCCAAACGAAAGCGCCACCCCAATTCGGATCGGCAACACCCGCCACGCCTTCCGGCGTCGCAACGGCATTCACCACGTAGGTCGCTCCGGTAAAGGCCGCGAATGCCGGAAGGAAAGACGGGGATTGGGCTTGTCCGGAAGTTGGGTTGATCCAAGCGAATTCCGCTCCCCAAAGATAAACCCCGTTCCCCGTCACGCCCGCAAAGGACTGTGATCCAAATGTCGTTTCAAGCTGAACCCGGATGATCGGCGCTTGAGCGGTCGCCATGAGATAGGAAATCGAGAGCTGAAACCATGTTCCCCCGGCCGGGGTGATCGCCGCCGCCGTTATCCCGGCATCCGGCGTTTGAGCTGTCCCCGCGGTGAGATCGAATTCGCAGCCGATGGTTCCTGTTCCGGTATCGCCCGCCAACCGGATCTTGTTGCGCTCGGCAGCTTGCGCATAAATCGAAAAGGAGATTGTGTCCCCTACGGCGCGCGGGGACACCATGGCTTGGGTCGCCGCGTGAAGGCCGGTCGAGCTGTTCTCGGCCAGCTTGTACGCCGTCGCGACGCCGCCGGACACCGCCGCCCATACCTGTGACACACCGCCGGTAAGTGCGGCCGGCGGCTCAAAGATGACCGGCGTATTGACGCGCGCCGGCACGACGGCTTGGTTCGTCGAATTCGGGAAAGGCGGCTGAACAGGGTATTCAACGGCCGTCGCCGTGCCGCCCGGAAATTCCTCGGCCGTCATCGCGATAAGCCCGGCGTCATCTTCCTCGACCGACGTGATTCTGATTGCAACATTCGTCAGACCGAGTGCCGAATCCGTGACGGTCACGAGATCCATCGGCTCAAGCAGGCAATATTCGAACGAAAGCTTGAAAGCGTAGGTGTTGCGGATATGGAGCCCGCGCTGGAGGATCAATTGCGCGGAAACCTGACCGACACGCTGGTCGCAAATTTCACTCGCGGTAATATCGGATGCTCTGCGAAGACCGTAACGCTCGATTGCGTTCTGATCCCAAACGTCGATCGGGACCGAGCTGTAATTGACCCCATAGCTTCTCGAATTAATTTGAAGCCGCTGCCAATTGAAGGTCGCGTAAGGATCGGAGCGGACGACCTCTAGGGGATCCTTGCCGTCTTCGTGGATAAAATCATCGTCGGTCAGATTGTAGATCGGCGTCACGTTCGGATTGAACGTCACATTGCCGATGCTTGTCGGCCCGGTGATGGTCGAATCCCCATAAGGGATGAATTTCAGCTTTCCCCCGGACCATACGGCGGCCGTGTTGGTGAGTTTCAGCCAGCGGGCGAGGATGGAATTGGCGGCTTCTTGGTTGGTCAGGGCCGGGCTCATCGCGAGATGGGACGCCCGACAATATGTCTGGTAGGAAGAATCCCCGGACACCCCGAGAAGCGTCGTCGCATCGATGCTCGCGGCTGGAAACATGACGCCATACTGAGCGTTGGTGAGAAAATCCTGAATGATTAGTGCCGGATCTGAATCGGCGCCGTTGACGACGTTCCCATACCAAATGCTGCTTATGCCGCCGGTCTCGAAGGAGAATTGCGGCAGGGTCGCGCTCGACCCGAGATCGTAATTGAACGCTCCAACATAGGCGAGGCCATTATAACCAAGCGCCTGGCCTGAGAAAATCGTTTGGAGATATCCCCAAGGGGTTTGCGGCGTGACCCCAAGCGTAAACTGTTCTAGCCCCGTCCCAGACAAATAAAAGAGATGTTCCTGATTCAGAAACGTCGAAAAGATATTGAAGATCGGCCCTTCGCAGACCCCCATCAAGAACGACGTGTAGTAGGTGTACGACTGTAGCTGCTTTCCGCCGCCACCCTTTCCTCCCTGCTTGTCATAGTTTGGGATTGCGTAAAACCCGCCTGTCCAAATCACATTCGGGGCAATTCTATTCGTGCCGTAAAGAATAGTGATAGGAACGGAGTTGCTGGACGATTGAATTTGGAGACCGTTAAATCTCGTGATCGCGGCGGGCGACGGGTGGCCTTGTCTCAGGAAGCCCATTTAGCGCCCCTTGTCCCAAAGTTGGAATACCGGATGAATCCACTCCGGGCACGGCCCACGCGCGAAGAGGACGACGCCGATGTCGGTGTGATCTTTATCTTTCGCCCTCCATGCTCCGGCCCGTCGAAAGCACGTCATCGACGATCAAGCGGCCACCGGCAAACCTGGTGCAATACTTTTGCAAGGCGTTGGCTATCGGCCAGCCGCCGCGCGGGATACCGTGCACCCGGCCAAAGCGGAACCTCTTGGAAATCAACACCGCGAATGTCTCAAGCTCCTCGTCCGTAAGCGCGTCGCACGCGATCTTGAAATCGGACGGCGCCCCGCTGTGCGTGACAAAAGATTTTCGCAAAAGCCAATCGGCCACGGGTCACCACTGACTGCACAAATCGATCAGCACCGCGATGCCGAAACAAAGACCGCCAACATCGAGCATCATTCTCATGACCGTCGCCGCCATTCAGCTCTCCTTCGCCCACGGGCTGAAAAATTTCGGGTGCCTCGGCACGGCGCAGAGAGCCGGGCTGCGTGCCACTTCCTCTTCGAGCACGACGCGCGCGGGCTGGAACGCATGGACGATGGTGAGCGGGGAAGCAATCGTTACGATGCCTCCGTGCGCGTAGCAGCGGCCATAGCGAAAAACCATCACGTCGCCGGGCAGCGGCCCAGATCCTGTCGAAGGATGCACTTCCTTCGTTCGATCAAAGATAAACCCGAGGTAACGCTCCTCGCCGCGATGGAGATACCAATCGTCCGCGTAGGGGCGCGGGTCGAAGGGCTCGCAGAGCCCGGTATCGACGAAGACGCGGACGAGCAGCATCCCGCAATCGACGCCGCCGCGCTTGATGTCGCCCTGCGGGTGGTAGGTCGTGCCAACCCAAGACCGCGCTTCCCGCACGACATGGTGGCGCTGGTCGTCTTCAAGGCTCATTTCGATGGCTCCCCAGCAGCCCGCCGATGCCACGGTTGGGGTTAGACCTTCGGCGTAGCCGGGCCTAACGTCAGGGTCATAAGTGCGGCAGGGAGAACGCCGGGCGTCACCGCGACATCCTCGGAAACGCCGGTGATCGTGGATACGCCTGCGCCAAGATCGGCATCGGCCGTAACCGTGATGCGCGCCGTGCCTGGCCCAACGGTTTCGATCATTCCTCCCATGCCGTCAGGATTCGGGGCCGGACGGAGAACAGTTTCGTCCGAAGATGCCCAGACCGGAATCCCGTCCACGTTCGCGGGCTTCCCGTCTTTATCCGTAATCGAAAGCATAACGCCCGCGAAGTGTTGGTCCGTGGTAATATCAACCATTATCAAGGCTCCTTACTGGTTATACCGCCGAGAGAGATCTCGGTCTTCGAGGCCAGCGGTATCGCTTCGAAGATTTTCATTGCCGTGGCAATAGCATCGTTTCCTTTTTCAGCTCATCGAACAGCGCGGATAAGACAAAAGCCTTTGGCGTTGCTGGGTAGCCGTCGTTCTTGAGCTCATTCCACCGTGTGCAACCTCGTCGAGGGCCGCAATAACATTCAAGATTAACTTCCGGCGGCGCGTTCTATCGGCTAAGGCACTAGAGACGATCTCCTTGGCTTCCGAGGAAATCGAGGCCAGCGCTAAATCTTCAAACCCGTCGATTTGCGGGGCAAGAACTTCAATCGCGGCCGTGAGGTCGGCGCGGAAGCCCGGTGCAGGGTCGATTACCATGCGGGTTCCCTCATTAGCGTACGAAGCGGTAAGGCTTTCATCTCAAATCGATCTTCCCCGGCTTTCCTGGCCGGGCAATCATGGACCTCGAAAAGGAAGCCGCGCGGATTGTCGCCGAAGATGACACCAAGCGCGCCAATGGCGGAACAAGCGAGCATATCGTCGTCTATGACGGCATCCTGTCAGGATTCGTCAAGGACGCGCATGCCGCGGTTCGATTCGCTGGCGGCGCGGTCGCCGTCACGAAGCACGATTTCATGCACATGGACTTTCAAATCAAATCGCATAAGTCGGATTCGGGATGTACGGAAAGCCACGGAAATTCGCGAGATTGTTGAACTTCGCCGTACACGTGCCCCGCGTGTGGTCGCAGCCGAAATAGGCGGTGAACGCATCGCCGGTTCCAGGCGGATTCAAGAGCGGATAGGCAAGGTGCAGAGACACGCCAGCGACCCCTCTTTTGAGGCTCGCGGTAACCCCCGCGTTGATCCCCGACGAGAACGTCATTGTCCCCTGGTTGAAGTTCGTCGAGGCGCCAGACCAGTTGATGATCGAACCTGTCGAACCGGCGCCAACTGTCCCCGCCGTTCCAAATGCGCTCTTGATGAGCGCGCACCCGGAATCGTACAGCACATGCTGGCAGGACGGCGAATAGACATTCCGCGGCATTTGAAGATCGAGCAGCACCAAATCCGAATTGACGGTGATCTGCGCCGACGTTCGCCCGACACTATCGACGGTGCCAATCCGGCCTTTGAAGAGGATCACGCTGCCTATCGGGTTGGCGGTATCCGCGGCCGACCAGGAATTTAGAAACGCCCGCTCGCGCTGAATTTCACAACCGTCGAACACGCCGTTTCGCAACGCTTGGAGAAAGGGGACGCCGCCAACTGTATCGGTCGCTCTTGCGGACACGGTGATTTGTTGCTGATCGACTTCGAGGCCTAGGGTGCATTTGAATTTTAGGCCATCCACGAGAATGGAATTGGCCGCATAGACGTAGCCGTTGAGCGTCACCGGCACGTCGGCGCTGGTGTAGGTCAGGATCAAGCCCGTTTGCAATGTGAACGTGAAGCAATCCACACAAATTGCTTGCGCGTCGCCGGCGCGGAGAGTGTTGATGTAGTTAACGAGCGTGGTCGAGGCGGCTCTCACGAAGCAACTTCCGGCGGCGATTTGGACGGGTGCGCGCGCTCTCCTTCGCAGCAATGGACAATGGCGGAGCAGCCGCATCTGCCGCATGGAACGTGCTGCATCGGCTTCGTTACGAGAACAATCGTTCCGTCCTCTGCTTGGCTTGGCGCTTGACCCATCAGATAATTGCCGTGGCACTCTTCGCAGATCATGGCTTCACACTCCGAAACTTGAGAGTCGACACCATCCAAAGCCCTGACATGAAATTCTCGAAATCCGCCTGATCGTCGAGAAACCGGCAGTTGAAGGCAAAGGTGCAGGTCGCCGCGATCGTATGACCGGCAAGCGGCGCCGTCGTAAACACGATCGTATTTCCGGACACCGTGAAGGCGCCGGGCGCCGCGCCGTTATCGAGAACGACAGGGGTCCCGGTGATCCACGATACCGGCTCGGTGACGCCGCCAAGGGTACGCTGAAGCGTGAAGACCTTGTTCACCCCATCGCCAATGGCCGGAATTGTTGAGATCGACGTGCTCTGAGTGTTGTCGGTCGGATCGGTGTAGAGAAACGTCCCGAACTGGCCTTGGACCTGCAGATAGAGCCCCATGAGGGCCTGCAGCGAGTTCGTGCCCAGGCCGGGCCGGGCGGCGTTCGAGGCGAGGCCATCGAATGTAAGCTCGAACTCATAAAGCGTCTGAGCATAGAACGGCGCGCGAACCTCGCGGCCGGAAACATGCAACACAATCCGTGTCGAGAACATGGGCCGCTTGTGGACCGGAAAGGATAGGCCGGGGAGCACCGGGAAGCTCGGCGGGACTGCCATTTATTCAGTCCTCGCCTTGCCTTGTTTCAACCTTGCCAATTCCTCGCGCAACCCGTCGGCTTCCCGCTCGGCGCATTCGGCACGGTCGGAGATCGCCTGATACGCTTTTCGCAACAGCATCAGGCCTTTCGACGGGCCGTCCTCCGGGGACAACAGCGACAAGGCCAGCTTGAACGCCTCGGCGTCGCGAACGAGGCGGGCAAGCTCCTCTGGGCTTTGTTCCCGTGCGCACGGTGGGCTCGCCATGTCCTCTATTCCTTGACGGTTCTCAGCTTCAAGGATTGGACTTGCCAGAACCGGTTCATGAACTCTTCAAGATCCTCGCTGTCGTCGGCGAACCTGCAATTGACGGGCGACCCGATGCCGAGCGCCGGATCGACCGGGAAGGTGAACGGAAAATCCTGGCCCTTCACGCTTTCGTAAAATCCCACGAGCGTCTGGAAATCCTGAATCACATCCATAGTCAGAAGGTCGACAACAAGCTCGATCTCGAAGATTTGGAACGCCGCGCTGTTTGAGCGGCTTTCCCGGCCGGACACATGGATCGAGATGTCCGTCGTGAACATCGGCCTGTAATGCACGCTCCAGCCGATCCGGGAGAGCGTGGGGAACGCCGGATAAGGCCCCGGCACAAACGGCGCATCCGATACTGGCGGCGTTAAAAAGGGCCCCTTGCCGTTCAGCCAATTTCCCGCCTGCCAATTTCCCGCGTCGCCCCAAACGCCCGACAGCATCGGAAATGTTGGGAACGGCCGCGCGTCCCAGTTCCATACCGAACACAATTCCGGCTGGATCATCTTAACGCCCGCGCTCGAAATCGCGTTGTGGCCATCGACGAACCAATATTCATGGATCGCCTGGAGCGCCAAAAGCTGGAGATTTTGATCCGGCTTCGGAAGAAACCTGGCGCCACCGGTGTTCCGCCATATCGACCAAAACGGCGTGAAGCTTTCCGTCGATTTCGGATCGAAGAACACATTCGGCTGGTTGGTGCATCGGTCGCACGCAGGAAAGCCGTACTCGGTGAACACGATCGATTTCGATTTGGCGGCCCATTGCGTCGGCGGCCCATGCGGGAGATCGCCGCCGCCTAGGCCGTCGTCGTACATCACCTGGTGCGTGTTGTTCCACCACCACCGGAGCTGTTTGTTGCCGAGGATCTGCTGCTGCGCGAAGAACCTGGTTCGCGTCTGCGTCAGGCGGTCGCCTGCCGGGCGCGAGACTTGCAAGTCCGATCCGAGCGGATCGAGGCCGCGCCCGAGATTGTTCGAAGTCGAAATAGAACCAGTTAAACTTTTCGCCAGCCTCGATGTTCGCCTTAAGATAGGTCTTCGAGTTCAACGTCGGCGTGCCGGCGAGCCCAAGATTGCTCATCGTGGCGGGCGGCGGCGGCCAGGACGGGGCAGCCGTGACAATTCCGTAATCGGTTGCCGATATGATCGTCGGATCCGATGCGAGCCCGTAATCGGCGGTCGAGACCACGGGATCTCCGGCGACCAATTGATAGTCGAATGCGGGATCGATCGCGGCTGGCGCGCTCCAATTCGCGATATCGAGATTGTCCGGCTGCCCACTCGGTAACAGGCTCCCAAATCCGGTCGTCCAATCGGATATCGGTAGGTAGTTGTCGAAGCAGACGAGATCGATGTTGGCGCTCGCCCAGAGCTGATCGAGATGCGGCCATTGCGCCCCGCCCGGAACGCCCGTCGATGGATTTGCGCCCGGATGCTGCCAGCCCAACCACGATGACCAATCGGCCGCATAGGATATGAGATTGTGAAGCCCTGGCAAATCCTTCGCGAAGCCCGCGCTATCGAACACGCTCCGGACATCGTTCGAAAGCGTGATCATTCCGGCGACAAATGGATAATGCCAAATCGCCTTGCCGCCGCCGTCAACCGTGCCGGACACCGTCCACCCAGGGCCGCGTATGGTTTCCAGGCCGCGAAACTCAGAACCAATGACAAAAAGGTCAACACCACCAGCAACCACGCACAAATTAGCGTAGTGAAGAATAAAGCGCCGGTAAGTGAAATCAGTAGGCGATCCCGCATAGGACACCGTTTTGTTTGTGACGTCGCGCGTGAAGTTCGCGGGAACGGCCGAGCCTAGGAAGGTTGTAACCGCGCTCGCCGCCGCGCTCGACACGTCCGGCGAAAAATAACTGATACGGCCGCGCCAAGATTTCCCCGCGTCGTCCATCAGAATGAACGGATAGAACACGACGCGAAGCCCACGCGCCTTCAAATCGACGATGCACTCGACGATCGTTTGATCGGACGGCGTACCGCCATAGGTGAAATTGCCGGATGCGTCCCGCGAGATCTGGATGACCCCGGTCGAAGTTTCCTTGAGCGACGAGCATTGCCAATTCTCGGTGACCCAGGCCGAGCCGTTCCATCTTATGAAGGATTTCGGGAGCGTCGCGTAGGGCAGCCCGGTGCCAGGATTGATGATCGTGCCGTTATTCAGGTATGTCGTCGACGGGTAGATTTGGCAAAACTGAGCCGACACATTATTGCCGAACCAAGCAACGACCACGGCGACCGTCGTGCAACTAGGGATAGAAGCCTGGAGCTGATCGATTGAAATCTGATCGTCGGTCTTTGCGGGCGGCGCGCCGGAAACCGTAGTAATCGGCGGCGCGATATTTCCGAAGTAGAAGTTTATCGGAAGTAGAAGAGGCTCGGAAACGCGCTGGCCCTGGCGCGCCGCGGTGCCATAGGTAAACTCGCCGGTCGAGGGCAGGAGGTTGACGCCATTGACGAAGCCCGGCGGCGGGGGGCTCGCGGACACGATTCCCGCGCCGGGCGGCACCGCGCCAGTCGGAAAGATGCCGAGCACGATTCATCCCACTCGCAAGGCGGTGACCTGCCCAAAAACACTCAACGTACCCGCAAAACCGGCGATGACGACGAGAAACACATTCGTCGCGGACGCAATGTTGACGATGCTGGAGGAAAGACCGAAGTTCACCCCGGCGGCGGCCGTGGTTTCGGAAGAGACGCCGCCGCAGCTGTTCTCCGCTTGCCGGATCGGACAAAGTTGCCGACGTCGTGCCGATCGACGCCCGCACACGGGCAATCGTGCTGCTGGGAATCGTTCCAACCGAGCCCCAAACCAACCATAGCCCGGCAGAAAGATTAAGCGTAACGATATTCGCGGAGACGTTGGTCGTGAGCGCTATCGCCGAGCCCGACAACCGCTGGCCGAATAGCCTTTCCCCGACGCGACCCGCCGCGACGGCCGCGCCGGACGTTATCCCTTTGATCCCCACCATTCCGGCGGCCGTCTGGCCGATGTCCGGCGGCGAAGCAAGATAGGCGCTGAATCCGGCGCCGCTCACCGTGCCGGGAACGGCGAGCCCGGCGGCAAGCGTCACATTGGCGGCGCCGTCGACACTCATTGCAAGGAGCTTCGCGAAGTCTTCGGCAAGCAAGGTCGCGGTCAAAATCGCCGCCGCCGAAGCATTGATCGCCGCGCCGGCGTTGCTCGACCCGAGGATCGTTGTCCGCTGGAAGGCCGGACCCGCCGTCAGATAGGTGCCAAAGCCGTATTCAAAATCGTTCCCGTCGACCAAATCATAGGGATACACCGCGGCATTGATGGCGCCCGCCGAAGCAAAGGACTGGTAGGACGCGACCGCTGGCCCTGGGGTGATCGCGCCGGTGCCGGGCGCGCTCGCCACCGTGACGACAACGCGGTCGAGATATCTGGTCGCGATTGCCATGGGTTACTGCCGTTTCTCAATTCCGGTTCGCATACGACCACATGAAGAATATGGCCAGCTCGAAGGCCGCGAGTTTGACGGATGACCAAAGAAGACCGATCGATGCCATTATTTGTATGGTCACCGGCCAATTTACGCACATTTCGAGGTCCTTCACGGATGCGTCGCGGGCGTGGTGGAACAGTCGCCATGGGATCACGTTTGACCGAGTTTCGAAAGACCAACATGTGATCCGGTGCGCACGCTTTCGTTGATCGTGCGCATGATCGTCCGGCTGTGATCGTTGAAGAATTGCTTAACGCTGCGTGAATCCATTGCTGACACGTTAAAATTCACGGCATGACGCACGTGCACCGTCTCGGCGACGCCGCTGTTCGATTCCATCTTGCTCCGGAAGGTCGCGGCTGGTCCGGCGGGCACGATCATTTCGCCTTGATGCACTTGGGCGATCATATCGCTCGGCAGGCTCCAGGCGCCAGTCTCGAAAGCCGCTAAACCGGTCCCAACCGCGAGCACGGTTGCCTGGCCCGCCGCCGCCGGTCCCGCCGCCGCCGGACCAAGGACGGGCGAGAGAAAGCCGAAAATGCCCGCGAACGTCTCGCCAGCCGAGGCAAAGATGCTTTTCAGTACCGCCGCGATCGTGCCGGCCGAGGCGGCCACGGAGCCGCTTGCCTGGGCGCCAGTCCGCGCGGCGACGCCAGCCGTCACGGCGGCTGTCTTCGCCGCCTCTCCACTGGCCGTCGCCGCCGTCTGCGCCGCGACGCCCGCGAGCCAATCAGCGACCATTCTTACCCTGGCCTGTATGAAGCCATGGATGATCTGCAAGAGAATATTCCGTGCCGCGTCGCGAAGTCTCAATTGCCCCGTGATCATGCCCATGATCGAGGACGACACGGTCGAACCAATCTGCTCGAAAGTGCGTCTGTAGTCAGCATAGATCTGGTGGTTGACATTGCGCTCGATTTCCTGCCTCCTAAGCGCGGATTGGCTGGCAAATTCGTCGATCCGACGCTGAGCGGCCGCATAAGCAACGGTCCCTTGTTGATACGTGCTTTGCAGGAATTGGAGGTGCTGACGCTCTATGCCTTCACGTTGCGTCTCAAGCGCGAGAAGACTGGAAAGCTCTTCCTGGCGCGAGATCTGCGCCGTCTGGGCCCGTTCCTTGATGAGCGAACTCTTCCCCCTCACGCCGTTCAAGGCGATAACATACCGGGTTTGCTCGTTTTGCCGCGCGATCGCGAGTTCAGTATCGCTCATGGTCCGCACCATTGCGATGTTCTTCGCCGCGGCGCTCCCATAGGTTTGCGACAGTGAAGCGAAGCTGGCGTTGATCTGCGCGGCGCCACCGCGCAACGCGCTCGTCGTTGCTTCCACCGCGCTCGTCGCTTGCTGCATCCCTTGCTGCAAGCCGGAAATGTCGGCGGTAAATTTTATGGAGACGTCATCTGCCATCTACCATGGTCCTTGCTTTCGATGTGGCCTGGGCCAAAACGCAGGTTTGGAAGATCGAGAGGCGACCGGGGTTTTGCTTGTGATGAGCGAGCCAGAATGATTGAGTTTTCATTCGAGCAGTCATACGTTTACCTAGGCTCTCGACCAGCGGGGAAACGGCCCCAACGCTGGCCGGTGCGCAAACTTTCAGCCGGTTTCACCTTGGCGCACAAAGCCATTTGGGAATCGAGCGACGAGACCGCCTATACCGCTCGGATCGCTTTTACTCGTTGTTATTGGCCGCTCTTGCTTTTGCTCGATCCGATACACGCATTTCAAAATCTCATGGATCGGCGGAAAATCGCGCCAATACGCAAAGAGACCGAGTACGTCGTGCAACGTCAAGTCATCGATCTCTGCGGGCGAGTAGCCGCAACTGGTCATGAGTTTTGCGTAGATGAAGCTGAAATCGATGCGGGCGGATCCATTGCACGGACCTCGCCCGCTTGACCTTCCCCCAGCTCGGCATCTCCTTGCGCCGGTGTTTCAATAAATCCGCCAAGGCGCAAGACCGTCGCCATGGCGGCGCCGATTTCGGGCGCTGTCGCCTCGATGTCGCCGAGCGAGGCGGCCGCGTCGGCATGATCGCGCCCCAGCGCGATTGCGACAATAGCCAGTGCGGCCGCGACATTGCCTTTTGTCTCGGCCGCGCTCGACATAAGGATGGGCTCGATTTCTTGAACCTGGCGCAAAGTCAAAGGCCGCACCGGCCATACACGCGCGCCGAGCTGGATTGTCTCGGGCTGCGGCCGCATACTAGGAAGCCTCCGCGAACGACCAAGTCATCACGTTGCCCGCGGCATCGGCGAAGCAGGAGAAATCGAATTCCGGCATGACAAAATCCTCAAGCTTTGTATGGAAAGTCAATTTATTCGATGTGCAGTTATTGAGCTTCAACGAAATGGCCTGGCCTTGAAATGTCGTGTAGAAGACCGCCTGGAAGGTTGGCGTCGTCCCGAGAAGTTGATTGGCCACCGTGAACTTTTGACCCGCGCCGCTCACCGTGTAAGTGTAACTCGCCAGGATGGCCTTGCCGGAGTCGGCTGAATTAAAAGTATAAACTCCAGACGCAACCGAATATTGCCCGGTCGCGGGCGCCGAAGAAACCTTTGTGAGCGGCAGGCCGGTCGTTGCATAGAGCGCGCCATCATCGTCCACGAAAGTCGCCGCATTGGCAACGGTGAACGTAAATGGCGTTGTGGCGGCGACCGTACCGGCTTCAGCGAAAGAGGTCGCAAGTTGACCGGCCGAGGGCGTGACGCCATAAAAAAGGTTGGCAAAAGCCATCCCCGAGATCCGCGCGACCTTAGCCTTGCCGTGTGTCTTGATCGTGCCCCGGGCTATTGCGACGGGGCGTTGAAACTGGCCCGTGAGCTCCTTGATCGTCGCGGTTTCGTCTATCGTCACTTCCTGCACCAGGCCGAAATTGACGGGGGTTGCATTTGCAATGTCCGTGCGGGTTCCGAGCAGAACACCTGAGCCGAAACTATACATGTGATGACCTCTTCCATTCGCCCTATGCTAAGCAGCTTTTGCAAAATCGTGGGACGGTCCAACTCTGTAAAATGACGGGGGCATTTCACGGCGCCTTCTGGCGCGTGGCTTTCGAAGGCCCGGACATTCGGCCGCCCTATTTATGGGAGGACAAGGTTAACCGGCACGATCAAGAGTGCGTCGCCGTCTAGATCGCCAGGGTCCTTCAAAGCCTTGCCGTCGATGCGGCAGTGGTAGGCCGTGCCACCCAGCGTGTTTCGTCCCAGCACGAGATCGCCCCCTGACAGCGCGAAGGCAGCATCGAGAGCGTCCATCACGCCATTGAGCAGCGCGGCACCGGAAATGCTTGGATCCTTGGCGTTGAGATAGACAAACAATCTGACTTCGATGATGCGTTTCGGAAGGGCAGTCTCGCTCCAGGAATATGTTTCCTGACCGCCCTCGAAAAGAAAGCAAGCGGGCCGGTTCGCCGCGGGCACGTCGCTCCAAAGTTTGAGGCGCCTCGCCGGTCCAAGCTTCCAGGGATATGCACTGGCGACTATATTCATAAGCGCCCCAACGGCGCTCTCGCGTGGTGTCACCCCCATCGGCTTCCCCTTTGCTAAACAGCTTGAATGCACGATTTTGCTTGTTATCCGGGGCCAGGAAGAGGTCCTACGCGGCGGCCGTCACCCATGTCCCAACGCTTCCAGGACCGCCTGTTTGAAGCCTGACATTATTTCGTCGCGCATCTCCGCGAGAGAGCTGCCGAGATAAGAACGCGCGGGAATTGTCGAACCTGGATGGTGCACGCTTCTTGCGAAAACCTGGCCCCTGCCCGCGCTAGAGCGGGTCCCGAATAGACAGAATTGGAAGGGGGATTCCCGAATTGGCGGAATCGTGATTTACCATGTTGGCTGGAATGGAGGCCGGCATGGATGGCAAAACCCTATTCGCAGGATTTACGTGACCGCCTGGTGCGGGCTGTACTGGCAGGTCAGTCTCGGCGCAAGGCGGCGCGCAGCTTTGATGTCAGTGCGAGCTGCGTGATCAAGCTCATGCAGCAGTTTGAGATAACAGGCGGTTGTCTGCCGCGAAAGTTTGGCGGCCATAAGCGGCACGCGCTGGCTGCGCATGAAGATAAGGTGCGGGCGTTGGTGGCGGTGCAGCCCGAGCTGACGATCACGGAGCTGTGGAGCAAGCTGACGACGCTCGAGATCAAAGTCTGGGCGGTCCGCCGTTGGGCGTTTTTTGCGGCATCTGCAATTGACCTTTAAAAAAAACTCTGCACGCCGCCGAACAAGAAAGAGCGGATGTCCGGGCCGCACGTCTCGCTTGGCGCGATAAGCAGAAAAGTCTTGATCCTCAAAGGCTTGTATTCATCGATGAGACCTGGGCCTCGACCAACATGACACCTCGCTATGGGCGATGTGAAAGAGGCAAGAGACTTATCGCTCACGCCCCGTTCGGCCACTGGAAGACGACGACCTTTTTGGCGGCGTTGCGCCACGATCGCATCACCGCTCCTTGTGTCTTCGACGGTCCCATTAACGGCGCAAAGTTCCTCGCCTATGTCGAGCAGGTTCTGGTGCCGACCTTGTCGCCTGGCGAAATCGTGGTGATGGATAATCTCGGTTCCCATAAACGCGCCGGCGTTCGAAAAGCCATCGAAGCCGCCGGGGCGACGCAGTGCTTCTTGCCCGCCTACAGTCCTGACTTCGATCCCATCGAACAAGTCTTCGCCAAGCTCAAAAATACGTTGCGCAAAATGGCCCACCGAACCGTCGATGCTCTGTGGGATGGCATCGGATTAGCTCTCGACGACTTCCCTCCAACCGAATGCTTCAACTATTTTCGCAATGCCGGATACGGGTCCACCTAATCGGGACCCGCTCTAAAGGCCAAGACCTTGCCCTTTACCGCAACGATATCGTGGGCCGCCGTCTTCCCGCCGAATTCCTGGATTGCCGCATATGGCATGCCGGCGCTGGAAATCGAGACGGATAGATCCGATCCATCGTTCTCGATGGAGGAGATTATGGAGGCCGCAAGAGCGCCGGAACGGGCCTGTAAGACCTCGCCGGAAAGCTTTTGTTGAATTCGAGCCTGCAGAGTACCGCGAAGTGCGTCTGCTTGACTCAACAGCGCATCGTGTACAGCCTGCGCATCGAATTCGACCCCGATCATGGCATGATCACGCGACGATAGGACGATAAGGCACTTACCACGAAATCGGGAATATCCTTGACGATGAAAGCCATCGTCTCCTGTCCGCCAAGCGACTTCGACTGTTGGCCTATGCGCGAACGATAAGCATAGCGCTCGGCCGCCCAATCCATGCAGCAGGACGCGAGATCGGCCGGAACGTAGCCATAGGTGAGAAGCACCGTGGAGCCGACGTCCGCTTGAGAAAAACTGTAAACGCCATTTACGACCGCGTATTGTCCGGCGCCGGGATTCCCCGTGACCGCGGCTAGTGAAACACCATTCGAATGAACGACACCGGCATCGCTCGCCCAATTACCATAGGGAGCCCGCGCCGGGACGCTATATGGAGGCGTCGCGGGAATGACCCCGCTCTCTTTCGTAATCTGGTAGCCTGCGCCATAGGAGATCGTGACGTTCTGGAGACCGCGTGTGTAAAGAAACCCGCGCAGCGACAACCTCTGCATAGCTCCTGGCGGGGCGGCATCGGAGGAATCTAGAACATAGCCAATCTGAGCACTTGCGCTCCCAACAAGCGGCGGCGAAGGAGGGATTGCCACGCCATCCACGGTACAGGAAGAAACTCCAATGACCGGCCATTGCCGGAGCACGATCGAAACATCGTTGCCTCCGTCATAGGTTTCGCTATAGGCCGAAGGCAAAATCGCGGGCCTGTCGATAACATTGAAGATTGCGCGGCTGATTTGCGTGATTAGCCGTGCGAGAAGAATATCGTCATCGGTTCCCGCGACATCGAGCCAGCTCTTGAGGTCGGCCAAGCTGACAAGATCGAAGGGAGATGCCATTGTGTCTGACCCCGTCGTTATGCGCTAACGCCTATCGGAGGCTGCATTTTCAAGAAACCAGAGATGGTCTTCATTAAAGTCAGGCCGGTCCGGGTAGCGCTGCTAGAATTCTAATTGGTTGGAATTGCTCATGTCAGTCCTCGCGTGCGCGGCACGCCGCGGCGCGCAATTCTTCATTGGTAACATGCAAGGATACCGACACTCCATTCGCTCTGAGGAAAGCGAAAAGCGCTGGGCGGTTGAGACCCGATATATCCTGTTCTTGCTCGCCGCCGGTTTCCGCGTCGTCCGGCAGAATCATGGTATCTGTGGTCGCCGCCAGCAATCTGGCTCGAAGTAGTTCGGTAGGAAGTTTTCAAGGGTGCGCCTTGTATGTTCAAGAACATGCAAGACCATTTGCGAACGGGTCATGGCATCGATTGGCACAGCGCTCGTGCCTGGGCGGAATCCATGCGCCTTAACACGCCAGCGGAGCCACCTACTTCCACGGACCGGTCATCCGCGATTGGGATCTCGACGCCATCAAGAACAATCGAGGAAAAGTCATCTGGAGCATGCAATTTGATCATCTGCGAAAAGCCTTGTCCTAGATAAATTCGGCGTGGCCGCTAATGTTGCGCTGCTGCGTCCCGTGCAATGTCTTGACTAGAATATATAGCCCGGCCGTGAACCCGATTCCCGCCGCCGCCGAGGTACGGGATACGTTCAATCCGGGAGGAACCAGAACTCTGAGGAGCGGCGTATCCGTGCTGTAAACCGGCGGCGTCGCCTTGTCGTAAAAGAGGACCATCGCAGGGCTGCCGTCGGAATTCCCGACATCGTATCCAAACAGCGTTCCGGAGCCGGCCTTCAACTGTACTGGGGTTTGGCCTAGCGTGTCGAATTGCGCGGCGGAATTTGCCATCGCATTATCTCCATCAATTCCCGGATCACGCGCACGGTAGCGTTGCCGGCGCGCGCCTTATACTTAGCCATTGCCGATATTTGTGATCAAAGCCAACGACGGAGGGAAATAGTTTTGCAGAACTTCGTCGGCATAAACCCCGTATTCGTATTTGCGGGTACGAAGCGGCCACTCGATCTGATAATAATCCTGCCGTGTCCGGACTTGAACGACGTTGCCAACACCGGCAAGTGGATAAGGCAACATCCTCGTTGTCATGAGAATAGTGCCCGCCGGCATGTTCGGATGTACCTTAATATCGACTACGCTGCCACCTTGCATCGAGAACCTGTTTAGATACGTGCGGACCATGATGCCGCCACCAACCAAGTCCTGCGATGATTCGAAAACGAACCGCTGCGCGGCGGTCTGCGAGCCCGACAGGATCTTCCTTGAAATGTTTCAATGCCTCCTGGGAATTGACCCACATCGTGTCGGGGGAAAGCCGGTAATTATCCCACATGGACTTTAGAGCAACATCGATCTCGACGATGCCGCCCGCGCTATCCGAAGTCAGTGGCGTGCCAATTCCGGCGCTTCCGGAAGCCATCGCGGAAACGTAAGATCCCGAACCGGGGACGAGCGCCTGATAGATGAGCCCGTCGAATGCGAGCGCGTTGGTGGAATTGTCATTAATGCCTAGCGAAAGAGCGGTTTGGGCTCCCGCTGCGTTCGCCGTGATGACAACTGAGTTAATTGTCGTAATCGCGCCGAGGACTTCGGAACCCACCGCTCCCCAAAACCAGGCATAGCCCAACGCACCGACGACCGGCGTAACGCTCGCGGTGATGGACCCGGTCGCACCCGTCGTGGCGACGCCGGCGTTCGTGCTCTTTTTCGCCACGCCGCCACCGAAGGTATCGGACGATAAGTCGGCGTTTGTGCGGGTAATTGACCCTTGCACGCCCCCCGCGATGCTGCCATTCATGAGACCATCAAGTGTCAACCCGGCGCAAATCACGGACCAGGTCTGCGCGGCAAGAGTGCCGCCTGTGGTCAATGCCGTGAGCGTCGGCGCCGGCGTGGTGCCGAGGGGCGCCGATGCGCAGCCGCCGAGGATCATCGCCTCCTCGCCGAGCATCAGAGCCTCGAGGCCTGTTTTGGCACTGGCGGCGCGGACATCGTCGAATTCCTGGCCGGCATATTGCGCTTCGAAATCGACATTCGTCTCGACGCCAATACCTTTGTAGTTCGCGCTATAATCACGCGTGGCGACCGCGAGCACCCCGCCTCGATTTGCCGAAGAAACGCCGAAGCGCAAGCCGGTGGTATTGATCGCGGTTATCGCGCGCCACGCCGCCTGGACGCCCCCTTTGCCGGAAACGCGAGGGATCATGTTGCGCAAAGGGGTCAGAACCGGATAGAGGAATTTCGCGCCAAGTTCCAGATCGTAGAACGTAAGCCCGGATGTGGCGCTCGCGCTTTCCGAGAAGGTGCTCTTTTCAAGCCCAATACGGTTCATGAACCGGGGATCGCCGAGCGGCTGCTGCTGCGCGGTCTTAAGCCGGTCCAGAACGTCCTGAACATCGGTCTGCATAGTCATGTGTTGCTCCTAGCCGCAGGGAAGTTTGAAGGGAATTTCGTGGCGAACACTTTTTTCGCGAAAGCGCCTTTTGGCGCGACGGACCGCCCCGCTGCAAGACACGAGGAACTCATCGGTCGCGCGCGCTGGCGTAAGGCTATCGTCAAAGTTGGGCGTTCCGGCATTCAACCGTGGCGCCCGGGAAAGACGCTCATCGCAGCGGCGAACGGCCGTTGCGCTGCGCCAATTTGATGGCAAGCACCGACAGAGCTTCGGGGTTCGCAAGCAGCTTCTCAATGCCGCCGCCATCATGAGCATCGCCGCCCGCATCCTCGGCTTTTGAGATCGCTCGCGATTTGCCCAAGAGCGGCAGAGGCAAGGGTTGCTCCTCGATGTTCTTCACGCGGCGCAGCACATCGGCAATCGTTTCAGCAAGCACATCGAAGCGTTTTTCCAAACGGCCTCGCATGACTTTTTGCGTTTCGCAGATTGCTCCAAGTTCAACCGAGGTATCGTGCAACTGCTGGATCCTGGCCTGATCATTTTCATTGTTCCGGGCGCCGATTTTGATAAGACGCGGGGTTTTTTGAGGCGCGGTTTTTAGAGGCGCGGCAAACATCGTCATCGGCGGTTGCGAAGCGGCGTCTTGCGCGAGTTCCGCGGTTTCCTCGCTCACCATGGTTCGCAAAATAGCCGAGGCACGTCCGGCAAGATCGCGCAATTCGCCGGGCACCCCGGACTCGTCCTGCCCGGTCATCTCCTCGGATGCCGAGGCATTTTGCAACCAGTCCAATTCCTCGATGAGGTTCGCCAGCCGCGCGGCGTTGTCCATCCCCTTGCCGAACCGCCGCTGCTCGCTTGTTCCATCGGCCTTGATCATTTCAAAGGTCGCTTGCGGCAAGCACGGCAAATCGACGAGCGAGATTTCGTTCGGCGCCGCGGTGTAACGGGTGAGCCCTTCCGCGTCCGTCCACCGTCTCTCGTAGGCTCCGCCTTGCGAGAAACCGGTATAGACCCCCTCCACGACTTTTGCCCATTCGGCATCATCGACGACTTTGGCGCAGATCTCGATCTGCTTTCCCGCGTCGTTGAAAGTGATCGCCGTCACTTTCCCCGCCGCGACAGGCCCATGCATGGCGCGGAGATTGCCGAACGACTTGCCGCGGGTGGATTGCGCGATCTCCTCGGACCATTTTTCATAGAACGGCTTGGTCGAAGCATAATCGCAAATCTCCCCCGCGCGATCTTCCGTTTCGGCGGTCGCGAGGCCAAAGACGAGGCGTCGCGCCGCGTCGACCTTGGTAATCGGAATGAACATGCGCAGCGCGGACATGAATGCTCCTTGCATTGAGAAAGTATCGAGAGCGGGGAAGCGAGACCCCTTGGTGTTCAAATCGCTGGCGAAGTGGGTCGCCGCGAAGGTGATCGCCTGCCGCCGATCCGGCGGCCACAATCAGCAGCCTGCACCCATCATCTTTGGCGCCCGAATACGTTGCCTTTGAAGGCCATGGCCGCGGTGTGGAATGAAGATTGTCGTCCGCCTCCAGCCGGTATGCATCGCCGGCCATCCCGCATGCCCTCGGTGAAAATGTTCCGCAATATTTGTGCTGGTGTTCCGACAAGGATTGCGAGCGGTTCACCTCCACAACGGTGGGTGCGGCCATCCCCGCCTTGCCGGAGACAAGAACGTGCATGCAAATCCCAAAGAGCGGAAATTGAAAAGCCGGAGGTTCGAGGTTCCGCCTATTCCGGCAGCGCGACAAAACCCGCGTTGGTCAGGGTCATCGGTCTATTCGCCGAGGCTTCCATCAGTGGCGCCCGGCCAAGCGCGGCGCGCGCCTCGTTGATGGTCAAAATGCCCTTCGACGTATAGCCCGAAAGGATCGTCTCTTGCGTCGCGGGATCGGTTTCATCGCCCGCGCTCCAGACGAATTCGAGGTCGGACGCATCGAATTCGCTCGCCAGAATGTCGTCGATGAGCGCCTTTGCCCAGGCGAGGATCGGCGCCAGGCCCTCCTCCTCGGCTAGCTCCTTTTGGGTCTCGGCGGTGGCGCGGTTGACCGTTTGGGTGAGAGCCTGGGGCGAGATCGAGAAAGCAAAGCAGACGATGCGCGCGAGCCATTCGTCGAACGGCCCCTTGAGTTCTGGCTCCTTTGTCTGGATAAACGTTTTCGCGACGCCGCCGGGTATGAATTTGGCCCGCCGGCGGCGGCCAAGATCACCTTCGAAATAGGCGTCCCAATATTTCTGATAGGAGGCGATCTGATCCGGCGTCCAGGTCTCCGGAACCCCGATCAGGCTGTCTGGAATATTTCCCTCGGCGAAATAATCGAGGAGATACAATTGCCGGCGCAGGGCGATATTCACCGTCGTCACGACCTGCTCGACGGGGCTCATGCCATAGACGCGATTGACGCGAAGATTGCGTGGCCTATAGGTCAGGTCGCGCACCGAATAATCGATGGCCGGATAACCTTTCAGAATCTGCTGATAGGCAGCGGGGTAGATAAGCCTGTCGCCATCGAGGTAGGGCTGCGGCACGCGGCCCCAGGGATCGATCACCGGTTTGATCGTGGCCCCGTCAAGCGGCATCAGCGCCTTCAGCCGGCCGCCCCGATCGCGGCTCATATAGAGCGCCGGCGCATCGGTCACATAAACCTCTTCGAGGAGCACGCGCAGCCAATCGGCAAAGCCATGGATGCCGTCCGGCCGGGCGAAAAAGTTTTTCGCCGTCGCGATACGCGCCGCGTCCATGGCGGAACACGCCCCATTATCCCGCGCGGCGATGTTCCAGGTTTGACGCGCGGCCTGATCCTTTCGTGTCTCGATGACAAGACGCAATAGATCGTAACCGTCCGCGAGTGCGCGCAACGTCGAAAATGTAATGGGCTCGAAGGGACGCGAGAGCGTCGAGAGATTATAGCCGGCCGGATAATCCCATTGCCGCCCGGCAATCTCGGGGGGCGCGAGCGGCGTGATTGGCGGCAACGGGCCGAACCAGTTTGCCGCCTCCCCGGCGGCGTTGGTCCTCGCGAAGCTGACATTGACCTCATAGGGACTAAGCGGCCAGCTTCTTTGCCCCGCGCCACGCTCGGCCATGCTGTTTCCTTCGCGCCTTTGATTGCTGTTCATTGCGCCCGGTGGGTGCAATGGCTCGGGCAGATGATTGCGGCGTTACGCGCAGTTATGGCCTTCGGCCTCACGACGATAGAACTCGATAATCCCGGTCCCGTCATCGACCCCGAAAAGATGGGTCAGTGCCCATATCGCGGCGTCCGCATGATCGGGACTGCCGCCGCCCGTGTAGCCCGCCGAGGAAAAGGCGCACAGCTGGTCCTCGAGCTTGCCGAACCGGCCCACATGATGCACTTGGCCTTGAGCGTACCGTACCGACATCGGCTCGGCGCGAACAGCCTTGCCGCGGCTTGCGGTCACAAGGCGTACCGGCGCGTTTCGGTCCGCCGCCTGTATGGTCGCGCGAACCATCTCGCCTCCGAAATTGCTTTCGGCCACGATGCAATCGGCGCGAAATTCATGAAAGGCCGTGACCGCCCTCCTGCCCCAGACTGCCGGCGCCTCGCGGCAGGAAAGATCCGCGAGAACATAGCAATCGCCATCAAATCCCCTTGCCGCAACGACAATTCCGATCTCGTCCGCGCCCAAGTCATCGCGTCCCGCGGCGCCTGAAGGATCGAGGGCGACGACCACCGCCGCACGCTTCTCTTCGGGGATATCCTCAGGCGCGCGACGGCCGGAATCGATTGTGTCGTACGTCCATAGCGCACCGTCGACTTCATCGACATAAACGCCTTCATAAAAGCGTTTGCGCTGCTTTTCCGGCAGATTTTCGAGACTTGTCAAAAACTCCGCGGAAAGATTTTCGGTATTGTCAGGAGGATTTAAAAACGCGCGCCGATAGTTTTCCGGGTCTTTAAGCGGCTGCATGGAAACCGGATCGCGTTGCTCGCCAAAAAGAACATTAGTCCAATGCGACTTTCCAGCCGGATTGAGGTCCACAAAGGCGTGCTGGCGAATTCCGCGAGTCACTTGGGCGAGCCGCGTGAAGGCGATCAACGCGGTGGAATAAGGAATCTGCGAGGCTTCGTTCAGGAACACGGAGGCATATTCGAGCCCGAGGATTTTCTCAACGCGGTCATCGTCGTCGAGCCCCCCAATCCAGACACGCAAGTCATTCGGCAGCGCAAAATAGCCGTCCTGGCGATGCTCCTTAAGCCGCACGCCGGGAAAACAGAGCTGCACGACTTGAGGAAGCGTGCCGAGCGCGATGGAAGCCCACGCCGCATTGGCGTGGTGGCGCAATATGGCATGGCGGGAACCCTTTGCCTGGAGCGCACGCATCATAATCATGCGGACAATGAGAAAGGTCTTGCCCGAACGTGTCCCTCCTGCAAGACAAGTGTAACGCTGTGGCCCGTCCAGGAGACGGCGAGCCGCTTCCTGGCCTGCGCTGAATGACACCATTCGTGGTCCCGATTGCGATTATGATCGTGTGCGGAAGCCCTCGTCGCCTTGAGAGTTCCTGCCTCATTGACCAACAAAATGGCGGACAGCTTTTCACGGACCAGTTCTGGCAAACTTCGATGCGTCCGCCGTGGTGATAGACGCCGGGCTCTGACTGATTGTGAAACCGCGTGTGTGCCGGGCTTATCGCGATGGAGCAACCATCGAAGCGGGCGCAGTTCGTGCCAGGCATGCGCGCATATAGCGCTCACAATTGCTTGCATGTCAACGCACCCAAGCTGTGTCGATTTGCGCATTCTTACATAATCGGCAGCACTTGGGAGGATCACCCGGCGACGAACCGCGAAGATTTTTGCGAAAACGAATCGGGCCCTCCGCGAGAGCCGCCAGGACTCCTTTGGGTGGTGCGGATTGCGATGCTCAACGGCGAACGCGGCCGCTTTCTCGCAGCGCGACGCCAGTACCGTCACTGGCGCGTGACCCAACATCGAAAACGGAAATAGGAGAGGAAGCAGGCGCACAGTTCGTGCCCAGCATGCGCGCAAATGGCGCTCACAATCGCTTGCATGTCAACGCCCCCGCACCATGTCGATTTGAGCTTTCTTACATGATCTACAATCCTTTTGAGGTACGAACCAACGATCAACAGCCGCCGTGATCGGTCTTGCGAATGTACCAGCCCTTCGCACGCCGTTCGGCTGTCCAAGTCGCGAGAGCAAAGACCGTCCGCCGATTGCGCGGACGCTCCATCATCGTCACGAGGTCGGCTGATTGCGCCGGTGTCTCGGCCTGACGGCCGGCTTCTTGTTCATCATGAACTCCTCCATACATCCGGCGTTTTGATGATCGCAGCCGGAAAATGCGGACGAGTTCCTTCGGGAATTGTCCTCGCGGACGGCGGGACGCGGATGCCGGACGATCGGGCGCTCTGAATAGAAAAGCCGCCGGGGATGCCTCGGCAGCTCGTGAGCGTTGCCGTAGCCATTTGGCCGCTGGCGGCGACCAGCGTCTTTGGCCGGATTTTTCTCTGTGGTCGTCCCGCCGATGGGGCGGCCGGCTCTCGTCCTCCTCGCTCTTGCCGCGCAGGACGAGCTTGCCGTCGCGAGACAGGCCCCCGCACTATTTGCGGATCATGGGCAAGGGTCAAAGCCGAGATTGAAAGGTGCGACCTCGTGTGCTCTAATTGCCACCGCATACGCACTCATAAACAGCTCCATGCGAAAAACCTGCCAACGGGACATTAAAAAATCTGCTAAGTACTTGATTTTGCGGGCGTAGTTCAATGGCAGAACGGCAGCTTCCCAAGCTGCATACGAGGGTTCGATTCCCTTCGCCCGCTCCAAGCTTCGCGACCGATCGTCCGGAACAGTGACGCCGCCACAAGCATAAATTGTTAGAAGGCGCAATGAATAATCCCGCGATGAAGACGATTGCGGCTCAAGCATGATCCTTATCGCATCACCGGCTTCCATTTTGGAAGTTTGTGTTCCGGCATCCTTCCTCTCCCGCTCGGTATCAATAGCGCACCCGCACATATTCGCCGGGTGCGTCGCAGATCGGCGGCAGCTCTCCATCGCCCGGCAGGCGCGCCGGCACTTGCTTGCGCGATTGGCGCTTGACCCATATGATCCAGTCAACCCACCAGCTGCCTTTGTGTTTGGTTGCGGCTGCGAACCAATCCTCGTATTCGCCGGCCGGTGCCTTGCCCCGCCAATATGGATATTTCGGCTTGCCGGCCGGATTGATGACGCCCGCCATGTGCCCAGAACCGGCGAGCACAAAGCGGACCTTGCCGCCAAGAAATTTGGCGCCGATGAAGACGGATTTCGCCGGGGCGATATGATCCTCGCGCGTCGCCAGATGGTAGACGGGTAACGTGACTTTCGAAAGATCGAGTGTCTTGCCGCCGAACTTCGCCTTGCCCTTCGAGAGCCTGTTTTCGAGATAGCAATCGCGCAGATAGGCGAGATGGTTGGCCGCGGTCATCCTTGTCGAATCCGAGTTCCACGCCAATAGGTCGAAAGCAAGCGGCGGTTTGCCCTTCATGTAATTGTTGACCACAAAGGACCAAATCAGATCTTCCGGCCGGAGCATGTTGAAGGCCGAAGCCATCACCGATGCATCGAGATAGCCGGTCACCGCCATTTTTTTTTCGAGCGCGCGCAAACTCTCCTCGTCGACGAAAATCTTAAGATCGCCAGCCTGGCTGAAATCGGTCTGGGTCGTGAAAAATGACGCGCTCGCGATCCGCCTATCACCGGTCTCCGCCATATAGGCGAGCGTCATGGCCAGCAGGGTCCCGCCAATACAATACCCAATCGCGGTTACCTCGGATTCGCCGGTTGCCTTTTCAATTGCATCCAGCCCGGCGAAAATGCCTTCCCGCATATAGGCTTCGAATCCCTTGTCGCGATGGCGCGTGTCGGGATTGACCCACGATATCATGAAGACGGTGAGACCTTGCGATACCGCGAAGCGCACAAAACTTTTTTCAGGGTTCAGATCGAGAATATAAAATTTATTGATCCAGGGAGGGACGATGAGCAGAGGCTTCTTGAAAACCGTATCGGTTGCAGGCGCGTATTGAATGAGTTCCATGAGATCGTTACGAAAGATGACCTTTCCTGGGGTCGTCGCGATATTGACGCCGAGTTCGAACTTCGAGGAATCGCATTGGCTGATTTTGAGCGTGCCTTTGCCGGCCTCCATGTCCTGCGCCAGCAGCGCCGCGCCACGGGCGAGATTGTCGCCGCTCGACGCCCAGGTTTCCTTGAGGAGCTCGGGATTGGTGGCGAGGAAGTTCGAGGGCGAAAGGGCGCTCGATATCTGCCGCAGGTAGAATTTTGCCTTGTCGCGAACGTGCGGATCGACATCGTTCGAGCGCAAGACAAGATCCTCCGCCCAATGCGAGACGATGGCGTGCGCCTGCCGCAGAAAATCGAAGAACGGACTCTCCCGCCATTCCGGCGCGGCGAACCTTTTGTCCGAAGGATCATACGGCACGAACGGATTTTCGAATTCGCCGGACATCCGCCGCAAACTATGTGCCCAAAGGCCAAGGAACTTAACCGTCAAGGAGGATTGCGCTTCAATGGTCCGGGAGGGGTCGCTCAACCAATGTCCGGCAATGCGGCTGATCGAACGAAGCGCGTCGGCAACTCCGTTCGACACATCGCTCTTGGCCTCGTTGCTTTCCGACGGCTTGAAATAGGCGGCGAGCATTCTGCCGCCCTGTTCCACGAGCCGCGCCAAATTATAAGACAAGCGTTCAAAGTCGGGCGCGCCCTCCGTTTCACGCGAAGCTTGCGGCGCCGCCGGGGCGGGAGCGGCCACGGTGCGGCTGCCTCCGGCAGGGCCCCGCGCCGGAGCTTTGCTCTCCGCGCTGGCAGCAGCGTCAGCCGCAACCACCGGCGCAACCCGATTGGACGCGGCAGGTTTTGACAATGTGCTGGCCTTGGCCCACGTTTTAATTTCAGCCTTTGGCGGGGCGAGCTGGCGCTCGATCTGCCCGGCCTCCAAGCGCTTGATTCTTCTCGCGCTCATTTTATTTTCCACGCTTTCGTGCGGCTCAAAAAGCCGGTTCTGGAATCACAAAATCCGCGAGGCGTTTCGTCGCGGTTTCGACACAATAAACTTGGATCGTGCCGGGAGGCAACCAAACAAAGTTCCAGTGCTGGCACGCTGAAATGAAACGAAACCTGCTCCTTCACGTTTACACGCGGTCTGTGACGCTGGTGGCGCTTGCGGGGATTTGTCTTGGCTTTGGCCCAGTTGCTCATGCGCAGGAGGCAAAGGCGGGCGGCTCGCCGCTTGACACCTTGATGCACACGAAAATTTGGGCCGACGTCCCAGAGGCAAAGGATTTCGTGCGCGAGACACGGCCGCCGCCGGACAGTCTCGCCTATCAGCCGGTCACAGGAACCGATCCCGAACGGCCGAAGCTCAGAAGCAAGGTGGAGCTCGAGGCCCTGGAGAGCGAACTTGAGCGCGCGGCCTCGCACAATGGCAGGAACGCTGGAAAACGCGTGGGCATCAAAAAGTCCGTTTCCGCCAAAACAGTCAAGCGCGAGTAGAGTCGCGCTGATCGAGGCCGCATGTCTGGTCGCCGCTTCCTTGACGTTGCTAGCACACGCGTTCAAGCGATTAGCTCCGCCAGATTCTGAAAGACCGCGTCGTTTTGCGTCACCGGAACTTGCCGCCGCAAGCCAAGCAACGGGGCCTTGGCGAAATTGGCGAGCGTCGCCAATGTCGCGTCGAGCGGCATCGGGGCACCCTCGGTCTCGCTGACGATAATGGCGCGCAGATCGAGCGCATGTCGCAAAATTACGTCCTGCGCGGAAAGGACATGGCTCAGCGTCCCCAGATAACTGCCCGCGACGAGGATCAATGGCAGGTTGAGCAAACGCATCAAATCCAGCACCGAGTGACGTGCATCGAGTGGGACCATGATGCCGCCGATGCCTTCGATCAGCAGGGCGCCATCGTTTCCGGCGATTGCCACCCGGCAGAAATCGACGACCGCTCGCAAATCGATTGCTTTATTCTCGGCCCGTGCCGCCATGTCCGGTGAAAGCGGCGCGCGAAAGCGCCATGGCGAGATGCGGTTGAGTTCGTCCTGTGTGACTTCGCGGCCCAGCGCATCGAGGAGAATGGCCGGATCGCTGCCTGAAGGCGCGGCAGGATCGAAGCCGCTTACCAGAGGTTTCAATGCGACGACCGGTTGTCCGAGCCCGCGAAAATAACGGATGAGGCCAGCGGCGACGAAAGTCTTGCCAACGCCGGTCCCGGTGCCGGTTATGAAGACGGCGGGCACTTAGGCGTTTCCTTGCGCGCGGGCGCAAATTCGATGAGAGCGCGCACGGCCTCGGCGAGACGGGCGATCTCTGCATCGGGATGCATCGCAGTAAAGGCGAAGCGCAGACGCGCCGTGCCAACCGGGACCGTCGGCGGACGGATCGGCGTCACGAGGAAACCTTCCTCCGCCAATTTGTTTGATGCGTGAACTGCCGCCTCCGGCTCGCCGAGGATGAACGGGACAATCGGGCTTTGCGCCTCGGGAAGGCCAAGACGAGAGGTGAACGCCCGCGCCTTGGCGAGAGGTTTTGCGGTCAATCCGGGCTCGCTTTCGATGATCGTCAAGGCGGCGATCGCCGCCGCCGCCATGGCGGGGGGCAAGGCGGTCGAATAAATCAGAGTCCGCGCGCGGGTTTTCATCAAATCGATCACCGCCCGCGATGCGCATAAATATCCGCCATAGCCGCCGATCGCCTTGGACAGGGTCCCCATTTGTAGTGGGACCAGCGCTCCGCCGCCAGCCGCGAAAGCCGAGCCGTGGCCGTCGCCGATCACGCCGAGGCCATGCGCGTCATCGGTCATCAGCCAAGTATCGAAGGCGGCGCAGAGGGCCGCAAGTTCCTGCAAGGGCGCAAGATCGCCGTCCATGGAAAACACCCCGTCGGTGACGAGCAACGCGTGGCGCGCGCGCGAGCGGTTTTCGCTCAACCGCGACACGGCATGAGCGACGTCGTTATGGCGGAACATCAATGTCCGCGCGCGCGAAAATTGCGTCCCCGCCCAGAGGCAGGCATGAGCGAGTTCGTCGATAAGAATGAGATCGCCTTCGCCCGCAAGCACCGGGACGATGCCGGCATTGGCGAGGTAGCCGGAACCGAAAACGCAGGCCGCCTCGGTTCCCTTGAGCCGCGCGAGCCTCTCCTCCAGCTCGCGAAATAAAGGATGATTGCCGGTGACAAGGCGCGACGCGCCGGCGCCCACGCCATAGTTCGCAATCGCGGTGGTGGCTGCCGCCTTGAGCGCCGGATGGTGGGAAAGGTTCAGGTAATCGTTGCAGGAGAAGGACAGCAAGCGGCGGCCGTCGCGCTCAATCCATGGGCCATCCTCGCGCAGAATCTCGGCAAGCGTGCGCCGCAAGGAGGCGCGATCGAGCTCGTCCAATTTGCGAACGGCGAATTCGTCCAACGACCGCATCGGCATCTTGGCTCCCGTTGACGCGAACGTTGACGCGCAGCTAACCCCACCGGCGCGCAGCGCGCCAAAGAATCCATTGCTTTCGCCATTGCGGCAGCTCGATGACGGTCTTGAAGGGATCGTAGCCAGGCCTTTCCATCCGCCGCAAATAGGGCTCGCAGAGACAGGTAGGCAAGAACGCCGGGCGGCTTTTTTCGTGCAAGCCGGGGAGATTGGCATAAAAAATATCGAGATGCGCGCGGGCAAGGGCGCGCAGTTCCGGGAGCGCGGCCAGGACTCCCGGCGAGGCACGCCCGGCAGCAGAATCGTCGCGGCTCGCCCCATGCGCCTCCAAAACCTCGGCCGGGACAAAAATCTGGCCCCGCGCGCAATGCCAAGGTAAAGCCCGGATCAGCCCGGTGATCCCATAGGCAATCCCGGCATGGAGGGCAGCGGCGAGACTTCGCGGCCGACTCCTCCCCGTCGAGGATCAGCTCGGCGAGGCGAAAAAGATTCGCGCTCGTCGCCTCTGTATAGGCTTCGAGGGCGTTGATCGACTCGATCGGATCGCCATAAAGGCCGCGCCCCCGCGCGGAAATCAATTCGCGGAGCGGCGCTTCCGGCAGATCGAAGCGCGCGATCGTATCGAGAACGGCGGCGGCGACGGGATTGGCCTTCGCATCGCCCTCGTTTGTCCTGTCGAGCGCGTCCCGCCACCATTGGAACCGGATTTCGCCAAGCAAGGGCTCGGAGACGATTTCGCCCACACGAGCGATTTCGAGGCTGAAAGCATAAAGGGCATGGATGTGGCGCCGCAACTCGGGCGGGACAAAAAGGCTCGCGAGCCAGCGGTCTCGGTCCTCTCGGCGGAGCAGTCCCTCGCAATAGGCGTAATCCCCGTTTGGCAGCGCCTCCTGCTCGCGCATCACGGTCCGGCCAGACGGGCCGCCACGACAAAGCCGCCCGCGCCATACCTCTCGATCGCATGTGGGCCGGGCAAAAAACCCGCGTATGCTGGTTCCATCATGAGCGGCTTGTAAGAACGAATTCCTGCCGGCCGTGCCGTTCACGCCCGCGTCTATGCCGGCCTCTTCGCGGGGGTCGCGGCAGGCGGCGCCGGACTCGACGGAATCGCCGCGCAGGCCGAGGTAGATCAGCATCGGCGAACAAATAAAGACGGAGGAATAGGTCGCGACAAAAATGCCCCAGATCATCGCGATCGAGAACGAGCGGATCACCTGGCCGCCGAAAACGACGAGCGAGAGAAGGGCGAGAAACACGGTCGTCGCGGTCATGATCGTGCGCGGCAAGACCGCGTTGACCGAGAGATCGATCAGTTGATCGGTCGGCATCTTGCGGTATTTCCGCATCATTTCGCGAATGCGATCGAGAACCACGACGGTTTCGTTCAGGGAATAGCCGACGATGGTGAGAATGGCGGCGATCGACGTCGTGTTGAATTCGAGCCGGGTCAGCGCGAAAAAGCCAACGGTAAGCAAGAGATCGTGCATCGTCGCGATTATCGCGCCAACCGCGAACTGCCATTCGAACCGGAACCAGAGGTAGCAAAGCACCGCGATGATCGAAACGACAACGCCAAGTGTGCCGGACTGCACGAGTTCGCCGGAGACGCGGGGACCAACGACTTCGGTGCGCCGGACCTCGTAGCCATCGCCTATGGCCTCTCTCACGCGGTTCACGGCGGCCTGTTGCGCGGTATCGCCGCCCGCCTGAAGGCCGAAACGCATGGTCACGTCGGACGGCCCCCCGAAACCCTGCACCTCGACGTCGCCGACCTTGAGATGCTCGCCGATTGAACGCAATTTTGCTAGGTCGGCCACGCCGTCTTTGGCGCGGAGCTCGAGCAAAGTGCCGCCGGAAAAATCGATCCCGAAATTCATTCCCAAGGAAAGAAAAAGCACGACCGATATAATCGAGAGGAGCGCCGAGAAAGGATAGCTCACGCGGCGGAAGCGCATGAACGGAAATTTGGTGTCCTCGGGCGCAAGGCGCAGGAGTTTCATTCGATAGGGCCTCTTCCGGAGCGGCACTCCGGCGGTTCTTGTTGCTCGCGTCGAGGCGGATTGGCTCGACGCATCACTCTATCCCCTCGTGATCGCGCCTGAAAGTGCAGCGCGATCTTGCCAAACAGTTAAATCGGCAATCTCGTCGGCCGCTGGTAACGGTACCACAGCGCGATCATCATCCGCGTCATCGTCACCGCTGTCACGATCGAGGTTAGAATGCCGAGGGCCAATGAGACGGCGAAGCCGCGCACTGGTCCCGACCCCAGAAAATACAATATGGCCGCGGCGACGAACATGGTGACATTGGAGTTGACGATCGTTGCGAAAGCCCGCTTGAACCCAGCGTCGAGCGCGGAAACGATCGAGCGCCCCATATGCGCTTCCTCCCGGATGCGTTCGTAGATCAAGACATTGGAATCGACCGCCATGCCAATGGTAAGAACGATGCCCGCAATACCCGGCAGGGTGAGCGTCGCCCCGAGCAGCACGAGGCCGGCGAAAATGAACGAGACATGGACCGCCAGCGCGATATTGGCGAAGACGCCGAATATGCCATAGGTGATCAGCATATAGAAGGCGACGAGGGCGGCGCCGACATAGGCCGCGCGTTTGCCCGCGTCGATAGAATCCTGACCGAGGCCAGGACCAACGGTGCGTTCCTCGACAATCGTGAGCTTGGCTGGCAACGCGCCGGCGCGCAATAAAATCGCGAGATTGTTCACGGCTTCGACGGTGAAATTCCCGGAGATCTGGCCGGAACCGCCCGTGATGGGACTAATGATGCGCGGCGCGGAAATGACCTTCCCGTCGAGGATGATGGCGAATAATTTTCCGACGTTTTCCGACGTCACCTCGCCAAACCTTTGCCCGCCGCGAATATTAAAGCGGAAGTTGACGATTGGTTCTTGCGTGCGATCGTCGAAGCCCGGCTGGGCATCGGTCAAATCCTCGCCCTGGACCATGACGCGCTTCTGCACCGGCAACAATTTGCCGGGTTGCTCGACATCTTCCAAGAATTCGACATCGGCGGGATCGGCGCCCGGTTCGGCGACAAGACGGAATTCGAGCTTGGCCGTCGTTCCCAGAATTTCCTTGAGTTTGCTGGTATCTTGCAAACCCGGCACTTCGACGAGAATACGATCGGTGCCTTGCCGTTGGATATTGGGTTCCGTGGTGCCGAGCGCATCGACGCGGCGGCGCAACACTTCGATCGATTGCTCGACGGCCCGGCGGACCTTGCTTTCGACGCCCGCCTCGGTCACCGTGAACTGGATGAGGCCGCTGTCGTTTTCGCTCACGTCGAAGGCCGCCGCGCGAGAAGAGTCGGAAAGGCCGCTGCCGGCGGAGGCCGCCAATTCCTTGAATTTCGGCATGACTCTCGCACGCTCGCCGGGATCGGGGATGCGCAACTGCACGCCGCGCGGCTGGGCGCCGATGCCCCCCGTGATTACAACCTTCTCTTCGCGAAGCACCCGGCGAACGCTGTCGCGCAGATTGTCGACAAGAGACTTCACGACCGAATTGCTGTCCACCTCCAGAAGCACATGCGATCCACCTTGCAGATCGAGGCCGAGCACGATGGCGCGGGCCGGCACCCATTTCGGCAGATGCGAAATCAACGCCTCGCGACGGTCCGGGCTCAGAAGACTAGGCACGATGAGGAGAAGCGCGAACACGGTCATCGCGAGAATGGATACGATCTTCCAGGCCGGAAAACGCAGCATGATGGTGCACAATCTCGACGGTTATGGGCGCGGCTCCCGCCGCCTGCCCGGAGCTCCTGCTGGTTACAGGCTTGGATTCAAGCCTGATCCTTGACCGGCTCGCCCTTGGCCCGCACGTCCGTAATCATCGCCCGGAGAACGCGCACCTTGACATTCGGCGCGATTTCGAGTTCGAGCTCGGCATCGTCCACAACTTTCGTAACCTTGCCGATCAGGCCTCCGGTCGTGATCACGCTATCGCCCCGGCGCGTATTCTTAATGAGATTGGCATGGTCCTTCGCCTTTTTGCGCTGCGGCCGGATGACAAAAAAATACGCGATGGCAAAGATCAGCGCGAAGGGCACCAACTGCATTAAAATGTCCGCCGAGGTGGGGACCGCGGCAGGGGCGGCTTGGGCGAAAGCAGGTGTAAACAAAATCCCTTCTCCTTGATCCCAAGTCCTTCAAAGACTTGCGTCCGCCAAGACTTCTGTCTGCATGGCGCGCGAATATAGCTTGAGCGGGCGCGAAAGCAATGGCGCCGGAGCCACCATCGACAAGCCGGTTTGCGCGGTTTCCGCTGGGCGCGCGGCTGGACACGGCGGGACGACAAGCTTCGCTTCTGCTTTGCGAAAGTCTTAATTGGCGAGTTTTACGGGCGCAATGAAGCGATGGTCCGGAATTCGGGATCTTAGAAAATGCTCTAAATCCGCGAAGCTCGTCCCTCGAAAGCTCGCAGTAATGACCAGAGTAATCCCCCCTTTGCTCGAAGAGTCCTCGCCTGCCAAGGCGCTGGAGCGGATTGCCGCCGCGCTTGAGAAGCTCGCTGGCGAACAATCCCCGCCCTGCGATTTCACGGCCGCCGACGCTTTCGTATTCGCGGCTGCGACCGCGATGCTTGCCCCTGTTCCGCGCGTCAACCGGGTCGATATCGCGCTGTTGCGCGGCATCGACCGGGCTCGCGATATTCTCCTCGCCAATACGGAGCGCTTCGCCCAAAACTTCGCGGCCAACAACGCGCTCCTCTGGGGCGCCCGCGGCATGGGCAAATCCGTGCTCATCAAGGCCGTGCATGCAACAATCAATGCGCGGCTTGCCGCTTCTCCGGGCATCAAACCGCTCAAACTTGTCCGAGATTCACCGCGAGGACATCGCCGGGCTGCCTCGCCTCATGGCGCTCCTGCGCGGAAAACCCTGGCGCTTTCTTGTTTTTTGCGACGATCTTTCCTTCGACGCGGCGGATTCGAGCTATAAGTCGCTGAAGGCCGCCCTCGAAGGCGGGATCGAGGGACGCCCGGGAAATGTTTTATTTTATGCAACCTCGAACCGCCGCCACATCCTTCCCCGCGAAATGATCGAGAACGAACGCGGAACCGCGATCAATCCCGACGACGCCGTTCAGGAAAAGATTTCGCTTTCGGACCGCTTCGGGCTTTGGCTTGGCTTTCACGCTTGTCGCAAGACGATTATCTTGCGATGGTCTTTGGCTACGCCGAGCATTTCAATCTTGCTCGCGCGCGCGAAAAAATCGAGCGCGAGGCGCTCGAATGAGCCCTCACGAGGGGCTCGCGTTCCGGGCGGACGGCCTGGCAATATATCCAGGATCTTGCCGGGCGGCTCGGCAAGGCAGTGTAGCCACACGCCGTTGGTCTTGCAGCGCCCGGCCAAAAGATCGCGTTACAGCGCGCAATCGCCCGCCTGCCTTGAACAGCATTTGCCGCCGATTGCCACGTTGCGTCACATGATGCGGCGTGTGGGCAAGAATGAGGCGCGAGAGCCACGCCATGAATGCAGGATCGGTCGGGCCGGAAAATTAGGCAATTGGTATCATGTCACGGAGCAGTATTAGGCCCAAGAAAATCGTAGATCAAGCAATCGGCACCGGCTGCGCTAATGCCAAGGAGTGAGATCGAAGCCGCCACGAAAGGCGGGGACGCGTTGTGGAGGGTCACTTTTCGACCGAAAACCACGCTGCTCTCAAAAGCTGCCAGCTTGTTATTCCCCTTCGTGGTTTTCGTTACCGCGTTTGCCCCTAACGCGACCTGCAACATTTGCCCACCTACGATAGCTAGGCGCGCATCCCCGTCCGCCAACTCCAACTGGTGCCCAGCCGCATCACGTGCCGACAGTTTACATCGTCCTCTCTGCTGAAGCCGGTCCCCCTCGGCATCATAAAGACAGTTGCCGACAAACTTGTACCCTGCAACGGACCGTCACGGACCTCGCCGTTGAATCTCAAAGACGCGTCCTCAGCTGAAACACTGGCTGCAAATAGGCAACTCGCCAAGCCGACAACCACGGCATATGAATGTACTTTCATCTCAAACTCCTCCCCATCGTACCGGAAGCAGTTGAATAGGCGTTGAGACGATTTACAACAGCGATTCCTTGTCGGCAACCGAAGAATCGCTCTGATGCAGAATACGTTTTCGAACGCCTTAACTTAAGGCGGCATCTAAACACATCCCACTGTCCGGTGGTTCAAGGCGCAAGACGCGCGCGGGATCTTGCCGGCCGATTGGGCAAGGCGGTGGAGTGGCCCGGTCCGTTCAATCGGACCGGATCGTGCTCCGGTGGACGCCAAGGCAAATAGGCGTGCATTCGCCGGACGACGCGCTAACTTACTGCGTGGTTGGGGCGATTCAGCCATAATAATCAGCATATTGAATGTCGTTAATCGAGGCGGCCATGGCGAACCAGGCGGGTGAATCAGTTCGAAAATATCTGGCAGTTTATGCGCATTTCATCGCCATAAACGTCGCGGTCGCTCGGAGACGAACAGGTGACCTGCTTTCGGCCGGATCATTATTCCTGCACATCCCTAAAGGTCATGGGCGGCAGGCTTGTCCTGGTCGAGCTCAGCGCGGAAGGCGCGACCCGCGTGCTTTGTGCCCGAAGCATGCGATCGGCGTGCGGTGGATTCGCGAGCTCCCGCAGAGGGGCTGTGTCGCGCACATGCGCATCCGCGCTTTTCTCATAATCGCCGCTATGCTCGCCGTCCCGCCGCAAGCCTCCGGCACGCCCACTGACGAGTCGCCGCCCTTGCCACGTCCACGCCCGGCCGAGGCGCCCTCCCATCCCGCCCCACACGACACCGCGCCGGCGGAACAGGCCGAGGCGGAACCCATCGATCAGGCCTGCCTGGATCGTCTCGGCGCCGCCGGAATCGAATTCGAGCCGGTCACGCTTCTACCGGCCGCCAAACAGGGATGCACTATCGAGACGTCCGTGCGGCTCAAGGCCGTCAAATTGGCGCCGCGGGGGAGAACGTCGATCCGCCTGCCCGATGAGCCGACACTTTCCTGCCGGTTCGGTGAACGGTTCGGCCATTGGCTGCGCGACCTCGTCTCTCCGCTCATTGCCGGTGAGCTCGCGGTCGAACTCGAGTCGGTTCGCACCGGGCCGGGTTTCGAATGCCGCAACCGCAACCGCGTCGAGGCCGGCAAGATCAGCGCCCACGCGTCCGGTCTCGCGGTCGATGTCGCGAGCTTCGAGCTCGCGAATGGCAGAACGTTGGCCATTAAGCCCAATGGGGATGAGCATCTGCGTGCCACGGTCGATGCCATCCGCGTCGCCGCATGCGGGTGGTTCACGACGGTGCTCGGGCCGGGGTCCGATGCGGCGCATGCCGATCACTTGCACGTCGACATCCTGCAGCACGGGTCGAGCGACCGCTACCGCATCTGTCAGTGAGGCAATTGCCGCGGATCAATCCCGCATTTCGGACATTGCCAATACGCGATGCGGCGGTTCCATGCGAGCTTCAGCCATCAGGCGGCAAGCTGGGAGAAGCCGCGCCGAAAGATCGCAAGACAGCATGGCATCCGGGCGAGCTTTATCCGTGTGTTGGCTTCATCGTCAGCAACATGGCGCGGCGCGGCGAGAAGTCGTCGCGTTCTACAACAAGCGCGGCACGTGGCGCTGTAGCAGCTTCAACGATTATTGCGCCATATGTCTTGCGCAGAACTTGGACTTGGCCATGACTAGCTCGTTGACCACCATCGAGTTAGCGGAATGGGATCGAAAAAATTTGGTGATTTGCCGTTAGGCATGCGCCGCAAGGCGGCCCATGCGTCCGTTGCGGTAGTCGTCCATCGCTTGGTCGATCTCGGCCGGCGTGTTCATCACAAAGGGCCCCTGGCCAACAATCGGTTCCTCGATCGGCTGACCATTGAGGAACAAGAGCGTGGTGTCTTCCAGCGCCTCGATCGCAAACGTATCTTCCTCGCGTTCGAGGACAGCTATTTCTGCTGCGCCAGCGATTTCGCCAGACCCCAGCCGGACCCCTCCCTTGAGCACAAAGAGCGCCATCGTCCAGCCGGCCGGAACGCGGAAATCCACATGCGCGCTACCCTTCAGATGCACATCCCAAACGTTCATCGGACTAAAAGTATGCGCAGGGCCCTGCGTTCCTTGGTAATTGCCCGCGATAACGCGCACGGTCCCAGCGCCGGAAGGCAGGTCGACCCGCGGTATTTGAGCATTGGTTATGTTTTGATAGCCGGGCGGGGCTTTCTTGTCTTTCGCGGACAGATTGACCCACAGCTGGATCATCTCGAACGGCCCGCCGCGCTTGGCATATTCGGAACCGTGAAACTCCTCATGCACGAGCCCCGAGGCCGCCGTCATCCATTGGACGTCGCCGGGACGGACGATGCCGCCCCCGCCCGAGGAGTCGCGATGCGCGACCTCGCCGCTATAGACAATTGTGACCGTCTCGAACCCGCGGTGGGGGTGGGCGCCGACCCCGCGCCTTTGTTCCGAGGGAGGAAAATTTTCCGGCCCGGCATAGTCCAGCAGCAGAAACGGCGATATTTCCTTGCCGAGGTCATTGTAGGAAAAAATGCTGCGCACGGGAAATCCGTCGCCGACCCAATGACGGTCGTTGTTGCGCCGGATGAAGGAAAGTTTTTTCATCGTTCGATCTCCTTGGCCGACATCCGCGTGGCACGCGCCGGGGATTTGCGAGATGGCGGCTTCGCTTGCCAGAGATCGACACACGCGGCCGATTTTTCAAGTGCGCGGGCTCAAGCCGCCACGCTCACGCGGCGCGGGCGATCGAGTTCCACTTGCGCCAAGGCCGCGCGCAATGTCCCAACACCCGCCCCCGGTTTCACCGCCTCCACCGCGAGATGGCGCCGCCACGCACGGGCACCCGGGAAGCCATTGAAAAGCCCCAGGAGATGCCGCGTCATCGCATGAAGCGGAACACCTTCGGTGAGACGCGCCTCGACATAGGGAATGAAAGCCCCGACCGCTTCGACCGCGCCAGCGGCGGGCACTGCATCGTTGAAAAAAACCGCATCGACATCGAGGAGCAACGCCGGATTCTGGTAGGCGGCGCGCCCCACCATCACGCCGTCGACGTGATCGAGTTCGGCGCGCATCTCCGCGAGCGTCGCGAGGCCGCCGTTGAGCACGACCTGGACATTGGGAAAGCGCTGTTTCAGGACATGGACGAGCCCATAATCAAGCGGCGGCACGTCGCGGTTGTCCTTCGGAGACAGACCTTTCAGCCAGGCCTTTCGCGCATGGACAATGAGCGCATCGCAACCAGCTGTGATGACACGCCCGGCCAATAGACCGAGCGCCGCTTCCGGGTCCTGTTCGTCGACGCCCGTGCGGCATTTGACGGTCACCGGAATTTTGACTCGTGCCTTGATGGCGGCGACGCAATCGCCAACAAGATCCGGCTCGCGCATCAGACAAGCGCCGAAGGCACCGCTTTGCACGCGCTCGGACGGACACCCAATATTGAGATTGATTTCGTCATAACCGTAATCGGCGCCAATTCGCGCCGCCGCCGCCAATTCCGCCGGATCGGAGCCGCCGAGTTGCAGGGCGACGGGATGCTCGGCCGCATCGAAACGCAGCAAGCGGTCGCGGTCGCCATGCAGGACCGCGCGGGCCGCCAACATCTCGGTGTAAAGCCGCGCCCGCCGCGACAAGACGCGATGGAAAAACCGGCAATGCCGGTCCGTCCATTCCATCATCGGCGCGACGCAAAAACGATAGGTTCCATTCGGGGTTAAAGGTGAAGATTTGGCTTGGTTCATGTCCATGCCATAGCACGGTCCTGGGTTTCCGAATTCCGCGCCATCGTACGAAAATGTTTCACGTGAAACATTTTGGTACGATGGACATTGCACAAGACCGCCTCGGCAGGCGCTACGAAACCGCGGAATCCGGCCGGGATCGCGCGCGCTTTAACGAAGGATCGGCGGCGAGCGCTCCGGCGATCAGCTCCGCTGTTCCTGCTTCGATCCGCTCTTCCAATAACTGCAGGAAGCTCTCCTTGTCGAGCCCTGGCGCGATCGGTTCGAGGAAAGCGATCGTGACTGTGCCGGGACGGATCGAAACATAGCGGCGCGGCCAGTAGAGGCCGGTGTTCAACGCGACCGGCACGCAGACAGCTCCCGAGTCCATATAAAGATATCCTACCCCTGACTTATATGCCGGTGGCGCGCCGGCGGGCTTGCGCGTGCCCTCCGGAAAAATAATCATCTGGCGGCCCTCAGCAATCGCCTCGCGCACTTGCCTAGTGAGATCGGGCAACGCCTGGCCGCGTTTGGCGCGGTCGATGGCGACTTGCCCGGCGCCCTTGAGATACCAGCCGAAAACCGGGATCGCCATCAGCTCGCGTTTGAGAATGTAGGAAAAATCCGCGCCCTTTGTCGTGAGCGCCATGGTCTCGAGCGTGGACTGATGCTTTGCCGCGATAATGCACCCGCCGCGCGGAAGATTTTCGAGACCCCGCCATAAAATCTTGGTTCCGCAAATTTTTTCGGCCAGCCAAACCGCCGAGCCTGTCCAGAACTTTGCGTAAGCCTGGACCCTGTGGCGGCCCATCACGAGAACAGGCAGGCCGGCGAGCGCGAGCAAGGTGGTCAGCACATAAAAAGCCGCGTGGAAGAGGAGCGAGCGGAGCAAAATCATGTGCGTTTGATCGTGTGACGAAAGCGAGGAGTCCATGCCGAGCTTCGCTTTGCGCCGGTTCTATAGAACCGGGTCAAACAGGTAAAGCCGTGGGAAATCCTTCGTTTGGGGCGCTGTTCCGTCGCTTTCACTGCCGCTTTCGCTGACGCCGGCGGCGCTGCTGCTGGCGCTGGCGCTGTCGCACTGGCTGGTGCTTTCGCTGGTGCTGCCGCGGGCGCTCTATCGCTGTCGTTGGCGCTGCTGTCCCCAGGTCCGCGCCTTCGCGCAAGCCTTGGGCAAGCGCGCCAACACCGACCCGCTCGATGCCTACCGTGCCGCAAGCTCCGCGATTAGCCGGTTGAACCCGGCAAGGTCTTGTTTCCAGGTGGCGTTGCCAAGGAATCCGCAATCAAGGAGCCACGACCGCTTTTAGCCGCTCCCGAACTTGAACGTTTGCTCTTCGGCGACCAGGAAAATCGGGGCGCCACCACTTGAGATTTTGACGGCATGGGCAACGGTTTCCTTGCCACCGGCGGACTGCGCACACGCTTGCAATGCCTCCAAGGACGGGAAATGGACCTCGGCGATTCGGCAGAAAGGAGGGGGTATCCCATCCCGGGTTGCCACGACCTTGGTCACCTACGCGCGGCGAGAGGGCCGGGGAAATCGTTTATGGTTATCCCGCGCATCAAAAATATTGATGTGCCATAAGCTTTAGTAACATTGAGCCTCGCCCTTCCAGAATGACTGGTCAAGAATAGCGGCGAGCCTGGGGCGGGGGAGGCCAGCCGGCGGCGGCGAGGGCTCCGGTTCCCCGGAGGCGTTCGCAGCAGGCCTTACCGTTCCGCCAGTTCCGCGATCAGCCCGTCGAACGAGGTGAGGTCCTGTTTCCACTGGGCGTTGTCAGGCGAGAGTTTTGTCATACGCGCCATGATCGCCTGGCCTTGCCGCAAAAAATCGAGCGCCTTTGCGTTGTCGCCGGATTGCCGATGCACGGATGCCAGCTTGGCAAGGGTTACGGAGGTGAAGCGCTGCAAATCCGCATTCGACGGATCGCGGTCGCGGATGGGAACCATCCTCTCGAGGCTGGCGCGATACCGTTCGAGCGCTGCTGGAAGATTCCCTAGCGCAAGGAAGACGTCACCAAGCCTCTCGTTCGACACCGACAGATCGCGCTGCCAGCCCGCATTGCCGGGGTCGGATTTCGCCAGTCCGTCTCTGATCGTGAGGCTATCGTTATAGGATTTCAGCGCGCCGGCAAGGACACCTTGTTCGACCTGCACGTCGCCGATCTTATTGAACGACACCGAGAGATCGCGCTGCCAGAGAGCATTGCCGGGATCGGATTTCGCGAGGCGCTCTCTAATGGCGAGGCTGTCGGAATAGGATTTCAGCGCGCCGGCTAGGTCGCCCTGCGCCATTTGCACGTCGCCGATCTTTTCGTAGGACACCGAGAGATCGTGCTGCCAGCCCGCGTTGCTAGCGTCGGAGTTCACCAGCCGCTCGAAAATGGCGAGGCTGTCGGAATAGGATTTCAGCGCGCCGTCAAAGTTGCCCTGGGCCTTTTGCACGTCGCCGATCTTGTTGCACGACACCGAAAGATCGCGCTGCCAGCCTGCATTGCCGAGGTCGAATTTCGCGAGGCGCTCTCTGATGGCGAGGCTCTCGGAATAGGATTTCAGCGCGCCGGCAAGGTCGCCCTGGGCCTTTTGCACGTCGCCGACTTTGTCGAGTGACGCCGACCGATCGCGTTTCCACTCGGTATTGCCGGGGTCGGAGTTCGCGAGGAGGGAGATAATATCTCGCCTGGCCTCGTATGACTTCAACGCCGAGGCAAGATCTCCTTGCGCCATTTGAATGTTGCCGATCCTCTCGTTGCTAATCCCGAGATCAAACTGCCACTCCGCATTGCTGGGGTCGGAGTTCGCCAGCCGGCCGGCAATGGCGAGACTGTCGTTATAGGATTTCAGCCCGCCGGCGAGGTCGCCCTGCGCCACCTGCACGTTACCGACCCTCTCGTGGGACACCGACAGATCACGCTGCCGGCTCGCATTGTCGGGTTTGGATTTCGCCAGCAATGGCGAGGCTGTCGCGATAGGATTTCAGCGCGCCGGCAAGGTCGCCTTTGGCACCTTGCACGTCGCCGATCTTGTTGAACGACACCGACAGATCGCGCTGCCAACCGTCATCGCCGGGGTCGGATTTCGCCTCCTTGTCCCTGATCGCGAGGCTGTCGTAATAGGATTGTCGCGCGGCAGAGAGATCCCCTTGGTCCATCTGCACGTTGCCGATCCTGTCGTAGCAATTCGAGAGATCGCGCGGCCAGTTCTTATTGCCGGGATCGGATTTCGCGCGGCGCTCTGCGATGGCGAGGGAGTCGCGGTAGGATTTCAGCGCGCCGGCAAGGTCGCCCCGCTGTTTCTTGATGTCACCGAGGCGGACGAGCGCCCGACATTGGTATTGGTAGTCCGGCTGATCGCCAGTCGCGAGCTTCAGCACGCTCTCAAGCCGCGTTTGCGCTTCGTTGAGATTGCCGTGATATATCTGAATCCTGCCTACCCAATACAAGCTGTCCAGATCGTCCGGATTGAGTTTGACGGCATTCTCGTAAGCCTCCAGCGCCCGCTTGGGGTCAGCGAGGCCAGCAATGGCGCCGAGGTTTCGGTAGGCGTCGGCGGCCTCCTTGGCGCTGCTTCGGCTCGTGGCGTCCTTTTCCGCCGCCTCGGCTTGGTACAGGGGAACGGCCTCCGCGATTTTGCCGGCCTTCAGGAATTCGAGGGCTTGCTTAGCGCGTGGCTTGCCTGCTTTGGCGTCTTTGGCCGTCGCTTCGACGGCTTTGGCGACCGCCTGCTGCGACCCCGGAGCTTGCGGACCCACGCGGCCTTGCTCAAGAAGGCTTCGCACCAGGTCGATATTTTTGCGTTCGGCAAAAAATTTGACGACGACCCATATACCGCCGGCGATCACGACTATTCCGCTGCCAAGCCATTCGATAACCCGTTGGTTATTGGGATCCTTGAGAACGTCCCACAGCGGTGAAAACCAGGAAGGCATTTTCTAAAACTCGCCCAAAAGACCAATTTTCCGCGCGATCTTACGCCTCTCAAGGCCGCCGACTGTACGAAGCCATATTAGCTTTTTTGCCCAATCGTACCAAATTGCTTGTCGTGAAGCATTTTGATACGATTAGACCAAGAAGCAGGACAATAAGCCGATGCCCTGAACGGCGCGCGAGCAGCCGCCGCCTCGATTACAGTTGGAAATGGACCAACACCGGCACATGATCGGAAGCCCGCGCCCAGCCCCGGCTCTCGCGTAAGACGCTGGCGCCATCGAGGCGCGGCTTGAGGCTCTTGCTGACCCAAACATGGTCGAGCCGCCGCCCTCTATCGGACTTCTCCCAATCCCGCGCGCGATAGCTCCACCACGTGTAGAGTTTTTCCTCCGGCGGCACGAAGTGGCGAAGGGCATCGACCCATAGCCCCGCCGCGCGCACCAGATTGAGCTTTTCCACCTCGACCGGCGTGTGACTGACGACACGAAGCAAGGCCTTGTGATTCCAGACATCGGTTTCGAGTGGCGCGATATTGAGATCGCCGGCCATGATCGCGCCGGACCCGGCGATCCGCGCCGTGGTCATCCAATCCGCCATCTCATCCAGGAACGCGAGCTTGTGTGCGAATTTCGGATTGATGGAGGGATCGGGCTCGTCGCCGCCGGAGGGCACATAGAAATTATGCAAGGCGATAGGCCCGCCGCGCGCGCCGCCCGGTGTCAGCGTCACGGCGATGTGACGGGCATCACCTTTTTCGCAAAACGAGCGCCGGTCGACAACAGTCAAGGGGAGTTTCGAGGCAATCGCGACTCCATGGTAGCCTTTTTGGCCGTTGATCGCGACATGCGGGTAGCCGAGTTCATGGAAAGCATCCAAGGGAAACTCGCTGTCCCGGCACTTCGTCTCCTGCAGGCAGAGAACGTGCGGCGCCTGTTCCCTCAAAAAGCGGGCCACGAGATCGATCCGCAAACGGACCGAATTGATGTTCCAGGTGGCAAGGGTGATACGCACGCAAGACTCCACGCGTACGATTGATCACGCTAAAAAGGCCCGCCGCAAGCGCCGCCGGCAAGGAGCCCACAATTTTTTAAACGGGACGGCTGGAATCATTCGGCCCTTGCGTGGCCTCGCTCGCGATCAAGCGCTGGCCAGACTCCCAAGGACAAACAAAAAAGGGGCGCCCAGCCGAAGACCAGGCGCCCCTAGGAGCGAGACATTTACCGGGAGGGGTCCGGCAAGTTTGACCCAGGCGAAACGGGGGGTACGCCTGATCGATTGCGTCGCTCACATCCGCATAAGATAACCCAGCAGCACATTCTTTCAAGCGGCCCGCCCGCTCCAACTGACTTTATCCGGCGGCCAATTGGGCCTTGCATGAATAGCGGAACGCTTTGCTATCCCGTTGAAAAACCACTGGTTCCTGAAAACACAGCGCGCCAAGCAGCCGCCGCGGGGGAACTTGTCAATTATTTGTGTTCGATAATCTTTCCTGGGTGATCTGGAACAGATTTGGGTCCGGCTTCTTTGACAAATCGATATTGAAAAGCGAGACAAGCGTCTGATAGCCTTGCGGGTCGGTAACCTGCCACTGTCTGAGCGTGAACTTTACCGGGTCGAAAACCAGCTTGATTTGCGAGGTTCCGCCAAACGTTGCCTTGTCTTCGACGAGAATCGTGACCGCACCGGGCTCGCTCTTCACGTCGATGATCTTGACGTCGCGGCTGAGATCGACCTGATCCTTGAGGAGAAATTTCAGCGGCGTTTGGCTGATGAAATAAATATCCTTGGTGGCCGTCTTGCGGTCATGCACGGCCACCGAAAGACCGTCGGCGACGATCTCGAGCGTCGCGGGCGGGGCATATTCAAACCGCAATTTGCCGGGCCGCTGGACAAAGATCTTGCCTTCGGAGCGTTTGCCGTCTGGGCCGACCTGGACGAAATCGCCGGTCATGTTGGCGGCGGCGTTAAAGGAAGCATTGGCCTTTTGGATGGCGGCCAGGGGATCCATTGGAACGAAAGGTTTGGCCGCCGCGGGCTTTGTTGGCGTTGCCGCTGGCTTGGCCGGTTTGGGATCTGCGGGAGAGGGTTCCGCCTGAAGCGCCGCCGCTCCCGGGAGAGCGAGAGACAATGCGATGGTGAGTGCCGTTAGCTTCATAAAGCCCGCCTTGATCCGTTGAGAACCTTCGCGATTAGAACACCGATGCGGCGCCCAACGCGCCGCCTAGTGCCCCTAAACCTCTGCGTATGCGGTTTTAGGGTTTGCAAGAAACCTCCGCCAATGAAGTATTATAAGCGCCGGTACGCCGCCTTGGCGATAATAGCGGCAAAAGCCATATTTGTCGTGAGGTACCGTTTCCACATCCTGCGAGGCTCTTGCATGATGCGATATAGCCACTCCAGCCCAATCCGTTGCATCCAAACGGGAGCGCGCTTGGTGATTTGGGCGATGATATCAATACCGCCTCCGACCCCCATGATGAAAGGCACGCTGATTGTGTCTCTATGAGCCGCCAAAAACCTTTCCTTATGCGGCGTAGGCATACCGATGAATAGGCAGTCGGCTCCGGAAGCACGAATCGCCGCGACCACATCGGCCTCGGACTCACGTGGGTAATAGCCATGCTGTGCCCCTGCGAATTCGAGGTTCGGAAACCGAACACGCAAGTTGTGCAAAGCCAGGGACAAGGCTTTTTCCGTCGCGCCTAGAAAATATGGACGGTAGCCCTTGGCGGCACACGTCTCCAGCAAACGTTCCATCAGATCCACGCCTGCAACTCTTTCGGGTACCCTGATGCCTAACAGACGCGCCGCGAGGACGATTCCCATACCATCGATCCCGATAATATCGGCAGTTAAGACATCGTCGCGCAATTCTTGATTTTTTTGCATATAAACAAATTTTGCCACATTCAGAGCCACATGCTGCAGGTGGCAGCGCAAACGCATCGCTTCTTCGGCCCTCCGTATGGTTTCTTCAAGGTCTATCAGGTCTACTGGAACGCCTAGAAAATCTGCCCGCATTTCCCATCGTCGCCTAAACCAGCTATTCCCGTTAGCCGCCGCCAGTTCCTGCGCGAGGCCAGCCTCCTTTAGATCACATCATATCGCATCGGAGGTCTTGTGCAAGTACGTGCGAAAATAAGCGCGCTCCGCTGATACTTACCTCAAGTGGCACCCGCAAGGACGGCGGCAGCATAAAGATCTTGGCCGGGAGCACAGCACTGGGCGGGATGCGCAGCGTGGTCGAGGCCCATCTCCACGCCGGCTTCATCGCGATCGGTTCGCCGTCAACCGCGCCACGGCCATAGGGTAGGGCATCTATTTTAGTCCAAGTCCTTGAAAGTCGCGCCAAATCCCGCGCGTGTCGAGAACAGACAGATGGCGCCGATCGCCCAACGGAACATTGCGAAATTCGTCGTGGTCGACAAGTACGATGGCAACCTCACAATCGGCGAGGGCATTCCCAAGTCCGACGAACTCTGCACCGGTTGCCGCGATCTCGTCCGGTAAAGAATCGAGATACGGTTCCACCACCTTGATGCGCGATCCGTACCGCTGACCCAAGCCCTTCGTAACCTCGACAGCAGGACTTTCTCGCAGGTCGTTTACATTTGGTTTGAACGCAAGCCCGAGACAAGCAACATTTGCGTATGGATGTTCGTCAATCAAAGCGGACGCAGCCTCGATCGTGTAGTGAATCATATCGTCGTTCGTCCTGCGCGCAGTGGCGATAAGCTTCGCGAGGTCCGGCGCCGAATTAACGATGAACCAGGGATCGACGGCGATGCAATGGCCGCCCACCCCCGGACCAGGCCGCAGGATGTTTACCCTTGGATGCCGATTTGCCAGTTCGATAATATCCCACACATTGACTTCCAAGCCTGTCGCAGATCATGGACAACTCGTTTGCAAACGCGATGTTGGTATCGCGGAATGCGTTTTCCGCCAGCTTGACGAGCTCGGCCGTCCGCGCCGTGCTGACGATGCACGCGCCGCGCACAAAATGCTTGTAGAAGCGCTGTGCCCGACGCGCACAAGCCGGCGAGATCCCCCCGATGCAACGATCGTTTTGGACTAGTTCCGAAAGAATTCGACCCGGTAGGACGCGCTCCGGGCAATAAGCAACGTTAACGGTCGCCGCCGGTCCGGCTCGTGTTGGAAAGGATAGATCTGGACGCATGTCGGCAAGCGTCTCCGATATCTTTTCGGTCGTTCCGACAGGCGAGGTTGATTCGAGAAGAACCAGGTTGCCTTCTTGAAGAAACGGAGCAATGGCCCGTACTGCCGTGAAAACGGATTCGAGGACCGGCACCTTCTCGGCGGTGATCGGAGTGGGCACGGCGATTATGAAGGCGTCACTTGGCGCCGGCTGCATCGAAACTTTCAACGCGCCGGTCGAGATTACTTTCTGAACAAGGCCATCCAGGTCTGGTTCGTAGATGTGAACCGCGCCAGAGGATATCTTCCGAACGACGTCCTCGTTTATGTCAATGCCGAGAACATGAATGCCGCGGCTGGCGATAAGTGCAGCGGTGGGAAGGCCGATGTATCCAAGGCCGAATACTGCGACGTCTTCAAACTCCGTCTTCGCACTGGAACTCGCGTGCGTGCGGGGATATTCTGCAATGTCATCCATCGGTCAGCTCGGCTAGGTAGCGCATATTGGATCTGGTTCGCTCAGTCGCGCTGCGATTTCGCAAGCCCTGCGACTTCGCAAGCGCCGCGACAATGCGGGAAGCGGCATTGCCGTCGCCATAAACTGATTGACTAGTTTCGGGTGAGGTTTCGTCGCTGACCGCCATAACCTCCTCGAATTTCGAACAGATTAGATTGGGATCCGTTCCTACAAGGTGGGCAAGCCCGGCTTCGATACCCTCCGGCCGCTCCGTCAACTCACGCATAACAAGCACTCGCTTCCCGAGCGAAACAGCCTCTTCTTGCACACCTCCCGAGTCCGTTATCACAACCGCGGCTCGCGAAAGAAGATGGACAAAGGTCATATAGTCAATGGGCGAAATGAGATGCACGCGCCGCGCTCGTCCAAGAATGTTGTTCACCGGTTTCGACACGTTGGGATTCAGGTGAAGAGGGTAGACAAGCTCCACGTCGTCCCGCTCCGCGATGCGACTAAGTGCTTGACAAATTCGCTCGAAACCGGGACCGAAGCTTTCACGGCGATGACCCGTCACGAGTACGAGCTTCCGACCCGGGGGTAGGGCGGGCAACCGTTCAGCAAGCCTCGATTGAAGCTCGAAGTCACCGTCGATTTTGGCTATCATGAACCGCAGCGAATCGACGATCGTATTACCGGTCACATGAATCTCGTCGGACATAACACCTTCAGCGAGAAGATTTTGCTTTGCTCGCTCGGTCGGGGCGAAAAGATAAGTCGATACAAGGTCGACAATCCTGCAATTCATTTCCTCAGGAAAGGGACGCAATAAGTCGTATGTGCGCAGGCCGGCTTCGACGTGCCCAACGGGAATGTTGCGGTGAAAACAAGCGACACTGGTCACGAATGCCGTAGTGGTATCCCCATGGACGAGGACGACGTCAGGTTTCGCGGACGCAAGAAGTTCGTCGATGCTCTGAAACATCCGCGACGAAAGCCCGTTCAGCGTCTGTGACGGCTGCATCAGATCGAGATCAAAATCGGCTTTGATGGCAAAAATCTCAAGCACCTGGTCCAACATTTCTCGGTGTTGCGCGGTCAGACAGAGCACGGAGTTCATGTTTGGATGGGCCTGCAACGCCTTAATCACAGGCGCCATCTTGATCGCTTCCGGTCGCGTTCCAACCACGCTCATGACCCGCATGTGAGCACCCTAAAGATGATGAATACCATTCACGCGAACTTGTGATGATCGCGTTCGAGGTTCGGATCGATATCCATTGGCTTTTTTCCGTTTGGCATCCCAACATTCGAAGATGCATATAAAGTGACGCCGCGAGCGATCGTCATGGTGTTGGAGCCGAAAGCGGAATCGAGCGTTAGGCTGCGGCTTCAAACCCGCGGTGGGATCATTGAGAACGAGCATGAAACGTCCGCAGATTAATTTTCAGGTCGAGCCACATCGCCTTAGGAACAAGGCAATGTTAGCACGAACAAATACTCTAGCGCTTGTTACTCTAGCGCTTGTAATGAGTGGGTATGAATGTCAAGGCTAGAAGCGAGGAAAGCAAGCTGCCAAAACTCATTAGTGACTTCAATTTAGACGATAATTTAGAAATGCGCAATGGGGGTGCAGCAAGAAGAATAAAATATTAATTGCCTCAATTATTGTTAATCATGTTCCATCCGAGACGCGGCGGAGCAAAAGCCGGCCGGTGGGCGGAAGCACCGCGAGGCTCCCCAACTAATACACTTAAGCTTGACGTAAATGCATCGGCGGCCGCCACAAAATGAACCTGCACCTCGGGGATCAGTCCCGGCCGATGGCCGACAATTTTCCCGATGTCTTCGCCCATGATCCTATGAGCGGAATTGTGCGACGTGCGGCACCAGAGCTAAAATTGCTCCACGCAAGTGAAGAAACCTAAGTTTTCCGTCAACCCTTGTTCTCCGCCCTGAACAAAAAAGGCGCGACATCGGCGACCTTTGGCGCCTTTCCGCTCCCAAAAGGCATAGGGCGGCAGACGGCCATGGCGGAAAGCCCCACGCGCGCGGTCAAAAGGCCGTTTAGCACGCCTTCGCCGAGGCGGGCCGACAATTTCGCCGCTATGCCATGGCCGAGGAACTGCTGGATGAGGCTGTCGCCGGCCGCCATCCCGCCGGTGATCGCGATATGCGCGGCAATCGAGCGCAAGAGCTTGACGAAGCCGAGCAAGCCCGGCCGGCCGCCATAGATGACCGCGATGCGCCGGATAAGCCTTATCGCCTGCGCCGCGACGAAGACGACGTCGATGATCGCGCGCGGCGCGAGCGCGGTCACCATGGAAACTCTTTTGGCCGCGCTCGCGATTTCGCGCCGCACGTCCAAGTCAAACGGCAGAATGAGCGTGCGTTCGGCGATGTCGATCATATCGCGTCCATCGACGATGTCATGCGCGAGCGCGCGCAATTGGCCGCGCGCGCGTGCCGTCTCGGGCCGCGTGGCGTAAAGCGAGGAAAGATCTCTAACGAGGCGCCGGGCCTCTTTAAAGTCGTCTTTTTCGCGCGCGCGGGCGAGCCCGATATGCAGTTCCGCGATATGGCGCTGGCGCAGAATACCGCCGATTTCCTTCGCGCCGAGAACGAAAAGCGCGGTTCCGGCCGCGCCTGCGAGCGCAAGACCAACCACGCCGAACACCGGCGACCAGGCGAAAAGATCGTCGATGAGCCGGGTCAGCCAAAGCCCGAAACCAAGCGAAACGAGGCCGCCCGTGGCCGACCAGAAGAGACCGCCCCAAGACAATAGCGAGCGGGCGACGACGCCTTGTTTCTGCGCGGCCTCGACCGCTTCTTCGCCGGCGTCCTGGGCCGCGATTAATGCCTTGGCCTCGGCCTCGTAAGGATCGGCCAATGTTTCGATCACCATGGGCGCGAGCGGCTTTTCGGTGTTCGCCTCCGCGATCGCACCGAGACGGAACGCACGCGGGCGGGGTTTTGGTTCAAGCGGCACGCGAGACCTCATTAAATCTTTTGCGAGAGCAGTTTTCGATCACATGGAGTCGGCGAAGCAGAAGCGTGAGTGCCTGGTCAAGCATCAAAGCGAGCGTGTGTCGAGGACATTAGATCACGATGATTTTGGATTAAATCAATCCAAAATCATGAACGTGATCGAATTCCAAGAGTTTAGAGCGGGATGCGGGCGGAAAACCGGTTTCCACTTTTCCTCATCCCGCTCTAGCTGTAATGTCTCAACAGGTTGTTCACGGGGAGAATCTCGAGGTTTGTGGGGTTTGCGAAGCACCACAGGCTCAGGAGACCCACCCGTGAACATTCATAAAAATGCCAGGACGACGCCGAACATGCGAGCCTTGATTGTCGGGCGCCGCCAAGCGGGCGAAACGCCGCGCTCCATAGCCGGCGCTGTAGGCGTTTCGGCCGCGACCGTGAGGAAATGGCTCCGGCGCCACGAAAGCGAAGGCGCCGCTGGCCTCCAAGACCGGACCAGCCGGCCGCATCGCCTGCGGACACGGATCACATCACATCAGATCGCCCAGGTCGAAGCCCTGCGCCGGGCCCGTCAGCCCTTCTGCGCTCGGTCGCGGTGCTGCGCTGGCCGCAGTTGGGGCAGATGAACAGATGGGCCATGCAGAAAAGGGTAATCGGCAGCCTAAAGCGAGGCTGAGCCGTCGCTGCCTGTCGTAATCGGCAGTTCACGCCCCTGCGCTTGACTGCTCTGCGATGGACGTCGTGATCGCGACCATCTTCGCCGTGCTCGCGGGCGCCGCCACCGCGCTCTCGCCCTGCGTCCTGCCGGTGCTGCCCGGTGGCGCTGGCAGCCGGCGCGACGGGCGGGCGGCGGCGGCCGCTCGGCGTGGCGCTCGGGCTGGCCGGCACGTTCGCGCTGGCCGCCGTGCTGCTGACGCGCGCGCTCGACGCGCTCGGCCTGCCGGGCGACCTGGCCCGGGCGTCGCGATCGCGGTGCTCGCGGCGTTCGGGGTCGCGCTCGTCGTGCCGCGGCTGGGCGCGGCGGTCGAGGGGCGACTGAGCCGGCTGGCCGGCGCGGGCCGGCCTCGGGCCGCGGGGACGGCTTCGGCTCGGGACTGGTGCTCGGCGCCTCGCTCGGGCTGGTCTACGCGCCGTGCGCCGGGCCGATCCTCGCCGCCGTGGTGGCGCTCGACGCCGCCGTCTCGGCGGAGCGGCTCGCTGCTCGGGTTCGCGTACGGCGCCGGCGCGGCGATCGCACTGCTGGCGGTGATGACGCTCGGCCGCTCGCTGACGCGCCGGATCGGCCCGCACGCCGGGCGGCTCAGCAGGGTTCGGGGCGCTGATGGTCGCCGTGGCCGTGCTGCTGGCCGGCGGGGCTCGACCGCGACTTCCAGGCGGCGATCGCCGACGACCTCCCCGCCGCGCTGGTCAAACCCGTCGGGCGGGCTGGAGGACACCGGCGCGGTGCGGCGCGCGCTGGCGCGGGTGCACGGCGGCGACGCGGGCAGGCGCGCCGCGCGCGGCGCGACGGCGATCCGCTGCTGCGCGACGGCGGGCCGGCGCCCGAGTTCACCGGCGTCGCGCGCTGGCTCAACACGCCGGCCGGTCAGGAGCCGAGCCTGCGCGGCCTGCGCGGGCGGGTCGTGCTCGTCGACTTCTGGACCTACACGTGCATCAACTGCCTGCGCACGCTCTCCCACCTGCGCGCCTGGGACGCCCGCTACCGCGAGGCCGGCCTGACGATCGTCGGCGTCCACACGCCCGAGTTCGCGTTCGAGCGGCGCGTGGCCAACGTGCGCGACGCGATGGCGGCCAACGGCCTGCGCTACCCGGTCGCGCTCGACAACGACTACGGCACCTGGAACGCATGGTCGAACCACTACTGGCCGGCGAAGTACCTGGTCGACGCGCGCGGGCAGGTCCGCTACTGGCACTTCGGCGAGGGCGAGTACGACGAGACCGAGCGCGCGATCCGGGCGCTGCTCGCCGAGGCCGGGCACGCGCCCCGGCGCCACGGCCTCCGCCGGCGCCGGCCGAGCAGGCCGCTTCCGGCGTCACGACGCCGGAGACCTACCTCGGCTTCGGAGCGCGCGCACGGCTTCACGACGACGCGCTGTTCGCCGGCGCGCGCGACTTCGGCGACCTGCGCGTGGCGCCGCCGCAGCCGACCGGTTCGCGTACCGCGGGCGCTGGACGATCGAGGCGGAGCGCGCGGTCGCCGGCGCGGGGGCGCGCATCGACGCGCACGTCGGCGCGCGCCGCGTCTTCCTCGTGCTCGGCTCGCCGGAGCGCGAGCGCGCGCGTGCGCGTGCTGCTCGACGGGCGGCCGCTGCCCGACCGGCTCGCCGGGGCCGACGTGCACGGCGGCGTCGCGCGCGTGGGCGCGCAGCGGCTCTACAGGCTGGTCGACTTCGGGCGCGGTGGAGCAGCAGGTGCGTGACGCTCGAGCTCGAGCCCGGCGTAGCCGGCTACGCGTTCACGTTCGGGTAGCTCAGAACAGCGCCGCGCTCTGCGCCGGCGGCTCGAGCCCGAGGTGGCGGTAGGCGTGCACCGTCGCGCAGCGGCCGCGCGGCGTGCGCTGCAGGAAGCCGCGCTGGAGCAGGTACGGCTCGTAGACGTCCTCGATCGTGTCGGCCTCCTCCTGCACCGCGACCGCCAGCGTGGAGAGGCCGACCGGGCCGCCGGAGAAGCGCTCGCAGACGATCGTGAGGATCTCGCGGTCGGTGCGGTCCAGGCCGATCTGGTCGACGCCCATCAGGTCCAGCGCGGCGCCGGCCACCGTCGCGTCGATCGCGCCGTCCGAGCGCACCTCGGCGTAGTCGCGCACGCGCTTGAGCAGCCGGTTGGCGACGCGCGGGGTGCCGCGCGCGCGGTCGGCGATCGCGCGCGCACCCGCCGCGTCGATCGCCGACGCCGAGCACGCCGGCGCTGCGCACGACGATCCGCGCGAGGTCGCCGGGCGCGTAGTGGTCGAGCCGGTGCTGGATCCCGAAGCGGTCGCGCAGCGGCGAGGTGAGCAGCCCGGCGCGCGTGGTGGCGCCGATCAGCGTGAAGCGCGGCAGGTCGAGCGTGATCACCCTCGCGCCCGGCCCGACGCCGAGCGTGATCGGCAGCTGGCGGTCCTCCATCGCGGGGTAGAACGTCTCCTCGATCGCGCGCGGGAGGCGGTGGATCTCGTCGACGAAGAAGATCGCGCGGTCCTCGAGGTCGTTGAGGTAGGTCGCGATGTCGGCCTTGCGCTCGAGCGTCGGGCCGGCGGTCGGGATGAACGGCACCCCCAGCTCCTCGGCGACGATCCGGGCGAGGCTCGTCTTGCCCAGGCCGGGCGGGCCGGAGAGCAGCACGTGGTCGAGCGCGTCGCCGCGCGCGGCCGCCGCCGCGATCGAGACGCCGAGCTGCTCCTTGAGCTCCTCCTGGCCGACGAACTCCTCGAGCCGGCGCGGGCGCAGCGTCGCGTCGAGCTCGTCCTCGGCGCGCTCGTGCGGCGTCTGCAGCGCGGTCGATCCCCGGCGTGCGGATCATCAGCTGCGCGAGCCCTTCAGCGCGTGGGCGATCAGGTCCTCGGGCGTCTCGCCCGGCGCGCCGTCGAGCAGCTCCTCGGCCTCCTGCGGCGAGAAGCCGAGCCCGACGAGGCCGTCGCGCGCGAGCAGCCGCGGGTCGTCGCCGCGCGCGACCACGATCGGGTCGCCGGCGGGCGCCGCGCCGACCTTCTCGCGCAGCTCGACCACGATCCGCTCGGCGGTGCGCTTGCCGATCCCCTGCACGGCCTGCAGCCGCGCCGTGTCGCCGGCCGCGACGGCGGCGAGCAGCTCGCGCGGCGTGCCGCCCGAGAGCACCGCGAGCGCGACCTTCGGGCCGACGGACTGCACGCCGATCAGCAGCAGGAACAGGTCGCGCTCGGCCTCGGAGGCGAAGCCGTAGAGCTGCAGCGCGTCGTCGCGCACGATCAGGTGCGTGTGCAGCGTCGCCGGGTTGCCGACCGCCGGCGTGTGGCGCAGCGTCTCGGCCGAGACCGCCAGCCGGTAGCCGACGCCGCCGCACGACGACGACCACGTGGTCGGTCCGCCGCACCACCACCTCGCCGGTACAGGAGCGCGATCACGCGCGCGCGCTCCACCGCGGCGACGCAGCCGAGCGCGCCGTTGGCGTGGCAGATCGCGACCGCGAGCGCGTCGGCCGCGTGGTCGGGCGCCGGCAGGTCGGTCAGCGCGAGCAGCGCGCTGCACCATCCGCTGGACCTGGCCCTTCTCGGCGCGGCCCGAGCCGCAGACGGCGCGCCTTGACCTGCTGGGGCGTGTAGGACGAGCACGGCAGCCCGCGCTGGCCCGCGGCGAGGATCACGACGCCGCGCGCCTGGCCGACCGCGAAGGCCGAGCGCGCGTTCGCGCCGAAGTAGAGGTCCTCGACCGCCAGCGCCTCGGGCCGGTGCTCGTCCAGCAGCTCGCCCGACGCGCGCGTGGATCGTCGCCAGCCGCGCGCCGCGGATCGAGCCCCGCGGCGGTCTGGATCATCCCGCCGTCGAGCGCGACGAGCCGCGCGCCGTCGGCGCGCCACCACGCCGTAGCCCGTGTTGGCGGTGCCGGGATCGATGCCGAGGACGACCATGCGCGGAGGATTCTGCGCCCCGGCCCGGACGCCTTCCGGCCGGCGCCCTCCAGGACAGTCCCCGAAGCGGCGGCCGGCGAACGCCGTGACGGGCGGCGCCGCCGTAAAGGGGGTCAGCCCCTCTTTATGTTCACGGCAGCCTCCATACCTAAACGGTGCCTGGCCCCGTTTAGGTATCGCCCGCGCGTCCCTATCGTGATCGCGGATGCGGCTCAGCGTCCTCGACCAGTCCCCGATCTCCGCGGGCTCGACCGGGCCGCAGCGCTCGCCAACACGCTCGACCTCGCGCGGCTGGCCGACGCGCTCGGCTACCACCGCTACTGGGTCGCCGAGCACCACGGCGGGCCGATGCTCGCCGGGCCGCGCGCCGGAGGTGCTGATCGGGCCGATCGCCGCCGCCACGCGAGCGGATCCGCGTCGGCAGCGGCGGCGTGATGCTGCCGCACTACAGCCCGCTGAAGGTGGCCGAGAGCTTCAGCCTGCTCAGCGGCCTCTTCCCCGGCCGCATCGACCTCGGCCTCGGCCGCGCGGCCGGCACCGACCCGCTGACCACCTACGCGCTCCAGCGCGACCGCCGGCAGGCCGCGCCCGACGACTTCCCCGAGCAGCTCGCCGAGCTGCTCGCCTACCTCGAGGACCGGCTCCCCGCCGACCATCCGTTCGCGCGCCTGCTCGCGCGTCGCTGCCCGGCCGGCCGCGAGGCGCCCGAGCCGTGGCTGCTCGGCTCCTCGCCGCAGAGCGCGATCTGGGCCGCGCAGCTCGGCCTCCCCTACGCGTTCGCCGACTTCATCAACCGCGACGGCGCCGCGATCGCGACCGACTACCAGCGCCGCTTCGACCCCGGCGTCCGGCTCGCCGCGCCGCGCACGGCGGTCGGCGACCTGGGCGCTCGCCGCCGAGACGGAGGAGGAGGCGTGGCGGCTGACCGCCTCGAGCCGCATGGCGATGGCGATGCTGCGCCGCGGCCGGCTGATCCCGGTGCCGCCGGTCGAGCAGGCGCTGCGCTTCCTCGAGGCCGAGGGCGAGCCGGCGGCCGCGAGCCGGCGCATCACGGCCGGCACGCCCGAGCAGGTGCGCGCCGGGCTCGAGACGCTCGCGCAGCAGTACGGCGCCGACGAGCTGATCGTCGTCACGATCACGTTCGACCACGCCGCGCGGCGGCGCTCGTACGAGCTGCTGGCCGAGGCGCCTTCGGTCTCGGCGCGATGCCGCGCGCTGCCTAGCCCGCGACGCGCTCGAGCACCTCGGCGTCGACGTCGAAGTTCGCGTGCACCGCGTCGACGTCGTCGAGGTCCTCCAGCGCGTCGATCAGGCGCATCAGCTTGATCGCGCCGTCCTCGTCGAGCTCGACCCGCGTCTTGGGCAGCTGGGCGACCTCGGCGCTCTCGACCTCGATGCCGGCCGCGTCGAGCGCGGCGCGCACGGCGGCCGAGGTCCGCCGGCTCGCACGTGATCTCGAACACGTCGTCGTCGGTGCCGATGTCCTCCGCGCCGGCGTCGATCGCGACCATCAGGTCGTCCTCGGAGTAGCGCTCGCCGTCGACCACGACGACGCCCTTCTTGTCGAACAGGTAGGCGACCGAGCCCGGCTCGCCGAGGTTGCCGCCGTGCTTGGTGAACGCGTGGCGGACCTCCGAGCCGGTGCGGTTGCGGTTGTCGGTCGTCGCCTCGACGAGCAGCGCGACCCGCCCGGGCCGTAGCCCTCGTAGATGACCGCCTCGAGCGCGTCGGCGTCGCCGCCCTCGCCGGTGCCCTTCGCGATCGCGCGCTCGATGTTGTCCTTCGGCATCGAGGCGTCCTTCGCCTTCTGCACGGCAAGCCCGAGCGCCGGGTTGCCGTCGACGTCGCCCCCGCCCTCCTTCGCCGCCACCGTGATCGCGCGCGCGAGCTTCGTGAACAGCTTGCCGCGGCGGGCGTCGACGATCGCCTTCTTGTGCTTGATCCCCGCCCACTTGGAATGACCTGCCATGGCGAGGGATTCTAGGGGCCGCCCGCCCAGGCGTCACGGACGCCGCTCGAGCGAGTGCCACGCGCCCGCCGACCGCGACCGTGCCGTCGCCGCCCGGGCCGCACGTGCAGCTCGGAGCCCTCGCCCTGCGCGGATCACGACGTCGCGGCCGAGCAGCGCGCCGAACTGGAGCGCCGCGGCGCCGGTCGCCTCGTCCTCGGCGATCCCGATCCCGTTGGGGAAGACGCGCGCGCGCACGCGGCCGGCGGCCTCGTCCTCCCACGCCCAGACCGCGAGCATCGCGTCGCCGCCGGGGACCGCGACCGCGTCGACGTCGGCGATCGCGGTCGAGCTGCGCCATGTCGTACAGCGGCGCCCACTCCGGCCGGCGCGCGGATCCAGGTCAGCGCCGCCCTCGGTCCACGTGGGGACTCGCCGGCCGGCGGGCGCAGCGTGCTCGACGCGGCGTGCCGTCGTGCGCGAGCAGCCAGGCCGTGCCGACGAGCGGATGGCCGGCCAGCGGCAGCTCGACCGTCGGCGTGAGGATCCGCAGCGCGCCGGTCGCGCGGTCGTCGACGAAGACGGTCTCGGAGAAGCCGAGCGTCGGCGGCGACGGCCTGGCGCTCGGCGGCCGGCATGCCCGCGCCGTCGAGCACGACGCCGAGCGGGTTGCCGCCCGCGCCGTCCGAGCCCGACGAAGACGCGCAGGGTGTGATGGGTGGCGGGGTGGTCATGGCAGGAGCATGGCGCGCGGCGTCAGTCTGCGAGCGGTCGATCCACTTCGTGCGCGCCGGCGGCCGCCAGCGCCTGAACGCCTCGAGCAGCGCCTCGGCGCGCCGCTCGACGACGAGCATCTCGCGGTGCTCGACGGTCACGAAGCGCTCGGCGACCGCGTGGTCGAGGAACGCGACGAGCTTGGCGTAGTAGCCGCGCACGTCGAGCAGGCCGAGCGGCTTGGAGTGCAAGCCCGAGCTGCGTCCACGTGTAGACCTCGAACAGCTCCTCGAGCGTCCCCATCCCGCCGGGCAGCGCGATGAAGCCGTCGGCGAGCTCGGCCATCAGCGCCTTGCGCTCGTGCATCGAGTCGACGATGCGCAGGTCCGAGAGGCCCGGGTGGGCGATCTCGCGATCGACCAGCGCCTGCGGGATCACGCCGACCGCGTCGCCGCCCGCGTCCAGCACCGCGTCGGCGACCGCGCCCATCAGCCCGACGCTCGCCCCGCCGTAGACGAGGCCGACGCCCTGCGCGGCAGCGTGCGGCCCAGCTCCTCCGCCGCCCGGGCGTAGTCGGGATGCGCGCCCGGGCTCGAGCCGGAGAAGACGCAGAGGCGGTCCACGGGCGGGACAGCCCTATCCTCGCCGCCCATGCCGACCAGCGTCCCGCCGGAGATCTTCAAGGCCTACGACATCCGCGGCCTGTACGGCGAGCAGATCGACGGCGACGTCGCCGAGCAGATCGGGCGCGCGTTCGCGCGCGTGCTCGCCGGGCTGCGCGGCAAGCCGGCGAGCGAGCTGCGGATCGGGCTCGGGCGCGACATGCGCCTGACCGCGCCCGAGCTGGCCGCGCGCTACCGCGAAGGGATGGTGGCCGAGGGCGCGCACGTGCTCGACGCCGGGATGGTCGGGACCGAGATGCTCTACTTCCTCGTCGGCTCGCGCGAGCTCGACGGCGGGCTGATGTGCACCGCCTCGCACAACCCGAAGGCGTACACGGGAGCCAAGCTCGTGCGCGAGGGCGCGCTCGCCCTCTCGGGCGACGCGGGGATCGGCGACATCGCGCGCGCTCGTGGCCGCGGGGCTGCCCGAGCCGGCGGGCGAGCCGGGCGGCGCCGAGGACGTCGACGTCTACGCGGAGTTCCAGCTGCGCGCGCTGTCGTTCGTCGACCCGTCGCGCGATCCGGCCGCTGAAGATCGTGCTCGACGGCGGCAACGGCATGGCGGGCCCGATGGTCGGCCCGATCCTCGAGCGGCTCGAAGGGCTCGAGCTGATCCCGACCTACTGGGAGCCCGACGGCGAGTTCCCCGACCACGAGCCCAACCCGCTGCTGCCGGAGAACCGCCGCTTCGTGATCGACAAGGTGCTCAGCGAGCGCGCCGACCTCGGGATCGCCTGGGACGGCGACGCCGACCGCTGCTTCTTCATCGACGGCGGCGGCGAGTTCGTCGACGGCGACTTCCTCACGGCGCTGCTCGCCCGCTCGGTGCTCGAGTCGCACCCGGGCGCCGACATCCTCTACGACGTGCGCGCCTCGCGCGCGGTCGCCGACACCGTCGAGGCCGCGGGCGGCAGGGCGCTGGTCAACCGCGTCGGGCACGCGTTCTTCAAGACGCGCATGCGCGAGGAGGGCGGCGCGTTCGGCGGCGAGGTCTCCGGCCACTACTACTTCGCCGACTTCTACAACGCCGACTCCGGCACGCTGCCCGCGCTGCTGATCCTCGAGCTGCTCGGCAAGAGCGGCAGGACGCTGGCCGAGCTGCTCGAGCCCTACCGCTCGCGCTACTTCATCTCGGGCGAGATCAACTCCGAGGTCGCCGACCAGCAGGCGAAGCTGGAGCAGATCCGCGAGCGCTACGGCGACGCGGAGATCGGCGAGCTCGACGGCATCTCGATCGACTACGCCGAGTGGCACTTCAACGTGCGGCCGTCCAACACCGAGCCGCTGCTGCGGCTGTGCCTGGAGAGCCTCGTCTCGCGCGAGCACATGGAGGCCAGGCGCGACGAGGTGCTCGCGCCTGATCAGGAGCTGACTCACCGCTTCACGCGGATCGTCAGCGCCTCGGTGGTGAGGTTGCCGGCGCCGTCCTCGACGCGAACGACGATCGTCGCCTTGGGCTTCATGCCGCGGCCGAGCGCCGCGCGGATGGCGCGCAGGTGCTTGCGGGGATGCTGAGCCGGATCTTGGTCCGCGCGTTCGCCGCGAGCGGCTTGGTCGCCGGGCGCAGGCGGTGGGATCTTGGCGACGTTGCCGCGCGCGACCGCGGTGACAGGCTCGCTGCTGGTCGCGAACACGTGCAACGCGCCCTTGCGCACGGACTCCTTGCCGGGCGCCGCAAGCGCCAGGCCGGGGGCGCTCTCGTCCGCCACCGGCGGCGTGGGGGGTGTCGAAGGCGGAGGCGGAGGCGGAGCCGGAGCCGGGTGGAGCGGCTGCCGATCCGCCCTGAAGAGCGTTTCCGACGGGCCGCTGATGAGGTGCTGATTCGAGCCGTCGGCGTTCATGACGAGCAGCGGCGAAGCAGGCGGCACACCGTGGTAATAGCGCTCGAAGACGATCTGCGTGCCGTCCGGCGCGAATGCGGGCTCGATGTCATTGAGGTCGGCGCCGGGCGCGGTCAGCGCGTGCTGGTTCGCGCCGCTGGAGTCCATGATCTGGATCGCTGAGGCACTCGCGAACACGATCTTCGAGCCGTCGGGTGAGAAGCTCGGCGCCCCCTCCCCGGCGGGGCCGGCCGTGAGCGCCGTCGTGGCGCCGCCGCTCGCCGCGACCTTGAGGATGTGGCTTCCGGCGGCGAGCCCCGAGCGCTCGAAGACGATGGTCGACCCATCCGGCGACCACGTCGGGTGCGCGTCGGCATCCGGGCCACTGGTGAGCGGGCGCTCGTTTCCTCCTGCCGCGTCCATCACGATCAGGTGCTTCCCGCCGGCGGGATCCTTCCTCGCGAAGACGAGCTTGCTGCCGTCGGGGGAGAAGGCGGGGAAATCTCGTCCAGCGTGCCCGCGGTGAGGTTCGTGACGCTTCCTCCGCCGATGTCGACCGCGGCGATGCGGCACGCGGCGACCCCCCGGGGCAGCGCTGGAACGCGACCCGGCTTCCGTCCGGCGAGACGGCCGGGTCGTCGTCCCAGGACGACGCGTCCGTAGTGATCGCCTGCTCGGCGCCCGACGCCGGATCGATCGTCCAGATGTGGCCGTGGACGCAGCCGCCGTTGCCGTCCTCGCACTTGGACATGACGATCGTGCCGTTCGAACCGGGCACGACTGCGGCGGCTGAGCCGGGCCCGGCGAGCAGGCCGCCGGCGACGAGGGCGGCGACGGCGAGGCGGTGGGGGTGCATGTCCCACACGCTCCCATCGCGCGCGCCGTCTGTGACCGGGCGCGGGCCGACGAGATCTGCGCGGATCGCCGACGACTACCGGCGAGCCACCGGCACCCCGCGGTACGGCTGGCCGTACTGCCGCCCAGCACGTCGAGCACCGCCGCGACGGTCGGGCGGCGCTCCGCCCCGGCGCGCGTCGCCGCGAAGACGTGGCGGGCGGGCGCGGGGTCGCGACAGCGGGCGCACGACGGCGCCGGCCGGCACGGCCGCCTGGCCGAGGCGCGGGACGAGCGCGACGCCGAGCCCCGCGGCGACGAGCGCCATCGTCGGTGGAAGTCCAGCGTGCGGTGCCGGATGGCGGGCGCGAAGCCGACGGCCGCGCAGCCGGTGACCGTGACGTCGTGGCACGACGTGCCGTCCGGCGGCCCGACGAACGTGCTCCCGCGCCAGCTCGGCCAGCGCCAGCCGCGGCCGGCCCGCGAGCGGGTGGTCGGCCGGGAGCACCACGTCCAGCGTGTCGGCGAGCAGCGCGCGGCGGTGGAAGCGCGGGTCGTCGAGCGGCCGGCGCCTGCCGCGACGCCATCGAGATCGCGATGTCGACGTCGCCGCGGGCGAGCGCAGGAAGCGTCAGGCGCCTCCTGCTCGCCGGCGACGAGCGTCGAGGCGCGGATGGGCGGCGCGCAGCGCCACGACGGCGGGCGCGACCAGCTCCCCGAGCGCGGTGGCGAAGCCGGCCAGCCGGACGGTGCCGACGGCGCCCTCGGAGTAGCGCGGCGACGTCGGCCGCCGCCGCCTCGAGCTGCGCGAGCCGAGGTTGGCATGGCCGACGAGCACCTCGGCGGCGCCGGTGAGCCGCACGCCGCGGCCGTTGCGCTCGATCACGGGCTGCCGACCTCGCGCTCGAGCGCGGCGAGCTGCTGCGAGACGGCCGACGGCGTCAGGTGCAGCGCGTCCGCCGCGGCGGCGAGCGTGCCCTGCTGGGAGACCTCGCGCAGCACGCGCAGGCGGCGGGCGTCGATCATGCAGCAGAGCTTACGGGTTGAGCGTCGAATGTCTACTGGCTCTGATCGGGTCGCCGCACCCACAATGCCCTGATGCCGCCCCGCTCCGTCGCCCTCGTCGTCCTGGTCACCGCCATCTGGGGCGTCAACTTCGTGGTGATCCACGAAGGGCTCGAGCGCTTCCCGCCGCTGCTCTTCAACGCCCTGCGCTTCGCGCTGATGGCCGTCCCGGCCGTCTTCCTCGTCGGCCGCCCGCAGGTGCCGTGGCGGTACGTGATCGGCATCGGGATCGCGCTCGGCGTGGTCAAGTTCGGCCTGCTGTTCGTGAGCATCGACCAGGGCCTGCCGGTCGGGCTCGCCTCGCTGCTGCTGCAGCTGCAGGTGGTGTTCACGATCGCGATCGCCGCCTCGCGCTGGGCGAGCGGCCGCGGCGCGAGCAGATCGCCGGCGCCGCGATCGCGTTCGCGGGCCTGGCGGTGATCGGGATCGACCGCGCCGCGAGCGCGCCGATCCTCCCCTTCGTCCTGGTGGTCGGCGCCGCCGCGGCCTGGGGCGTGAGCAACACGCTGACGCGGATGGCGCAGCCGCCGGACGCGCTCGCGCTGCTCGTCTGGGCGAGCCTGGTCGCGCCGCTGCCGCTGCTGGGGCTCTCGTTCGCGTTCGAGGGCCCGGCCGCGATGGGCGACGCGCTCGCGGGATCGACGTCGCGGCGATCGCGGCGCTGCTGTTCGTCGCCGGGGTGAGCGGCCTGTTCGGCTTCGCCGTCTGGATCGCGCTGCTCAAGCGCCACAGCGGCCGCCGCGGTCACGCCGTTCGCGCTGCTCGTGCCCGTGTTCGGGATCGCGAGCGCCGCGCTGCTGCTCGGCGAGCGGCCGAGCGCGCTCGAGCTCGGCGGCGCCGCGCTGATCTGCGCCGGCCTGGCGGCGACGCTAAGGCCGGCCGGGCGATCGCGCCGACGCACGGGGTCAGCGTCACGGGGACGTCGCGCAGCTCGGCCCGCAGCTGCTGCGCGAGCACGGCGAGGTCGCTCGCGTCTGACCCCGCCGACGCCGCAGAGCCGGATCAGGGGCAGCGCGGGCGCCAGGGTCTCCAGGATGTATTCGACGCCGGGCCAGTCCGGCCCGACGCGATCGGGGCCTCGTAGCGCAGCTCGGGCGCGGGCAGGCCCGCGTCGAGCGAAGCCCGCGGCGAGCTTCGGCGCCCATCGCCCAGGGCTGCGACGCCGGCGATGCGGCGGGCCGAGTCAGCCGAGCCCGCGACGCGCTCGAGCGTCGGGGCGCATCCGAGCGCGGTGATCGGCACCGTGAGCACCTTCTCCTGGAAGGCCAGGACGCCGCCCGGCGTGAGGCCGTGGCACAGCCGGCGCAGCGTGCCCGCGGCGTCCCCGAGCTGGCGCAGCACGAAGCCGCCTACGATCGCGTCGAACTGACCGGCGAGGTCGAGGCGCTCGACGTCCGCGGCGACGAAGCGTACGTTGCGCCGGGCCGCCTCCTCGGGCAGCGCCATCGCCATCGCCGCGGCGGGCTCGATCGCGCTGCGACCCCCGAGCACGTCGCCGGCCGGGCCCACGAGCTCG
>CAWHTC010000002.1:0-119623 GCA_963832175.1 uncultured Alphaproteobacteria bacterium
TATGAAAATCAGTTGGTTATGCCTGACGCGTGGCGGAGGGAGCGGGATTCGAACCCGCGATACGGTTTCCCGCATACACACTTTCCAGGCGTGCGCCTTCAACCACTCGGCCATCCCTCCTCGGGACGCATTCGCGCGTCCGGCCGGTCACCGTGAAAGGCGCGCACTATAGTGCGGCGAGCCGCCGGCGCAAGCGGGCGCCGGTGCGCGGCTGGTGCCACGGGCGAAGTCCGGCGCATCCGGCGGTGCGAGGCAATTCCTGCGCCGCGACCGGCCTCCTTTTTGCGCGGCCGCACGCCGGTTCGCAAAGAGCATTTTCAATGCTTGTTAAAGCCCCAAAAATCTGCAATCTTAAGTCCTTAGGACAGCGTTACCGACTATTTGAGCCGGGGCAACGCAGGAGGCGCGTGCTCGTCGTCCGGAATTGACGCAAATTCATAGCTGAAGCAGCGCGCTGGCGCGGGCCGGTACCAGCGCCTTGAAAACCGGTGTGGCTCGGTTCTTGCTCGACTCGGTTCTTGCCGGATGTGCTAGGCTCGTCAAGCGCGCTTTGGATGGGGCGCGGAGGCCTCTCCGTGACAGCACGATTGATGGAGGGCGGGAAAATGACGGATCCGATCTTCCCCGGCCAGGCTCGGCGAGATCCCGGCCTGCCGGCCGCGCAAGGCCTTTATTCGCCCGCCAAGGAGCATGCCGCCTGTGGGGTCGGTTTCGTCGCGGACATGCGCAATCGCAAGTCGCACGAAATGATCGCCATGGGCCTCGAGATTCTGCGCAATCTCGACCATCGCGGCGCGGTCGGCGCCGATCCCGAGGCGGGCGACGGCTGCGGCATGCTGGTTCAACTCCCGCATCGCTTTTTTGCCAAAAAGGCAATCGAGCTCGGTTTCGTCCTGCCGGCGCCGGGCGAATATGCCATCGGCGCGCTGTTCTTGCCGCGCGATACGGAGGGCCGCCGGATCGTCGAAGACATCGTTGAAAAAAGGGTGGCCGCGGAAGGACAGATCACGCTCGGTTGGCGCGACGCGCCGGTCGATTCGTCTTGTCTTGGCGCGAGCGTCAGGGCGGCCGAACCTCGTTAGCCGCCAGATTTTTATCCAGCGCGGCCCTCATGTCGAGAACCAGACCGTATTCGAGCGGCGGCTTTTTATTCTGCGCAAGACGATTTCGAACGCGGTCTACCATTTGAACGATCCGCGCACCGCCGGCTTTTATCCCGTGTCGTTTTCGTCGCGGACCATCGTCTACAAAGGTTTGCTGCTCGCGACGAAGCTCGGTAAATATTTCAACGACCTCGCCGACCCCTTGTTCGAATCGGCGCTTTCGCTTGTCCATCAGCGCTTTTCGACCAACACGTTTCCGACCTGGTCGCTGGCGCATCCCTATCGTCTCGTCGGGCATAATGGCGAAATCAATACCCTGCGCGGCAACCTCAATTGGATGGCGGCGCGGCAAGCCTCGGTTGCCTCCGGGCTTTTCGGCAATGACATAAGCAAGCTCTGGCCGATCTCCTACGAAGGCCAATCGGACACGGCCTGTTTCGACAATGCGCTCGAATTCCTCGTCCAGGGCGGCTATTCGCTTAGCCATGCGATGATGATGCTCATTCCGGAGGCCTGGGCGGGCAATCCGCTGATGGACGAGGCGCGCCGCGCCTTCTACGAATATCACGCCGCGATGATGGAGCCCTGGGACGGGCCGGCCGCCGTCGCCTTTACCGATGGCCGCCAGATCGGCGCGATGCTCGACCGCAATGGCCTGCGCCCGGCGCGCTATTTCGTCACCAGCGACGGGCTCGTCGTGCTGGCCTCGGAAGCCGGCGTCTTGCCGATCGCCGAAGAGCGGATCATTACCAAATGGCGGTTGCAGCCGGGCAAGATGCTGCTCGTCGATTTGGAACAGGGGCGGATCGTCTCGGACGACGAAATCAAAAGCACGCTCGCCGCCTCGCATCCTTATGCCGAATGGCTGAAGCGCACCCAGATCGTGCTCGAGGATATGGATCTCGCGGTCCATCCGCGTTCGCCGCGCACGGATGTGTCGCTCTTGGATCGCCAGCAAGCGTTCGGCTACAGCCAGGAGGATCTTTTGCTTCTGCTGCCGCCGATGGCGGTGACCGGCCAGGAAGCGGTCGGGTCGATGGGCACCGACACGCCGATTTCGGCATTGTCGACGCAGACGAAGCTCCTCTATACCTATTTCAAGCAGGATTTCGCACAGGTAACCAATCCGCCGATCGACCCGATCCGCGAGGAATTGGTGATGAGCCTCGTGTCCTTCATCGGACCGCGCCCCAACATCCTCGATCTTGAAGGCAACGCTAAGAAGAAGCGTCTTGAGGTCCGGCAGCCCATTCTGACCAACGGCGACCTTGAGAAAATCCGTTCGATCGGGCATTTCGAGGAGGCTTTCGACACCAAGACTCTCGATTTCACCTATTGTTCGGAACGCGGCGCGGAAGGCATGCGGGATGCCCTTGGTCGGCTCTGCGAACGGGCCGAACACGCGGTCAACAGCGGCTTCAACATCATCATCTTGTCCGACCGTATGACCGGTGCAGATCGCATTCCGATCCCGGCGCTTCTCGCGACGGCGGCGGTGCATCATCATCTGATCCGCAAGGGGCTGCGCACCTCGGTCGGTCTCGTCGTCGAAACCGGCGACGCGCGGGAGGTCCACCATTTCGCCCTGCTGGCGGGCTATGGAGCGGAAGCGATCAATCCCTACCTCGCCTTCGAGACGCTCGCCGCCATTGCGAACGAGTTTCCTGATGAAATCGATGGCCATGAGGCATGCAAGCGCTACATCAAGTCGATCGACAAGGGCCTCTTGAAGGTGATGTCGAAAATGGGCATTTCGACCTACCAGTCCTATTGCGGCGCGCAGATTTTCGAGGCGGTCGGTCTCGCCGACGATTTCGTTGATCGCTATTTCAGCGGAACCGCGACCCGAATCGGCGGCGTCGGGCTCGCCGAAATCGCGCAGGAAACGGTTCGTCGCCATAAAGAAGCTTTCGGCGATGCGCCGCTCTATCGCCATGCCCTTGACGTTGGCGGCGATTACGCCTTCCGCATACGCGGCGAAGCGCATTCCTGGTCGCCGCAATCGGTGTCCCTGTTGCAACATGCCGTGCGCGGCAACGATGAATCCACCTATCGCGCCTACGCCGCCCTCTTGAACGAGGAAACCGAGCGGCCGTTGACCATACGCAGTCTTTTCCGCATCAAGACGGCGCAGGAAGACTGCCGCCTGCCGGTGCCCGTCGAGGACGTCGAATCCGCCCAATCGATCGTGCGGCGTTTCGCGACCGGGGCCATGTCTTTTGGCTCGATCTCGCGCGAGACCCACACAACGCTCGCGATCGCGATGAACCGGATCGGCGGCAAATCGAATACCGGAGAAGGCGGCGAGGAGTCCGACCGCTACAAACCGCTCCCCAATGGCGATTCGATGCGCTCGGCGATCAAGCAGGTGGCCTCCGGTCGGTTCGGCGCCACGACCGAGTACCTCGTCAACTCCGACATGATGCAAATCAAGATGGCGCAGGGGGCAAAGCCCGGCGAGGGCGGCCAATTGCCGGGGCACAAGGTCGATGCCGTCATCGCCAAGGTGCGTCACTCGACGCAAGGCGTCGGTCTCATCTCGCCGCCGCCGCATCACGACATATATTCGATCGAGGATCTGGCCCAGCTCATCTTCGATCTGAAGAATGTCAACCCCGAGGCCGGGGTCTCGGTCAAACTCGTTTCCGAGGTCGGAGTCGGAACCGTCGCCGCCGGCGTTTCCAAGGGCCGGGCCGATCACGTCACCATTTCCGGCTACGAGGGTGGGACCGGGGCATCGCCCCTCACCTCGATCAAGCACGCCGGCACTCCTTGGGAAATCGGGCTTGCCGAGACGCATCAGACCTTGGTGCTGAACCGGCTGCGCTCGCGGATCGCGGTTCAGGTCGATGGCGGCCTGCGCACCGGCCGCGATGTCGTGATCGGCGCTCTGCTCGGCGCCGACGAATTCGGCTTTTCCACTGCACCCTTGATCGCCGCCGGCTGTATCATGATGCGCAAGTGTCATTTAAACACCTGTCCGGTCGGCATCGCGACGCAAGACCCGGTTCTGCGCAAGCGGTTCACCGGTCAGCCCGAGCATGTGATCAATTTCTTTTTCTTTGTCGCCGAGGAAGTCCGCGCGTTGATGGCAACGATGGGCTATCGCACCTTCGACGAGATGATCGGGCAGATGCAGATGCTCGATGAGCAACAGGCAATAGACCATTGGAAGGCGCGCGGCCTTGATTTCTCGAAGCTCTTCCACAAGCCAGCGGCGCAAGGTCAAGCGATCTTTCATTCGACCGGGCAAGATCACGGGCTCGAAAAAGTGCTGGATCGCAAGCTGATCGCGGCGGCCAAGGCCTCGATCGAAACCGGCACCCGGATAACCATCGAGACCGCGATCAACAACACCAACCGCGCCACGGGCGCCATGTTGTCGGGGCTAATCGCGCGCCGTTATGGACATGCCGGGCTTCCGGGCGACACGATCCATATCAGAGCCAAGGGGACCGCCGGACAGAGTTTCGGCGCCTGGCTTGCCGCCGGCATCACCCTGGAACTCGAGGGCCAGGCCAACGATTACGTCGGCAAGGGGCTCTCGGGAGGACGCATCATCGTTTATCCTCCGGCCTCGTCGCGGGTAGCCGCAGAGAAATCGATCATCGTCGGCAATACCTCGCTCTATGGCGCGATCAGTGGCGAATGCTATTTCCGCGGCGTGGCCGGCGAACGGTTCGCGGTCCGCAACTCCGGCGCGATCGCGGTCGTCGAAGGCGCCGGGGACCACGGCTGCGAATATATGACCGGCGGCATCGTCGTCGTCATCGGCGAGACGGGGCGCAATTTCGCGGCCGGCATGTCCGGCGGCATCGCCTATGTCCTCGACGAGGATGGCAAATTCCCGCAACGCTGCAATCTCGCCATGGTCGAACTAGAGCCGGTCGTCGCAGAAGAAGACTTGATGCTGAAGAACTATCACCATGGGGGCGATCTCGATTTTCATGGCCGCGTCGATGTCATGGGCGACATGACCCGTTTCGACGCCGAACGGCTGCATCAGCTCATCTCGAACCATGCCCTTTATACGAATTCGGCGCGGGCCCGCCACATTCTCGAACGATGGGACGCGTACAAGCCCAAATTCCGCAAGGTGATGCCGGTCGAGTACCGCCGCGCCATCGAGGAACTGATTGCCAAGGGGGGAGCGCCTAATCTCGCGGCGGCAGAGTAATGGCTGGTTATTGGCCGCTCGCCCTTAAATAGGGAGGAATCTCGATATGAACGCACATGACGCATTAGAAAAGGTCGTGGTTGAAATTCATCTGCGCCAAGATCGCGATTTCGGCACTGGCAACCACCTGTGTCCTCACTACTACGGCTGACGCGCAGAATAGCACCCGGCCTTTCGGCGGGACGACCGACGATCCGTCGGCGATTTCTTTGCCAAGAAACAAGTCTGCTTTCGTTGTCCGGAAGTTCCGTCAGTTCGAAGGTACCAGCAACTATGCGACCGGCGGCGTGGGCTTGCGCAACCAGATAACGGGCGGCATCGTCATCAACGGCGTCGTGGGGTCTGTGCAAGCGGCCTACCTGTACTGGGCCGTCATCGGAACGGGATCGTTGCCGGCGTTCTGAAGGCTCTCTTAATTCGCAGATGTCCAACCCGCCGGGGGACTTCGTTACGGTCTTCGGAACCGAGGTCGGGTCTAGGGATTTCTCCATGCTGGGGCGGCGGCCCGATCAAGGTTTTCCGGGGCGCCGTGCCGCTGAACGTCGCAATGGAAATGGGTTCGACCAGGTGCGAATCCTCCCTCCTGGGGCGGAGCCACAACTGGCGGCATCCCTGGAAGTCGCCGGTGGTTTACCCGCTCTGGAAGGCGCGTCCTTGGTCATCATCGGGACCGGCAGCGAACCAAATACTTTTGGTTCCTCCGGTTGTTACGCTTTTCGACCATGGCCTCTCCGGCAAGACATTCGCATCATTCCCTGGCCCCGCTCCGGGGATAAAGTACACCCTTGTTGTGGCTCCGAGCGCACCCCGGAACAGCGAACCTTTGACGATAACCTTTATCGGCGCTGACGGTCAAAATGGCTCTGTGCGGGACATCTTCGGGACCCGCGACTTTAAGGAGATACTGCCCGTCTCAGACGAAACCACCATTATAAATCAACAACCTGTAGGTGGGCCGGCCTCGCCGGCGACTGACAGCGATTGGAATGGCAGCAGCGGTTTCCCGCTCCCACAGCTGTGGGACGACACGCGCCACAATAATACTTTCCAAGGCACTAGGGTCCTCCCTTCGTAGAAGGTTTCTACAACATCGAAGTCGCCAGCAAAAGCAACTCGCTCCCATCCGATTGTCTGACCCCCGTCGCCAATATCGTGTCCTGGCACTTGGATCGACCATGCAAAGAGCTCGCAGCCTTCCTGAATTGGTCAAACCGCGTTTTCGTGCCGCAGTTAATTTGGTCAACGACAAAAATTGGCCGTAGCGTCATGCTGGCGCTAAGCTCGCGGGGAAGGTGTCCGGGCCCAATTACACATGACTATCGCGTGACTTGTACCGAATTTAGTGGATGGCAATTCCTAGCGAAGGGAGACATTGCGTGGCGCCTTGCTTCCAAGCAATCCACATGCGGCGTAGGCAACCTTGATTGTTTCACTCCGCGCGCATGGAGGCTCTATTGATAACGTACTCATCGGAGAGATGCGGCATTAGCCGGAGTTTAATGGCACCGCAGCTTCATGGACTGAGCTAACACATGGGTAAGGTAACGGGATTCCTTGAAATCGACCGGCGCGACCGGCGCTACGTGCCGGCCTCCGACCGGATTCGCAATTACAAGGAATTCATGATCCCGCTTTCCGAGGAAGCGACCAGGGATCAAGCGGCGCGCTGCATGGATTGCGGCATTCCGTTTTGCCACACCGGCTGTCCGGTCCACAATCAGATTCCCGATTGGAACGATCTCGTCTACCGCTCCGATTGGGAGGAGGCGTCGCGCAATCTTCATTCGACGAATAATTTTCCGGAATTCACCGGCCGTCTTTGTCCGGCGCCTTGCGAAGCCTCTTGCACGCTGAACATCGACGACAGTCCGGTGACTATCAAAACCATCGAATGCGCGATCGCCGACCGTGCCTGGAAGAACGGCTGGATAAAACCCGAACCCGCCGAGGCGAAGACCGGCAAGACCGTCGCCGTGATCGGCTCTGGACCGGCGGGACTTGCCTGCGCGCAGCAGCTAGCGAGGGTCGGTCACGACGTCCATCTTTACGAGAAAAACGCCAAGCCCGGCGGTTTGCTGCGCTATGGCATTCCCGACTTCAAGATGGAAAAGCATCTGATCGACCGGCGGATCGGTCAAATGCAGGCGGAAGGCGTGCATTTCCACAATGGCGTGAATGTTGGGATCGATCTCGCAGCGGCGGAATTGCTCGAACGCTTCGATGCGATCGTGCTCGCCGGCGGCGCCGAACAGCCGCGCGATCTCCCGGTTCCGGGCCGCGATCTCTCCGGCGTGCATTTCGCGATGGAATTTTTGCCGCAGCAAAACCGGCGCATCGGCAAGGAGCCGATCCACAGCAACGCGCCGATCCTTGCCTCCGCCTTGCACGTCATTGTGATCGGCGGCGGCGATACCGGATCGGATTGCATCGGAACGGTGATCCGCCAGGGCGCGCTGTCCGTGACCCAGCTCGAAATCATGCCGCGCCCCCCCGATAAGGAAAACAAGCTGCTGATCTGGCCGGACTGGCCCTTGAAGATGCGCACGTCGTCCTCCCAGGAAGAAGGTGCGGAAAGGGATTTTTCGGTTGTGACCAAGGAATTGCGCGGCGAGGATGGCGCCGTCAAGAAACTCGTCTGCGTGCGGCTCGACGCGAATTTCAAGGAAATTCCGGACAGCGACTTCGAGCTCAGGGCCGATCTCGTGCTGCTCGCCATGGGCTTCGTTTCGCCGGTGCATGAGGGGCTTCTGGAAAGTCTCGGCGTCGGGTTCGATCCGCGCGGCAATGTCCTGGCCGATCAGCTGAGCTACAAGACCTCGATTCCCAAAATCTTTGCCTGCGGCGACATGCGGCGCGGCCAATCCCTGATCGTCTGGGCGATCCGCGAGGGCCGCCAAGCCGCGCACGCCGTCGATATCTTTTTGATGGGATCGACGGTCCTGCCCCGATAAAGCGTTTTCGCCGGTCCGCCCAATTTGCCTTCTTGCGATCGACGCGTCTATGCTGCGCTCCGGGAACGTTACCCTTCCCGGTCGCTTACCGCGATCGCTTCGCCCGCGTTGCTTGGAGGGCATTCCATGATCAAGATCGCATCGTTGTCCAGTCGCCGGGGCGCTTCTCGCCTTCGGCCTTTCCGCCGCGCCGGCGCAGGTGCGGACTGGCAAACCGGACTTTTGTTTCCGGAAGGGCAAACCGACGCCACTGCTCGGCGTTTGCTGTCCGGTTACAGTCCGTGCCGGACCTTTGCTGTCGCGCTCATCCGGACCAGCGCCGGCGGCGAGATCGATGTGCTCGATCCGGCCGGCTATGGCGCGGTGAACATCACCCAATCGATCAGCATCGTCAACGATGGCGTCGGGGTCGCGGCCATACGGGCTCGGCTCGGGCGATGTCGTCACGATCAATGCCGGCGCGGGCGACAGCGTTAACCTGCGCGGCCTGACCATCACGGGACTCGGCGGAGGAGGACCGGCATCCAGTTCAACAGGGGCGGAAACCTCGCCATCGAGAACTGCGTCATCCGGAATTTCATTGGCCGGGATCGCTATCCCGCCTAGCACGTCGAGCAACTTCTCGGTGTCGAATACCATTGCTTCCAATAATTCTAGCTGCGGGGATCACGATCCATCCCCCAGGAGCGGCGGTCGTCCGGCGTGCTCAGCAAAGTCACGGCGAACAATAATAATACAGCCGGAATTGTCGTGGATGGCTCGTCGACGACCGGAGGCTCGCTCAAGGTCACCATCGTCGATAGCGAGGCTTCCAACAACTCCAGTTCCGGCGTCTTGGCAAATTCGGCGGCCACCGCCGTCATGCTGCGCAATGTCGTTGCCAGCAACAACGGGGGCGGACTTGTCGCGAACACGACTGCCATCCTTCGGGTCGCGCATTCGGTGGTCACGGGGAATAGTACTGGAGTCTCCACGTCCGGCGGCACGATATTTAGCTACGTCGACAACGACATCGATGGAAACACCTCGGACAACACGGGCGTTCTGACCCCGCTCGCCATGCATTGACGAGCCTTCCACCCCGGCGGAGATGGCCGGGTTCCGGAGCCGGGGCGGACGCGGCTCTCTGCCACTCGCCGCGGATTTTGACGTAAGTTTCGTCGTCTCGCCATGATCGGCCGGCAGGCCGGGCGAACCGCGCCCAGCGCTTCTCCAACTCCGGTGCGTACCGCTGCACCCAGCGCATGATCGCCGTGTGCGCCACCGGCAGGCCGGGTTCAGTCATCATTTCTAACAAGTCTCGCTTTGACGAAAAAAGCCAGGAGAACTGTCGTTTCCGTTCAATGCAAGTTTTCCATTAGCGCCACACGATTTTGTCGAAATCATTCGGGTAATTCGTACCAGCGCACATTGTCGACAATGAACGCAGAATTCCGCCCATTCGAAGACCTAGACGATCCTATGGCCTTTACTCCGATCAACGGGTAATCGCATGGCATGTTAGCGGATGCCTGTACCTGACCGTTGACGGACCACAAATAGAACCGGCGCTTTGTGTCGTAAGTAATGGCTATGTCGTAAGTCTGGTTAGTAGTGATAGGGAAAACGTATGCGGCCGCGGACGGATTGTTCGTGTCCGCGTTCAAGCCAAGAATCAGCGCCAGCCGCAACTGCCCCTGTTGTTTAACCATGTATAAGCGCCAGGCCGCCCACCCCTCCGTCGCGAACTTCGGCCTACTTAAGAACAAAATGATTGCTTTGCCTTCCAATAGACCGTCAACAGCAATCAGGAGTGACGCCGTGAAGTGATAACCAGTCTGGCTATCGTTGTCAAACTTCCTCCATACCGCCCCTCCATTTTGCGAGCCAATAATGACGCGTCCAGACTTCTTTCCCCATAACGGCGGCGTGTTATCCGCATGCTTGAAATTGGGGTCCAACGTATTTCCGGACTCAAGTGTAACTTCGAATTGGTTATCCGTGCCCTGGGGTGCTTCGAAAGTCTCTGTCAAATTCCCGAGAGCCGGCGCACCTCCGATCAGAAGGCACGCAGCGCGAATCTCTGCGGGCCAGAGGGTCAGAAGTACGGCGGCGAGGGGGACCATGATCGAACGCATTGCAAACCTTCTTGGTTGGGTCAAAGGAATTTTAGAGCATGTCCCAAAAAATTGCTCGGCTTTTTCGATATTAAGACATCGGATATATCCGATGTCTCATGAGAACATGCTCCAACTCTTTGATTTTAAGTGCGTCCTCATCCGATCAAATGATTCCATTTGATCGGGACCCGCTCGAGACCGTGATCGCTTCAAGTTGAATTGCTCATGGTCTCACTGTCTTTGTTTTATCGCATGATCTTATCCAAAAGGTTTGCAACTTTTTGGGATCATGCTCGAGCTCCCAACGCGCCGCGGGGGTTCGTGCTCGCGGCGTCACGTTTCGATTACAAGACCGCCGGTCAAAGCACCACGACGCGGGTGCCGACCTTGACCCGCTCGTAGAGATCGATGGCATCGGCGTTCATCATCCGGATGCAGCCGGATGAGACCGCCTTGCCGATCGAATCCGGCTCGTTGGTGCCGTGGATGCGAAACAGCGTGTCCTTGTTGCCCTGGAACAGATAAAGCGCGCGGGCGCCGAGCGGATTATCGAGCCCGCCGTCCATCTCCTCCGGCAGATCGGGGCGGCGCTTCAGCATTTCCTTGGGCGGGATCCAGCGCGGCCATTCGGATTTCCGGCCGACGCGCGCGACGCCCTTCCATGCGAATCCCTGGCGGCCGACGCCGATGCCATATTGAATGGCGCCGCCGCCTGGTTGGACAAGGTACAAGTGCCGTGAGCTTGTGTCGATCACGATCGTTCCAGACGGTTCATTGGTCGGGTTTTGCACCATCCCGGCGGTTTTCTGGTTGAAATTGACGCCGAGTTCGAGATCGTCGCCGCCGTAGGATTGGCCGCGCGGCCCTGGCGCATAGGGCTCTTCGTAAAGAGGCGCGCCATAGGCATAGGGGCGGTCGCGGTAACGCGGGTAATGCGGCGCGGGCGGCGGATCGCCCGGATAGGCGGAATAACCGTCTGGATAGCCCGGATAAGCGTGAGGCGGATAGGCGGGATAAGCCTGATAGCCCCCGTAATTGCGCCATTGCGCAACAGCCGGCACCGCCGGAATCAGCAGCACGAACACCAAGACGAGAGAAGCTAGCCGCGCGGTAAGGGCGCCTTGTTTTGCACGCATGTCGAGACTCGGGATTCGCTGTCAACGGATCGAATGGCGCATGATTTTCTCAACAACCCGCCAAAGCAGGACCGCGCTTTCGACGGTTTTGCGCCGGCTAGCCGACTTTGAAAGCAAAAATTAACCGGTTTGGCAAGCCGCCAAACCGGTCTAGATTTGATCTCAAACGATTGGCGAGCGGTTCAGAGCACCACAACCGGCGCGCCGACCTTGACCCTCGAATAAAGATCGACGACGTCGTCATTCAAGAGTCGGACGCAGCCGGAAGAGACCGCGCGACCAATCGTAGCGGGCTCATTGGTGCCGTGAATACGAAACATGGTGTCGCCGTGGCCGTTGTAGAGATACATGGCGCGGGCGCCGAGCGGATTGGCGAGGCCGCCTTCCATAACCCGCGGCAGATCCGGGCGGCGCAACCGCATGGCGGCGGGGGGTGTCCAAGCTGGCCATTCGGCGCGGCGGCCGATATGGGCGCGGCCGGACCAAGCAAAGCCCTCGCGTCCGACCCCAACATCGTAGCGCATTGCCCGGCCCCCCTCCATCGATAGATAGAGATAGCGGTTCTTGCTGTCGATCGTAATCGTTCCGGCCCGTTCGCCGGTCGGATCGTCGACAATCGTGCGGGTCGGCTGCACCTCGCGCCGGACATCGGTTGGCAGGCTCACCGGTTGGACTTGAAGATTCATAAGCCCCGAAGGCAAGCCGCCGTCGAAGGCTTGCGCACCAGTAGCGAGGAGCGCGGCAAACCCGGCCACCGCGAACAAATGAGTTATCGAGAAGTTGAACATTGGTTTGGTACCCCGTTCGTCAGCCACGCTGAAATTTGTCGCATGGTTAACGCGCAAGCTGGGCGGTTCGTTCCATCCCGATAAGGTGTAGCGGCGATTTTTTTGGCGGGCGGCACGGAATGGCGCGGATATTTTTCCGGCGGGTCAGTTTCTCGGCCAGGAGAAATCGTCGGCGCGGCCAGGCTTGGGGGCAAGAGGCCTGCCCTGCTGCAAGGTTTGCTCGATCAAAGTCCGCGCAGCGTTAGTCCCTGTCCCGGCGGTTGTCGTCCGCGTGGCAAGTTCGCCGCCGGGGGCGAGAACGACGCCGGTCAAAGGCAGGATAGGGCCGGCAACCGGTCTTGGCGCGGGCGGGGCCTCGCTCCCAGGCAAAGCCGGTAGATCCGAAGGCGCTCCCGCGTCATCGGGGCTTGGTACGTTCGCCAAGTTCGGCGTTGGCTCGGTCTTGGGCTGCACCTCGTCGAGATTGCGGCGGATCCCAGGTTCGACAAAATGGGCGAGCTTGCGCGCCCCCGCCTTGGTGAAATGGACCCCGTCGGCGGCGCGTAACCGCACGGTCTGACCGTTGATGTCGGGGCCAAAAACACTGTATTGACCGGCCTCGTCGGCGAAGGCCTCCCATATATCGATGTAAGTGGCGCCCGCCTTTTCGGCGTTGGCACGATAGAATTCATTAAACGCCAGCGCATCGGCGGACAGCCGATCGCTTTTCAGGATCGGCAGGCCGACCCAGAGAAGTGGAATTTTCTTGTCGCGGAACATTGCCGCGATTGTTTCGATCCGCTGCGTGTAGGCCGCCTGCCATTCCGGCGAGCGTGGCTCGTAGCTGCCGTTGGCGTCGCGCAAAAGTTGGCGGTCGTTGCTGCCGATCAGCATGACGGCGAAATCGATTTTCTCGCCGCTCGCGAGCAGATCCCGCGTGGCCTGGGTCCAATCGAAGAAATCGTCGCGGACGAGGCCTGAGTCTTCCTTCGCCTTGCGCAGGACGGCGACCTCCGGCCGGTTCTCGAACGCCTCGCTCAATCCCTGCGCCAGCATCTGACCGAGGCTGTCGCCGAGGACCGCGACGAAATAGGTAGGCGCAACGGTGGGCTTGGCTGGCGCCTTTGCGATTGCGTTGTCGCCCGCTTTTCCCGCCGGCCGGCTTGACCTCGGCCGCGCCAGATAGGGTTGCGGCGCGGCCCGGTGAATCTCCGGCCTTGGTTTCAAGGCGCGCGGCGGCGGATTTGGCCGGAACAATTGCTCGAACCAGCCAAAGGGGTCGATTTGCGCAAGCGCGGGCGGGCTGCCTGCCGGAGACAGCAAAAATGCCATGGCCGCAAGCGCGGCGGCGACCGGCTTCGGCAAAAGCCATGCCCGCCACGCGGCGCGATTTTCCGGTCTGGAATTTTTCGCCATACGCCCACTCTACCGCACCGCCGCCTCGGATGCACGCGGCGCGTAACGGCGGCGGTCAAGGCGCGCAGGCTCGTGTTCCCGTGGGGCGCCTGCACGCCTTCACGTCCGCGCATGCGCAGGCCCGCATTAGACCTGCAAAATCAGCGCGACGAGTTCGCTTTGGCGATGTGTGTCGGTCTTGGCAAAGACCGATTTCAACTGATTGCGTGCCGTCTCCCGTGAAATCTTCAATTCTCGCGCCGCGATATCGGGCGAGGCGCCGCGTGCGATGACGCAGGCAAGCCTCGCCTCCGAAGGCGTAAGGCGGAATGTCTTGGCGAGGATCGCCGCGGGCGGCCCTGGTTTCGGCCCCGCGGGCGGCCCTGGTTTCGGCCCCAAGGCATTTAACGTCAAAAGCGCGCTCACGTCCTGCGCGGGCCGGTGCGCCGCGCCATCGAAACGCCAAACTCGCACGATGACCTGCACTTTGTCCCGACGCTGAACGATGATCGGGTCAGTAGCCAACGGGTTGAGACGAGGCGACGTTTTCAGTTGATCGATGGCGTCTTTCAGGAGGATCCGGGCTGCGGGGTCGCGAACGAAAAGACGCCGGTCCTTGATCCTAAAATCATTGTCGAAAATGGATTCGGCCGCGGCGTTCACCTCGGCGACAAATCCGTGCTGGTCGAGGGCGATCGCGGGCAGGCGCATTGCATTGAGCGCCGCGGTTGGAGAGGGGGCCGATCCACGCGCTGCCGTGACGGCGGCGATCTCGATCAGGCGCCGGGTGAAGGACGCAAGAATACGCTCCTCCTCGGCGCGCAGATTGCAGACTTCCGAATTCACGTCAAAAAAGTTCATTTTAATACCTGGGTCGCTATGAATAATTCGATGACCGATGTGGTCCTTGGATCGAGGGGGGCGAGATGATCGTCGTCTGATAGATAATTTTCTGACAAACATACCTGTAGCGAGGGGCTCCTTCTGACCTTTACATGAGGTGAGGCCAAAAAGTTTCAAGCGCGCCTGAATTAATCGCGGCCCGTGGGAGTTCCTCTTTAATTAGGCTTAACCCAGGGCTTAAAAAAAGGCCCCGGAGCGTGTGCGGGGCGTTGTGGGAGGGCGGCTAACCGCCCTTCCCGATTAGGTAAAAGCGTCAGCGCAAGACCTGACGCCTCGTCCTCGGCCTACCTTGGTCTGACCTTAACTGTGGGTTTGCTGATTGCCCTCGAACAGCGAGCCCCCTGACATCCAAAGACGGGGCGCACGCACCCACGCGTCACGGGTGCGGCGCCCTGGTCGATTTGCCGAAGCACGTCACTAGCGAGCGCAGGGGTTACCAAGCGCGATATCGGCGGTCGCCTCACCCGCGACCACGTCCGCCAGTCCGCTCAGTAATGGGTTGGTGACCTGGAGCCACAGCGCCCGTTGGGTGACCACATTTGGGTTAGGTGACCCGAATGTGGGATGTGGTCCTCCAATTGTCTCGTTGAGGTGGAGCGTGGCAACTTTGAGGCCCAAAATACCCAGGACGGGGATATCCAGATGGGTGGTTAGCAATGTGATTGGCTTGCCCAGCACGTTCGCGTTGGCGACGAACGAGTTACTCGACAGCACGGACACGCCGCTGACGCAATCGACCCGGGCCTTGGCGTTCACCGCCGCCGCACTCGCATTCACCAGGCCCAAAACGCTCACCAGTTTCACGTTGGCTGCCGAGCCCTCCGCGGTGACCGGCCCCGTGAATTGGCTGCCCGTAGTCTTCGCGTTCAACACGCCCGCGCTAACGCCCAGCACTGATGACAAAGTAAGAGCGGACTTAGCATCCGGCGCGCATGGAATGTCGGCAGGGTTCGCCACGACCGGCTCGACAATCAACCCGAGAGCGTTGATCCGCAACGCACTCGCGCGACAGGTGAAAGTGTTAGCCTCGGCGGGCAATGCCAGGACAAGATCGATCAGGAGCACACTGAACGCTCCGATCCAGAAATGTAGATATAACTTTTTGTTCATGAGATTTCTCCTTTTGTATTGTTGTACCCACGCAAGAGCAAAAGCAGTTTGACGCGATCCATGAGATGTCAGTATAGCGGGGTCCCGCCTTGCGTGCTTATTTCAACCACGGCGAGCTGCAACCGGGGCGAGAGGGACGTTTTTGTGACGAACGCGAAAAGTCCCGTTTGTTCTTTACAGGAGCCGAGGCCAAAAAGTTTCAAGCGCGCCTGAATTAATCCGTTCTCAAGATAAAAAGCGAAGTTATTAAAAATACGTCATTATTGTTTACGGCTTGATTTATGTTATTGTTTAATTTAATTTACTTGCGGGCGGATGCGCGGCGATCAAAAGCAGGGTAGATAATTGTGACGAACCCTTCAGAAAAGCACTTATGTAGCCTGCTTGATGCGGTCGCCTCGGGTGACCGCAAGGCTTTCCGGGCCCTTTACGACAAATCCGCGCCGGTCCTGTTCGCCATATGCGTTCGCCTGATGCGGGATCACGACGTGGCGCAGGACGTTCTTCAAGAAGCAATGACGCGAATTTGGCGGAAGGCGCATCTTTTCGATGCTTCCAAGGGTAATGCTATGGCGTGGATGGCCGTGGTTACCCGCAATTGCGCGTTGAGCCGGATAGCCGCCGCGCCGCCGCCTTCCTCCTCGCTCGAAGAAGTGGGGGTGCGGGCGGCGGTCGAGGCAAGGTCGTCGGGCGATCCAGTGATCGCCGCCGATGTCCGGCAATGTTTGAAGAAGCTGAACGAAAAATATAGAAAGTGCGTCACTTTAACCTATCTGCACGGCCTGAGCTATGAGGAGCTCGCAACGCAAATGGGCGCGCCCCTGGGGAGCGTGAAGTCATGGGTTCACCGCGCGGTGCGGGAACTCGCTCTATGTATGGGAAAATGATGGCCGAGGATCTTGACCAGATCGCCGCCGCCTATGCGCTGGGCATCTCGCGCGGGGCCGCGCGCGCGGCGATCGAGGCGAGGCTTTCCAGCGACCCGGCGTTGCAAGCAAAAGTCAAGCTTTGGCAAGAGAATTTTGTCGCGGTCGATCTCGCCGCCGGGCGGCAAGTCCCGCCGGCTGGGCTTTTCGACACGATTCTCGACGCCATCGGCGCCGGAGAACCGGAGCTTCCGGGCACGCTGACCCGGCGCGCCGGAACCGGCGCTTGGACCGAGATGTCGCCGGGAGTGACCTATACGGTTCTGTTCGAGGATCCCGTCGCGAAGCGGCGCTCGATACTGGTTCGCGCTTTGCCCGGTTCCAACTATGGCGCGCACTTTCACGGCGAAGGCCATGAGGAGTGTCTCGTGCTCGAAGGCGATCTCATCATGGGCGATTTGAAGCTCCTGGCGGGTGATTTTCACGTCGCGGCAAAGGGTAGCACGCATCCGGCGGCGACGACGAGGTCGGGGTGCGTTCTTTATCAATCAATCGCGTTTTAATGCGCGCCCGCCAACCACCGGTTAACGATGCGCCAATCGTACCAAAATGTTTGGCTATATTATACTTGACATGACCAGCCCCACGCGCCATAGTTTGGTCATAATTATGTAAGTACTTGCGATTAAACATATTTAGTGTGCCATTTTTACAGCGTGCTGCACCCAGATGAATCAGTCCATGAAATGTCGGCTGAACGCCGCTGAGTGCTATGCGGCGGCGCGGATTCTCTCTGATAATAAGAAGGCCAATATGCTTGCGAGGGCACAGTCATGGTTATTGCTGGCCGACATAGCCGAGCGAAATAGCAATCTTAATCCTATCTACGAAACCCCGCCACGCCGTGAGAGCGACATTGGATAGAAGAGCTGGGCCGCTTCAGTTGGCGGCCTCGTCATCTTTGAACTCCGGCGCGACGGCCACCTCGCGACTTCGCCGCTGGCACAGGCCTAACCACTCTATCAAACGCATGATCGAACGAGGCCGGATCGTTGTCCGTCTCAGCCTCGCGCGCAAGGGCGCGCATTCGCTTGGCGCGCTCGGCATCAGGTGCTGGCCTAATTCGGCCACTCGAATTTGAAAATAGGCCATTCCAACACTCAGAGGTTTCTCCCCATTTTGCCGATCTTCAATGATCCGCGCTTTAAAAAATCATTCGGAATGGTATGCTTGTAGACTTGACATCTAGATGTAGCGGCTGGTCAATTTCGACGGTCATGATATTTTATAGAGAGAATATTCCATGCCAAGGCACATGCCCACATGCAAATACGCACTCGATGCCCTGTTGCTCCGGCCGACTGTCATTTCGGATGGGTCGCGGCTTTGCTTAGGGTTCCCCTCGTTTTTTTCGCGTGCACGTTAGCCATTATTATTCCATTTTACAAATCTATGGGCATCGGAACGAATGCTGAGATTATTCTTATCGGCGGGTGGCATCCAACGGTATGGACCATCGTTATATGTTTGATTTACTTCTTGTCGCTAACATGGGGATGCGCTAGAAGGCATGAAGACGAATTGCTGTGTATTGTAGATTCTCTTAGTATTCCAGGAATGTTATTTGCAGTTTTATATGCGAGGGAGATTGGGGTGATTTAATGGAGTACCTCTATTCTCCGCGAATGCTGTACAGAGAGCCATATTTTGTGGCCAGCTTGATATTATCTGTTATGGTAGCCGCTGTGTTTGTAGTAACTGTGGGAATTTTTCTTGGACAGAATAAGTTATATATCGAGCCAATTGCAGATTTAAGGGTAGTGCCAGATGCGTCCGGCACAAATAAAATAGAGCCTATTTCGAAGATATTAAATTTCACACCTAACTCGAATGCTGATAATAAGCCATTGGTATCTGGATATCTCGCTAATCTACGAGATGTATGTGAGTATGACGACAATTCAAATGTCCAGAATAGATTTGAATACCTAGTTAAACCACTTCTGGTCCTGATTAAAACGAACGAAGGATTTACAGCTGGTATCACGATTATCAACCATAAAACATGTAATATTATAAGGAAGATTAACAACCAGCCGGTTTATTTGGTTTCTGATATTCCGTTTCATTGGCGGACTTCTGATTTGGCTAATCAATTGGATAAAGAATTTGTGATGAAGGTTGAAGTGTTCAAAGGGGGGCGTTAATGCGAAATCATTTACGGCCGCCCTCGATTACCCGGAACCTCCCACGCCAATCTGGCGCAGTTTCTGTCGGCTCTTTCGGGGCTACTATAAGCGCAGCCTCCACCAATTCCCCGATGCCCCAAATGTGATCTGTGACGCCTAGCTGCATGGCGGGCGTCACGCGCAACGTTTCATGAACACGGCAGAAATTAAAAGCCGCCGCATAAAGCGCGACTGCCGCCTCGTGATTTTCTAGCTTCTTTGAGAATGCGTTCGTGAGACGGGTAAAGCGGCGTTGTTGCATCCGAAGCGTAAGGTTTTGGCGCTCGACGTAGGACGTTGAGATATGGCGCGGATGACCAACTACACGGACCTTGCTTACCCCTACTACCTGAGCCGGGGAATAGCGACGCGCAGCCTCTACAACACCCGCCTGTACGCCGTAGTGCTTTTGGATTTGCCCATAGGTCACGTCGATGCCGAAAGCGTCCTCGATTGCGCCGGGGTAGCAGTTCCAGCCATCCGATGAAATCTCTGGAGCACCCAACACGCGCGCGCGCAAATCGGCGACGAAGGCCGATGTATGCTCTTGGTTTCGTTTGCCGACGCGATAGCTCAGGATCGCTTTCGCGGCTCCGGCAATGGCGAGGAAGACGTATTGATCGCCCTTGTCCGTGCCGTCTTCCGGCGTTAGGCGCGCCTGCTTCTTGAAGCAAAAGCTCCACAGTTCGTCTAATTCGATCCGGCTCACATGCAAGTCGCGCATGAGCCGGTCATGAAGCGCGGCGCAGCCTTGGCCGACACGAACCCCAAGCGAGAGGATAGTGCCGCGATTGACGCCAGTCAGGCGTTCGGTAGCGCGGACGCTGACACCTTCGGTAAGGGCAGCGACGGCTTCGATTTGTTTTCCACGGGAAAGAATGTTCACGGTACACGGTCCCTGAGTTGAAGGGACGGCCACCGCGTGCTATATTGTGGGTTGCGGTCATAGCTTAGGGGCCAAATCCCTGGGTTCTGATCCGGGGCCGGTGCTGTTTCCGCAGCATTCGGCCCCACTGATTCGGGTGTTGGGAGACCCGGATTCGAACCGGGATTGCCTCGATTGTAAGGCCGGGCGTCCTACCTCGTTAGACGATCTCCCATTTTGAAGCCGATTAGGGGCCGCGTTTTCCAGCTTGTGGCTAGGGCGCGGCCCTTCCTATGTGATCATCACCCCGCGCGGCGGTCGGTATACCGCCGGGGCTCTCACTCTATGGGCATGGCGATCTCCAATTGTCCGGGCCATACTACGCCCTAGCACTCCGGTGGTCAACCCCGCCGGCGATAAAAATTGCTAAAATATTTTCTTAGCGATTGACTTTTATCACTGCCTGGTTATGGTAAGGAGCCCTAGGAGGTTTTGCCATGACCGAGGTGAACGACAACGCCGCACAACGGGAGCGCAGCCCGTCCTATCCGATTGTGCCGCTTGAGGTAGCACTTACTCGACTTGTCGAGTTCGAGGCTCATTTTAGACGGAGTCCCGCGCGTCGCGGAAAAGCTGGTGAGGCGTGGGGCATCAAAGCGAAGGCATACGCAGACCGTACCCTGGCGGCTTTGGGCTACTTTGGCCTGCTGGAATACCAGGGAGCTGGAAAGGACCGCCAAATTGTCATCTCTGACGAGGGGCGAAAGTATCTTCGTGCTCAGCAAGAGGGGATGAAGCGCGAAGTCGTTAAGGCCGCCGCCCTTCGGCCAAAACAAATTGCAAAATTCTGGAGCGAATGGCGGATGGACCGGCCCGCTGACGCTGTCTGCCTTGACGAACTAATGTTCAAAAACGATTTTAGCGAAGCCGGTGCCAGAGAATTTTTGAAGGTCTATGACGCCACTATTAGCTTTGCAAAGCTGTCTGATTCTGATAAAATCGACCATGATTTGCTGGATGAGGAGTTAAAGGAGGAGAGGGATGACGAAGACCCCCCCCTCCTCCGCCACCGGTTCAAAAGCAAAAGGCAAAGCTTATGGAAGGCGAACGGGAACTCACGACTGGATTGTTGTCAAAAGGCGCAAGCTTCCGTCTTATTGTCACGGGGCATGTCGGCGAGAAAGAGATTGAGCGCCTAATCAAGAAACTTGCGCTTGATAAGGAAATTCTGGCCGATACATCCAATGATGAGAATGGCGAAGATGACGAGGCGTCCAACTAAGGCGACCCTAAAATCTTGATGCTATTCTGGGGCTGCACCGAGAGGTGTCCGGTGTTTGACTGAAGCTCTGCTGCAATTCGCTGGCGGCCCAACACACTGGTCATTGAAGGTTGGATCATTGTGACCAGTTATTGCTCTGCAAGCAGCCCACCGATCATTAAATACTCCGCCAATTCGAGTCCATCCGTCAGCACATCGCCAACCTTCCAAGGGAATGACGGCACATTTAGCGGAGTGCAGAGTTCGACAAACTACAAAGTGCTGAGCGGACGCTGTGGTAGTGCCGAGCCCGGCAACAGCAATTATCATCCCGCAGAATATCTGAAATCTCCTATGCATAATCCCACCTTTCGATTGCCTCGTGATTGGAAAGCATAGCATGAGTACGCATTTGGTGACAATTGTTTTCCGAATTAGGACACCCACTTATTCAAATTAGGACACCACCTGGCGGATCAGCGCCGGGCAGTTAGCCATAGGGTTCTCTAAGTAGGTGGATAATTCCCAATTCTAAACCAGCCACTACGAAACTCAAAATCGGCCACTTGGCCTCAAAACCGGCCACTACCCGGCATCAGTGAGGGTTGTTTTCTTGGCTGGCATACTCTAAGGTTCGTCCTGATTTGGCTTTCGCAGATCGAGTTGAGGACTTTTTGTCTCTGGCTTGCATATAATAAGCCTATGCCCTCCTATATTTCCAGAGAACGGAATCAATTGGTCGTCGAACGTATGAAACTCGTCTGCACGGTATAGAATTGCGGTCGCTAGGTGAATTGCGTCCGGCGACTTAAGCGTTCTCTCCCCGCTCATTGCATAATGATTTCTGAGGTCATGAGCAATTGAGGCAACACGGATATCCATACTTTGGCGATTTAACCGCTTCATCAAATCCTTGAACAGCGTGTCCATGCCGACAGGAATCTTCGCTGACAACACTTCGACTATAGTCAAAACAGAAGTCATAACCTTCACGTCACGGCGCTTCATGCGCTGAATGATATCGCGAACGCCATCCATTTCCCCTGCTTTGCGTTGCTCATCTTTGAGCCATGCGAGAAACAGACATGCATCCCAATAATAGAGCGGATTACTCCCAGGCATCGCGAAGCTCTCTCACAAACGCTTCGCTGCTCATATCACCTATCGCGTCTGGCGCCCTTCCTCTTAAATCTTCCCAATCTGGCAAATCGCTTTCGCGCGTCAGGATGTCAAGGCCACTGACTGCAATTTGGTGAGGGAACGGCGCTTTAGCGCGGTATCGTAATATGCCGAAGACCTCTATGCGGCGCCCAACGGCAGCCACGGCGTCATCGAATAATCTAGTTGGAAAGTGACACGTAACTCGCGTTGGCCCGATGCTCGGATATATATGAAAAATGTTCGCGCCTTGATGAATATTTATTTGGTCCAGATCCCCTTCCAAAGAGCCTTCGCATTCATCTTCGACCGCGAGCGCGGCCTCTAACTGATGAGCAATTCGCGGCGTAAGATCGAGAATCGACCCATTGAAAATAAGGGTCGTATTCTTCACACCCCTTCCGACAGGTGCGGCAAGATCCTTAATGTCTTCTAACAGCTCCGCATCAAGGCCAGAGAGATCGGCACCAGAAACGATCGCATCGGCGACATGCTTTAGCCGTTCAACAACCAAATGACCCGAGGGTCGCTTGGAAGCAATTGGCCTAGATTCAAGCACGACGCGGATAGGACTGCTATAAGAAAGCTCTGCAATTTGGAATACGCTTCCGGTTTTTCCATCATTAGACTCGCGGTCCAATTTATTGAGAGCGGCGCCCAATTTCTGCAATTGAGTCATGAACGTATTTAAGCGTAGCCGCCCCCCGTCTTCGGGCAGCCCCTCCATGACGATTTCGATGCGACCATTTTGCGCCATAAGTCGCACCGTTGGTTGAGCGTCAATGTCTATACCGATGAGACCCGGTAGGAAAGCCGTTTCCCAGCGGTTCCCATAATGGCCTTTTCCATTCGGGCAGTATCATTCATGCCAAGCTTCACGCGGTTCGAATAGCGAAAGTCAAATTCAGCCAGATAGCGATGAAGATGCCGCTCGCTGCAATGCTGGTACACGCCAGTCATGCCGCGCTTGAACACGCTGTAAAAGCCTTCGACGGTATTTGTGTGAACCTCGCCGCGAACGTATTCATCCGCTTTGTGACTGACGCTCTCATGGCTTGCGAAATGATCCCCAAGCGTGAAATAGTGGCCGCCTTCGTCAGTCATCATTGTGGTTTCTTTTGCGACATTGGCTTTGATGATCGGGACTATATCGGCAGCGCTTGTTCCTTCGACATGGAAAGAGCGAACCTGCCCGCTGTTACGATCAACGAGAGATAACACCGCATTCTTGTGGCCGTGGCCACGACGCTTGACAGAACCCTCTTTACGCCCGGTGAAGGTTTCATCCGCTTCAACCACGCAACCGATACCGCCCATTGGCGCAAGATCGCCGGAGCGCATCGCTTCACGGATGCGATGACCAATGAACCAGGCGCTTTTGAGCGTGATCCCCAAGGTGCGATGCAATTGGTTCGCGCTCACGCCCTTTTTGCTGGAACAAATCATATGGATCGCATAGAGCCAATCGCGCATCTGGATATGGCTTTTCTCGAAAATGGTCCCGATTTTGACGGTGAACGGTTTGCGGCAAGCATAGCACTTATAGAGGCCGATCCTATCGCCCTTGGCCTTCAAAGCACCGGATCGATCGAAGACGCCACAATGCGGGCAAGGACGGCCATTGGCCCAAAGGCGCGCTTCAACATAGGCATAGGCGGCAGCTTCATTGTTGAAGTGCTTGGCGGCAAAAATTGACTTGGTCACGGCTAAAACTCCTTATGCCGCAACCATATACCGAGCGAATGGTCGTGTCAAGTATAATATCGCCAAATGTTTCACGTGAAACATTTTGGTACGATTGGCGGGGCTAAAGTGCTCGTGGCCACTTACACGCGGCGACTTGCGATGTGTGGAATTGCGCGGAAAAGGTGTCTTTTTGGGCATCGGAGCCGGTTAGCTCGAAGGTAGCTGCCACAGTTTGGGCGTGTTTCTCCCCTTCCGGCGAATCACCATCCATTCGCGAACTTCAGCTCTTCGGCATAAGCACTGTATCGACGACGTGAATGACACCGTTCTTTTGGTTGACGTCGGCAATCGTCACGAAGGACTTGCCGCCTTTCGCGTCGATAATTTCGAGTTTGCGGCCGTTTTGCCGCACCGTCAGCTCTTCGCCCTCGACGGTCTTGTAGGTGGCCTCGCCGCCGCCCTTCTTGACCGCCGCGACAAAATCGGCCGCGGAAATCTTGCCGGGAATGACGTGGTAGGTGAGAACCGCGATCAATGTGGCTTTATTTTCGGGCTTCAGAAGCGTTGCGACCGTGCCCTTGGGCAGCTTGTCGAATGCCTTGTTCACCGGGGCGAAAACCGTAAAAGGTCCTTCGCCTTGCAATGTCTCGATGAGTTCGGCTGCCTTGACGGCCGCGACGAGCGTCGTGTGATCCTTCGAATTGACCGCGTTTTCGATGATGTTCTTCGACGGATACATCGGCGCGCCGCCGACTTCCACGGTCATTTCCGCGAAGGCGGAGGCAAAAGATGAGGAAAGCACGGCTCCGGCCAGCGCGGCAAAGCTCATGGCGGCGGCAAACGCCGCGTCGCGAACCGTAAACATGCAATTTCTCCTGCAAATTCTCCTGCAAACTTGGAGCCGCCGGCGGCTGGAAGCGGCGAGCCCTGGCGCCGGCAATTGGTCCGTCCCGGTCTCGTTGCTGGCGATTGCGGGCGCGCGCCGCAAAAAGATGCGCACGCCGTTTGGTGCCGCTAGAGCATGTCCCGAAAAAGTTGTTCGACTTTTTCGATATTAAGACATCGGATATATCCGATGTCTCATGAGGACATGCTCCAATTCTTTGATTTTGAGCGAGTCCTTATCGATCAAATGATTCCATTTGATTGGGGCGCGCTCTAGAATTACGCGCCTGTGGCGCGCGGCCCCCGGCGCGGCATTACCGGTGCCGATGCCACCGCCACCGCTATTGGCGGAACAGAGGACGCGCGGGCGGGGGTTTCCTTGGGGCGTTGCGACACGCTGGGAATCAAAAACGAAAACAGGCCGCAGGCGTAGCCGATTTGCAGACTTGTGATCAGCACGCCGAATTCAAGAAGCGGGCGCAGCAGGCCGTGCTCGACATTAGCGGATCTGACGAGAACCGCGGCGAGGACCAAGGCGCACGCCGGGACGAGAACCAAAACCTTGAAAAACCGTCCGAGAACCGCTCCCAGCAGGACGCTCCAGATTACTAGAATGGCCATGAAACCTCTCCTCGATCACGCGACTAGTTGTGCCTCGACAATTGTTAATTGTTGTTAATTGATGACATTTATATGGCACCTTTCACGCAATTCTGCAAGCTTTATTAAAGCCTTATTTTTGGGCATAAATTCTATTTCTTGACATAAATGCAAAGCTCAGGTATACTGAACACCTTTCTGCGGTAATGCGAGAGTAACCGCGCGAAGTAAACACTTCGGAAGGCAATCCGGTTCGATTCGAGCGAACAAGCGTTTTATTTGCGAAGGAATGTAAGATAGGCAGGCCTTCGCCCACCGCGGAGCGCTTTCGCTTCGTATCTCGTGCCGGTCCATCCGTCCCAGGGCCTTTGCCAATCCCTGGGGCCGGGCGGCGCCCAGACAAAATCGAGCGAGCGCAAGACACGCGCCAAGCTCCAGCCCGCGTTGCCGTCAATATCGGTTGCGAAGCGAAGCTCCGCGCCCGGACGCATGACCCGCGCGAGCCGAGTCAGCATCTCGCCGGACAGGAACCGGCGCCTGTGGTGGCGCCGTTTTGGCCAAGGGTCGGGATAAAGGAGATAGACACCGTCCAAGGCCTCCCCTGGCAGCGCTTCGATCATCGCCCGGGCGTCGCCAAATATTAACATCGCGGCGAGGGAATTCCTTTCGGATAACTTAAACCCGGCCTCGCGGCCGGGTTTTGTTGGGGCAGGCCCGAAGCGAAATTCGCCCCGGACTCTTTTTATTGCCAGGCAGCGCCGCCCGTGCCAAGCAGGCGGATGACTCCCAAGCTAACAAGCGCTGCTCCATCTTCTCGCGCGCACCTTGCTGACACTCCACGCGCGCCGAAAATTTCCTTCGTCTCGCTCGGCTGTCCCAAGGCCCTTGTCGATAGCGAGCGGATCATCGGGCGTCTGCGCGCGGAAGGTTACGAACTCACCAAATCGCATCAAGACGCGGCGGCGGTCATCGTCAACACCTGCGGGTTTCTCGATAGCGCGAAGGCCGAATCACTGGCCGCGATCGGCGCGGCGGCGGCGGAAAACGGCAAGGTCATCGTCACCGGCTGCATGGGCTCGGAACCTGAAGCGATCTTGGAAAAATTTCCAAAACTTCGCTGGATCTCCGGTCCGCAGGATTTTAACTCCGTCATGCAGGCGGTCCATGAAGCGGCCGCTGCGCCGCACGATCCATTTCTCGATCTCCTGCCCCAGCAAGGCATCAGGCTCACGCCGCGCCACTACGCCTATTTGAAAATTTCCGAAGGCTGCAACAATCGCTGCACCTTCTGCATCATCCCAAAACTTCGCGGCGATCTTGTCTCGCGCGAGGCCTCGGATGTCCTGCGCGAGGCCGAAAAGCTCGTCGCGGCGGGCGTCAAGGAGCTGCTTATCATCTCGCAAGATACGAGCGCCTATGGAGTTGATCTGAAATATGCCGAAAGTTTCTTTGGCGAGCGTCCGGTCAGGGCGAAATTTTTTGACCTCGCGCGGGAACTTGGGGCATTCGGCGTGTGGGTTAGGCTCCATTATGTCTATCCCTATCCGCATGTCGACGAGGTGATCGAACTCATGACGGAGGGCAAGATTTTGCCCTATCTCGACATTCCGTTTCAGCACGCGAGCCCAAAAATTCTGCGCGCGATGAAACGGCCGGGCGGCACCGAGATGATGCTGAAGCGGATTGCGAAGTGGCGCGCGGTCTGCCCCGAGCTCACGCTGCGCTCGACCTTCATTGTCGGCTTTCCGGGCGAGACCGGGGAGGATTTCGAGCTGCTTCTGAACTGGCTTGACGAAGCAAAAATCGACCGCGCCGGCGCCTTCAAATACGAGCCGGTCGCGGGCGCGGCGGCGAACGATCTCGGTTTATCCCTCGTGGCGCCGGAGGTTTCCGAAATCCGTTACAAGCGCTTCATGGAGCATTGCCAGAAAATCAGCGCCCGCAAGCTCAAAGAGAAAATCGGCAAGCGCTTGGCGGTCATCGTCGATCACGGCGGGACACGCTCCGGCGTTGGCCACACGACGGGCGATGCGCCCGAAATCGACGGCAAGGTTCATATCGTTTCGCGCCGCCCTTTGCGGCAGGGCGACATCGTCACCGTGAAAATCGAGCGGGCGGGAGCCTACGATCTCCATGGAACCGCCATCTAGGGCGGCTAGAGCATGTCCCGAAAAAGTTGCTCGACTTTTTTGATATTTAGACATCGGATATATCCGATGTCTCATGAGGATATGCTCCAACTCTTTGAATTTGAGCTGCGTTTTTATCGATCAAACGATTCTATTTGATCGGGACGCTCTCTAAGGATCAGAATGGGTGTTGCGAAGATGGGATGGTACGTTCGATATATCGATGACGAATTGAAGCACGAAGTGCTTTCTCGCGAATTGGCGACCGAGGAGGAAACCCTTGAAGAGGCTTGGCAGCTGGCCCAGGGCGACAATGAAGTGATCGCCATCGACGGACCGGACGAGGAGTCCGTTGCAATGGTGGAGATAGAGGCGTGGTTCGAGCAACATTCCGCGTCCGGCAAAACGGCGTCTTCGTCCTGACGCGGCGCGCGGGGCGCACAGGGCGCGTCTACCTGGGTCTGAAAATTAGCCCGCTTTTGACCCCGCGACAGAAGATCACGCGGCTTTTTTCTTCGGCGCGATCAATTTGCGATTGACAAGCACCTCGGCGATCTGAATCGCGTTCAGCGCCGCGCCCTTGCGCAGATTATCGGCGACGCACCACAGCGAGAGACCGTGCTCGACCGTCGCATCCTCGCGAATGCGGGAGATATAGGTCGCGTCCTCGCCCGCCGCTTCATGCGGCGTGATATAACCGCCGGGCTCGCGCTTATCGATTATCAGACAGCCGGGGGCTTCCCGCAATATTTTCCGCGCGTCATCGACGCTGATTGGGTTGGCGAATTCGATGTTGACCGCTTCCGCGTGGCCGATGAAGACCGGCACGCGCACGCAGGTCGCGGTGAGCTTGATCTTGGGGTCGAGGATCTTTTTCGTCTCCGCCATCATCTTCCATTCCTCCTTGGTGTATCCATCCTCCATGAAGACGTCGATCTCGGGGATCACGTTGAAGGCGATACGCTTGGGGAATTTCTTGGTCGTGACAGAATCGGACACGAAGATCGCGCGGGTCTGGGAAAACAGCTCGTCCATGGCCTCCTTGCCGGCGCCGGACACCGATTGATAGGTCGCAACGACGACGCGCTTGATCTTGGCCTTGTCGTGCAGCGGCTTCAAGGCGACCACGAGCTGGGCCGTCGAGCAATTCGGATTTGCAATGATGTTGCGCTTGGCGAAACCCGCGATCGCCTCCGCGTTCACCTCGGGCACGATCAGAGGCACGTCGAAATCGTAGCGCCAGGCGGAGGAATTATCGATGACGACGCAGCCTTGGCCCGCGATTTTCGGCGCCCATTCCTTCGAGACAGTGCCGCCCGCCGACATCAGGCAGATATCGGTACCGCTGAAATCGAAGTTTTCCAGCGCTTTGCATTTCAAAATCTTGTCGCCGAATGAGACCTCCGTGCCGATCGAACGGGGCGACGCAAGTGCCACGACGTCATCAGCCGGAAACCGGCGCTCGGCAAGAATATCGAGCATTTCGCGCCCAACGTTTCCGGTCGCGCCCACAACGGCAAGCTTGAAACCCATCTTCTCCTCCGTCTTCTTCTCGCCCGTCTGTCCGGCCAGCAGCCCGCCGCATAAATGGGTCATTGCATAGGCGATGTTGGAGAAAGCCGCAACGGCTGGGCGTTCTTTTTGCCGCGCATGACGCAATCCGCGCCCCAAGCGGCGCAGGTTAAGCGGCGGAGGTCTAGCGGCGAGGAAAAGGCCGCTAAAGAAAAAAGCAACTTTAATCGCGACAACAATACGCGCGGTGCAACCAAACCGGGACCATTGCGTTTAGGCTAAAGAAGCTTTGGAGTCTCGAAATGGTTCACAAAAAGGTATCGATCGTTCTGGCCGCCGCCTTGGCCGCGTTCACGGTCTCCGCCAACGCGCAAACCAAACCACGCCATCGCCATCTCCCGCCGGTGGTGGAGAGGTACAATGACGAACGTCCGCCACTCACCGTCAACCGGCGCAGTTTCCTCGATCCCGGACCGGTCGTTCCGGTGGGCAGCATGTCAAACTACGTGACCGCCAATACGATCTTCAACCGGCCAGTGGCCCGAAACTTTCCGAGGTCGCCGTTCGGAAACGAGATCCTCCCGGGGCCGCTTGAAGTTCCCGGCCGCCCGCAGCCAATCGTAGAATTCGAAACCCCTGCCTATGCGTATTAAAACTCGACCATGACCGCACAAGGGGAAACCGGCGCGCGCGATAAGCACGCGGAGCCCTCGAAGATCAAAGCGCTAGCGAGGTCTTAAAGAGCCGAAGCCAACGGCGGTTCCTGATGGCCGCACAGGCGGCGCGCGTCATCATAGCGAAGGCGCGGCGGGCACCGGCCAAGGTGGATCGGCACGCGCGGGGATGCCGGACGGCTCGAAGAGGGGATGGGGGCGCAACATGCGCTCCGCCGAAGCGATGAGGGCCATCTCATAGGACTGCCGCCGTTCCGTTTCCTCGAGAACGCCGTAGACGCCGGAGACGGCGCGGCCGAGTGCCGCTCCGGTTGTGCGGCCCTGCACCAGCGCGGCGGCGAAAAGCGCGGTGAAGAGATCGCCGGTCCCGGAGGGACGGCAGGAAAGTCTCGGAGTCGAGATCATCCAAGCGGCCCGTGGCTCGATTGCCAAGGTCTGAACGATCCCGGACGATGCGACTTGGAGCTGCACGCCGGTTACGGCAACGGTCGATGGCCCAAGCCCGCGGGCGGCCGCGACAATGCCTTCGACCGTCGCAGGCGCGCGCCCTACCAGTTGCTCCAGTTCAAATTGGTTTGGCGCAATAATATCCGCCAATGGGACAAGGCCTTCACAAAACAGGGCGCGCAAATCCTCATCTACGTAGAAGACGGGACCGGCGTCGCCCATGACCGGGTCGCAAAGATAGAGAAGGTTTGGGTTTCGCGCCTTCGCCCGGCGGACAAAATCGATCACGGCGGCGGCGATTTCCGGCGAACCCAAATAGCCGGAGATCAAGACCTTGCAGGTGTCGACGAGACCGCGTTCTTCCACCCCGGCGAGCAGTTCGCGCACGAATTTCGCGTCGAGCACACCCCCACGCATGGAAGAATAACGCGGATGGTTGCTCAAAAGCGCCGTCGGCACCGCCGCGACCTCGATGCCGCAGGCTTGCAGCGGGAAGACCGCCGCGCTGTTGCCGACGTGGCCGTGAACAACTTGCGACTGAATTGAAATGACCGTCATGATGCCGCCTCCTCCTTCGCGGTCATGCCCGCAGCCCTTCCAGCCATTCGGCAAACATTTTACGCGCCTTGGTGGGCAATGAGGATCCGGCGGCGTTGGCGCCGTCGCGCAGATCGCGGGGATCGATCCTGGCGGCGGCGAGCTCCGCCGCATGGCCGACGAGCCATGGTTCGATCCCGGCTGTCGGGTCGACCTCGGGATGAAACTGCACGCCAAGAATGTTGGCGCCCACGCAAAACGCCTGGTTTCGGCACATCGCGGTCGAGGCCAGATGCATGGCGCCCCGCGGCAGATCGAAGGTGTCGCCGTGCCAATGCAGCACCGGCGTTCGCGCCAGATGCCGAAGGGGCGTGGATGCGGCGGCCTCCGCCAGATCGACTGGCCCCCAGCCGATCTCCTTGCCACCGGACGGATAGACTCTTGCGCCGAGCGCACGGGCGACGAGCTGAGCGCCAAGGCAGATGCCGAAAATAGGCCGGCCGGCGGCAATGCGGGCTTTGAGAAGATCGAGTTCCTCGCTGAGAAATGGATATTTGCCGTCTTCATAAACACCGACGGGCGCGCCGAGCACGATGACGAGACCGTTTGCGGCCGGATCAAGCGCCGGGAGGCCGCGAAGGCCAACATCGTAATAACGGAACTCATAGCCGGCCCGCGTCAAAGGCTCCTCGAAGGAACCGAGATCCTCGAAATGAACGTGCCGGATGACGGCCGCGGTTTTCATCGACATTGTGTTTCCTTTAAACCGAGCTAGCCCTCAGCCATACCCTCATTTCCTGGCTGAGCGTGTCGGATAACAAAAGCATCTGGCAGGGTGTCGGGAGTTTTCTGAAGGGCCTCGCCCTGGCACGCGGCCTTCTGACCAAGCACGCGATCAAGGGTGGACCGGCTGCCGTCCAACCAGGGGATCGATATCGATGCCGCACCGCCCCACTTTGTTCCCTACGTGGTGGGATTCCGCGCCAGCAAAATAGGCACGATAAGGAAAGTTACGCTGGTTTGGCCGTTCGTCCGGCCGGAACCGTTTTTCCGCTTGCCCGGGCCGGAACCTGCCGGGCTTCCGCGATGTCCTGTTAAAAATTTAATTTTGTTGATCTCGTTGGAATTCCGGTGTTGCCGTTTCGCGGCCCGCCGGGCTAGACTCTAGCAATCCTTCCCTTCTGGGTTAGCATTTCTTAGCTCTGGATTAGCTTCGCGTGCCCGACACCGGCGATAGTAGTTCATCCCCGCCCGGCTCCGGCGTCCGGCCGGTTTCGATTTCCGACGAGATGCGGCGCAGCTACCTCGATTACGCGATGAGCGTCATCGTGAGCCGGGCGCTTCCCGACGTGCGCGATGGGCTGAAGCCGGTGCACCGGCGCATTCTCTATTCGATGCACGAGAACAATTACACGCCGGATCGCCCCTACAACAAATCGGCGCGCGTCACCGGCGATACGATGGGCAAATATCATCCGCACGGCAATCTCGCGATCTATGACGCGCTGGTGCGGATGGCGCAGCCCTTCTCGATGCGTCTGCCGTTGATCGACGGACAAGGTAATTTCGGTTCCGTCGACGGCGATCCGCCCGCCGCCGAACGCTATACCGAAGTGCGCCTCGCGCCGGCCGCCATGCCGCTCCTCGACGACCTCGACAATGCGACGGTCGATTTTCAATCGAATTACGACGGACGCGAGCGCGAGCCTACCGTGCTTCCCGCGAAATTCCCCAATCTCCTCGTCAATGGTGCCGGCGGCATCGCGGTCGGCATGGCGACCAATATCCCGCCGCATAATCTCGGCGAGGTGATCGATGCGGCGATCGCCTTGATCGATAGGCCGGAGATGACGATCGAGGACTTGACGGTGATCGTCCCAGGCCCTGACTTTCCAACCGGCGGCTATATCTTGGGGCGGACTGGAATCCGCGCCGCTTATCTGTCGGGGCGCGGCTCGGTGCTGACCCGGGCGAAGGTCGAAGTCGAGGAACTCCGCAAGGAGCGCGAGGCCCTGATCGTCACCGAGATTCCCTATCAAATCAACAAGGCAACCTTGATCGAAAAAATCGCCGAGCTCGTTCGCGAGAAACGCGTCGAAGGTATCTCGGATCTCAGAGATGAATCCGACCGCGACGGTATGCGGATCGTGATTGAAATCAAGCGCGACGCACTCGCCGATGTTGTCTTAAATCAGCTCTGGCGCTTCACTGCGCTGCAATCGAGTTTTGCCTGCAACATGATCGCCTTGAATGGCGGCCGCCCGGAAGTCCTGACGCTCAAGGATTTTCTGGCCGCCTTCATCGATTTTCGCGAAGAGATCGTCACGAGGCGCACCAAGCACCTGCTCGCCAAGGCGCGCGACGCCGCGCATGTCCAGGTCGGCCTTGCCATCGCGGTCGCCAATATCGACGAATTCATCCGCCTGATCCGCACTTCCCCGGACCCGGCTGCAGCTCGCACGGCCTTGATGGCGCGCATCTGGCCCGCGTATGACATGGCGCCCCTCATCACGCTCATCGCCGACCCGCGCCGTGTGCTCGCCGAGGACGGTACCTGCCAGCTTTCGGAAACCCAGGCGCGGGCCATTCTCGAACTCAGGTTGCAACGCCTGACCGCGCTTGGACGCGACGAAATCGCGGAGGCCTTGAACAAGCTCAGCGTCGAGATCTCCGATTATCTCGCCATTTTGCGGTCGCGCGGGCGTCTTTTTTCCATCATCAAGGACGAGATGATCGCGGTGAAAACCGCCCATGCGACGCCGCGCCGGACCCTCATTCTCGACGATGCGGCGGGCGTCGAGGACGAGGATCTCATTCAGCGGGAGGACATGGTTGTCACCGTGTCGCATCTTGGTTACGTCAAGAGGGTTCCCCTTCAGACCTATCGCGCGCAAAGACGCGGTGGCAAGGGCCGCGCCGGAATGCAGACGCGCGACGAGGATTTCGTCGCGAGGCTGTTTGTCGCCTCGACCCATGCGCCGGTATTGTTCTTTTCGTCGCGCGGTCACGTCTACAAGGAAAAAGTCTGGCGGTTGCCTCTTTCGGCCCCGCAGGCGCGCGGCAAGGCGCTCGTCAATATGTTACCGCTCGACGAAGGCGAACGGATCACCACGATCATGCCATTGCCGGAGGACGAGGCGGCGTGGGACACCCTCGATGTCATGTTCGCGACCACAAGCGGCAGCGTGCGGCGCAACAAGCTGTCCGAGTTTGCCCAAGTCAACCGCGCAGGCAAAATCGCGATGCGGCTCGACGAAGGCGAGGGCATCGTCGACGTGCAAATTTGCAGCGAGGCGGACGATGTCCTTTTGTCGACCGCCAATGGCCAATGCATCCGGTTTCCGGTGACCGAGGTTCGGGTCTTTAAGGGCCGCGATTCCATGGGCGTGCGCGGCATCGCGCTCGGGCCAAGCGAGCGGGTGATCTCGCTTGCCATTTTACGTCATACCGAGGCCGACAGCGGCGAGCGTCTCGCTTATCTCAAGATGCGCCGCGCGGTTGCCGGCGACGTTTCGCCCGAGGCTAATGGCGAAGCGGCTGCCGACGAGGCGGGAAGTGAGGAAACGCCTGTGGCGTCGAACCTCGGACCGGACCGCTATGCGGAAATGTCCGCCGCCGAACAAATCATTTTGACCGTATCCGCGAATGGCTACGGCAAGAGAACATCCTCCTACGAATATCGCATTACCGGACGCGGCGGCAAAGGCATCGTCGCGATGGCGGTCAACCAAAGAAACGGCAAGCTCATTGCCTCGATGCCGGTCGAGGAAGGCGACGAGATCGTGCTGGTGACAAACGGCGGCCAATTGATCCGCTGTCCGGTCGATGGCATTCGGGTTGCCGGACGCGGGACCCAGGGAGTCATCGTTTTCGATACCGCCGCCGCCGAGGAGGTCGTCGCCGTCGAGCGGATCACCGAGGAGGATACTCCCCGTGGCGACGATGAGGAGCCGCGCGAGACGGGACAAGGCGAAGAGGACGGCGGTTGAAGGCGGCGCGGGTGCAGGTCATCGCTGATGACGTCAAGCACTGCCTCGGCCGAGGGCAACAGCGGTTCCGCGAGCCGCGGGTAGGAAATTTTCAATTCAGGTGTGCCGTCTTGATTTTGTAGGCGCCGTCCCGCGCGCGCACGAACATCTTGTCGGCTTGCGGATGACGAAGAGGATCGCCCGATCGATCGGCCATGAGGTTTTGCTCCGAGACATAGGCGACGTACTCGGTTTCGGCGTTTTCCGCGAAGAGATGATAGAAAGGCTGATCCTTGCGCGGCCGGACTTCTTCGGGGATCGCCTGCCACCATGCCTCGGTATTCGCGAAGATCGGGTCCACGTCGTAGACGATCCCCCGGAAGGGAAATTTGCGGTGTTTGACCACCTGACCTATGGCGAACTTCGCGGTGCTGGGTTTCATGATATGGAAGCCGCCGAAAAAGGCCGCCAGAACCGGCGGCGGCTGGCCGGCATGGCTAGCGAGAAGGAGAACCTGGACGACGGTGGTTAACCGCTGCCTGCTTCGATGTCAACGAGATGGCGGCGTCCAATCAGGGCAATCGGGTGAAAGGTTCCCTCATCCTGAGGAGGTCCCGAAGGGACCGTCTCGAAGGACGGGGGAGCCGTGGATCGCGCGTTTGGCCCCCGCCCACGTGCTTCGAGACGGCGGTTTCGCCGCCTCTCTCCAGTCGCCCGCTTCCATTGCGTTCGCTTTGCGAACTGCTTCGCTCGCAACGGAACCTCGGGCTTCCTTCCGCTCAGCATGAGGGCGAGGGACGCGGTCCTTCACCCGATTGCCCTGGGCGTCCAATCTCAAAATTGGACCGGCGCCAACCGCCACAAAACTCCGTACACTCCTTTGCTCGCAAAGCCCCCACGCCCTATGGCGGCTTGGCCTTACCGCCCTCAATAAAATCAAGCATTGCGGTATTCATTGAAGGCCAACGCTTGTGTGGCAGGGATGTTTCGCAATAGGTGACGCGCCGTCCTCCGGCACATCCCGAGAAGTCGCGGCAGCCACCGGCGAGAGCGTTAAGATTTTCCGGCGCACAGGCCGCGCACCGCCCCCAATAGGAAGCAGTGCCGCGACCGAAGTCCGGGAAGCGTTCATCGGTGCGGCTGTGGACGATCAAAACAGCCGGGATTGGCGGACACGCCAACGTCGCGAGGTCGTCGCTCGTGATGCCCGCGGCGCTCGCGACAATGCTGTGTGGCGCGGCGCTGGCTTTGGGGGCGTAAGCGGGGATACCCTCGGCCATGGAGCCGCCATCGGAATGACCGAGATAAGCGATCGAAGCTTCATCGACACAGAAAAAGCTCGCGACGGTCGCAGCCACCTTTGCTTGTTGCGAGACGGACGTGGGCGACAGAACTCTGTGGTCGCTGTAGGCGACGATAAAACCACGCCGCGTCGCCTCGGTCGTTAGGTCGTAGAAAGCCTCGGACTGGCGCCGATTGTATCTTGCCGGCGGGAAGACGACGAGCAGCGCATAGGCCCTTGTCGGATCATAATTGCTCGGTGTGCGCACGGCGAATGTAAGCTGGTCGGAGGTTTGCAAATTGTCGGCGAGATCCGCGTGACCGGTTCGACTGCCGGGACCGCAAGCTGCCGCAATACCGGATTCCGGCCCGGCCGCGGCGACTTTGGGCCGCGCGGGGGCCAAAAATACCATTAGGCCGAATGCCCCGATCAGAACCATTGCGATCAGCGCGGCGGTTTGGCGCGAAACGCTCATTCCCATAGGGCCATCTCCGCGCGGTCGCGACGGGGCAAATCGGCGATGTAACCGCAAGCTCAGCCAAAACGGGCCTTCGACCCAACCTGCGGGGTTCCGTCTGTCTGTTCCTACCCCGCCGCGACACAACCGATGTCCGCAAAACCCAGCTCTCGCTCCTCCGACGCCCGCGCATATCTGAAGCGATCGACAAGAAATTCAAGGGACACTACGATTTATGCAATCTTTCAACGCGCCATCATGGCTGATGACTGGTGCGCGCGCAGACTATCGCTACGAAATGATCCCGGCACTCATGCGTCCCTCTCTCCTCAATCCTTTCTTCGCGACAGCCGCGAGCCTGCCCGGCATCGGGCCGAAAACAGCCAAGCTTCTCGACCGGCTGTTGGCCGGCAGCGGCAGAGATGCCCGCGCCCTCGACCTTCTTTTCCATCTCCCCTATGCCGCGATCGACCGCCGCAACCGGCCAAAAATCGCCGATGCACCGCTCGATACAATCGTCACGCTCGAAGTGAAGACCATCGAGCACCGGCCGCCGGGTGCCCGCTCCAAGGCGCCCTACAAGGTCTTGGTCGAGGACGAGACCGGCGACGTCCTCCTCGTCTTCTTTCTGGCCAATCATCATTGGATCGAAAAGAGCTTGCCGCTTGGCGCGACCCGCTGGATTTCCGGCAAGCTGGAGCTTTGGGACGGGCACCGCCAGATCGTGCACCCGGACCGTGTGCTCGACAGCGAAGGTTTTGCCAGAATGGCGCCGGTCGAGCCGGTCTATCCTTCAACCGAAGGGCTCTTTCAAAAGTCGCTCGGAAGGGCGATCGATGCGGCGCTGGCCAAAATCCCCGCCTTGCCGGAGTGGCATGACAGGACGGCGTTAAATATTCCAGCCCTTCCGTCTTTCCCCTCGGCACTACGGGAAGTGCATCGCCCGAAAACACCGGAGAGCATCGCGCCCCAGGCGCCTGCGCGTATGCGGCTCGCTTTCGACGAATTGCTCGCCTCCCAATTGGCGCTTGCCTTGCTGCGGGCAAAAATCCGGCGCTCCCCCGGCCGCGCGAGCCAGGGAGATGGCCGTATTAGAGAGAAGATCGCCGCTGCCCTGCCCTTCGCGCTCACTGGTTCCCAGAAAACCGCGATGGCCGAGATCGACGCCGATCTTGGCGCGCCAACCCGCATGCTGCGGCTCTTGCAAGGCGATGTCGGGTCCGGCAAAACCATTGTTGCTCTCTTTGCCATGGCGGCGGTCGTCGAGGCCGGGCGGCAGGCGGCGCTGATGGCACCGACCGAAATTCTTGCCCGCCAGCATCACCAAACGCTCGCGATGTTCGGCGAAGCCGCAGGGCTCGGACTGGCGCTCCTCACCGGCCGCGACACGGCTGCCTTGCGCGGCAAAACCCTCGCCCGGCTGGCGGAGGGCACCATCGATATTGTGATTGGCACCCATGCCTTGTTTCAGGAAAGCGTCGTCTTCCGCGACCTCGGCCTCGCCGTGGTCGACGAGCAGCATCGCTTTGGCGTCCATCAGCGTCTGGCGCTGGGCGACAAAGGCGCGGCAGCCGATATTCTGGTCATGACCGCGACGCCTATTCCGCGCACATTGGTTCTGACGTATTTCGGCGACATGGATGTTTCAAATTTACGGGAAAAGCCCGCGGGGCGGGAGAGGATCGAGACCCGCGCGTTGCCGATTGAGCGCATGGACGAACTCATCGCGAGGCTGCGGCGCGCGATCGCGGACGGCGCCCGCGCGTTCTGGGTCTGTCCTCTCGTGGAAGAGAGCGAAGCACTCGACGCGGCCGCCGCGCAAGAACGCTTCCTTCATCTGCACGAGGTTTTTTGCGACAAGGTGGGGCTTGTCCACGGCAAGATGAAAAGCCGCGCCAAGGACGAAGCGATGGCCGCATTCGCGCAAGGGACGACCCAAATCCTGGTCGCAACAACAGTCATCGAGGTCGGCGTCGATATTCCGCAAGCAACGATCATGGTGATCGAACATGCCGAGCGGTTCGGGCTTGCCCAGTTGCATCAATTGCGTGGACGCGTCGGGCGCGCCGGTGCCAAATCCTCCTGCTTGCTGCTCTACCGGACGCCGCTCGGGGAGGCGGCCAAGGCGCGGATCGCGATCATGCGCGAGACGCAGGACGGATTTCGCATCGCCGAGGAAGACCTACGCCTGCGCGGCGAAGGCGAGGTGCTTGGCACGAAGCAATCCGGCCTGCCGGGTTTTCGCCTCGCTGATCTTTCCGCGCACGGACCGTTACTGAACTTGGCGCGCGACGAAGCGCGCAAAATCGTCGACGAAAATCCCCGCCTCGAAGGCGCGCGGGGAGAGGCGTTGCGGCTGTTGCTGAATATCTTCGAGCGCGGCGAAGCGATCCGGCTTTTGCGCGGGGGGTGAGAGATGCGAAAGACGGTCCTCGCGGCACTCGGCCTTGTCGCGGATGCTCAGTCGAGCCCGTGGATGGGGGAAGTCCCGGCGGCGCGGGCCGATCCGCCCGCCCGGTTCTAAACCATCTCTAGACCATTGCTTCAAGTTGAATTGCTCATGGTCTCTATCTCTTTGTTTTATCGCATAATCTTCAAAAAGTCTGCAACTTTTTGGGGTTATGCTCTAGCTGTCGTGTCTCGATAGGTTGTTTCTTGGGATCCTTGAGATAGGGGAGCATCCGTTGATGCCGAAGTGAGGCCGATGATGATTGTAATGGTGGAGGAAAGGCAACAGTGCGGCGGCCCGTTCGGATGCGGGCTTAAACCACTACGCAAGGGAATCCCCGAAAATTCCCGTTTACTTTATCGCGCGCCGGATTTTAGTAGCTTGTAGGTGATCGCGTTGGTCAGCGCCTGAAACGAGGCGTCGATGATATTGGCCGAGACGCCGGCCGTCGACCAGCTCTCTCCGGAGCCGTCGCGGAACTCGATCAAGACCCGGGTCACCGCGTTGGTTCCGCCGCGGAAAATGCGGACGCGAAAATCGATGAGTTCGAGGTCTTCGATAAAGCGCTGATATTTGCCGAGATCCTTGCGTAACGCGAGATCGAGCGCGTGGACGGGACCTTCGCCTTCGGCCGCCGAGATCAGGGTTTCGCCATCAATACGCACCTTGACGACCGCCCCCGCCACCGAGACGAGCTCGCCTTGCGCATTGTGGCGGAGCTCGACATCGACGCGAAAGCGCTCGACATCGAAATAATCCGGCACCTGCCCGAGAATCCGGCGGGCCAGAAGCTCGAACGAGGCGTCCGCGCCCTCATAGGCGTAGCCAAGCGATTCCTTCTGCTTGACCTCGTCGAGAAGACGCGCGACCCGGGAATTGTCCTTGTCGAGACGCACTCCGATCCGCTCCAGTTCGGCAAGGATGTTCGATTTCCCCGCCTGGTCGGACACCAGAAGCCGGCGCTTGTTGCCGACCGCCTCTGGCACGATATGCTCGTAGGTCTTCGGCTCCTTCATCACCGCCGAGGCATGGATCCCTGCCTTGGTCGCGAAAGCCGAGGCGCCGACATAGGGCGCGTGCCGGTTGGGCGCGCGATTGAGCAATTCGTCGATTGTGTGACTGACCTTGGTGAGCGTGGCGAGTTTTTCCGGCGTCACGCCGATTTCGAATTTTTCGGCGAAATCGCGCTTCAACAAAAGGGTTGGGATCAAGGAAACTAGATTGGCGTTGCCGCACCTCTCGCCAAGCCCGTTCAGCGCGCCTTGAATGTGCCGCGCCCCGGCGCGAACGGCCGCAAGCGAATTGGCGACCGCGTTGCCGGTGTCGTCGTGCGCATGAATTCCGATGTGGGAGCCCGGCACAACCGCGGCAACTTCCTCGACAATCCTTGCGATCTCATGCGGCAGCGTTCCGCCATTGGTGTCGCAGAGAACGATCCACCTCGCGCCCGCCGCATGCGCCGCCGCCGCGCAGGACAGCGCATAGTCGCGGTTGGCTTTAAAGCCGTCAAAAAAATGCTCGCAGTCGAGGATCGCCTCGCGGCCTTTCGCAAGCGCCGCCTCGATCGACTGGCGGATGTTTTCGAGGTTCTCCTCAAGCGTGCAGCCGAGCACCACGTGAACATGAAAATCCCAGGCCTTGGCGACAAAGGTGATGGCATCGGCATCGGCATTGAGAAGGCTTGCCACGCCCGGATCATTGGCGGCGGAGCGGCCCGCCCTTTTGGTCATGCCGAACGCGGCGAATCGGGCAACTTTCAGCTTGGGCCTTTGCGCGAAAAATTCCGTATCGAGCGGATTGGCGCCGGGATAGCCGCCCTCGATATAATCGACGCCGAGACCATCGAGCAGCGCCGCGATATGGCGTTTGTCGGCGAGCGAGAAATCGACGCCCGCCATTTGCGCGCCGTCGCGCAAGGTCGTGTCGAACAGGGTGAGCTTTTCGCGGGTCATGTACCCTCTCCTATTGGAAAGGCATGGCCCCGAAGGCGCGGGGTGCAAGATTGCGTTCTTTGGCGATCCGTCGCAAACCTTATTGGATGTCGAACCATCGGACCCACATCGCCCGCTGCTTGCGTAGGCAAACCACGTCTCCCGAGGACCTGCTTTGGCGGCAACTTCGCGGGCGCAGGCTTGATGGTTTGAAATTCCGAAGGCAAACGCCAATTGCGGGCTTCATCGCCGACTTCTGCTGCTATGACCTCGGTCTTACGATCGAAATCGACGGCAAGCATCATCTTGATCAAATTAAGCACGATGCGGCACGACGCACGTTGATCGAGGCGCATGGGTTCCTGGAACTTCGTTTCACCAATGATGAGGTGAAGGAAAGACTCGATTGGGTCATTGAGGAAATACGAAGAGCAGCCGACATCGCGCGGGCTCGCGACCCAAGAGACCCATTTCCACGCAGCGACTGACCGCGCAAGACCCTCTCCTCGTGGGAGAGGGTGCCGCCGGAGGCGGCGGGTGAGGGGTTGCGGCCTCGTTCGATATAGGCGCTTAGCATGATACAACGCGAGAGGTGAGGCTAGGCTCGAAGATTGCTGCCCCTCACCCGGCCGCTTCGCGGCCACCCTCTCCCTCTGGGAGAGGGAACTGCTGTCCCTTCGCAAGAGGCTCATCGCTTTATTTCCCACGTGGTGGTGCCGTCCTTGTTGTCTTTCAGCACGAACCCCATTGCGGCGAGTTTGTCGCGAATACGATCCGCCTCCGCCCAGTTTCTATTTTTGCGAGCGGCAACTCGTGCCGCGATAAAATCGTCAAGCTCCCCTTCGCTTAGCTCGCGCTCACGCAAGTAGTTACTTCGAACACGTTGAATTGTCTTTGATAGCACAGCCTTTAAGATGGCGAGCTCAGCTTCAGTTAGCCGTTGGCTGATGATCGCCCAATGATCGGGCGTGGGCCATGCAAGTAACACCCCCTCGAAATGCTTAGGTTGAAGATAGAGTCCTAGCAATTCAAGGGACGCCTTCAATTGCGGGCCGGCTTCTATAATGTCAGTGAGAGAGTTCTAAATTCTTAGGCTGCGTTCTGGCATACAGCTCGTGTATCGCTGCGAGGGCCGCTGGAGTATTGAGATCGTCCAGCAAGGGCCGAAGAACCGATTTCTGGAACCATCCCTTCGCCATCGACGTCATAAGTTGCGACAAACCACTCTACGCAACGTCTATATGCCTCCTCCAGCGCCTTCACCGTGAAATCGATCGGCTGACGGTAACGGGTTCCTAGAATTGCGAGCCGCAGCACTTCGCCGGGCCATTGGCGGCCCCCAAATTTCTCAGTGTGCAAAAGCTCCCGGATCGTCACGAAATTTCCCGCGCTCTTTGCCATCTTCTCGCCTTCGACCTGGAGATGGCCGTTGTGCATCCAGACATTCGCCATCACGTCACGCCCGAAGACGGAGCAGCTTTGCGCCATTTCGTTTTCGTGATGCGGGAACAGGAGGTCGATGCCGCCGCCATGAATATCAAACACCTCGCCAAGGTGTTTCCAGCTCATCGCCGAACATTCGATGTGCCAGCCGGGCCGCCCGCGCCCCCAGGGGCTATCCCAGCCGGGCTCGCCCGGGGTCGAAGGCTTCCATAGGACAAAATCCATTTGCCCGCGCTTATAAGGCGCGACCTCGACCCGCGCGCCCGCGATCATTTCGTCGAGCGGACGCTTCGAGAGTTTGCCATAGGCGGGCATCGAGGGCACATCGAACAGCACATGGCCTTCCGCCACATAGGCATGGCCCTTGGCGATAAGCTTATCGATGAGTGCGATCATCTCGGCGATATGCTCCGTCGCGCGGGGCTCGACGGTTGGCACCAAGCAGCCGAGCGCCTTGGCGTCCTCGTGAAAAACCTTCGTCATTTCATCCGTCAGCACGCGGATATCGACCCCGCGCTCCGCCGCGCGCGCGTTGATCTTGTCGTCGACGTCGGTGATATTGCGGACATATTTGACATGGGCCTCGCCATAGACATGGCGCAGCAGGCGGAAGAGCACGTCGAAGACGATCAGCATGCGCCCGTTGCCGATGTGCAAATGATCGTACACCGTCGGACCGCAGGCATAGAGGCGCACATTCGCGGGATCGAGCGGCTCGAAAAACTGTTTTCGGCGGGTCAGCGTATTGTAGAGCCGCAACGGCATATATTCCCCTTGTGCCTGCGCTGGCCTGGGGCATCAAGGTCGAACTCTTGGATCGAGGACGCGACGGCTCCCGCCAGGGGCAAGGCTAGGCGTTACAAATAGTGATCGTAATGAGGGTCCGGCAAGCGCCGGTCAAGCGCATCATCGGGTGACTATGCGCGCGGAATGCTCTATTGGTCAAGCTTGGTGCTTGGGCGCCGGTTCCCGTCGGCGCATTAAGAGAATTTTCAAGCATGTTCGCTATAAATATCCTCCCGGTTCTCGCCAATTTTTGAGATTTCCCAATTTTTGAGATTTCCATGTCGATTTTGATCCTGCCGATTGCCAATAATAACGCTCGCCGCCCACGGCCGCCGCAAACTGTTTCGCCTTGTGCTTTTTCTCCTCGGCGGGATTTTGGCTGCGCTTGCCCTCAAATTGCCGGCAAGAGCGGACGAAAGCCGGACATTGATCATTCCGCCGAATGACGGCTATGGTTTCGAGGAATGTCTCAAGCCGGGTTCGCAGTGCGGCCTCGTCGTGGCGGATGCCTGGTGCAAGGCGCATGGATTTGGCGGCTCGAACGGCTTTGGACCGGCGGATGAGGCGGCCGGCACGATGGACGAGGCGTCGCGATCCAGCATAGAGCCCGGCTCTTTCCACGTCAGCTGCGGCAACCGTGTCAACTAGCTCGTTTCAGAGGATAATCCAGGTTCCATCAAGCTATCGCACTTTGCCGGACAATGACTTCCGGCCGAGTTGATCGGCCCTGATCAGCACGCCGCTTTATTTTCGAAGCGCAGCGAGCATGCCCACCTGCGTCTATGTCCGAATATGAAGTATTTAATGACATCATTCGCTACATAGCAACCGAGATTCGTAACATTCCGTTATCGCGATGTTCGTCCGGTCCCGCCCCTCGGACCTGGCCGCACAATATGTGGTACAATATGTGGTCATGGTAAGGACACGAAGGGACGCCAATTTTATTGTTCGATGCAAATACCGGCTTGGCAAGTGACCCCCAAGCGCCCCAAGAGACGTGCATGCATTCCGGCCGCGCCCTTAGAGAATCTTTCACGCGTTTTGGCGCCTGCTTAAGGATAGCCATGGGCGGCGTGACCCTCGTCCTTTCCCTGGGTCCTGCCTCTTCGCAACCGATCGGTTGCGGAGAACTAGCGGCGCGGATCACCGCGCTCGGCGAAGGAAGCCAGACGTATTCGAACCACTATGGCGGCGCCGCGCAAAAACAGCGCGCGGAACTCGATCGCACGATCCGAAATGCGCGTGCGCTCGGCTGCGACCGGAGCCAATTCTTTTTGTTTGACGCGCCGCCGCCGCAATGCCCGGGCCTTAACGCGCAAATTCAACAAATGCAGGCGAACCTCGCCCAATACCAAGGGGGCAGGGATCCCAATGGCAATGCGGCGGCCAGGCAGCAACTGACCGCGCGCTACAATGCCTATTGCCGCGGCCAAGTCCAGGCTGCCGGCCAACCGCGCGAGCGGGGTTTTTTCGAATCGCTTTTCGGCATCTTCGGAGCCAATCCAAATCCGTTTACTTTCGGTCAGCAGCCCCGGATCGAAGAGGTCCTCCCTCTGCCCGGCGAAGACCTAACCCCACGCGGCGGTTCGCAGGCGGTGTGCGTGCGCGACTGCGACGGCGGTTTTTTCCCGCTCGATTTGTCCGTGCGGCAAAGCGGTCCGGACCAACTGACCGGCCTTTGTCAGGCCCTCTGCCCGAATACCGCGGTCAGCGTCTATACACGTTCCCCCCATCAGGGAATCAATACCGCCGTTTCGCTCGATGGCGACACGCCCTATTCCGAGTTGCCCAACGCCCTGAAATTCGAGAAAACTTTCGAGCCTGCCTGCACCTGCAAACCGGCTGGGCAGTCCTGGGCCGAGGCGCTTGCGGGAGCCGAACAGATGCTTGGACGCGAACGCAAGAGCGATATCGTGGTCACTCCCGAAAAATCGGCGGAATTGGCAAAGCCGAAATTCGAAAAGGCGGCGCCACCGAGGCCAGGCATCCCACCCGCCGCGGCCAAGGAAGACCAGGCGGGGACGAATTCCGCGAACGCCGAGGGGCAAGCCGGCACCCAGGAGGTCACTGGCCCCGATGGGGTCAAGCGGCGCGTCCGGATAATCGTGCCGCCGCTTTAGTTTTGCCGATCAAAGGCAAAAGCGCCGCGAGTTCGGGTCCGTTGTCGCGGCCGGTCAAGGCGAGACGCAAGGGATGAAACAGCGCCTTCCCCTTGCGTCCGGTCGCGGCCTGCAAAACCTTCGTCCAATTCGCCCAGACGGTTTCGTCCCAAGGCTCGCCGGGCAGGCTCGCGCGTGCCGCCGCCAGGAACTCGGCCTCCTCGACGACCGGCGCGATCTCGCCTTCGACGACGCGCCACCAGTCAACCACATCGAGAAAGGTCGAAAGATTGCCGCGCGTGGCGAGCCAGAAGGGTTTCGCCTTGTGGCCGGCGATATCATACGCTATGAGCCTTTCACGGACCGCCTCAAAACTTAACCCATGCAGCGTGCGCGCCGACAGCGCGGTGAGTTCGGCGGGATCGAACCGCGCAACCGTCCGAGAGAGTTTTGCAAGATCGAGCGAAGCCGCGAGTTCGGCAAGGCTGTCAACCGGATGCAGCGCCACGGAAGATCCGATCAGTACCGCCGCCGCCGCGACGGCGAGCGATTCGATTCCGGAATCACGCAATGCGCCGATCGACAACGCGCCGGAACGTTTCGAGAGCGCTTCGCCGCTCGCCGAAGACAATAGGTTGTGATGCGCGAAGCAAGGGAGCGCGCGCGGCCCGGCCAAAACCTCGAAAAGCTGCATTTGCACCGCCGTATTGGTCACATGGTCTTCGCCCCGGATGATAGGGGTGATTTTCTGCTCAATGTCGTCCACGACCGAAGGCAATGTGTAGAGATAAGTTCCATCCTCGCGCAGCAGCACCGGATCGGACAAGGAGGCGCAATCGATATGGCTCTCGCCGCGCACGAGATCGGTCCAGCGCACGATTTCATGGTCGAGTTTGAAGCGCCAGTGCGGCCTCCGGCCCTCTGCTTCCAACCTAGCCCGTTCCGGACCTGACAGAGCGAGCGCGGCCCTATCGTAGACCGGAGGCAGGCCGCGCGCTTGCTGGCGCTGGCGTTTGCGGTCGAGTTCCCCGGCGGTTTCATAGCAAGGATAAAGCCGTCCAGCCTCGCGCAACCTTTTGGCGGCGGCGCGGTAAAGCGCAGATCGCCCCGACTGGCGGAAGACCGTATCCGGCACGATGCCAAGCCAGGCGAGATCGACCTCGATCGCCTGAGCGAACTCCTCCTTGGAGCGTTCCACATCGGTGTCATCGAACCGAAGAATGAATTCGCCATGGTTTTTTTTTGCGTAGAGGAAGTTCAAAAGGGCCGTCCGCGCGTTGCCAATGTGAATGCGGCCGGTCGGCGATGGAGCGAAGCGGACAATTGGATGCGGCATCTGTTTCCCAAGAGTTATGAAAGCCGGACCTTCGCTTTTCAATAGGTACCCGAAACACAGAGCGTTTCCAGGCGCGTGCCTCGGCCGTTCTCGCGCAAACATCGGATAGTAGCTCGGGAGCCTGACGATGGCGATGGCATATGCGACGGCCGGGTTTTGCTTTTTCTTGACCTTTCTCAATCTGATCAGTCTCGAGCTTGTGCGGATCCGGGCAAGGCCCAGGCCCGCCCCTTCCGCCGCCGGGCGCCGCCATCCGAAGGTGCGGTCAAAGTCGCGGAGCGGATCCAAGACCGTGTCGAAGGCATGGTGCGGAGCCTACCGCCATCACCATCGAACTTCACCCTCGGCCAAAGTCCCCGGCTTTGGCAAAGCGTCAATCACGCTTATTTGATCTCACTCCCGCCAAAGGCATCGATCTAAACACAATGTGGAACTCAGCTCGATTTAAGCCGTTGTAGTGCTACATGAGGCTTGAAGGAGAAAAGCAATGGGACTAGGACGCGGCGCACTGCTTTGGCTGCTGGGTATACCTCTGCCAATCATAATTTTGCTGGTTCTTTTCTGGAGATAACCTAAAGTATGGCCGATATGGCAAGTCCACTTCGGCCATATGCTCGCCGTTTTGCGATCAAATGACGAAGATACGGGGCATCGCCGTACCGGAAAGGGCGAAACAATTGGCCCCAAGGCGGGATAGACGAAGCGTGCATTCGGGCCGAGGAGGTGCAGCAAACCAACATGCGATAGACGCACAACGAGCCCCGGTGCATTCAAGCAACTGCGGGGCTCTGCTTCGCCTTTGCGAAGCGATCTGTGATTTGTGCAGATTCTACCTACGAGCTAACATCCGCTTGGCCTTCGCGGGCGCTATCGCACGATGACATCAAATTGTCGGCGGTGACGTTTCGGCCCAGCCGGCATTCTTGGCTTTCGCGCAACCGTGACCCCGCGCCTGTCGGGGTCAGTTACGCTGTCCCGGTGGAGTCATCGCTTCTCCATTGCGTTGGAACCGATGAGCTGTCGAAAGAAGGCGCCTTCCACTTCCGACCGGCTCTCGTGAACAACGGCGGAAGCATCCTATTGTTCCCCATCTTCCGCGCATGTGTCAACTTTTTTCGCACCATTTTGCGGCCACGGTGTAGCCCCAGAGCGTCATCTACTCTGACCGAACCGGCTGGGATTCCCAAGGGGCGGCGGCGCGTACTCCGCTGCCATCTTCGAAGCGCAATTGCCGCAATCCGCGCCCTTGTGGGAACCTCGCCAAGCGCTGAGCTTCCTTGACTTCCCCGCTGCGACGCGCCTACAAGGCCGGGTCCTTGTTTTGAGGTTTCTTCGAGCGAGTCGCCTTGTCCTTAGTGGCAAGCGGCGAACGTCCGGCGGCGCGTTGCGCTCCCGGGCGAGCTCGGCGTTGACGCGCAAATCCCCGTTTGCGCTGTCAAGCTCCCGCCCGGCGGACCTTTCCTCGGTGACGTGTGTTAAAACATACCAACAGTCCCGCCGCCGGCGCGGCAATGTTTGCGACAGGATCAACGCATGTTCGAAGGGCTTTCGGAAAAGCTCTCTGGAATATTGGATAAATTAACGCGGCGCGGCGCGCTGTCGGAGGAGGACGTCAACCTCGCGCTGCGCGAGGTCCGCCGCGCCCTTCTCGAAGCCGATGTCGCGCTCGACGTGGTGCGCTCCTTCGTGGACAAGGTGCGCGTGCGCGCGGTCGGCGCCAACGTCGTCAAATCGGTGACGCCCGGCCAGATGGTCGTGAAAATCGTCAACGACGTGTTGATCGAAACGCTTGGCACGGACGCCAATCAAATCGACCTCGACGCGCCGGCGCCGGTCGCGATCATGATGATCGGCCTGCAAGGCACGGGCAAGACGACGACCACCGCGAAGATCGCCAAGCGTCTCTCCGAAAAGATGAAACGCAAGGTGTTGATGGCCTCGCTCGACGTGAAGCGTCCAGCGGCGCAGGAACAGCTCGCCGTACTCGGCCGCCAGGTCGGAATCGATACTCTGCCGATCGTCGTGGGCCAGACACCGGTGCAGATTGCCAAACGCGCGGAACAGGCGTCGCGTTTGCAAGGCTATGATGTCGTCATGTTCGACACCGCTGGGCGCACCCATATCGACGAAGCGCTGATGGACGAGATGGTGGCAATCAAGGCAGCCTCGCGCCCGCATGAGATCCTTCTCGTCGCCGATAGTCTCACCGGCCAGGACGCGGTGCATCTCGCCAAAAGTTTTGATGATCGCGTCGGCATCACCGGCATCGTGCTGACCAGGATCGATGGCGATGGACGCGGCGGCGCGGCGCTCTCGATGCGCGCGGTCACCGGCAAGCCGATCAAGCTTCTCGGCACCGGCGAGAAAATGGACGCGCTCGAGGATTTTCATCCCTCCCGCATCGCCAACCGCATCCTCGGCATGGGCGATATCGTTTCGCTCGTCGAAAAGGCGGCCGAGTTGATCGATACCGAAAAGGCGCAGCGCGTTGCCGAGAGGATGCGCAAGGGCAAGTTCGATCTCGATGATCTTTCCGACCAGCTTGCCCAGGTCGAGAAGATCGGCGGCTTAGGGGGCATCATGGGAATGCTTCCGGGCGTCGCCAAAATGAAGGAGCAGCTTGCGTCCGCGCGTTTCGACGATGGCATCATCAAACGCCAGCGTGCCATTATTTCGTCGATGACCCGCGAGGAGCGGCGAACCCCCGATGTCCTCAAGGCCTCGCGCAAGAGGCGCGTCGCGGCGGGCTCCGGCGTCAGGGTCGAGGATGTCAACAAGCTTCTAAAACTGCACCGGCAGACGGCCGATATGATGAAAACGATGGGAGGCGCCAAGCGCGGCGGCGCGATGGGCAAAATGGCTTCCATGTTCGGCCTGCCCGGCGGCGGGATGGGGGGCGGCATGCCGCAGCCTACGCCGGAACAGCTCGCCGCCTTGCAAAGGCAAGTTGGCCAGAGGCAAATCGGACCGACGCCGGGGCAGCCGGCACAGGTCAAACCCGGCTTGAGGGCGCCGGAGCCGCCGAAATTGCCCGGCCTTGGGGGCGCGAAACTGCCTGGGCTCGGCGGCGGCCTGTGGAGCGGTCTCAATCCGTTCGGAAAAAAGAAATGATGGCCGAGGTTGAAAATCTTGTCCTCGAGCATCTGCGTCACATGCGCGGGCAGCTCGATCGCATGGAAAGCGATATTGGCGAGATCAAGAGCCGGCTTGGCCGTCTCGAAGCGGGTCTCGCGCAAATCCATGTCACGCTCGCCGAACAATCGCTTCGCCTCGATCGCCTCGACGCGCGCGTCACCCGCATCGAAAAGCGGCTCGATCTCGTTGAAGGCTAGACATCAATCGCGGTTAGAGCATGTCCCGAAAACGTTGCTCGACTTTTTCGATATTAAGACATCGGATATATCCGATGTCTTATGAGGACATGCTCCAACTCTTTGAGTTTGAGCGCGAGTCCTTATCGATCAAATGGTTCCATTTGATCTGGACGCGCTGAAAGGAAACCGCAATGCCATTGAAAATTCGTCTGTCGCGCGGCGGCGCCAAGAAGCGGCCGTTCTATCGGGTCGTGGTCGCCGATTCCAGGATGCCGCGCGATGGAAGATTTCATCGAACGCCTCGGCATCTTCGATCCTTTGAAGGCGAAGGATGCGGAGGGCCGGATCGTGCTCGACCACGAAAAAGCGAAAGCGTGGATCGCCAAGGGCGCGCAGCCGACCGACCGCGTCGCCCGGCTGCTCGACAGTCTCGGCGTCTTGCCACGCGTGGCGCGCAACAATCCCAAACAGGCTTTGCCGAGGAAAAAGGCGCAGGAGCGCGCCGCCGCCGCGAAACCCGCGGCGCCACCGGCCGCCTGACCCTGACGCGGCTGGAGCGCGATGGTCATGGATCGCATTCTGGTTGGCCGTTTTGGCGCCCCGCAGGGCGTCGGCGGCGAATTGCGGCTCACTTCCTTTACCGGCGTTCCAGGCGCGATCGCCGCCTACAACCCTCTTTTCGATGAGAGCGGAACCCGGCGAATTTCGATTGTTAGCCTGCGTCCAATCAAGCACAACATGTTTGTTGCCAAGATCGCGGGGGTTGACGACCGCGCGAGCGCCGGGACTTTGACCCATGCTAAACTCTTTGTGCCCCGCGCGTCCTTGCCCGATGTGGAAGGCGAGGAATTCTATCTTGCCGATTTGATCGGGCTTGCGGCGATGAACGAAGCGGGAGAAGCGTTTGGCAACGTCGTCAATGTCTTGAATTTTGGCGGCGGCGATATTGTGGAAATCGCGCGCCCAGACGGGTGTGAGACGTTGCTCTTGCCTTTCAGGAAAGAAATTTTTCCGCGTATCGATATCGAGGCGGGCCATTTGACCGTCGTGCCGCCTTTCGAAATCGAAGCGAAACCTTCGGAGCGTTGAGGGGCCAGAGGGGCCAAAGGGGCTATGTGGCGGGCGACGGTCTTCACGCTGTTTCCGGAGATGTTTCCAGGGCCGCTCGGCGTCTCGCTCGCGGGCGAGGGTTTGGCGCGCGAAGTTTGGAGCATCGAGGTCAAGGACATCCGCGCACATGGGCAAGGCCGCCATAGGGCGGTTGACGATACGCCGGCCGGCGGCGGCCCCGGGATGGTGATCCGCGCCGACGTGCTGGCCGCCAGCCTCGATGCCGGGCTCGACGAGGGCGACAGGCGGCCGCGCCTGCTGCTTTCTCCGCGCGGCGCGCCCTTCACGCAAGCCCGCGCGCGCGCGCTTGCGGCGGGAGAAGGCGCCGTGCTGATCTGCGGCCGGTTCGAGGGCGTCGACGAGCGGGCGATCGCCGCGCGCGGTCTCGAAGAGATTTCGATCGGCGATTATGTGCTCTCCGGCGGCGAGATCGCCGCTTTTGCCGTGCTCGATGCCTCCGTGCGGCTTTTGCCCCACGTGATGGGAGCGCGAACGTCCGGCGACGAAGAGAGTTTCGAGGCGGGGCTTCTCGAATATCCGCATTATACGCGGCCGCGCGAATGGGAGGGAAGGGCAATCCCGGACGTGCTGCTGTCCGGCGACCACGCGAAAATCAAGGCCTGGCGCGAGGCGCAGGCGTTGAGGGTTACCCGCGAGCGAAGGCCGGATCTGCTCAAGCGGCGGTAAGCGGAGCTAGCAATCTGCCTCGCTCTTCCATTCACTGTCTGTTTTAGACGTTTTGCAGGGATGGCATTAGAGCGCGTCCCGATCAAATAGAATGCTCAGGATCGGCCTCGAAGGTCCGGTTGTCGAAACGGCCTCCTGTCGTCCGGCTCACGGGCTGATGAGAGCGCGTGAGCCTGGCCACGATGACCGAAAACATCCAGACCAGCATGTCGCAGGACGACGACGATAGCGGCAAACTCCCCTTCGGCGGGCTCAGGAGGAAGTCGCCATATTGCCGGCGGGCGGAGTGCGCGGAAATCACTATCAATGTGACGCTTTGACGAATTGTGGCGCAATTGCCACATCTGAGGCGAATTTGTGTCGCGTCGATATTAACGGTACTGATCATGGTAAACCATAGCTGCGGCGGGTTTGGCTCGTACCCAGCAATTTTTCTACCCGAACAGTTTCGCCATTCCCGTCGCGCCTTGCCCGCAGCTCGCCGATGGCCTGCCCTAGAGCGGGTCCCGATTAGGTGGACCCGTATCCGGCATTGCGAAAATAGTTGAAGCATTCGGTTGGAGGGAAGTCGTCGAGAGCTAATCCGATGCCATCCCACAGAGCATCGACGGTTCGGTGGGCCATTTTGCGCAACGTATTTTTGAGCTTGGCGAAGACTTGTTCGATGGGATCGAAGTCAGGACTGTAGGCGGGCAAGAAGCACTGCGTCGCCCCGGCGGCTTCGATGGCTTTTCGAACGCCGGCGCGTTTATGGGAACCGAGATTATCCATCACCACGATTTCGCCAGGCGACAAGGTCGGCACCAGAACCTGCTCGACATAGGCGAGGAACTTTGCGCCGTTAATGGGACCGTCGAAGACACAAGGAGCGGTGATGCGATCGTGGCGCAACGCCGCCAAAAAGGTCGTCGTCTTCCAGTGGCCGAACGGGGCGTGAGCGATAAGTCTCTTGCCTCTTTCACATCGCCCATAGCGAGGTGTCATGTTGGTCGAGGCCCAGGTCTCATCGATGAATACAAGCCTTTGAGGATCAAGACTTTTCTGCTTATCGCGCCAAGCGAGACGTGCGGCCCGGACATCCGCTCTTTCTTGTTCGGCGGCGTGCAGAGTTTTTTTTAAAGGTCAATTGCAGATGCCGCAAAAAACGCCCGACGGCGGACCGCCCGACTTTGATCTCGAGCGTCGTCAGCTTGCTCCACAGCTCCGTGATCGTCAGCTCGGGCTGCACCGCCACCAACGCCCGCACCTTATCTTCATGCGCAGCCAGCGCGTGCCGCTTATGGCCGCCAAACTTTCGCGGCAGACAACCGCCTGTTATCTCAAACTGCTGCATGAGCTTGATCACGCAGCTCGCACTGACATCAAAGCTGCGCGCCGCCTTGCGCCGAGACTGACCTGCCAGTACAGCCCGCACCAGGCGGTCACGTAAATCCTGCGAATAGGGTTTTGCCATCCATGCCGGCCTCCATTCCAGCCAACATGGTGAATCACGATTCCGCCGATTCGGGAATCCCCCTTCCGATTCTGTCTATTCGGGACCCGCTCTAGAGCGGGTCCCGATTAGGTGGACCCGTATCCGGCATTGCGAAAATAGTTGAAGCATTCGGTTGGAGGGAAGTCGTCGAGAGCTAATCCGATGCCATCCCACAGAGCATCGACGGTTCGGTGGGCCATTTTGCGCAACGTATTTTTGAGCTTGGCGAAGACTTGTTCGATGGGATCGAAGTCAGGACTGTAGGCGGGCAAGAAGCACTGCGTCGCCCCGGCGGCTTCGATGGCTTTTCGAACGCCGGCGCGTTTATGGGAACCGAGATTATCCATCACCACGATTTCGCCAGGCGACAAGGTCGGCACCAGAACCTGCTCGACATAGGCGAGGAACTTTGCGCCGTTAATGGGACCGTCGAAGACACAAGGAGCGGTGATGCGATCGTGGCGCAACGCCGCCAAAAAGGTCGTCGTCTTCCAGTGGCCGAACGGGGCGTGAGCGATAAGTCTCTTGCCTCTTTCACATCGCCCATAGCGAGGTGTCATGTTGGTCGAGGCCCAGGTCTCATCGATGAATACAAGCCTTTGAGGATCAAGACTTTTCTGCTTATCGCGCCAAGCGAGACGTGCGGCCCGGACATCCGCTCTTTCTTGTTCGGCGGCGTGCAGAGTTTTTTTTAAAGGTCAATTGCAGATGCCGCAAAAAACGCCCGACGGCGGACCGCCCGACTTTGATCTCGAGCGTCGTCAGCTTGCTCCACAGCTCCGTGATCGTCAGCTCGGGCTGCACCGCCACCAACGCCCGCACCTTATCTTCATGCGCAGCCAGCGCGTGCCGCTTATGGCCGCCAAACTTTCGCGGCAGACAACCGCCTGTTATCTCAAACTGCTGCATGAGCTTGATCACGCAGCTCGCACTGACATCAAAGCTGCGCGCCGCCTTGCGCCGAGACTGACCTGCCAGTACAGCCCGCACCAGGCGGTCACGTAAATCCTGCGAATAGGGTTTTGCCATCCATGCCGGCCTCCATTCCAGCCAACATGGTGAATTACGAATTCCGCCGAAATTCGGGAATCCCCCTTCCGATTCTGTCTATTCGGGACCCGCTCTAGATGTAATGTCTCAACAGGTTGTTCACGGGGAGAATCTGAGGTTTGTGGGGTTTGCGAAGCACCACAGGCTCAGGAGACCCACCCGTGAACATTCATAAGAATGCCAGGACGACGCCGAACATGCGAGCCTTGATTGTCGGGCGCCGCCAAGCGGGCGAAACGCCGCGCTCCATAGCCGGCGCTGTAGGCGTTTCGGCCGCGACCGTGAGGAAATGGCTCCGGCGCCACGAAAGCGAAGGCGCCGCTGGCCTCCAAGACCGGACCAGCCGGCCGCATCGCCTGCGGACACGGATCACATCACATCAGATCGCCCAGGTCGAAGCCCTGCGCCGGGCCCGTCAGCCCTTCTGGAAGATCGCCCGCGCGACCGGGCTGTCGCGCGCGACGGTGGCCCGCATCGCAAAGGCCAAGGGGCTGAGCCGCCTGTCCGCCCTCGATCAAAGGATCGCGATCATCCGTTATGAAAAGAAGCAGCCGGGCGAGATGATCCATATCGACATCAAGAAGCTCGGCCGCATCGAAGGGATCGGACATCGCATCACGGGAGACCGGACCGGACAGAGCGCGCCACGCAGCCGCAAGGAAGGCGGCAAGGGCTGGGAATATCTCCATCTGGCCGTCGACGATCACTCCCGGCTGGCCTATTCTGAAATCCTGCCGGACGAAACACGGCGCTCCTGCCTGAAATTCCTCTTGCAAGCCTTGCGCTTCTTTCGCGATCACGGCGTCAGGGTCCTTCGCGTCATGACCGACAACGGCGCCAGCTTCCGTTCGCGCCGCTACACAAAGGCGTTGCGAATGCTGAAAATCAAGCATAAGCGCACCAGACCCTATACGCCAAGAACAAACGGAAAGGCCGAACGCTTCGTGCAGACCTCCTTGCGGGAATGGGCCTATGCCAAACCCTACAACCATTCATCCGAACGGGCCGCCGCACTGTTGCCTTTCCTCCACCATTACAATCATCATCGGCCTCACTTCGGCATCAACGGATGCTCCCCTATCTCAAGGATCCCAAGAAACAACCTATCGAGACACGACATCTAGTGCACTGACGCTGACGTAGGATTCACAGGCGCCGCCGGATATGCGACTCTGGCGGCATGGCCCAAACCGTCAACGTCATGGTCTGCCCCGAAGATCGCGAGCGCCTGCTTGCGATCATCGGCGATCGAAATCGTCCGTTCAAGCAAATTCAGCGGGCGAAGATCGTGCTGTTTTCCGCCGAGCGCCTGCCCGTGTTGGAAGTCGCGCGGCGGCCTGGCGCCAGCCGCCCCGCTGTCTGGCGTTGGCAACGGCGATATGGCGAGCAAGGCGTCGATGGCCTCCTGCGCGACAAGACGCGCAAACCCGGCAGGGCGCCGCTCTCGGCGAAAGTTGTCGCGAAGGTTTTGGAGCTGACCTGTTCCGAACCGCCGGGCGAGGTCACCCATTGGACCGGGCGCGCCATGGCCAAGGCCGCCGGCATATCGCTTCGCGCCGTCCAGCGCCTGTGGAAAGCGCATCGCCTGCAACCGCATCGCATCCGCACTTTCAAGCGCTCCAACGATCCAAATTTCGCCGAGAAGGTCGAGGATGTCGTCGGCCTCTACATGGACCCGCCCGCTCACGCCGTCGTCGTGTCCATCGCCGAGAAAAGCCAAATCCAGGCGCTCGACCGCACCCAGCCGGGACTGCCTCTCAAGCCCGGCAAGTGCGGGACAATGACGCATGATTACAAGGGCAACGGCGTGACCACGCTTTTCGCCGCGCTCAACATCCTCGACGGAACCGTAATCGGACGCTGCATGAAACAGCATCGGCATCAGGAGTTTATCCGTTTCCTCAACGCCGTGGAGCGAGCCGTTCCAGCCGGCAAGGTCATTCATGCCATCGCTGACAACTACGCCACGCACAAGCATCCCAATGTCTTGAGGTGGCTGGCCGACCATCCGCGATGGACCTGCCATTTCACGCCGACCTCGGCGTCGTGGCTCACTGCCGTCGAAGGATTCTTCTCGACCATCACCCGCAGAAAAATCCGACGCGGCGTCTTCAGCGCCAACGCCAGCATTGCGTGGCGAGCAACAGCTCTGCCCTTGAGCCGATCAGCAGCTTCCTGTAGCGCCTCTATCGCAGAGGTCATCACATAAGTCCCGCCGAAGGCAAGTGCCCTGCCGACCTCGTTGGTGAAAAAGTTCTGGGCCAAGTAATCTTCCTCCCGGCTGCGGGGCGATGCGACGCGGAGGCTAAGCGGTTCTGCAAGGATGGCCCCGCCGTGGCTGTGAAGGCACGCATGGAGAGTATAGGAACCAGGCTCGGCTAGGTACCAGCCACCGAGGCCCGCCGAGACGAACAGCGATGCCGTAAGCGATTCCCGGGGTTGTAATAGCTTTACTCCTCCAAAAGAGCAATGTCTCGCGTAGGGTCGCCAGTCTTGGGCTAATCCTCCGCGAGGCTGAATGATCAAAGTGAGGTCGTGGACCTCATCCAGTACCGATGAGTTAACAAGCTGTGGTTGGCTACAGATGTTTGTCAATCTCAGCTCGATCGCAATGGGCTCAAGGAACTCGAAAACCGGCCTCGCACGACTAACCGCAAGCTCAAGCGCCAACCTCGGATTGGCGGCAAAGCGGCCATTGCGGAAACCATGATTTGCGCCCGCAGCGGCAGCCCCCATCTCCACGAACTCCTCTGGAGCATGTCTAATGAAAATGAGCTCCGGATCGTCGAAACGGTAATGGAATGATTTAAAGAAGTTTTCGATATCTTGCGGGTAGTTCATGAAGCTTCTGGCTTGGCGATCGGTTGGAATGGTGGCAACCCACGGGTCTCCTAGGTACTTTTCCCAAGAGTGGAGCAGGTTGAAACAATGCCCGATCTCATGAACCGCCGTAAAAAATCGCTGCCGTCTGATCCATTGTTTGGGTTGCTTTTCTCCATCCGGCAGACGGTCCGCCAAAGTGTCACCGAAGACCGCCGCACCCTGCCGCTGAAATCGATCCTTCGGATTCCGCTTACTATCATCGAACATGATGCCGCCCAGTGTTGGGTCTACGTGACGGTGTGCGAATAACATCCACACGGCCCACTGGGCACGTGGTTTATAGCGCGACCAAAACACTTGCATCGAATCGTGGAGTTCCTGGTTGGTCCATTTCTCGGCGCCGACGCCTGCCTCGAGCCCCACAACGCTTGTGTTTGGCGATTGCTGTACGTCCACGCCGACGCGGCTGTACACCTCTGCGATGTTTAGCTGTTCGCGCCGGAGATTGCTCGGCCGCACGGGATGCACCCAAGTATCGATGGTTGTCACACGTGGAGCGGTTTCAACGGTATCAAACTCGAACTCGACCGTGCGGAAATAGGGTGACTCGAATTCCAATACTCGGCTGATATCCGGAGCGCCGCCGGTGAACGTGATCGTCATCCTCGAGCCGCTCACCGCAAAGATCTGGCGCGGTACATGGATGCGTACCAAGTTGTGCGGGAGCAGCTGTTTATTACCAAAACGGCTGACGATCTCGCCTTCCCAAACTCCCGCGCTCTTCTCCTCCAGGCGGATGGCGAGCCAGTCCACTGAGCCGTTGAATGAATATATCCCCGCGCTATAGGTGCCGCTCGCCATCATCTGTGGGAACCAGCCGTCAACATCAGGCGCACGGTCTCGACTATCAGCTTCTGAAAGCCAGCACTAGAACTAAACCAATCTCCCCGCGTATAGAGGCCACTCACGAGTGCTAACCGTTCAGTTGCTAACCGTTCAGTCAATGTAATCCCGTTCATAGCTTCCTCCTTAGCCTACCCACTGACAGGGAAAATAAAGCACGCATTTTCCGCTTTGCCATCTGTCTCCCCATGGTGCATTCGATAAGGTAGGCTGCTTGGTCGAGCTGTTTGAGGCCGGACGGTCTCGATCATATGCAGGCCCAACAATGTTTATGCAGTCTGTATAAGCCCACGAACCCAGCTTTCTATGCTTCCGTAAAGCGTGTTCTAGATTCAGGCCAATCCACAAAAACAACATCATTTCAATCCATTCCAGTAGACTGCGGCGGCCAAAGCCCGTCTTAATACAGACTTTATAAGTGTCCGTCTCGAAAGATGCAAGAAGATCAAGGGCAAGAAGCGCCACGTTCTCGTCGATACGCAAGGCTTGCTGATGGGCGCCATCGTTCATTGCGCCGGCATTCAGGATCGCGACGGCGGCGTCTTGCTGCTTTCGACGCTGTTCGGCCGCTTTCCCTTTCTCGAAAAACTGTTCGCCGACAGCGCGTATCAAGGGCCGATCCTTGGCGACGCGCTCGCCGACATTCTGCCTCGTGTAAAGATCGAGATCGTCAAACGCTGCGATCAGGCGAAAGGCTTCGTGACCTTGCCCAAGCGCTGGATCGTCGAGCGGTCGATCGCATGGCTGAACCGCTGTCGAAGACTGGCCAAGGATTGGGAGAACCTCAACGCCACAGCCCTTGTCTCCCTCCGTTTCGCCTCCATTCGACTTATGCTACGAAAGCTCTGCAATGGTTGACGAACTTTCGAAACGGACTCTTAGGTGAGCCCGTAGCCTTCAATCCTGCTCGGTTCGGGTCCTCTACCATGATTTAACCTCAGAAACCACCGCTCTCGCAGTCATTAAGGCGGGGGCTTTTGAAACACCCTTGACGGACCATTCCCTTTTGAATGCTCCGCCCTGTCATCGTGGCCTTGTCGGCGTGAATGGCTTCACATCGATTTCCCCCGCCCGCTGCCGCATGGTGTAGCCGTCGTGCCATGCCTGCATCCGCAGCAGGGTCTCCATGCTGACGCCGAAAGCCTTCTCGACGCACATGGCCATTTCCGGCGAGAGGGCCGCTTTTTCATTTACGAGGTTGGACAAGGTGGCGCGGCGCACGCCCAGCGCTCTAGCTGTCGTGTCTCGATAGGTTGTTTCTTGGGATCCTTGAGATAGGTGAGCATCCGTTGATGCCGAAGTGAGGCCGATGATGATTGTAATGGTGGAGGAAAGGCAACAGTGCGGCGGCCCGTTCGGATGAATGGTTGTAGGGTTTGGCATAGGCCCATTCCCGCAAGGAGGTCTGCACGAAGCGTTCGGCCTTTCCGTTTGTTCTTGGCGTATAGGGTCTGGTGCGCTTATGCTTGATTTTCAGCATTCGCAACGCCTTTGTGTAGCGGCGCGAACGGAAGCTGGCGCCGTTGTCGGTCATGACGCGAAGGACCCTGACGCCGTGATCGCGAAAGAAGCGCAAGGCTTGCAAGAGGAATTTCAGGCAGGAGCGCCGTGTTTCGTCCGGCAGGATTTCAGAATAGGCCAGCCGGGAGTGATCGTCGACGGCCAGATGGAGATATTCCCAGCCCTTGCCGCCTTCCTTGCGGCTGCGTGGCGCGCTCTGTCCGGTACGGTCTCCCGTGATGCGATGTCCGATCCCTTCGATGCGGCCGAGCTTCTTGATGTCGATATGGATCATCTCGCCCGGCTGCTTCTTTTCATAACGGATGATCGCGATCCTTTGATCGAGGGCGGACAGGCGGCTCAGCCCCTTGGCCTTTGCGATGCGGGCCACCGTCGCGCGCGACAGCCCGGTCGCGCGGGCGATCTTCCAGAAGGGCTGACGGGCCCGGCGCAGGGCTTCGACCTGGGCGATCTGATGTGATGTGATCCGTGTCCGCAGGCGATGCGGCCGGCTGGTCCGGTCTTGGAGGCCAGCGGCGCCTTCGCTTTCGTGGCGCCGGAGCCATTTCCTCACGGTCGCGGCCGAAACGCCTACAGCGCCGGCTATGGAGCGCGGCGTTTCGCCCGCTTGGCGGCGCCCGACAATCAAGGCTCGCATGTTCGGCGTCGTCCTGGCATTCTTATGAATGTTCACGGGTGGGTCTCCTGAGCCTGTGGTGCTTCGCAAACCCCACAAACCTCAGATTCTCCCCGTGAACAACCTGTTGAGACATTACAGCTAGCGGCGCAGGCCACGGATAACCCAAGTTCGTTCAGAATCTCCTCGCGGATGAATTCGCCGGGGTGCGACGGCTTCATGCTGATTTTAACAGCTGCGTCGTCCATCAACGATAGTCCTCTAGGTTGAGGTTGCAGATTTCTCCATTGTCGAGAGTGAAAGTAATCCGCCAGTTCCCGGACGCGATCGCGCCGGATTTCGCGGTCGTCGTCCTCTTCGGGTTTTACAGTACACATTGCACGCTCTTTCATGCTGAATTTAGCGAAGCGCGGGAAACGAAGGGGCAGTGCGTTAGGATGAGCATCTGTGATGGAAGTCAAGGATGATTTGGCTGCCAAGGCCGGTCCTCTCGAAGGAGCGTGTTGGCGAGAACGACGAGCTTGCGCATGACCGCGGTGAGGGCGACCTTTGGCTTTTTACCGGCGGCGATGAGACGGCTGTAGAACAGTTTGAGCGCTGGGTTGAAGCGGGCCGCGGAGACGGCGGCCATGTACAAGGCTTTGCGCACATCAGCGCGTCCACCTCTGATGTGACGCGGGCCATTGTGTTCACCACTGTCGCGGGCGACCGGCGCGAGGCCCGCGATCATGGCGGCTTGCTTGGCCGACAAGGCGCCGATCTCGTGCAATCCGACGATCAGTGCGATCGCGGCGACAGGTCCGACACCGGGAATCGAGGTGAGAACATCAAGACGCCTGGCGAGGACGGGATCGCCGGCGATCAGGCGCTTGATCTCGATATCGAGGTTGGCGATCGCTATCTTGACGGCCTTGAGCTGGCGTTTGAGCTCCAGGATCAGCCGCTTGGCCTTGCTCGTGCCGAGGCGGTTGAGAATGGCGGTCCGCGCGGTGACGGCGGCATCGCGGCCATGCACGAGTTCCTGCAGGATCTCGACGAGGCCGGACGGCGGCGGGGTGATGCCGGGGCCGAGGCTCTCGCCCAGGATCGCGAGCATGCGCGCGTCGACGGTATCGGTCTTGGCCAGGGCGCCGATGGCCTCGGCAAACAGACGCGAACGCAACGGATTGACGACCGCGACCGCAAAGCCCCCGGCGCTGAGATTGCGGTGAGCCTCGCGGTGAAACTTGCCTGTCGCCTCCATGACGACAAGCACGACTTGATAGGCGGCCAGCGATTTTTTCAATCGCTTGAGGCCGGCCGGATCATTGCCGACAGTGAGCTTTTGGCCAATCGGATGGACAAAGACGTCAAGCCTAGCTTTACAGACGTCAATTCCGGCGTAGACTTGCGTTGCCGCGCTTCGTTCTGGCGAACCCTTGCCTTGCATGCGGGACTTGCTCCCCTTCATCTGTTCAGGACAGGCGCGAAGGGCGGACGGATCAAGCTCATCCACGGTGCCAAGCCTAGGGCTGCACGATCCCGCCCGCCTGACCGTCGGGGGGTGGCCACCCCCCGACGGTCAGCCCGAAATCTAATCAGATTCGGGATCAGCGATCATGCAAGGGTGAGGCGTATGAAACGCGCCTTAACGATCGAAAAAACCGGCGGGAATTTGCGCCGCGAGTTCTTGCCCCGCCGATTCTCCGAGCGATGCCGCCTCGGCCAACGGCCCGGACGTCGCCGTCTCGAAAAACCGCGAACCATCGGGTTTGAGCACGATGGCGCGAAACGCAACCTTGCCTGCGTCGAGGCACGCATATGCACCGATTGGCGTTTTGCAGGAGCCATCGAGAACCCGCAAAAAGGCGCGCTCCGCCATAAGCGCAATGCCCGTCGCCGCATCGAGAACCGGCGCCAGGAACGCCCGCGCATCTTCATCGCCGGTCCGCGTGGTGATGGCAATCGCGCCCTGCCCCGCCGCCGGAACAAATTCCCGCACGTCGAGCACGCTTGTTGCCGCCGCGTCGAGACCGAGGCGCTTCAATCCGGCAAGCGCCAGCAGCGTGGCGGCGAATTCGCCCTTGGCGACCTTGGCGAGGCGCGTCTCGACATTGCCGCGCAACAGCGCGATCTTGAGGTCCGGCCGCAGCCGCCTGACCATGGCGCCCCGCCGCAGCGAGGCGGTGCCGACAACGCTGCCCGGCGGAAGTTTTAGCGGATGCGCCGCGTGCGGAGAAATCCATGCGTCGCGCACATCCGCGCGCGGAAGATAACCAGCGATCTCTATTCCCGCCGGCAAGAACGTCGGCAAATCCTTCGCAGAATGCACGGCCATTTCAATATTGCCCTGAGCCAAGGCAAGGTCGAGCTCCTTGGTAAAAAGCCCCTTGCCGCCGGATTCGCTCAGCGGCAAGTTGAGAATCATATCGCCGCTGGTTTTTATGGCGACGATCTCGATTGCATGCGCCGTGCCATGCGCCGCTATGAGGCGATCTTGCAACTCGCGCGCTTGGGCGAGCGCCAAGGGACTGCCCCGCGTCCCAAGTCTGAAGGGGAGAGCTTTGCTCACTTGCGGCGCGGAGGAAGGAATCGGCACATTTCCTTATTGGTTCGGATCGGGCTATAGGTTGAAGATTAATGCGGCTGGTAGCGAATGCCAAATTTTGGCCACCGGCGATCCAAGGGAAAGGCTTTGAAGGAGAGCCATGCGCGTTCTCGGCATTGAAACCACCTGCGATGAGTCCGCCGCCGCCGTCGTCCAGTTGCAGCCGGGCGGCTCCGGCGAAATTCTATCGAACGAGATCATGAGCCAGATCGCCGAACACGCGGCCTTCGGCGGTGTCGTGCCGGAGATTGCCGCGCGGGCTCATATCGAGACGATTGACCGGCTTGTGCAGCGCGCGCTCGACGGCGCCGGGACCGAATTAGGCGACCTCGACGGGATCGCGGCGGCGGCGGGGCCGGGTCTCATCGGCGGCGTCATTGTGGGGCTAACCACGGCGAAGGCCTTGGCCCTGGCGAGCCGCAAGCCGTTCATCGCGGTAAACCACCTCGAAGCACATGCCTTGACCGCGCGGCTGACCGACGAACTCGCGTTTCCTTATTTGCTGCTCTTGGTCTCCGGCGGTCACACCCAATTGGTCGGGGTGAAAGGGGTGGGGGATTATCTCCGGCTCGGTTCGACGGTGGACGACGCGGCGGGCGAAGCCTTCGACAAGGTGGGCAAGATGCTGGGCCTTCCCTACCCCGGCGGACCTCGGGTCGAGAAATTGGCGGCGGAAGGCAATGCCACGCGGTTCGATCTGCCGCGCCCCATGCTTGGCCGGCCGAACCCGGACTTTTCTTTTTCCGGTCTCAAAACCGCTGTCCGGCTGGAAGTGGAGCGCGCGGGGCCTTTGACCACCGCCGATGTGGCCGATGTCTGCGCCTCTTTCCAAGCCGCGGTGGTCGATACGATCATCGACCGCTGCCGCGCGGCCTTGCGTCTTTTCCGCGAAACCGTCGGCCAGCCCACCGCCATGGTCGTGGCGGGCGGGGTTGCCGCCAATGGCGCCATTCGTCGGGCGCTGATGCGGTTTTGCGGCGAGGCGGGGTTAAGGCTCGTCCTGCCGCCAGTGTCTCTTTGCACCGATAACGGCGCCATGATCGCCTGGGCGGGGATCGAGCGGCTGTCGCTCGGCCTCGTCGACGACATGACCTTCGCGGCAAGACCGCGCTGGCCCCTCGACACCGATGCCGAAGCCGCGCATCATGGCAAGGCGTGATGTGCCAGTGGCCGGATTAGAGCGGGTCCCGATTAGGTGGACCCGTATCCGGCATTGCGAAAATAGTTGAAGCATTCGGTTGGAGGGAAGTCGTCGAGAGCTAATCCGATGCCATCCCACAGAGCATCGACGGTTCGGTGGGCCATTTTGCGCAACGTATTTTTGAGCTTGGCGAAGACTTGTTCGATGGGATCGAAGTCAGGACTGTAGGCGGGCAAGAAGCACTGCGTCGCCCCGGCGGCTTCGATGGCTTTTCGAACGCCGGCGCGTTTATGGGAACCGAGATTATCCATCACCACGATTTCGCCAGGCGACAAGGTCGGCACCAGAACCTGCTCGACATAGGCGAGGAACTTTGCGCCGTTAATGGGACCGTCGAAGACACAAGGAGCGGTGATGCGATCGTGGCGCAACGCCGCCAAAAAGGTCGTCGTCTTCCAGTGGCCGAACGGGGCGTGAGCGATAAGTCTCTTGCCTCTTTCACATCGCCCATAGCGAGGTGTCATGTTGGTCGAGGCCCAGGTCTCATCGATGAATACAAGCCTTTGAGGATCAAGACTTTTCTGCTTATCGCGCCAAGCGAGACGTGCGGCCCGGACATCCGCTCTTTCTTGTTCGGCGGCGTGCAGAGTTTTTTTTAAAGGTCAATTGCAGATGCCGCAAAAAACGCCCGACGGCGGACCGCCCGACTTTGATCTCGAGCGTCGTCAGCTTGCTCCACAGCTCCGTGATCGTCAGCTCGGGCTGCACCGCCACCAACGCCCGCACCTTATCTTCATGCGCAGCCAGCGCGTGCCGCTTATGGCCGCCAAACTTTCGCGGCAGACAACCGCCTGTTATCTCAAACTGCTGCATGAGCTTGATCACGCAGCTCGCACTGACATCAAAGCTGCGCGCCGCCTTGCGCCGAGACTGACCTGCCAGTACAGCCCGCACCAGGCGGTCACGTAAATCCTGCGAATAGGGTTTTGCCATCCATGCCGGCCTCCATTCCAGCCAACATGGTGAATCACGATTCCGCCGATTTGGGAATCCCCCTTCCGATTCTGTCTATTCGGGACCCGCTCTAGAGCGTTATCCACTGTGACAGAATTGGGTGGGATTCCCAAGCGGGCTTTGTCGTGATTTAAGCTTCGGGCTGGGAGGAGGCCAGGATGAATGACGAAGCCCTATTCGGAAGATCTTCGGACGCGCGTGGTAGCGGCCGTTGTGGCGGGCGCAAGCTGCCGGGATGCGGCACAGCGGTTCAGTGTCGGCGTGAGCAGTGTTGTGCGGTGGGCGCAGCGGTTCCGGCGGACCGGGGGCGTCGCGGCCAAGCCGATGGGCGGGAAGCGCAACTCGCGTCTCAAAGATGAGCGAGACTGGCTGCTCGCCCGCGTCGCCGCGTCGCCCGATTTGCCGCTTCATGACATCAGGCGCGAGCTTGCCGCGCGCCAGGTCCGTGTCGGCTATGGCACGATTTGGCGCTTTTTCGCTTAAGGAGAAGATCACCTTTAAAAAAAATCGTGCGCGCCGCCGAGCAGGACCGGCCTGACATCGCGGCCGAGCGGATGCGCTGGCAAGAAGACCAGAAGCAGCTCGATCCCAAGCGTCTCGTGTTCATCGACGAGACATGGGCAAAGACCAACATGGCGCCCACGCATGGCCGGTGCCGGCGCGGCCAAAGGCTTTATGCCAAAGTGCCGCATGGCCATTGGAAGACGACGACTTTCGTGGCCGCGCTTCGCCATGATGGCATCACCGCCCCCTTCGTCTTCGACGGCCCGATCAATGGCGAATGTTTCCTCGTTTATGTCAAAGAAATGCTTGCTCCGACGCTCTCGAAAGGAGACATCGTCCTGATCGACAATCTCGCCTCGCACAAGAGCCCGAAAATCAGGAAAGCGATCGAGGCCAAGGGCGCCGCACTGCGTTTCCTGCCGCGCTACTCGCCCGACTTCAACCCGATCGAGATGGTCTTTTCGAAATTAAAGACGCTCCTGCGAAAGGCTTCCGAACGAACCGTCGAAGCCCTCTGGACTCGGATCGGCGAACTCCTCGATCACTTCCCCCAGAAGGAATGCGAAAACTACTTCAAGGCCGCCGGGTACGAACCAACTTGAACGGATAACGCTCTAGCGGGCGAGTTCCTTTAAGCCGCGAAGGATCAGTTCGGAGGCAGGCGCGCCCTCGCCAAGTGCCGCTACCGAAGCCGCCACCGCCGCCGCGGCCTGCGGCCGCCCATAGCCGAGATGGACCAAAGCCGAGAGCGCATCTTGCGCGGCGGCGGGCTGGCCGCCATCGAGGCCGGCAAGACGCGCGTCGGCCACGCCGGCCGCGCCGGAAGCGGCTGCCTTGTCCTTCAGTTCCGAGGCGATTCGCGCCGCGAGTTTCGGCCCGACCCCAGGCGCCTGCGCGATCGCCGCCTTATCCTGGCGAGCAATCGCGGAAGCAAGCTCGGCAACATCGAGCGCGGTTTGAATCGCGAGAGCCACCTTGGCGCCGACACCTTGCACCGACTGGAGCAAGCGAAACCAGTCGCGTTCGGTCTCGGAGGCAAAGCCGAACAGTTTCATGGAATCCTCGCGCATGTGCGTTTCGATCGCGAGCTCTGCCGCCTCGCCGGGCCGCGGCAGCTTTTGCAGCGTCCGCCCGGAGCAATGCACGATGTAGCCGACGCCATGCACGTCGAGGATCACGAAATCCTCGCCATGGGAATCGACGATGCCTTTGAGTTTGCCGATCATCGAAGCAGTCAGTCGCGAATTCCGGAGGCAACCCCTATAGCGCGTTCTTTGCCTCAAGGCACGTTGGCCTGGCGGGGTCAATTTGAAAAAATCAGGGATTTGGCACCAGAATGAAAGCCCTGATGCTTTGGATGATAATTTAGCTATTCGATTGCCTGTGCCGCGAGAAACACCAGCCGCCGTCACGTACCCTTCCCGCTCCAAACCGCCGGAAACGCGCCCCGGCTTGTGGGTTTGCGCGCATCCTGCCGGGCCTCAAACAACCGGCGCCATGCCGCCCAAATGATCCGCGACGGTGAAAATATCCTTATCGCCGCGCCCGGAAATATTCACCACCAGCAAATGGTCCTCGGGCTTTTGTGGCGCGAGGTCCAAAACCTTGGCCAGCGCATGCGCGGGTTCGAGCGCCGGGATGATCCCTTCCAGCTTCGCGCAAAGCTGAAACGCGGCGAGCGCCTCGGCGTCGGTCGCGGAAAGATAATTCACCCGCCCCGTCTCCTTCAACCAGGCGTGTTCGGGACCGATGCCCGGATAGTCGAGGCCGGCCGAGATCGAATGCCCCTCCTCGATCTGGCCATCGTCATTCATCAGCAAATAGGTCCGGTTGCCATGCAACACGCCGGGTCTGCCGCCGGCGAGCGAGGCGGCGTGCTTTTTGTCGAGCCCAAAACCCGCCGCCTCGACGCCAAAAATTTCCACCGATGGATCGTCGAGAAAGGGATGAAACAGGCCGATGGCATTGGAGCCGCCGCCGATACAAGCAAAAAGCGAATCCGGGAGCCTGCCCTCGGCGCACTGCATCTGCGCCCTGGTTTCCTCGCCGATCACGCATTGGAAATCGCGGACCATCGCGGGATAGGGATGCGGGCCGGCCACCGTGCCGATGCAATAGAACGTGTTTTCGACATTGGTGACCCAGTCGCGCAAGGCCTCGTTCATCGCGTCCTTCAGGGTCCTGGCGCCGGACTCGACCGGCACGACCTTGGCGCCAAGCAGATTCATGCGAAAGACATTGGGCTTTTGCCGCTCGACATCGACGGAACCCATGTAGACGACACAATCGAGCCCGAAGCGCGCGCAAGCGGTGGCCGTCGCGACGCCATGCTGGCCCGCCCCCGTCTCGGCGATGATGCGTGTTTTGCCCATCCGGCGGGCGAGAAGAATTTGGCCGAGCACATTGTTGATCTTGTGCGCGCCGGTGTGGTTCAGTTCCTCGCGCTTGAAGTAGATTTTCGCGCCGCCTCGCTTACCGGAAGCGGCGGCTTTTTGGCGGACATAGAAGGTCATGCGCTCGGCGTAATAAAGCGGGCTAGGCCGCCCGGCATAATAGGTAAGCAGATTGTCGAGTTCGGCCTTGAAGGCCGGATCCGTCTTGGCGGCGTTGTAATGTTTCTCGAGATCGAGGATCAGCGGCATCAAGGTTTCGGCCACGAACCTGCCGCCGAAGATGCCGAAATGTCCGGTTTCGTTCGGGGCCGGTGCGAAACGAATTGAGAGCTGGGGGCACCGCATTTGCCTTTACTTGCTCATCGTCCGGTCACCTATTAACCGACCCGCGCGGACGGACCAAGCTTTTCGACGGCGCCCCGGACTGCCGCGATGAAAGCCGCGATCTTGTTCCCGTCCTTCACGCCCGGAGCACATTCAACCCCGGAGGAAACATCGACACCCGGCGCGCCGGTTTGGGCCAGCGCGTCCGCCACATTACCGGCGTCGAGGCCGCCCGCGAGGAGCCACGGCTTTTTGGTTTCGATCATGCCAAGCAAGCTCCAGTCGAAGCTGGTCCCGCCGCCTCCGGGCCGGCCAGTGAGGAGGGGCGGCTTGGCGTCGAACAGCAAGAAATCCGCCACGCCATCGAAGACCGGCACAAGCGCGAGATCGGCCTCCTCAAAGATCCCAATCGCCTTCATCACGGGAAGGCCGTAACGGGCACGAATGGCAGCGACCCGTTCCGGAGTTTCGCTTCCGTGCAGTTGAAGAAGCGCGGGATCGAGCGCTTTGATCGCCGCCGCGAGCAAGGCATCGCCGGCATCGACCGTCACCAAAACCTTGCACGTCCGGCGCGCCGCCCGCCGGCCGAGATTTGCGGCCAGCTCCAGGGAGACATGCCGCGGACTCTTGTCAAAAAAGACAAAGCCGGCCATGTCGGCGCCGCACGCCAGCGCCGCATCGAGCCCGGCTTCCGTCGCGAGGCCGCAGATTTTGACGATGACGCTCATCGGCCTGCCTTCCCGGCATCGATCGAGGGGATGGTTCATTTATACCATGACGGCGAGGTTTTTGCCGGCGTCGCGGGCTGGCCCCGGCGTTTTCAGCTTTAGGGCCTTGCTTAGAAAGGTTACGGAATCTTCCGTTTTTCGCCCGGCCGGAGAAAGGATAGCCTCGCGACTTCCGCCCGCAAGGAAACCACTTCGGCTCTCGCCCGGCGCGCGGCGCGGCGGTATTTGCCTTGTTCGAAATAGGTCACGAGGCTGCCGAAAAAAACCCCGACCATGATCGCAACGCCTATGACAACGAAAAGCTGCACGGTGATTTGGGTGCCCTCTGGTGCGGGCCCGGCAAAAGGATCGAGGTATATAATCACGTCATGGCGGTTGGCCACCAGAAGCGCTATTGCGGGAAGCGCGAGCAGAACCAGAATAAGAAGTTTTAGAAATCGCTTCATTTAGGTCCGCCGATGAATTCGCGCGCGTTCACAGCGCGCTTCTAGATGATTTTTCGCAAGTTGGTAAGACCCCGCGGGGGATGCCCGAAGCCAACGAAAACGCCGGGCTAATTGGGAAGGGGCCCCCGCTCCTCTTGCGGCCTGGCCAAAGCTTTATCCGCGAGCAATCGAACATTCGGCGTGCCATTGCGAGCGGCGAACTTCAGCCGCCATCGCCTTGATTTAAGCGCTCGCGCATCTCCTTGCCAGTCTTGAAAAAGGGAACCGTCTTTTCGTTCACCGGAACATGCGCCCCGGTGCGCGGATTGCGGCCGATCCTTGCGTCCCGATGTTTCACCGAGAAGGCGCCGAACCCACGCAGTTCGACCCGGTCGCCGCGCGACAAGGCGCCGGTGATTTCATCGAGAATCGCATTGACGATTTTTTCCACATCGCGGAGGTAGAGATACGGATTACGGTTGGCAATCCGCTGTACGAGCTCGGATTTGATCATCGGCCCCGTTCCCCAATTATTCTTTGTCGAAAACTAACGTTTGGCCCGCCGGGCTTCAATTGGTACCGCCAACTTGCCAAATCGAAACAAGGCCGTCAAGCATACGCGCTTGGGCGGCACTCGCGGCACGATCGAGCGCCCCGCTCAGCCCGCCAAGCCCGAGGAATTCCGCGGCCCGCGCGGAAAAACTCAAGATGCCCAAACGTTCCAGCGCTCGTTCCTGTTTCCAGTCCCGCACCGGCAGCCCCTTGGAAATATTTTTTTCCTGCTCTAGCCATTCGATGGCTTCGCGCTCGCCGCCGAGGCGATCGACAAGGTGCAGTTCGATCCCTTGGCGGCCGGTAAAGACCCGCCCGTCCGTGACAGCGTCCAGCTGCTCGCTGTTCATGTTCCTTCGCTCCTTCACGAGCGCTTTGAACCAGGTGAAACTGTCGCCGACGAGCGCGGCGAGCGCGGCACGCGCTTCCGGACTCGTTGGCTCGAACACGTTCGGCGAAGCCTTCAGCGGGGAAGATTTCACGTCCTCCATTTTCACCCCAACCGTGTCGAGCAATTTGGCGAAGTTCGGATATTGAACGAGGACGCCGATCGAACCAACCAGCGCATTTCCCAGCGCGACAATTCGGTCGGTCCCAAGGGCGGCGACATAACCGCCGGAGGCGGCCATGCTCCCGACCACGGCAACCGTCGGTTTCTTCGCCGAGAGACGGCGGATCGCATCGTAGAGCCGCTCCGCTCCCGAGGTCGTGCCGCCGGGACTGTCGATCGTAATCAAGACTGCCTCGGCGGCTTTGGAATCTTCGATTTTCTGGATCAGTTTCAGGGTTTCGCGATCGCCGGCGATGACGCCTTCGATGGCGAGCCTGGCAATATGCGGCGTGAAACCCACGGCCCCATCCGGTCCAAGCAGGCGGAGGCCCACGATCGCAACGCCCAGGATCAGCGCCGAGACGGCGGCGATTTGCCAATAGGACAATTTCCGCCGCAAAATACGGCGTTCGACAAGGTAGTCCGCGAAAAAAGGCGCAGCCATGGCACTCCAGGGGTTCGGGTTTCGCCCAGCGGGCCGGTCGCCGGCGGCTTGGATTTGAGTCGTTATCAAAGCAGATTTGTGTCGATTGGACAACCGGCGGCGCGGCGATTGGCGCGCTTGATCTGCCCGGCGCTTACTTTCGCAGTTCCAGCCGTCAGGGCAAATGAGAGAGCGAACCCAACGGTCTCTCCCGGTGTGTGAACCAACGCCGTGAGGGGTTATCGGCAATATTGGTGAGACGAGACTTAGTGAGACGAGGCTTGGGCAAGGTTCGCGCAAGCCTGTAGAACTATGTGATTCATGCCGGGAGTCTCGTGCTGGCCCCTCGGAAGAAGTTGTGACCCCGGCGTGTTCCGCACGCCGACGACAGCGGTTTGCTGGTCCCTCGGAGGCGACGGAATAGAATGGTGGAAAGTCTCGGTATCTGGAGGTCTCGTCTATCGAGACTGCGGGGGGGCGTGTTGGCTCATTTCAAGGAAATTTACGACAAACGCGCGGTCTTTTGGCCGTGGGCGGATAGAGTTTTAATACTTCTTTCCTTCATTATAGTAGTGGTTCGGCTATACGGGCAACCACCGAATTTATTTATTATCGGTTTGGCGTTCCCCCTATTTCTTCTTATTCTTGTTTTTCGCAGCCCCCTTTTGGCGGGGCCGCCGCCGCCGGTGTTGGGCTTCGTCGGACTGGTATTAAGTTATCCAACTTTGACTTTTCTTGAATTTAATAGTACAACTGTCTCAGGTTATGCCGGTATTGTCTATTTATGTACTTTTTGTTTTTATATTATAGTTCTCGCATTGGCATTTTATACGATTAGACGAAGCTTTGCAATTTTTCCTTCGACACGCTTACTTGTGACGGGAGGTCCTTACAACATCGTACGGCACCCGATATATTCCGCATATCTCCACTTGGCGATGTGCGTCACGGTGCTCACACCGACACCTCGGAACATCATCGTAACCGCTATATTCGGCCTGGGTCTCTTTCTGAGGGCCAAATGCGAAGACGATTTACTTGTCCGCGCCGAAGGATATGGCACTTTTCGTACCCGAGTGCAGAATCTCTTTTTCAGCGCGCCACTTTCAGCTCCCGCCGGCCTCGCAGCCGCGCTCGTTTGGTTCGGGCAGCTGTGACAAATCTCATCCCGCGCGCGCCCACTTTGAGGAGTCAGTCTAGGAACAAAAAACGGCTAGCTAAAGCCTCATCTCGCCTCAACACGGGGCCTTATACCAAATCCCATTGTGTAAGACTCTCATCGTCTTGCCCGACCTTGAGCCGGGCCGATGGGTCACTCTCTTCGAGACTTGGTATTAGATCCAACGACTTACAATAAACATAATGACTTACAATAAACGTATAGATAACCAATAAAACAGTTATTGTGTGTTAATATAAATGTTTATGAGAGTTACTAAGTACTCTTCAATTTCCGGCTGTTTATTATCGCCGCATTCCAGAAACACCCACGCAAACAGCTGGGTTGGAATCTTTAGGCAACCGGAAATTCAGGAGTTTCAATCATGCGTACTTTGTTCCATCGCTTTATCAACGATCAATCCGGCGTCACCGCCATCGAATATGGTCTCATCGCCGCTCTGATCGCCGTCGTCATCGTCACAACCGTGACCGCGGTCGGCACCAACCTCACCGCCACATTCACGTCCGTCAGCACCGCTTTAGAGCGGGTCCCGATTAGGTGGACCCGTATCCGGCATTGCGAAAATAGTTGAAGCATTCGGTTGGAGGGAAGTCGTCGAGAGCTAATCCGATGCCATCCCACAGAGCATCGACGGTTCGGTGGGCCATTTTGCGCAACGTATTTTTGAGCTTGGCGAAGACTTGTTCGATGGGATCGAAGTCAGGACTGTAGGCGGGCAAGAAGCACTGCGTCGCCCCGGCGGCTTCGATGGCTTTTCGAACGCCGGCGCGTTTATGGGAACCGAGATTATCCATCACCACGATTTCGCCAGGCGACAAGGTCGGCACCAGAACCTGCTCGACATAGGCGAGGAACTTTGCGCCGTTAATGGGACCGTCGAAGACACAAGGAGCGGTGATGCGATCGTGGCGCAACGCCGCCAAAAAGGTCGTCGTCTTCCAGTGGCCGAACGGGGCGTGAGCGATAAGTCTCTTGCCTCTTTCACATCGCCCATAGCGAGGTGTCATGTTGGTCGAGGCCCAGGTCTCATCGATGAATACAAGCCTTTGAGGATCAAGACTTTTCTGCTTATCGCGCCAAGCGAGACGTGCGGCCCGGACATCCGCTCTTTCTTGTTCGGCGGCGTGCAGAGTTTTTTTTAAAGGTCAATTGCAGATGCCGCAAAAAACGCCCAACGGCGGACCGCCCGACTTTGATCTCGAGCGTCGTCAGCTTGCTCCACAGCTCCGTGATCGTCAGCTCGGGCTGCACCGCCACCAACGCCCGCACCTTATCTTCATGCGCAGCCAGCGCGTGCCGCTTATGGCCGCCAAACTTTCGCGGCAGACAACCGCCTGTTATCTCAAACTGCTGCATGAGCTTGATCACGCAGCTCGCACTGACATCAAAGCTGCGCGCCGCCTTGCGCCGAGACTGACCTGCCAGTACAGCCCGCACCAGGCGGTCACGTAAATCCTGCGAATAGGGTTTTGCCATCCATGCCGGCCTCCATTCCAGCCAACATGGTGAATCACGATTCCGCCGATTCGGGAATCCCCCTTCCAATTCTGTCTATTCGGGACCCGCTCTAGCGCCGTGACCCTGCTCGGCACCAAAATCTGCGGCACATTCACGGCGATCGCCTCCGCTTTGCCGTGAAATTGTCGTCGCCGCCTTCTGGCGCCCGGAGTTTGGCAGACGCCAAACACGGGCGTTCGGCGGGGCGCGAGCAAGGAGGGAATCATGGGTAATTTGTCGCATCGATTTATCGGCGATCAATCGGGCGTCACGGGCCTCGAATACGGCCTCATCACCGCTTTGATCGTGATCAGCATCATCGCCATCGTGAGATCAATCGGCACGACCCTTGCGGCCAATTTCTTCGGGCCTATCGCCAGTGGTTTCAGTTAATGGCACCGGCCCCGCGTCAGCCTGATATCACAAATTCCCCGCTCTCGGGTTCGAGCATGTTTGCCGTCAAAGCCCTCCGCGCGAGGCGTACACCAACTCGGGACGGAGCGCCGCCCCGGCAACGCGGCCGACGCCCGCCACACCCGGCGATCCCTTGCGGTTGCCGCGAACCATTGTCCGCCTGGCGTTGGAAGGGACTTTGAAAAATCATGCTTGAAGCCGCGACACTTTTGTTTTTCCCGGCCCTGATGGTCTTCGCCGCCATTTCCGACCTCTTGACGCTGACGATTTCGAATCGCATCTCGATCGCGCTCGCCGTCCTGTTCATTGCCATGGCGTTCGCCTGCGGCCTCCCCGCGACGGAAATTTTGTGGCATCTCGCCTGTGGCGCGGCGATGCTCATTTTCGCTTTCGGCTTGTTTGCGCGCGGCTGGATCGGCGGCGGCGACGCAAAGCTCGCGGCGGCGACCGCGATCTGGCTTGGTTTCGACCATCTCGGCGATTACGCGCTTTCCGCCAGCGCTCTCGGCGGCCTGCTCACCGTTTCGATCATCGTGCTTCGAAAATGGCCTTTGCCGGGAGTTCTCCTGGCACGCCAATGGGCCACCCGCCTGCATGAGCCCGGCACCGGCATCCCTTATGGCACCGCCCTCGCGAGCGCCGGCCTCATTCTCTATCCCGAATCCGCGATCTGGCTCGGCGCCGCCGCCGCTATCCATTAATCCTGCAGGGGGTTGCCTCGATGCCGATAGAGTGGGCCATCATCCTGGCGGTCGCTGTCTCCGATGCCATCCTTCTGGCGGCAACCTCCTTTCGCCTGGAAGCCTCCGCGGAATTGAGGATCCTCGGTGTGTGGATCCTTATGGCCGTGGTTTTGGGTATTGCCGCTGGAGACGTATCCCCAGATTGGCCCATCTCGCCCGCACCGGCGCCGCGCTGGTGCTGTTCACCAATGCCGCCGAACTTCTGAGTTTCATCCTCACCGGTCTTCTGCCCCTGCCCAGATGGGACGGGGCACTGGCAACAGCCGATCACGCGCTCGGGCTGAATTGGCTCGATATGTACCAATGGCTCACCCGTCACCCTGCGATCGAAGCCGGCGCGCGCGCGGTATACAATAGCCTTGGCCCCGAGATGCTGATTCTGCTCTTCGCCTTGGAACTGCTCGGCCACCACAACCAGGCAAGGGCATTTTTACGCTGGTTCATGATTTCAGCGATTGCCACGATAGGTATCGGGATCCTCCTCCCTGCCGCAGGCGCTGTTGTCTACTACCACCTCCCGGTAGCCCCCACCACCATTTACGTTTCCCAAATGGCCGACCTGCGTAATGGCACATTACACACGTTCAACCCGTTCGACAGTAGTGAAGGCCTGGTGATCTTTCCTTCTTTCCACGCCGCCCTTGCCGTGCTCTGTATCTTCGCCGCACGGCCGTTGCGCATCCTCAAAATCCCTGTGTTGGCTTTAAATCTGCTCATCATCTTGTCGTCTCCCTTCGAGGGAGCGCACTATTTTATTGATATCATCGCAGGCATTATTTTGGCCGCTTTGACCATAAGCCTGCCCGGGTACATCTTAGCTGGGATACGGCGGCGCTTGAAGAAAAATATTCGACACGCGGACGCGCCCGTCTTCGCTTCGAAATGATGCACGGCGGAACGATCTGCAACGGCTCGACCGGAAACCGCGATGTGGCCCGCCGCCGCTGATGCGCATGCAGGTCCCTCGCAATCGCCGCCACGCCACATGCGTGGCACGGCCATGGGGCACGAACTCCATCCGGATTTGCTGGGCTTCTTTGCTAAAATCTGGCATGGTAAATGCTTGCGTGCTCCTGGCACACCGGTCATCGCGGATTCTCCCGCGTGGCGCCTCCGACTTTGGGCCCCGGCCCTTTCTTGGCCGACGGTTCCGTCCTCACGAATTGCTTCGATGCAAGAGCAACCATTCGAGAAACGCGATGTGCCGCCAACCATGACGAAGACCCTCGGCGACAAGGAACGCGGGCAAGTGCTGGAGCCGCGATGTTTCGATGAAATGACCTTGACGGACGGCGCGATCCGGCCCGTCTATGGCAAGATCGCGAGCTGGCTCGCGGCGACGCCGGCCGCGCTTCTCGCCTCGCGCCGGTCGCAAGCGGAACTGTTGTTTCGCCGGATCGGCATCACCTTCGCGATCTATGGCGAGGGCGACCAAGACGGCGCCGAGCGGTTGATCCCTTTCGACATTATTCCTCGCATGATGCTGCGCTCGGAATGGACCCTTCTCGAAGCAGGGCTCGTGCAACGGGTGAAAGCCCTCAACCTGTTCCTCGCCGATATCTATGGCGCGCAGGAGATCGTCAAGGCGGGGCGCATCCCGGCCGATCTTGTTGCGCGCAACGCCGAATTCCGGCCGGAAATGGCGGGCTTTCGGGTGCCGCACGATATTTACATCCATATCGCCGGCATCGATGTCGTCCGCACCGGCGAAGTCGATTTCTACGTGCTCGAAGACAATGTCCGCACCCCGTCGGGGGTCTCCTACATGCTGGAAAATCGCGAGGTCATGATGCGCCTCGCGCCCGACCTTTTCGCCGAGCATCGCGTCGCCCCGGTCGAGAATTATCCAGATACCCTGCTCGCCGCTTTGCGGTCGCTCGCCCCCTCGGCAGCGGCAGCGGAGCCAACGATCGTGGTGTTGACGCCCGGCCGGTTCAACTCGGCCTACTATGAGCATTCCTTCCTGGCCGATAAGATTGGCGTCGAACTCGTCGAAGGCGGCGACCTCCTCGTCGAGGACGATGTCGTCTATATGCGCACCACGGAGGGCGCGAAAAGAGTCGATGTCATCTACCGGCGGATCGACGACGGTTTCCTCGATCCGCGCGCGTTCAGGCGCGAGTCGATCATCGGCGTCGCCGGCCTGATGGGCGCCTACCGGGCGGGCAATGTGACGCTCTCCAATGCCGTCGGCACCGGCATCGCCGACGACAAGGCGATCTATACCTATGTGCCGGAGATGATCGAATTTTATCTCGGCGAAACCGCGATTTTGAACAATGTGCCGACATGGCGTTGCCGCGAGCCCGGCGCTTTGCGTTATGTCCAGGAACATCTCGCCGAGCTTGTCGTGAAGGAAGTCAATGGCTCGGGCGGCTACGGCATGCTTGTCGGGCCGCATGCATCGAAGGCCGAATGCGAGGTTTTCGCGGCGAAACTCACCCGCGATCCTGACAATTTCATAGCTCAACCAACGCTCGCGCTCTCCACGACCCCAACTTTCTTCGACGCCGGCATCGCGCCGCGCCATGTCGATTTGCGGCCCTTCGTTCTGACCGGCGCGAATGGCATAAGGGTCGTGCCGGGCGGATTGACACGAGTGGCCTTGAAAGAGAAATCGCTCGTCGTCAATTCGAGCCAGGGCGGCGGCACCAAGGATACCTGGATCGTCGAGGATTCGATCTTCGACGAAAATCTCCCGTCGCAAAGCCAAAGCCAAAACCAATCGACATGATTTTTCAACGCTGGCCGCCTGAAACAAGGAGGACCGGCCACGGGTTCGGCCAAGCCAGCTTGGAGGAGGGATGAAGGGAGGTCGCCTAGGGCGAGACGTGATCAATGGCTTTGTTTCCGCATGATCCTCATCGCGAAACCGGTTTCCATTTTCACTTAATCATGCTTTATCATGCTTTAGAGTATGTCCCGAAAATGTTGCTCGACTTTTTCGATATTAAGACATCGGATATATCCGATGTCTCATGAGGACATGCTCCAACTCTTTGATTTTGCGCTGCGTCCGTATCGATCTAATGGTTTCCTTTGATCGGGACGCGCTCAAGAGGCAGGCAATGCTTTCCCGCACGGCGGACAATCTCTACTGGCTCGCGCGTTACGTGGAGCGCGCCGATTTTCTTGCCCGGATCATCAAGGCGGCGCAACGCCTCGCCACCTTGCCCGCGAGCTATTCCGGCACCGGCACCGAATGGAAAAGCGCGCTGGAATCGTCGGGCGCGGCGCAGGGTTTCCGGGCCACGCGCGGCACCCCCGAGGAGGCCAATGTCGTCGACTACCTGACCTTCGCGCCGGACAATCCTTCCTCGATCCGCAATTGCATCAAATTCGCCCGGGCCAACGCGCGGGCGGTGCGCACCGCGCTCACCGCCGAAATGTGGGAAGCGATCAACGGCGCCTGGATCGAACTTGGCCAATTCGAAGCAAGCAACAACGGTTCCAGCCGCTACGACCGCGAGGCACTGTCGCATTTCTTCGAATTCGTCCATAAGACGTCGCTCGACTATGACGGTTGCGTCGACCGCACCATGTTGCGCAACGACGCCTATTGGTTCTCGCGCGTCGGCCTCTATATCGAGCGGGCGGACAACACCGCCCGCATCCTCGACGTGAAATATCACGTGCTTTTACCGGAAACCGAGACGGTCGGCGGGTCACTCGACTATTTCCAATGGACCGCGATCCTGCGCGCGGTCTCGTCGCTCACCGCCTATCATTGGGTCTATCGCGAGAGCGTGAAGCCATGGCTGATCGCCGATCTTCTGATCCTCAAAAAGGAAATGCCGCGCTCGCTGATCGCCTGCTACGACAATATCGTCCATTTCCTCGACGCGATCGGCGACGCCTATGGCCGCGCCGGCGCGTCACAAAGACAGGCGCATGAGGTGATGGCGCGGCTCGCGAATGCAACGACAAAGGAAATTTTTAAGACCGGCCTGCATGAATTCATCACCGCCTTCGTCGAGGACAACGACCGGCTGGGGCAAACGATCAACGGCCAATATCTGTTGCATTGAGGGGCAATGCGGTAAGAACAAGCGTAAAGCCAAAGGCAAAAGCCGGTGACAACATCGACTTCAGAGCGGTCAAGCGAACCTTGGCGCAGAAGACTCTACCTCCCCAATTATCAGATTGGGGAAGCGGCGAAGTATGCGGATATTACGACGCAAACCATCGTAGCTTGGCACAGAGAAACCGACAAGCAGCCGCGGGCCCTTTCGCACAAAGAGCGGCGTGTCGAGCTGTCCTACATGCAATTGATAGAAGTTGCCGTCGTTAGCGCCTTTCGCAAGTCCGGGGTTTCACTCAAACGAATACGCGCGGCGAGAGAATACGCAAGCAAGACGCTCAAAGCCGAATATCCGTTCGCCGAATTTCGGTTCAAAGAGGAAGCAAGACATCTTTGGCTGGATTCTGAGCAAGTGAGCGGTGTGAACCCCGGAACGGTTGTTCAGGCTGATCAGGAAGGCCAGTTGACTTGGGAAAGCATCATCGGCCGTCTGAGGGAATTCGAATACGAACATGAAGGCATCGTCATTCGCTGGCATGTCGCAGGACGCTCGTCGCCGATCATAATCGACCCGCGCATAGCATTCGGTGCGCCCACAATTGGTGGAACTCCGACTTGGGTGATTAAGGGGCGATGGAATGCGGGCGAAAGTGATAGGGAGATTGCAGACGACTTTGGCATCAAAAGTCCGCGAGGCCCTAAAGTTCGAGGGGCTTATGCCGAGCGGGAGGGGTAGATCGCGAGTGCATTGACATTTTATTTCGATCGTTGCTTCGGCAAACGCTTTCCGCAGGCGCTACGGACGGCAGACCCACCTTTTACTGTTGAGTTTCATCATGATCCCGGGAATAAATTCAAATTCACACAGACGACGCCGGATGACGAATGGTTGGCAAAGGTTGGTGCTGAGGGGTGGATCGTATTCAGTCACGATCGGAAATTCCATAAGCGGCTGCCTGAGCGCACTGCAATCAAGCAACACAAAGTAGGCTGTTTTTATCTGTGGGGCGCGAACGACGGCATCTGGTTTAAGACGAACTGTTTGGGACCTATATACGTGCTTGACCCAGCCTGAAAAATATGGTAGCGTCTCCAAATCGAAGGAGATGCCCGTGTTACAGAATTTCAACAGCCTTTTTGACTTAATGGAAGCCTTTCCCGATGAACAGGCTTGCGTGGATCATTTGCGGTCGATCCGCTGGCGCGACGGTGAGTTTTGCCCGCATTGCGGCAGCACCAAAATCTACCATTTCTCAGACTGCAAAACGTTCAAGTGTGGCGATTGCCGGGACCGGTTTTCGATCAAAGTCGGCACGATTTTCGAGGACACGAAATTATCACTACGCAAGTGGTTCATGGCAATTTGGTTGATTACGAACCATCCGAAAGGTATCGCTAGCGTCACGCTCGCCAAAGACCTGAAAATCACGCAAAAATCAGCGTGGTTCATGCTTCACCGTCTTCGCCATGCCGCCCGCACCAATTCGTTCAATGCGCCGTTGAAGGGCGATATTGAAACCGATACGACTTTTGTCGGTGGCAAGGAAAAGAACAAGCACGCCGACAAGCGGACGCCGGGCTCTCAAGGTGGCGCGAACAAGGCCGTTGTGATCGGGGCGTTTGAGCGCGAAGGCGAGCTTCGCACCGCGCATATCGAGGACACGAAGGCCAAGACGGTTCATGGTTTCGTTAAGGCAAATGTCGCCAAGGGCTCAGCCCTGATGACTGACGAGGACAGCTCTTTCCTAGGTCTCGACGGCGAATATAACGTTCATTCGGTGAACCACAGCGCGGGCGAATTCGTTCGGCACTATTGCATTCATACAAACAGCATCGAAAGCGTATGGGCTCTTTTGAAGCGCCAAATCTTCGGAATTCATCATTGGGTTTCGGACAAGCACCTAAACCGCTACGTTAGCGAAATGACATGGCGTTTCAACCGGCGCGACATGAAAGTGACCGGCCGGATGAATGACCTGTTCACTTGCGTCGAAGGGCGGTTGACCTACAAGACGCTCATTGGATGACAAACAAGGGCCGAAAAATGGAGCCGCCACTCAAGCTCGACTTGAGCTTCGGCGAAGCCCTGAGTCGATTTGTCGCAACTAAGCCTGAGCAGGTTGAGAAAAGCATAGAACGATCTAAAACAAAGAAGCCGCCGCAGGATGCGCCCCCGCGACGGCCAGGGCGCCCTAAGCGCCGAGCATTAAAGCGGCTTTAACCGCAGCAACGCCAATGCCCGCAAACGTGCTGGATGCACCCGAGGCGGATGCGCACGTAAGCGGACACCCAATGGCAACATCTCGATGCCATAGGTTATGCCTCCTTTAAAGAGGCACCGGATTGACCAAACGGCAGGCGGGTGCTATATCCCCCAATGGGAGATATGGCCCCCCGCCATGCCTATTCGCCAGACGACCATCGGTGCTTCAACACTGGTCATCCGGTGACCCATAAACGGCCCGTTTGGAGATCGCACCTCCAAGGGGCCGTTTTTGTTTGGGCTGAAAATTGTATATCGCGGTTCCAGCATTCGCGCAAGCAGCTCTCGAGCGAATCCCGCCCATTCACCGCAATCCACAACTCATAAAATAAATATGCGATTGAATTTGCATTAGATACAGGTATAGTGTCGGAACATCGGAGGAACCGCCGTGACCGACAAGGCCCTTAAGAATGCCGAACGAAAGCGTGATTCGCTTGCGGCTGAAATCAATTCGCTGGCGCAACGAATGGAAGAGCTTAAGCGCGACCTAGCCAAAATTGATGCGTGGATTGCCCAGTGGCATGAACTTTCGGGAACGCTAGCCACTAGCGAGGCAGCCGATTCCATATCCATGTCCAGCTCAGTCTCAGGCAGTAGTGGTGAGTCGAAGAAGCGCAGAGCGACAGGCAACCCATCAAAGGAAGACGTTGCAGCTAAGGTAAAAGAGCTAATCCTAGAGAGAGGCGCCCCAATCGCTCGTAACGATTTATTCGATGCGCTCGAATCTCGCGGGATTATCATTCGAGGTGCGGACCCTAAGATGGTGCTCAGCACAATGCTTTGGCGCACAGAGGATATTATTCGCCTCGCCGGTTATGGCTATTGGCCTAAAGATCGGCCGTTTGAACCGGCTGGCTACAGCCCGGATAAGGCATTTGAAGATACAATGAGCGAAGAGAACAAAAACGCATTGGAGGAAATATGGTGAGCTTCCTTAAGCCTTGCGCACCGGCCGCATATTGGCTGGGTCAAGCACGTATATAGGTCCCAACTGTTTCATGCGTGGCTATGACAATATAGTTCGGTGCGTTGCGACAACTCCGAAGCCATTTATTTACAGCGTGGCACGCGACGGACAGGTCAAACAGGTGAGGATTCCATGAAGACGCGGGGCCTCTATCCGCGGCAAACGGTATTAGGCTGTTTCGCCGGGCTTTCTTGAGAACCTGTTGGGGGGAGTGCTGCGCAAGTCTCATTTGCAATTGTGGCTATGACCGTGGCGTCTCGGTGTTCGAGGTCGTCGAAGCCGTCAAGAAAGTATCCGGCGCCGATTTCAAGGTACGGATTTCCGGCCGCCGTCCTGGCGATCCGGCGTCGCTCGTCGCGGCTACAAAGCGCATAAAGGCCGTGCGCGGCTGGGCGCCGAGATACGACGATCTTCCAACAATCGTTGGTCAAGCGCTCGATTGGGAGCGCCGGTTGCACAACAAATCCGTCACAGGGGGGCCCGCGGGTTTGAATTCCCTGGCGTGCGCTGCGGTCTATCAAGTGTTCATGGATTCGAAAAAGGTTGCGTTGCCCTTCGGCGTTTCCCGCAATTTGCCAAGCAGGAATTCGATCCCATCGATCGTCCCCATCGGATTGAGAATACGCCGCAGCACATACATTTTCTTCAAGATGTCGGGGGCGACCAGCAACTCCTCCTTGCGGGTGCCGGAGCGGGTGATGTCGATTGATGGGAAAGTCCGTTTGTCGGCGACCTTGCGGTCGAGAATGATTTCCGAATTGCCGGTGCCCTTGAATTCCTCGAAGATCACTTCGTCCATGCGCGAGCCGGTATCGATAAGCGCGGTCGCGATGATCGTCAGCGAGCCGCCCTCCTCGATATTGCGCGCGGCGCCGAAGAACCGCTTGGGGCGCTGTAGAGCATTGGCGTCGACGCCGCCGGTCAAGACCTTGCCCGAGGATGGCACGACCGTGTTATACGCGCGGCCAAGTCTCGTGATCGAGTCGAGGAGGATCACCACGTCGCGGCCATGTTCGACGAGACGTTTGGCCTTCTCAATGACCATTTCGGCGACCTGGACATGGCGCACCGCGGGCTCGTCGAAGGTCGAGGACACGACTTCGCCCTTGACCGATCTTTGCATGTCGGTGACTTCTTCCGGCCGCTCGTCGATCAACAGCACGATCAGATAGCATTCCGGGTGATTGGCGGTGACCGATTGCGCGATATTTTGCAAGAGCACCGTCTTGCCGGTGCGCGGTGGCGAGACGATCAAGGCGCGCTGGCCCTTGCCGATCGGCGCCACGATATCGATGACACGCGCCGACAAATCCTTCTTGGTAAGGTCATCGACCTCGAGTTTCAGCCGCTGATCGGGATAAAGCGGCGTCAAATTGTCAAAGTGAACCTTGTGCCGGATTTTTTCAGGGTCCTCGAAATTGATCGTACTAACCTTGAGCAGCGCGAAATACCGCTCGCCTTCCTTGGGACCGCGGATCAAGCCTTCCACCGTATCGCCCGTGCGCAAACCGAACCGGCGAATCTGGGACGGCGATACATAAATATCGTCGGGTCCAGCCAGATAATTGGCGTCGGGAGACCGCAGGAAGCCGAAGCCATCCTGCAAGACCTCGATGACGCCTTCGCCAACAATCTCGATGTCGCGGCTCGCCAATTGCTTGAGAATCGCAAACATGAGCTCTTGCTTGCGCATGATCGAAGCGTTCTCGACTTCATGTTTCTCCGCGAAGGCGAGCAGTTCGGTCGGCGACTTGAGCTTCAAGTCCTGCAGTTTGATTTCCTGCATTGGGATGAAGTCCTTGGAAGGGTGGCGCGGATCTGGCCGCGCGGAAAAAGGGGGGCGATCGGCGCAACCTGGTCCTGCAATGACCGGTTCTTACGCTCTGTAACGACGCGCGTGAGAAGCGCCAAAATAGGGTAGTTCGTCCGAGGGGGTCTGGATAAATAGATTGATTTGAATGCTTTGACAAGCAAAATGATCGGACGCTTATTCTTTTTCGGATCCCGAAAAAAAACGAAGCCGTCCGCTTGCCGCTGGCCAAAAAGGTGAGTAACCCGTCAACCACGCTCCCCCGCCAAATTGACGGCGCATGACCCTCCTTGTCCTGAAGCCCATGATCGACCTTAATCGTCGCACGCTGGTCAAATATTTCGTTCTCTCGGGCGCTCTGCCATCAACTTTTCGGTCCGCGCCGGCCCAACCTGGAAAGCCGCCGCAGGCGCCGCCGAAATTCGACTTCGACGATGTCGTGCGCCGCGCCCGCGACCTCGCCACGGCGGATTTCGATACCGCCTCGCCGGCGCTTCCCGAAGCGCTGAACAAACTCGACTTCGATGCCTGGCGCGACATCAGATTTCGCCCGGACAAAGCTTTTCTTGCCGCCAACGGGAGCCAGTTCCGGCTGCAATTGTTTCACCTCGGACATCTCTACCGGCGTCCGGTGACCATCAACACGCTCCGCGACGGCATTCCAACACCCATTCCCTATGCCGCCAATCTTTTCGATTACGGCCGCACCAAGATCGACAAGCCCTTGCCGGTCAATCTCGGCTTCGCCGGTTTTCGTCTGCATTACCCCTTGAACAGTCCCAAGGTCTTCGACGAGGTCATCGCCTTTTTGGGGGCCAGCTATTTTCGCTTTCTCGGCCGCGGCCAGCGCTATGGAATGTCGGCGCGCGCGCTCGCGGTCGAGGCGGGCACCTCCGCCGAGGAATTTCCCTTTTTTCGCGAATTCTGGATCCAGACACCCGAGCCAAACGCCGAACAGACGACGATCTATGCGCTGCTCGACAGCCCGTCGGCGACCGGGGCCTATCGTTTCGAGCTCTATCCTGGAATCGACGCCGCCATCGAAATCTCGGCGGTGCTTTTCCCGCGCAAACCGAATGTCAAATTCGGTCTGGCGCCATTGACGGCCATGTTCTTCATTGGCGAGGACGACCATCGTTTCAACGACGACTTTCGCCCCGAGCTGCATGATTTGGATGGGCTCCTGATCCATTCGGGAACCGGCGAATGGATTTGGCGCCCGCTGCGCAACCCGACAAAGTTGGCGGTCTCCGACTTTCTCGACCGCGATCTCCGCGGTTTTGGCCTGTTGCAACGGGACCGCGACTTCGACCATTATCAGGACCTCGATCTCGCCTATGAGATGCGGCCGAGCTATTTCGTCGAGCCGCGGGAGAGTTGGGGCGAAGGCAGGGTCGAGCTCGTCGAACTTCCGACTGAGCGCGAGACCGACGACAATATCGTCGCCTCCTTCGTTCCCAAGGATGCGCCAGAACTCGGAAAACCCTTCAGCTATGCGTACCGCATCGTTGCCAGTCTCAATCCGACCCAGCTCTCGCCCAATGGGTGGACGCTGAACACCTATCAGACGACGGCCGCGGCGCTCGGCTTAGCTGAACCGCCAGTGCCTGGTTCCCGCCGGTTCATTATCGATTTCACCGGCGGCGACCTCGCCTATTACGCCGCCGATCCGGCATTGGTCGAAGTCGTTCCATCGGCGAGCGAGGGCAAAATCCTGCGCTCCTTCATTGTTCCGAACGTCCATACCAAAGGATTTCGCGCGGTCATCGACGTGCAGCTCGAACCCGGCCAATCGGCGGATTTGCGCGCCTTCCTGCGGACCGGCACGCGGGCGCTCACCGAGACATGGACCTTTCCGTGGCGCGCCGAGTAAGCGCCGCGCCTCATGCGCAATCGTACAAAAATGTTTCACGTGAAACATTTTGATACGATTGACGCAGAGCCTTTAAGACAGCGGTCCCTCCTTCAGTCTTGTAATATCGAAGCCATCGATGTCCTGCAGCAATTCGATGAAGGCCGTGGCGCCATGGTCGGCGTAGGCCTCGCCCTTGCGCGCATTGGCGGCCGCCGCATTGCCCATGGCGCCAGAGGCGGAAAGATCCTGGCTCATCCAGCCAAAGCCGGTTGGGCGGCCAGACCGCAGCCAGTTGAACTCGCGTTCCATTGCGACGCTCCGGGATAAAAAATCGGCGGCCTCGTCCTCGCGCACGAGGTGCGGCCGAAAATTTAGCATCAGCGATGTCTCGATCTCGCCGGCATGAATGCCATGCGCTTGCTCATGCGCGGAAAAGAGTTCCGTCCGGCGCGCCAAAGCGATGCCAGGAAGCCATGACAACCAGCATGCCGAGCCGCGCGCGAAGATCATGCGCGATCATATCGAGAATCGCCGTGTTGCCCCCATGCGAGTTCAAAAGAACCAGCCTGCGGCAGCCTGTGCGATGGACGCATTCGCAAAGTTTTGTCCAGGCACTGATGATGGGTTCGGCCGGAAGACTGAGCGTGCCGGGAAAATCCGTGTGCTCGATCGAAAGCCCGCAGTTTTGCACGGGCAGGAACAAAACGGCGAGTTCGCCCGGCAGCCGCTCGATGACTTTTGCGATATACCCTTCCATGATAAATGTATCGGTGCCAAGCGGCAGATGCGGGCCATGCTGCTCGGTCGCGGCGACCGGCAAAACCGCGATGGCGCGCGCCATGTCGCGAGCCTGAAAATCGGTCCAGGTCATTTCGGCCCAGAATTTTGTTTGCGGCATGAGGCATCCTTCTCGCGAAGCGGCCTATTTGCTGCTCCGGCGCAAAGCGCGTTTATAGCATGAGTTGCGAACGCCGCAGACCTTCACGGCGCCCGGCCGGTCTCGCGCAATTGTTCCATGACCGGGCATGGGCTAACAATTTGGCCCCGCTCCGTTGGGGAGGGAGCAATCATGCCGGCGTGGAACCCGTTTCTCGCCTTGCCGCCGCGCCCGCTGGCGTTTCTATGTGCGCTGGCGATTTGGCTGGGCGCGCTCGGCCTGGCGATGGCGCGAGGGCCTTACGACGACGTCAACACCGCCGAGGGTTGGGCGTGGTCTCAAATCAAAGAGGGCAAGCTGGCCGACTTCAACGAACGCTGCGGCACGAAGCCCCACTCGATCCCAAGCAAGAGGAGGACACGAACTGGCAGAACGGCTGCCGCAAGCTCGCTGCCCGCTTTCTGGAGGATCTGTTGACGCGGGCGCCGTGACAGATGGCGGTACCGTTCGCGGGAGTCCGGATCGCCGGCGCCCGGATCGTGGGGGATGTCGATCCTGAAAACGCGAAGCTCATTCGACCAATCTGGATCCTCGGTAGTCGCATCGAAGGCGAGATCAACCTCCGCAGTGCGCGGACAGACAGCTTGATCGGACTAGTTGGCTCAGTGATGAACGGCGCCTTCGCCACCGATAGTCTGCATTCCGAGAGCGATCTGTTCCTGAGCGATGGCGCGGATTTCAAGAGCGAGGTGAGTTTGAACGGCGCTAAAATCGACGGCTTCGTTGACATGGACGGCGCCAATTTCGACGGCAAGCTGGACGCCGACGCCATTCAGGTCGGCGGCTCTCTGAGGATGCGTTCCAATGACCAGAACAAGGCCGATTTCAAAGAGGTAGTTCTGAACAGCGCGAAGATCACGGGACAGGTCTCCATGGTCGGCGCCAATTTCGATGGCCCACTGAAGGCCGAACTCGTTGCAGGTCGGCGGCTCTCTATTCATGCGATCCCAAGGCCAGCACAAGGCCAACTTCAAGGAGGTACTTCTGAGCAGTGCGACGATAACGGGACAGATCGACATGACGGGTGCCGGTTTTGAAGGCGCGCTGAATTGCCAGTCCCTGCAGGTTGGTGGACCTCTGCTTATGCGCGATGGTCAATACGCCAATGAGGTCGACTTGGCCTTCGCGCATGTCGGCGGCCGTCTTGATCTGTACGGCGCCAGTCTGGCCGGTCTCGATCTCTCGGGCACGTCAATTGCCGGGGACTTGGCACTCGGCGGGGGATACAAGCCCGCCGTCTGGAAAGGAAAGAACGGGGAACCCGGCGCCCTGACACTCCACAACACGCACACCGGCAATCTCATGGATGCCAAGGACGCCTGGCCGGATCGGGGACACCTCCATCTCGATGGTTTCACCTTTGGTCATCTCGGCGGATTTGCAGGAGAAACCGGGCCGGAAATGGCCGCGCGGGGAATGGAGTGGTGGGACAGTTGGGCGAGGCGCGATCCCAAATACAACCCAGTGATCGAGATCAACAGGGAATTCACGGAGTTCTTCAATGATCCAGAGCGCGAGCGCCTCAATTGGTGGCAAAGCATCTTGTTCTCCGCCCTTGGAATCGTGGGCTTTGTGCTCGGCGCGATCCTGCTCACCGCCGTCTCGGGCCTGACCCAAAGCCCGTGACGCGGGCCTTAAGGTAAGCCGCGGGCCGGTTCGAATTTGATCCGCGCTGCGCCATAAGCCGGCATAAGCTCGCCTCACCGATCCTGCCGGTCCAAAAACGACGCACTTGACATCACGCATCCTAATCCATTTGGTGGTTAGAGCGGCTGGGCTCGTTGGCCCATTGGCGTTCTACCCTCAACGAAAGGGAAAACCGATGAACATTCGAGCCATTCTCTGCGCGGCGTCTCTCGCCGTATTGACCACAACCGCGCAAACCGCGGTTGCACAGCGGGGCGTGAAAGTTGGCGCATTGCGCTGCGAGGTCTCTGGGGGCCTCGGTCTTATCATCACATCGAGCAAGGAGATGCGCTGCGTTTTCACCTCGGCTCGCGGACGCCGTGAGCATTATTACGGCACGATTCGCAAATTCGGCCTCGATATCGGCGCAACCGATCGGGGTATTTTGGTCTGGGACGTTTTTGCCCCATCCGAAGGACCCAGGCGCGGGGCGCTCGCCGGTGACTATGTCGGTGTCGCCGCGTCGGCGACCGTCGGGGCGGGTGTTGGTGCGAACGTGCTCGTCGGCGGCTTTGGCCGCTCGTTCACGTTGCAGCCGTTGTCAATTCAAGCGCAGACCGGCCTCGCTCTCGCCGCCGGCGTTGCGGAGCTGACCCTTCGCGCCGGGCGCTGAACACGGGCAGTTCCCTGTCGCGGGCCTCGAAATTGGGCCGGTCATCCCGGCCCAAACGTGGGATGCCGGAGATGCGCGGCCAGTCAGTCCGAAATTGGTCTTTATACCATGATCGCTTCAAGTTAAATCGCTCATGGCCTCTATATCTTTGTTTTATCGCATGATCTTATCCAAAAAGTCTGCAACTTTTTGGGATCATGCTCTAGTTGCGCAAAGAGGAGTAATGCGGCGGCGAAAGACGAGAATCCAACCACTTTGGATGGATCGCTTGTGGCGAGACCAGGCTGACCACGATAATTATGGCCGACGTTGCGAGCACGCAGCTCGACAAAATCCAGAGCGCGAATCCGTAAATATCCGGCCTCATACCAGTGGGTGGGATGGTATAGTAAATGGCCACGACGGAAAGCACGCATAGCCAAAGAGCCAGAAAAGCGATCATGTTTGTCTCCTTGGCCAAAATATACACCCAAGAGTGTTCCCCGGCAATACTTCCGGTTATCGCTCCCGCACGCCGGACCTTCCCCATTCTCGCTGAAGGACGGCAATGGCGTCGCGCATTACCGGCCCGGCGTGCCGAGCCGTTGATCGATCGCGCAGCAGGTCGAGAATGGTGCCTTACAGGGTTCCCCACCGAGTAAAAGAAAAGCAGTCAAACACGCTGATTTACGCAGCAAAAACCCCAAAATTCTGCTTGCCGCAAGCCGCGCGCTTGCGCTCGACAAGGTCACTTTCCCGACCCGCCGTGACACTCGGCCGGGCGCCTCTGTTCATCGCGCGGGCACTTGATTATACAAACAGCCATAAATATAGACTTGGCACCTCCCCCCACGAACAAAAGCCTTCGTTTGCCGCGCGGCGAACGAACATGCAGGATCCATGGTCAAGATCACTTATATCGACTCCTTTGGCGAAGCCCGGACCATAGAGGCGCAAGAAGGCGCCACGGTCATGGAAAACGCCATCCGCAACGCAATCCCCGAGATCACCGCCGAATGCGGCGGCGGCTGTGCCTGCGCAACGTGCCATGTCTATGTCGGCGAAAAATGGGTGGGGCTCACCGGCAAGGCGTCGGACCAGGAAGAAGACATGCTGGATTTTGCTTATAAGGTGCAACCCAACTCGCGGCTGAGTTGCCAAATCAAGGTCACGCCGGAACTCGATGGGCTCGTCGTCACCACCCCGGAGCGGCAGGGCTAGATGTAATGTCTCAACAGGTTGTTCACGGGGAGAATCTGAGGTTTGTGGGGTTTGCGAAGCACCACAGGCTCAGGAGACCCACCCGTGAACATTCATAAAAATGCCAGGACGACGCCGAACATGCGAGCCTTGATTGTCGGGCGCCGCCAAGCGGGCGAAACGCCGCGCTCCATAGCCGGCGCTGTAGGCGTTTCGGCCGCGACCGTGAGGAAATGGCTCCGGCGCCACGAAAGCGAAGGCGCCGCTGGCCTCCAAGACCGGACCAGCCGGCCGCATCGCCTGCGGACACGGATCACATCACATCAGATCGCCCAGGTCGAAGCCCTGCGCCGGGCCCGTCAGCCCTTCTGGAAGATCGCCCGCGCGACCGGGCTGTCGCGCGCGACGGTGGCCCGCATCGCAAAGGCCAAGGGGCTGAGCCGCCTGTCCGCCCTCGATCAAAGGATCGCGATCATCCGCTATGAAAAGAAGCAGCCGGGCGAGATGATCCATATCGACATCAAGAAGCTCGGCCGCATCGAAGGGATCGGACATCGCATCACGGGAGACCGGACCGGACAGAGCGCGCCACGCAGCCGCAAGGAAGGCGGCAAGGGCTGGGAATATCTCCATCTGGCCGTCGACGATCACTCCCGGCTGGCCTATTCTGAAATCCTGCCGGACGAAACACGGCGCTCCTGCCTGAAATTCCTCTTGCAAGCCTTGCGCTTCTTTCGCGATCACGGCGTCAGGGTCCTTCGCGTCATGACCGACAACGGCGCCAGCTTCCGTTCGCGCCGCTACACAAAGGCGTTGCGAATGCTGAAAATCAAGCATAAGCGCACCAGACCCTATACGCCAAGAACAAACGGAAAGGCCGAACGCTTCGTGCAGACCTCCTTGCGGGAATGGGCCTATGCCAAACCCTACAACCATTCATCCGAACGGGCCGCCGCACTGTTGCCTTTCCTCCACCATTACAATCATCATCGGCCTCACTTCGGCATCAACGGATGCTCCCCTATCTCAAGGATCCCAAGAAACAACCTATCGAGACACGACAGCTAGAGCATGAACCCAAAAAAGTTGCAGACTTTTTGGATAAGATCATGCGATAAAACAAAGACATAGAAACCATAAGCGATTCAACTTGAAGCGATCGTGGTCTAAGGGCGTTTTCGCCGGAGCTGGGTACTATGCGGCTCCCGGCCGCCAACAGCACGGTGCGGACCCGCGCGAGCGGCATAATGAGGCCGCTTCTTTTCGATATTATTCCGGAGCAAGGAATGAGAGAAAGCATAAAGACCGGCGTGGTCATTGTCGGCGCCGGGCCGGCCGGTCTCTTCGCCGTGTTCGAGCTTGGCCTGCTCGACATCGACGCGCATCTCATTGACATCTTGCCGAAACCCGGTGGCCAATGCGCCGAGCTTTATCCCGAAAAGCCGATCTATGATATCCCTGGCTTTACAAAAGTCTCTGGGCAGGGGCTTGTCGATGCGTTGCTGCGGCAAATCGAGCCGTTTCACCCGTCCTTTCATTATGGCGAATTGGTCGAGGCGCTGGAGGTTCTGGGGAGCGCCGAAGCACCGATGTTTCGCATTCGCACCAGCGGCGGGCAAAGCTTCGAGTGCAAGGCCGTCATCGTGGCGGCCGGTGGCGGTTCGTTCCAGCCGAAGAAGCCGCCGATTGCCGGGATCGAAGCCTACGAGGGCACGTCGGTCTTTTACGCCGTGCGCAAAATTGAGGATTTTCGCGGCAAACATGTGGTGATCGTCGGCGGCGGCAATTCGGCGCTCGATTGGACCCTCAATCTTCAGCCTGCCGCCAAGCATTTGACCTTGGTTCACCGCCGCGACGATTTTCGCGCCGCGCCGCATTCCGTCAAGGCCATGCGGGAGCTTGCCGCCGCCGGGCGGATAGATTTGCGTCTTGGCCAGATTGCTGCATTGACCGGCGAAGCAGGCGAACTCTCCCGCGTGACCCTCAAGGACGCGAGCGGCGGATCGCACGAAATCCCCTGCCAAAGGCTCATCCCTTTTTTCGGGCTCACGATGAAGCTCGGTCCGGTTGCCGGTTGGGGGTTGAACTTGCACGAGAACCTCGTACCGGTCGATGCGGGAACCTTCGAGACCAATGTCCCCGGCATTTTCGCGATCGGCGACATCAATCATTATCCGGGCAAGTTAAAACTCATTTTGTGCGGCTTCCACGAGGGCGCGCTGGCGGCGCAAAAAGTCTACCACTATGTCTACCCGGGTAAGAGGTTGACGTTCCAATACACGACATCCTCCACCTCATTGCAAAAAAAGCTCGGCGTGAATTGAAACCGCCCCGCCATATCGCGCGCTCTTGGGAGAGAACATGATCCGCGTCGCCCTTTATGCGGGCTCCTTCGATCCCTTGACCAAGGGCCATGTCGAAGTCATCGAAAGCGCCGGAGTTTTGTGCGGCGAGCTCGTCGTCGCGATCGGCGTGCATCCGGGCAAGACTCCAATGCTCGGCGCCGAGGAGCGGGCGGGACTTGTCGAGAACGTCTGCGGCAGACGTCTCGCGGCGCGCGCGTGCAAACTTTCGGTGCGCACCTTTTCCGGTCTCGCGGTGGAGGCGGCGCGGGCAGCCGGCGCGACTTCTGATGCTGCGCGGCCTTCGTGACGGCACGGACCTCGACGCCGAGATGCGGATGGCGGCGATGAACGCGGCCATGGCGCCGGAGATCAAAACGGTGTTTTTCGCGGCTTCGCCCGCGGTTCGTCATATTAGCGCGACATTGGTGCGGCAGATAGCCGGGCTCGGCGGCGACGTGTCGGCGTTCGTGCCCGAGGCGGTCGCGGTTGCGCTCGCCAAGCGGCGCGTGCTCAAATGACCTTGCGGCTTGCTACTGTTTAAAAGGACCGGACCAGAATGACGCTTCAACAGATGACGATCCGCGCTGTCTTAGGCTTGGGTTTTGCCCTGGGCCTGGGGTTCAGTTTTGCCCAAATGCCGCACGCGGTCTTGGCCGCTCCGGCGCAAGATCTCCAACACACGCTCTATCTCGACACCAAGGACGGCCGTGTCACGATCCTGCTCCGGCCCGATCTCGCGCCCAAACACGTGGCTCAAATCGAGGCCCTGACGAAGCGCGGCTTCTATAATGGCCTCGTCTTCCATCGGGTCATCGACGGTTTCATGGCGCAGACGGGCGACCCGACCGGCACCGGATCGGGCAAATCCGATCTTCCCAATATTCCGGCGGAATTTTCCCCCGAGCCATTTACGCGCGGCACCGTCGGCATGGCGCGCTCGCAAGATCCGGACTCGGCCAATTCGCAGTTCTTTATCTGCTTTGCCGACGCGGCGTTTCTGAACAACAAATATACCGTTGTCGGCCAGGTGATTTCGGGCATGGACGCCGTCGATAAGATCAAGAAGGGCGCCAAGGAAGACAACGGCGCGGTGACCGGTCCCGACAAAATCGTCAAGATGCAACTCGCCGCCGATGCGGCTTCGGACAAAAAATAAGTTGGACTGGGCGTTACTCAAGCCCCTGTCTCGGTCCGCGGTGGCGACTGCTATCAGGGGCGGATGCCGCGACCGGATAATGCCATCGCAGCATTCGGCTTTCGAGGCCGCACGCCTCGCACAAGGAGAGAATGCTTTCGCGACCGGTAATTGGAGCGGCACTCTTCCCATGCTGAATGGCATCATCGGCAATCGTTCGGTCGAAAAAGCCCGCCGGCGGCAGCTGTTTCTTGTCGCCCACGACGACGATTCGGCGGCAGCGCGCGACAAGACCAAAGGCGTCCTCCGGGCGCAGTTGACTTGCCTCGTCGATGACGAGGAGATCGAACTCGACCGAACCCGGCGGCAGGAATTGCGCGACCGAGACCGGGCTCATGAGAAAAACCGGCTTGATTTTCTGGATCGTGCCGCCCGCCGCCTTCATAAGCTTGCGCAACGGCATGTGAGCGCGCTTGCGGCCGATTTCGCCGCGTATCACGCGCAATTCGCCTAGGGCGCCGCGCGGGATCGCCACCCGATGCCGTGCGCGAACGCCACGCACGGCGGCCTCGCGCGATCTCTCCTCGATCTCGACGAATTGCGCGACAAGCTCGGCGCGCCGGCCGCCGTCGAAGGCGGCGAGTTCGGGGTCGGCCGCGATCGCCTTTTTCCAGCAGGCTTCGGCAAAAGCGATTTCAAGCTCCACATAGGCGTTCTTGGGATCGAGTTCTCCCGAGGCAAGAGCGCTGGCGATCCAGGCGGGTCCGGCCGCGCGCACCTTTCGATCGGCTTTGACGAGCCTTGCCCATTCCTGGCAACGAACGTGGCTCGCGGCCCACCCGGCCGCCCACTCGCTCAGATGATTGAGGTCGATCGTTGCGATGGAATCGGTTTGAAAAATTGCCGCAAGGTCGAGATCGAAAAATTTTATCGTGTCGACGAAGGCGTTGACTACCTCGTTGAGCCCGGTTTCAAGATAATCGAAATGTGCTTCGGCGGTGACGTCTCGGGCGATGCCGATGACACGCTCGGCGTTGAGATGCGGATCGAAGGCGGCCAGGTCCCCGACTGTCCCGGCAATCTCGTGAATCAGGCGCAAGACCGTCCTTTTTTCTTGCCATACATCGCCCAGGAGACTCGCCAGGACCCCGGCCTCGGCGGCAAATTTGCGGCGCAACGCTTGGCTCACGAGGACCGCGTCGAGGACTTCGAGCCGGTCGGCCGACCGCTTCGGCAACGGCACCAACAACAGGCTCGCGAGCGAACCTGCCGCTTTCCGGTAGGCTTTGCCCGCCCGGGCGAGCCAGAACGCCGCCCCTTGGGCGAGCGGCGCGCGAAGCTCGGCAACGAGATCGGCCCACGCCGCCGGATGGAAAGTGTGCAGATAGGGCGCTTGCTGCTCCAGCCATTTCGCGCCGAGAGCGGCGGCATCGGCGGTTCGGCGCGGCGAAGGGGAGATGGCGATCTTGGCGGCGATGTCTTCGGCTCCGCGCGGCAAATTCGATATGGCGCGGAAGATCGCGATGAGAGACTTGACGCCGGCCAAGGTTGGATCGGAGGGGAGACCGAAATAATTCGTGACCATAGTTACGTAGGCGGCGAGAGCCGCCACTTTGCCGGCGAGCGCTTGCAGCTTCGGAATTTGGTGCTGGAAATCCGCTGGTTGCAAGGCGCTCAGCCGCCGCACGCCGACGTACACGTGGCGGTTCAGCAGGCCAACGCTTTCCGTAAGGCCAGCGAGCCGCTCGATCAGCCGCGCTTTTTCGGCGAATTCCTTGCCCGTCCAAAGCGCCGCCTCCTCGACAAGTCGCGCATCGGGCGTAAACCCACGCCGCGCCGCCGCGATTTGGATCGAGAGCACTCGATACGGCGTCATGCCGGTGTCGCCGATCTGGGCGTGGAGACGTTTTGCGGCATCGTTCAAGTGGTCACGCGCCGCGGTCGAATGCCTTGCCGCCTCGTCCGTCGAAGATGAGCCGTCGGCTGCTTGCAAAGCGCGATCCAGTCTTTCGGCAACGAGCCGCTTGCTCACGGCCCGGCTGTGGAGTTCGAGGCAGATGTCGTCGAGGCCCACCTTGCTTAGCCGGTCGTAAACAACGTTGAGTGCGGCCATTTTCTCGGCGACGAACAGAACCGTTTGACCGTCATGCACGGCCGCCGCGATTATATTGGTGATTGTCTGCGATTTGCCGGTTCCAGGCGGACCTTGGACGACGAGATTGTGTCCGGCGCGAACGGCCTCGATGACCCGCGTCTGTGAGGAGTCCGCGTCGACAACATGTATGAGATCGGCTGGATTTAATGTTTCGTCCAGCCGAGCGGCCTCGCGCGCGACCGGAGCCTCGGCCGCGAATCCTTCGCCTAGAAGTCCGCGCACGAGCGGATGCGAGACCAGCGCATTGTCCGGCCAATTGCCGGGTTCCAGATCGCGCATCATCAACTGCTTCGCGAAGGAATAAAAGCCTAGCTCTATGTCATTGGCGTGGATCGACCATCGCCGCTTGGCGACAACCGCGTTGGCGACGGCGTCGAAGTAGCGCGATGGCTGCCAATCTTCGGTCTTCGCGACATCGGGCAGGGCGAGGCCGAAATCGCCGCGCAGCCGTTTCTGCAAGGCCTGATTGGTGGCGATGTCGTCCTCGCGAAGCTTCAGATAGAAGGTCGAGCGCTGGGCATCGCGACCGAGGTAAACCGGAAGCAGGATAAGCGGCGCGTCGCGCGGCACGTCGGATTCTTCGTCCTCGTACCATCGCAGGAAACCGAGGGCGAGAAAGAGGATGTTGACGCCGCGCTCCTCCTCGGCGGTCTTCGCGGCGCGCTGCATGGCATGCAGCCGCTTGTATAAAAGTCCGGAAGCCAGAGATGTCAGCGAACCGTTCCGGTCGCTTGTCCCCGGGTTCGCCGCGTCATCCTGTACGTCCGCGATTTCCTCGGCTGCGAGAAGCCGTAGCGCCCTTTTCTCGCGAACGAGATTCGCGAAGACCTGATCCGATGCGTTGCCGGTGATGGTAAGCGCACACGACCGCTTGGCTCCCCGCGGGGTATGAATGAGGGGGGTGCGGGTCCCGGTTTCGATTAACTTGAGCCGGGTTTGGGCGAGCAATTTTTCGATAGGGATTCCGGCCCAACCGCTGGTGGTCTGCTTTTTCGCCGTCCGGATCGAAGAGACTTTCCCCATTTACGTCTCCCTTTTACCTCGAGCCGCAGGGATGCTTCGGGAACGTTCTTAATTCATTCGCAAGTACAGCGATATGTATAAGACGTGAAGTAAGCTGACAATGATCAATTAGCTGATAACCTTTATTACTAAAATCTTCGCAAATTTCTTTACTGAATATTTACCAACGGCGCGCTCCGCGCCTGCCGGCTTGGAAGCTGCCGCCAGGTCGCCGCGTCATTGGATCTCCCCTCAATGTGAACCATGGAGCATGATCCGGACCCTTGGCTTTTCCAATCATGCTTTGACGTCTTGGTGTTCGCATGATCTTTATGGCAAACGAGCCTCTGGCATCGTCCGTTTTGCTTTTCGCCGCATTTTTTGGCGCCGGATCCGAGAGACCGTGGTGTTGAACCTATTGCCGCAAGAGCAGCTCGATCTCATTTTGCGCCGTCACGCGGAAATCCTGGCTCGCCTCGCCGGGACTCTCGAGCCCGCGGCGTTCGTGGCCTTGTCGCGCGAGCTCGCCGGCATCGAGAATGTTGCGAAGGCCATTCAGGATTTTCGCGGACAAGCCGAGGAAGCCGCCGGACTCGAAGCCCTGCTGGCCGATCCCGCGATTGGCGCCGAGATGCACGGCCTTGCCGAGGAAGAATTAGCGGCGGTCCGCGCAAGGCTTTTTGATCTCCAACGGGATCTGAAGATCGCGCTTTTACCAAAGGACGCGGCGGATGAAAAAAACGCCATTCTCGAAATTCGGGCCGGGACCGGCGGCGATGAGGCGGCACTTTTCGCCGGCGGCCTTTTCCGCATGTATCATCGCTACGCCGAATTGAAAGGCTGGCGCGTCGAGATTTTGTCGGCGAGCGAAGGAACGTCGGGAGGATACAAGGAAATCGTAGCCGAGATCGCCGGACGCGGCGCCTTCGCGCGTTTGAAATTCGAATCCGGCGCGCATCGGGTCCAACGCGTGCCGGAAACCGAGACACAGGGGCGCGTTCATACCTCGGCGGCAACCGTCGCGGTCTTGCCCGAAGCCGAGGAAGTCGACGTCGATATCAACGAGGCGGACCTGAAGATCGATACGATGCGCGCGCAAGGCGCCGGCGGCCAGCATGTCAACAAGACCGAATCCGCGGTCCGCATCACGCACCTGCCGACGGGCACCATCGTCTTCGTGCAGGACGAGCGTTCGCAGCACAAGAATCGCGCCCGCGCCATGACGCTCTTGCGTTCCCGGATCTACGATACGCAACGCCAGAAACGCGACGCCGGACGCGCCGCGGACCGGCGTGCCCAGGTCGGTTCAGGCGATCGCTCCGAACAAATCCGCACTTATAATTTTCCGCAAGGGCGACTCACCGACCACCGGATTCATTTGACTCTCTACAAGCTCGACAAGGTCATGAGCGGCGAAGCGCTGGATGAAGTAATCGATGCCCTCGTCACCCATCATCAGGCAGGTTTGCTCGCGGCGCCGGAAAGCGGGGCAGCTTGAAGACCTGGTCGCTCACTGCGGTCTGCGAACGAGCCCTACAGCCAGCGGCGCCGCGGCGGGTTGGGCTCAGGGGGGTTGCGGTTGCCCGAATCGGTTGGAGCAGCCTGATCGCCGCTGCCCTTGAGCGCCTTGTAAGCGAGGAGACCCAGGAGCGCCATCATGATCCGCGACGTCCAGCCGCCGCTGCCGTTCGTGCTGGGCTGACGGTGGCCGCGCGGGCCATTTTTCATACCCTGGATGATATCACGTAGTCCCATGTCTGCCTCCTATGACCATGACGAACCCGCCGGACTTCACGAGCGCCGTCCGCAAGATCCCTAGAGCCAGCGGCGCGGCGGCGGCGCGCCGGGGCCGGGGGGGTTGCCCGGATCGGACACAACGCGATAGGTCACCAGCCGGTTCCAGATGAACAGCACGAGCAGCGCGCCGATGATCGCGCCGATGAGACCCGCACCCTGATCGAGCCGGTACCAACCGATGGTCTGGCCGATGAAGGTTGTGACGAACGCGCCGACGATCCCGAGCACCGTCGTCAGTATGAAACCCTTCGGGCGATTCGGACCCGGCGAGACGAAACGCGCGATGATGCCGGCGACGAAACCGATCACGATGATCCAGATAATGTTCGACACGACGATCTCCCTGTGCCGCTAGCAGAGGCGTAAGCCCCAAGTTCAGTCTGCGCTTATGGCAGACCTTGCCCTATTGCCCGGACGGGGCTTGTTGATTTCTATGCGCATCCATGAACCGATCGAACTCCTCGCGATCCCTGGCGTGACGGAGATTTTCCATGAACTCCGCGAATTCGCGCTCGGCGGCGACGAGTTTCTGGCGTTCTTCTTCCAGCCGCGCGAGTTCAGTCGTGCGCCATTCGTCGAAGGCGCGATTTCCGCTCGACCCCATGCCAAAACCGGAGGCGGCCCAATTATTTACCGCAAAGCCCCCGCGGTTGGAACCGCGCGCCCAATTCGCCCATTTTTCCCATTTTTCTCGCCCGAAGGAAACAATGTCGCCAGAGTAACCGGATTTCTTCTGCCAGAATTTCCAGCCCAAGACCGCAAGACCGATCGGCCAGTACACGATGAAGCCCAAAACCATCGCCAGGACTTCCACTGGCTTCCAAGGCTCTCCGTGCCGATATCCGTGCCCGTGTGACCCGTCATTCTGTCGTGGCGAGCACGATTGATAGGGCATTCCGGTATCAACACTCATCTCTGATTGCTCCTCTCGCCGCCATGTTGACCGCTTAAGCGAAGCAAAGCGGTATTGGCTGGCGCCCCCGTGATATAAGTACGGATTTCTGCTTGTCGACGTTTGCGCGACAAATATTCGGGGGCTTCCGAGAACGAGGTCGGAATGTTCGCGTCCCGCTTCGGGAGACCGGTTTGCGACGCCCCGCGTGGTTCCCTGAGAAATCACGCGTTGGCCCGGTTGATCGGAACCAACGGAGGCTCCAGCGGTTTTGCTTCTCGCGAAAAGCCGATCGACGTCGCAAGAAACGGCGAAACTGCTTGGCACTCAGACGTTCTAACGAAGCCGCCGCCATCCTCGGCACCGAATGGGACAAGGCCACTGCCGCGCACCCCCAACCGGAATCTGAATCATGCTCATAAGATATGGCTACGAATTGACGTTCAATTGCGCGGAGCCGGCATTGATGGTTTGTCTGCTCGACGCGCATCGCGATCAGGCGCAAAATATCCGCTACGAGACACCGTTCGAGACCACGCCGGCAATTTCGACGGAGACTTATCTCGACACATTCGGAAATCATGTTCGCCGGTTTATCGCGCCCGCGGGCGATCTGACGATTCGCCGCGACGCCATCATCGAGGACAGCGGCCAGCCCGATCCGGTCAAGCTCGAGGCGCAAGAAATCGCGGTCGAACGATTGCCAAACGACACGTTGGTTTTTACGCTCGGCAGCCGTTATTGCGAAACCGACAAGCTTTGCGACGTCGCTTGGCAATTGTTCGGATCGACATTTCGCGGCTGGCGCCGGGTTCAGGCGATCTGCGATTTCGTCTGCAACCATCTGACGTTCGGCTATCAATATGCCCGCGCCACCCGCACCGCCTATGAAGCCTATCAGGAGCGGGTGGGCGTTTGCCGCGATTTCGCCCATCTCGCCGTCGCCTTCTGCCGCTGCATGAACATTCCGGCGCGTTACGCCAATGGGTTTTTGGGCGACATCGGCGTGCCGCCGGACCCGGCTCCCATGGATTATAACGCTTGGTTCGAAGTCTTTCTCGATGGGCGCTGGTTCACCTTCGACGCGCGCCATAACATGCCACGCATCGGACGCATCACCGTCGCGCGCGGCCGTGACGCAACCGATATCCCGCTCGCGACATCCTTTGGGCCCCACACCTTGAAGGCCTTCAGGGTCTGGACAGATGAGATTGAGCCCGCTGTTCTCACTGGCCTCGTGCGCCGCGTCGCGTAGACGCCGGTTGTGCAAGTGGAAAGACGCTGCGACCTGTGGCCAAAAGGCCACCGGCCTCGGAAAAATTCGACGCAAGATTCCCGGAAAACTTGGGCTACGTTAGATAAGTTACTAATAATATTTACGTTTTACGAGACCTGCGGCCACGCCGTGCGAGCGCCGCCAGAGTCGCGCGTTTTCACTTTATCTTGACGTCGCTAGCCCGGTACCGTTGCCTGATCGCGGCGGTTTTTTGGACAAATGGGCTGATGCGACGCTTCACCTTTTGGCCGTGGCGAACAGGCTTTCGTGGTCTCCCGGCGGCCTGCATTCGAGGTTCGCGCCTTCATCTGCCCCACGTTCTTGTCATTGTCATAACGGTTTGCGGTCTCGCCGGTTGTGCTTCCCCAAAAGGGTTTCTCAAGCCCGTGGCCCCCGCTCCCGGAACTAGCCAGGTTGAAATGCTGGCCGCGACGACACGCGTGGAGAGCACGCCGGACGAGATGTTTTCAGGCTACCGCGGACCTGGACTCGCATTCGCCGACATTGTCGTTTCAATTCCTCCAACGCATCAGCGAGGCAATGTCGAAAAGCCGAGCGAGATTCCCGGCAACCCGGAAACCGATTTTGTGACACTTAGGACCAACGCCCTGCGCAGCGAATCTGAAGCGCGCGCGACGCTCCACCAGCTTGTGAAAACAAAGCCCAAAAGGCAGGTTCTGGTCTTTGTCCACGGCTACAATAACCGCTTCGAAGACGCGGTTTTCCGCCTTGCGCAAATCGTCCACGACTACCGGGCCGAGGCGGACGTCGTGCCAATTCTATTCAGTTGGCCGTCGAAAGCGAATCCGCTTGCCTATGGTTACGACCGCGAAAGTTCCGATTATTCGCGCGATGCACTCGAAAAGGGCTTGCGCTTCCTCGTCAAGGATCCTGAGATCGGCGAAATTACCGTTTTTGCCCATTCAATGGGAAATTGGGTGACGCTCGAAGCCTTGCGCCAGATGGCCCTTCGCGATGGCAGGGTGGCGGAAAAGGTCCGCTATGTCGTATTGGCGGCGCCGGATGTCGATGTGTCGGTCGCCCTACAGCAAATTGCCACGATGGGCCCGCGCACGCACCGGCCGAGTTTCTTTTTGTTCACTGGGCAGGATGACCGGGCGCTGGCGATTTCGCGGTGGCTCCACCTCGACCAGAGACTGGGATCCATTGATCCGGACCAGGAACAGTGGAAAAGCAAGCTGAGAAGCGAAGGGATTTGGGCCTTCAACCTGACGACCGCACCCTCGGGGGACACATTCCGTCACGGCAAAATTTTTGAAGCTCTACCTCAAGTTGTCGCGCTCGCCGGATACGTCATGTCGAGTCGCCAGCCGGTGACGGATCAGAGGGTTAGCCCCAGCGAAAAAATCACCGGGATAACCGTTGGCGCGGCCACTGCCGTCGGTCAAGCGGCGGGCACTGTCCTCTCGGCGCCGCTCGCCATTCTCAATCCGGAAACGCGTGAGCACTACGCAGACCAGGCCGATGCTGTACGTGATAAGTTCGAAGCAGTTGGCTACGCGCTCCAGGATGCCGCAACGCTGCAGTGAGGCCATGCGCCGCGCTTCGCGCCGATGTCCCGGGTGCACCCCCCGAGCGTCCCGCCTATCAATTTTGCTAATGCCGGAAGTGCCGCACCCCGGTGAACACCATGGCGAGGCCGGCGCCGTCCGCGGCCTTGATGACCTCGCCGTCGCGCATCGATCCGCCCGGTTGAATGATCGCGGTTGCGCCCGCTTCGGCGGCGGCAATGAGGCCGTCGGCGAACGGGAAAAACGCATCCGAGGCGACGACCGATCCCTTGGCGAGACTTTCGGGCAGGCCGGCGGCCCGAGCGGCCTCGGCGGCTTTCATCGCCGCGATCCTCGCGGAATCGACGCGGCTCATCTGGCCCGCGCCAATCCCCACCGTCGCGCCATCCTTGGCGTAGACGATGGCGTTCGACTTCACATGCTTGGCAACGCGGAAGCCGAATTTGAGGTCACGCCATTCCATCTCGTTTGGCGCGCGCTTGGTGACGACGCGCAAATCCATGTCGTCGACATTCGCATCGTCGCGGCTCTGCGCGAGAAAGCCGCCCGCGACCGGACGAAACGTCAAACTTTTCGCGCGGGCGTCGGGCAGGCCGCCGGTTAGGAGGAGACGCAGGTTTTTCTTGGCGGCGACGATTTCGACGGCCGCATCGTCGGCCTCGGGCGCGATGATGACCTCGGTGAAAATCTTCACAATCAGCGCGGCGGCCTTCGCATCGAGTTTCCGGTTCAAGGCAACAATGCCGCCAAAAGCCGAGACCGGATCGCAACGCAGCGCTAGCTCATAGGCCTCGGCAAGATTCGCCGCCTCGGCGACGCCGCAAGGGTTGGCGTGCTTGATGATCGCACAAGCGGCGGTCCGCGCGGGATCGAATTCGGCAACGAGCTCGAATGCCGCATCGGTGTCGTTGACGTTATTGTAGGAGAGCTCCTTGCCCTGCACCTGGCGTGCCATCGTGACTCCGCGACGATGCTCTCCCGACGCATAGAAAGCGGCGGTCTGATGTGGGTTCTCGCCATAACGCAAGCGCGAAACAAGCTTGCCGCCGAACGCGCGATAGGCTGGCGCGGCAAGCCCCATTTCCGCCGCGAGCCAATTCGAGATCGCCGCGTCATAGACGGCAGTGCGCGCAAACGCTTTTTGCGCGAGTTCGTGGCGCAATTTCCTGGTCGTGCAACCGCCGTGCGCCGTCAAATCGCCGAGGATTTTAGGGTAATCGTCGGGGTCCACGACGACCGCGACATCGTTGTAATTCTTGGCGGCGGCACGGATCATAGCCGGGCCGCCGATGTCGATATTTTCGATGCAATCGGCGAAAGAAGCGCCCCTGCCGATCGTCGCCTCGAAAGGATAAAGATTCACCGCGAGGAGATCGATCGGCGCGATCCCATGCGCCAGCATCGCCGCCTCATGCTCCGGATTTTCCCGTTTCGCCAGAAGCCCGCCATGAATTCTTGGGTGCAGGGTTTTCACCCTTCCATCCAGGAGTTCGGGAAAGCCGGTCAGATCGGAGACATCGCGGACCGGCAGACCGGCACCGGCAAGCGCCTTGCGCGTGCCGCCGGTTGACACGAGCTCAACACCAAAGCCGGCAAGACCGCGCGCGAAATCGGCGAGGCCGGTCTTATCGGAAACGGAAAGCAACGCGCGAGCAACGCGGCGAAGGTCAGCCGACATCGGTCTTTCGCCTCGGACCGCGTCGCTTGAAAGCTGCTGCATGATTCAACCGCTCGATGGAGGGATGAAATCCAGTATATACATCGAGTCATCGAGATCGCGAAAAAAGCGCTTGTCATGAGGTAATTTCGGGATTCGTATAGGGACCATGATTCGCGTCGGCTTTATTTGAAACCAATCGCGGCGGGCTGGGCCAGCGGCCCCGATGGCGAAAGCCGCCGTTCGCCGGTGCCGGGCGCGGACTCGCGTCGCGCGGCGGGTCTCGCGACGTATGCGCTCGCCGGCAATCCGGCCAGGTCCATGCGCTGGATTTTCTGACACATCGTACTTGACTCCGAGGGGAAGTAGGATAAAATAGGACCTAGAAATTCCTCTTTTTGGAGATATATCGTTATGATTCCGCAGTCCTCCCCCACCTCGTCGTTCCTCAAGCCTCAGTCACCTCATCTGCACATCGACGGGGAGACGTGCCCGTGGTGCGAACAAGAAATTCCTCCCGAGAGACTCGAAGAAATCAGCGGCAAGATCGCTGCACGCGAGCGCGAGCAGATGCACGCGATCACGGCGAAGCTCGAACAGCAATATGCGCTTCAGCTCGATGAGTTTCGAAAGGCCAAAGAGGCTGACGTCGCGAAAGTGAAAGAAAACGCAGCGGCGGAAGCCCTCCGTATCCGTCGAGAGGCGACCGAGGCCGCCGAAGTGCTCGTGCGCGACAAGATCGCTGACAAGGACAAAGCGGTCGCTGACGCCCAGGCGAAGACTGCAGAGGCGGAAGGCAAGCTGAAAAAGGCCAAGGACGACGCGATTAACGAGATGAACCAGCAGCGGGAGGCGCTGGAAAAAGACAAGATCGCGTCCGTCAACGCCGAGCGGGCAAAGAATCTCGAAACGCGGATGAAGCTTGAGGAGCAGCTGCAGGACATGCAGCGCCAACTGCAGAAGAAAACGCCCGACGAGCACGGCGAAGGCGCCGAGCTCGAACTCTTTGAGCTGTTGAAGGCGGCGTTCCCGAACGACAGGATCTGGCGAGTCGAGAAGGGTGCCATGGGCGCTGACATCATCCATGAGGTGGTCGAGAATGGGAAAGTTTGCGGCAAAATCGTCTACGACCGGAAAAATCGTGGCAACTGGAAGACCGAGTACGCCACGAAGCTGCGCGCGGATCAGATCGCGGAGAAAGCCGACCATGCAATTCTCTCAACCAATAAATTCCCGGACGGAGAGCACCAGCTTTGCATGCGCGAGCACGTCATTCTCGCCTGCCCGGCGCGTGTGCCCTTGCTGGCAGAGCTTCTTCGCGGGCATATTATCCTGACGCACGAGTTGCGCGTAAGCAACGAAGCGCGCGACGAGAAGACGGCGCAGCTCTATGCCTTCATTACCTCAGAGCGCTGCCGGCAGCTCCTCGATTCGATCGAGACGCTTGTCAAGAAGCTCGAGGAAATCGACGTCGCCGAGCAGAAAGCGCACAGCGGTGTCTGGAGAAAGCGCGGGGAACTGCTGAAATCTGTGCTGAAGGCCAACGGCGTTTTCTGCTTCGAGATTGATCGCATTATCGGCACGGCGGCAGACGACGAAGTGGCCCTGGAAGTTCTGAACGATGACCAAGCATGCCACGGCTGAAAACCGCCCGAACGTCGTAGGGTTGCAGGAGCGGCGCCTCGACCGCACGATCCTGCGCACCTATCGCACGAACGTCGATCTCGATGCGGTCCTGCCTAATGCCAACCAGCCACGATCGGGGCCGAAGGAGGATGACGAACTCCAACGCCAGATTGAAGCGAATGAGGGGCTGTTCGAGCCCCTCCTCGTCGAGCCTCATCCGGAGTTACAGGGAAAATTTAGGATCATTGATGGTGATCGGCGGTGGACCAACTCGCGCCTTCTGGTCGAACGAGGGCGGGAGCAATATCGCCAGATTCCTGTTGAGGTGACGGACCGAACACTCTCAGAGGAGGAACGGCTCCGGGTATGGATTTACATTCATCGCCAACGGAAGGAATGGGAAGCTAAGGAAAAGGAGATGGTCGCGTATCGCCTCGTCGATCTGATGGGGCGCGCGTGCGCGGCCAACATCCTCGGCATTACGGTCCGCGAACTCGACAAGCTCGTCGAGGTTTTCGAGATTTCGGAGAAGTTCACCAAACTGCGTGATCCGAGCGCCGCCATCACCTGGGCGCGCGAGCTGATGGGCGTAAGCAAGAAGCTCTTGGCGCCCAGCGTCATCGACGCTGTGGTCAAGAAGGTGAATCAGAAGCGCATAACGAACTCGAAGGACTTGCGGAAACTTCGGGCCATCCTTCCCGATCCGGTGGCCCGCGCTCACTTTCTCAGTGACGAAGGGGATTTAGAGTCGGCGCAGCTGCGTTTACGTGTGATCGAGAAGAAAGCCAACGACGGCCTCCTAACCGATCTGGAATCCGCGGTTGAAGCAATGAAAAGCGTGCCTTGGACCGCCCTCCAGGAAATGAAGGGCGATACCAGCGTGCTGAAGAAAATTGAGGATGCCGAGGAATTGCTAATATCCCTTCGGAAGGTCCTTACCTCCACCTAAACCCTTCGGCGACAGCCGGATCGAAGGAAAACACTCCTTCGGCCTGCGCCGCGCGCGCCGAGCAAGAAACCGCGCATGCCGAGCAGGAAACCGCGCGCGCGGCAAAGGACCGGAAGGAAGCGGCGGTTGCCTACCGCAACCTCGGCGCCATCGCCGGCCTCGCCGACCCCAAGCGGGCGCTGGAGGCTTACGAGAAAGCGCTGGGGCTCGATCCGGACGATGTGGATAGTTTGTATTGGGCCGGCGCTATTCTCGTCGATTACGGCGATCTCAACAAGGCGCAAACACGGCTTGAGCGCTTGCTGACGCTGGCGAAGACAGAGGATCATGCGTTCTACAAATATTGGGCGCTGCTGGGCCTCGGCGACATCAAGCAACGGCGGGGCGATCTTGCCGCCGCGCTAAAATCTTATAACCCCGGCCTCGCCATTGCCGAGCGACTCGCGAAATCCGATCCTACCAATGCGAACTTGGAGTGTCATCTGTCGGCGTCCTACGACAGGATCGGCAACGTGCAAATGGCGCAGGGCGACCTTGCCGCCGCGCTAAAATCCTATAACGCCGGCCTCGCCATTGCCGACCGGCTGGCGCAAGCCGACCCCGGCAATGCGGGCTGGCAGCGCGATGTCTGGGTCAGCCGGAACAAAATTGGCGAAGTGCTTTTCGCGAAGGGCGATCTCGTCGACGCGCTCGTATCCCACCAGGCCGGACTCGACATCGCCGAGGCGCTCACTCGCGGCGACCCCAACAATGCGGGCTGGCAGCGCGATCTGTCGGTGTCCTACGAAAAAATCGGCGACGTGCAAAAGGCGCAGGGCGACCTTAAAGCCGCGCTGCACTCCTATAACGACAGCCTCGCCATCAGAGACCGGCTGGCGAAATCCGATCCCGGCAACGCGGAGTGGCAGCGCGATCTCGCAGTGTCCTACGACAGGGTTGGAAACGTGCAGGTCGCGCAAGGGGATCTGTCTGCCGCGCGACAATCCTATTCCGACAGCCTCGCGATCATCGACCGACTGGCGAAATCCGGCCCCGGCAACACGGAGTGGCAGCGCGATCTCGCGATGAGCTTGGCAAGCTCGCGTTGATGTATCGAGCATCCGGCGACAAAGCGAAGGCGCGCGACTTTTTGCGGCAAGGCCAGGCGATCATGGCGCGCTTGACAAAGCTCTCGCCGGACAATGCCGGGTGGAAACAAGACCTCGCCTTGTTCGATGGGCAAATCGCGGAGCTGGCGAAACGGTAAGACCTGTCTCAAACGCGGTCGCGGCCATCTCGCCCTTGCATGATCGCTGATCCCGAATCTGATTAGATTTCGGGCTGACCGTCGGGGGGTGGCCACCCCCGACGGTCAGCCCGAAATCTAATCAGATTCGGGATCAGCGATCATGCAAGCATCTGTGATGGAAGGACAAGACACGCGCGTCGCGCGTTCCAATCTCAAATCGCACCGCCGGCGTGCGGCCAACGCACCAGCGAAACATTCAATGGCATGCGGGAAGTGGGTCGAGTCCGCTTCACGCAAGCTCGGTGGGATAATTGACGTCAGAGCGTAGCGGAAGGGCCGTTAGCTTGACGGTAAGGTGTTGACATTATTACGATACTATTATCATTCTTAAATCGTCAATCATCATGGAAGAGCATTCAGTTCGGAAATCGCGCGAAGCTCCTCAATGTCAGCTACGCGCGGCAACTATTCGATCGGGCACTGTCTTCGCGACGGCCTTTACCGGTCTCGCCGACCGCAGGAACGCCGGCATTACCCTTGGTCTTTCGATTCCGCTCGGTGCCGACGTGACGGCGTCAAGTGGAGCGAGCCGCGACCGGTCCGGCCTCACCGTCGCAAGCGACGTGACAAAACCTCTGCGCGAGGAACCCGGCAGTTTCGGCTGGCGGTTGTCGGATTTGGAAGGCAAACAGCGACTGCGTTTGGCGAGCGCCGCCTACCGCGGCGATTACGGCAAGGTCGAGGCGACAGCGATCCAGTCGCGATCGGGCTCTGCCGGAACGATTTCGCAGGAGGGCGCGGTGGTCGCGGCGGGCGGCGGCGTATTTTTCGCCAACCGGATCGACGATGCCTTCGCGATCGTCGATGCCGGGGCGCCAGGCCTCGAAGTATCTTACGAAAACCGGCCGGTCGCCCGCACCGATGCGAGCGGCAAGGCAATCGTGCCAACGCTGAACGCCTACCAACCCAACAAGATTTCCATCGATCCGCGCGATTTGCCGCTCAACGCGTCGATAGCCACGACCCAGGAACTGCTGGCGCCGGCGGACCGTAGCGGCGTCCTGGTCAATTTTGGAATCAGCACCGATGTCCGCTCCGCTGTCGTGATCCTCGACGGACCGGCGGGTCAGCCGCTCCACGCGGGCCTGCGCGGCAAGACCGCGAGCGGGCGCGGATTCGTCGTCGGCTACGATGGGCGCGCCTTCATCGAAGGGCTCGAGGCAAACAACATCGCCATCGTGGAGCTTGCGAGCGGGGAATGCCAAGCCGAATTCGCTTATGCGCCGCAAGGTGACGGCCAGGTCTCGATCGGACCGGTGGTTTGCCAATGAAGATGTTTCCCCGTTCGATCGTTGCGGCGATCGCAGGAGTTTTTTCGTGCGGTTGCGCGCATTCGCAAAGCTGCACCTTGTCCGTCACCAATGTGGCGTTCGGGTCCGTCGATGTGACCGCCAATGCCGCTGTCGACACGACCGCGACTTTCTCGATCAACTGCGGCCTCTTTTTGCTGGGGGGGAGCGTCTGCCTCAATCTCGGCGCCGGAGGCGGAGGCGCCACCAACGCCGCCAACCGTTTTATGAAATCGGGGGCGAACACGCTGACCTACGGCTTGTTCACGGATGCGGCGCGAAGCACTGCCTGTGGGGCTCCAATCTCTGGGCTGGCGCCGGGGCCCCAAGCGTAATTGTCAATTTCGGTGTCCTAGAGCGGGTCCCGAATAGACAGAATCGGAAGGGGGATTCCCGAATCGGCGGAATCGTGATTCACCATGTTGGCTGGAATGGAGGCCGGCATGGATGGCAAAACCCTATTCGCAGGATTTACGTGACCGCCTGGTGCGGGCTGTACTGGCAGGTCAGTCTCGGCGCAAGGCGGCGCGCAGCTTTGATGTCAGTGCGAGCTGCGTGATCAAGCTCATGCAGCAGTTTGAGATAACAGGCGGTTGTCTGCCGCGAAAGTTTGGCGGCCATAAGCGGCACGCGCTGGCTGCGCATGAAGATAAGGTGCGGGCGTTGGTGGCGGTGCAGCCCGAGCTGACGATCACGGAGCTGTGGAGCAAGCTGACGACGCTCGAGATCAAAGTCGGGCGGTCCGCCGTCGGGCGTTTTTTGCGGCATCTGCAATTGACCTTTAAAAAAAACTCTGCACGCCGCCGAACAAGAAAGAGCGGATGTCCGGGCCGCACGTCTCGCTTGGCGCGATAAGCAGAAAAGTCTTGATCCTCAAAGGCTTGTATTCATCGATGAGACCTGGGCCTCGACCAACATGACACCTCGCTATGGGCGATGTGAAAGAGGCAAGAGACTTATCGCTCACGCCCCGTTCGGCCACTGGAAGACGACGACCTTTTTGGCGGCGTTGCGCCACGATCGCATCACCGCTCCTTGTGTCTTCGACGGTCCCATTAACGGCGCAAAGTTCCTCGCCTATGTCGAGCAGGTTCTGGTGCCGACCTTGTCGCCTGGCGAAATCGTGGTGATGGATAATCTCGGTTCCCATAAACGCGCCGGCGTTCGAAAAGCCATCGAAGCCGCCGGGGCGACGCAGTGCTTCTTGCCCGCCTACAGTCCTGACTTCGATCCCATCGAACAAGTCTTCGCCAAGCTCAAAAATACGTTGCGCAAAATGGCCCACCGAACCGTCGATGCTCTGTGGGATGGCATCGGATTAGCTCTCGACGACTTCCCTCCAACCGAATGCTTCAACTATTTTCGCAATGCCGGATACGGGTCCACCTAATCGGGACCCGCTCTAGGAGGGGGCAACGCGACCCGCACTATCTATGGCCGTGTCTTTTCCGGCCAGCAGACCGTCCCGGCGGGTTCCTATCTCAGCGCCTTCAGCGGGCTGGATGCCAGCATCAACGTCAATTGCTCGGGCCCGGCCACCACTACGACCTTCAACGTGACCGCCACTGTGCCCACCACTTGCACCATCGCGACCAATAATCTCAATTTCGGAACGGCGGGAGTACTCACCGCCAACACGGACGCGACCACGACGGTCGCGCCGGACTGTACCAATGGCACCCCTTATAACGTCGGCCTCAATGGCGGTCTCTCCGGGGCGGCCGACCCCACCCAGCGGAAGATGACGAAAGCGGCGGAGTTCGTGCTGTATGGGCTTTACCGCGATGCAGCCCGGAGCCTTCCCTTCGGCAATACCATCGGCACCAATACGTTGGCCGGGACCGGCACGGGCCTCGCCCAATCCGCTACGGTTTATGGCCGGATTGCACCGCAGGCGACGCCCTCGCCCGGCACTTACAGCGACACGATCGTGGTGACCCTCACCTATTAACCGTCGCCGAGACAGCTTGCGAGCTTTGTCCCGCCATCGCGCGCGGGCGGTCCCCAACGGAGCCGCACGGCCAAAAATAAATTCTATCCGGACATCGCTGCGCGCCGCCCCCAATATCAAACACCGGATGTGCATGGATAGCCTGAAAGCGCACGGCTCCAACCGCCGTATAGACGTATAGATTAGATGTATAGAGAAGAGCCGGTGGCCGCACATGGAGTTTGCACATGGCCTATGAATTCTACTACTGGCCCGGCATTCAGGGGCGCGGCGAGTTCGTCCGGCTGGCGTTAGAAGAGGCCGGCGCGGACTATATCGACGTCGCCCGCAGGCCGGAAAGTGAAGGCAGCGGCGAGGCGGCCCTCATGGCTTTTCTGGAGCGAGACGACATCTCCTATCCGCCGTTTGCGCCGCCGTTCCTGAAGGACGGAGATGTCCTGATCGGCCAGACCGCCGCCATCCTGCTCTATCTCGGCGACCGCCACGGCCTCGCCCCGAAAGACGAGGCGAAGCGGCTTTGGGTCCACCAGATCCAACTCACCATCGCCGATCTCGTCGGGGAGGCCCACGACACGCATCATCCGTTGAGCGGCGATCTCTATTACGAGGACCAAAAACCAGCAGCGCTGCGCCGGGCAAAGTCTTTCCGTGAAGCGCGAATTCCCAAGTTCCTCGGATGGTTCGAGCGCATTCTGGCGCGCAATCCCGCAGGCGCGGGCCAACTCGTCGGCAGTGCCTTGACTTATGCCGACCTATCGCTGTTCCAGATCGTCGAAGGCCTGGTCTATGCTTTTCCGCGAAGGATGCGGCGAACTCTCGGAGAGGTTCCGCGCCTAGCGTCTCTGCATCAAGCGATCGCGCAACGTCCGCGCATTCGCGCCTATCTCAACAGCGATCGCCGCATCGCATTCAACGAGCAAGGCATCTTCCGTCACTATCCCGAGCTCGATGGGTAAGTCCCCTCAGATCAATGGCACACGAGTGGAAAGACGCGTTGTCCCTTGACAATCTTGTGTTGCGCGCCATCGAGCGTAAACCAAAAAGCGGGTCGGCTGTCCCCAGCCAGGCAAGGCGCCGTAGTTCGGCGGCTTTTCGGCGGTCTTCCCGCCCCAGTCTCAGGCCGCGATTTTCCAATGTCCGGGATTTTTCGCTCGGTGCCGACGGAGACGGGTTCGATGCGACTGCCTCTCCGGAGCGCAGAGTTCGCGGCGCAACGACCTCGATACCAAAACGCCGCGCCGCCACATGCACAGGGGAAGGCACCGGTTCGAGGCCGCGCGGTCCGCCGGGTTGCGGCGCGCGGGTATAGACCGCCGTCGCAATGTGACCCTGGGCAATGATTCCGGCGAGCACGGGCACCGCGAATTCCGGGGTTCCCATAAAAACGATTCGCAACTGTCCCGACCTGACGTTGGGGTTCCCAAGACCGCGAGCAATGAAACTGGGCACCGCTGGGAAATCAAGCTTAAGCTGAAATGAATGATATTCTGCCCCGCCACCGCGTCCAATTTCGCATCAGACTTTTGCAACAAAATATGCTTTTGAGATCAACGGTCTAATTTTCTTGCATAAGTCTTGCAGACCGTGTGGAAAGTCGCATCAATCGGATTCCCTTGCGGCCTGCGCCGCGCTAGAATCTGACATGACTCACATTTCCGGATTCGAACGTTCGCAACTTCTGTTGTTGCCAGAGGCGATCGACGATTATGTCGTCGCCGACAATCCCGTTCGGTTCATCGACGCCTTCGTTGATGGGCTCGACCTCGCGGCAGCCGGGTTCAAACGCGTCACGCCGAAGGTGACGGGCCGCCCCGGCTATGCGCCGGGCGATCTGCTCAAACTCTACATCTACGGCTATCTCAACCGCGTGCGGTCAAGCCGGCGGCTTGAGGCCGAATGCCACCGCAACATCGAGATCATCTGGCTGTTGCGAACCTTGAAGCCAGACTTCAAGACCATCGCCGACTTCCGGAGCGACAATCGAGCCGCCTTCCGCGCCGTGTTCCGCCAGTTCACGTTGCTGTGCCGGGAACTCAATCTTTTCGGCCGCGAGCTGCTGGCGGTGGATGGCACGCGCATCAAGGCGGTCAACAACAAGGACCGCAACTTTACGAAGAACTCGCTGGAGAAGTTCATCAAGGCGGTGGACAAGCGTCTGGACGAATATTTGCGGCGGCTCGACGAGAGCGATGCCGAGGAAGCCGCGAGCGACGGCTCGCGCACCAAAAACCTCGCGGAAAAGATCGAGGCGCTGCGCGAGAAGCGCGGGCGATACGGGGTGCTGCTGACGGAACTGGAGCAGAGCGGCGAGAGCCAGATATCGCTGACCGATCCCGACAGCCGCGCGATGGCCGCTCATACCAAGGTCGCCGTCGGCTACAATATCCAGGTCGCCGTCGACGCGAAGCACAAGATGATCGACCAGGAAGTGACCAATCAGGTCGTCGACATGGGCCTGTTGACGCAAACCGCCGAACCGGCCCGCGCCATCCTTGCGGTTGAGACGATCGATGTCGTCGCCGATCGCGGCTACTTCAAGATCGAGGACATCGAGGCCTGCGAGAAGGCGGGGATGACGCCGTATGTTCCCAAGCCGCAACGGGGATCATCGGTAAGCAATGGCTTTTTCCGCAAGGATGAGTTCCGCTACGACGCGGAGTGCAACGCCTTCATCTGTCCGGCTGGCCAGGTCCTGTCGACGCGCTATGAAAGCAAGCTGCGGGAACTGATGAAGATCGATTACAGCAATCGGGCGGCGTGTCTCGTTTGCGCGATCAAGTCGCGCTGCACCAAGGACTATCGCAAGGTCTCGCGTCTGGAAAACGAGGCGGTGCTCGACCGCATGGCGGCGCGACTGAAAGCGCGACCGGAAATTTTCGACCGGCGGCGCGAGATGGTCGAGCATCCCTTCGGCTCGATCAAGCAATGGATGAACCAGAGCGCCTTTCTGATGAAGGGCCTCGACAATGTCCGCGCCGAGTTCAGTCTGACCGCGCTCGTCTATAATTTGCGGCGGGCGCTCAACATCCTCGGCGTCGAGGCGATGATGGCGGCCGCCCGGGGATGACGGGAGGCGCGATATTGGCCGGACCGATCCACCTGGACGACGATCGCGGCATCACAGAGGGCACCTTGCACCAGAATGCTCAAACATCGCTGAAAGGAGCTTCCGTGATTTGTCACCGCTCAGACGGAGCCGTTTCCACACGGTCTGCTTGATTTACGCACACTCAATAAACCGTTGCCTTCGGAATAGGCATCGGCGAAGCTTGCCTATTGCCGCGAGGCCGCCAAGTGCTTTTGAAAGACCTGATAGAGCCAACTACCCGCCTCTATGCCAAAAGCGAATGGGGGCCAGCCGGGCCGCTGTGGCCTGCGCTTTCGTTTTCCAGACGTGCGGTCGCAAAGGATTTTAGCCGCATCTACACACGGGGAAGCGATTTCGTGATTTTGGTTGGCACGGGCAACCCGAAGGACACACAAGACCCGGCACACCGGCAACGCCTTCTATCGATCGTTGACGTTGAGCCGGACATCATCGTGAACACGGCCGACCTTGTAGACCCGGATGCGTGGGAAAGAGCGCAGCAAACGCACCCGGATCGCTGGAAATTGTCGATGCCGATAGTCCGTGGTTGGACCATCGCCGACTTTCCAGAGGCGCGGAAGGAAATGACGGCCACCTATCAGAAATTCGCAAATCCGACCACGCGCGGACGGCCTATCCGGGTCGAGGATGCTGACCGCCCAACGCTGTTTTCCTTGACCCTGACGCCGTCAGACATTCCGCCGCGCATAGATGAGCGATTGCGTAACATTACTGTTCCCGACGACGTCCTGTTAAACCGGGAACTTACACGCATCGTCGAAAACATCTTAACCTCTGTAGGGCGCGCGGGAACGGAGCGAGGCGGATTATACCCGGAGCGACATGCCCTGAATTTTTCTGACCTGTTCCAGCTCTTTCGAGACGTTTGGCGTAAGCAGGGAACGCGCTGCAATTTGTGCAATGGGTTGATCACGCTCGGGGAAGAAAACCCATTGCTGAAAATGTCGCCAGACAGAATTGATAGTGCCAACAAGGCCTACGATGGCAACAACGCCCATCTGACTCATGTTGGCTGCAACCTGGCCAAAAGCGCCGCTTCAATGCAAGAATGGCAAGACTTTTTGGATGTGGTGCGCTCTGGTGATGGGCAAGACGACTAGTCGAAAGTCTTGATTTTTGCTCGTGCCCTTCATATTGGCTTTTGGTCCAGGCCGTTACCGGCTGAGGATCGGGAGAGGTTCAGCGATTATACGAGGCAAAGATAAAAAACACTTCCGTCTTCGACTTGAGAACGCCGAAGTTCATATCGTTGAACCCCCACTTAAATGACGGCCTCTTGGGTATTTTAATTGGCTGCCCATCCCTTTCAACAGGTTGCCCATTGAAAAGCTGGTCAATAAAGTTCGGATCGTCGAGCTTTTCATCAAATTGCATTTGCGCTTCGCAATAGTTCGAAAACCATGTCAGAATCAAAGGGTGTCTGGAGGACATAATGGGATGTGAGATGTAACATGTGCCCGGCGTCATCTGGCTTTGGATGTACATGTTGTTAACTGCGAAAAGACGCCGCCACTCCGCTGATCCAATATCGAACGCATCATGATCTGACACTGCAACTATTGTGAATTCAGTTTCGGTCACCTCTGCGAAGACAAGTTTCCCTCCACGTCGTTGCCACCTGTATGTCGCCTTCTTCACACGTTCGCGCGACCGGCGTATGACTGAGACAGCCCCTCGCGTCGGATCGTTTGGGGGGAGCCTGCCTCAGCTGACGCCGAGCATTTGCCGCCGCAAAGATTGTGTTGGTGAGAGTCGAGACCGCCCGTGTCGGCACCGGGCGCCTGAAACCCGGGAAGGGAGACGCGATGAAAGCAAGCATGAAGCCTGCCGCTTCGCTCTGTCTGGTCGTGGCGGTGATCCTTGGAAGCATCCTAGCTTCGCCGGCCGGTGCGCAGGTGATCGACCGGACCGGCGACCTCAGCGAGAAGGTCTTCAATCACCTCACCTTCCCGCCGCGCGACAAAAAAGGGTACTGTCTGCCCCCGCCCGGGAGCCTTGAGGCGCCCGGGACCCTGGAGGTGTGGCGGCAAGCGGTCGATGCCACGCTCCGTGGCGATCTGATGGCCGCCGCGAACGTACTCCAAGGCTTTGCCCCCTGCCCACCCTTGCCGCCATCGTATAAGGTCGTGCGCTATACGGACGCGGCGACTAAGCGTACCTACCACCTCCTGATCGAGGCCGACGACGCGGTGAAGCCGACGGTGGTGACGGGGTGGGGCACGTACTTCTTCGATCCCAACCCCGCGCGTTAGCTGAGTATTGAAGCCCCCCACCCGGTTGCCGATGCTTTCACCGAGCGCCAGGGATTTGACGCCTTTCTGCAATTGCGCCCGAGGTCGTTCCTGCTCGCTGGCACGCGTCGGTGCGCCAGCACGACCGAGAGCCCGTGCACGGGACCGACCCCGACCTGCGGCGCCGTCCGCGCCTCCGATCCGCCGCATGGGGCGATACCGGATCATCCTGAAGTCACAAACGCCTTCCAAGGCCGATGCGCTGCTCAGCAATACGACGAGCACGTTCACCGTAATTCCGGGGGGCAACGTCGAACGGCTCCAAGCCAGTCTCCAGGCGGTCGCCGACTACCCTCCGCCCGACCCGCCGCTCAATTTCCGCGTCTGTTCATCTCGGCCCGAGGCGGTGTGCAATCTGTGCGGCACGAACAACATGCAGGGGCGGGCGACGAACGGCTCGACCGCGAACGCCTGTCAGCTCCCGACGGGAAACACGGTGGAGCAGTTCATCCACATCGAGCAGACCCTACGGATGCGGCAGGAGGATCCTAGTAAACGGACCGTTCCCCTCCACCAGGTGTTGATCGAGGCCATTCGCAACACCATCTTCACCCAGGAGGAAGCGCCGACGCTGGCACCGTCCCGCTCGGTGCCTTAATGACCGAAGAGCGATTTCCTAAGCGTCGCGATTGATGACGCCGGCATTAATCGCCGATGCTACAATGAGAGTCCAATCCTCTCCTCCTGCTCTGGGAAAAGAGCGGCATTGGGGCGTCGCCAAGCGGTAAGGCAGCGGATTTTGACTCCGCCATGCGGGAAGTTCGAATCCTCTCGCCCCAGCCAGTTATTACGCACTTGATATTGCATATGTTATTGTCTTTCTAGGAAGGCTATTTTCTCGCGAATTTACGGGGGTTACCGGTCTCGTGTTCAAAGCGATTCGTGGCAGAGACGGTTGCACGCGCGATTTCGGCTACGGCCGTTATGAAAATCTCTCCGGCGCCATTTCGTGGTTGACTTTTTTCGCGGGCGGAGCAGCTGACGTCAGGCGATGCCGAAGTGATTGGAGGCGGGAACTCGCAGAATCGACGATTTGTTCTCAGCGGAAGCCGAGGAGCTTTCGCTGTTCAGCCCAGCCGGCCGACAGCCGCGGCGTCAGGCGCATCAATGTCTGGGCGGTGAGTTGCGGCGGTTTTCGGCCATTAACGATGGCCGTGGTGATGTCGGGCGCCAGCCAGGGAAGACGCAGGAGGGAATAGATGTAGGCTGCCGACACTTGCTCTTCGCGAGCGATGTCATGCACGGTCAGCTTGGGGTTTTGGATCAGACGCGCCTGGATATGGTGAGCGCGCGCAATAATCTTGAGCAAGCTGGGATCGGCTGGTGTCTGGTCATCGGCGTTCTCGACCAGCATTCGCATTTCGCGACCGACGCGCTTCAGGCCCACCGTCACCGTCAATCCCAGGAGATCATCCGGTGCACTCGTAGGCGCTTGATGCTGCATCTTTAGATCAAGCGACCCGGCGAGCAGCTGGGTCAAGCGGCCTCGAGAGAGCGTGATGTCGACGCGATCGGATCTGATTTCCACGCGGCAGAACAGTGCCATGAGCGTCGCTTTGACTTTGTCAGGTGCGCGGGTTCCGAGTTCCTCCGCGATCTGACGGCCACGTTCGATCAGTTGGCTGCACCTGGAACCATTGTACGATTCATTGTCGACGGCATCGAGGATCGCTCCGGGGTCGGCGAGAAATGTGCGAAGCCTGTTGATCACCAGGCCTTCCAAATTGCCGGCCGGTATCCGCCGGCCGCTGGAACGGTTCCTTCCCGCCCCGGTGAGGAGGGAAGTCGAAACATAGTACCGATAGCGCGTTCCCTTCTTGACCGCATAGGTTGGCGTCAGGCGCTCGCCGGTCTCGTCAAAAACCAGGCCGGTCAGCAGGCTGGGGTGGCTTGCGCGCGCTCCCGTTGCCCGCTCCACCCGGTTTGCGGCCAGCACGGCCTGGACATCGTCCCACAGCGGCTTGTCGACAATCGCCGGGTGTTCTCCGGGATAGGAATTGCCCTTATGTGCTATCTCGCCGCGGTAAAGCCGGTTCTGAAGAATCAGATAAAGCGCCCCGCGGGAGAACGTCTGACCTCCATATTCGGCGCCGTCGGGCCGCGTTCGGCGCTTGCTCTTGATCCCGGCGTCGGCAAGGTCTTCCCGAAGCGCGTGAACCGACTTGAGCGCGAGATAGCGCCGGTAGATATCGAAAACGATGCGGGCCTCGGCGTCGTTGACGACGAGCTTGCGGTTTTTCACGTCATAGCCGAGTGGCGGCATGCCGCCCATCCACATGCCTTTTTTCTTGGAGGCGGCGATCTTGTCGCGGATGCGCTCGCCGGTGACTTCCCGCTCGAACTGGGCGAAGGACAACAGGACATTCAGCGTCAGCCGTCCCATGCTGGTGGTGGTGTTGAATTGCTGGGTGATCGACACGAACGAGACGCCGCGGCGGTCGAAGACGTCGACAAGCTTGGCAAAATCGGAGAGCGCGCGCGTCAACCGGTCGACCTTATAGACGACGACCACATCGATCTGGCCTGCCTCGATATCGGCGATCAGCCGTTTCAGGGCTGGGCGCTCCATCGTGCCGCCGGAAAACCCGCCATCGTCATACAGCGCCGGCAACACCGTCCAGCCTTCGTGCTTTTGCGACAGAATGAAGGCGGCGCAGGCTTCCCGCTGGGCGTCGAGCGAGTTGAAGGCCTGCTCCAGGCCTTCCTCCGATGATTTTCGGGTATAAATCGCACAGCGCGCCTTTTTGGCGCAGCGTCGCGGCGTCTTGTCCGATTCAGCCATCGCGCCCCCCATTGCTCGGGTGCTCCGCACCGGCGCGGCAGCCCAAAGAAGCGCGGACCCGACCAGTGCGCTCCGGTGATCTTTTTGGCGATCTTGGTCAGGGACGGATAGCTCGTCCCGGCATACTCGAACCCGTCTTCCGTGACCGTGACGGTGTGCGTGCGGCCACGCCATTCGCGAACCAGACGCGCGCCGGGCTTCAGGCTGAGGCTCGGCGTCGGGCCAACCCGGCCCGTTGTCCGCAAGGCCTTCGCCATCGTTTGCAGCTTGCGCCGGGTCGCCTTGCCGAGCCCGCCGTGTGCGATTTCCTGAAGTCTGTAACCGAGGGCTAGGACAAGCAGGTCGCGACTGATCCGCGGCGGTTCACCGTGGTTGAGCCGCCGCCATTCGCGCCGCAATTCCTCGAGGCCGAGCGACCGAAGGCGATCGATCTCGCCCTCGATCGCTCGGGCATCCGCCGAAGCCATGGCTAGGCGGCCGGTTGTGCGGCGATCTTCGGCTTCGATTTGGCCGGCTGTCCGACAGGCACACGATAAACGCGTTCGCCCTCGGCCTTCTCCGATATCAGGGTCAAGCCGAGCTTCTTGCGCACCACGCCCGCAAAGAAGCCGCGGACCGAGTGCTGCTGCCAACCCGTCGCCTTCATGATGGCGGCGATCGTTGTCCCCTTGGGCTGTCTAAGCAGGGCGAGGACGGCCTCCTGCTTGGTCCCGCCGCGGGTCGAACCCGAGGGAATGTTCCCAGGCTTCGCAGGTCTGTTCGCGCGGCTCTTGGCGCGTGCAAACTTGGTCTTTGTGGGGATTTTGCTGTGCGACATTTGAGGATCCTTTTCGGTTGCGACGGCACCAGGCGCCGTCACCACCGAAGCCCCACAGTGGCGCGATAGCCAGCGGGGCAGGATCCCGGATGGGGCCAACCGGCCCTTATCTCGGCACGGCACAGTGACGCTCCAATCGCCGCGGAAGTCCACTCCTTTCTGCGATGAAAATTAAG
>CAWHTC010000003.1:0-1170000 GCA_963832175.1 uncultured Alphaproteobacteria bacterium
TCTTGCTTCTCGCGTTGAGCTGTAGAAGCGACGGTGCAAGTCGCGCACTTGCTCGGCGAGGTGGGAAACAGGGCCGTCCACCAAAAGAGCGGGGACGATCTCCCGGATTGCCAGGTTGCGCACGGGAGGTAAGGGGACTCCGAGCTCTGTCAGCCAGCTCGCCAGTTGTTCGGAAGAACTCACGTATACGATACGGCCCATCGAACCCAACCGTGTGCGGCGGCACACATCGGGCAGTGCTCACCTGAGGTGAAGACGGTGGCTGCGGCTCGTTCCTCAGGGGTCATGTTGGCCGTGGCCCAGCGTGCCAGTTCGAACTCCGGATGACGGGACCGGTCGCCGGAAGCCACGCGGTTGTGGTCCTCGGCAAGGACGGTTCCATCTGCGGCGACGAGCACAGAGCCAAACGGCTCGTCGCCCGCCTCGAATGCCTCGGTCGCCAGTTCCACGCAGCGGCGCAGGTGCCGCAACTCGGCTGCCGTTGGAATGAAAGATGCAGTCATCTGGTCCAGTTGATAGTTGAGAGTGGATCCTCCTTCTCTTTCTCGAGCTTCGGCGGACATGTGGTTGAGAGCTGTTGGTTGAGAGGGACCTTTTTCTCCTTAGCTGAGGTTTGAGAATCTGGGTGAATCTGTGAAATCTGTGGATTAACCTCCGATGGGCAGGGGTTAGGACGTCAATGATGCTCATCGGCGAGTAGATGTCTGCGTAAATCTGTCAAATTGACAACCATAAGGATAGCATGTTAAGAATCATCTCCGAAGATTGGTATCGTTGGTCGTGACTAACGGCTCCGGTGCCTCTCCTCCCCCAGGAACTTCGCCAACGCCGCGGCGAAGAATTAACTCAGCGAAAGCTAAAAATGATTAAACCGTTATCCCCCGGACGGCTCTGTCGCGTTGTTTCGAGAGGAGTTTGCCTCAGCATAGCAACCTTCTTTTCGGCGGCGGTTTCAGCTACGCAGGCCGCCGAAGATATCTGACGAAAGTCAGGAAAAACTCTATGAAGTACTCCAGCAAAATTGGGCTCGCGGCAGCGCTTGGGTTTGCGTTAACCGCGTCGGGTCCCACTCAGGCAGCAGATAAGGATCTTACCATCTTGATGTCTGTCCCGGGTCTGACGTTTCCATTTTTCGTGCATTGTGTTGAGCAAGGCAAAAAGGAAGCTGCCAAGCTTGGCAATATCGAACTCATTATTTCCGATGGACAAGTGAGTTCGCCCAAACAAACCGCAGATGTTGAGGCAGCGATCACCAAAAAGGTCGACGGGATCGTCATCTCTCCGAACGATGTCGATGCTTTGGCACCCGCGATACAGGAAGCGGTCGATGCGAAGATTCCGGTGGTTACGTTCGACCGCCGTGTTAACAAGGTCGCCGGGATCCTAAGCCATGTTGGCGCGGACAATGTCAAAGGCGGCGAAGCTCAAGGCCAGCTTATTGAAAAGCTGTTCCCGAATGGTGCCACGGTCATGAACCTTCAGGGACAGTCGGGCTCAAGCCCAGCTATCGATCGCAACAAAGGTCTCCACAATGTCCTCGATAAGGCCAAGGATAAATACAAAATCGTCTTCGAAGATACCGCCGGATTCGCTCGCGATAAGGGCCTGTCCGTGACCGAATCAGCTCTCGCGGGTATGGAAAAGCCGCCAGATGTCATCTCTTGCGCAAACGATGATATGGCGCTCGGTGCACTCGAGGCTCTGAAAGCGCGCAACCTCATCGGTAAAGTGAAGTTGATCGGGTTCGACGCTTTGCCCGAAGCACTGGGTCAGATCAAAGCCGGCAACATGACAGCCACGATCGAGCAATTGCCCGGCGGCCAGGTTAGCGGCGCCATGGAGGCGCTGGTTGCCTTCCTCCGTGATAACAAGAAGCCCGCTGAGCAGGTCACGCTTCTTACTCCGATCGCCATCACAAGCGATAACCTTAATCAGGCCGAGCGTCTAAGTGAGGTAAAATAGGGTCTGCTGCGTTTGGCGGTTGGCGTTCAGCGTTTGGCGCTCTGTTTTGTAGGACCAGCCGCCATCGAGCGCCCTTCTGTCTGGGGCGGATCTCGGTGGGCACGCTTGCTCCGGATTTGTGATTGCTAGGATCGCGCTAGACTCGTCTCGCAGGGAATCTTCGTTAGAATAGAAGTGCCGATGCTGGTGTCGCAACGCCAGCGCCGAGCCCAAAAACGCCAAACGCGACATGGAACCGCTCCTGCGCATGAGCTTGATCCGGAAGAAATTTCCGGGTGTCCAGGCGCTCGACGACGCCGGGCTCGAAGTGCAACCGGGCGAGATCCACGCACTTTTAGGCGAGAACGGAGCCGGTAAATCGACGCTCATCAAGATCCTTGCCGGAGCCCAGCAGCCGGATAGCGGCACGATTGAGTTCGGAGGAGAGAACGTGGTGATGGCTTCACCTCATGACGCCCAACGCCGGGGTATCGCCACCATCTATCAAGAGTTCACTCTGGCTCCGAACATGACGATCGCTGAAAATGTCTTCATCGGTCGCGAACCCGGTCCCGGTGTTTTTGTGGACTGGGGGAAAATGGCATCGGAAACGCGAACAATTACCAAACGCCTGGGCCTCGAGTTGCAGCCGATGGCCATCGTGAGTGGGTTGAGTGTCGCTGAGCAACAAATGGTTGAGATCGCCCGTGCACTGTCGATGAAGTCACGATTGATCGTCATGGATGAACCAACCTCGGCCCTCTCCTCAGCCGAGGTCGACAAGCTCTTTCGCATCGCTCGCGAGCTGAAGGTGCAAGGCCTGAGCATTATTTTCGTCACCCACCGCCTTGAAGAAGTGATGCAGATCTGTGATCGATACACCGTGCTTCGCGACGGGCGTCTGGTTGGCAGCGGCTCGATCGCTGACATCACTATCGATGGCATCATCCGGCTAATGGTCGGCCGCGAAGTAAAAGCACTCTTCGCCCATCGCCAAAGCGAGATAGCCAACGATGTTGCGCTTCGGGTGGAAAGTCTGAAGCGGCGTGGCAACGCGCGAGATCAGAGTGCCACTGTGCTGGACGACGTAAGTTTTGAAGTGCGCCGCGGAGAGATCCTCGGTGTCGCCGGGTTGGTCGGCGCTGGACGGACTGAAATGGCGCGAGCGGTATTTGGAGCCGACCCATTCGCTTCGGGGCGGGTCATCATCGAAGGCCGCCAGATCCATATCCGATCGCCCAAGGATGCCATCCGTCACGGAATCGGACTTGTGCCAGAGGACCGGAAACAACAGGCGCTGTTCCTGGCGCTCGCGGTGCGCATCAATCTTAGTATGGCATCGCACCAGCAGATCCTGCGCTGGGGCGTTTTTATCGACGAGACCGCTGAACGCGCGATGGTCGAGGAATTTCGCCGGAAACTCAATATCCGCATGGCGAGCCCGGAGCAGTTGATTGCGAGTCTATCAGGCGGCAATCAGCAGAAGGTTACGCTCGCCCGATGGTTAGCGTTGCGGCCGAAGGTGCTCATCGTCGACGAGCCGACCCGGGGCATCGATGTCGGCGCGAAAGTTGAGGTCCACAACCTCCTTTTCGAGATGGCGCAAACAGGCATCGCGGTGATCGCCATCTCTTCTGAGCTACCCGAGATCCTTGCAGTCAGCGATCGCATCATTACCATGCGCGAAGGCCGAGTGACCGGTCAGGTCAAAAGGGAGGACGCCACTGAGGAACTTCTCATGTCGATGATGACTTTGACCCGAAAGAACACTGATCGAAACCATGGAAACATTGACTGAAGACCCCCACTCGAGCGCGCCGGCACGAACGAAAACTGACGTATTCAGTCTATCTGGCTCGTTTTGCGCCGCTCCTCTTCCTGATCGTGCTGATCGGCGGGTTCGCCATTTTCGAGCCCCGTTTTCTCACGCCGCTCAACCTGTTTAATATTCTCCGTCAGGTCTCGATCTACGGTCTGCTCGCTGTTGGCATGACCTTCGTCATATTAACCGCCGGTATCGACCTTTCGATCGGGTCACTCGTTGCGTTTGCTGGCTTAGTCGCGGCAGCGGTGTCGAAGGGTGGGCTCTCCAATCGGTTCACGGTTGGGGCTGGCCAGGAGGCAGCCAGTCAGGGCTGGTATCTTGCCGCTCTCGCCGCCATCGGCGTTGGAGTCGCGGGCGGGCTACTCCAGGGCTTTGCTATCACCAGGCTTAAGGTGCCGCCGTTTGTGGTCACTCTCGGCGGCATGTCCGCGTGGCGGGGCGCCGCGCTTCTCTTCGCCGCGGGCGGTCCGATTAGCGGCTTTGAACCAGACTTCGTTTGGATCGGTCAGGGAAAGATCTTCAACCAAGTGCCGGTTCCAGTGATCATCTTCCTGACGTTTGCCGTGCTCGCTCATGTCGTCCTCCGTTACACGCGTTACGGTCGGCAGATCTACGCGGTTGGCGGCAACCCGGAAGCTGCGCGACTCTCCGGGCTGAATGTGCGCGCCGTCATTACCAGCGTATATGTGATCATGGGCTTCTTCGCCGGCCTCGGCGGTTTCGTGTTAGCGGCCCGGCTCAATTCGGCTGAAGCTGTCGCCGGCACCGGCTACGAACTTACTGTTATCGCGTCCGTCGTAATCGGTGGGACCAGCCTTTTTGGCGGCCTCGGCACGATTTTCGGGACGGTCATCGGCACCATCCTGATTGGGGTCTTGCTCAACGGTCTCGTTCTCATGAACGTCTCGGCGTATATCCAGCAGATCATTATCGGCATCATTATCGTCCTTGCTGTCGCCTTCGATACCTTCGCTAAGTCCCGCCGCCGCGTCGGATAAGGCTATGTTCGCGGGAAGCGCTTCGTTCTCGTCCTTATGGTGACTCCGAAGTTAGTCATCGATCTGGCGCCAAAGCCCGGTTTGGGCTTTGGAGCGTGAGCGACGCAAGATTGTGAATGACTTCGCGCCAAGCGCCTCGTCTGGTCCCGAATTTTCGTCCTCTTCAGCGGAGGAACCCGACGAGACTCGAACCAGGCGGTGAGCTTGAGTTCGAGGAATACTCAGTTGCCGGCGAATCTATTTTGATTATGCCTTTCCATAACGATTTCCAGGTCGGTTGCCAGGTCTTCGAGCGAGTAAGGTATGCTCGCTTGTTGAGTTATAGCGGCATGCAGCTGCATCCAGGTTGAACGGCGCCCACTGGCATATAGGAGGGGGCGAGAGAGCGCGCCGTTGCCGTCGTAGAGGGTTATCTCGGTGGGTCGGGCGAGCGCAGTGTCGTCAAAATGTGCCTGCCAGCGGCGAGCCGCACTCACGACGTCCATGCGCAATGTTGAGCCCGGCGTCTGTGACGCTACCGCAGTGAGGCTCACCGCCGCTCCGCCTGAGTGGCCCACCAGCGCATGCTGACGAGCTGTTCGGTGAATGCACCCTAAATGATCAAAGGATCCAAGCAGAGACCGAACGAGGGCCACTTGCTCGACCAGACCGGCAAACAGCGAACTCTCGGTCGCATCCTCGACCGTCATTACGCAATCGATCAGCGAGGCGCACCGGGCGTCGACGGCGATGTCCGATACGGCGGCTGCCCAACATGGATCGGAGGCGAATCGTATGTCCACGGCGATAAGGAGGCCTTCGGTGGCAAGCGTGCGCACCTGGGCGGGATCAGCCGCGGTCGGGGTTGCCAACAGAATTCCTTTTGTCCCTGCATCGACTGCGCGGCCAACGCGGTCCAACCAGAACGGTTCCTGAGCTGATACCACGACGATATCGGCGCATTCACCGACGCGTTTCCCAGTGACCAGGAATCGCTGCGGCAGGCTGGCCAAGACGGCCCGATGCAAAGCCACAACAGCCGAGTCAGTGACGTCCAGAGCGACGGTTAGTTGTCTTGGAGTTTTCATGCTTACCTAAGGATTAGGGCGTCCGCACCGTCGGCGAGCGCGAGGGCGTAGAGAAGATCGTCCACCGCCGTCTGCACCCCGATGATTAGTTCGGCCCGCCCTTCGGCGACATCGGCCAGATGCAACCACTCGGCCTGGTAGCCGTTATGCGCATAGTGCCAAGACGAGCGGGAACCCCCATTGACCAACTCAGCAGTTGCGGATCCCGCGAGCACATAGGATGGCGGGAATTGGATCTGCAGTTCCGTCGTCGGTCCCCATACCCGCAGGCTCCAGTCCGCCCGCCACTGGCCGGGCATCAGCGCAAGGAGCTGCGCGAGCCGATCCCCGCTGCGGAAAGTCAATTGATATCCCCAAGGCGGGACGAATTCGGCGGCCAGCACCTCCTGCACCGTAGGCACGAAGTGCCGCACGATCGGAAGACTATGGGTTGCCAAACCCAGCACCCCGCCGCGCACCATTTCGGCACGGACCTTCGGCGAGGCAAGGTCGGGGGGTGATCCGGGGACGGGCGCGGGTGCGGCGAGTTCGGTCGCCAGATTCACCATATCGTCGTTGTTCGGCAGGTATACCGCGACACGCACGAGAGTGGCAGTGTCCGGCAGGTCGCCCCACGATTTTTGGGCCGCGGCGAAAGCGGGATCGTAGACGTGCATAGCACCGACGACCACGGGCACTCCGGTCATCGACGAAACGTCTGCGATCAACTGAGCCTCTTCGACAGTCGTTGCCAAGGGCTTCTCGCAGAGAATGGCGCGCTTGCCCGCCGCGGTCGCCGCCTCGACCTGCCTAGCGTGGAACTGGCCCGGGCTGCAGATGGCCACAACATCGACCTCAGGATCCTCGAGCAGGGTCTGTACGTTCGTGGTCGACCGCGCCCCGGTTCGACTGGCCACCAAGGCGCCCACCTCGGCATTGACATCCATAATATGCACGACCTGCAACCGGTCGCTAAGGGTCGCGATGGTGGGAAGATGAATGGCTTGGGTGACGGCACCCGCTCCGATTATGCCTACTCCAAGCGGTTTGCTCATCGTACGCTCCCGGCAGTGAACACGCTTGTCTCCGGCAGATTGGACTTCCCAAATGCGAAAGGATACAAAACGTGAAGCTGCATATGATCGCTCTTGTCCTTCAAATGCGATCTAGATGCTCTGACATAATATTTGATTTGTTCTTCTTAGCCTTTCACAGCGCCAGCCGCGGCCCCGTCCTGCAAAAGAAGCAAGTGGAGACTCGCTCGGCACCTGCGTTGGCCACTGATGCGCGGAAGGCTCGCGCGCATAAGGCGGCGACGAGCGTCGGGTGATAATGCTCAGTTTCGACCTGGCTCATGAATTTCCAGCCGATTTTGGGGTCGTTGGACGGCTCGCGAATGGCCTACCAAATCGAGAAGTTTTGAGCCGTGGTTACGAAGCTCTCCCCGCTGTAGACCGTGGGTGGAAGATTGCTTCGGCGAAGGACGGCCCCCGGGGTGAGGCCGATTGACTTCAGCCCAGCCCAAAAGACGCGAGGCAGCTTTATGCGATCCTGCATGTTGCTGCTTGCGCGGAAACGATCTGTGTGAGCTTTCATGGTCGGCTGTTTGCTGGGCGAGTCAATCGAGAGAACAGCATACCGCAGAAGACGGTGTCTGTAATTAGCGGAAGGCGCCATTGCTTGCAAAATAAGCCGTTTATCGCGGACAGCAGAAAAGCAGCCGAGGTTAATTTCGTGAGGCATCCGCGGCGTGCACACGCTCGAGATCGTGCGCTAGCGCTTCCACTCAATTCGTGCCAGCGCGCCGATGATGTTCATCGGCGAGCTGATCCCTCCTACGCTTTGCGAGCTTCGGCGGGCAGGAGGTTGATGGAAAAGAACCGCCAAGCAATTGGTGGAGACGCTTTCGATTCTCTGTGAATCTGCGAAATCAGTGGATGAAATCCTTCGCAAGGGCAGGGATTGGACGTCGATGATGCTCATCGACAAGTTAATGGTTGAGAGTTGATTGTTGATAGACAAAACCAGTCGCTCTGCTCGGCTCGAATTCCGCCGCGGCGAATTCTCATCCCTGCACAAGCGCTATTGGTAGCCACGAATCGGATGGGCAGGGATTATCCCGGCGTCGCCGGGCTCTACCAATAAGGCTTCGCTCGAAGGAAGCGCTTTCGCGCCGGTAGTCGAACTGAAGTTCTCATCCCTGTCCTATAATAATCGGATGGGCAGGGATTCGAACCCTGGGTTCCGGTTAAGGAACACACGCTTTCCAAGCGTGCGCAATCGACCACTCTGCCACCCATCCAATTGCAGGGCGGTACATAGTCTGTCATCCAGTGCTTGGCAACTCATGGTTGGAACTGAGCTGGCAGTCTCCTCCCATCAATTGTAAAGGACTCTTGCTGAGCCGAGACCCATTTTCAAAGTCCGCTAAAACCCGAGGAACGAGAAAAGCCCGAATACCACCCCGCCAAGTATTGCCAGCGAGATGAGACCGAGAATCACGCCTGCCATGACAAAACCTCATTCTCTCCGCGGGCCAGGATGCTCTCGTCGATGCCAAGGCGATCGTGCCGGTGGCCGATTTCTTGTTCCCGCCGGAACCGGATCAGCAAGGCCGCAATGACGGGTGAAATCACGTAGAAGTCCGAGCACTTCCGAATACGACAGGCAATGTTTAACGGAGGGACCGATTGACAAAAATGGGTGGCGGCAGCGTCGCAGACATGCCTAGGCGACCCATCCAATCTGCGGTTCCCCCGGAGCTCGACTGCCCCAACGAAAAACCTTGGCATTCCGCCATTGCCCCGCCATCCTGACCATATAACGACCATGCTGGTCGTATTTCAAAACAGGTGCAAGCCCTCATTTCCTTTTTCTCCCCGTTTATTATCCTGTGGTCGAGTATGACGCGGCGAGAGTCTTGATCAGGAGGAATGCCTATGAAGAGCAGTTATGAGACAATCATCCGTTCGCCTATGGAGAAGGTTTTTTTGACCGTGGCGGACCTGGCGCGGTGGCCTGAGTTTCTTCCTCACTACCGGTATAATCGCTTCATCAGGCAAACTGCTTCGAGCGGGCTGGTTGAGATGTCTTGTTATCGACTAGGCTTTCCGCTGAAGTGGGTTTCCGAGTATCGGATCGATCTCCCCGGACGTAAGTTGACATTTCGACACCTCGAGGGCGCCTTAAACGCGACGCAAGGGTTGGATATCGTGTGGAACTTCGAAGAGCTGGCAGAAAACTCTGTGCGCGTGCGACTGACTTATGAATTCACGCCGCGGGTGGTCATTGGTGGGCGATTGCTTGCCGCGTTGGTGCTTGGCGAGCTTTTCGTTCACAATCTCGCGGAGAAGACACTGGCCGGTTTGAAACGGAAAATGGAGGTCCGGCTGACGCCGGCGGCGGCAGTCTCCTTGCCGGCGGCGAAGCAAGCGTCTGCTCTTGTGCGAGGCAGGCGAATTCGGCGGCGTATTTCTTCTCATCCGCGTGTCTCGGTATAGAATATCTTCTTTACCCTCGCGCAAATCGTTTGCTGCCGATGGCAGTATGATTTGCGATCGGGCGGATTATGTAGCGAGGGCTCATCGGGAAATTGCGCGTTGGGAGCGTTCGCGGCGCGGAGCACTTGGCAAACTGACGGACTTCGTGCTAGGGCCCGCCGGAGCGTTTACTGAGCGTATGGTGCCGCCTTGGCTGAAAACATCCGCGGCCGTCGTGATCGAGACGAGTCTACGTTTGGCCACCTATGCCAGTGCCTTGAGCGTGGACGAGCAAGCGGTCGCCCGTGAACAGAACCGATTGCTCCGCCGAAAAAAAGGGGTCGCGGAATCGCTTCGCCTTTGCGATGACCTCGCGAAGAAGCATTGGGCAAACCATTGCAAATACGCGGCCGCAGAAGGTGCCGCTGCGGGGTTGGGAGGGATTATAGGTTTTTTTGCGGACGTCCCGCTGGTTATCTCACTGGCCATCCGCGAAGTTCGTCTGATCGGACTCTGCTTTGGATATCACGTTAATACTCCCGCTGAAGTTGATTACATTCTCCATGTGCTCCGCATAAGCTCATCGGTTGATCCTAAGAGTAAGGCGTCATCCCTGGAGGCTCTTAAAAGGATCGAAGCCCATCAACGCGGGCCAGCAGCTGGGCGTCGAAAGCAAAGCTTATCTGGCGAGCAGCTAAGGGTCCGGTATTTGGTTTCTCTTGAGGAGTATTCGCGATCGTTGTCGCTGCAGCTCATCCGGCGCGGAATCCTCCATTTTGTCCCCTTTGCCGCGGCGATTACGGGGGCTTCGTTCAATGCGGCGTATGCGCACGATGTCGGCCGGGCAGCCTACATGTCTTATCGCCGAAGATTCCTCGCCGATCGCTCGGCCGGTTGATGGTCAAGAGCGAGTGGAAAGAACCGCCATCAATTGGTGGAAACCCTAAATCTGGAGATGTTAGGGATCTTTGTTAAATCTGTGAAATCTGTGGATTAGAATCCTGGATGCGTCCTTGCGATTGGCATCTGCGAATCGAGAAAGACCGTTCTTGTCAGGGTTGTCGGTAAGCTTATCATTCTCGGTGTGGTGGTGCATGACAACCCGAGCAAGGAGCTCTGGAGAATTGTCGGCGACAGTCGCGCGGTGTGTTGAGCTGATTTGAGATGGAATCGGTAACGGCATCTCTGGTCGCCCTCGCGCTCGTCTCGCAATTTTTTGGTCTGTCGCGACCGACGGCGGTATTGTTTTTCTTTTCGCTCGTTCTAGTAGCGGCGCTGCTACGATTTCACGCCACGAGTTCGCTTAACCTGAGCTTTTAAGGTGCTAAGCTTTCTCTCTACGCGCTGGGCGGGCTTGGTGGCAGCTGGGCAGCTCTTTGTGGTCTGCGGTGTGCTTGTCGGCAGTCTGACATATCAGTTCGCTCTGGGCGAACTTCCGTGTCCGCTGTGCGTCATTCAGCGCCTGGCGTTCTTGCTGGCATGCGTGGGACCGATCGGAGTCTTGCTGCGATCGGCCGAGGGTCGAAGTGATTGGAGGCGGCAGGCTCGCGGATTCAGTATGACCATTTTAGCAGCACTGGTTGGTTCTGCGGCCTCGATCAGGCAGATCTTGTTGCACATTGTTCCGCCTGATCTCGGCTATGGTCCGCCGGTCCTTGGCTTGCACCTCTATTCCTGGGCACTGATCGTCTTCGGCTGCCTAATTGCTTCGAGTGCGATTGGCCTTTGCGGGATACAAAACGAACCAGTCTCGCTCCCACGGCTCCCCGTGTACCTTCTGTGCAGTCTTACTCTCGTCATCGGGCTGACGGTCGCGTTGGCGACTTTCTTGATGCAAGGCTTCAATGCCCTGTTGCCGCCCGATCCGACGCGGTATGAGCTTTGGCATGCGTTTTTTCGGTGATGCCAGGAGGCCTATCCAACCGCATAACGGCTGGGCGTTGGCGTAGCGGCCGTGTCCCCATGGCCGAGAGCGTCCCGGCGGTCGCGACACCGACGCGACATCACTCAAGACGATAAACTCTATTCGTATGCTTTACGAGTGTCATGAGGTACTTTCCCCGGTCAGGCCGAAGGCCTCATGGGCGAGGTTGGCGGCTTCGACGAGTCGAGCCTCTTCGATGATCACGGCGATCTTGATTTCCGAAGTCGAAATCATCTGGATATTAACCCCGGCATTTCCGAGGGCCTCAAAAAGCCGCGCGGCCACCCCTGAGTGTGAGCGCATACCGATGCCGACAACGCTTAGCTTAGCGATGCCATCCGGCTTGACGATGAGGCCGGCGCCAATGTCCTTTATGATGGGATCAAGGACGTGACCAACCTTTTCGAGTTCGTCTCGGCTCAAGGTGAACGAGATGTCGGTCGCTCCGCTGACCGAGACATTTTGCACGATCACGTCGATAATGACATTGGCATCGGCGAGCGCGGTGAAGATGCGTGAAGCGATTCCTGGCCGGTCGGGCACGTTGGTAATAGTGACCTTGGCTTGGTTGCGTTCCACCGAGACGCCGCGCACGACGACGTTTTCCAATCCGGGTGTTTCTTCTCTCACTAGGGTTCCTCTCTTCGTGTTAAAGCTGCTGCGGACCTCAAAGGGGACCTTGAATTTTTTGGCGAACTCGACGGAGCGCGACTGCATGACTTTGGAGCCGGAAGCGGCCATCTCGAGGAGTTCATCGTAGGTGATTACGTCGATTTTCCTGGCGGAAGGAACGATCCGAGGATCGCAGGAGTAAACGCCGTCCACGTCGGTGTAAATCTCGCAGTGGTCGGCCTTGAGGGCGGCGGCGATGGCAATAGCAGTGAGATCGCTGCCGCCGCGACCAAGCGTAGTGATTTGCCCTTGAAGGGTCTGTCCTTGAAATCCTGCGACGATGCAGATGAATCCATCCGCCAAATATCTACGGATTTGGCGGGGAGAAATATTGGCAATTTTCGCCTTGGTGTGGAGTCCGTCGGTCAGGATTCCGGCCTGGGCACCCGTCAGCGATACGGCCTTTCCGCCCATCGCGTTGAGAGTCATTGCCGTCAGGGCAATGGTGGTCTGTTCACCCGTCGCCAGGAGGACATCCAGCTCGCGTTCGGCGGGAAAAGGTGCCAGTTGCCGGGCGAGCTTGATCAGATTGTCGGTGACTCCTGACATCGCGGAGACCACTACCACGACCGAGTTTCCCGCTTGTTGAGTTTCGAGCACACGTCGAGCGACGTTCTGAATGCGGTCGGTAGTCCCGACTGAGGTTCCGCCGTATTTCTGAACAACGAGAGGCATGGTAGATTTGCTGCGACTGTCGATTTCAGTCAGGCGCTTTCGAGCAGGTGTCGGATGGAGACGAGATCGGGCTCAGCTTCGATCGGTCGGTAGTCGTCGGTGGTCATCGCGGTGTCGGGATCTTTGAGACCATGGCCGGTAACGGTCAGCACGATCCGGCGCGCGCCTGTTTTCCCGAGCTGGAACAGCCCGGCGACGGAAGCCGCGCTGGCTGGCTCCACGAAGATTCCTTCGCTCTTCGCAAGCCAGCTCTGCGCGGCCAGAATGTCCCGGTCGGTAACGATGCCGATAGCGCCGTGACTCTCTTGAAGGGCGGAGGTTGCGTTTTGCCAGCTGGCGGGATTGCCAATCCGAATCGCTGTCGCCACCGTGTTGGGTGATTCGATGATTCGATTGTGAAAAATGGGAGCGGATCCAGAGGCTTGGAAGCCCATCATTCGGGGCAGCTTCGTTGCTCTGCCTTGCGCCAAAAACTCACAATAGCCTTTCCAGTAAGCGGTGATGTTGCCAGCGTTGCCGACGGGAAGAACATGGAGATCGGGCGCGTCCCCAAGTTCCTCAATAATCTCAAAGGCGGCCGTTTTTTGACCTTCGATCCGGTCCGGATTGATAGAGTTGACGATGGCAATTCCCTCGAGTCCGCCGAGCTCACGGACGAGTCGCAAGGCATCGTCAAAGCTACCGCGCAGAGCGATCACTCGTGCTCCGTAAAGGTAGGCTTGCACGAGCTTGCCGCTGGCGATCCTGCCCGCTGGGAGCAGGACCGCGCAAAGGATGCCGGCGCGGGCGGCATAAGCTGCTGCGGCCGCAGAGGTATTACCGGTCGAGGCGCAAATAGCGGTACGCGCGCCGCGTTCCAGCGCCTTGGAGACGGCAACGGTCATCCCGCGGTCCTTGAAAGACCCGGTTGGATTCAGGCCCTCGTATTTGACAAACACCTCGGCTTCGGCGCGTTCGCTCAGACGCGGAGAATGGATGAGCGGTGTCGAACCTTCGTTCAAGGAGATGATCGGCGTTGTCTCCAATATCGGAAGGTACTGCCGAAAGCGGTTGATGACCCCACGATCGTGGAGGGGTCGCGTAAGCTCCTCGCAACGGTTTCGCGCGACTGTAGATTCGGGAGCCATCGTTTCAGGGATGAAAGGAAGCCGCCTTGGGCAATGAAAGCAAGAGGGGCGCCGGTTTCATTTTCGCATCAAGCAGGCTCAGGGAAGGGATTCCACGTGCAGAAGTGCCGGGGGAGCCTTAACACAAGCGAGCGCGGAGATCCGGGCCACGGCGGCCGCCATTGCGCCGAAGAGTGCATCATGGATCATCAAGACGAGCACGGCAGTGCCCGCCGAGTGTGTTTCCGGCTGAATGACCGATAGAATTCCGATTTCTGCCTGCCCGAGCGCCCCCGCAATCTGCGCGAGGACACCGGGCCGGTCATCCACGGTCAACCGCAGATAATATTTGGAGACTGAATCTTCGATTGGTTGGCATTTGCCATACAAGTCATGCGAGGTGAAGCCGTAACAAAACCTCGGACTTGTCAGGCCGATCGAAGCCTCTGCAAGATCACTCAGGACCGAGCTCGATGTCGGATCCTGGCCGGCGCCGCGTCCGTAGAAAAGCGTCTCCCCGACGATGTCGCCACGCACGGCGATGGCGTTGTAGACGCCGTTGACCGAGGCCAGGACGTGGCTTTTTGGGATCAGCGTCGGGCAGACTCGCACCTCGATCGCATTGCCCACCCCGGCCTTGATCGTCGCCAGCAACTTGATTCGGTAGTCCAATTCATCGGCGAATCGGATATCTGAGGCCGTCACCTTGTCGATGCCGGATACGAAAATCTTCGAGGGATCGAGCCAGAAGCCATAGGCGAGTGAGGCCAAAATGATCGCCTTGTGAGCAGCGTCCCAACCGTTGATATCCAGTGTCGGGTCCGCCTCCGCGTAACCGAACTGCTGCGCCTCGGCGAGCGCAGGCGCGAAGTCCATGCCAGTGTCAGTCATTCTGGTGAGGATGTAGTTACTGGTTCCATTGAGGATGCCGTGGATGCTCTCAAATCGATTGCTCGCGAACGATTCGCGCACCACTTTGATGATCGGAATGCCTCCGGCCACCGCTGCCTCGTAGAAAACTGGAACCTTTCGCTCTCGCGCAAGATGGAAGATCTCCTGACCGTGTTCCGCCAGCAGAGCCTTGTTTCCTGTCACCACCGTCTTGCCTGCGTCGATCGCCTTCTTGACGAACTTAAGCGGCGTCTCGATTCCTCCCATCAATTCGACAACGATGCGAATATTGGGATCTGAGATCAAATCATCGGCGTTTGTCGTAAAGAGCTCGACTGGAGCGGCGACCACACGCTCCTTTTGCAAGTCGCGAACGGCGATCCGGATTACTTCGAAGCGCGTCCCCAGGCGCTGCGAAAGCAGATTGCCGTTGGCGACGAGGTTCTTGTAAACCCCAGCGCCAACGGTGCCAAAGCCTGCCAGGCCGATGCCAATGGGTTGACTCATATCGGGCCGGGTAGTATCCGCCCAGCGTGGGAATTACCAAATGAAAATTGCGTCTTTTCCCAACCGGCACTTGATTGATGCTGCAAAAAGCGTCGAAATTGAGAGAGCGAAATTGCTCTAGACCAACTGTCGGAAAGCGTTAGGCTCGCCGACTCCGAATTTGCCATGAAACACCGAATCGAACGGGTGTGTGAGGTTCTCAAGCGCGAGCTGGGGCAGATCATCCTGAGAGAACTGACCTTTCCAACTCCGCTTGTCACCATCAGCGGCGTCGACATCACACCCGATCTCAAGCAAGCACACGTTTATGTGAGCGCTCTGGGCACAGATGGACAACGCGAAGCCATCCTTTCCGTCCTTGAGCAAAACCGGGGAATGCTCCAAGCGGAAATCTCGAAAAGGGTCGTCCTCAAACATACCCCGCATCTCAACTTCAAGCTCGATGATTCCATCGAGCGCGGCTCCCGTGTCTTGAATATTCTGGATGATCTAGGACTCGACGAAAAAAAATGAACGCTCGTTTTTCGCAGATTGCCGAATCGATCGAGAACGCCCAACGAATTCTGGTCGCCAGTCATATCCGCCCTGACGGGGACGCCCTTGGCTCCACCATCGCCATGGCTTTGTGGATACAAGAGCTCGGCAAGACGGTCACCGCCTGGAATGAGCATGGGGTCACTCAAAGATACAGCTATCTACCCCGGCACGAACTCATTTCGGCACCAGATCCCGTTCCCCGGCCATTTGATGTCGTCGTTGCCTTGGACAATTCAGTGAGGAGCCGGCTTGGAAGCGCTCTGGATGGTGTCGCTTCAATGGGAACGCTGATCAACATCGATCATCACATCAGCAACGAAGGCTATGGTGACTTGAACTATGTCGATCCGACCGCACCTGCGACGGGACAGATTATCTATGAGTTCTTCAAAGAAATCGGAGCGCCGCTAAATTCCGATATGGCGGTAAATCTCTTTGCCGCCATCTCGACCGACACAGGCTCATTTCAGTATCCCGGCACGGATGCCAGGACGTTTGAGGCGGCAGCAGCTCTCGTGGAGGTCGGAGTGGATGTGGGGACACTTTCTCGAAGGATGTATGACAATCAGCCCCGCCGCCGACTCGATCTGCTTCGCCACGCGCTCAACGAAGCTCGCTTTTCCTGCGACGGACACCTTGCCAGCTACTCGCTTTCACTCGCCGCCGTCGACCAATTGGGTGTTTTACCCGAAGACAGCGAGGGGATTATTGACCACTTGCGTTCAGTCGAGGGGGTGGTGGCCGCGGTATTTTTTGAAGAACTGCCGGAAAGCCGGGTTCGCGTGAGCGCACGATCGAAAGATCCGCGCGTAGACGTCTGCGAGATTTGCAAGGCCTTCGGCGGCGGCGGGCACCCGCTCGCTGCGGGAGCACGGGTGCGAGGTTCGCTCGCGGAAGTCGAAGAAAAATTTCTGGAGGCTGTCTGTCATGAGATCCGCAACCGAAATTGACGGGGTATTGCTGGTCGACAAAGCGCCTGGGATGACTTCGCACGACGTGGTTGCGATTGCGCGGCGCAGTTTGGGAACCAAGAAGGTGGGTCATTGCGGAACGCTTGACCCACTGGCCACCGGCCTTCTCTTGATTACCATCGGTCGCGGGACAAAGATCCAGGATCTGCTCATGAGCGAGGATAAGGAGTACGTTGGCACCATTCGGTTGGGTGAAGTTACCGATAGCCAGGATGCCGATGGTCAGATCATTGAGACCAACCCGGTGCCTAACTTCAAGCGGGAAGAGATCGAGCGGGCCTTCGACAAATTCAAAGGCGATTTCTACCAGATGCCGCCGATGATCAGCGCGATCAAGAAAAACGGAGTGCCTCTCTACAAACTGGCACGCCAAGGCAAGCAGATCGAACGCGATCCGCGCTTTGTCCGCGTCTACGCTCAGGAAATCCGGGAGATTCGCCTCCCGGAGATCGACTTTCTCGTCGTGTGTAGCAAGGGATTCTATGTGAGAACCTATGCCAATGACATCGGATGCGAGCTCGGCTGCGGCGCCCACTTGAGGGCTTTGAGACGCACTAAATCAGGCCGATTTGGCCTTGAGAATGCGGTGACCGTCGAAGAATTGAAAACTGTTCCCCGCGAGGAGCTGGCAAACCGCATTTTAAGTTTGCCGACCGTCTCGCGTCTTCGCGGTGCTTGAGAGCCAGGCAGAGATGCAAACGAAGTTGGATGCGTTTCTTGCGACCGCTGCATGAAGGTTCTTCATTCACTTTCCGAGCTGGCGCAAATCCCGACGCCGTTATGCGTGGCGATCGGAGTCTTCGATGGGGTGCATCTCGGTCATCAAGCTCTCATCCGCCGGGCCATCGTCGAGGCGGAAAAGATGGGCGGTTCGGCAGTGGTGCTCACATTTCACCCTCACCCGGCGCGAGTGCTGCGCCCGCATTCGGCGCCACACCTTCTCACATCGACCCCGCATAAGCTCCATCTGATCGAAGAACTCGGCGGTCAGTATCTGCTCCAGCTGGGCTTTGACTCTGCTTTCGCGGCCCAGCCACCGGAGGACTTCATCGAGTCATTGGTGCGATCGTCAAGCGCCCTGCGCATGATCTGCGTGGGTCACAATTGGGCGTTTGGCAAAGGGCGGGCGGGCAATGTCGCTCTGCTCTCGACACTCGGCGAGAAGTTCGGGTTCGAAACGGTGGAAATCGAACCGGTAGAGATCGACGGCGAGCTGGTCAGCAGCACGCGCATCCGAAAGGCCGTTGAAACCGGAGATTTTGAGACGGCCCGCCGTTTTCTGGGGCGAGACTACACCATTCTCGGCACGGTCCAAACGGGAGCGGGTCGGGGACACGGCATAGGATTTCCGACAGCCAACCTTTCCGCACACAACGAACGCTTCCCACCTGACGGCGTCTATGCGGTGCGCGTGCGCATGGATGCGCCGTGGCTGGATGGTGTCGCCAATGTCGGGGTGCGCCCGACGGTGGGCAACGCTCTGGAGCGCGTTCTCGAGGTCCACATCTTCGATTTTTCCGAGAACTGCTATGGCCGCGACCTCGAGGTCAAGTTCGAGCGCTTTCTGCGTCCCGAGAAAAAGTTTTCTTCCCTTGAGGAACTACGTGCTCAGATTGCGCGCGATGCAGAATCGGCGCGCGAGATTCTCAGTGCGCAGACTTCAGTGCCGCGCGCATGACTTCGAGCGGCGCAGCCCTGCCAAACCAGATTTCGAAAGCCAAGGCGCCTTGATGCAGCAGCATGGAAAGGCCGTTCGTCGCCCGGGCTCCAGCGGCTTCTGCTTCCTCGATCAGGCGCGACTTCCCGGTGGCATAGACGGTGTCGTAAACCATGAGGTTCGCGGTGAGTAGTCCGGCGGGGATCAAAGGCGGATCGGTGCGCCTCATGCCGACCGAGGTCGCGTTGATGACGAGGTCGCTCTTGGAGAGTTGTTCGCGGAGGGCGCGCTCTTCAAGGGGAACTGCCTCAAGGCGTTCGGCCGGGCCGACGAGCCGGTCGCTCCGAAAGTAGGAAGATAGTTCCTTCGCCAGGGCTTCGGCTTTTTCGAAGGTGCGGTTGACGAGCACGAGACGCTCGCAGCTCTCGAACGCACACTGCACGGCAATGGCCCGGCCCGCGCCTCCTCCCGCCCCGAGGAGCAGCACGCGGAGGTCGCGCAAATCAACGTAGAATTCCTCGCGAAGAGCGCGGAGAAGCCCCGGACCATCCGTATTGAAACCGATCAATTTTTCCCCGTCCACCGCGATGGTATTCACTGCGCCGGCTTTGCGCGCATAGTCGTCAGCTTCGTCCACAATCGCGAGCGCTGCCGCCTTATGTGGGATGGTGAAGTTGGCGCCGATAAATCCTGCCGCCGGCAAGGTCTTCACCGCCGAAGCCAATTCCTCCGAGCGAGCGTGGATCTTGACGTACTGCATCTCGAGCCCGCTTGAACTCAGAGCGGCGTTCTGGAAGAGGGGCGATTTTGAATGGGCCACCGGATCGCCGAAGACGGCCAGTCGCGCGGGCGGCGCCAGCGATTTGAACAAATCTCCTCCGGAGATGAGCTGACTGGCTTCATAAATGGTTTCGTTCATCGTGAGAAGAAATCGTCCGAATTCGCTGCGTCGAGGATCTAAGATCAGGCCGAACCGGTCGGCTCGAACTTCTGCATGGTTAGCTCGGCGGCGCGTCGGAAGCGCTCGAGAACGCGTTCCCGACCAAGAATCTCAAAGGTTTCGTAAAGACCGGGGCCAACCGATTTGCCGGTAACGGCGACACGGGCTGGATGAACCAATTCGCCGGCTTTGACACCGAGGGCAGCAGCGGTTTCTTTCAACTTTGCCTCAATGGATGGGTGGTTCCATTCAGGAAGATTTTTGAGAGCCTCTCCGAGAGTTCGCAGGCGTTCAATCGCCGCGGGTTTTCGGAGTGCCTTTTCCAGAGAGCTCTCCTCGAAAGGATAATCCTCAGTGAAGAGGAAACTGATCCACTCCGGGACGTCGCTAAGATGCTTGACTTTCGGTTTGACGATGGCGAGCGCACGCAGCAGCGCCTCCCGCGACGGATAGGTGATGCCGGCCCGTTCCACAAAGGGAAGGGAAAGCTCACCAAACCGCTCCAAGCTCATTTGCAGGATATATTGGCCGTTCAGCCAAAAACATTTGTCCAGGTCGAAGATCGCATTCCGCCTGTTGACGGATTCGAGCTCGAAAAGCTCGAGGATTTCATTCAGGGCGAGCATCTCGCGGTTATCTTTCGGAGACCAACCGAGTAGACAGAGGTAATTGCACAGCGCTTCTGGCGCGTAACCTGCCTCGATAAAGTAAGCCACGCTCGATCCCCCATCGCGTTTGCTAAGCTTCTTGCCTTGGTGATTCAGGATCAGAGGGATGTGAGCAAATGCGGGAGGTTTGGCGCCAAGTGCATGATACAACTCGATGTGCTTGGGAGTATTCGAAAGGTGATCTTCGCCGCGGATCACATGCGTGATTTGCATCTCCAAATCATCCACCACGTTCACGAAGTGAAAGATCCATGAACCGTCGGGACGTCGGATGGTCATGTCCGGGTGCGTTCCCGGATTTGTCATGTCGAATTCGATGCGACCGCAGACGATGTCATCGACAATCACGGTTTTCCGCGGCGAACGAAAACGAATCGATCCCTCATCGGTATAGACGTGCCCCTTGGCCTCCAGTTGCGCAAGGTAGCGTTGATAGACTTCCTCCCTCTGGCTCTGCAGGTATGGGCCCACGGCTCCTCCCTTGTCGGGGCCTTCATCCCAATCCAATGCCAGCCACTTCAATCCTTCGTAAATGGCTTCTCTGGCCTGCGCGGTATTCCGTTTTTCGTCAGTGTCTTCAATCCGGAGAATAAATTTGCCTCCTCTTTTGCGTGCGAAAAGCCAGTTGAAAAGCGCCGTGCGGGCGCCGCCCACGTGAAGGTAGCCAGTGGGCGATGGAGCGAAGCGAGTGCGAACTGCCATTTCTTAATCCTGTAAATCCTGCGAATCCTGTCTATTGATTTTCTTGATGACTCTCCAATCCCAAGTTGACAATGATATCAAAGACGCCATGCGCGCCAGGGAGATAGTGCGGCTGAATGCATTGCGGCTGTTGAAATCGGCCATGAAAAACGCTGCCATCGAGAAGGGCGGCGCGGAGAGCACGCTGGACGATGCGGAAGCGAGCGCCGTCATTCGCAAGCAAATCAAGCAACGTCATGACGCCATTGAAGGGTTCGAGAAGGGTGACCGGCCTGAGCTCGCGGCCGCTGAGCGGGCCGAAATCGAGGTCCTCTCCGCCTATCTTCCCGCGGCGCTCTCGACCGACGAAGTTACCGCCTTGGCAAGAGACGCTATTACAGAAGCAGGCGCCACCTCGAAACAGCAGATGGGAGCGGTGATGAAGATCGCCACCGCCAAGGCGGCCGGACGCGTTGACGGTAAAACTCTGAGCCAGGCGGTGCAAAAACTCCTCCCTTGAACGAGACACCTCCAGATTTAGCCGCCATCGTCGTCGCGGCGGGCGCGAGCCGCCGGATGGGTTTCGACAAGATTTCAGCCCCGCTTGCCGGACGTCCACTCATTGCGCATAGTCTGGCCGCCTTTAACGATTGTGCGGATGTCGAACATATCGTTCTGGTGTGCGCCGCCGATCGAGTGAAGGAGTTCCAATCGTTCCAGACCGAATTTCCCAAGCTTCGGAGCGTTGTTGCCGGGGGAAGGGAGCGTGTGGAGTCGGTGTTGGCAGGCATGTCCGCGTTCACTGATCCTCGACCGATCTTCGTCGCTGTCCATGATGGGGCACGCCCATTGATCACCGCCGAGGTGGTCTCCGCCTGCTATCAAGCCGCGCGCGAGTTTGGAGCCTCAGTGAGCGCTGAGCCTGTCACCGATACACTTCATCGCGTCAACAACCAATCGCTCACTATCGAGACGGTTTCGCGGAAAAATCTGTGGCGGATGCAAACTCCGCAAATCCTTGAGCTCGTCGTCCTGGAGTCCCTTCTTCAGGATGTACACGAGGCGGGTGGAACCATAACGGACGAGATTTCCCTGCTGATCCGATCGGGGGGTAAGGCGAAGGTCGTGGAAAATTCTGACTGGAACATCAAGGTTACCTATCCACGCGATCTCGAGCACGCCGAACTGATTCTCCAGAGCCGCGGAAGGGCGCCTGCAAAATGACGAAGACCTCCGGGCTTACTAAGAGCTGCCTAACGAGCCTGCCGAATGGTCTCCGAATAGCCACTTGCGAAGTGCCCCACGCGGAAACGGCCGCCCTTGGGATTTGGGCTGGCGTCGGAGGCCGCCACGAATCGGCAAAGCTCAGCGGTATATCGCACTTTATCGAGCATATGCTCTTCAAAGGCACTGCACGGCGATCCGCTAGGCGGATCATGCAGGAAGTCGAAGGGGTAGGAGGGGACATGAACGCTTACACGGCCGAAGAGCGCACCTGCTATTACGCGGTCGCGGCCGCCGAGTTCTTCTCGCGACTCTGTGACGTGCTTTGCGATCTTTATATGAATCCAAAGTTGGCTCCCCCCGACATTGAGCGGGAGCGCGGAGTCATCTGTGAGGAAATCCTCATGTACCGTGACGAGCCTTCTTCCCACGTCCAAGAGCTCCTCAACCGGTATTTCTGGCCCGACCATCCGCTCGGTCGTCCACTGACCGGAACGCCGGACACTGTCGAGAGCATGCAGCGCGACGATTTTCTCGCCTATCGAGCGACCCACTATCATGCGGGGAGCACAGTGATTTCTGCCGCAGGAAAACTACGCCATGAGGACGTTGTCGAGATGGCGGCGAGCTTACTCGAACGTATCCCTTCTCGGAAGCCCATCCGTTATGAAAAGGCGCCGGATCATTCCTTCAAGCCGCAAATTGCCTCCGAAAGGCGGGACGTCCAACAGACCCAGCTTGCGCTGGGTTTTCCCGGGCCCAGTCACCACGATCCGCGGCGCTACGCAATGCAGATCCTGCACATCATCTTGGGTGGCAATGCCAGTTCGAGGTTGTTTCAGGAGCTCCGAGAAAAGAGAGGTCTCTGCTACTCAGTGAGCACCCATCCCGCGAGCTTTAACGATACGGGCATGCTCAATCTCTCCCTTGGTCTGGAACAGCGCAACGTGGACAAGTCTCTTCGCTTGATTCTCTCCACCTTTGAGGATCTGAAGAAGCGGCCGCCTCGCCCTGCTGAACTCAAACGCGCAAAGGAGTATGCCGTCGGGACGAGTCGAATGTCGCTTGAGCGCACCTCCGCGCAGAATATGCGCTTGGGAGGTTCGGTGCTCGTCTACGGGAGGATCATTGATCCCGAGGAGGTCCATTCTCGATTGCGAGCGGTCAGCGAGGATCAGGTACAGTCGGCCGCCCTCGACTTTCTGAATCCGCGTCGTGCAACCGCGGCCATCGTAGGGCCCGCCCCCGACGAAGCGGCCATCGCGGAGATGCTGCAAGCTTGAGCAAAATCGGCGCGATATTCGATTGGGACGGAGTCGTGATCGACTCCTCCGCCCAACATGAGAAATCCTGGGAACTTCTCGCCGCGGAGACTGGCAGAACGCTGCCGGTGGGTCATTTCAAGAGCGGTTTCGGGAAGAAGAATCAGTTAATTATACCCGAAATCCTCGCCTGGAGCGACAACCCCGAGGAGATCGACCGGCTCGGGAATCGCAAGGAGGAACTTTATCGTCAATTGGTTGGCGAGGGCGGCATGATTGTCCTGCCGGGCTCACGCGAGTTGCTGGCTGCTTTAAAAGAAGCCGGAATTCCGCGCGCTGTGGGGTCATCGACATCGCGCACCAACCTCGATACAATCTTTGCCTCAACGGGGCTTGGAGATTTCTTCGACGTCGTCGTTTCTGCGGAAGACGTCATCAATGGCAAGCCGGCGCCGGATGTCTTTCTCAAGGCGGCTCAGCTTCTCGGTGTCTCGCCAGAGCGGTGCGTCGTTTTCGAAGATGCTCTTTTTGGAATCGAGGCGGCGCGGCGCGCGGGCATGAAAGTGGTCGCAGTGGCGACAACGAATCCACTCGAACTCCTCAGCCATGCCGATCGGGCGGTTCAATCCCTCGCTGAGATCAGCATCAAAGAGCTGCAGGGCCTCTTCGCCTAACGTGCTCAGCAAACTTTTAGCTGCTACGATAATTTCGAGGCACCCGACAAGTCGGGACTTTACCAAGCGCGGGTCGTCCGCGACTATTCGCCGTTTGTATCGGCGTTCTTGAAAGCTTCCTCCACGCTTCGCGCGGTCTCTTTCAAGGCCTCTCCAAAGCCCTGAATCGCATTCCGGGTGTCTTGGACTGCCTTGGAAATTTTCGCCGCCTGGTATTCGCTTCGAAGCGAAACGAGCTGGTTCCATAGCTCGTCTGCGCTCGGATCGCCGCGTTGTTGCAGCTCGGCGATCTGTCGTTCCAATTTTGCGAGATCCTGGTCGATTTTGACACGCGTTTTCTCGTTAGGCGCGGTCTTGAATTCGAGGATTTCTTTGCGCAGGGAAGCGACGGTTCTTTGGGGGCTGTCACATCCGACGAGCAGCATCGCGCTCAGAAGAACAGCAATTGACAGGCGCTTCATGAGCGGAAGACTTTGGTCAGAAACATTTTCCGGATCCCCTCCAGTGCGAGGTTGAGCTTAAGACAATTAGCGAACTAAATTCGCAGTTCCATGGCAACCCGAAATCTACTGCTCGACCAACTCTTCTCGGATGAAGGGGTCGTGTGCCAGACGCCCGAAGAGATGATGGCGCTCGGCCGGGAAATGTCCGTTCTGATCCAGAAGGGCACTGTCATCAGTCTCGAAGGTCCGCTCGGGGCTGGGAAAACCCAACTCAGCAAGGGCGTGGCGGCCGCGCTCGGATGCAGCGATGAGGCGTCCAGTCCTAGCTTCACTCTCGTGCACGAATACGCGGGCGGGCGCCTTCCCTTGCATCACTTCGATTTTTATCGCCTCAAGAATTCGCAAGAATTACTCGGCATCGGCTACGACGATTCGCTTGGCAACGGAGCGATCGTGATCGAGTGGGGAGATAAATTCCCCGAAGCGTTACCGGCCGGTGCCGTGCGGGTTCGTATCGAGATTTTACCCGAGGGCGGACGTCGCGTCCGTGCGGCGCACCAACCGTGATTCTCTCGCTCGACGCCTCTACTCAGCGGGGATCGGTGGCATTGCTAGACGGTCGGCAAGTCGCTCGAGAACTTTTTCCCGAAACTCCCCGTGGACGTGGGGGAGAGCTCTTTAACGCTCTCGAAGAGCTTCTGCGCGACGCGCCGACAATCCGGCGTGTGGTTGTCGGCGTTGGACCGGGGAGCTACAATGGAGTTCGCTCAGCGATCGCCACGGCATGGGGTATCGCGACTGCAAGGAAAATTCCCCTGGTGGGAATTTCCTCGGTTCTCGGCCTCGATGACGGCGAATATTTCGCGCGTCGGGGACGCCCGGCGCCAACAGTACTTCCTGGCTCAAGTGAACCGTGGAAATTTCGTCATCGGGCCCGACCCTACTCACCCGAGAACAGCTTGAAGCGGAGTTGCAGAAGGCACCGCATCTGGCGATCTTCGCTTCGGCGCCCATCGAGTTCCTTCCCAAGATAATTTTTCGCACGCCCAGCGCCGCCAGGCTAGGAGCGTTGGCTGCCGATTTGGCGCCCAACGATCCCGAGCCCATCTACCTCAAGGCAGCACACATCACCACGCCCAAGCGTGTGAACCAACGACCCTGACGTCGAAGATCCGCGCTCCTCGCGAGCGCGACAGATGCTACTTCCCTACCGCTGCAAGCTCCGCAGGTGGAGTTAGCGCCTTGGAAAGCGACGCCAAGCCGCGATACTTTTTGCCGCTCTTTTTGACCATTCCGCGAGAGACCAGATTCTGAAGTTTTTCGTAAGCACGCAGGCGAAGCATCTCTTCGCCTCCACTAGCCGCGTTGCGGGCCCGCAGGCGTTCGTGCACGACGTCGAACAGCTGCTTGAACTCAAACGAAGATCCTTTCTTCGACAGGGCAGCAACCAGCTCTTCGGTCACCAGATCAGGAAGACGACGAGAGAACGCACTTTTTCTTTGCATAAGCATGAGCGTTCAGCATACCACACATCGGGAGAGATGTCATGCGAATATTTTCCAATCGATTCTCCGGCTTGGCTTTGAGGCGCGTGGGCAAGACGGCTGATTGGAGGCGAGAGATGGCTGCGCGGCGTTTGCTAGGCGGGGTTTCTCGATGATGATTTAAGCCGCGAGTCGACTCGCAAAGCGCACCAGTTCGCTAGCCACTTCGTCGATTCGTTTGGCTACTTTGCCGTCGGAAACTGCGCCGTCGCGAAACGCCGATCCGACTGCATAGACAAAGCGGGGAACGATCACACATCGGAAGTCGAGCATCAAGCTGTTGGCAATACTCATCACCGACATGTAGCTCGAGTATCCCCCCGCGGCATTGAGGAAGCTGACCGCCTTGTCCTCCCAAGCGCTTCCGGTCAACTCGATGAGATTTTTGACCGCGGCATTCAAGTAGAAGTTGTAGACGGGCGCGGCGATCAGAATTCCCTTGGCCGCCTCGATGCGCGAGCGCGTCCTTGCAACTTCCGGATCGGAATACGCGGAATCGCCGTCACACATCGGCAGGGGAATTTGCTGCAGGTCGATGAAGTCGACGTCAGCGCCGAGTGCCTGCAGGGCTTTTTCCGCATGCTGCGCCATCTGGCGGCTGAGGCTTTCCGGATTCAAACTCCCGCTGACTAAAGCAATGCGAACGGCGTTCTCCATGAAAAGATAGTGGCAAATTTCGGGCCGGGCTCCTTAACGAATTTTTCGGCAACTCGCGTCGCACATTTGCTCGGTCGGTCGGACAAGTGTAGTTCGCCTGCTCTCACGAAGAAACCTGACCCTAACAGGTTCGGAATTTCACTTCGCACGCTTAACGGAGATTGTCTGAGGTATGAAGATAGGACGCTGAACAGTGGTTTGTGCCGCCGCCACACTCAGTTGAAACTGGCGTTGATTGAGCTGATTAATAATCTGGCTCATCGCCGCCTGATTGAGGTCCGCCGGAGCTCTCAACGGTCCCGGGGCTTGGACGGGGCGGGCAACTGGCGTGATGGCCGGAGGCATGGTGACGAAAGCCGGCCCAGCCTGCACGGAGCCGAGCGCCATGAGAAGACCGATTAACCCTGCCAACCGTTTCACACGTAAAAGTAACCCCAGCGGGGTCCTTTGTAAACCGGAAGTCCTAGAGGGCGTAAGGGAAATAGGTGAGGACGGCGGCGGCGAGGCCGAGGAAGAGAAAAAAGCCAACCACGTCGGTGACGGTTGTCAGCATGATCGCGGAGGCGAGTGCAGGGTCGATCCGCAGTGCCTTCAACCCCAGAGGAATGACCACCCCAGCCACGCCTGCGGCGATCATGTTCAAAACCATCGCGGCAAAAGTGATCACGCCGAGGATGACGTTGTTTTTCCATAACCAAGAAACCGCGCCGACGACAATACCAATGGCGAGACCATTCAGAAGTCCAACAACAATTTCTTTCCCGAGGATGGCGCGGTGGTGCTTCTCGGGCAGTTCTCCGAGTGCGATAGAACGGACCATAATCGTCAGCGTTTGCGTGCCCGCATTTCCGCCTTGTCCGGCGATGATTGGCAGAAACACAGCGAGGACAGCATATTTGGCGATGGTGCTCTCAAAAAGGGAGACCACCCATCCTGCGAAAAAAGCGGTGCCAAGATTAAAGAGGAGCCACGGCAGGCGATTGCGCACCGAATGCCTCCAGGGAGTCTCCGCGGACTCTTCGCCGGAAAGCCCGACCATCCGCTGCATGTCTTCCGTGGCCTCTTCTTCGACAATATCGAAGACATCATCGGCGGTGACGACGCCCCGTAGCCTTTGAAAATCGTCTACCACCGGCATGGCGCTGAATCCGTAGGCACGGAACAGACGCGCGATCTCCTCCTGGTCGGCGTGCACTGAAACTGACCGCACCTCGGGCACCATGATGTCGCGGATCTTGCGATTGGGGGAGCTGAAAAGAAGATCACGCACGCGAAGAACGCCACGCAGCCGGTATTCTGCATCCACCACGTAGATATAGAAAATGCCATTAGGTAGATTTTCCTCCTCCCGTCGTAGCATTTCGATGGCCTCCGCGATTGTGAGATCTTCCGAGACGGCGATGACCTCCGTCTGCATGATGCCCCCGGCGGTATCTTCGGGATACTGAAGGAGATCGTTGATCTGCTTGGCCTCCGGCGCCGACAGGCCGCGCATGATCTCCCGTAGCTTCGCTGCCGGGATGTGCCCGAGGACATCCGCAGCGTCATCGCTGAACATTTCCGCGACGATGTCGCAGAGGTGCGAGATGGGTATCGATTCAAACAGGCGCACCTGAATTTCCTTGGGCAAGTCGGAGAGAACTTGTGCGGCCTTCGCGTTCGGAAGAGCGCGCAGAACGTCTTCGATTTTGGCAAGCGGAAGGTCACGCATCCCTTCGGCGATATCTCGGGGATGCCGGTTGCCAAAATCAGTCGCGACGCATGAGATCGTCGGAGGTCTCCTCCGGAACATGCGTCTCATCTCTCATCCCCGCAAAATAGGAAAGTTTCGCAGAGAGACAATGCAAACCCGGTCACTGGCCGATCCGGACTGCGCCTGAGATCAGGGGCATTAAACGTGACATGGGGGTCGGCTTGAGCAGCGCCACGCCCGTTGAATGACTCCGGCGCGCACGAGCTGAATTGCCGCGCCGCCTACTTCCGCAAAAAGACAGAGGTCAAGCGAACGACATCCTGCATATCCACGTCTCCGTCCCCGTCAGAGTCAAGAAATTGGGATAGGATGGGATTTACTTGCCCACCGGTCTGCGTGCCTGGGATAGAGGTGCCACCGGAAGGCTGGACTCCCGCGGTGGCGCCCGCCGCAGGAGAGGCGGGAGCGGGACGGCCGGACTGAAGGAGTCCGATAATTGCCGGAAGAACAATCGGTAGGAGACGCATGATGGAACTCGCATCAAGTCCGGTCTTTTGCTCAGCTTGTCCGACCACCTGATCCATCCGCTCGGAGCCTATGACTTGCCGCAATTGGTCAGGCGAATGAGCGCTTTGCTTAAGCTCTTGAAGCAGAGAATCAACGCCTTCAGGACCAGCGACAGCCTGTTGCTCCCGCAACATGGGCTTCAAAAATCCGCCGAGAAGGCTGGCGATTTGATTTGTGGAAGATCCGCCGCTTCCGAACGCCGATGAAAGATTTTCAAGATCGCTCATCTGAGTTTTGCGGGAAGGATCATTTAGGGATGCGAGGACAGTGTCGAAGAGGTTCATAGTTTCTAAGGTTAGCTGAGACTTCGGGAATATTAGGATTATCCGCTGTGCAAGTAAGAGCGCCGCGGATGGAAATAATGGGGTCTCGTCCTGTCACCATATGTGCGGATTCCGGTAGAGGAAAAAAGAGACTTCGTTCGGTGCCGTAGCGAGGGATAGCTTCGGAAGCGAAAGCTTCGACGGAGCGAAGGAGAAGAGTAGATCTACTCGGGGGAGGATCCTCACATTCTTCTAATAAGCCCTCGGCTAGGTTCTTGTCAAATACGCGATCTTCGAGCCACCACAAGCGATGGTTTAGTTATGCTCGCACGAGCGTGCACGTGGTCTATAACAAAGAACTTTTATGAGCATTCTCACGGAAACCTCTATCGACCTTCCAACCTCGCGTGGAGACATGCGCGTGCACCTCTTCGTGCCGCAAGCGCCCGGCCGCCATCCTGGGGTCGTCTTCTATTCGGAGATCTTTCAAGTTACCAGTCCGATCCGTCGAATGGCTTCCGCCTTGAGCGGCCACGGATATGTCGTCGCGGTTCCGGAGGTTTATCATGAATTTGAGCCGCTAGGAGCAGTGCTCGCATATGACCAAGCAGGCTCCACCCGGGGCAACGAGCTGAAGTACACGAAGGAGCTCGCTTCCTATGATGAGGATACCGACGTGACGGTGAAGTTTCTTCGTGGCCATGAAAGCTGCAGCGGTCGCGTCGGAAGCTATGGCGTCTGTCTTGGGGGACATCTCGCCGTCAGGGCGGGCTTTCATCCCGAGGTGAGCGCAGTAGCTGCCTTCTATCCGACGGATATTCACTCGAGTTCGCTCGGCGCAGGTAAACATGATGACACCCTCGAGCGGTTTGAAGGAGTTAAGGCTCCCTTTCTTTTCGTGTGGGGTCGTCAGGACCCGCATGTTCCGCTTGAGGGAAGAGTAAAGATCGCCAATCGGCTAAACGAAACGGGAGCGGAATTCGAGTGGCACGAGTTTAACGCTGCTCACGCGTTTCTTCGTGATGAAGGACCGCGTTACAATCCGGCGCTGGCGCACGTCTGCATGAGCCTGCTCCTCCGCTTCTTTGGCGAGAAGCTGATGCCCGACCAAGGCTTGCTTGGTAGCGCGGCGTCGAGTTGACGAAATGCTTGATTCGGCATGGCGGTGTGAGTCCTCTTCCGGCCAGCCTGCGCCGAACAGGTTTGCCGGCGCAGACGCCGGACAATTGCACGCGGGGATTCGCCTAGGCGAATGCGCTCCCCGGAAATAACTAGACGCGGCTCAGATTCAAGCGTTTCTCTCGTCGCGTGTATGAGAGGCGCGCTTGCGCGAGATGGTTGAGCCGTCGCCTAGCGCTTGCTGGCGGCTTTTCTTTCTTGGATTCTGATTGAATATTTTGGGCGATGGATGCTTCCGCGAAAGCCCGCCCACAAGCAAAGAAGATTAGCTATGCGCTGCTGATCACGGCATTGTCTCCGGTGCTACCGCAGATCCTCGGAAGCGCGTTCAACATTTGGTACAACATCATCATTGTTGATCCGTTGCTAACTACGGCCGCGCTCAAGCAACGCTTCCTGAGCACGGTGATTGTCTACAACAGCATCTGTTATCCGGTGGTGATGTATCTCTGGCTACGTTTGGTCTATTCCCTTCGACCAGCGCTTACGAAAATGCAACGCGGAGAGCCGATCTCCGAAACGATGCTGCAGGCGGCGCGGCGACGTGTCATTCGTTTGCCATTTCTTGGCGCGATCATCTGCGGCTTGGGCTGGCTGCTCTGCATACCGGTCTTTGTTCTTTCACTTGCGCAGGTGAGCAATGGTCTGGATTGGCGACTGCTTTGGCACTTGCCGGTTTCCTTTGGAGTATCCGGTTTCATCTCGATAACGCACGGCTTCTTTCTGGTCGAGTTGGCGAGCAATTGGGGACTGTTTCCGGTCCTTTTTCAGCGTGACTCGTGCCGATCTGACGCCTGGAGCAAAAACCCTATCGCTGCGGGGCCGGGGACTAATCTGGGTGATCTCTGCGGGCATTTGTCCGATCGGATCCTTACTCTTACTGAACTTTGCGCCCGCTTCGGCCGAAAATGATCAGCAATGGCTGGCGGTCTTTGTCGGGAGCATCGGAATAGCCTTTGGACTTTGCACCGCGCTGATGGTCAGTCGACTGTTTCTCGAGCCGATCGACTACCTGCGCTCGGCGGCCCAAGCCGTGGCGCGAGGCCGCCTCGACGTAGAGGTGCCACTGGTGAGGGCGGACGAGTTTGGGCTGCTCATCGGCGAGTTCAACCATATGATCGTGGAGCTTCGTGAAAAGGAACGGCTTCGGCGGACGTTCGGGCTGCACGTTGGACGACAGGCCGCCGAGGCAATCCTGGCACGCGATCCCGGTCTGAGTGGAGTCGAGGAAATTATTACGGTCATGTTTGTGGATATTCGGTCCTTCACTGCCATGAGCGCAGCCGCAACCCCCCGCCGCGTTGTCGAGATCTTGAACAAGTTTCTTCCGGTGATGGTCCAAGTGGTCGAGGAGCGACATGGCGGGATGGTCAACAAGTTCCTCGGCGATGGCTTTCTGGCTCTCTTCGGCGTCGGAGGAAGTTTGAAGGCTCACGCCGACGCGGCTGTCGCCGCCGCGATCGAGATGCTTAATGCGCTCCCACGGTTGAATAGCGAATTGGCTCTCCCGGGAGAGGCAGCCCTCGCCATCGGAATCGGTATCCACACCGGTCCTGCTATCGTTGGCAGCATCGGATCGCCAAACCGGCTCGAATACACGGCAATCGGGAGTACCGTGAACTTTGCCTCGCGAGTCGAAGGCTTGACGAAACAGCTTGGGACGCAGTTGCTGGTTACTGAATCCACGAGAAACCGGCTCAATGCAGGAGTCGCGTTTATGGACTACCCGCCGCAAACGATCCGCGGAGTCGAAGGAGCGGTGAAGGTCTTTTCGGTAGTTGACTAGACGCAATCAGGCTAGATGCAACGACCACCTCCTCACGGTCGAGGTTTCCGGCGGTGGGGACACCGCGGCTACAACACGCAGCTTGGAAAGCGTTCCTGGATGCTATTTCAACTCCGCTTGGTGGAACTCGGTCCAGTCGTCGAGATTATTCAGGTTGACCGCATCGCGCGCAGCCTTGGTGTCGTCCGCCAGATTCGCCGCGCCCAATACCGAGCGTCGCGTCTCATCATCGTGGTTGTAGCCGGCGATGGCCTTGTTGAGTTTATCGATCGAAGCTTGGTCCAGAGTAGCTCCGGACTGTTCACGAACCCACTTTTCAAATTGCGGATACGTAGGTCGTTTCTCGGAAATAAAGGAAACGACGGCGTCGCGCTTCAGATTAAGGCCATTAATGACCATTTGATCGAATCCAGTGCCGACAGCCGGGTAGCCGTCCGCCAGCTTGCCTCGACTGTCGAGGGAGACTTTGAGCCACAGACGCGGTAAATGCAAAACGCCGAGAGGCCCGGCGATTCCAGAGCTAATGAGGGGAACGAATTTCGACATAACGACATCAATAGAACGCATCATGCGCACGAGGTCAATCCAACCGGCGGCGACCACGCCTGGGTGCGCCGGCACTGTCTGGCGCCGATTAATGCTCCCAGCCAGCCTGCTTTAAGAAGCGCCGCAGTCGAGGATCGTCGGCTGAGAGGGCCGGAAGTCAGCTTTCGAGTAGTTCGCGCGTCCACCACTGTGGTTGGGGTTGCTCCGCTCGGCGAACTCTTATCGGTAGAGCGTGGCACGGACAAACTTCGGAGGCCGGTCGGAAACGGGTTGTTTGCAAACAGGCTGAGCGCCTCGGCGAGATGATTGAAGATGACGTCGCCGATATTGCCCTTGTCGAGGCATCTCGACTGCAAATCGTTGAATCGCGCTTTCAGCGCTGGGCAATTGTCTTCGCATGCGTTCCTCGGGCGGTGCCCGAGGCTGATATGACTCTGCGCCTTTGGCGCTCCGCGTCAGCTCCGCTTAGCGCCAACGGCGCGACTCAGTTTTAGCCTGGGCAAACGCCCCAGGAAACGAAAACAACATCTGGGCGAGCGCTGAAAGCGCGATTCAAACGAGGCTTTCACGCGGAGCTTTCAGCCCGCCCATCCGCTCCCGTCATAACAGCCGGTTAGTTGCCGGACTGCGGCTGTGGAAGTGCGGCAACTCTCAGCGTGTCGTGGCTTTCCGCGGCAAGGGTCGCTTGCGGGCAATGACCTTCCCCTTGGGGGCAAAGGATCGACCGCGTTCTCGAAGAGCTTTCAAGTCCTCTGAAAAAGCCCGGAGAGCTTTTGGCACTCCCTTATACTCTTTGCCCGCCTTCTTGACACGCCCCTGCCGCACAAGATCCTGGAGCTTCTCGTAGGCCCTGAGGCGAAGCATCTCCTCGCCACCGCTGACTGCATTCCGCGCGCGAAGTCCCGCATGGACAACGCCAAAGAGCGCCTTGAACTCATACGGGCGTGCGTCCAGCAGCACGTCAACCAATTCTTCGGTGACCGTATCAGGACCACGGCGCGCAAACGAGCTAAACTTTAATCCCATAACAACTAATACCACAAAGCCGACGAGGGGGAAAGCCGTCTTGCAGTCAACTTGCGATAGGGTGCAATCCCCATTGAACTGACTTGAAATTTCCCCAAACTATGCGATAGTAATAATAGCAAGGTTAACTCCACTGGTTTCGCTGAATAAGTGAAATTGGTTCTCGAAAAGGAGAAGAAACAGTGTGAGCCAACCTTGCTGCTTTTGTACTCAGCACACCTTATGGCTGACCGAGAAGCCCCTTTGGGAGGCCCAGCTCGATGCGCCAAATTCGTCTGGGATCATTGAATCCCCGCAAGCGCACATCGGAGGGCTCCGGAGCGGTAGTGTACTGTCTCACAAACTCGCGCATTTCCGGACGGTGATAGAGTTCGTCGGAGACGACCAGGTCACCTCCTTTGCAGCACGAGATCATTCGGGCTGCCAGGTTGATAGTCGTGCCGAAGAAATCCAATCGATCGTTTGCGTTTACAGCCAGACACGGTCCTGCATGGAGACTGGCCTTCAGCGTCAGAGGAACCGCGCGAATACCTTCGGCAAGTTGCCGGTTCATGTCGCGGACTGCTTCCAAGGCTTCGTCCACGCGGCTAAAGCAAGCCATGACGGCATCCCCAATTGTCTTGACCACGGTCCCATGGTGACTGCGAACGACCTCGGTGAGGATTGCAAAATGATCCCGCACGAGGGCATAAGCAGGCGCGTCTCCGATGCTCCGATACATCGCGGTTGAGCCACGCAGATCGGTGAACAAGACGACCTGCGAACCGACGGTGATGTCCTCAGCAGGTGAGATTACCTCGTGGGCAAAGAGGTCGCGAAATTCTTGCCAATTCGTCACCCGCGCGGCCGTGAGGATGTCCTCACTCCAACCGACCTGATCGAGACTTAGCACAACGGGAAACGGATTAGGGTTGTGCACGCGCACGGAATTGTCCGATGTAGGCTGCGGTCCGTATTCAATCTCGAAACCCGAGGCGTTTGTCCGGATAAGTGCCGGGCGGAGTTCGCGGAACTCCTCCGGATCGAGCGTTCTCGATCCTTTTACCTGGGGCGAACGCAAGCGGAGCGGTCGAGTAAGTGCCGGAAGTTTCCATGGACGTTCTTCGCCTGGCTGTAGCCATACCTGGCTGATCACATGAGGCTTCCCGCCGGGCCCCGCGAGACAGTAGGTCTGTTCTTGGCGCGGCCGGATGGCTTGGTTGACTGCGAACTTCAGCTCGACCGATTTATCAAACTCAGCATCGAATTCGATTTGGCAGACATCGCAATGCGAAGTTCGCGAGATTCCACTTAACGAATGAACCAGCTGATTTCGGGACGAACGACAGTTTGGACAAAGAATCTCCCAACGAAAATCGAGAAGACCGCACTCGGTGGCGTGCAAGAACAAGGCCAGAACATCCCAGCGATCAGAATCCCATTTCTTGGCGATCGCAAACGGGCGAATGTGGGTCAGTTCGACATCGGCCGACTCCCTGATGAGTCGTTCGAGCAGATCGATCCGATCGCCCGCTAGATCAATATGCCGCAGCTTATCCAGGCCAGATCGGAGGGCGACTTCATTGACGGGATGAGTAGTCAACCGCGGCAGAGCCACGTGCTTCTGGCCGCGCAGAAACTCGTCCACGTGGCGCATGATCCTGTGGACATCATGTCTCGTCTTGGGAAACAGGATTTTTTCCGCTACCAGCTTGCCGAGCGTATTACGCGGAAGGACCTCCGAACTGATAATAACTCGAGTCCCACTAGTTTGTGGCTGGAGTTCCAACGCCACGATGGCTTCGCGAAACGGTCCGCGCTGGAGGATGCGCCTGACGCGGTAGAATTCAGGCTCCAGCCACTCGAAGGGCAGTTCCTGCCAGACGACTTCGAGTCCCGCGATGCGTGCTCGAGCGATCGTCGAGCTCCCGCCCTCGGCTCTTGCCTGGAATTCATACTGAACCGCCGGCAGGCCGAGCGCACGATTGAACCAGTCAGTATTGCTGAGCACGGGCCAGACAAGTTCACGGGGAAAAGGCAGATCGTGCTCGCTTCGGAAGTGAATCATCTGCTCCACAGCCTTTGGACTTACAGGTTCCATGTCCGCTTTGCGTCCGCAACCGGCGTGACATTGACGAGCATGGTTATCCTGCGCACGTGAAGCACAAAGCGGAGGGCGTCATTATCTTCCCAGATTAAGGCGATGGGTTGCATGCGTTCGATGAAGGGAGGTTATCGTCCATCTTGCCGGCGCGCAAACCGAAGGAAGCTACTCTGGACCGAGACTATTTCGCGAGTGTCGCCTCCGGCACGGGCGTGGCAGGTCTTAGCGCACCGGTAAAATTGCTGCTGGCTAGACAACTGGTATGCTCTGCTAAGCTAAGCGATCGATATATTTAAGAAGACTTCCAACCAATCACGGGGGAGCGGCCAGTCAGTATGGCGCTTGTCGGCTCTTTCTCTGCTGGTTCTTGGGATTGTTTTCGGCATCGTAATTTTCCTTGTTGGGTTCGAGAGACGGTCGCACGCCCTACCACCGGCTACGATTTCTCAAAGCGCCGAATCGATGGAGCACGAGGCCCTGGCACTTCAAGAAAAGGGAGAGTACAAAGCTGCCGAAGAACTCTTTCGCAAATGCCTGGCCGAGCGTCAACGAGCCTTGGGCCACGACCATATCGACACGCTTGCGGCGATGAACAATCTGGCCAATTTGCTCCACGAGCGCGGAGAGAATGTCGAGGCGGAGACCTACCATCTGCAAGCGTTGGAAGCCCGCGAGCGGACGTTAGGGCCTGACCATCCGCATACCTTGGCGAGCCTGAACAATCTGGCTCTTGTCCTCCAGGCCAGGGGAAACTTTGCGGGGGCCGAACCATATGCACGCCGCGCCTGGGAATCGATGCGCCGGACAGCTGGGCCGGAAAATCCCGACACCCTTAGGTGTCTGAACAATCTCGCCAACTTGCTCTCAGACAAGGGGGACTATGTGGCCGCCGAGCCTCTCTACCGCCAACTCGTCGACACGCTCGAAGCCCAGCTTGGACCTGAAGATCCAGCCACCCTCGCCGGGCAAGGTAACCTGGCAAATCTTCTCTTGCGCAAAGGTGACCCTTGGGCGGCAGGATCCATTTATCGACGCTGCTTGCAGATTCGCGAGCGTGTCCAAGGACCTGCCCATCCGGAGACCCTCCTGGCCCTCAACAACTATGCGGCATTCCAACTGGAAACTGGTAGCTATGGCGAGGCCGAATACCTCTTTCGTCGCTGCATGGATGCCCGACGCAGTGCCCTGGGCGACAATCATCCCGATACCCTCGCCGTCTTGGAGAATCTCGCTCGAACCCTCCGCAAAGCAGGCAAGCTCCAGGAAGCCGAAGCGCTGGCTCGAACTGGACTTGCCGCGCGGGAACGCGTTCTCGGAGCGCAACACCCGGATACCTTCGGTAACATGGCAACTCTCGCGGATGTCATGCGCGACAGCGAAAATCTCGCCGCGGCAGAGTCCCTCTATCAGAAATCGCTGGCGGGACTGGAAAGCTCATTGGGTCCGAGTCATCCGGAAACCTTGCGCGTGCTCTATGAGTATGCTGTGCTTCGGAAAAGCCAACGCCAGGAAATCGCCGCGCGACGCCTCGCCTTCCAATTGATCGCCGGCGCACGTCGCACGCTTGCTCCAAATCATCCCGACCGCATAAAGTATCAGCAACTGCTCGATTCGCTTCGATAGCTCTGATGTCAATTAAAGGAGGGCGGAAGCGGACTTAATTGCCCTTCTCCAGGCGCCTCGTCCTTGACGGCTAGATCGACGTTCGTAGGGTACAAATTGCTATGAAGCCAACCGGGTTCAAACTCCCAAAAAACGAAGTTGAAACTGAGGCTGAGATCCATGCCGAAGAAACTCGGCGTGCAGTTTCAGCGGCCTCTAAGGGCCGGCAGGCCAGGCCGAAACAGTCGAATCAACGTAAGAAAAACGCCCGCGGATCCTGACAACTTAGGCAGTCAGTGATGCTAAGCGAGGTATCGGTCGCTCTTTCAGTAGGAGAGACGGACCGCGCGGCGCGTTGCGCCCCAGCTTCCCGGCCGAGGCTCGAAATGCCCGGGAATGTAAGCACCACAGTATTCGCATCGATGATCGATCAAGTTCCATTCACCCAGCTGGTACCAGTCGCGTTCGATAAGAAGTTTGCCGCACCCTGGGCAGAAGGTGCTGCTACCATCGGGGTCATGGACGTTGCCGGTATAGACATAGTGCAAACCCTTCGAGAGAGCTATTTGCCGCGCGCGGTCCAGCGTTTGTCGTGAAGTGCGCGGCTTGTTGAGCATTTTGAAATCGGGATGGAAGGCCGTGAAGTGCCACGGTACGTCGGGTCCAAGGTTTGCCGCGAACCACTCCGCGGCGCGATGAATCTCCAGGTCGCTGTCATTCTCATCCGGAATGAGCAGTGTGGTGACTTCAAACCAGACATCAGTTTCCTTGAGAAATTTCAGCGTCTCAAGCACCGGTGCGAGGCTGGCGAAGCAAAGGCGGTGGTAAAAATCCTCTGAGAAGGCTTTGAGATCCACATTCGCGGCGTCCATGTGCTGGTAGAAGTCGGTGCGAGCTTCGGGGGTGATATAACCTGCGGTGACGGCGACCGTTCTGAGCCCCTGCTCACGGCACGCTTGCGCGACGTCGATCGCGTATTCAGCAAAGATGACAGGGTCGTTGTAGGTAAATGCGACCGATCGGCAGCCATGCCTCCGAGCTTCACGGGCGATCTCTTCTGGGGAGGCGGCGTCGGCCAACTTATCCCATTCGCGCGCTTTGCTGATGTCCCAGTTCTGACAAAACCGGCAGCCGAGATTGCAGCCGGCTGTGCCAAAGGAGAGCACGCTAGTTCCCGGCAGAAAATGGTTAAGTGGTTTTTTTTCGATGGGGTCGATGCAGAACCCGCTGCTGCGGCCATAGGTAGTCAGGACGATTTGGTTATCCAAACGCTTTCGAACAAAGCAGAAACCACGCTGGCCTTCGTTCAGCTTGCAAAAACGCGGACATAGCCGGCATTCCAAGCGTCCGTCAGGAAGGGGATGCCACCATCGACCGGGATAGTTGGATTCAGTCACAGATTTGGCCATCTTTGTCTAACCTTGGAAACTCGATCGTCTGGCCCGAGACAATATAGCCACGCCGTAGCCGACGCCAAACGGCCCTTCGTAGCTAAGGAGCTTACCCCCGGCTGCGGAAAACCGGAGGGCGGCGAGAACGACAAGCAACGGCGCGATTCACATCTTGCCCCGCCGAGGCCTCTAGCTGGGGATCGAGCTGCAAAAGGTCGCGGTATGCGCCCCGCTTCAAGACATCCACGAGCCAGCAGTCAAATTCCCGTCCGCGCGGGTCGTAGCCGAGTGGGGCGCCGATCGTCAGCCGATGGCTCATGTCTCCACTGGCGATCAGAGCAACTCGGCGGCTCGTGGATGCTGCAGCTTCGGCGATCGTTTCGCCAAGTGCGAGGAGAGTTTTCCGGTCCGCGGAGTTTACAGCCAGGACGGTAGTTGGGCAGTTCCAACCTGCTTCCGCAATAAACCAAAGAGGTACGGTCGCTCCATGGTCGAGCGAGGATTCCGTGATGGAAGCGATGTCCAGTCCGCGGCGAGTGCACAGAGTTGCGACTTTGTCAGCAAGCATTGCGTCGGCGGGTAGATCGATGGTCCGGTGCGGAACGCCGAAACGCCCGGAGCGATCCCCGCAGACGCTCGCCGCGCCAGATACCTAGCGGTTTAGACATGCACGGCGAATGCGGAGATATTACGACCAGGGTATCAGCAGCTGCGGCGATGATTGGTCGCGCGGCTTCACGCATCGCTGAGAGGGTCGTGGCGATGTCGTCGTGGCGAGGGCCGCCGACGCCGGGAATTAGGATCGGCGCGTGTGGCAGAAGAGCTCCACAGACTACACTACCGGCAAGAGCGGAATTACTCACGGAGAGGGCGCGTCATCCGTTCGCTGCCGGAGCATGCGCGTCCGAAGGACGTTCAAGGACCTGGCGCCTTCTCTGGGGACTGCGGCAGGGCCAGGTTCTCCCCGCCCGAAGGAGAGCTGGGGAGCACCTTACGGATAAGTTTGGTAAAGCCACTCTCGGCCGCGTCTTGGTCCGCGGTCGCCTGACGCACCGCCAGTTCCCAAGCCTGGGCAAACCCGGGCGCCTGCTCACGCATACGCGCCACGGCCGTTTCCAAGATCTGCAGTTGGCGCGCTTCCGCGCGGCCAGGTCTTTGCTGGAGAGCCGCGATATTAACTCTCAGGTTTTCATTTTGTTCCTTTAGAGACGAGAGGTCCTTCTCTAGACGATCATTTCCCGAGGCGGTGATTTTCAGATGCGTATTGAGGTGCTTTTGCAGCTGGTCGTGTTCGTCTTTCAAACGCTTGATCTCCCGATTCAGGTTGGTCTTGGTCGACAAGGCGCTCTTCAGGACAAAGGCGGCGATCAAAAGGCCGAGGCCAAGCCCCCAAGTGAACGGATGCGAGAGGACCGGCCAGACGGTTTCCATGTAGCCACGTTAAGTGCGTCTGCTGGCATGGCAAACGAAAACCCTTCGCTGCCGAGATCGGCTGGCCGAAGCAAAGGTATCGCTATCTCGGGTCCGCGACGCGTCCTATAAAGAGGCAAGCTCCGCTTGGGCGATGCTGAATGGCAAAGAGGAATGGTCGGTCAACGCGAACCTCGAGCAGGTTTTGGCTTTTCTTCAAGGTGGGCGGTGGCCCGCATCATGACAACGGCAGTCGCGGCGGCTGCTTCTGTTCCCTTCTCATCAATCTCGACGAAGGTTTTGTGAAAAACGTTGGAAATGTAGAGATAGTCATTCGCTCGCCGCGGCGCTATCCCGTTGAAATTTGCGCTTCCTTGCGGGACGTCAAAGGCGCTTTCCATGCCAAGCGCTTCGAAGGTTTTCCTCAACGCGAAGAGAGGCGGCTCAAGCCTCCATTTGGGCAAATAGAGAACAATATCCTCAGGCTTCAGACGGGCGCATTCCGCCAGCAGATCCGGAGTCAATTTGCTTTCGAGTTTTGGGAGTCCCACCGCGGTGTCTGGCAAGAGCACGAGAAACTGGAGATCGCCACCTGTGTACGGAAGGGCGACGGCGACAAACCCGTCATGCTTAGCGTAACCCAAGGCATCCTGGCGTCTCATCGTCGGCACATCCGCACTTGAACCGTCGGCAAAATGAAATGCGGCTGGGACAGTCTCGTTCTGTTTGAATTCCTCTTTCCAGGGAGCTTTGAGATAGACCGCATTGGCGAGCACCAGACGTGTGTCCTTGTTGAGCGCATTCGGTGGGAGCAAATCGCGGATTCGTTCTCTCGTCTGTTCGGCGATCCAGCCGTTAATGTGCTTGGTGGCGCCGGCAGAATCGCTGATGAAATCGAGGGCTTCGAGTGGCGAGTCCAACGTCTTCTTGAGCAGCTCAAGGTAGGCAGGTCGAAAATCGTATCCTCGTTGTCCGAATAGCCTGTTCGCAACCGTCAATGTAATCGGCTCGCTTGGCCCACCGGCTTTCTTAGACTCGGCGGCGATCTTTGCCGTCCGCTGAGCCATTTCATCGAGTTCGTCCTGGAGCCGGGCAAAGTCTCTCACAACATCCGGATCGCTGGGCGGATAGTGAAGCACCCGGGCCATTTGCTGCCGGGTGTCCCCCTCAGCGCCGGCATAAGTCATCACAAGAGCGAGTTGAATCGAGTAGGGGGAAAAGGCTGTGTTCTCCTGGGGCGGCGCGGCGTGAGCAAGCAGATCGAGCGCCAGATTGTTTACCGCGCGAGCAGCGGTGGTCGACGGATCGGCTGCGGAGAGGCAGGAAAGCGGCAGCAAGAGGGCGGCGACAATCTTGTTGTTCATGCTAGATCTCCTCGCGCAGGAGCTTCTCAATGGTTTGGGACCAGGCGGCGTCGAGGTCGGTTAGGGACCACCCGAATGTCTTGCCGTCGGCCGAAATCCTTAGCGAGTCGGACTTGGTAACTATCCCCAAACGATGGGCTGGCACGCCGCGCCACTCGAGGAGCGCCAGCGCTGCCGATGCGTTTTGTTTCTTCACAGAAATAATGATCCGCGACTGCGTTTCATTGAAGATCAGCACGTCGGCACGCAATCCGGTCTCGCCGAAATCCACCTCGGCTCCATGCGGCTCGGGTCCGCTCAAGCAAGATTCAACCAGGGCGATAGCTAATCCACCTTCAGAACAATCGTGCGCGCTCTCGACCAGGCCAATCTTTATCAAGGCGCGGACTGCCGCTTGAAGAGCTTTCTCGCGGGCAAAGTCCAGCCGAGGCGGAGGCCCCTCTTTTCGTCCATGCACGATCTTAAGATAGTGCGACGCACCCAGCTCATTGCCCAGCTCACCAACGAGCAAAATCACATCCCCGGCTTGCTTGAAAAATTGAGTGGTGATGTCTTTCGAATTCTCGATCAGCCCCACCATGCCGACCGTTGGCGTAGGATCGATTGCGCCCGCAGGGCTCTCGTTGTAGAGGCTGACGTTTCCCCCCGTCACAGGAACATTGAACTCTCGACAAGCCTCGGCCATTCCTTCGACAGCTTCACGCAACTGCAGGAAATTTTCCGGTTTATAGGGGTTTCCGAAATTGAGGTTGTCGGTGATGGCCAGCGGGACCGCTCCTGAGCACGTCAAATTGCGCGCGGCTTCAGCAACAGCAATTTTCGCCCCTTCTCTCGGGTCCTGCCGGCAATAGAGGGCGTTGCAGTCCGAGGTTGCGGCCAGGATCTTGTCCGCCTCGCGCACGATGAAGACGGCGGCATCCGAACCTGGTCGCACCGCGCAACCGAGCCGCACCATGTGGTCATACTGTCGCCAAACCCACCGCTTTGAAGCGATGCTCGGATGGGAAGAGAGTTGGATCAGCGAATCTCGGACGTCCACCTCTTGAACAGAGGTAAGGTCAAGTGGCGGGGGAGGATGTCGGTTCCGACGCTTCGCGACGATAAACGGGCGCTTCATCGGCGAGGGCGCGAGCAGGAATCTCAACGACAGTCTTTCCCTCTTCCTTGACTCGCATGAAGCCGTCACCAGTGACGATGCCGATCTGCGCATAAGGCAAGTCCCACTTCTCGAAAATTTCTTTGACTCTGACTTCCTCACCTTTTTTCACGATGACCAGCATACGTTCCTGGGATTCGCTCAGAAGGATCTCATAGGGCGTCATCCCAGTCTCGCGCTTAGGGACGAGCGAGAGATCGATTTCCACGCCGGTTCCGCCGCGGCTTGCCGTCTCACAGGTCGAACAGGTCAGACCGGCAGCACCCATGTCCTGGATGCCCGCGACGCAGCCGCTCGCGAGCAATTCAAGGCAGGCCTCGAGAAGCAACTTTTCGCGAAAGGGATCCCCGACTTGGACTGCTGGACGATCTTCTTTCGATTCCTCGGTCAGGTCGCGGGAGGCAAACGCAGCTCCAGCCAACCCATCGCGTCCGGTCTCCGCCCCAACATAAAACACGGGATTTCCGATTCCCGTGGCGGCGCCGCGAGCGATTTGGCCGTGACGCAATATCCCGAGGCAAAAGACATTCACCAGCGGGTTGCCGGCATACGATTCATCGAAATAAGTCTCGCCGCCAATCGTAGGAACTCCGATACAGTTTCCGTAGTGCGCAATGCCCGCTACGACGCCCGCAAAAAGGTGACGGTGGGCGGGATCTGTGAGCGGACCGAAGCGCAGCGAATTCAAACTGAAGACCGGCCTTGCACCCATCGTAAAGATATCGCGAATGATGCCGCCCACCCCCGTGGCGGCTCCCTGAAAGGGTTCAATGGCGCTGGGATGGTTGTGACTTTCCATTTTGAAGGCCACCGCCCAATCATCGCCGATATCGATCACCCCGGCATTTTCCTCTCCGGCCCCCACCAGCACCCGATCGCCACGGGTGGGAAATTTTCGCAGTTCGAGCTTCGAATTCTTGTAGGAACAATGCTCGCTCCACATGACCGAAAACACGCCAAGCTCGGTGAAGTTCGGCTCCCGACCGAGAATTCCGCAGATCCGTTCATACTCCTCGGGAGTAAGACCGTGCTTGGCGATCATTTCAGGCGTAATGAGTGGATCTGGCATTTTTTTAACCACAGAGGAACACAGAGAACACAGAGCAAGGTCATAGAGAGATTCGCTTGAGACCATCTCTAAGCATTGGGACGTTGAAGTTGACAAGGAGGCCTGTCCGCAATCCGGTGAGCTTCAGATATGTGATCACTTGAGCATGGTGAATCGGAAGCAGTTGGTCGATGGCTTTGACTTCGATCAAAACCTTGTTGTCGACGATCAGATCAGCTCGGAACCCCATCTCGAACCGAATGTTGTGATACACGATGGGGATCTCCTTTTGAATTTCGACAGCATGTCCTCGCGTGCTCAATTCATAGGCGAAACACCTTTCATAGACCGATTCGAGCAGGCCCGGGCCGAGTTCCTTGTGCACGCAAATCGCTGAGCCGATGATGGCTTCAGTGACCTCTTTATTAAGAAACTCTGTGCCCTCTGTGTTCTCTGTGGTTAGCATTCCTCAGGCGACCTGGCGGAGGGGGGAGGCGGGCCACTCGAGCATGCTTTGAAAATGAGCAGGCCGTCGGTGCTACCTAAGAGCGGGTCGCAAGCTCGCTCGGGATGAGGCATGAGGCCGCAGACGTTGCGGGCCTCGTTGCAAATTCCAGCGATATTGTCTTTCGAGCCGTTCGGGTTGGCCGCCTCGGTCGTGCGCCCGCGCGCATCGCAGTAACGGAACAGCACGCGACCTTCACGTTCGAGATCATGGAGAATGGCATCTTCAGCAAAATAGCAGCCCTCTCCATGCGCAATGGGAAGACGCAGGACGGTTCCGTTCCAGGTGGCATTCGTGAAAGGACTGTTATGTCGCTCGACACGGACATGAATGTGCTCGCAAATAAAGTGAAGCCCCCGGTTGCGAACCAAGGCGCCTGGCAAAAGCCCTGACTCGCACAAGATTTGGAAGCCATTGCAAATGCCGATGACCATCCCGCCGTCGGCAGCAAAGCTTTTCACTGCGCGCATTATTGGCGAGAAGCGCGCAATAGCACCACAGCGCAGGTAGTCGCCATAGGAAAATCCGCCGGGCAGCACAACCGCATCGAATCCGGCAAGCGAGGTCTCCTTGTGCCACACATAGTCGGCGCTGCCGCCGGGAATTGAGTTGAGCGCATGAATACAATCCTGGTCGCAATTAGACCCGGGAAATTGAAGGACTGCAAATTTCACCGTTAGGCCCAGGAGTTCACCGAGAATGGCTCACGGCTCTACTTCGAGCCGGTAATCTTCAATGATCGGATTCGACAAGAGGTCGCGTGCGATCTGATGAAGTTTAGTCTCATCGACAGCGCTCTGGAGCTCGATTTCGATGCTCTTTCCCACGCGGACACGAGCAACTTTGTCGAGGCCGAGATGTTTCATCGCTTCGGCCGTAGCGGCGCCTTGCGGATCGAGCACGGAACGCTTGGGCATGACGGTGACGATGGCTTTCACGCCACAACAATTTCGTGTCCTGCCTTGGCGCACAAGCCGATTATCATTTTTTGCGGGCGATGTGGAGAGCGCAGGCGATGGCGGCAATGGCCAGACAACCTAGCGAAAAAATTTCTCCATACCGCGTGTAAAAAGTTTTCGCCGGATCAATCGGGACGTCCAACTGCGCGAAGAGCACGCCCTCGATAAAAGTGTTTCCCTGATCATTTTGCAGTTGGTTCACAATCCGTCCGAAACGATCGATTACGCAGGTTACTCCGGTGTTCGCCGCCCGGACCATCGGCAGTTTTGTTTCCGCGCAGCGAAAAAGTGCGTGCTTCACATGCTGCTCTGAGCCGGCACTCTTCAGAAACCATGCATCGTTAGTCATTGTCACCAAGACTTGCGCCCCGCGCTGGGCAAACTGACGCGCCAAATCGCCCAAGGTATCTTCAAAGCAAATCAGCGGACCGATGCTGATCGGTTTGCGCGACATTTTTAGAATGACAGGTTCTCTGCCGAAATCGAAGTCGTCAGGAACCAATTCACCCACCAGCCAGGCGAAAAGCGGGAACGACCCTCGCAGCGGAACATACTCCCCGAAAGGAACCAGGTGGATCTTGTGATAGAGCTGCGCGTTGCGCGCGCTATCGGTAAGCAGAACCGCCGAATTGTAGTCGCCGGATTGGTCAAAATGCACCGTCCCCAACAGAAAGTCGCCGGCATGCTTTTCCGCAAGGCCGCGAACGACATCCCAGTTTCTTTGATCGGAGAAAAGGGGACGCGGCGTGGCCGCTTCGGGCCAGATGAGAAGGTCAGGGTTGACCGCGAGAGCGGTTTGCGTCAGGGCGACATGAAGGTCGAGAATGTGCGCTTCGTGCTCGGGATCGCGTTTTTCGCTGACCGGCACGTTAGCCTGAACAGCGGCGACGCTCAAGCCCTCCGAAGGGGGAGAAGGTTGAGATAATCGCCGGACACCGTAGACAAAGACGAGCGCGACCAGCGCGATGGTCAAATTGAAATCATAGTGGGGCCGGAGTCGTTCCCGGCCAATTTCGGCCCGAAAGCGCCGGACGGTGATGACGATTATCACATTGACCATGGCCACGAGAAAGGAGAGACCGCCGACGCCGGTGATGTCGCAAATCTGGATGAGCGCGATATTTTTGTTCAGGGCGACTCCCAGGGCATTCCAGCCGAAGCCGGTGAAGACCACTCCGCGTAGCCACTCGAGGGCGGTCCATCCGGCTGAGGCGAGGGCGGCGACCCGCAGATTGTTCCAGGACTTAGTCCAGACCGCCTCCCGCTCCAGGGACGACGGGCGTGGTCTGGCGACCGTGCCAGCAAATAGCGCCCAAAGTGCCGTGTAGCTGCCGAGAAAAAGACAGAGCGCGATCCATCCGGGGACCGTAACGGTGACAAGCCAATGGAGGCTGCCGAGCATGTAGATCAACCCGGTCACGTAACCGAGCATGAGCAGCCTAATGGCGTCTCGCCTTTTCCAGGGTTCAGAAAACCAGATCGCTGCGGTGATGGGAGTTAGTGCGAGCCAGCAAAGGCCGCCAAGATTCGCCGGAGGGAAGCACAACGTGAGCAGCAGACCGCTCAGGATTGCGCATAACCATGGCCAATAACGTCTCATCGAGGCGGAGAGCAAACATGCCCGGCTGTCGAGCGCCAAGCTTCAATCCGCTTTCATCGCGTCAATAGAGAGTGACGTATCCACCGTCACGCTGCAGCGCGTGTCCGGACGTGCTTCTGTCGGGATGTCCTTGAGAACTATCACCACTCTCGTCTCGTCTTCTTCGGTTTCGCGCGATTGAACCGCGCCCGCGAGCCGTTTTGAAGGCGATGTTTGGAAGGTGACGATGGCCCTCGATCCTTCTCTGATCTCTCCAGCAACGTTCGATGGAAACTTCGCCAGAACCAGTCTTTCCGAGATGAGGTGCGCGTTCACGGTAGAGGGTGCTTGCGACGTATACCGGAGCCAGGTCAGAGCAGCGGCGATAGCGGCCAAGAGGAGAATACTGATGACAACGGTTCGCCCTGGGTTCTTTTTTTCCGTGCGTTCCATCGAAGCGGCTGAAAAGGTATCTTTCCCATGAACGAAGGGAAGGAAAACGGCCATCTGGCACGCTCGATCGGCCTGTTTGCTCTCATCGTTTACGGCGTCGGCGACATGATTGGTGCCGGGATCTATGGCACGATCGGTGTCGCCGCGGGAAAGATGGGAAACGCTGTCTGGCTGGCATTTCTCGTTTCGATGGTGGCCGCCTTGCTTACCGGTCTTTCGTACGCATCGCTGGCCTCTCGCTATCCGAGAGCGGCCGGCGCTGCGTTTGTCACCCAACGTGCGTTTGGCTGGCAGTTTCTTTCCTATGTTGTTGGCTTGGCAGTGGCCTGCTCAGGATTGACCTCAATGGCGGCAGGCAGCCGGGTGTTTGCGGCGACATTGCAACCTTTCTTAGGAGTTCCGCTCTGGTGCATCTTCCTCGCATTTATCGTGGCGTTGACACTGGTAAATCTTCGCGGAATTCGAGAATGCGTTTGGGTGAACATGGTTTGCACGACGATCGAGCTCGGCGGGCTCCTCTTTGTGATCGCCGTCAGCTTGCGGTACTTTGGTAGCGTCAACTATTTGGAAACACCGCCGTCCGCCGGCGCGCTCACCGTTCCGCTGATCATGTCCGGCGCCGTCCTGACCTTCTACGCGTTCGTGGGTTTTGAGGACCTGCTCAATCTCGCTGAAGAAGTGAAGAATCCGCAGCGAAACATGCCTTGGGGAATTATCCTGGCCGTCGCCGCCGTCACCATCATTTACGTCCTTGTGAGCATCGCGGCGATCTCTGTGGTCGCCTACGCAGATTTGGCAGATTCGAAAAAGGGCGCTCCACTGGCACAAATTACCAGAGTCGCCGCGCCATGGTTGCCCCATCACGTCTACACGGGCATCACGTTGTTTGCGGTAGCAAATACCGCGCTCATGAATTTCATCATGGGCTCGCGCCTTATCTATGGAATGTCTCGACAAGGTTTACTCCCGCCAGTTCTCGGTCTGGTGCACAGCACTCGACGGACACCGCATGTGGCCATTCTGACGTTGGCGGCGATTGTTTCCATTTTAGCCTTCTCCGGCGACATTTCCGAACTCGCCTCCGCCACGAGCCTCTTGCTGCTTCTCGTTTTCGCGCTCATGAACACCGCGCTGATTGTGCTCAAACTGCGCAAAGGCGAAGCCGCCGGACAGTTCGAAGTTCCTCTTTTGGTGCCTTTTCTCGGGTGCCTGATCTGTGGCCTCCTGATTGTCTCGCGCGTAACGACCGCCGCCGCCGGAACGCGCGCGCCGCTCATCGCAGCGATCCTGCTCGCAGCAATTGCCGTGCTCTACTTCGTCGTTCGCCCTCGTGAGCCGATCGCAGTGGCGGAATGAGTTCGTTTGCATTTGAATTTCCCGCCCTGTTGCCACTACGGTGCGAATGCGTGAATTAGGTATGCGCTTTTCTGCGATCCTGCTGGTTCTCATGGTTAGTCAACTCGCGAGTTTTAGCTTGCGTGCACAACCGGCGCCCGCCGCCGCGCCAAAAAACTTGGTCGTCAATGGCGGCTTCGAAGCATCCTCTCAGCGGCAGAATCTTTGGCAGGGAGTGGACAGCGCGGGCTTTCTTACCGGTGAGCGCGGCCAGGTGCCGGTCCTAACCTTGCGCGGAGAAATCGCCGACACCGTCATGCCTATTTCGGTGGGGGCAACCGACATGAACGCAGATGGCCTGGTCGATCTTGTTACCATGGACGTGCTTGGCTATCTGCGAATCTATTTTAATAGCGGCGACAAGCAGCAGCCAAAGTTCACGTCGGGGGATTTGGGAGGAATTTTTCTTACGCGGACCGCGCAAAACGATCTGACCATTGGACGAGAAGCGCCGGGGGCGCGCCTCGCCCCGAGAATCTTTCCCACCGAGATGATGAAGTCCGGGAAAAAGGACCTGATTGCCGGTAATTATCTTGGCGAAGTCCTCTTTGTCGCGAATGGAGGGTCGGCCCAAGTGCCGGATTTCAAGCAGCCGCAGGAGGTTTCTCGATCTGCCATCCCGACGATGAAAGACCCGAGGAAACGCTGGGGCAATGTATTCGCTCCGTGTACCTGGGATTGGAACGCGGATGGGAAGGACGACCTTTTATTGGGTGAAGGGTCTTATTCGGCGAATAATATTCACTTATTGATTAATCAGGGCTCCGGGGCTCGGCCTGCCTTTGACGAAAGCAAGCGTTATGTCCTCGCCTTCGGCGATGGTCTCGAGCAGTTGACCCCCACGGTCGTTGATTACAACGGCGACGGCGCACCGGACCTCCTGGTGGCTGAGCGGTCGGGGAAAATAGCAGTCTATCTTAACAAAGGCGAGGCGACGAAGCTCGATGCGCCTCCCGCAGAAATACCTTTTGTCTCGTTTATTGCTGGCCCCGCCGGCAGCCCGTTAACCTTCGGCGGGATCTGCACGGTATCGACTGGAGATCTCAATGGAGATGGGCTTTTCGACCTCGTTGTCGGCAAGAGCAACGGACGCCTGGCCATGGCGCTGAACGTCGGCACGAAGTCCGAGCCAAAGTTCTCTCCCCCGGTTGAGCTTAAGGGAACTCCCGGCACTCCGGCCTTCCAGGTGCCCTCAGGCTGGGACATCGACTTCGGAGTGAGGCGGGGAAATTTTCTCGCCTTTATGAGCATCGTTAAAGGGGAGGAAGACAAAGTCGCCCAGCCGACCGAAGGAAAGTCGTGTTTGAAGGTGGGATATATGCCCGCTCAAAATAAGCTTATGCCTGCCCCCTCGGTTTACACGCTGGCATTTCCGGGGTTTAGCCTCAAAGAACCGAAAATGGATCAGTCGCCAGAGCAGATTCTCATGTATGGCCCGGCACGCTATTTTATGCTGCGGCAAGCGGATCGCTTCCGCTTGAAGGCAAATACCAGCTACATCCTTAGCTTCAAAGTGAAGGGCCGAATCGGTGATGGGCAGGCCATCATTGGATGGAGTGGCTCGAAAAAGCTAAGTGATGATAAGGTTATCCAAGGAGAGCGCGGCTCAGCTGAAGTGAAAAAAAACGAGGCAAATCAAACCGTTTACGAGACGATCAAATTTAATCCGTCGCCAATCTGGTCTGAAGTGCGCAAGGAATTTCGGGTCGCTCTAAAGGATAAGAATTTGCAAGATCTCAAGGAGATGACCCACTCGCTCCTGGAGATCAGTTTTTCCATTCCGCCCGGGGGCGAAGCCTACATCGATGAAGTAAGCATCATCGAGAGACCGGCGACGTGAGCGGAAGGATCGGGACGGCGTTCGTCCTCGGTGCCGGATTAGGAACCAGGCTGCGGCCGTTAACGCTCGTGCGGCCTAAGCCTTTGATCCCGATCTTTGGCAAACCGCTGATTACTTTTGCACTCGATCATCTCTGCGCAGTCGGGGTGAAATCCTTCGTCATCAATACCCACCATCTGGCCAGCCAGACGGAGGAGTTGTTCCGGATCCATAGCTATGGCGGCTGCAGACTGAAGCTCATTTACGAGCCAGAACTTCTTGAAACCGGCGGTGGTATCAAGAATGCCGAGGTGTGGATCGGCCAGGAGCCGTTCATTGTCTATAGTGGCGATATTCTCACCGACATCGAGCTGGAAGAACTCATCGAGCAGCACTTTCGCCGGGGAAACGATGTTACTCTCGCCCTACGCACCACCGGCCTGGCCGCCGGTGTCACTCTCGATCACGACGGTCGCGTCACCGCAATCGAGTCAGGGCGGCATCGCTCCGGAGCTTTTGACTTCGCCAACGTGTCGATTTGGAATCGCAATATTTTCCAAAGGATTCCCGCGGGCAAAAAAATCTCTTTTGTTCCCATTTTGGTGGATTGGCTTCGAAGCGGAGGGAAGGTCGGCGGTGTCGTCCTCAACGAGCGTGAATGGTTCAATATTGGATCGCGTTCCGAATACCTTAAGGTTCACCAGGTGATCAGCAGTCGTCGCTGGCGACCCGATTACCTCAAGGGGGAGGACTGGCCGGCGAGCGTCGCGGCCGATGCGCAGGTCGCTCCCGGCGCTCATTTGACCGGATTCTACGCGGTCGGCAGTGGCTGCGTGTTGGAAGGTTCCACAGTCATCGAAGACTCAATCCTCTGGGAAGGCGCAACCATTCGAGCAGGGTCCATTCTCCGGAGTTGCGTCGTTGCCGGAAGTCTGGTCATATCTGGGCGACACGAGAACGCTGACCTCACCGCGGCCGTATGAGCTTGGAACGATTAGTCCTTCAGACGCAGGAAAAATTTCCGCGCTATCGCTCGCGGGTTGAAATCATGCCTCTGGAAAAAGGGGGCTCCGAGCGGAAATTTTATCGTATCTGCGCGGGGGATGAGAGCCCGGTGATTCTGGTGAAATATTCCAGCCAGAAGGAGGAGAATCGCCACTATGTCGAGATCGCGCGCTTTCTCGCGGCCTCGGGCGTTAACGTGCCGGCGATCTATTTTCATGATGCGTCCGAGGGGTTGATCTGGATGCAAGACCTGGGCGACGAAGACTTATGGGCTTGGCGCGATGCTCCCTGGCATGATCGGCGCACCCTCTATGAGTCCGCGCTCTTCCAAGCAAGCAGGCTGCATATCGCAGCCACTCGCGATCTTCCCACCTCGGGTCTTCGGCTCGAACGCGAGTTCAGTGAGCAGCTCTATCTCTGGGAGCAGCAGTATTTTTTTGACAACTGTTTGCGCGCGCATTTTGGACTCGAGGAGTCCGCTGTGCGCAGGTACTCGCAACTTGCCAGGATGCACGAGATCGCCGCGCGACTCGCCGCGCTTCCGCGCACGCTCGTTCACCGCGATTTTCAATCACAGAATATTATCATTCAGGATGAACAAGCCTGGCTGATCGACTTTCAAGGCATGCGGCCGGGCCTGCCGCAATACGATGTCGCCTCACTTCTCTACGATCCCTACGTCGACCTGACGAGTAGCGAGCGCAGCGAGCTCCTCAGTTTCTATAAGCGCGTGGCCCTCTCCTCTGGCATGCAACTGACCAGCGACTTCGACGAAGTTTTTCACTTTTGCTCCCTCCAGCGCCTCATGCAAGCCCTCGGCGCCTACGGGTTTCTTGGACTTCAAAAGGGCCGCCCTGATTTCCTCGCCCATATTCCGGCCGCTCGCCGCTCGCTCCGAGAAGTGGCTGCGCGCGTCGACGGCTTGGACGAGTTCGTAGCCTTGCTCGATTCCCTCCCATGAAAATTAGTGACCCCGGAACAGTCATAGTCGAAAACATCACCCCGCAACTCGACGGCGGACGCTATCCCATCAAACGCGCCGTTGGCCAGGACCTTGTTGTTGAGGCCGACATATTCAAGGAAGGACACGACGTGGTCTCTGCTCTTCTGAAGTGGCGTCCGGTCGGGGAGTCCACCTGGCTGGAAACCCCGATGGAAGCTCTCGTGAATGACCGTTGGCGCGGTGTGCTTACTGTGACGGCGCCGGGCCCTTGGGAAATGACGATTGAGGCGTGGGGCGACACTTTCAATTCTTGGCAAGAGGAGATCCATAAAAAGTTCGACGGAGGCATCCGCGATCTCCAGAGCGAATCGCTCGAGGGCGCGGCATTTATCAAGGCGGCGGCGACACGTGCGGCGGGAACACCCGATGCGGATTTGCTCTTAGCATTCGCGACGCGCCTAGAAACTGCAGGTCCCGAAGAAACGAACCAGGTCGCTGCTTCCGCGGAGCTCTCCGGCTTGATGACGGTCTGGGCGGACCGCTCCCTTTCAACCGACTACCATCCTTTGTTGCCCATTTGGGTGGATGGCGAGCGCGCTGTCTTCGCTGCCTGGTATGAGTTCTTCCCGCGTTCGGCTGAGGGGAAACCGGATAGCGGATCGACGTTTCGCGATTGCCTTCCACGGATCGACGACGCCAAAGCGATGGGCTTCGACGTGATCTATTTCCCGCCGATCCATCCCATCGGCGAGAGCAACCGAAAAGGTCGCAACAACTCCGTGACCTGCCAGCCGGGCGAGCCGGGCGTGCCGTACGCTATCGGAAATTACCGGCAAGGGGTCAATGGCGGCGGCCATAAGGATGTCGCGCCGGAACTCGGCACGCTGGAAGACTTCGCGTGGCTGGTCGGCGAGACCAAGAAGCGAGGGCTGGAGATCGCCCTCGACTTTGCAATCAATTGCTCGCCCGATCATCCTTACGTGAAGGACCATCCAGAATGGTTCTTCAAACGCCCCGATGGGACCATCAAATACGCTGAGAATCCACCCAAGAAATACCAGGACGTCTATCCGCTGAATTTTCATAATCCGAACTGGGAGGCGCTTTGGCGGGAGTTGCACGATGTGATTGCGTTTTGGTGCGACCTTGGCGTGCGCATTTTCCGGGTGGACAATCCTCACACCAAGCCGGTTTCATTCTGGGAATGGCTCATTGCCGAGATCCACGAGAAGTATCCGGATGCGCAGTTTCTCAGTGAGGCCTTTACACGCCCAAAGATGATGGCTGTGCTCGCGAAGGCGGGTTTTACTCAAAGCTATACCTACTTCACCTGGCGAGATACGAAGTGGGAGCTCGAGACCTATCTCACCCAATTGACGCAGACCGAGATGAAGGATTTTTTCCGGGCGAATTTCTTTGCGAATACCCCGGATATCCTGCCGCATTTTCTTCAGCAAGGCGGGCGTCCGCCGTTCCTCATTCGGGCCGTTCTCGCGGCCACGCTTTCTCCGGTCTATGGGATCTACAGCGGGTTCGAGCTCTGCGAGCATGTCCCCGTTCCGGGGAAAGAAGAGTATTACGATTCGGAGAAGTATCAGTTCAAGGGCCGCAATTGGGACGCTCCCGGCAACATCAAGGAGTATATCACCAAGCTAAATGCCATCCGGAACGAAAACCGCGCTTTTCACGAATACGCCAACCTTCGCTTTCATCACGCCGAGAACGACAACGTTCTCTTTTATAGCAAGACCACCGCGGCGCGCGATAACCTCATACTCTGTGCGGTCACCGTGGATCCTAACCACTCACAAACGGCCTTCGTTCATGCGCCCTTGGAAGATCTGGGTCTGGGCCATCACGAAACCTTCCAGGTCGAAGATCTCTTGACGGGGGAACGCTTCCTGTGGACCGGTGCGCGCAACTTCGTCTCGCTAAATCCACACACCCGACCCGCCCATATTTTCCGAGTGCGCAAGTGGGCGGGACGTTCGAATGGACAGGATGTTTATCTATAAGCTTTTCGCGCCGTATAGATACTCGCGACTCCGAAGCAGAGAGATCTCGCGCGGAACTCTGTAAAGCCGTTGGCTTGCATTAGTTCCTCCATCTTGCGTCCCCGGGGGAAGGACTCGATCGAGCTTCCCAGATATTCATAGGCTTCCTTGTTGCCGGTGATCACTGCGGCGAAGCGCGGCAGCAGCTGATGCAAATAGACGCGGTAAATGATCCTAAGTGGAGGAAACTCTGGCAGCGAAAAGTCCATGACCAGGAGAACTCCCCCGGGACGCAGCACGCGGGCCATTTCCTGCAATGCTCCATCCCAAGCCGCCATGTTGCGCAGCCCAAAAGCGACCGTCAGCGCATCGAATTTTCCATCCTGAAATGGTAACTGAAGTGCGTCCGCCTGCACGAGGGCTGGCACTCGCTTTCTTCTTGCGATTTCGAGCATGGGCAGGCAGAAATCCGCCGCAACGACCAGCGAGTGCGGAGACGCTTTTCGCAGTGCCAAAGCAAGGTCTCCGCTTCCTGTCGCAAGATCGAGGATCCGGTGTGGTTTCTCGCCCGCGATGATGCGGGCAGCTCGCGCGCGCCACAGGAAATCGAATCCGCCGCTGAGAAGATGATTGGCGAGATCATAGCGCGCGGCGATGGCAGCGAAGGTGCGGCGAACGAAGCTGGGGTTTTGTTGTGGAAGAGTCGTTTCCATGACGAAGTTGCCTCAGAATTCGGAAGGGACCAGAGGGCGAGATCGGAGCCGTGCTCACGAGAGGATTCGAACCTCCAAGGGTCTCCCCATGCGCTCCTGAGGCGCACGCGTCTGCCAGTTCCGCCACGTGAGCAGATTGAACGCACACAATCACTCTGCTGTCTGAGGCTGTAAATTGGAAAATGCAAATTTCCACTGGCTTTGACTTCCAGCCCGTGCGAAGAAAGGCCTCTTTACTAATGAATAAAGCATCCTCTTTTGTGCTCACTTTGGCCGCTGCGGTGGCTCTTCTTGCCTGTAAGCCAGCCCCGCCGCCCGCGCCTGCTGAGCCTGCTGGGACGCCTACGCCAGCCGCGACACCGACGGCAACGCCGACACCTGCGCCGACGGCAACGCCGACACCTGCGCCGACGGCAACGGCAACTCCTGCCGAGACACCGCCTTCGACGCCGCCGCCATCTTCCGCCTCGACGCCTGCAGAGCCAACGCCATCGCCAACAGCCACACCAGCGGGAGCCGATGGTTCGGCGAGTCTCGATCTCAAAGACCCGGTCGCCACCATCGATGGAGATAAGATTTCGAAAGCACAGCTTGACGAGGCCTTTGACAAAGCCGTCCAGATGACTGGGGTCAAAGCTGCGGATCTTACGCCCGAGCAAAAGCTCGAAGGCTACCGCCAAATACTCGATGAGCTGATCACGGAAAAGCTAGTGAACAAGGCCGCCGCGGGCATCACCGTGCCACCAGCCGACGTCGATGCACAGATTGCCAAAATCAAGGCCCAGTTTCCTTCCGATGAGGACTTCAGTAAACAATTAGCGCAGGTTGGCCAAACTCCGGAGCAACTCACCGAAACGATCAGGAAAATGTTGCAGCAACAGCGCTGGCTCGAAAGCCAGTTGGCAGGCAAGACCGAGGTCACGGAGGAGGAGGCGAAGAAGTTCTACGAGGAGAACAAGACAGAGTTCACCCAGCCGGAGACGGTCAAGGCCAGCCACATCCTTTTTCGTGTTAACAAGGAAGATTCCGAGGATGTGTCCAATCAGAAGCTGAAAGCAGCTCAGGGGGCAGAGGCACGCGCCAAGAAAGGTGAGGACTTCACTGCTCTTGCCAAAGAGCTTTCCGAGGAGCCAGGTGCCAAGGAATCCGGTGGCGATCTCGGATTTTTTCCCAAAGATCGCATGGTGCCCGAATTCGCCGAAGTCGCCTTTAACGAAAAGGTCGGCGAAATTAGCGATCCCGTGCGCACTCAGTTCGGCTGGCATGTCATCAAAGTGACGGAGAAGAAGCCCGCAGGGACGCTGCCATACGATGAAGTGAAAACGCAGCTCCTGACCTATCTTAAGTCGAAGAAGCAGGAAGAGGCCGCGCAGGAGGTTTTGAAGTCACTCCGTGACTCTGCCAAGATTGAGAACACGCTTCCTCCGCCGGTGTCGTCTCCTTCCCCAAGCGCGCCTACCGGAGACTGATGGCGCGTCCTGCAAGACAGAATGCAGGTGTCATCGGCTTGGGAATTATCGGCAGCCGGGTGGCCGCGAACTTACGCAAGGCGGGCTATCAGACGTGGGTTTGGAACCGCACGCCGCGTCCGGAGCCAAATTTTCTCTCGTCCGCCGCAGAGGTTGCCGAGTCGGCCAGGGTGGTTCAGATCTTTGTCTCCGACGGCCCTGCCTTGATCGAAACGATCGAAGCAATGGCGCCGGCGCTGGGTTCGGAACATATTATTCTTAACCATGCGACCATCGCTCCGAAAGAGACCCTCGAGGCTGCACGTTTGGTCACTGCCCGGAACGCCAATTATCTGGACGCACCTTTCACTGGCAGCCGAGATGCCGCCGAAGCTGGACAAATCGTCTTCTACATTGGTGGTGAGATCGGTGTGCTGGAGAGAGTTCGACCTTATCTCGAAGTCAATGCCAAGGCCATCCTCCAGATAGGCGAAGTGGGCCAGGCCGCGGCGATCAAGATCGCGACCAACCTGATGGCTGCCGTGGCGGTGGGTTCGTTCGCCGAAGCCATGTGCCTTCTCGCAAAGAGCGGCATCCCGCTCTACAAGCTTGGCGAAGCCCTCGAGCATCACGCGCTTCACTCGCCGCTCGTCGATCTGAAAATGCCGCCAATGATCACCGCGGATTTCGAGCCACGCTTTTCGCTTCGCCACATGTTCAAAGACGTCCAAATCGCACTCTCGATGGCAGAGGAATTCGGGGTCGAACTTCCCGAAACCGCTGCCTTCGCCGGCACGGCGATGGCCGGCATTCAAAAAGGCTGGGCCGATCTGGACTTCTCCAGCATCGCGCGCCACTACGGCTTTTCCCATGAGGATAACGTGCTTCCGGACACGGTTTTTGTCTCCGCAAAAGCTAAGTCCGGTGAGGATGGCATGGGCGCTGCGGAAAAAGAGAAGAAGAAGGGATTTCTCTTCTTTGGACGTCGCTCGTGAATGTCGTGCTCGAGGAGAAAAGAACAGAACCTTTTGAGACGGACTGTTTGCGCGCGCTCCGCCGCGAGGGCGGCTTTTTCTTGTTGGGTGAACGCGCGCGCGTGCGGGTCACCGGTGCCGACCGGCTTCGTTACCTGAATGGCCAGCTTAGTAACGACCTTCGCCGCCTCGTCCCTGGCGAAGCAATGCGAGCTTTACTTCTCACTGCGAAAGGAAAACTCTGTGCGGACGTTTTCGTCTGGATCGATGGAGAATCGCTCATCGTCGAGGCGGACGTCTCGCTCGAAGAAGCTCTTCTCGCGCGGCTCGAGCGCTACGCTGTTGCGGACGACGTCGCCTTCGAGTTGCTGACGCCCGTCGCTGAGCGTTGCCATGTGTTTGGCTCGGTCTCCGCGGGGAGGGATGGATTGCAAATTCGCCGCCTGGGTGTCGAGGGGCTTGACGTGACATCGCCTCCGAACGATTTGCGGGAAGCGGGAGCCGACGAGGTTGAATTACTGCGGATCGAACGCGGGCTTCCGCGCTGGGGCAGCGAGCTTTCCGAGGACACGCTGCCTCAGGAAGTTGGCCTCGATCGAATCGCAGTTGATTTTAACAAAGGTTGCTACGTTGGACAGGAGGTCGTCTCGCGCATCCATAGCGTCGGACGAGTCAATCGCCATCTTTGCGGATTTGTCGGGGACTTCGACCCTTCGCTTGCCGCAGCCGCCGCTCTCGTGGATGCGGGTGGCCGGAAATCCGGACGCCTCACCAGCGCGAAGTTCCATCCTGAGTTGCGAAAGACTATCGCGCTCGGCTTTCTCCAAGGGCAGCCGGCTGAGTCGTCATTCGTGCTCCAAGATGAAAGTGGTACTTGCCTTGGCACGGCGGAACGTTCTCAATTTCCTCTTCTTCCCTAATGAAAAGACTGTTTTCTGCGCTCGTCCTTGTCTTCGTAACTTTGTCCTGCGGCGTCGCCGCCACGGTTGGGCCGGAGGTGGCCGTCATGCAAATCAAGATCGGGAAGGAACGAGATTTGCAGCAAGTCGTCATCGGTCTCTATGACGACGCGGCGCCAGCGACTGTGGCAAACTTCAAAGAGCTTTGTCGAAAACGCTTCTACAACGGCATGCGCTTTCACCGCGCCTTTCCCAGCACCCTGGTTCAAACCGGCGATCCGCAAAGTCGCCGTGGACCCGCAGATCGGTCCGGCACGGGTGGACCCGGCTTTACCATTCCCGCCGAACTCGGACGCAATCATGTTCGCGGGGCAGTGGCCATGGCGCGTCTGCCCGACAACATCAATCCGTCAAAAGTTTCTAATGGAAGCCAATTCTATGTCTGCCTCACTTCGATGCCGAAGCTCGATGGCAAGTATACGGTTTTTGGCGAAGTCCTCGAGGGATTGGACGTGCTTGATTCCATCAGCAACCAGCCTACCGACAGCAACGATTTCCCATTGGCAAAAATCGTGATAAAATCTATCACCATCCAGCCACGTTTCGCCGAAGCGCCGCCCCAATAGCTGCATGGCGTCCCCTGCGAAACCGAAGTGACGGGTAGGTACCGAAGTGGCCAAACGGGGCGGACTGTAAATCCGCTGGCTTACGCCTTCAGTGGTTCGAATCCACTCCTGCCCATATTTTCGCGAAGCGAAAAGTGATGACCTGTCTGGTGGATGAGAACTTGTTCGACTACCCGCGCGGGAGCGCTGTTGAGGGCGGAGCCAAGATGTAGAGCCCGACTTTAGTCGGGATAATCCACTCCTGCCCATATTTTCGCGAAGCGAAAAGTGATGACCTGTCTGGTGGATGAGAACTTGTTCGACTACCCGCGCGGGAGCGCTGTTGAGGGCGAAGCCAAGATGTAGAGCCCGAGCTCAGTCGGGATAATCCACTCCTGCCCATATTTTCGCGAAGCGAAAAGTGATGACCTGTCTGGTGGATGAGAACTTGTTCGACTACCTGCGCGGGAGCGCTGTTGAGGGCGCAGCCAAGATGTAGAGCCCGACTTCAGTCGGGATAATCCACTCCTGCCCATATTTTCGCGAAGCGAAAAGTCGATGACCTGTCTGGTGGATGAGAACTTGTTCGACTACCCGCGCGGGAGCGCTGTTGAGGGCGCAGCCAAGATGTAGAGCCCGACTTCAGTCGGATAATCCACTCCTGCCCATATTTTCGCGAAGCGAAAAGTGATGACCTGTGTGGCGGATGAGAACTTGTTCGACTACCCGCGCGATAGCGCCGTTCAGGGCGCAGCCAAGATGTAGAGCCCGACTTTGGTCGGGATAGTCCACTTTTGCCCATTGCTCTGTTATTCGCATAAACAAAGGCTCGGGGGCCGGGTTGTCCCCTTTTCCCTGGCTGCAAGGAGATGCACGGAAAGGCGCGTGGATGCGGGTTTTATTGGCAGTAATTGGCAGCAGCCTTGTAAAGCGCTTAACCTTCGTCTGCGACTTAGTTTAGACAGAGGGAGGAAGAAACAACAGCCCACTTAAATCTGTAAACCCCTTCTTCAAGCGGCTGTCGTTCTTAAATCGAGAACAGCAACCTACCACGGCAATTCTATGCGCGAAATCAGGCTGGTCCCGAGAGACGACCTAGGGCAATCTTAACATTTCTTCGGGGTTCGTCTCCTCTCGCCCTCTTCGCTACTGGAGTCGGCGGACCGCTGAACTTCTTGCCGGGCCAGCAATCTGGTAGCGTAAAACCAAAGGAAAAAGTCCCGTCAGTCACAGAGCCCAGGTTGCCACCAAGCGCCGGGGCTTTTTGTTTCTATGGACACTCGGAAGCCGGGCAGTCTGCGGTATCGCAGATGGCCGCCTTCCGGAAGGTTGGTAGTGTGCTGAGAGTTCAGCAAAAAGAGAGGTCATGGTAAGCAGTTGGGAGTGATAAACAACCGAACTGAGTATCGAACCATGACCCGAAAGAAGGCTAACAGGACTTTGCAGGAGATCAAAGCGATGATGGGAGAGGATGGTGAGTTTTTGCGCCCGATGGTGCGTGCCGTCATCCAGGAGTTTTTAGAGGCGGAGATGGCGGAGGCGGTCGGCGCGGAAAAGGGCGAGCGGAGCGAAGGACGCTTAAGCTATCGCAGCGGCTACTATGCCCGCAACCTGATTACGCGGGTAGGGAAGCTCGAATTGCGAGTGCCGCAGGATCGCAACGGACGGTTTTCGACCGAGATTTTCGAGCGCTATCAGCGCAGCGAGAAGGCGCTCGTGGCGGCGCTCACCCAGATGTACATCCAGGGAGTCTCGACCCGGAAAGTCACTGCGATTAGCGAAGAGCTCTGCGGGCATAGTTTTAGCGCCAGTGCGATCAGTGAGATCAACAAGAAGCTCGATGCCGAGCTAGGACGCTTCGCTCGGCGGGAACTGGAGAGCGAATATCCCTATCTGATCATCGATGCGCGCTATGAGAAGTTGCGGGAGAACGGAGTATCCGCTCACGAGCCGTGCTCGTGGCCATCGGCATTGACTGGGAAGGTCGGCGCCAAGTGCTGGGGGTGGAGATGGCCAATCGGGAGAGTTCCACGAGCTGGAAAGACCGGGCTGAAGAGGCGTGGACTGGGAAGTATCCGAAATTTTGTGTTTTGGGCCGGTTTATTATTCTTCGTTTGACTCCGATTTCGCCGAGGCGCGGTAGCGCCCAGCAGTTCCCCCCGAGCCGCGGGGTTATGGGGGCGCGTAGCCCCATTCCAAAGGCGTCAGCCTCATTTGTTAAATCTTTGCCCAAATTGGATGGCAAATTGGTTGGCCGCCATCCTCCAGGTCAGCGGCGGATTTGTCCACGATTTGGTGATGTTTCGCAAGGCAAGATAGATGAGCTTCGTGGCCGCTTCGTGGCTCGGAAAGTGTCCTCGATTCTTGAGCACCTTGCGCAGCTGCATATGCAAACTTTCAATCGCATTGGTGGTGTAGATGATCTTTCGCACCTCCGGCGGATAACTGTAAAAGGGAATGATCTGTTCCCAATTTCGGCGCCAACTCTCGGCAATCATCGGATACTTTTTGCCCCAGGGCCCGGCGTCGAACTCCGCAAACCGTTTGGCAGCGGCCTCGGTGGTTTCGGCCCGGTAAATGGCCTTGAGTTCGCGCGCTACCGCCTGACGTTCCTTCCAGCCGCAAAAAGACAGGCAATAACGGCTTAAATGCACGATGCAGGTCTGCACGCTCGCGAGGGGAAAAACCGTGGTGATCGCCTCAGGAAAGCCCTGACCGTCGACTACGGCGATCAGAATGTCCTCCACTCGCGGTTGCGCAGCTCGTTCATCACCTTTAGCCAGAACTTGGCTCCTTCGTTCTGCTCGATCCAAATGCCCAGCACGTCTCTGGTCCCGTCGCCGGCAATGCCTAAGGCTAAGTAAACCGCTTTATTCCTCACACTTCCCTCATCGCGGATCTTCACCCGTAGCGCATCGAAATAGATCACCGAATAGCTGCGCTCCAGCGGCCGATTTGCCACTCGACCACCGCTTCCAACACCGAATCGGTCACCGTGCTGATGAAGTCGCGCTCACTTCCACCTTGTAGTGATCGAGCAGAAAGCCCGCTATCTCGCGTACCGTCATCCCTCGCGCATACATCGCAATGATCTTCTCATCGAAACCTTCAAAGCGCTTCTGTCCTTTCGCGATCAATAAGGGTTCAAGCTACCGCTCGATCCTGCGGAACTTCGATCTCCATCGCTCCATCTTCTCCGAACGCCGTCTTCTTGCTGTAGCCGTTGCGATGGTTGTCGACCTCTTCGGGCGCTTCGCCCTTGGCGTAGCCAGATGATGGGTAACTCCCCGCGAGGGGCTTCAACAACCCGTTTCTTTAACTGCGCGATCAGCCCGTTTTCTCCAAGAACTGCCTCCTGGCTGATTCCGTGCTCCTCCAAAAGAGCGTCGATCAAATCGTCGCACTTCATCTCCTTCCTCTCTGTGGTCATTTTTCCTTCTTCAGGTTATGACCCACACACAAACTTCTGATCCTGAAAAGGAAGCTGAAGACTTAGCGGCTGCTGCTGCGCTGGCAGGAAAAGTATGGCCTCTGTGCTGGGTCGAGGAGAACATCGAGGAAACTTTGGCCTATTACCGACTGCCTCGAGATCATCACAAGCATCTCAAAAGCACCAATATGCTTGAGCGGCTTAATCAAGAGATTAAGCGCCGCACCCACGTCATCCGCATCTTTCCCAACGAGGAGAGCGCCTTGCGGCTCATTCGGGCTCTCGCCGTCGAAATCCACGAGGACTGGATCGAAGCCCACCGTTACCTCAACATGGAGATGCTGCGCGAACAGCGCAAAGAACTCCAACTCTTGGAGGCGGCCTAAAGTGGAAGCGACGGCTTCTTCACAAACCGGTTGCTCTGACTTGGCGTCAGCGCCCGAACTGTGTCCCTGCCGGGCTCGGGCTGCCGCAACCTCGCCTCCGGCGTTTGTGAATAAGCCTCACCCTTTTTCCACCTATTACCTGATCTCCTTTTGCTGAACTTGACGCACACAACTGGAAGGTCCCCTGGCAGCGAAAACCTGTCAGTGCCAGAACAGCGATAATCCAAAGATCACGGCGAGCGCACGATAGTGTTTGAAGTCGAGAATTACATGGCAGTGGGCGTCTAATGGCGTATGGCAAAAAGGGAAAACGTACGCCTCTACTCATTTATCCGCAGCAAGTGCTCCACGCCCGAAAGTCGCCGATGAATCCCAGGCTCTGCGCGACTTGGTTGCTCGAGATAAGCTCGCGCTCGATTGCCTGTTTCCCTTATTGGTCGCTCGGAGGTGCGCCAGTATTGCCGGCGGGACTGGTAGAGATGAGCCCGCGAACTTGTCTGCTTCTCCCGCTTCGAGTAGCGCCATCAGGGCGAGCGCGTCTCGATCGCCAAAGGCCTTGCGCCGGCCGAGCAGGTGGTGCTCGAAGGCGTGGACGACCTCACCGAGGGCGCGAAGGTCGAAGTCATTCCCGAAGGTGGCGTCGCGCCAAGGCGCGACGCCGGGGGCGCCCCTGGGCGCGCGGGGGCGCGCGCGGCGCGGGCGGAGCCCGGCGCGGAGGGGCGGGGGGCGGGCGGCCATGAACATCTCGCGCCCGTTCATCATGCGCCCGGTGGCGACGGCGCTCCTGATGGGCGCGCTGATGCTGTCGGGCCTGCTCGCGTATCGGCTGCTGCCGGTTTCGGCGCTGCCGCAGGTGGACTACCCCACCATCCGGATCCTGACGTTCTATCCGGGCGCCAGTCCCGGAAGTCATGACGAGCGCGGTGACGGCGCCGCTCGAACGCCAGTTCGGGCAGATGCCGGGGCTCGATCAGATGTCGTCCACCAGTTCGGGTGGCGCGTCGGTGATCACGCTGCGCTTCAATCTCGACAAGCCGATCGAAGTGGCCGAGCAGGAAGTGCAAGCCGCCATCAACGCAGCCAACAGCCTGCTGCCCAACGACCTGCCGCAACCGCCGGTCTACAACAAGGTCAACCCGGCCGACACGCCCGTGCTGACGCTGGCCGTGACGTCCAAGACCATGCCGCTGCCCCAGGTGCACGACCTGGTGGACACGCGCGTGGCGCAGAAGCTGTCGCAGCTTCCCGGCGTGGGCCTGGTCAGCATCGCCGGCGGCCAGCGCCCGGCCGTCCGGATTCAGGCCAACCCGCAGGCCCTGGCCGCGCACGGCCTGAACCTGCAGGCGCTGCGCGCCGCCGTGGCCGGCGCCAACGTCAACCAGCCGAAGGGCAACTTCGACGGGCCCGAGCGATCGTTCATGCTCGACGCCAACGACCAGCTGCGCTCGCCCGAGGCGTACCGCGAACCTCATCATCGCGTATCGCGATGGCGCGCCGCTGCGGCTGTCCGACGTCGCCGACGTGGTCGACGGCGCCGAGAACCGGCGCCTGTCGGCGTGGGCCAACGAGCTGCCGGCCGTGCTGGTCAACATCCAGCGCCAGCCGGGCGCCAACGTCATCGACGTCGTCGATCGCATCGAGCGCCTGCTGCCGCAGCTCACCTCCACGCTGCCCTCCACGCTCGACGTCGTCGTCATCAGCAACCGCACCGAGACCATCCGCGCCTCGGTGCGCGACGTGCAGCACGAGCTCATCTTCGCCGTCGCGCTGGTCGTGATGGTGACGTTCCTGTTCCTGCGCAACATCCCGGCGACCCTCATCCCCAGCGTCGTCGTGCCGCTGTCGCTCATCGGCACATTCGGCGTGATGTACCTGGCGGGCTTCTCCATCAACAACCTCACGCTGATGGCGCTGACCATCGCGACCGGCTTTGTCGTCGACGACGCGATCGTGATGGTCGAAAACATCGCGCGCCATCTGGAGGAAGGTCAGACGCCGTTTGAGGCCGCGCTGCTCGGCGCCAAGGAGATCGGCTTCACGCTGGTCTCGCTGACCATCTCGCTCATCGCCGTGCTGATCCCGCTGCTCTTCATGGCGGACGTGGTCGGGCGGCTGTTCCGCGAGTTCGCCATCACGCTGGCCGTCTCGATCCTCATCTCCCTGGTGGTCTCGCTGACGCTGACGCCGATGATGAGCGCGCGGCTGCTGCGGCATCACAAGGGCGCTGAGGAGGGCTGGTTCTACCGCAGCAGCGGGGCGGTGATCGACTGGATGATCGCCGCCTACGGACGGCAGCTCCAGTGGGTGCTGCGCCACCAGGTGCTGACCCTGCTGGTGGCCCTGGGCACGCTGGTGTTGACCGTCGTGCTGTACATGGCGGTCCCGAAGGGCTTCTTCCCCGTGCAGGACACCGGCGCGATCCAGGCGATCAGCGAAGCGCCGCAATCCGTGTCGTTTGCCGCGATGGCCGAGCGGCAGCAGGCCGCGGCCAAGGCGATTCTCGCCGAGCCCGACGTGACGGGACTGTCCTCGTTCATCGGCGTGGACGGCAGCAACCAGACGCTCAACAGCGGCCGGATGCTGATCACGCTGAAGTCCCACGAGCAGCGCACCCGTTCGGCCGCCCGAGGTCATCGCCAGCCTGCGCCAGCACCTGCAGTCGGTGCCCGGGATCACGCTCTATTTCCAGCCCGTGCAGGATCTGACGATCGAGGATCGCGTCAGCCGGACGCAGTTTCAGTTCATCCTCGAAGACCCCGATGCCGACGCGGCTGAGCGAGTGGGTGCCGAAGCTGATCGACCGGCTGAACAAGGCGCCCGAACTGCTCGACGTGGCCAGCGACCTGCAGGATCGCGGGCTCCAGGCCTTTCTCCACATCGACCGCGACGCCGCCAGCCGCCTCGGCATCAGCGTCTCGGCCATCGACGACGCGCTCTACGACGCGTTCGGGCAGCGGCTGATCTCGACGATCTACACGCAGGCCAATCAGTACCGCGTCGTCCTCGAAGCCGCGCCGCGGTATCAGATCGGTCCGGATTCGCTGGGGCAGATCCACGTCGCAACCGGCGATGGCCAGCAGGTGCCGCTGGCCAACATCGCGCGTGTCGAAGAGCAACATACGCGCCTGGTCATCAACCATGCCGGCCAGTTCCCTGCCGTGACGCTCTCGTTCAACATCGCGCCCGGCCGGTCGCTGGGCGAGGCGGTGGCGGCCATCGAAACGGCGCAGCAGGAGATCGGCCTGCCGCCGAGCATCCAGACGCGGTTCCAGGGCGCCGCCGAGGCGTTTCGCAACAGCCTCGACAGCACGCTGCTGCTTGACAGCGGCGCCCGCAACCGCGACCTCGACGAAAGTGCCAAGCAACGGCCGCAACCGGCGAATATTATCGCAAGCGGGTGGCATAATAGGCCAATATCCTTTTTACACCTTCGGTCACATGCCGCGACGACAAGGTCGCGCCCGAGATATTGCGAATGTCCTGGCCGACCGCGAGCGCGCTGCCGCTGCTCTTGCCGGTGAATTGCGAAAGCCAACCCGCATTCGCGACTTCGTAGCCGTAGGGATTCCCGGTAGGTCAGGATCTCGACCCGCCGGACGCGGCCAGAAGCGTCGAGGGCAACCGAATAATCGATGTAAAGATGCTTGCCAATGACGTGGTCGACAAAGAAATAGCCGGTGACCCTGCCACCAACTAGCGCCTTCCATACACGTTGAGGCTGGATTTCCTCGAAACGCGCTCCTGGAAATGCCTGCTGCTGGGCCGCGCCCACGGTCGAATATTGATACGAGTATGCGGGAAAAGCGACCGCGATCGCGGCGGCCGGCGCGCTCCAACGAATCCATCCGTCCATGGGCGAGGCTCCAATGTTCCTTTGCCTCGAATGATCTGTCCACCCGTCAAAAGTAGAAGCCGAGCCCTCCCAAGACGCTGTTGGCGTTTATCCCCCGCGGCGCCGCATCAATCGCCCTCAAATAGTTGAGTTTCAAGACAAGTTCAGGCGTCGGATAGACGGCGAGGCCGGCAACATGGAACTGCGTTTGTCCAAATCCTACTGGAAAATTCAAGTCTGTTCCCCCAAAGCCGCCTGTCTGAAAGTTCTGATAGGTGTAGCGGTAGAAGGGAACAGCCTCCCAATCGCTGCCCAGGATCGGACCAACGAACGGGCTGAGCGTAATATGATAGGCGACCTCGCCTGATGCGCCCCACAGGCTTTTTCCGACATTGTTGACGGGATCGAGATCGTTGTTGACGCGAAGATTGGCCGGATTGCCAATGAGGATATCTGCGAATTCGCCGCGGAATTCGAGACCGGTATCGGGGACGTGGTAGCGGAAATCGGTCTCGAAAATCGTCAGGCTCGACCGGCCAAGCGGGGCGCCGTTCAATTGGGAATAGGCTCCGCGCGGGGTCGTGCTCGGGGTGAAGTAAACGGACGTGCCGCCGTCGAAGCCCGGCAGGAAAGTAGGCGCATAGCTCAAGCGGAAAATGTAGCCAAGGTAATTGCTGAGCTGGCGGAAATCGCCAATGGGTGCCCGTGCGGCGCGCACGGCCTCAATGCCGGTAATGCCTGGGTCATAGCCGATCGGGAAGGGCAGCGGAGTCCTCGCGTCGGTAATGGGGCCGCCGCCAAAATCCTCCAAGGCCGAGTTGACTTGGAACTGGTAGCTTAGGCCCTCGGCGATTTGGCCCCAGATGCTGGCCGCCGGCGCTCTCCAGGTAGATGGAATCAGGCCGCGATTGAGTTCCGGCCGCAGGACGCTGTAGTATCTCGTCGGCTCGTGATAGAGATTGAGCCAGTCGATCGGGACGAGATCGACGCCAGGCGCGCGAATGTTGAAATAGGGCGTAATCCTGAAATCGACCCAGGCTTGCTCGATATTGATCTCCCCGGTCAGCTTGTCGTCGGCATCGGTTGCGATACCGCCGTGCTCCCATTCGATCTCGGAATTGAAAATGATATTGTCGTTAAACTGATAGGATGGGGTGAGAACGAGCCGCGTGGTATCGAAGCCGGTTTGCCATTGGCTGAACGCAGCGGGGTTTTGCATCGCCCCGAATGCGAATTCGCCATAGGCGCCGATCCTCAGGCCAGGAACCGGCGAGGGAGCAACGCCGAACAAATCCTTCTCCGGAGCAGGCGCCGCGAGCGCGGCCGTATACCTTGCGCCAAGAAAGCCAGGCGCCTCGACCAAGTGCGAGGCCTCCCCTGGCGCTCGTTTGCCGGGCGGCGGCGGCTCAATGGCGGCCGATTGTTGGTACTCGGGCGCTCCCGCCGATGTTGAGGCTTCGGCCGTGCCATTTGCGGTCTTACCACGGGTGGCCGCGACCCGTGCCTTGGAACCATGATTTGCATCGGCTTCGCCCTTGCGATGAAGTTCGCTTTCGAGCGACCGGATGCGCGCTTCCATGCGCTCGAGCTTTTCGATCAATTGTTCGTTCGTTGGTGGCGCGACAGATCTTCCTTGTCCCGCAGCGTCGTCCGCAAGCGCGCCGCTTCCGGCCATGGCCAAAAAGGAAGCCGCGGTCAGCGCCGAGGTCAAACCGCGGTATTGCTTTCGCGCCAGGACATTGAAATAGACCGGGCGAACACGCGAGGCAAAAATGCTGCCGCTTTCGCCACCTTGCCTGCTTGCCGCTTGTTGTTTGCGTTGCACCGCCAACCCCCATCTTCAGTATAGAACGTTAGCTTAACGTACATTATAAGCTTTCTAAGCTAGCTAATTTCTCTAATTTGGAACGCACAGACATAACATGTCAAGTAGTTATCTTATATTGTAGGGACTCTAAGCTCATATATAATTTAGAATAAGTAAAAACTGCACACCCACGATGTGCTGCTCGACCTTGGAGTGGCCCCAAATGCAGCGGCCCTGGCTTACCGTTTCTTGGGGATGTTGCTTTGATGCCACTCATCAATTGAACGCGGGGCGGGAGCCAGGCAATGGCCAGCGCGACGTCAATGGCGACTGGCTCGAAACAGCACCGGTACGTCGAATGACAATCCCTCATCCGCGACGACGGGGGGAGGAGCGGGAACAGGGTTGGCTCTCTTCATCATGGCAAGCGCTGCTTCGTCGAAAACTGAATGCCCGGATGAGCGCTTCACGTGATAGTCAACGACTTGGCCGCGACGGTCGAGCGTAAATCCGATGCTGACTTCGGCCGTGCGCCGCTGGACGCTGGCGGGATAGCGCTTGTGGCGGTTGAAATGTGCCATTAGCGCTTTCTGCCACGTAAGTTTCGCCACCTGCGCGGCTTTGTCGACTCCGTAGGCTGGGGCGACAGGTTTGGGCGCTTCGTGCGTTGCCTCCGATCTTGGTGGCGCGGTCGCTTCGGAAGCGCTCGAACTCGGAGGAAACGGCGGACTTAGCCTGCGGCGTAAGCAAGGTTTTTTCGATTGGCTTGTCAGACTTTTCGCCGCGTGTGAACTCGGCGTCCTCGGCTTCGGCGCGCGTGACCTTCGGTTGATCAATCTCCCTTTCCGTCGCTGACGCCGCGGAGGACGCAGCGGCCGCCGCTTCGTCGGCGAGCGAACCAGGCGCCACGTCCGGCGCATCGAGGATGTGCGCAGCAGCCGGCGCAAGCGAGATCTCGATTGCAGGCGCGCCCGTCTCGTCACCCTCCGGTTCGGGCCTCAATGTCAATAATGCAGCGGCCGCGCCGAGATGCAGCGAAATGGCCAATGCTGCGGCAAGACTCCATAATTTGCCGTCGCAAGCGGACTGGCGAAGCGCCGCCGCACTCACTTGGCGCCGCCCGCGTCGAGCGCCACGAGAGCGACCCTCAGATAGCCTCCCGCGCGCAATATTTCGAGGACGCTCATCATTTCGCCATAGGGGACCGCGCTGTCGGCGCGAAGGAATATTCGCTTGTGCTTGTCTCCGCCGAGTGCGTCGAGCGAAGCGACAAGCTCTCTGCGTTTTACCTGAACCTCGCCGAGCGCCAGGGCGAGATCGGCCTGAATGGTCACATAGATAGGCTTATCGGGTTTTTCATGTGGCGCGGCGTTGGAAGCGGGGAGATCGACCGGAAGATCGACGGTCGCAAGGGGCGCGGCCACCATGAAGATGATGAGCAGGACCAGCACCACGTCAATGAATGGCGTGACGTTGATCTCGTGGGTTTCCACAAGACCGCCCCTGTGATGCCCAAGACGCGCAGCCACGCCTATTCCGCCGCTTGAAACGTGTTATCGGCATGCGCGCCGCGATCGAGATCGCGCGAGAGAATGCGCAGCAACTCGCCGGACAAATTTGATACGAGTTCGAGATAAGCGCCCGTCGAGCGCGCCAAATGATTATAGAACAAGACGGCAGGGATCGCCGCGAAGAGGCCGACCGCGGTCGCGAGCAAGGCTTCGGCAATTCCAGGCGCAACAACGGCGAGATTGGTCGTCTGAGCTTTTGAAATACCAATGAATCCATTCATGATGCCCCACACCGTGCCGAACAGTCCGACGAACGGTCCGGTCGAACCTACGGAGGCGAGGAGACCCGTTCCGCGGCCAATCGACAAGCCCTCCGCGCGTTCGATCTCGGCAAAGCTCGAAGCAACTCGCTCCTTGACGCTTGCCGCCCTGACAGCGTCCGATGAGAGGCCCAATTCTCGCGTGGCCTCGGCAAGTAGCGCGCTGGCAATGGGGGAGCTCGCGCCAAGCGCAAGTCTCGCCTGGGCCAATCCTCGCGTCTTCGAAAGCTGACTGATCGCGTCTCTCACTCTGCGCGCCGCGCGCGAGATTTCGATACTTTTCGCGATCAATACCGTCCAAGTGGCGAGTGAAGCCAGGACCAGTCCGATGATCACCGCTTTCACCACGACGTCCGCGCCGAGGAACATGCTCCACAAAGACAAGTCATGAGGCCTTTGCAGGGAGGTGTGGAGCGTTTGCGATGCTACGTCACTTGAGGTCACCTGCGCCCATGCGAAGCACGGCGAAGCCAAAAAAGCCAAGGCCAGAACCGGCCGCCACGCAATCAAACGTTTCATGCTTTAGACCATTATCCGTCGACACAGTACCTTGAGAGACCGGAGGGTACCCCTGAATGTTTGTTCCGGTGGACTCCCATCGAGCCGCCAAGCCAAGGTGCGAGCTCCATGGGGGTCGGATATAGGTTAACCAGGCAACAGCGTCAATTATCGAGCCAGAAGATTGGAAGCGTTACAAAGAACACATTGTCCGTTGTGTGATTGGTCACAATGCTTACCTGTGGAGGGATCTAGAATAGTACTAGAATATCCAAGACAAGTGGCCGGAATTTTAGGGTTTCTTTCTCGGTGCTTTCAGTCAGAACCTCGCCGTGATCGTCACAAAGGCGGAGCGCGGGGCACCAGGCATGATGTTGTTGTTGTTGTGGGCCGACGCGAAATACTGTGCGCCGAGAATGTTTTGGACGTTCAGCTGCCCGCTGACATTCTCACTGAATTTGAGAAACAGGGCGCCGTCAACTCGCGCGTAGCCCGGGACGATTACAGCATTGTCGAGCGCGGGGAAGAATTTGGCATTATACACCACGCCCGCGCCAACTCCGAGAAACGGCGTCACGTCATATCTGTTCCAGAACGAAAACGTGTCTAAGGGAACGGAAGGGACGACATTGCCAATCGCGCGTCGATCCTCGGTGCTCACAATTCGGGCGTCCTGATGGCCGTAGCCCAAGGCGACCTGCCATTCGTCCGTGACATTGCCGACGAGCCCTATCTCTCCACCCTTCGTGCGCGTGTTCGCTGGAACATTGTTGAGAGGCCCTACCGTGACCAGCTGGTTCGTGCGGTTGAGTTCGTAGAGGGCGCCTGTGAACAACAGCCGCGGCAAAAGTTGCGCCTTGAATCCCACCTCGAAATTCTCGAAGCCCTGCGGCGCCAGCTTTGCGGTATCGACGTTCAGCACGTTGAATTGATCGCCGGCTTGAGGCAGGAACGAGCGCGAATAGCTGCCATAGAGTGACAATTGCTCGATGGGCTTCACCACCACGCCAAAGCGCGGCGACCACACATTGTCGACACGATGGAATTGCTGGAAGGCCAGCCCATCCACGAATTTGAGATCAAAACTGTCGAACCTCACGCCAGCGATGACGTCGACATATTTGGTGATTTCGATTTGGTCCTGGAGATAGCCGGCGGCAAGGTCGAGATCGGAATGGCGCCTGCGGTTCGGATTGGTGAAAAACACCGGATTGAAGACCGTCGGGAACCAGAACGGCGTAGTGATTCTCTGCGGGCCCGTGAAGGGATCGTTCCAACGCGAAAGGTCGCGGAAATCATCGGTCTTCTGATTGCCGACTTCCGCGCCCGCAAGCAAGGTGTGCCGGATTTCGGGCGTCATTTCAAATCTATAGGTGAGGTCGGTCTGGTTAAAGATGTTCTGGCGCGGATTGGAACTCAAATAGCCGTCGAGCCTGACGTCGCCTACCGGGCCAACGGCCGGGTTCAAGTTCACGGGCTGGTCCGCGAAGGTGTTTTGGTAGCGCTTCTGGTAATCCGCGTAGGACGTGATGTTACGGATATTGAGGCCGAAGTCCGTCGTCTGCTCGATCGCCATAGTTGCCCGGTTCAGATCGATCTTCGCATAATTCGCATCGGGATTTCCGAAGAACGCGTCGATCGGCGCGGGCGATGGGAAGCCGGGTGCGACTGGGAAACCGTCGACCGAGAATCCGCCGATCGACGGAATACCGCGATCGGCCGTGCGGCGATCCCTGAAGTGCTCGTAGCTGAGCATGACCGTCGTGCTATCGGTCGGCAACCATGTCAGGGTGGGGTTGACGCCGTAGCGTTCGAGCCTGAAGAAATCGCGGAAACCGTAGGACTGTTCGTAAAGCATGTTGAGCCGGACAGCGACCCTGTCCGAGACGGCCTGACCGGCGTCGACCGTGAGGCGCTTGCGGCCGAAACTGCCGGTGCTGAACTGGCCCTGGCGGATCGTCGTCCCGTCGGCTTTCTTGGTGACGCGATTGACCACGCCGCCGCCGCCGCCGCGCCCAAAGATCACGGCGCTCGGGCCCTTCAACACCTCGACCGCCTCGATGTTATAGAGATCGCGAAAATATTGCGCGTCGTCGCGAACGCCGTCGAGGAAGAAATCGGCGGTCGTGTCCTGGCCGCGAATGGTGATCTGGTCGCGATTGCCCTCGCCCTGCGCGACGGTCACGCCAGGGACATAGGTGAGCGCCTGGTTCAGGCTCACACTGTCTCGATCCTGCAACAGTTGTTTCGTAAGAATCGTGATCGACTGGGGAATGTCTAGAAGCGGTGTGTTCGTCTTGGTCGCGCTGGACGTCCCTTTCGCGACGTAGCCCTGAACTCCGGTGGGTCCGCTGCCGAAAGGCTCGCCCCGCGCAGCGCCCGCCCATTGCGCAGCCTCGGCCTGCCCGGCGCCTGCAGTTGGCGTCGCAGTAGCCGATGGTGCCGCAGTAGGCGACGGCGCCGCAGGCACCCGGCGGGCGGCAACTCGACGAACTCGCGCGCGGCTTGGCAGCGGTTATAACCGGCTTTGGGCGAACGACGGGTCGCGGCTTTTCTTGCGGGGCTTCGACCGTCACCCGAGGCAGGGGTTTGGTTTCGGTTTGCGCTTGCGCCATCCCCACGCTCGTCGCCACGTTCACCGCTGCGCCCATGGCCAAAAAGGAAGCTGCGGTCAGCGCGGAGGTCAAACCGCGGTATCGCTTTGGCGCCAGGGCATCGAAATTGACCGGGCGAGCACGCAAGGCAAAAATGCTACCGCTTTCGCCACCTTGCCCGCTTGCCGCGTGTTGTTTGCGCGGCATCGCCAACCCCCATCTTTCAGTATAGAACACTAGCTTAACGTAGATTGTAAGCTTTCTAAGCTAGCTAATTTCTCTAATTTGGACTCGCATACATAACATGTCAAGTAGTTATTCTTATATTGTAAGGGCTCTAAACTTATATAAGTTACAATTAGAATAAGTAAAAACTGCACATGCGCGATGTGCCGCTTGACCTTGGTGCGGGCCTAATTGTTGCGGACCTGGCTTACCGTTTTTTGCGGGATGTTGCTTTCGTGCCACGCATCAATTGAACGAGGGGCGGGAGCCAGGCAATGGCCGCAAACGGCCCCCATGCCGCTTTGACAGGGTGCGGACTTGCCTTATAGGTTCGGCGCAACGCGGATCGCCACGCATGCGCCAGTGCGGTACGAAAACGAATGCGGATTGCTTGTCATGGCACGCCTCCCGAATGCGACTTAAGGCCAGAATGTGAAAAATAATAGTCTTTCTAATCTGGCGTATTTGTGTATGCTACGACCGCATAGAGCATGCGTCAAATCATGCGCAGTATTGTAATAGTTCTAAGACAGTCTTTACATTCACATTAGAATAAGCAAAAACTATAAAGCGTCGCAGCGCTCATACGGCCGGTGCTTCCGCGCCGGTGACGCGAACATGCGCTCCGTCTGGATTTGCTCGCGCAATGACGCGCTCGGCAATTTCGCGGTGCTGCTCGCGACCAAGGGAGTTTTTGGCATCGACACTGACTGGCCGGATGTGATCGTGGCCGTGATTATGTTCGGCCTGGGCCTCTGGGGCGGCTGGCAGATTGTCAGTCAGGCGCGCGGCGAAACTGCAATCCAAGCCGTCATGGAGGCAAAGTAAACATGGGGGACCGATGGCTGAGCATGAACATCACGATCACGACGGCCACGATCACGCGCACGGCGCTGGTCATACCCACGCGTATGCGGCAAAGGATTTCGGGGCGGCGTTCGCCATTGGCACTGCCCTAAATATTGGCTTCGTCAGTATCGAAGTGGTCTATGGCCTGCTCGCGAACTCCATCGCTCTGGTCGCCGACGCTGGCCACAATCTCGGGGATGTGCTGGGGCTAGTGACGGCATGGGTCGCAACGGCGCTAGCACGGCGCGCGCCCTCACAAATCTATACCTACGGTCTGCGGCGCGGCACCATTCTGGCTGCGCTCGCCAATGCTGTGCTGTTGCTGGTGACAGTCGGCGCAATCGCGGTTGAGGGCGTGCGCCGCCTGATCGAGCCGCGCGAAGTCGCCAGCGTCACCGTCATGGTTGTAGCGGCGGTTGGCATTGGTATCAACGGCGTAACGGCATGGTTATTCGCATCAGGCCGCAAGGGTGACATCAACCTGCGGGCCGCTTTCATGCACATGGCCTATGACGCACTTGTCTCGGCGGGCGTTGTCGCGGCGGGCGGGGTGATCCTGCTGACCGGCTTGACGCGGCTCGATCCGCTTGTCAGCCTCGTGATCGCAATGGTCATTCTGGCAGGAACGTGGAGCCTGCTCCGTGACTCCGTTGGCATGTCGCTCGATGCGGTGCCGGCCGGCATCAAGTCCGATGAGGTCAGTGATTTTCTCATGCAACAGCCGGGCGTTGCCGCAATTCACGATCTGCATATTTGGCCGATGAGCACGACCGATACCGCTTTGACCTGTCATTGCCTGATGCCGGGCGGCCATCCCGGAGATGAATTTCTGGTCCGGCTCGCGCATCGGCTACACGAGCGTTTCAGCATCGGCCACGCGACGATTCAGGTCGAAGTGGAGGAGCACATTGGCTGCGGGCTCGAACCGGATCACATAATTTAAGGCGGGGCCAACGGTCATTCATCAATGAGGTCCGGGTCTATATCCCAGTAATGAGAACTTATCGTTCGTGTTTTACTTTTTGCGAGGCGGCGGCCCTTTCGTGGCCGCCGTGATCGAGGAGATTTTAATCGTTGCAATCCTTTGGACTTGTGTTTTTGGGCTTGACGGCCTGGCACCCAAAGGCAGGCTGCTCGCGGCCAAATCGTTCGCGACACAGGCCCCATGCCGCTTTGACAGAGCGTGGACTTGCCTTATAGGTTCGGCGCCACGCGGATCGCCACGCATGCGCCGGTCCCGAAGCCGGTGACACAATAGCTTCGCGGGTGTAGCTCAGTGGTAGAGCAGCAGCCTTCCAAGCTGTGATGCCGATGCAACACCATGCCACATCCTAATACGAAATCACCCTGTTTTCAGTAAGTTACCTTTTTTTGTTTAGACACCATTGCTCGCCATTGCTCCCCACAGTACACATGATTCCCGAGCAAAAACGAGCAAAAAATGCCTGTTCTCCACTTTACCAACCTAACTCTCCGCAGTTTGAAAGAGGGCTCCTATTACGATGACAAAACACGAGGCTTTGGTATTCGGATCAGCAAGACACGCAAAGTTTGGCATGTCGTCAAGCAGCCCAACCGCACCAAGGTAACAATCGGCTACTTCCCCGATCTCACACTTGCAGAGGCCCGGCGCAAGGCGCACATCGCCCTCGGGACGCCGGCAATCAGTGCCGACACTAAATCACCGGGCTTTCCGGAGGCTCGCGACGAATATCTCGCCCAAGGAAAATGGCGTCCTCGCACACGATCCGAAATGATGCGCCTTTTGAATACCTATTTTCTTTGGACCAAACCCATCGATCGGATCACCCACAAAGACGTTGCCGACACGGTTGAGAACATCAACAGGCCCTCTGAAGCCGAGCACGCTTTCAAATCCATCAAATCATTTTTCAACTGGTGCGTGCCCCGGTATCTCAAACATTCACCTTGCACCGGGCTCAAACCTCCCAGCCGATATACTCCCCGCGAACGGGTGCTTTCAGATGACGAACTTCGCCGCGTATGGAACGCGGCGGGGGAACTTCACACCTTTGGTCTTATCGTCCGAGTCTTGATCCTTACAGGGCAACGTAGAGGAGAGATTTCACAATTCCAACAAAGCTGGCTCACAGGAAACACGGCCGTATTCCCGGCAGCCGTCAGCAAGAACAAACGTGAACATCGACTTCCCGTTTCTCCAATGACCATGGAACTCCTCAAAAAATTACCCCCCAGTTACAATGGCTGGGGCACACCAAAAGCAAAGCTCGACAAACTTTCTGGCGTATCTGGCTGGACCCTTCACGACCTCCGACGCACCTACGCCACCAATCTTCAACGTCTTGACGGCACGGTGAAATTGGAAGTCATCGAGCGGTTGCTCGGACACATTTCAGGCCCAACCAGAGCCGGGATCATCGGGACCTATCAGCGCCACGACTTCTGGCCAGAGATGGTCGAAGCCGTTGATAAATATGAACGGCACCTTATCTCTATCCTCGCCCAATAACGGGCGGTCTAAGGCGTCGCGATGCCTCTATTTGAGGAATCCCGATGTCTGATGATCTAAGGTTAGTGAGCTGGAAAATGTTAAAGGAAAGGAATTGGCCCTATACACGTACTCATACTTGGCGAAAAATCCGTAAGCATGAATTTCCGGAACCTCACAAGTACGGGACTCATCGCGGTGCTCGCGTAATGTGGGTATGGAAGGATGTCAAACCTTTCTTTGAAAGCACCAGTAAAAACCCGGACGCTTAATCGGCGATCTCGGTGAGAGGCAGGGGTTCGAGGTCCAACTCGAGCCCCTTTTCATGTGCCCCTATCGGGGACTCGAGAGGCTAAAAGCCCCTTACAACTGTTTCCCCTATAATGGGGAGCTAACGCACTAATTCCGCGCTGGTTCGAGTGCGTTTACACGCCCAACCCAATAGCTTTTTGGCTCTAAATATAGCCACAAGGCACGCCGCGACACGCGCGTTGGCAAAAGCTATTGGGTCGGGCGCAGAGCGCCACGACGAACCAGCGCGGCACAGGTACTCTATAATGAGTAAAGACAAGTTCTTTGTGCGAAGGCTGCGCCACCTTCTTCAGCCACCAGTAGTGGGGTAGACGACAGGGGTTGAACGGTCAACGCGGATGATGGTATCGTCGGACAAGGCGGTTCTATGATTGCTCATGGCAGCTCCTTTCCTTCGGTTAGCCCGCATTCTTTGCACATAGAGAGGTGACCGCGAGAAAATATCCGATTTTAGGAAGTCTCTCCGCTGCTGGGGACAGGCCCCTCAACGCCGTAGCGATGCAGCGTTTGTCTTCTGATCGCGTCACGCCCGGACGCACCGCGTCTTGGCGCGACCAGCCGCGACAGAGGCTGTTCTATTCAATCGAGCATGCGTCGCTTTCCGACGGGCCGTGTGTTCGTCGGTATCGGCGCCACCCTCTGCGAAGGCGAGGGTGAGCTTTCAAATATGGAAATATTGTCGCGCCGAGTTGATTCCTTTGATGATGCCCTTCGCCTCATCACGAAGTCTGTAGCGCTCGCCCCACGTTTGAGACAGTGAGGCTAAGGCGATGAGCACAAAGTCCGATGACGCACCGCGCCTTTTCGGTCATCAAGCGCGAGGGCTAGGAGGACTACTGGCTTCCCATCGGCGCGGCTTTCGAGCACAGCGACGGCAAGGGCTACAACGTGATCCTGCAGGTGCTCCCGATCGACGGCAAGCTCGTCTTGCGCGTCCCGAAGAGCGACGAGGAAGAGAACCGGCCGCCCCCGCGATGGTACGACCAGAGAGAAAAATCCGGCCAACGACGCCGGTAGCCGCCCGAGGCCGAAAACCACGGGAACGCGCAGAGCCGCCGAGGCAACCCGGCGGCGCTTTCTTACAAAGAAAAACCTCCGGCTTTAGCCGGAGTGTACGTTTGAAGGCGACGCCGTATCTTCAACCACGACCAGAGGCCGTGAGGCACGAAAGCGAACACAAAGGTACCAAATACTCAAACACAAACAACATCAGGAGAGTTTTCCTGCATTGACGCCACTTACATAAACCATCAGCTATCGTTTTCTTTAGTGCAGTATTCATCAGTTGGGTAAAGATGCTTTGCCGGCGTAGCCGGCACATACAAAGCCACCGGACTTCAGTCCGGTGGTCGTTTACTTAGGTTATGCAATGGGGGCGGGGGCTGAAAACCGAGCGGCATTCCCAGTTCGCAGGAAAGTCGTTGTCGTCTTTCTGACCCTGCGACCGCCGTTTTACGCGGGCGGCGAACTCTGCATAGGCCATTCCATTGATTGCAAATCCCGCCAGCAGGTCCTTGTAAGCGTCGAACTTGACGCGGGCCTCGGGCGCTATCTTTGTCAAGTTTTGGGTGATGAACGTCAGCAGCCGACCGTCAGGTTCGTTCGGCGTGGCGCCATATTGGTAGACGTTATTCTCAATCTTGCCGGCTACACGGCGGTTTCCTGGCGAAGGCCATCGAGATGACCTTGAGCATCCATCGTGGCGTAAGTTTCGCAAAGTAAAATCATGTCGTATAATTAACAATTATGAGCTTTCGTCTACATGTATCACAGTATATAAGTAAAGCAGAAAAGTGGATATCTGATGTAAATGACATGCTCCACACGGTTGATTCCCTCATTGAAATCAGTATTATTGTTATTGCGCTGATTGTCGCAATGGTTATATTCAATCAATAAGCTTTTCGTTGCTACCCAATCTAATAAAGCGCCGCGCCTGGTGCCAGCCGAGATCGTTATTTAAATTGATCGCCCCCTGTCTTGCAAAATTTAATTTATAATCCTATATTTTAAATACTCGACATTGCTTTTGATCAGGGGAGCGTTATGAAAACCAACAATCTCTATGTCGCCTCTTTTAGCATTCTATTTTCGACAGCGGGCTATAGCACTGCGGCGCAGTCCCAGGAATGGTTCTGGTCTATGCCTCGATACTACCAGCAAAATATCCGGCCTTACTGGAACCCCGGAGCGCCATATACCCCAAGACCATATTTGCGGCAGTTCAGACCGCAACCGCAGCCCTATTACAACCCGAATAATATTCAACCAACCTATACGATTCGGCCACGGCGCCCATATGGGTGAGTTTCTCAAAATGAAACGACTAGTTATTTTTGGCCAATAGGGCTTTGTTGGTGTCCTGCTTTCCACCGCCACCTCGCCCACCGGCCGCCCCCGCGACGGGACGACCACAGAGAAAAATCCGGCCAACGGCGCCGGTAGCCGCCCTGGCCGAAAGACCACGGGAACGCTCAAAGCCGCCGAGGCAACCCGGCGGCTTTTTCTATTCAGAGCTCACGATTTGTGCGGCCTCCGCCGGGTACTTCGAATTGCCGCTTGAAGAGGAGCTACGACCGCCCCCAAAATCTCCACCACCTTGACGGACGTGATGTCTTCAGTTTTTGGTAAAACACTGTCAAGGCTCTGGCGCCTTCTGCCCTCTTTTTGTAATGGTTCTTTATTATTTTTCCGGTCGATGCCCCGACTACACCACCCGCCGCAACACTTCTTACCGTGTCCATACCAAAAGCGGGCCCCAGCGTTCCTCCGACCCAACCACCAACTACCGCAAGAGGAGCAATCGCAAAGTCTGTGACCATCTCAAGCGATTTCGAACTTTGCACTGGCAATTGCGAATTTGAGGTTCTGCCTGAACTCATCGATAAACAACGGGTCTACCTCAAGGCGCGGCAACCATTCGCCGTGCAGAGCTCCGCCACAATTCCGTCCTTGCTATATCCCTCATTCTCTCTAATCGTTGTATGCCGCAATTATAGTCTTTGAGTAGCTGCTCATTCACTGGTTTGTAAACCTTCTCTGTATCTTTTAAGTTTAGCTCTTTAAGATAATCATTAAGTGACAGTTTTCCTGCTAGCAACTCCGGGATCAGTGGCGTTTGGATCCGCTTTTCAGTCTCCTGTTGCAAATGCATTATTTTTTTGTCTAATCCAGTTCCTGGAGGATTACATAGACGGGTTCCAATGCGCCACGGTTCTTTCTGCCTAATGATCGGCTCCGCTATGAGTTGAACCATTTCGTCGGACCTACTATTCCCGAGATGACGATTTTCGGCGCCATTAATCCAATGTTTTATACTATTTGGAGAAATGTTCCCAACGCACTTCAGGTGCTCAAATAAAGGCGCTAAAAGCTCCGACTTAATCGCTTCCAACTGCGCCTCATCTCCATGCCTCAACATCTCCATAATAGAAGCATCGCTGTAACGCTTGCGGAGATCAGCGTGCCTCACTTCCGTTAGAAGCTTCAGTATCGGGTCGCTTGTAGCTCGTTCCGCTATGCTTATAGGCTCTAAGAACCCTCTCCTCTTAAGGTCGCTGAAAATGAGCCCCGTCGTCCACTCCAATTGTTTATGACTTTCAATCTCCGTTTCGAACGCTTCCTTCGTGCAGTAGATTTTTTCAAAGAGCCAGAATTGAGCACTGCCATCCCACAATACCTGAGCAGGAAGCGCAGAGACCATTGGTTTAAACGGATCTGGTGAACAAAGACGGTTGTATTCCCAGCCCGAAAGGAACACCGACGCGATCGTCATGCTGTACTCCTTGCTAGTGGTTTAGGCCGACGCTTGACCTCGTTCGTCACCGATGGTCAGTCATAGCGACAAGCTTGACAATATACTATATCGTGCAGTATACTGTATAACAAGTTCTTTGATATTCAACCATGTATCCACAACTGCGTAGTTATGCTGAATCACGTTGGTTTTGCTATATCCAAAAGAAGCTCGAATCATGGGTATTTCTTGGCTGTGGCAAATCCGCCATCAGCCCCCAGAACCCAGGGTCGAGGGGACATGCAGTGTACGATGTTCAAACTGACCCTGTTCGTGTTGGCTACAGTGTTGGGTTGTGTCCTGGTCGGATGGCTGTTCCATCTTCTCGTTCAGTTGTTTATTTGGTTCGTTCAACCTAGGTAGCACGGCCTAACAACGGCCGCCAGCAATAATCGCTGGCGGCCGTCTTTTTGTCTGACTAGGGAGTTCTTCAACGTTTCCATCCTTGCCACCTTTTCGCCCGCCGAGGAAGCAAGAAGACAATACCGCCCTCCCTGTTTTAGGGGCATTTCGACCCCTGTTTTCCTCTCAAAACACTCTCGCATATTCTATGGCGCAAAAAGTGTGTGCATGATATAAATGAGACATGCGCATCGGATACGCTCGTGTCTCGACCGACGATCAGAATCTCGACCTCCAACAGGATGCGCTGGGCCGGGCGCGCGTCGACAAGAGCTACGAGGACAAGGCGTCCGGCAAGAGCCTCGACCGGCCGCAGCTCGCCGAATGTCTTCGCTCACTGCGCAAAGGCGACACGCTCATCGTCTGGCGCCTCGATCGCCTCGGCTCGATCAGTCAAAGACCTGGTAGCCCTTGCGTCCACTGCATACTGCGGGGGATATTTGATCGAGAAACCTGTTTTGGAATCAGTGTACATTTTCCAAGTAGACGAGTTCGTTTGGGCGGCAGGCTCTTTTTGGAGCGTGACTTCTGCGGGTACGAGATGAAATTCATTCGTCGATGTATCGGCAGGCTCTGTTTGTTGTGAGTAGATAAAATATATTCCTCCTGCCACAAGAATAAAAGGACACAATAACAAGTTAAGGTTTTTCATATATTCAATAATAACACACCAAGACGATCGATCGCCGCGTAGATCGCGCGAGTGGCGTGCTTCACGTTATCATGCGGGCGCGGCTCACCGTGTTCTTTTGCCGTTGTCTCCCTTTTCTGGATCGACTTGGCAACCCGCACGCTCACACCCCCGCTCTTTGCGGCCTCAAACGCCGCAAGCTGTTCCGCTTCGTCCTCTATGCGCGTGATCGCGAGCCCGTCCGATCCGTCGAGGACCGCGCGCGTTCTCACACTCATGCTCGCAGAGGACCATTGAGCCATACTCGACAATCGCAAGCGTATTTATGCACTCCAAACTTGGACAGCCCAAAAGAGAGCAAACGGTTGCTTCATCCGGCGCACCGACCATCACGACTCGTGGCGCGGGTCATATTCCAGCGCAACGAGCGCGTGCCTCACGATCGCGCGAGGATGGGTACGATACCTGACCGAGGCGCTGACGCTCCGCTGCTGGTGGGGATATCTGCACGCCGATGTCGTGTGTCCATGATACACTGGCGACAATGCCCGACGAAGTCCGACACGATGCGAGCGACTCAGCGCGACCGAGCGCGACACGCTATACCCTCTCGCTTGACGAGACCGCTGTGCGTTTTGTCGAGGCGGGGCTCCCCCGCAACATTCGTTCCCTGCAACGCTATTGCGCCGCCGGCCGGCTTGATTGCATCAAGGAAGAGACCGTGAGCGGGCTCGCCTATTTCGTCGATCCGGATTCCGTCGAACGCGCCATCACGCAGCTTGCCCAGCTGCATGGGATCACCGACGAAGTGCGACATGGAGCGCCCGTGCACGACATGTCGCACCGTGTCGTCTCAGAAGATCGGCCGAAAATGCTGGACGACACGCCGCGCCCGAGCGCGGCCGACCGCGACAATGACGCACCGGAAATTCAAGAGCGACAAAGCCCGCCACAGCCCGACGTGTCGCAGCATATCGCGCGCCTCGAAGGGGAGAATGTTTTTCTGCGCGATCAGATCGGTGTGAAAGATACGCAGATCGCGGCACTCTTGGAGCGCGACAAGGAAACCAATTTTTTGATCAGGGGATTGCAAACGATGCTGGCGCCCTTGCTGGGAACAGGAGAGCGGCGTGATCCACCTGAGCATCGGGCCAATTAATTTTCTTTGAGGATAGAAGGCAAGGTTGTGTTGCTCTCCACAGGCCTGGTCATGGAATCTTCTATCCATGATCTATAATTCACTTAATAAGTTATGGAGACCACACAGCAACACAAAGCGGATGTCGCGAAGCAGGTTCAGCAGACCGAAAAACTTTACATGGAGAACACGCTGTTGCGCGTGGCCGGTGTGCTGTTCTGCCATGATCCGAAACGTGCAGCGACACGCACGGATGAAATGGAATTGCGATCCGGTGGCAGCGAGAAGACCATAGTGATCCGCCCCGATCCTAAGCTCGGGCAACCCGGCCAGCTCGCCCACAAAATTTTCATCGCGCTTTTGAAGAAGCATTCGGACTATGGCCGCCCAATCAGAAAAGAGGTTTCGTTCACGCGGCGCGAGATCGGCCGTCTCATCGGCCGCACGGAGTGGGGAGGCCGCGACAGCGAGCAGCTTTCGCGGGCGCTTCATGAAATCCACTACACATTCATCACAGCGCATTTCAAGAAAGGTGATGGCCGCTACATCGAGCACTCGTTCAATATCTTTCCGGAAATTCTTCTCGAACGGCGGGAGTTCGCCAGCGATCCGATAGAGGCCTGCACGATCACCCTCGCCGAGCCAATCGTCGAGTCACTCCAGGACGAACATTTCACGTGCCTCAATCATGGGCTGATGGCGGGTCTCGGCACGATCGGGCAAGCGCTCTATATGCGTTTGTTCTTCCATCTCGCCAATCTCCATGACGGCCGCAACGGCAAGCGTCTTTTCTTCCGCAAGCGCTACGACGACATCTGTACCGAATGGCTCGGCGGACTGACCATCCTAAAACACAAGTCCAAGATCGTCGGGGAGCAGCTCGGCCAGCACATCGACCAGCTTGTCGCGGCCGGCTTTCTCGCCTCATACATGGTCAAGAAGGCCGAAAATGGAGATGGGTTCGTCATCGTGTTCTGGCCGGGCGTGGCATTCTTCGATGACTACGAGCGCTTTTATCGTCGCCGGCGACAGGGTGAATTGCAGTGGGCGTTCCACGACGATCGCCAACAGGTCAGCGAGCCTCTAAAGGTCGCCTATCTTTTTATCGGGAAGCGCACCGGTTATCCGGCCGAACTCGATCGCCTTCGTTCCGTCGAAAGATGTGGAGACCGCCAAGCTTATCCTGGCCGCCCTTGGCTTCGACGAAGTTCCGGCGTTTCTGGACTACGCCCTGGCCGAGGCCAAAAAGACCCATTTCGATATCAAGACGCTTGGTGGCACCAAACAATATCTCGCGAATTTTCTGGCCGGGAGGCAGCGCATGGCCGCAGAGCAGGCACTGCAGGCCGCTCGGAAGGTGAGGGACCAAGAAGACGCACAGCGACAGGCTTATGACCACTACCGACGCTCTGCCGCCGCCGATATCTTTGCCGCGCTTCCCAAGTCGGAGCAGGGCATTATCAAAGGCCTGGCGCAGACCCATGCGGCCAAATTCGAGGGCTCACTTCAAGACAGCATGGCCGATTTTGGCCGGATAAGGTTTACGATTGAGCGATATGGGGGAAAGCTCATCACATTCGAGCAATGGCAGTCCGGCCACATGGCCTGAGAAGACTGTGGGTTTTGACCGAAGCGGGTGTGGGTTTTGACCGAAATACCTGTGGGTTTTGACCGAAAAAAGGGCCGTTAAAAGCGTCAATAAAGAGCGAACGATAAGGTTTTTTGAGCTTCGTTCGTAGTTTATAATAGTATCTAGATATATATTATACACTTAGCGCAATGATTTGGCCGGATTTGTGTGTATTTTTCAATTAAAAATGCATCAGAAACACGAAAAGGGGCGCCCGCAGAATATGGCTTAACAGAGCCATTCTATCACAACACAACTTTTCAAAGTGTCAATAGTTGCACATAATACGTAAGCTTGTACTAAGTACGCGAACATATAGTCTCTTGATCGAGCGGCACCCGCGCCGCCAGGCGTGTGCAGTTTTGCACAGCCTCACGCCAGCTTTTCATCATAAGCCGGGCGAGATTTCGTCGAAGTTTTGACGAAATGCCGAGTCCAATGTCTCTAGCACGGTGAAGCCCGCATTGTTGATGCGCGGAGATATTGAAACAACCGGGCAAAGCAATGATCCTTTCGTCGCGCCGGGAGCGCAAGACCAAGGCAATTGCCGAAGCGTTGGCAATGATCGCTGGCGCTCACCCTGAACTCGATCCACATCGGCCCCGTCCTGTCCGCGAGACAGACGAATGGTTGTGGGAGAGCGCCACCGAATTTTGCACGGCGCTGGACCGCTATGGAGGGCGCACTATGGAGATTAAGAGAGAGAATCGACGGCCTCCGTCCGCGCCAGCCGCACGGTGCCCCCACGCAGGGAGGAACCACCTCCAGGCGCCGGGAGGTTTCCGAGAAAGCTCCGTCGCCAGCTTGCCATAGTAAACACCATCCGATCGGGGGATTTCCTCATGTCTGTTGTGCCGTCAATAATTATTCTCTTGATAACGGCTCTACTTGTTTTTCGGTGCTAGACGCATGGTAAGGAACCAAGTTTAACAGCGCGAATGTCATGCGTACGGTTCGTCAGCCCATGATTTGCCCGGGGGCTTGTTGCGGCGGCCGGGTCAGCATTGCAAGGCAAACGATTTTGTCTTAGCCGGCCTTTATTGCGAGCGCTTGTCAATCGCGACGTAGTCGCGCCTCGGCGAACCGATGTAGAGCTGGCGCGGACGCCCAATCTTCTGACTTGGATCTTCGATCATTTCCTTCCATTGGGCGATCCAGCCGGGGGTGCGCGCCACCGCAAAAAGCATGGTGAACATCGACACCGGAAAGCCTATCGCTTTCAGGATGATCCCAGCATAGAAATCGATATTCGGATAAAGTTTCCTGTCGATGAAATATTTGTCGCTCAGAGCGATTTTCTCAAGTTCCATCGCGACATCGAGCAACGGGCTGTCCTTGATGCCGAGTTCGTTCAGGACGTCGTGACAGGTCTTCTTCATGATCTTGGCGCGCGGGTCATAGTTTTTGTAGACACGATGGCCAAACCCCATCAGCCGGAACGGATCGTTCTTGTCCTTAGCACGGGCGATGAACTTCGGGATATTCTCGACCGTGCCGATTTCCATCAACATTTCGAACGCGGCTTCGCTGGCTCCGCCATGCGCCGGGCCCCACAAGCACGCCACGCCCGCGGCGATGCAGGCAAACGGATTTGCGCCTGACGAGCCAGCAAGCCGCACCGTCGAGGTCGATGGATTCTGCTCATGATCGGCATAGAGAATGAAGATACGATCGAGCGCGTGGGCAAACACCGGATTGATTTTATACTCCTCGCACGGCACCGCGAAGCACATGTGCAAGAAATTCGAGGCATAATCGAGCTCGTTCTTTGGATAAATGAAGGGCTGGCCGAGCGAATATTTATACGCCATCGCGGCGAGGGTCGGCATTTTGCCGATCAGACGAAACGACGCCACCATGCGCTGCTTCGGATCCGAAATATCGGTCGTATCGTGATAGAAGGCCGAGAACGCTCCCACGCTCGCCACCAGCACGGCCATCGGATGCGAGTCGCGGCGCAGGCCCCCCAGGAACCTGGCCATCTGCTCGTGAACCATCGTGTGCCGGGTGACTCTGTAGTCGAAGTCCTTCTTCTGGAAGGCGTTGGGCAATTGTCCATAAAGCAGCAGATAGCAGGTCTCGAGGAAATCGCCGTGTTCGGCGATCTGTTCGATCGGATAGCCGCGATAGAGCAACACACCCTGGTCCCCGTCGATATAGCTGACCTCCGATTCGCAACTCGCCGTAGAGGTGAATCCAGGATCGTAGGTGAACATTCCGGACTGGGCATAGAGCTTGCTGATATCGACAACCGAAGGCCCAAGTGTTCCGGTCTTGACCGGCATTTGGACGGTGGAATTGCCGATGCTAAAGGAACCAGTCGTCGCGCTCATTGGGGCTGGTTTCCTTAAGCAGGGATTCGTCAATGTGATGGGGACCCGACCTTTTCAGGATAGCACGACACGCGGCTTCGACTCAAGGCTGGCTTCATTTGATTTACCACCTGTGCCGGTCGATCACGCTTCGAATTATGGCACACTACGAAAACTGCAATCTGGCAAAACGGCCGCATCTTCAAAGGATGCATTACATTGGACTGGGCCTTTTACACTGTCAGATTACAATCTCCTATTCTTCCATGGTAGAATAGGTTTATGCAAAATAGCACTCTTCCAGAGACATTTCGACCACTCCTTTGGTCATACGATTTCAGCCGCATCGATCCACTGAAACACAAGAAGACAATTATCGTCCAGGCACTCAACTATGGCACCCTCGCACATTGGCGCTGGCTTGTACAAAGTTACGGCCGTGAGGGAGTGCGTGATGTGCTGACACACGTTCCTGCAAGCGAAATCAAACCACGCTCGCTCCGCCGTTGGTATTCGGCGTCGAACGCTTCAACTATGCACCGCGTGGCGAGCGAGCGGGAATGCTTTTCCGCCTGCGATGACATGGCCATGTTAGAATTTATTGACAAATTCAATATGTAGAATAGTATGAATATACGAAATTACGAATTTCGTCTTAGCTATGAAAAGTCTACTTTTTTCAGAGGACATCGCAATGACACTCATGCGGGTGCGCCGCGCGGCCCAGCTCACCTTGCCTGCAGACATTCGGCAGGCTTTGAACGTGAAGGAAGGCGATTATCTCGAAGCGAGCATCACTCCGGAAGGCGTCCTGTTAAAACCGGTCTCGGTCGTGCAGCGTGAGCGGGCATGGCAAAGAATCAAGGAGATCGCAGCGCAAGTCGTCGACACGCAAACCAATCCAGACGAAGATGTCACCGCGGAGGAAGAACGCATCGCCGAGGAAGTAAAAGCCTTCCGACGCACCCACAAACATGATTAAGGCGGTTCTCGACACCACAGTGCTCGTTGCCGCCATGCTCCGCCCCGAGCCAGAGGGCATTTCCGCCACGCTCTTGGAGCTTGCTGCAGAGGGCCGCTACGAGTTTTTCTTATCGGACGACATTTTGGAAGAAACTGCTGCGACCCTCGCGACGAGTGAACGCAACCGCCGCCGCTACAAATATTCCGATGAACACATTGTCGCCTATTGCGAAGAACTCGCGCGCATCGGCACGGTTATTTTCGACATTCCAAACCTCATAGGCATCGTTCGTGATCCAAATGACGATATGATTGTCGCTTGCGCGGTCGCGGCGAACGCGGATTTTCTCGTCTCGCGCGACAAGGATTTGCTGACGATCGGCTCATATGAAGCGATCGATATGGTCACGCCGGAATTGTTCTTACATATTTTGCGCGAGGAGAAGGAACGCTCTGGCTCACGAGAAACCGTATAACTCCTCATGAACCTTTCGCATGGACTTACTGAAATGATCACCGCGCGGCCTGAACACTTAAAGCTAAGCTCGCGCCTAGGGCTAAGAAGCCGTCGCGACAGCCACAGGCGCTCCCGGAGGTAGAAATGGACACGATTCCCTTAGAAGTGGGGAGCGCATTTGTAGCCATAGCGGCGGGCGGTCTCCTAATCCTTGCAGGCTATATTATCAATAAGTGGAGAAAATAGCCCTGTTTTCCTCATAGAGGCAAATTAATCGAAACTGGTTGAACGTGTGCCAATGCGCGTCTGAGCCAGGAAAACTAGTCAAGAAAAGAGGCGAAGGGCAGAAGCTCGTACGGCCATCGCGGGCGGCATCCCAAGAGCAAGGGAATACCTATATGTTTTTCAAATAAATAAGCAGGGTAAATCACAAAACAGAGAACAGGCATAATACGGCTTAATAGAGCCGTCATATCCACGTCGCACATTATTTGTTTTACAACTCGCGCTGGTCGATCGCGCTTCGCATCACACGCATCGCAAAGTTTAATTGCTGTTAGACAAAGCTGTTAGACAAAATCGACCACCATGTTTTAATGAGTACATGGAAATAAATTTTAATATTATTCCACGAAGCTTACTGATTGGGTTTTCGGGGATAACCATCGGATGCATTTCCGCTTTTTCTTTTGCGGTCATCAATTTTGAGTGGACTTCTCAAATCAATGTTCTTTTTGCACGCTTTGTTCCCGGTGAGGTGTTTGGCTTAGCGATATCAGTGATTTACTATGTAAATTCGGAACAAAGATTAACACTGCGATTAGTTGGGGCAGGAGCCATAACGGTAGTCGGCGTTATTTGCTATCAGATTGCACTCGAGATAACTTTTTGGACTATCTTTTTTGGGGGGGACCTTGTACTCACTGCCGCTCCGGCCGGAGCGGCAGTCGGAGGATTTGTTGCTACATGGATTTTCGTCTCTTTTTTACAAATGGTAACCAATAAGTATTCCGCAGCGCAATTCAAGTTTAGCCTCTATGGAGGCTTACTTGGCGCTCTTCTGATCGACCCAATTGCTTATGTGATGTATGAGATGAGTGATATTACTGCCACCAACACTGATGCCCGTGTACTTTTCAGCAGCTGCGTATTTTTTATCGGCTGGCAAACCATCATGCTCCTGATCATTGGCGGTCCTCTCCTTAAAAAAGGCAAAAAGGCCGATAATCAGAGACTACGACCTCCGACCGCTGTTAATGATGCGGCTCCACGGTGACCACGATTTGGTCCACGGCCGTCCCGAAACGGGCTTCGATTGTCGCTGTACCCGGACGCAATGCTCTCACCCCAATAACCGAGCCATGACTGTCGCTCTCCAAACGCACAACTGGGGCAACCCCGCTCGGAACAATCCGGTAGTCCACCCGCCCGGTGAGATCAACGGCGACCGGATGCGCGTGCCCCCATTTATCGATTTCATCCGGGATGGTGGCGTAATAGGCCTCGGGCTGGAGTGGCGCGACATCTCCGCCCTTTTGAAGCGAGAGGGAGAATTCGGGGAATTGATCGCCATGAAATAGTTTCGGCGCTACAGACGGAACGCCAACGGGCACCTTCACGTCTTGCGAGGACACGCTTCCATCTTTAAAAACCGCTTCGACCGTGAAGGTCACCGAACCAAGCAGCATTGGGATGACCTTCACATAAGCGGTATTGCTGGCCACACGGCTGACCGCCGGTTTCTCCCCCTCGGTGTGATGCCCCATTTCGTCCTGCTGGGTGACAGCCAATTCCGCCAATGCGGTTCCCGATTTTGTAATCGCAATCTCGAATGGGATCGCGAGCTGTACATTCTGGGGCATCTGGACAGTCATCGGCGCATTGTTGGCCGTTGCATTTACAGGGGCCATGCGCGGCTTGGGCGTTGGGACAGGGCCTTGCGCCTTGGCTTGAACCGCCGCAGCAGGTTGTTGATTGCAACTGGCCGCGCCGTTACAAATAAGCCAACGGGAAATGAGGTCCGCTATGCCCTGCAACTCTACGACGCTGTCGAACGAGAGACCTGTTAATAGAGACCCCAACTTTGTTTGCAGCGAAGGAGATAAACCAGTGTGGGCAAGCCCTGGGAATGTGTGAGATTGCGCCGCTCCCTGAGGGATTTGGCTTGAGAGTGGAACGATCGCGTCATCCTGGCCATTATCGTTCAAAATTAGAGAGATTGTCGGGGCCTCGCTCGTGTGCGGGTAGATAGCGGCAATCAGATTTTCGAGGACAAATTGTAAAACGTTTTCGCCTCTCCCGCGCGTCTGCGGTACTACGGCACCGATCGCGTTCCATATCCATTTCGGCTCGGCTGGGCCGGCTACATTTGTTAGGCAGGGTTTTCCTGGTATTATTTTTAGGCAGGGATTCTCTGGATCTAATGAAGCAACACCCCCGCCACTGATGTTCAATTTCAACTTGTCGTTAAAACACTTTTTTATCGTCATTCCCGGCGCTTTCCCGCACGCCCTGGTCCAGACCGTGCGCACCAGCGTGCCAATCGGGAAGCCATCCATATTCTGGTAGGTAGCATCTTTGTTGTCGAGCAGAAACGTGGCGAGCGCCGATCCCTTCTCCGGCGTATCGAGCGTGATAATCTGATGAATGGACCCCTGGCGACGATCGCGTCGTGATGCAGGATAGTCCTTCAGCTCTTGCAGCTCCTGCCCGGCGAGCGCACGCGCAACCAAGCCGCCCATGCTATGGGCAACAACGTCAACGCGGCCCCCAACGAAGTGTAGTGTATCGAGACGCGCCCACGTGGCGCCGGTAATTGTCTTTTTTAACGTGTTCGGTCCGCCCATAGCATCGAGGCTGTCGAAGGCTATGTTGTTCGTATACTTAATGGATCTGATACCACGATTGATACCAGAAGCCGAGAGGTACACCTTCCAGGGATTATAAGTCTCAAGACTATTCTCATAAAATTGCAGGCTAGCGCGATTCCCCCAAATCCCGTGAACGAGAACAACCGGTGGGATGACAAAACTCATCGTCGCTTGCTTCTGCGTTGAGCCTTGAACAGCGGTCACGGTAATCGGGTTGGCTGAGAGCGGGAACGGTAATGACAGGCTATATGTTGCGCCAACATATGGCGCTTGAACCAATGCGGCAGCGAAGAAGGAACCCCCGCTATATTGAAATTTGCTGACCGGAATAGATAGGTCAGGTAATGCTAACGTGGGCGGTTTTGTTAAAAAATCCTGGCTATAGTCGGCCAGCGTCGTGCCATTCGTAGTGGTCAAACTCACATTCGCGCAGTCATTGGTTTGTATGACTGCGATGGCTGCCGATGTGTTGTCGGCTAGGAGACCATTTGCTTAAATCGGCAGCCATTTTCCGACGCGATACACCGGTGTCAGGTCAATGTTACTCTGGTCAAAGTTACTGATGACTTTACCTAAAAGAAATGGGTCTACGAGATGGACTTCAGTTGTGGGGGCGCTCACTGGGTTAATCGTGATCGTCGCCTTGGCCTCGTTCGACGTGCCATGAGCATTGGAAAGCGTGAACGTAAAACTGTCTGGTTCAAGAGAGCAGGTTGTCAGCGTGTAATTGACCTTGAATTTAGAAACGAACTTGAGCACGCCGTGCGTGGGACCGCTGACAATTGCCGCGGACGTGGGTTTTCCTCCGGTCGCGCCAAAAGCCAAGTTGATCAGAACCGTCTCGCCTGGGCTGGTTTCGGCTTTCTGGTCCATCGCAGTGGGGGGAGGCAGACCAGAGCTGGCGTTAAACGATGCGGTGACCGTTTTGTTAGCGCTCGGCATTGTCAAAACGCAGTCCGTGCCCGTGGCGCTGTCGCAACCGGTCCATGTACCAAAGCTGCTTGCGGAGTCCGCCGTGGCGGTTAGGGCTATGGCTGTGCCGGCGGAATAGTTCTTGCTACAAGTTCCGGTCTCGGAGCTGCCTGTGACAGTGCAGTTGAAATCCCCGGGACTGGTTGCGGGGCCGCCGGTAATCTTTCCACCGCCAGTTCCGGCCCCGGCAACAGTGAGGCTAAAATTTATGCCCGGCGTATAGGTAACGGTGAAGCTCTGCGACGCCGTTGTGCTGCTGCTGTCGGTCAGCGTCACCGTCCAGGTAGTCGTTCCCGCCGGATCACCCGCCGCCGTCACGACTGGCCGCAGCGTCATCGAGGTGTCGGAGTTCACCGTCACCTTGGCATTCCAGTTGGCGTCGTTCTTGTTCCAAGTATTCGAGCCGCTGGTCGCGCCGCTCCAGTCGAAAACCACCTTCGTGACGTTGTTGAAGTTGCTGCCTGCCGCTGTCGTCACCGCCTGGAAGCCCGCCGTGCTCGTCGTAAACGAATTCGGACTCAGGCTGGTGAAGCTCAGCGTCGCCGACGGGTTGAACGTCGCCGTGACGCTCTTGGCCACCGTCATGGACACAACGCACGAGCCGGTGCCGGCGCACGCGCCTGTCCAGCCGGCAAAGGTCCAGCCCGCCGCCGGGGTGGCGCTCAACGTGACGTTCTGACCGATCGAGAAATTGGCGCTACAGGAGTTGCTGCAATTGTTGATCCCACTCGGCGAACTCGACACCGTGCCGCTGCCGGTGACATCCACCGACAGCGAGACGTTCTGGTTGAACGTCGCCAAGACGCTGTGGTCCTCTGTCATGGGCACCACGCACGATCCGTCGCCGCTGCACGCGCCTGTCCAGCCAACAAAAAACCAGCCCGCCGCCGGGGTGGCGCTCAATGTGACGTTGGTTCCACTTGAGAAGTTGGCGCTGCAAGAGCCAAAGCTGCCGCAATTGATCCCGCTCGGCGAACTCGTCACCGTGCCCTGGCCGCTGACATTCACCCCCAAGGAGAAGGTGGTTGGCGGCGGGTTGAACGTCGCCGTGACGCTCTTGGCCACCGTCATGGACACAACGCACGAGCCGGTGCCGGCGCACGCGCCTGTCCAGCCGGCAAAGGTCCAGCCCGCCGCCGGGGTGGCGCTCAACGTGACGTTCTGACCGATCGAGAAATTGGCGCTACAGGAGTTGCTGCAATTGTTGATCCCACTCGGCGAACTCGACACCGTGCCGCTGCCGGTGACATCCACCAACAGCGAGACGTTCTGGTTGAACGTCGCCAAGACGCTGTGGTCCTCTGTCATGGGCACCACGCACGATCCGTCGCCGCTGCACGCGCCTGTCCAGCCAACAAAAAACCAGCCCGCCGCCGGGGTGGCGCTCAATGTGACGTTGGTTCCACTTGAGAAGTTGGCGCTGCAAGAGCCAAAGCTGCCGCAATTGATCCCGCTCGGCGAACTCGTCACCGTGCCCTGGCCGCTGACATTCACCCCCAAGGAGAAGGTGGTTGGCACAGCATTGATACCATCCTGTACAGACCATCCATCCGGGTTAATGTCCCAGTTTACTTGCCACCACACGTATGATGTCCCACTGAGTGTGGCGGTTATCGGGCCGGCGGTTATCGTCCCAAGGGCACCGCTCGGTTGAGTACCGAGCAATGTGCCAGCGGGTGTGGATCGTACATTGAGGTTGGCGTTGGCCTGAACTCGGTTCCCAATAGCCAAGGCCGTCGCCTGCACCGTGAAGGTGGCGATCAGCAAGAACGCTACGGCAATGAGGCTGAGAAGATTCCCGAGATGCCGGCGACACGAAGTTTGGATCGGCACGCTCATAGGAGCGTCATCAGGCCATTGGTGCCTGCCGGGACCAACGGGTAATTCGAAGCGAGTATCAATACGCCAAGCAAAAATTGGAACATCGCGAACCCCCCAATCGATTTTCGTTTTACGAAAATATACAAAAAGGCCGCTCCCTCGATAAAGGCCCCAATGCGAGGGTTAAGAATTTGTACTGTAACGCTTAAGAAACACGCAGTCCATGACCCATTTGGGTTTCGCATGGAAATGGCCGGTGCATCTGCTGATGAAACCTGGCCTCACCGAGAGCAGGTGTGCAAGTGAAGCGCTATCTAACGAGGCGAAAACGCCTCGGAAACTCTCACTTATCAGTGCACAATGAGCGCACAACAAAAAACAAAATCATCCCATACATAGCAACCACAACTCATTATTTTAATTGCTTTTCAACCTTTCCGTGCCCCCTCCCTTTAACCTCCCACATCATCAATCAAAACATCAACCTTCGAATCACATGCCACAAGTTGCGTCCCGCCATCTCCCGTCCCTGTAATCGAAAAGCTCCTCGTATCACACGATAGTTTGAGTACCCCGCCCGAATAGCTCGTCAGCGCTCCACCGTACACTGAGACATGCGCTTTCGTGCCGACCGGGATCCGGAAAAGTGGCGTGCTTTGCCCGGCTTCAAGATGAAAGCTCGTCCCCTTCATCGCCATCATCGGCAAGTTGGCAGGACTAACGATTTCCGGAGCTTTTGGCGGAACTCGCGCAACATTCGCAACTGCAATGCTAACATGCTCTGCCACCTCACTCGGTGTCTCATGCATTACGAGCATGAACCCAAGAATTGAAACCCAAGCGAGGAAAAAAACTGATATCCCCGTAAACAGGAGCCGCTGGCCGTCATTGATCGCCCCGTACGCGAGCACCGCGAACAGCATGACGATAGCAGTAAAAAGGCAGATCAAGAAAACTAGCACGGCCGCTCTCTGTCCGAAATATCCCAGCTTGCCAGCGAAAGACGCACAAGATATCAGGATTGTCGCTTAAAAAGCAAAGGCGAGCGAAAAACGAGCAAATAGAGAATTCAAAAGCGGCGTAAGTAATTGAAATTGCGGGTGTAGCTCAGTGGTAGAGCAGCAGCCTTCCAAGCTGAATACGAGGGTTCGATTCCCTTCACCCGCTCCAATTTTGCCCGACTTGCTGGCAGGCATACCCATGTGGCGACGGATTTTGCTTTTCCTGGTTGTTGGCGCCACCTGTGTTGCCGTTACTTGCAATATTGTAGCAGCTCAAGACGCTGTCCGCGAGAAACCCGTGCCATCAAAAGAAGCGCCGCCGCCTGAGCTTCAAAATTCGCTAGCTTTGAGCCTTCCGGCGCTTGGCGAAATCAAGAAGGGATTGCTCGATCTCGGTTTGAATTTTCAATTGAATTACACGGGTGAAGTTCTTGGTAACCCTTTGGGTGGCGTCAGACAGCGTGCGATTTATGAAAATCTTCTCGAGCTGGCAATCGACGGCGACCTACAAACGATCGCCGGGCTGAACGGCGCCTCATTTCATATCAATTCCTATATCGTGAATGGCTCGGGTTTGTCGACCTGTTGCATTTCTAACTTTCTAACGGTCAGCAACATCGAGGCGCTCCCCAGCACATGGCTTTTCGAAGCCTGGTTTGAACAAAAGCTTTTTGGCGACATGGCATCGCTTCGCGTCGGTCAATTGGCAGCAAACATGGAATTCGCCATTAGCGAATATTCGAAGGAATATTACAATGCGTCTTTCGGCTGGCCAAATATTTTTGCCGCAGATATGCCGAGCACCGGACCTAATTATCCGTTGGCGACACCTGGCGTTCGGCTAAAAGTGTCTCCCAATAAAGAAGTCCATCTACTGGCTGCCATATTCAATGGCGATCCTTCAGGGGCAGGTTTTACGGGATTACAGGAAATCTTAAATCCATCCGGCGTCAATTTTCGGCTGAGGGATCCACCTTTGTTAATGGCTGAAGCGCAATATGAATATAATCAAGAGAAAGATTCGCCGGGACTTGCTGGGAGCATCCAGCTCGGCGGGTGGTACCATTTTGGCAAGTTTAATGATCAGCGGCGCGGCACGGATGGCCTCTCGCTTGCCAATCCCCTCAGCAATGGCAACCCCTTAACCTATCGGGGCGATTATGGCGTCTATGGCATGATCGATCAGATGATCTGGCCTGTGCGGGCAGATGATCCGAAAAGGGGTGTGGCAGGCTTCGCACTTGTCTCTGCAAGTCCCCGGGACCGTAATTTGGCGGATTTCTATGCCGAAGCGGGCATCACCTGTATCGGCATTTGGGACAGCAGGCCTAACGATACATTCGGACTGGCGGCGATTTATTCACCCGTTTCGCCTTCGGTGAGCGGTCTTGACGCCGATACCGCTTTCTTTGAGAAAACTCATTTGCCGATCCGCGACTACGAACTGGCGGTCGAACTCACCTATCAGGCGAAGATCATGCCCGGCTTCTACATTCAGCCGGATTTTCAATACATTTTTCATCCGGGTTACGGTGTTGTCGATCCTCTGAATCCCGTCGTGGGTCGTATCCGCGATGCTGCAGTTTTCGGTCTCCGGACTGGCGTCAAATTTTAGAAAACCGGCGCAATCGACTTCAATGCGGCAGTAATGTATCGACAACCGTCGCCGAGGTGCCAGTCAATTCGCGGCCGCCGTCGTCTTTCCCACCGCGCGTGAAAAGCCTCTGAATGACGACAAAAAAGGTCGGGACCATAAGTAAGGCGAGGACCACGACGGCGATCATGCCGCCCATCACCGCGGTGCCTAATGCATGCTGGCTCTTGGACGCCGCGCCGGTCGCGACAACCATTGGCGCAACGCCGAACGCGAAAGCAAATCCGGTCATTACGATCGGCCGGAAGCGAAGGAAGGCTGCCGAAACGGCGGAATCGATCAGCGACTTTCCTTGCGCCCTGAGAGTCCTTGCGAACTCGACGATTAAGATCGCATCCTTGGCGGCCAGACCAATAATGGTGACAAGCGCGATGGTAAAAAAGATATCGTTCGGCAAATCCCGCAGGGTAACGGCGAACACTGCTCCCAGCATACCGAGCGGGACCGTCAGGAGTACGGACAGAGGTATGCTCCAGCTCTCATAAAGCGCGGCGAGCAAAAGGAACACCACAAGGGCCGAGAGGGCAAGCAGGAACGATGCCTGCGACCCGGCTAGCTTCTCCTGATAGGATTGACCGGTCCAGTCGAAGCCGAATCCATGCGGCAAGGTCGCAGTTATACGTTCCATTTCGGCAATTGCGTCGCCGGTCGTGTAACCAGGCTGAGCGGAACCGGTGACCCTCACCGAAGGATAGTAATTGAAACCTACGAGCTGCGTCGGTCCAACATCCCATTCGATCGAGGCAAAGGATGAAAACGGTACAACTTCGCCGCGGCTATTCTTGACGCTAAAAGCAAGTATATCGTTTGCCTGCATGCGGCTTGCGCGGTCGGCCTGCACGATGACGCGCTGCATGCGGCCGCGGCTCGGAAAATCATTGACGTAGTTCGAACCCAGATGGGTCGAAATCGTGTGATTGATATCTTGAAATGTCACGCCCAGGGCAGCTGCCTTCTCGCGGTCAACGACGACTTCGGCTCGCGGCGCCGGCGGTAGCCCTTCGACATAAACGTCCTTCAAAACCGGGCTCTCTTTCGCCGCGGCGAGGAGCTGATCCTTCGCCGCCATAAGTGCTTCATATCCCTTCTGAGCCCGGTCTTGCAGGCGAAAACTGAAGCCGCTCGTAACCCCGAGATTATCGATTGGAGGCGGCTGCAGCGCCGTAATCTCAGCGTCTCTGACGGGTTCCATTGCCTTGTTGATGTCGGCGACGATCGCCGCGGCGGAGTCATTCGGGCCGCGTTCGCTCCAGGGTTTCAGCGTCACAAAGGCCTGCGCCGTGTTCTTGCCTTGACCAAGAAAGCTAAATCCGGTCAAAAACGTAACTTGGCCGATGCCTTTCCTGTTGAGCAGGTATTCCTCGACGTGCTTCACGACGTCGAGGGTCCGGTTGAACGAAGCTTCGGGCGGCGCCTCCACGTCGACCATGATGAAGCCTTGATCGTCAATGGGAAGGAAGCCCGTCGGCAGCCGCGCAAAGGCCCATAAAACGCAAGTGACAACCGCAATATAAATGAGCATTAACCGCCCAGTTCGCAGCAGCGTCCAGCCGATAAGCCCGCTGTAGGATGCTTTGGTGGATTCGATTCTGCGGTTGAACCATCCAAAAACTCCCTTCTTCGCATGGTGATGGCCAGCCTCGACCGGCTTTAGCAACTTCGCGCAAAGGGCCGGAGTCAGGCTAAGTGCAAGAAACGCCGAGATTCCGATGGCGGCCACCATCGTCACCGAAAACTGGCGATAGATGATGCCGACCGAGCCGGGGAAGAAGGCCATCGGAATGAACACCGACACCAAAACGAGCGTGATGCCAATGATCGCGCCGGTAATCTGTTTCATGGCCTTGCGCGCGGCCTCCCGCGGAAGGAGTCCTTCCTCGGACATGATGCGTTCGACATTTTCGACCACGACGATAGCATCATCTGTAAGAATCCCGATGGCGAGCACCATCGCAAATAGCGTCAGCAAATTGATCGAAAAGCCAAACGCCAAGAGCGCGACACAAGACCCAATAAGCGCCACGGGAACGACAACGGCTGGGATGAGGGTGTAACGCAGGTTCTGCAAGAACAGGAACATCACCAGGAATACGAGGATCATCGCCTCGACAAGTGTTGTGAGCACCTTCTTGATCGCCGCCTCGACGACCGGCGTAATGTTATAGGGAATTGCATACTTTATATTGGACGGAAAGAACTTCGCCAATTCCTCCATTTTCGCCTTGACGGCGTTTGCGGTCGCCAGCGCATTGCCGGTTGGCGATAGGAAGACGGATAAGCCCGCGGCAGGTTTCCCGTTGAGTCGCGTGGTGAATTGATAACTCATGCCGCCGACGTCGATGTGCGCGACATCGCGCAGACGAACTGTCGAGCCATCGGGATTGCTGCGTAGTAAGATTGCTCCGAACTCCTCTGGGGAGGCGAACTGGCCTTTTACCAAAATCATCGCCAAAACGGACTGAGATTTGCGGCTCGGCTCGTCTCCGATGGCGCCTGATGCCACCTGAGCATTCTGAGCCTCGATTGCCCTAGTGACGTCTTCCGTGGTGAGGCCGTAACCTATGAGCTTATCCGGATCGACCCATACCCGCAGAGACCGTTCGGTCGAAAACAGCGTGGCGAGGCCGACCCCCGGAATGCGCCTGATCTCGCCGACAATGTTGCGGACCATATAATCGCCAAGTGCAATCTCGTCTAATGAGCCATCGGTCGACTGCAGGGTGATAATCTGCAGGACGGCGCTAGACGCCTCCTCGACCAAAATGCCCTGTTCGATCACAGCGCGCGGCAGGCGCGCTTCCACGCGCTTGATCCGGTTCTGGATCTTGACCGCATTCATGTTTGAATCCGAGCCAGGCTGGAAATATGCGAGAATTTGGACCTGGCCTGAGGTGTCGCTGGTCGACTCGAAGCTCAAAATCCCAGCGGCGCCATTGAGCTGTTCCTCGATCAGCCGCGTCGTGCTGACGTATAGATTTTCCGGCGAGGCGCCGGGGTAGGTGGCGGTAATGGAAATCGAAGGCGGCGCGATGAGGGGATATTGCGCGACCGCCAGGAACGGTATAGCGAGCAGGCCGCCGAGACATATAAAGATCGCGATCACGATCGCGAAGACCGGCCGGTCGATGAAGAAGCTCGTCATCGATTACGCCGTCAGTCGGTTTTGGGTGACGTCGGCTCTTTGGCGGCGGAAGCCGACACCGCCTGCGACCACGGAACTGGATCCACAACCTCACCAGCCGCGAATTTCTGAAATCCCTCGACGATCACGCGATCTCCCGGCTTTAGGCCTTCCAGCACCAGCCAATGCTCATCGATAAGGTGCCCGAGACGGACTGGCTGCAGCACCGCGTGATTGTCTGCGCGCAGGACATAGACGTCGTTGCCGCCGGCGTCATTGCGCCGAACCGCCTGCTGGGGAACCGCGAGCGCGTCTACATCGATCCCCTGCTCGATCCGGATTCGAACATACATGCCGGGCAGGAGCTCGTGTTTCGGATTGGGAAACTCTCCCCGCATCGTGACCTGACCTGTGGTCCGGTCTACGGTTGCATCGGAAAAAAGCAAACGGCCCGGGTAGGGATAGAGCGTTCCATCGTCTAGCTCTAGGCGGACCTTCGTGGACTCGGGCGAAATCTGCTTGAGGTCGCCACTTTCTAAATCACGCCGCAGTTGCCGGAGTTCGCCTGCCGATTGGATAAAATCCGCGTAAATCGGGTCTAGCTGCTGGACAGTCGCGAGATGGGTTGCGTCGCCTTGACCAACGAGCGCGCCTTCCGTCACTAAGGCGCCGCCGATCCTTCCGCTAATCGGCGCTCGGACAGTCGTGTAGTCGAGGTCGAGCTTGGCCCGGGCGACACCCGCCTGACGGGCGGCGACGTCCGCCTCGGCCTGACGGAAGGATGCCATGGCGATGTCATGTTGAGCTTGCGACGCAACCTGGGTTTTGATCAACTTTTCCACGCGTTGGGCATGCCGCTCCGCTTGTTCAAGCACAGCCTTTGCTTTAGCGAGCGCCGCCTTCGTGGCATCGAGTTCGACTTCAAACCGGGCCGGGTCAATGCGGTAAAGTATGTCGCCAGCCTTCACCTCGGCGCCTTGCTTGAACAATCGCTCCATTACGATCCCGGCTACGCGGGCGCGAATTTCCGCAACTCGCATGGGCGCGATACGGCCCGGCAACTCCCGGATGATTGGGCGTGGGATAGGCTGAACCGTAACCACTGCTACTTGCGGGGCAGGCTTTGCCTCGTTCGTTTCCGCCAAGCGAGGCTCGTTGCATGCGGCAATTGCGAGCATCGCACTCAAAGCGAAGAATAAAACTGCCACACGGGTGTGAAATTGCATCCAAATCCTACCTTACGGCTCACGACAAGTATTGGCTCCGGCGTGAAAGTTCGTGACTCCCACACCCAAATTCAAGCCACGTGCCATCGGCTGAGGCGATTTTAGACTTTTATGCTAAAGGCGCAAATGAGACATCGATGACAACTGCGGCAAGATTGTTACAACCTCCAGTCAAATGACGGTGACCGGCCAAGAATTTCCTCGGGACCGCGCACCATATGTGCCGGCAAAATCAATCGCCGCGCGCGGAACAAGTTTCAGGCGCCCGCCTCGTCCATCCCGCCCAACGCAAGAAACCTCTCCAGCCAATGGATGTCGTAGAGCCCATTTTGGATGTCGGCGTTGCGCACCAATGTTTGAAACAGGGGAATTGTCGTATCGATGCCGTCGACGATGAATTCATCGAGTGCGCGGCGAAGCCGCATCAGCGCCTCGTTGCGGTTGCGCCCGTGCACGATGAGTTTGCCGACGAGCGAATCGTAATTTGGCGGAATAGAGTACCCGGCATAGACCGCGCTATCGACCCGCACGCCAAGGCCGCCTGGCGGATGGTAATAGGCGATCTTGCCCGGCGAGGACCGGAAGGTTGCGGAATGCTCGGCATTGATCCTGCATTCGATCGCATGTCCCTGAAAGACAACTTCCTTCTGGGTCAACGTCAAGGGGGAACCCGCGGCAATTCTTATCTGCTCATTGACGAGATCGACCCCGGTGATCATTTCGGTTACCGGATGCTCGACCTGAATCCTTGTATTCATCTCGATGAAATAAAATTTGCCGTTTTCGTAGAGAAACTCGATGGTGCCGGCGCTGGCATAACTGAGTTCACGCATCGCGTTTGCACAAATTTCGCCGATTTCCAGACGCTGCGACGCGTTGAGGGCGGGCGAGGGGCTTTCCTCCCAGACTTTCTGATTCCGGCGCTGCAACGAGCAATCGCGTTCGCCGAGATGAACAGCCTTGCCGTGGCCGTCGCCGAGAACCTGGATTTCGATATGGCGCGGCTTTTCGAGAAGCTTTTCGAGATAGACCGAGTCGTCGCCGAAGGCCGCCTTGGCCTCGATCCGCGCCATTTCGAGCGCGACGGGAAGATCGTTCGCGGTGCGGGCGACTTTCATGCCGCGTCCGCCACCGCCCGCCGCCGCCTTTACGAGGACCGGAAAACCAAGCGCCCGGGCGATGGCCGCCGCCGCCTTATCGCTGGTGATCGCGCCGGGCGAGCCAGGCACGCAGGGAATGCCGAGCCGGGTCGCCGTAATTTTGGCCTCGATCTTATCCCCCATGAGCCTGATGTGCTCCGGCTTGGGGCCGATGAAAACGATGTGATGGTCGGCGAGAATCTCCGCGAACCTCGCGTTCTCGGCGAGAAATCCATAGCCCGGATGCAGGGCTTCGGCGCCGGTGATTTCGCAAGCCCCGAGAAGCGCGGGGATGTTGAGATAGGAATCGCGCGCGGGCGGCGGCCCGATGCATACCGATTCGTCGGCGAGTTTCACGTGCATCGCATGGGCGTCGGCCGTCGAATGAACCGCCACGGTCGCGATGCCGAGCTCCTTGGCCGCGCGCAAAATCCGTAAGGCGATTTCGCCGCGATTGGCGATAAGGATCTTTTCGAACATGTCAGACCACCGGCTAGATGTAATGTCTCAACAGGTTGTTCACGGGGAGAATCTGAGGTTTGTGGGGTTTGCGAAGCACCACAGGCTCAGGAGACCCACCCGTGAACATTCATAAGAATGCCAGGACGACGCCGAACATGCGAGCCTTGATTGTTGGGCGCCGCCAAGCGGGCGAAACGCCGCGCTCCATAGCCGGCGTTGTAGGCGTTTCGGCCGCGACCGTGAGGAAATGGCTCCGGCGCCACGAAAGCGAAGGCGCCGCTGGCCTCCAAGACCGGACCAGCCGGCCGCATCGCCTGCGGACACGGATCACATCACATCAGATCGCCCAGGTCGAAGCCCTGCGCCGGGCCCGTCAGCCCTTCTGGAAGATCGCCCGCGCGACCGGGCTGTCGCGCGCGACGGTGGCCCGCATCGCAAAGGCCAAGGGGCTGAGCCGCCTGTCCGCCCTCGATCAAAGGATCGCGATCATCCGCTATGAAAAGAAGCAGCCGGGCGAGATGATCCATATCGACATCAAGAAGCTCGGCCGCATCGAAGGGATCGGACATCGCATCACGGGAGACCGGACCGGACAGAGCGCGCCACGCAGCCGCAAGGAAGGCGGCAAGGGCTGGGAATATCTCCATCTGGCCGTCGACGATCACTCCCGGCTGGCCTATTCTGAAATCCTGCCGGACGAAACACGGCGCTCCTGCCTGAAATTCCTCTTGCAAGCCTTGCGCTTCTTTCGCGATCACGGCGTCAGGGTCCTTCGCGTCATGACCGACAACGGCGCCAGCTTCCGTTCGCGCCGCTACACAAAGGCGTTGCGAATGCTGAAAATCAAGCATAAGCGCACCAGACCCTATACGCCAAGAACAAACGGAAAGGCCGAACGCTTCGTGCAGACCTCCTTGCGGGAATGGGCCTATGCCAAACCCTACAACCATTCATCCGAACGGGCCGCCGCACTGTTGCCTTTCCTCCACCATTACAATCATCATCGGCCTCACTTCGGCATCAACGGATGCTCCCCTATCTCAAGGATCCCAAGAAACAACCTATCGAGACACGACAGCTAGAGCGCGTCCCGATCAAATGGAACCATTTGATCGATAAGGACGCAGCTCAAAATCAAAGAGCTGGAGCATGTCCTCATGAGACATCGGATATATCCGATGTCTCAGTATCGAAAAAGCCGGGCAACTTTTTCGGGACATGCTCTGGCCGGCCTTATTCGATCACGAGCAGCGGTTGGCCATATTCGACCGGCTGACCGTCCTCGACCAGAATGCCCGTCACCGTGCCGGCGCGGGGAGCGAGGATCTCGTTGAAGGTTTTCATCGCCTCGACAAGAAGAACCTTGTCGCCAGTCTTCACTTGCGCGCCGACCTCGACAAACGGGACGGCGTCCGCCGAGGCACGCAAATAAACGGTCCCGACCATCGGCGACTTTACCGTGCCCGGACCGTCGGCCGGAGCCGACGGCGCGCCCGTCGCGGCGGCCTGCGGCAGGGTCATGGCCGGCTGGATAACAGCGGCGGAAAGCTGCCGCGCGACGCGGATTTTGAAATCGCCCTTCGCGACTTCAATCTCGGAAAGCCCGAGACGGGTTACGAGCTGCGCCAGGATCTCGACCAATTCCGTGTCGATTGCGGCCGCAGCCGAGCTTATGTCCGGTTTTGGCTCCGGATATTTCATCTTTTTCTACTCTCGTTTGCGCCGTTGCCCGGGAAGTTTTCGATAGGGCCGGTTACCTGCCGCTTCGGGCCGGCGAGAAATGCTTCGAGCGCGAGATCGTAAGAGAAGGCGCCAAACCCCAGAATCACGCCCCGCGCGACGGGAGAGATCAACGACTGGCGGCGAAAATCTTCCCTGGCGTGAATGTTCGAAAGATGCACCTCGATCACTTCGGCCTTCGCCGCCTTGATCGCATCGTAAAGCGCGATCGATGTATGCGAGTAGGCCCCAGCATTCAAGATCACCGGCTCGCCGGCGCGGCCCGCTTCCTGGACCCAGGCCACGAGGTCGCCCTCATGGTTCGATTGGCGAAAGTGCAAAATGATCCCGCGTGGCTTGCAGAGCGCGGAAAGACGGGCCTCGATGTCCGCGAGAGTTGCAAGGCCATAGGTTTCCGGTTCCCGTGTGCCGAGGAGATTGAGGTTCGGCCCATTCAGGACGTGAACGGCTTTCATCGTGGCCCCGGTCGAAGGACGTGCCCGTTGCGCTTCCATAGCCGGGATCAAAACGCAAGGGAAGCCCACGCCCGCCACCCCAGGCCAACATCCAAGCGCCTTGACGCAAGCCGCCATGAAGACTAATTAGGTTAGCGAAAACCTAGGGGATCCCCGGCAGGGGGCTGAGAGGCTGGTGGCGCTTTTAGCAAGCGGCCCGGCGACCCTTCGAACCTGATCCAGCTCGTACTGGCGTAGGGATGGTCGCGTGATGTTCCCCTCCAAAATACTGTCCGTTCGCGCCGCTTTTGCTTGGCCGCGGCACGATGCAAAAGTGTAAAACCATGCGTATTCGCATCATCGGCGCCGGCATCGCGGGCTTGACCACCGCATTCGAGTTCGCCCGCGCGGGTTGCGATGTCGAACTCGTCGAATGCCGCGAGGGTCCGGGTCTCGGCTGTTCCTATCTCGCGGGCGGCATGCTGGCGCCCTGGTGCGAGGCCGAGAGCACGGAAAAACTTGTCCTCGATCTCGGCCTCGAATCGCTCCGGTTCTGGATTGAAAGCGTGCCCGTCGCGACGCGCCAAGGGACGCTCCTCGTCGCCCCCGTGCGGGACCGGCCCGAGCTTATCCGCTTTGCCCGCCGCGCGAGCGGATATGAACACATTGATGCGAGGCGGATCGCGACGCTCGAACCCGATCTTGCGGGGCGCTTCGAAGAGGCCCTGCTCTTTCCGTCCGAAGCGCATCTCGATCCCCGCGCGGCGATGACGACGCTCGCCGCGCGCCTCGCGGGCTTCGACAATGTCACGCTGCGCTATGGCGTCGGCGCGAAGCAAGCGCGCACCGATTGGACGATTGATTGCCGCGGCCTCGCGGCACAAGACGCACTTCCAGATTTGCGTGGCGTCAAGGGCGAAATGCTGGTGCTCCGTACCCGCGAGATCGCGCTTAGGCGGCCGGTGCGGCTCCTGCATCCGCGCCATCCTGCCTATATCGTGCCGCGCGGCGACGGGCGCTTCATGATTGGGGCGACGATGATTGAAAATGAGGAGGCCGGCCGGATCACCGCGCGTGCCATGTTGGAATTGCTTGGCGCCGCCTATTGCCTGCATCCGGCTTTCGCCGAGGCGGAAATCGTCGAGACGGGCGCGGGCGTGCGGCCGGCGTTTCCCGACAATCTGCCAAAAATCCGCCGCGATGGGCGCAAGCTTTATGTCAACGGGCTTTACCGGCATGGCTTTTTGCTGGCGCCCGCGCTCGCCCGAAGGGCCGTGCAAGCCGTGCTCGAAGATGTCTATTTTCCGGAGGTCATGGATGCGTATCCAGGTCAACGGCGAAGCGCTTGACGTCGCGGCGGCAACGCTCGGCGCACTGTTGCGCGAACTCGATTATGAGGGCGGCGCCATCGCGACCGCGCTCAATCAGAATTTCGTCCGCAAGACCGATCGCGGCAAGACACCATTGAAAGAGGGCGACGCGGTCGAGATTCTCGTGCCGCGTCAGGGAGGCTAACATGGGGGCTGATTTGGGCTCGGACCGTCTAACCCTCTACGGCGTCGAATTCTCCTCGCGGCTCCTGGCCGGAACCGCGCAATATCCTTCGCCCGCAATTCTTTCCCGCGCGATCGCGGCGGCTAAAGTCGCGATCGTGACGGTATCGCTCAGGCGCGAATCGGGGGGTAGCCGCGCCGGTGAACGCTTTTGGTCGCTGATCCGCGAACTTGGCGTCCGCGTTCTGCCCAATACCGCCGGGTGCCGGAGCATGAAGGAAGCGGTGACCACCGCGCAAATGGCGCGCGAGGTTTTCGATACGCCCTGGATCAAGCTCGAAGTCATCGGCGAGGAAGACAGTTTGCAGCCCGATGTCTTCGGTCTCGTCGAGGCGGCGTCGATTCTCACCCGCGAAGGGTTTCAAGTTTTTCCCTATACCACCGAGGATCTTGTCGCGGCGGAAAAGCTTCTTGCCTCTGGATGTGAGGTTTTGATGCCTTGGGGATCGCCGATCGGATCGGGGCGAGGTCTCAACAACCCCTATGCTCTGAAATCGCTGCGCGCGCATTTTCCCAATGTGCCGCTGATCGTCGATGCCGGAATCGGCGCGCCCTCGCATGCGACGGCGGCGATGGAAATGGGTTTCGACGCGGTGCTCTCGAACACCGCGATCGCCAAGGCCGGCGATCCCATAAAAATGGCCCGCGCCTTCGCGCTCGCGGTCGAGGCCGGGCGGATCGGGTATCTCGCCGATTTGATGCACGCGCGGGACATGGCGGCACCATCGACCCCGGTGATCGGACGCGCTTTCGGCGATCTTGCGCGTGCTTGATCCTTTCTATTTGATCGTCGACAGCACCGCCTGGATCGCGCGGCTCTTGCCTTGCGGCGTAAGGCTCGTGCAATTGCGGATCAAAAATCAGCCAGACGCAACCGTCCACGCGGAAATCAAGGAGGCAAAATCGCTCTGCTCGCGCCACGGCGCAAAACTCGTCGTCAATGATCATTGGCAACAAGCAATCGATTGCGGCTGCGATTTCATCCATCTCGGCCAGGCCGATCTCGACACAGCGGACCTTTGTGCGATCCGCCGCGCGGGGTTGCGGTTTGGTGTCTCCACCCATGACGCAGCCGAGCTTTCCCGCGCATTGGAAGCAGAGCCGGGTTATATCGCGCTCGGGCCGGTCTATCCGACAATCCTGAAAGCCATGGCCTTCGCGCCGCAGGGCCTGGCGCGGATCGCCGAATGGAAGAAGAAGATCGGCAAAATACCCCTCGTCGCGATCGGTGGGATCACGCTCGAGCGTGTAAGCGCCGTCCTTGAAGCCGGGGCGCATAGCGCGGCCGTGGTGACAGACATTTGTCGCAACGCCGATCCCGAGCAACGCGCAAGGGATTGGGTCAAGGCCACGCGCGGATTTGCCTGAACTTTACGTTTGCAGCCGCAATTTCTCTCAATCAACCGGATCGTGAGGTACGCTTGGCTGCAATACTTGCAATAAGACGATTAGCTAATTATCTCCCGGTCTGGCGCAACTGAACAATGTCGTGCCTCTTCAGCTTTTTGGGAATCGATGGCCTCCTTCCGTGCGTCAAGCCATCCGCGAAAATTCGCTTCATGTCTCCTACTAGTGCACTGACGCAGACATAGGATTCACAGGGGCTGCCGGCTATGCAATTCTGGCGGCATGGCACAAACCGTCTGTATCATTCTCGGCGACGAGGATCGCGTGCGATTGGCTGCGATCGTCGGCGATCGCAACCGGCCGCAGAAACACGTTCAGCGGGCTCGGATCGTTCTGTTGTCGGCCGACCGCCTGCCGGTGCTGGCGGTGGCGCGCCGGCGGCGCCAGCCGGCCGGCGGTATGGCGATGGCAGCAGCGCTTCGCCGAGCAGGGCGTCGATGGGCTGTTGCGCGACAAGACGCGCAAGCCCGGCAAGGCACCGCTGCCGGCGGACGTGTCGCCAAGGTCCTGGCGCTGCCCTGCGGCGAGCCGCCCCGCGAGGCCACCCATTGGACCGGCCGCGCCATGGCCAAGGCGGCCGGCGTTCAGCCTGCGCGCGGTGCAGCGCATCTGGCAGGCGAACCGCCTTCAGCCCCACCGCGTCCGCACCTTCAAGCGCTCCAACGACCCGGCCTTCGCCGAAAAGGTCGAAGACGTCGTCGGCCTCTACATGAACCCGCCGGCCCATGCCGTCGTCGTCTCGATCGACGAGAAAGCCAGATCCAGGCGCTCGACCGCACCCAGCCCGGCCTGCCGATGAAGCCCGGCAAATGCGGCACCATGACCCACGACTACAAGCGCAACGGCACCACCACCCTGTTCGCCGCCCTCAACATCCTCGACGGCACCGTGGTCGGCCGCTGCATGCAACAGCCATCGCCACAAGGAGTTCATCAGGTTCCTCAACGCCGTCGAGCGCGCCGTTCCGGCCGGCAAGATCATCCATGCCATCGCCGACAACTACGCCACCCACAAGCATCCCAAGGTCAGGAAGTGGCTTGCCGATCATCCGCGCTGGGTCTTCCATTTCACCCCGACCTCGGCATCCTGGCTCAATGCCGTCGAAGGCTTCTTCTCGACCATCACCCGCAGGCAAATCCGACGCGGCGTCTTCAAATCCGTCGCCGATCTCGAAGACGCCATCAGCCGCTACATCCGCGACCACAACCAAACCTCAAAACCCTTCGTCTGGACCGCAGCCGCGCCGCGATCCTCAAAAAGCTCGCGCAAACTCCCTGAACCTTCCGAATGAGTCAGTGCACTAGCTGGTACGGTAATCAACCAGATTATTAAAAAACGAGCGAGATCAAATACAGAAGCATGTGATCGATATAAAATGACTGTATTTTTAATACATCAATTTAAGCGTGAAGAGGAAATTAGCTTACTGCGATCGGTATACGATCGCCTATTTTTCCAAGTTTCGGTGTATTCCCAACGCGGCGCACGGGTGGATTCATCTTTCAAGAATGTTCGCTAAGAGCCGAAATACGGTTGCTATACCCCTACGCTGCGAGAATCCCGCTGTTTGCGCGACCGATGAAATGGAACCGATCGGTGATGAGCGATCTAAGTTCGGTGGCGCATTGATCGATCTCTTCGAAGAAGCGATCGAAGGCGGCCTTGAACAGGGCGAACTTGCCGTAGGCCTTGTTGAACAGGACCTTGCGCTTCAGGAAATGCCAGAAACGCTCGATCAGGTTCAGGTTGGGGGCGTAGCTTGGCAAGTAAATAGGCCTGATCTTGCAGTCCGGCCTGGCGAAATAGTCCCGAAGTTCGCGCGAGCGGTTGTAGCGCGCATTGTCGATCACCGCGCCGATCGCGGCGGCCTCGGGATGGCGCGCCTCAAGATCGTCGAACAGCCGGATCATCGCGGCGCTGGTGATCAGGTCTTCCTGGCGATGGGCCAGCGACAAAGCGGGCCAGGACAACGCGCCGTTGATGTTGATGCGAAGGCGGCCGTGGTTGGATTTCAGCTCCACCGTTTCGCCGCGGCGGATCCAGCCATGCGCCGGCCGGCCGGTGTAGGACGGGTGGGTCGCGGCGACGAAATCAAGCGGCGTTTGGGCCGAAGCGGCGTCCATTGCCGGCTTGAGAACCTCGGCCACGAAGGCGCGCTTTGTCGCCTCGTCGGCCTTGGCCGGAACGGTCTTCGGCTTCTTGGGCACGAAATCGAGCCGCTTCAGCAGTTTCGACATGGCGTTCGGCGTATACGACACGCCAAAGGCCGCTTCGACATGCGCGCAGACCTCCTTCGATGTTTGCGGCGTCGTCTCTTCCACCCAGCCCGAGAGAAGGTCCAACTGCGCTTGCTCCAGCGCCGCATCGCGGCCGAGATAGACCAGCGTCTCGACGCCAACCCGGCCACCGGTTTCGTAAAGACGGCGATGTTCGCCAACCGTCGTCTCGTCGATAAACAGCGCGGCAGCAATCCGCGCCGGCGGCCAGCCGTCATCCAGAAGTAGCACCACATTCATCCGCCGATGCACGGCGCTGTTCATCTGCCGCCGCATCATCGTCAGAAAGTGTTGCCGGTCCTCGGGACCAAGAAGCTGTCCTGCCATGCACGCATTGATTCAGATTCGCCGCCCGCGCGCCACAAAAAAACGCAATCCTTCGGAGTCAAGGTATACCAGCGGCATTGACCTCTGACTCAGTTGGGACACGCTGACGCGGAAAGATCGGGGCCGGCGCGCGACTTATTTGAGCCGGCGATCCGTACGCACAGGTCGAAGAAAAACACCGGAAGACATTCGTGAGACATCGGCCTGACAATTCAATCCCTGGAACAAAGCATTTTAGAAAAAACCGCACCGCTAAAAAAGCAATCCCTATCGGAACATCGTGCTTGATCCAAATCCCCGCTTCCTATCTCGCCGCGCCTTTCAAATGTATGGTTGCCTCGCGGCTCAATCGTACCGAAATGTTTTCACGTGGAACATTTCGGTACGATTGAGCGCGGATTTTGCTCTTGCTCACTGACCTCGCCGCTCGCGCATTTGACTTTCGATTCGGAACGGATGCGCCGGGTAGACCCCAAGGATTTTCAATTCCTTGCAAAAGAACGCCAGCTCCTCCAACGCGCGCGCTAGCCCCGGCTCCTCCGGATGGGCCTCGACATCGGCCAAAAATTGGGTCGCGGTGAACTCCCCGTCGACCATGTAGCTTTCGAGCTTGGTCATATTGACGCCATTGGTGGCGAAACCGCCGAGCGCCTTGTAGAGCGCCGCCGGCACGTTGCGGACCCGGAAAACAAAGCTCGTGACAACCGGTCCGGCGGTAGGCTTCGCCCATTGCGGGGTTTTCGAAAGCACGATGAAACGCGTCGTGTTATGCGGTTCGTCCTCGATGTCGGCGGCGAGCACGTCGAGACCATGGATTTCCGCCGCTCGGCGTGTGGCGATCGCCGCGCGGCCCGGGTCGCGCCATTCCGCCACCTCCCGCGCGGACCCAGCGGTATCTCCGGTCACATGCGTGGCGAGGCCGCGCGCGCGGATAATTATGCGGCATTGGCCAAGCGCGTGAACATGGCTGTGGACCGATCTCACCTCATCGAGTCTCGCGCCCTTGATGCCGAGTAAATGAAAATGGACCGGCAAAAAATATTCCGCGACGATGTAGAGACCGGAGCCAGGCAAAAGGTGATGGATGTCGGCAACCCGCCCCGCGATCGAATTCTCGATCGGAATCATGCCGAGCGTCGCGGCGCCATCGGCGATGGCCGCGAGCGCATCCTCGAACGTCGCGCAGGGTAAGGATTCCCATGCGGGATAGGCGTTGTCGCAAGCGATATGGGAATTGGCGCCAGGCTCGCCTTGGTAGACGATCTTGTTGACGGTCATTCAGTCCTCGAACAGAACCCGCGCATGCCGCGGCCGCGAGTTCATGCCAACGGCGACAGGGAGTGAGCGTTGACTTCCCCGATCAAACAACGGCGCTTCAATTGGGCAGCGGCCGTCAATGTCGCTACAGGGATTTAAACACTAATGGCACCGAAAAGTACACGGCGAACACAAGCGCGATCGAAATCGCGAACGAAAGGACCACGTCAGCATGGAATGATCTACGGAACAAAAAAGCAAATACAAAGATGTTCCACACATAAAGAGGGAACAGTAAAAACGCCGTCAATTCCTGGACGTTAATATCCGGCAACTCCGCAAACGCGGGCGAAATGAATAAGAAAAAACCTAAAGCCGTCCTGACAAACATCACGATGGCGCTGCCCAAGGCGAGGGCGGTAAGCGTCTGCGTCAGCCGCTCGTTGTAACCGGAAACCCGCGCCCACACCAGCGCGACCAAAGCCAATAAAAAAACGCTTCCGATAGCGCTCGCCGCCGCCCTGGCCGGGGAGTAGAAGCTAGCTTGAAACAAGAATGCCGACGCCGCGAAAGTGACGAGGCTCACGGCCAAGAGAATTGGCGATTTCGGGAGCACTTCCGCGCCGAGCTTAAAGTTCAATATTCCGAGAACCTTTTGCACTGGGGAAGGCAGAGTAAACTTCATGATTAGGCTCGATTGTTCGTGGCAAGGCTTTTCTTTACGCCTTCCGCGGAATATTTTGGCGAACCAGGCGCCGCGTGGATTTTTACGAAGAGCCGGAAAATCAGACTACGCCCGATACCGTCCCTGGGCCGCCCGCCGTCCCGCTCGACTCCCAGTTTAACCGGCCGCAGCTGCGGCGCAAAAACCGGCCAGCCGTGAAACTTCCGCACCCTCTCACGCCGGCTTTTTCGGGGGAATGAGCTTCTGCTTCCCGCCCAAGCGCCAAACCAAGTAAACCGCGGCGACGAGCACCACGACCATCGAGGCATAGATCCCGATGCTGTTGCCAAACCCCTGGCCAACCGAAAACGGGAACTGCGACACATAGGTCTGGCCGTGCGCGTTTTTCACCGTCACGATGCCAATGAATTTGCCGTTCTCGGGAAAGGTGTGCGCGAAGTTCAGCGTGCCCGTCGGATAGGTCTTGGGCAACAGATGGGTGATGGTCACGGGGTCGAGAACTTGCGGGTTCCCCAGCTCCGCGTCGGTCAGGAACGGGAGCCCATTCATCGTCGTATGGTTTCCCTCATCCTTGATGATGCGGATTTCGGTCAGCATGTCACGGAGTTCGCTATCTTGCATGTCGAGCACGACAACCGTTTGCCCGGGAGTTGGGATATCGTCGCAAAACTCTTCCCGGGAATTTTGCGGCTGGTATCCGGTGAAGAACATGAGATCCGGCCCAATCCGCAAAACGCATCTATTGTCCTGCATGCCCACCGCGCCATGGGCATGCGCGGCGGAGGCGAACAGAACCATGGCCAGCAGCCACGAGGCGATTCCTCGTACCATCATTGTATTGAGCTCCCATACATAATATTTCCCCCGCCGGAGCGTAAGCGCCAGCGGGGGAAATTGCTTATCGTGCCTACCTTTCACAACCTACCCGAGAGACGTCTCAGACAGGCATGAAGGTCGGAATCACCGCTCCGGTAACTTCCATCGGATAGCGCGCTCCACTCGGCGAGAAGAAGAACAGCAGGCCGGCGAACGAGCTATCGACGTCATAGGCCAGACCCGAAAGACGTTCCGTATCCCACCGCGCATCCTGAATGGTGATCGCGATGTCCCGCGTCTCGCCGGGCGCGATGGGGGAATTATCGCTCAGCGACAAGCCCCTGTCCGCCAGCAAGTAATCCGGATATTCCACCTTCGCGGTGAAGACGTCCGGATTTAAGAAACGCAGGCCTGCGGTACTAAATTCACCGATCCGCAGCGGCTCCTTGCCGTTATTGGTGATCTTGAAATTGGCCACCAACTCACGGCCAGGCACCTTATAGGTCCCATTCACATATTTGATTGTGATCGGCCCCGAGTTCACTTCATTTTCGAGAGCCTGGATGTTTCTGAAGTCACCCGCCTGCAATGGGATGGTGTTTGGATAATTGCTGACCGTCACCGCATAGCAGATGATGACGAAGAGCAGAACCGCGACAAGGGTGATTGCGCCGACCATGCGCTCCTGAGGCGTAATGACCTCTTCCGCCTTTCCGGAAGCGACCCACGCAAACCGGCCGATAAAGCCGCGCTTGCCGAACCAATAGAGGATCCACCAGCCACCGACGATGATCCACAGGAGATGCCACAGATAGATGCTGAACTGCCCATAGTCCTCGATATTGACCGTGGTCCCATTGAGCAATTTCACGTCATCCCTGTAGTCGGAAAAATTGCCCTTGATATCGATATATGCACCTGGACCAGGAATCGGGCCGCCGGTCTTGACGCTCAATTGAACGTGCGTGTGCCAGTGGCCGGGGCGGCGCGCCTTGAGAAGCTGCCTGAACGCGTAGGTCTTGCCCAGTTCGAGCTTCATCGAGCGCGGCGTGAACGTGCCGCCGACCCAGACGCCCAACCTGGCCGCCATCGCTCCGGGCTGCCCGGTGTTCATAAAGCATTGGGCCGGTATCTCGATGGCCGCCGGCCAAGCGTTCATGATATAGAGCTTGCCGGTAATCTCATAGTCTTCGTTGACGGTGACGTTGGTCTTCGACCATTTCACGTCATACCAACCGAGCGTCCGCATCCGGAGAAACGCCGCCTGCGATTTCTCGCCGTGGGCGTCGGCCGGACCGATGGCCGCCATCGTCACGACGAGCCCGGCGGCCAAACCAAGGGCCCAGAGCCTCCCCGCTTGGCGCTTGGCTTGGCGCGCCAGTGATCTAAACATTGTTGTTGTCATTGGTTACTCTCCCACACGGCAACGCCGTGCCTCTTGCATTGCTAAAATGCGCCCTTCAAGAGTCCCTTTCGGGACCTTGTGGCGGCGGGTTAGATGGACTTCATGTATTTCACGGTGGAGAACATCTTACCGACATACCACCAGACGAAATACACGATAATCGAGACGAACCCGGAGAAGAACGCCGCGACGCCTACGACATCCTTACCGAAGGTACGCATCGTGCCCCGTTCGATAATTCTTATGTATTCGGGCATCGAGGTACGAACGTTGTGGAAGCCGATGACGTCGGCCAAGGACATCAGCGTGCCATATTGCTCGGTCGGCTGATGGTATTGCGCAAGGATCACCCAATTGTTCGGATAGAGAAGCAGCGAGAAGCCCATCGAGCCGACAATCGCGGTAACGATAAAGCTCCTGCTGAGCAGCAGCACGATGTCGAGGAACAGCGCCTGCGGGACCAGCGAGGTCGGCCAGACGAGGTTGATCGGATAGAAGGTCCAGCCCCAGAAGTTGATGTAGCGGTCGAGCCATTCGCCGAACAGAAGGGCGACACAAAGGAACGTCGCGCCGAACGGCAGCCGGAAATGCTCCCAGAAGAAATATTGGGCGGCCGCCGGGAAGGTGACCAGCATGATCGGCAGGACGGTCGGCCACATGCGCCGGTCCTTCCAGTCGACCCAGAAGTCCCAGTCGCCCATGGTTAACATGGCGTGGACGTGATAGCCGCCGATCATGATCAGAAAGAGAAACGTCAGGACCAGAAGGTCGGCTGTCCTGACGGCATTCGCCGCCTCGGCACGGGAATTGAACGGCGAACCCGCCACCGCTCTTGCCGCCGCGGCTTCGGCGGGGGCCGCGTAGACCGGTGCGTTCGCGCCGGCGCCGCCTTCGATGCCCGGCGACGCCGAGATCGATTCGACCGCCGGAGCCGCTCCGGTCTTAATTAACTTATCTCGTAGCATACTATCCTCCCAGTTACTCCCCCCGGACCCAATCGCCGGATGACCGGAGTACATTTCAGTTGGCTTACAAAGTTTTCCGCAGCCCTGGCACGGCCGCTCCCCGAGAAAAACACCTTTCCAGGAAGCGGCCGGTCAATTGGGCTGAACGTTTCGCGGTCAGACCAACGGGGTCCTCAACACACGAAGCGCTACCTTATTCCGCCGGCTCGAGACCGAGCAGGTCCTCGTAGCCGTGCGCAAGCTCGACGACGCGGCCAAGCAGCTGCAGCGTCACGCCGAACACCGCGAGCGAGAACCAGCCGAAGAAGACGAACATCCAGTGGAGCGGTTCAACGAACAGTTCCTCCATGAACCAGAAGGTGTGACCCCATTCATTGAGCCCGACGTTTGGGAAGATCATGAACGGGCCGACGAACAGGAGGACGTAGGCAACCGACCAGCCCTTGGAGCCGTAGGTTGGGAGCCTGGTCCTCGCATACATGAAGCCGCCCACGCCAATCACGATATACATCGGGTAGCTCATGTAGAACTCGATGATATGGCTCGGCGTGAAGTTGGTGTCGCGGATGACCGTCATATGCCAGGTGCCGTCCTGCTCCGTGAAGTAGCTGGCGCCCCAGTAAATCGCGATACCGTACATCATGATCCAGCTGATCAGGTTGAAGATACGGCGCATTTCCTCGCGCGGCGCGACGTTCGCGAGGTCGGTGTCGCGGGTTTTCCACATCCAGCCGACCAAGGCGAGGAAGGAGATCAATTCGACCGGCTCCTCGATATAGAGGATGGTCATCCAGTAGGTGGTGAACTCGGGAGCAAACGAATCGAGCCCCGCGAATTGGCCAAAGACTTGCTCGTAGATACGAACGCCGATATAGAAAACGTTGATCGCGATCGTACCGAGAATCAACGGTATCCCGTTGAAAAGGGGCGCCTCGGCGACGGCCGCGGCCTCACCGGTGCGCGCAGTTCCTGTTACTAAGCTCATGTTACTTGCCTCTTTGCTGTTGAGGATTAAGACCGGATTTTGGCGTGAACACACGGGCCGCCCGACAAATCGGGCTCGGCGCCAATGGGCTCGACGGCGCCAAAAAACCAGTCTATCTCCGGGATCTTGTTTAGAGCCGCCAATGGGAAGGGACAATATACCAGCGGGGGGGATAACTGCAACCTGTATGGGTAGGTGCTACCAACCTCTATAGGCAGGAACCGATTGATCTCCCTTACAGGCCCTTCGGCCGCGGCGCGGCGACACACCTGTAATGGCGTAATTGCAAGAATAACTATAAGTACAAACTATCATTCTTGGCAATTCGTCATAAAATATTGTGAAAATATCGGAGGTAATTTATGTACGTATCAAGATATTCTCTGCAATAATACTGAGATATGGTGCATTTGAATATATTATTTTGTTCGATCTGAGGCTAGAGCGGGAATTAAGCAGCCAGTATTAATCATCTATACGTTCGCTCCGGAATGCAAACCTTTGAATAGTCATCGGCCGGAAATCGGTTAGAACCTATCCCATGCGGCTGCGATCGATGATGAGTTCGACACCGGACACCCCCGGCGAAAGACACTGGCGGAAGGTTGGCGCGCTTGGGCGCGGGCTTTTACGCGGCTTCGCGGGCATACATATCCGCTGTCGCGCCGCCGCGGGCCTGGGCCTCACCATTTTTTTCTCCTCGGCCGTGGTTGCGCTTGCGCCCGCGGGCAGCGTGCGAGCAGCGGACGGGCTTTGCCCGGGCGAGGGTGGCACTAGCGGCCAGGTCGTCGCGGTCGACGAGCGCCTCGAATTGACTCTCGAAAACGGCATCCGGCTCAAAATCGCAGGCGTCGATCCGCCGCACCCGACGCCGGGCGATCCCGATCTCGACGTCCGGACGCGCGACTGGCTCGCTCAATGGCTTGTTGGCCAAGAAATACTGTTTCGCCCGGTCGAACCGGCCCCGGATCGCTGGGGGCGCGTCGTTGCCTTCGTCTTCGCTGTCGCGCCGGAGACTACAAATGGGCCGGGACCGGCGCACTTGCCGGTCGGCGAGGCACTCATCGATGCCGGCCTCGCACGCTATGAACCAATCGCGGAGGCGCGCCCTTGCCGGAGCGCCCTCCTCGCCGCGGAGGCCGGTGCACGAGCTTCCGGGCTTGGCCTTTGGGCCGATCCGTACTATGCGATCATTGCCGCAGCCGACCGCCCGTCCTTCGCCGAGAAGGCTGGCTCATCCGTTATTGTCGAAGGCCGGATTACCGGGATCGCCAACCGGAGTCCGCGCATAACGCTCTACTTTGGGCCACGCCTGCGCTGGGATTTTTCGGTCACGATTTTGCCACGCAACAGCAAAACATTCGAGGCGGCTTATGCAAGTCTGGCGGGCTTGACCGGCCAAACCGTTCGCGTGCGAGGACTTCTCGATACCCGCTTCGGACCGCAAATCGAGATCTCGGACCCGGACGACGTGGAGGCAGCCGGGCAAGGGCAAAACGCAGCCGCGGGCTCCCCTGCACCAAGATAAGGCGCCAGCGCGAATGGGGCTTTCCGCCAACATCGCCGGTTCGAGGCGAACGAAAATCAGTTCCCGGCCAGGGCCGGGCGCGCGACTGGCTGTCGCGGGGGTCATCGCGCTTCTTCTTTCCGCCTGCGCCGCGATGGGGCCGCAAGACAGCACGCCTTTCAACGCGGCGGTACCGGTGCCGCCGCCCCGCGCGCCTGCCGTCGATACGAAAACATCGGCGGAACACCGGCGCATGATCGCCTTGTTCGACGGCGAGTACAGATATCCTCCTGCCGAAGCCTACCTTAATGAAATTCTGGTCAAGCTCGCCAACGCGGACGAACGCGCAAGTGAACCTTATAAGGTGACGATCCTGAATTCGCCGATCGTGAACGCCTTCGCGCTGCCACCCGGCGAGCTCTATGTGACGCGGGGCCTCTTGGCGCTCGCCAACGATGCCTCGGAAGTCGCGGCCGTGATGGCCCATGAGATCGCCCACATCACCGCCAAACACGCCATCCAGCGCGAGGAAGAGGAAAAACGCGCCGCGGTTATCAGCGAGGCCGCGAGCGTGATCCAGAGTAAGCAGAAGAGCCAAGAGGTCGATGCCCTGGCACAACGCACGATCGCGAGCTTTTCCCGCCAGCAGGAACTCCAAGCCGATCAGATCGGCATCAGGGTAGCCGCAAAGGCGGGCTTCGACCCCTATGGCGCGGTCCGCTTCCTTAACGCGCTCGGGCGCTCGGCGGCGCTGCGCGGCTCGCTCACGGGTCACTATGCGCGCGCCGGCACGCCGGATCTTTTGGCGACGCATCCCTCCACTCCAGACCGGGTCGCGCAGGCGATCAACGCCGCGCGCCAGATCGGCGCCCCAGGCATCGGCACGACCGGCCGGGCATCCTATCTCGCCGCGATCGATGGCATGAGCTTTGGCGACGATCCCGCCGAAGGGGCGATCCGCGGTCGCAAGTTCTTGCACGGGCGGCTCGGTTTTGCCTTTCTCGCTCCCGAAGGGTTTGTTCTCGAAAACGCATCGCAGGCCCTTCTCGGCATCAAGGCCGGCGGTGCCGAAGCCTTGCGCCTCGACAGCGTCAACGTGCCATCGGCGACGCCGCTTGCGGCCTATATGGCCACCGGCTGGATCGACGGCCTGATCGACAGTTCGATCGAAACGGCCGAAGTCAACGCCATGCCGGCGGCGACCGCCACCGCAAGCGCCGGCGAATGGAAATTCCGTCTCGCGGTGATCCGGTTCGAACCGGATCACGTGTATCGATTGATTTTCGCGACGCGCGTGCTGACGGACGAAACCAGGCAACGCTTCGAGGCGTCAATCGATTCCTTTCATCATATCTCGCCGGACGAGGTCAAAGCCGTGCGGCCGATGCGCCTCGCAATCGCCGTGGCCGAGGCCGGCGAAACCGCCGCGACGCTCGCCGCGCGAATGGCTGTTCCGGAGCGCGCGCTCGACTATTTCCTGCTCATCAATGAACTCCCGCGCGGCGAGCCATTGCAACGCTTGGAGCGCTATAAGATAGTTGTCGAATAGGAATTGAAAGATCGTTGCGGTAACGCCTCCATGCGCCTGATTTGGCTGCTTCTCCTCGTCCCTTACGCCGGGCTCCTTTGGGTTGCGTTCTACAACAAACAGTCGCCGGAGCTGTTCGGGTTCCCCTTTTTTATTGGTATCAATTGCTCTTCGTGCCAATTACCACCTTGATGATTTACCTCGTTTACCGGAAAACCCGCGGTTGGTTCCGGGCGCACGGCTTGCTCGCCGGATGGGCGGTGGGTTTTTCGGGTGGCACTTGGATGGTTTGGTTGAACGATTTTAGGCCGCTGCATACGCTCTATTTTGGCTCCGCCAGCGTCACCCTTTATTCCGGTCTGCTGGCGCTCGGAGCCAATATCCTCGTTGCAAGTCTCGTTCGCGCGGTGCTTCGGTTCGCCAGGCGCGGCGATCGGAACCCCGCGGGAGCAACGTGATGAAGCGAACTACCGGCGTATGGTGCCTCGACGGGTTTCTTTGGAAGGTGGGACATGGACGAGACCCCGCGAGTATTCTCCTGCCGCTGCTGCATTGTCGGCGGTGGACCCGCCGGGATGATGCTCGGGTTTCTCCTTGCTCGCGCCGGCGTCGATACGATCGTTCTCGAAAAGCATGCAGATTTTCTGCGCGATTTTCGCGGCGACACGATCCATCCCTCGACCCTCGAAGCGATGCACGACCTCGGGCTCCTGGAAGATTTCCTGAAGCTGCCGCATCAAGAAGTACGGCGAGCCGAAGGCAAAATCGGCGACGTCACGATTCCGTTGGTCGATTTCTCGCACCTCCCGGTGCATGCGAAGTTCGTGGCTCTCATGCCGCAATGGGATTTTTTGGATTTTTTGGCCGAAAGAGCCAAGCGCTACCCTTGCTTCCGGCTCGAAATGTCCGCCGAAGTGGATGGCCTCATCGAAGAGGAAGGAAGAGTGACGGGCGTCGCCGCGAAAACCAAGGATGGTCAATTGACGGTCCGCGCGGATCTGACGATCGGCGCCGACGGCCGCCATTCGTTGGTGCGGCGGGAAGCTGGCTTCGTGCCGCTCGATATAGGCGCGCCGATGGATGTTCTTTGGTTCAAGCTCTCGCGCCGAAACACCGATGCCGGCGCGCTTCTCGGCCGTATCGACGCCGGCCAGATCCTGGCTGTGTTCAATCGCGGCGAATACTGGCAGTGCGCCTATGTGATCGCCAAAGGCTCCGTCGGCCTGCTCAAGGCGCAAGGCATAGGCTCCTTGCGCGACCATATATCCGCGCTTGCTCCGTTCCTCGCCGGTCGCATTGCCGAACTCGAAAGCTTCGATGACGTAAAGCTCCTAACCGTCGCGGTCGACCGGCTGCCACTTTGGCATAAACCGGGGCTTTTGTGCATCGGCGACGCCGCGCATGCGATGTCACCGGTAGGCGGCGTCGGCATCAATCTTGCGATCCAAGACGCGATCGCCGCCGCGAACATCCTTGCCAGGCAATTGTTCGACAAGGGACCGCTGAGCGACCGGCTTCTGGCGCAAGTGCAAAAGCGGCGCGAATGGCCGACAAAGGTCATCCAAGGCATGCAGGTTGTTATTCAAAAGAGAGTGATTTCGCGTGTCCTCGACGGCACGGGCAAAGTCAAGCCGCCATGGTTTCTGCGGCTCTTTATATATATTCCGATCCTGCGGCGGCTGCCCGCCCGCCTGATAGGTCTCGGCGTGCGGCGCGAGCGCGTCACATCGCCGGCGCGGGAGGAAGGCCGGGTCGCGGATTGACCGACCAACTTACCTGCGGTGAAAGTCTGTTCAAAGTCCGCGTTGCACCTATGGCGGACCTCTGGAATAGAAAAGCGGAGCAATCGGCGAAATCGGCGAAATTAACCCGTACCGCGCCACTGGGAATTGGGTCTGTCAGCCCGGCCTTCCTCGCAGACCTCGCGGCCTCGCGCTCGCATCTGACCTGCGGATCCTCGATCAGCACCGGCCGAACAAAGCGGCGGACCCGGTGGTCGACTTTCCAATCCGGACTCTGTTGGGCGCCAGTGTTGTCGAGCCGCGCGAGCAGGATGCAGTTGCAATCGCAGCCGGAACAATCGCCGCAATCGCACGTGCACTTGCCTTCGTAATGATCCGCGTAGCACGGTAGCTTTGGATACACGCATCCGCATTCGGTCTCGGGAAGTGCTTTGGTGTCATAGTCATCCTCGGGCTCGGGACATCCACACACGCAGGCGGGCCGAGTCCGAACCACTCGGATCTCGAAAGCATATCGTTCGCGGGTGCACACCGTTGGCAATTCCTCGTCATCGGCGGAGCACATCGCGGGACGCGGCGCGCAGCACTTCCGCTTGCCACAAAGGACGACCCACAGGCAGCTCGGAAAGGTGGGATCGCAACTTGAATCCACCGGGATAGACTGCGGCTGAGGCACTTGCACCGGATCGCCGCAACAATCCAGGGCTCCACCGTCGGCCACGGTGATGACCAGCTTGCCGCACTGGGAGTCCACGCTGACTACTAGACCGCACACGACGCCGCATCCGAACAACGACCGGAACACCGGCTTAGTTCCTGCGTGTACTTGGTCAGTTGTTCGAGGTCGTCGTCCTGGAGTAGCATTCCCGGCCCGAACTTGGGCACCGTAAGAAGCGACATGCCCGTCGCCGTGGCGACATATTTCTGGTTTGCGGTCATGGCCGGACTCCTGGGGCTTGCTGCTCGGGTTCATAGGTCTTGGATGCGGCGTGCCCGCGCGCCGCAACCCGGAACTTGGAAGAAAATGCGCCACCCGGCGTGCCGTTGCCGTTGCGCGCTCATACCGCTCTCCCTGCGCCCACACGCTCGGCGCGGATCATGCTCTGAACGAGGTCGAGCCGCGGCAAGCCATCAAGAGGCACGGATATCTCCCTGGCGACGTTTCGCCCCGTGACGAGCTCGATCTTCAGCACGTCGCTCACTCCTCGACGCTGTGTATCCACGCGGTCACGTCGCGGGCAGTCACCGGCACACCAGGTTCGCGTGGTTTCGCCGTGGTGTCCGACGGCAGCAAGGCGAGCCTGCTCGTGAGCGCTTCGCGCACCTTCGCTTCGATCTCGGCGGGATCCCGGCTGCGCTCCGTCTGCAATTGTGCACGGACGGCAAAGTCGACGTAGCGCGGCGCTACGACAACGAGGCGTTTCCCAAGGAGCATTCGCCCAGCCAGTGTGCGGCGAATGGCTTCGAGCCAACGGGGCGTTTCCGGTGACTGAGCCTCGACGCTGGTCGGCCGCCTGCGCATCGCGATCAGCGTGACCTCCTTCGTCCGGGGCACGCTTTGCGGCAGTGGTTTCACCCAGGTACGCGCGACCTCGAGTAACGGCAGCGATTTTGCGGCGGTCTCGATGTCGGCCGAGCTCACGAGTGCGTGATCTTCCCGCGCGCGGCGGGGCGCGTCGCGTCTCAATTGCGTCCAGTCGAGCCGATCGGAGCCGCCGGAAATCGGGTCCGGGTTGGTGCCGAACACACCAGCGATGCCTGAGGCGTTCCACTTTCGGTTCCGCGCGATGCTGCCGTTGTCCCCATCGCTTACCGGGTAAGACACGAGCACCTTTGTCCCGGCGGGCGGCCAGCGCCCGTTGTGGCCGTTACCGAACAAAACCCAACGTGTTGTCTCATCGAATTCATATACCGTATCATCGGGCCCCTGATCGGATAGACGCAGGCAAGGCGTCCAGGTCTCCGGCTTCTTCCCGTCGCTGATCTCGACGCGTATCGGCGGCGGCTCGCCCGGCTCGAAGCACAGGCCCGGTATGGTGAGCTCGAAGCTCAGGTCGGGCTGACTGGCGGCAACGTGCAGTTCGTCCTGTATGGTGCTGCGCTGAATGATCGAAAGTACGTTGGGTTCGATGCGCAGTACGCGCGGGGCCCGTGGCAGGCCGCGCGGCGCGCGAAACTCGATGGCGAGGTGCTTCGGCGAACCCTTTATCTGCGACATGTCGAGCATCAGCGCGCCAGTGCGCATCATCCCGCAGCTCGAATCCTCCACGATGGGCAGCGAAAACCGGTTCGTGCCCGCAATCAAAGTAACGTCGAACCAACTCTGTTCGCGGGGGTTGCCAACACCTGTTAAATCGTGGGACTGCAATTCTTCGTCCACGCGAATGCCGATGGCCCAAAAGGCGCCAGACGTATCCTGGGACGACGACGGGAAGATCCCGTCGTCGGCGTGCGTTTCGAACTCTAGCGTCACGACGTCACGAGGGCTGGCGGGTTCACCGAAAGGCAGGAATACGGCGCCGCCGCGTTCGTTGGTGGAAGTGTAATTGTGAACGGACCCATCCGCGGTGCGCGAACTCAAGCCGATGATGTTCCCCGGAGCCAAGAGCGTTCTGTGCGCGGGGCGGAATATCAAATCTTCATCGTCAAGCAGGTGCCCAGCATTCGAACCGGAGTAACATTCACAGCACGCATCTGCGAACTCAGCGATTTTTTGGATCCGACGCCAATTGTCCGCTGGTCGGCTTAATCTCTTATTTTCGAAACAAAACGCAGCGCTATAGCCGAAGGTTCCTATGTCGAAGCCCTTAGTGCCGGCGCAATTTCGGTTGGCCATCGGACGCGCACCTGCGAGACATGCGCTCGCGCCGACAGCGCGGATGATGCGAGCTTGAAGCGGTTATGCACGCTGGCCACGACGAAATCGAAACGCTGTAATACCTTCGGACGATTTCGCCGAGGTGTCCCAACCCCCGCGTGCCGAAGGATGCTCGAACCTGCCGAGCATATCTGGAAACGAAAGCCGGGCATTTCGATCCAAAATGGTTCAAGGATGAGTATGAGCTGGCGCTGCGGAAGCTTTGAGATGGACGCCCTTCGCCGCAGCGTGCAGGGTGGCCACGTGCGCGGCGACAGAGCGCAGGCGCACGGAAGCTCACAGAAGAACCCCCCGAGCGGCCTGACGGTCGTTATGAAGAAACCACGGAAGATCCGGGCTCTTTATGCTGAGGTGCGAACCTGGACGCAAAATGTTTCCGAGCCTGCGCTATTGCACACGGCGCTATTGGACTTTCTCGGGCCACTCCTAAAAAACGGATCCGGCAAATCGATCGCACACACGGCATCCCGGACGTGACACCCGAGTGCGCCGTAGAGGCGGAACCCGCGACGCCCTGTGCGGATTTACAGTCAAGCACGAGTGCCGAGGGTGACCGGTTGGCGTGGGCAAAGGCAGCAGACAAGCTGATCAGCGCTAGTCTGATTGGTAAAAGCGCTTAAGCGACATGGCTGGTTTGCCAGGAGACAGGAACGCCTTCCCGCATCTATCCATTTACAATCAAACTTGAGGATCAGCCGATGTATTTCGTTGCGCTCGCGACCGATTACGATGGCACGATCGCCGAGGATGGCGTCGTAGCAGAGGCAACGCTGGAGGCTATACGCGAGCTAAAGCAATCTGGGCGAAAACTCCTTCTTGTCACCGGCCGTCAGCTTCCGGACTTAAAAAAGGTTTTTCCCGAGATCGCGCTGTTTGATCTGGTCGTCGCCGAGAATGGCGGCATCCTTTTCGATCCAAAGACCAGCGAGGAGACGCTGCTCGCGCCAGAACCGCCGCAAACGTTTCTTGAAAGACTGCAAGCGCGCGAGGTGCCGGTTTCGGCCGGACGCTGCATCGTTGCGACCTGGGAACCGCACCAAAATGCTGTGTTGGAGGCGATACGCGAGCTCGGACTTGAACTGCAGATCATTTTCAATAAAGGCGCCGTGATGGTGCTTCCCGCGGGCGTCAGCAAGGCCAGCGGTCTTAAAGAGGCGTTGGCTCTGTTGGAATTGGCGCCGCACAACGTGGTGGGGATTGGTGACGCCGAGAACGACCATGCGTTTCTTCGGTTTTGCGGTTGCGCCGTGGCGGTGGCGAATGCCCTGCCGATGTTGAAGGAGAGCGCCGATTTTGTAACTAAAGAGGCGTGCGGGGCGGGTGTCGCGGCGCTGGCTCGGCGGATGATCGCGGACGACCTCGCCGGGTTGACCCAGGGGCTTTCCCGGCAAGCGGTCGAGTTCGCGCTGGATGAAGCGGGCGCGCCGATCGAGATTTCGCCGCGCGGCGGAAGTTTGTTGATCGCCGGGATGTCGGGCGGGGGTAAATCGACGGTCGCGACCGGGCTACTCGAGCATTTCTCGGAGCGCGGCTTCCAGTTCTGCGTGATCGATCCGGAGGGCGACTATGCCGAGATCGAGAATGCCGTGACGTTGGGCGACGCCAAGCATGAGCCGCGCCTTCAGGAAGCGGTCGAGCTGCTCCGGCATCCAAAACAGAATCTCGTCGTCAACCTCCTCGGCGTCCAGCTCGACGAGCGGCCACGCTACTTCGCCAAGCTGTTCCCTCAGCTGTGCCAATTACGCGCTGAGACCGCGAGGCCGCATTGGATGCTGATTGACGAAGCCCATCATATGATGCCGCCCGAATGGGCGACGGCGGCCACCTTGCCGCAGCTGCTGCGAGGTACGATCGTCGTCACGGTGCATCCCGAACATGTCGCGCGCGCCGCGCTCGAGACCGTCGCTTTCGTCGTCGCCATCGGCTCGGATCCCGCGGCAACGCTGCGCTCGTTTTGCGACGCCTTGGGCGAGGACCCGCCGGAAATGCGCGACGGGCAGATCGAGCGCGGCCTCGCCTATCTCTGGGAGCGGCGGGAACGCCGACTGCGCCGTGTGCGCATAAATGAACCGCGCCAGCACCTTCGGCGTCACACGCGCAAATACGCGGAAGGCGAGCTGAGCGAGGACCGCAGCTTCTACTTCCGCGGGCCAGATGGCGGCTTGAACCTCCGGGCGCAGAATCTGCTGTTGTTCCTTCAGATCGCGGAAGGGGTCGACGACACCACTTGGTTGCATCACCTGCGCGCCGGCGACTATTCGCGGTGGCTAGCGGAGTCGATCAAGGATCCGGAGCTCGCCAGCGAGGTTGCGGTGATCGAAGAGAACGAGGCTCTAAACGCCGGCGAGAGCCGGGCGCGGGTGAAGGAAGCAATCGACCGATGCTATACCGGGGCGATCTAACACCAAGGTCGGCACGCCTTGCCGGAGATCATCGCCATCCCCCTATGCCGAAGATTCGGTTATTAATCCGTCCATAAGTATTTTCGTTTTTTTATTGACGGCGCGGAGCCCAAGTGATTCATTGAGGGCATGGCAAATGACGATGCGCGCGCGATCACAAGACACTGGAGGCTCTGCGGATAGGCGCGATGCGCAGCGTGGAGGTGGGCGAAAGCCCCTCTGTCGCGCGAGCTTTGGGTGTTACCGTGCGGACAATGTATGGCTGGCTGGCGCGCTACCGGCGCGGCGGGTTGGGGCGGGTTGAAGGGCAAACCGTTATTCGGTCGGCCGCCGAAGTTGAATGCGCGCGCGGACCGCACCCCCGGTACGTTGGTGGGGAAGCACTTGAAAGTGGACACCGTCGGCCGCATGGCGGCGACCAGCAACGACGATTTCGCGAAGAAGGTTCGCCGCGCGATGCGTGGTCTGCAAAATAATGCTCGAAAAATCATCTCCTTCTTTCAAATGCCCTCATTCAAATACGCCGCGTGATTATGACATACTTACGGACGGATGAATACATGGACGTAATGAGCTACTTAAAGGCGGTGCCTGCGATGATCGGGATCGCGGGTTTGCTCACGTACTTTGTGCACCCGCGTAAGCCCGAGTCTGATCTGGAGCTCGCGAATATCGTGCAAAGGGTGCGCAACACCTTTTTGCTTCTCGGGTGCGCAGCGTTAATCATGCTGAGCGTGTGGCTCATTCGCCGGCCTGCCCCTCCCAATGAGGATACAGTCTCGCCGCTGTCAAACGTATCAACGACGATAACGAATGGCTTAGTGTAGAGATGTTAAGCAGTTCATAAATATGGAAACATTCAAGCGGCGTATTTGAGCGAGGGTTTCTGGAAAAAGGAGATAATTTTCCCTGGGTGATTTTGTAGTTGGCGCATCGATGATCAAAACTTCTCTTCGGAATTGCGGGACAAGCCAATATCGCGTAGTATGAGGCTGAAATCGGTGGCCATCTGGGGGATTTCGGGTGCTGCGCATCGGTACGACGACGGTGCAACGATATGACGGAGACAGAGACCTTGGAGCCGACAGGCTCCGCGAGCGGTCTCTTCGACGTTTTCGTCAACTGCCCTCTGTGCGGGTCTCCGGACCACCAGGTCCTATTCGCGCACAAGGAAATCGGCAACGTCGTTCGCTGCGCCCAATGCCGAACTCAAGTTCACACGCAGCCGCTGGACCGCCTCGTGGCCGGAGCTGCGGCAAAAGCATCCGGAACCGCTGCCCGGCATGATCCTGCAGAAGCAGGACAGCCAGATCGATGATTTCCTGGACATACTCAATCGGATCAAGCGCTATCAGGCGGGCGGAAAGTTGCTCGAGCTCGGGTGTCTCACCGGTCACTTTCTCGCGCTCGCGTGCAAGGCCGGTTACGAGGGAATCGGGATTGAGCCCGATCCGTGGTCAGCGGAGTATGCACGTCGCGAGTTCGGTCTGAGTGTACACGAGGCGCTGGCGCCGAATTTGCCTTTCGATGATCGGACATTTGACGTCATCGCGATGTTTCACGTTATGGAGCATCTCACGCGGCCGATGGAGTCGCTGTTGGATCTTCGCAGAATTCTGAAGGACACTGGCCTACTCGCGATCGAGATTCCGATCATAGATACGCTTTTCCCGATGACCATGGGCCGGCGTCATCGGCACTATATCTTCGATCACACCTTATTCCTTTCCCGCAAGAATGCTGCCGAGTTCCTGCACAAAGCAGGATTCAAAATCCTCCACACCGAGCTTACCGGCCGTCGAATTCGCCTGGCACGAATCGCCTGGGCCCTGCGCAAAAACACCGAGTCCCTCGGGCGATTTCTGGGACGCGCGTTCGAGGCACTTCACATCTAGGAACGGACGGTGCACGTCAACGTCCGGGACAACTATCGAATTTACTGCCGCAAGGCTTCTTAGAGCAGACCCTAGTTGTTGGTATGAAAGCCGAGATATCAGTACGTCAAACGAAGGCGCGCATTGGACTGCCTCTGAAACACTGACAAAGACCACTTAAAGTTCGGACCATAATGCTCGCCAAACTAAACAAGATGAGAACCGCGACCTTAGCCAACGCCTTGGGCATTGCATTGTTCTGGCTGATCCTGATAGCATCTTGGGGCTGCTCGAACTCTCTCTCCGCGGAAGACACCGCCACCCGGATTCAAGCCAAAATAAGCCAGGTCGGCGCTGGCGCTATTAAGCTCCGCGAGTCCGGTGGGGAGGTGTGGCCGTTCCAGGAAGCAATGCAAAATGTCGATAAGCTGCTCCAAAGCGGGAAGATCGGCGAGGCCGAGAAAATCCTCGACACGCTCCTGACGAAACTCGGGGCGCCGGCGGAAGGCTCCGCGCCCGCGGCTGCCGCCCCTTCCGCCCCCGCCGCCGGCCCCGCCCCCGCCGCCAGCGGCGACTGCGATCCGCGACAGCCGATGACGGTGAGCGGCAGCGTGACGGTGGACGAGGACTGCACCGTTGGCGGCGACTTGACCGTGACAGGCAGTGCCGTCCTGCACTTCGATTATAGCGGCCGTAAGGGCGGGCGCTTGGTCGTGGGCGGAAACGTCATCGTGCAGGACGGCGCGACGCTATGGATCCAGGGCCGGCCGGGTGAATGGGCGGTATTCGCGGTCGACAATGAGTTCAGCGGTCAACGTTCGATCACCTCGACCGATGACGCGACGATCAAGCTGGACTACGTCGAGTTTCGCACGCAGAAATCCGGAGACCGCGGCAAAGGCAGCGTCTACATGAGTTATGAGGCCCGAAGCCGATCGTCCTTCGAGGTGACCGGCTCGACGCTCGTCGTGGAAGAGTCGTGGCTACTCGCCAATCTTCACGATTCCGCCAAGCTGACCATCGCCAATACCCAGCATGTCCCGACCGAGATCTACGTCAACAATTCGTCGTCAGCGAAAATTAGCGGAACCGGCACGCGGACCGGTGTCTGGCTGGACGCGGGTGGCGTCAAGGGGACATTAAAGCTACCCAACGTGAACGGTCCGTTCTCGTGGCAGATTGGTGCTGGCACCGGTCTGGATGTGAGATGGTCGCTGCAGGTTGATGACGCACAACCTGGAATCGGTATCGAGGTCAAGCCCGCCTCGGCGCTCACGATCACTGGTAACGGCGCGCGAGCCCCAGCGACCGGCGAACTCAAGATCTCGTACTTTGTGGTCGGTTCGCGGGAAACGCTGGATGGCCTCAAGGCCGGCTTGCAGAATCGCGAGATCAGCGACCGGCTGACGCTCCAAGATGTCCAGCTCGGCCCCATCGCCTGGCAGATCTATGCCGGCGATAACGCGGATCTAACCATCAAGAATTCAACCATAAACGAAATTGGCATCTTCGGCCGGGATGCGAAAGTGCGCGTCGAACGCTCTTTGTTGCAGCTCGCGGTGCTCGCCGCGCTTGCGCCCGGCAGCTCGCTCGATATTCGGGATTCCGAAGTCTGGAACCAGACCATCGAGGTGGCGAACAAAGGGAGAGTGTCCATCGCCGACAGCAAGATCCACGGCACGCTGTTTCATGCCCGGGATAACGGTTCAAATATTTCCATCGAGGGCGGGTCGTTCTACGAGAATCCCGCGCGCTGCACTCCGGCAACTATGGTGAACATCGCGACCGGTCAGCCGAAGTGCAATCCGTTCCGGACGCCGGGACTGCCGCGTTCGGCGGGCGCAGGCAAGGTTGAGTGCGCGGGTACCGAGGGGTGCACATGGGGCCGTTAAATTAACTGGGGTGGGCGCATGGCGCTTCAGGATTGCGCGACAAGCCAATATGGTGCAGTATGAGGCTCAAGTCGGCGGCCATCTGGGGGATTTCGGTTGAATAGAGCGACGTTGAAACACTCCATCGGTGATTTGCTTCAAGCTCTTCGATTGAAGCCAGAAGCCTACAAAGTTCTAATGCTTGCTTCAACTTTGAGTCCAACAACATTAGTCCACAATTTCCGTTTTTGGCTCGGCGGCAACAAAGAGACGCTTCCGATACCGGGGTATCGGGCTCGCTTGTTGGTGGCCGGTTCGGCCGACATTCCTGGCTTTCTTGAATTGGGAAGGCGGGGATTCGATTGCCTCCGCGAGACGCTTGAAAGGAACGGGACGCCAATCGGAGGTCTCAAGGACGTCCTCGATTTTGGCTGCGGGTGTGGGCGGGTCATCCGTTATTGGAACGGCTTCGCGGATACGCGAATTTATGGAACCGACATAAATGACTATCTCGTCGAGACATGTCAGCGCTGCGTCCCTTTCGCGAGCATCAGCAAGAATTCGATGGTCGCCAAGCTCGACTATGCCAACCAGAGTTTCGATCTGGTCTATGCGCTTTCGGTCTTCACTCACTTGGACATCAAGGCACAAAAGGCATGGCGTGACGAGTTTCGCCGGATATTGAGGCCTCGCGGAATTCTCATTCTGACGCTCCATGGCAACGCCTACAAAGGGCATCTCACCGGCAAGGAACTGGAAGATTTCAACTCAGGGCGGCCCGTTGTCCGGCTCGGTCAATACGCTGGAGGAAACCTCTGTGCATCCTTTCATCCGGAATCGTATGTCCGCGAGACGCTGGCTGAAGGGTTCGAGATCGTCGACGCTGTTCCTGAAGGAGCGAAGGGGAATCCGGTCCAGGATCTCTACATGCTGCGTAGGGCGGACTGATTCGATCCGAAAGGGCGCGTCGGGCCTACTTTTACTGCGTCATATGTGTGGGTTGGAGTTCGACGGTTTGCGCGGTGCGTTGCAGTTCATAGGCGTGCCTATACCTTATCCTATGCCGGGTGTCCGGTCGAAATGGGGTGCGTTCCGCTGGTAAAGTCCCAGCCTGTGATCTGTGACGGCGGACGGGTCCATTTCGCTCCCGAGCGGGTGCATCAAAACGTTGTTCGCCTCAGTTGTGTTTTTAGCCGCATTGATCGCGTCCAGCCCTTAACTGCCGAAACCTTCGACTTGGGAGGTGCTATTATAGATTGCATTTGCCCGACCAATAATGGGTCCGCCCTAAGTTTTGACCAGTACCCAATCTCTGGTTCCACTTGAGGCGATGACCCCGGAGTTGGCCAGCTGGGCAGGGCGTGCCAGAAAGCGTAGGGGTTTATGAACGATGCCGTAAAACCGCGAAGGGCGAATCTGTTCCGGACCCTTCGCCGCCAACATACATGTTTCCGAAAGTGACCCCCGGCTTGCGCGGATAAAGATCGAGATTCAGAGCCAAGAATTCCGCCGCCAATGCGCCAAGATCGATTTGGCCATTGATCATCGGATCGGGGGGGTCTTGCGGCCCAGCAAAAATTGCCGCGCCGCCCGCCGTCATTTTCCGGCTGGCGGGCTCGCCCAAGGGCTGACTGGAGGGCGCGAATTCCACGTCAACAGGAGCGCTCACAAGGGTCTCGAAAGGCTCGAGACTGACGCCGCAGGTTTGCGTCAAAAGCGCGTGCAAAACGCCGCTGACCTCGTATCTTTCCGGGCCTTGCTTCCGGACATGGAAACCGGCCTCGAACGTTTGAACCGCGACGAGGCCGTAGGCGTCCGCGAGCGCGGCGCATTCGGTCTCATTGGCGCAAAGCGTTATGTCGAGACCGGCATCCGGCACGGTCGCGACGGCAAGCATGCGTGTCAATCGCCCCGGCCCAAGCTTGGCGCCTGTCGTGCCGCGACCGGGCTTGCGGGATTTCGGACCGGGAACGGTGCTGGATGTCATCGCCACCCCTATTTGCGGATTATTAGAACATCAACGCCGGCAAGTGGAAATCCGTTTCGCAGGAAAACCCCGGACCGGGTTCGATCGACGCGGGCCGCCGCCACGATCTCGCCGGAAAGCCGGTCGATTAGTTGCCGATTGGCAGAGCGCCGTAATGAGCCGGAGAACCATGCTGCCCCGTCCCAAAGGCGGCCCCTGGCCGTCCTGGCCGGTGATCTGCGGGCCTTGCTTTTCCCTGGGCCGGAAGATAGGCATCGCGCGGCGAAACGCAAGGATTATAGCGGATGGGTTTCGCGGGGGTCGGTCCGTTGTCTGTTGCGGTGGCACCAATTGCGCAAGCAATTTGTTCATTTATTTCGTGGAATTTCCCTGCATCATGGCATTTGCCTGGCCTGGACAGGAGAGTGCTTCGCTAAAATGCGCAACTCGGAGACGTGCGGAATGGAGTTTATGAGGGCGCGAGGACGGGGCGGAAAGCGCCGGGCTCCGGGTGGCACAAAACTGGCCTTGGCGGCGGCGCTTGCACTGGGGCTCGGCGGCTGCCTCGGCTATGACGGTCAAGTCGTCCATGGCTATCAGCTCGACCCGAAATCGGCAGAACAGGTCAAGGCCGGGGCTTCCGCGGAGCAAATTCTGATCCTTTTGGGGACGCCGACGACGACATCCACCGTCGGTGGCGACGCCTGGTATTACATTAGCCAGGTCACCAATCGCAGCGTAGTGTTCATGTCGCCGAAGGTCACCGACCAGCGGGTCTTCGCGGTCTATTTCACCAAGGACAAAAAGGTCGCGCGCGTCGCCAATTATGGCATGGAGGACGGCAAGCTCATCGATTTCGTATCGCGCACCACGCCGACGGCCGGCGCAGAGTTGACCTTCCTGAAAGGCATGTTCATCAACCTTCTGCGTTTCTAAGCGCATCGCGCGCGGCGGCGCGTCCTCAACGCGCGAGGATGACGAGGAGCAACAGCGCGACGATATTGGTGATCTTGATCGCCGGGTTGACGGCGGGACCGGCGGTGTCCTTGTAAGGGTCGCCGACGGTGTCGCCGGTCACGGACGCCTTATGCGCCTCGCCGCCCTTAAAATGTTTGATGCCGTTCTTGTCGACGAAACCATCCTCAAAACTCTTCTTGGCGTTGTCCCAGGCGCCGCCGCCCGATGTCATCGAAATCGCCACGAAAAGTCCGTTGACGATGACTCCGAGGAGCGACGCGCCCAAGGCCGCGAAGGCCGACGCCTTCGAGCCGGAAATCAAGAGAGTGCCAAAATAAACGGCCAATGGCGCAAGCACCGGGAGAAGCGAAGGCACGATCATTTCCTTGATCGCCGCCTTGGTCAGCATGTCGACCGCGCGGCCGTAATCGGGACGCTCCGTTCCTTGCATGATGCCGGGCTTGTCGCGGAACTGGCGCCGTACTTCCTCGACAACGGAGCCCGCCGCGCGGCCGACCGCGGTCATCGCGATACCGCCGAAGAGGTAGGGAATCATGCCGCCAAAAATCAACCCTGCCACGACATAGGGGTTCGATATGTCGAAGGATACCACGCCCATTCCCTTGAAGTAGGGAAACCGGTCGGCGTTCGCGGCGAAAAACGTAAGATCGTGGCTATAGGCATTGAAAAGTACCAAGGCGCCGAGCCCAGCCGAGCCGATCGCATAGCCCTTGGTCACCGCCTTTGTCGTATTGCCGACCGCGTCGAGTGCGTTGGTCACGTGCCGGACCTCCTTCGGCAGGCCGGCCATCTCGGCGATGCCGCCGGCATTGTTGGTCACCGGCCCGAAAGCATCGAGCGCGACGATCATCCCAGCGAGACCCAACATGGTGGTCACCGCGATCGCCGTGCCAAAGAGACCGGCGAGTTGACTGGTCGCGATGATGCCGCCGATGATGACCAACGCGGGCAACGCGGTTGATTTCGAGCGAGACCGCGAGGCCTTGGATGACATTGGTGCCATGTCCGGTGACCGAGGCCTGAGCGATCGAGACCACGGGCCGCTTTCCGCTGCCGGTGTAATATTCGGTGATGACGACGATTAAACCCGTCACGAGCAGGCCAACAAGACCGCAGAAAAAGAGATGCGAGCCCTCGACCGGGGTGCCGCTCGCCGTGCCGATGGTCCCCCAGCCGATGGTGAGGAAGGTCGCGGCGGCAAGGCCCGCGATCGACAAGATTCCGGCGGCGATCAGGCCTTTGTACAGTGCCCCCATGATCGAACTGCTCGACCCGAGCTTGACAAAGTAAGTTCCGGCAATGGACGTGACGATGCAAGCCGCGCAGATCGCCAGCGGATAGAGCATGGCGGCATCAAGCACCGGCTGCCCGGTGAAGAAAATCGCGGCGAGCACCATGGTGGCGACGACCGTCACCGCATAGGTTTCGAACAAATCAGCCGCCATTCCGGCGCAATCGCCGACATTGTCGCCGACATTATCGGCGATCGTCGCCGGATTGCGGGGATCGTCTTCGGGAATGCCGGCTTCGACCTTGCCGACGAGATCGGCGCCGACATCGGCGCCCTTGGTGAAAATGCCGCCGCCAAGGCGGGCGAAAATCGAGATGAGCGACGCGCCGAAACCGAGCGCGACCAGCGCGTCGATCGTCTCGCGGCTGTTCGGCGCATGGCCGAGCGGCCCGGTGAGAACGTAAAAATATCCCGACACGCCAAGGAGCGCCAGGCCCGCGACCAAGAGCCCGGTGACGGCGCCGGCCTTGAAGGAAATGTCGAGGCCCGCGGCGAGCGACTGCATGGCCGCCTGGGCGGTGCGCACATTGGCGCGGACCGAAACATTCATGCCGATGAAGCCCGCCGCGCCGGAAAGGATCGCGCCGATCAGAAATCCGGCCGCGAGCAGCCCGGAAACGAGGAAGCCAAAGGCGGCGAAGATGGCAATGCCGACAATTGCGATCGTCGCATATTGGCGTTTCAAATAGGCTTGCGCGCCCTCGGCGATAGCCCCGGCAATTTCCTGCATCTTGGGCGAACCGGCATCGGCGGCGAGAAGTTTCGACGATGTAACCACGCCATAGACGATCGATAAAAGACCGGCGAAAATGATAAACCAAATGGAATTCATGCGTTTCCACCTTGCATGATTTTTGAAAGGATTGACGACGCCTCTCGCGGCTTGGCCTCGACCTATACGAAACTGCTGCACCGCGCAATCGCGCCTTGAACATTCCTGGCAGCCGTCTTGCGCCTAACCGTTAAAAATGCCGGAAGGAAGGCCGCGCGAAGACCAACTTCCGCCCCTCCATATCCTTGAATATTGGCGGCGCGTTGCCTGGCTTGGCCGTGCCGATCGGTTGCACCAAGATTCCGGCGGCAGCAGCATCGGCTTCGAAGTTGGCGCCTTGGGAGGACGGCACGGCGCAAAGAATTTCATAATCGTCGCCGCCCGTAAGAATCGTTTCGAGGAGAGATGGGGTTTTGTGCAAAATTTTCCGCGCGGCTTCCGACAGAGGCACATCGGCGGTCATGACCTCGGCGGTCATTTCAGTCAGCCGCAACATTTTCGCAAGATCGCCCGCGAATCCGTCCGAAATGTCAATGGCCGCGTGCGCATGGGCGCGCAGCGCCGCGCGCAGGCAAAGACGCGGGCGCGGTAATAGGGTGCGGCTGGCGAGATAGGCGGCGTCCGCTTGGCTGAGGCATTGCGTCCACTCTTTGTCTTGCGCCGCGCCGAGGCGAAATTTCAAGCCCAAGGCCGCGTCCCCAAGTGTTCCCGTCACATAAATGCGGTCGCCCGCCGCGACGCCTGCGCGCAAGACCATTTTTTGCGCTGGGACGGTGCCGAAAGCGGTTATCGAGACAATGAGCGGCCCTGGACTCTTCACGGTGTCGCCGCCGAGCAGCGGACATTTGTAGGCCGCCGCATCCTCGCCGAGCCCATGCGCGAAACCCGCGAGCCAATGCGCCGTCCAATCTTCCGGCAATGCAAGCCCGAGGAGAAAACCGATAGGCTCCGCGCCCTTGGCGGCAAGATCGGAGAGGTTCACCCGCAAGGCCTTGCGGGCGACCGCTCCGGGCGGATCGTCCGTAAAGAAGTGCACTCCGGCGATCAACATATCCTTGGTCGCGACAATATCATGGCCTGGTTTTTGGGCGAGAACTGCGGCATCGTCGCGCAAGCCAAAAGCTCCCGGCCCGGCGAGCGGCGCGAAGTAGGTCGCGATCAATTCGTCTTCGGACGGCCTGTTCATGAAACCTACTCGCGCGGAAATTCCGCCGCACGGCACTGGCGCGCCAGGGCGTCCAGCACCGCATTGATCATTCCGGCTTCCTCCGCGCCAAAGAAGGCGCCTGCGATATCGACATATTCCTTGATGGAAACACGCGCCGGAATATCGGCGCGCCGCTTCAATTCATAGGCGCCCGCGCGCAAAATCGCGCGCATGACGGAATCGATCCGCGCCAAGGGCCAGTCCGCCGCCAAGGCTTTGTCGATAAGCCGGTCGATCGGACCCTGGGCGGAAACAACGCCGGTCAGAATATCGCTGAAAAACGCGGTTTCCGCTTGCCTGTATTGCACACCCTCGATTTCATTGCCGATCCAGAACGACTCGAATTCGGCGCGGGTCTCCTTCAGGCCTTTCCCGGAGACCTCCATTTGATAGAGAGCCTGAACGGCGGCGAGGCGGGCGGCGGAACGCCGGTCGGCATTGGCCATCAGGACGCCCCGACTGCAAGCTTCAGCCGATGGATCGAAAGAGCCGCCCGCGCGGCATCGCCCCCCTTGTCGCCTTGTTGGGGATTGGCCCGCGTCAAGGCTTGGGCCTCGTTCTCGACGGTCAAAACACCATTGCCGAACGCGAGTTTTCGCGCAAGGGAAATCTGCATGAAGGCGCGCGCGCTTTCATTGGCAACGATCTCGAAATGATGAGTCTCGCCGCGAATGACGCACCCGAGCGCCACCGCCCCGTCGAAAGGGTGCTTCGAGGCTGCCGCATGATCGAGCGCGATCGCTAGGGCGAGCGGGATTTCGAGCGCGCCGGGCACGCCGACGAGGTCGAAGGATGCTCCCGCCTTGGCAAAGGCGGTTTTCGCACCCTCCAAGAGCATCGCGGCGATATCTTCGTAATAGCGGGCCTCGACAATGAGGAAGCGTGTGCCCCTGGCTTCAAGGAGGGGTGGAGACCGGCGCGGCGAGGCCATGATGTTTGCTCGAAACGAGGAAGGCGCGGGCAAGGTGGCCTCAAGTAACAAGCGAAACCTTCCGCCGCAAGCCCGGGGCCGAAGGCTTGCCGGTATTGCAGCGTCGCCAAAATCAGGCATTCCGGAGATATCCCGGGCGTTTACGCCTCGCTTTCTGCGGCGCACGCCGCGTGACGACGGCGGCGCGCGAAGTCCTCACGAGGAAGCGCGATAGCCGTGCCGTAATTTCGTCGAACGAATGATCGCGCGCGCCTCGCCATCATGACCTGCCGCGCATGCGTTGGCGGCGCGGCCGAGATCGGTCTCGATCTCATCGTACACCGACCGGTTGACATTTCCAGTACCGACGTCGGCGTCAAGCACGGTTTGATAATGGTTGAGATCCTTGGTACAGGCGGCGCCCTCGGGCAAGTTCGGCCAGTTTGGGGGAGCCGGCGCCCGGGGCGCCACAGCCGCGACCGGTGCGGAGGAGCCAGAGGTTCGCGTGCAGCCGCCGATGGCTATCGCGGCGAGAAAAACCCCCGTCGCAAGGGATGCGGCGCTGGATATCGATAAAAACCTGGACGTTTTTTGCATTGCAAACTCCGCAAGACGCGCTCGGCTTGAGTTTCGTCGGCTGCCGTCGTGTCAGTACACATGCGGCCAGGGATAATCAACCGGAATGGATTGCCGCCGGGATCAAGGAAATCAGGCCAAAGGTGAGCCTGCGTCATTGCAATTGACATCGACGCCTCCCTCTTGCAACCAAGCACCGGCATGAACCATCAAGATCCCGTCGCCCGGCGGCGGACCTTTGCGATTATTTCCCACCCCGACGCGGGCAAGACGACGCTCACCGAAAAGCTCCTTCTTTTCGGCGGCGCGATTCAGCTCGCGGGCGAGGTTCGCGCCAAGGCGAACCGGCGCCAGACCCGCTCGGACTGGATGGCGATCGAACGCGAGCGCGGGATCTCGGTCGTCACCTCGGTTATGACCTTCGAATATGGCGGTTGCGTCTTTAATCTTCTCGATACGCCGGGCCACGAGGATTTCTCGGAAGATACCTATCGCACGCTGACCGCCGTCGATTCCGCGATCATGGTGATCGACGCCGCGAAGGGCATCGAGGCGCGCACGCGTAAATTGTTCGAGGTATGCCGCCTGCGCGATATTCCGATCTTGACTTTCATCAACAAGCTCGACCGCGAAACGCGGGACCCTTTCGATCTCCTCGACGAAATCGAAAAGACGCTCGCCCTCGATGCCGCCCCGATCACCTGGCCGCTGGGGCGAGGCCGCGCCTTCGCGGGCACGTTCGATTTGCGGCGCAATCTCGTGCGCCGTCTCGACCGCGACAGCGAGCCCGTGCCTGTTTCCGGGGCAGACGATTCCTTCGTTGCAGGCCTCTTGAACGAAGCGGATTTCGCAAAGGCCCGGGATGAAATCGAACTCGCCCGCGCGGGCTTCAAAGCCTTCGGCCAAAAACCGTTTTTGGAAGGCCATTTGACGCCCGTCTTTTTCGGCAGCGCCTTGCGCAATTCCGGGGTGCGCGACTTGATCGACGCGCTGAAAGATTTCGCGCCGCCGCCGCACGGGCTTCAGGCAGCTTCGCGAACCGTCGATGCACGCGAGGAAAAAATGACCGGCTTCGTGTTCAAGATCCAGGCGAACATGGACCCAAATCATCGCGACCGGATCGCTTTTCTGCGCGTTTGTTCGGGCAAATTGACGCGAGGCATGAAGGCCAAGCTCGTCCGCTCGGGCAAAAATATCGCGCTCAACACGCCGCAATTCTTCTTCGCGCAGAACCGGCAACTGGCCAACGAAGCCTATGCGGGCGATGTCGTCGGTATTCCAAACCACGGCACTTTGCGCATCGGTGACACCTTGACGGAAGGCGAGGAGCTCGTCTTTGGCGGGATCCCGAGCTTCGCCCCCGAGATTCTTCGCCGGATCAAGACCGGCAATGCCATGAAGGCGAAGAAGCTGCGTGAGGCTTTGGGCCAAATGGCCGAGGAAGGTGTTGTCCAGCTCTTTTTGCCGAACGACGGATCGGGCGCGATCGCTGGCGTCGTCGGCGCCTTGCAGCTCGATGTCCTCGCCGAGCGGCTTCAAGCTGAATATGGATTGCGCGTGATTTTCGAGACAAGCCGCTTCGAATTCGCGCGCTTTATCGCGGCGAAGAGTTCGGCCGAACGCGACAGATTTGTTCACGCGCACCCGGCGTCGATGGCGCGCGATCTCGACGGCGCGCCGGTCTTCCTGGCCGTCTCGGCCTTCGACCTCAAATACGAGCAGGATAAATGGCCGGAAATCGTCTTTTCGGACATCAAGGATAATTAGCGCGATCTCGCCAGATCGTTGTCAAGCACGGATCCGCGTTACTGACTAACTCTATTGATTGACAAGATTGATTGGCCAAGATTGATTGGCCAAGATTGATTGGCAAGGTGCGTGAAATCGACAAAAAGGCGCCGCTGGCGCGCCGCCCATTAACCGATGGAGGATTGACCCATGAGGCGTGGAAAAACCGCTACCCTTTTTTAGGCGTATCTGTGAGGACCCACCGCGCATAAAAAAACATAGCAGCCACAAAGGCAACCGCGCAAATACCGCCAAGAGGCGTCCCAACCCAACTCGCAATCTCAAGAAGCTCGCCCAAAACTTTCACTCCATTATTCGTTGATTAGCCGTTATTCGTTGCTTAGCCGTCATTCGTTGATTAGCCATCGTGACTGATTTTCTTCGGGGCTGGACAGCGCAGGCGCCGAACGTCATCGCTAACCATATGGTGTAATTGCGACACATGCGCAAGGAAAATATTAAATGCCAATTCCCAGCCCTTAGAAAATAAACTCCTAACTCATTGAAACGCCGAAAAAGTCGCTTGACATGGGGAGATTTTGGGATTCGGCTGGGGGAAAAGCGCGATGAGACGGCCGATCCCGCATTAGCCAGGTTGGCGATGATCGTGTGTGGGACATCGCCATCGGCCTCATGTCCTTCCGGTCGATGCTGGCCGGTGCCTTCGAGACAGTCTCGGAGAAGCTCGATAGACAGTGTCAAGAGCACGGCCTTGCCGCGCTCTGCCCGATTATTAAATCCGGAGGGCCGATGATGGTTCGCTTCACGGCAGGTGTGGTCGGCTTGGCATTCGCCGCTGGTCTTTCGGCTCCGGCGCTGGCCGCGGGCGGCGATTGGCGCGCGGTTGCCGAAGTGCTCGGCAAGGCGGGCATCGAAGCGCCAAATGGGGTCTATCGAGTGGGCCTGCCACGCACCGATCTCAAGGTGATGCTCGATGGGGTGGAGCTGAAGCCCGCGCTAGCGCTCGGCTCATGGCTCGCCTTTCGATCGCAGGGGGATCAGACGATGGTGATGGGCGATCTTGTCCTCACCGCCGACGAGGTGAGCCCGGTGATGAAGAAACTGGCGGGGGAGGCGATCGAGATCACCGCGTTGCACAACCATCTTTTGCGCGCGGCGCCCCCTACCTTCTATATGCATGTGCGCGGATATGGCGATCCCGTCAAGCTCGCCGCCGCCCTGCACGACGGCTTGCACCTGAGCAAGACTCCGCTGATGGCGGCTCCCGGCGCCGCGCCCGCGCCGATTGAACTCGACGCCGCGTCGATCGACCGCACGCTTGGCGCGAAAGGCAAGGTGAATGACGGCGTGTACCAGGTGAGCCTGAACCGCGCCGAAACAGTGACCGATGCGGGCATGGCCGTGCCGGAAGCCATGGGTACGGCCGAGGCGATCAATTTCCAACCCACGGGCGACGGAAAGGCGGCGATCGCCGGGGACTTCGTCCTGACCGCCAATGAAGTCAATCCGGTGCTGCGGGCTTTGCGCGACAATGACATAGAGGTCACGGCCTTGCACAATCACATGCTCGACGACGTGCCCCGCATGTTCTTCATGCACTTCTGGGCCAATGACAACTTGACAAAACTCACCGCCGGATTGAAGGCCGCGCTCCATCAAATTGCCCTGGCAAACCAGTGATCGCCGTTCCTTATTGTACCGGCGATTCAATCGTTCGCGGCGGACACGGGTGAGCGTGGATTCCTTCGTGTTGCGCGGACCGGTCTCGGTTCTGATGGCGGTCACCTCTACATTACAGGAATCGAGCACGTCGTTAGCAAATCGATCCAATGCATCGGGCTCGTTAAGCTCCAATTTCATACCGGCCCAAACATGGCCCAGGCCGTGACAAAGCGGCTCTTGCGTCACGCTGTTCGATGGATAGGATACCTTACGCCGGTTGGAACGCTGGCTCCGTTAAGGGATTAGCATGATGGCGCAGCCTGCCAAAAAACCGGGACCTGGCGCGGTATGTCGTCGTCCCTATAATGCCTAAATTATGTGCATTCGCCTAAAAGCGTGACAATGAGGTGCGCGCAAATAAATAGTCCGCTGCGCATATCGAGATTGCGTTATTTAGTCGTGGATCGCTGGCTCCGGGTGAGGCAGGATATACGGCGAAAGGTAAGGACTGAAAATGAGCATGAACCGCGCCTATCGCAATCCGAATGAAATGCCGGCGGCATTTCCGATTTTTCCGCTTGCGGGTGCCCTGTTGCTGCCGCGTGGCGAATTGCCTCTCAATGTCTTTGAGCAACGCTACATCGCCATGGTGGACGATGCCATGAAAGGCGAGCGTATCGTCGGCATGATCCAACCCGACCCCGAGGCAGGAGCGGGAACTACCGTGCCGGCATTGTTTTCGGTCGGGTGCGCGGGGCGCATTACCCAGCTCGCCGAAACCGGCGACGGACGCTACTTCGTCACGCTGACCGGCATCGCGCGGTTCAAGATCGTCGAGGAAATCGCCGCCGTGACGCCCTACCGGCAATGCCGCGCCGATTTCAGCCCGTTTTCCGTCGATTTCAGCCCCCGCGCGGGCGAGGATCAAGTCGATCGCGACGGCGTCTTGCGCACTTTGCGCGACTTCGCAGAGACAAACCATCTCCAGATCGACTGGAACAGCATCCACGACGCGCCAAACGAGGCGCTCGTCAATGCGCTGTCCATGATGAGTCCGTGCAGCCCCAAGGAAAAGCAGGCGCTTCTCGAAGCGTGCGACCTGAAGGGCCGGGCGGACGTGCTTGTCGCGATTACCGAAATTGAACTGGCCCGCGGGAGAAGCGCGTCGACGCCCTTGCACTAAGCGCACCAGCTCCCTTGTCACGAGAGCGGAAATGAGGCAGAATGAGCCCTGAGCACGCGATGGAACATGTTCGGGCCGCAGGACCCGTCTAAAAGAAACTCACCTGTCAGCGACGCTCCTAATGCTCCAGCTGGAGAAGGACCGGCAACTGCCTCTTCGTCAGTATGCTACGAGAACGGCAATGCTTACGATGTAGGTACGAGTATTTGTGCTGACCATGTGAGGCTTCAATGTACCAACAGCGGGGGATGGATGAACGTGGACCCATGTTGAACTTTGGGACAAGCGCACCTCGGGCCTCGGCCCGGGCCGTCACAGTGATCGTTTCCACCACCGCACGTTATGCTCTCGACGGCCAGTCCGCTCGGTAGCAATAATGAAATCCGAAAATTGGGCTGCAGTTGTTAAATCGTGCCCAAGGTACGCTCAACGCGTTGCCCATTTAGCAATAGTCGACCTACGCGAAGAGGGTGCAATGACTACTGAGATGACTACTGAAATGAAGTCTATCAGCAACATCAGCGGATTGCCGGAATTACCGGAACAGCTGGCTATTGCGCAAAGCGCAATCAACTTGCCTGAAGTTCAAGACATTATGCGCAAATTGTCTGCGTATAATCTCGGAATTTACATGCCGCACATGCATGATGAAAGGACCGGCGCATTCCAAGTTCTTCCTGCAGGGATGACCCAGGTGGAAGACAATTTGAAAATATCATTCCAGTTGGTGGATCAGCTGGTAGGCTCCTTTGTTCCTGTGGCATGGGTCTGGCGCGATGGTCCCACACCAGGAGGTGGGTGCAAATCCATCTGCATGACGATACATCACTGTGAAATTGCCGAACCATGATTTGGAGGCGGGAGCTGCGTTTGGCGCCCATGGTTCCATCCGAATCGATCTAGGAACTGGACGATGATCGCTCTTGACGCGCAAGAAGATCGCGCAACGGTAGAGTGCGTCCTTGATCGAAACGACGAGCGATGGCGTCGTTTGCGAAAGCTTATCCGCAATCATTCACTAAGAGTGGGCGATTTTAAGTTATCGTCTGGCCACCACAGCACCTACTTATTTCAGGTCAGGCAAACCACGATGCTGCCGGAAGGAGCGGCGCTACTTGGCGAAATTATCCTTGAGTATATGTGTCGGCATTCTATTGAGTGCGTCGGCGGCCTGGAAATTGGCGCGGTTCCGCTCGTGTCATCCGTCGCCGTTATGAGCCATATCAAGGGGTTGCCGATCAATGCGTTTTTTGTTCGAAAATCAGCCAAGGAACATGGCGCGCGGGAAAGAATCGGCGGGCATCTATGTGCGGGAGCCGAAGTGCTCATGGTCGATGATGTGGCGACCACGGGCGGCTCGATTCTCAAGGCTGTCGAAGGCATAAAGAGCGATCAACGCCGCTTCGATGTCCGCCGTGCGCTGGTAGTAGTCGATCGCGAAGAAGACGCGGCGGACAATTTGGCCGCGCATAATATTCAGCTCTCTGCGATCTTCAAAAGAAGCGAGTTTCCAGCCTCCCGCCGACGATCCATTCAAAAAACTCGATCCGGCTTACTTTCTTGATCTCGCGGCAAAGGGCGAGGAAGCATGGAACGCGGCGGCTCGAGATTGCGCGCCGCCGGAGCCGCGTTGCCTTCGCGAAACTCATGGCAGGTCCCGTGCGAATCTCCACGGGAACGACAACAGCGGGAGGACAAACCGATGGCGGGTAAGGATAAAGAATCAGGCGCCAAGAAAGAAGCTCCGGAACCTTCCCGGATCGATCCGCGGCTGCTTGAAATCCTGGTGTGTCCGCGCACCAAGACGACCCTCGAATACGACGCGCAGAACCAGGAATTGATTTCCCGCGCGGCAAAACTTGCCTATCCGATCCGCGACGGCATCCCGATCATGCTTCCGGAAGAAGCGCGCCCACTCGACGGATAGAGCGGCGGCCGGAAATACGAAGGGGCCGCCGCCTATGGCAATGTCCGGCATCCACCTTATGCCGCGACTTTGCTGCTTCTGCCATTGGCCGCGGTTATGCTGGGATCCTGGGTTGGCGTCGCGGCGCACTAAACCAGCAGACGGCTTTGGAAGACCGCGAGCTCCACCGGAGGCTCGACGGCTATGCGGATGATGCGCAACGGGTTACCGGCTCGTCCCGGAGCGTGGCAATGCGGGAAAACTCTCGTTCGCGCGCGGTGCCGATGGCGAGCCCGGTTGCGACTTGACTGGAGCCGCCGCGCGGCTCACGTCAGGCTTCCGGAAAGGAAGTCGCGCGGGCCATGTCGAATGCTGTCGCAGAGCTTTTGACTATTCTCGACCTCGAACGGATCGAGGAAAATATTTTTCGCGGGCGCAGCCCGCAAGTTGGCTGGCAACGCGTGTTCGGCGGGCTTGTGGTCGCGCAAGCCCTCGTCGCGGCGGCCCGCACCGTCGAAGGACGCGCGCCGCATTCGTTGCATGGCTATTTTCTTTTGCCTGGCGATCCGGCCGTGCCGATCGTCTATGAAGTCGACCGGATACGGGACGGGAAGAGCTTTACGACGCGGCGCTGCAACGCGATCCAACATGGACGCGCGATTTTCTCCCTCTCGGCATCGTTCCAGATCGAGGAGCCTGGGCTCGAACACGCGGTTTCAATGCCCAAGGTTCCATTGCCGGAAAGTCTGCCGGCCGAAACCGAAATGCTACGGCGCTTCGGTGCGGACATGCCGGAAGCCATTCGCCGCTATTTCGCCCAAGACCGCCCCATCGAGGTCCGCCCCGTCGACCTGTCCCGTTACGTCAGGCACCAAGCTGGCGTCCTTGAACAGCAGGTCTGGTTGCGCGCCACGGGGCCGCTCCCCGGCGATCCGGCCATCCATCGCGCGGTGCTCGCGTATCTCTCCGACATGACTCTTCTCGATGCCGCGCTCGGCGCGCATGGTCATTCGGTGTTCGATAGCGGCCTCCAGGCCGCGAGTTTCGATCATGCCTTGTGGTTTCATCGGCCGTTTCGCGCCGACGATTGGCTCCTCTACGCGCAAGACAGCCCAACATCCTGCGGCGCCCGCGGTTTCGCGCGCGGACTCCTCTTCTCCCATGACGGCCGCCTCGTTGCCTCGGTGGTTCAGGAGGGATTGATCCGTCCCAAGTCAAATGGCCGGGGAGTTTCGATTTGAGCGCGCGACGATGCGTTTCTTCTGATCGAATACCTATAACCGTCAGCGCTCAACTTGTTTCCTGGCGATCACGATTCCGTGACCATCAAAGACCGCGCACAAGCCAATTTTCGGCCGCCGCCCCAACTCGAGTTTTAACAAATACCTAATTCCTATGGCGTTTCAGACGCTCGCGCGGCCTTACTTTTGCCCGGACCGAACCCCACGGCACATTAATTCACGGCGGCAAGTTTGCGCGAATTGGCAAATGGCCCGAGGCTTGCTATGAGCAACTCAAGCATGGCCGCGATATCACGCGCCCGGCTCTACGGCGATGAGCCGGTTCGCACGCAGTTTCCAAAGTTCCCAGGTAGAGAAAGCAGGAAAAGCAACATGAAAATAGTGACTGCGATCATTAAGCCGTTCAAGCTGGACGAGGTCCGTGACGCCCTGACAGCGCTTGGCGTGCACGGAATGACCGTGACCGAAGTCAAAGGTTACGGCCGCCAAAAGGGCCACACGGAAATCTACCGTGGGGCGGAATATGCGGTCAGCTTTCTTCCCAAGTTGAAAGTCGAGGTCGCCGTGCCTGGCGATCTCGCAAATCAAACGATCGATGCCATTACAACGGCGGCTCGAACCGGCGAGATTGGCGACGGCAAGATTTTCGTCACGGCGCTCGATCAAGCGGTCCGGATCCGTACCGGAGAACGCGATCGAGAGGCAATCTAACGCTTCCTTCCCTCCATTTTCGAAGATTCGCAGGAGTCGGACATGAACCATTGTTTGCTTCCAAGGATCGCTCCCCGAGCGATCGGCTTTGGGCTCTTTCTGGCCGCGGGCGCGGCCGGGCTAGCCTTCGCGGATACCGCTGCCCCGGTGCCCAATAAAGGTGATACCGCCTGGATGCTGACCTCGTCGGCGCTCGTCCTGATGATGTCGATTCCCGGCCTCGCGCTCTTCTACGCCGGCATGGCGCGCCCGAAAAACGCGGCCTCGTTGGCCGCCCAGGTGTTCGCGATCGTGGCGATGGTTGGGATCGTTTGGTGCCTTTACGGCTATTCGCTCGCCTTTACGGAAGGCAGCCACGAATTGGTTCCCTTGGCCGGCAGCGACAGTCCCTGGCTCGGATTTCTCCAAGGCTACCAATGGAACAATCTCGTCGGCGGATTTGGCCGGGCCTTTCTTAAAGGAATAACCCCGGATTCGAACGTGGCGACCTTTTCCAACGGCGTCGTCATTCCCGAATACGCCTATATGGTGTTTCAGATGACCTTCGCCATGATTACCCCCGCCTTGATTGTCGGCTCCTTCGCCGAACGCATGAAGTTTTCGGCGGTCTTTGTTTTTATCCTGCTTTGGGTGACCTTCGTTTATTTCCCCATCGCGCATGGCGTTTGGTACTGGGCGGGTCCGGACGCGATCGGCGATGCCGCGAAGGCCCTTGCCGATGCCCCCAACGATGCCGCCAAGGCGGCCGCGCAGGCGAATCTCGACGCGGTTCTCAACAATGCCGGAAACTTCTTCAAATTGGGGGCGCTTGATTTCGCCGGCGGCACCGTGGTCCATATCAACGCGGGCATCGCCGGTTTGGTTGGATGCTTGATGATTGGCAAGCGGATCGGCTATCCGAACGATATCGACCCGCCGCATTCGGTCATGATGTCGATGATCGGCTCCTCGCTTCTTTGGGTCGGCTGGTTCGGTTTCAACGCCGGTTCGAACCTCGAGGCAAATGGAGTGACCGCGCTCGCTTTCGTGAACACCATGGTCGCGACGGCGGCTGCGACGCTCGGCTGGATGTTCACGGAATGGGCGTTCAAGGGCAAGCCCTCGCTGCTTGGCATGGTCTCGGGCGCGGTCGCGGGCCTCGTCGCGGTGACGCCGGCATCCGGCTTCGCCGGGCCAATGGGATCGATTGTTCTTGGTCTGGTGGCCGGTTCGGTTTGCTTCTTCTTTTGCGCATATGTGAAGCGGCTATTCGGCTACGATGACGCCCTCGATGTGTTCGGCGTGCATTGCATCGGCGGCATCATCGGGGCGATCGGGACTGGCATTTTGGTCGCGCCCTACCTCGGCGGTGTCGGCCTCACCAACTACACGATCAAACCTGGCTTTGCCTCGCCCGGGAATTACGACATGATGACGCAGGTGGTGATCCAGGCAAAGAACGTGCTTTTCACCCTTTGCTGGTCGGGTTTCGGCTCGGCGATCCTCTACAAGTTCGTCGACCTTACGATCGGCCTCAGGGCAACGAAGCAGGCCGAGCTCGAAGGCCTCGACATTACCGATCACGGCGAGCGCGCGTATAATCTTTGACAAACGGCTGTCTGCCCGGCGCTTTAACTCCAAGCGCCGGACAAGCCGCCCTAACAAGACGAAAATGCGAGGGAAAGAAGACCATGGGCCGCGTTTAACGGCCCATGGTTTGTGCCTGCTCAGCTTGGCGCGTCACCCGGCGGCTTGTAAGGAAGCCCCGGCATTGGGCCGTTGGGCTGGGCCATGCGTTCCACCGCCCTTACCCGATTAGGCGAAAGGGTCACTAACGGCGGGGGCAGCCCGCCTCGAAGTCGGCGATCGCCTCGCCCACAACCACGTCCGTCGTGAGGAGCCCCCCCAGGAGCCCCCCGAGGATGTTGAGCTCGAGCCGCAGCGCCCGCTGGGTGATCTTCCCGGATTGTGTCCCTGGTTCTATGATTTGCTCGTTCAAATGGAGGACGATGCTGCCGCCAAGGAGCGAGAGCTTGACAGGGCCAGTGATCACCTTATTGGTTGGTAGGCCAGGCACGAGCGTCGAGGTGAGGAGGACAGAGGAATTGCCCGAAAGCGTGCAAACCCCCCGAACGCTTTCCACCTTGGCCGTCGCGTCAAGCACCCCCGCAGTCAGCAGGCCCAGAATGCTCGCGCTTGCCACTTTGGCCTTCGCGGTGACAGAGTTACTGGCTGAAGCATCAGTCGTCGCACTCAACGCGGTGGCACTAACAACGTTACCTAGCGATATCGGTAACGGTAACGGTGGTAGAATGCTTAACGGTAGCGTTAGCGTAGTAGAAGCCAACGATTTGGCATCCGTCGTGCAAGGACTGCGGGACGGGTTCGCCACGACGGGCTCGATAGTCTTCCCGAGGGGCAGGATGCCGAGCAGGGGGGGCAGGTTGACCCGCAACGCGCTCGCGCGGCAGGTGAACACGTTAGCCTCGGCGGGTATTGCCAGGACAAGATCGATCAGGAGCAAACTGAACGCTCCAATCGCGCAATTTAGATATGCCTTTTTGTTCATGGAATTCCTCCCTTTGCTGTATTCATTTCAGTAGATATTAGTTTCACGCAGAGCACCCGCATGTGTCACCGCACCAGTAGCGGTAGGGGCAACCCCACGTGTTTCCCTATAACCCGACATCCTCCCGATGACCGGATTGGAAGACTGATGTTTACCACGCTGCCTGAGCCTTGGCAATCCCAATTTGTCGTCGATCCTCGGAGTTTTTGCGACAGGCGATTGGCAATTGTCAGTCATCATCGCATGGAAACTGTGCACGACCATGTACGCGAGGATGTCGCTTTCATGACAGTGAAAGCCGGGCTGGCTCCGGCACACCCGCCGGTGACCTCGGCGCGTCGCGCCCTATACTTTATTTTGCCTATTTTGAAGCGGCTCGCTTGTGTCAAATGATCGCTTGAGGTGACGCATGGCTGGTGACGAAGTGGGTGAGGCCCTGGCCGCGCTGGAAGCGCACAAGCACTCCATGGCCGGGCAAACAATCGCGGATTTCTTTCGCGGCGATCCGCGCAGGTTCGCGCGTTTTCATGTCGAACTCGACGGCCTCCTGTTCGATTTCTCGAAGCACCGCATAAACGAAACGACGCTCGGGCTGCTTTTTGATCTCGCGCGCGCGGCCGGTGTCGAGGCAAGGCGGGCAGCGCTCTTCGCGGGCGAGCCGGTGAATACCACCGAGCACCGTCCGGCCTTGCACATGGCCTTGCGCAACATCTCCGGCAGACCGATGTTCGCCGGGAGCCATGACGTCATGCCGGAAGTTCTCGCCGAACGCGCCAAGATGGAAGCTTTCGCGGAGGCGGTCCGCGACGGCGAGGTCAAGTCCGCGAGCGGCACGCGCTTTACCGATATCGTGAACATCGGCATTGGCGGCTCGGACCTCGGTCCCGCCATGGCCGCGCGGGCGCTCGCGCCTTTTGTCCCAAGCCATCTGAGATTGCACACCGTCGCCAATGTCGATGGCGCCGATCTCGGCGACACCTTGAAGCGGGTGGCGCTCGAAACAACGCTTTTCATTGTCTGCTCGAAAACCTTCGCGACGATCGAGACCATGACCAACGCCGCCACCGCCCGCAAAACCGTCGCCGATACACTCGGCGAGGCAGCGGTCGCCGATCATTTTTGCGCGGTTTCCACGCAGCTCGACAAAATCGCCGCTTTCGGTATCAAAAGCGACCGGGTATTCGGATTTTGGGATTGGGTGGGCGGGCGCTATTCGATCTGGTCGTCGATCGGGCTCTTGCTTGCGATCGGAATAGGCAAGGAAAGATTCGAGGAATTCCTGCACGGCGGACAAGATATCGACATCCATTTCGCCGAGGCTCCGCTTGACCGCAATATTCCGGTTTTGATGGCTCTTCTCGGAACCTGGTACCGCGACATCTGGGGATTTGGGGCCCATGCCGTCATTCCCTACGACGCGCGAATGGCGCGGTTTCCGGCCTATCTTCAGCAGCTCGAAATGGAATCCAACGGCAAATCCGTCGATTTATCTGGCACGCGCGTACAATACGAGACCGCGCCGGTCATTTTCGGCGAGCCCGGCACGAATGGTCAGCATGCGTTCTTCCAAATGTTGCACCAGGGCACCGGAATCGTACCCATCGACTTCCTTGTCGCGGCGCGGCCGCTCGACGCCGATGCCGCACACCACGAATTGCTTTTGGCCAATTGCCTGGCCCAGAGCCAGGCACTCATGGAGGGGCGCTCGATCGAGGAGGTCACGGAAAGATTAAGGGCGCAAAATTTGAGCCCCAAGGCGATCGAGTCGCTCGCCCCACACAAGGTGTTCGAAGGCAACCGGCCGTCGAGCACTTTCCTCTATAAAAAAATGTCGCCGCGCGTGCTTGGCCAGTTGATCGCCCTCTACGAGCACAAGGTGTTCGTGCAAGGGGTCGTTTGGAACATTAATTCCTTCGACCAATGGGGAGTGGAGCTCGGCAAGGAACTCGCCAACAAGCTCACGCCAATCGTCGCGGATGCAAGCCGCTCGACGGCAGATTTGGACTCGTCCACGGCGGGGCTCATCGCGGCGGCGCGCAAATATGGCTAGAGCGCGTCCCGATCAAATGGAATCATTTGATCGATAAGGACGCAGCTCAAAATCAAAGAGTTGGCGCATGTCCTCATGAGACATCGGATCTATCCGATGTCTAAATATCGAAAAAGTCGAGCAACTTTTTCGGGACATGCTCTAGCGCTGAACAACAATATCCGCCACTTTTTCGGGACTCGCTTATTCGTCCTCGCCGAAGCGGTTGGCTACGAGCGCCGCAATTGCCTCCATTGCCTCTGCCGCCTCGGCGCCGGCCGTGGTAACAGTGATGGTCATTCCCGGCCCGGCGCCGAGGGTCAAAATGCCCATGATCGAGGCCCCGCCGACGGTTTCCCCGCAACGGCCGAGTGTGACAGTGACATCGAACCCATCGATACATTGCACGAGTTTCGCCGTCGCGCGCGCGTGGAGCCCCTTGCGATTGACAATTTCAAGGGTGCGTACAAGGGCATCCCCGGGTGGTTTGAAATCCGGACAATCATCGCCGGACTCAAGTGGGATGGCATGGTCCTCGATCATATCCCGCTCAATACCCGGCTCGCGACATAGATATATTTGCGGCCGGCATCCTGGGCCTGGATCACCGCCTGGTCGAGACTGCAGCTTTCGCGTACCGAGGCGAGTTTAATTAGCATCGGCAGATTGACCCCCGCGATCACTTCGATATTAGAGCCATCCATAATCGAAATCGCGAGATTAGAGGGAGTGCCGCCAAACATATCGGTGAGCACGACCACGCCCGCGCCGCTGTCGACTTTGGCGGTGGCGGTAACAATATCCTGGCGCCGCTGTTCGATATCGTCATCCGCCCCGATGGTAACCGATTCGATCTGCTTTTGCGGACCGACGACATGTTCCAACGCGGCGCGAAACTCCGATGCGAGTCGGCCATGGGTGACGAGGACGATTCCAATCATCGAACGTACCTGTTCATCAGGAGCTTCGTGCCTGACCGGCACGGCGCGAGGTGTTCGTCAAGACAAGAACCATTCACGGACTTAAGGAGAAACGCGCCGCAACCTTGCCTGGCGGATTCCCTTGGGTAAACTGGTTTCATATCAAGGACCGGCGAAAGCTACTCGCCGCGCCTTTCGCGAAGCTCGTCGTGATAGGACAAAAACTCAAGACCACAAGTGGCAAACCTCGCTTATGACCCTTGCCCGAAATGCACGGGTCGAGAACAAGTTCGCGGCATTTTGTGCAGTGCAATGAAATTGGCAAGTAAAATGACGTGACGCTCGCCCGGAAAGGGCGGCTCGAACCCAAAGTCCTGGCGCGTTCGAGGTAAGGAGGCAACGCATTGGCAAGACCTAGAGAAGTTTTCGTCGCAAGCGCGGATCGGCCAATACCGCGAGGGCAAGCCCGGCTGCCGCGGCATCTTGCCGCGCGGGGAAGAACGGCAATGTGATGCCCGCAAGCTCGATGCGATCGTGGTCTGGTTTCGGATACCGCGGGAGTGCTTCACCCTCGCCGGCAAGCCCGATCACAAGCTTCACAACGGCGGCGGGCAAAAACGGTACTTCGAAGATGCCGTGGCCGCGCCGTTCGATCTTTCCCAGGATCATTGGATGGCCATAGGCGATCAGGCGGCCGCCTCGGGATTCAATGCCGATACGGTCATCGCCCACGAGCCTTGCGAAAAGGCCCGCGTCTTCGGCGGCCGCGATCAAGGCGAATGCCAAGCTGCTTTTGCCGGCGCCGGATGGCCCGAAAATGAGCACGCCGGCTTCCCCGATCACAACGGCGCTTGCATGGAGATGGGATTTTTCCGCAACTGCGGCCGGTCGATCCCGTTTCGTGGACAAGGCTTATCGTGCCTTTGGCAAAAATATCAGGAAGCGGGCGCCGAGCACCGGGGTCAAGCCGTCAGCGCCGGGGGGGCCGATCCGGTTGAGCGCCGATATGCGTCCGCCATGGGCCTCGATGATTTGGCGCGAGATGGAAAGCCCAAGGCCCGAGTTTTGCCCGAAACCTTGGCCGGGGCGGTCGGTATAAAACCTTTCGAATACCCGTTCGAAAGCATCGGCCGGAATGCCGGGGCCGTCATCGTCGATGATAACCTCAAAACCGTCGCGCGCGTGGCCCTGGGCCGTGTAGTCCTTGGTTGAGCGCAACAGCATGCGAACGCTTCCGTCAGCGGCCGAAAACGATCTCGCATTGTCGATGAGATTATTGAAAACCTGGGCAAGGCGCGAATCGTGCCCGAGAACCAGGAAAGCCCGTCTGCGGGTATCCTCCAAGGGCCCAGGGGGGGCGACGACGAATTCGACACGGATAGCGCCGGTATCCTTGACCAGGTTGGCCATGGCGGCAACCGTAACGAGCAGGCGAGTCAGATCGACGAGAACCACCTCGTCGCGCGCCATCTCGGCATCGAGCCTGGATGCGTCGGATATGTCGCTGATCAGCCTATCGAGGCGGCGAACATCGTGCGCGATAATCACTAATAGCCGCTGGCGCGATTCCGGCGAGCGGGCAACCGGCAAGGTCTCGACCGCGCTGCGTAAGGAGGTGAGCGGGTTTTTCAGTTCGTGCGCGACATCGGCGGCGAAGCGTTCAATCGCCTCGATGCGATCATAGAGGGCCTTGGTCATATCGCGCAGCGCGCCGGACAAATGGCCAATCTCGTCCGAGCGGCTAGTGAAATCGGGGATTTCCCGGCGCGCCTTTGTACCTCGCTGCACGCGTTCCGCCGCCCCAGCCAGGCGCCTTATGGGTTCGGCTATCGTTCCGGCGATGAAAAAAGAGAGAAGAAACATGATGAGGGAGGAAATAAGAAAGATCCGGACGATGGCCAATCGTTCCGAGGCGATGATCTTGTCAATGCCGTCGCCTTGGGTGGACAGGAGCAAGGCGCCGCGCACGGCCCGGAAACGTTGGATCGGCACAGCGACCGAAACAATGGTCTCTCCCTGGGCATCGACGCGCACGATCGATTCCTCGCCGCCGCTCAGCGCCCGCGCCACTTCCGGATAACTCTTGCCGTTGCCGACGCCTATATCTTGATAAAGGGGCAGGCCGGGCTGGCCGGAAAGCCTCTTCAACTCATGGCCGATGCGTGTCCACCGGGAGGCCAACTCTTGTTTCGCGGGCGGTGGCAGGTCATAACGCATGATATTGGAACCGCTCGTCAGCGAGCGCGAATCGAGCAACAAATAACCGTCGCGATCGTAGATTCGCGCCTGCGTCCGTGTTGGCGAAGCGAGCCTATGAAGAACCGGCCCGATGCGTTCGGGATTGATTGAAAATTCCAGCGACGGCGCCGTTTCGTCGGCAAGCGCGTAACTCTCGCCCGGAGCGAGCTTAAGCAGCTTTTCCGGATCGATGGCGATCAAGTCGGTTTCGACCGTGGCGGATGCCGCGATTGCGGCGGCGATGATCTTGGCCTGGATCTGCAAGCTCTGCACCCTGGCGTCGATCAAACCTTCGCGGAATTGATTTAGATAAAGGAAGCCGATGAGGAGAGCCGCGAGACCGCCCAAGTTCAAAACCACGATGCGGCGGGTAAGCGGGGACGCAAACCGAGCGCTGGCGGCGCGCGTAAACCCGCGCAGGCGAAGGCCGACACTTCGGCGCATGCGCTTGGCCCGCCTCGCCGTGCGGGGCGCTTGTACGAAGCCCTCGCGTGCTTCGAGATTCATTGTCCCGCGATACCCTTTCCTGAGGCGCAAAGTGTCATGCCTAATCCCGAAACGGCGACCGGATCCCGTCCCCATTTGGATCGATAAAGGAACACCGGTGCTCTATATCGCATTCATAACGCGCAAAAGACGGGTCGCCCCGACACGGTCTTTGGCGAAAAGCTTGAAGCGCTCTAAATTTCTTGCATTAGAGCATGTTCCGAAAAAGTTGACCGCCTTTTTCGATCAGAACATGCTCCACCTCTTTAGAATCTGAGCGATTCCTTTTCGATCAGATGATTCCATCTGATCGGGAAGCGCTCTGGCACGACTTATTGCGAAACTAGCTACCCCATTCACGCATCATGCTCTGAACTCCGGTGTCGGTTGCGAGAGAAGCGCTCTCGTCCATCAGCCTAAAGCGATTGACGTGTGGCCGGGCCAAAATCATTCCTTGAAGCGGTAGCCCACGCCATAAAGCGTCTCGATCATTTCGAACTCATCATCGACGACCTTGAATTTCTTGCGCAATCGCTTGATGTGGCTGTCGATCGTGCGGTCGTCGACGTAGACCTGATCGTCATAGGCCGCATCCATTAAGGCATTGCGGCTCTTGACGATTCCGGGTCTTGTCGCGAGCGCCTGGAGGATCAAGAATTCGGTGACCGTCAAGGTCACGGCGTCATTCTTCCAGGTGCAGGCATGGCGCTCTGGGTCCATTTTCAGGAGACCGCGCTCGAGGATTTTCGCCTCGGATTCCTTCTGACTTCCGGGTTCCTTGGGATTGGCGCGGCGCAAAATGGCCTTGACACGCTCCACGAGAAGCCGTTGCGAAAAGGGCTTGCGAATAAAATCGTCGGCGCCCATTTTGAGCCCGAACAGTTCGTCTATTTCCTCATCCTTTGAGGTTAGGAAAATCACCGGCACGTCGGATTTTTGGCGAAAACGGCGGAGCAATTCCATGCCGTCCATCCGTGGCATTTTGATATCGAAAATCGCCAGATCGGGAGGATTGCTCTTCAAGTCGTCGAGCGCCGTCGATCCATCCGTATAAGTTTGCACGCGATAGCCTTCGCCTTCCAGGGCAATCGCCACGGAATTGAGAATGTTGCGGTCGTCATCGACCAGGGAAATCGTTGGCATGGACGGTCCTAATTTCGAATTCGAGCACCACGATCAAGTTCTCAAAGGGCTCGGCAGAAAACCCCTTGAACCGTTGCCGAAGGTTTCATGCCTCTTGCAGCGAATTGCGGCGGCGTCTCGTTGTTAAAGTGTCCGCGGCCGCGGCGAGGCGCGGTGTAACGTCGAATCCAGCATCCCTCCAAGACCACATTGAATTAACCATGTTCTAAAAAGGCCGCGAACGCCGGACGCCTCCCTCAACTTAATGAGCGCTGGCCAGGCCGACCCTTTCACGAACGGTTAGGTAAGGCTCTGCTTTGGGTTAGAGAGGATAACCCCGCATCACTATATCAGGAAAAATGCACGGCTGAAATAAGGCAGGCTTTAGGGCGCCCTCGCCGCGATGTCCGTTTTTCGCAAATAGGCCTCTCTTCTCGATGCGGCGCCCTGTGCCGCCGAGCCTAGGCCGAAATCGGGCAGAAATTTAAAAACAAAAAATATCATATACTTACAATAGCATAATTGGCTGGGCCCGGGTTTATCTCCCTCCCCTCCTCGATCCCCACAAAAAGGCGGAGATAGGGTGGCGTCAAAGCCAGAAGCCGCGTTCGGGATCGGGTATCTCCCGGAAAATCCGTCGCCAGACGTAACTTGCCGGCGCGCGACGGCTCGAAGTCAAGTTGGTCGAGAAGGCGGGCGAATTGATTCAGCCGCACTCGGTCGCCAATCCCAAAAACCGCGGGCGAACCGAAGCGATACCGGATGAGCCGCTTGAAAAGCCTATTGGGACCTAATCCTGGCAGATTAAACCGCGCATCACATAGACCCGCCCGTCGGGACCGACCATGCGGGTGACCCTGACGCAATCCTCGTCCTCGCCTGCCGCCGCGCGGCCAAGCTGAAACGCCGGACCCTTACCAAGGGGCGCATAAACTGTTTTCGTCTCGCTCGTCCGCTTTGCGGGGCTAAAAACCTTCGCTTTTGGGGTGATCGTCATCGGGGCCGCGAACACCGCCGCACCGAGACAGGAAACCGCAATTCCCGCCATGGCATATTTGAGAGCCTGCTTTCCGATAGCTTTGCGCGACTTGATCATGAGTCCTGTTCCCTCCCGCCTGGCGCGCTGGGCGCCGGTGGGGGCATAATCTTCGAAAAAATCTGGCCGGTGCCGTGCCACAATTCCTTAGCTTAAACGCGGGCCGGGCAAAAAGGTTGCGCTGGATCAGATAGAAATTGAAAAAAAGTTAAAGCCCCGCTTTTTTACGGGGCTTTAACGCCACCGGCCCAACATCAATAGCAGACTTGGACGGGCTGGTAGCCGGCAAAATTGCCCCAGCCGTCGTAGGCTGGCTGGTTCTGCCAATAGCAGCGACCGTAATAGGCCGGACCATAAGCATAGGCCGATCCGGCGAGCGCGCCGAGCGCAAGGCCGCCGATCACGCCCGCCGCGACCGGCCCGCCCCAGCCGCCCCCGTGCCATCCGCCGTGCCAACCGCCGCCGTGCCAACCGTGGCCGTGCCAGCCTTGTGCCAGGGACGGCGTCGCGGTCGCGGTGATGCTGGCTCCCAGGGTCAGAGCGGCGCTGGCGCCTATGGCGGCCTTCCTCAACATACTAGTCATCTTAAATCTCCTTGACGTTGCCGTGCCGGGGCCTTCAAGGCGAGTCCCAGGGGCGATTGTCATTCTCACATTGCATCCGTTTGCCTGAACTTCCCATGAACGAAAAAGCCGCATTTTGGTTCAAGGCGGCGCGATGGATTACTCTGACGAAATCGTGATCCGCCCCAGAACAAAATAAAATTCCGCGGGGTGTTTCCGGCGATCTGAAACAGTCCGCTGGCTTGCTGAAGGGTCTACTCTATGCGGTGAGAAGATATTCATCGGCTTGGCGGCGGTTGCGGGGCGAACACAGCAATCCCGCGATTTCGCTCGCAGGAACAGGCCGGCTAAACAAAAAGCCCTGCATTTCGGTGCAGCCGGCTTCGCGCAACCATGCAAGTTGCTTTTTTGTCTCGACGCCTTCCGCCAGGGTGGGAATACCGAGGCTCGATCCAAGATTGGTGATCGCCTTGATAATCGCCATGCAATCTTCGCTCTCGCCAAGCTCGGAAATGAAGGACCGGTCGATCTTGATCTTGTCGAAGGGAAACGCGCGCAGATAGCTCAGGCCGGAATAGCCGGTGCCGAAATCATCCATCGAAATGCCGACGCCGAGCGCGCGCAAGCGGCGCAAAGTGGCGAGGTTCGTTTTGGTTTCCGCCAGAAAAATGGATTCCGTGATCTCGAGTTCGAGGCGCGCCGCCGGCAGTCCCGAACTCGCGAGCGTCGCGAAAACTACCTGAGGCAAGTTGCCTTTCTTGAACTGAACCGGCGAAAGATTCACCGCGACTTTCAAATCGTCCGGCCATGCCGCCGCTTCGGCGCAGGCTTGCCGCAGCACCCATTCGCCAATGGGGACAATCAAGCCGGTCTCCTCGGCGAGCGGAATGAACTGCGCCGGAGCCACCATTCCACGCCGCGGATGGTGCCAGCGAAGCAGCGCCTCGAAGCCGCAAATGACGCCGGTCTCAAGGGTGACGAGAGGCTGATAATAGACTTCGAATTCGACGGCCGCGAGCGCTTTGCGCAAATCGAGTCCCAACGAGTGGTGGGTTCGAAGGCTGGCGCCCATGCTGGGCTCGAAAAAGCGGAAGGTGCCCCGGCCGTCCTCCTTGGCCCGGTAGAGCGCCATGTCGGCGTTCCCCAGAAGTTGCTCGGCGGTCTCGCCATCGGCTGGCGCGAGCGCGATGCCGGCGCTGGCCCCGATCACGATATGTTGACCCTCGATATCGTAAGGCTCGCTCAAGAGCGTCACGATACGTTCGGCCAAGGTGCCCGCCTCATGCGGTCCGGCGAGCCCCGTTTGCAGGACCGCGAATTCGTCACCGCCAAAGCGGGCGACCATGTCGGAGTCGCGCAGGCACGTGCGGAGACGCTCCGCCGCCGCCGCCAAAGCCTTGTCGCCGGCGGGGTGCCCCAAGCCGTCGTTGACGGTCTTGAATTGATCGAGATCGAGATAAAGAACGGCAAGCTTCTCCCGATCCCCGCGCACGCGCAGCAGCGCTTCCTCCAGGCGCTCGTGAAACAACACCCGGTTTGGCAAACCGGTCAGCGCATCGTGATGCGCCATATGGGCGATGCGTGCCTCGGCCTGGCGCTTCGCCGTCACATCCATGACCGCGACAAGCTGCGCGGGCCGGTCGCAAAACATGGTGTGGCGCCAATAAGTGAGGACGTCGATTTCCGTCCCATCCGCCTTGATATGTTGCCAAAGGTGGCTGGGGCTTCCGCCCGCACCGGGCGTGTTTCGAACCGCATGCTCGATTGCGTCCCTGTCGCGTTGCGGCACCATGTCGAGCAAGGTCAACTTCAAGAACGACTCTCGGTCATAACCGTAATGAACAACCGCCGCGTCGTTCACGGCCAGGAATTTCAGGGTTTCGGCATCGAAGAGCCACATCGGAACCGGATTGTCCTCGAAGACCAATTTGAACGATTCTTCCGCCTCATAAGCCTCGGTCACGTCCCTGTATGTCCCGATCCAGCGGACCGCCCCGCCATGTTGATCCATAACCAATTCAGATTCGTGATGAACCCATCTAACCGCGCCCCCAGGCTGGACGATGCGAAACCGGAGAGCAGCGCGCGGCATGTCATGAAGCCAGCACGCGGCGGCGGTTTGGTGAGCGAGCCACTGCTTTGTTTCACATGCGGCGCGATCGTCGGGATGAAAGAGAGCGAGGAAGGCTTCCCCGACGGGCGCGGGCAGATCAGGATCGAGACCGAAGATCCGGTACGTTTCGTCGGACCATTCGATGACGCCAGTCTGCAAATCCTGTTCGATGCTGCCGGTATGGGCGGTCCGCTGAGCGCGCACCAAATGGTCCGCGCTGCGCTGGAGCCGCTCCGCCTCGCGCGCGGCCCTCAACGCCAAATGGTTATCCACGGCGCCCAGTACGCCGAGTCCGGCGATGAGAGCCATCACCGTACCGATCGCGAGGGCGAGGATGGTTGGGGCGATGGCATGGCCGGGCACCGCGATAAGCGGATCGGGCACAAGAGTGACCGCCGCCATGGCCGTGAAATGAAGTCCGACAATCGCTAGGACGAGCAGCCCCACGGCCATGAGGCGGCCCGGCAAGACCGGTCCCCATGACGAGACCCGCATCGCGGCGGCGGCGAAAGTCATGGCAATGGCGACCGACGCCAGGACATAGCCGGCGTCCCAGTGCTGTTGGGCGGGCGCCCGCAACGCGGCCATCCCTATATAGTGCATCGTGGCGATGCCTGCCCCGATCATGGCACCGCCTAGCGCGGGAGCCGCATACCGGTGCGCGACAAACATCCCGAGCCAGGCGGCCCCTATCGCGGCCACGAACGACAGTACGGTCAAGCCGGCATCGTAGTTTATAGGTAACCCCGGCTCATAGGCCAACTCGGCAATGAAATGGGTCGCCCACACGCCCGCGCCGAAGACCGTGGCCGCCCCGAACAACCATGAACGGGCCCGGTCCTTCTCCGCGGCATTGGCGCGAACGAAAAGTTTTATGGATGTCGAGCAAGCGGCAACGCAAATCAATGCCGCGAGGATAACGAGCCGGAGATCATGTTGTTCGGTAAGACAGGCATATACGCGCAGCATCATGCATCCTTGCTCGGATCGGATCGCGGGTTCCGGCGCCGCCTGCGCCCGATTCGGGAAATTATTGAGACAACGGATCGGGCGAGCCGCCGGCATCGCGGCACTTTTCGCCTGTTCACCCCGCAAATGTGTCACATCGCGGTTGCGTTTCGATGTTCCGAAATGGGCAAGTTTTACCTTGTTGGCCGGGCGCCCCGCCGGCCGGCCCTGTCCAGGGCTCCGAACCCGGATTAACGACACTTAACGTTTGTCGGAGAATCTGACTCGGCGTGATTCGGCGTTCGATTTCCGCATCGAACAAAGCCGGATCGAGGCGGAGCCGGAAAAATCGCTTAGGCGAACTCAACGCCGATTTGCGTAGCTGTCCGCCAAATCACGCGGCAATTGCGGACGGATGCGCGGTCAATCACAAGATCAAATGTATCCGGAATTCCGATAGGACTTTCCACGTTGAGGCAGGCGCCCCGGTCCGACAGGTTGCGGACCACGCAATCGATCGTCACCCCGTGACCTTTGAAGGCGATGTGCGCTCTCTTGAGAATTCGGCGGCGCGCTTCATTTCGGCGGTCTTGCGCCGGCTTTTCCATCGTTCGATGTTCCGGCGCTGCCATTGCGGTGTTTCCGTCGTTTCAAGAGACTATATCAGAAGGCCGTTACGTTTTGGTGTTTTGGGACGCGCGAGTTTTACCTTGTTGGCCGGGTGAGCCGCCGCCCGCCGCGATCGGCGATCGCTAGAGCGGGATGACGTTTGATCGAATTGGCGGTTCTCCGGATCTCTTTGATTTGACGCATGATCTTGTCCGAAAAGTCTGCAACTTTTCGGGATCATGCTCTAACCGCTTCGCTTGCCAATGCGCAAAAGTTTTTTCTCTACGATCCGCGAATTGGCATTCCGCTTGTCGGCGATCATGCTCCAGCCGAGCAATTCGCTTGACTTCCGGCGTCAAAGGCACCATGTAAAATTATCTGCTTTAATGTGGATGTTGACGTTTTGGCCGCGTGACGAACCCTCAAGGGTCTCCTCGCCTTCCGTGCAACCTGATTTCCTTCGATTGCCCAGGCCACGTGGGGCGTCGCCTCAAAATTCCGTTGCCGCCACGCCGGATTTCCCGGCTCGCGCCCCGGCTCAAAGAAAGACCAACAATTGACTGATTTCTCTCGGCTCGGCCTTGCCGCGCCGCTTCTGCATGCTCTGACAAAACAAGGTTACTCGCATCCAACGCCGATCCAGGCACAAGCAATTCCGCCCATCATGGCGGGCCGCGATCTCATCGGCATAGCCCAGACCGGCACCGGCAAGACAGCGGCCTTCGCGCTTCCCATCCTCCATTATCTTACGGCCCACCCGCGGTCGGCTCCACGCTATGGCTGCCGGGTGCTGGTTTTGAGTCCGACTCGCGAATTGGCGAGCCAGATCGCCGAGAGCTTCCGGTGCCTTGGCGCGGGCCTTCCCTTGTCGATCGCCGTCGTCTTCGGCGGCGTGCCGCATGGCGCGCAGATCAAGGCGCTCGCGCGCGGCCTCGACGTTCTGGTCGCGACCCCAGGCCGCCTCGAGGATCACCTCGACGCCCGCGCGGCGCGCCTCGGGGAGACCGAATTCTTCGTTCTCGACGAAGCCGATCGCATGCTCGACCTTGGTTTTGTCAAGGCCATCCGGCGGATCATCGGCACCCTTCCGAAACGCCGGCAGAACCTGTTTTTCTCGGCGACGATGCCACACGAAATCGCCACGCTCGCAGGCGACCTTCTCGTCAATCCGGTCGAGGTGTCCGTGACTCCGGTGGCGAAACCCGCCGACCGTGTCAACCACCAGGTCATGCTCGTTGAAACAAGCCGCAAGCGCGATCTCCTCGTCGAGCTTTTCGGCGATGCGCGAATGACCCGGACGCTCGTCTTCACAAGAACGAAACGCGGTGCCGACAAGGTTACCCAGCATCTCGATCACAGCGGGATCGCGGCTTGCGCGATTTACGGCAACAAGAGCCAGAGCCAGCGCGAACGTTCGCTCGAAGCGTTTCGCGGCGGCCGCGTCCGTGCCCTCGTCGCAACCGACATCGCGGCGCGCGGCCTCGACATCCACGGCGTCACCCATGTCGTCAATTTCGAGCTTCCCGAAGTGGCGGAAGCCTATGTTCACCGGATCGGCCGCACCGCGCGGGCCGGCACCGCGGGCATCGCGATTTCGCTTTGCAACGGCGCCGAGCGAGCGCTGTTGCGCAACATCGAAAAGTTGACTCGCCTACAATTGCCGATGCTCGACCGGCGCGGGGCTCCGCCAAGAGCGGCGCGGCGGACTGAGGCGCCCGTGCGGCCGGCAGCGCAAAGCCGCCGCCCCGACACAAGCGAGCATTATCAGGCCCGGAAGACCCGGACCGGCGCAAGGGCCAAGGCCGCGCCGATCGCCGATGGGTTAAGCATACCGCTGTTTATGGCTAAAAAGGACTGGCGGGGGAGTCCCCGAGCGCCACAAAGGCCGGTCCATTTTGGCTCCTCCGCGAGAACGGAAAGGTCGCGCCCCCCTAGAGCGGGTCCCGATTAGGTGGACCCGTATCCGGCATTGCGAAAATAGTTGAAGCATTCGGTTGGAGGGAAGTCGTCGAGAGCTAATCCGATGCCATCCCACAGAGCATCGACGGTTCGGTGGGCCATTTTGCGCAACGTATTTTTGAGCTTGGCGAAGACTTGTTCGATGGGATCGAAGTCAGGACTGTAGGCGGGCAAGAAGCACTGCGTCGCCCCGGCGGCTTCGATGGCTTTTCGAACGCCGGCGCGTTTATGGGAACCGAGATTATCCATCACCACGATTTCGCCAGGCGACAAGGTCGGCACCAGAACCTGCTCGACATAGGCGAGGAACTTTGCGCCGTTAATGGGACCGTCGAAGACACAAGGAGCGGTGATGCGATCGTGGCGCAACGCCGCCAAAAAGGTCGTCGTCTTCCAGTGGCCGAACGGGGCGTGAGCGATAAGTCTCTTGCCTCTTTCACATCGCCCATAGCGAGGTGTCATGTTGGTCGAGGCCCAGGTCTCATCGATGAATACAAGCCTTTGAGGATCAAGACTTTTCTGCTTATCGCGCCAAGCGAGACGTGCGGCCCGGACATCCGCTCTTTCTTGTTCGGCGGCGTGCAGAGTTTTTTTTAAAGGTCAATTGCAGATGCCGCAAAAAACGCCCAACGGCGGACCGCCCGACTTTGATCTCGAGCGTCGTCAGCTTGCTCCACAGCTCCGTGATCGTCAGCTCGGGCTGCACCGCCACCAACGCCCGCACCTTATCTTCATGCGCAGCCAGCGCGTGCCGCTTATGGCCGCCAAACTTTCGCGGCAGACAACCGCCTGTTATCTCAAACTGCTGCATGAGCTTGATCACGCAGCTCGCACTGACATCAAAGCTGCGCGCCGCCTTGCGCCGAGACTGACCTGCCAGTACAGCCCGCACCAGGCGGTCACGTAAATCCTGCGAATAGGGTTTTGCCATCCATGCCGGCCTCCATTCCAGCCAACATGGTGAATCACGATTCCGCCAATTCGGGAATTCCCCCTTCCGATTCTGTCTATTCGGGACCCGCTCTAGCAGCACGGCTCACCCAAGGTAATGTCCAAGCGGGGATTTGTTGCGTGCCGCTCCATGGACGCCGGTTACAGGCGATTTGCAAAGCGGCGGCGGCGCGGCGATGAAGGTTCAATTCCTCAAACCTTGCGAATACCTCGAATGACCCGGTGAGATCGAGCTGGGTCAAGCGCGGATAGAGCAGCATCACGACTTGCAGGGTCTCCCTTCCATCGGCAGGAACGCGCAAACCCCGGTCAAGACATCAACGCTGGTTATAGCGGTTTGAGGGAGCGATTGGGTCATTCCATGCGCCATTGCCACGCGGGCGCCGTCGCCGCCATCACCACACCACCACCTCCCGAGCCCCCGCCGAAGGGGGCGGATGGCGGTCACCGGGAAGGCCGCCGTATCATTGTCAATGCCCCTCATGGCGAGCTCGTCGAACCACGCTCGCCCAGCCGGCGTTGGCAGCGAGATCGGAGACGCCCCACCGCCTTTTCCGCGCTGTCTGGGCCTCGGAATCAGGCTAATTGGGCGCAACCACACCATGCGCCGCATAGAGAGCGAGGAGATCGCGGGCCATGTCGGCCGGAACCCTCTCGTATGAACTAGCGGCGCACATCTCGCTGGCGAGATTGGGCTCGTCCGCGACTTTACGTAATATACCGGTAAGGCTACCGAGATTGCCGCGCGCGAAATGAAATCCATTGACGCCGTTTTCGACGAATTCCGTCATCCCGGGCACATCCGCCACGATTACCGGCGTATGCGTCGCCAAGGCCTGCAAAAGAATGAGCGGACTGTTCTCGTACCAAGTGGACGGAATTGCGAGGTAGTCCAGCGTCCCGAAAGCCTCCGCCAGTTCCGACCGTGGCAAAAGTCCCGGAAATTTGATTTGTAGTCCCTCCGCTAGGCGCAGCAATTTGGCGTAATACGCTGGGTTTTGATCCTGTGGCCCCCATAGTCTCAGCGAAAGATTGGCGCGGCCGCTGGCACGTAAGGCCTCGACCAGGAGATGCGCTCCCTTGTGCGGGGAAAGCTGGCCGATGAAGCCGATCTGCACCGTGCCGCCATCGTGCCGCGCCGGTTTGGGCGAGCGGTCGATTTCGATGCCAAAATGGCTGAGGCGCAATGGCGCGGGAAAACCATTGTGCTCATAGGCGCGCTTGAGGAAGAGGGTAGGCGCGATGGCCTCGCGATAGACCTCCATTGCGCGGCGTAAAATACCGGGCCGCAGGACGATGTCGTTCGGAGCAAAGGAGCTGATGGTGAAGGGCTCTCGCTCGCGGCGGCCGAGCTTAGCGAGTTGGCGTGAGACGGCAGCCCGCACAAGCTTGTGTCCGCCAACCTTGGCGATGAATTCGGCGTTCGGACGCGAGCCAGCGAGCTTGAGAAAACAGGCAATGCAATTGGCGCGCTCCGGGTCCGGCCCCTCGCAGAGGGCCCCTTCCGCGCTCTCAAGCTGGTTATTGTAGCAAAACCCGAAAAAATCGGTCAACGTTGCAAACGCCGGAATATCCATCCGTCGCGCCACGTCGAGCAATGCCGTCGTGTGGCTGATCAGATGGCAGACATGAATGGCATCGGGCCGCAGCTGGCGAAGCAGACGCTCATGGAGATGCCGCAGGGCGGGCTGCTCGTAGCTGTCGCGAACGCAGCGGTTCGGAAAACAATTCTTGTCGATCGAGACAACGCGAACGCCTTCATGGACATAGTCTTCGATAACGTTTTTTTGGCCCGGTTCGCCGGCCAATGTCGCCGACACCACGACCGGTTCATGCCCGGCCGCGGCCAGTTCTTTCGCAAGGGCCAGGGTATAGGCCTCCGTGCCGTAAAAATGGCGCGGGAAAAAGCAATGGACGTAGAGCGCGATTTTCATGTTACGGCGTTGACCATGCTTGCGAGGGTTCTTGCCACGCCTTCCTCGAAAGAAACGCGCACCGACCAGCCGAGTTCGTGCCGGGCTTTGGCCGGATCGAGCACCGAGACCGGCACGTCGAACGGCCTTGCTGGCTCGCGCTCGACCATGATCGGCTTAGCCAAATGCTTCTGAAGAACGGCAACGATGTCGTTCAGCGAACGGCCTTTCCCGCTGCCAATGTTGAACACGGCGGATGACTTTACGGAGTGCCCGGCGCGGACCAGCGCTTCCACGGCGTCGTCGATATAAACGTAGTCGCGCACGACCGCGCCATCGCCAAACATGCGGATCGGGACGCCCGCGAGCGCGCGTTTGCTGAAATGAGCGACGACGCCGAATAGCCGCGCGGTCTCCTGCCCCGGTCCAAACAGATTTCCGATCCTGAGCGACACCGGCCGAATGGCGCCAAATGATGCAAAAAGATCGAGATAGGCTTCGACCGACCGTTTTGACACGCCGTAGGCGGACAGGGGCCTCAGCGGATGCTCCTCCAGCGCCGGCGCCTCAACGAGCCGCCCGTAGACCGTTCCACCAGAGGACGCGAATATGAACCGCGGACTAGATGTCGTGTCTCGATAGGTTGTTTCTTGGGATCCTTGAGATAGGGGAGCATCCGTTGATGCCGAAGTGAGGCCGATGATGATTGTAATGGTGGAGGAAAGGCAACAGTGCGGCGGCCCGTTCGGATGAATGGTTGTAGGGTTTGGCATAGGCCCATTCCCGCAAGGAGGTCTGCACGAAGCGTTCGGCCTTTCCGTTTGTTCTTGGCGTATAGGGTCTGGTGCGCTTATGCTTGATTTTCAGCATTCGCAACGCCTTTGTGTAGCGGCGCGAACGGAAGCTGGCGCCGTTGTCGGTCATGACGCGAAGGACCCTGACGCCGTGATCGCGAAAGAAGCGCAAGGCTTGCAAGAGGAATTTCAGGCAGGAGCGCCGTGTTTCGTCCGGCAGGATTTCAGAATAGGCCAGCCGGGAGTGATCGTCGACGGCCAGATGGAGATATTCCCAGCCCTTGCCGCCTTCCTTGCGGCTGCGTGGCGCGCTCTGTCCGGTCCGGTCTCCCGTGATGCGATGTCCGATCCCTTCGATGCGGCCGAGCTTCTTGATGTCGATATGGATCATCTCGCCCGGCTGCTTCTTTTCATAGCGGATGATCGCGATCCTTTGATCGAGGGCGGACAGGCGGCTCAGCCCCTTGGCCTTTGCGATGCGGGCCACCGTCGCGCGCGACAGCCCGGTCGCGCGGGCGATCTTCCAGAAGGGCTGACGGGCCCGGCGCAGGGTTTCGACCTGGGCGATCTGATGTGATGTGATCCGTGTCCGCAGGCGATGCGGCCGGCTGGTCCGGTCTTGGAGGCCAGCGGCGCCTTCGCTTTCGTGGCGCCGGAGCCATTTCCTCACGGTCGCGGCCGAAACGCCTACAGCGCCGGCTATGGAGCGCGGCGTTTCGCCCGCTTGGCGGCGCCCGACAATCAAGGCTCGCATGTTCGGCGTCGTCCTGGCATTCTTATGAATGTTCACGGGTGGGTCTCCTGAGCCTGTGGTGCTTCGCAAACCCCACAAACCTCAGATTCTCCCCGTGAACAACCTGTTGAGACATTACAACTAGAGCGTTATCCACTGTGACAGAATCGGGTGGGATTCCCAAGCGGGCTTTGTCGTGATTCAAGCTTCGGGCTGGGAGGAGGCCAGGATGAATGACGAAGCCCTATTCGGAAGATCTTCGGACGCGCGTGGTAGCGGCCGTTGTGGCGGGCGCAAGCTGCCGGGATGCGGCACAGCGGTTCAGTGTCGGCGTGAGCAGTGTTGTGCGGTGGGCGCAGCGGTTCCGGCGGACCGGGGGCGTCGCGGCCAAGCCGATGGGCGGGAAGCGCAACTCGCGTCTCAAAGATGAGCGAGACTGGCTGCTCGCCCGCGTCGCCGCGTCGCCCGATTTGCCGCTTCATGACATCAGGCGCGAGCTTGCCGCGCGCCAGGTCCGTGTCGGCTATGGCACGATTTGGCGCTTTTTCGCTAAGGAGAAGATCACCTTTAAAAAAAATCGTGCGCGCCGCCGAGCAGGACCGGCCTGACATCGCGGCCGAGCGGATGCGCTGGCAAGAAGACCAGAAGCAGCTCGATCCCAAGCGTCTCGTGTTCATCGACGAGACATGGGCAAAGACCAACATGGCGCCCACGCATGGCCGGTGCCGGCGCGGCCAAAGGCTTTATGCCAAAGTGCCGCATGGCCATTGGAAGACGACGACTTTCGTGGCCGCGCTTCGCCATGATGGCATCACCGCCCCCTTCGTCTTCGACGGCCCGATCAATGGCGAATGTTTCCTCGTTTATGTCAAAGAAATGCTTGCTCCGACGCTCTCGAAAGGAGACATCGTCCTGATCGACAATCTCGCCTCGCACAAGAGCCCGAAAATCAGGAAAGCGATCGAGGCCAAGGGCGCCGCACTGCGTTTCCTGCCGCGCTACTCGCCCGACTTCAACCCGATCGAGATGGTCTTTTCGAAATTAAAGACGCTCCTGCGAAAGGCTTCCGAACGAACCGTCGAAGCCCTCTGGACTCGGATCGGCGAACTCCTCGATCACTTCCCCCAGAAGGAATGCGAAAACTACTTCAAGGCCGCCGGGTACGAACCAACTTGAACGGATAACGCTCTAGTTCCACGCTCGACGCTTTCGAGCAAGCGCAAGGACCCAACAATGTTGATCCGTGCGTCTTCGGAAGGCGCTAGATTGGAATCGGCGGGGATCGTCGACCAGCTCAAATGATAGATTGTATCGACGCCGCGGAGGATTCCGGCCAGGGGCGCGGCCGGATCGGCGAGATCGGCCTGTCGCCAGATCAGGCGCGGATGCGGCGCGAAGGGGCAGGTCTTGCGGCCGGTCGCGACCACGCTTTCGCCTACGGCCAACAGAGCTGGGACGAGGGCCCGTCCGAGAAAGCCGCTGGCGCCCGTAACGAGGGCTCTCACGGTCATAATTATGGCACTCGTTAAATCGGAAAATGAACCGCGTCGGGAAGCCCGCTTAGAAGTTCGACTTCTCGCGGCGCAAGATCCCGGTAGAGCTGGAAGTACCTGACCGCCATATCCTCCACCGAAAACCGTTCAAGCGCGATTGCGCGATTGCGTTCGCCAAGAGCGACGATTCGCGCAGGATCATCGAGAAGCGCGGTGATGATCTCCGTCGTTTCGGCGAGCGTTGCGCCGAGCGTCGCCGTGCTACCGAGAATTTCGGGAATGGCGCCAACATTGTACCCCGCAACCGCCAATCCGGCCCGCATCGCAAAAGGGACGACCTGACCAAAGCTCTCTTGCCGCACCGGTGCGACGAAGGTCCTGAATCTTGCCAGCTGCGCCGGAAGCTCTTCATAGGGCACATAACCGGTAAATTCAAATTGCGAAAGTCGACCTTCCTGCTCGACGCGCGACCGGAAATGCGCGAACCAAGGATCCATCGCCGATGATCACGATGCGTATTTTTGGCCGTCTTTCGGCAATCGTTAGGAATAATTCGATCGCGTCCTTGTCGAGCTTGTCGTTTTCGAGCCTGTAGATCATGCCTATGGCATCGAACGAATCTGGGTCGATGACAGCCGGGGGCGCGAATTTGTCCAGGTCGATGCCAGGGTAAATGACGCTCGCCGGAACGGTCGAACCGAATTGGTCAAGAACGCTGTGCGAAACGAAGACATTGTGATCGACACGCACGCCCGCGAATGGAGCAACCGGCGTATTGATGTTTTGCAATATCGGACATCCGAACTCAGCCGCGATCTCGAAAATCGTCTTGTACCAAGGTTCGTCCACGTCGCCCCAGTAATGGACATGTACGATGTGCGGCCGGAACCGGCTGAATATACATCGCTCAAGATGATGGGAATTGGGTTTTGGCACGACATCGATCGACATCCCCTTGTGAGAACCATGGGCCGGCAGGGCGGATGTCACAACCGTCATTTCGAAGCGGTGCCCAAGATGATTGTGGAGATCGACGATAAGCTGCGTCGAGCCTCCGACCCAGACATTCGCGATCGCATGGAGAACCCTTGGCCGGCTTGCAAGAGCGAGCCTCTGGCGTGGCTCGACTCGATAGACGGCGGGCGGGAAAAAACCGAAGGCGCGCCGCAAATGTCCGGCGAAGGCGGCAACGTTGACCTTGCGCACGAAGACGAGCCGTTCGTTGCGAAAACGCGAATCCTTGATGCGGCGGCCGGTCTCGCGCCAATGCAAGATTAGAACCGCGAGTTTGCGCGGAAACCGCAAAATCTTCGCCAGACGGCGAAGTCCAATTCGCGCCAAGGAGCCCGCCCAGACCGGCCGCCGCGCGTCGAGTTCGGCTAGATGATCGTGCATCATGAAAGGACTACGGTTGATCGCCGTCCGCTCGTCGCCGCTCAATATGGCCGCAAATTGCCGCCCGGCAAATGCTCCTTTGACCATGACGCCAGTTAACGCTCGTTTTGCAAACCCGGCAACGACTCGCTTCCTCTCAGGCGAGAGCGGCCGATAAACTGACGAGCGAAAGACCGGGATGAAAGAAAGGATCGTCTCGCAGCCGATCGGCCCACCGTTGGCGGAAGTAGGCACGCTCGGCCGCGTGCGTGTCGAGACGCCGGAAAGTCGCCTTGCCGCGAGTTGCCGATTCGAAATGAACAATACGCGCGAACGGCGTCCACAGGGTCGCGAATCCGAGCTCCTCGAGCCGCAGACAAAGGTCGATGTCATTGAACTCGACCGCGAAATGAACGGCGTCAAACCCGCCGGCCGCCACGAATTTTGCCCGCTCAACGGCAAGGCATGCTCCGGTGACCGCGGATGCTTCGTGAAGGATCAGATTGCGGCCGAGCCAGCCCTGCTCCCCATCGAGGAGTCCCGCATCGAAATGCCCCACGCCCTCGCCAAGCCCGACAACTACTCCGGCATGCTGAATTCGTCCGTCCGGATAAAGGAGCTTGCATCCGACAGCACCAACTTTTGGGTCGATGGCCCGTTCCGCAAGCTCGCGGAGCCATTCGGGTTCGATGATTTCCATGTCGTTATTCAAGAAAACAAGGACGGTGCCCCGCGCCTGGGCGGCACCGAGATTGCTCAAGGCCGCGAAATTGAAAGGCCCCGGAGCACGCAGCAGCGTGACGCGCTCGTCCTTGGCGGCCGATTGAAGCAGGCTCAGAGACCGCGGATCGGTGCTGCCATTGTCGACGATGACGAGATCGAGCTGTGCGAACTGGGTTTTCTCCAAAATGCCGGAAATCGTCCGGCGCAAAAACACCTCATTGTTGCGCGTCGCCATCACGATTGTTACGCTCGGTTCGCTTGCCCCCACGCGGCGAGGCTCGCTTGACGAGGTTACGTCCCGCTCTTCGCGGCGTCTTTGTCTCGTCCGCACGAGAAAACGCCGGACATGGCGAACGTCTCGACGCCCGAGATCGCGGAGGACGTCTTGGACAAAGCCGGTCTTGCCGATGGGGACTTTCGCCAATCGAATCCAGCTGCGCGCATGGCCGAGCCTTGTCAACATCAATCGTCCCACATATGGCCGCACCGCCTGCAAATGGGCGCTCCAATCGGGTTTGAATATTGGCGCCTGGCCTTCCGCCGTCGCGGTCTCCTCGTCGCAATAAAGCACCAAGGCATCCGGCGCCCTCTGGCTAGCCTCGATAAAACAAGCGAGCGCATGGGGCGCGAGACGATCTCCAAATTCCACGAACGCAACAAAATCCGCGTCTTCTCCATCAAGGTCCATCCGTTCGCCGCGCACCGCAAGCCGGGCGTCCTTGGTCAGCCATGATTCGAGCCGGCCGGTGACCTCGGCGTCCTCCGAGGCTCCCAGTATCGTAAGCGTCCAGCGCGGGTAGAGCTGGTCTCGAAGCGCCGCGATGGTTTCATCGATTCGCGCCGCGGTGGTCTCTGTTTCGAGGCGAACGAGCAGCCTTGCCACCGGCGCGCGCGCCCAGTCGCAGCGCGGGCTCTCGAATTCATCGAGACGAGCGTCCACCGAGAGCCTGTCGCGATAGGCGGGCCATGCGGTCAAGGGCGCACCTTGAATGGACCAGCGGAGATTTTCTTGGGCTTCCTTCCGCCACCCCAGAAGCCAGGTCCCGGCCGCGCTCAAAAATCGGCCTCTGTTACCGGCCAATCCCATGCGGAGCAAAGCGAGACTTGATAAAGGTTCGATCTCCTCGACGCTAAAGCAAAAACGGCCGGGGTCGGAAACCGGCGATATCCACACCGCGGTGGCCTCCGCCGGCACGATGGCAAACCAATCCGCGCGCCCAAGAACAGGGCCTGGCAGCAGATGCCAGCCGATCTCCTCCAAGCCTCGCCGGTAGCTTACCAACGGCCGCACCGGCCGATCGTAAAGCCCGAGCCGGTAACGCATCCGAAACCATCGTCCGGACGCAAAAATCGAAATCGGTTCAATCGACAGCCATGGCCGCCCGTTCGTGGCAAGATAATCTCCGGCGTTCCCTTCCACGCCGGAAACGGCGATCAGGCGGGCCGTTGGCGGCGCGCAATCGATGGCGGTCATCCGCTTGTTCCTTGGTATCGCGCGGGTATCGCCCGGCTGTGAGGGACAAGGGCTAAGCCAGACATTTTCAGCAAAATTTGACGCTATGCCGGCAAGCTGGAAGTTGACCAGATCGTTTGTTTTTTCCGCGTAAGCCGCGTTATCCAACCGGCAATAACAAAGGAGGAAGAATATAATATCGTGCGTGGTTGAATAGAGATACCATATGGGAAATTACAATAGATATGGAAATTATTAAAGCATATAATATCATTGCGGAAAAATCTGTTGCCTGTAAATAACTTACATTTGCCACAATAAGGCCATCAAATACTAAAAATCCATGTCAACAACAAAAATACTTCATACATTGTTGGCCTTTAAATAATTTATCCTTGTTTACCATAAGTGTCCGTCTCGAAAGATGTTGAATCCTCTGAATCACTTGTGATTCAAGAGTGGCGGTCTGATTCGTTGGAGGCCGCCGATGTGGACGGACGAAAACCGGGCGAAATACAATCGCGACAAGCTGCGTTATCCGAGCGACGTGACGGACGAAGAATGGGCGCATGTCGAGCCGCTCATTCCCCCGGCCAAACGGGGCGGCCGCAAGCGTGAAGCCGACATGCGGGAGGTGTTCAACGGCGTCATGTATGTGCTGAGCACGGGATCTCAATGGCGCTACATCCCCAAGGATTTGCCGCCCAAGAGCACGGTGTATCGCTACTTTTGCGACTGGGCTTGGGACGGCATTCTGGATCGCATCCACGACGCGCTCTACGTGAAGTGTCGCGAACAAGCCGAACGCGAAGCGAGCCCAGCGGCGGCGATCATCGACAGCCAGAGCGTGAAAAGCGCCGAAAAAGGGGGGCGCGCATCGATCCGCACGGCTATGACGCGGGCAAGAAGATCAAGGGCAAGAAGCGCCACGTTCTCGTCGATACGCAAGGCTTGCTGATGGGCGCCATCGTTCATTGCGCCGGCATTCAGGATCGCGACGGCGGCGTCTTGCTGCTTTCGACGCTGTTCGGCCGCTTTCCCTTTCTCGAAAAACTGTTCGCCGACAGCGCGTATCAAGGGCCGATCTTTGGCGACGCGCTCGCCGACATTCTGCCTCGTGTAAAGATCGAGATCGTCAAACGCTGCGATCAGGCGAAAGGCTTCGTGACCTTGCCCAAGCGCTGGATCGTCGAGCGGTCGATCGCATGGCTGAACCGCTGTCGAAGACTGGCCAAGGATTGGGAGAACCTCAACGCCACAGCCCTTGTCTTCCTCCGTTTCGCCTCCATTCGACTCATGCTACGAAAGCTCTGCAATGGTTGACGAACTTTCGAAACGGACTCTAAGAAGTCCGCCCTTGCGGCGCAAATTAGTTTTCCAGCGGATTTGCTTCCATAGCTCTAGGCAAAGCGCATTCGCGGCTATATGACAAGTTGACATATCACATAAAGATTTCCGCGATCATGTGGGAATGGACGCTGCTCGGTTCGAATGAGCTATTATAAATCAGGCAGGATTATGAGAAAACATCAGACCGGTCGCCCAGCGCCGGCCAATTTGGACGGGTTGGAAATCGCGATCATTGGGCGCGCGTGTAGACTGCCCGGCGCCAACTCCGCCGGGGAGCTTTGGGATTTGCTTTCGGCGGGCCGGTGCACGGTTTCCCGTATCCCCCCGGATCGATGGCCGTTGGAACGGCTAGCCCATCCGCGCCCGAAGGAGAGAGGTCGCAGTTACACCTGGGCGGCGGGCGTTCTGGACGATGTCTGGGGCTTCGATCCCGCCGTTTTCGGCATTTCCCCGCGCGAAGCCGAGCAAATGGACCCGCAGCAGCGGCTGTTGCTCGAACTCACTTGGGAAGCTCTCGAAGATGCCGGAATTCGTCCGTCGGAATTTGCCGGCGGGGAAACCGGTGTGTTCGTCGGCGCCTCGACGCTCGATTATGGCAACCTCAGGCTGCATGACGCAGCCGCCGCGGATGCCTATTTCGCCACCGGCAATACGCTGGCCATTTTATCAAATCGGATTTCCTACGTTTTCGACCTCCATGGGCCTAGCTTCACGGTCGATACGGCGTGCTCCTCGTCGCTCGTCGCATTGGATGCGGCGGTCGCGGCGATCCAATGCGGCAGGATTGACACGGCCATTGTCGGCGGCGTGAACATCTTGGCCAGTCCCTTCGGCTTCATCAGCTTCTCGCAGGCCACGATGCTGTCGCCAACAGGTCTTTGCCGGGCATTTTCCGCGAAAGCCGATGGCTATGTTCGCGCCGAAGGCGGAGTCGTCCTCGTCCTGCGCGCGCTCGGCGCCGCTCGCGCCAGCGCGGATCGCATCCATGCGGTGATTGCCGGTTCGCACAGCAATTCCGACGGCCGCACGACCGGCATCTCCTTCCCCTCGAAGGCCTATCAGGCCGCCCTCCTTGAACGGGCCTATTTGAAGACCGGCTTTAATCCAGATGCGATCGCCTTCGTCGAGGCACATGGGACGGGAACACGCGCCGGCGACCCAATCGAGGCGGCCGCAATTGGCGAAGTTTTGGGCCAGCGGCGCACCCGGCCTTTGCCGATAGGTTCGATCAAGACGAATATCGGCCATACCGAACCGGCATCTGGCCTCGCTGGATTATTAAAGGCCATGCTGGCTCTCGAGCACGACGAATTGCCGCGCTCGCTGCATTTCGATGAACCAAATCCCGACATTCCCTTCGCCGATCTCAACCTCTTGGTCTGCGCCGCACCCCTGGCGCTGCCACGCAATGGCCGCGTGCGTTATGCCGGCATCAGTTCGTTAGGTTTTGGCGGCACGAATGCGCATGTGATCCTCGCCGACCCGCCACCTGTCGCGAAACGGGACGTCCCGGCGATCGCGCCTCGGTTTCTGCTGCTCTCCGCGCAAAGCCGGGATGGCTTGGCGGACCTCGCGCGCCAATATTCCGTTCGGCTCGCCAACGCCGGCATCGAGGAAACGCAGCGGGTCGTCGCCACGACCGGCCACCGGCGCGAACTCCATTCCGAAAGACTAGCGATCCCATTTGACGAGCCCAAGTCTTTGATTCAGGCCCTGGACCAAGCTGGCGGCAAGAATGCCTCGGACTCGATGGCCATCACCGGCACGGCGGTTGAGCGCTCCGCGCCGGTCGTTTTCGTGTTTTCAGGCAATGGCGGCCAGTGGCCGGGCATGGGCCGGGCCGCCTATGAGGCGAACCCGGTTTTCCGTGCGCAATTCAATGCGATTGACCGCATTTTTCTGGGCCTAGCAGGCTGGTCCCTCGCCGAAACAATGTTTAGTTCCGGCATCGCCGCGCACCTCAAAAAGACCAGCGTAGCCCAACCGCTCATATTCGCGATCCAGGTTGCGACGACGCGTTGCCTTGGGGAGCTCGGTCTCGCCCCGGCCATCGTCCTCGGCCACAGCATGGGCGAAATCGCCGCGGCGGAGGCCGCCGGCATTCTTGACCTCGAAAGTGCTGTCCGGGTGATTTATTGCCGCAGCCGCCACCAGGAAATTGTCCGCGGCGCCGGCGGCATGGCCGCTGTCTTTGGCCCGCTCGAGGTAATCGAGACCCTGGTCCGCAAGTCGCCCGGGCTCGCTATAGCGGCGCATAATTCACCCCGCAGCTTCACGGTCGCGGGCCCGCTTTTCGCTTTGGATCAAGCCGCTAAGATGGGCCGCGCCCTTAAAGCGCGCATGCGCCGCCTCGATCTCGCCTACCCGTTCCACAGCGATCTCATGGCGCCTGTCGAGGCGCCCTTCCTTGCCGATCTCGAAGGGCTTCGGCCCGGATCGAGCCGGTCAAGTTTTCTATCGACGGTGGACGTCGGGGTTGTTTCCGGTCCCGGCCTCGACGCAAGATATTGGTGGCGCAATGTCCGTGAGCCGGTGCGCTTCATGGAAGGCGTGCAGCTCGCGATGCGCCTTGGGGCGCGTGTTTTTGTCGAGATCGGGCCTGGCCCGGTGTTGCTCGCCGATCTTAGAAAGATTGCCGAGCAATCGGAGGCGCCGATTGCCACGCTCGACATGCATGAGCATAAGCTAACCTCCGACGACCCGTTCCGCCAAACGGTCGCGCTTGCCTTGTCGCTTGGCGCTCGGATCGATGCAAATATCGCGTTCGGCGACGATCCAGGCCCGGTGTCGAACCTGCCCCCCTATCCGTGGCGGCGCAAGCCTTACCGGCTGGCGGAAACCTCCGAAATCGACGGGATGGCTCAGCGTGTGTCCATCGCATCCACTCATCGGTGCGCGTCTTTCGCCCAATTCGCTCGAATGGCGCACGCAACTCGACCCGTTGCTCGTGCCCGGCCTTGCCGATCATCGCATCGACGGTCAGGTCCTTCTTCCAGGTGCCGCCTTCGCCGAAATGGCGCTCGCGGTCGCGCGCGATTGGGCTGGCGCGGAAACCGCGACGATCAACGACCTCGAAATCGCCCAACCGATGGTGTTTTCCCCGAACACGTCGCGTGAGATCCTATGCCGGGCGGCGCCGGTCACGGGCACGATCGAGATCATGAGCCGGGCGCGGTTGAGCGATGCGCCCTGGGTCGGTCATGCCAAGGCCAAAGTTATCTTTAAGCCCGCGCCACCCGCCGCCGTTCCCGCGATCCCCAGGCGGCCCGCAAAGCGTGTCTCCGGCGCCGATCTCTATGCGGCCGCGCGGCGTTCGGGCCTCGAATTCGGTCCCGCCTACCAACAAGTCTTGGCCGCCTCGCGTATCGGCGAAGATGTCATCCTCGTGGATCTGGTCGCGGCAGAGGCTATCCCGGAGTATGGTCTCGATCCGGCCCGCCTTGATGCGTGTTTCCATGGTTTGATCCTGCTCTTTGCGGGTAATTCTTCGAGCCGCCGGCCTGCCGCCTACTTGCCTGTCCGTTTCGGCGAGATAAGGCTGGAAAAACCCGGCGCCGCAATCGCGCGGGCGCGGATCGACGTGCGCCGCCACGACGCGCGCGCCATCGTCGCCGATTTTGCGCTGATCGACGGCGATGGCGGCCTGATCGCGAGGTTGCAGGGCGTGCACTACCAAGCGGTCCGTTCGCGCGGAGCGGGCCTCCTCGCCAGTCATTCTCTTGTGCCAACCTCGATCCTCGCCGACGAGCCCACGGCGATTCCCGCACGATCCTCCGCTCTCGCTCGAACTGCTGGTCGAGGCGGCAATCCCAGAGGCGGCGGCCGCCGGGCAAACCTTGCCGCCGGATTTGATGTTGATCGAGGGGTGGGCTACCGCGGCCACCCACCGTCTCGCCCGCGCGCTGGCGGTTGACGGCGCGATCTCTCCTGATCGGCTAATCGCGGCGGGACGCTTCCCCGCGGCGCGGCGCGGGTGGCTCGTCAATTTGCTGATTGCGCTCGAAAAGAGCGGCCTCGTCCGTTCCGATGGCGAACTGTTCGTTTTGGCGGACGGCTTCCCTCTTCCCGCTCCAAGGGACGTTTTACGGAGTATCGCCGCGGATTACCCGTGCCGGTCCGCCGAGCTTTTGCTGGCTGCGCGCTCCAGCGCCGTGATGGAGGCCTTGGCGAGGGGCGAAAGCGCGATCGCCCCGATAACCGGCTCGATGATCGAGTTGTTCGAAATCGGTTCGGTATCGGTTGTCGCGGCGGCGAGGCTCCTTGCCGAACTCTTGCGCCGCTCGGAGGCATCCTGGCCGCGCGACCGGGCGCTACGGATCCTGCAGATCGGCCATGGGCCTCTGTCGTGGGACGCGGCGGCACTGGCAAATGCGCACGGCGGACGGCTGACTATTGTCGACCCCAATCCCCGGCGTCTCGAACGCGCCCGCCTGGCTTTCACGCGGGAGCCAGGGATTTGCTTTGCGGACGGCCTCGAAAATCTTCCCGCCGGCTCCTTCGATCTCATCATCGCGGCGGATGCCCTGCATCGGGTCGCCCCGGACGCCGCGCTGCTCGCGCGGGTCGTCGAAACCATGGCGCCTGACGCTTTGCTGGCCGCGATCGAACCGGCACCCTCGCTATTCCGCGATGTTGTTTTTGGTCTCCTAGGGGACCGGCTTTTTGGCACCGAGGCCGAGGAAGAATTGGCTTCCTCGCTGTCTGATTGGACGGCGCGGTTCGCGGCCACGCCCTTGCGCGGACTCGCGGTCAAGACCGTCGGGACCGCGGCCGGCCCGGCACTTCTCGTCGCCGGACAAATGCCGGCATTCGCCAGGCGGCGAAACCTTCCGGCCAAGGTGGTGATCGCCGGCCGGAGCGACCCGCAACTGGCAGAAACCGCCGGTACGCTTTCGAGCTTGCTGGGGGCCGCCGGGGTTGATTGCACGATCGCGGATGAGCGGGCGGTCGAGCAGCTCCCTTTCGCGGATGCCGACGCGATCGTCTTTCTCGCGCCCGTCACGGCAAGCGGAGCGACATCCGCCGGGCATCTTGCCGAGCGATGCCTGACTCTCAAAAACTGCGCGGCGCACCTTGGAAAACACAAGCGGCGGCTTTGGATCGAAACCCCCGGCGCGCTGCGCGCCGCGCCGGGCGCGGCGGCTCCCGTCGAGACCGGATTTTTGGCCTTTACACGCAGCTTCGCCAACGAATTTCCGACGCTTGACGTGCGGCGGGTCGATCTCGACCCCGGTTTACCGGCACGCGTCAAAGCGCGGCGGCTGGCCGACATCATACTTTCAGGGACGGCCGAGACGGACATCATTCTCGACGCGCATTCCACCCGGGTCGTGCGTTTGCAAGCACGCGAGTCCGTGGCGATGGCGGCGCAAGAGCGGCCTGCTCCAGCGAGCCGGCTCGAAAAGGGCGAGGGGACCGGCCTCGACCGCATCCGCTGGATGCCGATCGAGCGTCGACCGCCCGGACCTGGGCAAGTGGAAATTGCCGTCGCGGCAACCGGCCTTAACTTCCGTGACGTCATGTGGGGGCTTTCGGTTCTGCCGGACGAAATGCTCGAAGATGGGTTGGCCGGTCCGGCCCTCGGCCTTGAATGCGCGGGCCATATCGTCGCGACGGGAGCGAATGTCGAGGGGCTCAAGATCGGCGATGCCGTTGTCGCCATAACCGGGGGAGCGTTCGCTACCCATGTCACGGTGGACACAAGGACGGTGGCAAGGGTCCCGGAGGGCCTGCCGCTCGAAGCCACCGTCACCATCCCGGTCGCCTTTCTCACCGCCTATTATGGCCTGGTCACTTGCGCCCGTCTCACACGCGGCGAATGGGTTCTTATTCATGGCGGGGCGGGCGGCGTCGGTCTCGCGGCTTTGCAGGTCGCTCGCTGGCGCGGCGCGCGGGTAATCGCGACCGCGAGTTCGGTTGAAAAGCGCGATCTCGCCGCGGCACTCGGCGCCGAACATGTCTTTGACGCGCGCGCCCACGGTTTCGTCGATGGCGTGCGCCGGGCGACGGGCGGCGGCGTGGCGGTCGTGCTCAATAGCCTGTCTGGCGAGGCGATGGAGCTTACGGTCGGGTTGCTTGCACCGTTCGGCCGTTTCGTGGAACTCGGCAAGCGGGACTTTCTGGCAAACACCCATATCGGTCTGCGCCCGTTCCGCAATAACCTTACCTACTTCGGCGTCGATCTCGACCAGCTCATGCTCGCGCAACCGGACAAAGGCCGGCAATTGTTCAAGGAAGTCATCGAGCTTATCGCGGAAGGCGAATTCTCCCCATTGCCGTATCGCACCTTCAGGGCGCGCGAATTCATCGACGCGATGCGGCTGATGCAGCAGTCCGGCCATGTCGGCAAAGTCGTCATCACGCCGCCCGAGGCAAGTGAGTATGGAATTGCGCCGCGCCGGCGGTTCAAGCCCGCGCCGGACAAGACGCATCTTCTCACCGGAGGTTGCGGCGGATTTGGTCTGGCGACGGCGCGTTGGCTTGCCGAGCGCGGCGCGCGTCATCTCGTGCTTGCCGGGCGGAGTGGCGCGGCGAGCCCCGAGGCGCGGGAGGCGCTCGCCAGTCTCATGGCGAGCGGCGTAAACGTCCACGCCGAGGCGCTCGATGTCGCCGACGCAGCCGCGGTCGAGAAGCTCATTTTGAAGATTGGTCGCACCCTGCCGCCGCTTGCCGGAGTGTTTCATGCCGCAATGGTGCTCGACGATGTACTTATCGCCAATCTCGATGGCGAACGGCTGAAAAAAGTGTTGGCGCCGAAAGTGACGGGCGCCGAAAATCTCGACCGGCTTACCCGGGATCTGCCGCTTGATTATTTCGTTCTGTTCTCCTCCGCGACCACGGCGATCGGCAATCCCGGTCAAGGCAGCTATGTCGCCGCCAATGGCTTCCTCGAAGGGCTCGCACGGCAAAGAAGAGCGGCCGGCCGCCCCGCGCTCGCCGTTGCCTTTGGCGGGATTGAGGACGTGGGCTTGCTGAGCACGAAATCGCGTTGTCAAGGACATGCTTGCAAGCCGCGCCGGGGTCAAGCCCATGCTCGCCCGCGATGCACTCAATCTCATGGCGGAAGCCCTGGCGGGTCCGGGCACGGCCCCCGAGGAGGCCGTTCTCGTCATTAGCGAGATGAATTGGTCGACCGCGCGCGCCCATTTGCCGCTGCTGCAATCGCCGACGTTTAGCAGGCTCGTTCGCGCGGATGAGGCGGCTGCCGCCGACAACCGTGGAAAAGTGGACATCCGCGCCCTGGTCGCGACGCTCCCCCTAGAAGAGGCGCGCAGGGAAATCATCGGCGTGATCGTCGAAGAAATCTCCCATATATTGCGGCTCCCGCAAGAGAATTTGAACCGCGCCAAGCCGCTTGCCGATATTGGCCTCGATTCCCTGATGGCGGTTGAGTTGGCGGCCACTTTGGAAGAGCGCTTGACCTTCGAGGCTCCGCTCGCGACGTCGGCGAGCGGATTTACCGTCACGGAGTTGGCCGACCACATTCTCGGGCTTTGCATTAATCCGACGGGTGAAGAAGACTCCATCGCGCATGGTCTCTCGGAGCGCCATCTCGGCAAGGGAATTGATCCCGCGGCGCTGGAAACACTGACCGTGCTCGTTGAGAATCGAAGCCGCGATCTTACCCAGATTTTGCGTTAGGGCATTCGGGCGACGTAGACCCGGTCCGGCGCCACGACAATGCGATAAACAATGCTCCGCCGCTAAGGCGGGATGACTTTCACTAGCTAGCCGCCTGCCGCCAGTTTTTTGGCGACCTCGCGCTTGATAGCCAGCGCGCCGCGCGAAAGCCCAGCGTCGCTCGCCTTCAACAAAAAAGCATCGAGGCCGCCGCGATGTTCAACCGTGCGCAGCGCCGAGGCACTCACGCGCATGCGGACTTTGCGCTGCAACGCATCGGATATCAACGTCACATTGCAGAGGTTCGGCAAAAACCGCGTCCGCGTTTTGCGGTTCGAATGGCTGACCAGATTTCCGGTCTGCACGGCCTTGCCGGTCAATTCACAACGGCGGGACACTTGCTTTTCCTCGCTACACTTCGGGTGATCAGATGACTCTTTACCGGTCAGGCCGGAAAGGTCGACAGGTCTTCCACTGCGCAGGGTGGGACGAGAGGTCTCCTAGGCTAGGGTCCTGGCGGCGTCAAGGCCGGGCGACGGAACACCCGGAGAGTTTGGGTGAAGAAGTGCGTGACAAGCCGGTAAAGTGCTGGAGCGCCATGATAGCTGGTTCCCGATGACCCCTGGCGCTCGCATCGCCGCGGCGATTGAAGTCGTGGAAGAAATCGAGGCCCGCAAAAGGCCCGCCGCCGATGCCCTGAAGGATTGGGGTCTCTCGCACCGGTTCGCGGGCTCGAAAGACCGTGCCGCGATCGCCTCGCTTGTTTTCGATGCGCAGCGCAAGCGCGCGTCGTCCGCGTTTATCATGGCTGACGAAACGCCCCGCGCGAGCGTGCTCGGCGCCTTGCGTCAGGTGCGGGATATGAGCGCCGGCGCGCTGGCCGCGCTCTGTTCGGGCGAGGGGCATGCGCCACCCCCACTCAGCGCAGGAGAAGCAGAACGGCTTTCAGCCGCGGACCTGACCGGTGCGCCAAGTTTTGTCGCGGGCGATTTTCCGGAATGGCTGGAGCCTTCGTTGGCCGCGGTGTTCGGGCCGGCGGTTGTCGCGGAGACGAACGCGCTTGCCATGCGCGGACCTGTCGATCTGCGCGTCAACACCTTAAAAACGACGCGCGAGAAGGTGCACGCTACTCTCGCGCATCTGCGCGCGGCTCCCACGCCGTATTCCCCTTCGGGATTGCGTTTGCCTCTGGCGCCGGACGGGCGCGGCCCGGCGCTTGCGGCCGAGCCCGCCTACATCAAAGGCCTCGCCGAAATTCAGGACGAAGGCTCGCAGCTCGCCGCGATTCTTGCCCTCGCAAAACCAGGCGAACAGGTGCTCGATCTTTGCGCGGGCGCGGGCGGCAAAACCTTGGCGCTCGCCGCGTCGATGCAAAACAAGGGTCAGATCCACGCAACCGACCGCGATGGGGCAAGACTTATGCGGAGCATCGCCAGACTCGAACGCGCCGGGGTGCGCAACGTTCAGTTGCATGCGCCGCGCGGGAAAAACCATGTGCTCGCTGGTCTCGAAGGGCGCTGCGATCTTGTTTTCGTCGATGCGCCCTGCACCGGGACGGGCACCTGGCGGCGCAATCCGGACGCCAAATGGCGGATAAGGCCGGGCGCCCTGGCGATCCGTATCGCGGAGCAGGACCGGGCCCTGGAAGAGGGCGCGCGTTTCGTCAAGCCGCGCGGCCGGATACTTTATGCGACGTGTTCGGTTCTGCGCGAGGAAAACGAAGATAGGCTCGCGGCGTTTCTTGGCTCTCATGCAGACTATAAGAGTCTTCCGGCGCTGGAGCTGGCGGAGATGGCGCGGTTGCCTGGCCTTGGGCCGTTCGCTTCGCGCTTTGGTTTTGGTCTGCGTCTCACGCCGCTGACGAGCGGCACCGATGGCTTCTTCATCGCCATGCTCATGCGCGGCTAGAACGCGTTCGTTTCAAGCTAACAGGAATTTCGCATATTGCGCCTGTGCCGTGGCGGAGCAGTCAAGCGCGCGAGGGAGGATGAAAACAAATGCATAGAGAGTCACATCCTCCTGCCGGCAACTCCGCCGGTTAGGGCTTCAACTCCATCCTGAAGTCGAGATAGTCCCTCACCAGAGTTGAAGGTCAGGATCGTGGTTGGATCGAGGGCGCAATGTACAGAACAGAGTGCGAGCATCGTCGTAGGAGAGCGGGGAAATAGATCGATCTGCTCCCACCTCGATGAGGCGAGGAAGGCTTGCGGCTGGTGACGACAAATGAGAGGCCGGAGTGTCTCTCAACAAACCCAGCATAGCGGCTAGTTTGAGCTCATTGGCTTCGATCAGCGCTCGGCGTTGTCCAGAATTGCAAACGCAGGGGCGAGCGCAAGCGTGCCGAATAGCAGCCAAGGGTGCTGTTATGTGTCGGCTCCGTGGTGAGCCCAGTTCGCTGCCAGCAAGATAAAAAGGTCGAGCGGGTCGCTCCGATGTTCAAGATTGACGAAGATGCGCCGCTGTGCAAACATGTGAGTGATCTGAGGATTATAGGCCGCGGCTACGGCGACTTTGGATTTGCCCATGCCCGGTGCGCCCGGTGATGATGCAAGGGCGCCGGTTGAGAGCCGCGGTAGACCACGCGGGCGATCTCGTTTAGCCGTCCGAAGGTGGGCGGTGTTGGGAATAATGGACTCGATGCTATTGAGGCTGTCCGACGCTTGCGGCGCGAGGCTGCGCAGGAATTTGGGCAAGTGCCTCGTGCGCTGGTCCCGTAGTGACACACGTTTGACGGTAGGATGGCCAGCCGGGCGCGCTCATATCTTATCAGTTACAAGGGCAAAATGGTTCTGCCCAGACCGCCCCAAATATCTGCGGAACCATTTTAAGAGCTTGCCGATGTTCTGATCGGCCAGACCATCCGCCGAGCAGCCAATGAAGATGAGGGTATCGGTAAATGCGGCGCTGCTGCTGAAGGAACTGCGCCAGCTCGCTGTGCCTTACACGATCATAATCGGCATTGGAGAAGATCACGGAATATGGATCATCCCAATAGCCGTGGATATGCCAGATATTGCGACGATCTTCCGTTTTAAAATTTCGGCAACCGCATATGGGATTTAGCCACGTCTTTGCCTCGACGCCATGTGGGCACGCAACAAGTCATCGTAATTGTGGTGCCGGCAAGGAAGAGCCTTGATGGCGTCGAGCAATTCAAGCTTAGTGGCCATTAGCTCGCCAACGCTTTTCATGAGCCAGGCGCGATAATTCCCAGCCTTACGGCCGCCCAATTTCTTCTGGGCAATACCCGCCGCGTTGAGCCACAAATCTGACTCTTTGGAGGAAAGGTCGTCTTTACAACGGGCGCTCCAATCCTCGCCCGGCTCTTTGGGTGCTTCATCAATCGCGCTCTCAATGAGCCCTTTCCAGCCCTTGGCGGCATCTCCCGCAACGGCCCTGCTCACGCCTGCCCCGCAAACGAGCAGTGCCTCCCCGCCCGCGCTAGCGGCTTTCAGTGCATCAAGCGAAGTCGGCATCGACACATGGATCCATTTTGTTGCGCCCCCGGCCAAGCTAAAAGGAAAGCAAGGAACCGCAAGACTTTATTTCCTTGCCGCAGCGGGAAAGCTCAATCGTACAAAAATTCCGCGCAATCCCACCCATCTCAAGCGGGCTGATGTAAGAGGCCTTGAGTGTTCAGGCCCTGTCAATCGTACCAAAATGTTTCACGTGAAACATTTTGGTACGATTGGTCCGCGAAATCGGGCGGGCGTGGCCAAACCTTTCGGGCTTGTGGCCGAGGCGCGGAGTGTGGCTTGAAAGCGGCACCTGACCGTTTTCTCGGCGCCAACGGATATTGGCTTTGGTGTCGCCGCATTATGTTGCTAGCTATGCCGAAAACCCGTTATCGATGACCAACTGGCCGAAGGGATCGAACGGCGGTGTCCGGAGCAACTGCATCCCATGTGGCCAATGCGCGAGCCTCGATGGACAGCTTGGGCAGGCTTTTTAGGCGCGATCCTCGCCGTCATTCCGGCCGCCTGCAGCGTGGGGCCCGACTATCTCCGCCCGTCCGCGCCTGAACCCGTGGCCTACAAAGAGCTGAAAGGCTGGAAACGCGCTACTCCGCGCGACGACAGCGACCGCGGCCCCTGGTGGTCGGTGTTCCAGGATCCAAAGCTCGATTCGATTAGAGCCGCAAGTCGAAATCTCCAACCAGAATGTTGCCGCCGCCGAGGCGGCCTACCGGCAATCGCTCGCCGTCATCAAGGAGACCCAAGCAGGCCTTTTTCCGACCGTCACCGTTAGTTATAGCCAAACCAGGACGCAATTAGGGCGGCGGGCAATTGGGAACCCGCTAGGCGTCGGGGTAACCAGAAACATCTTCATTCTGGCCGCGAACGGCAGCTGGAACGTTGACTTATGGGGCAAGATCCGCCGCACGGTCGAAAGCGACGTGGCTGGCGCCCAAGCCTCCGCCGCCGATCTCGCCAATGCCAAGCTCTCCACCCAGTCCCTCCTCGCGACCGCCTATTACAACCTGCGCGCGGCGGATGCGCTGCAGGCGCTGCTCGATCGCACGATCAAGGCGTTCAAGCGGACACTCGAGATTACGCAAAATCAATATAAGGCCGGCACGGTCTCGAAAGCCGACGTCGCCACCGCGCTGGCTCAGGTTCTCAATACACAGGCTCAGGCGATCAATGTCGGCATCCAGCGGGCGCAGTTCGAGCATGCGATCGCGGCGTTGATGGGCAGGCCGCCGGCGGAGTTGACCATCCCACCCACACCGCTTGGCTACAGGCTCCCCGATATTCCGGTGAGCGTGCCTTCGACGCTGCTGGAAAGGCGTCAGGATATCGCCTCGGCCGAGCGAAAAATGCAGCAGCAAAATGCACTGATTGGCGCAAATATTGCCCTCTTCTATCCCGACGTCAGCCTCACCGGCATGATCGGTTACACGGGAAAGGGAGGGCTTGCCATCGCGCTCGCCAACGAATTCTCGAGGCTCGCCGCTTCGGCCACCCAAACGATCTTCAACGCGGGCCTGATCAGCGCCCAAGTCGAGGCGGCGGTAGCAACCTACGATCAAAGCGTGGCGACTTACCGGCAAACCGTGCTGACCGCCTTTCAGCAGGTCGAAGACCAGCTCGCCGCGGTTCGCATATTGGCGCGCCAGCAGAAGGTCGCCGACGAAGCGGTCAAGGCGGCGCAAGAAGAGCTCGATATTCTTATCAATCAATATCGCGCTGGCACCGTCGCCTTCACCGCCATCGTCGTTGCGCAAGGAACCTTGCTTGCCAACGAACAGTCGGCGCTGACGGTAAGACAGAATCGCTTTCTCGCTGGCGTCGCGCTAATCCAAGCGCTTGGGGGCGGATGGGATAACGGAGTACTGCCAAGCAGCGTGGAACTGGAAAGCAGGATTAATCCTTTCATACCTCCAATTTAGGGAGAATTGAGCCGCCATCCCTTGTGAAGATCAAGCCGGGTGAAATGGATTGTCTTGCGCGTGGAGCGGTTTTCATGGTCTCCAACTATTGATTGGAGCCAATGCCACATCGACACTATAAGCCGGCCAGCGGGAGTGAGAACATTACGAAACGTTCATGCCACGGAACGGCGGCCGTAAGACGCTTTGGAAGAATGATCGGTGGTTTTTCTCAGGAATTAGATACATGAAACGGCAAGGCGCTGTATGCTAAGACATGGATGACCGGACCCATGGGGCCAAGATAGAGGCCTCCGATGACATGCTGCTCCGCGACGACGGCGCCGGCCTTCGCGAAGACAGGGCCATGCCGCCCGCTACCAAGGCAAAGCCGGGATCGCGGCTACGGCCGATCTTTCTTCTTGGCATCGCCGTCCTGCTTGGGCTCGGCATCTACCGGATCACGGGGACGCTTCGGGCGCCAAGAGAATCGGGCCGTGGTCAGGAAACCGCGCCGCAACCGGTCGGTGTGGCCACCGTTGGCACCGGCGACATCAAGGTCATCGTGACTGCCCTCGGCACGGTAACGCCGATCGCGACCGTAACGGTAAAAACCCAGGTCAACGGTCAGCTGCTCGAAGTCGCCTTCAAGGAAGGCCAATTGGTCAAGAAAGGCGACTTCCTGGCGCAGATCGACCCGCGCCCGTTTCAATTGGCGGAGGCCCAGCTCGAGGGTCAGCTTGCCCGCGATCAGGGTCTTCTCGACCAGGCGCGCAAGAATTTGGCGCGGTTTCAGACGCTCTTGAAACAAGACTCGATTGCCCGCCAGCAGGCCGACGACCAAGCGTTTCTCGTCAAGCAACACGAGGGTACGGTCAAAACCGATCAAGCCCAGATCGACATGCAGAAGCTGAACTTGATCTATGCGCACATCGTTTCGCCGATCGATGGCCGAGTCGGGCTGCGCCTGGTCGATGCCGGAAATTATGTTCAAACAGCCGAAAGCGGCCTCGCGGTCATCACCCAGTTGCATCCGATTTCGGTGATTTTCGTGGTCCCGGAGGACGATATTCCGCCGATCATGGCCGCGATTAGCGCTGGAACGGCGCTCGAGGTCACCGCCTACGACCGTGCCAATGTCACCCCCCTTTCGGTTGGCAAAGTCAAGGCGCTCGACAGTAAAATCGATCCGACGACCGGCACGGTGAAGCTGCGCGCCGATTTCGATAATCTGGACGACAAGCTTTTTCCGAACCAGTTTGTCAATGCACGGCTCTTGATCAAATCGTTGCGCGGCGCCGTGACCGTGCCGTCGAGCGCGGTCCAGCACGGCGCCCCCGGCACTTATGTCTACGTCGTCGGCGCGGATGATACGGTGTCGGCGCGAGCCGTCGATCTTGGACCTCTGGACGGAGCCATGTTCGCGGTCAACGCGGGCCTTTCACCTGGCGATCGCGTTGTCGTCGACGGCGCTGACCGTTTGCGGGATGGAGCAAAGGTGCTGGTCTCCGCCGGCGACGGGTCCGATAGCGGCGGGACGGCGCGGCCGGCGGACGCCGCGGCGCCCGGCAAAAACCGCTTCCCAAGCCAGCATCCAAACGAGCACGGCCGGCAATCCCGGGGCCCGCCATGACTTGGCGCGAAACTTGGCGCGAACCGGCGCCCCGCGCTAGAGCGGGATGAGGAAAAGTGGAAACCGGTTTTCCGCCCGCATCCCGCTCTAAACTCTTGGAATCGATCACGTTCATGATTTTGGATTGATTTAATCCAAAATCATCGTGATCTAGTGGTTAAAGTCTGACACTTGGTACCCCACTGCGAAGGTGTGCCTCAGATGGAAAGGAGCCGTCCCGATGTCGAAAGTCAGCACCTGCCTCTGGTTTGGGAAAGATGCGGAGTTGGCCGTCCGCTTTTATGTCTCTCTCGTGCCCGGCTCCAGTCTCAAGCACATCCTGCGCTCGCCAGGGATTTGGCCCGGTGGCGAAGCGGGTGACGTGATCATGGTGAGCTTCACCCTCGGCGGACAGAGCTTCCAAGCGTTGAACGGTGGCGCGCCAGCCAGTTACGGCACTGCCGCCTCGATCTCAGTGAAGTGCGCCGACCAAGCGGAGGTAGATCGGCTGTGGACGGCGCTCACCGCCGATGGAGGCTCGGAAATCATGTGCGGCTGGCTACGCGACAAGTGGGGCGTGCCTTGGCAAATCGTACCCGAGATCCTGCCGCGTCTCCTGGCCGACCCTGACCCAACCGTCTCGGCTCGTGCCTTCGCTGCCATGAACGAGATGGTTAAGCTGGACATTGCCGCCCTAGATGTAATGTCTCAACAGGTTGTTCACGGGGAGAATCTGAGGTTTGTGGGGTTTGCGAAGCACCACAGGCTCAGGAGACCCACCCGTGAACATTCATAAGAATGCCAGGACGACGCCGAACATGCGAGCCTTGATTGTCGGGCGCCGCCAAGCGGGCGAAACGCCGCGCTCCATAGCCGGCGCTGTAGGCGTTTCGGCCGCGACCGTGAGGAAATGGCTCCGGCGCCACGAAAGCGAAGGCGCCGCTGGCCTCCAAGACCGGACCAGCCGGCCGCATCGCCTGCGGACACGGATCACATCACATCAGATCGCCCAGGTCGAAGCCCTGCGCCGGGCCCGTCAGCCCTTCTGGAAGATCGCCCGCGCGACCGGGCTGTCGCGCGCGACGGTGGCCCGCATCGCAAAGGCCAAGGGGCTGAGCCGCCTGTCCGCCCTCGATCAAAGGATCGCGATCATCCGCTATGAAAAGAAGCAGCCGGGCGAGATGATCCATATCGACATCAAGAAGCTCGGCCGCATCGAAGGGATCGGACATCGCATCACGGGAGACCGGACCGGACAGAGCGCGCCACGCAGCCGCAAGGAAGGCGGCAAGGGCTGGGAATATCTCCATCTGGCCGTCGACGATCACTCCCGGCTGGCCTATTCTGAAATCCTGCCGGACGAAACACGGCGCTCCTGCCTGAAATTCCTCTTGCAAGCCTTGCGCTTCTTTCGCGATCACGGCGTCAGGGTCCTTCGCGTCATGACCAACAACGGCGCCAGCTTCCGTTCGCGCCGCTACACAAAGGCGTTGCGAATGCTGAAAATCAAGCATAAGCGCACCAGACCCTATACGCCAAGAACAAACGGAAAGGCCGAACGCTTCGTGCAGACCTCCTTGCGGGAATGGGCCTATGCCAAACCCTACAACCATTCATCCGAACGGGCCGCCGCACTGTTGCCTTTCCTCCACCATTACAATCATCATCGGCCTCACTTCGGCATCAACGGATGCTCACCTATCTCAAGGATCCCAAGAAACAACCTATCGAGACACGACACCTAGAGCATGCGGCTGTCGGATGAGGGAGGTGCATCTGCGTTGCTGGCTGGGCACGAAACGCTACGACTGCGAGCAGCTGTTGGCCGTAAGCGCTCACGTAGCAGACGGTACCAAGTGTCAGATTTTGACCACTAGGCCCGGCCGATGAATCCATCGCGCGTTTTCATCCTGCGCCCCGTCGCGACCACGCTTTTTATGGCGGCAATCATGCTCGCCGGCGGCGTTGCCTACAAGTTTCTGCCTCTCTCCGCCCTCCCGGAAGTGGACTATCCGACGATTGAGGTGCAAACGTTTCTTCCCGGCGCAAGTCCCGAGGTGATGACGTCTTCGGTGACGGCGCCGCTCGAGCGGCAACTAGGGCAAATGCCCGGCCTTAACCAGATGACATCGGCAAGCTCGGCCGGCGCTTCGGTCATCACGTTGCAGTTCAGCTTGAACCTAAGTCTCGATGTCGCCGAGCAGGAAGTTCAGGCCGCGATCAATGCCGCCAACAATTTGCTGCCGAGCGGCCTGCCGGCGCCGCCGATCTATGCCAAGGTGAACCCGGCCGACGCGCCGGTCATGACTCTTGCGGTCACCTCCAAGACCTTGCCATTGACCGAGCTCGTGGACATCAGCGAGACGCGGCTCGCGAAAAAACTTTCGCAACAGCCGGGCGTCGGACTGGTGAGCATCGGCGGCGGCCAAAGGCCGGCGGTGCGGATCAAATTCAATCCCGCCGCGCTCGCCGCCTATGGCCTCAATATCGACGATCTTCGCACCACGATTGCCAATGCCAACGTCAATATGCCGAAGGGGAGTTTCGACGGCCCGGCACAAGCCTCGACGATCAACGCCAACGACCAAATCACCAGCGCCGCCGGCTACGGCACGCTCGTCATCGCCTACCGCAATGGCGGTCCGGTCCGCCTCTCGGACGTCGCCAGCGTCGGCTCGGGCCCTGAAAATACGAAGCTCGGCGCCTTGGCCAATACTACGCCGGCCATAATCCTCAGCATCCGCCGCCAACCGGGGGCGAATGTGATCGAGGTTGTCGACAGGATCAAACGCCTGCTGCCGGCGATCGTGGCGAACCTCCCGGCCGCGGTTAACGTCGACGTGCTGAGCGACCGCACGACGACCATTCGCGCGTCCGTGGCGGATGTCGAGTTCGAACTGGCGCTGGCAGTGGCGCTTGTCGTCGCCGTGATCTTTTTGTTCCTGCGGACTCTTCCGGCGACCATCATCCCCAGCCTTTCGGTGCCCTTGTCGCTGGTCGGCACCTTTGCCGCAATGTACATCGCGGGTTTCAGCCTCAACAACCTTTCGCTGATGGCGCTGACGATCTCGACCGGGTTCGTTGTCGACGACGCGATCGTGATGATCGAGAACATTGCCCGCCACGTCGAAGCCGGCGATCCGCCTTTGCAGGCCGCGCTCAAAGGTTCGGAGCAGATCGGCTTCACCATAATTTCGCTCACCGTGTCCTTGATAGCTGTTCTTATTCCGCTTTTGTTCATGGGCGACGTGGCCGGCCGTCTGTTCCACGAGTTCGCGGTCACGCTCGCGGTCACGATCGTGATTTCGGCGATCGTTTCGCTCACGCTCGTGCCGATGCTTAGCGCGCGGCTGATCCGGCGTCGCCCCGATGCCCAGCGCAACCGCTTCGATCTCATCGGGGAGAGGGCCTTCAACGGATTGGTCGGGCGCTACGGCCGGGTGCTCGACATCGTGCTGCGGCACCAGCCGTTCACTTTGTTCGTTGCGATCGCCACGCTGGCTGTCACAATCGCGCTCTATATCGTGATTCCGAAGGGATTTTTCCCGGTCCAAGATACCGGCATGATCCAGGCGATTTCAGAAGCCCCGCAAAGCGTTTCCTTCGAGGCGATGGCCGGCCTTCAACGGCGACTCGCCGATGCGATCTTGCGCGATCCGGCGGTCGACAACGTGAGTTCGTTCATCGGCATCGACGGCGACAACACCACGCTGAACAGCGGCCGGTTTTTGATCAATCTCAAGCCCCGGGGCGAGCGGGCGCTCGGCGCCGGCGAAATCGTCCGCCGCCTGCGGAACGAGGTTTCCGGGATCGTTGGCGTCTCGCTCTATATGCAGCCGGTTCAGGATCTCACGATCAATTCCAGCGTCAGCCGCGCGCAATATCGCTTTATCTTGCAAGACCCGGATCCCGGCGCATTTAAAATCTGGGTGCCAAAGCTGATGCAACGGCTCGGGCAACTGCCGGAGCTCAGCGACGTCGCCAGCGATATGCAGAGCCAAGGGCTGGCGGTCGATCTCGTCATCGACCGGGCGACCGCGGCCCGGTTCGGGATTACGCCGGCCAGCGTCGACAATGCGCTCTACGATGCATTCGGCCAGCGGATCATCTCGACCATCTACACCCAATCGAACCAGTACCGGGTCATCCTGGAAGCCGACCCATCCGTGCAGCGCGCGCTGTCCAGTCTTTCCTCGTTTTACTTGCCGTCATCGGCGTCGGGCAGCAACGGGCAAGTACCGCTGTCCGCGATCGTCCACGTGAACGAGCGCCAAGGGCCGTTGTTGATTACCCATCTCGGACAGTTTCCGGCCACCGCGATTTCGTTCAATGTCGCGCCAGGCGGCTCGCTCGGCGCCGCCGTGGAGGCAATCGAAAAGGCCGAGCAAGAGATCGGTCTGCCCGGCAGCTTCGTCACGTCCTTTCAAGGCGCGGCCGCGGCGTTTCGCGCCTCGGCAACCAACGAGCTGTTCTTGATTATCGCCGCCGTGATGACGATGTATATCGTTCTCGGTGTGCTCTACGAGAGCTTCATCCATCCGGTAACGATCCTCTCGACGCTGCCCTCGGCTGGCGTCGGCGCGCTGCTCGCATTGATGGCATCGGGCCATGACCTCGATGTGATCGCAATCATCGGCATCATCTTGTTGATCGGCATCGTCAAGAAGAACGCGATCCTGATGATCGATTTCGCCCTCGACGCCGAACGCTCCGAGGGGCTGGCACCGCGTGAGGCCATTTTCCAAGCCTGTCTCCTGCGCTTTCGCCCGATCCTGATGACGACTTTCGCCGCGATCCTCGCCGCTCTGCCCTTGATGCTCGGGTCCGGCACCGGCTCGGAGCTCCGTAATCCGCTCGGCATCGCCATCGTCGGCGGCCTCATCGTGAGCCAGGTCCTGACGCTCTTCACCACGCCGGTGATTTACCTCTATTTCGATCGCCTGGCGGTGCGGCTAGCGGGCGGACGCCCCGCGAGCCCGCTGCCCGCCGGCGAGGCTCAGGGATGAACCTCGCCGCCTTCATAAAGCAGCACCCGATATGTTGCTTCTGCGGTGGGCAGACATCTACAAGGGACCACCAGCCTGCGAAAATCGTATTCCCGGACAAGCGCAGACCTAAGGGACTAGAGTTCCCAGCTTGCTCTACTTGCAATCGCCAAACGAGTGCCCCTGAAACTCTTCTGGCGTTCGTCTCTCGGTTTGCTGGTTCTCGTCGATCAAACTCCACGCTGGACCGTGATCGATTAACCAACATTGTCTGTTCGATCGATCAATCCTTCCCTGGACTCCTTCATAAGATGAACATTAGACGCCTATGGACGAAAGAGGCGGGCCTTTTGGTGCCTGGGGGTGCAGCTAACGTCGATCAACGTGAAATTCATCATGGGCTATGTCTCGTCGCTGCGAAGTTGGCACTTGCAATTTATTATGAGGACCAGAAACGACCCGCTCCAGACGGGTGCCTGATAAGCACGCAATGGACACACTGCCACAACGTGAATCATGTTAAACACGTGAAAAACATGATCGATATAATTCCTGCTACAGCAACTCTGAAGCAGGGAGCATGGAAGTCAGATGGTACCTTTTTTCTTAAGTATCATTTTGAAAATGGCAATCTATATACAGTCGCAATTTTTGGCAACTATGCACTTGACAAACAGGATGGAATTTGAGACACTATGGGCAACAATGGAGCCCGAAAGTGTCTATCGATCTTACCAATCCAATCTTTAATGACGAAGCTGAAGCTTGGAAGCATTTCGAAGCGGTACGCTGGCCGGGCGGTCCGATTTGCCCGCACTGCGGCGTGATCAATTCTGCCGATCCGATCATTGGCAAAACTGCCCGTCACGGCCTTTATCGCTGCCGTGATTGCGTGAAGCAATTCACAGCCACGGTCGGCACAATTTACGAAGGTTCGCACATTCCAATGCACAAGTGGCTTCTTGCCGCGCACCTCATGTGCGCCAGCAAGAAAGGAATGAGCGCGCATCAACTTTGGCGCATGCTCGGCTTTGGCTCTTATCGGACCGCATGGTTCATGTGCCATCGCATTCGAGAAGCAATGACGCCTAAGAGCTCCGGGCCAATTGGTGGCGAAAGCAAGGTTGTTGAGAGCGACGAAACGGTGTTCGGTGGCAAGGCGAAAAATCGCGCCTATGCCAAGAAAGAACCAAAAAAACATACTGTCCTCACGGTAGTCGAGCGTGATGGAAAAAGCCGCTCATTCCATATCGCTAATGTGAAATCCAAAACGCTGCGCGAAACCATCGTCCGTGTTGTCAGCCGCAAGTCTTATCTGATGACCGATGAACTCGTCTCTTATGAGAGCATCGGGAAGGAATTTTCAGGCCATGGCACAGTCAATCATTCGGCCGATGAATATGTTAGGCTCGGCAGCTTCGTGCACATCAATACCGCTGAGTGTCGTTTCAGCCTCATGAAACGCGCCGTATTTGGCACGCATCATTCGATCAACGAAGCCCATCTTCCGCGCTACCTCGCGGAATGGGATTTCAAGTGGAACACCCGCAAGATAACTGACGGGGAACGTGCGGCAATTGCTCTAGATGGTATCGAAGGCAAGCGTCTCACGTACCGGCCGACTAACAGAGCCACGCACGCTTAAACAGAAGGCGAGGCGCCTTGTCCGTCTCCGAAAACGCTCACGGAACTAGGACTATGCGGGAGTGGCTGATAGCGATTGCGAGCAGTCTGTCAGCTACCTTCGCGGGCCTTATTTGGTGGATGGCCCGCAAGCGGCTTACTTCAAGGTTTGATTTTCAGGTCGCTCAAGTCACAAAGGACGGCTTCATTCAGACCTTCGTTACGATAAAAAACCGTGGCGACTCCGATATTTTCATCGAGCGTGTGTCGGTAAACCCCCCCCTCACTATATTGGTTGGCGCAAATAATCTCCCGCGCGTCCTACATGTAACACAAGAGCGCAGGGAGCTAAAAGCTGTAACTTACGACTGGCGAATAGATCCGGACAAATCGGCCACCCGCGAATTGGTCATTGTGGATTCCGATGGCAGTTCAGGTAGGCGTGTCTCCGTCACACTCCACATTCTCAAGAGCTTCCCAATGATCCGCCACAAAAAGAAAGTGCTCACAACAACACTGCCCGCCAGTATGAGAAGCGCGACGGACTGAAAGGTGCAGGTAGGAACTGTTCCGATACCCGCATGATAAAGATTAAGTAGCACGTTTTGCGCCTTTCAGGTTTGCCCTTCCGGGTCGCGACTTTTCCTTCCCAATAGGCTTGTGCGGCTGACGCGGCATGTTCGCCATACGCCGGATCACGTCATCGCGGCGGTGGGCGATTTCCTCGTCCGTAAATTCTTTGGCCTCATTAACCTTCGGATTCTTAGCCATGGTTGACATCAACAACCCAGACGTTCCGCTTCAGATTTCCCGCGCAAATGCTATCAATGCCTACGCGAGCGTGGAGAAATCCCTGTGCCGCATATTCGGCCATTTATTGACAACTGAACTGAATCTCGCTGCCATTGTTTTTTATAGTATCACGAACACACACTCACGCAATCGAATCATCGATGAACTTTTAGAAAAACGCTACGGTACGACTTACGAAGCGTATTGGAATGGTATTCCAGACACCCACAACAAGCATGGCATGTTTAAAATTATCCGCCAACTTGACCAGCGCAGAAACGAAATAGTCCATTGGCACATTGGGTTTCACCCTGACGATATTCCACGTCTTGGACTCACAAAACCGTCAATCTATCCTTTGATCGAGCCAAATTCTCCAAGCATCTCGGTTCAAGACTTAAATCAATTCGTCGAGAAAGCCGATTTTGTTTCTCGGTCTCTCACCATCTTTTATGTTCTAATATCTAGCCCGATTGTGAGTGAGGAGGAAGCTCTGCAACCATTGCAAGAAATATTTCAGCAACCAGCGTCCTATCCGCCCTCAGATACAAATCCGCTATCCCGGAATTACAAAGCACCTGAAATCCCGCTTCCACCATCCTCGGAGTAATCGTAATCTTCCCAATCTCAACTTCGGGCGCGCCAGCCGCGTCCATAACATCGAGATGCGGCGAGCACGTCATTACAAATCATCTCTTTGTTTGTCAAGTGCATAGTTGCCCAATTTTTCATGAAGCAGTCGCGCTAATTGCAAAATTGATAGCAAACAACATCCAGCGGGAAACGGGAGATACAAGAACAATTAGAAAACTGGCAATTCGTCATGTCTCCAAAACCCGGCAGCGGGATCGTGGTCGTTCGGTCGTTAATCACTAATAATGTCGGGAAATCGCCCGACCGTAACTTTGGATTTACAGACGGTCACTGAATTGACGTCCACGAAGAACGAGCCTTCAGATGTGACATTCGCCTAGGCTCTGCCGTTGGCTCAACCATAGCAGTGCAAAACCCTATCCATTCGCCAATGAGCCGATCAGCCGCCGCAAGGTCGTGAGGGTCGAATGATCCGCGATCCCATCGACGCGGGCCGGCCGGAAATGGCGCTGGAACGCGGTGATCGCGGATAAGGTCCTGGTGTCATAAAGACCGGTGATATCGAGGCCGTACCCGTAGCCCGCGAGCATCGTTTGCAGGGCCTCGACGTCGGGGCCTTTGGCGCCGGGTTCCAAGCGCGGGCCGTCCTCGATGGCGGAGGGCGTCACGTAGTGGCCAATTCCGGCCTTGGCCAATTGCCCCCAGGGGAAATGTTCGCCGGGATCGATCTTGCGGCCGTGCGACACGTCGGAATGCGCCAGCACCCGCTCGGGCCGGATGCGCCAGCGCAAAATAATATCTTGGCAGAGCGCGATGACGGTTTCGATCTGCGCCGACGGATAGGCCGGAAAGCCCCCCCGCTGACCGTGATTGGCGATTTCGATCCCGATCGAAACATCGTTCATGTCGCTCTCGCCGGCCCAAATGCCGCGGCCGGCGTGCCAGGCGCGGCGCGCCTCCGGCACGAGCTGGGAGAGGCGTCCATTCTCCCACACAAGATAGTGCGACGACACTTCCGTCGCCGAATCACAAAGCTGCCGCAAGGCGGCCTCTCCATTGGGCAGGCCGGTGTAATGCAGGAGGATCGAGTCTGGCGTCCGGCCGCCTTTCCGCTCGCCGTGGTTGGGCGAGGGATCGAGCGTGGCGGGCAAAGCGCTGTCCGGTTTCAATAGCCGTAATATGCCGTGCAGACTTGATTGCCATAGGCATCATAACCAACCCGCCGACAGCGTGGCGGCGGCGGCGGCGGCGGCGCCCCGTAATAGCCAGGAGGCGGTGGCGGCGGCGCCGTGGTTGCACCGACAACCGCGCCGGTCGCCGCGCCAAGTGCACCGCCCGCGAGAGCCGCGCCGACCCCGCCACCGGTGGCCGCGCCGATCGCCGCGCCGGTCGCGCCGCCGAGAGCCGCGCCACTTACGCCACGTTGTTCAGGCGTATAGCCGCAGCCCGCAAGCGCGACCAACGAGATGACGAGTATCGTCAAAGGGAAAATCTTCTGCATGCCTCTTCCTAGCGTTCCTGCGCCAATCCCCAATCCGTTCAGACACCCTAGCCGGTGCGCCAGGTCAAGCCGGAAATCGCCTTTTGTGAGCGGAATTTATCCCAGAGCGGCATTTGTAGCACGCGCGCGTTGCCAATTCGATAATTGACGAAATGGCCGAGGGCACCTATGTGGATCGGGCCAGCCGGCCGGATGGCCGCCACTTTCGCAGTGGAGGAAAGTCCGGGCTCCACGGAGACACGGTGCCGGATAACGTCCGGCGGGGGCAACCCCAGGGAAAGCGCCACAGAAAACAAACCGCCGCAAGGCAAGGGTGAAAAGGTGCGGTAAGAGCGCACCGCGCGCATGGCAACATGAGCGGCATGGCAAGCCCCACCGGGAGCAAAACCGAATAGGGGCGACGCAAGGCGTTTCTCGGCTGAGGAATCCTTGGATCCGTCTCCGGATCGTTGCCCGGGTTGGTTGCTCGAGGCGGCCGGCAACGGCCGTCCCAGAGGAATGGCCATCGCGCGCGCGAAACCGTGCGCCATACAAAACCCGGCTTACAGGCCGGCTGGCACCGCAAGCCGGAGACCGCGAGAGTTCGAAACCAACATCGCAGCGGATTTTGCACACGTAGAGCATGTCCTTAGCTCGACGACTTAGCTCGACGACTTAGCTCGACGATCAGGACATGCTCCAACTCTTTCAATTTTGAGCTGCGTCCTTACCGATCAAATGGGTCCGGTTGATCGGGACGCGCGCGCAATTCAGCTCAGTTTGCCCGCCGCATGGGCGAGCAAGGTATAAACCTTGCCGGTCTCCGACAAAAGATATGTCTTGGCGACGGCCTCGCTTGCCTCATCCTGGCCGAGTTCGGCCAGGAGCCGTTCAAACTCCCGCACGTAACGATCGACCGTGGCGTGGAACTCCGGATCGAGCCGGTAGCGCCGGCGGATTTCGTCGAATGTCTGGGGACCGCGGCCGACATAGATCCGCCGCGAGAAGGCATTGGGTTCGCCGCGGCGATAGCGGTCCCAGGCGGCGGCGGCGGCGGCATGATCGATCATCCGCGCGACATCGAGAGAAATCGCTTCCAACCGTTGCGCCGGTTGCGTGGGTTTGGCGGGGGCATTGGGGGATACCGGAGGTTCCTCGCTGTCCGCGCGCGCGAGAAGATCCGATATCCAGCCGCCGCCGCGTTCGGAAGTTTTAGCGTTGGCCGGCCGGGCAGCAGCGGTGCGCGGCCTTTGCGTCTCCGGGCGAGGGGGCTCCGGAGCGCGCGGCGGTTCGGCCGCACGAGCTGGTTCCACGCGCCGGGGCGGTACCGGCTGCGCGGCGCGTTCGGCAATGACCGGAGCCGGCTGAGAAACGTCGTATGCGCGGCCGGAGCGAGTTACGATTTCGCTCAGCTCCTCGAGCGCCTTGATCTGGTCGGCGACGGCACGCCGCATGGCAGCCGCCTGCTGCGCCGTCTCCTGCGGCAAATCGGCGGCGCCACGGCGCAAGGCTTCGCGGGTCGCTTCGAGTTCGCGGTGGATCTCGCGCGACGTATCGCGCAGCTCCGCCGCCGCGGATTGAAAACGCTCCGTGTTTTGCCCGAAAATGCTCGCGAGTTCCGCATTGGCCTGCTCGCAGGCAGCGCGCATCGCCGCCGCCGTGCTCTCGCGCTCCTGCTCTATATTGGCGCGAATGCCGGCGAATTGCCGGTCGATCATGCCGCCCGTGGATTGCGAGGATTCGGCCAGGAAGGCGCCGATGTCGCGCGCGCGCGTCGCGGCTTTTTCAAACAAGTCCTCGATACGCTCCGCGAAGGAATGCATCAGGCCTTCCAAGTCTTCGCGGCGCACCTTGATGCTGTTGACAAGCAATTCGAGTGAGTCGCGCCGCGCCGTGAGCATTTGATCGAGGTCGCCTTGCTGGCGGGAGAGATCGCCCGCGGAACTCGCCAAGCTCTTTTTGTGACGTGCGATCGTTTCAGCAAGGCTGCTTGCTTCGTCGAGCGCGGCCCGCGTGGATTGGTTGAGTTGAATGATCTCTCCGGCGACGTTGGTGAATATGGAGCGGAAATAGTCCATGCGTTCGCTCAGCGAATGCTCCGCCGCCGCAAAATCGGCGCCGGTCGCGCTAATCGCCCTTTGCAATCCCGCGCTGCTGTTGACGAGGCGATCAATCACCTCGGTCATCCCGGCCCGCAATTTTTCATTCGTATCGACGAGGGATCCAATCGACACGGCGGCGCCGGTTTCGATCGCCGCGCGCAATTGCGCCGACGAATGCTCGATCGCCGCCGTGAGTTCGTATTGCTTCTCTCCGAGGTGCTGCACGATGGCGGTTCCACGGCCCTCGATCGTTAGGGTGACGATTTCGCCGAGGCTTGTCATCTCCTGAGCAATCTGGTTGCCGCGAGCGGACAGAGCCTCGACCAGGTGGTCGCCGCGGGTCTCGAAGAGCTCGCGCAATTCGCCCGCACGGGCCGCCAATGCGCGCTGTAGCGCTTGACCGCGCTCCCCGAGCGCGCCTTCGAGTTCGCCAAGGCGGCCGGCCAAAGCCATGCTAATTTCATTGATCCGCTGGGCGAGGCCTTCGCCGATCTCCCCGGCGCGCCCGGCTAGTGTTGTGTCGAGATCCTGCACCGCCTGTGCAATGGTATCGCGGATTTCCTCGGCGCGCCCCGCCAGCACTTGTCCAAGGTGACCTGCTTCACGATCCAGCGCCGCGTTGATGTTGCCGGCATGAAGACCGAGAGTTTGATCCATTTCTCGCGTCCTGGACGCAAGAGTTTCGGCGACGGCGCGGCCCGTCGCGTCAAGGTCTCCGGAAACCGCCACAAGACGGCCGACGACGCGTTCCTCGAAATGCGCGACCCCGCCGTCCAGCGTCTCGGCGATGGCGGCAGAGCGCGCTGTCATGGTCGTACTGATCTCCTGAGCCTTTTCATCGAGCGCGCGGATCACATCGCCGCCGCCTTCGCTAAGCGCTCTCCCTATATCGAGGGCTCTGCCTGTCAGGGTCTCGCTGAGCATTTGCGCGCGTAAATCAAGTCCTAGATTGACGCGGGAGACGAGCTTCTCGAGCGCCTGCCCAACCTCCTCGGCCTTGACGGCAATTCGCGATTCGAAGGCTTCGATATGCGCCTCCAGCGCCGTGGCAGCCTCCTGTGCCCGCAGGCCAAGCTTGTCATTTAGATCGCCCCCTTGCAACGTGAGCGTGTTTTCGATCGAACCCAGGCGATCGGCGAAAGTCGCGGTAAATCGTTCGGCATGCTCGTCGATGCTGTTGGCGATCGCCCCGCCTTGTCCGATAACGGTTTCCTCGAACATCAAGAGCCGGCCGGCGAGGGCTTCGTTGACCCGGTCGCCATGGGTCGCGATCGCATTGATCGCCTCATTCGCGGTTTCCGCGAAGCGATCGTTGAGATCGTTGGCTTGATAGCCGATCGAAGCGATCGCCTGTTGCGCGGTCGCGTCGAAGTTCTCGCGCAACGCTCCCGTGTGATCCGCGAAAGCCGTGACGGCTCCACGCGCGGCCGCCGCCAAACGTTCGCTCATCTCATCCGCGTGGCTCGTGAGGGCGCCAAACGTTTCGTCGCGCGTGGCGGCGAGCCGCTCATGCAGGGCATCGGCGTGGTTTGCATAAGCCGCGGCGGAGTGCTCCACGGCCGCCTCCAACCGCTCGCTTATTTGTTCTGAATATCCGGTCACCGCCCCCAACCGCTCGCTTATTTGTTCGGAATATCCGGTCAACGCCCCGAGCGTTTCGCCGACGGTGGCCGCCAGACGCGATTGCAACGTTTCGGTATGGCTAGCAAGGATTGCCTCCGAATGGGTCGCGCCCAATTCCAGGCGGGCGTGGAGCGCCTCGGTCTGGTTCGTAAATGCCGTCACCGAATTTTGCGCGGTTGTTTCGAGCTGCTCGCTCATCGCGTCCGAATGGCGCGACAACGCTCCGAGCGTCTCGCCGACGGTCGCGTTCAGACGGGCGTGGAGCGCTTCGGTCTGGTTCGTGAATGCCGTCACCGAATTTTGCGCGGTTGTTTCGAGCTGCTCGCTCATCGCGTCCGAATGCTTCGACAACGCTCCGAGCGTTTCGCCGACGGTCGCGTTCAGGCGGGCGTGGAGCGCTTCGGTATGGCTGGTGAGCGTGGCAACGGAACGCTGCGCGGTCAATTCCAGGCGTCCGCCCACCTCCTCCCATTGGTTTGACAGCGCGCCAAGAGTCTCGGCGCTCGTCGCGGCGAGCCGCTCGTGCAGCGCTCCGGTTTGGCTGGCGAGCGCGGCAACCGTGGTCCGCGCTGTCGATTCCAAACGTTCGCGCATCTGCTCGGAGTGATCCGTCAAGGCCGTAAAGGTTTCGTTTCGCGTCGCGGCGAGGCGTTCATTCAGCGTCCCGGTATGGCTGGTGAAAGTCCCAACCGTGTCTCGCGCCGTGGACGCCAAATGGTCATGCAACCGCTGGGAATGGCTCGTCAACGCGTCGAGCGTGTCCGCGATCGTCGTGGCGACCCGCTGGTGCAACGCTTCGGTATGGCTCGTCAGCGCGGCTGCCGTCGCATCGGCGGTCGTGGCAAAGCGTCGATGAAGTTCGCCGCCGTGCTGCTCGAATTGAGTGTGAAGTCTTGCCTGACTTTCATCAAATAGCGTCGCAAGAGTCCGGGTCACGTGTTCGAACGAATCCCGCGCTTCGCCGGTGCGGTCCGAGATAAGGCCCGCGATGCGTTCGCTCATCCCGGCCAAATTATCGTGCAGCGTATTGCCTTGCACCGCGACGACGTTATGCAAACGATCGCTGGTCTCGGCCAAGCGCACCGCGAGATCTTCGCCGCGCGAAAAGATTGTGTCGGCAATCCGCGCGCCGGTGGCGTCGACCCGTTGGGCAAGGGCGTCGCCGCGAATTTCCAAATCGGCGGCGAGAGTCTCCCTGTTGGTCTTAAATCTTTCGTCCAATTCCGCCAAGCGATCGGCAAGCGTCCGCGCGATGCCATCGCTCGCCCCCGCGAGACTGGCCGTGGCGTCTTGTCCAGTTTGGGTCAGCCGCTTGATGAGATCATTCCCATGCGACGACAATTGATCGACGAGATCGTCCCGGCCGCGGCCGAGCGCCGTTTTGATTTCCTCGCCTTTGGAGTTAAGCGAAGCGGTGACACGGCCGGCGGCTTCTCCAACACTTTCCGCGAAACGCGAAGAGGCCCCAGCGAGATCGCGGGAAAGGTTTTCGTGCGCCAAGGCGATTGCGCCCCGCACACGGTCGGCATTGGTCAGAATGGATTCCCGCTCGGAGGCTAGTTCGACGACCAAGGAACGGACGCGGCGCTCATTGTCCGAGTAGGATCGTTCCAGATTGGAGACTTCGGACCTGACCAGAGTTTCGAGTTCACTCGCTCTGGCGAGCGCGCGCTCGATGCCGTCCCCCATCGAGGCGACCTCGCGGCGGATTGCTTGGGATAGCGTGACCATTTGCCCGGTGGCAATGGTTTCGGGTTCGGTCAGGCGGACCGCGACCTCGGTCATCGAACGGGCGGCAAGCCGCATCTCCTGACCCCGGCGAAGCAACGCCACTGTCACCAAGAAGAAGATGACGGGGCCGACAATGGTCATCAAGTAAAGTGTTGCCTGGGGTAGCAGGGCTCCCGCCGGGAGATCGAAAAGGACCGCGCGGGTCGCAATAAAGTAGCCAAGGATTAGGATGACCCACAAAACCGGGCAGGCTATGACGAGGACTGCCGGAATTCTGTTGGAGCGGGTCTGAAACGCGCGGAGAATCTCGCCGGCGGATTGGCGATCGTCGTTGGCCGGTTGCAGCAACGGCGCGGCCCCGCCGGAGCGCTCCGGGGTTTGCGGGTCCGTGCCTAACGCGGCGGAGTTCGCGCGCGCCGGACCGAATAATCGATCCTCGTCGATCGCCGCCGACCTCTCCAGCGGCCGCGCAGTATCATGCGGCGGCCTCGAGGAGCCGGCGTGCGGCGTTGCGGCTTCACGCTCGCGCAACAAGCGCTCCTTCGCCTTGTCCGCGCAGGTTGGGCCGATGGGATTTGCTTCGGCCGGTCCTGCGCTTTGGCCGGCGGCGCCGAGATTCAACGCCTCTTCGATGGCCAAAAGCGCCGCCGCCGCGGGATCTTGTGCTTTGTTGGAACTCGCCATCGAATGCCTCTTACAAACTCTCTCGCGAGGGGCAAAGGCTTTGCGCGAATACACACGGGAGCCGCCCCGGCGGAACCGTTAACCAAAGGTTACTTTACAACCGGAACGCTAGGATTCAAACTGGATGGCTTGACGGAATTGGAAACATCGTTAACGCGGCCACGTGCAAGACCCTGAAACGGGCGTTTTTGCAATGAGAGGGCGGCCGGGCCGGAAGAGGCCCCGCGGCTGGGTCCGAAGGCATCGCCGGGCTCCGCAACCGCGCGGCAGCTGGACCGAAACCACGGCTCGCTCCACATCGGGAGGCGGCAGGAGCGTAGCTGGTTCGCAAAGGGCGAGACCGTGCCGTGGATAGCGCGGTGCGCGGGCTTCGGGTAGATTTGGGCGGCGTGATCAAGACGCGGTTCAACCGAGCGCGGCGCCTGCGCGATGCCGTGCCGGCTTGGGTTCCGGCGCTTGTCGATGAGACCCCCGCCATCCGCGGCGCGGGAGACACCCAAAAACTTGGCCGATCTGGTCAAGGCCGTCATCTCCGAGCATGCGCGCGAAAAACCGATCGAACTGCGCAAAAGAAAACGTTCCGGAACTATCGGCATGAAGCCGGCGGCGCGTGACACGGGCCTATGCCGCGCATGGGAGGCACTGGACGAAACCGGCCGGGTGGCGGACATTGCAACCGCGCGGACCGCGTTTTGAGCCCCGGCTTGACGAAGCGCGAACCAAAATCCCGGTTCGCGGCGCTTAGGCGCACATACGACTGGACGCACCCATGACCGAGACCACGCCGCAAGATCGCATCCTCTTGAAGAACCGCACGAAACTGATCCACGCCGGGCGCCGCCCAAGTGAACAGCATGGCTTTGTCAACACCCCGGTCTATCGCGGCTCGACCGTGCTTTTTCCGACTCTGGAGGATTTTTCGGCGCGTAAGGCGCGGTTTTCCTACGCCACCCAGGGAACGCCGACTACGGAGGCGCTGGAGAGCGCGTGGACGGAACTGTCCGGCGCCGCTGGAACCGTGCTTGCGCCGTCGGGCCTCGCCGCGATCACGCTCGCCCTGCTAGCCGCGGTCAAGTCTGGCGATCATATTCTCGTAACCGACGCGGTCTATCGGCCGTCGCGCAACTTCTGCGAGACGATCCTCGCCCGCATGGGCGTCGAGACAACCTATTACGATCCCTCGATCGGCGCCGCGATCGAATCCTTGATCCGGCCGAATACAAGCGTGATCTTCCTCGAGATACCAGGTTCGCAGAGCTTCGAAATTCAGGATGTCCCGGCGATCGCCGCGCTCGCCCGGTCCAAGGGCATTTGCACGATTCTCGACAACACCTGGGCCACACCCTTGTTCTTTCCGCCCCATGCACGTGGCGCGGATATGGCGGTCGAAGCCGGAACAAAATATCTCTCCGGCCATTCCGATCTTCTCATCGGGCTCGTGTCCGCCAACGCGGAATGGTTTCCAAGACTGAGGGCCACCTTCGACGCCTTTGCGATGTGCGCCGGTCCCGAGGATGTTTTCTTGAGTTTGCGCGGGCTGCGCACGCTCGACCTCCGCCTGCGGGAGGCCGAGCGTCAAGCGCTCGATCTCGCCCGCTGGCTCGTCGCCCGGAACGAGGTCGTCCAAGTCTTGCATCCAGCACTTCCCTCCTGCCCGGGACACGCTGTTTGGAAGCGGGATTTTCTCGGCTCGTCGGGGCTTTTCTCGGTGCTTCTTTCGCCCTGCTCACGGGCTGCGCTCGCCGCCATGCTCGACGGGCTAAAACTGTTTGGCATGGGCTATTCATGGGGCGGCTTCGAGAGCCTTGTCATTCCCTTCGATTGTCGGAGTTATCGCAGCGCGACGGCGTGGAATCCGCCGGGTCCCGCCTTGCGCTTTTCCGTCGGCCTCGAGGACATCGAGGATCTGAAGGCGGATCTCGACGCCGGATTCGCGAGGATGCGAAGCGCCGTTTGAGGATTCGCCGGGCGCGACATTATTTTCGCCCTTGGGCAAATTCGCTGACGCGAACGGGGCGGCTTGGTCGGAATGAACTGGCTGATATAGAGGTTCCATGTGCGAACTCCAAGCCGCCCTGATCGACGACGTCGCACGGCGGGTCGCCAGCAATTTGGCGATACAGTTGTCTAGTCTGTTGGTGAGCGTTTTGATGTCGGCGCGTGGGGATCGGATCTCATCGGCCCAACTATTTAGATCACCAGCGAGATATCGCATATCGATGGCCGCGCGAGTCAAGAAATTCACATATTGCGTCGCTTTGGTGCAATTGATTTTTGTCACAATTGGATCCGTCCGCTCCTGAAAATATTGCCCTGGTTTGTTCTTCTAAAATTTCAATTAAGGCAGCGCGCATCGAAGCGAAGCGGCTGGATGGCACGCTTCGAAGCTCAATGAAATCAACCGCTTGATAGGAGAAACTTTACTGTAATAAATATTATATAATATTATTCCTTTGTCTATGCCCAAATAAGTAAAAGCGGGCAGGACAAATTGCCACAGGCCGGTCCCCGGCCAACCAGGCCGTGTGTTTTCCGCCGGCCTCGCAGACATCGAGGATCTGAAAGCGAATCTCGACACGGGGTTTGAGCGGATGCGAATTGCCGTTTGACAATAGACGCGTTTGTGCGGACCCTCGCATGGAACGTCGTGCCAGGAGCATTCCCAGGCGCGGGGCGTGCCTTACGCGGGTTTCCTCGATAGTAATCCGTTCATAAGTAATTCGATATTTTGCTTGACTGCGTGAATCGAAATTCATTCTCCGCCGGGACGAGAAAAGACGACGCGCGAGAGCTCGATCATAACGCCAGAGCTGTTGAATTTGATGCCGTACGGCGGGTCGAGCATCTTCGTAGGTAATTCGCCATCCATATTTCTTTTCGAGCTCTTGTATCGCTTCGGCGACCGGCCTCGGGTCTTGAACGGTTAGGATATTGGGCAAAGCATTCGCGTGACCCAAGAAAGACCATGTTTTTGTCATGCTCCTACCGGATCGTGCAAAAGGCATCGGAAAGCCGCGCCAGCCGCGCGCGTTTGCGATCGAGCATCTCCATGAAAGCGGGGGACAAGAGAAAGCTGAGCTCGCGTTCGCGGCTGAGCGTGACCGGATCGGCCGACACGAGCTCCTCGTCGCAATAGCCCGGATGACACATGATGAGGTGGCGCCTCCCCGGCGCGCGAAGAAAGTGGGCGAAATCGACGGCGTAATCATGGGCTGGGTCGAAGGCCGAAAATCCCGAAAATCCCTCGTTGGTGCCGTACCCCCGCACGGAAGCCTCCCTTGCAAAGCCTCTCCCGAGCCAGGCAATCCCCAGCGCTTTTGTCAACTCCACGCCGCGCCGTGAAATGCGCCAAGGACGATCGGAGCTATCGCGCAGCCAGAACTTGCCCGAAAATCCTTTTTCTTCAAGGCACGCGAACAACTGGGACCGGATTTGCGGCAGAAGCTGGACATGCTGATGCCCATCCACGAAAGCGGGAGCGGCGCCGAAATGCTCGCAAAAACTGTCGAGCTGGCGCGAGATTTCCTGGCCGATCTCGGCTTCCGGCAACGCGTTTCTCCGCGCGACCTTAAGCACGTGACTTATCCCCGGCAAGCGTCCCGAGGCCGCGAAAGCCGGCATGTCTCCAAGTGGGCTGCCAAGCGTGAGGTTAAGATGCAGCCCGATGTCGGCCCTGGCCTTGAATTGGCGCAACGCATGTGCGCCCTTCGGCCAGAATGGCCGCGTTGTCATCACGCTTGTCGCGCTCAGCCGGCCGGCGCCAAGCGCTTCCAGAATACCGCGGCTGATGCCAGGCGACAGAGCATAATCATCGGCGCAGAGGCAGAACGAAAAATACGCTTCGGCCGGGCCCACAATGATCAACCCCTCTCGTTGCGGCAAGATGTCCGAACGCTCCGGTGAGGGATAGTCCGGCTTCGGGCAAATATGCAAGCAATCTTGCCCAATGCCATGCAAAAGCCTAAGCGGGAAATCCCATTAACCGGCATGGCCGCGGTCGCGATTCATAAGGACTCCAAAAATGACAACATCCGGCACGGGGCCGGCGGGCGCGAACGGCGCGGAGCTTTCCGTGATCACGCCGGTCTATAATGAATCTAACAACATAGAGGCTCTGCTGACGCAACTCGTGCCGGTACTTGAGCGTTGCGCGGCCTCGTTCGAAATCATTTTTGTCGACGACGGCTCGACCGACGATACGCTCGAATGTCTGCGCGCCGCCCATCACACGGACCCTCGCATTCGCGCGCTTTCGCTGAGCCGGAATTTCGGCAAGGAGATCGCCATAGCGGCAGGCCTTGATCATGCAAGGGGGGCCGCGACGGTCATCTTGGACGCCGATTTGCAAGATCCCCCCGAGCTGATCGAGACCTTTGTCGCGCGCTGGCGCGAGGGCTACAAGGATGTCTTCGGCCAGCGCGTCGATCGAACCGTCTATAGCCCTTTGCGGCGGATATTGACGCAGCGTTTTTATAAGCTCTTTGGTTCGATCGGAGACACAAGGCTTCCGGAGGGCGCCGGGGATTTCCGGCTCCTCGACGCGCGGGCCGTCGCGGCGCTTCGCACGATGCGCGAGCACGCGCGATTTTCCAAGGGTCTTTATGCCTGGATCGGATTCAGATCGATCGGCGTGCCGTTCGATGTCGAGGCACGCGTCCACGGCGTGTCCAAATTCAGCTATCGCAAATTGACGCATTTGGCGCTCGATGGGCTCATGTCCTTTTCGACAATGCCTCTCAAGGTGTGGAGCTATATCGGATTGACCACGTCGCTGCTGGCGCTGACATTGGCGAGTTTTTATTTGGTCCGGACCATCATTCTGGGCGTCGATGTTCCAGGCTATGCTTCGTTGATTGTTTCGATTTCCTTTTTTGCCGGAATTCAGTTGCTGTCGCTTGGCATCATCGGCGAATACGTTGGCCGTATCTTCGCCGAAGTAAAACGGCGGCCGCTCTATCTGATCGAAGAGCGTGTGGGCATCGGCTCGCCCGTCGCGGATGATCACTTGGCCCGCCCCCATTCCGAGTAAATCGAAAACATCCATGTACAAAAGCCTGATTTCCGTCGGCGGCTTGACCTTGCTCTCGCGCGGCGCCGGGTTTGTGCGCGATGTCCTGCTTGGCGCGGTCCTCGGCGCGGGTCTGCTCGCCGACGCTTTCGTCGTGGCCCAGCGCCTGCCCAACCATTTTCGAACTATTTTCGGCGAGGGTGCTTTCAATTCCGCCTATGTCCCGAGCTACGCGCGGGTGCTTCAATCCGAAGGTCTTGCCCGCGCGCGGCTGTTTTCCGGCCAGATTTTTCTGGGCCTGCTCGCCTCCCAGATTCTCGTCGTCGCTCTCGCCTTCGCCTTCACGCCCTATCTGATCGACGTTCTGGCGCCGGGTTTCCGCGCGGATCCGCAAAAATTCGCGCTCACCGTCACGCTGACGCGGGTCACCTTTCCCTATCTTTTGTTCGTCACCCTCGTCACGCTGCAATCCGGCACGTTGAACGCGCACGGCCATTTCGCCGCCGCGGCCTTCGCCCCGGTCTTAATAAATCTGTCGATGATTGGTTTCCTTGGCATGGCTTTTCTATTCACCAATGCCGGCTTGGCGGCGAGTTGGGGATTGACAGTCTCCGGCGTACTGCAACTTGTGCTCACCTCGGCGGCCGCCTATCGCCGTGGAATTTTCGAGCGCTTCGCGGGCCCGCCAATGAGGAAGCACATCAAGCGCTTCCTTGTGACCTTGGTTCCGGCGGTGATCGGTTCCGCTGGCACCCAAATCGCGCTTTTCGCGGACACCATCATCGGTTCGATGCTCCCGACCGGCGGCGTATCCTCACTCTACTACGCCGACCGCATCTATCAATTGCCGCTCGGCGTCATTGGTATCGCGGCGGGCACCGTGCTGTTGCCGGAGATGAGCCGGCTCTTCGCGGCGGGCAATCCTGGCGCCGCGCTGCATGCGCAAAATCGAACCATGGCGCTGTCGCTCGCGCTAACGGCGCCATTCTTTATTGCTTTCATCATGATCCCCGACGCCATCATGCGCGGGGTTTTCCTGCGCGGCGCCTTCACCCCGCAAGCAGCCAGCGCGTCCGCCGCGGTGCTTACCGCCTATGGCTTCGGGCTTGTCGCGATTGTTCTATTGCGCTCGGCCGTGGCAAGCTTCCAAGCGCAGGGCGATACGCGAACGCCGATGAGAATCGCGCTCGCCGCGGTCGCGATCAATGTCGGTTTGAAAATCGTGCTTTTCAAGCCTTTTGGCGCGCCAGGGCTTGCCGTCGCGACGGCTGCCGGAGCATGGATCAACCTCTTACTCTTGTGCTTTTTCGCGATCCGGCGCGGCGCCATGAAGGTCGATCTCTTTTTGTGGAAGACGGCCACGGCGGTGACCATGGCTTCCTTCCTTCTGGCGGTTTTCGCGCTCTTTGCCGCCGCCCCTGTTCAGCGCATGATGGCGGGCCTCGGCAGTTTCGCCAATGTGTGTGAACTTTTGTTTCTTGGGCTTGCCGGCGCGCTCGTCTATGCCCTCGTTTTGTTCGCCGGATTGCGGATCGCTGGCGTGAGGCTCGGACGATCGCGCGTTCGCGGGCAGGTCCCCCCCAGACACATAGTCGTTCGGGAATGACGAGGCGGCTTTTTCTTTATGAGATGATGCACAATTAACTGCTAACTGCGCATTACGATTAGTCTGGTTTAGTAGAAAAGGGGCCTTAAATGGCTCCTTTTTTATTAGCTTAGGGATTGTGTCATCCTCATGACAATGTGCTAGTTTAAGTAAACAGAGGGACGGAATGCGTAGGATCCAGTCTAAAACGTCAAAACTTGTTGACACAACTAGCTTCTACGAATAGTTTTCACAAGCTATTTCAACCTTTGAGGAGAGAACCCATGGCGAAACTATTGGCAACCGTCTTTTGCGTGCTGGCTTTAGTGTCCGTCTCGAAAGATGTTGAATCCTCTGAATCACTTGTGATTTAAGAGTGGCGGTCTGATTCGTTGGAGGCCGCCGATGTGGACGGACGAAAACCGGGCGAAATACAATCGCGACAAGCTGCGTTATCCGAGCGACGTGACGGACGAAGAATGGGCGCATGTCGAGCCGCTCATTCCCCCGGCCAAACGGGGCGGCCGCAAGCGTGAAGCCGACATGCGGGAGGTGTTCAACGGCGTCATGTATGTGCTGAGCACGGGATCTCAATGGCGCTACATCCCCAAGGATTTGCCGCCCAAGAGCACGGTGTATCGCTACTTTTGCGACTGGGCTTGGGACGGCATTCTGGATCGCATCCACGACGCGCTCTACGTGAAGTGTCGCGAACAAGCCGAACGCGAAGCGAGCCCAGCGGCGGCGATCATCGACAGCCAGAGCGTGAAAAGCGCCGAAAAAGGGGGGCGCGCATCGATCCGCACGGCTATGACGCGGGCAAGAAGATCAAGGGCAAGAAGCGCCACGTTCTCGTCGATACGCAAGGCTTGCTGATGGGCGCCATCGTTCATTGCGCCGGCATTCAGGATCGCGACGGCGGCGTCTTGCTGCTTTCGACGCTGTTCGGCCGCTTTCCCTTTCTCGAAAAACTGTTCGCCGACAGCGCGTATCAAGGGCCGATCTTTGGCGACGCGCTCGCCGACATTCTGCCTCGTGTAAAGATCGAGATCGTCAAACGCTGCGATCAGGCGAAAGGCTTCGTGACCTTGCCCAAGCGCTGGATCGTCGAGCGGTCGATCGCATGGCTGAACCGCTGTCGAAGACTGGCCAAGGATTGGGAGAACCTCAACGCCACAGCCCTTGTCTTCCTCCGTTTCGCCTCCATTCGAACTCATGCTACGAAAGCTCTGCAATGGTTGACGAACTTTCGAAACGGACTCTTAGCAGCGGCTACCAATCCTGCGGACGCAAGTCCAACGAACAAGAAAATGACGCTCACTTGCAGCAGTGTCGCTCCGAACGTGATCACCGGGACCGCCACTGTAACCTTGTGTGGGGCATCATCGCCTTTCCCATGCCAAGGGCAGACGTCCTCCTGTCCCGCTCTCCAGTGCAACAGCGGCGCCGCCGCTACCGCTAGCATGACGATTGCCTGTTCGTCGGGGCCGGTGCCGTTCAAAGTAGACGCGGTAAGCACCAGTCAGACCTATGACGATAGGACCAGCACTGGCACGCTCATATGCGCCGGTGGAGTATTCGTTACCAGCGTGCTGTCAAAGGGTAAATTTGGATTCGAGAATACGGCTGGCTGCGTTGGCACCTCGAGCGACACCGTTACACTGATGGTGAAGTAACTGCCGGGGTCGGCATCGATCCGATTGCCCTGCGTGGCGTCCGCGTCAGGATGCCACGCAGGGCCGGAACCAGACAGAATCTCGCTCTTCGGTATTGCCTCGACTACTTCTTATGATCGAGGCATGGGTTGTGCTGCAGCGCGGCCCACTTCGCCGCGCGGCGGATGAGTTAAAGGGCCAACGCACTCAATACCCGCGCCCAGCTTCGGGTTCCCTTGTGAAACGAGGAAAGCTCGTATTTCTCGTTTGGCGAGTGAATGCGATCGTTCTCCAGGCCGAAACCGATCATCAATGTGTCCATCCCGAGGTCGCGCTTGAAAGCGCCGACGATCGGGATCGAGCCGCCGCACCCGGCAAGAACCGGCTCCTTGCCCCATTCCGCCTGCAATGCCCTGCCCGCCCGCGACAACACCTCCGAACTGAAAGGAAGCTGCACCGCGCCTGACGCGCCATGCGAGACAAATTCGGCGCGGCAGTCGGCGGGCAGCCGCTCCTTGACAAAAGCCCGGAAAGTTTCGGCGATTTTATCTGGATCCTGTGATCCGACGAGCCTGAACGAGAATTTGGCGCTCGCTTGCGCCGGAAGCACGGTTTTAGACCCTTTGCCGGTATAGCCGCCGACGATGCCGTTGAGGTCGCAGGTCGGCCGCGACCAAACCATTTCGAGAACACCCCGTCCTTGTTCGCCCGCCGGCACCGAAAGGCCGACTTCGCCCAGAAAGTCGCTTTCGCGGAAGCGTAGTTCGCGCCACTGCTGGGCGACATCCTCCGGCAGCTCGGCTACGCCATTATAGAACCCCGGAAGCGTGACACGCCCTTTCTCATCGTGCAAATCGGCGATGACGCGGGCGAGCACACGGATCGGATTGATCGCGGCGCCGCCGAACACACCCGAATGCAGATCGCGGTCGGCGGCATGAATAATAACTTCCTCAAGCACGAGGCCGCGCAGCATGGTGGTGATCGCCGGCGTCTCCCGGTCCCACATGCCGGTGTCGCAGACAAGCGCCATGTCGGACTTGAGCTCGGCTTTGGATTCGGCAAGAAAAGCCGGAAGCGACGGCGAGCCGGTCTCCTCCTCGCCTTCAATGAGGAACGTAATGTGGCAAGGCAATCCGCCGGTTTCGTTGAAGGCGCGGCAGGCCTCGACGAAGGTCATAAGCTGACCCTTGTCGTCGGCGACGCCGCGCCCGACAATCCTCTTGCCGGTCTCGGCCTCGGCGACGCGGGGCTCGAAAGGCGGGGTTTCCCACAAATCGAGCGGGTCCGGCGGCTGGACGTCGTAATGACCATAAAAGAGCAGATGTGGAACGTCCGGGCGCGCGGCCTTCGCCTGTCCGACAATGATCGGGTGACCTGGCGTTTTCCGCACCGACGCCTCGAAACCGATGTCTCGCAGCTCGGCGGCGAGCCATTCGGCCGCCTTGGCGCAATCGCGCGCATAGGCGGGATCGGTCGAAACCGAGGGGATTTCAACGAGCTTGAAGAGCCGCCCCAGAGCAGATTCGAGATTTCCATCGATCTTCGCCAAAACCGTGTCGAGCGCGGCCATGGGACCTCCTTGCAAACTTTGGCCGTCGTAAAAACGGTCCGGCAATGCCCGCAAAGCCTGAAACCGTTTGGCGGAGCACCGGATTATATCCAGTATTGAGGGTTTATGTTGTCTCAATCGCCGTTCGAGCCAACAATTTCAAGTTCGCGACCGGAAAAGCCGCCGCCCGCCCGATGAAAGTTCCGCTTTACGGCAGCCCAACCGGTGACTTTTGGAAGACGAGGCATGAGTTTCGATCCGGAAAGCGCGACGGGCCCAAACGCTGCCTCGCGGGAAATCCTTGATCGCCTCGAAGCGATTTGCGGCGCCAGGCACGTCATCGCCGATGCGCCCGGCATGGCAGGATTTTTGCGCGAGCCGCGCGATCGCTTTCATGGGCTCGCGCTTTGCGTGGTGCAACCCGGCTCGACGCGCGAAATCGCGGAAGTGCTCAAACTTTGTCATGAGACCGCGACGCCGGTCGTGCCGCAGGGCGGCAATACGGGCCTCGTGGGTGGCCAGATTCCTCTCGGCCCCGGCAATCAAATCGTGCTTTCGCTTGGCCGCATGACGGCGCTGCGCGAGATCGCTCTTAGCTCGAACACGATGACCGTGGAAGCCGGCATGATCCTTTCCCGCGTCCAGGAAGAGGCCGCGCGCGCGGGGCGCTTGTTCCCTCTCTCGCTCGCGGCGGAAGGCTCATGCACCATCGGCGGCAATCTCGCGACAAATGCCGGCGGCACCAATGTGATCGCCTACGGCAACGCGCGGGATCTCGTGCTTGGGCTCGAAGCCGTGCTCGCCGACGGGCGGATTTTTCGGACTTGTCGAAGCTGCGAAAGAACAACACGGGCTACGATCTAAGAAATCTTTTCATCGGCTCGGAAGGCACGCTTGGGATCATCACCGCGGCGGTCCTAAAACTCTATCCAAAACCCCGCGCGATCGAGACCGCCTTTATCGGCCTTGCCTCGCCCCGGGCAGCGCTTGCCTTGCTCGATCTCGCCCGCGACATGGCGGGCGGCGAAATCACCACCTTCGAACTGATCCCGCGCATCGGCTTGGATTTTGTCCTCGCGCATTTTGACGCGCGCGAAGTTCTGTCTAGCAAGCAGCCGTGGTACGTACTGCTCGAATTGCGTTCGCAAAGCCGGCAAGGACTTGCGGAGCGATTGCTCGCGCTCCTCGAAGCGGCGAACGAAAAACACATCATCGAGGATGCGACAATCGCCGCGTCGCAGGGTCAGCGCGAAAATTTCTGGAAGCTGCGCGAACTTTTGCCGGACGCCCAGCGCCATGAAGGCGGCTCGATCAAGCATGACGTCAGCGTTCCCATCGCGGATATCCCGGCTTTTCTGGACGAAGCCGCGCGTGCTGTGACGTCCGCCATGCCGGGCGCGCGGCTCGTCGCCTTCGGCCACCTAGGCGACGGCAATATTCACTGCAACGTCTCGCAGCCCATAGACGCGGACGCTAACGCGTTTTTGGCCCGCTGGGACGAGATCAACGCTATCGTGCATGGGCTCGTGATCGAGCGGAAGGGTTCGATTTCGGCCGAGCATGGGATCGGCCAGTTGAAACGCGATCTGCTGCCGAAGGTGAAGGACAAGACTACGATGGAGATCATGCGCGCGATCAAGCAAACCCTCGATCCAAAAAATATTTTAAATCCCGGCAAGGTGCTTTGAGGCGCCTCCGATCAGCAAGAAAAGGATTTGCGATGCCGCTTACCCGTGTTTCCCTATTGAAAGGCAAGCCGCCGGAATATCGCCAGGCTATTCTGCATGGTCTTTATCAGGCGATGCGGGAGGCCTTTGATGTGCAGGACGACGATCGTTTCATGCTCATCGATGAATATGACAAAAGCAATTTTCTCTATGGCGAAAATTATCTGGGGATCGCGCGCGACAACGATCTCGTGATCGTCCAAATCACCGTCAACAACACGCGCGGCCCCGAGCAGAAGAAAGCGCTGTTCGCGCGCATCGCCGAGCTTCTGGCCAAAAACCCCGGCATCAGGCCGGAAAACATTTTTGTGAATCTTTTGGAAGTCCCAAAGGAGAATTGGTCGTTTGGCAACGGCATCGCGCAATACGCGTGAGCGGCGGGGATAGCGGATTTCCGCTTGCGATCACCACCCAGCAGTTCTTTGCTGCTCCGCCTCGGTGCCAGGGTTCGATCAAGTGGCGGCCGCACCGGCGTGGGCCACATGCTCATTGGCGAGCTTCGCGAGTTCATCAACCGCGTCCGAGTCATATTCGTGTTGCCTGCTAAACACAGCCGAACCGATATGCAAACCAAGCCGACGATAGCTCTCGAATTTCGATTCGGTGAAGGACTGGTCGATTGTGGACTCGTGCGGAAATGTGTTGCAGGCTGCCGCATAGCTCGAAATGTCTTCGGGTTCGTCGCCGTGGATCGCCGCCTTGATGTAAATTAACGTGCCTTCGGCGGAGATTTCTGGGTACCGGATGCGTCCGATAGCGCAGTAGGGCGAAGGAACGGGCGTTTTCGGGGAGGTAATCAACCCGAGGCGCGTAGCGATGCGGTCAGGAGAGCGGGTGAGCGGATGGGAGAAAGAGACCTCCACCCCAAAATCGGTCCGGGCTTTGCGGATCGCATTGCCAAGGTCTCCAAATTCGAATTGTGGATCGCTGGCCCCATCCACAGCCACTATAGTGCGACAATGCCGCCGGAGCATTTCATAAATGCCGAGATTCTCAAAGTGGCCGCCGTCGCTGAGATAGACGAAATTCCTCTCGTCGTCGGTCAGACCGAATAGCTCCATGATGAAAGGCAAAAAGGCTATCCGAGGGCCAGATATCTTCCATGATCTAGGGCGGATTGGATTACCTAGCCACCAGCCCAAACGGACGTTGAATAACGTCATGAGCAAGGCTAACGGCGGCGACGAATGGTAACCCATGTTGGGGCTCGCGGCCGCTCCAGAGATCGCCATGGCCGTACCGAGGGTGATGCCGAGGCCGTATTTCTCGGCTCCACGATAACCGAGGTGTGGATTTCCCACTGCCAAAGGCGAGACCGTGAAAGACGTAGCCTTGCGCTCCTGCCACGCCAAGCGTTTTCCATGCACCAAATTGAGGGCAATGTTGATGACATGGAATGGCTTATGGGACTCGTCCTTATGCTGTTCGGCCATTTTTAGATTGTCGCCCAGATCGGCCATTTTTAGGTTGTCGCCCTCGTCGAAGCCCGTGAAGGCATTGGGCCGGCGCGTCTTATTAGAGGCCCCGAGGTAGGACCGGATCAGCCGATTCCGGTAATAGGTATGAAGCGAGAACTTGTTGACATTGATGATAAAGGAGGCAGCAAACAGCCAGAACAGGAGGATGACGAGCGCTGCTCCGAAACGCGTACACAAGGAGGCAAGCCCCTGGTGCTTGGTTAGATCGGCGAGCGATTGCGAGTCCGGTAGCACTGCCCAATCGAAGGCCCGCGATAGTTCAAAAACGAGGACGGCGGAGAAGAATACCGCCCCCGCGACGGCCACGCGATTCCCGTTATTGCTACTTGACTTCTGCCCTTCCTTGGCAGGCGTGGACGGGCTGCGGCCGAACAGGGCGGCGGCTATACCGGAGACAAGCCCTCCCGCCTCGATCAACTTCCCCGTCCAATTATTATCGATCAACTCCCCCATCCAATCTTTGGGCAATAAAGTTCCTGGCCAATCGACTTGGGGATTCCACAGAACAAGGGACGCGTAGACCGTCCAGATGAGGCCGCTCACCAAAAACCAGCCGCCGGCTCGAGCCGTCCATTCACGAACGGCGTCGAAATCCTGGACAAGGGTGCTCAACCCAGCAAACAGCGTACTGCCAGCGAGGTGGGCGAGGAAGTAGCCTGAAATGCCGAACACCACGACGTATCGATCATCGTACTGTGATGCGAAGTACCGCAGTAATGCAATGGCAAGCACCATGATGACGCCGAAGCCAGCGCCGGAGAGCGCGCGCGCTAACAGCAACCAGAGGAATTGCCCCCACAAGGCGATCTGAAAAGGAACTCCCCGCGGCGTATTGAAAAGTGCCCATAGAAGCGCTCCCACAAATGCGAAAAGGAAAGGCAATCCCCATAGAAGCGCTCCCGCGAACAGGCTCACAAAGCCCCAGCAGCCACTCCCCGCGGGGAGTGCATTAACCAGGACTGCGGGGAGCGCCCAGCAACCATCCCCCGGGAGTGCATTAACCAGGACTACTGAGACAATACAGGCGGCAATATACGCTGGAATCAGCCCAAAGACCACGTACCACCCCTGCCCTTTACCCTTCTGGGGTTGTTGCTCCGCTATGATCATTTGCCAGCTAGTAAACAGTTCCGACACGAAATAAAGCACGGCGGCCGCCGTTAAGAGCAAAGACGCTCGGCTGCCTAGCTCCAACGGCGCGCCGGCGCCGCCCGGAGCCAGCCAGCTTTGGCCCAATTCAAAGACCAGCACGGTGAACTTCGGAATCCACACAAGCAACAGCAAAAGTGGCAGGAACAGCGTCCAATTGAGCACCAAATTGCGAATGAGGGTGGCGATGCCCGCCCAGGTGTCGGAGGACATCAGTCCGCGGCGCGGCGTCATGTAGCTGGTGAAATCCCGGAGGCTGGTAACCTCCGCTGGTTCGCGGCTGCCGGCCAGGCTCTCCTCGACTATTGCGATGCTCTGTTTCGGGCGTGAGCGCCACGCAGACAACCAGGAGCCGATGTAGCCGCCGCCGGAAACCGTCGAAAGATAGTCGAAACGAGACAAAAGCTTTCGTTTGGCCAGTGCCTGGAGTATCCCAAGACAGAAGCTCGCGCTGCGGATGCCGCCGCCAGAGAGACAGAGGGCCGTAAGGTTCTGTTTAAAAAGTTCGCTGGCGAGTGCGGGTGAAACATCTTCCTTCATCAGAGGGCTGCTGGGTTCGATCCGCGAACTCCGGCCGCAATAGAGCCAGTTCGTCCGTTAGAACATGGTCCACATTTTTCCTTGAATCCGATTCGGGCATACTAGGCCTCCGATATCGAAAATCATGCTTGGCAATGCGGCAACTATTTCACCCAGTGTCACTTCGTTGGCAAGGTGCGATTTCGTCAGGTTGGATGGCCAATGGCACGCGGCCCCTCGAAAACCCCATGGCGGGGCCAGCGACGGCCTGATTCAATCCCCTTTTTCTGTCGAGACCTTTCACTCTCCTGCCGGATAATTCGGACTCTCTCTTGTGATCGCTACATCATGCACATGGCTCTCGCGCAGGCTCGCCGAAGAAATGCGAATAAACCGCGCGCGCGCCTGGAATTCCGCGATGTCCGGGGCTCCGACATAGCCCATGGCGGCGCGCAAGCCGCCGGCCAATTGATGGAGGATTACCGAGGCCGGACCGCGATAGGGCACCTGTCCCTCGACGCCCTCGGGTACGAGCTTTAGTTGATCGGTGATGTCCTGCTGGAAATAGCGATCCGCCGAACCACGTGCCATCGCGCCGACTGACCCCATGCCGCGATAGGATTTGAACGAACGGCCCTGATAAAGATAAAACTCGCCCGGACTCTCGTCCGTACCAGCGAATAGCGAACCGATCATCACACAGTCGGCGCCCGCAGCGATCGCCTTGGCGACATCGCCGGAATATTTGATGCCGCCATCCGCGATGACCGGGACATTGGCGGCCCGCGCGGCTTCGGCGCAATCCATGATCGCGGTGAGCTGGGGCACACCGACCCCGGCGACGATCCGTGTCGTGCAGATGGAGCCGGGGCCGATGCCCACCTTGATCGCGTCGGCACCGGCATCGATCAGCGCCTTCGCGCCGTCGGCGGTCGCCACATTGCCCGCGAGGAGCGCGACTTTGTTCGAAGCGAGCTTCAATCGCGCGACCTGATTCAACACCGCCTGCGCGTGGCCATGCGCGGTATCCACCACGATGCAATCCGCCCCCGCATCGATCAACATGAGCGCGCGTTCGTAACCCTGGTCGCCCACGGTCGAGGCGGCGGCGACTCGGAGCCTACCCTCCGCATCCTTGCAGGCAGCCGGATACAGCGTCGCCTTTTCCATGTCCTTGACGGTCACCAGCCCGACACAGCGGAAATCGTCGTCGACGACAATTAGCTTTTCCAGGCGATGCTGGTGCAGGAGACGGCGCGCCTCGTCCTCGTTCACGCCCTCGCGGACCGTGATGAGATTCTTGGTCATCAGTTCGCTGACCGGCTGCAACGGATTATCGGCGAACCGGACATCGCGGTTGGTCAATATGCCGCACAGCCGCGCCGGCTTGCCGCTCGGGCCGCGCTCGACCACGGGAATGCCGGAAATCCCGTGCCGGCGCATAAGCGCTAGGGCATCGGCGAGGGTTTCGTCTGGAAAAACCGTGATCGGATCGACCACCATGCCGCTTTCGTAGCGCTTGACCTTGCGAACTTCCTCGGCCTGTTCGGCGGGATCGAAATTGCGATGAATGACGCCTATTCCGCCGGCCTGGGCAAGCGCGATGGCGAGCTTCGCCTCGGTGACCGTATCCATGGCGGAAGAGACGATCGGAATGTTTAAACTGATCGTGGAGGTGAGTTTCGTCTTCAGTTCGGCCGCGCCGGGCAGGATTGCCGAATGACCCGGCAGAAGCAGCACATCGTCGAAAGTAAGCGCTTCGTTGAGCGAGGGTCGCGTGATCAAAGCCAATGCCAACTCCGTAATTTGCCTCGCGGCGGCGGCTTGCCTCGGTGTAAACGAGACGCTCGACCAACTGAGCTGACCGCCCCTGATCGTTCTTGCATGGCGAAAGGTGGTCGCATACTGGGTTTCGAGCGTCAATGCGATTGCGCCATGCACGTGGCATGTCCCCCAGAGTACGCCGGCGCGTACTTTTTCACTGATTGATCCTGGAGAGCTGTCCGTGCAGCCGATTATTTCCGTATCCGGCCTTAGCAAGACCTATGCCTCTGGCTTCCAGGCCCTCAAGAAAATCAACCTTGAGATCCGCCAGGGAGAGATATTTGGCCTGCTTGGTCCAAATGGCGCAGGCAAGACGACGCTGATCAATATCATCTGCGGGATCGTCAATCCGACCGGAGGCGTCGTCACGGCCGGCGGCCATGACGTCGTCCGCGACTACCGGGCCGCGCGATCCAAGATCGGTCTTGTCCCGCAGGAATTGTCCACGGACGCGTTCGAGACGGTGTGGGCGACCGTGAGCTTCAGCCGCGGCCTCTTCGGCAAGCCAGCCAACCCGGCCCATATCGAGAGGGTGCTGAAGGACTTGTCCCTATGGGACAAGAAGGACAGCCAGATCAGGATGCTTTCGGGCGGCATGAAACGCCGCGTCATGATCGCCAAGGCCCTTTCGCACGAGCCGCAAATCCTCTTCCTTGACGAGCCGACGGCGGGTGTCGATGTCGAGCTTAGGCGGGATATGTGGGACATGGTGCGATCGCTGCGCGCCACCGGCGTCACCATCATCCTGACCACTCACTACATCGAGGAGGCCGAGGAGATGGCCGACCGGATTGGAGTGATCAGCAAGGGCGAGATCATCCTGGTAGAGGACAAGGCGGCGCTCATGACCAAGCTCGGCAAGAAGCAGCTCACGCTGCACTTGCAGCGCAGGCTGGATCGCGTCCCGGCCGGACTCGCCTCCTATCAACTGGAGCTGTCAGCCAAGGGAAACGTGTTGGTCTACACCTTCGACGCGCAACGCGACCGGACAGGAATCGCCGCGTTGATGAAACAGCTAAGCGAGCTTGGGATCGACTTCAAGGATCTAAAGACAAAAGAAAGCTCGCTGGAGGAGATCTTTGTCAGCCTCTTGAGGGCAAGGCCATGAACGTTCACGCCATCCGTGCAATCTATCTTTTCGAGATGGCGCGGACTTGGCGCACGCTGCTGCAAAGCATCGTCGCGCCGGTCATCTCGACATCGCTTTATTTCATCGTCTTCGGCGCGGCCATCGGCTCGCGCATGACGGCGATCGGCGGAATCAGTTACGGCGCCTTCATCGTGCCGGGATTGATCATGCTGTCGCTCCTGACGCAGAGTATCTCCAACGCCTCCTTCGGCATCTTTTTCCCGAAGTTTTCCGGCACGATCTATGAGATCCTCTCGGCGCCGGTCTCTTACATCGAGATCGTAACCGGCTATGTGGGCGCGGCGGCCAGCAAGTCGATCCTGCTCGGCTTGATTATCTTGGCGACCGCGCGCGTGTTCGTGGCGTTCGAGATCGCCCATCCCTTGTGGATGCTCGCTTTCCTCATCCTCACGTCTGTCACCTTCAGTCTGTTCGGCTTCATCATCGGGATCTGGGCCGATGGCTTCGAGAAGCTGCAACTCGTGCCGCTGCTGATCGTCACGCCGCTGACTTTCCTCGGCGGCAGTTTCTACTCGATCGACATTCTGCCGCCCATCTGGCGGACGATCACGCTGGCCAATCCCGTCGTCTATCTGGTCAGCGGGTTCCGCTGGAGTTTTTACGGGACCTCGGATATCAGCGCCGGCGTTAGTGTGGTCATGATTATGGCCCACTTGATCGTGTGCTTGGCGGGGGTGGGGTGGATCTTCAAGACCGGATACCGGCTCAGAGCCTGATCGCCCCAAAACTTCCTATGCGGCGCCTTCGGTTGGCTGACCGAAGCGCCGGACCTCTACGGCGGCGCTGAGCGCAACCAGCTCGCCAAAAAGCCCAGTCTCGCATTCTTCCCGGAACGCCGTTTTGATTATACCGGCGCGCCCGCCGCCGATCGCCGGTATGCAGGAAAGGCCGGGAATAGGCGCGTTGCCGGAAGGGTTGTGTGCGGCCGCGACGAGACTGGGCATACCGCCGCCATGCCGCTCTCCGCAGCATATTTTGCACCAATGCCTGGTGCTTTCCGATTCCAGAACCGGTGCGCATTCGCTCACTGGCGAATCATATTATGAAGATTCTGGAAAAATGGTGCCGCAACGGTGACTCGAACACCGGACCCCCTCATTACGAATTAGATATTTGGTTAAAACATGCCGTCTCATATCGTCTCAACATGCGCGCTAGAACATTGATAATATGAAGTTATCATTGACACACATCAACATAGCGTAACGCCGCAGCACTCGACAACATGCTACCTATTTGCTACCAAAAATCATGTCGAGCGTTCGTCTCACTGAACTGCATGTGAAAAAAGCGAAGCCATCTAGCGACCGCCCCCAAGTCGATTTATGGGACGTTTCGCTGCCGGGCCTTTCACTTCGCGTGACGGCCAAAGGCACGAAGACCTTTTCGATGAAATGTCGAGATGCTGTCGGAGTTGAGCGGCGCGTCAAGCTCGGACGGTATCCCGAATTATCACTCGCGGATGCGCGCAAGGCCGCGTTAGAGGCGAAAGTGCGCATCGCCAAGGGTGAAATTCCGACCAGCGTGATCGAAAAGCGCCAAGCGCCGATCATCACCCTCGCCGCCTTGACCGATGAATTTCTAAAGCGTCACGCCATAAAGAACCGCACAGCGGCGGAGACCGCGCGATTGTTGCGCCGAGAGATACTGAAAACGCTTGCCGCGCGTGACTTCAAGACGATTGCCAAGAGCGAGATCCTTACGATCCTTGAGACCCTCGTCGATCAAGGTAAGCCAGCGCTGGCCATCCAAACGCTCGCCGCTGTGCGCAAGATGTTCAATTGGGCCGTGAGCCGCGACATTCTCGATCGCTCCCCCTGCGAAGGCATTGCCCTCTCCACGCAAACGCGGCCAAGGGACCGCGTGCTCGAAGACGCGGAACTCGCCAAGGTCTATCTCGCGTCAGACGGATACCCGTTCGGCGCGATCGTGAGGTTGTTGATTCTAACCGGCCAGAGGCGCGGCGAGATTGCGGGATTGAAGTGGAGCTACATCGACCACCAGCAACAGACGATCACGCTCCCCGGTTCGCTCACGAAAAACAAGCGCCCACACACATTTCCCTACGGGGAACGGGCACATCGTATTCTGGGCGAAATACCAATGCAGGGCGATTTCCTTTTTCCGGCACGTGGCAGAGCTGCAAAGGTGTTCTCTGGTTGGTCGAAATGCAAAGTTGCATTAGACAAGGTGTGCGACATCGCTCCCTGGACCCTGCACGATCTGCGCCGAACCTTTGCGACCAATCTCGCAGCGATCGGCACACCTGTGCAAGTGACCGAAAAACTATTGAACCACGTGTCCGGCACGCTCGGCGGTATTGTCGCGGTCTACCAGCGACACACCTATATTGACGAAATGCGGCGCGCGACCGCGGCGTGGGAAGCCCGCCTTCAGACCCTTATCAATTCTTGAATGTCAGTCCGCGTGTGCGGCCCAATACGATCGAATGTCATTTTATCCCGATCCCCCACCCTTCACTCGGCAGCCAACCGTCCCGAGTTTGATTCATCTGGGGATAAGTCAACAGGTATCCCTTCAAGGGATAACTGGTGCTTCGCGCGGCTCAACCATCTGACGATTATCCCGTGCAGGGATACGTAACGATAAGTCGAAAGCCCGAAACGCGATTGGTATGCTGCCGCCTTGGCCGACGACGTGTCGCGACAAGACGCGACCGGCCAGGACAGCGAATATACCCTGATGATCGACGATGCGCGACGCCATCGAGATGTGGGAGAAGCACTTGAAGAAGCTGTTGGCATGAAAATGTTCGCATATGTGCCGCTATGTTCATGTTGAACCGTTGCCTATTTTATTCTATGTTCCTTCTCGCCCGCTAGCTGGTTTCAACCAATGGGCGTCGACGCTCCTCATGGAGATGTCGATGCAACAGGTGAGAAAGCTGGTAGCGAAAAAGGAACTCAAGACAATTCACGGCATACCCTACTCGTTTGCGCACATCGCGCGGCTTGAAAAGGCCGGGGTATTTCCCAAGCGGATAATACTCGGCGCTTGCAGAGTCGCCTGGTACGAAGATGAGATAGAAACGTGGAAAGCGGAGCGCCCTCGCGCTGCCTAATCTGACGGCTCCTTTCAGGGGCAAGGGGTCTGGCTTCCACACCAGACCCCTTTCATTAATCAGCGCAACGGGCTCACGCGTTATAGAAGCGAGCGAAACTCTTCCTCGCTCAATCCAGCATCCTTGATGATTTTCTTCAAAAGCCTCGCGGCAAGTCTGTGCTGTGCACGGGCACCACGGTCGTGCGACCTGTTTCTATTCAGAGCGCCAGATTGCGTGGCATCCGCGTCCCGCCGCCTCGTGGTGTACAATTACCGAGGGAACTCACCCGCATTATCCGGCGCTTCGATCATCGAAACGCCGGTCGTGTGGAGGAGTTCATGGACAACGAACAAGAAACCGGCTGTGAAGCCGAGACACCGGCGCAATCAGCCGACCTCGTAACGATGATGGAGCGTCCGCGCAACCGGCGGACGACTTTTGCTCTCGCGAGTTGGACAGCCGAACGGCGCGCCAAGGGCTGGTACATTCGCAAGACCGATCACGGCGGCGACTGGCGCGGCCCCTACAGTACCATCGCCAGCGTTTCGCTCATGATCGCGCGCGAACTCGCCAAGGAGCTTGCCAGGCGCGACAGCCTCGCCGCGCGCGATTGATGCGACGCCTCTCCGGGCTTTGCGCTCGGGGAGGCTTTTTTCTCGGCCGCGTTCGCGCGCTCACCCATCATGCGGTAGAATTTACGCGCGACTGCGCAAACTCCGCGCGCTCACATTGATTGCCGCTCGTCCCCGCGCGTCGGCCCGCCATCTCGGCGAGTCGATTGTGTGGAGGAGCACATGCCAACAACCAGTTCCGCAACGCGCGAGCGCATCCGTGAACTCAACGACGCGTTGCGCACGAGCTTCGATCCGACGCTCGGAAAGATCGTTTTGACGAGCGGCGTCGATTCCCTACCCTCGGACGTGCGGGCAATGGTCATCCGTAAAGTCGCGACGTTCGTCGCCTTTACCGGCGACAACGACCCGTACGGCGAGCACGACTTCGGCAATTTCGAAGTCGCCGGGCAAAAGTTCTTTTTCAAGATCGACTACTTCGACCCGAATCTCGAATTCGGCTCGGAAGACCCGGCCGATCCGCAGACGGCGCGCGTGCTGACTATCATGCTCGCGGAGGAATATTGAACCCCACCTTGCCGCCCGGTTCGCTGGGCGGCTTTCTTCTTTCAGCACGAATAAAACTCTGATTATTTTTCTATGTCGATATCCGATGTTCGTGTTCTCGGTAGGGACGCCCATTTCTGAGTGCCCCCCGCACAGATCCGTACGGGCGGGATTTCCGCATACGGCTCCTGCCCTGGGTGTCTAGCGGCGAAGCTGTGATCGAATTTTTGCCAAAACCTCGGACACTACGCCACAGTCGTGAGTGAGTTTCCGGGAGGCTGCTAATCACCAGTATTGGCCGCTCGAAGGTCTTGTTCACACGGCGGGGCGAACTCGGATGCGCCGCCGGACATTACAGCCCCATCGCGGCCTAACGTCTAGGTGCGCGGGCGAGAACTCAGCCCGAAGTAGCTCAAGCTTGCCGCGACGACGAGGCCGATCCAGCTCACCCACATAGGTACAGTCCGGCTACCGATAACGATTGGCCAACCCATGTAAATCCGCAAGAGATGGAGGAGCGCCACCAGGGTGAAGATCACGCTGGCCACCATATTGAATGTTCTCTGATCCATGGTCCTATTCTCCAAGGCTTCCACCACAGTCTCAATCGCCTTTCAAAACGCCCGCTTTGTTGCAATTCACGATACAACTAGAGCCTTGGTGACGATCCCCAAATACCAACCTCGGCTCGGTACTGGCCGGTTTTGCCCCCTAGTGGCCGATTTTAATTTTGCAGTGGCTGGGGTTCATTTTTAAAACATTTATTGGCTTGTTTTACTTAAGATCGAGCCCCATCTATGATTCTGGTGTTCAACACACGCTCATTAAATATCGAGGCCGCCTCAGTTGGCGGCCTCTTTCTTAATCTCGATACCTAACTCGTGGCCATAGGTAATGTCGAAAGCCATTGCCAACATCTTTAGCCACGTCCGTGCTGTACTTTTACTCCGGCCAGCCGCTGCAAAATCTCTCCGGCGTTGACAGATCCCTCAACACGTCAAGATTGTCGCCAAAATAAAGCTTGTTCATAGGCACAGTCCCCGGCGGCAGGATCGCTGCGCATGGTAACGTCTAGGTGAAGATTTGTGGTTAAGGAAATGTGAATCGGAAGTGGAAAGTTCAGGCCAGACGTGCCATATTGAGGGCATGACAATCCACATTATAAGCATAAAGTTAGAGGTTGAGCTTCGTCGATTATACGCTGAGTTGCCGAATGCGCACGCACGAGCAGCGGCCGCCCTACGCACGGACCCTCCAGGCCATGTGCTAGAGGGCGAAGCGTTAGCTCATTTTCTGGCTGGAGAAGAAAAGATAGCTGCTATTGTTCGCCGGATCAAAGAAATTCAGGGTGAGAAATGACCAAACATCCCAGCAGCCCAAATTTCAAATAGACCAACTACCTAGGTGTGGCGGCGCGCTTCTTGCGTTATTGGCCCCTGTTGATACCAGCCAGTGGCCTAGTTTCAAATTCGAGTGGCCGAATTAGGCCAAGCACCCTCGGCTCGTTCACCTTGACAACCGCCACCTAGGCGCTAACATGCTATGAAAGTTGGATTCTCCAACTTTTAGCCTATGAACAACCCAATAGCATCAATCATGCCGCTCGCCAAGGTCAAGCAAAAAGGCCAGGTAACGATCCCCGCCAAGCTTCGCGGAGAGCTCGGATTGGCCGAAGGCGACTACGTTGAGATTTCGCGCGACGGAAGCAGGATTGTGCTCACTCCCAAAGAGACCATCGACCGTCACCCGGTGATCGATGCCGCGCTTGTTGATGCATTCGCCGACGAGCACGCCGGCCGCATCTCCCCGCCATTCAAATCGATCGACGAGTTTCAAGCATGGCGCAATACGGAGGAGTATAAGAAGTTCATTGGCAAAAAATGAATGTTCAACTAATTGCCAGTGCTGCCAAGGATTTTGAGGAGCTGTCGCCTCGCCTGCGCAAAACCACCCTCAAGCAACTTGAGCTTCTGCGCCAGGACCTCCGCCACCCATCGATCCGCGCCAAGAAATACGATGAGAGCAAGGATGTGTGGCAAGGACGCGTGAACCGAGACTATCGCTTTTATTTTCGCATTGTCGGCACCACCTACCGCATCCTCCGCATCATTCCGCACCCGAAGTAGAAGAACTGTCCATTATTTGTAATTCTTCCGTGTCTGACCTTCCCATCCGATGCGTAGGTCGAGGGGACGACTCCCGCGCGGTCGTCACCTACTGACGAGCAGCAGGGGAAATGAGACATGGCACTTCGAGTTCCGAAGGAGACAGGCAGGCCATTAGAGGCATGTTAACCACCTATCTCAGTGCCCAGCCAAGAACAAAAAAAGAACTTGGAACTGGGAACAAACCATGTACAATTTACCCATCGCGGCACGTTCCGCATAGGCTTCGCTCATGCCAGAAGGGAAGATCGCCATGGCCCAAGCAAACCTCCGTCTCGTGGAAGGGACGTCCGTGGACAAGACGAGGGCGCTCGACGCCGCTCTATCGCAGATTGAACGGGCGTTCGGGAAAGACATCATCATGCAGCTCGGGAAAAACGAGAGCACGGTGCTCGCAATGGTTGAGGCAATCGAACCGGAGGCCGCGCTTTTCGCCCTAGCCGGGCAGGTCGATTTAGCCGAGAAGGCATTTCACGATGCCCTCGCGCGCCGCAACGAGGCGCAGATCGCATATTTGCGCGCGCCGAGCATCATGACCCGCGAGGCGTTCGAAGCGACAAAAACAGCCGCCGTAGTCGCGCTGGAAATTCTCGACACAGAGGTCCGACGGCTGGCCAGCACTCGCGCCACGACGGTAAGCGGGCTCAAGCTGAAGGCGTCATACGCTTCCACGGAAGGCAAGCTCACCAACAGCATCGTCGAAGACATCTTGCAACTTTAAGCTGCTCGGGTCTTTTCCCGGCCGCGCGCTGTATTGGGCCATTGACCACACAACCCGCCTCACTCACACTGCCACCTACGGTTCCGCGCCGCTGGCGCTACTCAATAAAAGCAGTCCGTGAACGGACCTCGGGGGACTTGCCAATGCAGTTGAAACTGAAGCGCTCGCAACGTTCCGGCGGAATCATGGGCGGCAAGGTTATTTTCGGCCTTGATGCACGTGCTGATTGTCGGCCGGAGGAACAAGGTCTCGTCAAGAAATACGCCCTCGGAAAAATTGTCGTGTATGACAGTGAGGCGCGGAAGAAACGCAACGAAGTCCGCCTATGGCCATTTCGACGATGCCGCGAACACGCCAAGGTCTATGGCGCGTCATCCGCCGGCCGGAGTTTGTGGAAGAACGCCCGGGGCCTTGCGAGCGCTGCCATGATGGCGCTGTCCCTTCGCGTCACGGTCGACAGTTTGATGAGCGGCCAGCACATCGAGTGCAAAGACCTTGATGAGCTGCTCGGTGCCGAGAGCCGCGATCCTCGACGCCTGCAAGAACCTCAAGGCCTATCTTGAAACCGCAGTGACCTTCGATGGCCGGGAGGAGGTCGTTGAGTTCTAAGCTGCCGCCGTTCCAACCGCCATCTCCGTTTATCCCGTTCCTGCGGCGCTTCACCGACGAACGGGCGCGCGATCTGTCCGAGACGATCACGCTCTACAACGAGGTGCGCCGGCGCACCTCGCGTCGCTCTGGTCGCAAGAAGACGCGATTGAGCGCGTCAACGGCTTCGTTGCCGAATGGATCGGCAAGGTGGTCAGTCCTTCCCAGATCGCCCATCATTCTGAAAGCCCTCGACCGCTGCCAGCAGGCAGTGCTTGCTCTCGAAACCACGATCTTCTCGTTCCCGAAAATCGATTGGGACATCGCGATACTCTCGCTCAAGGAGCAGGTCGACCTTCGCCGGTTTCTGCGGGCACAACAGCATTTCCTCGCCAACGATGATCGCGTCAGCGACCTTCTCACGACCGCCCTCGGCAATGTGTTCGGCGGGGTGATCTCCGAGCTTCCCGCTATCCCGGAGAGCACGAGGCGATCCGGCATTGACGGTTCCGCTCGTCACGCTCATGCGCGATCCGGGCGGCACCGTCGATAAGATCATCGGCACTCTCTTGAAGGAAGAGTTGGTGAACGCCGGCCTGTTCACGACTCTCCAAGAGCGCCTGTACGAAAATACGTGCGTCGCGTCCGGCGTGCTGCCGGACAAGGAGCAACACGGAAGCCATTCATCACCGCCGATGAATCCAAGCTTCCGCCCTCTGAACTTGTCGAAACTTACCTGAAAAACACGCCGCTTCTCGACCTGCTCCTCACACCGATCTCCTTCAACATTCCCGCCGAGCAACGATTTGAACATACCCATGTCATTGCTGGCGCAGGACACGGCAAGACGCAGCTCCTACAGTACTTGATATTCGACGACCTTTCGAAGCCGAATCCTCCGGCCCTTGTCATCATCGACAGCCAGGGCGACATGCTTTCCAACATTCAGAAGCTCGCCATATTTGCGCCCGGCCAACCACTCGCCGACCGCCTCATCATAATTGATCCAGAAAATTTCTCAGCGCCACCAGCTCTCAACATGTTCGATCCCGGTGATACCAAACGCTTTGACACCTACTCACCGGCAGTGCGCGAGACGTTGGAAGCCGGAACTATCGAACTCTACAATTACATCTTCGGCTCCCTCGCTTCCGAAATGACGCAGAAACAAGGAACGGCCTTTGCTTTCATCGTCAAGCTCATGTTCGTCATTCCCGGCGCCACCATCCGCACCCTTCGAGATTTAATGGAGGAAGAAGTCAACGGTATGGAAGCGAGCCGCTTCGCTCGCTGGATCGGCCAGCTCGATGAAGATTCCCACACGTTTTTCAAGAATCAGTTTTTTCACAAAACAGCATTCAGGCAAACTAAAGAGCAAATCGCCCACCGTCTTTATGGCGTCCTTCAGACGCCGGCATTTGCCCGCATGTTCTCATCGAATGTCAGAAAGTTGGATATGTTCGATGCTCTCCAAAAGGGCAGCATCGTTCTCGTCAACACATCCAAGAGCATGTTGAAGACCGAAGCCTCAGCCCTTTTCGGACGCTACATGATTGCCCTCACGCTCCATGCCGCTTACGAGCGCGTCGCAATTGATAAAAGCGAATGGCGCGATGCCTTCCTTATCATCGACGAAGCCGCTGAATATTTCGATAAAAACATTGAGCATCTTTTAGAACAGGCGCGCAAATTTAAACTTGGATTGGTCGTCGCTCACCAGCACATGGAGCAGATGGCCGACGATCTAAAAGCCTCTGTCAATGCAAACACCAGCATCAAGCTTGCCGGCGGACTTTCAGACCGTGATGCACATTTGCTCGCCCGCGAAATGAATTGTGCGCCGGAATTTATTCGCGCTCAAAGGAAGACATCAAGCGGCACGCAGTTCGCTTGCTATGTACGAAATTACACCGATACGGCAGTCTCACTTTCCATTCCATTCGGCACGATTGAAAATCAACCGCAGATGAGCAAAGCCGCGCACACGATCCTGCTCGCTCTGAACCGGCAGCGGGTTTCGGCACCGCCAGAAGCGCCGAAACCAGCCGCCGCCGCTCCGATTCCCAAGGCCGTTGCTCCCGTTGCCAATACCCACCCCGACGCCGCTAGGGACACCGAAGCGGTCAAAGATTGGTGAAGGGATTATTTTTTGCGCCGCGCTGCGTAGCGTAGGAGCACATAGTCTCACATTGCTTTTCATAGCCAACGTTTACGGGGTAATTTTTCGAATTATTAGTTTGGTGCATGGATGTCATCGCACTAAGAAAGTCGCGCAATTCGCGCTGGGATCGCAACCCTGTCGTTGCTGATGGCGCTAAGCCAACTGTTGCGCATCTCACCGATCGCGACATAGGCATTTTCAAGTGCCTCGCCCGTCACCAATATCTTTCCTCTGACTACATCCATGCGTTTGTGCGGGGCGATTACAAGTCCCTTGCATGATCGCTGATCCCGAATCTGATTAGATTTCGGGCTGACCGTCGGGGGGTGGCCACCCCCCGACGGTCAGGCGGGCGGGATCGTGCAGCCCTAGGCTTGGCACCGTGGATGAGCTTGATCCGTCCGCCCTTCGCGCCTGTCCTGAACAGATGAAGGGGAGCAAGTCCCGCATGCAAGGCAAGGGTTCGCCAGAACGAAGCGCGGCAACGCAAGTCTACGCCGGAATCGACGTCTGTAAAGCTAGGCTTGACGTCTTTGTCCATCCGATTGGCCAAAAGCTCACTGTCGGTGTCAACGGCGGAGTAAAAGCCGGCCATTGGGGCGGAGCAAAAACAGGCCAGTTTGCGGCGTGGGCATCGAGCACGACGCGCCACGGCCGCCCCGGCGGAGATGGCCGGGGTTTCGTAGCCGGGGCGGCCATGGCTTTCAGGAGGCGCGGATGATTTCGCCGGTTTCGGGATCGGCGGCTGCGGCGACCTCATCGGCGGGTCGAGGGTCGCGCCGCCGTCTTGCCTTCGATTGCTTGAGCCGGTAGCTCTCGCCGTTCAGCTCCAGAATATGGACATGATGCGTGAGGCGATCGAGCAGCGCGCCGGTCAGACGTTGATTGCCGAAGACGCTCGTCCATTCCTCGAATGGAAGATTGGATGTTACGATCGTCGACCCGTGTTCGTGACGTTGGCTGAAGATCTCGAAGAGCAATTCCGCGCCGGTCTGTGAGAGCGGCACGTAACCCAGTTCGTCGACGATAAGCAGTTTGACGGCGGCGAGCTGCGCCTGGAGTTTGAGCAGACGCCGCTCGTCGCGCGCTTCCATCAACTGATGAACGAGTCCGGCCGCCGTGAAGAAGGCAACGGAGAAGCCATGCTGGCAGGCGGCCAGGCCGAGCGCCAGACAGGCATGCGTCTTGCCGGTGCCACTGTTGCCGAGGGCGATGATGTTGTCGCGGGCGACGACATATTCGCAGCGCGCGAGTTCGAGAACGAGTGGTTTGTTGAGCGACGGAATGGCGGCGAAGTCGAATGTGTCGAAACTCTTCACCGCTGGAAAACGGGCAGCGCGGATGCGGCGCTCGACCATGCGCCGTTCACGATCGATGAGTTCAAGCTCGGCAAGGCGCAAGAGGAAGCGGACATGATCGAGACCCTCGCGGGCGGCTTCGGCGGCGAGCTTTTCATACTCGCGCAGGAAGGTCGGCAGTTTGAGCTGTCGCAGGTGATGCGCGAGCAAAACTTGCGGCGGCGCAGGGCTGGCGGCAGGAGCCGATGCCGTCATGCCGCCCTCCCGGAAACGAGAACCGCATAATCGGCAGCCGAGGTCGTCTTCACGTTGGCCACCGGCAAATAGGGATAGTCGTCGAGGCCGAGACGGGCGGGTCTTCGTTCTACTTTTGTGATGACGAGTTGCTTGACCGCGTCGAAGCTGATCGCGCCGAGGCGGATGGCGTCCGTCGTCGCGGCAGCGACAATCAACTCGGGAAAGATCTCCATCAGCCGCAGCACCTGGACGAACTCGCGTTTGCCGCGATTGCCCATGCGGACTTCCAATAGGCGCCGCAGATGCTGGAGCGGCTCCGGCAATGTCCAGCTTTGCAAGGGAGCCGCCTGATCAAGCGCGCCGGGCTTTTGTTCGAGCAGCGCCAGGTAATGCTTCGGATCGAAGACGAACTGGCCGCGACCATAGGTGCGGGAATGGCGGGCGATCTCGTCCGCGCCGCAGATGATCGCCACCTTGTCGACGAAACCCTTCACTAGGACGTCGCGAAAACCATAGGCCGTTGGCACGGAATAGTCGTTCATGCGATAGCGCACCAGCGCGGTCGAGGAGACTTTGGCCGGGCGCTTGTCGCAGGGCTCGAACGGCGCCTCGGGTAAAGGGCGCAAGACCGCTTGATCCGCAACGAGCCTTTCACCGATCGTCTGCTCGTGGCGGCCGGCGCGCTCGGCCTGACGGACGCGGCAGCGTTCTTCCAGAGCGGCGTTGAGCGCCTCGAACGAAGGAGCGTGCGGCACGGGGGTGAGGAAGTTGGCGCGCGAATACTTTACCAGTGCCTCGACCTTGCCCTTGTCATTGCCTTTGCCGGGTCGGCCAAACCGATCCTCGAACAGATAATGGCTGACGAGTTCGGTGAAGGCGTGGGTCCGCTGGCGTTTGCCGTCGCCGAGAATCCTCGCCACCGCGATTTTGAGATTGTCATATAAAATCGAGAGCGGCACGCCGCCGAAGAACGCAAATGCCGAGACGTGCCCATCGAGAAAGGCTTCCGTGGTCTCCGCCGGATAGGCCTTGATGAAGCAAGCATCCGACTGCGGCAGGTCGAAGCAGAAGACATGCAGCTTCATCCGCACGCCGCCGATGACGCCGATGCATTCGCCGAAATCGACCTGGGCATGGCCGGGCGGATGGGCGAGCGGCACGAAAACCTCGCGCGACCGGGTGCGGGCGATCCGCACGTAATCCTTCACGACCGTATAGCCGCCGGCAAACCCGTGTTCGATCCGCAGCCGTTCGAAAATCCGCTTCGCCGTATGCCGTTGCTTCGGCGGCGCCGTCTTATCGGCCTCGAGAATCGCGTCGATGATCGGAACCAGCGGCCCGAGCTTCGGCCGCTCTGGAGCCTTGGACCGCACATAGCCGGGCGGCGCCGAATACCGGCACATCTTGGCGATCGTATCCCGGCTCAATCCGAAAATCCGCGCCGCCTCGCGCCTGCTCCTCCCTTCGACGAATACAAACCGTCGAACCGCTGCGTACGTCTCCACTGCAAACATCCCCGGCCACCCTCCGAATCAAAGTTCGGAAAGGGTCAGCCCCGAAAGTGGCCGGGTTTTACTCCGCCACGCAGCCGCAAAATGCCGCCGCTCCGTGGCCTACTATTGCTCCGCCGCGTACACGATGACGTTTTCGGAGAAGAGGAGTGTGCGACTGAGTTGTATCTTGTAGCCAAGACCCGAATGAACGCCGATGAGTTCTGCGGCAATGACATTGAACCAGCCCACGCCAACTGCGGTCTTGATCCCGGTCAATATGGATGGAAGTGCAGAAGGCAGAATGACTCCACGCACCACCTTGTCGCGCGACGCTCCCAGAGTCAGGGCTGCGTCTATCAGTTTCCTTTCCGTCTGCGTAATTCCTGCATAGACGCTCGTGAAAAGAGGAAAAAAAGAACCCAGAAACACGATGAAGTACGCGGGAGCGTCGCCGATCCCAAACCACAGAATTGCAAGTGGTGTCCATGCGATAGGTGGGATTGAGCTCAACAGATCGAGAATAACAGCAACACGAGCGTAGGTTTTGATGTACCGCGCTGCGACAACACCGAGGGCCAAACCAAATAAGAGAGCTAGCACGAACCCGGCGAGTATTCTCCACAAGCTCGCAGATACATCTTGGACCAATTCTCCTGACTTAGCCATATCGACGAGGGCACGAAACACGCGCCCAGGTGACGGCAAAACTGAGCCGGAGGAAACTGCAAACGAGGCGGCTTGCCATGCGACGAGAACGAGGACCAGCGCACCAACCGTCACAAGCCCCCCTCGGATTCCTTTCCGCGATATCAACATACGTGTAGCTCTATTCCTCTCGGAAAGGGGCGCATCCCCAAACGAAAACGTGGACGCGTGGACTGTAGCACAGTCTCTGACCAACAATTCTAAGGGCACCTCGAAAAATATTCGCTTGAGGCGGGACGATCGGCGATTGAGGTCGCCACGGTATCGGTTTAATGGACGCCCGCCTCATCGAGGCTATTTGAAGCCGCCACCCGCACAATCGGGAGACGATTTAGTTAACCCACTCACGCGCTGGTTCACCTGGCCGCGGCCGCCATCCTTTCAAGACAAAAAAAACGGCGCATGTTATAGACGAGGTTCGTCATTCCGATTTTGCACCGCGCGCGAACGATGCCGATGGTGCGCACGATCTTGGCTCCCATGGCGTTCTTTTGATCACCAAATACATGCTCGACGCGGGCGCGCACCTTCGAGCGCGTCGTATTAGCGGTCTTTTGCGCCTCACGGAGTTTGCGATTGCGAAAGGCCCTGTTATGAATGCGGCTTTTCAGGCCGTGTCGGCCGAGTTTTTACTCGATCTCCTTTGTGCTTCGTCACGATCCTGGCCTGCTGGATGTGAATTAATTGAAGTCCAGACCCTAGGCCAAGAAACCGCATGAACGAGAGGCGGTCGCGAAGCTGGTATTCCGCCTGATCGTCCGCGCCTTGAAGATCACCACTTCATCCCATGGCTTGCGCCCAGCCGGACCCTTGCGCGCCGCATCGCTCGCCCGAAGACCGCCTGTGATCAGCGATGCCTTCAGCTTCGGCCGCAAGGATTCCCACAAAATCATCGCCGCGATCGCCACCAGTGGATCGTCCTTGACGTCGAGGCCTTCATAGCACCGGCTCAGATCAAAGAAACCCAATTGCCCCATCGCACCCGCTTCGGATGTCAAATTCCTGCTCAACGTTGTCAGGGCGTAGCCGTTCGCGTATTCAGGGGCAGAAAAGAGCTCATTAGGAACCCATGATGACAAGTTCCATAAGCACCGCGAAAACAGCGCTCTCCCAGAGGACGGGTCGATTGAGTCCCAATGCGGTGGGTTCGAGATTGGACCAATTGCGGGAGGAAGTTCTTGCCCATCCGATTACGCTTCACCCTTTTCTGACTGCGCTCGAGTCGGGGCGGATTAAGCCTGAGGGGATTCGATTGTGGATCACGCAGCAGTTTTATTTCTCGACACAGTTCCCTCGATGTCTCGCGGCATTGTTTTCGCGGATAGATGACTATGAAGCGTCAAAACTTCTGATCCCGTTCTTGAACGTTGAGCACTGGGGTGCTTCATCCCAGAGCGCCCACTGGAGGCAGTTCGTAAAGGTGTTGGAGTTCTTCGGCCTAGACGCGGCACGACAACGGGAGGAGGAGCCGTTCGTGGAGACAAGGCAATACTTGAGCTACCGTTTGCGCGTCTGCCTCAATGCGACCATTGAGGAGGGGTTGGGAACTGTGGGTTTTGCACACGAACTCGTCAACGAGCGGATTTTGCTGCCTACCTTGCCGGGATGGAAACCATACCCGGGGTGACGGGTGATGCCCTGTCGTATTTCAAGGCCCATGTTGCCGATGAGCCGGCCGACTATCTCCTCTTCCGGGAGATGACGCTGAAAATTGCGCGAACCTCGCGAGCCATCTCGCTAGTCAGAAAAGGCGCACAGGCCACGTTAGCAGCGAGGTCTGCATTTTTTGACAGAACGCTGGAACGTATTGCGCGCAATGGTGGGGTTACAGGTACCCAACATGTTGCTAGAGAAAATCTCGAATTAGAGCGCTAGACGGCAGGTAGTCTCTGGCTCTCTCAATGTCCGCATATGTGAAGGGTTTCGGATGCCCGCCTTTCGTCGAGGAATGTCTCCACGCCAACGATCGGCCGGCGTTCGAAAGCGTCCAAAGGAGGAAACTGCGTGTCGGAAGGGCGCGATGTCGCCGGCGCGACCCATGGGGATTTGAGGACCGCGAGTGGTCATTGTCGAGTGCTCGGAACGGCAGTCGAACGTAATTTTGACGGGCGGAACGGTCCAGGGGAACGTCCGTCGCCGATGTCGAGAGCAGATTCGGCATGGTGCCGGTTGACGACGCCCGCCCCCCGCCCAGCGTCGCGCTGGCGCTTTCCTCGAATTTCTGATTTCTGCTTGCCGTACGCTTACCGAAATGAGTCCAGCATCTCGCGTACCGCTCAATTCTCTGCCTAAGTCTTTGATTTCCTTAGAGGGCGCACAAAGGCTCGAACCTTGGACACGTTGATTAAGAGCCATTGCGTCCCTGGGAGCCCCTAGCGCTATTATCCTAATAGATAAGAGGTTTCGTCGTCATTTCGGCGACTGCTGCACCGGTATCAGCGCGCCTGGCCCCGATGCCAGTCGCTTGAAAAATGACCTCGCCGTCCTTCGCCGAGACGAAATGAGGGACATTCGGAAGCTCCCTACTGGCCGGATAGGGCGTCAGCTTGCTTTCGTCCCACTGTTCCCCGAAACCGAAATGGAGAATACCCAACAACACGGTGAGCGTTGGACTTCTTCGGAGCGCGTGTGAGGCATGACCTCGGCCCCGCCTGCGAGCTTCAACCGAACGACGTAAAGTCCAGGCTTCGCCGGGTCGCCGTAGAGGACGGCAAGTTGCACCCCTCCCGCCGAACCCTTCAGGTGATTTCCTGCGGCAGCTATTTATTTTATTGGTACCGGTTCCAGGAGTCGAATCCGCGACCTACCGATTACAAATCCTTCCCATCTTCGCGAAAACGAACACGGCGGATATAGCTGGACATATTATCACGCCATTATACCATCGAAATTTGCTACCTATTTGCTACCTAAAACAAAATGTCCATTGCCACAATTGAATTAACTATTTGATTTAATTGGTGCCGCAACGGTAACTTCGAACACCGGACCCCCTCATTACGAATGAGGTGCTCTACCAGCTGAGCTATTGCGGCTTTTCAAATAGTTAGGTCGGTTTTCAATCTCGCTTAGGCACTGTCCTTCTGGTAGTTGGCTCGATCCCGCCGGGCTACCCCTTCGGCGTGCGCCGCGGCAAGGCGGCGGCGCGCAATCCCGCTCCTCCGCGGGCCTCGATTAGCATGTTTTGGGCTATCGGCAAATGACAAGCTCGCTGCCGCCACGCGCGCAAGTCCCCAACATTCTCGATTGCCCGCCTGCTGTTACAAATTGCCCGCGAAGCGCCGGCAGCGCTCGAACTCAGCGCTTCGTTTCGAGGTAGAGGCAGATTGCCTGTGTCCGGTTACGGACATCGAGTTTGCCAAACAAATTGCGCAAATGAAATTTAACCGTATTGATCGACACGCCGAATTCCCGTGCCAACTGACCATTGCTCTGACCGGATTCCAATGCGGCAAGAAGATCGCGTTCCCGGTGGGTCAGGCTTGTAAGAGGATCCGGCCTGACCTTATGAATATCCACGAACGGGAACACCATGTCTCCAGCGGCGACCGCCGCGAAGACTTCAAGCAGGCGTTCAGGGGGAGAAAGTTTGCTGACGAAGCCGGCCCCCCCGAGCCGCAACGTTTCAGCCGGCGCCGTCGTGTCCTTGGTACCGCTATAAACCACGATCTTCGGCGGCGCGGGGCGCTTTGCGAGTGCCTGTAAAATTTCCGTGGCCCGAAGTGGCGGCAACTCCCAGCCGATGACCCCCAGGCTCACCGGAAGATGGGCCAATGAACTAAGAAAATGTGCTCCATCGCTCGCCATCAGCAAAAGATTGAAGCGCCTGTCCGGGGTGAGAAGCGCCTCCAACGCACGCAGCACCATTGGGTTCTTATCCGCGATGGCTATGTTGACAGGAAAGATGGACTGCAATCGCCCGGCAGGCCCCGCCTCATGTCCGAAGCGCGTATCCATTCGGCCTAGATTGCCATGATTGGTGTCGCCGGTCACGTCATTGGCGTTTAGCGAAAGGCCGAAAGCTTGGGGAACGCGTTCACGGCGGGAACGCGAATGCGCGAGCGCTCGTAAGCCGTCATCCATCTGAATTTGTTTAGCTCCGATCCTCGTCGACGTCTCCCGGGCCAAAGGTTTTCTCCCGTTGTTCTTTTTTACGCGCGCCTAGTTATGGTAGCATGCGACCGGCATACAAAAAACGGCGAAGCCGCGCGCGAGCGCATGCGTGTTACGCCGGAAAGATACGCCCGCGCGGACAGAAATGCCGTGCCACGTGGGTCGGTTTTGATTGAGCCGGACGCCCCTGAACAGGATTGCAATCGATTGGGTAAATCATTGATCCGCATCGCCTGCTGTTTCAGATCGTATTATCCCGGATCATCGTAGCTTAATGCCTTTTCAAGACGCAAGACCATCGTGCGTCCTGTCGACGCACGATAGCCCCCTAACGGAAATCGCTCGGAGCGACACCCGGATTTCTCATTTCGAAGGAGGCTTGTCGGTGAGAACCCACCGGCCGAAAAAATAGAGCGCGATGACGAAGGCAACCGCGCAAATACCGCCTATAGGTGTCCCAACCCAACTCGCAATTGCAAGAATCTCGCCCACTACCGTCCTCCGTTAGTTTGTTAATTATGCCTTGCGGGATCCACGCACCTATACCTTTGGTACTTCTTGCGCCGAGGGTCGCCTCGTCACAAGCAGCCCGCTTGGCCAGACATTATTTAGTAGCAGATAATTTCCTCGCCGCGAAACTCATTCGCTCGCCTGCGGTTTCTGCCTAGCTCTCTAGGTTAAGCCTATCACATATCCAGTTTTTCCGCTTGGACCTTATAAATTCAATTCTTAGTCCTGGTCAAGCGGCACTGCGAAATGTCGGTAGCGCACGATCTGTCCGGTAATTTTCAACCCCTTTGGGAGGGTTTGGGATGCGCCGGAAGACGCCCTTCAGGATGTGCGGATGATCAAGTTTTTGGACCTATTGGGCCGTGGCCGGAGAGAACAAAGGTCGCTTAACTCCGCTCGGCGGCCGGTCTGTGGAAATGTGGCCAAGACAAACACCTTGCCCACGGTCCCACCGGAGAACAGAACCAAAAGAAGGGGATATTTGACGTGCTACCAATCGAAGTTAATTCGCTATCGACCACGCAATGACCCGCCAGCATGTGCGTTATGCTCGTTGAAGCGGCATACGTTCGGGACATCCTGCCGCGATAGCCCGGCGCCGACGGATTTCGAGCCCGCCTCTTGCCTGGAAACCGGGCCTATGCGACATACGCCCGCGCTCGCGAACCAGGCCAGCCCCTGCTGGAATGAACAAAACAAACCAACAACGTATTCAGTCGCGGCCGAAATCTGGAAGGCGCGAGCGCAGAGGCATTTGAAATGTCGGGAGAAAATGTCCGGTGCCTGTGGTTACTGGGTGTGGATACAGTAACCACACTCGTATCCACACGAGCATACCCGTAACCACACCCGGAGGGGGGTTATGGAGCCCCGAGAAACCGGTTGATGCGCACCTCGACTTCTGCCCGTGGCCGGCCAAAACGCAGTCGGCTCGTGGCGATGAGCCGGTGCGCGTCTGGCCGGCGCGGCCGCGGAGCGTCATGGAGGTCGAGGCGGATGGGGGAGGTCGGGATGCCTTGCCGCAGGAGCCGCGCCCAGGCGGTGAAGTTGGGAAGGTCGAGAAGGGCATCGGGGCTCCCCAAGCCAATCTGCCGGGAAAGCACCTCGGCGTCCTCGGCGCCGGCACGGCAGGCGATGATCGAGCCCGCGTTGCCGAAGACGGCGGGGCGCAGCCGGTCGGGGAGCTGGTCGAGGTACTGGTGGCCGATTATGAGCGTAAGCGCGTATTTGCGCGCCTCGGACAGTATGAGGGCGAAGCTCTCGGTGGCGAAGGATTGGAACTCGTCGGCATAAAGATGGAACACGCGCCGCTCGGCCGCGGGGGTATCCGCGCGGGAGAGCGCGGCTTGCGCCAGCGCCGTGGTGAGGAGCGCACCGAGCAGGTGCGCGGTGCTCTCTCCCGAGACTGCCTTTTGAGAGGTTGCAGATGACGATCGCGCCCTCGTCCATCAGGCGGCGAAGGGTGATCGTGCTTTTGGGCTGGGCGAGCATGTTGCGCAGGCTCGGCACCATGAGGGCCTTGCCGATCTTGTTTTGGATCGGGGCAATTGCCTCCAATCGAAAGTTGCTGCCATATCCGGCGTATTCATTCATCCAGAATGAACGGACGACCGGATCGGCAACATAATGCTCGATCAGCCGAACGCGAAAGGGTTCGTCGATGAGCAGCCGAGGGAGCATCAAGAGCGTCGCGCCGGGAACATCGAGCAGCGCGCGGACGGCGTGGGTGAGGATGTAGTCGAGCCGCGGCCCCCAGCTGTCCGGCCAGACATGCCGGAACGCGGACACGATGCCATCGGCGACGACCGGCTTGAGGTCATCTGGGACGTGCGAGAGGGGATTGAAGCCGATCGGACGTTCGAGGTCGGCCGGGTTGATGTACGCCAAGTCGTTCGTCCGGGAACGGGGGATATAGTCCAGCGCGGCTTGGGCCAGGTCGCCATGCGGATCGAGGAGAGCAAGTCCCTCCCCGGCGGCAAGGTCTTGCCGGATCAGGTTGAGGAGAAGGGTGCTCTTGCCGGTTCCGGTCTGCCCGACGATGTAGAGGTGCCGGCGCCGTTCCTCCTGGTCGAGCACGACATCATCGCCCAACGCATGGGCGCCAATGCAGAGCTGTTGGCCTGGTGTATTCATGGGCGGAAGGGAGCCGGTGTGCCGTGCGCATCGCAGGTGGGAGATGATGCGGGCAGCCCCCTCATTCCCTTGAGGGTGCGCCGGGGCTACATGGCGTCGCGTCGTTGTGCGTGATGACTTGACTGCCGAGCCCCCTCACTGCCGGCTCGTTGCCGGCCACGATCCTTTCGAGATGGTGGCCTTGCTCGATTGTACCCCGTCGTGCTCCACGGGCTCGGCGCCTGAAGGCTGGGGAGAGTGCAATCAGGTGAACTCCGCTCCGCGGATCATTTCCCTTGGTGAGACATGAGCGGCATTTCCCCCGGAGCCGACACGCGTTCGCGTGGGCGCGGGAAAGGGCGCGCGCGAATTGAGACTACAAATCGCGCCGCTTTATTAGGTACGGAACTGATCATCAGCTGCGTCGCGGCCGGGCCTGCTGTTGGATGTAAACCGGAGTGTTATGCTCGCTGTGAGCCTTTCAGCCCATAACCCAAAGCGGTCCTGGACCATTGTCGACCCGAAGGTCTCCTTTGGGTGGATACCGTTGAATGAGCGACGCCCGAACAATCGCTCCCGAATTCTGCACGCCGTAGGTGGTTGATTTTATGAGGCGACTTCAGGCTTGAATTCCGCACTACTTGGACGCTGCACGTCCTGCTAGGCGAGCACGAGCAGATGTCAGCCGCGCCGACGCTCGACGACCTATTTTACCGCGGTATTATGGCGCAACTGCCACAAGAAATCTGACCGCCCGGACCCTACCTCTGCCGCATGGCAGAAATTCGCACGGTCACGACTTTTCGTTCCAAACGAGCGAAAATCATAGCTGCAATCGCCAATTATGAAAAGAGGCTGGCGCAAGCACGGGCCGATCTTGCACACATAACGGCGGCCATCACGATCTTTGAAGCCTCTGGCGACATCGAAGACATCCCGCCCTATGTTGACATTCATCGCTGCTTCAAGCGAGGGGAGGCCATCAACCTATGCAAAGAAGCGCTCGCCAGCGGCCCGCTGAATACCCGTCAGCTAGAGCGTTATCCGTTCAAGTTGGTTCGTACCCGGCGGCCTTGAAGTAGTTTTCGCATTCCTTCTGGGGGAAGTGATCGAGGAGTTCGCCGATCCGAGTTCAGAGGGCTTCGACGGTTCGTTCGGAAGCCTTTCGCAGGAGCGTCTTTAATTTCGAAAAGACCATCTCGATCGGGTTGAAGTCGGGCGAGTAGCGCGGCAGGAAACGCAGTGCGGCGCCCTTGGCCTCGATCGCTTTCCTGATTTTCGGGCTCTTGTGCGAGGCGAGATTGTCGATCAGGACGATGTCTCCTTTCGAGAGCGTCGGAGCAAGCATTTCTTTGACATAAACGAGGAAACATTCGCCATTGATCGGGCCGTCGAAGACGAAGGGGGCGGTGATGCCATCATGGCGAAGCGCGGCCACGAAAGTCGTCGTCTTCCAATGGCCATGCGGCACTTTGGCATAAAGCCTTTGGCCGCGCCGGCACCGGCCATGCGTGGGCGCCATGTTGGTCTTTGCCCATGTCTCGTCGATGAACACGAGACGCTTGGGATCGAGCTGCTTCTGGTCTTCTTGCCAGCGCATCCGCTCGGCCGCGATGTCAGGCCGGTCCTGCTCGGCGGCGCGCACGATTTTTTTTAAAGGTGATCTTCTCCTTAGCGAAAAAGCGCCAAATCGTGCCATAGCCGACACGGACCTGGCGCGCGGCAAGCTCGCGCCTGATGTCATGAAGCGGCAAATCGGGCGACGCGGCGACGCGGGCGAGCAGCCAGTCTCGCTCATCTTTGAGACGCGAGTTGCGCTTCCCGCCCATCGGCTTGGCCGCGACGCCCCCGGTCCGCCGGAACCGCTGCGCCCACCGCACAACACTGCTCACGCCGACACTGAACCGCTGTGCCGCATCCCGGCAGCTTGCGCCCGCCACAACGGCCGCTACCACGCGCGTCCGAAGATCTTCCGAATAGGGCTTCGTCATTCATCCTGGCCTCCTCCCAGCCCGAAGCTTGAATCACGACAAAGCCCGCTTGGGAATCCCACCCGATTCTGTCACAGTGGATAACGCTCTAGCTGTCGTGTCTCGATAGGTTGTTTCTTGGGATCCTTGAGATAGGGGAGCATCCGTTGATGCCGAAGTGAGGCCGATGATGATTGTAATGGTGGAGGAAAGGCAACAGTGCGGCGGCCCGTTCGGATGAATGGTTGTAGGGTTTGGCATAGGCCCATTCCCGCAAGGAGGTCTGCACGAAGCGTTCGGCCTTTCCGTTTGTTCTTGGCGTATAGGGTCTGGTGCGCTTATGCTTGATTTTCAGCATTCGCAACGCCTTTGTGTAGCGGCGCGAACGGAAGCTGGCGCCGTTGTCGGTCATGACGCGAAGGACCCTGACGCCGTGATCGCGAAAGAAGCGCAAGGCTTGCAAGAGGAATTTCAGGCAGGAGCGCCGTGTTTCGTCCGGCAGGATTTCAGAATAGGCCAGCCGGGAGTGATCGTCGACGGCCAGATGGAGATATTCCCAGCCCTTGCCGCCTTCCTTGCGGCTGCGTGGCGCGCTCTGTCCGGTCCGGTCTCCCGTGATGCGATGTCCGATCCCTTCGATGCGGCCGAGCTTCTTGATGTCGATATGGATCATCTCGCCCGGCTGCTTCTTTTCATAGCGGATGATCGCGATCCTTTGATCGAGGGCGGACAGGCGGCTCAGCCCCTTGGCCTTTGCGATGCGGGCCACCGTCGCGCGCGACAGCCCGGTCGCGCGGGCGATCTTCCAGAAGGGCTGACGGGCCCGGCGCAGGGCTTCGACCTGGGCGATCTGATGTGATGTGATCCGTGTCCGCAGGCGATGCGGCCGGCTGGTCCGGTCTTGGAGGCCAGCGGCGCCTTCGCTTTCGTGGCGCCGGAGCCATTTCCTCACGGTCGCGGCCGAAACGCCTACAGCGCCGGCTATGGAGCGCGGCGTTTCGCCCGCTTGGCGGCGCCCGACAATCAAGGCTCGCATGTTCGGCGTCGTCCTGGCATTTTTATGAATGTTCACGGGTGGGTCTCCTGAGCCTGTGGTGCTTCGCAAACCCCACAAACCTCAGATTCTCCCCGTGAACAACCTGTTGAGACATTACATCTAGCCTTGAGAGTCATGGCCGCCAAGGGCCTCGATACCGGCGACAAGGTACTCGCCAAGGCCGTTGCGGGACGCCTCATTCATGCGCTTCGCCAACAATGCCGGCGCGGGCTTATCGACGGTATGGAGAAACATTTGGGCGCGCGGGTTTGGGCGCTGCCAAAGAGCACAATTAATTATTGACAACTATTCATATATCTGTAACAGTTAAGAACTCACCGGCTTGGCATGACACGCTCCACTGGCCGGTTAGAAGAGCCCGCCGACGATCCCCCTCGGCGGGTGCTTTCTTTTTGCACGGCGGTTGTTTATCGGGCTAGCCGCAACGCTCAATGGGCGCTCGCGCCTATCCTTTTTGAAAGCAATATTCGCGTGTAGCGTGCTTAAAATACAACCTACACGCTAAACAAGTCTTGTTTAAAATCATTTAGAGGATTATAGAATAAAAAAGGGCCTCCCAGAAGGGAGGCCCGTGAAGGCGCGGTGGGCGGGACTCGAACCCGCATTCTCCCGCTTACAAGGCGGGTGCTGTTTGACCGGTAGGGTCGTTCCAGTTCAGCTACCACCGCAATGGAGGATTTTGTACCGGGAGTCCGACTTGCACGGACGCTCTCAGTTCACTAGGCTGCCGTTCTGCTTGTTAAACTATCCCGGCTCACTCCTCTTCTTCAGCCATTGCCCCGCTCCGGAAGGAACGGGGCAATGCGCGTTTCAATAGTCATGTTCCGTAGCGCGCGAGGTGCCATCGTCGACACCTTCCATCTCAATCCCGGCGCCTAGATCCGTGACTACATATTGGCCGCGGGCGATACGCCGTAAGCGTCCCGTCTTCGCGAGATATGTTATCGTATTAGATAAAGCTTTTAGGTCCAGAGAACCGCCGCCTTTCGCAAGAGCGGAGTGTATCTCTGGAACGGTCCACTCCCCACGTAGGTCGCGCTTAAAAAGTGCAATTACTTTTCCAAAGACCTCACCGCCGCGATGCGTAGTGCCTGCACGAACCTCATCAAATCGCCGCAAAAATTCGTTACGATTTTCCTGTGGAAGACCGGTAATCAAAAGTTGGATTGTTTCAGCGAATCGCGCTAATCGAGTATCGGCTGCATCCCGCTCAGCACGAGCGCGCTCATACTCATTGAATAGATGAGTCATGGCGCGTCGGCTCGTTAATGTTTGGCCGCTATGCTCTGGCTTGTGTGCAGGGCGAAATGTCATTTGCTGACTTTCTTATACGACTGTCAGCATTGGTGTCTAGCCCTCTTTTCTGGGCGAGTCCATCTTAATTGGCGCGCTGCCAATATCCGCAAAAATCGACACTTGGCCCGCGCCGCATCGCCAGCCCTGAAACCATGTGGACCTGATCGCCATTCGATGCGCGGCGATAATCTTCGCGCCAAGAAGCCTCTTGCGCGTAGCGAAGCAAATATGGACCAGCGATATGATGATGGTGGCCGGCCTCGGCCCGGCGCATCCGGCTGAAAAATTGTTCCGCCCAATTCGTGCAAGCACCGTCAAGGCTATAGGCTTCCTCGTGATTGATCCTTTTCATTTCATATTGAGCGTGCAACGCATCCCAAGAGCTGCTTTCGTCCGCGTTGACAATCGTTCCCTTGGCGATGCGCGCGCGGATGAATGAAAGCGCCTGCCCTTCGGTACGGAACACCGCCGGAAGCGAGCGGCCGTTGCGCTCGCGAATGACGATGACGGCCTTGCGCTTGCCGTTTTGATTGCGGGCGAGACGGCGATCACGGCGGTTCTCGCGATGATTGGCGGGCTTCACATAACCGCCAAAAAATCCACCATCGATTTCTGCGACAACGCCTTCGCCTCCAAGCTTGCGGCCTTTCATTTCTTCGGCCATGGCCTCGCGCAATTTGTGGAGCAACACGAAGGCGGCCTTATAGGACAAGCCGAGGTCGCGTGAGATGGCCATGGCGCTCTTGCCCTTCACCTCATTGCAGAAGATCGCGATGGCTGCGAGATAGCCGCGCAACGGGAGCTTGTGAAACGCAAAGAGCGTCCCGCTCGTAATCGTGAAATCCTCCCGGCAGGCCCGGCAACGGAACCGGAGCAAGCCATTCGGACGGCGGCACTCATAAGCGTTCAACCCGCCGCAATGCGGGCAAACCGGCGCGCCGTCTGTCTCTGGCCAGCGCACCTTGCGAAACATCGCCTCGGCTTCCGTATCCGTCATGCGGAAGACCTGAGCGAGGCTCAGTGTCTTGGCAGGGCGGGAAAGGAGGAAATGCTGTGTCATATCTCACACGCGATGTTTCTATCACGTAAGATATGATGTAACTATCCCCTTGTCAAGAGGAATATATCGTTTAAGATAGAATTTATGAGCAGGAAAGCGAAAGCCAAGAGCTGGGAAGATCGCGCGCGCCTTTTCCTTAAGGCTGAAATCAAACGCGCCAACATAACCTACGAGGAATTGGCCACGCGGCTCAAACCGCATGGCGTCACAGAGAATGCGGCTTCTATCGCAAACAAGTTGGCAAGAGGGACATTCGCCGCTGCATTTTTCCTTGCTTGCCTAGCGGCGCTGGAGTTGGAAGGGATCATGCTGGAGGATATCTAAGGAGCAATCTGCTTAACGTTGAACGTTATTTCGGCCATGACCTTTGGCAACGGGTGCATCTTTCCATCTTCGTCTTCGAATTGCACCCCCTCCACGAATGGATATGGATGCGTATTTCGAGCTGTAGCTGTCACAACAAAAATTGTTTGCTTCACACATGGCGGTCTATCCCAACTAATAGTCAACCGAAATTGCACTGTGATCAATTCTTTTATTAGTTGATCACCGGAAATAACAGCAGTAAAATATGTCTCAGCGTAAAGATATACATAATACGGTATAGGAACATTTACGAATGACATATTATCAATTTCTGGAGCTAGAAATGGTATTTCGAACGTAAATTCTCTGTATCTCATATCCTTTTTGTCATTCGACGATGGATAAGTTTTAAACATCTCCGATTTATTTATTTCATCCAGCAACTGTTGTTCGTCCATAGTTTGCTCCCAATGCAGGCGCACATTATGGGCAACTACAGAACCTAAATTTTTAAAACGAAACGGCGGCGATTGCCCCCAATGTAGTTCTGATGCTATTTTGCCTCCTCGCGAGGGAACGCTCTTGATGAATGTGTCTCGAGGTGGATCCCACATAAGAACGTAGTTCATTGGCGGGGCGACAACGACGATATCAGGCTGCGAACTAGCGATGGCTTCGTTTCGTGCAGGCCTTGTTTTCCAAATTAACCAGAACCCAAGGAGAGGGAAAGCGATTGTCGGCCCCCAATGGATAATCTGATCTGGGGTGATAGTATCAATAACCGGGGCCATCATGTGTGACCCGCGCTCATAGAAAACCGATCTAATAAATTCCCAAAACCAATGCCAAACGGCCCCGACAAAAAAAGGTACAAAAAGAAAAATACTCTTCCGCATGCCCGTGACTTTGACTCCGCCTGCATGATTCTGCAACGGACATTCGGGCATTGGCTATGGGGAATCGCGCATCGCGCGGCCCGCATCACTTAACGCCTCCATTTAGAAGCGTTAGCGATGCTTTTAAACCGCTTGTGGCAGTTGCGCCATAATACCGCGATACCGGGGAGAATCATCCCGACAACTGGGTGGGCGGCCTCGCCAGCCCGGACCTCCACGCCATCGCCATCCTGTTCGCCCGCGACGCCGCTGAGCGCGGGCGCTGCCTAACCGAGCACGACAGGCTCGTCGCACAGTGCGAAGGCGTTGAGGTGCTCTCCACGCTGGACTTGGAGGCGACGCCGCCGTTCGACTATGCACACGACCATTTCGGCTATCGCGACCGGCTCTCGCAGCCGGTCATCGAGGGCACCGGCGAAGTGCCAACGCCCGGCTCCGGCGCGCCGCTCAAGCCGGGCGAATTCATCCTCGGCTACCCGGACGAAGACGGGCCGCCCGCCAATCTGCCACAACCGGAGATTCTGTCCCGCAATGGCAGCTACATGGCGTATCGCCGGCTGGAAGAGCATGTCGGCAAGTTTCGCGACTTCCTGCGCGAGCACGGCAAGACGCCCGAAGAACAGGAGCTGATCGCGGCAAAGTTGATGGGCCGCTGGCGCAGCGGCGCACCACTGGTGCTGGCACCCGACAAGGACGATCCGGCGCTCGGTGCCGATCCGCAGCGAAACAACGACTTCAACTACAAGCAGATGGATCCGCATGGCTATGCGGTACCGCTCGGCTCGCACATGCGGCGGATGAATCCCCGCGACACGGCGCACAATATGAACCGCCGCCGCATGATCCGCCGCGGCGCCACATACGGCCCACATTTGCCGGAGGGAGCGCCCGAGGACGGCGTGGAGCGCGGCATCGCTGCCTTCGTGATCTGCGCGAGCTTGATCCGCCAATTCGAGTTCGCGCAAAACGTCTGGGCAAACGACCGGAACTTTCACGAACTCGGCAACGAACGCGACCCGATCATCGGCACTCAGGACGGCACGCTGGAATTCAAAATCCCCAAGCGCCCGATCCGCAAGAAAATCAACGGCCTGCCGGCATTCACGACCGTGCGAGGCGGCGCCTACTTTTTCCTCCCTGGCATAAAGGCCCTTCGATACCTCGCGACATTGAATGATGTCCATTGAAAGGGAATAGGTCTCGTCCATCATCGGGATAGCCAGACATGGTCGACATCATCGTCATTGGCGCTGGACCGGCGGGTGTGGTCGCCGCGCTCCGTGCTGCGGACCTGGGCGCGCGCACCGCGCTGGTAACTCGCGATGAGTTTGGCGGCATGGCGGCCAACGACGGACCAGTTCCGGTGCGGACCCTGGCCCACGCAGCCCGGCTGATCCGCGAAGCTCGACAGCTCGGGTCAATACGGCATCTGCGGTGAGCGAGCCGGTGCTGGATTATCCCCGGCTGCTCGCGCGCGTGCGCGAGGTCGTCGACGATGTGCGTGCGCATTCTGTCCTTGCGCCGGCAGATCGACTCCGCTGGGCGTGACGGTCTACGAGCACGCCGGCGTTGCGCGCTTCGTCGATCCGCACACCGATCGAAACCGAAGACGGGCTGCGGCTTCAGGCGGAAAAGATCATCATTTGCACGGGCGGCGTGAGCCGGCGGCTCTCCGTTCCCGGCTTCGAGTTGACGAGCACTCACAGCGACGCCTGGGAGCCTGACCTCCGTCCCGCCGTCGATGCTGGTCATTGGCGGCGGCGCAACGGGGGTGCAGGTCGCCTCGATCTTCAACGCCTTTGGCTCACGAGTCCAACTCTTCCAGCCCGGCCCGCGCATCCTGCCGACGGAAGACGAAGATATTTCGGCGGCGGTCGCGGCGGCGTTCCGGGAGTCGGGCATCGTGGTGCATGAGAACTTCGGCGAGATCGAATCGTTCGAGAAGACGCCGACGGCGGCGTGCGAATGAACTTCTCCAGGAACGGCGACCGCGAGAGCGCCGAGGCGTCACTCGCGGTCGTGGCGGTCGGCTGGGTGGCCGATACTGCCGGGCTGAACCTCGCTGCGGCGGGCGTCGAGACCGATCATCGGGGGTTCGTGCGGGTCGATGCGTATCTGCGGACTTCCAGCGCCGCACATTTTCGCCGCTGGGGACATCACCGGTCGCCTGATGCTGGTCCCGCCGGCGATTCAGGACGGCTTCGTGGCGGCGACCAACGCCGTGCGCGGCCCGACGATGACGCTTGGGGAACCGGTGAATCCGATCGGCAGCTTCACGGACCCGGAGTACGCCCAGGTGGGCCTGACCGAAGCGAAGGCCCGTGAAACCCACGATGTCGTGACCGCGGTTATCCGCTTCGACTCGACCACGCGCACGATCATTGACGGGCGCACGTTCGGCTTTTGCAAATTGATCGTCGACCGCGCGACCTGCAGGATACTGGGCTGCCACGTTGTTGGCGAGCGGGCGGTCGAGATCACGCAGGTGGCGGCGATAGCCATCGCCGCCGGGATGCGGGTGGATGACTTGGCTCACGTTCCGCTCTCGTTTCCTACCTACGCAGGAATACTTGGCTCGCGTGGCGGCCAGCGCGACACGGCAACTCAATCTGAAAGTGAGTTGGCAAGCACATCAAGCAGAGAGCACCTGGCAAACGAAAGGGAAAGGGAACAGCCATGAGCACTCAGCACCGGCCCGCACCTACAACCAAAACCACATCGCCCGCAAATACACGCCGGGCAAACGCCGCGTGAGCATCTACTGGACCTGGAGCTATCCGTGGGAAACCAACCGCGACCTTGCGGCAATGGAAATCGGTTCTCCACGATGACCGAGGTCCGCCGCGTCGCGTGGCCGGCTTTCGAGACGCCGGAGTGGGACGCTGGAATTTCCTCCAAGGCATCGCCGGTACGTTGGAGCTGTTCCACCGGTCCACGCTCAGCTTCCAGCAAATCGTCGGCGAGGCGACTGGCCACCCAGTCGCGGTCTTCCAGCGCATCGACCAGGCCGGCTACAAACTGCCGATTGACGAACGGGTGCTGGCCGACACCGACACCCTGCTGGTTTTCGGCCTGGACCACCTTGTCGCCGAACAGGAAGCCGAGCCGGGGGAAATCGACGCGATTCGCGAGTGGCTCAAGCGCGAAGGGACCTGCCTGCTGCTCGCGCCGCATCACGACGTCGGCTTCACCAGCGACTTGAAGCAGCGGCAGATGGAATACCGCCACCATGGCGACGAGCTCGTGCCGCGCCAGCAGCGATTCGGCCAATACACCCGCTCGCTGATGAAGGCGCTCGATGTTCCGGTGCACAATACCTGCGGACTCCGTCCAGCGGTGGTCAAGGGGACGAAGGAGATCGCGCCGCTGACGGCTTTCCGGGACCTCGACAAGCTGGGTCTGCTGAACAACGTCACTACGTTCAATTTCCATCCGCACTTGCCGCACTATGAGGTAACGTCCAAGGACACCAAGTCGGTGCATCTGCTCGGCGCGCCAACCCATTGATCTCGATCGTCCGCACCCTTTCACCGCCGCCGGCAATACGGAGTTCAACTGTCTGCTCTGGATGCCGCCAAATCAGCAGCGAGCTGGAGACATCGTGCTCGTGGACTCAACCCATTTCACCACGCTCTTCGGCGGCACGGACAGTCTGCAAAACTTCTGGCGGAATTTCGCCCTGATGAAATAAGCGCCGCTGGGTCATGGCCAACCGCATTGACCGCGTACAGACGTCTCCATATGGGACGACAGCCATGCTGATGGACCTGGTGAACAAAGCAGTCACTGTGCATGCTTGGTTTTGTGGTTTCAAGTATGCTAGCAATGGGTTTGGGGCTTACCACCCGGCAGATCATTGAACCGCTGCGCAACGCCCTTCACCAGTGTTCCGTTAAAAGGACAGTGGGATTTTTGAGAGGCTGGTCGAGATGCCACTCAGCCGACGGGGACTGGAGCATGATAACGCATCCTTTGGCACAATTGCCGGAAGCTGAAATGCTGCGAGTGTGACACAATGCGAAATCCATCCTCCGACATGATTGATCCTAAACCTCCCCTAATTCATCCCGAACTGAAAACGCCGCGAGCGGCTGCCATCGCCGGAATCCTTTTTTCTCTGCTACTCAGTTGCAGCCTCTGGTTATTTTGGCAGTCAGTGCCCGTTAGCCCAAGCGAGACCGGTTCATGGCTAAAGACGGCTTCGGAAAGAGTGTCTCTTGCCATGAACCTCATTCCATTTGCAGGAATTGCTTTCCTGTGGTTTCTCGGCGTGTTGCGTGATCGCCTGGGGGAGAAGGAAGACCAGTTTTTTGCGACTGTTTTCTTGGGAAGCGGTCTCCTGTTCCTTGGAATGATATTCGTTACGGCTTCGACCATGGGAGGTCTCATCCACGCCTATTCAGTTGGAACCGGCGCCCTAGTCGGCTCTCCTTCATTTTCTTTCGGCCGCGCATTCGCTTTTGACGCCATGCATATTTACGCATTCAAGATGGCTGCGGTTTTTATGATCTCGACGTCTACGCTAGCCATAAAGACCCAGCTTGTCGCACGTTTGATTGCATATCTGGGATACGCATCTGCTCTGTTCCTTCTCATTGGCAGCGGTTATCTTGACTGGGCCCTGTTCATTTTTCCTGCATGGGTCTTGTTGGTGAGCGTCTACATCCTGATCGATAATTTGTGTGGCTCGAATAAATTAGGGTCGACAGAAGGAGGATGAGTAAGCGTCAGAGGACGTACTCTTTCACTCGCGCCACGATGGCGTCGTAGATCACCTCTTATGATCCAACGTCGTCACCGGTCTTCGGCTTAAAACCCCGGTGGCGCATGCTCCCATGGGTTAACCCCTTGCTGCCTTCTCGTAGGCGAAGCGATACAAAGCGCGCATGTATCCCTGGTCGAATTGCTCCTTGTGCTTTGCCTGAAAGTCGTTGCCGATGTAAGCGACTTTGAAGCCTGCGCCAGAACTCTACCGCCTGTTCTTCAGTTGCCGCTAATCCGAAGCCAAGCTCGCCCGAACGCCGGCGTGTTCGCCTGCTCATCCGGCTCAACCGGCTGACAGAGACGAACTCGGTCCAGGCCATCAGCGAATGGAGTTCGCCCGTGTATGCTGATTTGGTTGACATCCTGGGCGAGTCTCGCTTCGTCGCCTGTCGCGACGTCGGTGCGCGTTAGTCTCACAGAATGGTTTGCGCTATCGACCACTACGGCCAAGAGCGCAGCTTCTTTGCAGCACGCGAGTCCGCAGTTGGCGCATCTCGTCAGTTGTTGCGGTGCACCAGTTCGCCGGCGATCGGAGGCAAAGCGGACTTCTCATGGACATCGCCAGCCGACGCCCTTGGCAAGTCGACGCACGGGCGCGAAAGAATGCCGAGATGAGGACAGGGCAGCGCACTTAGAGCAGGGCGATGAATTCGGTCACGGTCAGGCCGGCTTGGCTGATGATGCCACGCAGCGTTCCGCGGATTGAGGTCAGTACTGCTTTGCACCGGTGACCTTGCGGGCGGGATTGCTCGAATGGATTAAGGCGGCAGTGGCTACTCGAGGTTCGCGATGCGACAAAGCCCACGCGCTGCAGGGCGCGGATGACCTCCTTGGCTTTGAGGGAAGGAAGCCCCTGGTTCATGCGGCCAGGGTGACGGCGACTGTCGCGGATGCGCGGGGGCTCGCCGACCGGAACAGAGTCGCCTCGCGCGGCGCAATCTTCAAGCACCAAGCGGATGGCATCTTCGGCTTCTTGCGCATCCCGGCCTATGCTGCGATCGCCGACTTTACTTTTCCATTAGCATCAATGACAACGCGCTCATTGGCGCCAGGCGGCGTAAAATAACCGGCGGCAAGCGTCGCGAGAGTTGTGAAAATTGTGTTGAATGCGTCTAGCACGCCCTCAGGAGGTTTGATTTGGAACTCCCCAAGGACCGATGTCAACAACCATATAAGGATAACGGATACCGCCGACCCGACGGCAGCGCCGCCGGTAGCTGCTATCACCTTGTTTTTAGGGGATGATGTTTGCTGAAGTGTTTGTTCCACGAATTGAGATCCGTCTGATCAGACTTACCTGATGTTCTCTTATTATTAAAAATTGAAAAATTGGTCAATTACTCAATCCCAAAATCCGCGCTCTTGATGCTCGCGCGCTTCCTCGGTTTCCTCGTCGGAAGCTCCATAATTTCCGGCCGAAACGCTCCTATAACCCCCGACCCGAAAACGGCCTCGCGAGATCCGGCGACCGTTCGCGCCCCACATTCAGGCGTTTGACGTCTCTGGTTGCAGGAGAGCTAACGCGCGGAAGTATCGGGACAATTTGGGTGACCGGGGAAACTGAAAATACACGGTCATATCAGGGAGGTGTATGGCTGACGACCCCGTCCGAGAGGCGGTCCTGCGGGCTGCCGAGAAGTGCGGGACCCGGCCGCACGGCCGGGGGCCGCCCAAAATGTGTGCCGCGATGAAGGCAAGATGGCGTGGTGTAGGAAAGTGGCTCAACAGAGCCATTTTGGGAACGTCGCACAAAGATAAGATTCGCGACCCATGCGGCCACGAGCGACCACGCCTCGCGGCTGCAAATCTCGATTTCGAATTTCCAAATCCAGTTTCCAAATCGATGCAACCGAAGCATCGTCCGTTCAATATTTTCAAAATCGAGACATTCGAAACGAAACGAATGAAAACCAAAATTCGTTTCGCTCGATCGTGGGCGATCGAGCGCTTTTGCCAGCCGTATTGTTGGGAACGCTTGCTTGATAGAGTAAAGCCTGTCGTAGGGTCGCGCGTGTCGGCGCTGCTGTCGGTCAGGAATTGGTGATGCGTCAGAGAAAAGGTCACTTTATTGATGGGCTACCTCGCCCGACCTCGGGACTTTCCCGAACGGCTCTCACCAGAGAGCTGGAGGGCGAGACCGCTCCAGCGGCCGAAGTCGGTGCGAAGCCCCAGCGCAGCGCCGAAAAGACACGAGGTCGGGCGGGGAGCCCGACGCGCGCGACCCGATATAGCGAGTCATTACAACACATTTTGACCGCGAGCCCCGCCTTACCCTAAAGGCGGGGCGTAACATGGGGCGTCTCTCCCCTCTCATGGCAGCCGATCTTTTTCTTCATTGAGAATTTCACACACAAGAGTTCGGCCACAAAGCCGAACCACGGTGTAGAGTTATATTTGAATTTATTAGGGAAAATCGGCGAACCGCCGAAAGCCGATAGAATGAGTGCGATTCTCTGCGAGCGGCATTCATCTAGGATGGTTACGAGCTTTTGGTCGTTTCGCACCCACTGGCATTCATCGAGGTAGCAGAAGACTGGCAGCTTTTGAGCGGGATTGAGTGCGGAGCGCGCCTGTGCGGCACCGAGAATGAGGGCAAGAAAGAAACGCTGATAAAATTCGCTTCCATCATCTCCGAGAATCGCCTTGCTGGCGTCGATAATTATAATTTTGCCGCTGTTCATTGCATCAGCAATTTTCAGACGGGTCGTAGGCGAGGCAAACATCGTCCTCATAATGTCGTTGGTTAAAATGAAGTCGAGCCGCCAAATGATTTGGGAGCGCGTCTCCGCATACGTCTTTGAATAGAATCCGTTGGTCTTGTCGGCAAAAAACTTCCGCAGCCGCTCATCGAGATTGGTAGTTTGTTCAGGTGTCAGGCCATTAGCAAGAACGAGTTTAAGGGTTTCGATGGTCGGACTGGGAATAGCTTGAAGGATTGCAGGTAGGACGTGCCGGAAAAGAGCCGATTGAAGATTGGTGAACTTTGCGTCAAGAAGGCCAGAAAGGATGTACTCGATGAGCGCGATGGCGTGGGGGATATTTGCACTCTGCACATCGAGTGGATTGAGGGCTAGACGAAATTGTACATCTGGCTCGATCAAGACAAGCCTATCCTCTACCGCTTTGAGTTCCTTGATTGGATTGACGGTGACCTGAGCCCCTTGTTTCATCCGCCGATGAGTAGAGTCCTGGCGTCATTTGAGCCGAGATGGCTCGGTGGTGCGTCGGGACGGGGCGCGGAGCCCCCAGATAGCGGAAGCGCCCCGTCCCGTCGCGTTCCGGGAGCGCTGAGTTTGGCATAGGCGGCTGGCGGCAGATTGCCGAGTGAGCTGTGCGGCCTCACCGTGTTGTAGTCCTCCATCCAGATTGCCAGCGCCTCGCGCACGTGGTTGAGCGAAGTGAAGAGTGTCTCGTTCAGCAGTTCATCGCGCCGCCGTCCGTTGAAGCTCTCGATGAAAGCGTTTTGCCGCGGCTTGCCGGGCGCGATGTAATGCCATTCGACCCGTGTCTCCGCAGACCAGCGCAGGATCGCCATGCTGGTCAGCTCGGTGCCGTTGTCGGAAACGCACATCGCCGGACGGCCGCGCGCGGTAATGAGTGCGTTGAGCTCGCGCACGACCCGCAATCCGGGCAGCGAGCGCGCCATTTGCCTTGCGTTAAAAACTCGGCACGAGCTTCGGAGAACGTGGGGGCAGATTGAGGTGCAAGTGGGCTCCCAAGGGCTACGAGGGCTTTCTTTCGGGCATCGGCAAGAGAGGTCGGGGTAATGGCCGAGACGGATCTTGGTGCGGGTTTGGTCTTTCACGACCAGCCATGTCTTGCGGCGTTTGCCTACTCGGATGCCGAAAGAGGGCGTGCGCTCGTCAAAATAAACTCCCTCGGGAAGAGAGCGAACGGAAAGGTCGGTAAAACGAGTCGTGGGCACGTTTTGGCTCTTTTTGGGTCTTAAATCGTACGTGTTGCAGCGAGAAACTATGAGACACTATAAGCTGTATGTTTATGAGATTCAAGGAGTTTTTGTGCTGGACTGAGACAGTATGCAATGCTATGTGTTGCTGGTTTAAGAGCTGCGGTAGCTCAGTGGTAGAGCACTCCCTTGGTAAGGGAGAGGCCGAGAGTTCAATCCTCTCTCGCAGCACCAGTGGAATCAATAAGTTGATGGAATATCTGTCACATATGTTCATTTGAACACGGTTGATGATGTTGGGAATGTCGCAAATCGGCAATCATGAATGAAACTTTGAGGCTACCCAGGCGATTAGGGTGAGCGCGGCCTCCGGGCCGCGTCGCGAAGCGGTTCGTCATTGGAGAGTAGGGAGAGTAAAATGAAAAATACAGTTCTTGGGATAATGGTGGCGGGCTCGATGGTATTCTTGTCCGCCCCATCGTATGCGGGGGAAGATTGCTTAGGTCTTAGCATCGGTCCAGGTTGTATCGGGATCGACGCCGACAGCGGTAAGCACTACCGCCGTGTCGAGGTAATGCCTGCGCATCCTCGCACCTATATCGTCCCGAATGGCGGGACTTACTACTATGACGACGACACTTACTACTATAAAGAAAGGGAGCGAGACTAAGAATTTCGGAGCGCGGCCTACGGGCCGCGTCACGAAGCGCTTACTCCTCGAAGCTTGAATTTTTAGGGAGTCCCACGATCGCTCTAAATAAAGGGAGAAAGATTGTGTGAGGCCAAAAAGCCCGGCCCTTTGTCGATCGCTAGTTGACCCTTGCCATTCATATATACGGCACAGCCGGCCTCAAGAGGGTCTATGCGCGGGGACCATCATGCAAACAAAACCGTGGCGATCGGGTTAGGCTGCAAAAGTGGCTGCTCCAGCCAAGCAATTGTCGCGCTCGTCGAACGCGCCATCGCGGCGGCGTCATGCGCGGACGCGCCAGCGACCCTTTTCACGCACGAGGCCAAGAAGAGCGAGGCGGGCCTCGCCAGCGCGGCAAAAGCGCTTGGCCTGCCGCTCGTCTTTCTCGATGGCCAAGTTTTGCGGCAAGCCTCTTTACGCGCCGCCACGAACTCGCCAAGAGTGATGGTGATGTTCGGACTTCCATCGATCGCGGAGGCCGCCGCGCTTGCCGGCGCGGGGCCGTCCTCCGTCTTGCTCGTCGCGCGCATGAGCGAGGGGGGCGCAAGCTGCGCGATCGCGGGCAGACAAGAGCCATGACCGTTCACTTCATCGGCGCGGGGCCTGGCGCTCCCGATCTTATTACTTTGCGCGGGCGCGATCGGATCGCCCGCTCGCCCGTTTGCCTCTTCGCCGGCTCTCTCGTGCCCCGGGCGCTCCTCGAACATTGTCCCAAGGGCGCCCGCATCGTCGATACGGCCCCGATGAGTTCTCGACGAGATCAGCGGCGAATTTTTGCGCGCGTATCGCAAGAATGAGGATGTCGCGCGCCTGCATTCGGGCGAGCTTTCGATATGGAGCGCGTTAGGCGAACAAATTCGCGCGCTCGACCAGCTCTCCATTCCCTATACGATTACGCCGGGCGTTCCGGCTTTCGCCGCTGCCGCCGCCGCCTTGGGCGTCGAACTTACCCTGCCGGAAGTGGCGCAATCCCTGGTTCTGACGCGCATCCAGGGGCGCGCCTCCTCGATGCCGGAGCACGAAAACCTCGCGGCTTTCGCGGCCACAAGGACGACGCTCGCCATTCATCTCTCGATCCATGCGATCGAGCGGATCGCGGCCGAATTGATGCCGTATTATGGCGCCGATTGTCCGGTGGCGATCGTGTGTCGTGCTTCCTGGCCGGATCAAAGGATTTTCCGGGGGACCCTCGCGACCATTGCGGGAATGGTTGCGGAGGCGCCGATGGAGCGCACCGCGCTGATCCTCGTGGGACAAGTTTTGGCGGTCGGCGATTTTCGCGGAAGTGCGCTCTATGACAAAGACTATAAGCGCCGTTTCCGGGGCAAACCTCAATGAACGCGGCGGAACGGCGTTCGCGCCAGAAGATGGCCGTCGCGGTCGAAAACCGCGATCTCAAGCGCGATGCCGCTGTCGTGCAAAACCTTCGCCGCCGTGCGCCACGCGGCCTCCGCGACCAGTGCCGCGATGTCGAAGCCTTCCGTGCTGGCGAGGTCCAAAACTTCCCTGGCGCTATTCGCGGTTTTCGCATGCGCGACGATGTTGACACTGGCGCCGGCTTCCGCGCAGCGCGCCGCGAGCCAAGAAAAATCGACTTCGCCACGGCCCGAATGGAGGTCGAGAAGGCCTTGGCCGAGCTTGGTCATTTTGGCGAAGCCGCCGGCGATCGTCACTTTGGCGACCTCGTGCTTGCGCAGATATTTCAGCATGCCGCCGACAAAATCGCCCATCTCGATCAGCGCGATGTCCGGCATTCCATGCAGCGCCTTGATCGCCGCTTCCGAGGTCGAGCCGGTCGATCCGGCGATATGGGAGAGCCCGGCCGCGCGGGCGACATCGATCCCGCGATGAATCGTATCGATCCATGCGGCGCAGGAAAACGGCACGACAATCCCTGTCGTGCCCAGGATCGAGAGGCCGCCAACGATGCCGAGCCGGGCATTGAGCGTTCGCTCGGCGATTTTTTCGCCGCCTGGAATCGAGATTTCGACGGTCGCATCTCCGGCAAGACCATTGATGCGCGCCACCTCGCCGATCACGGCTTTGATCATCCGGCGGGGCGCCGGATTGATCGCCGGTTCTCCCGGGGCCAACGGCAGGCCCGCGCGGGTAACGGTGCCTACTCCCTCTCCGGCGCGAAACACCACGCCCGATCCGGGCGGGCCGTGCGACACGCGCGCGATCACCAGCGCGCCATGCGTCACGTCGGGATCGTCGCCCGCGTCCTTGATGATTCCCGCGCGTGCAAACCCTTGGCCGAGCTCTTCCAAGGCCAGCGCAAAAGACGGCCGCGCGCCGCCCGGCAAGGTGATCGCGACGGTACCGGGAAATTGGCCGCGAACGAGCGCCTCATAGGCCGCCCGCGCGGCGGCGGCGGCGCAGGCGCCGGTCGTCCAGCCCTTGCGCAAATGTCGCCTTCCGGGACGGGTGCTCCTCGGGGTCGCTCATTGGAAAGGAAACGCCTTCTCGTGAAACGCGCCGGCGATGACGGAAACATTCTAGCACGCGGTCTCGTCATCGCCGCGCCACGCTCGGGCAGCGGCAAGACCATCCTGACCCTTGGGCTCATGCGCTCGTACCGGAATGCGGGCCTCACCGTGGCCGGCGCCAAATGCGGGCCGGACTATATCGACGGAGCCTTTCATGCCGCCGCGACGGGCAAACCAAGCTTCAATCTCGACAGTTGGGCGATGCGTCCCACTCTTCTTACCGAACTGGCCGTTGCCGCCGGCGAGGCTTGCGAGCTTATCCTCTGCGAAGGCGTCATGGGGCTTTTCGACGGCGTTGCGGGAGAGCCCGGCCGGACCGGTTCGTCAGCCGACGTCGCGGCGGCGCTCGGCTGGCCGGTCCTGCTCGTTATCGACGCAAGCGGACAATCGCAAACCGCGGCGGCGATCGTCAGCGGCTGCGCCAGCTTCGACCCGCGCATTAAAATCGCCGGGGTGGTCTTGAACCGGGTGGCTAGCCCGCGTCATCGCCAGCTTGTGAGCGCTTCTATCGAGGCGCTCGGAATTCCGGTTCTCGGCGCCTTGCCGCGCGATGAAAAAATCCATCTGCCGGAGCGCCATCTCGGCCTCGTGCAGGCGGGCGAAACCTCTGGACTTGATGCGGCTTTGGACAAGATCGCGGGTTTTATCGAGGAACATGTCGATACCGGCGCCATTTTGTCTTGTGCCCGCGCGTCTCCGGCATTGGCTTGCGGCGGATCGCCCGCCTTGCCTCCTCCCGCGCAGCGCATCGCGATCGCCAGGGACGAAGCGTTCTCGTTTCTCTATCCGCATATTCTGGCGGGCTGGCGAAACGCTGGCGCGGAAATCGCTTTCTTTTCGCCGCTCGCCGACGAGCCGCCGCCCGGCCACTGCGATCTATGCTGGTTGCCAGGCGGCTATCCCGAACTTCATGCCGGACGCCTCGCGGCGGCGGCGCGATTTCTTGCCGGTTTGCGCCGGTTCGCGGAGACCAGGCCCGCGCATGGCGAATGCGGCGGCTATATGATTTTGGGGCAAAGCCTGACCGATGCAGCAGGCCACGCCCATCGCATGGCAGGACTCCTCGATGCGTCGTTCAGTTTTGCCAGACGCAAGCTCCATCTCGGCTACCGGCAAGCGCGCCTCGCCGAGGTGCATCCTTTGGGCGCGAAAGGCGCCCTGTTGCGTGGGCATGAGTTTCATTACGCCACCCTCGAATTGGGCTCTTCGCGCGACAAAGCTTTCGCCCTCGTCCGGGATGCGTATGGGGGGACCGAGCAAGCGGAAGGGAACCGGCGCGGCAATGTGTCGGGAAGTTTTTTTCACGTCATTGCGGCGGAAGAAACCGGGGTGAGTTCTGCCCGGTCCTTCCCGTCAACGTCTGGATGGAGACCGTTTGGAATGCGGTCTCCATCCAGCGGACATTGAGTTAGCGCGGTCATAGTCGCATCAGGCTGGAAGGACCGCCACGATCTCGAGTGTTTCGGGATCGATGATCACCAGCTCGTCTCCCACGACGATGTATCGGAAGCCGCGATATTCCGGAACGATGTCCACGATCGTTTCGGGAATATCATAAAACGTTACGGTATCGGGCACGCGGGTTCCGACCGAAAGCGAGAAATTGACGTCGTCGATCCGGCGAACGTTCCCACCGGTGATGATCCCGTGAAGTTTGGTCTTCTGATCCGGAGACAATGTGGTGGACCCGACGGACCGGCCGGACCGCCCCTGGGCCGAACCTTGGGTTGGAAGGACCGCCACGATTTTGCGCGTGCCCGGATCGATGATCGCCAGTTCGTCTCTCACCGCGATGTATTTGAAGCCGCGATATTGCGGAACGATGTCTATAATCGTTTCGGGAACATCATAAAACGTCACGGTATTGGGCACGTGGATTCCGACCGACAGCGAGAAATTGACGTGGTCGACATGGTGAATATCCCCGCTGACGACGGTTTCGTGGAGTTTGGTTCTCTGATCCGGCGACAATGTAGGGGACCCGGCTGATTGTCCAGACCGCCCCTGGGTCTGGCCTTGAATCGTGCCGGGCTGGCCCGAGCGACGCTCTTTTTCCTCCATGGCGCCGGAACGCCCCTGGGTCTGGCCTTGAATCGTGCCGGGCTGGCCCGAGCGACGCTCTTTTTCCTCCATGGCGCCGGAACGCTTCTGGGTTTGCCCTTGCATCGTGCCGGGCTGGCCCGAGCGACGCTCTTTTTCCTCGACCGTGCCGGACCGCCCCGGCGTCTGGCCTTGCATGGCGCCGCCGGATTGGCGTTCGTGCACCGCGCCGCCAGGCTCGCGTTGAGACGAGCCCTGGGCTCCAACTGCGCTACCCGGCGAACCTTCCATGCGCTGCTGGGCCGCGGCCAAGCCGCCGCCGGCGATCAGGGCCGCTCCCGCGATCGTAGCCAACAAACTCTTTCTCATCTGGGACTCTCCTTCAATGATGGCGAATTGCCGAACGGCGTAACGCCACCCCCGAAGGATGGTTCCCGATTATCTGAGGACGAAATTGACTGGCTTAAGTATGAAAACGGAAGAGCGGGGCAGTTAACAATAATTGATAATATTTCCGAACATCGTGAGCAAAACAAAAATCCCGAGGCTGGCGCCTATTCCTAAAGCTACCGGTATTTACTAAAACCCACGACCCGGTGCTAAATATTATTCTTCAACCCGCCAAAACCTCCGGACGCTGCTTTCCCCGCTTGACCATCAGCTTGTTCAGGGACGCGATATAGGCCCTCGCCGACGCCACCAGCGTGTCGGGATCGGCACCTTTGGCGGTGACCGATTTGCCGTCCTCGGCGAGCCGCACGGAAACCTCGGCTTGCGCGTCGGTTCCCTGGGTAACCGCGTGAACCTGAAAAAGTTCAAGCACGGCTTTGTGCGGCACGAGCGCGAGGATGGCGTTGAAAATCGCATCGACCGGGCCATTGCCCGTTGCCTGAACGGTCTTCTGTTCGCCGGCGATTTCGAGCGTCAAGGCCGCCGATTGCGGCCCCTTGGTGCCCGCGATCACGGTGAGGGCGACAAGCTTGATGCGATCGTGCGCATGGGCGATCTCGTCGTCGACAAGGGCGGCCAGATCTTCGTCGTAGACGATCTTCTTGCGATCGGCGAGATCCTTGAAACGGGCGAAAGCGTCTTCGAGGGCGTTTTCGCCAAGCTCGTAGCCCAATTCCTTGAGCTTCTCCTTAAAAGCGTGGCGGCCGGAATGCTTGCCCATGACGAGCGATGTCTTGGCCACGCCGACGCTCTCCGGAGTCATGATCTCATAGGTCCCGGCGTTCTTCAGCATGCCGTCCTGGTGAATGCCGCTCTCATGCGCGAAGGCGTTGCGCCCGACGATAGCCTTGTTGTATTGCACCGGAAACGAACTCACTGCCGAGACGAGTTTTGAGGCCCTGGTCAGCATCGTCGTATCGATGTTGGTGTGGTAGGGCATTGTGTCACCCCGCACGCGCAGCGCCATCACGACCTCTTCCATGGCGGCATTGCCGGCGCGCTCGCCCATCCCATTGATCGTGCATTCGACCTGCCGGGCGCCGCCTTCGATGCCCGCCAGCGTGTTGGCAACGGCAAGACCCAGATCGTTGTGGCAATGGACGGAAAAGACCGCCTTATCGGAATTGGGCACTTTTTCGCGCACGGTCTCGAACAAAGCCCGGTATTCATGCGGCACCGCGTAGCCGACCGTATCGGGGATATTGATGGTCGTGGCGCCCGCCTTGATGGCGGCCTCGACGCAGCGGCAGAGAAACTCGATTTCGGATCGTGTTCCATCCTCCGCCGACCATTCGACATCGCCGACAAGGTTGCGCGCCCGCGCGACGCTTGCCGCGACCATTTCGAGAACCTCGCCGGGCTCCTTTTGCAGCTTGTATTTCATGTGGAGCGGCGAGGTCGAAATAAACAAATGAATGCGCGGGCGGAGCGCCGGTCGCAGAGCTTCGGCGCAACGGTCGATATCCTTGCCGGCCGCGCGGGCAAGACCCGCGACGCTCGCCCGCTTCATGCGTTTGGCGATCGCGAAGACCGCCTCGAAATCGCCTTCCGAGGTCACCGGGAAACCGGCCTCGATAATATCGACGCCCATCGCGTCGAGGAGGCCCGCCACTTGCAGTTTCTCCTCGAGGGTCATCGAGGCGCCAGGCGATTGTTCGCCGTCGCGCAAGGTGGTATCGAAAATGACGATCGCTTGCGCGTTGTGCCGCGCGGGCGACGCAGGGGGAGCGGTATCTAGGCTTGTCATGGCGTTTGTCCGGTCAAAATTGGGTTTTAAAGGCTTGCGGCGTCCCCTGAGCGCCCAGGCGAATCGCCCGGCCGGCCCTCAGGGGCGGATAAGCCGAAGCAATCCGGAAGAAAGCACCCGCGCGCCGCTCAACGGCGCGTGGCTTTTACCGCCGGTGGGCAAAATATTGGATCCGAAAGCCAATTTCGCAGCTCACTTGACCTGACTAAGATCCTGCAAACCTAGCGGACACCTGGGCCAAACGCAAGCGAAAGCGCGTTGTCAGAGCTGCGACCTCCGGTTAGCGGCCACCTCTTGCCTCACCCATCCATCTTCAACGCCGCGATAAAAGCTGCCTGCGGAATCTCGACCTTGCCGAATTGCCGCATCTTCTTCTTGCCCGCCTTTTGCTTTTCCAAAAGCTTGCGCTTGCGGGTAACGTCGCCGCCATAGCATTTCGCGGTCACATCCTTGCGCAGCGCCCGGACCGTCTCCCGCGCGATGATCTTTCCGCCGATCGCCGCCTGGATCGGAATTTGAAACATATGCTGCGGGATGAGCTCCTTGAGCTTCTCCACCATGGCGCGGCCGCGCGCCTCGGCGCGATCGCGATGGACCAGCATGGAGAGCGCATCAACCGGCTCGGCGTTGACCAGAATCGACATCTTCACGAGATCGCCTGGGCGATAATCCGTGAGCGCATAGTCGAAACTCGCATAGCCCTTCGAGATCGATTTCAGCCGGTCGTAGAAATCGAACACGACTTCGTTCAGCGGCAAATCATAGGCCGCCTTCGCGCGGCTCCCGGCATAACTCAAATCGGTCTGCTCCCCGCGCCGCTCCTGGCAGAGCTTCAATACCGCGCCAAGATAATCGTCCGGGGTCAGGATCGTCGCGCGAATCCATGGCTCTTCGATTGTCTCGATCTTAGCCGGATCTGGCATATCGGCCGGATTATGCAATTCCAGAACATCCCCGCCGCGCTTAAGAATCCGGTAGATGACCGAAGGCGCGGTCGCGATGAGATCGAGATTGAACTCGCGCTCCAGCCGCTCCTGAATGATTTCGAGATGCAGGAGCCCCAGAAACCCGCAGCGGAAACCAAAGCCAAGAGCCGCCGAACTCTCCATCTCGTAGGAAAAGCTCGCGTCGTTAAGACGAAGCCGTCCCATGGCCGCGCGAAGATCGCCGAAATTCGCCGCGTCGACCGGAAACAGCCCGCAGAAAACCACCGGCTGCGCGGGCTTAAAGCCAGGCAGCGCTTCGCCGCAAGGACGGCGTGCATCGGTGATCGTGTCGCCCACCCGCGTGTCGGCGACCTCTTTGATCTGCGCGGTGATGAAGCCGACTTCGCCGGGTCCGAGCTCCGCCTCATCCTGCATCTTCGGCCGGAACACCCCAATTTTGTCGATCTCGTAATGGGCGTCCGTTCCCATCATTTTGATTTTCTGGTATTTCCTGAGCGTCCCGTCGATGATCCGCACAAGCACGACGACGCCGAGATAGGCGTCGTACCAGGAATCGACCAACAGCGCCTTCAAGGGCGCGGTCTCGTCCCCTTTCGGCGGCGGCAGGCGGGTGACGATCGCCTCCAGGACAGAATCGATGCCCTGCCCCGTCTTCGCCGAAATGAGCACGGCCTGCGAGGCATCCAGCCCGATCACATCCTCGATCTGCCGCTTGATGCGCTCGGGTTCTGCGGCGGGAAGATCGATCTTGTTCAAGACCGGCACGATCTCATGGCCGGCATCCAGCGCATGATAGACGTTGGCAAGCGTCTGCGCCTCGACGCCCTGGCTCGCGTCCACCACCAGCAGCGAGCCTTCGCAGGCGGCGAGCGAACGCGACACTTCATAGGCGAAATCGACGTGGCCCGGCGTGTCCATCAAATTCAGGATATAAGTCTTGCCGTCGTGCGCCTTGTATTCGAGGCGCACCGTCTGCGCCTTGATGGTTATGCCGCGCTCGCGCTCGATATCCATCGAATCCAGCACCTGCTCGACCATATCCCGCTCGGCTATCGCGCCGGTGGCCTGGATCAGCCGGTCGGCGAGGGTGGATTTGCCATGGTCGATATGGGCGACAAGGGCAAAATTGCGGATGTTTTCGAGCGCGTGGGTCGTCATGGCGCCGGGATAGCAGGCCGGCGCCACGAAGGGAACCCGTCAATGGGTTCGCCGTCTTTCGTTGCAGTACCTCAGGCCACTAGGTGACCTGGATCGTGCCGGTCATGTTGGTGTGGATGTTGCATCGGTAGTTCATCGTGCCGGCAGTGTTGAAGGTTACCGGAGCCGAGGTGGCTCCTGCAAGGATGTTGCCCGAGTCGAAGTTGGGACCGGGGCCGCCGATCTTGCTCGCGGTGTGGGTCGCGTTGTCGTTGTTCTTCCAGGTGACGGTGTCGCCGACATTGATGTTCATGACCTTGGGCACAAAGCCGTCGTCGCCGGCGTTCTCGATACTGACCTGATGGGTCTTGGTACCCCCGTTGCCGCCGCCTCCCATTTTGTGCATGTCGCACGGTACACCTACCGGAAGAGCAAAGAAAATTTCTCCGCCGTTGACGACGAGCAGCGAGCCCATCATGCCCATCATCATGTGTCCCAGCACGTGACAATGCATATGCCATTCGCCTATAGGGGGCGAGGCGCGCATGAATCCGTTGGCTTCGTCGATGGTGAACACAAATGAATTGGCCGGGCCGAAGATCTTGGTGTCCTCGAATTGCGATACGGCTTGCACCATCGGACTGTTTTGAATGTCCGTGGGCGTAATGCCGTCGGGACCAGGGATGATCCAGCGGTGGCCGTGGAGGTGGAAGACATGAAAGTCGTCTCCCATGCCGACTACGCCAAAGCGCATCCGTGTGTTTGGGCCCGCGACCATAGTGGGTGTATTTCCCATGAAAGTGCGTCCGTTGATCATCTGAGCTTGCCCACCATCCATGCCTTTTCCGCCGGTAAGCGTATGGAAAAGCTGGAGATACAGCGCCTTGGCCGGTGGTGTGCGGTAGAATGAAAAGCAGAAACTATTGATGATTTGCAGCTTCTCGTCCAACTCGAGCAGCATATCGCCCCGCCGGATCGTGCGTGCCAGGATCGGGAACTCGGGCTCGCCCGGCGACGCGGACCCGCATTTCTTCTCGGGCTGCGCCGTGGTGGCCATCCCATGGCGATGGGGTATTTTATCGTGTGCGCCCAATCCGTCGAGGTCGTGTGGCAGCGCGCGGATCTCACGGAACGGGAACGGCGGCACCGGCAGCGGCGGGAAGGGGAAGCAAAAAAATTCAGTAGGGAAGCCATTGGGCGATCCCCCCGGCAGAAACGCCGGATCCAGCCCGGACGGATCGTTCGGGTCTCTGATGTCGACTTCCTGTGCGGTATCCGCGGGATTGTGGATCACGATGATGCCGATGGCGCCTAGATTTACATTCTCCGTGTCACAAATGGAGTGATCGTGGTAGTGCCAGACCCCGGCGGTCGTAGGCCAGTTAAGGGTTTTCCAGGTATAGATGAAGGAGCCGCCCGGCGGGACGCGGTCGCCCTTCTTCAAGATCCCCGAAAACCCCGGCACCTTCGACCAGGCGAACGATTCATCGTCCAAGATTCCGGTGACCGGTTGAGTGCTATCCGGCGGGGAGAGCGGAAAGGCGCCGTCCGAAGCCGCCTCGAAGACGAATCCGTGAGGATGGAAGCTATGGACTCTCTTTTCGATCTCGATCGGCTCTTCTGTTATAGTGGGGAAACAAAATGTTCCTCCGGTGGGAGTGTCGAAACAGACCACCTTCGTCACGCGGTGCGTCCGCATGTCCATATTGCGGAAATGGACTATCACCTCGTCGCCGACGTTGCATTCGATCACAGGACCGGGGATCGTGCCCATCGTGCCGTTGTCGGTGGGGTCGGGCTCGTTCAAATCCCAAGGGTTCACTTTACGATCGTCCGGCACGGTCCAGGCATCACTCTGGGGGCCAGGAGGAAGGGTCGGCGGTTTATAGCGGCGCAGGATGAGAGCGTGGATGACCTCGTCTCCATCGCCGCGGAGCGGGTTATACATTGTCCGCGTCGTCGTGACTCCGGTCCCGGGCGATTTGAGGGTGACTTCGACCGGGTCTTTTGTCGTCACCGCCTTCATGTCTTCCCCTGTGATTCGATCGATGTTGTTGGGTGAAGCGTCCCAAGGGTGGTTCTCAAGTTGAATCCAATATTCGATGGTAGCCATCGTTCGACTCCTGACCGGAAATGTCTTTATGGCTTTCAGAGTAGCGCGGCACCTTCGCCCGCGCACCCCCTATTCAGGGGATGCCGGCCGGTGGCGAAAGCACGCGAGCACGAACGTAAGGAGAGACCTCGCAGCGAAGGACGCGAGGTGCACCCGCGCCTGATTGTTCGAAAGAGAGTTGCGTTTGATCCCTGTCTTGGGATGAAATAACGCCAGTTGATCCTTCCTCCAAGGCAATCATCCGCCGCAAGGCGGGGCTCCGGCGAAGCGAGTTAGCCCGAGACGCGCCATGACGCATGTTGCAACGCTTGTCTGCGATCCGGCCTTTCCGGTTTTGACCAGGGATATGCTCCGGCGGGCCAGCGAAACCTTAAGACGGCCAGGGCCCGTGAACTGGCTCGATCCTTGGATTGCCGCCGACATTGCTTTCGACCCCGGACCCGCCTTCGGCGCAAGAGCCGTCGCGGATAGGGTGCGCTCCGCTCTCGAAAACGCCGCCGTCGATGTCATCGTGCAAACGGCGCAAGGGCGGCGCAAGAAGCTCTTGCTGGCCGACATGGATTCGACCATGATTGGCCAGGAATGTATCGACGAACTCGCCGCTGAAACCGGCAAGCGGGCCCATGTCGCCGCGATCACCGGACGCGCGATGCGCGGGGAAATCCCGTTCGAACCGGCGTTGCGCGAGCGTGTGGCTCTTCTTGAGGGCCTCGACCGCGCCACCGTCTTGGACGTGATTGCCAATAAAATCACCTTGACGCCGGGGGGACCTGCGCTGGTTCAAACCATGCGGGCCAATGGAGCGCATACCGTGCTCGTTTCGGGCGGGTTCTCGGTTTTTGCATCCGTCATCGCGGAGAGAATCGGCTTTCACGAACATCAGGCAAATGAGCTTCTTTTCGGCGACGATGGCCGGCTTAGCGGGCTTGTCGCGGAGCCGGTCCTCGGCAAGGACGCCAAGCTTTCGGCACTAACGCATTTGCGCGAAAAACATGGCCTCTCCGTCGCGGAAACTCTTGCGGTTGGCGACGGCGCCAACGATCTCGCGATGCTTGAAGCCGCGGGGCTCGGCGTTGCCTTTCACGCCAAACCCAAGGTCGCGGCCGCCGCCCATGCGCGGATCGATCACGGCGATCTGACCGCGCTGCTTTATGCGCAAGGCTACCGGCGCAAGGATTTTTTTACAGATCCGCCGGAGCAACCGCGCGAGGCAATCGTGAAACTTTCGCCGCCATAGGTACTAAAGCGATGCGCAGCGTCGATTTGAATTGCGATTGCGGCGAAGGGTTCGGCGCCTACCGGATCGGCGACGACAACGCCATGCTCGATATTGTCACGAGCGTTAATGTCGCCTGCGGCTTTCATGCCGGTGATCCGGAGATCATGGCCCAAATTTTCGGCGCCGCTAGGGCCAGGGGAATCGCGATCGGAGCGCATCCCGGATTTCCCGATCTCTGGGGGTTCGGCCGCCGCAGATTGCCGTTCACGGCGGGAGAAATCGAGCGGCTCGTCGCCTATCAGATCGGCGCCGCGAACGCGCTTGCCGCTTATGCGGGGGCGAGGCTCGGCTATGTGAAGGTTCATGGCGCCCTGAGCAATATCGCGGCGGAGGATGAAGCGATCGCTAACGCCATTGCGCGCGCGGTGAAAGCGGTCGAGCCTCGCCTCGGCTTTCTCGCTCCCGCCGGAACGAAATTGGAAACGGCCGGTCTCGCGCACGGACTTGCGGTCGCCCGCGAAATCTACGCCGACCGCGCCTATACGGATGCCGGTCGTCTCGTCGAACGGTCCCGCCCCGGCGCCGTGTTACGGGATGCCCGGGACGCCGGCGAGCGCGCGGTCGCCATGGTATTGGAAGGAGCCATCATCACAAATTCGGGCAAGCGCTTGGCTGCCGGCATCGATAGCATCTGTGTCCATGGCGACAGCCCGAATGCGGTCGCCATGGCGAAGGCGGTGCGCGCGCGTCTTGAGCAAGAGGGCATTGCGCTCGCGCCTTTCGCACCGGTTTGAAACGCCGCGATGCCGGCGAGCCGGTGCGCGGATTGTCCGCACCTAACCATCCCTCGTATGGCGCGATTTCTCGGCGAGGCTAAAGCAGGGCAAATGGTATAACAGAGTTTGAAATCTTTCGAGGATAACGCTCAGATTTATGCCAACCAGCAGTTTCAGCCTAGAAAACCGGTCGTCGGTTAGATGTCGGCCAGAGGTCGCTGCGGACTTTATCGGGCTACGCAGACGCGAAAAATCATGCCCGTGCAAGGGTCTGGCGAATGTGTGTTCAGGATTGGAGATCCGAAGTGATCAAGCTGTCCGGGCCCCCAGCCACGATCGAGCGCAACAAGATTGGGAACGCGCCTGGCAAGATCATCCTCGATCTCACCCGCTGAGCCAGTGCGTCGGCACACCCGCCGGCACCGCTCCGCCGTGCGGGCCGGATCAATCTCACGAGCAAAAAGGATCATCGAACATGATTATTCTCGTAACTGGCAGTACCGGCGCCATCGGATCACAGGTTGTGGCTCACCTCGCCGGAAACGGTGCCGAGGTCCGCGCGCTGGCACGTGCGCCGGAGAAGACGCATTTCCCGGCTGGAGTGACCCCGGTGAAGGGCGATCTTACGGACGTGGACGCGATGCGCGCTGCCTTGGCAGAGGCTAGCACGCTGTTTCTCCTAAATGCCGTATCACCGGATGAGGTCACACAGGCGCTGATCACGCTCAACCTCGCTCGCGAAGCAGGCATCGAGCGGATCGTCTACTTCTCTGTCATGCACAGCGACAGGTACACGAATGTCCCGCACTTCACGGGAAAGTACACCGTCGAACGCATGATTGAGCATTTCGAACTGCCTGCCACAATCCTGCGCCCGGCCTACTTCATGCAGAATGATGTCACCCTCAGAAACGTCGTGCTTGGGCATGGTGTCTATCCGGTGCCGGTCGGCGGTGTGGGACTTTCAATGGTCGATACCCGCGATATCGCGGAGGTCGCTGCACTGCACCTCCTGAGGAGGGAACAGGCTGTCAGCTCCCTTCCACGCGAGACAATGGATATCGTCGGGCCAGACGTTCTCACGGGTAGCGCACTCGCCGGCATTTGGACTGAGACTCTGGACCGGCCAATTCATTATGCGGGTGACGATCTAGCCGCATTTGAGCAGCAGTTCAGAGCTTTCGCTCCGGGCTGGATGGCCTACGACGTGCGGCTCATGATGGGCCGCTTTCAACGGGACGGAATGGTGGCAACCTCGGGCGATGTCGATCGGATGACGGCCTTGTTGGGCCGACCGCTGCGGTCCTACCGGGACTTCGCGGTTGAAACGGCGAAGCAGTGGCAGGGGGGCTAAAGGCGTGGCTCACCCCAAATCTGCAAAAGCAGTGCTAGGCCGCAGTGACTCGGGAACGCCAACGTCGCGGCAGGTTCGCCTACCGCCGGTGGCTCCAAGCCCGTGACCTTTTGTTTAGTGCTTTGCCCGACTGCCGACATCCCCACGTGCCGCGTGAAACATTTTGGTACGATCTGCTCGCAAAATCATGCGGCGCGAGGTACTCACCCGAGCGAGGCGCATTAAAGAGGCTCCGGCATGTTGCCCAAGCCACGCTATCTTCCCGCCGGAGAGTCGGCGCTCGTTGTCGAATTCGGCACCACGATTGATCCAAAAATCCACGATCTTGTCATGGCGCTTGATGCCGCCATCCAACGAGCGGACATTGAAGGCGTGATTGAGACCGTGCCGACCTATCGTTCCTTGATGATCCGTTTCGATCCGCGCCGTTTGACGACGGAGGCGCTCGCCGATGCCATCGCCGGGCTCGATTACGCATCGGCCCCGCCCCGGACGCGGCGACAACTCTGGCGTGTCCCCGCCTGCTACGACCCGCCGCACGGCGAGGACATCGCCGAAATCGCGGCACTCTTGGGTTTGTCGCCCGCACAAATCATCGGCCTGCATCTTGGCGCGCGCTACCGCGTCTATATGTATGGTTTTGCGCCGGGATTCACGTTTCTTGGCGGGCTTGCACGAGAACTCACGATCCCGCGCCGCGCCGCGCCACGGGCCCCAGTGCCGCCCGGATCGTTGCTGATCGCGGGCGGCCAGGCGCTCATCGCCGGCTGCGCCATGCCGACTGGCTGGTACGCGATCGGCCGCACGCCGATCAAAATGTTTGATCCCCGGCGCGAGCGGGTTTTGCTCGCTGGCGTCGGCGACGAGCTTTGCTTCGAACGGATCGATCCCGCCGCCTTCAATGCCATGAGCATGGCGGCGGACGCCGGAGAGTTTTGCACGGGCCACGAATATTTGGACGAGACCTGACATGCGCGGGTGCCTGCGCGTGCTGCACGCCGGTCCGGGCGCAACCATTCAGGACGGCGGGCGAAACGGCTATCTACGCTATGGCGTGACCCCGGCGGGGCCCATGGACTGGGCCGCTTTCCGGACCGCCAATTTTGCCCTTGGCAACGACGACCGCGCTGCGGCAATCGAAGTGTCAACCGGCGGCCTTGAGGTCATCTGCGAAGGCGCGCCGCTCGCGCTCGCCTTTGCAGGCGGGGCTTTTCTCTGGCGGCGCGACGGGGTGTTGTTGCCAATCGCGGCGCGGCTCCTGTTGCGGCCTGGCGAGGTCCTGGCGGCGCGGGCTGGCGAATCCGGCGCCTTTGCTTATCTCGCGGTCGAAGGCGGCTTCGAGACGCCGGTTACGATGGGCAGCCGGGCAACCCATACGCGCTCAGCGATGGGCGGGATAGAGGGGCGGATGTTGCGGGCAGGCGATGTCTTGCCCGCCGCTTCGGCGGAGGAGCGAGACGGCGCAAGCTTCGAGGCAACGATCGACGCGCCATGGCTTGCCCGCGAACCCGATCCTTTCCGTGTCGTGCTTGGCCCGCAAGACGATTATTTCACGGTGGAGACTCTTGGTGCGTTCTTCGAAGGCCAGTTCACGCTCACACCGGCGGCCGACCGCATGGCCTATCGGCTCAAAGGACCGGACATCGCACATGCGCGGGGCTACGACATCGTGTCGGATGGCGTCGCACTCGGCGCGATCCAAATTGCCGGCGATAAGAAGCCGCTTGTCCTCATGGCCGATCGTCAGCCGACCGGCGGTTATCCAAAACTCGGCCATGTCGCGCGCGCCGACATCGGCAGGCTCGCGCAGATGCGTCCGGGCGAGACGTGCGGCTTTCGAGCGGCGAGCGTGGCCGAGGCACGGGCGGCGCTCCTGCAGCGCGAGGACGAGATTGCGACAACGCAAAAGCGCCTGCGTCCGCTGCGCCGGAATCTCACCTCCGAAAGGCTATTTGGGGCCAATCTTATCGGCGGTGTCGTCGATCCTCTGGACGGCGAGCAGACCGGGGGAGAGTTTTAAGAGGGCAAGTTTTGGCCGGTCTCGAACACCACCAAACCGGCGTCCGGCGCGTGCTTCTTGATCATTTCGGCGACATCATTTCGGCGACGAGTTGTGGGTCCGGCACGCGCGGCGCAATACAATGCCGGGATTTGGCGCAAGCGGAAGAACGCGGTAGAGTTTATTTTTTGGTTTATTCCTCCTTGGCGCCGCCGCCAGCTTTGAGCGCCTCGTTGCGATGAGCAGTCTATGGAAGCTGTCATGCCAGCCATTTCCGTCGTCGATGTCGGTGAAGGCGGGCTTCTCCGCCACGCCATGCTACGTCGTGCTCGCGCGCGTGCCCTGCGCGAAGACTGCCTCACGGTCTTTCCGCGCGCGGTAACACCGTTCCTGCCGGCGTTGGATGGAGCCGCGCGCCGCTGGCTCACCCGCTCGTGCTCGCCCTATGTGCCGGAAATCGCGCAAATCGCGGCAGCACTCGGCTTTCCGGGAGTCTGGCTGCTTAACGGCTCGTACCAATGGAGCTGCACCTCGCTCGCGCGCGAAGAAGACGGCGTGCCTTGGCTCGCGCGCACGCTGGATTGGCCATACCCCGGGCTAGGCCGCCATGCGGATGTTATCCGCGCAAAGGGGCCCGCCGGCAAATCCTTCAGCATCACCTGGCCTGGCTATGCCGGCGTGCTGACCGCGATGGCACCGTGCCGGTTCGCCGCCTGCATCAACCAGGCGCCCATGTGGCGCCGCACCCGCCATCCTTGGCTGCGCATTTATGACCTTGCAGCCAATGCGCTTCATACATGGGCGAATATTCGCCACATGCCGCCGGATCAATTGCTGCGTCAGGTCTTCGAGATTTGTGAAACATATGCCGCCGCGAAGAGCGTGTTGGAAAACATGCCGGTGGCGCGGCAGGTGATCTATACGCTCATTGGTTGCGCGCCGGGGGAGCGATGTGTGATCGAGCGCACCGAGAACGGCTTTGTTACGCGTGAGGAAAACACGAGCGCGGCCAATGATTGGGTGCCGAACCGCCCGATGTGGGAAGCGCGCATGGCGGCCGCTCGCTTTCTGACTTGCTCGTCGGCGGAGGCCGCCGCGCGATGCCGCGACCGGCAGGACGCGCTTGCCGGCTGGCGCGGGCCCTTGTCGCGCCGCGGTTTTGATTGGGTGAAGCCGCCCGTCCTGAACCCCTATACGCGGCTCGCTGTCACGATGAGCCCGGCGCGGGCCATCCTGCGCGTGGCCGGCTACGAAATGACCAATGCCGGCTTGCCGGAACAAGTGACCCAGATCTGCGAGATTTAAGGGCGGCGGTTTGACCGGTTTTTTTTGTCAATCGTACCAAAATGTTTCACGTGAAACATTTTGGTACGATTGACGGTTTGCGCAAACGCACTTCTGGCAGGCGCGGCGCGATACGAAGCCGGGATTTGGATCGGGCGAAAGAATGCGGTAAGGTTTATTTTTTGGCCGCGCCGTTTTTTGGATTGCCCTTCATCGCCAGGATCTGTCCGCGCTGGCGCTCGGCCTTCTCGATCTAGTATGCCGCCTTGGCCTTGCGAAATTCTTCGAGAGCGCCATCGGCAGCTGCGAGCGCATCTTCGAGATGAACGCGCCCGTCTTGGCGAACAATGCGCGGTAAACCAGAGCGAGGTTTTGCTGAGTCATCGCCCATTGGAGCGGGACTCGCTCGCGGGTTCTTTCCTGCAAGGCTTCGCGATAGACGGAAACTGCCTCGTCGTGCCGCGCCGTCCCGTTCTCCCGCCTGCCGAGTATTTTGAGCGCGCTCGATCATAACGCGCGCTACAGCGTCATAAGCATGGCCGATGTGCTCGAACACATGCCGTTTTCGAAACCGGGACTTGCCGCCGCGCACCGGCTGCTGCGTCCGGATGGCGCGCTTTTTCTCTCGATGCCGGACATCGATAACATGGCTTGGCGGCTGCAGCACGCCAATGGCGTCAATCCCTATTGGGGCGAGATCGAGCAATATCACAAATTTTCTTGCAAGCGGCTTTATGCGCTCCTGCAAAAGCATGGTTTCAAGCCGGTCGAATACCACATCAGCGAACGCTACCGCGTCTACATGGAGGATATCGCGGTCAAGCACGGGTGAAGGGCCACGGGTAGCGGGCCAATTGCACGAAGCGCCACCTTTTGATGACCCGCCGGAGCAATACTCCGCTGCGGAGCGCCAGACTAGGCGCAAGCCTATCGCAATCGAACTATCCACACCGAGCTGAATAGATCGCCTTGACATTATGTTTAGGGCACCTAAACCTCATAATAGAGCGAACCTGATTCGTAGGGGGCGCAGCGGCAATGGAACACACCCGACTCCGCGTCTTGGACGACCAAATAGCGCTGCTCTCACTCCGTACAGCGCAAGAAGTCGACCGAAAATTGCACGGCGACAATTTTGATAAGTCCATTCTAGTTAAATTTGGGGAATGTTCACCTTGACAAAACACGCCACATCATGTAGGATTCTTCTCAACCTAGAGAAAGCGCCATGTCCACCGATTTTAATAACCCAATTTTCCAAGACGAAACCAAGGCCCGCGAATGGCTTGAGGCCGAACTATGGCCCGATGGCCCAGTCTGCCCGCATTGCGGCGTCCTGAACGCGTCCACAAAGGTCCACGGTACGACTGGACGCCCTGGTCTCTATATGTGCAACGATTGCCGATCACAGTTCACGGTGACGGTAGGGACGCTTATGGAGCGCAGTAAGATACCGATCACCAAATGGCTCTATGCAACCTACCTGCTTATGTCCTCGAAGAAAGGAATGAGCACTCAACAATTGCATCGCACGTTAGGTGTGAGCCTGAAATCCACATGGTTTTTGATGCATCGCATCCGCGAAGCGCTCCGCGAAGGCGGAAGTCCATTCACGCCACTTGGCGGCAAGGGCAAGAAGGTTGAGATTGACGAAACTTATGTCGGCGGCAAGGAAAAGAATAAGCACGCCTCAAAGCGCCAACACGTCGGAACCGGCGGCGCTGGCAAGGAAGCTGTCTTTGCCTTGGTAGAGCGCGGCGGTCGCGTCAAATCGCATCACATTCCTTCGGTTAATGCTGCCACATTGCGCCCGATCATCGCGGCACAAATCAACGCAGCCACGTTTATCATGACGGACGAAGGTGGCGCATCTAAGAAAGCCGCCAGTGAGTTCGCCCTTCACGGTTCCATCAACCACAGCATCGGAGAATACGTTCGCGGCGACATTCACACAAACACAATCGAAGGATATTTTTCGATCCTTAAACGCGGCATCAATGGCGTGTACCACCATGTCAGCCAAGAACATTTGAAACGCTACCTTGCCGAATTTGATTTTCGTTATAACGAGCGCATGGCGCTTGACGTAAACGATATGGAGCGCACTTCGAAAGCGATTAAGGGCCTTGTCGGAAAGCGCCTTACTTATCGGCGGACTGGTCAAGCCGCGAACGCTTAAACAGAAGGCGAGTAGGTTCCAACACTGGCGAAAGAAGCATCAGAATAGGTAGAACGCGTTAGCTCCCAGAAAGGCCCGCTTTCGACTTTGCCCATTGCGTCAACAAACCAATGGATACCTCCTTGAAAACTGCTAATGGCAATGTCTTCAACTCGGACATGGAAAACGTCTTTTTGATCTGCGCCCAAACGCTGTCGTTCGCGAGCGCGGCAGCAAAGTCATGCCCACGCCATGAAAGATCTTTTACCGTTATTATTGGGAACAATTGCCCAAGGGGGTCAAATTGCTCACCCTCAATAAGCCCTTCGGCGAGAAGCATTTCGAGGTGTCGAGCAACAATGGCTTCATCAACGCCAGGAATCTCTAATCTTCCTAGGGTCACATCATCGCGACTTTGAATTTCAGCAAAAATCTTCCGAATAAGCTCCATATCTCGCATCATAAGCGCCATCCCATTTGGATCAAGCGCTACCATAACCTGAAATTTATGATGGTGCATAGTTTGACACCGCGCAGCAAAATGAGTGAGAGAGTGAGAGTTAATTCCCTGCGTCAGTCCACTTCCTGGCGGCGGCAAGTCGTGCTGCGGCTTTTGCTGCGGTCCGCGCTGCGCGTTGTTCTGGGGTTCGTGTGAAGGGCACTGCGATGCCGCATCCGATAAGCCATGCGATGCCAAGAATGACGATCTGTCCGAGCATCTGCACCGGGTCGGGTGTCTGCAATCCTCCCATGATCGCGATAAGGATCAAGAACATTAGATAGACGACGCTGAATTTAAACATTTCCAGGTCGCTTCGGCTTAGCAGGCGTAACGCATAATTCCGTTTTCTTTTTTCCAGGACGCGAGATTTGCCTGGCAGGCTTCGGTTCGCGATGCTGTGGACCAGCCTTCGTCATCACGTGTACGGCGTTTCTGAACCGCTCCCACGCGTCGGGGAAAAGCTCAATGCCAGACGGCTTTTTGGGTCCGTTCTTATCAACCATGATAATGTTTTAGCATGGCCCTTGAGTTTGATCCACTCGCGCTCGATAAGAGCATGCCAAAAAGCGCCGAAGAAGCAATTCTGTTGTTGATGCGGGCGTGGCCCATGTTTGAAATCGCCCTTACGGACTGGCTCATAGCCGTCGCGGGCATGAATAGCGATGTCGGCGCTCTGATGGTGGGGCGCATGGAAACGAGGGGCAAGATCGAAAAACTGAAGGACATCTACAGCCATCTAGGAAACAAGGATCAAGTGCAGTGGCTGACAAACCTCAATAGAAGTGCCGAAGGTTATACACTCATTCGAAATACCGTCGTCCACGCTCTCTACCTAGGTCATAGGCCAGATCCAGAAAAACCTGAGGCATATCAATTGATCTTCTCTAATCACCGGCCGGTTAAAGGAAAACAAAACTCTATTGAATCAGTGATCCTCACGCTACACAACATCAACATGGCGGCTAAGTTTGCTGGAAGGGCTGCTAGCAAAATTATACACGCGCTGCCAAGGCGGCGCAAATAATCTCTGTAATACAATGGCGAGAGTTTTCCCAATCCCACTCAGTGAATCCATAGTAGGTGCTCATGCCCGCCTCAATCATCTCCGGCGTAATCTCATCAGCTAAGTGTCCGTCTCGAAAGATGTTGAATCCTCTGAATCACTTGTGATTCTAAGAGTGGCGGTCTGATTCGTTGGAGGCCGCCGATGTGGACGGACGAAAACCGGGCGAAATACAATCGCGACAAGCTGCGTTATCCGAGCGACGTGACGGACGAAGAATGGGCGCATGTCGAGCCGCTCATTCCCCCGGCCAAACGGGGCGGCCGCAAGCGTGAAGCCGACATGCGGGAGGTGTTCAACGGCGTCATGTATGTGCTGAGCACGGGATCTCAATGGCGCTACATCCCCAAGGATTTGCCGCCCAAGAGCACGGTGTATCGCTACTTTTGCGACTGGGCTTGGGACGGCATTCTGGATCGCATCCACGACGCGCTCTACGTGAAGTGTCGCGAACAAGCCGAACGCGAAGCGAGCCCAGCGGCGGCGATCATCGACAGCCAGAGCGTGAAAAGCGCCGAAAAAGGGGGGCGCGCATCGATCCGCACGGCTATGACGCGGGCAAGAAGATCAAGGGCAAGAAGCGCCACGTTCTCGTCGATACGCAAGGCTTGCTGATGGGCGCCATCGTTCATTGCGCCGGCATTCAGGATCGCGACGGCGGCGTCTTGCTGCTTTCGACGCTGTTCGGCCGCTTTCCCTTTCTCGAAAAACTGTTCGCCGACAGCGCGTATCAAGGGCCGATCTTTGGCGACGCGCTCGCCGACATTCTGCCTCGTGTAAAGATCGAGATCGTCAAACGCTGCGATCAGGCGAAAGGCTTCGTGACCTTGCCCAAGCGCTGGATCGTCGAGCGGTCGATCGCATGGCTGAACCGCTGTCGAAGACTGGCCAAGGATTGGGAGAACCTCAACGCCACAGCCCTTGTCTTCCTCCGTTTCGCCTCCATTCGAACTCATGCTACGAAAGCTCTGCAATGGTTGACGAACTTTCGAAACGGACTTTAAAAGCGCCGCGCCATGAGACGCGGATGCCCCATCGCCGGCCTGTCCGGCCCTAACTACATCTTGGGGTTGTTTTGTCAAGGTGAACATTCCCTAAATTTGGAGAAATGTTATCGGAGGCATCGGGAATTGCTCAAGCCCCGGAGACCGCCTTCTTATGTTCAGATCCAACTGCGACTGAGGTATTTTCCCAGGCAATCGAAGCGGCATCCGCACAGTCGGTGAAAGATTTGGGAACACTTACGGAAGGTATGAAACAGATTATAGACCCGCTTGTTGGCGATACGGAAGACTTGTCAACCGACAAATTAAAAAAGATAAAAATGTTTTGCTTGGCTTTCCACAAGTCATTGGCCGCACAACGGCTTCCCACTGTTCTGGAGCGCGAGACACCTTTCAATGAAACCGTCGGGCTTTATAGATAAAGATTTTTGCGGCCAAAAACTTGACGAAGTAATTAATCTGATCAGGCGTCTACTCGCAGGCGATTACCCCCATGAGGACTCCAAACGCGCGCTTGAAAATATTCTTGACTTTTTCAAAGGGCAGCGCAGGTTTTTAGATTCCTTGGATGAAACCGCCCAACACGACACAATCCTCGGGTTTTGTCTAGAGGTTAACATAAATATTGTTCTATATAAGCCATTTATCGGTTTGCTATTGCGTTCGTCCAACTTGCGGAATGCATTTGAGATATACTTTCCGACAAAGATGCTCGCTGCGGAACTTCTGGGTGAAGACACCCGAGTAGTTCTAAGTTCAGAGTGGGAATTCTCGCTTTTCACCTATCCTGTTGCACCGCACGAGCTTTCTAAATTTGTTTTCATTGGAGTACCAGCTTCGGAATGTCATAACCCACTGATTATACCACTCGCAGCACACGAACTCGGACACGTCGTATGGAGAGGGCAGGGTGCCGAGTTAGAATTCGACCGAAATATTCGGCAAACAATTCTTGAGATATACAGATCACGCTGGGATGGCGTAAAAATACTATTCGATCAGACACTTGACGTAAATCAGATTGAGACGAATAGGTTTATTCGTAACATTTGGGGTGGTAGCTATAAATTGGCGCAGAGGCAACTAGAGGAGGTATTTTGTGATCTAATGGGCGTATATGTGTTCGGAAATGCGTTTCTATATTCGTTCCGTTACCTTATCGCACCCAGCCTAGGCGAAGCTAGAAGCATTTTCTATCCGCGGCCTAGTAGCCGTGCTGAATATATGCAGGAAGCTGCATCCTCGTATGGACTGCCGAAACTCAGTGGTTTTCTTGACGCGTTTGATGCTAAAGAGGTTTCCCTGCCGGAACCCGAGCGATTTAGGGTAGGGATAGCTGACGACGCGACTGAAAGACTGCACGGACAGCTCTTACCTATAGTAGAAAAGTATGCTGGGAAGGCTGAACGTTTCAGCACCGGGGCGTTCCATGAGGATTCGATCGAGAAAAACTTGCGGAGTCTTGTTCCATCCGCATCCATTACGTCGATAAGCGCGATCGTGAATGCAGCATGGAAATTGCGGCTTGACATTGACAATTGGGATATACTTGGGACGATGGAAGATGAGGTAGCTCGCAGGGCTGAGAAGCTACGCATTCTACGGGACCTCGTGTTGAAGAGCTTTGAGGTTTACGAGTTTCGGAAGAGTGTCGAGAAAAATGCCCCTGAGTGCAAACGAATTGGCTAATCGGCTTTGGGATGGCGAATCCGACGTTGACGATCGTCATACCCTCGGTGTTGTCCCACTAGTAAATGTTGACGAACTTCTCAAGAACCATACCGCCTCTCTCGACTTAAGGCTTGGACGTTGGTTTCGCACGATGCGGCAAAACGAAGGTAACGGCATTAAGCGCGGGCGACCGACGCAATGAAGAAGAAATTTCAAGAGAACATTATGTCCGATTCAGCGATCATTTTGTCCTACACCCTGGGCAATTTGTCATTGGCATCACATTAGAATGGCTAAAACTTCCAAGTGATCTCTCCGGATATGTAACCGGAAAGTCGTCTTGGGGGCGAAGAGGCCTCATCATCGAAACTGCTACCGGAATTCATCCGGGGTTCACCGGCTGTCTAACATTGGAATTTGCTAATGTTGGGTCTACACCTATCGAATTGAACCCAGGCATGCAGGTGTGCCAGGTCTTCTTCCACGAAGTTAGAGCGGGTCCCGATTAGGTGGACCCGTATCCGGCATTGCGAAAATAGTTGAAGCATTCGGTTGGAGGGAAGTCGTCGAGAGCTAATCCGATGCCATCCCACAGAGCATCGACGGTTCGGTGGGCCATTTTGCGCAACGTATTTTTGAGCTTGGCGAAGACTTGTTCGATGGGATCGAAGTCAGGACTGTAGGCGGGCAAGAAGCACTGCGTCGCCCCGGCGGCTTCGATGGCTTTTCGAACGCCGGCGCGTTTATGGGAACCGAGATTATCCATCACCACGATTTCGCCAGGCGACAAGGTCGGCACCAGAACCTGCTCGACATAGGCGAGGAACTTTGCGCCGTTAATGGGACCGTCGAAGACACAAGGAGCGGTGATGCGATCGTGGCGCAACGCCGCCAAAAAGGTCGTCGTCTTCCAGTGGCCGAACGGGGCGTGAGCGATAAGTCTCTTGCCTCTTTCACATCGCCCATAGCGAGGTGTCATGTTGGTCGAGGCCCAGGTCTCATCGATGAATACAAGCCTTTGAGGATCAAGACTTTTCTGCTTATCGCGCCAAGCGAGACGTGCGGCCCGGACATCCGCTCTTTCTTGTTCGGCGGCGTGCAGAGTTTTTTTTAAAGGTCAATTGCAGATGCCGCAAAAAACGCCCAACGGCGGACCGCCCGACTTTGATCTCGAGCGTCGTCAGCTTGCTCCACAGCTCCGTGATCGTCAGCTCGGGCTGCACCGCCACCAACGCCCGCACCTTATCTTCATGCGCAGCCAGCGCGTGCCGCTTATGGCCGCCAAACTTTCGCGGCAGACAACCGCCTGTTATCTCAAACTGCTGCATGAGCTTGATCACGCAGCTCGCACTGACATCAAAGCTGCGCGCCGCCTTGCGCCGAGACTGACCTGCCAGTACAGCCCGCACCAGGCGGTCACGTAAATCCTGCGAATAGGGTTTTGCCATCCATGCCGGCCTCCATTCCAGCCAACATGGTAAATCACGATTCCGCCAATTCGGGAATCCCCCTTCCAATTCTGTCTATTCGGGACCCGCTCTAGAGGTGAGATAGAAGGGGCGGTGACCCAATTCGTTGGCTATAGAAAGCCGGGATTGGGAAAAGTGGACCGAGATCCGACGTCAGACGCATTGAGAAAATCCTACTTTCCTGATTAACTGAACCCTGATCTGCACGGCAAGTTTCATCCGGAGAATGAGTAGGTTCCTGGCGTCATTTGAGCCTTGCGGGCTCGGTGATGCGCAACGGTACGGGGCGCGAAGAGGATCGCAATGGACGAGGATCGCTTCAACATCGCTCTGCGCAAATTCCTCAAGGTCGTCGGCATCAGCTCGCAACGGGAGATCGAGCGCATCGTCCGCGAAGGCAAGGTCGAAGGCACGGAACTCAAGCTGCGGATGACGCTCACCGCCGAGAACGCGCCGCTCAACCATGTTGTCGAAGAGACGATCGACCTTCGTTAACCAGCCCCGGCCCGTGGCATCTGTCGGCTCATGGCAGTCGGACGGGGCGCCTCGCCTTCCGCGCGCCTTGCGCGCCGCCCCCCCTTCGTTTATGCCAAAACTTCGCCGCATCGAAGTCTTGGGCCGCCATTTGTCCGTTGCAGAAACGCCCGTCGCCATTATCCTGGGCAGCGAATCGGATTGGGAGACGATGCGCCACGCCGCCGCCCTCCTCGACGAACTGAAGATCGGCTTCGCGGCCCGGATCGTCTCGGCGCACCGGACGCCGGAGCGGCTCGTCGCTTTCGCGAAAGGCGCCAAGGCGGCGGGCTTCAAGATTATCATCGCGGGAGCGGGCGGCGCCGCCCACCTTCCGGGCATGACCGCCGCGCTGACCGCGCTTCCGGTTTTGGGGGTTCCCATCGAAACACCGGCGCTTGGCGGGCAGGATTCCTTATACTCGATCGTGCAGATGCCGGCGGGCGTCCCGGTCGGCACCTTGGCGATCGGCAAGCCCGGCGCGATCAACGCGGCGCTTCTCGTCGCCGCGATCCTCGCCTTGGCCGATCCGGCGATCGAAGCGCGCCTTTCCGCCTGGCGCGCCGCGCAAACCGAGGCGGTGGCCGAACGGCCCTCGCGGGAGGACTGAGCCCTTGTCATTCGAACTTGTCCCCGGTGCGACGATCGGGATTCTCGGCGGCGGGCAATTGGGGCGGATGCTCGCTCTCGCGGCGGCGAAACTCGGGCTCAAGACCCATATTTATGCGGCCGATCCGGAAGGTCCGGCGTTCGACGTGGCCAGCGCGCGGACGATCGCTTCCTACGAAGACGAACTGACATTGATGGAGTTTGCCGGCACGGTCGAGCTTATCACTTATGAATTCGAGAACATCCCCTCCCGCACCGCTGCAATTCTCGCCGATTCCTGCGTTGTGCGGCCAGGCCCCGAGACGCTGGTGGTTTGCCAGGATCGTCTCGCCGAGAAGGAGTTTTTGGCGGCGGCGGGAATCAAGGCGGCGCCCTACATGCGGGTCGACGATGCCGGCGCGCTCGCCCGCGCCATCGCCCAGATCGGCCGCCCGTCGATCCTCAAGACGCGCCGGTTCGGCTACGACGGCAAGGGCCAAGTCTTGGTCCGCGAAGGTGCCGATCTCGCGGTGACCTTCCGCACGCTCGGCGGCGCGCCCGCGATCCTCGAAGCCGTCATTCCCTTCTCCAAGGAAATCTCGGTTGTCGCCGCGCGCGGGCCAAGCGGCGAATTCGCCGCCTATGACGTCTGTGAAAACAGTCACGAGAACCATATTCTCAAATCGACCCGCGTTCCCGCGCGCCTGCCATCCGAGGTAGCGGCCGAGGCAGTCCGGCTCACCCGGGTGATTGCCGACGCCCTCGTCTATAGTGGGGTCATCACGGTCGAAATGTTCGTGACTGGCGGGCAAGGCGGTGATGATGGGCCGCTCGAGCTTCTCGTCAACGAAATCGCCCCGCGCGTTCATAATTCCGGTCACTGGACGCTCGACGGCGCCGTCACCTCTCAATTCGAGCAGCATATCCGGGCGATCGCCGGCTGGCCGCTCGGAGCCGCCCGCCGCCACGGCGCGGAAACCGGCGGGCATGTCGAAATGGACAATTTGATCGGCGGGGATGTCCTTGCCTGGGCAACAATCCTTGGGGAGCCTGGCGCGAGCCTGCATCTTTACGGCAAGGCGGACGCGCGGCCAGGCCGCAAGATGGGCCATGTGACCCGCATCCTACCCGGCCCGGACCATTGAGGCCGCGTATCCGTTCCCTGGACAGATGGCGCCGGGTCTGTTATCGGCATGGCTTCGCCGTTCGGGTGCTTCGCAGCGCCGGAGCGGTTGTGTCTTTAACGTTCCCAATTAGGTTCGTCCCATCATGCGATGGCTGGCGCCTTACCCAAGGACTCCTGCGTGCAAGTTCTCGTTCGCGACAATAACGTTGACCAGGCCCTCAAGGCGCTCAAGAAAAAGATGCAGCGGGAGGGCATTTTTCGCGAGATGAAACTGCGCGGCCATTATGAAAAACCCTCGGAAAAGCGCGCCCGCGAGAAGGCGGAGGCCGTGCGCCGAGCCCGCAAGCTGGCCCGCAAGAAACTGCAGCGCGAAGGGCTCCTGCCGATGAAGCCCAAGCCCTTGGTCGGAGCTCGCTGAGCGCTGGGAGGCGCGCGATTGCATGATCCGCGAATCCACTGCCTGCTTCCGGGGCCATGCTCCGGCGATCGGTCAACTTCTGGCGGGCGAGTTGGACAAGGGTGACCGGATAAAGGTTTTCGCGGCTTTGGTCAAAATGGCGAAGATAACGCGGCGGCGCGTTTTTGGCTGTTTCTTATTGCTGTCCGCTTCCCTGCCCCTAGCCGGCTGCGAAACGGCGACCAACATCATGGGCAAACAGGGAACCGGCGTCGCCGAGGTGGCGCACCAATCGCCGCAGGAGGCCTCCGCCAACCTAGCGTCCTTGACCAACGTCATTCAGCGTAACCCGGCAAGCGCCGAAGCCTACAACACGCGCGGCGTGGCTTACGCGAGGATCGGCAAGTTTCAAGAGGCGATCGCCGATTTCAGCCAATCGATCAAGCTCGATCCCAATAGTGCTGCCGCTTTCACCAACCGGGCGCTCGGATATCGTCAGGTCAATCGCGACGACGCGGCGCTGGCCGATTTCAACGCCGCCGTGGCCGCGAATCCCAACCACGCGCCGGCTTATCTCGGCCGGGCCAATCTTCTCCGCGTTCAGGGCAAGCTCGACGAGGCGCGTGCCGATCTCGACCAGGCGATCAAGCGCAATCCCGAAAGTGCCCAGGCCTTTCATGCCCGGGGTTTGATCTACCAGCGCGAAGGCCTGCATGAGCAGGCGATCACCGACTTCGACAACGCCATCGATCGCGATCCTTTCGCCGGGGCGCCCTACCAGGCGCGCGCGCAGAGTCTGCTCGCGATCGATAAGAGCGACAAGGCGATCGAGGACTTCAACGCCGCGCTCAACGTCGACAACAAGAATGCCGATGCCTGGGCCGGCCTCGGCTTGGCTTACGAAAAATCCGGCAATCGCGCCAAGGCGATCGAATCCTATCAGCGCGCGCTCACATTAGATCCGAACAGCCAGCTCGCCAAGGAGGGTGTCGCCCGCATCGGGCGGGGGTAAACGCGTGGCGGAGCCGCAAGCCCGGCGCATTGCCCGGATCCCTCGAAAGCCGCAAACTCAGAGTTAACAAGCTCATCATCCGGTCGAGGCCGGTCGAAATGGAAAGCTCCTCCAACAATCCTTGTTGGCTTGACGATAACGAGCTGGTGCGTATCAGTCGTCAATCCCCATCGACGCCATTCGGCGCCCAGCTCATGAGAGACGTATGGCCCAAGAGATACACAGAGGGCCTCTCGAGTGAGACCTACCGCGGCTGCGCCACCGTACTTTCGATGTTGTGCGCAGGGATGCGCAGAGGGATCGGCATCAGTGAAATCGACCGATTGATCGAGAGCGTCGATCAGTCCATCAAGACTTCGAATACCCTTCCGGCTGGAAGCCATCAGCTCGGCGGCGCCGCCCTCACGATTACAAACGCATGGGAGTGCGCGCATTGTGGTTACACCTCCGACCAGATTGCCGCCGCTTATAAATCGGAACTGATCTACGCGGCGAAACTGTTTGTCGCCGCCCGCCAACATGGTTGGAACAGGTAGATGGAAAGCCTTGCGTCGATCTGCTAACTCGGCGCCACCAGGATTTCGCCGATCTTGCCGTCGCGTGGCGTGTGCAGCACGGTCTCCATCGTCATTGCTTCCGGCGTGGCAACGACGTCGCGGGGCATCGGCACTCGCATTGGCCGGGAGATGCTTTTCATTCCCTGGCAAATCATGCACCAATGGGGATCGTCAAACGGATAAAACGCCGGGTACCATGAACTCTTTCGCATTTTGGGTCCGGCGGGGCCGCGCGGGGCGAGCTTCGAGAAGCGGCGTGCAATAATAAGAAACCAATCGGTTGATCGAAATTTTGGGAGAAAACACCCAATGCAGTTCAAAGACCCCAAGAGACAGCAGCGCCGAAACGCCTATTCCTGGTTGCTGCCGCCGGTCGCCGTTCTCCTGGCGGTGGCGACCGGCTGGCCGGTATTCTGGTATGTCAAGTCTCGCGAGGCCGCGGCCGCCGTGACCGCCTGGATGACGCATGAGGCGCAGCTCGGCCGGGCGTGGTCCTGCCCCCATCGGAAAACCGGCGGCTTTCCGTTTTCGGTTGAGATTTCCTGCGCCAACCTGCTCTTTCAAGGCGAAATCCTTGGCAAAACGCTGACCGGAACCGTGCGCGGTTTCCGCGCCACGTCCCCGCTTCTGCGGAGCGACAGGTTGCTTGCGGTAATAGAGCCGCCGTTTGCCGCCAAGACCAGCGACGGTACAATCGATGTCTCAATGCAATGGGGCAAGTTTTTTCTCGATCTCGAAGGCGGGCCCGGCGCGCTCGAACGCCTCTCGGTCAGCGCCAATCAGGTCCGGCTGCAAGGAACAGCGGGAGGGATGGGAACGGTGGACGGAGCGTCCGGCGATGTCAATGTCGTGCTCGCGCGGGACCGGCACGATAACGCCTATGATTTCATGTTTTCGTTCAACCAGGGCTCAATTCCGGCGCTCAACAGCCTTTTGGATACGCAACTTCCCATTGACATGCAGGCCGGAGGCACAATATCGCAAATCGATTTACGCGGGGCGAAAACGCTCCAAGATTTTCTCGAAAATTGGCGCTCGGCGAACGGTCATGTCGATATCACGACCGGGTGGCTGACGAGTGGTCATATTGTCTTCGATGCCACGGGCGGCCTCGCTCTCGACGGCCAGCACCGCGTGAAAGGCAAACTCGATGCCAGTTTCGCCGGGCTTGACAAGGCCTTTCGCCAATTGGGCGTCGATCCGACGCTCATCACCGCTAGCCAGGTTCTGTCGGGGCTGCTCGGCGGCCGAGGCGGCGGCACGAAGCGCTTGAACCTGCCGTTGACTTTCTCCGAAGGCTTTCTGTCGATCGGTCCGGTCCGCACGCAAATCCAAATTCCGCCGCTTTATTGACAAGCCAACCGCGGCTCCGGGCGAGGGAATGCGTCACGTCTCGCCCGTCCGACGGCCGAAATCCGGAGCAGCGGTTTCCTGACCTTGCTCGATAATGCCGCGCCGGATCGCCCGGGTTCTTGTGAAGAGATCGAACAGCGCTTCGGCGTCGCCATTGCGGATCATGCGCTGAAGCGCGCTCAGATCCTCGTTGAAACGGCCGAGCATTTCGAGCACCGCCTCCTTGTTGTTGAGGAAAATATCGCGCCACATCGTCGGGTCGGAGGCGGCGATCCGGGTGAAGTCGCGAAACCCCCCGGCGGAAAATTTTATGACTTCGGACCGCGTGACTTCCGCGAGATCGGCAGCCGTGCCGACGATATTGTAGGCGATGAGATGCGGCACATGGCTGGTGATCGCAAGCACCAGATCGTGATGGGCGGGCTCCATGATTTCGACAGATGCACCCGCGCCGGTCCAGAACGAGGCGAGCTTTGCCACGGCCTTGGGGTTGGTCCCCTCCGGCGGCGTCAATATGGTCCAGCGATTAAAAAAAAGCGTCGAAAACCCTGCCTCCGGGCCAGATTGCTCGGTCCCTGCGACGGGATGCGACGGGACGAACTGGACCATGCCGGGCAGATGCGGCGCGATCGCCTTGATGATCGAGGCCTTGACCAACCCAACATCGGACACGATCGCACCGGGCTTCAGGTGCGGTCCGATTTCCCGGGCGACCCCGCCCATGACGCCCACGGGAGCGCAGAGAATGACGAGATCGGCCGCCTCGACCGCGGCAGCGGCCGTCTCCACGATGTGATCGGCGAGCGCGAGTTCGGTCACGCTTGCCCGGACGGCGCTTGATGAGTCCGTGGCAATGATCTCGCGCGCAAGCCCCTTGCGCCGGCAGACCCGCGCCAGGGACGAGCCGATCAGGCCCATGCCGATGAGGGCAAGGCGTTGGAACAGCGGCTCGCGCAAGGGACCCCCGAGACCGTCAGGCACGCGCGGGGCCTTGCTTGACGAAGTCTTTGAGGGCATCGACAACGAGGCGGTTCGCTTCCTCCGTGCCGACCGTGAGCCGCAGGCAATGCGGCAGCCCGTAGGCGCCGACGGCGCGCAGGATCAAACCCCGGTCCAAGAGGAAGCGGTCCGCTGCCCGCGCTTGCGTCTCGCCGTCGAAATGCAAAAGCAAGAAGTTGCAAACGCTTGGCGTGACCTTGATCCCGAGCGCGGAAATTTCCCGGTGCAGCCAGGCAAGCCATGTCTCGTTATGGGCGACCGCCTTGCCGATATGGCCGGTGTCGTCCAGCGCCGCGACCCCGGCCGCGATGGCCGCGCCATTGGTGTTGAAAGGCCCGCGAATGCGATTGATCGCGTCGCACACATCGGGTGGGCCATAACACCAGCCGAGCCTGATCCCGGCAAGACCGTAAATCTTCGAGAAAGTGCGCGTCATCACGACATTTTGGCTATTCGAGACAAGCTCAAGGCCGGACGAATAATCGGCGCGGGTCACATATTCGGCATAGGCCGCATCGAGAACAAGGAGGACATCGGCCGGCAGGTTTTGGGCGAGCCGCTTCACCTCGGCAAAGGGCAGATAGGTGCCGGTCGGATTGTTTGGATTGGCGAGGAGGACCATCTTGGTCCTTGGGCCAACCTCGGCGAGGATACAATCGGTATCGGCGGTCAGATTCTTTTCCGCCGCGACGACCGGAACCCCGCCCGCCGCGAGAATGGCGATCTTGTAGACGAGAAAACCATGCTGCGTGAAAACGCCTTCGTCGCCGGGACCGATGTAGGCGGCGGCGAGCAGGTGAAGGATTTCATCCGAGCCCGTCCCGCAGACAATTCTGGCCGGATCGAGACCATGCCTCGCGCCAAGCGCCTCGCGCAAGGTCGTGGCGGCGGCGTCCGGATAATCCTGGAGACGATCGCCAAAGGCACGAAGAGCTTCCCGCGCGCGGGGCGACGGCCCAAGCGGCGTCTCATTCGCCGAAAGCTTGAATATTTTGGGCGAGCCCGGCGCGGCGCTTTGACCCGGAACATAAGGGTCGATGTCAAAAATAGCTGGGCGCGCGCGCGGCCTTGCCTCCGCCCCGGACATCGCGATTTTTGTCATACAAGCAAACTCCGGAACAAAATCATTGCGCCGCCAGGTTTTGGACCTCGCTCAAATCGAAGCGCGCGGCGTGGCTGCCGATTTCGGCGATCCGTGCTCCGGCCGCGCCGCGAACAAGGGTTTCGCGCAAATCGTCAAGTCCGGCCTCCGTCGCGATCATCAAGGAAAGCCCGGACCTATCTTTAAATTGGCCAAGAATCTCAAGCCCCCGCGCGCCAAACCCCGGAGCGAAATCGCGCGCGCCATGGGCGATCGTCACGTCGTAGAGAACGACATCGCGCGCCGCCGCCTCGGCGAGAGGCTGGGCGATGACGAACACGGGCATTCCGGCCGGGTGGTCCGGGCGCTCGACGAAAGGCAGCCTGGCGATGATCTTGGGTGCATCCGGCGGGGCCAACCCGCGCCACCAAAGACCGGCAGGTCCATCGCCGTCCGCCCGCACCATGCCGAGATCGCCGCCCGATGTTGCCACCGCCTCGATGACCCGCGCGGCGCCCTGATGCGCCAGATAGGGAACCGTGAAGCCGAAATGGAACCGGCAGCAATCGCGCATCGGAGCATCGCCGCCGGAAATATCGGCATGGACGCTGTAATTCGACTGGACAAAGGTGAAAGTCGAGATGATGATCCGCCAAATGCCCTCGACGGTGTCGAGCGGCAGCAGGCCCTGGTGGCGGGAAACGAGCCCGCGCATCATGTCGGCCTCGCGGCCCGGCCGGAACGCCGAGCCGCCGCCTTGCCGCGCCTTCGCTTCGATCAGGCGGTGAATGATTTCGCCGCGCTCCATCAACAGCCGGTGAAGCGCCGCGTCGATGCGATCGATCTCAATTCTGAGATCTGCGAGGGTCTCGAGACGGGGCGGCGTGGTCATGATCGCAGGGCTCACGGGTTTGCCCGCCTGTCTTAGAGCATTTTGGTGCGAAGTGGGAACCGGTTCGCGGCAAGAAAATACGAAATTCGCGACCAACGCCGCCATCACTCCCTCAAAAGTTCGTTGATGGAGGTTTTCGAGCGGGTCCGGGCATCCACGGTTTTCACGATCACGGCGCAATAAAGCGAGGGGCCGGGCGTGCCGTCTGGCAGGGGTTTTCCGGGCAGATTGCCGGAAACCACGACCGAATAAGGCGGCACAAAGCCCAAGCGGATCTCGCCGGTTGTCCGGTCGACGATCTTCGTCGAGGCGGAAATAAATGTCCCCATCGCGATCACCGAACCCTGGCCGACAATCACGCCTTCAACAATTTCCGAACGGGCGCCAATAAAACAATCGTCCTCGATGATGGTGGGATTTGCTTGCAAAGGTTCAAGGACTCCACCGATGCCAACCCCGCCGGAAAGATGCACATTCTTGCCGATCTGCGCGCAGGAACCGACGGTCGCCCAGGTATCAACCATCGTGCCGCTATCGACATAGGCGCCGAGATTTACGAATGACGGCATCAAGATCACCCCCGGCGCAATATAGGCGGAACGCCGCACCACGCAATTGGGCACCGAGCGGAATCCCGCGGCCGCATGGTCGTCCGCTCCCCAGCCCGCGAATTTGGACGGAACCTTATCCCACCAGGACGCGCCGCCGGGTCCGCCCTAAATCGCCGCCAGATCGTTCAGGCGAAACGATAGAAGCACGGCTTTCTTCAGCCATTGGTTGACCTTCCACGAGCCGGGCCCGGAAGCCCCCTCAAGCTTTTCCGCGACCCGGAGTTTTCCGCAATCGAGCAGGGTCAAGGCTTCCTCCACTGCATCCCGGACCGCGCCTTGCGTCCTTGCATCGATGTTGGCGCGATCCTCGAAAGCCGCATCGATTACGTGTTCGAGGTCTTGCATCTTGGTCTCCGGCAAGGGGGAAGTTCGCAAAGCGCGCGGGAGGTTTCGGTACACCCCCCCGGCGAATGTCAATAGCTGCTAAACGTCCGCCTTGTCCGGGGCGTCCGGGGCGTGGCCCTTCAAGAACCGCGCGAGATCGCTCGTCACGAAATCGATATAGGGCGGCGCGGCGGCGCGGAAAATCTCGAAGGCGTCGCGATGATCCATTTGGCCAGGTTTCGGCACGACGAGCACCGTCATCATTCCTCTTTCATGCGGAACAATGAGATTGTTCGCGAGATCCTCGAACATAACGGCCCGTGCCGGATCGACCGTGTGCCTTTCGAAGAATCGTTCGTAGGTGGCAGCCGCTGGTTTCGGCACGAAATCGGCGTCAGCAATATCAAATATATCCTCGAACATCGCCTCCAGCCCAAGTGCCCGGGCGGTCCGCAAGGCATGTTCGCGCGACCCGTTCGTCAAAATGAGCTTGCGTCCGGGCAAGTCCGTGATCGCGCTTGCGAGGGCAAGATCGGGGAGAAGGCAAGAGCGATCGATGTCATGCGTGAACTCGAGAAATTCCGCCGGGCCAATGCCATGTTCCTCCATCAGGCCGCGCAGGGTCGTGCCATAGCGCTGATAATAATATTTTTGCAACGCGCTGGACGAGATACCATCAAGCCCAAAGAGATAACCGAGGTACAGCGCGATCCGCTGATCGATCTTCGGCCAGAGATCGCAGTCCGCAGGATAGAGCGTGTTGTCGAGATCGAAGACCCAAGTATCTATATGCGACAGAGCATCAATATGCGACAGAGCATCGACGTGCAATAAGGTATCGGCAAGCGGCAAGGCTTCGCCGTTTGCAACCGTCTGCGTTAGGGCGGCCGGCGCGGCCCCGCCGGCAAGCGCGCGCGGCATGGACGAGTCTTTCAAGAAGGGTTTCGTGTCTTTCACCGTGTAATCAGAGTGCCGGCACCGTGATCGGTCAAGAGCTCGATGAGCACGGCATGCGGCATCTTGCCGTCGAGAATCACGGCGCCTTCGACGCCGTGTCCGAGCGCATCGATACAGGTTTCGACCTTCGGAATCATGCCGCCGGTGATCGTGCCATCGGCGATGAGGGCATGAATTTCTTCGACGCGCAACTGCTTGATCAAATTCTTGTTGTGGTCGAGAACGCCCTGCACGTCGGTGAGCAGCACCAGCCGCTTCGCCTTCAGCGCGCCGGCGATCGCGCCCGCGAACGTATCGGCGTTGACATTATAGGTCTCGCCGTCCTCGCCTTGCGCGACCGGCGCGAGGACGGGGATGAGCTCGCGCCCGAGCACTTGGTCGAGCACGGTTTTATCGACCTTGGCCGGTTCGCCGACAAAGCCGAGATCGACGTCGTTGCTCGTCTGCGGCAGCTTGCTGGCGATCACCATGTTGCCATCCTTGCCGCAAAGGCCGATCGCGCGGCCGCCCTCGGCATTGATAAACCCGACGATCTGCTTGTTGATCGAACCGGCCAGCACCATCTCGACAATTTCCATGGTGGCCCGGTCGGTGATCCGCAGGCCGTCCGCGAACGCCGACTTGATGCCGAGCTTGCCGAGCATCGCGCCGATCTGCGGCCCGCCGCCATGGACGACCACGGGATTGACCCCGGACTGTTCGAGCAAAACCATATCCCGCGCGAAATCCCGCGCGACCTTGTCGTCTCCCATGGCATGGCCGCCATATTTGACGACGACGATCGCATCGTCATAGCGCAACATATGCGGAAGCGCCTGCATCAGGATCGCGGCCTGTTGTTGCGCTTGTGCTTGCGGGCTAGAATTCGGTTCGTTCATCGGCTCTCGTCCCCGGGTCAACCAATGCGGGTTCTATCCGCTCGTTGTGACAAGCTCAACGCAGGGGAGGTTTGCTGGGCAGGCTATGCACAAAAAGGCTGGGCGCAGGGAAAATCCGATAAGGCAGGATGTCTTATCCCATCATGCAACGTGTGGCCGCTCGTCCGTCGATCCTTCGAGATCAAGGCCGGCGCCACTAAGTGGCGAGGCGAGGAGGAATTCTGCCAAGGAGCCGGAACGGACGGTCTTCCTCTCCCACTCCTCGATGGAGACCAGGACGGCTGTCGATCGGCCGTTCTTGGTGATGACCTGCGGACCGTCGCGGCGCGCCTTCTCGACGACCTCGGAAAGCCGCGCCTTGGCGTCCGCGACGGTCCAGCTGGTGTTGGGATGAGGCATGCTTCGAACCAATCATAGTCATCATGGTCACTACGACTATATTTATTTCGCCGTCCGCGTTCAACAGGGTAGCTTCTTCCAATGTTGAAATTTTGCATCCCGCCGCGATTCTTGGAGGATGTTGAAATTCGGTCCCGTTGACAGGGCAGCGCCCCCACACCACTACCGATACACGATCCGTCCCTCCACCTTCGCGTCGATAGTTTTCGCCGCCTCGACATAGTCGATCACATCGAGGGCGACGAGCCTTGTGCCGGAATCCGCGCTCACCTGCGTCTTGCCCGCGAGCATCTGATAGCCGTCGCCGCCGCGCGCCAAGAAATCGTTGGTCGCGAGCTTGTAATCGCGGCCGGGGTCGAGCGCTTCGCCATTAACCATCACCGTCTTCACCCGCGCGCCTGGCGCCGCCGCCGGATCGGCGACGATGGCGAGCCCAGAAACTTGCGGAAACCGCCCGGACAAGCGCTCGATCCGGGAAAACCCGTTTTCGAGAGCGGCCAAAATGGCTTTTCCCGGAACAATCGTCAGCATGGTCTTGTTGCCGAAAGGGAGTTCGTCGAGGATCTCGCGCTTCGAGAGTTTGGTGCCCGCCGGATAGAATTTGTTGCCTCTAATGCCGCCGCCATTGACGATCGCGATTTCGGCCGTTGCCGCCGTGCGGAGCGCGTCGGCGATGAGATCGCCGATCGCGGATTCCCCCGAGCGCACGGCCTCGGTGCGGCTGTCGAGCGGCGCGGCAAGGGTCGCGATCTCGACATCGAACAGCTTCGCCAACTCGGCCTGGTAATCGCGGACCTTGGCAAGCATCGAGGGATCCGGATCGATCTTCGCCGTATCGAGGACGCGGAAATTCGGCCACCAGGGAAGCGAGCGACTTGCTTCGTCGCGCGCCCGCGCGACATCGATCTCGACAACCGTGACATAATTTGCATCCTGTTCCGATTCGACGAGCGCGGTGCGGCCATCGAAATCGATATGCAGATCGTGATTATGGCCGGACAGGACGAGATCGACGGCATGCGTATTCATCAATGCGGCGCCCGTTGCCTTATCGGCATGCACGATGGCGATGACGAGATCGGCGCCCGCCGTGCGCGCGCTCTTGGCGCCCGCGAGCACCGCCGGGATCGTCGGCGCGAATACGAGATCGCCGGGGCGCGAGGCGCTCGCTGTGCCTTCATAGGCGGCGCCGATGAACGCGAGTTTGAGGCCGTCCGCCTCGATCAACAATCGTTCTCGATGAAGCGGCGGCGGCGCGCCATCGCTCCCTGTAATGTTTGCCGCAAGGATCGGGAAACGGGCCTCTCTCATCCGCTCGAAATAAATATCCTTGCCAAAATCGAACTCATGATTGCCGGGAACGAAAACGTCGAGCCCGACGTCGTTGAAGAGAGCGATCATATGCGCACCTTGGTCGAAGCTCGACAACAGGCTCGGCGACAACGTATCGCCGGCATGCACGCAAACAAGATGACGGTCTTCGGCGAGCGCCCTCGCCCGCTCCGCCCTCACGGCGGCCGCGTAGCGCGCCATGCCGCCGCGCCCATCCTTGTTTTCCTCGATCCGGTAGACGTCGTTGACCAAGAGAAAGGACACGCGCGCTGATGAGAGGCCGGACGCGGCACGCGTGGCGGGGACGGCAATGCCCGCGCCCGCGACCAGGATGGTTGCCAGGGTCTGGCGGCGGGAGAGCTTTCGCATTCATGCCTCGTGTGGCGCGTTCGAGCCAACGCGCATCATAACACGTAGCTCACGCCAAGGCATAACAGCCCGCATAACCGGGCGGGACCTCGACCGGCTCGACGGCGACCGAGGCGAGCGAGGACGAAAAGCAATCGGGCTCGGGATGGATTGCGTATCCATCCCCGGTCAATTCGACCGAAAAATCCTTGAGATGCTCCGCAATTCCGGCGCCATGCGCCTTCAGAACCGCTTCCTTGCAGGTCCAGATTTTATAAAAAGACGAACGCAACATGTCCCGCTCCAGGCCTTCGAGAGAGCGGTATTCGGCGGCCGAAAAGAAGGACCGAGCCAAATCCAGTTCGCCGCCCGCCGCGCGCATAAATTCGATATCCACGCCGATATCGCGGCTGTCGGAAAATCCGATCAATGCCCAGCACCCCGAATGGGAAACATTGAAATGTGGGCCATGGGTCCCGGCCAGGTAGGGCTTTCCGTAAGGTCCTTCCGCGAACGCGATCTTGTCCGCTGCAACGCCCGTCGCCTTGCTCAAGAGATCGCGCAAAATCGCGCGGGTCAAGGCGAACAATGTCCTATCTGGCGCGCGCCAAAAACGGTTCGCCCGATCCTTTTCGCCGCGAGAGAGAGTGTTCCATAAATGCTCCGGAACCCCACCCGGACCGGCGGGGCCCGCGAGCCAAAGCGCACCGCTCGCGCCGCTTTGCAAGGTCAACCGCTTGAGGGGAAGCTCGCGGATCTCCGCCATGTCGATCCCAGGCCCGGCCGCACCGCGCCGGCGTTCCACATCCTAACGCTCCCTTGGCCCGGAACGATCGCCGTCCTCCGGCGTGAAGCCCTCCGGCTCGTCCCAGCCGCCGCGCCGCCCCCAATGCTTCTGGCTATCGCCCATCATGGCGAAATGGCGGTGGAAAAAATGCGGCATCAGCCCGTGCATGAGCACCGGCAGGCGATGTTTCTGATCCTCGCTCAAAGTCGCATAAAGAGGCGCCGCCGCGTCCGCGATCGCTTCGAGATTTTGGCCCCGCGCCACCGCGTTTTCGCCGCGGCGCCGCAGTTGGTCGATGAGGCTTGCGGGCGTCGGCGCGTCCTTGAATTTCTGATACCTGTCCATGCCATCTTTGGCGGCGGCGCGCACCGCGGTCTCGACGACGGGCCAGAGTTTTTCCTGCTCCGGCGTCAGTTTCAAACCGGCGTGGAGGGCGGCGATCCGCGCGTCGAGGAAAGCGGCGCGGTCGGCGGGCGTGAAGACGTGCTTTTCCATGCGGGCGGGAACGTTGGCGGGGGATTGTTCCGCGTGGCCATTAAAGGCGGCAAGCGCGACGCCGGAGCCAACAACGGCGATCATCGTCATGGCGAAAGGCAGACCCGGTTTCATCGGAGTTCTCCAATTTTCGATTGTCGCACGATCATGTCGAGATGCACCGGCCCGGAATAGACAAGTGCGCCGTAGGCTTCAAATGAAGCTTTCGTCATGTTGGCACATCTTTAAAAAAACCTACGTGGGGGATGCAATCCGCTAAGCCTGTCGAAGGATCGACCGGGTTGAGCGCGGGCAATCTCGGCGGCAACGGCAGGAAGATGATCGTCTCGATAATTATACCCCGGCTCATTGAAGAGCCGGGAGAAATTTCTTGCGGTTTCCGATTGGGCGGATTCTGTTGCGCGCATGATTCAGTCTGGCTTTCTCAGCGAAGAAGATCGCAAGGCGCTTACCGCGATCGCACGCGACGGGTGTTCGCCTTGCCGGGTAACGCGGCGAGCGAATGCCTTGGTGCTTTTGGACGAAGGGTGGAGCTGTCAGCAAGTCGCCCATGCGCTGCTCCTTGACGACGACACGATCCGCGGCTGGCGCAAGCTTTTCGAACAACGCGGGATCGCGGGCATCACAAGCTTCGATATGGGTGGGAGCGCCAGCTATCTGACCGCCAGGCAAGAAGACGATTTGAAAGCGTGGGCCAGCACGACACTGCCACGCTCGACACGCGGAGTCGGCGCCTGGATCGAGAAGGAATTCGGCCTCGTATATGAAAGCCGCTCGGGACTGATCGCGCTTCTGCATCGTCTGGGTCTCGAATACCACAAGCCGGATGCAATCCCACGCAAGCTTGACGAAGAGAAGCAAAAGGCGTTCATCGAGAGCTACGATAATCTCTTGAATTCCTTGGCGGACAACGAAGCCGTGGTGTTCGCGGATGCGGTGCATCCAACCCATGCCGCGCGGCCCGCCGGCTGCTGGGCGCCGCGCCAAGAGAAGCTCGCGATCGAACAAACGAGCGGGCGGCAGCGCATCAACATTCACGGCGCGATCGATCTGGAGACCGGCCAAACCCAGATGATTGAGGCCCTGACCGTCGCCGCCGCCGCGACGATCCGTCTCTTGGAATCGATCGAGGCGCTCTATCCGATGCTCGTGCTCATCCATGTCTTTCTCGACAATGCGCGCTATCATCACCCCCCGGATCACAGTCCGGGGGTGGTGCGGGAATGGCTCGCCAGGCCGGGGTGCCGGATCAAAGTGCATTTCATCCCACCCTATTGCCCGCACTTGAACCCGATCGAGCGGTTATGGGCGGTCATGCACAAGAACGTCACCCACAACAAATGCTACGCCACATGCGGACAATTCGCGGACGCCACGCTCGATTTCTTGCGCGGCAAGGTCCCCAAGAACTGGAAGTGCTTCCGCGACTCCATCACCGATAATTTTCGCGTCATCAGCCCAAAGCATTTTCGGATTGTGACGTGAACGGAGTATATTATAAATTGGTATTATAACATGGGTGCGCCGTGGGCCCCGGCGAAGCCTTTGCCAATTTTGCGTTCCAGCATGTCCCGCGCGTTTAGTAGCCGGTATATTTTTTGCGGCGCAAACGCGCCGATTCCCTCCCATCAAGTCCACGGCCGTCTCGGCGGCCTTTCCAGGCAGCGCGTTCAACGCGCGTTTATGCCGCAATGCGGCCGGTTGCGCTCAACGGGCGTTTGTGGTCTTGAACCATGGCCCGCCGCCTCAAAAGAGTGAGGGAGAAATGATTGGCGCGCGATACCGGCCGTGGCCAGAGAGGCAAGTTATGAGATTTGCCCGGACAGCCGCGCGACACATCGAAACGGCATCAAATGAATTTCGTCAGCCAAAGCGATCGCGGCCCTGCCCAGAGTCTCCCGGTTCCGACCGCGAGTCCCGCCGATTATTTGGCGCTGCTCAAACCGCGCGTGATGTCGCTGGTGATCTTCACCGCGCTCACCGGAGTTTTGATCGCGCCTTCGCATGTCAACCCGGTGATTGGATTCGCCTCGCTGCTCGCCATTGCGGCCGGGGCGGGCGCGTCGGGCGCCCTCAACATGTGGTATGACGCCGATATTGATGCGCTGATGCGGCGGACCCAACATCGCCCGATTCCGGCGGGCAGGATGAATAAAGGGGACGCGCTCGGTTTTGGCTTGGTCCTTTCCATCCTTTCGGTCGTGACGCTCGGCATTGTCGCCAACTGGCTCGCCGCCGCGCTTTTAAGCTTCACCATCTTTTTCTACGTCGCCGTCTACACGATGTGGCTCAAGCGCTTGACCCCGCAAAATATCGTGATCGGAGGCGCCGCCGGGGCGCTGCCGCCGATCGTCGGCTATGCCGCCGTCACGGGCGACATAAGCCTCGCGAGCGTCGCACTTTTCGCCATTATCTTCGTTTGGACTCCGCCGCATTTCTGGGCGCTCGCCCTCGTGAAGGCCGAGGAATATGGGCGCGCCGGGATCCCGATGCTCCCCAACGTGAAGGGAGCCGATCGCACGCGCCGCGATATACTCTTCTACACGCTCGCGCTTGTTCCGCTCGGCCTGTCGCCTTGGCTCATCGGCTTTGCCTCCTTGGCCTATGGCATGATCGCTCTCGCCCTTGGCGTGCTCATGCTGTTATTTTCGGCGCGGGTCTATTATAACCGGACCGGCGCCAAGGCCGATCGATGCGCGAAACAGCTGTTTGGCTTTTCGATTCTCTATCTTTTCCTGCTTTTCGCCGGGATCGCCGGCGAGCGGCTTGTGGCAATAGCTTTTAGCTGGGGCTGATATCTCGCCACTCCCGCCTTTCCCGACTTTGGATGCAATGCCGAAGGCAAATTAGCAGGGTTTTTGTCGACCAGCTTCCCGTCTATCGCCTTTTCCACCATGGATAGGACGATTTAGCTTTCGTCTTGCGCTGGTCGACGTGACTTTCGTTTCTTAGTCATTATGCTGGTTTTTGCCCGGCGAATTGACCCACATATCCACGATCCGGGGTGCCTAGGGTTTGCTCGAATATGAGCTGGCAAATTCGCATGCCACTTTTAAGCTTTATCGGCAAATGTCCATGATTTTTAATTTCGAGTCTAATGTGCCGTCAAAACCTGAGTGTATTGTAGGGGCTGTTATATGAACGGACAGGCCAATCCTAGAAAGAGAGCTCTTTCCTTCCACACGAGCTGCAAATTTTGGACATGGTCTTAAGTCAATATATTCTTTCGAATAGGCTAAAACAAATATATTTGTCTTTAAAATAAATCCATCTAATGGAATTTTTTCTGAGTATGTCAGCTCTTTCAAAATCTTTTCTGCATTGAAATTGTCTATTGATGGATCGATTGTCATATCGATGCCATCTATACTTTGCTTAAATATCGTAAGATTTGGATCTAGCGTCAAGTCTACGCTGGTTGAGCTATAGGCTTTTTCGGCGATTATAACCTTGACTCAGCATGATTTCTGATATATGGTTCTTATCAAGATGATAGGAGCCGGTCATGACGAACGAATTGCAAAACAAGACCTTTCACGACGAAACTAAAGCTCGCCAGTGGCTCGAAAGCCACCTTTGGCCCAATGGTCCGATTTGCGGACACTGCGGTTCGATAAACGACGCCACGGCGATTGAAACGCGGCCCGGCCTCTATCAGTGCAACGCCACCGAATGCCGCAGCCAGTTTACGGTTACGGTCGGAACCCTGTTCGAGCGCTCGCATATCAAATTAACCAAATGGCTAATGGCCGCCTTCCTGATTTGCTCATCAAAGAAAGCCATGTCCGCTCTTCAAATGAGCCGCATGTTGGGCATTAGCTACAAATCAACATGGTTTATGATGCATCGCATTCGTGAAGCGATGCGCGATGGCACCTTTCCTACTCCAATCGGTGGCGTCGGCAAGGTCGTAGAAGCCGATGAAACCGTTATCGGCGGCAAATCGAAAAATCGCGCCTATAAACCGGAACCAAAGAAACACATTGTCATGTCACTGGTCGAACGCGGCGGCGAAGTTCGCTCATTTCATGTCAAGAATGCAACCGCTAAAACGCTGCGCGAAACCGCTGTTAAGGTCGCCAGCCGCAAATCATATCTCATGACGGACGAAAACGCCGCTTACACAAAGCTTGGCAAGGAATACGTAGGCCACGCAACCGTGGTTCATTCCGCCAACGAATATGTTCGCTTGGGCGGCTTCGTTCATATCAACACCGCCGAGAATTATTTTTCGATCTTCAAACGCGGTGTGTACGGCACCTATCATCACGTCAGCGAGCAACACCTTGACCGCTATCTCGCGGAGTTCGATTTCCGCTATAACAACCGCAGCGGTCTTGGCGTGAATGACCGCGCCCGCGCCGACAAATTACTTAAGGGCATCGTCGGCAAGCGCTTGACGTATCGGAGACCTGACGAAGCCAGACTTTAAGGGGCAGGCGAAGCGATTTATCGTTTGGAGGAAACATCATGGTTGATATGGCGGCGATCGCTGGTGTAGCGACATCCTTGCGATCGGCGGTGGAAATCACGAAGGCTATGGTAGATGTTCGTGACGCCACTCTGATCCAGACGAAGACTTTCGAACTCACGCGAGAGATCATGGCCGCCCAAAGCTACGCACTGGAGGCCATGGCGACGCAGTCTGATTTGCTGACAATTAAACGCGAGCTTGAAGAAAAAATATCCAATATGGAAACATGGAATACAGAAAAGGATCGCTATAAACTTAAGAATATCCAACCTGGAGTTACGGTCTATGCCTTGAAAGAAGGCATGGAGAGCGGAGAAGAACACCATTATCTTTGTCCCACCTGTTACAACCGCAGACAAAAATCGATCCTGCAAAAAGAAGTTTATTCTAGTGGAAGAATTGTGATGCAGGTGTGCCATCAATGTGGTACCGAGTTGATTGAACAGGGTGTACTCTTTTATAGCTCAAAACCAAAAGGGCGGCGCGCGATTAGGCCTTAGATTTCCCTTTGTGAACGCGCCCCTTCGAAGCTGGGCGTTCCTTCTTAACCACTTCCACTTTTGGCTTGGTGGTTGGCGCCCGATGCTGCGGCCCAGCCTTCACAATCTCGCGAATGAAATTCTCGAAGCGCGGCCACGCGTCAGGGACAAGTTCGATATTTAAGAGGGCCTTCTTGGGAGTCGCTTTCTTGGTTGCCATTTTTGGACTTATATCATGAACACAAAGACAGCAGAACCACTGAAACGATGGAGTTTTCCCACCTCACAGGAAAAAATTAATTCACCCAGTGGGGAATACACATTTGGGATTCACAACAAGAAATTTGCTCAAGCGCTCGGCGGGCTTGTAGGGCAATGGACCCGCGTCGAAGAGGAAATGATTGCGATCCTACGGATATTGCTTGGTGGTGAACGAAACGCGCCCGCTAGAGAAATTTTTAATTCCTTGGTGAGCGAACGCATGCGCTACGACCTAATGAAATTATTATTAGAACAGACGCCGATTAACCGGAATCGGGAACCAGTCTATGATGAAGTTCTGACAGAATTCTGGTCCTTGCGCGGAATTCGCAATGACTATGTGCATGGCCTATGGGCGACACACGATAGCGGAAAAGTCTTCTTATCACCAAGGGCGACCAACGACTTATTATACCCGAGACAGCGCCGTATTTCAGTTAAACAGGTGACGCACGAAGCCAAGCGCATGCGAGAACTTACAAAGAAAATCATCATCATAGCGTTTCAGGAGCGCCGTCAACGCATGCTCGCGAGGAGAGACGAATCATCGCCAGGAACGCCTCCTCCGCCGGTTGACGGAAAAAGTATTTAGGTTGCCCGCCAACGCCAAGTGCGCGCCTTAAGGACTCCGCCCCGGCGTCAATCATCTCCTCTGTCAACTCAACATCGCAAACCGGCCTGTCACGCTCTGTCTTTGTAACTGTCATGGCTATGCTGAGTCAAGGTTATAGTTGCCGCTTTTTCGGCAGGTGCCGGATCAATAATGATGGTACCCCTGCTGATTGCAGCCTGAATTTCCCTATCGGTAAGAATCAAGCTCTTACTCTTTCTTCTTTTTCTGACAATTGATCGGAATGAACCCAGACACGCCGCGAACCGCTCATGGTTTCTCGTGGAAATTCAACTAAATAAAAATCGCCGTGCTGCCGGATAGGGTATCCTATTTCAACCGCACCATCTTTCAAAGATCGCCGATCTACAACAAGGTTTTCAGTCCCCTCGTTTGTCTTTACTGCCACAACGACTTCGCTAGGATGAAGGCCTTCATCCACTTCCGCAACCTTAACTCTCATCATAGCACCCTCCAAAGCCTCGAACCGAAGTTCGGTTTTTAGCAAACATTTTCATCACACGCTCTTTAGAAAGCTTTAGAATAATTAGAACATACAATGAACGTTGACACAACCTATTTTCTCATTTGCCGATTCACATAATCGCGAGAAGCACGGTTTCGCTCCCAGCGTTGTTTGCAGGCGCCCCCGCTGCAAAGAGGCTCGTTCGACATCGCATGGAACCCAAACTTTACCAGTACCAACATTTTCGTCCACTTGACGTCGCCCACTTGACAGGGAAGGCAAGAATTTCAGAGCGTCATCGACCAATTGTAGTCAGCGAAAGCCGGATTCATCCGGCCGGTGGAGGCACGGGTTTACTAGTGAAATATATTTCAACGCGCGGCGCGGCGCCGCCGGTTTCATTCACCGAGATGCTGCTCGCCGGCCTCGCGCCGGACGGCGGCCTTTACCTGCCGCAAGCCTATCCGCGGCTCTCCCAAAACGCGATTGCCGGCTTTGCGGGCAGATCCTACGAGGAAGTAGCGCAAGCCATTCTGACGCCGTTCGTGGCGGGCGAGATCGAGGCCGACGCCTTGCGAGGCATGATTGAAGCCGCCTACGCGGATTTCCGGCACAGGGCGATCGCCCAGCTGGCGCAACTTGATTCCAATCTCTTTGTGCTCGAATTGTTTCACGGACCAACGCTCGCGTTCAAGGACCTCGCGATGCAGCTCCTAGCCAAGCTCATCGGCCATGTTCTGAAAGCGCGCGGCGAGCGGGCGACCATCATTGGCGCAACCTCGGGCGATACGGGTGCTGCCGCGATCGAGGCCTTTGCCGGTCTGCCCCAAGTCGATGTCTTCATCCTTTATCCGCACGGGCGCGTGTCGGAGGTGCAGCGACGCCAAATGACGACGGCCGAAGCCGGCAACATTCACACAATCGCGCTTGAGGGCACTTTCGACGACGCGCAAGCTTGCGTCAAAAAGATGTTCAATCATAGGACGTTGCGCGACGAACTTAATCTTTGCGGGGTGAATTCGATCAATCTCGCGCGCATCCTTTTCCAGACGGTGTATTATTTTACCAGCGCAGCCGTCCTTGGCGGTCCGCACCGGCAAATTTCCTTTGTCGTGCCGACCGGCAATTTCGGCGATATTTTGGCCGGCTGGATGGCCAAACGCATGGGACTTCCGATCGACCGCCTGGTGATAGCGACGAATTCCAACGATATTCTCACCCGCACGCTGGCAAGTGGCGCCTACGCGGTGCAAAAGGTTCACCCGACCCAATCGCCGTCGATGGACATTCAAGTGTCATCCAATTTCGAACGTCTCCTTTTCGAAGCGCATGGACGAGACTCTGCCGCGGTTTGCCGCTTGATGGCGGGGTTGCGGCAAAGGGAGGGGTTTACGATCGAGCCCGGCCCGCTTCATGCCATTCGCGCCGAGTTCGATGCGTTCAGCGTCACCGAGGCCGAAACCACGCGGGAGATCGACCGCAGCTGGCGAGAAACGGGCTTCCTCGCCGACCCGCACACCGCGGTCGGGATGAGCGCCGCGCGTAAGGCGAAGGCGCACGCATCCAAGAGCCCGCTCGTTGTCCTGGGCACCGCCCATCCCGCCAAATTTCCCGCCGCGATCGCCCGCGCGACAGGAATCCGGCTGAATTTGCCTGGCCACCTTGCCGGTCTTTTCGAACGAAAAGAGAAGTTTTCGATATTGCCCAACGACCAGAGTGAAATCGAGGGTTTTATTCATGCCCACGCCGCGCGCGCGTCGACCCGGGCCGCGCCATGAGCGTCGAGATCACCACTTTGCCGTCGGGCCTCCGGATTGCCACCGATCGCATGGCACACCTTGAGACCGCCTCGCTCGGCGTCTTTGTCGGCGCCGGATCGCGCCACGAACGAACGAACGAGCACGGCTTGTCGCATCTTCTCGAACATATGGCGTTCAAGGGCACGCGCAAGCGCTCGGCGCGCGACATAGCCGAGGAGATTGAGACCGTCGGCGGCGATCTCAACGCCGCGACGAGCACCGAACATACCGCCTATTACGCCCATGTCTTGGCCGGAGACGTTCCGCTCGCACTCGACATTCTCGCAGATATTTTGACCGAAAGCACCTTCGACAGCTTGGAACTCGAACGCGAAAAAGGCGTTATTCTGCAGGAAATCGGCGCGGTCGAAGACACGCCCGATGATCTCGTCTTCGAATTGCTGAACGCCGCCGCGTTTCCGGATCAGCCGATTGGGCGGCCGATCCTCGGAACAAGGGAGCAAGTTTCGGGGTTCGGCAGGGATGCGATCAGCGCCTATCTCGCGACTCACTATCGCGCGGACACGACGGTGATTGGCGCCGCCGGCGCAGTCGAACACGCTTCGCTTTGTGACGAGACCGCACGGCGCTTCGCAAATCTTCCGTCGCGGGGCATCGAAAACGGAACCGCGCGGGCGCTCTACCGGGGCGGCGAAAAGCGCTTAAGGCGGCGGCTCGAACAGGCCCATATCGCCATCGGCTTCGAAGGCACCGCTTACGCGCATGAGGATTTTTACGCCATGCAGATTTTCGCGAACGCGGCCGGCGGCGGGATGTCTTCGCGCCTGTTCCAGGAGGTGCGCGAGGCGCGCGGGCTCGCCTATTCCATCCATGCCTTTCATTGGGGATATTCCGATACCGGCGTGTTTGGCGTTTATGCCGCGACGAGCGCCAAGGATGCCGCTGAATTGATGCCCGTCGCGCTCGACTGCCTGGGCCAGGCGACCTTGGACCTGAGCGACACCGAAGTCCGGCGGGCCAAGGCGCAGATGAAAGTGTCGCTCCTCGCGGCGCTCGAATCCCCCGCCGCCCGCTGCGAACAGATTGCCCGGCAATTGATCGCCTTCGACCGTATCCTCAACCGCGATGAAATAATTGCGGCAATCGATCGCCTGGATGTTGCCCAAATCCGCACCGCCGGCGCGCGCGCGCTCCGGTCGGCGCCAACCGTCGCCGCGATCGGTCCAGTAGCCAAGGTTTTTACGCCGAAGCAGGTCGCGCTGCGGCTGGGCGGCATCTGAAGGAGCGGCTTCATGGCTCTCTTCCGTCTCTCTCCAGCCAGCTATGCCGCACCTCTGGTGCGCGGCGAGGGCATTTACCTTCGGCCGCCGGAGATGCGCGACTTTGAGGCCTGGACGGATTTGCGGGCACGAAGCCGCGCGTTTTTGACGCCGTGGGAACCGGCCTGGCCGGCCGACGATTTAACGCGCGCCTCGTTCCGGCGCCGGTTGCGCCACAATCAGCAGGAGATCGCCAACGACGAAGCCTACCCTTTCTTGATCTTTCGCGACGACGATAATGTGCTTGTCGGCGGTCTCAGTCTGGGGCAAATCAAACGCGGCGTCGTGCAGGCGGCAACGCTCGGATATTGGATCGGCGCGCCACATGCCCGGCAAGGCTTCATGTCGGTCGCGCTCCGCGCAGTGACCGGCTACGCTTTCACCACGCTCCGGCTACATCGGATCGAAGCCTCGTGCCTGCCCCATAACGAAGCCTCGAAGAAACTATTGGAACGGACGGGATTTACCAGGGAGGGCTACGCGCGGGCTTATCTGCGGATCAATGGGATTTGGCAAGATCATTTGGTTTACGACCTGCTAGAAACCGATCCGGTGCCGCTTCGCATGCCGCGGCACAACAAGGATTGACCGCTCTGATTCCCATGCCCCGTCCTCGGCGAATCGAAGGTTATGCCATCGTCTCCGAGGATGGCATGATCGCCAATGCCACGGGGATCATGCCGGACACGCTCAAGTTCGAGGCCGATCAGCGCTTCTTCGAACGCGGGCTCAATGGGGTCGATATGGTGGTGCATGGGCGCCACTCAAATGAGCGACAACCGGATTCGTATTTGCGCCGCCGACTGATCGTGACCCGGCAAGTCCCGGCCATCACGGCCGACCCGTCGAATGAAAAGGCGCTGTTCTGGAACCCGGCAGGTGCTTCGTTCGAGCAAGCCTTGGCTTTGCTCGGGACGCCAGACGGCAGCGTTGGCGTCATTGGCGGTACGGACGTGTTCGGGATGTTCCTCGACCGTTATGACGTTTTTCATCTGTCACGGGCGCCCGATGTGCGATTGCCCGGAGGGCGACCGGTCTTTCCTGAGGTGCCCATGCGGACTCCGGAGGAAGTGCTTGCAAGCCATGGCCTCGACCGCGGCCAGCGGCAGGTGCTTGATCCGGCAAAAGGGCTCGCGATCGTTAGCTGGAAACGTTCGTCAAAGCCCGACTGATAAGACTGCCGGAGTCTGAAGGCCGCATCGCCAATGTTGTCCGTCCTGCCCGGTTGATCAGCCAAGGTTGAATATATCTACACCGATCTCGGCGGCACGCCCGCGTGGCCGGCCCGCCACATCAAACAAAAATAGATAACGATCAAGACAATAGTGGCGCCGATCCAGAGCATCGAAAAGAACTCCGGCAGCGCCACGGCAACTAAGATTTGCGCGATCGCGCCCAAAAGCCAAATCACGCCGCCCCAAGGCGTCGCCAGCCACAACCCGACCGCCGCTACAAGGTTGACGGTCGCGAAAAAAATCACTGCCGCTCCGCGCAGCGCGCTCACATTGTCGAACAGCGGTTCCGGCGGCAGGAGGATCGCACTCCATTGCAAAAGGCCTTGGATAACCCAAAGTCCCGCGAGCAGGCGCATGAATACAACCAGGAAAAGCCCCGCGCAATTCGCCTCTGCGTCGATGCCTGCCGGTTCGCCGAGACGGATGGCGGCACCTAAATCGGGGCGCGCGGCTGTCTTGCTCGATCCGAGCAAAAGCTTCATGGACAACAATCTTGTGCGCGAAAGTCGAGTTCGCCCTCAAGCAGAGGCGCAAAATAAGCCTCGATGCCGGCTGGTTCGACGCTTTCCACTCCGGCGGGATTCCAGAGCGGGCGATTGTCCTTGTCGATGATCACCGCGCGCACGCCTTCATAAAAATCATGGCATCTAGCAATGCGCGAGACGATGCGGAACTCGGTCCGCAATGCCTCGCCAATGTCGAGCTTGGCGCCAATTTGCATTTGACGCAATGCGATTGCAAGGCTCGACGGCGATTTGGAGCGTATCGCATGAGCGGCGGAACGCGCGAAGTCCAAGCCGGCACGGCCTGCATCATCGAGATTGGCGAGAATGGAAGGAAGCGTCGCGGGGGAAAAACAGCGCTCGATAGACTGGCTTTGCGGGTGGAGCGTCGAGGGCGGCGGCGGCGCGCTTTCGGCCGCGATCGCGGCCGCGATGTCCTCGCCGCCGATCAGCCTTTGCACGAGGCCCACGTGCCGCGCCAAAGAAACATGGGCGAAGGCGACCCCAAAGGCGAGCGCGTCGCCACAGGTCATCCCGGCCCCCGTCAAGGCGAGAAAGACACCGGCATTGCCGGGCAGGCGCGGCAAAAAAAAAGTCGCGCCGACATCGGGGAAAAAGCCGATGCCCGTTTCCGGCATGGCGAAGGTGAAATGTTCGCCCGCGATGACGTGCGAACCGTGCACGGAGATCCCGGCGCCGCCGCCCATGACGATCCCATCGGCCAACGCGACGTAGGGCTTCGGATAGAGTTTGATGCGGTGATTGAGGCAATATTCCTCGCGCCAAAAGCTAAGCTGTTCGGCATGGCGCCCGGCCTTGCCGAGATCATACAGGATCCTGAGGTCGCCGCCCGCGCAAAAAGCCTTGCCGCCCGCGCCCTTTATGATGACGCGAGTGACTGCGGGATCGGCCTCCCACCGGTCCAGGGCGCCGGCCATCTCGCGCACCATATTCAAGGTCAACGCGTTGAGCGCCTTGGGGCGGTTGAGCGTGATGAGGCCGCAACAGCCCGCTTTCTCGCAAATGACTTCCGGTTCGCTCATGGGTCCTCAAGCGCCAGAGCGCGTCCCGATCAAATGGAATCATTTGATCGATCAGGACTCGCTCAAAATCAAGAAGTTGAAGCGGACCCGCCGGCAAGTAACCATCATGCCGTGACACGCTATCTTCACGATTTCCGGCTTGACCTATTTGGTGCAGGCGGGCTCGCGAAGAAGCTCGAGACTAGACATTTCCCCGGCGAGAACAAAATCGCCGTAATCGAGCCTGAGCGCGCGCGAAATACCATTTTCATAGAGGTCGAATGCCAAGGTATAGCTCGGCGCGTCGTCCTTTTTGCCGGATTCGAAATAGCTGATGGAGACCGGCCAGCGCCTCATGTTATCGAGTTCTGGGATATGGACCGCCTTTTCCAGGGCGGGATCGGCGATCGGACGGCCGATGTAGGTTGTCGTTTCATAGACCTTCTCGCCGGACTCCGAGCCGTCGTAGACCTTGACTTCGAGCAGGTTCTGGCCCGCTTCCGCCGCCGCCAAAATGCGTTTCAGATGCTCGGTTGGAAAAACCACATCGGGATCGAGCTCGAACTTATTGTGTTTCGGTTTGGCGAGGTTGACCGATAATAGCCCGCCGGCGGATTTCCAGGCTTTTCCATCGACCGCCTCGGCGGCGCCATTATCTATGCTTGTTTGCATCTTGAAGTCGAAACTCCGCCCGTCGGCGTCCTCGAACGTCGCCGAGTGCATGTCCGAGACACGAGTGGGACCTTCAGCCGGCTGCAATTCGGTGAATTGCCGAAAATTTTGCACGTAGCCATCGCAGGCGGAGCCGGTGAAATCGAAGGCTATGCGTCCGCGCGCCGCCGTTGGACTCTTGCTGCCCACCGATTTCAAAAGGGTCAATTCATAGACCGCGCGATGCGAGACCAGCAGAAGGTCCTTTGTGAGGACTGTCGTCTCTGTGGGCAGCGGCGCGGCGTTGGCGGTTGCCGAATATGCCGCGGACACCATGAGCAGCGAAGGGTCGAGCACGGCGGGGGCCAAAGCGATTGCGGCGGAGACGAGAATGCGGGCATGACGTGCAAGCATGATCATAGTTCCTCGAACGATACGGGACGCGTGCCCAGCACATTCATTTCAAGCCGGGACACGCAAATCATTGGCGGCCCCGCGAACGAAGGCGCGTGATGCCTATTGTGGCTTTCGGCGATCCCGGCCGCCAACGACATCGTTCAGAGCGCGCTTGCTTCGAGTTGAGACCACGCCGCTCTCTATCCGCTGTCCGTGCTCTAAAGCACACTGCGGATTTTTTTGACCATGTTTTTTATCGCCATCATCTGGTCTTTTCGAGCATCATGGTCTGATCCAACCCATAGCGATGTCCTTCTGACGCTGAAGTTTAGAGTTATTGAGCACCGCTGGCAACCCTGCCCGGGCGGTTCGCGGGTTAACGCTTTACAATCAACCGGTTTTGCGGTTTTTGGGTATCCAACCAAGAACCGGAGAGTTTGGTCATGACGGCCGAAGACCGATTGGCGGCGTTGGGCATATCGTTGCCCTCTCCGGCGACGTCTGTCGCCAATTACCTTCCTTTTGTCGTTTTCGGCTCGCTTCTCGCCGTTTCCGGCCAGCTTGCTTTAGGTCCAAACGGCAAGCTCGATCCCGCGCATACCGGTAAGCTCGGGGTGGAGGTTTCAAGCCAAGCGGGACAGGCGGCGGCGCGCTTGTGCGCGATAAATATCCTCGCGCAAGCCAAGGCGGCCTTGGGCGATCTCGACAGGATTTCGCGTTGCATAAGGCTTGGCGGTTTCATCAATGCCGCGCCGGGTTTCACCAATTTGGCCGGCGTGATGAACGGCGCCTCGGATGTCATGGTGGAGGTCTTGGACGACAAGGGCCGCCACGCAAGATCGACGGTCGGCGTCGCCGGATTGCCGCTGGATAGCGCCGTCGAGATCGAGGCCCTGTTTGAGATCGCGGGCACTTGACGGGGTGGACAATAAATGCGCCGGACTGGCTGACGGCGCGGCCGATCGCGCACCGGGGTCTTCATTCCAAACAGTTCGGATTGGTCGAAAATACTCCCGCCGCCGCCGCCGCGGCGATCGCCAAGAATTACGCGATCGAGTGCGATATTCAGCGCACAAAAGATGGCGAAGCCGTGGTGTTCCACGATTTTACCCTTGACCGTTTGATGCGGGCGGAAGGCCGCGTCGATGTGTTCCGCGCCCTTGAGCTCGGCCAGCTGACATATAAGGACTGCGATCAAAGCATCGTTTCGCTGCGGGATTTTCTCGTTCGCATCGGCGGCCGCGCTCCGGTCATCGTCGAAATCAAAAGCCGTTACGACGGCGACATGCGCCTTGCCGATCGGGGGATGGCTGCCGCGGCCGCCTATGCGGGGCCAGTTTGCCTCAAAAGCTTCGATCCGGCAGTCCTCGTCCATCTGCGCGGCGCGGGCGCCGTGTGCCCGCTGGGCCTTGTCGCGCTAGCGCGCTACGACACCGGCGAGGAATGGGCCGGTCTGCCGCAAGATCGGCGCGCAAGCTTCGCGGATTTGACGGACTTTCCGCTCGCGCGGCCGGATTTCCTATCTTGGAATCTTGCCGATTTGCCGCATGCCGTGCCGATGCTCTGCCGGACAGGAATTGGTATGCCGGTCTTGACCTGGACGGCGCGCTCGCGGGAAGCTCTCGCACGTGGAAAACTTTGGGCGGATCAAATTATTTTTGAGGGTTTCGAGCCTTGAACGGGACCGCAATGTTCTTCCTGTCGCGGCTGGAAGCAGTTATTTGCGGTCCAGGCGCTCGTTGACGAGAAACTCGAAAGCCCGAACATAGGCCCTGTCGTCGTCGCCGCGGAACTGAGCGTCGGCGTGAGCAATGTATGCGCCAGTCGCGAGATCGGCGACGTAAAGATCGACGGAGGAGATTAAGGTCGAGACCTTATGCACGACCGCGAGGACCGCCAGCTCGGCACCGGCGTCGCGCGCAATGTCGCGCCAACATTCGTTGCAATTGTAACGCGGTTCGGTCGCCGCAATTCGTGCGGTGAAGCGCGAAAGATCGACGCTGCGGTAGCGGCCGGTGTGCTCCATAAGCTGGGCTAGCTTACTCGTGGCAAGCTTTAGCCGCTCCGCCTGGCCTGGCTTTGTACCTTCTCCGCTGGTATCCCACAGCTCAACCGGGAATACGGCCGTCGCGCGGGGCTCGGCTGCCAGCGCTGCCGCGCCGCGCGGCACGATAGCAACGAAAGGCGCCATCAGGACCAGCGCCGCGACTTTTCGCATAACATGGACATCGGCACTAAAGCGCCCCGCCCTGGAGAAGACCAAAATGTTCATCGCCATGAACCGGTTCAAAGTCATCAAGGAAGAATGCAAAGCCTTCGAGGAAGTGTGGCTCACGCGGGAGTCAAGGCTCGGCGAGGTCAAGGGCTTCGTCGCCTTTCACTTGCTGCGCGGCCCCGAACGCGAGGACCACGTGCTTTATTCATCGCACACCATTTGGGCGACGCAAGAGGATTTCAGCGCCTGGACCAAATCCGGGCAATTCCGCGCCGCCCACCAGCAGGCTGGCGAGCACAAGCCGCTCACGCTCGGGCATCCCGACTTTGAAGGGTTCGAAGTCATCCAGACGATCGAATGACGCATCCGCCTCGGCAGCAGAGCCTCGACCCGCTGTAACGGTTTCGCGGCGGCTCTGGCGACGCTATGATCGCGGGCGCGAGGCTGCTTGCTCGGTGGCTTTCCGGGCTGCTTCCGCCACATCCCAACGGGTCTTAAAAATCGTGTCGCAAATGCCCGGAGAGCCGAAACCATCGCTGAAGCTGACATTGCTTCGGCGATGATGCTCGCCATGCGCTTTGGTGGTCACCAGATGGGAGAGCCAAGCCAGCGGTTGCAGCCTCGAACCGGACCGATTGGGCCGCCGCAAGCGAACCGCGAAATCATATCCCGAATGTTCGTAGAGGCCCCCGATCGCGCCGAGACTGGCCATGGTTAGGTGAAACAAAACGTCGGCTCCCGCTCCAACGAGCGCCAGTGGCACAAGATAAGGCAGGGCAATCTCAAGAAAGAAATCCGCCGGACTCATGTAGCAGGCGCTGATCGCCTTGCTCGCGCCGGTCGAGTGATGCACGCTGTGTCCGAGCTTACGGATCAAGCCAGGCCGATGCAGCACAAAGCGGTGGAAAACATATTGGACAATGTCGTGCCCGATGACCATGAGTGCCATTCCGGCAAAAAAATCCAAAACGCTCAAATGCGGCGCGCCGGTGAATGCCAGCCCGGTGTACTGGAACGCAATCATGGCCGGAAGCAGGACGAGAATTTGATTGACGAGCACGCGCGGCAACAGCTCGAAATAGCCTAGCCGGTCGAAGGCGCGCACCTTGAAGGACGCGAGCATTCCCCTCCGGTCGCTCCACTCGAATAACAGCCCAACGCCATGAAAGACGGCCATCTGGACCGCCCATGCGAGAACCGAAAGCGGCAGCCACCAAGGGAGACTAGAACCCACGTCCAGCATGTCCTTTCTCGTCATTTGGGACGAATCGTCAGACCCTTGATTTTTGCTCCAGATTGCGGCGAATCTTCATGCACCGATGCCCTCTGGTCAGCGGGCCGGAGTCCCACATGGGAAAAGCAGCGCGAGATGAAACTATGCAACTCAATTTTTTTGACAACAGATGACACAAGATGCCTGAAACTTGCCACAAACCGCAACTCAGGCCGGACTTGGCGCCCGGCAGGCGCTTGTTGCGACCGCCGGACTGGCCGCCAGTGGAGGCCGGCGCGGCGGCATTCAAGCTTGCGGCGTGCGCTTTCCCGCGGGAAGTTTCCCCAGGCCGGAAATCACTTTCAACGGCACCAAGCGCAAAGCGAGCCAAGCCTTGATCAGCCATCGCCCAAGAATCGGCGCGACCAAATCGTAATTTTTCACGAGCGCGGCTGCGGCGCTGGACCGGCGCGCCCACCCCGTGGTTCGAAGGTCGGGGTTTTTGCAATCCAGCCGCCAAAGCAGCCAAAGAAAATTGAGCAATGTCCAGCCGCACCCGACGAAACGATCGGCTCGTTCGATCAAATGATCGATCAAGACCGCTTTCGCTTTCACATTGCTGTCGCCGGCGCCGCCCGGCGCATAGCAAAGAACAAGATTTAATTGAGGCCGTTGCGAATATACATTGCCGCCGTGCAGGCGATAGACCGCGACCGCCGCGTCGATCAAGACGCTACCGCTGACGGCGTTGATTCCGAGGCAAAAATAAAGATCCGTGCCGGTCTTCATATTGTGCAGCGCCGGATTGTCGGCAAACAGGCAAAGCGCGTCGCGGCGGAAGCAATTGCCGGACGTCGGCGACCACACCCATTGATTGGTCAGGCCCACAAAGCGAATTGTTTTCAGAACGCTACAGTCGAAATTTGGCGGCGGCCAGGTCTCGCCGAATGGATGCCGGTAGGCCCGCACCGCGCGAGCCCTGGTCCCGCGGCCGGTTTGGATCACCCAGTTGAAAGCGTTTTCATAAGTAGATGCTGAATAGGTTCCCAACACCACCTGATCGCCCGAAACCTGAAGCATGTCGCCGGAGGTGAACCCCACGTGTACGCGCAGCGAAAGATGGACAAAGACATGCGTCTCGACGCAATTGGGCAGCAGAAGGTCGTCGGCGTCGAGAAAGATGACATATGGCCCAGCCGATGCGGCAAACCCCTCGAGCGCGGCCCGCGTTTGCCCGCCGTTGTCCGCGCGGCGGATAATCTTCACATTGGCGTAACGCACCTCGATCGCACGCAACACCAGGCCGCTCTCGTCGGTCGAGGCATTGTCGACGACGATACATTCGATATTTGGATAGGTCTGGCCGAATACGGAGTCGACGGCGGCACGCAAAAAACGTCCGTAATTGAAGTTGACAACGATGACACTTACCAACGGTAGGCGAAGAAACTTTGTTTCATCGCCAGATTCTTTCCTGGAAACGCTCTTTACCGTAACCGTGCGCTCGGGTTCGATCGTCGTCCCGCGCAAGAGAAATCCATCGCTCGTTGCCTCATCCAAATGAATGCCTCCGCTTTGCGGATAGAGATCGACGTCTAGCTTACCCGCAACATAACAGACACTTAACAATCTCGATATCGCCTTGGCAAGAGGGCAGGCGGTTTTGGCGGGGGAATCGCGCGAAAAGGAGGGGATCCCGGGTTAGCACTTTCCGTGATTCGTGGCGGGCCTCGAATCGACGAGGTGTCGACGCCATCACTCAGAGCTGGCATGAGCGACAAGCGATTCCCCTGGCGATTCCGGTCTCGCGTGATATAAGCGAGCCTCTTGTTGTTCGAGCAGAGTTGGATCACCTTTGAAGGTTGTAATTTTGGCCGGGGGGCGAGGCACGCGGGCCTCGCCTTTCACCGAGTACATGCCTAAACCGATGATGCCCGTATGCGGCAAGCCAATCGTCGCGCGCGTCATGGAGATCTTCGCGCTGCAGGGCCATGTGGATTTCATCCTCTCGGTTGGCTACCGCAAGGAAATCATTGTCGACTACTTCGAAACCCGCCGCTCTGACTGGCGGGTGACGATCGTGGACACGGGCGAGGACGCCGATACGGGAGCTCGCGTCGAGCGTTGCCGTCATCTCCTCGGGGAAACTTTCATGGTTACGTACAGTGATGGCATCTGCGACGTCAATCTCTCCGATTTATTGGCGTTTCACCAAACGCATCCCGGGCTGGCGACGGTCACCAGCGTGCCGTTGACATCCCAATATGGGACGATTGAAGCCGATGGCACGGGACGCGTTCTGGCGTTCCGGGAGAAGCCGACGTTACGCGGCCATTGGATCAACGCCGGCTTCATTATCGTCGACCCGGCTGTTTTCGAATTCTGGCAAGGGGAGAATCTAGAGCGGGAGGTTTTGCCGGCCCTTCAACAGCGAGGAATACTTTATGCCTTCCGGCACAACGGCTTTTTCAAATCCATGGATACGCACAAGGATCAGCAGGAACTTGAGCAAATCTACGAGCAGGGGAAGATTCCATGGCTGCAGTCGGCTACGGCATGACTTCGCCACCCCTTGCGCGCGATATTTGACGAGATGCCACGGCAATGGGTGAACCGAACGGGTTCTGGAACGGCCGCAATGTCTTCGTGACTGGCTCGGGCGGCTTCCTTGGGGCGTGGATGCTCAAGGAGCTTCGGGCGCGCGGAGCGTTCGTCGTCGGATTGATGCGGGACCAACCGGGCGGCGCATCGCCACCTCTCCATCCCGACGCAGAGCCTGATTTTGTGGTCCACGGGCGGCTGGAGGATTATGAGTGCCTGCTCCGCGCCCTCAATGAGTACGAGATCGAGACCGTGCTGCATCTTGCGGCCCAGCCGATCGTCGGCATCGCATATCGTAATCCTCGCTCGACGTTCGAGGCAAACATCCGGGGGACATGGAATCTCCTCGATGCATGCCGTGAGATCCCCACCGTGAAGCGGATAATCGTCGCTTCAAGCGACAAGGCCTACGGCAATTCAGAGCGCTTGCCGTATGACGAATCGATGCCGCTGCTCGGCCGCCATCCTTATGACGTGTCCAAGAGTTGCGCCGACCTGATCGCGCAAAGCTATCACCTGACCTATGGGCTGCCGGTGAGCATCACGCGGGCGGCAAATTTCTACGGCGGCGGAGACCTGAATTTCAACCGGATCATACCGGGAACGATCCGGTCCGTGCTCAACGGCACTTCCCCCATTCTGCGCAGCGACGGCACGATGATCCGCGATTACATCTATGTCCGCGACGTTGTCGCGGCCTATCTGCTGCTCGCCGAAGCCATGGACGACGCGAAATTCTGGGGGCAGGCCTACAACTTCAGCCTGGAGATGCAACTTTCCGTGCTTGAGATTACCAAGAAAATTCTCGACGTGATGGGCCGGGCCGATCTGCCGCCCGTTATCCTCAGCGAGGCCAAGGCGGAAATCCCGGTGCAGTATCTCTCCGCCGCGCGCGCGCGGCGCGAACTCGGCTGGGTCCCCCGGTTCTCGATGGAAGATAGCCTCACTGAAACAGTGGATTGGTATAGAACCTATTTGCGCAATGCCGCGACCTCACATGCCCGTTAGAGCAGGTCCCGAAAAAGTTGTTCGACTTTTTCGATATTTAGACATCGGATAAATTTCCTCGCGGGCGCTCCTTAACAGGGCGGATTCCGTGGAACTCTGGACGGGTGAAACCAATGTACCGGCTGTCGTGCGGTTAGCCCCGGCAAGCAATTGGGAAAGCGGTTTCACATTTGACGTTTTCCAAGGCGAAACGCGACGTAACGTTCTTGAGCGGAATTGTTTCGATCAGACGCTTGTAAAAAATATCGAAGGCCGCGGCATCGGGCACAACGACACGCAAGCCGTAATCGACGTCGCCTGCCATCCGATAGCACTCCATGACTTCTTCCATCGCGGCGATTTCGGCGGCGAAGCGCGCAATTGCCTTGCCGGAATGATCGCCCACCTGGACCGAAACGAAGGCGGTTAATCCGAGCCCGAGTTTCAGCGGATCGAGCAGCGCGATGCGCCGCTTGATCACGCCCGATGCATCGAGCCGCTGTAGCCTTTTCCAGCATGCGGTTTGCGAAAGACCAACCTGCGTGGCGATTTCGCAAATCGACAAGGAAGCGTCATTTTGGACGATGCGCAAAATCCGCTTGTCGATCGCATCCATGGCTTTTGGTTGATTCATTCACCTATTCCTGACACATATTCCTGGGCATTAGAATCAAAGTCTATAGAATTTACCATGTAAATAGGTATTACTAGTTAAAGCCTGGCTTCGCAAGCTTAGCCGGAGCATAGCGGTCTAAAATCGAGCAGGAAGTCAATCGCGCCGGATCGCAGGGCCTTTGGCTCAGCCGGCGGCCTTGCCGGTTTTTGGGCGAGGCGGCCGCGGCTTTTTGCCTGGCCAAGCCACGATATGGTCAGGATAATCGGCCAGCCGGACGTCTTGTTCCGGCACACTGACGCGGCCTCGCGCGGAAACCCCCGCCTCGTGCACGCTTGTTTGCGATCCGGGAGACGAGCGGATGCCACCAGGCGAGATCGCGCCCTTCCGCGATCAGCCGATAGGCGCAAGACGGCGGCAACCAGCCGAGCGCCCGAACCTTGTCCGGGGTTAATTTGATGCAATCACGCACCCTGGTGCGGCGGTGCGCATAATCGGCGCAGCGGCAGGTGTTTGGGTTAAAGAGCTTGCAGGCGACATCGGTGAAGTGAATCTTGCCGCTCTCCTCGTCTTCGAGCTTGACAAGGCAGCAGCGGCCGCATCCATCGCAGAGACTTTCCCACTCGGTGGGATTTAACTCTTCGAGAGGTTTTTGCTTCCAAAACGGCGTTTCCGCAACAAGCACGGGCGTGATGCGGGGTTTTGCGCAAGGCTTTCCGCGAGACTTGTCACGCCGGGCTTTTGCACCGGATGTAGCGGGCGTTATCCGCGGCGAGGGCGGCGGCATCGATGTCGTCTCCGTAGTCCGGCACGGCCGTAAGACTTGACACTTGGCTTTGGCGAACGTCAAGAGGGTTGCCAAACCGCCGCCGCCTTCTTTAGGGTCGCCTCGGTATTCGAGGGAGCAGCAAACCTTGTTCGATAGGCCACGATCGTCGCATCTTCGCCGCAAAATCGCGCGGGCTTTGCTCGCCTTCGATGCTTTTGTCGATTCCTCGCTCCATACGAGCCGGGAACGCGCGCGCGAAAATTACGCCTCCTTTTCGGCCTTCATGGACGGATTCCATCTTGCAGGGTGGCGGCGCGCCCTCAACGAACTCGCCTGCGAGACGCTCACCCTCGGAATAGGCGTCGGCCTGCTGGCCCTCACCCTTGCCGGTCCGGCCTTCCAGGAAACCTCCGACGATTGGCTGAAGAAAACCGACCTCGCGGTGACCTTTCTCGACCGCTATGGCCAGGAGGTCGGGCGGCGCGGCATCAGGCATGATGACAAGGTCACGTTCGACGAACTGCCGCAAAATCTGATCCACGCGGTGATCGCGACCGAGGACCGGCGGTTCTTCGATCACTTCGGGATCGACCTGTTCGGCACGCTGCGCGCCTTGACCGTCAACGCGCGGGCCGACACGGTGGTCCAGGGCGGTTCTTCCATCACCCAGCAATTGGCAAAAAATCTATTTCTTTCAAACCAGCGGACGCTGGAGCGCAAGATCAAGGAGGCTTATCTCGCCGTCTGGCTCGAGGCCCACTTGCCGAAACGCGAGATACTGCGGCTTTATCTCGATCGTGCCTATCTCGGCGGCGGCGCCTTCGGGGTGCAGGCCGCGGCGGAATTTTACTTCGGCAAATCGGTGCGCGATCTCTCGCTTGCCGAAGCCGCCATGATCGCCGGTCTCTTCAAGGCGCCAACCAAATTCGCGCCGCATATCAATCTGCCCGCGGCCCGCGCGCGGGCAGCCGATGTCTTGAATAGTATGGTCGAGGCGGGCTATGTCAGCGAGGGGCAGATTTATGCGGCGCTGCGCAATCCGGCGACGCCGGTCGATCGCAGCCGGGACCTCACCCCGGATTGGTACCTCGATTATGCCTATGACGAGGTGAAAAAACTCGCCGAGAAAAAGCAACTTGGCGACGAGCGCGTCCTCACCGTGCGCACCGCCCTTGACAGCAATCTGCAGAAACACGCCGACACGATCATCGAGGATCAATTGCGCCAGCACGGACCTGCCTATCACGCCAAACAAAGCGCGATGGTCATTCTCGAACCGCTCGGCGCTATGCGGACAATGGTCGGCGGGCGTGACTATGGCGAGAGCCAGTTCAACCGCGCCACGGACGCGCTACGCCAGCCGGGCTCTTCGTTCAAGCCGTTCGTCTATGTAACGGCGCTCCTGACCGGCAAATTCAAGCCCTCGACGATTGTCGTCGACGGCCCGATTTGCCTCGGCAATTGGTGCCCGCGCAATTACAAAGGCTCGTATGCGGGCTCCTTGCCGCTGGTGAATGCCCTGGCCCGGTCGCTGAACACGGTCGCGGTCAAATTGTCGATCGCGATTGGCGCGGCCGTTCCGGTCCCGGGCCACAACAACACCTGGGATGAGGCCAAACGCGGCCGCGCCAAGATCATTGAAACCGCGCGCATGATGGGGCTCACGACGCCGCTGGTCGATACGGTCTCCCTGCCGATCGGCGCCGCCGAAGTCACGGTTATCGATATGACCTCGGCCTTTAGCACTTTCGCGAATGGCGGCTTGCGCGCGCCGCCATATGCGGCGCTGGAGATCACAAACAGCCGCGGCGAAGTGATCTACCGGCACGATCGCAACTCGCCGCCGCCGCACCAAATTATTGATCGAACCACGATCGAGACGATGGTTTCGATGATGATGCAGGTTGTCCTGGCCGGCACCGGAAGACGCGCGCAGCTCGACAATATCGAAGTCGCCGGGAAGACCGGGACAACAAACGGATACAAGGACGCCTGGTTCATTGGCTACACCGGCAATTATGTCGGCGGGATTTGGTTCGGCAACGACGACGATACGCCGATGGACAATATGACCGGCGGCACACTGCCCGCGCAAACTTGGCACGAGGTCATGGAATATGCGCATCAGGGCATTGACTTGAAGCCTTTGCCCGGTAGGTCGGCCCCAGCGGGGGCACCGCCACTGGCCGCCGGGACCGCTGCCGCCGAAGCGCCCCGCCGGCCAGCCAGTTTGCCGGCGGCCACGGCGTCGGCGCTCGCCGTCATAGAAGCCGCGATGACGAACATGCAAAAGCAGCGTGGGGACGCGGGCGTGGCGGCGAACAGTCTTGCCGGCGGCGGCGCCGGACGAGGCAACCCAGCGGCGGCGGGCAACGCTAGGGCCGGAAGCGGCGGATGAGCCTCGGAACGGCCACAGCGATGAAAAGAGGCTACCAGGAGCACGGCACAATTCTGGGCAAATTCCTGTCGGCTGGCTGCATTGGCGTTCTTCTCGGACTATTCGTTACCTTCGTTGTGGTCGAGCGCGGAAAGGGCTTTGGGGCCATTGCGGCGGGTCCATGGACCGGCTGGCCGCGCAACGGGACTTCGGATACCGATCCCTACACCCGCGCCATTCTTGCGTATTCTGGCGAAATGTCCTTGAGCGAATCGGAAGGAATGAGCTTCGTTGCCCATGGCGACAGCAAGGGCGCCGAATTCGACCCAGCCTGCGATTATGCATTGAAGGGCGAAATGCCTTCTGCCCGCTATTGGACATTGACGCTGCTCTCGCCAGCGGGCGCCCCGATCGCCAACATGGCGGGCCGGACGGGCTTTACCTCAAGCGAGGTTCTCCGCGCGAGCGACGGCCAATTCGAAATCACCCTCTCTCGCCATGCCCGGCCGGGCAATTGGCTGCCGATAGGCGACACCTCGAAATTCGTTCTCGTTCTGCGTCTCTATGATAGCGAACTCGGTGCCCTCGCCGCGGCTCTCGACGCCGCGAGTATGCCGGGCCTCGTTAAGAGCCGTTGCGAATGAACCAGATCGATCGCCTCCTCGCGGCGCTCCTCTGGCTCCTCGCCGTTCTGGCCATTGCCGGAATTACGCACATCCTCGCCGTTTTCGCGCTGCCGGAAATCGCGGCCAAAGAGACACATGCGCGGATTTCGGAGCTGGCAAAACCCGGTCAGCTGACCATCTTGCCGCCGTCGCGCCCGGATAAGCAAGTCATGCCTTTCGCGGACCCCGCGATGGTCCAATCCGTTTGTCCCTTCGACCTCTCGCAAGGCGGTTTGCGCTTGCACGCGGATGTCGAAGGCGGCAGGCTTCTCACATTTTCGTTTCGCACTTCCGCCGGACAGGCCTTTTATTCGATGACGGACCGTGCGGCGCATCAAGGCAAGATCGACGCCGTCGTGCTAACCGCCGCACAGTTGGAAATCGTCGAGGCCGAGGACGATGAAGACGAGCCATCGCAAGATTTGCGGCTCGTTGCGCCGGAATCGCAAGGATTTGTGATCGTCAGCGCCCTGGCCGTCTATCAGAGCGACAGGGCGGATGCGGAAGAGCGCGTCAAGTCGGTCGTCTGCGCGGTCGAGCAAGTCGCGCAGAATTGAAAGCCAATCGTCGAACCCGGTCCTCGAACGCAAGCCGGCGGCCTTGCTTGACCGCGCCGTTGGCAATTCGCGCGAACTGCCTTATTTTTGCGGACCGCCGCCCGCCTTGCCGCCGCTTTTCCCCAATCGCCTTCCCGAAACGCGGCGCGCGCGTTTTGTTTCGCTGCCCTTGTCTTTATGACGTTCTTGCCAAACACCGGTGAAAACGACGACCGTGCCATCGTCAATCCGTGCCGCCCCCACGCGCGCGCCGCCTCCCGCTAGTTTGAAAACAATAAGGTCACCCACTGGCTTTTTCTCCAGATAATAATTGCGCGCGTCCCCGCGGAGTACAGGATTCGTCTCCTGCAGCGAAACCTACCGTGCGCTCCTTGATAAGGTTTTGCAGGATGACGAAAAATGAAAGACGCTGTTTCAATAGGTCGCAAACCAGTTTCACCTTGAGCCTTACCCGAAGCTGGTCATGGTCATCAAACCAAACGGTTCTTCCAAAGACAGGCATGATCTGGTCCCATTGCCGGCCCCGGCGCGATCCTTAAAAACCCTAGCTATAATCGTAGCCAAATCCTGCGCGAGATATCCGCGCAAGAAGGCCGCGCCGCGCCAAAATTCTAGAGAAATCGGTCAAGACCGGGGATCGCCGCGGCAACTTGGCCGACAAGTTCGTCTCCGGCCTTCTCGCGGACATAGGCGAAGACTTGTCGCCCGATTGTCTGCATCTCGCCCATGCCGAGGCCAAGACTAGTCAGTCGGCCAGCGAGGCCCATAAGGCCGCCGCCCATCGCCCCGGTCAGACCGTTGAGGGCGTCTTCGCCGCTTTCCCCTGACGCTGCATTGGCAGCCTCGGCCGCGCCTGGTACGGCCGCGAACAAGGCATCGACCTCGGCTTGGGGTCCCTCCTTGCGAAGGAACGCCAAAATCGTCTCGACCGATTTTTTCGCAATCTCGGGTTCAACACCAGCGGCGGCAACAATGCGGCCGATCAAATCTTCCATCTGAAACCTCGCCGGTGCGCATAAATCGCCCGCACTTGCCATCGTGGCGGAGATAAAATCAAGGCGTTTGTCGCCCTATCAGGATTTGCTGGTGCTATGATCCCACATTGTCTCATAATGGCGATCTAAGGCGCGCCGCAAATCCGCCCTCGTGCCGCCGTTCGAGGAACCCCCATGGCCGACGATCCCCCGCATGAACCAGGCCGCATTCTGGTCGGCAAAAGCGACAATTACCAATATTTAACTCTTGCGCTTGGCAACCGGCACGAACTCGTCGCAGGTGCCACCGGCACCGGCAAGACGGTAACCTTGCAAGTTCTCGCGGAAGGGTTTTCGCGCGCGGGAACCGCGGTTTTCGCCGCCGATGTCAAAGGCGATCTCGCCGGGATCGCGATGCCCGGAGACTCGAAGCCTCGCTTTTTGCAGCGGGCGAAGGATATCGGGATCGCCTATGGGGCGGACGATTTTCCTGTCGTATTTTGGGATCTCTACGGGCAATCCGGGCATCCTGTCCGCGCCAGAGTATCGGATATGGGGCCCTTGCTCCTGGCGAGCATGCTCGAACTCAACGATGTCCAGGAGGGCGTTCTCAACATCGGCTTCAAGCTCGCCGACGAACAAGAGTTGCTGCTCATCGATCTCAAGGATCTCAGGGCGCTGTTGCAGCACCTTGGCGAAAACGCGGCGGAGCTGACCAAGCGCTACGGGAACGTCGCGCCCGCGACGATCGGCACGATCCAGCGCCGGTTGCTGGTCCTCGAAAATCAGGGGGCGGAAGGTTTTTTCGGCGAACCGGAGCTCGACATCAACGATTTTCTGCGCACCGGCCGCGATGGGCGCGGAATCGTCAATATTCTTAGCGCCGGAAAATTGATGCGTTCGCCGCGCCTTTACGCGATTTTCCTTTTGTGGATGCTGTCCGAGTTGTTCGAGAAATTGCCCGAGGTTGGCGACCTCGACAAGCCAAAGCTGGTTTTCTTTTTCGACGAAGCGCATCTTCTGTTCGACAATGCGCCGAAAAACCTTTTGAGCGCGATCGAGCAGGTTGTTCGCCTCATCCGCTCGAAGAGTGTCGGCGTCTATTTCGTCACGCAAAATCCGGCCGACGTGCCGGAGACCGTTCTGGGACAACTCGGCAATCGGGTTCAGCATGCCTTGCGCGCCTTCACGCCGCGCGACCAGAAGGCGGTCAAGGCGGCGGCGGAAACGTTCCGCCGGAACCCCGCCTTCGACACCGCCGCCGCGATCACCGAGCTGGCTGGGGGCGAAGCCCTGGTCTCGATGCTCGACGCCAAGGGCAACCCCGAAATCGTCGCGCGGAGCCTGATCGCGCCGCCCATGGCAAGGGCCGGTACGATCAGCGACGAGGAGCGCCAGCGGCTCATGCAAAAAAGCGGCCTTCTCGGAAAATACGAGACGGCGATCGACCGGCCATCCGCCTTCGAGACAGTACGCGATAGGAGTCAGCCTGGAGGCCAGGATGGGGCGTCTCCATCTTCGGGCGGCGGCGTGCTTGGCTCTTTCACGGGCGCGCTTGGCGGGCTTTTCAAAAAAACGTCCGCGGGCGGGCGTCAGCGCATGTCAACGGGCGAAATCGCGCTTCGCTCCGCGGTTCAATCGGCGGCGCGCACCGCCGGGACGAAGATCGGCCAAGCCGTATTGCGCGGGATCCTGGGAGGCAAGTCGAAATAGGCTCGCGGTCTGTTCACGAAGCAAGCCTGTCCAGCGTTAGTGCTCGGCAGTTTTGTGGGAGAGGCCAGGAGGTCCGCGCCGCATTTGTGTTGTTCAAAGCAACTGGCGGAGTGCGGCCTATCGCGGCCGCCAAAAAAAGCCTTCAAACCGTCGCCTGCAACTCGGCGAGAATGGCATCGCCCATTTGGGATGTCGAACGAATTTTCGTCGCGCCGGCCGCGATATCGGCGGTGCGCAGCCCCTTCTCGAGGACATCTGAAATCGCCTTTTCGATGCGATCCGCAAGCTCGCCAAGATTGAACGAGTAACGCAAGGCCATGCCCAAAGAGCCAATCATCGCGATCGGATTGGCGATACCCTTGCCCGCGATGTCGGGGGCGGCGCCATGCACCGGCTCATAAAGGGCCTTGCGTGTTTCGCCCTTTACGTTCTTTTCGCCGAGCGATGCCGAGGGCAGCATGCCAAGTGACCCGGTCAGCATGGCGGCAACGTCGGACAGCATGTCGCCGAAAAGATTATCGGTGACGATGACATCGAATTGCTTTGGGCGCCGAACCAACTGCATGCCGAGCGCGTCGGCAAGCTGGTGTTCGAGCTCGACATCTGGATATTCACGCGCGCGTAAAGTGGTGATGACTTCGTTCCAGAGCACGCCCGATTTCATCACATTGCGCTTGTCGGCGGACGTCACCTTGTTGCGGCGTTTTTGCGCGAGTTCAAATGCGATGCGGCCGATCCGCTCGATTTCATAGGTGTCGTAGACCTGCGTGTCGATGCCGCGTTTCTGACCGTTGCCGAGGTCGATGATCTGTTTTGGTTCGCCAAAATAGACGCCGCCAGTCAGCTCGCGAACGATCATGAGATCTAGCCCATCGACGAGCTCGCGCTTCAGCGAGGAGGCATCGGCGAGCGCCGGATAGCAAATCGCCGGGCGCAGATTGGCAAACAGGTTCAATTCCTTGCGCAGCCGCAAGAGACCCGCCTCGGGACGGACATCGTATGGAACGCCATCCCATTTCGGCCCGCCGACCGCGGCAAGCAGCACCGCGTCGGCTGCTTGCGCGCGCGCCATGTCGGCTTCGCTGATCGCCGTGCCATGCGCGTCATAGGCCGCGCCGCCGACAAGGCCTTTTTCGATTTCAAAATGAACGATACTCTCGCGCGTAAGCCAAGCGGCGATTTTCTCGACTTCGGCCATGACCTCGGGGCCGATGCCGTCGCCTGGAAGGACGAAGAGATTGTAGCGAGCCATCTTAATTCCTGATACGAAGTCTCGAAGAGAGTGATCAACTCTCTAAATGTCGTGCGCCGTCCCGGAATTGATGCCCGGCTCGAGGCCGTGAACCCAACCGAAATGAAATAAGTTTGAAATGTCTCCCAGATTTTCATTTTTCGCCTCGATCTCGTGGCCCTCCAATCTACCAATCGCTTTAGTAAGTTTCTTTATGTCCAGATATCCGGAAACAACACCGCCTCGTAAGACAGTTAATCACGCGGATCATCGCTTTCTCTGTTCATGAATCCATTGTATCGCTACTCTTCTCTAGCAAGTGAGTAATCTACTTCTTATCCCCTCCAATTTTGCTTTCTAACATGGGTTTGGGACCGAGGACGGCGTATAGCTTTTGCCGCGAAAGCAAGTAAAGACTTTACCCCCACGTCGTTGCACCCGGTCGAATTCCCTACGCGACAATATCTTGAACCCTGACTTCTGCATGCAAATGAGTACGTCTTGATCGCAATATTCCTCCGATGCCCGCGTGGGCGCCACAACAGCGGTCGCGACTGCCAATCCGAAGATCAACGCTTTCATCTGATCCCTCCTCACTCAGCCGTTCAACGGAAGATATTTATGTGTGCAGCCGACCTTTTACCCCCTCCTTCCCACGGCTTCTCGATTGCGCCTGTCAGCAATCAATGATCTCGTATCCCTTCAACAGATGGAGAATTTGGTTTGATCTCACGCGGCCGCGAGCTGGCGTAGCACGTAGGGAAGAATGCCGCCGTTGTTGAAATATTCGAGTTCGTCGAGCGTCGCTATGCGGCAGAGGAGCGGCACCTTCTCCACTTTTCCATCGGAATATTTAATTCCGGCCTCCATCGTCTGGCGCGGCCTCAGCGAGCCGCCAAGTCCATCGATGCTCACCTCCTCGTCGCCTTTAAGCTTCAAGCTATCCCAGCTTGTGCCCGGTTCGAAGGTGAGCGGCAGGACGCCCATGCCGACGAGGTTCGAACGGTGAATGCGCTCGAAGGATTCGGCGATGACCGCGCGGACCCCAAGCAATTTGGTGCCCTTGGCCGCCCAGTCGCGCGAGGACCCATTGCCATATTCGGCGCCGGCGAAGACGACCAGCGGAACGCCTTCAGCCTGATATTTCATCGCCGCCTCAAAAATTGTCATTTCCTCGCCGTCCGGCCAATGCTTGGTTAGGCCGCCCTCCGGCACGGCACCATTGTCTTGTTGCAGGATGAAATTTTTGATCCTGATATTGGCGAAGGTTCCGCGCATCATGATTTCATGGTTGCCTCGGCGCGTCCCATATTGATTGAAATCGACCTTCGAAACTTGCCGCTCGACGAGATATTGGCCGGCGGGCGACGTCTCCTTGATCGCGCCGGCGGGCGAAATATGGTCGGTGGTGATCTTGTCGCCGAAAAGGGCCAGAATGCGCGCGTTCTCAATGTCCCGCACCGGCTCCGGTTGCACTTTCAGCCCATCGAAATAGGGCGGATTTCGCACATAAGTCGAGCCGAAATCCCATTTGTAGGTTTCTCCCGCCGGGGCCTTCACCTTGCGCCAATGCGTGTCGCCGTTAAAAACATCGGCGTACCGCGCCTTGAACACTTTTCTGGTCACGAATTTTCTAATGAAAGTGTCGATCTCGGCCTGGTCCGGCCAGATGTCCTCGAGAAACACCGGATGGCCTTTCTTGTCGTGGCCAAGGGGTTCGTTTGTAAGGTCCGTCGCGACCGTGCCGGCGAGCGCATGGGCGACGACAAGCGGCGGCGAGGCGAGGTAATTCGCCTGCACATCGGGGCTGATGCGGCCCTCGAAATTCCGATTGCCGGAGAGGACCGCCGCGGCAATAATGCCATTGTCGTTGATTGCTTTCGAGATTTCCGGCGCCAACGGACCCGAATTGCCGATACAGGTCGTGCAGCCGAAGCCGACGAGATTGAAGCCGAGCCTGTCGAGCGATTTCTGCAGCCCTGACGCGGAAAGATATTCGGCGACCACCTGGCTTCCCGGGGCGAGCGAGGTCTTGACCCATGGCTTTACGCCAAGGCCTTTGGCGACGGCGTTGCGGGCGAGCAATCCGGCGCCGATCAGTACGTTCGGGTTCGAGGTATTCGTGCAGGAGGTGATCGCCGCGATCACCACATCGCCGTGCCCGAGATCGAAGTTTTTGCCCACTACGGGATAGCGTTGTCCGACGTCGCCAACGTTTCCATACTCGGTTTCCAGCGCGGCCTTGAAGCTCGCTCCAACCGAGCCGAGCGCGACGCGCCCCTCGGGACGTTTCGGCCCGGCCATCGACGGTGCGACCGAACCGAGATCGAGTTCCAGCGTGTCGGTGAAGACCGGATCGCTTGTCGTCTTCGTCCGGAACAACCCTTGCGCCTTCGCATAAGCTTCGACGAGCGCGACGCGTGACGGCGCGCGCCCCGAAGTCGCAAGATATAAAAGCGTCTCCGAATCGATCGGGAAGAAATTGCAGGTCGCGCCACATTCCGGTGCCATGTTCGCGATCGTGGCGCGATCGGCGAGCGAAAGATGATTGAGGCCGGGCCCGCAAAATTCAACGAATTTTCCGACGACGCCCTTCCGGCGCAGCATCTGCGTGACGGTGAGAACGAGATCAGTGGCGGTCACCCCGGTGGCAAGGGCGCCGGTCAGCCGGAAGCCAATCACCTCCGGCAACAGCATGGAAAGCGGCTGACCGAGCATGCACGCTTCAGCCTCGATACCGCCGACGCCCCAGCCCAGCACGGAGAGCCCATTCACCATGGTCGTATGGGAATCGGTGCCGACGAGCGTATCGGGGTAGGCGACCTCGACGTTCAAGGGTTTGCCGCGCGGAGCCGCGTATTTCTCCTTGGCCGTCCAGACCGTCTGGGCGAGATATTCGAGATTCACCTGGTGGCAAATCCCAGTGCCCGGTGGCACGACCCGGAAATTGTCGAACGAGCCCTGGCCCCATTTCAGGAAACGATAGCGCTCACCATTGCGGCCATATTCGTGTTCGACATTGGTCTTGAAGGCCCTGCTGCTGCCAAACGAATCCACGATGACCGAATGATCGATGACGAGATCAACCGGGACGAGCGGATTGATCTTTTGCGGATCGCCGCCTAGCTCCGTCATCGCGTCGCGCATCGCGGCCAAATCGACGACGGCGGGGACGCCGGTGAAATCCTGCATCAGAACCCGCGCCGGACGAAACGCAATCTCGCGTTCGGTCTTGCCCTTATCGCTCAACCAGGCGGCGATGCCCTCGATGTCTTGCTTGGTGACCGACCGGCCGTCCTCGAAGCGGAGCAGGTTCTCGAGCAAGATCTTCATCGAAAACGGCAGTTCCGACACGTCCGGAAGCCCATGTTTCTCCGCCGCCTTGAACGAGAAATAATAATAGGTCTTGCTGCCTACGTCGAGCTTCTTGCGGCATTTGAAACTGTCGAGCGAGGTCATCGGAATTTCCCAGGGAAAGCGGATCTGAAAAATGGGAGGCTCGTCCGCTTATAAATAATTTTTCCGACGCGAGCTACACGGATGATAGATGAAAGCGCACTTTCGGCGGCTCGGCCCACCCGCGGTTTGATCATCATGCGGCTTTCTGCCTCAACGCTCACCGTCGAACGCGGCGACCGGATCGTCTTTTCAAATCTGTCGTTCATGCTCGATGCGGGCGGGAGCCTGACCGTCACGGGACCTAACGGCGCCGGAAAATCAACTCTTCTGCGGGCTCTCGCCGGGCTGTTGCCGCTTAGCTGGGGGCACGATCTCCTGCACGCCCTTATCCGGCGGGATACTCGCCGAACAAGCCCATTACATCGGCCACGTCGATGGCCTCAAAGGCCTTCTCACCGTCGCCGAGAATTTAGCGTTCCTTGCCGCGATGCTCGATGCCGGACATGGCGGCATGCCGGTCGAAACCGCACTCGCCGAGTTTGGCCTTTCGCATGCCGTAAATCTTCCTGTGACCTATCTCTCGGCCGGACAAAAACGGCGCGCCGCGCTCGCCAAACTCCTTGTCGTGAAGCGTCCGGTGTGGCTTCTGGACGAACCCTCGATCGCCCTCGACGCCGCCTCCCAGGCGCGGTTGGCAAAAATCATGGCGGCGCATTTGGCGCAAGGCGGGATGATCGTCGCCGCCACCCATGCCAAGCTCGGTCTCCCGGGCCAGGAACTGCGGCTTGGGGCGGAGCCATGAAAAATGTGCGGGACGCGCCGGCAAGACCCGCGCTGGGATCGAGTCTTTATGCACTTTTCGTTCGCGATATGCGGGCCGGACGGCGGATCGGCGGCGGCACTAGCCTTGGCGTGGTTTTTTTTCTTATCCTCGTCACCTTGAGCGCGTTCGCGGTCGGCCCGGATCTCGCGCTTCTCGGCAAGATCGCTCCCGCAATTCTTTGGATCTCCGGCCTGCTTGCGACCTTGCTTGGACTCGACAGGTTGTTTCAGGCCGATCACGAGGATGGTTCGCTCGATCTCCTTTTGACCAGCGGCACGCCGCTGGAATTGATCGTTCTTGTGAAATGTCTCGCCCACTGGATCCTGACCGGTCTGCCGCTTGCCGCCGCCGCGCCCTTTTTTGGCCTGATGCTCGACCTGCCAACGAACCAGCTTTGGAGCGTCACCCTTTCGCTTATCGTGGGCACCCCCGCCCTAACCTTGATCGGCGCGATCGGCGCGGCGTTGACGGTCAGCCTGCGGCGCGGTGGACTTCTTGTTCGCGGTGTTGATTTTGCCGCTTTGCGTGCCAGTCCTGATTTTTGGCGTCGCCGCCGCCAGCGGGGGCCGGTTCCTTGGTCCCATTCGCAACTCCTTTTTTGATCCTTTGCGCCCTGACCCTGATCGCGATCGCCGGCGCGCCCTTCGCAGCGGCTTTTGCTTTGCGGCAGACGGGCACATGATTGGCGTCGCGCCAGGACATGAAAATCCGCCGCCGGTTAGCGAAATTTCGCGAGTTAGACGGTCATTCCCTCCGGCCGACCGATATGATAGAAAAAATCCGGTCGAAACATTCTAAATTCGAACGCCGGCCGGATCCATTCGAGAACTTTCTGTTGGTAGGTATCGATGAAAACTTTTCTGCTGGCCACTAGCATGTTCGCGGCGTTAATGGCGATGACGGCAAGCGGGGCTCCCTCCTTGGCGGGTGATCTGCCCCGCGCGAGAGAGGACGCGTTGGAGTTGGCCGATGACTGCCAAACCTATTGCCGGGCGAACGCAAATTCCTGTAGAGAGCAATGCGCAAACCCCGAGGAACAGGAACAGTGCATCGTTAATTGTGGCACATCAGAGTGCAAGGCGAGTTGTGATAAGTTCGAGCGCTCCTGTAACCAGCACTGTCCAAGTTCCAAAGGCTGACCAAGCCATGGCAGCGTTGCGCGTTGCTCCGTACTTGGTTCATACGGCAGCGCACGCTCGTTGGATCCCCATCTTGTCCCGCCTCACGCCAGCTCATCGTCTTTGAGCGAGATGAAAATCAGCACGCCCAGCATGGTCATGAGAATGCGGAAGGCGCTCGGCACGGCATCCAAATTCCGGGCCTGCCACATGCCGAACCATTCTCCGCCCACGGCGACGAAGCCGCCCTCAAAGAGCAGGAACCCGAGCGTTAGCCCAGCCACTGCCATGCACTTCGCGGCCTGAAACGGCTGCGCCTTGGCCCGAACCTGCCGGGCCATCGCTATCGTGCCGAGCGCGCAGAGGGCCGCGATGACGATCTCCGTGGCGATGATCAGAATATAGCCGGCATGGTGGAGGACGGGCGACGTTACCGCGCGCCAGCGGATGCGGGACGCGGCGGGGACCGCGTCCATGTCGAGCACCTCTGTGACAAAGGCAAAATTCGTCCAATAGTCCGATATATTGCCGAAGGCGACGAGCGCCGCGTAGAACGCGATGGCGGCGACGCAGCTAATCTTCGCGAGGCGGATGGCAAGCACGCGGGGGCCCCAGGCGCGGACGGTGCTGCTCGCTAGCACGATCCGGACAGGTTTGTCCTGGTTTTTCTTATCCCCGTGGCCTACCTCGCCTGCGGCGTGCAGACGACGGCATCGTTCAAAACATAGCAAATCGACATCATCCCAGTCCGCAGATCGACCCTGAAGACGCCGCCCTCGCGCTCATGGCGGGAGGCGACGAGAAAATATTCGCTCGGCGCCTGCGGACCCGCGCCTTCGCCCGGCGGGTAACAGAGCGTGACGCCGACCGAGGCTTCCTTCAAGCCATATTGGCAAGCGCCGATCTCGCCGGTCGCCCGGTCGAGGCGATAGACCCGGTTGAGATCGGTTTCCGGCGCGGCGAGAAATTCATAGTTCGCCGCCAGGGCGCCCTGCGCGGCAGCAATCATGGCCGGCCCCGCAAGGAGAAAGATCGCCTTGCGCGGCGAGAAGACACGCGAAACCCACATCATGCCAGCCCCCAAGGACGTGTTCGGGAACGCCCCTTTATACGCGAGAGGCGCGATTAAGCGAGAGGGGTGACCTCGCAAAAGCCGGATTGGGCGATGCCGGGAACAGGCCCGCGATCTTGACCATTTCGCGCTTGCATCCTAAGCCCGACGCAATGCAGCAGAACTCCCGCGCGCGCCTCCTCGTCTTCGATCTCGATGGTACCCTCGCCGATACGGCGAGCGACCTCGTCGCGGCCTTGAATATCATTCTCGCCCGCGAAGGCTTGGCCGGAATTGCGGTGGCTGATGCCCGCGCGATGGTCGGCGGCGGCGCCAGGGCCTTGATCCAACGCGGGCTTTTGGCCAATGGCGTCAACGCAAGCGAACCCCGCCTCGAAAAAATGCTCGCGGGCTTCATCGCCCATTACGAGGCCAACATCGCCGGCGAGACGGTGTTGTTTCCAGGCGTCGCCCAAGCGCTCGACCGCTTCGAAGCGGCGGGGTTTGGCTTTGCCGTCTGCACCAACAAGGTCGAACACGCGTCCATCTTGCTGTTGAACGCGCTCGGCATCGCCGGCCGATTCCGGGCAATCTGCGGCAAGGATACGTTTGCGGTCAGCAAGCCAAACGGCGAAGCATTGTTGCAGACCATCGCACGGGCGGGCGGCGATCGCGCCCGTGCCGTGATGGTCGGCGATTCCAGAATGGATATCGATACCGCGCGCAATGCCGGCGTCCCTGTCGTGGCGGTCAATTTCGGCTATACGAGCGTGCCCGTCGATCGTTTCAAGCCGGACCAGGTGATCGGCCATTACGACGAATTATGGGGCGCGGTCGCAGCGCTCGGCGTGGCATAGCGGCAAATCCGCAAATCCGCCTTGACTTGGAACGGCATGCTTTCATAAACGGCCGTCGCCCGCGCCGGCACGCATGGCGGGGCGCGTAGCTCAGCGGGAGAGCACTCCCTTCACACGGGAGGGGTCACAGGTTCGATCCCTGTCGCGCCCACCATTTCGGTAGCGGCTTTGTGGCTTCCTCAAAGTCTCAGCCTCTGCACCGGTCAGCCGAGTGCGAGTTTCCAATTCCGTCAAAAACCTCCGCCGGAAACGTCGATTTCTCCTCTACACAGCATCCCAACGCGCATGGAGGCATTAAAAGTGAGAAATGTCATCCTCGTTCTCGGAATGCACCGGAGCGGAACAAGTGCGGCCGCGGGTTTTTTGATGAAGCTCGGCGGAGCGCAACCGAAGACCTTGATGCCCGCTGACGACGGAAACGAACGCGGCTATTTCGAGTCGTAAGTTTTGATGATATTTCACGATGAGCTTCTGGCGTCGGCTGGCTCAGCCTGGACCGATTGGCGGCAATTCAATCCTGCCTGGTACCAGTCGCCGATGGCCGCCGCCTTTCAGGAACGCGCCAAGCAATTATTCAAAGAGGAATTCGATGGCGAGCCTCTCGCTGTCCTTAAGGATCCCAGGGTCTGCCGTTTCGCGCCCTTCTGGCTCGAGGTTCTGGCTGGCATTGAAGCTGCGGCGCGCGCGAGGTGCATTTCCGGATTTCCTCGCCGCCGATTGCCCACCCGGACTATTACGGGATCGATACGCCGGAGCGCGATAAATTGCTCGCCGCGACCCACACGCTCGATGAAATGCGGGCCTATATCGGCTGCGATTCGCTCGCGTTTCTCTCTGTCGACGGCATTTACCGCGCGATGGGCGAGAAGGGCCGCGATCCGGTCCGGCCGCAATACACCGACCATTGCTTTACGGGAGATTATCCGACCCAGCTCACCGATACCGGCGGCGACACCAAGGCCCAGCTTTCCCTTCTCGCGGAAGCAAGTTAGGGCCAAGCTAGGTAATGCCAGGGTTTTGGCTCGATCTCCGCGCGCGGTGGGACAGTCTCATCGCCCGTCTGGAGCGATCTTAACTGTCTTAACTGTCCGATATTCTGATGCAATCGTACCAAAATGTTTCACGTGAAACATTTTGGTACGATTGACGGGGCGGAAATACTCATGACCTCATACAATCCGGCGGTGTGGGACCGGTGCGATTGCGCGGAAAAACGGTGCGATTGCACAGAAAAGCACGACCCACTCGCGGTTGCGCGGAGCGGCGGAGCAATGGCTCAGATGAAGGCAAGCGCGTCGGCTTAGCCTTGTCGGGAGAGCGGAAAGGAAGTACAGCGAGCCGGAATAATTGAGGGAAGGAATGTTTTATGTATCGCAATAATCGTAACGGAAACGGTGCCTCAAGGGCGCCGGGATTTATGGCCCTCTTGGCCATGCTGGCGATGGGGCTCGCTTTGGCGGCCTCGCCGGCGGCGGCGGCGCCCTTCGCCTATGTCTCCCTTGATGGCGACCACGCCACTGTCTCGGTGTTCGACACCAACCCCCCCTCCGTGGTGGCCACGGTCACGGTGGGGCATCGCCCCCAAGGGGTCGCCGTCACCCCGGATGGGAAACACGTCTACGTCGCGAATTTCGGCTTTCCCTTCAACACCGTCTCGGTGATCGCCACGGCCAGCAACACGGTGGTGGCCACGGTCCCGGTGGGGAATCGCCCCTTTGGGGTCGCCGTCACCCCGGATGGGAAACACGTCTACGTCGCGAATTTCGGCTCCGACAACGTCTCGGTGATTGAGACGATCACAAACACGGTTGTGGCCACGGTCCCGGTGGGGCCCCATGGGGTCGCCGTCACCCCGGATGGGAAACATGCCTATGTCGCGAATCAGTTCTCCGACAACCTCTCGGTGATCGAGACGATCACAAACACGGTTGTGGCCACGGTCCCGGTGGGGGATGCGCCCTTTGGGCTCGCCGTCAACCCGGACGGAAAACACGCCTATGTCACGAATCGGCTCTCCAATACCGTTTCGGTCATCAACACGGCCACCAACGCGGTGGTGGTCACGGTCCCGGTCGGGACTAACCCCTTTGGGGTCGCCGTCACCCCGGATGGGAAACACGCCTATGTCACGAATCCTGAACGCTTCGCTACCGGTAACACTGTCTCGGTGATTGACACGGCTACCAACACGGTGGTGGCAACGATCACGGTGGGGAGCATACCCCAAGGGGTCGCCGTCACCCCGGACGGGAAACACGCCTATGTCGCGAATTTCGGCTCCGACAACGTTTCGGTGATCAACACGGCCAGCAACACGGTTGTGGCAACGATCCCGGTGGGGGGTAGCGGTAGCTCCTCTGGCGTGGCCATCGTCCCGCCGCCGCCGGGCATCCCCTTCCTCGCCTTCAACGCCAAGCTCCAGATCCAGTTCGGCAGCGTTCCAAACCATGATGCCTTCGGATTTGGGTCCAGCTTCACCTTGAGCAGCACCGATAGCAACGGGATGATCCCCTCGCCGAGGCGGTCACGCTCCAGGCCGGCACCTTCACCGCCACCATCCCGCCCGGCTCCTTCATTCAGCAGCCGGACGGGGCTTTCGCCTTAACGAGGGCCATCGATGGCGTGGGGCTGGGGGCGCTAATCAGGCCGACGGGCACATTGCGATACGCCTTCCAAGCGAAGGCAAAGGGCGCCAACTTGGCCGGGACCCAGAACGCGGTGTATGCGACCCTGACCATCGGCGGCGACAGCGGTGCGACGTCCGTCACGGCCGCGTTTTCCCCCTAAAAAGGAGCGGCTGGAAATTAATGCCGGAATATAATTGGGAGGATATGTTTTATGCGTAGCAACAATAGCAACGTCAACGGCGGCGCGCGGGCGCGGGGATTTATGGCCCTCTTCGCCATGCTGGCGATGGGGTTGAGCTTGATGGCCCGCCCGGTGGCGGCGGCGCCCTTCGCCTATGTCACGCATCCTAGCGAGGGCATGGTCTCGATGATCGACACGAACCCCCCATTCGTGGTGGCCGTGTTCCCGGTGGGGGGTTCCCCTTCTGGAGTTGCCGTCATGCCGGACGGGAAACAGGCCTATGTCACGAACGCAGGCGCAGGCTGCAAAGCATGGCGCAGGCTGCAACAACGTTGCGGTGATCGACACGGCCAGCAACACGGTGGTGGCCACGATCCCGGTGGGGGATTTCCCCACTGGGATCGCCGTCACGTCGGATGGGACACGCGCCTATGTCGCGAATCGTGGCACCTTCCCTGCCAACGGCACCGTTTCGGTGATCGACACGGCCAGCAACACGGTGGTGGCCACGATCCCGGTGGGGTCTGGCCCCCATGGGGTCGCCGTCACCCCGGACGGGAAACGCGCCTATGTCGCGAATAATGGCTCCATCACTGTTTCGATCGACACGGCCACGAACACGGTGGTGGCCACGGTCGGGGGGTTTGCTGGTGACCCCTCAGGGGTCGCCGTGACCCCGGATGGGAAACGCGCCTACGTCACGAATTTTGTCTCCGGCGACGTTTCGGTTATCGACACGGCGAGCAACACGGTGGTGGCCACGGTCATGTTGGGGAGTCGCGCCTTGGGGATTGCGATTACCCCGGATGGGAAACACGCCTATGTCGCGAATGATGGCTTCCACTCCGTTTCGGTAATCGACACTGCCAGCAACATGGTGGTGGCCACGGTGGTGACCGGGCAGAACCCTGTAGGCGTGGCCGTCACGCCCGATGGGAAACACGCCTATGCCACTGCGGGTGTTGCCCCTAGTGCAGTCGTGATCGACACGGCCACCAACACGGTGGTGGCCACGCTCCAGGTGTTGCTTGACCCAGTTGCCGTTACCGTGGCCAACATTCCACTGCCGCCGCTCCGCGTTCCCTTCCTCGCCTTCAACGCCAAGCTCCAGATCAAGTTCGGCAGCGTGCCAAACCATGATGCCTTCGGATTTGGGTCCAGCTTCACCTTGAGCAGCACCGCCAGCGACGGAATCAATCCCCCGCCGAGGCGGTCACGCTCCAGGCCGGCACCTTCACCGTCACCATCCCGCCCGGCTCCTTCATTAAGCAACCGGACGGGTCTTTCACCTTCGTGGGGGTCGTCAATGGCGTGGGGCTGGGGGCGGTGATCAAGCCCACGGGCACATTGCGCTACACCTTCCTAGCGAAGGCAAGGGGCGCCAACCACGCCGGGACCAAGAACCCGGTGTTTGTGATCCTGACCATCGGCGGCGACAGCGGCGCGACCTTGGTCACGGCCGGGATTTCCTCCTAAAAACGCGTGCCTACAGGCGTGATCCGACCTAACTCAATCGGATCACACGCGTCCCACCAGCCAATATCGCGGCGGCGGAGCCCGCCCGGCGAATCCGCAATGCTGTTTGCTTACGCGGCCGAGCCAAGGATACGCAGCCGGTCGAGCGCCCCCTGGAGAATGAATGCGGCCGCCATCCTATCGACGGCTCTAGCGCGTTTTGCGCGCGAGACGTTCTGCGCGATCAGCGAACGGGTGACCGCCATGGTCGAAAGCCTTTCATCCCAAAAGACGCAAGGGCGCGCCGAAAGCGGCCCAAAATTGCGCACGAAGGCGCGGGCCGCCTGCGCGCTCGGACCTTCCGATCCGTCCATGTTAAGCGGCAAGCCGACGACGAGCGCCGCGGCATCGAATTCATCCATGAGCGAGACGAGCCGCGCCGCGTCCTTGCCAAATTTCGTGCGCCGGATCGTGATAAGCGGCGTCGCGATCCGCCGCTCCACGTCGGAGAGCGCAAGGCCGATGGTCTTGGCGCCGAGATCCGCGCCGATGAGCCGCTGCCCGGCGCCGATGCGAAGAGCCAAACCGTCGAGTTGCAAAACTTCCGCCGCCATCGCGCGCCATTCAATCCATATCTTAGTCAATATATATTATTCGTGTATAGTTAGGAGTGCGTAGGTATGCACTTCGCCTCCCGCTTAGAGCATGTCCCGAAAAAGTTGCTCGACTTTTTCGATATTAAGACATCGGATATATCCGATGTCTCATGAGGACATGCTCCAACTCTTTGATTCTGAGCGGTTCCTTGTAGATCACGTGATTCCACGTGATCGGGAAGCGCTCTAGTTGTAATGTCTCAACAGGTTGTTCACGGGGAGAATCTGAGGTTTGTGGGGTTTGCGAAGCACCACAGGCTCAGGAGACCCACCCGTGAACATTCATAAGAATGCCAGGACGACGCCGAACATGCGAGCCTTGATTGTCGGGCGCCGCCAAGCGGGCGAAACGCCGCGCTCCATAGCCGGCGCTGTAGGCGTTTCGGCCGCGACCGTGAGGAAATGGCTCCGGCGCCACGAAAGCGAAGGCGCCGCTGGCCTCCAAGACCGGACCAGCCGGCCGCATCGCCTGCGGACACGGATCACATCACATCAGATCGCCCAGGTCGAAGCCCTGCGCCGGGCCCGTCAGCCCTTCTGGAAGATCGCCCGCGCGACCGGGCTGTCGCGCGCGACGGTGGCCCGCATCGCAAAGGCCAAGGGGCTGAGCCGCCTGTCCGCCCTCGATCAAAGGATCGCGATCATCCGCTATGAAAAGAAGCAGCCGGGCGAGATGATCCATATCGACATCAAGAAGCTCGGCCGCATCGAAGGGATCGGACATCGCATCACGGGAGACCGGACCGGACAGAGCGCGCCACGCAGCCGCAAGGAAGGCGGCAAGGGCTGGGAATATCTCCATCTGGCCGTCGACGATCACTCCCGGCTGGCCTATTCTGAAATCCTGCCGGACGAAACACGGCGCTCCTGCCTGAAATTCCTCTTGCAAGCCTTGCGCTTCTTTCGCGATCACGGCGTCAGGGTCCTTCGCGTCATGACCGACAACGGCGCCAGCTTCCGTTCGCGCCGCTACACAAAGGCGTTGCGAATGCTGAAAATCAAGCATAAGCGCACCAGACCCTATACGCCAAGAACAAACGGAAAGGCCGAACGCTTCGTGCAGACCTCCTTGCGGGAATGGGCCTATGCCAAACCCTACAACCATTCATCCGAACGGGCCGCCGCACTGTTGCCTTTCCTCCACCATTACAATCATCATCGGCCTCACTTCGGCATCAACGGATGCTCCCCTATCTCAAGGATCCCAAGAAACAACCTATCGAGACACGACATCTAGTGCGCGCTTTGGATGGGGCCTCCCATGAACCTGATTTGGCTCGGCCACTCGGCTTTCCGCATCGAGCTTGGCGCGGCGGTTATTCTGATCGACCCATTTCTCAGCGGCAACCCGAAATTCACCGGCGACGCCGCAAAGGCGGCGGCCGGAGCGACCCACATTTTGCTCACCCACGGCCATGACGATCATATCGGCGATGCCGCCAAGATCGCCAAGACGACCGGCGCGCAGGTCATTGCGAATTTCGAAATCTGCATGTATTTGAACGCGCAAGGCGCGGAAAATATCAACCCCGGCAACACCGGGGGCACGATCGATTGCGGCGCGTTCAGCGTGAGCCTCACCCAGGCGTTGCATTCTTCGGGCACCGTCGTCAACGGCCAATCCATTTATCTCGGCAGTCCGAACGGCGTTGTCGTCACGCCAAGGGACGCGCCTTGCCTTTATCACATGGGCGATACCGATGTGTTCTCCGACATGGGTTTGATCGCGGAGATTCATTCGCCCAAGATCGGCCTTGTGCCGATCGGCGACCGTTTCACGATGAGCGGGCGGACGGCGGCGCTCGCGGTCAAACGTTTCTTTAAATTCGATACCGTTGTTCCTTGCCACTACGGGACCTTCGATCTTCTCGATCGGGACGCAAGTCACTTCGTCACGGCGATGCAAGACCATCCGACAAAAGTTGTCGTGCCCCGCGCAGGCGAGGTTTTGGCGTTCTGACGACCGCGCTTTGCGCTCGGCGCGGACATGCGCAAATGAAAGGTGCGGGGGAGTTAGAGCATGATCCCAAGAGCCTCGCCCTCACCCTGAGCGGCTGTCTTTTTTTGTCAAGGGATGATGCGAGGCTTTGAGGGTAGGTTGGCGCTTCGACGGCCTCAAGGCTGGGCCTATCGGCCCACCGCCTTCGGCGGCTTGCGGCCTTGACCCCGTCGAAGTGCCAACCTCTCGGTCAGCCATGGCATCAAGGGCTTGCCGCGGGCGTCTCCCGCCCTCGCCCGAGGAGAACGGTATGGTCATGCAACTGTCCATCTTGTCTTGTCACGCAGCATCGCATTGAGAATGACGAGGAGCTTGCGCATGCAAGCGATCAAGGCCTGCTTGCCGGTTTTCCCGGCGGCGCGGAGTTTCTGGAAATGGGGAGCGATCACAAGATTGCAGCGGCTCGCGACCAAAGTCGCCATATAGAGAGCGGCGCGCACCCCCGATCTGCCACCGGCGATGGCCCGCCGTCCCGCTTTCTTGCCGCTGTCGTGGTTGAACGGCGCAACGCCGGCGAGAGCGGCGATCTGGCGGCGGCCGAGCGTGCCGAGTTCCGGCAATTCAGCGATGAGCACCCGCGTCGTCGCCTTGCCGATGCCGGGCACGCTTTCGAGGAGCTCGGCCTCCGCCTGCCAGACCGGGCTCTGACGGATCGCTTCGTCGATGTCGTGATCGATCTCGGCGAGTTCTGCCTGCAACACCGCAAGGTGACGCGCGATCGCCTTTTGAATGCGTTTCTGGCGGACGAGCCTTGCCCGGTTGCGCTCGGCCACCATCATCTCGATGACCTGGCGCCGCCTTGTCACGCGTTCGCCGAGGGCAACCGCCTCGGCCGCGGCGACAGGACGCGGCTGCGGACGAACCGCCTCGGCGAAATGCGCGATGATCGCCGCATCGAGCCGATCGGTCTTGGCGAGCTTGCCAACCGCCTTGGCAAATTCTCGGATACGGCGCGGGTTGACCACCGCCAAAGGCAGATGCGCCGCGGCAAGTGCGCTCGCCACCAAGGTCTCGTAGCCGCCGGTCGCCTCCAAGACGATCAGCGCCGGATCGAGCTGCCGCAGCGCCTCGATCAATTCGGCCAGGCCCGCATCGTCGCAGCCCGTGGCGAATATCGTGCCTTGTGGGCGAACATGGACGTCCAGCCGGTCCTTCGATACGTCGATCCCAACGCAAATATCTTGTTTCATCTTCACCCGTCCTTGCGCATGCGGGCTCGTCGCGCGGCCCTGGCGGCTGTTCGGGTTGACGAAATGGACGGACGGGGCACCGTGCTCAGGAACGGGCTCTTTCACCCAAGGAGCCATGGGGCTCCCGTCCGCCGCCGCGACGCCAACATTAAAACAACGCCACGACAAATCACAAATACAAGGAGCCACGAAGTGGCGTCTCGAAGGATGTGGCGCGCGGTTCCCCGAGGCGCCCTCGCCCTTCGAGACAGCCCTTCGGGCTTCCTCAGGGTGAGCATCTGTGATGGAAGTCAAGGATGATTTGGCTGCCAAGGCCGGTCCTCTCGAAGGAGCGTGTTGGCGAGAACGACGAGCTTGCGCATGACCGCGGTGAGGGCGACCTTTGGCTTTTTACCGGCGGCGATGAGACGGCTGTAGAACAGTTTGAGCGCTGGGTTGAAGCGGGCCGCGGAGACGGCGGCCATGTACAAGGCTTTGCGCACATCAGCGCGTCCACCTCTGATGTGACGCGGGCCATTGTGTTCACCACTGTCGCGGGCGACCGGCGCGAGGCCCGCGATCATGGCGGCTTGCTTGGCCGACAAGGCGCCGATCTCGTGCAATCCGACGATCAGTGCGATCGCGGCGACAGGTCCGACACCGGGAATCGAGGTGAGAACATCAAGACGCCTGGCGAGGACGGGATCGCCGGCGATCAGGCGCTTGATCTCGATATCGAGGTTGGCGATCGCTATCTTGACGGCCTTGAGCTGGCGTTTGAGCTCCAGGATCAGCCGCTTGGCCTTGCTCGTGCCGAGGCGGTTGAGAATGGCGGTCCGCGCGGTGACGGCGGCATCGCGGCCATGCACGAGTTCCTGCAGGATCTCGACGAGGCCGGACGGCGGCGGGGTGATGCCGGGGCCGAGGCTCTCGCCCAGGATCGCGAGCATGCGCGCGTCGACGGTATCGGTCTTGGCCAGGGCGCCGATGGCCTCGGCAAACAGACGCGAACGCAACGGATTGACGACCGCGACCGCAAAGCCCCCGGCGCTGAGATTGCGGTGAGCCTCGCGGTGAAACTTGCCTGTCGCCTCCATGACGACAAGCACGACTTGATAGGCGGCCAGCGATTTTTTCAATCGCTTGAGGCCGGCCGGATCATTGCCGACAGTGAGCTTTTGGCCAATCGGATGGACAAAGACGTCAAGCCTAGCTTTACAGACGTCGATTCCGGCGTAGACTTGCGTTGCCGCGCTTCGTTCTGGCGAACCCTTGCCTTGCATGCGGGACTTGCTCCCCTTCATCTGTTCAGGACAGGCGCGAAGGGCGGACGGATCAAGCTCATCCACGGTGCCAAGCCTAGGGCTGCACGATCCCGCCCGCCTGACCGTCGGGGGGTGGCCACCCCCGACGGTCAGCCCGAAATCTAATCAGATTCGGGATCAGCGATCATGCAAGGGCTTAGGTTCCGAGCAAGGTTTCGGAACAGGTTCCAAGAGCATGATCCCAAAAAGTTGTAGACATTTTTGAATAAGATCATGCGAACACATGAATAAACGAGAAACGCCATGGACAATTTTTTCGAAAGCCTTCGCTTGACCGGGCTCGGCTGGGTCTTCGCGTTCTTTATCGTCGGCGCGACAATTTTTACCGGCCGCTGGCTAGAGCGTTATCCACTGTGACAGAATCGGGTGGGATTCCCAAGCGGGCTTTGTCGTGATTCAAGCTTCGGGCTGGGAGGAGGCCAGGATGAATGACGAAGCCCTATTCGGAAGATCTTCGGACGCGCGTGGTAGCGGCCGTTGTGGCGGGCGCAAGCTGCCGGGATGCGGCACAGCGGTTCAGTGTCGGCGTGAGCAGTGTTGTGCGGTGGGCGCAGCGGTTCCGGCGGACCGGGGGCGTCGCGGCCAAGCCGATGGGCGGGAAGCGCAACTCGCGTCTCAAAGATGAGCGAGACTGGCTGCTCGCCCGCGTCGCCGCGTCGCCCGATTTGCCGCTTCATGACATCAGGCGCGAGCTTGCCGCGCGCCAGGTCCGTGTCGGCTATGGCACGATTTGGCGCTTTTTCGCTTAAGGAGAAGATCACCTTTAAAAAAAATCGTGCGCGCCGCCGAGCAGGACCGGCCTGACATCGCGGCCGAGCGGATGCGCTGGCAAGAAGACCAGAAGCAGCTCGATCCCAAGCGTCTCGTGTTCATCGACGAGACATGGGCAAAGACCAACATGGCGCCCACGCATGGCCGGTGCCGGCGCGGCCAAAGGCTTTATGCCAAAGTGCCGCATGGCCATTGGAAGACGACGACTTTCGTGGCCGCGCTTCGCCATGATGGCATCACCGCCCCCTTCGTCTTCGACGGCCCGATCAATGGCGAATGTTTCCTCGTTTATGTCAAAGAAATGCTTGCTCCGACGCTCTCGAAAGGAGACATCGTCCTGATCGACAATCTCGCCTCGCACAAGAGCCCGAAAATCAGGAAAGCGATCGAGGCCAAGGGCGCCGCACTGCGTTTCCTGCCGCGCTACTCGCCCGACTTCAACCCGATCGAGATGGTCTTTTCGAAATTAAAGACGCTCCTGCGAAAGGCTTCCGAACGAACCGTCGAAGCCCTCTGGACTCGGATCGGCGAGCTCCTCGATCACTTCCCCCAGAAGGAATGCGAAAACTACTTCAAGGCCGCCGGGTACGAACCAACTTGAACGGATAACGCTCTAGTCGGCTTGGGAATGGCGAAATACTACCGGGAGCTCGCACGCGAGCCGGACGGCAAAGCCACGAGCGCGGGCGTTGCGGCACCCGTCATGCCTCAGGAAACCAAGACGCTGTTCGATCGGGCGGACGAACTTTTGAAGCAAGGGACACATAAATCTCGGTAATGCCCTCGCGCGGCTCGGCGAGCGGGAGAACGGGACGGCGCGGCTCGAGGAAGCCGTCGCCGCCTTTCGCGAGGTCGTGGAGGTATATACCCCCGCGCGCGCCGCTCGATTGGGCCACCGCCCAGATGAACCTCGGCAATACGCTCAGAGTGCTCGGCGAGCGGGAGAACGGGACGGCGCGGCTCGAGGAAGCCGTCGAAGCCTATCGCGAAGCCCTGCAGGAGTTGACCCGTGATCGCGTGCCGCTTGAGTGGGCCACGACCCAGATGAATCTCGGTAATGCCCTCGCGCGGCTCGGCGAGCGGGAGAGCGGATCCGCTCGACTCGAAGAGGCCGTTGCCGCCTTTCGCGAGGTCGTGGAGGTATATACCCCCCCGCGCGCCGCTCGATTGGGCCACGACCCAGCACAATCTCGCCGTCGTTTACCGCGCCCTGTTCGAAAAGGATCGCGAGCCGGGTCATCTCGACGATGCGATTGAAGCGATCGATGGGGCTCTTGAAGAATTCCGAGCGGCCAACAAATCCCGCTTAATCGAGACGACCGGGGCCTTGCGCGAAAAAATCCTCGCGGCGAAAGGCGCGTTATAGCGGCATCGCGTGCCTATCCCTCGGCTTATACCAAGTCTCGAAGAGAGTGACCCATCGAGCCCCCGTCGTCATGGCCGGGCATATGACGGCAAGAGTCACGAACAATGAGACTTGGTATAATATTTGGCGTGCAACTTCGGGGCTTTGCCGCGACCGGTGAAATACCCCCGATCCCGTGAAAAACACGTGCCGCGAGAAAGATCCCGCTTCCCCTCACAGGGGGTGGCCCGCACCGCCGCCGCCCTGGCGGCGAGGGTGAGCATGCTTTGCCGCGAGGTTTTGGCGAGGCCATGCTCGGCCTTATGCCAATGATAGGGCTGCAGTATCAGATCGTAGAGCGCCAGCCAGGCTGCGACCGAGGTCAGCAGATAATACAAAGGGAGCAGCGGCAGGAAAGGCCAAAGACCGAGCAGTTTGCGCCGCTTCATGGCGAGGATCGCGAGCCATAGGATCGACGCGGTTCCGAAAAGCCCCGCCGACATCCAAAGCACGACCTCGATAAGTTCAAAGGCGGAGGCCGGCGACGGCAGGCCGGCGCCAAGATCATGGATAAGGAGCGCGGTAAAAAATGGCCAGAGCGGCGGCGCGATCACCAAACCGGTCATCGTCAGGGCGAGCGCCAGGCTGTGCGCGACGCCAAGCTCCGCGACGAGGCGGCGGGGATCGCGGGTGAGCGTGATGAGCATCTGTGATGGAAGTCAAGGATGATTTGGCTGCCAAGGCCGGTCCTCTCGAAGGAGCGTGTTGGCGAGAACGACGAGCTTGCGCATGACCGCGGTGAGGGCGACCTTTGGCTTTTTACCGGCGGCGATGAGACGGCTGTAGAACAGTTTGAGCGCTGGGTTGAAGCGGGCCGCGGAGACGGCGGCCATGTACAAGGCTTTGCGCACATCAGCGCGTCCACCTCTGATGTGACGCGGGCCATTGTGTTCACCACTGTCGCGGGCGACCGGCGCGAGGCCCGCGATCATGGCGGCTTGCTTGGCCGACAAGGCGCCGATTTCGTGCAATCCGACGATCAGTGCGATCGCGGCGACAGGTCCGACACCGGGAATCGAGGTGAGAACATCAAGACGCCTGGCGAGGACGGGATCGCCGGCGATCAGGCGCTTGATCTCGATATCGAGGTTGGCGATCGCTATCTTGACGGCCTTGAGCTGGCGTTTGAGCTCCAGGATCAGCCGCTTGGCCTTGCTCGTGCCGAGGCGGTTGAGAATGGCGGTCCGCGCGGTGACGGCGGCATCGCGGCCATGCACGAGTTCCTGCAGGATCTCGACGAGGCCGGACGGCGGCGGGGTGATGCCGGGGCCGAGGCTCTCGCCCAGGATCGCGAGCATGCGCGCGTCGACGGTATCGGTCTTGGCCAGGGCGCCGATGGCCTCGGCAAACAGACGCGAACGCAACGGATTGACGACCGCGACCGCAAAGCCCCCGGCGCTGAGATTGCGGTGAGCCTCGCGGTGAAACTTGCCTGTCGCCTCCATGACGACAAGCACGACTTGATAGGCGGCCAGCGATTTTTTCAATCGCTTGAGGCCGGCCGGATCATTGCCGACAGTGAGCTTTTGGCCAATCGGATGGACAAAGACGTCAAGCCTAGCTTTACAGACGTCGATTCCGGCGTAGACTTGCGTTGCCGCGCTTCGTTCTGGCGAACCCTTGCCTTGCATGCGGGACTTGCTCCCCTTCATCTGTTCAGGACAGGCGCGAAGGGCGGACGGATCAAGCTCATCCACGGTGCCAAGCCTAGGGCTGCACGATCCCGCCCGCCTGACCGTCGGGGGGTGGCCACCCCCCGACGGTCAGCCCGAAATCTAATCAGATTCGGGATCAGCGATCATGCAAGGGTTTGCATCCAGCCCTTGGACCAGCGCCGCCGCTGCGTCAGCCAAGCATCGATGAGCGCCGGCGCCTCTTCCTGCGTGGTCGAGGGCAAAATACCGACGTCATAGCCGAAACGGGCGAGGCGGAGACCGAGATCGGCATCCTCGGTCACGTTCCAGGCGTCCCAGCCGCAGACCTCGCGCAAAACCTCGGTGCGAAAATGGTTGGAGGAGCCGCCGAGAGGCAGCGGCAGGCCAAGCCCAGCGAGGCCTGGATTCAAGACATCGAACAAAACCGCGTATTCGATCGCGAACAGCCGGGTCAGCCAGGAATCCTCGATGTTGTCGATCGCGAGCCTGGCCTGCAGGCAGGCAAGCTGGCGTGGCGCACGCAAAAAACGTTCCGCCGCCTCGCGCAATTGGCCCGGAGCAGGGAAGTCCTCGGCATCGAATATGACAAGGAGTTCGCCCCGCACCAGCGGCAAAGCGATGTTGAGCGCGCGGGGTTTGGTCCTTGGCCAGCCTGCGGGCGCGACGACGATCTCGTAGGTGGCAGGCAGATCCAAGGCCTCGATTGCGACCCGGGTGGCGCGATCGTCGTGCTCGCCGTCGATAAAGGCCGCGCCAAGGTGATGCGCGAGACACTGATAAAAGAAACGCTCCCGGACCGTTCCGCTCGCAAGAACGGCGGCCTCCGGCGCGATGGCTTGCCGGCGCGCCTCCGCGGCGGCGGTGAGCAAGACCGCCGGGCTCACACCATGGACGGTGAGAAACGCTAGAGCGGCGGGCAAAGCGGCGGGGCGACGCTCCGGGGCCGCTCTCGGATGCTGGGAAAACGGCAGCTTTACCGGCAAGCCGGCAAGGGGCGGGGCGGCTGCAATTCCGCTAGGCCGGCTCAAATCTATCTGTCCAAAAAGAAAAAAACGATTAACGATAATGTAAGATTAACAAATCTGGACGCATTTATCTATTGATATTTGTCAAATATCCTGCAAAAGCGATAAAATTATCCGCGCGGCCCCTCGCGCGGCATTACCGGTGCGCCGGATCACCGCTATTGGCGTAGCAGAGGACGCGCGCGGGCGGGTTTTCCTTGCGACACGCTGGGAATGAAAAAGGAAAGCAGGCCGCAGACGTAGCCGATTTGGAGAGTTGCGTTTAGCACGCCGAATTCAAGAAGCGGGCGCAGCAGGCCGTGCTCGAGATTAGCGGATCTGACGAGAACCGCGGCGAGGACCAACGCGCAGGCCGGGACGAGAACCAAAACCTTGAAAAACCGCCCGAGAACCGCCCCCAGCAGGACGCTCCAAATTACTAGGATGGCCACGCAACGTCTCCTCGATGATGCGACTAGCTATGCCGCGACAATTGTTAACTGCTGACGCTTATAAAGTACCCGGAAAGCAATGCCTAAGCCTTATTTCTTGGTATAAAGGCAGAGCTCAGGTATACTGAACTACTTTCTGAGGTACTGCGAGAGTAACCTCGCGACGTAAACACTTCGGAACGTAATCCGGTTCGATTCGAGCGAACAAGCGTTTTATTTGCGAAGGAATGTAAGATAGGCAGGCCTTCGCCCGCCGCGGAGCGCTTTCGCTTCGTATCTCGTGCCGGTCCATCCGTCCCAGGGACTTTGCCAATCCCTGGGGCCGGCCGGCGCCCAGACAAAATCGAGCGAGCGCAAGACACGCGCCAAGCTCCAGCCCGCGTTGCCGTCAATATCGGTTGCGAAGCGAAGCTCCGCGCCCGGACGCATGACCCGCGCGAGCCGAGTGAGCATCTCGCCGGACAGGAACCGGCGCCTGTGGTGGCGCCGTTTTGGCCAAGGGTTGGGATAAAGGAGATAGACACCGTCCAAGGCCTCCCCTGGCAGCGCTTCGATCATCGCCCGGGCGTCGCCAGTGTAAAGGCGCACATTGCGCAACTGACACGCTTCGATGAGCGCCAAGGCCTTGGCGATGCCGTTTAAAAAGGCCTCGCAGCCGATATAACCAATATCAGGATGCGCATGCGCCTGGGCGGCGAGATGCTCGCCGCCGCCAAAGCCGATTTCGAGCCAAAGCGCGGAGGGCCTCGCGGGAAAGAGGCCCGCGGGATCGGGAATGGGCCGCGATGCATCGAAGCTGAGGCATGGCAAAACCGTGCGCAAAAGCAAGGCATGATGAGAGCCCAGATTCTTGCCTCGGCGCCGGCCATGCAAGCCGGGTGAATTCGTCTGGGTTTCCCGCGGCGTTGCAGCACCGGGTCTGCGATCGCGGCTTTCCGGTTTGACTTCCGGTGTCGATTTCACGGTTCATGTCCCGCCGCGCGGCGCCCAATCTTGGCGAAATCAGGCGAGATGCGCTTTCAGCTTCTCCGCCAAATCGGTCCTTTCCCAGGAAAAACCGCCCTCTGTGTTGGGCGCGCGGCCGAAATGGCCGTAGGCGGCGGTGCGCGCGTAAATTGGCCGGTTAAGCTTAAGATGTTCCCTAATGCCGCGCGGGGAAAGGCGCATGACCTCGAAAAGGGTTGCCTCGAGCTTTTCTTCCCCGACTTGGCCAGTGCCGTGGGTATCGACATGGATCGACAGCGGCTCGGCGACGCCGATTGCGTAGGAAAGCTGGAGGGTGCAGCGATCGGCGAGCCCGGCGGCGACGACGTTCTTGGCGAGGTAACGGGCGGCATAGGCTGCCGAGCGATCGACCTTCGTCGGATCCTTGCCCGAAAATGCACCGCCGCCATGCGGCGCCGCCCCGCCATAGGTGTCGACGATGATCTTCCGGCCGGTCAGGCCGCAATCGCCGTCGGGACCGCCGATCACGAATTTGCCGGTCGGGTTGACGTGCCAAACCGTGTCCGGCGCGATCCAGCCTTCCGGCAAGGTTTTCCAAATATAGGGTTCGACAATATCGCGCACGTCTTGCGAGCTCAGATCTTCGTCCAGATGCTGTGTCGAAAGCACGATCTGCGTTACGCCGACGGGCTTGCCATGCACGTATTTGACGGTTAGCTGGCTTTTGGCGTCCGGGCCGAGCTTGGCGGCGGGGCCAAAGCCTGCCTTTCGCTCGCGGGCGAGCCCCTCGAGAATTTTGTGGGCGTAGTAGATCGGCGCCGGCATGAGTTCCGGCGTTTCCCGGCAGGCGTAGCCGAACATGATCCCTTGATCGCCCGCTCCCTCGTCCTTGTTGCCGGCGGCGTCGACGCCTTGCGCGATGTCGGCGGATTGGGCATGGAGCAGGATTTCGACTTTGGCGGTTCGCCAATGGAAACCGTGCTGCTCATAGCCGATGTTCTTGATTGCGCCGCGCGCCGCGGCCTCGATCGCATCCTGGCCAATCGCCGCACCGCGCACTTCGCCCGCGATCACGACCCGGTTGGTCGTCGCCAAGGTCTCGCAGGCAACCCGGGTCTGATAAGGATCCAGACCGGCCTTCGCGCCTTCGCGGAAGAAAAGGTCAACGATCTCATCGGAAATCCGGTCGCACACCTTGTCCGGATGGCCTTCGGCCACGGATTCACTCGTAAACAGGTAATCTTCGCGAGCCATAGGCTTAACTCCGAGAAAAAAGATGATCGCGACAAAGCTTTTGGTAAGCCGTTCGTTTTGTCAAGCCATTCGCGCCACCGTGTTCGTTAAAGCGAACGCGTTCCATTCACCGTGTCGTGTCTTCATCATGGTCCGGGGTTTCGCGCGGGTCCGGGTCTGACTCTTCGCCGGCGAGCGAGGACACGAGGTCGACGATCCGCTTGCGGATTTTTGGATCGTGAATCCGGGCAAAGGCGAGGTTCAGATGCAGGCCCTCGGCGGTCGATAAAAAATCCGCGACATAGGGGGCGTTCGAATTCGCGACGCCCATGGGCCCAGGTTGGGAATTGGCAATCGCTTCGAAGGAAGGCGCTCCTTCGAAAAAGAAGGCCGGAGGAACATCGAGCGTCCGTGAAATCTGCTGCAGTCTGCTCGCCCCGATCCTATTCGTGCCTTTTTCGTATTTTTGGACCTGTTGAAACGTCAGACCCAAGGCTCCACCCAATTTTTCCTGGCTCATGCCGAGCATGACACGCCGCATGCGGACGCGGCTGCCGACGTGCCGGTCGATCGGGTTGGGTATTTTTTTCACGAATGCCATTCCAACCGCCACGCTTCCGCCGTTGCCGCCGGAAGCCGGTATGCCGGAACGTTTCGATGGCGTCATGGCCCCTTATAACGCAAAAGCGGCCTGGGGAATATCGGCGGTCCGGATTTTCTCCGGAAGCGTATGTTAATGGTTAGTATAGAAACCCCCGGCCGCCGCCGCCGCCGCCCGCCGGGGCTAAAAGAAAACGCCGCCTGCCTCAGGCATGCAGCAGGGCTGGTCTTTCGAAGGATTCGGCGAGGACCTGGCGGCAGTTGCCCCGCATTTCGCGCAGGCGTGCCAGCGTCCGCCAATCGAAGGAGAGCGTCAACGCGATTGTATCCCGCCCTGCGATTTTAATTGGCAGGCCGAGCGGCAAAGGCCGAAAATGCAATTGAATCAAGCGCAGCAGCGTGGTCGGCTCAATCTCGGCGATCACCGCCGAAACTCCATGTTTCAGACCCCATTCGACCAAACCAGACAAGAGGGCGATGGCAGCCGGACTCGCAATGCGGCCCGTCTTCTCGCGGTGCCCCCGCTCGACGCAATGGCGCGTTAATTCCCAAATATGCGACCCCACCGGCCGCTCGCCGTCGCAGAGTTCCGGCATGATTTCCGAGAGCAAATGTGGACGGGTTGAAGGAAGCACGCGCTGATAGCCGAGCACCTTGTCCTGCTCGACGTAAAGCATATGCACAGCATGTTTGTCATCGAATTGATCGATTTCGCGTCCGTCCGGCTTGGCGAGATCGATCCAACCCATTTCCTCGACAAACACCTGGTGCCTCAAGCGATAGGCTTGCTCCATCTCGTCACAATAAAGATAGTCATTTTCGGGGGTTACAATGTGAATCACTGACATACTCCAGGTTAAAGTCTGGAAGATGCCATGTCACTTGATCCTGGCATCCTCCCGCGCAGTGACCTGAGAATGCCGCATATAGGGGGGGTGTGGGTAGTACGCGTTTGCGTACCTTTATGCGATCAACCCCCGGCGGATCGCTTCGGCGACCGCCTGCGTGCGGCTGATCGCTCCGAGTTTCGCGCTGACCGACCGCATGTGCTTATCGGCGCCATGCTCGGAAATGTTCATGACCTCGCCGATTTCCCAATCGTTTTTTCCTTCGGCCGCCCACTGCAAAGCCTCGCGCTCGCGCGGAGAGAGGACAATGGACTTGTCCGGCTGCGACTCCTGCCCGAGTGCGATAGCGCGCGCTGTCGCATAGCTCGTAACAAGCGTCAACATGGCGCGCGTATTGGGACCGATCTCGAGGTGTGGTCCTCCGAGCGACCATACGACCGGTTGCCCGTCGAGAGTGATGAGGGAGGCCGTGAACCCTTCTTTGAGACCAAATTCCGAACCTTCGTCCATGACACGCCGTGCCTTTGGATCATCGAGGACGCGCGTATCCAGTTCGTTCCAAAAAAATGGCGTTGGGTTCGATTTAACTCGGGCAAAAGCCGGATCGCAGAACACATAACCGCGCGACGAATATCGTTTCAGCCACTCCGCTGGCCAACGATTAAGCACAACATGGCTGAGTTGGTCCCGCGGATTCGCGCCAACCGTCGGAATTGCAGTCGCTGCCAAAAATTTCACCCCAAAGGGCTCAAGATGACGCAAGACCCGAGTCGAAATGTCGTCGAGATTGCGGGCGCGATCAAGGTCTCGAATAAACGCGAGCGTGTGGTCTAACGATTGACGATAAACGCGCGGCTGCACGATTCCCCCGCTTAGATACGCCCCGGCGCGGGCGCCACCCATAAGTAATGCCTTGTCCCAGATCGCGTCGGCCGGGGACCTGGTAAAGAAAAGTAACGTTTGATCGTAATCGCTAACATAAACCTAAATATCATGCAAGCGCCTAAATATCATTCAAGCGCGGAACCGGCCGCAAGCGCGGCAGAGTCCTAAATTGCCAACGACTTGTCAATGGGGAACAATTCGAGTGCCCTGAGGCCGCATGGCATCGAGCTAAACCTTAGGAAATCGGCGCGGCGTGCGATTATTTTTAACATTCCGGTACTGGCGCTGGCCGCGCATTTTGAGTAATTTGCCCACATGAAGCATGTACCGAAAAACGCTCCCCGGAAGCAGGCTTCCCGCCAGCTTCTTTATATTGTCCTTGGGTTCGGGCTTGGTCTCGCCGGCCTCACCGGCGTGGTTTATGCCGTCATGCCAGGCCGCACGGATCTCGGTTCGCCGACAATCGGCGGTTCCTTTACCATGATCGGGCATGATGGCCAAGTGGTGACGAATGCCGATCTTGCCGGACGCCCTTCTCTGGTGTTTTTCGGCTATACGCATTGTCCGGACTTTTGCCCGACGACCCTGTTCGATATTTCGGCGGTGTTCAAGGAGCTAGGGCCGGACAAAAAGGTCGCCGCGCTGTTCGTCACCGTCGATCCCGAGCGCGACACGCCTGATATTTTGAAGACCTATCTCGCAAACTTCAATTCCCGCATCATCGGGCTGACCGGCGACCCCTCGAAAACCGAGGCCATCGCCAAGGCGTTTCGCGTCTACGCAAGAAAGGTGCCTGGCGACAAATCCGGCGACTATACGGTGGATCACACCGGGGTCGTGTATCTCATGGACAGGCGCGGCAAATTTGTGAGCGCGTTCAATCTGCAAAGGCCGCCGCAGCAGGCCGCGCGCGAACTCGAAGTCTATCTCTAATAAAGGTTATCTCTAATATTAAGACGCCTGTTCGCGAAACGGAACCCGGTTTCGGCCGTCAATAAAATCCGAGCGGGAAATATTTGAGATAGAGGTTGGTATAGGTTCCCCGCGCGGCAAGCGCCGCGAGCGCGTAATCGAGGACCTGACGCAACTGGGAGTTGCCTTTCTTCACCGCGATTCCGGCACCTTCGCCAAAAAACTTTGTGTCCGTGTAGGGACCGCCGCGAAAACCGCAACAGTGCCGCCCATCCTGACTTTCGAGCCACAGGCTGAGCGAGATTCCGTCGCCGAAAATCGTGTCGATGTCGCCTTTAACGAGAGCCTCGCGCAACAGCTTTTGTGATTCGTAGGATTTGCGGATCGTGTCTGGAAAAAACCTTTCGAGATAAGCTTCGTGCGCGCTCTTTGTCTGGACGCCGACGGTTTTTCCGCGCAAGCTTTCCGGTGTCGCCGGCTCGGCCCCCATGGCCTTCAACGACGCGAAACGCGCAGGGGTGGTATAATAAGGCCCGGAAAAATCGAGCTTGACGCGCGTTTGCGAATCGATGCGGATAGCCGCCATGAGCGCGTCGCCTTGATCGTCGTTTAGCGCGTCGATCAATGTATCGTAACGCCGCGCCTGGATGGTGCAAGTAATTTTCAGTTCCTCGCAAATGGCGCGCGCCAGATCGACGTCGAAACCGGAGAGCGTTCCGTCCGGCAGAGCGAAGTGGAACGGCGGGTAATCGTCCTCGGTCAAGAAGCGCAGGCTCCGCAGGCCAGTCAGATCGGGCTTGGTGGCGTGATGATGCGGGTCCCAAAAGCCCGGCACGAAAACGCCGCCGCCGGCCGCCGCCGGGTGGGCCAAGGAGAGCAGGGCGAGCAGGGCGAGCGAGCCAAGCTTGCGTTTGAAATGTGCGACAGCGAAGCCCAAACGAAATTCCTCATGGCGGTGGAACCGCAGGCATAGGGGTCTTACCTTGCCGCGGTGCCAATTGGCTGACAACACGCCCATATGTTAATATCTCGTGCAAAGTCTGCCGCGCATCTTCCTTGCAAGGCGTGAACAAGCGGTTTGATCCTCGCGGCTTGGCCGGAAGGCCATTTGAAGCGGGAACGCATTCTCGCGTCGCTTGTTTCGGTAGGCCAATGAAGGGGCAAATGAACAGCGGACCAAAGGCACCCCATAGGACAAAACGCGCCGATGAACGAGATTTTTTCACCTCCCGGCGAAGATGAGGAGGATCGCGGCCCTCTTATGCGGGGGCTTGCCTGCCTGCCGGTTTTCTTTTCGCTTGCCGGCAAACGCGTGGTTCTCGCGGGCGGCTCCAATGCCGTCCTCTGGAAGGCCGAGCTTTGCCAGGCGGCGGGGGCGACGCTCGACGTTTTTAGCCCGGACTCTTGTTCCGGTCTCGTTGCTTTGGCAAGGCGCTGCCCGGCGGTCGCCCTCGTTTCGCGCCGGATCGAACCAGAGGATTTTCGAAGCGCCGCGCTCGCCGTCGTCGATGCGGAGAGCGCCGCCGAGGCGGCGGAGTTTCAGGCCGCCGCGCGCGCCGCGGGTGTCGCGATCAACGTCATCGACAAGCCCGGATTTTCGGATTTTCAGTTCGGCGCGATCGTCGATCGCTCGCCTCTCGTCATTGGCATTTCGACCGACGGAGGCTCACCCGTTCTAGCGCAGGCGATACGCGGCAGGCTTGAAGCCCTGCTGCCGCGCGAGATCAAGCTTTGGGCACAAATAGCCAGGGTGTGGCGCGAAAAGCTGAAGGTGCTCGACACGCCCTCGAAGACACGCCGCCGCTTTTGGGAGCTGTTCAGCCGAAAGGCTCTGGCGGCGAAGCATCGTCCCATCGAGGCCGATCTTGCCATGCTGCTCGCCGAGGCGGAGGCGGGCACGCCGGCCACCGGGTCGGTTGCGCTTGTCGGGGCCGGTCCCGGCGATCCCGAACTCTTGACCCTCAAGGCCTTGCGCGCGCTCCAATCCGCCGATGTTGTTTTGTACGACGATCTCGTCGCCCCCGCCATCGTCGATATGGCGCGGCGCGAGGCGGAAAAAATCCCCGTCGGCAAGCGCGGCTACAAGCCTTCCTGCCGGCAGGATCACATCGTTTCGCTAATGGTCTCGCTGGCTTGCCAAGGAAAACGGGTGGTTCGTCTCAAAGGCGGCGATCCAATGATTTTTGGCCGCGCCAACGAGGAAATCGCGGCGTTGCGGGCGGCCCGCATTCCAATCGAAATTATTCCAGGCGTCACCGCCGCGCTCGGTGCCGCCGCCGGGTTGCAAATTTCCCTAACCGCGCGCGCTAATGCCCGAAGGCTGCAATTCATCACCGCGCATGCGCATGACGGAAAGCTCCCCGGCGACATCGATTGGCGCGCGATCTGCGATCCCCGGGCATCGACCGTCGTTTACATGGGCGTGAAAACGCTCGAGCTGATGGCCGGGCGTCTGCTTGCCAATGGCATGGACCCATCGACGCCGGCGCTCTTGGTCGAGCGCGCGACGTGCCCTGACGAACGCCATATTTTTGGGACAATCGAAAATCTCGCCGCCAAGGTGGCCCGCGCCGAACCAACCGGCCCATGCGTCATACTTATTGGCGAAATCTTCGCGGACGCCTTGTCTTTGCCGCGAACGCAGATCAAGCTCGCATCCCAACCTCGAGCGCTCGCTCGTTAGCGCGGGCATGGCATAGCGGAGATCCGTTCAGCATTTTGGTGCCCTTGAATCAGGCGGAGAGAATAGGATGCGCCGTCTCATATTCGGAACGATCATCGGAAGCTTGGGTGCGATCGCCGCCGTTGCCGCGGCAATCTACTACTACGAACGCCCGAGCGTATTGCGTATCGCGGTTCCGCGCGATGGCGACGATCAGGCGATCATGGCGGCGGCGGCGCATGACTTCGCCGAGGACCGGGCCGGCATTCGCCTCAAGCTGGTCGCGGTCGAGAGTTCTGGCGGATGCGTCGCGCGCGCTCCAGGAAGGGCACGCCGATCTCGCGGTCGTGCGCAGCGATCTCGCGATGCCGCCGAACGGCCAGACCGTGCTGATCATGCGCCGGGACGCGGCCGTGTTGTTCGCGCCGGCGGAGAGCAGTCTGCGCGCGATCGACGATCTGCGCGGGCATAAGGTCGCCGTTCTGCACGCCGTGCCACCAGGGAAAGTGGACAATCAGCTTCTTCTGGACACGGCGCTTGCCCAATACGACGTGCCATCGGCCTCGGTTGGGCGGGTATCCCTGACCCTCGCGGAGCTTTCGCGCGCGGTCGAAAACAAGGAGATCGACGCGGTTCTTGCCGTCGGCGTGCCCGGCTCCGATGGATTGACCGAGGCGATCAACACGGTTGCCGCGGCCGGTCACGGTCAGCCGGTCTTCCTTCCCGTCGCGGAGGCGAAGGCTATCGCGCAACGCTCGCCCGCGTTTGAAGGGGTCGAGGTGATGCGCGGCGCGTTCGGCGGCGCCCAGCCGAAACCGCCGGTGGATTTCGATACCCTCGGGGTGAGCACAAGACTTGTCGCACGCAATAGCCTCGGCAATGACGTGGTCGGCGCATTGACCCGGCTCTTGCTGGCGGCGCGGCCTGCCGTCGCCGCGCGGATTCCGATCGCGAACCGCATCGAAGCGCCTGCCGCCGACAAAGGCGCAGCTCACCCCGTGCATCCTGGCGCCCTCGCTTTTCTCGATGACGAAGAAGAAAGTTTTTTCGACAAATACAGCGATGCTTTTTATATTGGCGTGATGTGTCTCAGCGTACTCGGCACCGGGCTGGCGGCAGCCGCGACGAGGCTCACGCATCACAGGATCACCGATGCCGACAGGATCCTGCGCCGGTTACTCGAAATCACGAAGGCCGTGCGAAGCGCCAGGCACGCCGGCCTGCTCGACGGCTACGAGGAGGAAGCCGACGAACTTTTGGCGCTGGCCTTGGCGCCGGATGCGGTCCACGCCTTGAGCGTCAACCGGATGAGCGCCTTGACCCTCGCTTTGAACCAGGTGCGGCATGCCATCGCCGAGCGGCGGCAAAGTTTTGCGGTCCCAATTCGCGCCCAATTTTCGCCGCGCATCGTCCGCGAATAGGCGCCGTTTGTTATGCGCTGGGAAGTTCGGCCGCGGTGCCGGCGCGATCACCGCGCCGTTTTTCGTTGGCAAAATTATCTTTTGGAAAGCTTATCCGCTTCGCGCAATGCTGAATCGTGCGCCTCCGTCATACCGACCATCTCGTATAATTGGGCAGACTCAACAAAATAGCGCGCCGCTTGTTTCGGATTCTTACGAGAGCTTAGGGCGCCAAGCCCATAGAGCACATTGGCCTGGCCGAGGCGGTCGTCTTCCTGCTTGTAGAGCACGATGGCCTCGTCATAGGCCGCGCGGGCCTGATCGTTGCGACCGAGCTTTCGCTCTAAGTCGCCGAGCCCGGAGAGCGCATTGGCCTGGCCGAGGCGGTTGTCTTCCTGCTTAAAAAGGACGATGGACTTGCCATAGTCCGCGCGGGCCTGATCGTTGCGGCCGAACGTGCGCTCCAATTGGCCGAGGCCGCTAAGCACATAGGCCTGGCCGAGGCGGTTGTCTTCCTGCTTGTACAGGTTGAGGGCCTCGCCATAGGCGGCGCGGGCCTGATCGTCGCGGCCGAGCTTGCTCTCCAAATAGCCGAGCTCGGTGAGCACACGACTCTGTCCGCAGCGGTCATCGACCTCCTTATAGAGCACGATGGCCTCGCCATAGGCCGCGCGGGCCTGATCCTCGCGGCCGGGCTTGCTCTCCAACGCCCCGAGCCCGGCGAGCGCATTGGCCTGGCCGAAGCGGTTGTCTTCCTGCTTGTATAGGTTGAGGGCCTCGCCATAGGCCGCGCGAGCCTGATCGTCGCGGCCGAGCTTGCTCTCCAATTCGCCGAGCCCGCGTAGCACATTGGCCTGGCCGAGGCGATTGTCTTCCTGCTTATAGAGCACGATGGCCTCGCCATAGGCCGCGCGGGCCTGATCCTCGCGGCCGGGCTTGCTCTCCAAAGCCCCGAGCCCGGCGAGCACATTGGCCTGGCCGAAGCGGTTGTCTTCCTGCTTAAAAAGGACGATGGCCTCGCCATAAGCCGCGCGGGCCTGATCGTTGCGGCCGAGCTTGCTCTCCAATTCGCCGAGCCCGCGTAGCACATTGGCCTGTCCAATGCGGTCGCCGATCTGCTCGTAAAGGGCGAGGGCCTCGCCATAGGCCGCGCGGGCCTGATCGTTCTGTCCTTCAAAATACAGGCGTTCCCCTTCGGCAAGTTTTGCTGCTGCTTGATTTCCAAGTGCTGTCTTTTTTGGGCTTTCGACCAGCGGCGGGGTCATGCCCGGCGGTGGCAGACCCGGACCCGGCGGCGGGGTCATGCCCGGCGGCGGAACCGGGGCCGGGTTCGGATTGCTCGCCAAGACGACCGCTAACGTCAGGAACCCAAGGAAGCCGCCTGTCACCATCGCGAAGGCCACGAGCTTCGGTTTTCCGGCGGCATTTCGAAACAAGAAGGCTCCTAAGATGCCTAACACGAGGACGATTAATGAGGCGAGCCCTAACGGGCTTTGAGCCGCTTCGCCGATGATGTTGGGGGCCTTATCGAAAAGCTCTTGAAAAAATTCGCCCACCTCGGAACTCCGTTGAACTCCCGGCCCGCACATCGCCTGTGCCGGTTCATCGCATTAGGGTATATACGGGAAGGAACCCGTCACGAATAGAGAGGTTTGGCAATGCAATTGGGTGTGGTTGGCCTCGGCCGGATGGGAAGCAATATCGCGCGGCGGCTTCACCGCGCCGGACATCATTGCGTGGTCTACAACCGGACCCCAAAACCGGTCGCCGAACTCGCGGCCGAAGGCTTGACGCCTGCATCGGATATTCCGGATCTGGTCAAAAAACTCGATTTGCCACGCGCGATATGGGTGATGCTCCCCGCTGGCGCCATCACCGAAGGCATGATCGACTCCCTGAGCGATTTGTTGACCGCGGGGGATATTCTGATCGACGGCGGCAACACGTTTTACAAGGATGACATTTTGCGCGCGGGAGCACTCGCATCCAAGAACATTGCCTATGTCGATGTCGGCACTTCCGGCGGGGTATGGGGCCTCGAACGCGGCTATTGCATGATGATCGGAGGGGCAAAGGCGGCCGTCGATCACCTCGATCCAATTTTCAAGGCCCTGGCGCCGGGCCTTGGCGCCATCGCGCGGACGCCCGGCAGGGACGCGCGGGATCTCCGCCCGGAACATGGTTACATCCACGCGGGGCCCGCGGGCGCCGGGCATTTCGTCAAAATGATCCACAACGGCATCGAATATGGCCTGATGCAAGCCTATGCTGAGGGTTTTGACATCTTGCGCGGCAAGGCCGGTGCGGCACTCCCCGAAACCGAACGCTTCGCCTTGGATCTCGCCGACATCGCCGAAGTTTGGCGGCGGGGCAGTGTGATTTCGTCCTGGCTTCTCGATCTTGGCGCCATGGCGCTCGCCGACGACTCCAACCTTGCAAATTTCACCGGCGCGGTCGAGGATTCGGGTGAAGGCCGCTGGACCGTCGATGCGGCGGTCGAAGAGGCGGTGCCTGCCAACGTTCTCGCCGCGTCGCTGTTCGCCCGGTTTCGTTCGCGCGAGGAGCACACTTTTGGCGACAAGCTTTTGTCGGCGATGCGTTTTAAATTCGGCGGCCATGTCGAACAGAGCGCCAAACATCCCCCTGCCAAATGACCCGGCGCCGCGGCCCACTGCTATGACCCCTCCCCGCTTGCCATGAACCCTGCTGCTTGGATATCGCCAAGCGCGCAAAATGCCGCGCCAACACACACGAAAGCCCGGCGTAAAAGGAAGCCGTCCATTGAGCCCCGGACCGATCCCTCGCGCGCTCTTCACCGAGGGCTCGACCATGCGCCATGTCATCGTTATGACGGCGGCGAGCTCTGTTGGGCTCATGTCGATTTTCGCCGTCGATCTGTTGTCGCTTCTTTGGGTATCGCGGCTCGGCGATCCGAAGCTCACCGCTGCCGTTGGATTCGCGACCCAGGTTTTGTTCTTTTCAGTTTCGATCAGCATAGGCCTTTCGATCGCGATCGGCGCCCTTGTTTCGCGCGCGCTCGGCGCGGGCGATCGGGCCGCCGCAAGGCGGCTTGCCGGGTCGGGTCTCAGTCATGTGTTTCTGATCGCGGCCGCGGCCAGTTGCGTCGCCTGGCCGCTCCGGCGCGAGATTCTCATCCTCTTTGGTGCCCGCGACATGACCCTCGATGTCGCCTCGACCTATCTCGCGATCACGCTGCCCGCGACGGTTCTGCTCGGGCTTGGCATGGCGCTCGGGAGCATATTGCGCGCGGCTGGCGATGCAAGACGGGCGATGTATGTCACGCTCGCGGGAGCCATTGTCACCGCCATACTCGATCCGATGTTTATTTTCGGCCTCGGACTTGGCGTCACTGGCGCGGCCATTGTCACCGTGATTTCACGGTTCGTTGTCGTGGTCGTTGGACTGAACGGCGCCGTTCGCAAACATGATCTTGTCGCGCGGCCGACCTGCGAGGTGGCGAGATTGGATCTCGCGCCGATGATGGCAATCGCCGTTCCGGCCGTCCTGACCAATCTGGCGGCGCCGGTTGCCAATGCCTACACGATGCGGATATTTTCGCATTTCGGCGAAGCGACCGTCGCGGCCTTTGCCATTGTTGACCGGCTCAATCCCATGGCCTTCGGCGTTCTTTTCGCTTTGTCTGGATCGGTCGGTCCGATCATGGGGCAGAACCTCGGCGCAAAGCGGATTGCGCGGGTGCGCCAAGTGCTGACCGACTGCTTCATCTTCGCCGCGATCTATGTCCTCGTGGTGTCGGTTATTCTGCGTTTGGCCGCGCCTTTCATTGTCGAACTTTTTCACGCGCAAGGCGAGACGGCCGGGCTGATAACTTTCGTTTGCGCCTATGGCGGGGTGCTCTGGTTTTTTCTGGGCGCCATTTTCGTCGCCAACGCCGCCTTCAACAATCTCGGGTTCCCGGTTGTCTCGACGCTCTTCAATTGGGGACGTGCCACGCTTGGCACACTGCCCTTCGTGAGCATCGGCGCCGCGCGCTTTGGACCCGAGGGCGGCTATATTGGCCTGATCGCCGGTTCGGCTCTCTTTGGTATCGGGGCCGTGTTCGCCGCCTATATAGTTACCGGACGGCTCGCAAATCGCCCAAAGGTCTTGTAGCATCATATGGTTTCTTGCTGGACCTTATTCCGTTGGGCAAGCGTCGCGCTGCCCCCGGGACTGGCACGGTGGCGGAACCCGCCGCCCCCAGCAGGAAGTCCGCAAATGCCGGGTTTCGATGCGGCCTCGATCCAGGCGGGTCTCGAAGCCCTCACCAAAATGCTGCAGCCCGGAACCCCGCCGCCCACGGGCCCACAAAGCGGCATTATCGCTGAAATCGACCAGATCATGGGCGGCAAACGCCCCTAGATGTCGTGTCTCGATAGGTTGTTTCTTGGGATCCTTGAGATAGGTGAGCATCCGTTGATGCCGAAGTGAGGCCGATGATGATTGTAATGGTGGAGGAAAGGCAACAGTGCGGCGGCCCGTTCGGATGAATGGTTGTAGGGTTTGGCATAGGCCCATTCCCGCAAGGAGGTCTGCACGAAGCGTTCGGCCTTTCCGTTTGTTCTTGGCGTATAGGGTCTGGTGCGCTTATGCTTGATTTTCAGCATTCGCAACGCCTTTGTGTAGCGGCGCGAACGGAAGCTGGCGCCGTTGTTGGTCATGACGCGAAGGACCCTGACGCCGTGATCGCGAAAGAAGCGCAAGGCTTGCAAGAGGAATTTCAGGCAGGAGCGCCGTGTTTCGTCCGGCAGGATTTCAGAATAGGCCAGCCGGGAGTGATCGTCGACGGCCAGATGGAGATATTCCCAGCCCTTGCCGCCTTCCTTGCGGCTGCGTGGCGCGCTCTGTCCGGTCCGGTCTCCCGTGATGCGATGTCCGATCCCTTCGATGCGGCCGAGCTTCTTGATGTCGATATGGATCATCTCGCCCGGCTGCTTCTTTTCATAGCGGATGATCGCGATCCTTTGATCGAGGGCGGACAGGCGGCTCAGCCCCTTGGCCTTTGCGATGCGGGCCACCGTCGCGCGCGACAGCCCGGTCGCGCGGGCGATCTTCCAGAAGGGCTGACGGGCCCGGCGCAGGGCTTCGACCTGGGCGATCTGATGTGATGTGATCCGTGTCCGCAGGCGATGCGGCCGGCTGGTCCGGTCTTGGAGGCCAGCGGCGCCTTCGCTTTCGTGGCGCCGGAGCCATTTCCTCACGGTCGCGGCCGAAACGCCTACAGCGCCGGCTATGGAGCGCGGCGTTTCGCCCGCTTGGCGGCGCCCGACAATCAAGGCTCGCATGTTCGGCGTCGTCCTGGCATTCTTATGAATGTTCACGGGTGGGTCTCCTGAGCCTGTGGTGCTTCGCAAACCCCACAAACCTCAGATTCTCCCCGTGAACAACCTGTTGAGACATTACACCTAGAGCGGGTCCCGATTAGGTGGACCCGTATCCGGCATTGCGAAAATAGTTGAAGCATTCGGTTGGAGGGAAGTCGTCGAGAGCTAATCCGATGCCATCCCACAGAGCATCGACGGTTCGGTGGGCCATTTTGCGCAACGTATTTTTGAGCTTGGCGAAGACTTGTTCGATGGGATCGAAGTCAGGACTGTAGGCGGGCAAGAAGCACTGCGTCGCCCCGGCGGCTTCGATGGCTTTTCGAACGCCGGCGCGTTTATGGGAACCGAGATTATCCATCACCACGATTTCGCCAGGCGACAAGGTCGGCACCAGAACCTGCTCGACATAGGCGAGGAACTTTGCGCCGTTAATGGGACCGTCGAAGACACAAGGAGCGGTGATGCGATCGTGGCGCAACGCCGCCAAAAAGGTCGTCGTCTTCCAGTGGCCGAACGGGGCGTGAGCGATAAGTCTCTTGCCTCTTTCACATCGCCCATAGCGAGGTGTCATGTTGGTCGAGGCCCAGGTCTCATCGATGAATACAAGCCTTTGAGGATCAAGACTTTTCTGCTTATCGCGCCAAGCGAGACGTGCGGCCCGGACATCCGCTCTTTCTTGTTCGGCGGCGTGCAGAGTTTTTTTTAAAGGTCAATTGCAGATGCCGCAAAAAACGCCCGACGGCGGACCGCCCGACTTTGATCTCGAGCGTCGTCAGCTTGCTCCACAGCTCCGTGATCGTCAGCTCGGGCTGCACCGCCACCAACGCCCGCACCTTATCTTCATGCGCAGCCAGCGCGTGCCGCTTATGGCCGCCAAACTTTCGCGGCAGACAACCGCCTGTTATCTCAAACTGCTGCATGAGCTTGATCACGCAGCTCGCACTGACATCAAAGCTGCGCGCCGCCTTGCGCCGAGACTGACCTGCCAGTACAGCCCGCACCAGGCGGTCACGTAAATCCTGCGAATAGGGTTTTGCCATCCATGCCGGCCTCCATTCCAGCCAACATGGTGAATCACGATTCCGCCGATTCGGGAATCCCCCTTCCGATTCTGTCTATTCGGGACCCGCTCTAGACCATGATTGCTTTAAATTGAATCGCTCATAGTCTCACTGTCTTTGTTTTATCGCATGATCTTATCCAAAAAGTCGGCAACTTTTTGGGATCATGCTCTAAAAGCGGCAGCCTCGCACCCCCGCCGCCGGTCCTGTTAGAGCGCCCTTGCGTGGGCGCATTGCGCTTAGGCGCGCCCCCGCCTATGTAGCGGCGCGCGGAGGCGCGGCCACTCGGCCGGCACCTCGGCTACGTCTCAACCGCGGCCGGTTGGTCGCGTGTCTTGCGACAGGCCGGAAATGTTGGCGCAAGTGAAAGTCAAGAAAAGTCTGGCAATGGCTCGCGACGGCACGGATTCCACCCCCATCACGTCGCGCGATGAACTGGTCGCCTGGATTGCAGGCGGCGCGAGGCCGCCGGAGCAATTCCGGATCGGCACCGAACACGAGAAAATTCCATTCCATCGGACCGGCCGGTCGCCCGTGCCCTATGAAGGCCTGCCCGCGCGGGGCCAAGCCGGCATCCGCGCTCTTCTCGAGGGAATGCAAAAAAGGCTCGGCTGGGCCCCGGTCAACGACGGACCGAAGATCATTGGGCTATACGACGCAACGAGCGGTGCTGGGATTTCGCTCGAGCCCGGCGGTCAATTCGAACTCTCCGGCGCGCCGTTCGACACAATCCATCAAACCAACGCCGAGTTCGACAGCCATTTTTCGGTGCTCGAAGCCGTTGCCCCGCCTTTAGGGATAGGCTTTCTGTCGCTCGGCATGAGTCCCAAATGGCAACTCGGCGAAACACCGTTGATGCCTAAGCAGCGCTATGCGATCATGATGAAGTATATGCCGACGGTTGGATCGCGGGGCCTCGACATGATGTTTCGCACCTCCACCGTGCAGACCAATCTCGATTTTTCGAGCGAAGTCGATATGGTCAAAAAGCTTCGCGTTTCGCTGGCCTTGCAGCCGGTCGCGACGGCACTCTTCGCCAATTCGCCATTCACGGAGGAAAGACTTAACGGCTATCTTTCGGCGCGCTCGGAGGTGTGGCGCCACACGGACCCGGCCCGCACCGGCATGTTGCCTTTTGCTTTCGAGCAAGGGATGTCGTTCGAGCGCTACGTCGATTACGCGCTTTCCGTGCCAATGTATTTCGTCAAACGCGGCGACATCTATCACGATGTGGCCGGCGCCGATTTTCGCGATCTTTTGGAAGGCAGGCTCGCGAAGCTGCCGGGCGAGCAGGCGACGCTCGCCGATTGGGCCAATCACCTCTCCACCATTTTTCCGGAAGTACGGCTGAAACGCTATCTCGAAATGCGCGGGGCCGACGCCGGACCTCGGCCGTTCCTTACGGCGCTTCCGGCTCTTTTCACAGGGCTCCTCTACGAGCCGACGTCGCTCGACGCGGCCTGGGACATCGTGAAAACTTGGAGCACCGAGGCGCGGGAAAAATTGCGCGCCGGCGTTCCCCGCCTCGGCCTTGCGGCGACGATCCACGGGCGGCGGCTGCGCGAGGTCGCGGCCGAAGTCTTGAACATTGCCCGCATGGGTCTCGCCAAGCGCAACCGGCGCGATGCGCGGGGTTTTGACGAGGCCGTGTTTCTCGAGCCCCTCGATGCGGTCCTCGCGGAAGGAAGCGAAGCCGAGCGGCTGATCAAGAAGTTCAAAACGCAATGGGCCGGAAGCATCGAGACGGTCTTCGAGGAATGCGTTTATTGAGGCGGTAATCCTAACCTTGCTTCAAAGCGAGGCGCAAGGAGGAAACCAGATGAAGGAGTTCGCCAGGAACTTGCTGCCGGCCGCGATTTTTGCGGGTCTTTGTTGCGGGGCCGCGATGGCCGCCGATCTCTCGATGGTCGGGCAGTGGACCAATAAATATCCTTTCGACAAAATCGCCGGCGGCAAGTCGCTCTGGGATCAACCGGGCGTTCAGGCGGCGATGCGCGCGGCCATTTTTTAGTGGACAAATTCAACAATAAGTAGATAATTATTTATTAAAATCCCAGTTGCTGGGAAGGGGGTATCATGGTGAGTAGGAAGCCTGACCCAACGGGTGGTGCCGCCGAACAATCGTCACCATCTGCTTCGTCGCATGAAGACGCTCCCCCCGTCGAGGCGCAGTCGGCCGCGCCTGTACCGCCGGATGAGTTCCGCAGTTTCTTGGTAGCGCTGGCCACTGACCCGGCGAAATTGGGAAACTTCATCAAGGATCCAGACGGGTCGATGGGAGCCGCAGGAATAGATGCGGTCGATCAGGCGATTCTGAAGAGCGGCCAGGCAGGGATGATCCATGCGCGTCTGCTCGGGCAGAGATTCTCCTTCACGCCCCCGGCTCCAACGACGGTGCTGGTTGTCGACATGACCAGACAATCCAGTCCTAGTGCGTCCGATGTCGCGAATCAGCCGACCGTTCGAATCGGCCCAGCTTTCACAGCCGCTCCACATCAAGGGGGTTCAGCCATGTTTCCCACTACGCCGCAGATCTTCCCGCAGCAGATCTTCCCGCAGCAGATCTTCCCGCAGCAGATCTTCCCGCAGCAGATCTTCCCGCAGCAGATCTTCCCGCAGCAGATCTTCCCACAGCAGATCTTCCCACAGCAGATCTTCCCGCAGCAGATCTTCCCACAGCAGATCTTCCCGCAGCAGATCTTCCCACAGCAGATCTTCCCGCTGCAGATCCATCCGCAGATCCATCCGCAGCAGATCTTCCCGCTGCAGATCCATCCGCAGATCCATCCGCAGCAGATCTTCCCACAGCAGATTTTCCCACTGCAGATCCATCCGCAGCAAATCTTCCCGCAGCAGATTTTCCCACTGCAGATCCATCCGCAGCAGATTTTCCCAGGATCGCAGAGTTAGAAACCTGCGCACGACAAGAAATTTGAACATGCGTAGTGACGAACACCCTCCAGCCACGGCGTTGCTCGTGACTTAAGGTTACTTGTGTGCTTAACTAGGGAACGCCTGGGAATAAGGGTACGCAACATGGCCACGAGCATACACCGTAAGACGGATAAGCCCGACACAAAGCAACCTGCCGCGGAGTTGCCTCCTCAAGCTACGGGACGTCATGATTCCAATGGAAAGCATAAGGGTTCGTTAGTCGTCGTCGGCACAGGCATTCGCACCGTTGGTCACTTAACCATAGAATCGGTAGCTTGGATCAAGCAAGCTGACAAGGTCCTCTACGTTGTCGGAGATCCGGTAGCCGAGTTAATGCTCCGGGAACTTAATCCGAGTGGTGCCGAGTCATTGACAGGTATGTACGCCGAAGGAAAGCAGCGCATCGATTCATACAACCAGATGATCGAACGCACGCTTGAGTGCGTGCGCGCCGGTATGTTAACTTGTCTAGCGTGCTACGGTCATCCGGGCGTCTTTGTATATCCGTCACACAAGTTAATCCGACGAGCTCGTGCCGAAGGTTACAGCGCACGGATGTTGCCTGGAATATCATCGGAGGATTGCTTGTTCGCTGATCTAGGCGTCGATCCAGGCATGGGTGGCTGCCAGTCGTACGAGGCGACCGACTTCTTTCTAAACGGCCGGGTCATCGATCCGACAAGTTCGGTAGTGCTTTGGCAAATAGGAGTTGTCGGTGACGCGACCTTCAAGGCATATGGCTATGATTTGTCGGCTATGCCGTTGCTGATTGAGCGGCTCCTATCAATCTATCCAGCTTGGCATACGATGTATTTGTACGAGGCAGCTATTTTCCACGGTTGCAATCCGATTATCCGCCAAATCACTGCAGCGGAGCTGGTGAGCGGGCCACTTTCGGCGGGCTACACGCTTTACATCCCGCCTGCATATCCGACCAGGAGTGATGCCACTACTTACTACCGCATGAACGCAATGATTGCAGCGAACAAAGCAACTTCGCCTGTGCCAATCGGATAGTCTTCCAGGCAAGACAGACTTGTCTTACCGGATCGTGGCGTCTTGCCGATGATAACTTAATTATGCGGCTTCTCAATCCCTATTTAGAATTCTTCCTCGCGATGCCGTCGGCATTCCAGCGCGATCCATTGGTGCCAGTATCAGCGGCTGAGTTGCTGTCACCAGAATGGCTAAAGCTAAAAGCCGCGATCGCGGGGCACTTTGCTTGGGCCGTCCCGACCGAGGAGGCAATCCGGGTTGTTCTAAAATACGCGACCAACATGGTTGAGATTGGCGCTGGCAGTGGTTATTGGGCATGGATGATGCGCCAGGTGGGAGTAGCAGTGGCCGCGTTTGACGCTGCTCCTCCTCCTTTCACCTGGAGCAAGGTCGACCAATGTGACGAGCGCGCTGTAAGCTATTACCCATATCACACCCTGTTTGTTTGTTGGCCGCCATGGAATAGCGATATGGCGTACAATGCACTCGCCTGTTATCACGGTAACCATTTTGTCTATGTTGGTGAATGGATGGGCGGTAGCGCGAATCCGCGCTTCTTCGGACAACTCGCCACGACGTTCGAATTGGTCGATGTGGTCGATATTCCGCAATGGCAGAACCGCAACGACCGGTTAATGATCTTTAGGCGACTAATTTCGTCGGCGCAATCGTTGCTTCGATCCACGCACTCGAAAGTGGCGCGCCTCAATGCCATTCCCTGATATCGACGAAATGGCCGGCGATCGCCGTCGCCGCCGCCGTCGCGGGCGCGACAAGATGGGTGCGGCCCCGAAAACTTTGTCGGCCCTCAGAGTTGGGGTTCGAGGTCGAGGCGCAGAGCCCGCCGGCGCGAGCGCAGCGTGGATTTCAGCGGCGAAAAGGATCCATTCTGGATTGGCCGGCAGGCAAGCGAAGGTGGCCGCGCGATTGTGTGCCGTCGTCCAGGCGGACAGCGACGGGCGAAGCTCCCGGGCGGCCGTAGCCGGCCGCGTTCGGCATACGGGAGCCGAATTCGACGCGGACATGACCGCGAATCCGCTCACAACCGGCGGTTTCCTCGACCGGCGCGCCGCTTGCCGCGCATCGCTCTGTCGCGCGCGAAGCGGTCTCGTTGCCGGATTGAAGGTCGCCGGCCTGCGCGGGTTTGCCAGAGCCAAGGCAAACAGCGGCGGCGCAACAGCCAACTGACACAAAAATATGGCGCAAATTCATGTGAAACCTAAACGATTCGTTGAGTTGCCAGCGTCGATTTTGTTGACCTTACAATGAGGCGATATAATGATGCGTTAATCATTATCCTCGCCAATCTCCCAGGGTCGCCTGGACCAAGGCGAGAGCCGCGACGGCAGCTGTGTCGGCGCGCAAAATGCGGGGACCGAGCGGCAGATGCAGCACGCAAGGCAAGCCAAGAAGCGCGTCGCGTTCGCGGCCGTCGAAACCGCCTTCGGGGCCGATCAACACGGCGAGCGGGCAGGGCGTTACCGGACCGGCGAGGGCACGTAACACCGCACAGGGATTTTGGAGCGGCGCGTCCTCGTCGCAAAAGACGAGGAGGCGATCTTTTTCCCAAGCGCCGAGAAGCACGTCGAGTTGGATCGCGGGAGCGATTTCCGGAATCGACAGAATACCGCATTGCTCGGCGGCTTCGACCGCATGGGCGTGCATCCGTTCGCTATTTATCCGGCTGGTCTGGGTCCGGCGGGTCAGCACCGGGCGCAAAAGCCCCGCCCCCATTTCCACTGCTTTTTCAACCATGTAATCCTGCCGTGCATGTTTCAGCGGCGCGAACAGATAATGCAGATCGGGACGCGGCTCCTGCGGCCGGGTCATCTCGTGGGTCGCGAGCGTGACCCACTTCCGGTTAGAGGCCGCGACGCTCGTTTCCCATTCGCCGTCGCGGCCGTTGAAAACGAGGATTTTCGCACCTTCAGACAGGCGCAACACATTGCGGACATAATTTGCCTGTGTCTGATCGAGATTGAACTGCGCCGCCCGGGCGAGGGGGGCATTGACATAAAGGCGCCGAGCGGAGAAATCATAGTGAGACATGCGGCCGCTCGATCCGGTCATGGGCTGGCCGCGGCCCGCGAAAACCGGTTACGCTTGCGTGGGCGGGCCGGCGTTTGATATGAACAGACATGATTTCGCAGGTCGCGATTTGGCACCTGCCCCCGTGAGGCAAGACGCGGCTGGTATGACAATCGACCTTGGCAAAAGAAATTGGACAGCACATCGAAACGTCACCGAAAGGCTCGCATCATGATGCCACATAGGCGCGTTGGCTCCCTGCGTAAAGCCGTGCTTGCGATCATGGCCTTGGCCCCATTCGCGGTCTGCGGCGCGGCTTATGCCACCGATTGCAACCAGGATATCGGCACGCTTACCAAGAAGCGCCAAGGCATCATCGATCAACTCACTCAACTTGCCCAGGGCGGCAAGAAACAGCTCGATCCCATAGCCGCTTGCCCGAAGCTGCGCGCGCTGGTCGCCGTCGAGCATGAGCTCATTGCTTATTTAACAAAGAACAAGGATTGGTGCGCGGTTCCCGACGAAGCTTTCCAAAATATTTCGGAGAGCACCGGCAAATCCGGCAAGGTCGCCAATCAAGCCTGCGCGGTCGCGGCGCAGATGAAGAAAGCACAAGAGCAGCAGGCCTCCGGCGCCCTCAACGCGCCACAGCCGAAGCTACCCGCCGGGCCGCTGTGACGCAACGCCCGATCGGGCAAGAAGTCTCCGGCCCGCGCGATCGATCCCCGCCGACCGCGTTTGCCGCATCCTCCGGCATAGCCCCCCCCGAGCCTGCCGCCCTGCCCGATTCGGTCGCGGGGCCGCTCGTCCTCCGGCTTGCGCCAAAATCCTGGCATAACTTGCTTCTGCTCGCGCGCCTCGATCGCCCGATCGGCTGGTGGCTGCTTCTGTTGCCTTGCTGGTGGTCGAGCGCGCTCGCGAGCATTTATCAAGGCGGACCGTTGCGTGTCCGCGACCTTCTCTTGTTTTTCGCCGGAGCCGTCGTCATGCGGGGCGCTGGCTCGACCTATAACGACATTATCGATCGCGACATAGATGCGAAGGTGGAGCGGACGAAATCGCGTCCGCTCGCCTCGGGACGCATCGGCGCAACGGCCGCGGCCGTCTTTCTTGCCGCGCAATGTCTTGCCGGACTTGCCGTGCTTTTGAGTTTCAACGGCTTTACGATCTTTTTGGGATTTGCCTCGCTTGGCGTCGTTGGCCTCTATCCTTTCATGAAGCGAATCAGCTCCTGGCCGCAAGCGGTTCTGGGCGCCGCTTTCGCATGGGGTGCTTTAGTTGGGTGGGCAGCAGCTCTGGGATCGCTCGCGTTCGCGCCGCTATTGCTCTATCTCGGGGCGGTCTTCTGGACCATCGGCTATGACACAATCTATGCGGTGCAGGACATCGAGGACGATGCGCTCGCCGGTATCGGCTCGACCGCGCGCGCTTTCGGCGGCCGCCTTCGTTTGGGGGTGGGATTTCTCTACGCGCTCGCGGTCATCTGCATCGAAGCCGCCTTGCTTGCCGCCGGCGCGGGCTCGCCGGCGCAAGGCGGCCTCTTGCTTTTCGCGTCACATCTTGCCTGGCAGGCGATGCGGGTCGACCCCAGCAATGGCGCCCTTGCGTTGCGCCTGTTTCGTTCGAACCGCGACGCGGGACTTATGCTTTTCGCCGGACTCGCGGCGGAAATTTTTCTAACGCCAAAATGAACTGTTCCGACGCTCATTCGGCCGCGCAAGTTTTATGCGCGTCGATCCAGGCGTCTAGGTCGCGCGCGGCCCGCAAGCTGATAGCGGCTTTGCGGCTCAGAGCGGTTACCCCGCCCCGCAATGTCTTGCCGCCGGGCGCGTTCCCGGCAATCGGCGGGAAAAGCCCAAAATTAATATTCATCGGCTGAAACGAAGGCGACCCGGCGTCGATGATCCCGATGTGTCCGCCGGTGATATGGTTGATGAGAGCGCCGAGTGCGGTCGTCGGCGGGAACGGCGCGAAGGCCTCGCCTGTTCGCTCCGCCGCCGCCATGCGGCCCGCGGCTAGCCCGATCGCAGCGCTTTCGACATAGCCTTCGCAGCCGGTAATCTGGCCCGCGAACCGCAGCCTCGGATCGGCCCTGAGCCGCAAGGCGCCATCGAGCAATTTGGGCGAGTTCAGAAAGGTGTTGCGGTGGATCCCGCCGAGTTCTGGCGAAACTGGCATTTTCCAGGCCCGGAATGGTGCGGAAAATTTCAACCTGCGCGTGATATTTCAGCTTTGTCTGGAAGCCGACCATATTGTAGAGCGTGCCGAGTGCATTGTCCTGCCGCAGTTGCACGACGGCATAAGGCTTTGCGCCGCCAGAATGCGGATTGGTCAGGCCGAATGGCTTCATTGGTCCGTGCCGCAGGGTCTCGCGGCCGCGCTCCGCCATGATTTCGACTGGCAGGCAGCCATTGAAATAGGGCGCGTCTTCCTCCGCGAGCGTGTGCGGCCCGGCTCGATCGGCGTCGATGAGAGCGTCCACGAAGGCAAAATATTGATCTTGTGTCAGCGGGCAATTGACGTAATCGGCGCCGGTTCCGGCCGGCCCCGCCTTGTCGTAGCGCGACTGAAACCACGCCTTCTCCATGTCGATCGATTCCCAATGCACGACCGGGGCGATCGCATCGAAAAAGGCAAGATCGCGCTCGCCGGTCAGCGCGCCGATCGCCGCGGCAAGGGAGGGCGAGGTCAAGGGCCCTGTCGCGACGATCACGCTGTCCCAGGAGAGCGGCGGCACACCGTTGATTTCCTCGCGTACGACCGTAACGAGCGCGTGCCCGCAAACTGCCGCGGTGACCGCCGCGGAAAATTGCCCACGGTCGACCGCGAGCGCACCTCCGGCTGGGAGCTTATGGGCATCGGCGGCGGCCAGGATGAGGGAATTGAGGCAGCGCATTTCACGGTGCAATATTCCAATCGCGCTCGTTTGCGGATCGTCGGCGCGAAACGAATTCGAACAGACGAGTTCGGCGAGGCCGCCGGTGCGGTGCGCCGGAGTTTGGCGCACAGGCCGCATCTCGTGAATCACGACGGGGACGTTTTGCCGCGCGATCTGCCAGGCCGCCTCGCTGCCGGCAAGGCCGCCGCCGATCACATGGATGGGAGGGCAGGGATCGGACATGGCTTAAAGTGTAGCGCATGTTCCGCGCAGGTGGAAATGCGTCTCGCTACCATCATTGTCATACCATCGGTCATTCCTCATAACCGTTGGTATGACTTGATGTTGGTATGACTTGATTACGTGCCTGTCGGCCTTGCGTTCGTTCGCGGACACTGCTTCGGCGAGCCGAGGCGAGGCATTTGGAACGAGACACGTACCGAAGATGTCACCCCGGCCGTTAAGTGCCGTTCCCAACGAGTTTTTTCCGCATCGTCTTGTTCACCAGACAATGCGTCCCATTGGTGGGATCTTCCGTGCGACGTGGCCGTTTTAGCCGGCACTCCTTCGGATCGGCCGGATTTATTACACCGTAGAAGCCGTTGATGATGGCTTGTTCCTGGTCATGATTGAAGGCATTGGTTTGGCCAAACATCACAAATTGGAATATCCGCGGCTGTGTTGTGGTCACGAAGGCAAAGTCAGCCGACTTTGACAACTTCCCTGTCGCGCAGCCTTGATAGGCTGCTGGTCTTGGATATTTTACACCGCCTGTCGATTTACCTGACAGTGCATATGTATAACAGGCCCTCGGTTTTGACATCTGGCAGTAATAGTGGATGGTAATATCGGACCAATTCGTTGGAGCATAGCCGGTCTTAAGACATTCAGACATATACTTGTAGCCTTGCTTCGTATGCTTGGGCTGCCCGCTCAACCGGCTCCCAAATATATCCGCGCTATTATTCATGGCCGCTAATATCGCCGTGCCCGGAAGGTCCAGATTCGCCGCTGGCGCGTTCGGCCGATAGTCGTTGTATGGGAAGTTGGAATCATTGATCGGGTTGGAAACAAGCTTATCCAGCTCTTCCTGGGCCGGAACCGGCCTCCAGTCGATGACCGTGTTGACCTGAGCCCAACTGGCGGTTTGACTGGCAGGAGATATGCTTACTCCAGCAGCGATCATCAGGGCGATAATTATATTATGTCTTACTTTTACCATGATATTATACCCTCCCTGTTAAGTCATCATTGACGATGACTGATGGTCTATGTGCACTAGAATTATATTCCTTGGCGTTTTATAGTTTGCAAATTACTATTGTTGGTCCTTTGGGCTGATTGAGCCGGCATCAATCCGCTGACTGGATTTCCGGGCCGAGATTGCCGCTTTCGATGGGTTTTGGCAATGCCCACGCTCGGCCATGGCAGGACGGAATCTTAAATTGCTAACGGTTGCCGCGCCGGTCACGAGCGCGGCGCGGGGCGAAGCAACAAAACGAGATCCGCCATCCATGGCCTCATTCCCAAACCGTGGAAAAGCCGTTTGCCGGATTGGCGAGGGCTTAAAACCCAATCGGACCATGCTCCGCCAATCAAATCGATGGCATTTCATGTGCAGTTTGTTAAGCTCGTTATGGGCGGTTTGCGTGCTCGCTTACGCCGCTGCCGTCCGGACGCTCCGCGCAGCGCGGCTGCCGCAAGAAGGAAACGGGAAGACTTCGAACCAAGAACTCGCAGGAAGAACTCGCAGCAAGTGATGGACATGGGCCTTTTGCGTATTGTTAAATCGGCCGCCGCGGAAATTTTCGGCGCGACCGAGACCGCCGCCGCTCCCCCTGCGCAATGGTAGCAAGAGGCCGGGAAACATGGTCTCGATGTTGCGCAAGTCGAGGTCAAGTCCGCGGATAAAGCCGTCCTCTCGGGCAGCGGCGCCGCGACGGAGGAGGCCGGGAAGACCACGCTCGGGATCGGCGATCCGGCGGGTGTTGCCACGACCCAAGACGATATCGCGTCCACCGCCGCCGCTGAATCGAAGTTTTATGCCGTGCAGCCCGGCGATACGCTAAGGAAGATCGCGGCGGTCGAATATGGCCACGGCCACGACTGGGATATTTCCGCCGGGCGCCTCCTCTGCCAGGGATAAACACCACGCATGACAATTAGCTCTGATCTTTCAGCCTCCCTCGGTCTCGAGGACGCCGGGCCCGCGCCTCGCCGCCGCTCCGTTGGTGTGCGCATTGGTTCCGGCAACGCGGCGGTCCTCGCCGGCGGCGGCGCGCCTATCGCCGTCCAATCGATGACCAACACGGATACGGCCGATGTCGAAGGGACGGCGGCTCAAGTCGCGGCGCTTGTCCGCGCCGGCTCCGAGCTCGTGCGGATCACCGTCGATCGCAATGAGGCGGCGGCCGCCGTGCCTCATATCCGCGACCGTCTCGCAAAAATGGACTGTGACGTCCCTCTAATTGGCGATTTCCATTATATCGGCCATAAACTCTTGGCCGATCATCCCGCCTGCGCCGAAGCGCTCGACAAATATAGAATCAACCCCGGCAACGTCGGCTTCAAGGAAAAACGGGACAAGCAATTCGGCCTCATCGTCGAGGCGGCGATCAAATATGGCAAGGCGGTGCGGATCGGCGCCAATTGGGGCTCGCTCGATCAGGAGCTCCTTACCGCGCTGATGGATGAAAATGCCCGCGCGCGTTCGCCGCGCCCGGCCGGCGCCGTGATGCGCGAGGCGATGGTGCAATCGGCGCTATCCTCCGCCGCGCGGGCGGAGGACATCGGGCTTGGCCGGGACAGAATTATCCTGTCGGCAAAGGTCTCCGACGTGCAGCATCTCATCGCCGTCTATCGCACGCTCGCCCGGCGCAGCGATTACGCGCTGCATTTGGGCCTCACCGAAGCGGGCATGGGCTCGAAAGGCATTGTCGCCTCCGCCGCCGCCATGGGCATTTTGTTGCAGGAGGGGATCGGCGACACGATCAGGGTTTCGCTCACCCCGGAGCCCGGCGGCGACCGTTCGCTCGAAGTGAAAGTGGCACAGGAACTTTTGCAGACCATGGGGTTTCGCACTTTTGTGCCGCTGGTCGCCGCCTGTCCTGGCTGCGGGCGCACGACGTCGACGGTTTTTCAAGAACTCGCACGGGATATTCAGGCCACTATTCGCGACGAGATGCCGCTGTGGCGGGCGCGTTATCCGGGCGTCGAGGCGCTGACCGTCGCGGTGATGGGCTGCATCGTCAATGGGCCTGGCGAATCGAAACATGCCGACATCGGAATCTCGCTGCCCGGCACCGGCGAGACGCCGGCGGCGCCTGTGTTTATCGACGGGCAAAAGGCGATGACCCTGCGCGGCGAAGGCATCGCCGCCGATTTCAAGCAAATCGTCGAGGATTATATCGAGCGAAGGTTTGGCGGCGCGAAGAGCGCGGCGGAATAGGCGCGGCAGATGGTTTGGCGCTACTGGATATGTCAGCCTGCGGGCACTTGGACCAGGTCGCGGAAAAGCTGAAGGGCTTCTCCGGCGGACCTGCTCCCGCTCTTGGATTTCAACCGATTCCTTTCCGATCAAATGACTTCATTAGACCATGATCGCTTCAAGTTGAATCGCCCATGGTCTCTATATCTTTGTTTTATCGCATGATCTTATCCAAAAAGTCTGCAACTTTTCGGGATCATGCTCTAGCTCGATTGACGCCGCAGGAAAGCAGGAATTTCGAGCTGGTCCTCTTCGATTGCCCGAGTTTGATAGGCGCCGCGGCCATGCGCCTCCAGCGCCGGTTGCGGAGCTCTTTGCGGGGCTGGCGAGTGCTGCGCACGTCTGCCGTACTCGGCATGAACCGGACCCGGCTGCTGCTGTTGCGCGGGCTGACGCGCGGGCGCTTGCCTCTCGTTCGGGACGCGACCCGCGGCCGCTTCTTCCAGCCGGCTGATGCCAAACGAGGCAAGCCGTTCGAGGAGCGAACGGCGCTTGGCTTCGGGATGCGGCTCCGCCCCAGGTTCGCCGCGACGCGCGCGGATCTGGTTTTGCGCCGGGAGAGGCAAATCGTCGATTTGCGGCATCCTCTGCGGCCGGACAAAAGGCGAATTGGGTGCCCCCGGAACGAAAGGACCGGCATCGAAATTCTCAGCCGGCCGCATGCCTTGTTGTGCCTGTTCGACATAATGACGCGATTGCGGGGCGACTTCCTGGACACGGACCCCTTGCCGAGATCCGGCGCCTAGCGCCGCGGGAGCTTGCAAGACCCGGTCTTCATAACGCGGCTCGTACTCCGCCGGCGCATAGGTCTCCGGCTGGGAGCCAGGATAACGCGGTTGCGCCGTGTCAATCGGGCGCGCTGCCGTCTGCGCCCTTAAGCGGTTGGTGACTTCGGTAATGCGCGTCTCCGCGGCGGTGGGTTCATAGACGCCGGCGACATGGTCGATTCCCGTCGCGACGACCGAGACGCGGACAACCCCGTCGAGGGTTTGATCGAAGGTCGCGCCAAGGATGATATTGGCGTCCTCATCGACCTCTTGGCGAATCCGGCCGGCGGCCTCGTCGACTTCGTAAAGGGTGAGATCGCTGCCGCCCGTAATCGAAATGAGCAGGCCGCGCGAGCCCTTCATCGAAACCTCGTCGAGCAAGGGATTGGCGATCGCGGCCTCGGCGGCGAGGATCGCCCGCTTTTCGCCCGAAGCCTCGCCGGTTCCCATCATCGCCTTGCCCATCTCGCGCATGATGGCGCGAACGTCGGCGAAATCGAGATTGATTAAGCCTTCCTTGACCATCAGATCGGTGATGCATGCGACACCGGAATAGAGCACCTGATCGGCCATCGCGAAAGCATCGGCGAAAGTGGTTTTCTCGTTGGCTATGCGAAAGAGATTCTGGTTTGGAATGATAATCAGCGTATCGACCGATTTCTGCAGTTCGTCGATACCGGCCTCGGCCACCCGCATGCGCCGCGCGCCCTCGAACTGAAAAGGCTTGGTGACGACGCCGACGGTCAGGATGCCCATATCCCGTGCGGCGCGGGCGACGACCGGCGCGGCCCCGGTGCCGGTTCCGCCGCCCATGCCGGCGGTGACGAAGACCATATGCGCCCCGGAAAGGTGATCGCGGATTTCCTCGATCGCTTCCTCCGCCGCGGCCCGGCCGACCTCGGGCTGCGATCCGGCGCCGAGACCTTCGGTGACCTGAAGGCCCATTTGGATAATCCTCTCGGCCTTCGACGAGGTAAGCGCCTGCGCGTCGGTATTGGCGACGACGAACTCGACCCCGATAAGGCCCGAGACAATCATATTGTTTACGGCATTGCCGCCCGCGCCGCCGATGCCGGCGACCATGATATGTGGTTTGAGTTCCCGGAGCTCGGGAGCTTTAAGATTGATCGTCATCGTCTGGCCTCTCGACGTTGGAGCGCCGGTCAAGGACGCTCGGGTTTTCAGTCACGTTGTTCGCGGCAAAATCGAATAAATCGCCGCGCTTACTCTCGCCGCACGCACCGCTAAAAACTATTCTTGAGCCATCGCCCGACCCGCCCGATGTATCCATTCACTTGCGACTCCGGAGCCGCGCCACGGCGCGAAGGGCGGAAATGCTCGATGCCGCTCACTTGCGGATAGATCAGAAGCCCGACAGCCGCGGCAAAAGCCGGGCTTTTCGCGGATTCGGGCAGTCCCCTTATGCCGAGCGGCCGGCCCGTCCGCACCTGCCCGGAGATGATGCGCTTCACCGCCGCCTGCAGGCCGGTGAGCTGGCAGGCACCACCCGTGAGAACGAGTCTTCGCCCGGCATGCGCGGGAAGGCCCGCGTTCTTGAGCCGATCGCGCACGAGCTCGAGGATTTCCTCCACCCGTGGCTTGATGATGGAGATGAGCTGCGCCTTCGGCAAATGCGCCGGACGCTCGCCTTCCTCGCCCGCCTGAACCACCGCGATCGTCTCGCTTTCATCGGAAACCGAAGTGAGACAGCCGCCATAAAGCGTCTTCAGTCGTTCGGCATCGGCGAGCGTGATCCCGAGGCCGCGCGCGACATCCATCGTGACATGATGGCCGCCGACGGCGAACCCGTCGACATGGGTCAGATGGCCGCCGGAAAAGACGCTCACGGACGTTGTCCCCGCGCCCATGTCGATCAAGGCGGCGCCGAGTTCGGCTTCATCGTCGGCCAAGGCCGCAAGACCCGCCGCGTATGGCGTGGCGACCATCGCGTCGACCGTCAGATGGCAGCGTTCGACCGCGAGCATCAGGTTGCGCGCGGCAGCGGCGTCGCAGCTCAGCACGTGCATATCCGCGCCGAGTTCATCGCCGACCATCCCCCTCGGGTCTTGAATGTGACGCGTTTCGCCCAATGCAAAGCCGATTGGCAGGGCGTGCAGCACTGCCCTGCCCTCTTGTCCGCCGCGCGTTGTGCAAGCCTCCAGCACGCGGTGGACATCGGCTTGCGTAACGGCCCGCCCGGCGATCGCGACCTTGGCATCGTAGAGCCGCGAGGAAAGCCTGCCGCCGGTCGCGTTCACGATCACGCTTTCGACCTGCACCCCAGCCATGCGCTCCGCCGCGTCGACCGCGAAACGAATGGCTCCTTCCGCCGCCTCCATATCGACGACGGCGCCGCCCTTGATCCCGCGCGAGCGTTGATGTCCGATGCCAAGAATGCGGCAACGGTGGGTGCGCCCGCGCAGCGGCTCGGAAGGATCGCTTGGGTTCAGCCGCGCGACAAGACAGACGATTTTCGACGTTCCGATGTCGAGCACGGAAAGGACCGCGCTTTTGCGGGCCGGCAAGGACGGCAAGCGCGGCGGCAATACCTTCGAATTCATGTCCGGCCGCCTTTCGCCTTGGTCTTGCTCGGGAGCATCGCGGCGCGTTCGGCCGCCGCTTCCTGGGCGAGACGCGCGACAACCCGGCCGGGTTGACGAAAGTCGAGCGAAAGGATGTCCTTGTCGAGCACATGCGAAGTTCGCTGAAGGTCAACGAGCCTTGCCAGCGCCGCCGCGGGCTCCATTTCCGGCAAGAGAACGTCTATGCCGTTTGCCGTTTTCAACGTCCAGCGGCGTCCGGCGACGAGCACGCCCGCCACGATCCGTTCGCGCAAGTCTCCCGCCGTTTCGAGAAGCGCCAAATATTGGTCGAGTTTCTCGTTGGCCCCCGTGCCCACGACGAGCGGCAGATGAATGAAGCGCTGGTCGCGCATGGCGGCGATGGGAACGCCGTCGGCGGCGACGATCCGCACTTGCCCGTCGCATTGCCACAGGGCGAAAGGCTGGCGCTCCTCGATCTCGATCAGGAGGCGGTCCGGATAGAGCTTGGTGACAGCCGCTTCCTTGACGAGCGGAAGCCGTTTCAACCTCTCCCTTATTTTCGCCGCATCGAGAAACAGAAGCGAATTGCGCGGACCTATTCCGGCGACGCCAAGGATGCCTTGCTCCTTGAGTTCGCGCTCGCCCGCGATGGTCACGGCCTTGATGGAGAAACCCAGCGCCTTGGCAAGGATGTCGGCTGGCTCGCCTTTCGCGGCCACGAAGGCGGCGTAGTGGCCGCCTTTCACCGCGCCGTAGGCGCCGGCGGCCGCTAACAGCGCCAGGGAAAAGCAAGCACCCGTACCCGGCCCGGCCAGATGGCTAAGGATTTTATGCCGCAAACCCGGCCTCGGCTGGCGCGCTGGCGGCATGATTTGCCGCGCGGATAGGGCTTCCAGCACGGGCAAAGCCCCGGCATAGGCCATCGCCGCCGGGGCGAAGCCAATGTTCAGCGCTCTCAACGATCGCAGGAGGCGTCCTCGACCATCCATCGAACAAGCTCACCGAATTTGAGGCCGGCATGGCCAGCAAGTTCCGGCACAAGCGAAGTCTCGGTCATCCCAGGCTGGGTGTTGACTTCCAAAACCACGAGCTCCCCCGTCCCGCCGGGAGAATCGTCGTACCGGAAATCCGTCCGGCTCACGCCGCGACAGCCGAGCGCCCTATGCGCCACTAGGGCCAAGTGTTGAACATTTTGGTAAATATTTCCTTTAAGTTTCGCCGGAAGGACGTGAATGGAACCTCCTTTCGCGTATTTTGCGTTATAGTCGTACCAGCCCCCGTCCGCCGCGCGTATCTCTATGACATCATAGGCTGTTTCGCCGATGACGGCGGAGGTTAGCTCACGTCCGGCGACATAGCGTTCGACCAAAACCCGGTCTCCGTGCGGCCAATCTTTCTTGGTTAATTCTTGCGGGGGGCGGTTTTGACCCTCCCGCACGATCCAGACACCTACGGAAGATCCTTCATCGAGGGGCTTTACGACGTATGGCGTCGGCAAAACATGGTCTTTGGCCGCCGTGAAGCGATCAGTGGTTATCCCTTCGGCAACCGGAATCCCGGCGGCGCGGAAAAGCTCCTTGGCGCGATCCTTTCGCATGGCGAGCGCCGAGGCGAGCACGCCGGAATGGGTGTAGGGAATGCGCAGCATTTCCAAAATGCCTTGCATGATGCCGTCCTCGCCGAAGCGGCCATGCAGTGCGTTGAAGGCAACGTCGGGGCGGAGGTGCGCCAGCGTTTCGGCGATGTCGCGGTCGACATCGACGCGGGTGATTTTGTAGCCCTCGGCTTCGAGGGCTGCCGCGCAGGCCTCGCCCGAGCGCAGCGAAACCTCGCGCTCTGCCGAGAGGCCGCCCATGAGGACGGCAACATGTTTGGTCATGATACGCTCATTTGGTTGTAAGCGCCTTTTCCAGCGCGCCGTATGTCGCGGGCAGATGGGACATCATTAGTTTCCGGCATGTGGGTTTGGCTCTTCTGGCGGTGTCTTCACCGGTAATATGCGCCGCTTGCGCTAATCGCAATGTAGCCAGTTGAATGTTTCAAATTCCAAGTAAATGGCCAAGCAACAGATGTCCCCGAAAATATTATGAGGCATGCCGCTTTCGGCACTTGCGACTCTGTTTTGCGCAGCCATTTGTAATGACCACACATCAACGCCGGCTTCGGCCGGCTTTTTGAGAGAACCCCCATGAACACGAATGATGACGTCGTCACGGCGCCGGATCCCCCGGCGACGGAGCCAGCCCCTGCCGAGGCCCCAGCCACGGAAACTGCTCCTCCTGAGACCACAGCGGCAGAGGCAAGTTTGCATGAGACTTTGTCAACGGAGCCAGCTCCTCCCCAAACTCCAGGAACAGAGGAATCTCCTCCCGAAGTTATGGCGACGGAGACAGTCACCACAGAGGCCGCAGAGGCTGCTGAGTCCACAGCGACAGAGGAAGCTCCTCCCGAGATAATGCCGACAGAACCAGCTCCCGCTGAGTCCACAGCGACAGAGGAAGAGGAAAGCCACGCCTGAGGCCCCAAAATTGTAGCGCGATAAACCGATCGCAGCATCAGCGCCCTGTAAAATAAGAAAGCCCCGGCCTTGTGGCCGGGGTCTCATTTGGCACGCCGGTCTACGATAACCGCCCAACGCTCGTAGAAATGGCCGCTATGAAGACGGCAACATGTCAAGTCATGATCAAAGATCCAGTTTCGATTGGGTTCCGGTTGGCTCGCGCTTGGCCTTCTTAAAGACGGACGTGTCCTGCCAGGGCAAATGCAGCGGGTTGCTTGGGCCGAAAAGCTGCTCGACGGTAACGATTTGAATCTTTGGGAATTGCCCGTAGTCGGTCTTAAAGAAACCTGCGGCGGCGGCTTGCGTGATCATGCCCTTGGTTGCCGGCTCCAGCGTCAAGAACACGCCCATCTTGGCGCCCTCTTGACCCACCGTGACGACGAGATCCTTCACCATCGCCGGATTGAGGCTTTGGCCGCCCTTGACCGAGACGATGACTTTTGCGGTCTTCTTGCCGTCGGGTTTTATATAGAGAAAACCATCCACGCCGCCGTCGCCGCCTTTCTTGCCGCCTTTAAAAGGCTGCGCGTCGATCATCGCGAGCGCCCATTTCTGGAACTCGTATTTGTCTTGGAGGGCAAGCGCGCGGGCGCCGTCGAGGTCTTTTGGCACGCCGGCGATGTCGAATTGGAGTCCGGGAAACGCGTCTTTCAGGCGCCGCTGGATGAGATGAATGGCGAGATGGGTGACGTCGATGCCGATCCAGCGGCGGTTCAATTTTTGCGCGGCATGGACGGTGGTGCCGCAGCCGCAGAAAGGGTCGAGAATGAGATCGCCTTCGTTTGAGGATGCGGAGATGATCCGTTCGAGAAGGGCAAGGGGTTTTTGGGTGGGATAGCCGAGGCGTTCCTGGGCTTGCGAGTTGATAGCGAAAATGTTCGTCCAACAATCGCCCACCGCGATCCCGAGCATTTCGTCGAGATAGCGCTTGTATCTTGGAACGGACCCAGGCGAAGGCTGAATAATCCGGCCCTCTGCAAGCAGGTTCTCCATCTTTGCTTTGTTATAACGCCAATATCTAGTTACTCCCATGAACTCGTATTGGGGATGGCCTCTCGATCCGGCTCCTGGCGCTGTCAGGTTGTCGAGCATCTACCTGCGACCGTCGGCCTCGATATTGTTGTATTTTGAGCGAACATACTCCTCCTCGTATTCGGAAAAAGGCTGATTGAATACACGAAATCAAATGAATATCCTTTGCATAATATAAAAGCGTGTCATGAATGCGGGGCCAGTTTTTGGCACCCTGTCTAAAATCGCTCTTGGTAGTTGTGCGCTTCCAAATAATTTCATTGACAAAGTTGGTCTTTCCAAACACCGCATCCAAAAGAATCTTAAGGTAATGGCTCGCGGTCGGATCGCAGTGCAAATAAAGCGACCCCGTGGGCTTCAGCACGCGGTGCAGCTCCAAAAGCCGCACGGCCATCATCGCGAGATATGCCATCATGTCGTTTTCCTTCAAAAACGACCGCATCGCCCGCAGCATTTCCGCCGCGTCGGAATTGCCCGATTGCATCACCTCGTCAAAAGCCTGCTCGGCCGGCTCGTTTCAGTGCCAGCTATCGCCAAAGGCTTCGATCTGCGCCTGGCTCTGGTGCCCGTCCGGCGCCTTGAAAAGCACATTATAATTCGCGTTGGAATTGAACGGCGGATCGAGATAGACGAGATCGACGCTCTCGTCTTCGACGTGCTCGCGCAGAATGGCAAGGTTGTCGCCATAAAAAAGCGTGTTGCGGGCGGGTGTCTTTAGAGCGGGTCCCGAATAGACAGAATCGGAAGGGGGATTCCCGAATCGGCGGAATCGTGATTCACCATGTTGGCTGGAATGGAGGCCGGCATGGATGGCAAAACCCTATTCGCAGGATTTACGTGACCGCCTGGTGCGGGCTGTACTGGCAGGTCAGTCTCGGCGCAAGGCGGCGCGCAGCTTTGATGTCAGTGCGAGCTGCGTGATCAAGCTCATGCAGCAGTTTGAGATAACAGGCGGTTGTCTGCCGCGAAAGTTTGGCGGCCATAAGCGGCACGCGCTGGCTGCGCATGAAGATAAGGTGCGGGCGTTGGTGGCGGTGCAGCCCGAGCTGACGATCACGGAGCTGTGGAGCAAGCTGACGACGCTCGAGATCAAAGTCGGGCGGTCCGCCGTCGGGCGTTTTTTGCGGCATCTGCAATTGACCTTTAAAAAAAACTCTGCACGCCGCCGAACAAGAAAGAGCGGATGTCCGGGCCGCACGTCTCGCTTGGCGCGATAAGCAGAAAAGTCTTGATCCTCAAAGGCTTGTATTCATCGATGAGACCTGGGCCTCGACCAACATGACACCTCGCTATGGGCGATGTGAAAGAGGCAAGAGACTTATCGCTCACGCCCCGTTCGGCCACTGGAAGACGACGACCTTTTTGGCGGCGTTGCGCCACGATCGCATCACCGCTCCTTGTGTCTTCGACGGTCCCATTAACGGCGCAAAGTTCCTCGCCTATGTCGAGCAGGTTCTGGTGCCGACCTTGTCGCCTGGCGAAATCGTGGTGATGGATAATCTCGGTTCCCATAAACGCGCCGGCGTTCGAAAAGCCATCGAAGCCGCCGGGGCGACGCAGTGCTTCTTGCCCGCCTACAGTCCTGACTTCGATCCCATCGAACAAGTCTTCGCCAAGCTCAAAAATACGTTGCGCAAAATGGCCCACCGAACCGTCGATGCTCTGTGGGATGGCATCGGATTAGCTCTCGACGACTTCCCTCCAACCGAATGCTTCAACTATTTTCGCAATGCCGGATACGGGTCCACCTAATCGGGACCCGCTCTAGCATCTGACCAGACCCTTGGGAGCATAGGGCCATGTCGGCCACATGGTCCCATTCATCGCACGGCTGACCCGAGCGTATCTGAACTTTGAAGTCAAGGACGCGCCAGAGGCGCGCCGCCTCCGGCGGTCGTAGATCCTTGAGTTCAAAGTTCAGATACGCTTTTCTGCCGCCGTGCGATGAATGGGTTATTCCGCGCTGGGCGTGAACATTAATTGCTTTGAACAGATGAGAAGTTCCATGGATACGGCCGTCATGGCCGGGCATGACGCCCTTCCGCTCATGAGCCTAGTCGTCACTCCGGGGCGACCGCCACCCCCACCACAAGGATTTCCCACTCCAGAGCTATCCCGCTCGTTTCCAGTACGCGGGCGCGGACGAGCTCGCCAAGACTTTCCAAATCCGCCCCACGCGCCGCCCCCCGATTGATCAGAAAATTGCAATGCAGCTTTGACACCTGCGCATCGCCCAGCGCAAGTCCACGGCAACTCGCTTTGTCGATCAGCTCCCAGGCCTTGAGTCCCGGCGGGTTTTTGAAGGTCGAGCCGCCGGTGCGCGTGTTGACCGGCTGCGTTTCCGCGCGGGCCTTGGTGATCTCCGCCATCTCCGAATGGATCGCTTGGCTGTCGCCGGGGCTGCCTGCAAAAACCGCGCTCGTGAAGATCACGTCCGCCGCCACGCCGCAATGGCGGTAGGAAAATCCCATGTCCGCATTGGAGAGCTCGACAATCTTGCCGTTGCGGTCGATGCCGCGGCACGAGACGAGAACGTCCCTCGTCTCGGCCCCATAGGCTCCGGCGTTCATTCGGAGCGCGCCGCCAATGGTGCCGGGGATGCCGCGAAAAAAAGAAAGGCCCGCGAGGCCCGCATTGGCGGCGGCGGAAGCGAGTTTTACATCAAGACAGCCCGCCCCCGCGCGCAAAAAAAGACCCTCGGCTTCGAGGCCCTGAAAAGCTTTGCCGAGGCGGATCACAACGCCTTCAATGCCGCCGTCGCGCACCAGAATGTTGGAGCCGGCGCCAAGCACCAGAACTGGAATCGTGGGATCGAGCCGGGCAAGAAAATAAGCGAGATCGTTCTCGTCCGCGGGCTCGAACAGCACTTGCGCCGGGCCTCCGGTCCTGAACCAGGACAAGCCGGCCATCGGCGCATGGCCCGCGAGAGATCCGCGCAGGCAGGGCAATTGCGCGGAGAGTTTTGGCGCGATGTCAGGAAGGATCGCGGGAGTTTCTTTATGCGAGGACAGCGCCATCGAGCACCGTTGCCGTCGCGAGCTGGCTCGGCAGCGCGTGCGCCCATTGGGTGATATTGCCCGCGCCAAGGAAGACAATGTAATCGCCGGGCTTGGCGAGGGAACGGATGAGCGCGGGCAAATCCTCGGGCCGTTTCAGGCCAAGAGCATGGACGTGTCCGCGCGCCTTCAAGGCGGCGACGAGGGAATCGCGATCGGCACCTAAGATGGGCGCTTCGCCCGCTGGATAGACATCGGCGACGATCACCGTATCGGCATCGTCGAACGCGCTCGTAAAACCGTCGAAGAGCGAATGGAGGCGCGTGTACCGATGCGGCTGCACGATGGCGATGACCCGGGCCTCGGTGGACGCGCGAGCAGCGCGCAGAACAGCGGCGATTTCGACCGGATGGTGGCCATAGTCGTCGAAAATGGTTGCGCCGTTCCAATCGCCGGTGCGGGTAAAGCGGCGCTTGACGCCGCCGAACGCGGCAAGCGCCGTCCTGATCGTCTCCGTGCTCATCCCGAGCCAGTGCGCGAGGACGATCGCGGCGGTCGCATTCAATGCGTTGTGATGGCCGGGCATCGGCATGACGATGTTTTCAAGCACGGTCCCAGTGCCACTCTCGCGGTCGCGAATGATCACCGTAAAGCGCGAAACGCCATTGCTGAGATCAAGACCAGCGAGCCTGACATCGGCGTCCGGATCTTCTCCATAAGTGATGACGCGCCGGTCCTCGATCCTGGACGCAAGCTCTCGCACGACCGGATGGTCGAGGCACATGACCGCGAAACCGTAGAAGGGAATATTTTCGACGAAAGCGCGAAATGCGTCCTTGATAGCCCCAAAAGTTCCGAAATGATCGAGGTGTTCGGGATCAATATTGGTGACAACCGCGATATCGGCGGGAAGTTTGAGGAAAGTGCCATCGCTTTCGTCGGCCTCGACCACCATCCATTCCCCGCTGCCTAGCCGCGCATTGGTTCCGTAGGCGTTGATGATGCCGCCATTGATGACGGTCGGATCGAATTTTCCGGCTTCCAGCAAGGCCGCGACGAGGGACGTTGTGGTTGTCTTGCCGTGCGTCCCCGCGATGGCGATGCAGTGCTTGAGGCGCATGAGCTCGGCGAGCATTTCGGCGCGGCGAACGACAGGCAAGCGTTTTTTTCGCGCGGCGACGAGTTCCGGATTATCGCGCTTGATCGCGGTCGAGACCACGACGACTTGCGCCACGCCGAGGTGTTCCGCGTTATGACCGATATGGATAAGCACGCCTTTGCCGCGCAACCGCAACACATTGGCGCTCTCGGACGTGTCCGAGCCTTGGACCGTATAACCGAGGTTGAGCAAAACCTCGGCAATGCCGGACATGCCTATGCCGCCAATTCCGACAAAATGAATGGGGCCTAGTTTATCCGGCAATTTCATGGATTTTTGTCCTTGTCGCTCATGAGACTTTGCACCAGGTCGGCAAGTCGTTCGGCGGCATCGGCGATGCCGGCCCGCTTCGCCGCGGCGGCGCGGCGCGTGAGAGACGCCGCGTCGTCCTGCGCCTCGACAAGTGCAGTCACGAGCCATTGCGGCGAAAATGCGCTCTGCGCGACGACAATGGCGGCCCCGGTCGCCGCGAACTGCTTCGCATTGGCGGCCTGATCCTGATCGAGCGCATGCGGAAGTGGCACAAGGATGGCGGGGCGCCCAATCACGGCGATTTCCGCCACGGTCGAGGCCCCGGCGCGTGCAATGACGAGATGGGCTTGCGCGATCCGCATTGGCAAGTCGGAAAAGAAAGACATGACCTCGGCATCGACGCCAAGGCGCCGGTAGCTTTCGCGCACCCTTTCCTCGTCCTCGCCGCGCGCCTGCTGAACAATGATGAGGTTCTGCCGGGCGCCTTCGGGCATGAGTTCGATCGCGGCGGGCACTATGTCCGAAAAAATCCTGGCGCCCTGCGAACCGCCGGTTACGAGGACCCGCAGCTTGCCACCAGTACAATCCGGGAAGGCCACGCGCGCCGCCTCGATCACCATCGGACGAACCGGGTTTCCAGTCAGGTGCGTCTTCGCGGCCACGCTGCCGGGGATTCCGCCAAGCACCTCGAAACCTTTGGCGATCGCATCGACTTTCCCAGCAAGAAACCGATTGGCGCGGCCGATGACAGCATTCCCTTCATGCAGAAGTGTCGGCACGCGAAGCCGCGTTGCCGCGAGCACCGGAGGCACAGTCGGGTAGCCGCCAAAGCCAATCAGCGCGCGCGGGTTGATCCGTTTGAAAAGCTGGTGCGCGGCAACAGTTCCCCGGATTAGCGTGAAAATCGCCGTCGCGCGGGAAACCAAGCCGCCGCCGCTTGGAGTTGCCGCAGCGACCTTGTGAATCGCATGGGCGGGAAAATCGCCGCCATATTTCGCCGCCCGTTCGTCGGTGACAAGATGAACTTCCATGCCGCGCGCGGCAAGCGCATGGCTCAAGGCCGCCGCCGGAAACAAATGGCCGCCGCTGCCGCCCGCCGCGACCACAACCAGACAGCGGCCGCTCATGGAAAAGCTTCGGCCCTGGCGTCCGCAAGGATCGCCGCACTCGGCCGTTTTCGCATGACCGCGATTAACATGCCGATCGCGAGTCCCAGCGAAATAAGCGAGGAGCCGCCGTACGAAATAAATGGCAGGGTCATGCCCTTGGCCGGTACGAGATGAACATTGACCGCCATGTTGATCGCGCTTTGGAGGCCGAAAAGCATCACCAGGCCAGCCGCGGCGAAGCGGCAAAAAGGGTCCTCGTTGCGCGCCGCCATGAACAAGCCGCGCAACACGATGAAGGTGAAAATCGCAGCGATCAGGAGGCAGGCGAGAACCCCGAATTCCTCTCCCGTAACGGCGAAGATGAAATCTGTATGGGCATCTGGAAGAATGCGCTTGATTGTTCCTTCGCCCGGCCCCTTGCCGAACCAGCCGCCGGACAGGAAGCTGTCGAGCGCAGTGTCCACCTGAAACGTATCGGCCATGCCACCGCCAGCGCCTGGATCGATAAATTTGAGAACGCGGGCGCGTACATGCGGCACCAATTTATAGGCAAGCAGCGCGCCGCCTAAGCCAGCTCCGCCAATGCCCGCCACCCAGAACCAAGGCAGCCCGGCCACGACGAAAAGCCCCGCCCAGACTAGCGCAACAAGCATCGTCTGGCCGAAATCAGGTTGCGAAATCAAGGGAACGATGGTCACCAACAGCAATAGGACGGCGACAAAGTCGGCGGGAACATCGCGCCGCTTACCGGCCTCCGAAAAGGCCCACGCCACGAGAACGACAAAGGCCGGCTTCAAGAACTCCGAAGGCTGGACACCAAAAATCCAGCGCCGCGATCCCTTGATTTCATGGCCATAGAACAGCGCTACGATGATCAGGTCCATCGATAGCAAAAACACGAAAAGCGCGACCCGGCGCACTTGCCGCGGGGACAGGAACGAAGTTGCGACGAGGACCGCGACCGCAGGGATCAGGAAAAGGACCTGACGGTGTACGAAGTGGAACGTCGAAAGGCCGAGCCGCTCCGCGACCGGCGGGCTTCCGGCCATCGTCAACACGAGTCCGGACACCATCAGCGCGCCCACCGCCGCAAGGATCCAGAGGTCGATGGTCCACCACCAGTTCGCCAGTGCCGAACGTTCCGCGCGCGATATCATTATGTCCTCCTTCAGCCCGGTTTTTTCCCGGCGAGCAAAGCCTCGACGAGCGCGCGAAAACGATCGCCGCGCTTCTCGAAATCCGGAAATTGATCGAACGACGCGCAGGCCGGCGAAAGAAGCACGACTGGTTCCGCGAGCTGGCTCGCAAGTGCATCGCGCGCAGCTACCGGAACCGCCCCTTCGAGCGTACCGCAGCTCTCATGGGGAAAGGAATCCCCAATCGTTTGCGCGAAATTCTCGCTCGCCTCACCGATCAGATAAGCCTTGACCACTTTGCCGAACAAGGGGCGCAGAGGTTCAATGCCGCCCTCTTTCGCCCTGCCGCCGATGATCCAAAACACTTTGTCGAATGATAGGAGCGCCTTTTCGGCGGCATCGGCGTTGGTCGCCTTTAAATCATTGATGAAGAGAACCTTCCCCTTCCGGCCCACTTCCTCCAAACGATGTGGCAGTCCGGGAAAACTTCGTAGACCTTGCGCGACGCGCTCGAGATCAAACCCGTGCGGCCCGAGCGCCGCGATGGCGGCGGCGGCATTCTGGCCATTGTGCTCGCCGCGCAACGAGGCAATTCCGGCAAGGCCGGAGATCCGTGTCGAGCGGCCGCCGCCTCGCCGCATGAGACAGTCGCCATCAAGAACAATACCATCTTCGATCGCGGTTTTGGTTACCGAAACACACACCGTTTTTCTGCCCGCTTTCATGCGTTCGCCGGCAATGCCACTTGTAAGGTCGTCGTCAATTCCGATCACCGCGAGATCGGCATTTTCCACCAGCTTCGCCTTGATCGCGGCATAATTTTCCATCGTGCCGTGGCGGTCCAGGTGATCTGGCGTGATATTCAGAAGTACGCCCACGGATGGATTGAGCGATGGCGCGAGAGCGATCTGAAACGAAGAGCACTCGACGACATGAACGCGCTCTTGCGCCGGCGGCGCCAATGCGAGGATCGGGATGCCGATATTGCCGCCCATCTCGACCGTGAAACCGAAGCTTCGGAAAAGATGCGCGACAAGCGCCGTCGTCGTGGATTTTCCGTTCGTCCCGGTAATCGCAACGAACGGCGAGCCCGGCGCGATTTTTTGCCGCTCGCGGCAAAATAATTCCATGTCGCCGATAATTTCCACTCCGGCCTGCCTCGCCTTCAGCACGGTCCAATGCGGCGCCGGATGCGTTAACGGAACGCCGGGCGAAAGGACAAGCGCTGCAAAATTCCGCCAGTCCGCAAGAGCAAGATTTTCGATCCTGAGACCCGCCGCGCGGGCCTTCTCTCGCGCGTGCTCGTTGTCGTCCCAGACGGTGACACGGGCGCCGCCCGCGACCAGGGCCTGGGCCGTGATAAAACCCAAGTCGCCTAGTCCAAACACGGCGGCATGCTTGCCGTTGAGCGAAGTGACAGGCATCATCGTCACCTCAATTTCAAGGTGGCGAGACCGATCATCGCGAGCACGAAAGCGATGATCCAAAAGCGCACCACGACTTGCGGCTCGGACCAGCCAAGCTGCTCGAAATGGTGATGGATGGGCGCCATCTTGAAGACTCGCTTGCCCGTGAGCTTAAAGGAAACGACTTGCACGATAACCGACAGGGTTTCGAGAACGAAGAGACCGCCGACGATGGCAAGAACGATCTCGTGCTTGACCGCGACCGCTATCGTGCCAAGCGCGCCGCCGAGCGCGAGCGAACCCGTATCTCCCATGAAGATCTGCGCGGGCGGCGCGTTGAACCAAAGAAAGCCCAAACCGGCGCCGATCAAGGCGCCGCAAACGACGGCGAGCTCGCCCGCGCCGGGAACGAAATTAATCCCCAGGTAGGTCGAGAAAATCGCGTTACCGGCGAGATAAGCGATGATCCCGAAGGTCGCCGCGGCGATCATCACTGGCACAATCGCAAGACCGTCGAGGCCATCCGTGAGATTGACCGCGTTGCCGGCGGAAACGATCACGAAAGACCCAAACGCGAGAAAAAAAATGCCGAGGTCGACGACGAAACCATTGATCGCTGGCAGGGCGAGGCCGGTCGTGTGCGCTGTTCCGAGTTTCATCATCGCGAAGCAGGCGATGATAGCTATGACCACTTCCAAACCAAGCCGCCGGCGGCCGGAAAAACCTTTTTGCGTCTGTTTCGTCACCTTCAATAAATCATCGTAGAAGCCTATCGCGCCGAAACCGGTCATGACCAAAAGCACGATCCAAACATAATGATTGCGTAGATTTGCCCAGAGCAAGGTGGAGACGATGAGACCCGACAAGATCATCAATCCGCCCATCGTCGGCGTCCCGCTCTTCGTCAGGAGATGCGAAGGCGGGCCGTCGTTGCGAATTGGCTGGCCCTTGCCTTGTTTCAGGCGCAAGGCGGCGATGATGCTTGGCCCGAAGAAGAACACGAAGAAGAGCGCCGTCGCGGTGGCGCCGCCAGTCCGGAAGGTAATATAACGAAATAGGTTGAGCGGCGAGAAAATGCTTGAAAAATTGGAAAGCCAACTGAGCATTTCAAGGTCCTTGACAACTTTGCGCGGAATTTTCCGCCGTGGCATTTTCCTTGAGAACGTCGACGATCGCGCTCATCCGGATGGCGTTCGATCCCTTGACGATCACCATGTCGCCGCTTTGCACCGCCGCCACGACGATCGCTGCAAGGTCGCTTGCGCGGTCGCGCCAGGCGCCTTGCAAATGACCGGGCAAAGCTTCGAACAGATGTTTCATCAAGGGACCGGCCGCGAAGACGAGATCGATGTGATTGGTGACGGCATCGCCAGCGAGTTCGGCGTGCATCGCAGCGCCTTTGTCGCCAAGTTCCAGCATGTCGCCGAGGACCGCGATGCGGCGTCCATTGCCCTGCAAGGGAACGGCGCCGGCAAGGGCGATAGCCGCGCGCATCGACGCCGGATTGGCATTGTAGCTCTCATCGATCAGCGTAAAAGGACCATTTTTGGCGGATAGGCGCAGCCTCTCGCCCCGCCCTGGCTGCGCCGAGAACAACGCGAGCGTACCAGCGGCAAGCTCTAGTTCGACGCCGAAAGCCTTCGCGGTAAGGAGTACCGCGAGCGAGTTCATTGCAAGGTGGCGGCCGGGCGCGCCGAGACGATAGGTCAGCCGATGGCCGCAGACTTCGGCCTGCACGATGGAATGGTCCGCGCCAAGCGTCACGCTCACCAGCTTCGCGTCGGCTTTCTCATGTTCGCCGAAGGTCGCGGCGTGACCCGCGGGCGAGGCCTTGGCATGGGCAAGGAGACGCTCATATTCGGCGATGTCGCGATTGAGGATTGCAACGCCTCCCTGAACAAGGCCGGAAAAAATCTCCGCCTTGGCGTCGGCGACGTCATCCAGGCTTTCGAAATATTCGAGATGAACCGGCGCTATTGTTGTTATGATCGCGACATGCGGACGCACCATCGCGGAAAGAGGTGTGATTTCGCCTTGGTGGTTCATGCCGATTTCGTAAATTCCGAACTTTGTATGTTGCGGCATTCGCGCCAGGGTGAGCGGAACGCCCCAATGATTGTTGTACGAAGCAACCGGCGCGTGGGAAGCCCCAGCCTGAGCGAGTACGAGCCGCAACGCTTCTTTCGTCGATGTCTTGCCCGCCGAACCGGTCACCGCGACGATACGGGCCGGCGAGCGGGCCCGCGCGGCGGCGCCAAGACGTTCCAGCGCGGGAAGAACATCAGACACGACATAGAGCGGCCCGAGCGGCCGCAGCGCCTCGGCATGGGCTTCATCGACCACCGCCGCGACGGCACCCTTTTCGAAGGCCGTGCCGACATAATCATGTCCGTCCGAGCTAGGTCCCTTGATGGCGAAAAAAAGGTTGCCCTTCTGGAGCGTGCGCGTGTCGATGGAAATTCCGGTGGTGCCGCCGCGCGGCACCGAGCCGCTTACCCGTGCCGCGAGCGGGCCAACGAGACCGAGACTCGTCCACAGGAAGCCGTTCGCAGTGCCATTGCTCATGCGGAAAGATCTTTCAGCAGCGCGCGCGCACAGCCGGAGTCGGAAAAAGGCAATGTCTTGCCGCCGACGATCTGGCCGGTTTCATGTCCCTTGCCGGCAATGAGAAGACCATCGTTTGGGCCGAGCATCGCAAGGGCCCGGGCGATTGCCAAAGCCCTGTCGCCGATCTCCTCGACATTGTCGAAGCCGTTCGTGCCTTGAAGGATGGCCTTGCGGATCGCCGCGGGATTCTCGGAGCGGGGATTGTCGTCGGTGACGATGACGCGATCCGCCAGGCGCGCAGCGACCTCGCCCATAAGCGGCCTTTTTCCCGCATCGCGATCGCCGCCGCAGCCAAACACCACGATGAGATTGCCGCGCACAAAGGGCCGTAGCGCCTTGAGCGCCTTGTCGAGCGCGTCAGGCTTATGCGCGTAATCGACGAAGACCGGCGCGCCCTTGCGGCGGCCGACGAGTTCGAGACGGCCGGGCGCGCCTTCGAGCTTTTCGAGCGCCGCGAAGACCGCGCCAGGGGAGCTTCCCGTGGCAATGCAAAGACCGGCGGCGACAAGCGCGTTCGACGCCTGAAACGAACCGGCAAGCGGAAGAAGGAGCGAGAAGGTCTCCTCTCCATGGGCAATTTTGATCCGCGTCGAAAAATTCTCGGCCTCGCTTTCGAGGAGGCGCAACGCCGTGCCATTCAAGCCGGTCGAGACGACGCGCAGGCCGCGCTTTTCGCAAACCGCGACGACCTTTGCCGCTACATCGCTGCCGGCATCGACAACGGCGGGCTGGCCTGGGACAAGCAAGCGGTCGAACAATTGCAATTTCGCGGCGAGATAGTCTTCCAGCGTTGCATGATAGTCGAGGTGGTCGCGCGAAAGGTTGGTAAAGGCTCCGGCACCGAGGCGGACGCCGTCGAGCCGGCGTTGCAGAATGCCATGCGACGAGGCCTCCACGGCGAGATGGGTCACTCCCCCGCGCGCCAGTCCGTCCAGGATTTTGTGCAAGGTCACCGGGTCCGGCGTGGTCAGCGAGCCCGCCACAGGCCCCGAAGGCGCCATGACGCCGAGCGTGCCAAGCGAAGCGGCCTTGGCGCCGAGCGCGGCCCAAATCTGGCGCACGAAATCGGCGACCGAGGTCTTGCCGCTCGTTCCAGTGACCGCGACGATCGTGCCGGGCTGGCGAGGATAGATGCGTGCGGACGCGTGCGCCAAGGCGCTACGGACGTCCGCCACCTTGACGAAAACGGCCGGCCCTATGGGACCGCCTGGATCGCGCTCGGTGACGATTGCGACAGCACCGCCCTGAACCGCTTGCGGCGCGAAGACGAGGCCGTCCGTCGTTGTTCCTGGTACCGCGAAAAAAACCGTGTCCGCCGACACTGCGCGGCTGTCCGCGCTGATGCCTTTGATCTCGCGTCCGGCCAAGGCGTCTGGAATATCGGCCCGCGGAAATAATTCGGCAAGGCGCATCAATGAGCCCTTCCGCCATGAGCCGGCACATTCGCCTCCGCATAACCAAGTTTTACCAGGAGCGGGAACGGTTGCGTGGGCAGATCGATGCGCGGCGGAAGCCCCAGCAAAGGCCCCGTCCGTTCGATGATCTTGCCGGTGACCGGACCCGCGTTCCAGGCGGCGGTGCGGTGGCCCTCCGTTTCCGGCAATCCTTGCGGCTCGTCCAATAGCGTCAAAAAGAGATATTTGGGCTTATCGGCCGGAAGAACCGCCATGAACGTCGTGAGCACCCTGTCCTTGGAATAATGGCCATGGACAATTTTGTCCGCCGTGCCTGTCTTGCCGCCAACGAAATAGCCCTTGATGTCGGCTATTTTCGCCGTGCCGATTTCGGCGTTGAGCCGCATCAAGTAGCGCATGGCCTCCGACGTTTCCGCCTTAAATACGCGCGGCGCGTTCTTCTTGGCATCCTCCTCGCTCCGCTTCAAGAAGGTCGGCGTAACGAGTAGTCCGCCATTTGCCAGCGCGCCGACGGCCATCATGGCCTGCAAGGGAGCGACACTGAGGCCCTGTCCAAACGCAATTGTCATCGTATTGAGGTCGCCCCAATTTTTCGGAACAAGCGGCTCGGCGGACTCCGGCAGCTCGGTGCGCAGGCGGCTAAGCTGCCCAATTTTGCCCAAGAAAGCCTTATGACCCGCGACCCCAACCATCAAAGCCATGCGCGCGGCCCCGATATTGGATGAATAGGTAAAGACCTCGGGCACGCTCAATACCTGGTGCCTCGCGTGGAAATCGTGAATGGTGAAGTGTCCGTAGCGCAGGCTTTCCCGCGCATCGATCCGCGAATGCAGCGTGACCTTGCCCAAATCGAGGGCCATTGCAATGGAAATGGCCTTGAAGGTCGAGCCCATTTCATAGACGCCGACGGAAAGCCGGTTGATGTGATTGGGGTCGAGTGCGTCGACCGGAGTGTTTGGATCGTAGTCGGGCAAGGACGCCATCGCGACGACTTCTCCGGTATTCACGTCGAGAATTGCCGCCGCACCCGCCTTGGCCTTGAACTTGGCGATACCTCTGGCGAGTTCGTCGCGGACCGCGTATGTCGCCTTGAGATCGAGCGACGTCGTGACCGGCTTCAGGTTCTCCGGCGTCAAACTGAACCCCGCGCCATGCAAATCCGCCAGTCCCTGGCCGTCGATATATTTTTCGAGCCCCGAAATGCCGATGGCGTCGAGGCTGGCAAAGCCAAGCACATGCGCGGCGATGGGGCCGTTTGGGTAGACCCGCTTATTTTCAGGCAGGAAGCCGACGCCGGGGAGCCCGAGCCGGTAGACTTCCTGCTGCTGCTTCGGAGTGATTGCGCGTTTGATCCAAACGAAACCTTTGCGCGAGCCGAGACGCGCGCGCAGTTCATGTGCGTCGATATCGGGAAGCACGGCGGTGAGGAGTTCGACCGCTTCGTCCTTGTCGATGATTCGCCGGGGCTCCGCGAAAACCAACATGACCTTGATGCCGGTCGCCAGAAGCTCGCCGTTGCGATCGAGAAAATCGGGGCGTGCGGCGGCGATGGCGTCGGCGGCCGCGCGTTTGACGCTCGTGGGCGGGTCCGGGCGCAGACCAAAATCGAACAGCTTCCCCGCGATGATTCCATAGACCCCAAGAAATACCCACGCCGCGAGCCTAATGCGGCGCGCGCTCTTGTCGAGCCTCGCCGAAAAAATGCCGGCGAAGCGCCTTTCGATGACGCGAACGCGGCTGCCCGCGGGCCTGACCGCCGCGCCGTTTGCCTCATTGTCGAGTCCTGAATTGAAGCCGTCGCTCATCTTTTCGCGATCTTCATCCATTGCGGCTGTCATCTCGCCGGTGTGGACGACACGGCGGCGTCGAGAGCATTGGCGTCGCCAGGCGTACTCGTCGGCGTCCCCAACCCGAGCGCTTCAAGTTTACGTCCGATCGCATCAACTCTGGGTCCCTTGCCCGGCAAGGCCTCCGCACGGACAATTTGGTTCAGGGCGACCGGATGTAAATCGAGGAACTTATCGGCGAGCGCCTGGATGCGCTCCGGCCGCGTCAAATGCGCCCATTCGGCGCGCAGCGTGCCGATTTGGTCATGTTCCAGCTTAATCTCGTGCTGGAGCTTTACGATCGTTTCGGCATGAAAGATTGTCTCGTATTTGATCGTATAGGCGGTGATCGCCGAACCCATCAGCGCCGCGATCGCTAAAATATTTAATATCCGCACCATTTCAGCGGCCTCCCGGATGAATTTCTGGAAACTTTGCGAGCGCAATCAGCCGATCGTCGAGACCGCGAGGCACGGCTTTCGTGCGCACGCCGTAACGAAGCTTGGCCGACCGGGCGCGTGGGTTGGCGCTCATTTCGCGCCGCGAAGGCATCACCGGCTGCTTGCCTCCTAGACTGAAGGTTGGCTCCGGCGGAGCGATCTCGTGCGGCAGCCGCCGGGAGGGCGTTTGGCCGCGCCCCGAACGCACGGCGAAAAACTGTTTGACGATACGATCCTCAAGCGAATGAAAAGTCACCACGGCAAGCCGGCCGTCCTGCTTTAGGATCGCCTCGGCCGCGGCGAGCGCATGCACCAATTCGCCGAGTTCATCGTTGACCGCGATGCGCAGCGCCTGGAACGCGCGCGTCGCAGGATGCACCTCGCCCGGTTTGCCTGGGGCCACACGGGCGATCATTGAAGCGAGCATCGTCGTCGAGGTGAAAGGCTTCGTGGCGCGGTCCGTGACGATGGCATGGGCGATACGGCGGGACGCACGCTCCTCGCCGAAATGGTAAAAAATATTGGCCAAGGTTGTCTCCCCAGCGGTATTGACAAGATCGGCGGCGCTCGGCCCCGTGCAATCCATGCGCATATCGAGTGGGCCGTCACTGCGGAAGGAAAAGCCGCGCGCCGAGTCGTCGAGTTGCATGGACGACACGCCGATGTCGAGGACAACGCCGTCGAAATCAAAAAACCCACGCTGCCGCGCCGCCTTGTCGAGCCGTCCAAATCGCTCCTTTACAAGGCAAAGCCGCCCCTGCGCTTCGGCCACGAGCCAGGCTCCGCCGGCAATTGCGGCAGGATCGCGATCGAGCGCGAGAACACGGGTGCTGGGCTTGGCGAGCAGAGCCTTCGAATAGCCGCCGGCGCCGAAAGTGGCGTCGAGATAAAGTCCCCCCTCGCGCAAAGCGAGCGCGGCCATGGCTTCGTCACGAAGCACGGGAACGTGCCGGGCCGGTCCGCCAGCGGCGAGATAAGCCTCATCGCCGCGACCCGATGTCATTCCCGTGCTCCATGTGGCCGTGGCGGCGGCAAATCCGGCGCCACGTGTCTGGCACTGAGCTGTTTTCTGAAATCATGCAGCCGGCTTCTGGCCTCCGCCAGATGCACGCGAAAACGTCCCGGTTCCCAGATCTGAAACTTGAAATCATGCCCGACGAAAGTGACCTCCGCGCTGATGCCCGCATAGACCTTGACGCTTTCGCTCAGGTTTACCCGTCCCTCCGAATCGATCTTTAAAATCTCGCTGGTGCCGATGAGAGCCGTCGAAAACAGACCACGCTCCTCCGAATAGGGAGAGAGGGGACGAAGAAGCCCGTGAATTTCCCGCAGCAATGCATGGCCGCCGCAATCCACCGCTTCCACATCGAGCGAGGGATGAACATAAAGACCTTCGAACCCGTCATGCGCGAGCACCGCCCGGAACGGCGCCGGAATCGAGACCCTGCCCTTGGCATCAAGCCTGCTCGTGTAATTCGAGAGAAATCCGCCAGAATTGTCCACTCCCAACCCCACCTGCGCGGGCCCGCAGCGAAGCTTCGCCCGTGCGCCGCGGAACCACCCCCCGGCGCCTTAATAACCTCCGGACGGGACAATTTGGGATAGCATGGGAAAATTTGGGCGTCAATGGAATTGCAGAGCACTCGCAGGGCAATCTTGTGACGCTGCGCGTGACAAACCGGTGCCGGCCCGTTGACGAAGCCGCCGTTGCCTGATTTCTCGAAAATGGCTCGATGGCGGCGGCCTTTTGCGGCGATCCCGGCCTGCCGAACTTGAGGCGCACCGCCATTGAATGGCTCACAGAACATGGGTGGTTTTGAGTGCGGCCGGCCACACGCGGCTTGCCCAATCTTGGCGGCGCGCCCATGCTGAATGCGGCGAAGGTTTTGGCGGGAGGCGCCGCTGGCCAAGATAAATAACAGCAAGGAATTGGAGGCGTGGCTGCGAAAGCAGCCGCGCGAGGTTTCGGTCGCGCTGGCCGCACGCGCGGCCTTGCGCGTTTTGCCATTCGTGAGGGAGGCATTGAGCTCCAAACCCACCTACATAGTTCTGCCGGTTTTCCGGGCTATCAGCGTCGCCTGGGCTGGTGCCAAATATCCAGCCCAGGCGACGAAGTTTAGGAACGCTGCCAATTCCGCCTACGCCGCCGCCTATCCCATCTTCTATCCCGCGCGCGCCTATCCCGCCGCCTATTCCGCCGCCGCCAAAGCGGCCTACGCCGTCAACGCCGCCGCCACTGCCGCCGCCACCGCCGCCACCGCCGCCACCGCCGCCGCCGCCGCCACCGCCGCCGCCGACGCCACCGCCGCATACGGCGCTGGCCCCAGCTTCGGGTTAAACCTTCACCGCGCCGCCGCCCCGCTTTGGTCCGCTGTTTCCTTCGACGTGACGCGCGTGGAAGAGGGTGCGAAGGCTTCCAACATCGCCAATTCGCCGCTGTGGCCCGAAGGTCAACCGGGCCAGCTCCCGTTTTTGTGGCAGGAAATGAAAGCCCCACTCCTTGCCGAGAAGCAGGACTGGGACGTCTGGACGGATTGGTATGAAGCGCGGCTGCGAGGAGACCCAGCGATTGAAGAGCTCGAAATCGCGCGCGCGACGATCCCGGACGAAATTTGGAATCAAGGCCCTGCGAAAGTAAACGCCGAGATCAAACGGCGGATCGAGGAGCTTGAAACTCCGCAGCACGGCGTCGTACACGGTCAGGCCCGTATCTCGAGCACGACGAGTATGTCAGCGGTCCTCTCAGGGAGTGTCGCGGAGCCTACCCCGCCCGCTCCCGTCCCACCGAAACCCTCGCCCGAGGCTGGGCTATCTCTACTTGACGGTCTTTCCATTCCAGGAACTTCTTTGCCGTCGGTCGAAGCGATACCCGAACAAGCGCCTACGGCTACAAACTTCCGTATAAATTCGGAGGGCCTGATCGATGTCATCCCAGACCCGCCCGCACTACACCCGCTTACGGACGCGTTGCAGAGAGACCTGTACAACGAGGTCCACCGCAAAGCGCAGGCTTTCGCGGAACTTAGTCCGAATCTGCTTGGCGATCTGACCCGTCCGGCCGGAGCGTTTCGAGAAAGTCTGCCAGAAAGGATAGAAGAGCTTTCGATCATCCGTTCATGGTCGCGCGGCAACACTTTACGCAGCCGTCTCAGAGCCCATGATCTATCCATGAGCAATGCGGAGCCAGATGCCGCGCGCTTATCTCACCTCGTCGCGGAAGCGCTCCGCGATCTCGTGGGTACATGGAATGTATTTATTGTTGGAGATCCGAAAGGACGTGAGCTTGATGAAATTCGCCTCGGGCCTCAAGATGTGGAAGAGGCAAAGCAGGCCGTTGCCGCCGCCTCACAAATCGTTGAGGCTCTTCAATACTCAGAAAATGTCGCGACGGCAGAGGCGATAGAGGCAGTTGCCGAACAGGCCAGGGCCGCGAAAACCACGCTCGCCGGGATAGCTGGCGACCAAGCCATCGGCTTATCACGAAATACGACCGGCAATTTCGTGACAGAACTGCTGCGCCGCATTATCGGAGGAGAGTCGGCATTCGCCTGGAAAGAGTATCGTGCGGGCATTTACCGCGCAGGCGGCACCGCTACAGCGGGCGGTATTGGTTATGCGGCATATAATAATTGGCCTGCAATTGTCTCATTCGTTGCGAGAAATGCCGACGCGTTGAAAGTGTTTGTCACCGCCCAATGGCATAATCCAACCCTCGTCGAAATCATCGACTGGGTTGTTCGAACTTTGACTTAGCCGATTGCTTTCCGGTGTCTTCTGACCGCTGCTGAATAAGCGAGAAAATTCCTTAAACGCCGGCAACAGTACCGTTTCGACGTTATTTACGGCTGGAACGTTGGCGTTCTGGAGCGCCTGCTTTGACACTGGGATGCGTGACGGATAGCGGATCGCTCGCCGGAAAGCTATCGGCAAGTTCGCGATCGAGCTGCTTTTGCTTGTCCTTTCCCGAGTTTTCCTGCTTTGGTTTTTTGTCAGTCTTGATCTTTGCGTTTGGGGTCATGGTTCGCTCCTTTGAGGCGGCAGGCCGTCAAGCAACGACCCCGATCAGCAACTGTTCCCTCCGCCGTTGTCGCGCGGTTGAAACGGCACTGGCGGCAGCACGCCCTTCAGCGATATGATGGCATGAGGTTTCGCGTATCAAACACGGATTCGAGCAATGATCTTCTACTCTCGCTGGGGATACCTGGTCGTTGTTTTCTTTGTTGTTGCCGCATTTATTGCGGGTGGAATCAGCACCGCTTATCACCTTAGTCCTGAGTTCAACGAGCGTTTTATTGTTTTTGTTCTGGGGACCGCTATGCGTAGGTTTCGGAAGAAATCTAGGCACTCCGGAAAAGCCTAGTACCCTCTTTTGGATTCCGATGGAATATTGGGGCTACGGGCTCATCGCCTTCGGAGTGCTGGACGCCTATTTCAGTTGGAACAGCCTCGCGCGAGATTGGCTCGCAACTGTATAGTGGCTTGACACGGGACCTGTGTTGCACGATATTCGTGTCATGAAAAACGTTACCATTACGCTGCGCGAGGAGGTCGCCGAGTGGCTGCGCATCGAGGCGGCCAAGGCGGGCTTGAGCATGTCCGCTTTCGTCAGCGATCTCTTGGAAACCCGTATGGGGCGCGGCAAGGAGCAGATCGCCGGCCTCGAATTTTTCCTGAGCGGGCCCGGTTTTCCGGGGCTTTCCGCCGGTTTGCCCAAGCGGGACGAGCTTTATGACCGCGCGCCTCTTCATCGACACGAACATTCTGATCTACGCCCTCGACCCGGCCGAGCCCGAAAAGCGCGCCGTGTCGGCGGATTTGCTGAGGCGGACGATAGCGAACCATACATTGGTCCTGAGCCAGCAAAATCTAAATGAGTGCTACAAAATTCTCACACTGCGGCGGCGGGTCGTTCCGCCGAACGCGGCGCGAACCTATCTCACGCATCTTATGCCCTGGTGCATCGCTCCCCTCGATGCGCAAACCACCGCGAAAGCCTGGGCGGTTCAGGATGAAGCGGGGCTTGAATGGTGGGATGCCCTGCTTGTCGCTGCCGCTCTAATGGCGGGTTGCAAGCTGTTCATCTCCGAGGACATACAGGACGGCCAGTTGATTTCCGGCATGCGGATCGTCAATCCCTTTGGCACTGATTTTTTGAAGCGCGTACCGGCGCAATAGAGCATGATCGTTTCAAGTTGAAACGATCATGCTCTATCAGTCTTTTTAGCGCATGAGCTTATCCGAAAAGTCTGCAACTTTTCGGGATCATGCTCGAGGACGCTTCGCCATGGGATTTCAAATGCGGCATCGTTGGTTTGCCCAACGTCGGCAAATCGACGCTCTTCAACGCGCTGACGCGGACGGCGGCGGCGCAGGCGGCGAATTATCCCTTTTGCACCATCGAGCCAAATACCGGCGATGTCGCGGTGCCCGACACGCGGCTCGAAACTTTGGCGAAAATCGCAAGCTCCAAGGAAATCATTCCAACCCGGATCACCTTTGTCGATATAGCGGGCCTCGTCCGCGGCGCTTCGAAGGGCGAAGGGCTCGGCAATCAGTTTCTGGCAAATATCCGCGAATGCGATGCGATCGCCCATGTCGTGCGCTGCTTCGAGGATAGCGGCATTACCCATGTCGAAGGTAAGATCGCGCCGCAGGGCGACATCGAGACGGTCGAGACCGAATTGATGCTCGCCGATCTGGAAAGCCTAGAAAAACGCCTTGCCGCACTGGAAAAGCAAGCGAAAGGCGACAAGGAGGCCAAGGAGACCCTTGGGCTCGCGGGGCGCTGTCTTGTGCTTCTGCGCGAGGGAAAACCGGCGCGGCTTGCCGAGGTCACGGAGGAAGAGCAAAAGCTCTTCAAAAGTCTCGGGCTTTTGTCGGCGAAGCCGGTGCTTTATGTGGGCAATGTCGAGGAAGCCGCCGCCGGGCGCGGCAATAGCTTTTCAAAAGTCGTGGAGGCGCGTGCTTGCGAGGAAAATGCTGCCGCCGTGATTGTCTCGGCAAAAATCGAGAGCGAGATCGCGGTTTTGGCCGAACATGACCAGAAGGAGTATCTCGAAGCCGTGGGCCTCGCGGAGCCTGGGCTCAATCGCGTTATCCGCGCGGGCTATGGGCTGTTGCGGCTGATTACTTTTTTCACTGCCGGCCCCAAGGAGACCCGCGCCTGGACCATCTCGCAAGGAACCAAGGCGCCGCAAGCGGCGGGCGTGATCCACACGGATTTCGAAAAGGGTTTTATTCGCGCCGAGACCATCGCTTATGCCGATTACGTCGCTTTTCATGGCGAGGCGGGGGCGCGGGAGGCCGGCAAATTCCGCCTCGAAGGCAAGGACTATCCCGTGGCGGACGGCGACGTGCTGCATTTCCGGTTCGCGACCTGATATGCTGGCCTTGTTTTCATGACATTCCATGCGGTCCGGCGGAGGCGGCGGTGAGGCGCGGGGAACAACAGGGCGATCCGCCCATCTTCGACAGCGCCTTCCGCGACCAATTGGCAAAACTTTTCGCATGGCGGCGCGACGTCCGCCGCTTCAAACCGGACCCGGTCCCATCCCCGCTCATCGAGGAACTCCTTCGCACCGCCACCCTCGCGCCGTCGGTCGGCAACAGCCAGCCATGGCGCTTCGTGAGCGTCGATACACCGGCGGCGCGCGAGGCGGTGATCGCCAATTTCAATGCCTGCAACGCGGCCGCGCTAAATTCCTACGAAGGCGAACGCGCCGCGCTCTATGCCAGCCTTAAATTATCGGGGCTGCGCGAGGCGCCGGTTCATCTCGCCGTGTTTTGCGACCGTGCGACGGAGGCGGGTTTTGGCCTTGGCCGGAAGACCATGCCAGAGGCCCTGGATTATTCGGTGGTCGCGGCGATCCACACTTTTTGGCTTTGTGCGCGGGCGGAAAATCTTGGCGTTGGATGGGTGTCGATCCTCGATCCGAGGCAAGTGTGCCGCGCTCTCGATGTTCCCGCGCAATGGAAGCTCATCGCCTATCTTTGCGTGGGGTTTCCGTTAGAAGAGCACCTCGATCCGGAACTCGTGCGTCACCATTGGCAGGCGCATCTCAGCGAAAATGCGAGGCTTCACCGGAGGTAGGGCGGTTTCCCAGCGCGCCGCCTGTGAAAAAGGGGGACAAGAACGATTGGCCTTTACGCGGCGCGCCGAATCCGGGCATTTATCCCTTGGGCACCGCCATGCGATTTCCGCCGTCCTTTCTCGATGAGATCAAAGCCAGGCTTCCGGTCTCGGAGGTTGTGCGCGGGCGCGTCAAATTGGTGCGGGCGGGGCGCGAATGGAAAGGGCTTTCGCCTTTCAACGCGGAAAAAACGCCTTCCTTCTTTGTGAACGACCAGAAAATGGCCTGGTTCGACTTTTCCGCTGGCAAAAACGGCAATATTTTCGATTTTGTGATGGAGACCGAAGGGCTTTCGTTCCCCGACGCGGTCGAGCGTCTCGCCCATGACGCCGGGCTTGCCCTGCCGCGGGTCTCTCCCGAGGCGGAGGCAGAGGAAAGCGCGCGGAAAAACCTGCATGAGGTGCTGGCGGGTACGGCGTCCTATTTTTCCGGGCGGCTTGCCGGCGCAGAAGGCGGGGCGGCCCGCGCATACCTCGCTAGCCGGGGGATTGATCCCGAGCTGCAAGGCCGGTTTCGCCTGGGCTACGCCTTGCCCGAAAAATATGCCTTGCGGGACCATCTCGCCGGTACGGGAGTGCCGGTATCAACGATGATCGAGGCCGGGCTTTTGATCCATGGCGAGCACATCGCGGTTCCCTACGATCGTTTTCGCGATCGAATTATGTTTCCGATCCACGATTCCGGGGGCCGGGTCATCGCATTCGGCGGCCGCGCGCTCACCCCCGACGCCCCGGCGAAATATCTGAATTCGCCAGAGACCGTGCTCTTCCATAAAGGCGCCATCCTTTACAATCATCACAACGCGCGAAAGGCCGCGCAATCGAGCGGACAGCTCATTGTCGTCGAAGGCTATGTCGATGTTATCGCGATGACTTCGGCGGGCTTCGACGCCACGGTGGCGCCTCTCGGAACCGCCTTGACGCCAGATCAATGCGAGCTTTTGTGGAAAATGGCGGGGGAGCCGATCCTTTGCTTCGACGGGGATAGGGCCGGACGCAAGGCGGCCTACCGGGCGATCGACATGGCGCTGCCCCTGATCGGACCCGGCCGCTCGCTCGGCTTCGCGCTTTTGCCCCAGGGGGAGGATCCGGACGACCTCGTCCGCACCAGTGGACGCGAGGCTATTGCGCAGCTTCTATCGCGCGTCCTGCCGCTCGCGGACCTCATCTGGGTCCGGGAAACCGAAAACAAGATTTTCGCCACGCCGGAACGCCGCGCCGGGCTCGAGCGGCGGCTTAGTGAAATCGCCCGCGAGATCAGGGACGAGGCGCTGCGCCGCCATTACCAGGCGGCCTTCAAGGAACGGCTCTTTCAATTCTTCAAACACGGCGGTTCTCGCCAATTCGCTGGGGCGGCCAACTCCACGCGGGCGGGCGGACCCAAAACCGCATGGCAAAGGTCAAGCGAGCCAAAAAGCAATTTGGCAGCGGCGCCCGCAGTCAGTCAGAGCCTCGCGATATCCCCCCTGTTTCGCCCGGGAAAGCCTCGCCTTCCCCCGCGCGACGGGCTAATTTTATTGCTTCTTCTCAATCATCCGGGATTGATCGGCCGGCATATCGAGGACCTGGCCGAGATCGCGTTTTCAAGCGCCGAAGCGGGCGCGTTGCGCGATGCGCTCGTTGCCTTATCGGTATCTTCGGCGGCTGCAGCTCCGCTTGACAAGACAAGCCTGGATGCGCCGAGCCTTCGCGCCGCCGTCGAAGGCCAAGGTTTCGGAGCGATCCTGCACCAGCTCGACGGAATGGCGGCGCATGCGTCGCACTGGTATGCCAAAGCTGGAGCCGCCGAGGCCGACGCCGGGGAAGTTTTGAAGCAAGCCTTGAGCTTGCACCGCCGAGCCAGGACGTTACATAAGGAGTTGCAATTGGCTGAATTGGCTCTAGGTAAGGACTTCAGCGAGGCCAATCTCCGCCGTCTCAAGGATATCCAGGCGCAATTGTCGACACTTGGCGGGATCGAGGCTGCGGTGGAAGGCTTTGGCGCGCAATCGGGGCGCCCGAGCGGAACCTTATGAGCGGCTGGCAGGAGCGGGACGTTGTTTTGGCGGGCCGGCGTGCCTGGAAACAGAGGCGGCGCCGGGACTGAATTCTGCAAGATGAACGGTTGGCGGACACGATGTTTGCGCGGACACGATGTTGAAGAGGGGCTTTGACCGCGCATCCGCCCTTTTTTCAGGTGTAGGGGCGCGCTGCCCCTTTCGACCCGCGGGGCGCCGCGTCCAGAGCGCTTCCCGATCAGATGGATCATCTGATCGAAGAGGAATCGCTCAGATTTAAAGAGTTTGAGCATGTTCTGATCGAAAAAGTCGGTCAACTTTTTCGGACTATGCTCTAGGACGGACAGGGCTTTGGTTAAAGAACGCTTCCGCGCAAGGCAACGTCTGCCGTAATTTTCCTCAAATTTGGAGGCCTTTGATGGCGAAAAAGGACACTGCGAATCCCGGCGCGGAACGTGGCGCGGTCGAAGTCGCCGACGGCCCCTTGCTCGATCTCACCGATGCCGCGGTCAAGCGGATGATCAAGCTCGCCAAGAAGCGGGGCTTTGTTACCTACGCGGAATTGAATGCCGTGCTTCCGTCCGAGGAAGTCAATTCGGAGCAAATCGAAGACATTTTAGCAATGCTGAGCGAGATGGGAATCAATGTCATCGAGAACGAGGAACACGACGACGCATCGCCCGAAGAATCCGCCGAGGAAGAAGAAGCGGAGGGCGGCGACCTGATCGAGGCCGTGCAGGCGAAGCAGGTCACCACGCGTTCGTCCGAACCCGCCGATCGCACCGACGATCCGGTCAGGATGTATCTGCGCGAAATGGGCTCGGTCGAACTCTTGTCGCGCGAGGGCGAAATCGCCATCGCCAAGCGCATCGAGGCTGGCCGCGAGGCGATGATCGCAGGACTTTGCGAAAGCCCTCTCACCTTTCAGGCAATCATTATTTGGCGTGACGAAGTGAACGACAGCAAGGTTTTGTTGCGCGACATCATCGACCTCGAAGCGACTTATGCGGGTCCCGATGGCAAGAACACCCCCAAGGTCGACATGACGGCGCCGGGAGCCGCCGAAGCGCTGGCCGCGCAACAGGCGCCGGCGCTCGCACCGCTCGACCCGCCAGCGCGGCTGCAGCCGGCGGGCGAGGACGGCGGCCTCGAAGCGCCAATTCCCGAAGAGGCCTTCGACGAGGAAGACGACATGGACAACTCGGTCTCCCTATCGGCGATGGAGACTGAACTCAAGCCCAAGGTTCTCGAAACGTTCGAGAAGATTGCCAGCGCCTATAAAAAGCTCAGGCGTCTGCAGGATCAAAACGTCGTCAATAAGCTGAAGAACGAAACCCTGACCCCGTCCCAGGAGCGCAAATACAAAACGCTCAAGAAGGAAATTATCGCCTACGTCAAATCGCTTTCGCTCAATCCGAACCGGATCGAGGCGCTGGTCGATCAGCTTTACGACATCAACAAGCGCTTGATTGGGCTTGAGACAAGGCTGTTGCGGCTGGCCGAGGGTGCGGGTGTCAGACGCGAGGATTTTCTCAAAAATTACCAGAATTCCGAGCTCGACCCGAAATGGCTTTTGCGGGTGTCGAAACTCGGTGGCCGCGGCTGGAAGGATTTCGTTGCCCGCGCGAAGGAGCAGATCAAGGAGCTGCTTTCGGAAATTCACGGACTCGCGACCGAGACGGGCCTCGAGATTCAGGAATTTCGTCGAATCGTCCACCTGGTTCAAAAGGGCGAGCGAGAGGCGCGTCAAGCCAAGAAGGAGATGGTGGAGGCGAACCTCCGCCTCGTGATTTCGATCGCCAAGAAATACACCAATCGCGGCCTGCAATTCTTGGATTTGATTCAAGAGGGCAATATCGGGCTGATGAAGGCCGTCGATAAATTTGAATACAGGCGCGGCTACAAATTCTCGACCTATGCGACCTGGTGGATAAGACAGGCGATCACCCGTTCGATCGCCGATCAGGCGCGCACGATCCGCATCCCGGTGCATATGATCGAGACGATCAACAAGATCGTGCGGACCTCGCGTCAGATGCTGCATGAGATCGGCCGCGAACCGACACCTGAGGAACTCGCGGAAAAACTCGCGATGCCGCTCGAAAAAGTACGCAAGGTCTTGAAGATCGCCAAGGAGCCGGTCTCGCTCGAAACCCCAATCGGCGACGAGGAAGATTCCCATCTTGGCGATTTTATTGAGGACAAGAATGCGATTTTGCCGATCGACGCCGCAATCCAATCGAATCTTCGCGAGACGACAACCCGCGTACTCGCCTCCTTGACCCCGCGTGAGGAGCGCGTGTTGCGCATGCGCTTCGGGATCGGCATGAACACCGATCATACGCTGGAAGAAGTCGGCCAGCAATTCTCGGTGACGCGCGAACGCATTCGCCAAATCGAAGCGAAGGCGCTCCGCAAGCTGAAACATCCGTCGCGTTCGCGCAAACTGCGCAGCTTTTTGGACAATTGAGAGCGGTGCCCGCAAGAGGGCGCATCGCGGCGGAGCATGAGCATGGCCCGTTCCAGCTCAAGCGGTTAGCAAGTGCTCCAGCGTCCTGGGATCGCCGCGTTTGGTGGAAGCGGCCGCGACGAAATTGTCCAGGCTCAATTCTTGAGAGCAGGCGTCGGGCTTTCCGTGATGCGGACAAAGCCTTGCGCGAATGCGAGGGGCTTGGTCGCCGGTCCAGTGAAATGGCCGGGGTCGAGGTCGCTTGGCGTGGTCCTGAAGGCCGCGACATAATCCGTCGAAGCCCTGTTTGAAAGCGCATCGGGAATGCTGCGGGCCGCCCGGCGCAGGCCGGTGAAGGACTGTCCAAGGATCGACTGGGCCGGGAAACTTGCGGTTGAAATATCGCCGGCGAGACCGCGAAGCTTGGCCCGGTCGAAGCGCGCCGCCGCGACAGACGATTGCGTGGCCGGTCCGCTCACGGTGTCGCCCGGCGTCTTGCTCGGCACCGCTCCGCGCGGATCTTCCTCCGGTGTCTCCGATGCGAACGCAAGCACTTGCTTCGGCACGCCGGCGCGATCCTTGGGCCCTTGGGTAATCACAACGGGGAGATTTGCCGCGCGTGCCAAGAGAGAATTTGCGCGTGGCGCGGCGGCGGCAGCATCACTGATCGGATCGTTTTTGGTGACGTTCTTGGAACCCTGTGCACCGTCTGCGCCTTGACTTTGATCGGCCGCGAGTGCGGCGACGCGCGTGAGGGAGGCCGGCCGCGCGGGCGGGGTGGGCATATCGGCGAAGGCGACCGCGACATCGCCGGGCTGCGCTGGACGGGGAGGCGGAAGGGGCGCTGTTGCCGCGAAAGCCCCGCGCTTGTCGATCTTTTCTTTCGGGATATCCGCCGCCTCAGCGTCCCGCTCTTGCCGCTCGTCGCGGCCTTGCTCGCTTGCCGCGCGGTTGCCGCGCAACCTTAGGGTGGAGCCCAAATCTGCGACTTGTGTCTGGTCCGCGACTGCCGGGCTTGGCTCGTTTTGGGGCGAATTTTTGCCTGCCGAGGCCGGCGCGAGGGATGCCGCCCGCGCGTTGCCGCGATCGGCGGGCACGCCTGGATTTGCCGACGTCACGACGGCGGGGTTTGCGCCGCTCATGCGAAGCGCGGCGACCTCGGTTCTACCATGGCGCGCGCGCGCGGGCCGGACAGACCGCGGCCCGGCCGCATCGGCTTCGTCCTCTTCCTCATGTTTGCCAAACAGCCAGGCGAGCAATCCTCCTGATGGCGCCGCCAGCGGCACATCGGCCATCACGCCCCCGCGCGAGGCGATTTCTGCGCGAGCCTCCTGATAGCGGGGGAGCGCGCGGCCGTCCGCGGCGAGATGAACCGTCTTGCCATCCGGGAAAAGCCGCGCGAGCTGATCGTAACTCATGCGCGGCCAAGCCCTCACGTTGCCGATGTCAAGATGAACGAAATTTGAACTCGGATACCAACCGACGCCGCCGTGTTGCAGGCGCATGCCGATTTCGCGAATTCTTTCCATCGGCATGCCGGGCATAGTGGTATCCATCGCCCTGCCCAGTATATGCTGCGAGCGTTCGGCGACGCCGTGCGAGCGGCGGCGCAGCATCGCGTTCGTTTGCGGAGAGCGATAGGCCGAAACGATCACGATCGGCTGGGTTGCTCCGGCGGTCCGGTAGGCCTCCCAGATCACGTCGAACAGGCGCGGATCCATCCGGGTGCGATCGTTATTACGCCAATCGCGCAGGAACCAATTGAGCTTTTCGAGAGTCGCCGGATCATAGGAGCCGTTGACGCGGAAGGTCGCCTGGATCGATTCGCCAGTATGGGAATGATAGAGGTTCAACGTGCGGGTGTCGCCGTTGGCGGTCGCCGTCTCCGTCGAGGAAGGAACGACGATGCTCGACAAGAGCGCCGCGACCCCGGTTGCGGCAACGAGAAAGGCAAATCTGATGGGAGCCGGGCGGCGGTACGATTTTCGCAAAATGAAATCTCGCGGTTCTGGCTGGACGGACCTGGCCTTGGTTATATGAGGCGCGCAAATCGATGGCGAAGCGAACTCACCGATATTGAAGCGAACTCATGTAAGATTTTGCGAACTCTGGCCGCTAATGGTTAACGGTAACGCGCTCTTAACCTTCCCCGCATTGACGAATTGTCAACCATTGCGGCCCCTATCATTCACCAAATAAAGTGGCAAATATGGCGAGCCTGTGTCGGATCTGGCGCGGAGATTTCGCGGCTCGCATTTCGCTTGCATCTTCCATGGGTTTACAGAGTTTGTGGCGGGCTTTTTCACGAATTTATACAACGAATTGTGAAGGCTCGTGCAATCATCCATGGATCGGTTTATGCCGACTACGCGGAATTCGCTAGGCAATGACCTCCTGCGTCTTGGTGTTCAGCAAGGAGATGTCCTTATGGTTCACGCAAGCGTTCGATCGGTTGGGCCCGTAACCGGCGGCGTTAATGAGATCATCCTGGCCCTGCTTGACTCCATCGGCCCCGCCGGAACTCTAATCGCGTACGTTGATTTTGAGCCCTTCTTCACAGATACCGACGAACTCGATGTCCCTGTCTTCGACAAGCGCATTGCGCACGCTGCACGCGACCACGGCGTCCTCCACGAAGCAATGCGCACTTGGCCAGGCGCTTTGCGCAGCGATCATCCCGATGCTGGCGTTGTGGCAATCGGCGCACATGCGGAGTGGATCACCGCCAACCATCCTTTTCAATACGGATACGGCGATGGCTCTCCGTTCGCCAAGATTGTTGAGGCCCGTGGCCGGGTCCTGATGATCGGCGCACCGCTTAACACCATAACTCTCATCCACTATGCGGAACACAAGGCCAATATCCCAGGCAAGCGCATCCGACGTTACAAGCGTCTGATGCACGGCGCCGAGGAACCCGAATGGATTGACTTTGAGGAATTCGAGACGAGCGACTCGGTCAGCGAAACGTTGCCTGCAGACTATATCGAGAGCATCGGTTTAGAGTACTTGGCGTTGGGACGGGGACAAAAAGGCAACGTCGGTGCTTCTCAGTCGTTTCTGTTCGATGGGCCGGACTTCGTGCGGTTTGCCGTCAACTGGCTGGAACGTTCTTGTCGCGCAGGAGGAAATTGATTAACGCGTTCGAAAACGGTCCCTGATACCTGCGCCGGTCCAACGGTGCGGATTTAGAAATCCATTTCGCTTCCAGTCTAGTTCCGTTGGGATTTAATGAGGCGGCGTGCTGGGCGGAGATTGCGCGGCCGGTCGATCTTGTGGAGAGTGTGGAATGGCCGCTTACGATGTCGATCTTTTCGTGGTCGGCGCGGGATCTGGCGGCGTGCGCGCCGCCCGGATCGCGGCGGCCCATGGCGCCAAGGTCATGATCGCGGAGGAATTCCGCATTGGCGGAACTTGCGTGATCCGCGGCTGCGTGCCGAAAAAACTCATGGTCTATGCCAGCCGATACAAGGACCATTTCGCCGACGCGGCGGGGTTTGGCTGGAATCTTGCCGCGCCTTCCTTCGACTGGCCAAGACTTGTCGCCGCAAAGGAAAAGGAAATCTCTCGCCTTTCCGCGATCTATCGCGACAACCTCGACAAAGCGGGCATCGCCGTCGAATCCAGCCGCGCGGAAATCGAGGATGCTCATCGCGTGCGTCTTCTCGCCGATGGACGCAAGGTGAACGCGAGAATTATCCTTATCAGTACCGGGGCCGCGCCGGTTCTCGAACCTGACGTTCCGGGGCGCGAATATGCGATCACCTCGAACGAGGTCTTCGATCTCCCGGAATTACCAAAGCGCATACTGATCGTCGGAGGTGGCTATATCGCGGTGGAATTCGCCTCGATTTTCGCGCGGTTGGGCACCGAAGTGTCCCTTGCCGCACGGGGCGAAAATGTGTTGCGCGGGTTCGACAACGATATGCGGACCGGCCTGCGCGAGGGGCTCGCACATGCCGGCGTCACACTCAATTTCGGCATGTTGCCCACACACATCGAAAAGACGCCAACGGGCTGCCGCGTGAGTTTGACGAAGGGCGCGCGGCTCGACGTGAATCAAGTGATGGTGGCGACTGGCAGGCGCCCAAACACAGTGGGGCTGGGGCTGGAAAAAGCCGGCGTCGAACGCGACAGCCTGGGGGCGGTGAAGGTCGATGCCTTCTCGAAAACGAGTGTCGAGTTCGATCTATGCTGTCGGCGATGTCACCAACCGGGTCGCCCTGACGCCTGTGGCCATTCGTGAGGGGCACGCTTTCGCCGAGACGGTTTTCGGCGGCAGGCCGGAGGCGGTGGTCCACAGCAATATTCCGACCGCCGTCTTCTCGACGCCGGAACTCGGGTGCGTCGGCCTGACCGAGATGGAGGCGCGTGCGATCTATGATTGTGTTGACATTTATCTGGCGAACTTCCGCTCCTTAAAGGCGGCCCTTTCCGGGCGGCGGGAGAAAATCCTGATGAAGATCGTCGCCGATGGCGCGACGGACCGCGTCCTCGGCGTGCATATTCTCGGCGAGGATGCGAGCGAGATGGCCCAACTTTTGGGAATTGCCGTAAAAATGGGCGCCAAAAAGGCCGATTTCGACGCGACCATGGCGCTCCATCCGACCGCGGCGGAGGAGCTCGTCACCATGCGAACGCGCACCGCCCGTTTTGAACGTGAGATCGCCGGCCCGGAAGGCCCAGACTGCGGACCGCTCAACGAGGGGTAGCGCATCCGTTTCCATGTCGCATTTTCGGAAATCTCTCAGATCGTGTGGAAAGTCGCGTCAATCGGCGGCTTGACCAAGCCGCCCCCCCGGCGTACCCAGGTCCTTGGGACACCTTTCCCCAACGAAAGGCGCCCATCTGCGAGGATGGTCATTGTGGTAGCGACGTTTCCCGCCGTGCGGCCGGCGCGGCCCAATTTTTCTTGCGGTCCGTGCGCCAAGCACCCTGGCTGGCAACTCCAAAATCTTCAGGATGCCCCATTCGGGCGCTCGCACCGGGCCAAGGCCAGCAAGGCCAAATTAAAGCGCGTGATCGATTTGACCCGCGAGGTTTTGCGGGTTCCGCAAGATTATCGAATTGCTATCGTCCCTGGCTCGGATACCGGCGCGGTCGAAATCGCGCTTTGGTCCTTGCTCGGCCAACGTGGCGTCGATGTCTTCGCCTGGGACTCCTTCGGCGAAGGCTGGGTCAACGATATCGTCGAGCATTTGAAACTCAACAACGCCCGCGCATTCGTGGCTGACTACGGCGAGATCGCCGATCTCGCGAGCGCGGATTTCGACAATGACATCGTCTTCGCCTGGAACGGAACGACGTCCGGCGTGCGCGTCCCCAATGCCGATTGGATCGCGGCCGGCCGCAAGGGTCTGACGATCTGCGACGCGACCTCCGCCGCCTTCGCCCAAAAACTCGATTGGGGAAAGCTCGATGTCACTACGTTCTCCTGGCAAAAGGCCCTTGGCGGCGAGGCCGCGCATGGCATGTTGATCCTTTCCCCCCGTGCCGTGGAAAGACTTGAGACCTTTACGCCGCCCTGGCCTTTGCCGAAGCTTTTCCGTTTGACCCATCGCGGCAAATTGATCGATGCACTTTTCGCGGGCGAAACCATCAACACGCCTTCGCTCATGTGCGTCGAGGATTATATCGACGCCCTGAATTGGGGAAAATCGCTAGGCGGAACTCGACGCTCTCATTGCCCGCGCCGACGCCAATTCGAAAGCGCTCGGCGACTGGGTGACGCGGACGCCGTGGGTGGAGTTGCTCGCCGCCGACCCGAGGGTCAGATCGAATACCAGCGTCTGCCTCAAGGTCGTCGATCCGGCCGTCGCGGCGCTCGCGCTAGCGGGCCAGGCCGCTTTCGCGAAAGCGCTCGAAAATTTGCTCGAAAAGGAAAAGGTGGCCTATGACATCGGCGCCTATCGCGCTGCGCCGCCCGGCCTTCGGATCTGGTGCGGCGCGACCGTCGAGACGAGCGATATCGAGGCGCTGACGCCTTGGCTCGATTTCGCCTTCGCCAAAACCAAGGGCGATCTCGCCAAGGCGGCTTGATTCCCCCAAGGAACAACCGCGGCACCGCAAGGTGAACGTTCCGGCGCGCACAAGCCTCCCCTGGCGAAATTGGCTTCGCCGGGCGGTGGCGGCATTCCCGCGCCAATATATCGCAAATATATAAGGAGAAGCCCCTTGGCTCCGCGCGTATTGATTTCCGATGCCTTGTCGCCCGCCGCCGTCGCCATCTTCAAGGAGCGCGGCATCGACGCCGATTTTCAGCCGGGCCTCGGCAAGAACAAGGACAAGCTCGCCGGCATCATCGGGGGTTTCGACGGCCTTGCCATTCGCTCAGTGACGAAGGTCACCGCCAAACTTCTCGAGCGCGCGGTGCGGCTGAAAGTGATCGGCCGCGCGGGAATCGGTGTCGACAATGTCGACGTTCCGGCCGCCACCGCGAAAGGCATTATCGTGATGAATACGCCGTTTGGCAATTCGATCACCACCGCCGAACATGCGATCGCATTGATGTTCGCGCTCGCCCGCCAGATTCCCCAGGCCGATTTGTCGACCCAGGCCGGCAAATGGGAAAAGAACCGTTTCATGGGCGTCGAGATCACCGGCAAGGTGCTCGGCGTCATCGGCTGCGGCACGATCGGGTCGATCGTCGCCTCGCGCGCGATTGGCTTGCACATGCGGGTCATCGCCTACGATCCTTTCCTCTCGTCCGAACGCGCCCTCGATCTCGGAGTCGAGAAAGTTGATCTCCAAACGCTGCTTGCCCGCGCCGATTTCATCACCTTGCACACGCCACTGACGGCGCAGACAAAGAACATTCTCTCGGCGGAAAATCTCGCCAAGACCAAGAAGGGCGTGCGGATCGTCAATTGCGCGCGCGGCGGGCTCGCCGACGAACGGGCCCTGCGCGCGCTACTCGATAGCGGCCATGTGGCGGGCGCGGGTTTCGACGTATTCGGGCATGAACCGGCAACCGGAAATCCGCTTTTCGGCCATCCAAATGTGGTCTGCACGCCGCATCTTGGCGCTTCGACCCGCGAGGCGCAAGAAAACGTCGCGCTACAGGTCGCCGCGCAGATGTCGGATTATCTGATCCGCGGCGCGATTGCGAACGCGATCAACTTTCCCTCGATTAGCGCCGAGGAAGCCCCCAAACTCAAGCCCTTCATCGCGCTCGCCGGCCGCCTCGGATCGTTTGCCGGGCAGTTCGTCGATAGCGGGATTAAAAGAGTGGCGATCACCTATGAGGGCGAGGTGGCGCAATTGAACACGAAAGCGTTGACCGCATCGGCGATCGCCGGGCTTTTGCGGCCCCTCCTCGCGGACGTCAACATCGTTTCCGCGCCGGGCGTGGCCAAGGAGAGAGGGATCGCGATCGACGAAGTAACCCGCGCCGCCGACGCCGATTACCAATCGCTCATCACGCTCACGGTCGCAACGCAAGATCGCGAGCGCTCGGTCTCCGGCACTGTTTTTCACGATGGAAAACCGCGCATCGTTTCGATCAATGGGACCGAAGTCGATGCGCTGGTCGCGCCCGTGATGATTTACGTCAGCAATGAAGACAAGCCGGGTTTCATCGGCCGCTTCGCGAGCCTTCTCGGCAATGCCGCGATCAATATCGCGACATTCGCACTCGGCCGCGACCGCGAGGGCGGTTCCGCGATCGCGCTCGTCGAGGTGGACGGCCCGGTCCCGGAAAAGGTGCTCGGCGAAATCGCGACGCTGCCTGGCGTTAAAGAGGCTAAGGCATTGGCATTTTGATGCCGGATTGAGCAAACTGTGGCAAATGTGCATCGGGCGGCGAAAGAAACGGGTGCGGAAACGCGAGAGATATTGCAAAAAAAAATTTGCGGTGCACGCTGCGTGACGACCAATGACTCCGCCTGGAGATACGCAAATGCCGCGTCCGCCAAAATCCATCCTCGTGCCAGCCCTCTGCGCCGGCATGTTCCTTGGCCTCGCCGGCGGCTATGCCCGTGCCGCGGAGCTCGCCCCCATGCCGCCGCCAGCCAATTGGTGGGACACATTGACGGTATCGGGCCACGTGCAGGCCGGTGTTACTTTAAATGGGGATAATCCCACTTCCGGATTGAATTTCGGGCACTTGTTCACCGACAGGGCCAACGAGCCCTTGCTCAATCAGACGCTCCTGACCGTCCAGCGCCGGCTCGATCCCAACGCGGCCGACTACGATTTCGGGTTTAAGGCGCAACTGATGTACGGGTCCGACGCCCGCTATACTCATTTCTTGGGGATGTTCAATTACATCATCAATGACCGGAACCAGTTCGCTCCCATCGAGCTTTATGCAATAGCCCATGTTCCGTGGGTTTTTTCCGGCGGCATCGATATCAAGGCCGGACAATATGTGACCTTGTTGGGTGTCGAAACCATCGATCCCACCACCAACTATCTTTATTCGCACTCCTACACATTCAATTTCGGCCCCTTCCAGAACACAGGTATCATGACGATCTCGCATATCGATCCTATGCTTGATGTCTATGCCGGAGTTGACACCGGTTTGAATACGACCTTCGGCAATCGAATAGGCGACACCAATAGCGCGATCGCATTTATGGGCGGTTTCGGATTTAACCTGTTTGACGGTAATCTCACGATATTGGCGAACACCCATATCGGCCCGGAAAATCCAGATACGCCCGCAACCGCTGCGGCCTGCGCTTGCAATCCAAACCACGCCCTCCGCTATATGAACGACATCAATGTCACCTGGAAAGTTACCCCTTCTTTCACCCTCATCTTCCAGGGTAGCTATTATCGCGACGACGGTTTCAGAGCGAGTGCTTATGGGGCCGTGCAATATGCGATCTATACGGTCAATGATTGGTTGAAACTTGTTGGGCGTGTAGAGGTTTGGCGCGACAACAACAATTTTTTTGTCGCGGCTTTCCCGGGCAATTTCGACCTTGTCAATTTACAAATGGGCTTCCCGAACACGGCGATCTTCGGACCGGCGCCAACCACCTATTTCGACATCACCGCTGGCCTCAACATCTCGCCGGAGCTTCCGCAGGGAACGCCCTGGCTCAAGTCGATCACCTTCCGGCCGGAGGTTCGCTACGACGCGTCCTTGAACGGCACGACGCCCTTCAATGGCCAAACCGTCCCTGGCGGCCGGGGCTTCCCTGGTTTCGGGGCCGGCACCAAGAGCTCGCAATTCACCTTCGGCGGAGACATCATCGCGAGATTCTAAGGGAAAAGACCAAAACAAAGCATTCAGTGCCCGGCGTCAAACACCAGGTATTTTTTCACCTCAGGCCGATCTCCTGCGTATGGGTTAGTTCCGGCCGGTGCATGTCACTTCGCGACGCTGTCCGCCAACGGTTGATGACCACGCCAGGCGTCGGCCCCATCGTGGCGTTCACCCACCGTGGCGAGACTTCCGACCGTCTCGCAAAACTTGGCGCGGCTGGCGGATTTGAACAGGAGGCTTTCGAATTGGGTTTCAACCATACTTTGCAGCGTTCAAACCGCAGCGGACACAGGCGCTGTGAAATTGAAGCGGAAACTCAGCAATTTCTGGTGTGATTAATAATTGTAGCGGTTCACCGCTACCAGCTTGCCCCATCTAGCTGGACTTCCGGGCATAGACCGCCCCGGAAGTCCTCCATCACTTTACATGTGAGTGACGCATAATTATATTTCTTGCAGCGGACGGTGGCCCAAAGGAACCCCAAATATGGTGCAGGAATACCAGCCGAGGCGATTTTTCCGCCATGCGCCCAACCGTTTGCTGCAACGATATTTTGCCGCCCGCAATGTGCTGTCCGAGGTGGACTTCGACTCGTTGACCGAAACCCAGTACAGATATTTCAGTCTATGCGTTGCCCGGCCACGTCCAAGCTCTCTAAATAGCTCATGAATCACGACGCGAATTTGGGCTCAACTGAGTTCACATTTTTGCGATTGGTGGGATACGGCTTCAGGCTCGTGCCCGCGTTTGATGCCCGCGCGAAACTTACGGATCCGAGATGAACTCAATTGAAAAACTGTTGCTCGAAAACAAGGCCTGGGCAGAGGAGAAAAAACTCAAGGAGCCTGACTATTTTGAACGGCTCGCAGCCTACCAAAAACCGGAATTCCTCTGGATCGGCTGCTCGGACAGCCGGATGCCCGCCGAGATCATCGTCAATGCCGAGCCCGGCCAGATCTTCGCGCATCGCAATATCGCGAACCAGGTCGTCGCCACTGACTTCAATAGCCTGAGCATCGTCCAATATGCGGTCCATGTCCTGAAGGTGAGCCACATCATTGTCTGCGGGCATTACAATTGCGGCGGTATCCGCGCGGCGCTCGATCGGCTGAGCCCCGAGCTTTCCCTGCTGAATAAATGGCTGATGCATATCAAGGATGTCTATCGCCTGCACCGAAACGAGATCGACGCCCTCGATACGCGAGAGAAACGGGTCAACCGGCTCGCCGAACTCAACGTCATCGAGCAGGTCCAACGTCTGGCGCACACCTCCATTGTCCAGAAAGCCTGGAAGGAGGAGCATCGTCCTTTCTTACATGGCTGGGTCTATGCGATGGACGATGGCATTCTGACGCAGTTGATCACTCTGCCGCCGGGCAGCGAAATGGAATCCATCTATCAGCAAGCCGACAGCAATGAGTAGTTAAGCCGCCTTCTGCCAAGAGTCGATCCTCAAGGGAGTGTGATCGCGTGATGCACAAGCAAATCGGCTATTATGTCCGCTACCTCAATCATGACATTCCGGCAGGAATCGTCGTGTTTCTCGTGGCTGTTCCCTTGTGCCTGGGCATTGCAGTCGCCTCAGGCGTACCGCCATATTCGGGCATCATTGCCGGCATTGTGGGCGGCCTCGTCGTTTCCCTTGCCAGCGGCTCTCAATTGAGCGTGTCTGGTCCTGCGGCTGGCCTTACCGTCGTTGTCGCGACGGCCATCGAGAAGCTTGGCGGCCTCGAACCATTCCTTTTGAGCGTTGTGCTTGCCGGCGTCATGCAATTGGCCATGGGTTATCTTCGCGCGGGCGTCATCGGCGCTTATTTTCCGTCTGCCGTCATCAAGGGGATGCTTGCAGCGATCGGCCTCATCTTGATCATGAAGCAGCTACCGCACGCCATGGGCTATGACGCCGATGCGGACACCAACCTCTCGTTCCTGGAGCCGGACAGCAATACGACACTCTCCACGCTGCTGAACGCGTTCGACGCGATTTCGCCAGGCGCCACCATCGTGGGCGCTGCCTCTTTGGCGATTCTGCTGATATGGGAATCTCCCTTTATCAAGCGCAGAAAATTCCTTGCCCTGACGCCTGGCCCGCTGGTCGCGGTGGTTTTCGGCTTGGTCTACAATTTCGTCACGCAGAGCTACTCACCCTCGATCGCCATCGCCCCGCAGCATCTAGTGGATCTGCCCCTGATATTCGGTCCACTTGATTTCGCGCGTCACATCACCTTCCCCGATCTCGGCCAGTGGACTAATCCGGAGATCTACATCGCCGCCGTGGCAATCGCGCTTGTGGCGAGTTTGGAGACGCTCCTCAGCCTGGAGGCGCTCGAAAAGCTCGACCCCTTGAAACGGACTGCGCCAACAAACCGGGAACTCAAAGCGCAAGGAATTGGCAATTTGCTGTCCGGCCTCCTCGGCGGTCTGCCTATCACAGCCGTTATCGTCCGCTCCTCGGCAAATGTTGTTGCCGGCGCGCATACCAAGGTTGCGAGCCTTGTCCATGGGGTGCTGCTGCTGCTTTCGGCCATGTTCCTCGCCACTGTCTTAAACTTGATCCCATTGGCCTGTCTCGCGTCCGTTCTGCTGGTGACGGGCTACAAGCTTGCCAAACCCGCGCTATTCAAGGAAGTCTATCAGAAGGGCATCAATCAATTTGCGCCCTTCGTCACGACGATTGCGGCGATCCTTGTGACCGATCTGCTCAAAGGCATGGCGATCGGCATGACGGTGGGCGTATTCTTCGTGCTCCGCGCCAATTATCACGCGGCTATCACGCTCACAAAGGACGGCAAGAATTATCTTCTGCGCCTGCAAAAGGACGTGTCTTTCCTCAACAAGGCGCGGCTGCGCGACTATCTCGCGCGCGTTGAGGAGAACGGCTATCTCATCGTCGACGGCACCAAGGCATTTTTCATCGATCAGGATATACTTGAGACGTTAGAGGACTTCATCAAATCCGCGAGCGACGACGGTATACGAGTCGAACTCAAGAACGTGTCGCCGGTAAATGGGAGTATTAATAGTCCTTCTGCGAATTCGGCATTAACGTCCAGCGAGTTGGCAAACGCTTGACCACTGGTTATTGGTGATGCTTTTGCAACCCAAACCATGCATTTCGCTATCTGAACGACATCACGTTAACATGAAAAGTCACCGACTCGCTTACGCTCATTACCGATGGCAACTATATTCGCGACGATGCCTTCTTTGCGCGTGGCTATGGCGTCGCGCAATATGCGATCTATTCGGTCAATGATTGGCTGAAGCTCGTTGGACGTGTCGAGGTTTGGCGCGACAACAACAACTTCTTTGCCGCGGCTTTCCCGGGCAATTTCGACCTTGTCAATTTACAAATGGGCTTCCCGAACACGGCGATCCTTGGGCCCGGGCCAACCACCTATTTCGACATCACCGGTGGCCTCAACATCTCGCCGGAGCTTCCGCAGGGAACGCCCTGGCTCAAGTCGATCACCTTCCGGCCGAAGGTTCGCTACGACGCGTCCTTGAACGGCACGACGCCCTTCAATGGCCAGAGCCGTCCCTGGCGGCCGGGGCTTCCTTGGTTTCGGGGTCGGCACCAAGAGCTCGCAATTCACCTTTGGCGGAGACATCATCGCGAGATTCTAGAGCATGTCCTCAAGAAAGTTGCTCGCCTTTTTCGCTATTAAGACATCGGATATATCCGATGTCTCATGAAGGCATGCTCCACCTGAGATTGAGCTGCGCCCTTACCGATCAAATGGTTCCATTTGATCGGGACGCGCACTAAGGGGTTCCCGGTCACCTAAAATCATGTGACCGGGACGCGCTCCAACGGCTTCATCCAGATCGCTGGTTTTTCGGCGGTTGGTATCAGGCCAGCCCATGTTGCCCAGTTCGCCAAAATTCTGACGATCCGGATGCTGCCGGAAACGATAAATTCGTCGCTTTCGACCTTTTGAAGAAGGCTGGCCCGCCAAGACGCCGGAGGGTTTTGCGTCCGGCTCGCTTCTACGTCGATCAATTTCAGCGCGCTGGGGGCTCGATGGGAACCATTGTCACGATTGACGCGATGGGAACGCAGTAGGCCGTCGCGCAGGCCATTTTGAACAAAAAAGCCGATTACATACCGAAAACTGGCTGAAACTTGCGGCATTTGGGTAACCGATTGAGTAATCTTCGGATTTGATTTCCGACAGGGACACCCTCCGGAGCTCGTTGCAATAGGATAAGGGTTCCAATTTGACGGGTCCGTGCTCGCCAACGCCAAGCGGCTTGCCGCCAAAGTGGGCAGCGCCGCCCTTGCAGGATGGCGCCGACACGCCGGCTGGGACGGTTCCGCCGTTCCGGCAACGGGCGCCCTGGTTTGGGGGCGACCTGCAAACTCTGCGCAACGTCGTGTGCGGCACCCCGCCGGACCTGCCTGGCGGCGAGCGCCTGCTGCTGCCGATGCCCGACGGCGACCGTTTGGCGGCGCGGCTCGACCGGCAGGCCGGAGGACCCATTGTCAGGCCGCTCGTCGTGCTCGTGCATGGCCTCGCAGGTTCTGAACTGAGCGGGCCCGTGGTGGCGAGCATGCGGCATCTGGTTGGCCAAGGCTGGCCGGTCTTGCGCCTCAACGTACGCGGAGCCCTCCCGTCGCGCCCGACCGCAGTTGGGCATTACCACGCCGGGCGCACCGGAGATCTGGCGGAGGCCTTGCGCGGACTGCCGGCTGATCTTACCCGGTATGGGATCGTTCTGCTCGGCCATTCGCTGGGTGGCAATCTCGTGCTGAAATTCATCGGGGAAGGCGGCCAAGGCCTTCCGGTGCTGGCCGCTGTCGCGGTGTCCGCCCCGATTGACCTGGCGGCGACCTGTGCCCGAATGCTCACATGGCGCAACTTTGTCTATCAACGCTACATGCTCGCCGCGATGAAGCGCGATGCGCTGGCGCCGGGTGCGGCGGTTAGCGCGGCCGAACGAGCCGCCATCGCCGCCGCCAGGAACGTCTACGAATTCGACGACCGCTTCATCGCGCCGCGCTTCGGCTACCGGGATGCCCAGGATTATTACGAAAGCAATGCTGCCAAGCATTTCCTTGCCGGCATCGCGCGGCCGACGCTGATCCTGCACGCGCTGGACGACCCTTGGATTCCGGCCGCGTGCTACACCGCGATCGACTGGTCACGCCTGCCAATGATCGAGGCAGTGCTGACCCCACGCGGCGGACATCTGGGCTTCCACGGCCGGGGCAGCCGCGTCCCTTGGCATGATCGGGTAACCGCGTGGTGGCTCGCGCGAAGGTTTCGGCTTGGACCAAGAGACCAAGCAAGTCTTCGCCAAGTTGAAGCACCTCCTGCGAAAGGCCGCTGAACGGAGCCTCGAGGCGACCAACCCGCCTGTCCGCGCACCCGCGATGCCGCGCCGACAGCCATGCTCGCTGGGCCTATTGCGGGTTCTCCAGGCTGAAAGTGTCCGATGTCTCGTCGTAGGCGAAGAGTTCGCCGTAGCGGCCCCAATTCACCACGCTCTTCAAGGTCCGGTCGGCATAGTCTTCCGACATGTAATCCTCGAGTTCCTCCAAAAAGCGGACCGCGCGGGCGGTATGGGTGGGCCGCTCGTCGAGCACCAGTTTTATCCGCGCGGCAAGCGGCAAATAGGTCAGAACATGATCGCCGAAGAGCTTTTTGCGCAAATCGACGTCCGCCTCGGCGAAGCGGTGTCCGGCCGGCGTCAATTTGATGTCGCCTTCCTCGATCTCGGCGAAGCGCAGCAATTGCAAGGTTTCGGCCACCGGAAAAAGTTCGTCGACTTCCATTTGCAGGCTGTCGGCGAGCGCTGGAAGATCGGCGCGGCCCAAATAGGGTTCGGCGGCGATTTCCTCGATCATGCCGGCGAGCGTGTTGGTCGAAACGCGCGGCAGTGCCATGCCAAAGCCGAGACCGGGGAACGCCCCCTCGCGGCCCGGCGCGACCGGTTCCGGCCGCTTGGTCATGAGCGCGTAGATCTTGTCCACCAATTGGCGGAATTCGGGATCGAGGCGGTCGCGTGGATGCTGCAGCCTGACCTGAATCTCGGCGGCGATCCGGCCGGGATTGCTCGACAGCACGATGACTCGGTCGCACATCAGCACCGCCTCTTCGATATTGTGAGTGACCATGAGGATGCTCTTGATCGGCATGCGCTTCTCGACCCAGAGGTCGAGAAGGTCGGTGCGCAGGGTTTCCGCGGTGAGCACGTCGAGCGCCGAAAAAGGCTCGTCCATCAAAAGAATATTGGGATGGACGACAAGCGCCCTCGCAAAGCCGACCCGCTGGCGCATACCGCCGGAAAGCTCCTTCGGGAAGGCGGACTCGAAACCGTCGAGCCCGATGAGGTCGATCGCTTTCAACGCGCGCCGGCGCGCTTCGTCCTTGGGCGTCTGTTTTGCCCTGAGGCCCAGTTCGACATTGGCGAGCACGGTCAGCCAGGGAAGCAGCGCGAAACTCTGAAACACCATGGCGGCGCCATCGACCGGGCCGCGCACCTGCTGGCCAAGATAGCTCACCTCGCCGCCGAAGGGGAAAATGAGCCCAGAGGCGATGCGCAGGAGCGAGGATTTGCCGCAGCCTGACCGACCCAGCAAGCCGACGATTTCGTCCTCTTTCAGATCGAGCGAAACATCGTCGAGGACGGCCGGCCCAAGCTCGCCCGATCCGGTCTGGTAGCGCTGCGAGATGTTCTTGAGTTCGAGCAAGGATTTCCTGTCTGTAAAGGGATTCCGCGCGTTGTTGTCTGGCATGAAAGACCTCAATCGAGCCGCAAGCGCCTTTCGGCGAGGCCGTAAAGCGGGCGCCAAAGAAGGCGGTTGAACATAATGACGAAGATCGACATGACCGCGACGCCGAGCACGATTTTGGGATAATCGCCATCCGCGGTCGCCTTGGCGATGTAGGCGCCGATCCCATGCGCCGACACTGTGTCGTCGCCCCATTTCACATATTCCGCGACAATCGCGGCGTTCCACGATCCGCCCGATGCGGTCAGCGCTCCAGTCAAGTAATAGGGGAAAATAGCGGGGATGATAACGTTCTTCCACCATTCCCAGCCGCGAATGCGAAAATTCGCTACCACTTCCTTGAGATCGTTCGGAAACGCCGAGGCCCCGGCGATGACGTTGAACAGAATGTACCATTGCGTGCCGAAGACGATCAGAAAGCTAAGCCAGATGTCGGGGTTGAGGGAAAACTTCAGAATAAGAACGACGGCGACGGGGAAAATGACATTCGCCGGAAACGCCGCCAGGAATTGCGCCAGGGGCTGCACTTTCTCGGCGAGCGCCGGCCGTAGACCGATCCAGATTCCGGCCGGCACCCAGACCAAGGTCGCCAGCGCGATGAGCAGGACCACCCGCACCATGGTGAATTGGGTATAGAGCACGCTTTGCCAAAAATCGCTCCAACTGAGTTCCTGACGCACGTAATCGACGATGAGCCACAAGGCCCAAACCGTGCCGAGACCAACGCAAGCTACCCATAGAATGTCGATCACGCGGCTTAGCGTGGGGCTTTGTGGCACCGAGGTGGAAGAGCGAACTGGCAGTTCCATACGAAGAAGCGCTATCGCATGCAACAGTTCGGCCGGAGCGTGCATCGACGCGCGCATCCAATGTGTCCTTGCGAAGACATTCGCCACGAAGGACTTTGACTCGATCTGACCGGCCGAAAGCTCGACTCGAAATCGCGCCGCGAAAGCGACCAGCGGCCGGAACAGCAATTGGTCATAGGCAAGGATCACGGCCAGCATGGCGACGACGGCCGCGAACACCGCATCGATGCGCTTTTCCTCGATGGCGAGGGCGAGATAGGAGCCAATGCCAGGCAATTTGACGGTGGTGTCGCCAACCGAAATCGCTTCGGATGCGACGACGAAAAACCAGCCTCCCGACATCGACATCATCATGTTCCAGATGAGCCCGGGCATCGCGAAGGGCGTTTCCAGTTGCCAGAACCGCTGCCACCATGAAAGCCCGAAAGCACGCGCAACCTCGATCAGGTCGCGCGGGACGCCGCGGAGCGATTGGTAAAAGGAAAAGGCCATGTTCCAGGCCTGCGAGGTGAAAATCGCGAAGATCGCCGCGCATTCGGCGCCCAAGATCGAGCCGGGAAAAAGGCCAAGAAAAAAGGTCACCGTGAAAGACAGAAAGCCGAGGATCGGTACCGATTGCAGGACGTCGAGCAATGGAATGAGGACGAGCGCGGCGCGCCGGCTTTTGGCGGCAAGCGTCGCGTACGCGAAAGTAAAGACCAGCGAGGCGGCGATGGCGGCGAACATGCGCAACGTCGTGCGCAAGCCATAATAGGGCAAGCGCATATAGTCGAGCGAAACGACCGTTGATTCGGGCGCCGTCAGCGGCAGGGTCAACCCGTGCGAAACATGGGTGATCGCGATGAAGGCGGCCAGGATCAGGGCAAATGCAAAAAGATCGTATTGGTTGGGAAGCGCCTTGCGGCCGAGCGAGGTGAAGGCGACGAATTGGGAGAGCATGGCGGCCTTTCACAGAGTCTTGCGGGTGAGTTTGGCGGTGACGAACTTGCGGGAAGGCGGACTCCATGCCGGGGCCGGGCGGAAACCGCCGCGGCTTTTTACGCTCGACGAGACACATGAAAAATAGATGATCGCATGAACGGCGAACGGCGTTCACCGCAGCCGGTTCAAAGAGTCTTCGCGGATTTATTCGGGAATTCCGGGGATTGCGTCAAGTTAACCAAACCGAACGTATGATTTGCGGGACGGCCGTTTTTTTGACTTTTTAACGACATATTACGGATTATGGAATAATTTGACCATATCGGTGGGTGGCTCTTACGTCGATGCGATATTTTCCTCGTTGCTTTCTCGTGCCCGGCTCATTTTTTGGACTTGGCCTCGCGCTGCTCGTCGGCGGGTGCGCGGGCGGTGTCACCGGCAACGATCTCTTCCCGAGCCCGTCGGATTACGAAGTTGGCGGCATCGACGTCTCCAAATATCAGGGCGATATCGATTGGACTAGCGTGCGCGCCGCCGGCGTGCGCTTCGCCTGGATCAAGGCGACGGAGGGCGGCGACCGCCTCGACGAGAAATTCGCCCAAAATTGGGCCTCGGCGAAAGCCGCGGGCGTCCCGCGCGGCGCCTATCATTTCGCCTATTGGTGCAGGCCGATGGAGGAGCAAGCGGCGTGGTTTACGGCGCATGTCCCCAACGACCCGGACGCCTTGCCGCCGGTGCTCGATGTCGAATGGAACGGGCATTCGAAGACCTGCGCAAAACGCCTGCCGCGCGAGGTCGCCATCGCGGAGATGAAAATCATCCTTGCCGCGATGGAACGCGCCTATGGGAAAAAGCCGGTGATCTACACATCGGTCGATTTCCATCGCGACGTGATGCAAGGGGAATTTTCCAGCTACCCGATGTGGGTCCGCAGCGTGAAATACTATCCGGCGGTCAAATATGGCAATCGCCGCTGGCATTTCTGGCAGCATACCGCCGAGGGCCATGTCGCCGGGATTCGCGGTTTTGTCGATCGCAATGCCTTTAACGGTTCGATCAAGGATTGGCAGGCTTGGCTCGCCGACCTCAAAGCGCCGCGCGGCGCTTGAGCTCTAAAAAGGAAACGGCGAGCGGTGCGTGGCGATCACCCGCTTGCGCCGAAAGTTCACCTCAACGGCTTTTGATGGGCAACTTGTTTTTACGGCCAAGATCCCGAAGATAAAATCCAAATGCGGCCGCCAGAATGATGCCGGAAAGACTAAAAACGAGGATCCATTGGCGTGCCTCCTGCCCCACGGTCACGACGAGCCGGCCGGACATGGCCATATCCTTGGCGTCCCTTACCGTCACGAGGACCGCGTATTTGCCCGGCTTATCGAAGGTGGCTGGAAGTGTGATGACTCCCCTCGGATAGGTCTTCGGCGGAAGATAGGCCAGCGTGACCGGATCGAGATTTCCGCTCGCCTCCGTGGCATCGCCTTCGGCGCTCCTCACAATGCGAACCTCCACCGTCATGTCCCTCAGTTCATTCGAAGCCAAGCTAAGTGTGACCAAGGCGGGTCCGGGAGTTGAGATATCCTTGCACGAATCCTCCGTTGCGCCGGATTGATAGACCGACACTTGCATCTCGTGCATGCCGGCCATCAGCATGCAGCCCATGTCCATGTTCATATCCATGAGGCTGGTATCCTGGGCCTCCGCCCGCGCTCCCGGCAGGACAATTCCCAAGATCAAGGCTGCCACCAAACGGCCAATCCCAATCATAGGTCTGTGTCCTCCCCAATTATTGGTCCGCCGCACGGAGCCGCGTTGTACTTAATAGTGGGAGCTTTGCCAATCGCGCAATCGCCGCCCAATCCAGACGGCGGCGACAAGAGCGGGCCTGACGAAAATGCGCGCGCTGGTTTCGATCACAATTGTTCGAACCGTCTGAGGACTTTCCCGGCGATCATGCGCGCGATTGGGATTGCCGAGGTCGCGGCGGGCGAGGGCGCATTGCACACATGCAGCTGCCTCACGGTTTCCGCGAAGAGAAAATCCTGCACCAGAGTGCCGTCGCGCAACACCGCCTGGGCGCGTATGCCCGCCACTCCCGGTTGGAGATCGGCGAGCGACAGGCTCGGGCAATATTTGCGGCACTGGGCGAGGTAGCCTTGCTTCCACAAGGAATTTCGCATCTCTTCGACGCCCGATGCGAAATGCGTTCCGATAACCTTCCAAAATCCCGGAAATGCCAGGTAGTCGAAGACATCCCGGCGGCTAAACGAGAATTTCCCATATCCCTCGCGGGCAAACCCAAGCACCGCGTTGGGACCGGCGATGATTCTCCCATCGATCGTCCTGGTGAGATGAATCCCAACAAAGGGAAGTTTTGGGTCTGGAATGGGATAAATCAGACGGTTGATCAATCCCGCCCGTGATTTTGGCAAGGTATAAAATTCGCCGCGAAACGGCACAATCCGATGATCGATCCTGAGACCTGCTAGTTTGGCGAGACGGTCGGACTGCAGTCCCGCGCAAGCGATCAACGAGCGCGCACGCCAGCTTTGCTCAGGCGTCGAAACTTCGACAGTGCGCGCGTCTTCGCGAATGGCGATGACTTCGGCGCCGAGCATCAACTCGGCTCCTTGCGCCGTTACGATTTGAGCAATGGCCGAGGCGACCATTCTGTAATCGACGATCCCCGTCGAAGGGATTCCAAGAGCGCCAACGCCGGTGATGTTGGGTTCAAGTCGCATAAGCCCGGCGCGATCGATGCGCAGGGCCTCGATGCCGTTTTGCTTGGCGCGTTCGAACAAGGCATCCATTTGGATCTTTTCACTGGCATTTGTGGCGACGAGAAGCTTGCCGCAGGTTTCGAATTTTATGCCTTGTTCCGTGCAGAAAGCCTTTGTCGCGGCGGCGCCTTCGCGGCAAAGGCGGGCCTTCAAACTTCCCGGCGCATAATAGATGCCGGCATGGATCACGCCGCTGTTGTGCCCGGTTTGGTGCCAGGCAACGGCTCGTTCTTTTTCGAGAATTATGATCGAGGAGCAAGGCCGCGCGCGCAAAATTTCCCGGGCCGCCGCCAGGCCGACAATTCCAGCGCCAATAATTGCAAAATCATACATCATGCGGCGGTGCGGCTTATGGAACCGGGCTTAGAGCGCCGAGGCTTCCGGGAATCCACCCGCGCAGGTTTCAACCGTTCTTATCCGGGCCACTTTTGGCGGCGGCGTCGAAAAGTTGGCGGAAATTTACAAGTTCGGCGGGATCGATGTCCGAGATGGCCCAGTATTCGGTGCCGCCGTCGCGCCAGACCTGAACCGAAGAGCCATCAATGACAAACGCCTGAGGTGGGGGCGAGCCCTGCGCGGGCAGGGCGGGGAGGCTGATGAAATGCTCCTTGTGCCGGTAGACCAGGACAGGCGCGGGCGCACCGGCGATGACATCGATTCTGGCTCCGGCAAGGGGAAAGCCTGGCCCCAAATCGATCACTTTTGGGGCCAGCGCGAAACGCGTCGCAAACCACGGCTTGACCGTGTGGCGATCGGAAGATGCGACATCGGCGGGCTGGCCAGAAAGAAGACCGCGCTTGTGATCGGCAATGAGCATGCCGGCAAGATTGGTGTCCTCGATCGCCGGGCGTAGCGCAAGCCAAGTCGAGGCGCTGCCGAGCCCCGCCGCCAGGATGGCCGATGCCGCCATGGCCCGCCAAGGCGGGGCCGCGCGGGTTGCCCGCTGCGCGATCGAAGACGCGGCCATTGCGGCGATGCGCTGGCGCAAGGCTGGCGGCGCCACCGGCTTGACGAGTTCCCGGCGCATGACCTCGCGCAGGGTTTTCAGGCGGCCGTATTCAGCGGCAAGGGAAGCATTCGCGGCCAACCGATTTTCGAAATCGAGCATGCCGGCGGCATCGAGTTCGCCGTCGAGCGCAGCCTGGGTGAGAGGAGTTTCGTTGACTGTGCTCATTGTGCCTCTGGCCTCCCCAAGGCCGCCATGAGCAGACCGCGCGCGGGCGAGGCGCGACATCACGATGCCCAAGGGCGCGCCGGTAATTTCGCCGATGTCGCGGTAGCTTAATCCCTTGATGTCGCGCAGCACGAGGGTTTCTTTGAAAGGCGGCGGCAAGGCGGCGATCGCCAGCTCAATCGCCGCGGCGCCGTCCTTGGCGATCAAGGCTTCTTCCGGCGTCGGTGCGCCATCCGCTGGCGCCAGGGCTTCGATGTCCTCGGTTGCGACCAGTGCCTTCGGCCGGTTGCGCGCGAGCCGGGTGAACGTAGTGTTGCGGGTGATGGCGAGAAGCCAGGCGCGAGCGTTGCCGCCGGCGTATCGATCGAGACCTCGCAGCGCCCGCAAACAGGCTTCCTGGACAATATCTTCCGCGTCGGCGCTATTTCCGCTAAGCCAGCGGGCAAGCGCGTAGGCGTCGTCGAGGTGGGGCATGACCACCGCCGCAAAATGTTCATCCGTGTTCCGCCGTGGCAAGCTTACCATCGCGGGATCAATCGGGCAGGTTTCATTGACCGGACTGGGAGGTTCGGGCGTCCGCACCGGGATGCCAGCGTAATGGAGCGCACGTTTACGTCGCGCAGACTGAGGTTCAGGCCTTGCGCGGCGAGCGGCGAAAAGATGTGCGCGGCTTCGCCGATGAGCGCGACGCGATGGCCAACAAGACGATTGGCGCTCATCCCCGCCATGGGGAAAAAGCCGCCAGGCCCGCATCTGGGCCAAGCGTGCTCCTGCCGCTTCCGCCCTCCGCGCCGGAGCTGAACTCAGGCGAAAACATCTGGGACTATCTGCGCCGCAATTTTCTCGGCCACTGCGTCTGGGACACCTGCGAAGCGATCCCCGACGGTTGTTGCGATGCCTGGAACGCCCTGATGGCCAACTCCGGGGCATCGCCTCAAGTGGAACCAGCGATTGGGCACGGTCAAAACTTAGGGCGGTTGGCATTATCCGCGGGGACCGGGGTTTCGATCAATTCCAGCTGCATCATTTTCATGTGATGCAGCTTGGTCTTATGACGCACGCTCACGCTGCGCCCCATGACGATGGGCGCCTGCGGCCTGGCGTGTCGGGCGCTGGCGGGCCTGTTCGGGGGAAGAGGAACATCTCCCTTGATGCCCGGTCCCTTGGGAATGCCTCCAGCGAGCGTGGCGCTTGTCGCGGCGAGGCTTGAAAAAAAGAGGATTCCAATGATTCGTCCAATTGTCATCACGTAACTCCAAACTCGCGGGCATCCGTCAGGATTCCCGCTTATCCCTAACGCGCCAGATGCCAAAATGTTGCGCCGATGGTTGGGCACAGCCGGGTTTTCTGCCCGATTATTTTAAAGCGAAGTAGTGCCTGATTAAAGTGAATATTTGATTGATCCCGTGCGTTGCCGCACTCATGACTCCATGACGGAAGAAATTCCCGCTTGCGCGGACCAGGCGCGAAATCTATTGCGGCGCGATACCGATGGGGCAAGAAACGCCAGTGCCGCCGAGGCCGCAATAGCCCTGCGGATTTTGCGCGAGATATTGCTGGTGATAGGCTTCGGCGTAATAAAAATCCGGCCGATCGAGGATCTCCGTTGTGATCGCAGCAAAGCCGCGTGCCGCCAACGCCTTGGCGAAGGCCGCCTTGCTTGCCTGCGCGGCGGTGCGCTGGGCCGCGTTTTCGACGTAGATGGCGGAGCGATATTGGGTGCCAACATCGTTGCCCTGCCGCATCCCTTGGGTCGGATCATGGCTCTCCCAAAAAGTCTTTAACAACGCTTCGTAGGAAATCTTTGTCGGATCGAAAGCGACCAACACGACTTCGTTGTGGCCGGTCGCCCCAGAACAGACTTCCTCGTAGGTGGGGTTCGGGGTAAGGCCGCCCGCGTATCCGGCCGCCGTCGCATGGATCCCGTCGCCGAGCTCCCAGAACTTGCGCTCGGCGCCCCAGAAACAGCCCATGCCGAACAACGCGGTCGCAATGCCGCGTGGGAACGGAGGCTTCAGTCCGTGCCCGGTTATGAAATGGTTCCCGGCGGTCAAAACCGGGTCCGGCCGTCCGGGCAGAGCCTCGGTGGCGGTAGGCAGGGAAATGCGTTTGCGGAACGAAAACATGGGCCGCATCCTTCGGGGACGTAATCCATCCTCCCAAAAATGGGTCTTACCCGCAAGCATGCAATAGAGTTGGCGCGCCCACCGGAGGCGCGAGCGTTCAACGGCTCGAAAAACCGAATCTTGGCGCCGGTTTGCTGCCAAGCCGGATCGCCAACCATCCGATAGCGCCAACGACGAGCCATACCGGTAGACGCATGAGATCGACCAAAACGGGGTCCCAAACGAATGGATGAACCTGACGTGCAACGAAGGCCTGAGCCGAGGCCAACTTGCCGGGGGCAAGCGCCATGAGCGTTTCGCCGAGTGGCGTAACGGAGAGCCTTGCGCCCGCGACGGAGTGGGTGACGTCACCGAGGAGAGTGACGAAAGCGATCGCCAGCAAACAAAGGCCTAAAAACCGCAAAAGCAGCCGGAACATGATTTAATCGAAACTTCCTTCTCTAGCTTGACTAGAGCGCTTCCCGATCAGTGGAATCACGGGATCGAAAAGGAATCGCTCAAAATCAAAGAGTTGGAGCATGACCTTATCGAAAAAGTCGATCAACTTTTTCGGGACATGCTCTAAGGCCGCAAACCTCGGTCCGGATGGGACCCGTCGTTGGAACCCGCGAAGGCGACGGCTGATCCTTGCGGTCTAGGGACCGGCCCGGCTTTAGCCGCGCCGCCTTACGCACGCGCAATTTCTCTCCGGTCAATGCGCCGTTCGCATTGCGCTTGAACATGGCCGCGCCTATATAACGCCGAATTCCCTCCTCGGATATTTTGTTTAGCTTCGCTGGTGGTTTCCGCGAACAACGCGGGTTTTCCGTGTCCGAGCGCACAGGAGACATACATGAGCAATGCGCCACTGATGCCCAAGGCCACCGCCGTCTGGCTGGTCGAGAACACCTCGCTCACATTTGAACAGATCGCCAGTTTTTGCAAACTTCATCCGCTGGAAGTGAAAGGGATCGCGGACGGTGAAGTAGCGGCTGGGATCAAGGGACATGACCCTATCACGTCCGGCCAGTTGACCCGCGAGGAAATCGCGGCGGCCGAAGCAGAGGAGAAGCGCCAGCTGCAGCTCGCGGTATCGAAGGTGCGGCTGCCGGAGCCGCGCCGCAAGCGCGGCGCCCGCTACACGCCACTGTCGCGGCGGCAGGATCGTCCGAATGCCATCCTCTGGCTGGTTCGCAATCACCCGGAGCTGAAGGATGCGCAGATCATGCGCCTCGCCGGTACCACGAAGACCACGCTACAAGCGATCCGCGACCGGACGCATTGGAATTCGGCGGCGTTGACGCCGACCGACCCTGTCTCGCTCGGGCTCTGTTCGCAAGTGGATCTCGACTCGGAAGTTAACCGCGCCGCCAAGGATCGTCCCCCGGTCGAGGAAGACCGTGGTCAAACCCTCGTGCCCAGCGAAGTTACGACGCGCGAAATGCATAAACCAGTGACCGAAGCCGGTGTTTTTGGCAGTGCGAGCGTCGAAAAAGCCGAACCGGAACCCGGCATCGACGTCGATTCCGTTTTTGCCAAGGTCAAGGAGATCAAGGTCGAGGAATAGCTTATATCATGGGCCGCGGATAGCGAAACCCGAGACGCCACTTCCATTTATGGCCGCAACCCGAGATGCCGGAACATTCCACAGCCGGAAGCGACCCTTTTTGGCGACACAGCGCATTTTCGTCCCGATGGCGGTTTGCTATTCACGCGATCTTCACGTGGATTTGGTCCTGGTTCCGTGATCTTTTTGTGATGTCATCGCTCTCCTTCAGCTTTCCCTTACGAAAAAAATTGCCCAGCGCCAAAAATTCACTGGCCTTCACGAGGGGTGGTACGTTCGGGTCAAGAGATTGGACGCCGAATCGGCTATTATCATGCCACGGAGTTCGATGCCTCCGCGCCTTCCCGGTGGCGGTCCCGCGCCGGTCTAGCCCTAACTAGCCGGAGCGGAACTGGTACCCGGGCCGGCCGCCCTTGTCCCCCCATGGGCGGCCGGACTTTTCCCCGCCGCACTTGGTTGCGCCGAGAGACCCTTCACGCGCCCAAAATTTCGCGCGACACTGGATTCCCTCGACAAGGGGCGGGCCCTAGTCTTGCTCTCGGTCGAGTGTGGATTTATACTCCGTTCACGTCACAATCCGAAAATGCTTTGGGCTGATGACGCGAAAATTATCGGTGATGGAGTTGCGGAAGCACTTCCAGTTCTTGGGGACCTTGCCGCGCAAGAAATCGAGCGTGGCGTCCGCGAATTGTCCGCATGTGGCGTAGCATTTGTTGTGGGTGACGTTCTTGTGCATGACCGCCCATAACCGCTCGATCGGGTTCAAGTGCGGGCAATAGGGTGGGATGAAATGCACTTTGATCCGGCACCCCGGCCTGGCGAGCCATTCCCGCACCACCCCCGGACTGTGATCCGGGGGGTGATGATAGCGCGAGAAAGACATGGATGAGCACGAGCATCGGATAGAGCGCCTCGATCGATTCCAAGAGACGGATCGTCGCGGCGGCGGCGACGGTCAGGGCCTCAATCATCTGGGTTTGGCCGGTCTCCAGATCGATCGCGCCGTGAATGTTGATGCGCTGCCGCCCGCTCGTTTGTTCGATCGCGAGCTTCTCTTGGCGCGGCGCCCAGCAGCCGGCGGGCCGCGCGGCATGGGTTGGATGCACCGCATCCGCGAACACCACGGCTTCGTTGTCCGCCAAGGAATTCAAGAGATTATCGTAGCTCTCGATGAACGCCTTTTGCTTCTCTTCGTCAAGCTTGCGTGGGATTGCATCCGGCTTGTGGTATTCGAGACCCAGACGATGCAGAAGCGCGATCAGTCCCGAGCGGCTTTCATATACGAGGCCGAATTCCTTCTCGATCCAGGCGCCGACTCCGCGTGTCGAGCGTGGCAGTGTCGTGCTGGCCCACGCTTTCAAATCGTCTTCTTGCCTGGCGGTCAGATAGCTGGCGCTCCCACCCATATCGAAGCTTGTGATGCCCGCGATCCCGCGTTGTTCGAAAAGCTTGCGCCAGCCGCGGATCGTGTCGTCGTCAAGGAGCAGCGCATGGGCGACTTGCTGACAGCTCCACCCTTCGTCCAAAAGCACCAAGGCATTCGCTCGCCGCGTTACCCGGCAAGGCGAACACCCGTCGCGTGCGATCGCGGTAAGCGCCTTGCGATCTTCTTCGCTGAGAAAGCCAGACTGAATCATGCGCGCAACAGAATCCGCCCAATCGGAAACCGCAAGAAATTTCTCCCGGCTCTTCAATGAGCCGGGGTATATAACCCGCGGATGCGCAAGAAAAACACGGCAACTAAAAATCCGGCGGCCAAGATTTTGGACAACGCCACGTCCCCGCCCGGAACAAAGCTGAATTCGCCACCGAAAAAAATCCCAAGGCGTGCCGCGAAACCGCAAGGCGCACGGCAAATGCCGCCGGACCCGGCAAGGGTGGCCGAGATTTTCCGCCGCTTTGAAGCCGCCAATCCGCAGCCAAAAGGCGAACTCGACTATGTGAACGCCTTCACCCTCCTCGTCGCGGTCGTGCTATCGGCGCAAGCGACCGACCTAGGCGTCAACAAGGCCACGCGCGCGCTGTTCGCCGTGGCTGGCAGCCCAGCCAAAATGGCAGCGCTCGGCGAGGAAAAGCTCCAGGACATGATCAAGACGATTGGCCTTTACCGCACCAAGGCAAAAAACGTGATCGCCTTGTCGCAGCGGCTCGTCAAGGATTTCGCAGGCGAGGTGCCGCACAGCCGCGAGGCGCTCGAAACGCTCCCCGGAGTAGGCCGCAAGACCGCCAACGTCGTCATGAACACTGCTTTCGGCGCGCCGGCGATCGCCGTCGACACGCATATTTTCCGGGTCTCCAACCGCGTTCCCCTGGCGGCCGGCAAGACGCCGTTTGAGGTCGAATGCGAGCTTGAGAAAATCATTCCCGGTGCGTTCAAGCCCCATGCGCATCATTGGCTGATCCTGCACGGCAGGTATATCTGCAAGGCCCGCCGCCCGGAATGCGAGCGCTGCCTGATCTCCGATCTCTGCCGGTGGCCGGACAAGCGGGTCTGATACCAACCGCCTGAGAACCGGAACTCCTGGGGGGATTCCCAAACCGCCGCAACTGTGAACTCGATGCAGCACGTCGTTGATTCGCGGAGCGGGCAGCATGTCGGCAATCGAGATTACACACCAGGATTTGAGTATTTCACAGTTGCGGGCAGACGCGGCGCGGACGGCGGACGCCAAGCAGGCCCGGCAGCTCCTGAGCCCGTCGAAGGACGGCCATTGCGATGGTACTGGATGGGCATTCGCGGCGGTTGGCGGCGCAGGCCGGTGGCATGGACCAGCAGACGCTGCGCGACTGGGTTATTCGCTACAACACGGATGGCTTGGCCGGGCTCGCGGACCGGCCCCGGCCTGGGCGTCAGCCTGGTCTTGCCGAGGCCCAGCGGCGCGAAGTGCGAAGTGGGTGGAAGACGGCCCTAACCTCAAGACGGATGGCGTGGTACGCTGGCGCTGTGCCGACTTGGCCGACCGCATCGCCGCCAAATTCGATGTTCACCTGCATGAGCGCAGCGTCGGCAAGTTGCTGAAGAAGCTGAATTTCAGCACCTGTTGGGGCGTCCCGTGCACCCGCAAAGCGACCTTGAGGCACCGGCGGCTTTTAAAAAAACTTCGCCGGGCTGGCGCGCGCCGCAATCCCGCGGGAGCTTGCCGGCCGGTCGAAATCTGGTTTCAGGATGAAGCCCGCGTCGGCCAGCAAGGCACGCTGACCCGCATCTGGGCCAAGCGCGGCCCGCGTCCGCGGATCAAGCGCGACCGGCGGTTCACCTGGGCCTACCTGTTCGGTGCCGTCTGAGCTTGTCGAAGACTGCCCGGCGCGCGGCACCGGCGCCGCCCTCGTCATGCCGACAGTCAGCATCGAGGCCATGAACAAACATCTGGCCGAACCGAAGGTCCTGGTTACAGAAATTAGCCAATGCGTCAGGGTCAGTGCCATCGCCCTTTTGCTCCTCGACGGCGCCGGCTGGCACGATTTGCCGCGTCTCGTCGTGCCACAAAATATCGTGCTCCTGCCACTTCCACCCTACGCGCCGGAGCTGAACTCGACAGACCCTTCGACAGGCTCAGGACATAGGGGAGTATCTGCGCAGCAACTTTCCTCAGCCACCGCGTCTTTGACACCTATGAGGCCATCCTCGCCGCGTGTTGCGACGCCTGGAATGCCCTGATGGCCAAATCCGAGGTCATCACCTCAATGGGAACAAGAGATTGGGCAAAGTCAGGATTTAGGGCGGTTGGTAATGATAGCCGCAAAATCCGCCGCGCAAAACGTTGATCATGGGGAACGAAGACACGTCAAAGGCAAGCCTCGATGCCAGCCAAGTCCAGGGCGGCGGCCGGTCTTAAAATTCGGCGCCGCCGAATCCAAATTTGCGCTGCGATCAGGGAGCCCCCCGCGGCGTCTCGTCGAGCAATCGCGCGAGGCTTACCGGGTCTGTTGGAAAGCCAGCCTTGATCCAGCGCGCTTGCAAGTCATGCAGGGCCTCGCCGATGGCCCGGCCCTCGGTGATTCCGCGCGCGATAAAATCGGCGCCCGAAAACGGCAGGCGCGGTTCCTCGGTGTCGTGCAGAAATTTTCGCGCGCGCTCCCATTCGTCATCGTGCCCCGGGCGAGCATCGGCTTGCGCCAATATGATTGCGTCGCCCGCCGCCTGGCGGCCGTGGCGGAAGAGCAACCCCCGCAATCCCTCTGGCTTTGGCGGCTCGTTAAGCCCATGCAGCCCGCTCAGCGCCAGCGCGGCGCCTTCGAGGCGCTCCGCCTCCGCGTTGGAAAGACGCAGCCGCTCGCGCAAGCGCGCCGCGTCCTCGGGTAGTTTGACGCAGAGCGCGGCAAGGCGCAGGAGCGGATCTTGCGGCAGGCCGTCGCCGATCGCCACGAGGCGCCGCAGCCGCGCCGGATTTGGCGCCAAGGCGAGGAGCGGATGTAGAATCCCATCAGCGCAGATTTCCGCGCAGACGTCCGCAGCTCTGCGCGCGGAAAGAAGCTTCAGAAGCTCGGCGCGTATTCTTTCGCGCGAGAGGCGGGCAAGGCCGTCTCTTTGGCGAATGGCCGCCGAACGCCCAGCGGAATCGAGCGGGCCTTCGCCGAAATCGGCGGAAAAGCGGAAGAAGCGCAGGATGCGCAGATAGTCCTCGTCGATGCGCCGCGCGGGCTCGCCAATGAAACGCACTTTGCGGGCAGCTATATCGGCGAGGCCGCCGGTGTAATCGAACAGTCTTCCGTCGCGTGTCGTGGAAAGCGCGTTCATCGTAAAATCGCGGCGCAGCGCATCGGCCTTAAAATCGCGGCCGAAGAGGACTTTCGCATGGCGGCCATCGGTCGCGATGTCCTCGCGCAAGGTTGTTACTTCGAATGTCCTTCCCGCGGCGAGCACCGTGACTGTTCCATGTGCGATGCCGGTTGGGATGGCGCGCAGGCCGGCGGCGGTTGCCCGCGCCATGATGGCCTTGGGACCAAGGGTGGTCGCGAGATCGATTTCATGCACCGGCCGGCCCAGGAGCGCATTGCGCAAGGCGCCGCCGACAATGCGGGTTTCCTCGCCTTCTTGATCGAGCGCGGCAAGAACGCCAAGCAAGTCTTTGTCGCCGAACAGCGCGGCGAGGGCGTGCGGCGCCTTGATACCCTGTACTTCCACTTGGCTCATTGCATGCGCCCCGGCACAAGCTTCCCGTTTTCAATGTGGGCCGGGACATAGGCGCCCTCGTGGCGTGGGGCGAAAATACCGAAGGCGATCATGCCGGTGACGGCGATCGCAAGGCCGGCCAAAGTCAGCGTCGAGACCGCGCTTTTCGTCCAATGCTCCATCGCGAAGGGATAGTTTTGGCGCAAAACGAGATAGATCGTATAGGCGGCGAAGGGCGAGGCGAATAAGAGGGCAGGTTCGAGGATGGCGCGCCACATTAGGAATAGAGCCTTTCGTAGAGATTGCGTAAAATACCCGCGGTCGCGCCCCAAATGCTCCGCGCGCCATAGGGCATCGCATGGAATTGCCGCGGTTTTCCATCGAACTCCTCGTGGCGCAGCGCGTGATTGGCGGCATTCATGAGAAACGCGAAGGACACCCATTATTCGCGCACAGGCTGTTATATGGTGTGTTGTGTTGGCTGCTCGTTGAACGACCGGAAAACTGGGAGGTGATGAGCGGGAGGGCTTCCGATTTTTTGGTCTGCCTATATCCAAGCACAATCTTGCAAGTAAGATTAAGATAAAATGACCGGCGATCTTGAGTTTGACCGTTGCGCCCGGCCGGCTTTGCCCTTGCCAGTTCCCGTGCAATCCCGCCGCGCTGCCAGGGGACATCACCGGGCAGGGTTTTTTCGAGCCGGTCGCGATTCTTCGCGGCTGTTCAGACATCGGCAAAAAACCACTTGTCAATGAGAACAAACAGTGTACAATAGGTACATCGCAGCAAACGTTGCGCATAGGCCCCGCTCATGCCAGAAGGGAAGATCACCGTGACCCAAGCAAACCTCCGTCTCGTGGAAGGGACGTCCGTGGACAAGACCAAGGCGCTCGACGCCGCGCTGTCGCAGATTGAACGGGCCTTCGGGAAGGGCTCGATCATGCGCCTCGGGAAAAACCAGAAAGCGGTTGAAATCGATACCGTGCCGACAGGCTCGCTCGGCTTGGACATCGCGTTGGGGATCGGCGGCCTCCCGCGCGGGAGAGTCGTCGAGATTTACGGTCCGGAATCCTCGGGCAAGACCACCTTGACCTTGCACGTCATCGCCGAGGCCCAGAAAAAGGGCGGTGTCTGCGCTTTCATCGACGCCGAGCATGCGCTCGATACCATTTATGCACGAAAGCTCGGGATTAATCTCGAAGATCTCCTGATCTCGCAGCCGGATACCGGCGAACAGGCGCTCGAAATCACGGATACGCTGGTGCGTTCCGGCGCGGTCGATGTTCTCGTCATCGATTCGGTCGCGGCGCTCACGCCGCGCGCCGAGATCGAAGGCGAAATGGGCGATAGCCAACCCGGTCTCCAGGCACGGCTCATGAGCCAGGCGCTGCGCAAGCTCACCGCCTCGATCTCACGCTCGCAAACGACGGTTATTTTCATCAATCAAATCCGGATGAAGATCGGCGTCATGTATGGCAGCCCGGAGACCACGTCCGGCGGCAATGCGTTAAAATTTTATGCCTCGGTCCGGCTCGACATCCGCAGGATCGGCTCGATCAAGGACCACGACGAAGTCACCGGAAATCAAACGCGCGTTAAGGTCGTGAAGAACAAGCTCGCGCCGCCGTTTAAACAGGTCGAATTCGATATCATGTACGGCGAGGGCATATCCAAGACGGGCGAACTTATCGATCTCGGCGTAAAGGCTGGCGTCGTCGAGAAATCCGGGGCCTGGTTCTCCTACGATAGTCAGCGGCTCGGCCAAGGCCGGGAAAATGCAAAGAATTTTCTAAAAAGCAATCCGCGGATTGCCGAACGGATCGAGCAGGACATTCGCGAAAACTCCGGGCTTATCGCCGACCGCCTTCTCGACCAATCCGGCATGAGCGGCCCGGCCGTGGAGACCGGAAGTTAAGATTTGAGCCGTGCTGATTTGCGTTGGCGCTGGTCATGATGTCCTTCGCGCCCGGTTAGGATTCGTCCGGCGGCGCCGCATTGGTTTTCCGGGCGCTTGCCCCCCAGAGGCCGCTGACGGTGTGTCGGCGAGCGCGGCCTTGGAAAATACCTTGTCGGAGCAATGCCCAAAATAGGAGCTTGGTCTATGGTGATCCGCTAGGCGGACGAATTCATCCAGAGCGGGATAACGTATGATCGAATCGGCGGTTCTCCGCATGTCCTTGATTTGACGCATAATCATGTCCGAAAAGTCTGCAACTTTTCGGGATCATGCTCCAGGTGGACTTTTCCTCTCGAACGGAAAATGCTTTATGGGACACTTCGTGACCCCTCGACAACAGCGCCGGAGCTTGCGCTCGTATCGTAGGCTCGGCGCGGATTGGCTCATCGCGGGCTAAGCGCGCCGTTGCCTTTTTGCGTGGAAGATACTGCCGCTCGGGCGCGCCAACGATCAGGATTGGGACTACGGGTGTGACGAAATGAACGGCGTCAGCGAGATCCGGTCGGGTTTTCTCGATTTCTTCAAAAAGAATGGCCACGAGATTGTGCCGTCTTCGCCGCTCGTGCCGCAAAATGATCCGACCCTCATGTTCACCAACGCCGGAATGGTTCAGTTCAAGAACCTTTTTACCGGCATCGAGAAGCGCGCCTATACGCGCGCGGCATCCGCGCAGAAATGCGTCCGCGCGGGCGGAAAACACAATGATCTCGACAATGTCGGTTATACCGCGCGCCACAACACTTTTTTTGAAATGCTGGGCAATTTTTCGTTCGGAGATTATTTCAAGCCGCTCGCCATCGAACTCGCCTGGAAATTGCTGACCCGCGAATTCGGTCTGCAAAAAGATCGTCTTCTCGTCACGGTTTACCACGACGACGATGAAACCTATGAGTTGTGGAAGAAGATCGCTGGGTTTCCGGACTCCAATATCATCCGTATCGGAACCACGGATAATTTTTGGGCAATGGGCGACACCGGTCCATGCGGTCCTTGCTCCGAGATTTTCTACGATCAGGGCGACAAGCTCCAAGGAGCTCCGCCGGGCAGTTCGGACGCGGACGGCGACCGTTTTCTCGAATTTTGGAACCTCGTCTTTATGCAATTCGAGCAGGTCTCGCCTGACCAGCGCATCGATTTGCCGCGGCCATCGATCGATACCGGCATGGGGCTTGAACGTATCGCCGCGCTCCTGCAAGGTGTTACGTCCAATTACGACATAGATCTCATGCGCACCTTGATCCTCGCTGTCGCTTCGGTGACCGGCGTCGATCCGGACGGCCCCCGAAAGGCGAGCCACAGGGTCATCGCCGACCATCTGCGCGCGGCCGCTTTTCTTGTCGCGGACGGCGTCTTGCCGTCGAACGAGGGCCGCGGCTACGTGCTGCGTCGAATTGCGCGGCGAGCCATGCGCCACGCCCAATTGCTTGCCGCGACGGAACCCTTGATGTGGCGGCTCGTTCCAACGCTTTCGCGGGAAATGGGTCAGGCCTACCCCGAGCTTTTGCGCGCCGAGCCGCTCATCATCGAAACCCTGCGCCTCGAAGAGACCCGGTTCCGGGACACGCTTGCGCGAGGCCTGTCGATCCTTGACGACGCAACCCGCGATCTCCCGCAAGGCGGCACCCTGCCCGGAGGCGTCGCGTTCAAACTCTACGACACTTACGGTTTTCCGCTTGATCTCACGCAGGACGTCTTACGCGCGCGCGCGCTTCATGTGGACGTCGAAGGATTCGAGGCCGCGATGGAGCGCCAGCGCCGCGAGGCGCGCAAGGCCTGGGCCGGTTCCGGCGAATTGGCGACCGAGGCTTTATGGTTCGCCGTCAAGGAGAAAACCGGAGCAACGGAATTTTTGGGCTACGACATGGAGCGCGCGGAGGGGCTTGTCGCCGCGATCCTCAAGGACGGTAAGGAAGTCGCGATTCTCGGCCCGGGCGAAACCGGGTCCGTCATCCTCAATCAGACGCCTTTCTACGGCGAATCCGGCGGCCAAGTCGGCGACACCGGCGTCATGCGTGCAAGCGGCGTTCGCTTCCGTGTCGACAATACCCAGAAGAAACTAGGCAATCTGTTTGTTCACGAAGGATTGGTCGAAGAAGGCGAGATGCGCCCCGGGCTTGCCCTTGAGCTGGTTGTCGATCACGAACGCCGGCAGGCGGTACGTGCCAATCATTCGGCGACGCATCTTCTGCACGAGGCGCTCCGCCAGGTGCTCGGCGAACACGTGGCGCAAAAGGGGTCGCTCGTTGCTCCTGGCCGGCTGCGTTTCGATTTTACCCATCAAAAGCCGATCAGCTTGGCTGAGCTCGCCCGCGTCGAGGACATCGCCAATCGCGCCGTGCTGGACAACACTTCTGTCGTGACCCACCTGATGGGCATCGACGAGGCCATTGGAACCGGCGCCCGCGCGCTTTTCGGGGAGAAATATAGCGACGAAGTTCGCGTCGTGTCGATGGGCGTTGCGCCCACCCGCGAGGATGGTTTGCCAGCATCCTCGACACCGGCTTTTTCAACCGAGCTTTGCGGCGGCACGCATGTTTCCCGCACCGGCGATATCGGGATCATCACGATCGTCTCGGAAACCGCGGTCGCGGCCGGCGTCCGGCGCATCGAAGCCAAGACGGCGACCGAAGCTCGCCGTCATCTCAACGCGCGGGCGCACGGGCTGCATGACGTCGCGGCGCTTCTGAGGGCTCCCGAAGAAGATGCGGCCAAGCGCTTGGCGAGCCTCATCGAGGAAAGCCGGAAACTTGAACGCGAGTTGCGTGAGGCGCGGAGAAAACTGGCAATGGGCGGAGCCGCCTCGGGAAGCGCGCAACCGTTGGAAGAAATAGGCGGAGTTAAATTCTTCTCTCGCGTGGTATCTGGAATCGCGATGAACGATCTCAAGTCGCTCGCCGACGAAGCGAAGCTAAGCGTCGGCTCCGGGGTTGTCGCGATCGTCGGCGTCGACAGCGATGGGAAGGCAGGTATCGTGGTCGGGGTCACGCCAGATTTGACGGAGCGCTTCGACGCCGTCCAATTGGTGCGTCCCGCGGCGGCCAAACTTGGCGGCAAGGGCGGCGGCGGTCGCCGCGACATGGCTCAAGCGGGAGGACCGCATAGCGCTGCCGCGGACGCGGCGCTCGCGGCCGTTGGCGACCTGTTGCGGGAAACCGAAAGCGCGGCCTGAGGCCACGCTGGGTCGTCATCCCCCATCCCGGCCTCCCGGAGCGGAGTTCGTTACCACCGCGTAAAGGCCAAATTCGATGTTCAAAAAGATCCTGATCCCAATCGACCTGACCGAATTGACGATCGCGAAGCCCGCCCTCGATGCCGCGGTGGAGCTCGCGCTTCAGTCGAAGGGCGCCTTGCGGCTTATCACGATCGAAACACTGCTGCCGGCGAGTTTCATGGAATATGTTCCGCCCGAATTCGACAAATCGCAAGAAGAGCGCGCCGCTCGCGCGCTTGAAAATATCAGCGCCGACCTTGCTTTTCCAAAGGAGAGCGTGTCGCATACCGTCAGGTTTGGCGGTATTTATGTCGAGGTACTGGCCGAAGCCGATGATTGGGGCGCCGATCTTATCGTGGTCGGATCGCATAGGCCTTCCATGTCGACCTATCTTATCGGCTCCAACGCCAAAACGATCGTGCGGCATGCCAAATGCTCGGTGCTGGTCATCCGCACGTAAAGCCAGAATTTTTTGCAATGGGGGCGAGTACTGCCGGGCGCGGGCCGTGGTGTTCTCGGCTGTTCAGATCGAGTAGTCCTCGTCGAAGAACCGTGTGTTGCGCAGCCTTATGAACACTCTGTCATCTGGTTTTAGCCCAAGGTCCTTGTAAGCTTGCGCGGGCAAAGCCGCATCGACGACCGCTTCATCGTCGATGCGGGCGAGTTCGACATTCACCGAGGAACCGGCGAAGGCGATATGGTTGATTCTGGCGGCGATGCCAAAGCCGTCGGAATTCTCACGCCTTATTTCGATGTCGTGCGGACGCACGAAAGTCACGCTGGTGGCGTCCGCCGGACTTGCCGCCACGGCCTCGCCGGCATTTGTCTTGCGGGCATGGAAAAGATTGTAACTGCCCAAAAACCCGAAGACGAACGGATTGGCTGGGTTGTCGTAGATAGCCTCCGGCGAGGCGAATTGCTCGATTCTACCTTCGTTCATTACCGCAACCCTATCCGACACCTCAAGCGCCTCTTCCTGGTCGTGGGTGACGAGGACGGTCGTCACATGGATCCTACGGTGCAATTTGCGTAGCCAGCGCCTCAGCTCGCGGCGGACGGTCGCGTCGAGGGCGCCAAAAGGTTCGTCGAGCAAAAGGACGCGAGGCTCGACCGCGAGTGCACGGGCCAACGCCACTCGTTGCCGCTGCCCTCCGGAGATCTGGGACGGATAGCGCTGCGCGAAGTTTTGCAGCTGAACGAGTTGCAAAAGTTCGCCGACCTTGGCGCGGATTTCCGCCTCCTTGGGCCTCAGGCGCCAGGGCTTCGCGCGCAGCCCGAAGGCGATGTTCTCGAAGACGCTCATGTGCTTGAACAGCGCATAGTGTTGAAAGACAAAGCCGATGCGCCGTTTGCCGACCTCCTGAGCGGAAACGTCGCGGCCGTCGAAGAGGATCGGCCCGCTGTCGGGGTCGGCGGCTTCCATGCCCGCGATCACGCGCAACAGCGTCGTCTTGCCGGAGCCGCTCGGCCCGAGAAGGGCGACGAGTTCGCCGGTCTCGACCTTGAGGCTAACATTGTCGAGCGCCTTGAACTGATTGAAGGTCTTGTTGACCCCGCAAACCTCAATGCTCATGGCGTCCCTTCTTCCTCTGCCTGGCGCGTTTCATTCTTGCCGGTTTGGCGCCCAACGATTGTCTGGACGATCAGGGTAACGATCGCCAGAAAGGCAAGCAATGACGCGACGCTAAACGCTGCCTGGTTGTTGTATTCGTTCCACAGTTTCTCGATGCGCAGCGGCATTGTGTCATTGGAGTCGATGTGTCCCGAGACCACCGAGACCGCGCCGAATTCGCCAAAGACGCGCGCCGTGCAGAGGATTATGCCGTAAAGTAACGCCCATTTTACATTGGGCAAGGTGATCTTCCGGAACGTGCGCCAGCCAGAGGCGCCAAGCGAGAGGGCCGTCACCTCTTCGTCGGACCCCTGGGCTTCCATGAGCGGAATCAACGAGCGCGCGACAAACGGAAAGGTGACGAAGATCGACGCGAGCACGATCGCCATGGGCGTAAAAATGATACCAGTGAAGCTTCTGGTGAAGGCGAGCGGCCACCAATCTTGCGCAAAGCCACGCCAGTGCAGCGAGAAAGGGTCGGGCCAAGTCCAGCTCGAAGCCCACGCGCCGAGCACGCCGCCGCGGCCAAGCAGCAGGACGAAGATGAGGCCCGCGATGACCGGCGACACCGAAAATGGTAGGTCGATCAGCGCGATCAAAAAGGAGCGGCCCTTGAACCGGAATTTTGTCACCGACCATGCGGCCGCAAGCCCGAAGACGATGTTGAGGGGAACGACGATGGCCGCGATGGCCGCGGTCAGCCGGATCGAACTCCAGGTCTTCTCGGCCTGACCGCGCTCCGCCGCGAGTTTGCGCCGCTCAGTCGGACTTAGCGGCGCGCCTTCGGGCGGGCTGGCCACATGCAATACGCGGACATAGGCGTCAACTCCCTTGGAAAGAGCCTGGGCGAATACGTTCACCACCGGTATCACGATGAAGAGGGTGAGAAAGATGACCGTCGTCGCGACCATGACGCGGCGGATGAGCGGATGGCCCGGCGGGGGCGGGGTCCCGGACGCTCCGGTCATCGTCTGGGCCGCCAGCGCTTCCGTCATGAACCAGTCCTCGTTTCAAAAATGCGATCGCTGCGGGTGGAACCGCGCGCATTGCCTCACGGCGCCCGTTCGCGACGGCCCATCCACCATGCGAGGCCATTGATCGCGAGCAACATAAGGAGCGACAAGACAAGCAAAACCACCCCGATCGCGGTTGCTTGCGAATAGCGAAAATCGTCGAGCTTGGTGACGATCTGCAAGGGTGCGATCTGCGACTTGCCGGGAATGTTTCCGGCGATGAAGATCACCGAACCATATTCGCCGATCGCGCGGGCGAAGGCCAACGCCAATCCGCTGAGCCATGCCGGAAAGATTTCGGGGAAGATGACGCGCCGTAAGATCGTCCACCTGTTGGCGCCCAGGCTCAAGGCGGCATGCTCAAATTCCGTGTCCCAATCGCGCAGCACCGGCTGTACCGTTCGCACCACAAAGGGCAAGCCAACGAATATGAGCGCGATCACAATTCCCGCATTGGTATTGGAATAGGGAAAACTTAACCACGATAGGGCATCGGCGGCCAAAACCTCGCCAAACCCGGCGAGCCCCGCCACCCCGTTGATAGAGCCCGCTATGTGGCGCCCCAATCCGCCGATCCAACCATCCGCCAGATAGAGCTGGCTGAAGGTAAGACCGGCGACCGCGGTCGGCAAGGCAAACGGAAAGTCGATGAGCGAGTCAAACAGCCGCCGGCCTGGAAAGGGCTCACGCACAAGCACCCATGCAACGATCAATCCGAATACGCCGTTAACGATCGCGGCGATCGCCGATGCGCCAAAGGTGAGCTGGAAGGACGCAACAACAATTGGATCGGTAATGGTTTGCCAGAATTCGCTCCAGCTGAGGTGAGCTGTCTTGAAAACCATGCCGCCGAGCGGAATCAGAACCAGTGCGGACAAATAAAACAGCGTGTAGCCGAGGGTCAGCGGCAGCCCCGGAATAAGCCGCGTTGGACGCGGCGTGGAGCGAGCCAGCTTGCCGCCCGGCGATCCCGAGGGAAGACGGCCCGCCGCCGCGTTTCCGCTCATTTTGCCGGCCTGTAGATCCGCCCTCATTCAAAATCCTTTTGCCAGTTCGGCGCAGACAATACTTCCGATGTTCATCACTTTTGCGCCACGAAGAATAGGCGCGGATATCGCAGGAGCACCTTGCCATCCGACTGCTTCCGATAGGCAGCAGATAGCTCCGCACGGTAGCGCGACAAAAAGGCTTCACGTTCACAGGGACTTAAGGGCTCGAGAAAAGGCCGCAGTCCTGACCCCTCGAACCAGTCGACGATGTCGTCCGGGCCGTCTAGAGGAGGGACATAAGTCGTCTGCCAAATGTCAATTTTGGAACAGACGAGCGTCAACAACTGGTAATATAAATCGAGTGCATCGATCATGGGGCGGGTCTTGGCGATAGGGACGAGCCTCTTCGCCCAAAGCCCATCGGCCGCCACCATCCGCATCAAAGCATGCGATAGCTCTTGAATATTGTTTGGCATCTGCACCGCGAGCCGCCCGCCCTCGTGCAGGAAGGAGACGAGCCGCACCATGAATTCATGGTGGCTGGGCACGAAATGCAATGCCGCATTGGCGAAGATGAGGTCCACCTTCTCTACAGGACACCAGGAATTCGATATCCTGCTTGACGAATTGGGCGAAGGCGACTCGAGTGCGCGCGACGGCAAGCATATTGTCGGACAAATCAAGACCGACGATCGTCGCGTTAGGAAAGGCCGCGGCCAGCAATTCCGTGCCGTTGCCCGGACCACAGCCAAGGTCGAAAATGCTGCTGGGGTTGAACGCCGGAATTTGCGCGACAAGATCACGCGCTGCCCGCGTGCGCTCGTTTTCGAATTTCATATAGAGGGCAGAATTCCAATCGGTCATGGGTCCCCTGGTGGATCGAATCGTAGGAATTGCTCGGCGTGAGAAAGGCATAAGCGGAGGCGCCCCGAGACTGCTCTTCAAGCAAAGCGGCTGGCTCTGATCTTACGCCGCCCGCCGAGGGTCGGCCTGCGTCCCAGGGCCGATCTGGCCTGCGGCAGCGGGAACTCGCGCGCGCAAGCACAAAATCCTCACAGCCGCGTACTCATAGTCGAGAGTATACCGTGTCGCCACACTTCACCAGTTAAGTTGGGCGCGCATCAAGAAGATATTCGGATGCATCCCGTTCAGTAAGGTGATCTGCCGCGGCGTTTCCGGTCATTTGACAGGCGTGTAAATCTGATCGAACAGCGTGCCCTCGGCGAAGAACGCCTCATGCGCCTTCACCCAGCCGCCGAAAGTCTCGTCGATGGTGAAGAGCGGGAGAGGCGGCAATTCCGCGCTGTATTTCTTCAAGGCGTCGGCGTCGCGCGGCCTGTAATGAAGCTGCGCCGCCGTCTCTTGCGCCTCGGATGTGTAGAGAAATTTCAAATAGGCTTCGGCGAGATCCCGGGTGTCTTTTTTGTCCACAACTTCGTCGACGACGGCAACCGGCGGCTCCCCGAGAATGCTGCTCGGCGGATAGACAATTTCGAACTTGTCCTTGCCGAACTCGTTAAGCGCCAGCCAGAGTTCGTTCTCCCAATTCAACAGGACGTCGCCAAGCTGCTTTTGCGCGAAGGTGACGGTCGCGCCGCGCGCGCCGGTATCGAGAACCGGAACGTTGTGGTTGTAGAATTTCTCGATCACCGCGCGGGCTTCGGCGTTCTGATAGACCGGGAAGTCCCGCGCCGCTCGCGTCGCCGCCTGCGATTCCCACAATCCCTCCAGCGTGGAGGGATCGTGGGTCTTCGCCCTGGCCGTCGCGCCCCAGAGCGCCAGGAACGCCCAGCGCCCGGCGCCGCTCGTCTTGGGATTGGCCGCGATCACCTCCACGTCCGGGCGGGTCAAATCCTTCCAATCATTGATGTTTTTCGGATTGCCCTTGCGCACGAGAAAGCCGATCGTCGAAGTGTAAGGGCAGGAGTTGTAAGGCAGTTTCTGCTGCCAGCCAGGCTTGATCAGCCCGGCGCGCTCGATCGCGATGATATCCCAGGCGAGGGCCAAAGTGACGACATCGGCCTTCAGCCCATCGATGACCGAACGCGCCTGTTTGCTCGACCCCCCATGCGACTGTTCGAAGGTCACGCTCACGCCCGTGCGGGTTTTGTAGCGCTCCGCGAACAAATCGTTGATTGCCGAATAGAGTTCCCGCGTGGGATCGTAGGAAACATTGAGGAGCTTCGCCTCCGTGCTCATCGCCGGCAACGGGGCGGCGGCAAGCAACAGGCCCAAGCAAGACAACCACACGCCGGCGCGGAATGACCCGGCGCCAAAACCGCGCAAGGGCTTGGCCGATTGCCGGGCACGCAATACCTGGACAGCTGCGGCGGTCGTGGTGGCGATGGTTGGTATTTGAGCAAACGTCGGCTTCATGAGCGCATCCTATCCTCTTTCTTGAATTGCCCCGCCTCGAAACCGGGGCGGAAGATTGTTCCAACATATACACTAATTCTATAGAAATATAGATTGTCAATAGCCGGAGCGCGGCTTCGATTTTTTCGGGCGACTGCAGCAATTTTGGGCTTGTCTTTGCCGGTGTGGCCGGTGGCGTGAAGGGTGCCCACTTGGAAGTGGCTAGAGCATTTTCAGGCAAAGTGGATACCGATTCGCGTCAAGAAACCGCGCTAAAACAAAGATCTAGAGATGCTTTCAGATTCCGCGGAATCTGAAAGCGCTCTTGTCCCCATCTAATGGGCGGTCGGCTGGCTTTTGAACCCATCGAGGGTAGCGGAGATTACCAATCAACGATGTTCGTCATCTGCTCGCGGGTGACGAACATCGTTTGTTATCTATGACGTGCTATCGGGCCGTACGGATCTCACCAATTGACCGGCGTATGTTACCAGTTGACCTGGGCCCGCAACTCGAACAGTTGCGGATGAATTCCGTTAAGATCAGGCCGGTTGAAGTTCGCAGAATACTGCAGCACATTGACCCAGTTTGCCATGAAGCGGATCCCGATATCGGGATACCAGTTGAGGCCAAGGGTGAAATCCGTCTGCCTGCCGCCCTGGATGTTGGAAGCAAGGCCAATGGGCTGGCGAACGATGAAGCCGCCATCGTTCAAATTGATTTGGCTAATCCGCGCGGCGACTTCCCAGGCGCCGGTCCCGCCCGCGCTTACGGGATTGAGGATTTTGATCTGGCCGAAGGTCGCCGGCCTATCGTATTCCTGGGGGTAGGTTAGGTACGACGCCGCGCGCGATTCTCCGGTCAGATACCAGGTGGCATAGACATAGTAGCCGCTAAAGTGAATCGAAGTGTCGCCAGGGGCGCCGAGGAAGAAGATGAGCGACGGGTCCCGCTGATAATCAATGCCCCGATACTCGCCCTGAATTGAAAACGGGCCGTAAGACGCGACCAGCTCTGCGCCATAGTTTAAGGCGTTCTTGGTGCAGTTTTGCCCCACCTGTTGCAGTGCCGCTGAGACACACGTGAGAGGCTGAGTGCCGAGCAGGGCCATGCCGAGAATATTGGCTTCCGATCTTAAGCTGTTTCCTGGTTGCAAGACCCTGTCGTCACTGGCGGCGGTGGCATCGTTGGGCTTATGATAGCGAATGGAGCCGCCAATGTGGAGCAGGCTGTCCGGGGTCAGGATCGGCGCGTAAGTGAGTCGGCCGGAAGCGTCCCAATATTGGTGGCCGCCTGGCACAGGGGCCAAGAAGCCGGAATTGCCGGCGGGAGGCGCGCCGGTGGAAGAGGGCGAGCCGTCTTCGACACTGGTGCTGAAAATGCCCCCCTTGAGGCTCCAATTGGATTTGCCGAGAATACCCGGCGCATCGCCGCCCGTGGCCGCCGCAAAACCAATGTGGCGGTTGGGTGCCAGCAGGTCAGGAAGCGCACGTTCAATGAAGTCTGTGTAGAGAAACCGGTTTGTCCTTTCTAAGCCAAACGGCTCGTAGAAATACCCGACCTGGAAAGTGACCCAAGGCGCAAAGTAACGCCACGCGAGAAAAGCGTCCCTGATCCCGCCTACAACGAGACCGTTAGCGGCGCCAGCGAACTCATACTGAAGCTTGTAGTCCAAATATTTGAACGCCTTGCCTTCAACTTGCAGACGGGCCTGACGGATACCCACTTGGTTGGAATTTCCCGACCCGTCATGCGGGGGGAAGAACGGAGGTACGCCTAAGAACCTTTGGACGGGCTGACTGTTAACCCCGCCGTCCACCAGGATGCGCCCACCGATCTTGAAGCTGAAGCTTTGGTCGAAGGACTCGACCTTAAGTCCGTTCGTGAAGCTCACGAAAACCGGAGGCTGCGGCTCTGGGCAAGGCTGATCCTTGCAGACGATGGGCGTCTCGGACGGCATCGCTGGCACCTTAGCGACACCGCGGATTTGCTTATCCTGGCGGGCTACTTTTTCTTCAAGCTGCTTCAACCGCGCCTTGAGAAAGCGAATTTCGGCCGCCGTGTCGTCCGCCCGCGCCGTCTCCTGCGAGGCCGCAAAAGCGACCAGCGCCGTGGCCACGAGGGCCTTTTTCTTGTCTCGTAATTTCATTGCCATTTGCCCCTACCCGTATTGCCGCAAATTCGATTGCCCTAAACGAGAACCGGCTGCGGCCATCGTCATTTAGACGAAAGGGTTTCAATTGAATGCGGCCAACGCAACCAGTTTGTCAATAGGCGCTATATTTTCTATGGATTTAGTTATACGATTCCCGGAACCATGTGGTAAAAAAGACACATCACCTCGCCCTAGGTCTTTGATTGTAGCCTGCGATCGCTGTATCGCTGCTCGGACGGCGTGCGTCGTTGCGGCGCTGCCGTGTATTATTTGTCTTGCTGGCTTGATCCCGCGCCAGGTGAACTGGAGCGCACATGATACCCCCGCCGGTCATCGAAGTTGCCGAAGACACGGAGGCCTTGGCCTCGCGGGTCGTGAGTTTTATCGCCGCGCGCGCCAGTGCGTCCGAACGTTTTGGCCTTTGCCTTTCCGGCGGGTCGACTCCGAAGCGCGCTTACGAGTTGCTCGCGGATTTGGGCGCTTCGCTCGATTGGCAAAAGGTTCATCTTTTTTGGGGCGACGAACGGTTTGTGCCACTGAATCATCAAGACAGCAATTTTCGCATGGCCCGCGAGGCCTTGATCGACCATGTGCCAATTCCCGCCGCGCAGGTTCACCCCGTTCCAACCAACTCCGGGACACCCGAAAGGGCCGCTGCCTTGTACGAGGGAACCCTGCAAAGCTTTTACGGGAGCAAGACGCTCGATCCAGAGCGGCCGTTGTTCAACGTGACCTTGCTTGGTCTCGGCGAGGACGGTCACACCGCTTCGCTGTTTCCTGGAACCAAGGCGCTCGACGAGCGTGACGCCTGGGTGACATCGATCATCGGGGTTAAGCCCGAGCCGCGCATCTCGCTCACTTTTCCGGCGCTTCAATCGAGCAGGGTAATCCTGTTTGTCGTGTCGGGCGCAAAAAAGCGGGACATTCTCGCGCGCGTTCTCGCCAACGACATGACGCTCCCCGCCGCCCGCCTCGCAACGCGCGGAACGATTCGTATTTTCGCCGACCGCGCGGCGACAGCTGGTTGAAACGTGCGGCATGGCAGCCAACCGCGTTTCGCCGCCTTTGCGGGCCTTGCTTTTTTTGGTGCTTTGCTTTAAGGCGCGGTTCCGAACCGCCCGGCTGTAGGGCTGCCGTGGCGGTTCTTTTCGCTCGTTTCGACATGCTCTCTCGTTATTGAAAAAGGGGCGGGACCAAGTGTTCCGCTAGACCGCGTCCCGATCAAATGGAATCATTTGATCGATAAGGACGCAGCTCAATATCAAAGAGTTGGAGCATGTCCTCATGAGACATCGGATATATCCGATGTCTATAAATATCGAAAAAGTCGAACAACTTTTTCGGGACATGCTCTAAGGGGTCCATTTTGGACGCTTGCCGCCCGACGGAGACTTAAGCAAAATGCCCAAACTTAAAACCAAATCCGCCGCCAAAAAGCGTTTCAAGATCACCGCGACAGGCAAGGTGCTCTATACGCAGAGGGGCAAGCGCCACGGAATGATCAAACGGACCAATAAGCAGATTCGAAATCTGCGCGGCACCGCCGTGCTGTTCAAAAGCGATGGCGACAAGGTCATAAAATTCTGTCTGCCGAACGGCTGAAGTTCCCCGCCCGCCGGCCGTTTGTAGTTTCATGATCAACCCGGAGATCAGCCATGGCACGCGTGAAACGCGGGGTTACCTCGCACGCCAAGCACAAGAAAACATTGCGGGCCGCAAAGGGCTTTTATGGCCGCCGCAAGAACACGATCCGGGCGGCGAAGGCGGCGGTCGATCGCTCGATGCAATATGCGACGCGCGACCGGCGCGCCAAGAAGCGGGTATTTCGTGCCTTGTGGATTTAACGCCTGAACGCCGCGGTGCGTGAGCAGGGCCTCACCTATTCGCGATTTATCGATGGCCTCGCCAAGGCCGGCGTCGAAATCGATCGCAAAGTCCTTGCCGAGCTCGCGATTAGTCAGCCGGAAGCGTTTAGGGCGGTCGTCGAGAAGGCGAAAGGCGCGAGGCTCGCGCCGGCTTGAGGCGCCGGGCCATGACCGCCGCCCGGCTGGGACGCGCCAGGACCGCCAGCACCCGCCCTCGTCCTAGGTGCGTTGGTGCACCCCCGCCCGGTTTCGACTGATCCTAGCATCATTCCGATGGCTTGATCCCGAGCCTTTGCAGCTTGGCCTGCGGACTGGCGTAGGGCTCTTGCAGATCGACGTTCCAATAGCGCAGATCCTCGAGCTTAATTTCCGTTCCGGTCACCGCGCAGAGCACGAAAGCGCCGGGACGCAAAACGCGAAATTCGCCATTGAGATATTCGATCTCGGCTTCGCCCGCGGACATCGGGCGGCGTTCATAAAGGTTCATTGGAGTTGGGGCTCAATTCGAACAAACTTGCTAACATGATAACGCAACTTCGCCAAATTCGCCACCATGTCCGGCGAAACTTCTGGTTCGGTGCAAGCAAATACGTGCCGGCGATGCGGGGAAAGTGCCGAGCCGAGATAATGGGGGCAAGGCATGTTTGAAGTGTCGAACCATGGGGTCCGCTTGGCTTTTATCGACGAGCGGCCGGCGCCGCGTGATCGCGGCGAGCCGATCCTTCTCATTCATGGGTTCGCCTCGACCCATGCGGTTAATTGGGTTTTCCCGCAATGGGTAAAGACATTGACCGAGGCGGGGCGGCGCGTCGTTGCCTTCGACAACCGGGGACATGGCCGCAGCGAAAAATTCCATGACCCCACCGCCTACGCCATGCAGAAAATGGCGGAGGACGCTCGCCTGCTTCTCGATCATCTCGGCATCGAGACGGCCGATGTGATGGGCTATTCGATGGGCGCGCGGATCGCCGCCTTTTTTGCCAAGGCGCATGCGAGCCGCGTGCGCTCGATGATTCTCGGCGGTCTCGGCCATCATCTTGTCGATCGCGCCGGGCTTCCGCTTGCCCTTGCCGAGGCGATGGAGGCGCCCTCGCTCGCCGGTCTCGTCGACCCGACGCAGCGGATGTTCCGTGCCTTCGCCGAGGCGACCAAGAGCGATCTCAAGGCGCTCGCCGCCTGCGCCCGGGGTGCCCGCCAAGTTCTGAGCGAGATCGAAGCCGGTGAAATCGATGTTCCCGTGCTGATCGCGGCCGGAACCAAGGACGATATCGCCGGCGACCCGCATGAACTCGCCGCGTTGTTCAAGCGGGCGCGCGCGGTGGATATTCCTGGCCGCGACCACAATCGTGCGGTAGGAGACACAGTCTATAAAGATAGCGTACTGGAATTTCTTGAACAGCGCCCCTAAGCGTCGTCTCTCCGGCTGCTTATATCTCCGTAAGAGCATGTCCCGAAAAAGTTGCTCGACTTTTTCGATATTTAGACATCGGATATATCCGATGTCTCATGAGGACATGCTCCAACTCTTTGAATCTGAGCGATTCCTTTTCTATCCACGTGATTCCACGTGATCGGGAAGCGCTCTACGGCGCGTCAAACGTGGTTCGCACAAGTTTTTCCGCCGTGCTAATGACGGTGAAGGCGAGGTTGAGGCTAACCTCGGTCGCAAAGGCAAATTTGGCCTACAAATTTGGCCTGGAGGCGGGTCATGATTTCCGTCAAGGGAACGGCAAAGGTCGTCACGCTTGCCCGCACCGATCCGGTGTTCGCGCGTGTGCGTGCCGAGGCGGAGGAGGCTGTTCGCAACGAGCCGGACATCGCCGGTTTTATCTTTTCGGCGATCCTCAATCAGGAATCGCTTGAAGCAGCGATCGTCCACCGGCTGGGCGCACGGCTCGCCCACCAGGCCTTTCCGGGCGATCTCATCGAGCAGGCCTATTTCGACGCCATCGCGGGCGATCCTTCGATCCCCGAGGCCTTCCGCGCCGACATTGCCGCCGTGGTCGACCGCGATCCGGCCTGCACGCGGCTGATCGAGCCGGTGCTCTATTTCAAGGGGTTTCATGCGATCGAGACGCATCGGCTGGCGCATGCGCTCTGGACCGCCGGCCGGCAAGATTTTGCCCTCTATCTCCAAAGCCGCTCGTCCGAGGTGTTCCAGACCGATATTCATCCCGCGGCACGGATCGGCAAAGGGATTTTCCTCGATCACGCGACCGGTCTTGTCGTTGGCGCGACCGCGGTGATTGGGGACAATGTTTCGATACTGCAGGACGTGACCTTGGGCGGCACCGGCAAGGGGCGCGGCGACCGCCACCCGAAGATCAAGCCGGGTGTGCTGATTGGCGCCGGAGCCAAAATTCTCGGCAATATCGAGATTGGCCGTTGCTCGCGCATTGCCGCCGGTTCGGTTGTGTTGCATCCGGTGCCGGATAACAAGACGGTGGCGGGCGTGCCGGCGAGAATTGTCGGCGACGCGGGATGTGCCGAACCTTCGCGCGTCATGGATCAGATTCTTGCTCTCACGCCGATCAACGAATAGTTTGAATTGACGTTGGCCAAGGTTGTTGCCCGCGGACTTTTCTGGCAGAGGTTCGGTCCTGCCGGCCGGTGAGTGGTTCGCGGTCCGATGAAAGGGGTGCCTTGGGAGCGCGTCGTGGATAAAGCGGAATTGCGGAAATTGCAGGAATTCCTGCGTAAATCCCTCGACAATCCGGGAGTCAAGGTTGCTCCCGGCAACCGGAATCCGGAGGATGCCGACGTGCGGCTTGGCGAGCGCCGGATCGGCGCGATCACGGTCGATGACGAGGACGGCGACAGGTCTTTCTCGTTCGAGATGAAGATTCCCGTCGAGCGGCCGGTGTTGCAGGATTATTTGCGGCGGCTTTTCGAGACCGACAAATTGACGGTCGTGCCGCGCGGTAAAAAAGCCGATTCCGTCGACTTGAACAATGGCCGCGATTTTCTAGGCGTGATTTCGTCGGACGATCCCAAGGCGAAGAGTTTCACTTTGCAGATGGCGATCCTCGATTTCGATCTCGATGAATTTTGAAAAGTTGGGCTATGGGGATCAACCGCTCTTGTCAAACGGTGGTGCATATTGAGTTGCGAAAATAGCCTGTTGATGCGCGCATTTGGCTGTCCCCAAGGTTTCCTGGGAAGATTAGGGGGTCCGCTTATGGCGCGCATGAATCGGAGGTGCGCCGCTTGGGTCATCGATCTGCTCGACGTCCAGCCCGGCGATAAAGTGCTCGAGGTTGGATTCGGCCCTGGAGTAGGCATTCAGCTGCTAACCAGCTCGGCATCGGCGGGATATGTCGCAGGCGTGGATCCTTCCAAGGAAATGGTCGCGCAAGCCACAACCCGGAACAAGAAAGCAATCGAACGTGGCCGGGTGGACCTGCGGCACGGCTCCGTGGCGAGGTTGCCATTCGCAGGTAACACATTCGACAAGGCCCTGGCGATTAACTCCATGCAAGTCTGGCCCGACCCCGTGGCGGGCTTAGGGGAAATGTGGCGGGTTATCAAGTCTGGTGGCGAAGTAGCGCTTGGCTTCACGCCCTATTCTGGATAGCCAAACACCAGATTAGCTGAAACGTTCACGGCGGCGGGGTTCGCCAAGGCGCACGTCGTGGAGAGGGATAGGGACTTCTGTGCTCTGGCGATTAAACCATGACCGGTAGTTTCCATAAATCGTAAAACCACGTTGTCCAAGACGATTGGCTTGCGTTGGAGTTCAATGAAAATGCCGGTTTACGCGCTCGATGGCGTTTTGCCCATTCTCCCAAGTGATGGCCGGGTCTGGATCGCGCCTGGCGCGCAAGTCATCGGCAAGGTGCAACTCGAAACCAACGTGTCGATCTGGTTCGGCGCCGTCTTGCGGGGTGACATCGAAGAGATTTTCGTTGGCGCCCGCTCCAACGTGCAGGACGGTTCGCTGCTGCACACCGACTTGGGCTTTCCCGCGACCATCGGTCCGGATTGCACGATCGGCCATCACGCGATCCTGCATGGCTGCACGATCGGCGAAAACAGCCTCGTCGGGATGGGCGCGACGCTTTTGAATGGCGCCAAAATCGGCCGCAATTGTTTCGTCGGCGCCAATGCCTTGGTGACCGAAGGCAAGGAGTTTCCCGACAACAGTTTGATCATCGGCAGCCCGGCCCGCCTCGTGCGTACTCTCGATGAAGCGTCGGCCCAGGACCTGCGCGACAGCGCCGCGCAGTATGCCGCCAACGGGCAGCGCTTCGCCAAAGGCCTGGTGGCGATCGGCTGAGCGGCTAAAATCTCGCCGCCCCACTCTCCCCCATCGCCACTTTCTCTCGCCTTCCGGATCATGACCGAAATCTGGTTTTATCATCTGCAGCGTCAGCCCCTCGAAAGGGTTTTGCCAACTCTCATCGAGAAATCGCTCGAAAAAGGCTGGCGCGTCGCCGTGCAGGCAAGGAGCGAAGAGCGGCTCAATGCGGTCAATTCCTGGCTTTGGACCTATTCGGACGAGAGTTTTCTCGCGCACGGGCGCGCCCGCGATGGCGATTTGGCACTCCAGCCGGTTTATCTCACCGCCGGCCGCGAAAATCCCAATGGCGCGGCGCTCAGGCTCTTTGTCGAGGGGGCGGAAATGGCGCCCGCCCTTGCGGAACCTGGCGCGGCTTATGCGCGCGCGGTTGCCCTCTTCGACGGCAACAACGAGGATGAACTCGCGCTCGCGCGGGCGCAGTGGACGGAGCTTAAGGATTTAGGCTTTGCGCTGACCTATTGGCAGCAGGGCGCGAACGGGCGCTGGGAAAAGACGTCTTGAGCCAACGCCTTACAATGGCGCGCGCTTGTTGCAATATCCGCCACGCCCTGCTGAGATAATCGGCGGATTCCGGCTTCATCATAGATCGAGGCCTTCGCGGCGGACTTCGTGCATGAGAGGAGTCCCGCTCCCGGTAGGCTCCGGCCGGAAAAGGCAAGGCATTGATGATGGCCCCTGTCTCATAGAGAATATCGGTTTCAATCTCCGCGAGCCGCCCGCTTTCTTTCCAAAAACTATCCGGGTCCTTCAGAAAAACGGCAATGTCGTAATCGGAATCCGGGCGCGCCTCACCGCGCGCGTGCGAGCCATACAGCACCACACGGTCGAGGCGTTTGCCGTAGGTTTCGTCCAGCGCTGCCCTGAAGCGTTTAAGGATGGGGTCAACTAGTGCCTTCGCGGTCATAAGATTAAGTATATAGCAGGATTTGGCCACGAGCGCCGACGCGTATAGATTGCGCGGAAGCTGGCGCGGCTTATACCCGCGCGGTTGCCCTCTTCGACGGCAACAACGAGGACGAACTCGCGCTCGCGCGGGCACAATGGAAAGAGCTGAAGGATTTGGGCTTTGCGCTGACCTATTGGCAGCAGCTAATCGGTAATGCACTCAGTTTTGCATCTGATTTTTGCAAGGAGAAATACTAGTAATTTCAACTGGTTGCCTTACGAAAAAATTATTGATTTTTGCAACAGAGGTAGGCAATGGATGGTTAGCCTGCGGTAGCTTGTCGAAGGTAACTCACGGATCAGGCTGATAATGAAAACACACCCCGCAGCAGAAGCGGCCTGCCCCCTGGCCGTCAACGGCTCGCTGATGCTCATAGGCTTTGGCATCAGGCCGAAGCGGCTTATTTTGACCCCGACGGATTCAGGCTCGCAGTGCAGAACGCGATCCAAACCTTGAGATCGTTGACTTTCATTCTACAAAAACACAAGGTCGTCATCCCGAACTTCGCGCAGTGGTATGGCGATTATGCTGACGAAAAGCACGGTAAGCGGGGCAAATGGCAAGAACGCCTGCATGCTGACCCATTGATGCGATGGATGGTCGACGCCCGCAACAAAATCGAGAAGCGAGGCGACCTAGAGTCTCATAGCATCGTCCGGGCCGAGATCATTGCCTCATACCTTGACGAGGGTCCTCGCATCGATGTTCCCGCGCATCTCTTTCAGAGCAGTGAAACGCTTTTGCGGGGTATCCCCAACAACCTCCTTGGTCAGCATATCAGACGCAACGGTGTTGTGCGCATACAGCGGCGGTGGGTTGAAAACACCCTGCCGGACTATGAGTTGCTCGATGCAACAGCGATCTATTATGGAAAACTCACAGAATTAGTGCATGACGCGCACCGCCAGATTGGGCTTGATCCGCCTCAGACAATTCACGATGAGCGTGGAGAAGCCTTTGACCTTCCCGCTATGGGCTGGCGGTTTCCGTGCATGATCGGTCACGATGTGCCGCGTGTCCTGACAATCTCCCTCGCCGATGGGTCTAAGGTTGAGTTCGAGACAAAACGCGTTTCCGTGAAAAAAGATACAGCGAACGTTGCTGCTTTGCTGGACCGTTATGGCAGGAACGCGCTTGAGGCGATGAGACGCGATTACAAGACCGACGCTGACCTCGCTGCGGGATACTTCGCGATGGCGCGAGCCGTTTTCCTTCGCGACGGCTATCATAGCTCGATCCTGTTGCTCTTCCGCGATCGGAGGCCAATCCGACCTATTCAGGTCAACGTGGAGAACGTTCAGCAGAAATATGTCGTGATGCGACAACTTGCCGACGAGGTGACGAAATCCGGTGCGGACGCCGTCGTTATGATTGGTGAAGTCTGGCAAACGCGCGCGGACGAGCTCAAACCCTACGAACGACCGGCTGATTCGCCGGTCCGCACGGAAGCACTGGTTTTGAGCCTAGTCAGTAAGCGCGGCGAACCGCTCGATTTCTTTGCCGAAATTATCAGGGAAGAGAAAAAGGTCTCTTTGGGCAACACTGAAATATCGGAAGTAACGGCCTCATTCATGTTCGCCCCCTTCTACCAAGCTTGGGGACGGCCGATACCGCAAGCGTGGATAGCGGCAAGCCGAAATTCAAATTGACTGGCCAAAATTCTCAGGCGCGCCACTTTTGCGCGGCGGCGTGGTCTTGCGCCTTCGCCTCGACCCAATCGCCCGCGCCCTTACCCGCCAAATGCCGCTTCTTCCAAAACGGCGCCTCGATCTTCAAGTAATCCATGAGAAAGGACGCCGCCGCGAAAGCCTCAGTGCGATGCTGGCTCGCGGTGACGACGAGAACGATTCCCCTCGCCTGGCCGGATCAAACCATACCGGTGCACGGCCAGGATTGCTTCGAGCGGCCAGCGGGAGGCCGCCTCGAAGGCGGCGCGGTTGATTTCGGCCTCGGCCATGCCGGGATAATGTTCGATTTCAAGCGCCGCGAGCGCGCCGCCCTCGTCACGGCAAAGCCCAGTAAAACTTACCAGCGCGCCGATATTGGTGCATCCTTGCGTCAGCCAGGCGGCTTCGGCCGCAACATCGAAGCTCTCCGTCTGAACGCGCACAAGAATCCGGGCGCTCACGGCGGGGGACCATGATCGCTTAGTGATGAATCACTCATGGGCGCTGTCTTTTGGTTTTGCACACGATCCTGTCCAAAAAGTCTGCAACTTTTTGGGATCATGCGCTACCCCCCGGTCATCGGCGGAAAAAAGGCGATCTCCCGTGCGTTCCGGATCGAGGCATCGTGCTTGACATGGGTGCGGTCGAGCGCGGCGCGCATCGTTTTTATATGCACGAAGGCGGCGGAATAGTTTTCCCCCTGCCCGCTCAGCCAGGCCATGAGTTCGGCGACGGTGTTGATGTTTTCGGGGGGAACGATGTCTTCTTCGGACTTGCCGATGCGTTCGCGCACCCATGCGAAATAGAGAGCTTTCATGATGGCTCGCCGATGACTTCCTTCAAGCCGGCTTTCAAATAGTCCCAGCCGGTGTAGAGGGTGAGAAGAGCGGAAAGCCAAAGCAGGACCAAGCCAGCTGTTGTGACTCCAGGCACGATTTCGTCGCCGGAGGGGCCGGCGATGAGAAAGCCGAGCGCGCCGAGCTGTAGCGCGGTCTTCCATTTGGCGACGGTGGTCACCGGAATCGAGACCTTGAGATCGGCCAAGAACTCGCGCAGCCCGGACACAAGAATCTCCCGGCAAAGTATGACGATCGCCGCGGAGAGCGAATAGCTGGCGATGGTATGATCGGCGACAAGCATCATCAGGACGGCAGAGACAAGCAGTTTGTCGGCGATCGGATCGAGCATCTGGCCGAGCCGCGATTGCTGCGACCACGCGCGGGCCAAATAACCATCCAAAAAATCGGTGATCCCGGCGGCAATGAAAATGGCGAGCGCCACCCAGCGCAACCATGCGATCTCGGGCCAGAAGAGGCAGCCCGCCACGACCGGCACCGCCGCCACCCGCCCATAGGTCAGGATATTGGGCACGCTCCAGGCCAGGTCCGGACTTCTCGCTAGGGTTGTGATCGCCATGTCCGGGGAAACACTCTCTCCGAGGCTCTGTCAATAGGCCACACGCGCTCCGCCGCGCCGATAACGTATGGTGAGACTATTGTCTGCCACGTTCGTGAAAAAAATCATAGACCAGCCGTGCGGTTGCCGCATTTATTCCCGGGACTTTCGCGAAATCGGATAGGGCCGCGCGGGAAATCGCCTTGGCGGTGCCGAAAGCGTGGAGCAGGGCCCGCTTGCGCGCCGGGCCGACCCCTTGGATTTCGTCGAGCGGGCTTTTGGTGAACTCCTGTTTTCGGCGCGCCCGATGGGTTCCGATCGCGAAACGATGCGCCTCGTCGCGCAGCCGCTGCACGAAATAAAGCGCCGGATCGCGCGGGGACAGCTTGAACGGCTCCAGCCCGGCCATAAAGAAACTCTCCCGCCCGGCGTTGCGGTCTGGGCCCTTGGCGATCGCCGCGACCGCCACGCCGGTGACGCCGAGCTCGGTCAAAACACCTTGCGCGGCGTCGAATTGTCCCTGACCGCCGTCGATCAGGATGAGGTCAGGCCGGTCTGGAAACGGCGCCTCGTCGTCGCCCACTGTCCCGGTATTCCCTGTCTCCGGCCCAGGCGCGGCGAGGTCTTCCTTCATGAGCCGCGCGAAGCGCCGCCGCAGGACTTCCCGCATCATGGCATTATCGTCCCCTGGCGTTGTGTCGCGGTTATGGATGTTAAACGTGCGATAATGCGTTTTCATGAAGCCGTCCGCGCCGGCCACGATCATCGCGCCGACCGCGTTCGTTCCCATGATATGGGAGTTATCGTAGACCTCGATCCGGCGTGGCGAGCGGACGAGGCCAAAGGCCTGGCCCAGCGCGGCGAGGAGTTTTGTCTGCGAGGCAGCCTCGGACAATTTGCGTCCCAAGGCCTCGCCGGCATTTTGCCTTGCCTGTTCGACCAGATCCCTTTTTTCTCCCCTGCGAGGCACGGCGATCTCGATTTTGTGGCCGGACCGTTCCCGCAAGGCCTCCTCTAGCACGCCGCGATTCTCGATTTCGTGGGAAAGCAGAATGAGGCGCGGCGGCGGTTTGTCCGCGTAAAACTGCGCTACAAAGGAATCGAGGACCTCCTCCGGCGCGAGGCTCTTGTCGGCGCGCGGAAAATAGGCGCGATTGCCCCAATTCTGATAGGTCCGGAAAAAAAAGACTTCGACGCAGAACTGTCCAGCTTGTTCGACAATGGTGAAAACATCCGCCTCTTCGACGGTTTTGGGGTTGATGCCTTGGGCGCCCTGGATGGCGGAGAGCGCGGCGATGCGGTCGCGCAGCCTGGCCGCGCGTTCGAACTCCATCGCGGCCGCGGCCGCGGCCATTTCCTCTGCAAGACGATCGCGCACGGCGCGGCTCTTGCCGGACAAAAACGCGCGGGCTTCGGCCACGAGTTCCGGCATATTCAGCTTCGCCGATTTCCCCGGTGCAGGGGGCCGAGCAGCGCTTGATCTGGTAGAGCAGGCACGGTCGCGTGCGATTGGCGTAAAAGCTGTCCGCGCAGGAGCGCAAAAGAAAAGCCCGCTGCAAGGCGTTCAAGGTACGATTGACGGCCCAGACGCTCGCGAAAGGACCGAAATACTCTCCCTTCCGGTTGCGCGCGCCGCGATGCTTGGTGATCTGCGGCGCGGAATGATCGCCGGTGAGCAAGATATAGGGAAATGACTTGTCGTCGCGCATCAAGACATTGAAACGCGGCTTCATCTGCTTGATGAAATTCGTCTCGAGCAGCAAGGCTTCAGTCTCGGTCCCAGTCGAGACGAAAACCATCGACGCGGTCAGCGCGATCATCCTTGCGATGCGCGTGGTATGGCCGGAAGGCCGCATATAGCTGGCGATCCGATTGCGGACGCTTTTTGCCTTGCCGACATAGAGAACTTCGTTATCGGCGGCGATCATCCGGTAGACGCCTGGCCCAACCGGAGCATGTTCCCAGAAGCGGCGGATGGTGGCGGCACCATGGTGGATCGAGGCACGGGCGCCATCGACGGCCAAATCGCGTCCGGCGTTCGGGTCGTCCGGGGGCGCGGCGGCGGCGTGGCGGTCCTCCGGCGCCGGTGGCGAACGTAATCGGTTCTTTTGAACGCGCGGCATGACTGTGGATTTAGGCGATCCCGCCCGGCGTGAAAAGGCTCGATCGAAACGGGGAGTATCTCATGTGTGGATGAGGGAGGCCTTTACGTATGGGGGTGGCATAACGCGAACCCCGTGGCTCAGCGCCCATACCTTCGCGCGCCCAGTAATGCGCCGCGCCGCAGCCGCTTGCTGCTTGACAGAGTCATCAAGTTCCGATGGTCTACAAATCGCGCAAGAACGTGCACAATTTGCCATAAAGTCTTCTCTGCGTGTCTTCGACCGATCGATCGACCAAATTGATCTTACTTCCGAACACGACATCGAGATGATCGAACCGGTGCGGGACGACCTTTTCAGCCAATTCGTAATACCATTTGCCTCTTTCGATCGTTTTGATGTTGCGGGTGAAAATCCCCTCCCCGCCCACCGGGTGAGTGCCCGCGGTGAAAGGAAAACGCTGCGAGATCGAACTGACAGCGCCATCGTTTTCACGCCATTTGTCGATCATGAGATCACCCGCACCCCAATTGGGTATAGGCTTTATAAGCGGGTTGCCGAAATGGATGCCTTGATAACCCGCGGAAAAGTAGCAGCAGAGGATTCATCTTGAACGCTGGACGTTGCTTGCCTAGCAGCGGCTCTGTTTTCGACGTAACTATTGATAGATAGTAAGTACTATAATTAGTATAGAAGTTGTCGTTTGCTTTGCAGCACCCTTGTATACTTAGATCAAAAGCGAGGTTGTCGTCTCCGTTCACAAAATTGCTATATTTTCTTGAATAAAGCATCATCGATGGAAGTCTTGCCTTGAGTTCCATTGGTCTAAGTACAAATCAATGACAAATTCGCTCCCGACCATCTTAAGAGTCCGTTTCGAAAGTTCGTCAACCATTGCAGAGCTTTCGTAGCATGAGTTGAATGGAGGCGAAACGGAGGAAGACAAGGGCTGTGGCGTTGAGGTTCTCCCAATCCTTGGCCAGTCTTCGACAGCGGTTCAGCCATGCGATCGACCGCTCGACGATCCAGCGCTTGGGCAAGGTCACGAAGCCTTTCGCCTGATCGCAGCGTTTGACGATCTCGATCTTTACACGAGGCAGAATGTCGGCGAGCGCGTCGCCAAAGATCGGCCCTTGATACGCGCTGTCGGCGAACAGTTTTTCGAGAAAGGGAAAGCGGCCGAACAGCGTCGAAAGCAGCAAGACGCCGCCGTCGCGATCCTGAATGCCGGCGCAATGAACGATGGCGCCCATCAGCAAGCCTTGCGTATCGACGAGAACGTGGCGCTTCTTGCCCTTGATCTTCTTGCCCGCGTCATAGCCGTGCGGATCGATGCGCGCCCCCCTTTTTCGGCGCTTTTCACGCTCTGGCTGTCGATGATCGCCGCCGCTGGGCTCGCTTCGCGTTCGGCTTGTTCGCGACACTTCACGTAGAGCGCGTCGTGGATGCGATCCAGAATGCCGTCCCAAGCCCAGTCGCAAAAGTAGCGATACACCGTGCTCTTGGGCGGCAAATCCTTGGGGATGTAGCGCCATTGAGATCCCGTGCTCAGCACATACATGACGCCGTTGAACACCTCCCGCATGTCGGCTTCACGCTTGCGGCCGCCCCGTTTGGCCGGGGGAATGAGCGGCTCGACATGCGCCCATTCTTCGTCCGTCACGTCGCTCGGATAACGCAGCTTGTCGCGATTGTATTTCGCCCGGTTTTCGTCCGTCCACATCGGCGGCCTCCAACGAATCAGACCGCCACTCTTGAATCACAAGTGATTCAGAGGATTCAACATCTTTCGAGACGGACACTAAGAATATCAAGACCCTTTTGGATGAAAAAGCTCGGCGCATGCTTGAGTCTTCCCGTTGTCTGGTCGCAGCCTGCGAGATAGGTTAGCGTCGAACCGTTAAGGACGCCGGCGATGGAAACGACGGCCTCCACCCATTGCGCATTGGAGCCGCAATTCCAAACATTCTTGGCCAGCAAATGTTGCAATTGCAAACAGGTGTGGCGCCGGCGCTATGGCCAATCAAGATGACCGGATTGTCCACCGACCAGTTCTGAACGAAAGGATTTCCCGTAATAGTCGCGCGATTTCTGGGCATGTCCTGCTTCCTCGCTATGCACCGCTCCATAATCGACCTCTGCTCCTTTGATTTGCGCGAAGACTTCGCACGCCCTGTCGTGGAACGAACTGATGGGGCCACACTTGACCCAATGTGTTTTGAAAACACCTTCGAATTGCGCCAAGGCGTCGCCCCAGTAAGGCAGGCCTCCGAGTTCTCCGGGGCCCCACCCGAATAATCCGGGAACGAAAACTATGTTTTTTGATTTCATAAAAAACCTTCGGAATCAGCAGTCTCGGTCGAGCGAAGCGGATCCGCGTTGCCGGACTTCTCGAACCAGTGTCTTGAAATGGGCGAGACCCGGCCTCATATCAGACCCGACTTTTATTCGGGTCGAGGCTGTCGCGGAATGCAATCCAGTTCGCCCGAACCGTTCAACCTTTCCCGCTTTCCGAAAAATCTTCTCGACGCGGAAAGGCGTAAGTCAAATAGGTCCAGTTTCCGATACCCGGGTGCTGTTCAAGTTGGGCATCGAAGATTTGTGCCATGCCCATGACTTCTGAAGGTGCCTAGCGCTGGTGTCAGCGGCGCTATGCGTCGAGCGTCGAGCGACCATTCGGGCAATACCCTCTAGCCATATAGCCATGCCCTGATTGTAACGCCGCTTTGTTGGTAAGACAAAGGGTCCTATTTGGCGACGACGACCTTGCTGGCGGCGGCAACGACGGCTTTCTTGAATGCCCCTTCGACGGTTACGGCGAAATTATAGTGGGACCGCGAAAATGGCGCCGAACGAAACGGCTTGTTGCTGCGCCAGCCGACCAAAATCGCGCCTATCGTCGGTTTGTTTGTTCCGATGACGAGCGCGCCGCCGGAGGCTCCGTCCCCGGTTTCGCAATCGAACGAAAATTCCCTTGTTCCTTCCGCGCCGGCCGACAATTGGTCGTGCAGGAGACATTTTTCCATCGACAGCCTGTGCCCATCGCCCCAGTCAATGTGCCCGCGCGCGACGAACTCGACCGGCGTGTTGGAGCTCGTCGCATCGGCAAGGCCATAGGGGGTTACCCCTTCAATTGGATGCGTCAAGCGGGCGAGTGCCCAATCATGAACCGCCGCGACGGCGTAAGGATCGGTGCTGCCGGCAATAATCGAACCGAGGTCGATTGGCACCCTCAATTCCTTGCCGTGGTTCTCTATCGAAAAGAAACACTTCTTTGCTCGCGGAGTGCCTTTTTCGTCGAAAAATACATGGGCCGCGGTTGTAACGAGATCGTTGGCGAGCGTGAGCTGGCCGGCGCCATGTGCATCGCCGCATTCGATGAGGCCGGAGCCCGCAAACCGGGAACGAAGCTCGGCGGCGCTGAGTTTCTGCTCGGTCGCGAACTCCTCCACGCTGCGCCGGCTGTTCTTGCCGAAGACAACAACCGGCACGGCTTTGAGCGGTGTCGCCTCCGGCAACATATGAGAGACGAACGGCAAAGCGGAAGCTTGAACGGAAATTCCAAAAAGGAAGATACAAATGGCGGCGGCGTGCATTGCACCCTTTTGAAACATCTCGTTTTCTCCTGTCGAATCGGCGCGGCGCCAGCTTAGAACCGCGCGAAACGCTATCAAGCTGAACCATCATGTATTTTGTCAATGCGAAAACAAAAAGGCAGGACCCCGGCGGAAGTGCTTTTCGGCGAATTGGTTCATCTTTCGCACCAAATCCGCTCCGTCGGGGTGCCACGGGGCGACACCTGGAACGATACGCCGCCAGCGTGTTCCGGGGCTGACGCGGAACCGCTGGCTTCCGCAATGCGGCTATTATAAGACAAACGCCAACCGCATGGCATGGCACCAGGCCCGCTCGCCGATTGTTTTGAACGCCCCGGCCCTTGCCGTGCGGAACGCGCTACCCCGTGTTCACGACGGGAAACTCGCTAAAGCGCGCGAAGGAATTGCAGCAGATCTTGTTTCTCCGTAGGCGTCATTTTGGTGCCGAGGACCAGATTGAAAAACTCGACGGTATCATCCAACGTCAAGAGCCGCCCGTCGTGCAGGTAGGGTGGCGAGTCCTTGACGCCGCGCAACGGAAAGGTCTTGATCGGCCCGTCGGCGCTGGCCAGCATGCCGTTGATCATCTCCGGCCGGTAGAAGCGCTCCACTTGCAGATTGTGCATGCTATTGTTGGTATAGTAGGGCGGCGTGTGGCAGGCCGCGCATTGGCCTTTGCCAAAAAAGATTTCCTGGCCGCGGAGCTCGGCCGGAGTCGCTTTTGCCGGATCGAGCTTGCCGTAGATATCGACCTTGGGCGCCGGCGGAAAGTCGAATAGCTCCTGCACTTCCGCCATGTCGTGGACTTGGCTGCCCCGTTCCAGAATATTGACCCCTTTCTTGGTGGCGATGACCGGATCGCCGTCGAAATAGGCCGCTCGCTGCTCGAATTCGGTGAAATCCTCGACCGATTTCAAGGCGCGTTGCGAGCCGAAGAGCCGCTGGATGTTCACGCCGCGGAGCGAAGGCGTATCGATCCGATGGCGATTGGGCTGCGGACGGATATCGCCGACAAGATGCGTCGCGCCGTTGGTGTGGCCGTTCGCATGACAATCGAGGCAGGCGACGCCACGGCTCGGTTTCTCCGAACGCCGATCCTCGGTCTGGTTGAATTGCTGCTGCGGGAACGGCGTCAGCAACAGGCGCAACCCCTCGAGCTGTTTGGGATTCAGGATGCCGTTGAAGAGCTCATAATAGTTCCCGATGGTGACCAGTTTGCCTTGAGACACATCGCCGAGGTCCGGACGCGTCGTCAGGTAGATCGGCGCCGGAAATTCTGCCAGAAAGTGATCCGGGATGTCGAAATCCAAATCGAAGCGGGTGAGGTCACGCGCTTCCTGCTTCACGACCTCGTTGATTTCAAACTTGGGAAAAATCATTCCGCCTTCTGGATGGTTTGGATGCGGCAGCGGATAGAACCCCCTGGGGAATAGGTTCTTGTCACGGATGTCCGCAGGGCTCATCGACGCCAGCTGGTCCCAGGTCGCGCCGGCGAGCAGCTTGACGCGAACGCCCTCCTGCACGGGCTTTCCTCGCGACATGGCCGCGTCTTTGGCGGGTCGGTTGCTCAGGTCGTAACGCGTACCGAGAAGGTTGGCATGTTCCTTCTCGATATCCGGCTTCGCCGCTTTCATTCGCGCCATGATCGACGCGAACGATTCCTTGATGTCCACGGGCGAATAGCTGGTTGCGCCGCGTTGGTCTAGTTGGGCATAGGCAGGTCCCGCGGTCTTAGCAATCAATCCAAAGTCGGGATAAGGCCTATCTTGAGCGAAGCCAATGGATGGTGCGGAAACGAGCATGACCGTGCAGATAGCTATGACAGGCTTCATAAAATCCTCCTGCTGAAGTTTCGTTTGGCGCCGGATGTTTTTAGCGTATCGGGTCTAAACTTGCACTCCCAGATTGCCGGATCGTGGCCGGGCCAAGGGCTGGGCACCCGTCGCCCCTTGTAACAACGTTCCGCGCTTTACCGTCTGCCATGCGAAGCTTCGCCTCCACAACTCGGCCTCTAAACCCCAATTCCAGAATATCGTTCCAGCGATTGCCCAATATTTGAAGACGCTTAGAACTGCAGATATGGCTACGTGTAAGGCTCGCTTTACAGATCATCTAAGCTAAAGTCTGTGGCGTTGTGATTAAGCTTTGCTTTCGCGCCGGTGTTGTCCCGGCAGGCGAGGTCAGCTCTGTTGCCGCCCAAGCCCCGCATCATAAGGGGACAGCTCCGCGAACAGCTTTTCCAGATCGTGCCGCTGGAACGGCTTCTGCAAAGTCGGGCGGTCGCTATACGGCGCGGACAGGCTCTTTTTGTCGTAGCCGGTTGCGAAGATAAAAGGGATGCCGCGAGCAGCGAGCGCGTCGGCGATCGGATAAGACTCCTCGCCGTTGATATTGACGTCGAGAATAGCGATGTCGAACGCTTCCCGCTGCGCCGTTTCCAGCGCCTTGTCGAGACGAGCCACCGGCCCGACAACCGTATGGCCGAGCTCCGCAAGAAAGTCCTCCAGCAGAAGCGCGACCATGTTCTCGTCCTCGACCAGCAGAACGCGCAGTCCGAAAGCGCGGCGGCCTGGTTGTTCGCTAGCGGGCATCATTCACTTCTCCTCCCCCGCCCCCCGCCCGCGGCGGCGAGCGGTACTTCCATCGTACAGATCAAGCCGCTTGGATCGAACTCGACTTGCACCTCGCCTTCCAACTCAAGCGACACACCGCGCTCGATCAGGGTCGATCCGAACCCCTTGTGCTCCCGCTTTTTCACGGGCGGCCCGCCGGTTTCGATCCATTTCAACCGGAGCGCGCTGGGCTCGGAGGCTCTCAGGACCTCCCATGTAACGCGAACTTGTCCGGTAGGCTTTGATAGTGCTCCGTACTTCGCCGCGTTCGTGGTGAGCTCGTGGAAGGCCATTCCAAGCGTGAGAGCCGCCTTTGGATTGAGCCGAAGACTAGGACCCTCGACTACGAAGCGTGCGTCCTCCCCGGACCAGTAAGGCTCGAATTCCTGAAGCAACAGGTCGCGCAATGACGCGCTCTCCCAACTGTCGTGCATCAGAAGGTCGTGCGTCCGCGACAGAGCAACAAGCCGGCCGTCGAAGGTTTCCCGGAGTTCAACATCCGGAGTCCCCTTGAGCAATTGCGCGGCGATCGATTGTACTGTCGCCAAGGTGTTTTTCACCCGGTGGTTCAGCTCGTCCATGAGTAGTTGTTGCCGCAGTTCCGCCCGCTTACGCTCGGTAATGTCGATATTCATTCCGACGTACATTTTGAGCGAGCCGTCAGCAGCAAAAACCGGCGTTGCGCGCGCAGTCGTCCAGCGCCATTCGCCGCTGACGTGCCGAAGGCGATAGTCGATCTCGATCGGGGCGATCCTGGCAACGGCGTCGCGCCACGCTTCCGAGACTTTTTCACGGTCGTCGGGCTCGATGGCATCAAGCCAACCGAAATCTCTCGATTGCTCGAAGGTCTGTCCGGTGAAGGTGCGCCATGACGGGGAGTCTTCCACCACCGCTCCTTCGGCGCTGGCGGTCCACACGATCTGCGCGGAGATATCTATCAACGCACGGAACCGTTCGTCACCCTCGCGCAGCGCCGCTTCCGCCCGCTTACGCTCGGTAATGTCCACGAACGAGGTGATAGCGCCGGTAACTTCTCCCTCCGTGTTCTTCAGCGGGGCAAAATTTACCAGCACGGGCAGGCGCGAGCCGCCAGGCCGCTCGATGAACACTTCCACGTTGTGCGCGGGGAAACCGGTGCGCAGTACTTCCCCTAGCGGACTTTGTGCGTGCGGCAACAACGTGCCGTTCGGAAGCCACAGCTTGATCGAGCCGCAGTGTTGCTCGACCCCGCGCACTGGCTCCCTACCCCAAAGTGCCACGGCGTGATTGTTGTAGTCTTGAATCACTGCGTTCCGGTCGCAGACGAATATGGCCATGGGCGCTGAAGCGAACAACGCGCGATAGCGCTCCTCGGACTCCGCAATCGCCGCATCGGACTGCACTTGGGCTGTGATGTCCTCAGCGATTGACGCGCCGATCACTATGCCCTCAGCATTTTTAATGGGCGACATAGTCAGCGAAATATCGACCAAATTTCCATCCCTGCGCTGGCAGATCGTTTCATAATGGTCTTAGCGTCCGTTGTCGAGTCTCCTACGATCGCATCATGGGGGAACTTTTGGCGAAGGTTGATGTTTAGCCTCGCATTCGGGGGAAAAACGGAGGAACGACGATGCAGAAAAGATTTGCAATAGCCGTGGTTACGGCTCTGCTCGGCTCGCCTTTCGCGGCGCAGGCTCAAGGCAATCCCGCTGGTGCGGAAGGGCGCAGACGAAGGCAGCGTCGTTCGCTTGTGGCGGTGAGAAAGGAATATCAGATGGCCATTCGTATATCACTATCACTATGCACGATGGCGTTTCTATTCGCGAGCGGAATTGCCATTGCCGAGCAGCCCGGCAGCGCAACCGGTCCTGCGGCAGGAACGAACGTCGAACCAAGCACCGCTATTCAAAAAGAGAATAGTGACAACTCAGGCGCCCAGGGCGCCCCAGCCGCAGCCGGTTCACCCGGTGTCGAGGCAAAACCCGGATCCGAAGGGGGCAAAGCTCCCGAGAGACCCATAGGGGAAGGCGGAGCGGCTCCGAAGCCCGGAAATTAAGCGCAATTGCGACGAGGGCCATGGCTATCAGGTGGGGAGGACTTGTTCTCGTGCTGATAAGGCGGGGTGAACATAAGGAACTTAAGGCACTACTGACGACGTTCTGTTGCGGGGAAGCCATTCACGATCACACGGCTTGCCCAAGAATTTCACGGCGACGGCTGTTTCCGCCGAGAATATCTCGTTGGCAAAAGTTTGAACCGGTCCACCATCGTTAAAAAAATGAATGCGAGCGAGCGGTGACAACAAGAAAACCAAAGGAACGCAAATGGACAGCCGAGGTGACGCAAAATAGCGATGCCATGGATCTGGAAAGCGGTATCTTTAAGAGTGACAACCCGGCCAAGATCGCCCGATCTTTGAAGCGCTCCGCCGAGCACAGTGACCGCCTAAAATCTTCTCCGTTCCGCTCGGCGATGTCGATGTTGACGTTTTACCTCAATAGGGGCGGCAAGAACTTGAGCACAGCACAAAAGCGAAAACTTGAAGCCGCGAAAGTGAAGTTGCGCGAGGCATTCGGGCGGAAGCCGCGCTGACGTTTCTAATGTTTCAGGGATTTTCTCATTCGTGCATTTACTGAACGCTGCTCCCTGAATGAGAGAGACATGGACAATCGATTTTCGCGCCATCGGCCTAGGAAGCTGGACGAGCAGGCGGATAAGACTGGCCGCGAGGCCATCGAGGAGGCACGCATGGTGCTTCCGGGTATTCAGGCTCTTTTCGGCTTTCAGTTGATTGCGGTATTCAGCGAGCGCTTCAAAGAGCTTACGGAGGACGACCGGCTCATCCACTTCAGCGCCACGGTCCTCGTCACGATTGCCATCGCGCTTATTATGACCCCCGCCGCCTACCATCGATTGGCAGAGCAAACGACAATATCCAAGTTCTTCGTATGGCTCGTCTCATGGTTGATCGCTGCGGCTATGGTACCTTTAATGGTTGGCCTCACGCTTGAGGTTTACCTGCTCGGCCTTCTCGTGATCGGCGACCCGAAGACCAGCGTCGCAGTCTCCACCGCTTTGTTCGGCGTCTTTTCATTGCTTTGGTTCGTGTTTCCTTTGGCGATGCGCCTGTTCCATCCGCAGGATTAAGCAATGCGAAATTTCATCGACCTCGAACCCTACGGCGACAATCGACAATTGCACATGATCGTAGAGACGCCACGCGGCTCTAATATCAAACTCGAGGTACGAGCCAAAACTGCGCGCCTTTACGGTTTCCCGAGCGCTTCCGCTAGGACTCGTTTATCCTTATGACTGGGGTTTCATCCCTGGCACAAAAGGGGAGGACGGCGATCCAATTGACGCGTTGGCGGTTCATGACGGAGGCACCTACCCAGGCGTCATCTTGCCTTGTCGGCCTCTTGGTGTGGTCGATCTAGTCCAGGAGGGCGCTAAGGGGCCGATAGAAAATCCTCGCCTCATTCTTATGCCGATCTGGCACGATCGCATGGGAGAACTGGAAAAAGCTGCCGACCTACCCGCACGCGTGAAGGCCGAGATAGAACAATTCTTTCTCAGCGCGACTTTATTTACCAACAAGCGGGCGAAGGTAACGGGTTGGCGCGGGCCGAAAACGGTACACAAATTGATCAACGCGAGCCTCATCGGCAGGAACTCGTAGCCTGATCAGGCTGATCAGGGGTGCTGTTCGGCGTTCCACTTGCGTGTGGCCGCTGCCTTCTTCGCAGACGCCGAACGACTCGCTGTTGAGCGGGAGGCCGAGGCTGCACCGCCCTTTTCGCCGCCCTTATGCGCCGCCGGATGGCCGGTAGACTTGCCGCGGCCAGACCCGCCGGGCTTCTTGCCGCCGCCATCATCTTTGTTGACGGTTGCCCACGCCCGGCGCTCGGCCTCCTGCTCCGGAACTCCACGCTTTTCATAGCCCTCGGCTATATGGTCGGCCTTGCGCTCCTGCTTGTCGGTATATTTTGATTTGTCGCCACGCGGCATCATGATCCTCCTCTTCAATTTTAGCCTGAACGAGAAGGTCGTTGCAAAGTTCCCAACTGCGAGCCCTCTGCTGTGACTACCGAGGACTACCAAGACGGAAACGCCTGCCAAAAGATACCGCTTAGGATACGGTCAATGTTGTCAGACCCAACCGTCATCATTCTATAGTCCAGGAGGGCGCTAGACCAGTGCGCAAAAAGCAGCCAAGCTTTGCCCGGCGCGACTTCCTCAAGCGTCCGGTGCCGGGCTGCTCGCGGCTTGCCGCGCGGCCTCGATGAGTTCTGGCAAAATCTCGCGGAGTTCTTCCAGGGTACGAACCGGCCGGGGAAACGCGATGCGGGCGGTTCGATCACCGCAGCCGAGATCGATGCCTTCGGGATCGATCCCTGTCGCCTGCCATGGCCCATCGGGCCTGCCCGCGAGCCCGGTTGCAAGCCGCGCTAGTGCATGTTGGTGGCGGGCATTCACATCGGCAAGCGCTTGCGCCTCCGCCGCGACCAAGGCTTCTGCGCCGTCGAGCGGTGTGGCGAGAGCGGCCGCTTTGAAGTGTGCGGCGCGTGCGAATCCGCCGTTCAAATGAGCTTGTTCCATGGCCACGCGCCAAAACGAAAAGTCGGCGAAATCGGCATAAAGCGCCGATTCCGGATGCCTGGCTAAGAACCGCGCCTTCAGCGCCGCGCGGCCATCCTGGTCGATGACGCATTCGCCGGTTCCCATGATCGTGACGCGCGGATGCGCGAGGGGATCGCCCGCACCGGTTTCCACAAGGAGGAGCGAAAGGCGGGGATCGGATGCAAGATGCCGCGTATGCGCGGCAAGCCGCGATAACAGCAGGATCGGGCTGCCGTCAGGCGCCGTCGCGACATTGACAAGGCTCGCGAACGGAAAGGCGTTCCCTGGCACCAAGGTGGCGAGCGCGCCGGCGCGCACCGAGCGCAAAAGCTCCTTGGCTTGCGCCAGCGCAGCGTAAGCGCTGTCAGGGTCGCCGGTCGTGGCATCCGTCATCGGCGGCGGCTTTCTGTCTGACGCACCATTTAGTGGAATATCCACGCATTTTACTCGAGACGCCCACGTGGGCATCGGGATTTAGTCGTAGCCCGCGAACACCGCTCACCGAAAGCAACGGGCATTCATCGCCGCGCCTACTGGCACTTAGCGGTAGAATAAGGCAGCACTGGCTCCGGCGAGAAGCTCATCCCCCAATCATGGGATGTTTCGGCATCAATTTTGTGCCACAAGAAAGCCGTTGTCGATTATAGACCTCAATCTGGCGCATTCTTGGGCGTGACGAAATGGAGGGGGCTGATCCTTCGCGGGTGATGCGTGACACGCGAGCGTTTGGCCAAAGCGCGGACGAGCCTTCGCTCGCCGGCAAGGCCGACGGTGTCGAGGCGATCAAGAAGGCGATCGACGACGCGGCCGCCGTCAGCGGCGGATTGTGGCTCTCCTATCTATTCGTTCTGTTCTACATCGCCATCGCGGCTGGCGCCGTCACTCATGCCGATCTCTTATTGCAGCGTGCCGTCAAACTTCCGTTCCTCGATGTCGAACTGCCGCTCCTCGCCTTCTTTGCTTTGGCACCATTTCTTTTCCTCGTCACACACGCCTACACGCTGGCGCATTTCGTCATGCTCGGCAAGAAGGCTTCGCGTTTTGATGAGCAGCTAAGGCGGGAGTTGCCCGACCCAGAGTGTGGAGCTGGACAGCGCGACCCTTTGCTCGGCAGTGTGCGGAAAGAAATTCGCGACAAGCAGCGCCAGCTGCTACCGAGCAACATTTTCGTGCAAATGCTCGCTGGGCCGCCCAAATCGCGCGGCGGCGTGCTCGGTTTTATCTTGAAGGCCATCACCTTGACGACCCTGGTCCTCTTCCCCGTTTCGCTTTTGCTGCTGTTGCAAATTCAGTTCCTGCCATATCACTATGGTTGGATAACCTGGGCGCAACGCATCGCGCTGATTCTCGATATCGCACTCTTGTGGGCATTGCGGCCGCCGATCCTCGCCCCTCCGAGTGACGGCGGCGCAGCTCGCGCAAGGCGCCGGGCAGTGCGGGCGGCCGGCTTCGTTTTTGCTGCCGTATTGAGTCTTATTGCTCTCTGGCTATCGATCGTGGTGGCGACCATCCCGGGCGAATGGCAGGAAAAGGCGCTCGCTCGGATGGATCCGCAATGGTGGCCTGACATTTGGTCCGAGGACAAAAAAGCCGCCAAACGGATCTCGATGCGTGATTTTCTATTCGCTCGCCCAGTTAGCTGGACAACGCAGCGGCGGGTCAGCCCCTTTTCGAACACTTTGGTTCTGCCTGGGTTCAGTCTTTACGAAGGGATGAAAATCGATGACCCTTAAAAAGCTTGACTGGAAGGAATACCGTGTTGATCTGCGAGGCCGCGATTTGGAAGAAGCCATGCTGACTAGATGTCGTGTCTCGATAGGTTGTTTCTTGGGATCCTTGAGATAGGGGAGCATCCGTTGATGCCGAAGTGAGGCCGATGATGATTGTAATGGTGGAGGAAAGGCAACAGTGCGGCGGCCCGTTCGGATGAATGGTTGTAGGGTTTGGCATAGGCCCATTCCCGCAAGGAGGTCTGCACGAAGCGTTCGGCCTTTCCGTTTGTTCTTGGCGTATAGGGTCTGGTGCGCTTATGCTTGATTTTCAGCATTCGCAACGCCTTTGTGTAGCGGCGCGAACGGAAGCTGGCGCCGTTGTCGGTCATGACGCGAAGGACCCTGACGCCGTGATCGCGAAAGAAGCGCAAGGCTTGCAAGAGGAATTTCAGGCAGGAGCGCCGTGTTTCGTCCGGCAGGATTTCAGAATAGGCCAGCCGGGAGTGATCGTCGACGGCCAGATGGAGATATTCCCAGCCCTTGCCGCCTTCCTTGCGGCTGCGTGGCGCGCTCTGTCCGGTCCGGTCTCCCGTGATGCGATGTCCGATCCCTTCGATGCGGCCGAGCTTCTTGATGTCGATATGGATCATCTCGCCCGGCTGCTTCTTTTCATAGCGGATGATCGCGATCCTTTGATCGAGGGCGGACAGGCGGCTCAGCCCCTTGGCCTTTGCGATGCGGGCCACCGTCGCGCGCGACAGCCCGGTCGCGCGGGCGATCTTCCAGAAGGGCTGACGGGCCCGGCGCAGGGCTTCGACCTGGGCGATCTGATGTGATGTGATCCGTGTCCGCAGGCGATGCGGCCGGCTGGTCCGGTCTTGGAGGCCAGCGGCGCCTTCGCTTTCGTGGCGCCGGAGCCATTTCCTCACGGTCGCGGCCGAAACGCCTACAGCGCCGGCTATGGAGCGCGGCGTTTCGCCCGCTTGGCGGCGCCCGACAATCAAGGCTCGCATGTTCGGCGTCGTCCTGGCATTCTTATGAATGTTCACGGGTGGGTCTCCTGAGCCTGTGGTGCTTCGCAAACCCCACAAACCTCAGAATTCTCCCCGTGAACAACCTGTTGAGACATTACAACTAGAGCCGATCTTAAGCGAGCGGATTTGACGGGCGCTCGGCTGCGCGGCGCGTCTCTAGAGTTTACCCAACTTCAAAACGCGTCGCTCGATGAGGCGCAACTCCACGGCGCATCGCTCTTTGGGGCACAGCTTGATGGGGCGTCGCTCAATAAGGCGCAGCTCCAGGGTGCAGACCTTGGGGGAGCGCAGCTTGAGGGGACGTCGCTCGAGAAAGCGCAGCTCCAGGGCGCATCGCTCTTTTTGGCGCAGCTTGCGGGTGCGTCGCTCTAAAAGGCGCAGCTCCAGGGTGCGTCGCTCGAGAACGCGCAGCTCCAGGGTGCGTCGCTCGATGGCGCGGAAATCGCGGCAGCCGATTTTTCTCATTCGTTCCTCTGGCGGACGACGTGGGAGAACATGAAATCTTGGGGCGATCCGTTTTCAGAGCGTAAATTGGAAGGCCAAAACTTGGCTATCTGAATCGGACCCGATGTTATTCTTCCGACCCAGCCTCTCCTCTAACTACAACCTGCAGTTTACTCGGCCTCTTCATCCCGTGCATGAGGTGAGCGAGTACTATGACGACCTGGTCCAGCGGATCGGAAGCATCGGGGGCCAAATGGGCGAGACGGCCAAGCAACGGGTGGGAAGGCTTACTTGCGCTAATCCTGAGAAGACACTGGAATCCTGCGACGGGAAGAAGATACCTCCCCGAGTGCGGGAACAGCAGGAAACTCTGAAAAAGGCGAACGCCGATGATGCGGCCTATCAAACGGCTCTAGCGGCGGCATTGAAGAAAATCGCCTGTACCAATAGCGACGATGCGATTTACATTTTGCGCGGTCTAGCTCGAAATTACCGCGTCGAGGCTACGGGCAGCGAGAGGATCGGGCTCGTGGATTTCATCCAAAGCGAGGATTGTCCGGTTTCCGCCTCTCTGCCCAAGGAGTACAAAGCAGAGTTCTTGAAGATCCGCGGCTTTGCCTATGAGGACAAACGGGATTATGAGCACGCCATAGCCGACTATAGCAGGAGCATCGAGCTCCTTCCGATCGCGGAGGCCTATAAGACGCGCGGCAATGCTTATGTGAGCAATCGCGATTTCGACCCCGCCATCGCCGACTACAGCAAAATGATTGAACTCGCTCCAGAAGACGCATCCGCTTACAACTCCCGCGGCACCGCCTACGCGAGCAAGCCCGAGTATGACCGCGCCATTGAGGACTTTACCAAGGTGATCGAGCTCACTCCAACTGCCGCGGCATACGACACCCGCGGCAATGCCTATGCCAACAAAGGGGACTATGACCGCGCCATCGCCGACTACAACGAGGCGATCACGCTCAATCCTAAATATGCCGATGCCTTCATCGACCGCGGCGATGCCTATGCCAACAAAGGGGACTATGACCGCGCCATGGGCGACTACAACGAGGCGATCAGGCTCGATCCCAACGAAGCGACCTTCAGCCGTCGCGGCATCGCATATGCCAAAAAGAACGACTACGGCCGCGCCATCGCCGATTACAAGGAGGCGATCAGGCGCGAACCCACGGACGCTTACCCTGTGCTGTGGCTCTACCTTGCACGCACACGTTCCGGAGCCCATAACGCGGCCGCTGAACTCGAGACCAATAAGAAGAAGCTCAAGCCGCAGGACTGGCCTTACCCAGTCGTCCAAATGTTCCTCGGCCATAGGACGCCCGAAACAATTCGCACCACGGCCGCTACGCCTGGTGAGCGCTGCGAGGCAGAATTCTACGCCGGCGAATGGTATTTGCTGCAAGGCGCCCATCCCAAGGCCATAGAGGCGCTGAAAGCCGCGGCGGAACACTGCCCAAAAGATTTCAATGAATATGGTTTCGCGCGGGCCGAGCTGCGGCGGCTCCAACCATAGCGCCGGGACCACCCGTTCACTTCATCCCAGTGCGCGGATTATAGGGCTTTTGGCTTTCCCATTTGCGCATGAGGCTCACAAGTTCGGAGTCCGCCTCGTCGGGGAGGACAATTTTCAAGCTCACCAGCAGATCGCCGGAGGAGCCAGTCGGGCTAGGCAAGCCTTTGCCGCGCAGGCGCAAGGTGCGCCCGCCATTCGAGCCGGGGGGAACCGTAAGTTCCACCGTGCCTTCGAGCGTCGGCGCATTGACCTTGGTGCCGAGGACCGCTTCATAAAGGGTCACCGGCAAATCAAGCCGCAGGTCGCGCCCCTCGACGCGGAAATAGGGATGTTTGGCGATTTGGACGGTCACCATGGCGTCGCCCGGCTCGCCGCCCAAAGGACTTGGTTGGCCCTGCCGCTTTAGGCGGATTTGCTTGCCATCCTCGATTCCCGCCGGGACCGAGACCTCCAGGGTCCGGCCGGTCGGCAAGGTGACGCGAGCGGTCGTCCCTTTCGCCGCCTCGGCGAGACTTATTGTCACGTTCACACTGACATCCTCGCCACGCGGAAGCGGCGCGCCCTGGCCACGCGTCCTGCTCCTGCGGCCGCTTGCCGTCCCGGCCCCAAAAAGGTCGGCGAAAATATCGCTCGCATTCAATCCCTCCGCGCCGGGATGGCCACCGCCGAAATTAAACTCAAAATGCTGGAAACCAGGGCCGCCGCCGGCCTGTGAGCGCCGCCCAAAGCCCGCGCCCTCCGTGCCGAAGCCTTCGAAACCATGGAACCGGGGCTTGCCCTCGGCGTCGATCTCGCCCCTGTCGAACGCGGCACGCTTTTTCTCGTCGCCCAAAATCTCATAGGCGGCGCTCACCTCGGCGAATTTCTCCTTCGCCTTCGGATCCTTGCTTTGATCTGGGTGAAATTTTTTGGCGAGCTTGCGAAAAACCTTTTTGATCTCGGCCATGCCGGCGGATTTCTGAACTCCCAAAATCGAGTAAGGATCACGCATTGATTAGCCCAGTTTCGCGCCGGCCCGTCCGCCGACACAAGCGCACATGTCTTCGGTAAAATTGGGGCTGCGCCACACCGGTCGCAAGGCTTTATGGACCGAAACCCCTGGCTGCCGCAAAGCTAACCCGTTATTTAGGTCTTTTTCCAGGGTTTCGCCTCGGCGATCGTCCATTCGCCCTGCTTATCCAAGCAAGCGGTTCCTTGCATGGCCTGTTCGTCGCCCTTGCGATCGAGCTCGGCGAGAAAGACACGGCAAATCCCAGCTTCCAAGGGGTAGGGTTTGCCAACCGGAGTGAATGAACCCTTATTGCCCGAGTCCGGATTATCCCAGCCGACCAGCGAACCATTGCCTTGCGGATCGAGGGCGGTGGAAAGCGCAGCCTTGGCGCGGCGCCAGTCCTCGGCATCTAAGAGACCGGTGAGCGACGACTTCGGGACCGCTCCGGCCGCATCTTCCTTGGAGACCGGCGACAGCAAGGGCGAGATCGGAAACGCCATGGAACATCCGGCAAGAATCGCCGAAAGGCCGCCAAGGATGCATGCTTTCGCCACCCGCGCGAGCGGTTTCCGGCCAAACGGCCAAAAATACGGGAAACGAAAAATCGCGCGTGATCCGCACGCCATGCTACAAGGCCTCGCGCCAAACGAAGATAGGCCATAGCGGCGAAAAGCATCCCCTGTCACGACTTGGCTGCTCGTTAAAATTTACTCCTTTGGAGGTTTACCGTTGAATGGGTTAACAACTCGTGACTTCACCGAGGCATCCGAGCCTTTCGCTCTGTTTGGGGACTGGTTCGAAGCGGCGCAAAAAAGCGAGCCCAACGATCCCAACGCGATGGCCCTCGCGACCGCCGATGCCGACGGCCTCCCGAATGTGCGCATGGTCCTGCTCAAGGCGGTCGAATCGTCGGGATTTGTCTTTTACAGCAATTCCGAGAGCGCCAAGGGCCAGGAGCTGCGCGCGAACATGCGGGCGGCGGCGGTCTTGCACTGGAAATCGTTGCGGCGCCAGGTTCGTTTTCGCGGGCCGGTCACGCTCGTTAGCCATGCCGAGGCCGATGCCTACTTCGCCAGCCGCCCTTTGCTGGCCCGGATCGGCGCTTGGGCAAGTGCGCAATCGCGGCCGCTCGAAAGCCGTTTCGCGCTGGAGACCGCAGCCGCCAAATATGCCACGAAATTTGGCCTTGGCGAAGTGCCCCGGCCGCCCTATTGGCTCGGTTACCGGATTTCCCCTATTTATCTCGAATTTTGGTTGGAGGGCGCCTTCCGTCTGCACGATCGTATCGTTTTCCGGCGGCATACGGAGCGGGACGCATGGCGCAAGGAGCGCCTCTATCCATGAGCCCAACCGGTTCTTTCGCCGCGCGGACCGAGGGCCGACCGGGCGCGGCACGGACTTATCCGCGGCGTCCCTATCTTGGCGTGAGCGTCGCCGTCTTCCGGGCGGGCCGGGTTCTTCTCGCCAGGCGCACCAAGCCGCCGTTCGCGGGTGCTTTTTCGTTGCCCGGAGGTCTGGTTGAGGTTGGCGAGACCTTGGAGGCGGCGGCGCTGCGCGAATTGCGCGAGGAAGTTCAGGTCGATGCGCGGATCGTCGCGTTCAATCGCCACGTGGAGTCGATCGATCGCGACAGCGCCGGCAAATTCCGCCATCATTTCGTGATCGCCTCCTTTGTGGGCGAGTGGATCGCGGGGGAAGCCAAACGCGGGCCGGAGGCAAGTGAAGCGGTCTGGGCCGAGCCTTCGGGCCTTGCTACGCTCGATTGCACGCCTCATATCGTTGCCGTGGTCGAAGCGGCGCAAAGAGCACTGACGCAGGAGTCAAGCTTGAGCAACCTCGATGACGGGAGCGGTGGTGTTCGCGCGCGCCGGAAACATTCCGGGCCAAGCGCTTCGCGCGATTGCGGCGGCGGCCGTTTGCATAGCGATTTCGACTGCCCCGGCCGGGGCCCAATTTTTTGACTTTCTTTTTGGCGGCCCGCCAGCGGCAACGCCGCCGCCCGCCGAGGCTAGGCCGAGCCAGCCCGGCGGCGCCAATGCGGAACACGGCAAGGCCAAGCGCCAGAAGGCCAAGCCCAAAGCAGCGACGGCGGCCAAGCCCGCGCCCGATGCGAAAGCCGCTCCGGCGCCGGAAGCGGAGCCGCCGCCGCCTTACGATCCCGAGATTCTGAGGCTAGCCGAAATCCTCGGCGCCTTGACCTATCTCGACACACTCTGCGCCTCCAACCCTCCCGGCGACTGGCGCGCGAAGATGCAGGCGCTTTTGGAAGCCGAGGCCAAAAGCGCGGCGCGGAAGGAGCGGCTCGCCGGCAGCTATAACCGGGGCTTTCGGGATTACGAAAGAACCTACCGTCTGTGCACCCCAAACGCACAGGCAATCATCGGCCGGTTTCTCGCTGAGGGCGGCAAGATCGCGCATGAAGTGGTCAATCGCTACGGCGCGTCATAGGCCTTGCCGGGCGAAGTTCCGATCGTCGAAGCCAACCCTGTTTCGTTGGGATGCGGCAAGACGCGGGTGAAGAGGAAGCGCGCGGGGAGCAACGCTAGACCAATCGTACCAAAATGTTTCACGTGAAACATTTGGTGATATTATACTTGACGTAGCATAAAATTCGGAGTAGGTTGATTCCATAAGGAGTTAGCCATGTCTTCCGTCATTTCAGACAAGCACTTTCACGACGAACGCGCCGCTTACGCCTATGTTGAAGCGCGGCTTTGGCCGAATGGCCCGATCTGCCCTCATTGCGGGAACGCTGATGCGTCGCGCATGAAATTGATGGCTGGCAAGTCTACTCGCCTTGGTGTTCGCCAATGCAACGAATGCCGGAAGCCCTTCACCGTGAAAGTCGGGACCATTTTCGAGGCTAGCCATGTTCCGGTGCGCCTTTGGTTGCAAGCGATACACTTCTTGACTGCTAGCAAGAAGGGGATCAGCTCTAACCAGCTTCACCGCGCCCTTGGCGTGACCCTCAAAACTGCATGGTTTATATCGCATCGTATTCGTGAAGCTATGCGGTCTGGCGATCTTGCGCCCATGGGCGGCGCTGGCGGCACCGTTGAAGCCGACGAAACTTTCATCGGCCGCCGGGATGGTTCTGTTAAACGTCGCGGCCACGGCCACAAGAACGCTGTTTTATCTCTTGTCGATCGCAAGAGCGGGCAGGTTCGCTCTTTTCATGTCGAGGGAACAAGCGCGGCCGATATAGTCCCTATCATCAAGGCCAATGTCGCGAAGGAAACCGCGATGATGACCGATGAAGGCGGCCATTATTTCACGCTAGGTAATCATTTTGCAAGCCATGAGAGCGTCAGTCACAAGGCCGACGAATACGTTCGAGGCGACGTTCATACGAACACGGTTGAAGGCTTTTACAGCGTGTTCAAGCGTGGCATGATTGGCGTATATCAGCATTGCAGCGAACGTCACTTGCACCGCTATCTGAGCGAATTCGATTTCCGCTATTCCAATCGCATCAAGCTCGGCATAGATGATGCAGCACGCGCCGATATCGTCTTGAAGGGCATTGTCGGCAAGAGGTTAACATATCGAACAGCTCATGACTGAGAGGCTGTATGGCAAAAGCCGAAAAGCCAAAGGCAAAACCGAAACCTAGGTATACTGATAAAGCGCAATCTGAGCGGTTCATCGAAACCGCTCGCGAACGTGGTATCGAGGAAACCGGGGAGGCGTTCGAGCGCGCATTCAAGAAGATCGTGCCTCCCCGTCTGCGACCTGGGCAAACGTAGAAAGGAAGTCCGCTATCCGATTAAACGATGCATGGGTGAGTGGAATTAAAGTATGGTGTTTTGGATCGTCAAAAACATGCTTAAGCGGCACGAACGGATCACTCTCACACCGAGCCGCAAGACTTATACGTAGTTTGGCTTTCCCGACTCGCGATTCGCTTCTCCACTTCTCAGAATGTATCAGTGCCATGAAGTCATTAACATGACGGCCAATATTCTTGTTGGCGCACCTTGCCGATTCCACGCATAAACTTTCTAGATGGCCGTGTTCACCTTCCCATGGGATCATCAAAATGGTTACGCGTGGTTGCGTTTTCGTCGGCTGGAGAGGCGCAGGTGGCGCGGTGCCAGCGCCAAAATATTGGTCGATTTGTTGGCAGACTTTTTTGAAATTGCCTGAAGGCATATCATCATTGTCGGCCACTAAGACTATGTCCCCTAATGAATCAAATATCTTTGGTTTCTCAATGCGGAATGCCTGTATAGCAGACCTAAATTTTGTGTTTCCCCCTGGCTTAAAACGGCCGCCTGAAGATTGGAGATGGAACCGCGGAAGCTTTCTGGCTTCGATTAAAAGTCGGAAGAACGAAAGGTCTTCTAAGCCTTCACAGATTAGGAGCCGAGGAAAGTGTGGTTTATCGTTATTCTGAGCTACCACGAACTTCCGCTCCATATTCAAGTCCAGCCTTCAAATCGTCGCCGCTGAATTGGAATAGTTCAATGCCAACCTTGCTTTGCTCTAATCTCCATAGAGAGATATCATTATTGTTATCTCCGGCAGCTTCAATAAGCCCCTTCAGCCACTCTTCATTGTGAGTAGTGATAAACAATTGGCTATCAAATTGGCGTGCAAATGCCAGCGTGGATTGCCAAAGTGCCGCATGATGGCGGAAATAAATTCCGTTTTCCATCTCATCAACGAGGGCAACAGCTTTCGGATGAGACGCAATTGCCAACATGATGCTAACGATCCGATTGATACCACTAGACACGTTTGCCAATGGCAGATTGTCCTGGCCATTATTTAGTGTTGCATATATAACCGGAGAACCAGCAACCACTTCTATTTGTAGGTTCTCAACCCATTTGAATTCATTTCTAAATACATCGACGAACTGCTTAATGTTTCCAGTCCGACTCATTTCTGAAAATCGAGTTGCGTTCTCGATAGATGAGATTACTTGATTTGCGGGAAAGAAAAAGAAATCTGCAAGATCTTCGTTGGTTCCTTCTAACTTAACTCCAGTAGTGGTTATCTTAGGATAAACGACATATTCTTGTCCTCTATGGTCTCTCCACGTGAATATGATAGGAGCATTTAGGGATTTTCTGCCTCCATTTCGCCAGACAGTGGAATGAACAATTGGCCACTCCCCCGCGAAATAGTAACAGACCGCGATTCCGGGCCGGTTCCACTAGTCTTTATAGAAATGGATTGTTTCCAATCCAATTTGTAAAAAAGATCGCGCCAAACCGCTTCTTCAATACGTCGAGCTGGGCCTTGGAAAGATCCTTCTAACCCACGTTGCTGGCGAAATCTAAGAGCAAGCTCCGTAGAACTCCCCAACGCTAGAAAAAAGAGCCTCCAACAGCGAAGTTTTCCCCGCCCCATTGTCTCCAACAATGACATTGATGCGAGCGCAATTGAAAATATTCAGGCGCTTAAAGCACCGGAAATTTTCAATCTCAATTTCATGGATCATTTTGTAGCCAGAAGATGAATACGGGCGCGCCAGAGCGGGGACCATGGCTCAATCCCCTCTCGCTTCAGACCGTACACCGTTTCGTGTACTACGGCAAGTATAATATCGCCAAACATTTGGTACGATTGGCGAGGCTGAATACTTAAGGGCCTCATACATCCGGCGGCCTTGAGACGAGTAAGATCGCGCGGAAACTTGGTACTATTGGCGGGTTGGCTGGTGCGGCTGCGCGGCGGCTGCGTTTGAGCCGGAGCGGACAACCTGCCTCGGATGGCCAACCGATGAGCTGCGAATTGTTTTGCGCCGGATTTTGTACCAAGAGCAAGGTCAATTCTCCTAGCGCCTCAATGTCCGATGCCGAAGGTGTTTCGGATGCGCGACGCTCTCTAGATGTCGTGTCTCGATAGGTTGTTTCTTGGGATCCTTGAGATAGGTGAGCATCCGTTGATGCCGAAGTGAGGCCGATGATGATTGTAATGGTGGAGGAAAGGCAACAGTGCGGCGGCCCGTTCGGATGAATGGTTGTAGGGTTTGGCATAGGCCCATTCCCGCAAGGAGGTCTGCACGAAGCGTTCGGCCTTTCCGTTTGTTCTTGGCGTATAGGGTCTGGTGCGCTTATGCTTGATTTTCAGCATTCGCAACGCCTTTGTGTAGCGGCGCGAACGGAAGCTGGCGCCGTTGTCGGTCATGACGCGAAGGACCCTGACGCCGTGATCGCGAAAGAAGCGCAAGGCTTGCAAGAGGAATTTCAGGCAGGAGCGCCGTGTTTCGTCCGGCAGGATTTCAGAATAGGCCAGCCGGGAGTGATCGTCGACGGCCAGATGGAGATATTCCCAGCCCTTGCCGCCTTCCTTGCGGCTGCGTGGCGCGCTCTGTCCGGTCCGGTCTCCCGTGATGCGATGTCCGATCCCTTCGATGCGGCCGAGCTTCTTGATGTCGATATGGATCATCTCGCCCGGCTGCTTCTTTTCATAGCGGATGATCGCGATCCTTTGATCGAGGGCGGACAGGCGGCTCAGCCCCTTGGCCTTTGCGATGCGGGCCACCGTCGCGCGCGACAGCCCGGTCGCGCGGGCGATCTTCCAGAAGGGCTGACGGGCCCGGCGCAGGGTTTCGACCTGGGCGATCTGATGTGATGTGATCCGTGTCCGCAGGCGATGCGGCCGGCTGGTCCGGTCTTGGAGGCCAGCGGCGCCTTCGCTTTCGTGGCGCCGGAGCCATTTCCTCACGGTCGCGGCCGAAACGCCTACAGCGCCGGCTATGGAGCGCGGCGTTTCGCCCGCTTGGCGGCGCCCGACAATCAAGGCTCGCATGTTCGGCGTCGTCCTGGCATTCTTATGAATGTTCACGGGTGGGTCTCCTGAGCCTGTGGTGCTTCGCAAACCCCACAAACCTCAGATTCTCCCCGTGAACAACCTGTTGAGACATTACATCTAGACGCTTGCGATGCGGCTACGCAAAAGGCCTGAAAATTATCCGATCTAGACCTGCGCCTTCTTGCGCAGCTTCCGATCTTGACTAGCTTGGCGCGATGATAGTCGAATCAATCATTGAATATGCGCTTCGCATTCGCGAATTGCGTCGAGCGGGGCCGAGCAATCTCGAACAGGCTCTTGCTCCAGCGTTTCAGCGCCTTCTTGAATCCTTGCTCCCCCATATTTCCGCAAACGAGCTTGTCGTCGTTCCTGAGTTCGCCACGCTGGGCGTGGGAAGACCCGACATCGCTCTTAAACGCGCCGGTCAGCCCGCGCGGGCCTTTGTCGAACTAAAAAGCCCAACCAAACCGGGCGATCCAGCCCGTTACCGCGACGCCCATGACAAGCGGCAATTTGTAAGATTCCAGTCCTTGCCCGTCTGGGCGATTTCGAATTTCTCGAGCCTGCGCGTTTTTCAACGCGATGATCCGAAAGCATCGATTGAAATTGTCCCGGTAGCTGCGCTCGATCCAGAAACAACCGACGCCAAAGCGGAGCGATTAATCCGCAATGGCGATCCGGCTGGCTTGATCAAGGCGTTGACGCCTCTCGCGCTTGCCGATCCGCCGCCAGCGAATGACGCCAAACAATTGGCCGGCAATATGGCCCATGCGGCGCGGCTCGTGCGGAGCATCGTCGAAGACCGGCTCGCCGAGCTGACCGAGGCAGGGGAAGCCAACGCGCCCCTGCAAGCAGTCCGCGATGAATTCCGCGAAGTGCTTTACGCTCACCCCCAGGCCGCGGGCTATGACGCCAAGCGTTTCGATCCGCTTTTCGCGGCGGCCTTCGCCCAGACGCTGGCCTTCGGACTGTTACTGGTGCGCGAAGCCACGGACCGGGCGGTTGATCGAGAGGCGTGGCGGAACATGCCGCCGGAACATGCGCTGATGCGCACGACGCTGCACGTGCTGACCTTGGAACAAATCGTCTCCGACGTCGGCGTCGGCTTTGACGTCATCCTAGATACGGTGAACAGCTTTGAGCCTGCCATCCTCGCGCGCAAAACCGGCAAGCCAGACCCAATCCTTTATTTCTATGAAGACTTCCTGCAAGTTTTCGACCCTGTCGCGCGGGGACGCTACGGTGTTTATTACACGCCCGTCGAGGTCGTGACCTATATGGTCGCCGCCCTCGACCGTGCGCTGCGGGACAATCTCGGCACGGTGGGACTGACCGACGAAACGGTAACGATGCTCGATCCCGCGACCGGCACGGGAACATTCCTGTTGGGCGTGATCGAACATGTTCGACAATCCATTGAATCCAGCACGGGTCCGGGCGCCGTCCCCGGAGCGTTGCGCGCCTTGTCGGCGAGGTTGTTCGGATTCGAACTGCTCATCGGCCCATACGCCGTCGCGCATTACCGGCTGCGCCACGCCATGGGCACGTTGCAGACCAAGCAACGGGTCGGCGTCTTTCTGGCCGATACGCTCGCCGAACCGGGCGCGGCGGCGCCCGAAGGCAAATTGGGCTTTGTCGCGGACAATATCCGCACTGAAAGGCATGACGCGGACCGAATCAAGCAGCGCCAACCGATCCTCGCCATCATCGGCAATCCGCCCTACCGCCGGCTGGCAACCGGAGAAATAGGTGAACTTGTCGGCGACTGGATGGATGAACTTTGGAACGATCTCAAAGAGCCGGTTCGAGACGCCGGGTGGGGGAACCAGCTCAACACTTTTCCAGAACTTTCGGTCGCTTTCTGGCGCTGGGCGATCTGGAAAATATTCGAAAGCGAGGGCGCGCCGGGCCGCGGCGTCGTGGCGTTCATCTCGAACCGGACCTTTCTTGCGGGGAAACCCTATGCCGGAATGCGCAAAATGCTGCGCGAGCGCTTCGATCGGATCGAGATCATCGATTTGCGCGGCGATGTGAGACGCGGTGAGCGCGCGGGCGTGACAAGCGATCAGGGCGTGTTCAATATTCAGGTCGGAACCGCGATTACGCTGGCGATCGCGGATAGGAGTAAGGCCGACGGAGAACTGGCCGACGTGTCCTATATCGATAGCTGGGTGGAAGGCTTGTCCTTGCGCGCCGCCAAACTCTATTGGCTGATGGCGGGTAGCGAGACCGGAACACGGCCCGGCGCGGTAGATGTCGTTCGGGGTCTTCTAGACGATATGAAACCAGAGCCATTTCAAAGGGAGGAGTGGCCGAGCCTATCGAGCTGCTTTGCGTTCAAGCGATCAGGCCTTCAGACGAAGCGAGATGATTTCATCCATTTTCGCGGATTGCGCTGCAGGAGAGGATTGTGGGGTTCTTGGCTACGTCCGCTGACACGGCGCGCGTGTTGTTTCACGACAGCCGAGACCGGAAATGGGTTGGTGCGCGCACCATCCCCTTCGATGGCAATCGAATTGTTCCCGCAGGCTATCGCCCACTCGATAATCGTTACATGTACAATCACGCCGCTTACGGCGACTTTCTCCGCCCAGAACTTCAATTAGTTTGGGGCGCAAATAATGTCGCGCTCTACGCCATGCCGTTTGCGACCGGCGCCGGCCCCGGCGTCTGGTGTCACGGCCTACTTCCCGACTATCACGCCTTCAGCGGGCGTGGCGGCTACGCATTCCCGCTGCGCGACAACCGCCCCGGCCATGGCCCCTTCAACATTTCCCCCTCCTTGCTTGCCGGGCTCGCCGCCAGCTATGGCGCGCCGGTCAGCGCCGAAGACGCGTTCGACGCGATGCTGGCGCTGCTGTCCGCGACCTCCTATACCCTTCGCTTCGCCGAGGATTTGGAAGATGTGTTTCCGCATGTGCCTTTACCCACCGCTCACGCGCTGTTTCTGGCGGCGTCTGAATTGGGACGGGAAATCCGCGCCGTCGAGACCTTCGCCCGTCCGCCTGGGCCTAATTTTCTGACGCGCGCGTTTGCGCGTGTGGAGACCGAGGCGACCGAGACCCTGCACGCGAGCGAATGGACCGATGGCGAACTTTTTCTGTGCGCCAACCGGACCGGGCGGGTCTCGGGAATCAGTGCAGCGATCTGGAGCTTTTCGGTCAGCGGCTATCGTCTGCTGCCGCGCTGGCTGGCCGCTCGGCAAGCGCTCGCGGTCGATCATGCGCTGATTTCCGCAATGCGCGATGTTGTGGGCAGGATCGCCGAGCTGATTGACCTTTTCGCCCGCGCAGATAGACTTCTAATTCAGATTCTACCGGCGACGTTAACGAAGAACGCCCTTGGATTTGCCGCGAATGAAACAGCGAACAACGAGCAGTGAACAGGCGCCCGACCTCTTCGGCTTCAAGAGCAGGCAGGACGATTTGTTCGCCAATGAGCCGCCGCGCAACAATGGCGTCGGCGTGGCTGACCCCGACGATATTCGCGCCCGCCTCCACAAAATGCTCGCGGAGGCAAGGGCGGCCGAGTTTTTCCCGCCATGGAATGAGCGGACGATGCGCCTCTATCAAGCCATTTTTCCACAAATGGCGAACTGGCTGCCAAATGCCGAGGCCGAACAGTTGCGTTTAGAATTCCAAACCGAGTTGGAACGGCTGAGTCTCGCGGATAAATCTTGAACTCTGTTCCTTGCAACAGCGCCAGCGCTGAACTGTCTCGTGTTCGTGGTTGATTATGCGGCGGCGGTTGCGGCGCCGACGAGTTTGCGCGCTTCGATCGCGCTGATCGGATGGCCGAAAGCATAGCCCTGCCCGTATTCGCAGCCGAGCTGATAGAGCTCTATCGCGTCCGATTCCGTTTCCACGCCCTCGGCGACAACCTCCATCCCGAGATCATGGGCGAGCGTCACGATCGAACGCAGGATGACCGGCCTCGCCCCTTTCCCATTCTGACGCACGAAAGACTGATCGATCTTGATCGTATCGAACGGAAATCTTTGCAAATAGGCGAGGGAAGAATAGCCGGTGCCGAAATCGTCGAGCGAAAGGCCGGCGCCAAGCTCGCGGATGCGGGTCAGCATTTGCGCCGCATATTCGGGATTCTCCATCACCAGGCTTTCGGTCAATTCGAGTTTTAAGGTGCCGGGGCTTACATTGGCGCGGGTCAGCACCCCTCGGACGTCATGGAGAAGATCGTGGCGGAGCAATTGGCGCGAGGAGACATTGACGCTGACGAAAATCGGCGGGTCGACGTCGAGCGCGTGTTGCCAGGCGGAAAGTTCGCGGGCGGCGCGCTCCAGCCCGAAAATCCCGAGATCGATAATTGTCCCGGTCTCCTCGGCGAGGGGAATGAATTCGGCGGGGCCGAGCCGCCCCAGACGCGGATGATCCCATCGAAGCAACGCTTCAAAACCCGCGACCGTGCGGTCCTCGAGCCGGACAATCGGCTGGAAAAGAACTTTGATTTCGCCGCGGTCGAGCGCCCGGCGCAGGTCGGCATCAAGACCGACACGATCCGAGCGCAGCGTGCGCATCGATGGCCGGAACACTTCGATCCGATTGCCGCCCATGCGCTTGCCATGCCGCATCGCGATTTCCGCGTCGTTCAACATGTCTTCGCGCGTCGCGTGCAATTGGGGATCATAGAGCGCGAGACCGATCGAGGCGGTGAGCGGAATTTCGTTGTCGCTGAAGGTCACGGGAGTCGACACGACGCGGCGAACCAGATTGGCGAAAGCGCTGATTTGCGCGGTCTCGAATTCCGAAACGACCAGGACGGCGAATTGGTCGCCGGAGAGCCGGGCCAGCGTATCCCGCGGTTTCAGGATGCGGGCCAGCCGCCGGGCGAGCGTGAGCAGAATGGAATCGGCGGCGGAAAGCCCGTTGGCCTCGTTGATTTGCTTGAACCGGTCGATGTCGATGGCGATGATGGCGGGGCGGATGCGATTGTCGGTTTGGGCGAGCGTCAGGACCGCGTCGATGCGATCGAAGAAAAGCTCCCGGTTCGGCAAGCCGGTCAGATTGTCGTGCACGGCGTCGTGGAGAAGCCTTTCCTCGGCGATCTTTGCCTCGGTGATGTCCACGAGGGTGCCGACAATACGGACCACCTCGCCGTCAGTCCCGACGACGGGACGTGCTTTCATGCGGAACCAGTAATAATCCGCGCCGTCGGCACGCAAGCGGAATTCTTGATTGATCCGCCCGCGCCTCTGCTCGAGCATCGTATCGAGACAGGCGCGGAAACGATCCCTCTCGGTTGGATGCAAGACGTCGAGCCAGGCCGCGGCCGGCCCTTCGAGCGCGCCGCGGGCAAGGCCCAATTGAACCTCGACCTCGGGACTGACATAGACGCGGTCGGCCACCACGTCCCAGTCGAAAATGACGTCGCCGCTGCCGGTCAAGGCGAGAGCCTTGCGTTCTGTTTCGGATGGACCGCCGGTCCCAAGCGCGCTGCCGGCAAAGGCGTTTTGCATGATCGTGAAACCGATGAGCATGACGATCAGCACGAGGCCGCCGACCAGGGCCGGCGAGACAAGATCGTTGGTCAACGTTCCGGTGACCGTGAAGGCCGCGCCGATGACCCAAACCAGGAGCAGCAACCATGCCGGAATAAGCATGATGGCGCGGTCGTAGCCATGCATCGCTAGATAGAGCACGAGGACAAACCCGGCGCCCGCGATCGTGGCAAGCGAGATGCGCGCAACCCCCGCCGCGACCGGGGCATCGTAGACAGCAAGAGCGGCGAGGGCGGCGAGAAAAATCAACCATGCCACCGCCACATGCGAAGCCCGCACATGCCAGCGGTTGAGCTTGAGATAGGCGAACAGAAAAACCAGCAGCGTCGCCGAGAGGGTCGTTTCGACGCAGGCGCGCCAGACGCGATCGGATTGGCCTTCGGTGCCGAAGATCTTGCTCCAGAAACCGAAGTCGATGCAGGCATAGGCGAGCACCGTCCAGGCGAGCGCGGCGGCGGCGGGAAAGATCACCGCGCCCTTGACGACGAAGACGATGGTGAGAAACAGCGCAAGCAGCCCCGCGACCCCAATGACAATGCCCTTATAGAGGGCAAGGCCCGTCATTTTGTCTTTGTAGGCGTCCGGTTCCCACAGATAGAGCTGGGGCAGGTTCGGGGTCCGCAGTTCCGCGACATAAGTGACGGTCGTGCCGGGATCGAGGGTCAGGCGGAAAACATCGGCGTCCGCGCTTACGTCGCGTTCAATCGGAAATCCTTGGCTCGCGGTAATCGCGGAAATCCGCGAAGCGCCGAGATCGGGCCAGATCACGCCGGAGCCGACCAGCCGGAAATGCGGCGCGACAAGCAATCTTTCAAATTGTTCGCTGGTATCGTTGGTGAGCGCGAAGACGATCCAATCCGGGCGTGTCCCTTCGTCCCGCGCCCGCACCTCGATGCGGCGAACGATGCCGTCGGAGCCGGGCGCGGTCGAGACGAGAAGACGGTCGCCGTCGGAATGATAGATCTCAAAAGCCTTGGTCAGGTCGATGGCTTGCAACTCGATCGGCACACGCACCAATTCGATCGCCCTTGCCGGGGAAACCCCCGTCGCGAGCGCCAAGAACACGAAAAGGAAACGCAGATACCGCATCATGCTCGACAAAAAGCATCTATCCCGCGCGATGGGCCGGATCCGCGAACATTGCGGATCGCCCCAGGTGCGGCAAGGATTGGTAAGGCTTATGGAGCCGGGCGGCAAGAGCCGGGCCAAGCCCCACCATTGACGGGTGATGAATTATGAGAAGATCTCAGATTTTAACGAAGCCAAGCAGATGAGCTATGCCGAACGCATAAGCGCTTCCTGAAAGCCGCGTCCGCCGGCTCCGAAACCCCGCCATCTCCGCCGGGGCGCACGCGGCGCGTCGGGCGGAGCGCCGGAGACGCCCCTCAGGCACGGAGGGCTCGTCAATGCGCAGCAGGGGATTTCCGGCCCGATGCGGCGGTGGAAGCTTGCCACCGCCTTTTCAAAACTATTCTCGATGCTTACCTCTCGAATTGTCACCGTCTAGGCGGCTACCTCGATGATTAGAGTTCGCGCTGATGCGTAAAACCGCCCGCTTTTTCGACATGAAGCGGAAGGGCCAGCCGATCGCCGTGCTGACCGGCTACGACGCCCCGACCGCCAAGGCCGAGGAGACCGCCGGCGTCGATATCATTCTCGTCGGCGACAGCGTCGGCACCACTATGCTGGGCTACGCCAGCGAGAGGAACGTCACCCTCGCCGACATGTGCCACCACGTCGGCGCCGTGCGCCGGGGCGCGCCCAAAACCACGATCATCGCCGATTTGCCCTATCGCAGCTACGACACGCCGGAGATCGCGGTGAAAAGCTCGAGCCTCCTGATCGAGGCCGGAGCCGACATCGTGAAATTTGAAGGCGCGCGGCCGGAGATCGTCGAAGCCCTTGCGAGGGCCTCGATCGAGGTCTGCTGTCACCTCGGGCTTCTGCCGCAGCATCATGACGACAGACGCCTCAAGGGCCAAAAGGCGGAGGACGCGGCACGGCTGCTCGCCGACGCGATTGCCCTCGACGGAGCCGGAATGGCGATGCTCGTTCTCGAACTCGTGCCGGAAGAGGTCGCCGATCACCTGACAAGATCCATCGCCGCGCCGACCATCGGGATCGGCGCCGGACGCAAGACCGATGGGCAGGTGCTTGTTATTTCCGATGTGCTCGGCTTCACGCCCGCTAACTACCATCACAACCGGCGCTACCAGGAAGTAGGTCAGCTCATGCTGGAGGCGGCGAAAGCCTATGTCTTGGATGTGCGTTCCAGAAATTTTCCGGCTGAAGCGAATAGATTTTGCATGGACACGGACGAACTCGCGATCTTTCTTAAAGACAAGCCGTAAGCCTTATCCGCCAAGCATTTTCTTCACGAGCGCGCTGGCATTCGCAAAATCCATCCGGCCCGGATATTTTCCCTTGAGGGCGCCGATCACTCTTCCCATGTCCTTGATCGAGGTGGCTCCAGTCTCGGCGAGGGCGGCGGCGATCGCCTGCTCTACTTCAGCCTGGCTCATTTGGCTCGGCAAAAAACTTTGGATGATCGCGATTTCCTCGCTTTCTTGCGTGGCGAGGTCCACCCTGCCCGCTTTTTCGTAGATCTCTTGCGATTCCTTCCGGCTCTTCGTCATCTTTTGGAGGAGCGCCAATATATTTTCATCGGACACGGTTTTTCCCTGCCCTCGCGCCTCGATCTCCTTGTCCTTGAGCGCGGCCATGATCATCCGGATCGTGCCGACGCGGCGCTTTTCGCCGGCCTTCATCGCCGCCTTAAGCTCGCTTGAAAATTTTTCGCGCATCGCTAGCGCCTCGCTTTGTCATCGGATTTGACGGCGGCAATGGGCCGCCTTATCGAAATGCAAGGAGCGATTTAGAGTGAGCATGACCGGCGAGCAAGAGCACGCTTTTCCGTTTTGGCGCGAGCCCCGCGCGACCGCCCTCCTCGTTTTGGAAAGCGGCATGGTGCTCGAAGGGTACGGGCTCGGCGCCACGGGCGCGGCCGTCGGCGAAATCTGTTTCAACACGGCGATGACGGGTTATCAAGAAATCCTCACCGATCCTTCCTATGCCGGCCAAATCGTCACCTTCACCTTTCCTCATATCGGAAATACCGGCGCCAATGACGAGGATATCGAGACAAGCAATCTCGCGGCGAGCGCCGGAGTGCGCGGCATCATCGTTCATGCGCCGGTCACCGGTCCGTCCAATCACCGGGCCAAGGGCGATTTCAATACATGGCTCAAGAGCCGCGGCATCGTCGGCCTTTATGGCCTCGACACGCGCGCGCTCACCGCATTCATTCGCGAGAACGGCATGCCGAACGCGGTCATCGCCCATTCGCCAAGCGGCGATTTCGATATCGATGGCCTGCGGGCGATGGCGCGGGAATGGCCGGGCCTCGAAGGCATGGACCTCGTGCCGGAGGTCACCGCCGCGCAGCGCTACGACTGGACGCAATTGGGATCGGTGCCAGGACAGGGATTTGGTGCCGCTGGGCCTGGCACATACAAGGTCGTCGCCATCGATTACGGGATCAAACGCAATATCCTGCGGCTTCTGACCAAGGCCGGCTGCGCGGTCACCGTCGTGCCGGCGCAGACGCCCGCCGAATCGATTCTGGCGATGCGGCCCGACGGAGTTTTTCTTTCAAACGGTCCGGGCGATCCAGCCGAGACTGGGAAATATGCGGTTCCGGTCATCGCAACTCTCCTTGAAAGGGCGGTCCCAACCTTCGGGATCTGTCTTGGCCATCAGATGCTTGCGCTCGCGCTCGGCGCGAAAACCATAAAAATGCACCAGGGCCATCATGGCGCCAATCACCCGGTGCAGGACTTTACCACCGGCAAGGTCGAGATCGTGTCGATGAACCATGGTTTCGCGGTCGATGCGGGAAGTCTGCCCGCCAACGCACGGGAAACTCATCGTTCGCTGTTCGACGGTTCGAATTGCGGTCTCGAAATGACCGATCGCCCGGCGTTTTCGGTGCAGCACCATCCCGAGGCGTCGCCCGGCCCGCGCGACAGCCATTATTTATTTGCCCGCTTCGTCGCGATGATGGAAAAGGCGAGGATGGCGGCGCCTTAACCATGGGAACATGGATGGACCGCTGGCATGCACGCGCGCGAGCGCATTGTTCATGCCGTAGGTCTAAATGAGAATCAAAATGTGTCGTTACTTCCTCCATAAATAAGGCCCATATCAGGTGCGCTCCCTATCCATTAGCGGGTACATCTTCATCCTATTGATATAATTCACAAAAATATTGGCGTCCCGGAAGGGACTCGAACCCATGACCTGCGGTTTAGGAAACCGCCGCTCTATCCTGCTGAGCTACCGGGACTTGCATGTATTTTCAATGACTTAGCGATAGCGCTGTTGATTCTAGCCTCAGCATAGCCTCATTCCAATTACCGCCCAATTACCGCTGAGTTTGCGGCGTATTGGGGATTGTGAACATCACTCGCGCGGACCGCTGGAGCACTTTAGGGCGGCGTCTGTCCAGGTGCCGGATCGTCAGCGGCCACGGACGGCGCACCGGCAACACGAGGGCCTTGCTCATTGGCCTCGCTCATTGGGCTCCCCGGGGGATGCTTCGGCGGCATCTCCTCCTATCATCGCCCGAGAGGCGTTGGTGGCGAGTGCCGGCTCGGGCCCGGCCTGGTTCTCCGGTGGCGCAATTGCTATCGTTTGCGTCTTTTCAATAAGGATGGTTGGCTCGGTTGGGGCGGCAATCGGTCTGAAAATCGCTTCTTCCGGTTCGCCGCCGGCGCTCGGACGTTCGTCCGACCTCTGCCACACGAACGCATCGAGCTTTCCCGTCACCGGCGAGGCCGGCAACCATTGCTCCGACATGACACCGCCGGCGATCCAGCACGCATCGCGCGGGGCCCGCGACGCCCGTGCCAGCCATTCGCGCGCGTATCCCGTTTCGCCATGCTCGGCCTCTTCGATTTCCGCCATGAGGAGGCACATGCGGACGGTTGGCCGCTCATCCCCTTCGATCATCGGCAGCATGGCTTCACGCGCGCTTTTATAGTCGCAAGCGCTTATCGCCGCGCTGGCCAGGGTCATCCGGCTTTCGGGAGCGCGCGGTGTAAGTTTGACGAGGGTGCGCGCCCGTGCCAGACGATCGGCGTTGGAATCGCCCGGCCGCAGATCGAGGTAGAGCTTCGCGAGTTCCGGATGTGGCGCCAGCCGCCATGCTGTCTCAATGATTTTTGCCGCCTTGCGCGCGCCGCCTTTGCGAATCAGGAGCCGCGCTGCAAGCGCGACTGCCGGCACGAGGTCTGGCGCGCGTTTGATCGCCGAGCTAGCGAGACGCAGCGCCTCGTCCGGCGCAGTTTGTTCCTTGCCGAGCGCGATCGCCGTCGTCAGCACCGCGCGTTGCCGGTCCCGAGTTGTCCTGTCGATTAGGTTTCCACTGTTTTCGAGCACCGCCAATGCTTTTTGCCAGTCCTTCGCCGCGACATGCCCTTCGAGAACCGCCGCCGCCGACCAGGGTAAGGCGGCGATACCATGCGCGGCGCTGGCAAAATGGTGCGCCGACTCGCTTTCGCCACGCCGATGCGCCTGGGCGTGGAGGCCGCGAAAACCAAGCAGACGCATGTCGTCACGCCGGGTCATTTCCCGGAAGGTCGCCTCCACGGCGCGGTCATCGCCCGCAAGTTGCGCAGCCTCCGCCCTCAAGAGCAACGCCAAGGGCTCGTCCGGCAAAAGCCTCTGCACCAAGGCGGCGGCCTTGCCGGCGAGCCGCGCATCGCCCGTGCCGACGGCGACGATCCCCCGCGAGAGGGCGGCATAGCCCTTTTCGCGGCGTCGCGCCCGGTGGGCAACGGACAGGGCGGGTGGAAATCGAAACGTAAAGCGCAGAATGTTCCAAATCGTCACGAGCGCGGCGACCACGGCGAGGAGAATTCCGAGCCCGACCAAAAACGAAGTTTCGATCCGGTAGCCTTGCCAGTTCAACGTAACTTCACCCGGCCTGTCGATGAGCCAAGCCAAGCCAAGCGCCAGGGCGATGAGAACAACGAGGAAAAAGAGAACCCGGAACATGTGTTTCTCGTCGGCAAGGACTTCGTTGTCAGGTCTCAGCGGGCGGAAATCACGACTTCGGCTTGCCCAGGACCGCCACGGCATCGGCCTCGATCGATCTCGCGGCATTCAATGCATCGAGCCGCGCCTTCGCGGCTTCACCCCAGTTTTCCGATTGGGTTGTGGCGGCGCCGGGCAATTCCTTCCACGCTTTATACGCGGCTTCGAGATCGTGGTCCGCGAGGGCGTTCTCGATCCGTGCGACGAAGCCTTGTACGCCGCCAGCTTCGGCATCGCCGACGCGGCGGATACGCAACAGACCTTTGGCATTGCGGGTTAAGCGGTCGAGGAAACTTTCATCCGCGCTGGCTTGCTTGGCGGACTCGCTCGCGAGAATACCCGGAACGAGAGCCGCAAAACGCGCGGATAATTGCCGTTCGCTCGAAACCGTTGATTCGGGAACCGTTCGCAGCGGCGCGAGAGACGCCTGGGGGACGCCGAGGTTTTCGAGCGCCGCGAGTTCGCCCGAAAATTGTCCGCCATCATCCAGCTTCCGCAAAAGGCTTTCGGCAACAACCGCGATCGCTTGCGCGTGGGAGCCTTGCCCGGCCGCCGCATTCTCGCGATCCGGCGTGGCGCGGCGATCCGCTTTGGGCGCGGCGAGGGCCGATTCGAGCGGAGCGAGCTTTTGCTCGAGGGTTCCGATTCGCGCTTCAAGCGGTCCAAGATCGGGAACCGCCGGCGTGGCGCGGCGATCCGCCTTGGGCGCGGCGAGGGCCGATTCGAGCGAAGCGAGCTTTTGCTCGATGGTTCCGATTCGCACTTCGAGTGGTCCAAGATCGGGAACCGCTGGCGCGGGACCGGACGCGGGCTCTTGCGCCGCCGGCCGTGACGCGAAGGCTTTTTGCGCATCGGCCTGCGCCGAATTTGCTGACTCCACGGCATCTTTCGCGGCGTTCTCCGCGACAGCCACGCGGGTTTCCATCGCGGACAGAGCTGTGCGCGAAGCGGCAAAGGCGGCATCCTCCTTGCCCTCGATCGCATCAATTCGCGCGTTCAACGCGGCAATGCGCTCGCCGGAGGCAAAGTCGTTGATCTGGGAGCCGCCGAAATAGCGCAGCCCCAATGTTCCACCCAAGCCCAGTATCGCGCCGGCGATAGCGGTGGCGGCAAGCTTGAGAAAGAGCGCGCGCGGCTTGGTTTGTTCGCCGGCCAACCTCGGTGGCGGCGCAAACACCAAGGGCGCCGAGTTCGACGGGCTCGGGAGCGGGTGTTTCGGGTGAGGGTACTGCGGGCGCGGGGGGTTCCATGGAAAATTGTGGTTCACCAGGCGATTGCGCTTCGGGCGGCGCGGTTACGGACAGCTCCGCCTCTGGCAATTGGGTTGCGGCCCTTTCCGGTTCGGCCGCCGATTGGGATTGGCCGCCGTTCTGCGGCATTTCATGGCGAAGCGATCCTGGCACGGCGCCGGGCTCGGCTGTTATCTTGGCAAGTTCTTCCTCGTCATTGGCCATCGCGCGCCCTCGATTTCGCGCCTTTGTAAAGGAACGCCTTGCCTTGCGCAACGGGGCCCGCGCTGGCCGTCCATTCCGGATCGTCTCGAAGGCAAATTCCCTTGGCGCCGTTCCGGCCCGATTGGCGCAAATCGGCGCATGGACCCGCTAAGACGGGCGCGGGAGCGGTTGTGTCGAGTCATCCTTTGGCTACGTTGGACCAGGCGGGCCGCGATCAAGCTGAAAAAATGCCCAACGCACGATTTTTGAAATTGCGCTTCAGCATGCCCTGAAAAAAGCTGGAGACCAGTTTTGCGACATCATCTCGAAACCCGGCGTCATTAAAAATTTCGCGTTTGGATTCCACGCCGCTGCGCTGCAACTGTTCCAGCCAAGGGCTCCCGCCTGCTGAAGCATGGTGACTCGAAAATGGCACCAGCACGCCTACCATCCGGCCCGGCAAGACAATGCGCGCGGCGTCGCGGGTGTCTCGCCGATTGATCGGTCAGCCCGGCACAAGCTCACCTTGAAACAATGCGTTGTCCGGTCGCGCTCCACTCAGCATGCGCGCGCGGATGCCCGCAAGCGACCTGGTGGAACCGCCAATCCCCGTGCCTGAAAATTCGTCCGCAGCATGTAGAGGATCGAAATAAGAAAGAACCAAGGTTCGACTGCATGAGCAACTGGCGGCCATGGCCTTCATTCAAGTCTCCGGCAGGGTTGTGGCGCGAACCATTTCATTTTGGTCCCGTCCCGTGGTGGTCTCTGAACAAACCTCGCGTGTTTGATGTAGGCTCTTGTTGAAAACGTTCCGTGGCGCGACGCGCGGCTTGCATACGATTCAATCGCTAGTATAGCTTGGCGGATGTTAGCTGTGAGATCCCGTGCGGCGGGAAGTTTGAAACCGTGTCGCGTGAAATTGTGCCGGCGGGCGCGGAGTTAATGTCTTGAGTAGCGATGCCTCGTCAATTGGGACGATCCCAATTAACTTCGAAGTGAGCGAAATTCCATCTGACTCTCAGTTCAAATTGACAACCTTCTAGGAGGCCTCAGATGTCCTGGACCAATGAACGAATCGAGTTGTTGCAAAAGCTCTGGCTCGAAGGATGGAGCGCCAGCCGCATTGCTGGTGAGCTTGCCTGCGGGATTACCCGTAACGCAGTGATTGGCAAGGTCTACCGGCTCGGGCTATCGGGCCGTGTCAATGCGCGTTCGGGAAATGTGCCCGCTTCGCCGCCGCACCAAAAGGCGCCGCGGCGCCCGGCCCACCGGCATGCAAACAGTCCGCAAGTCGCCGGCAATACCGCCCTCGCTTTTCATCCATTCGTGATTGAAGCTCCCGCACCCCAAACGGTGCGGGACGTCGTGGTGCCGATATCCGAACCCGTGACCATTTCGGAATTGCGCGAGTCGATGTGCCGTTGGCCGATTGGCGATCCGGCCCAGTCCGATTTTCGTTTCTGCGGCGCCAAGAAACTACCGGGCCAAGGACCATATTGCGCCTGCCATGCGGGCATTGCCTATCAAACCCAACATGACCGGCGGCGCGAGCGGCAGCCGCAAAACGGACCTAGCGCCTAGAGGCAGGAAGCATGACCCGTAAGCGTTACCAATGCCAAGGCGGCGCGCCTGGCGGGATGTCGTGGTGAGATCGACTTGCGCGGTCCAATGCTTCAGCCAAAGCCAAGCAATTTTTGCTTGATCTTCCGGCGAGGTCCTGTTGACGAAGTGATTGACGGCGGGCTCGGCGCAGGATTCAAGGGTGCCTCTTGGAAGGGGCGCAGATCTGATTCGATGCCGGCGTGCCAATGCACCGGCGAGCAGCCTCGCCTTTGTTCCGCCTACTTTCATTCAAACTATCGTTCAACGTCCATAGCGTAGCATTGCCCACAACATTGGCTTTTCCGGCATCAGGACGATCATGAAAACCATCTCGAGGCTGCTCATTGCCTGCTTCGCGCTTATCTTGCTCGCTCTCGCCTCGCCATTGCGGGCGGAAGCAGAAAAACGCATCGCGTTCGTGGTCGGCAACGCCGCCTACGAGGCCGGTCCACTTGTCACGCCAGCCAACGACGCGGGCCTCATCGCCCAGACATTGCAGGCGGCAGGCTTCGACGTCGCCGGCGCGCGTGACCTCGATGGCGAAGCGTTGCGCGGCGCGTTGCAGGACTTCCTCGACAAGGCTCAGGCATCGGGACCAGACACCATTGCGTTCGTGTATCTCGGCGGTTACGGCATGCAGCTCGACGGCGACAACTATTTCGTGCCCGCGGACGCGAAGATCGCGGCTGCTCAGGACGTGGCGATCGAAGCGTTGCGCATCTCCGATTATACGAAGCGGCTCGCCGGGCTTCCTTTGAAGGCGAGCTTCATCGTCCTCGACGCGGCGAGGGACTCGCCTTTCGCCAAGTCTGGTCAGCCTTTGGCCGGTGGCCTGGCGCTCGTCGAGCCAGAACCGAACATGCTCGTGGCTTTCAACGCCGCGCCGGGCACGGTCGCCCCCGCCGAGAGCGGATTCTATGGTGCCTACGCGCGGGCGCTCGCCGAAATGATCCGGGAAGGCGGCCTGTCGCCATCGGATGTCTTCGACGGTGTGCGCCTGCGCGTCAATGAGGAGACCAAAGGAGCGGAGGTGCCTTGGGACGCATCAAGGATCTCGGCGCCGTTCGTCTTCTTCGAGCGCGCGGCGGACGCACCACCCCCTGCCCTCGCGCAGGACCGGGCCAACGCCATGCGGTCGCGACCGCTCCGCGATCTCGGAGCGCAGGACGCCTACGCCGCCGCGATCGAACGCGATACGTTGGAAGGCTATGAAGAGTATCTCGCGGCCTATCCATCCGTCCCCCTGGCCAAGCGTATCCGGGGCCTCGTGGCCGCCCGCCGCGAGGCGATGACATGGCGGCGAACCCGCACGGTCAATACGCCGGACGCCTATTGGTCCTATCTCAACCGGTATCCGCGCGGCCCGCACGTGGCAGACGCGCGCCGGCGCCTAGCGAGTTTGACAGCTCCCGAGGAGCCGCCTCCCTCCTTCGCGCCGATCGGTTACGACATTCCGCCGCCGCCGCCCGCGGAGATCGTCTACGTCGATCGCCCGGTGCTTGTCTTCGACGATCCGGAGTTCGGCTTCGTGCCGCCGCCGCCCATCGTCTTCCTGGCTCCTCCTCCGCCTTATCTCGTCTTCTTGCCGCCGCCGCCGCCGTTTGAACTTTTCGTGCTTCCGGTCCCTGTATTTATTCCTGTCCCGATTTGGATCAATCCGCCGCCCTATGTGGCGCCGCCCCCTGGAAACGTCATCTTCAATAACATTCACACCACGACAGTCATCAACAACAATAACCCCATCATCAACCGGGGTTCGCCGAACCCTCCCCCAGCGCCGGGTCTGCCGACGGCGGCCGGTGTTGGAGCTGGCGTGGCGGCGCCGCCGATCGCCGCGAACGTCGCCCTGCCTCCGTCCGTGGCCAGGAAGGCGACATTGCTTGGAACCCCCGGCCAACCTGCGCCAGGGACGCCCGGCCAGCGAAGAGCTTTGCCGCCAACCGGTTTGCCGCCCGGCAACGCACGGCCTGGCCCGAATGGCAAGCCGTTGCCGGGGCCGAACGGAAGGCCTGTGGCGCCAACCCAACAAAAGCCCCAACCGGCATTGCCGGGCGCGCTTCAGAATCCTCAAGGCGCACCGCTGCAAAACAAGCCGCCCGCGGGTCATGCCTTGCCGGGCGCGAACGGCCAGCCGTTGCCGGGGCCGAACGGAAAGCCGGCGGGGCCGACCCAGCAAAAGCCTCAAAGGGCCTTGCCGGGCACGAATGGCAAGCCGTTGCCGGGGCCGAACGGAAAGCCGGTGGGGCCAGCCCAGCAAAAGCCTCAACCGGCCTTGCCTGGCGCGAATGGCAAACCGTTGCCGGGGCCGAACGGAAAGCCTGTGCCGCCAACCCAACAAAAGCCCCAACCGGCATTGCCGGGCGCGCTTCAAAATCCTCAAGGCGCACCGCCACAAAAAAAGCCGCCCGCGGGTCATGCCTTGCCAAGCGGCCAGCAGCTTCCTCCATTGCCCGGCGGGCATGCCGCCCCTGGAGGCGCCAAGCCTGGTCGGATCACGCCGCCTGGAGTGCCTCCGCCTCCGGGGCAGCAACCGCAGAACAAACCGCCCGTGGGTCAGATTCCGCCGCAAAATGGACTTGCTCCATCAGGACCGAACGGCAAAGCTCCGAAACAGCCCCAGCTGCCTCCGCGGCAATTTCAACAGCGGCATCCGCCGCAGCCGGCCTATCAGCCGCCGCGCCCGCCGCCACCGCAATTTCAGCAGCCGCGCCAGCCGCAGCCGGCCTATCAGCCGCCGCGCCCGCCGCCACCGCAATTTCAGCAGCCGCGCCAGCCGCAGCCGGCCTATCAGCCGCCGCGCCCGCCGCCGCCGCAATTTCAGCAGCCGCGCCAGCCGCAGCCGGCCTATCAGCCGCCGCGCCTGCCGCCGCCGCAATTTCAGCAGCCGCGCCAGCCGCAGCCGGCCTATCAGCCGCCGCGCCCGCCGCCACCGCAGCAGAAGCCGACTTGCGGCCTGCCTGGCTTGCCGCCCTGCCGCTAATATACCCCTACGCTGCGAGAATCCCGCTGTTTGCGCGACCGATGAAATGGAACCGATCGGTGATGAGCGATCTAAGTTCGGTGGCGCATTGATCGATCTCTTCGAAGAAGCGATCGAAGGCGGCCTTGAACAGGGCGAACTTGCCGTAGGCCTTGTTGAACAGGACCTTGCGCTTCAGGAAATGCCAGAAACGCTCGATCAGGTTCAGGTTGGGGGCGTAGCTTGGCAAGTAAATAGGCCTGATCTTGCAGTCCGGCCTGGCGAAATAGTCCCGAAGTTCGCGCGAGCGGTTGTAGCGCGCATTGTCGATCACCGCGCCGATCGCGGCGGCCTCGGGATGGCGCGCCTCAAGATCGTCGAACAGCCGGATCATCGCGGCGCTGGTGATCAGGTCTTCCTGGCGATGGGCCAGCGACAAAGCGGGCCAGGACAACGCGCCGTTGATGTTGATGCGAAGGCGGCCGTGGTTGGATTTCAGCTCCACCGTTTCGCCGCGGCGGATCCAGCCATGCGCCGGCCGGCCGGTGTAGGACGGGTGGGTCGCGGCGACGAAATCAAGCGGCGTTTGGGCCGAAGCGGCGTCCATTGCCGGCTTGAGAACCTCGGCCACGAAGGCGCGCTTTGTCGCCTCGTCGGCCTTGGCCGGAACGGTCTTCGGCTTCTTGGGCACGAAATCGAGCCGCTTCAGCAGTTTCGACATGGCGTTCGGCGTATACGACACGCCAAAGGCCGCTTCGACATGCGCGCAGACCTCCTTCGAGGTTTGCGGCGTCGTCTCTTCCACCCAGCCCGAGAGAAGGTCCAACTGCGCTTGCTCCAGCGCCGCATCGCGGCCGAGATAGACCAGCGTCTCGACGCCAACCCGGCCACCGGTTTCGTAAAGACGGCGATGTTCGCCAACCGTCGTCTCGTCGATAAACAGCGCGGCAGCAATCCGCGCCGGCGGCCAGCCGTCATCCAGAAGTAGCACCACATTCATCCGCCGATGCACGGCGCTGTTCATCTGCCGCCGCATCATCGTCAGAAAGTGTTGCCGGTCCTCGGGACCAAGAAGCTGTCCTGCCATGCACGCATTGATTCAGATTTGCCGCCCGCGCGCCACAAAAAAACGCAATCCTTCGGAGTCAAGGTATACTAAGAATATTCCCGGGAGGGGCTCCTGAGCCCGTGATGCTTGGCAAACCCCACAAATCTCGGATTTTCCCCGTGAACAACCCATCGGGACATTACATCTAGCCCGATCCGTCCCGAGAAGAGCCTCGAAACAAAAAGCCCGGCTACGACGCCGGGCTTTCGTCCTTGGCAAAAGGGCGTTCAGGCCGCTTGCTCGATATCGGCTTCCTCGGCCTCGCTTTCGTCAGTCTTGCCGCGGTGCGGGCCTTTTTGCAGTTGCGTTTCGATCACTTTCAACGACTTCGTCTCGGTCAGCTTTTGCACGACAAGGATTTCGCGTGCCATGCGATCGAGCGCGGTCTCGTAGAGCTGCCGTTCGGAGTAAGATTGCTCGGGCTGCGTATCGGAGCGGTAGAGATCGCGCACCACTTCGGCGATCGCCTTCAAATCACCGGAGTTGATTTTGGCCTCATATTCTTGCGCCCGGCGCGACCACATAGTCCGCTTAACGCGGGCCCGGCCCGTCAAAGTGTCCAATGCCGCCTTAACGGCAGCGGCATCGGCGAGCCTGCGCATTCCGACACTGGCAGCCTTCGGTGTTGGCACCTTGAGGATCATCTTGTCCCTGACGAATCTGACCACAAAAAGCTCGAGTTTGAAGCCAGCGACTTCTTGTTCCTCGATGGCGACGATCTGGCCAACGCCGTGGGCCGGATAGACCACATACTCATGCGGCTTGAACAGTTGCCGCTGAGGGGTCGCGGTCTTGGCCGGCTTATGCGCCGGAGGGGGCGATTTCTCGCCATGCTTTGCTTCCGCCATGTTCGTTTGGGCGGGGGCGAGGCGCGCGGGCGCCCGTGCGCCTCGCCTGCTCTCGATGGAGGGCGGCGTCGCGGAGTCCAGCATCTTCGTAGTGATCTTCGCGGCAAAAGGCTTGCCTGAGCCCTTGGTGGCGGCTTGCGATGGGCCGCCAGCCGCCACGCTCTTCGCGGGGGCGCGCGCGACAATGGCATCCGTTAGGCCCAAAGCAGATCCTATGGATATTGCTTGCTCGGATTTCTTGATCACCGCCATCCGCTCTTTTGAGTCTAAATCCAGCTTCGACGAGTTTCCAGCCGACCTGCCGATAGGGAGCGGGGCTGCTTGCTTGCGCGCCTCGGAAAGCCTCGCGGCGTTTCGCTTGAGGGCGAGAATCGCCGCCGCGGCCGCCTTGCTCGCGGCCGTGTTTTGCGCGGTGCGAGTTGGGGACTCGACGGCCTTGCGCACGGCCGCCGCCGGTTTGGCGGCAACCCGGCGCGAAATCTTGATGGCCGCCGTCTTTTTCGGCGCGGCCGCCGGCTTTCCCCGTCCCGGTTTATTGATGGAAGCAGGTCTTGCGGTCTTGCCCGAAACCGATTTTGGGTTCGCACGTGCGGATGCGCCGCGTTTATTAGCGCCGGCAGCGCGGGCGAGCACTGGCTTGGCGCTCCGATTCGCGCCCTTCTTTGCGGCGCGGATCGTGGTGTTGCTCGCGCGCAGCGCGGCGCGTGCCGCCGAAACCTTTTTCCTGGCCGCCGGCTTTGCCGCAACCGGGCGATTTCGCGGTCACGACCGCCGTTTTTGTTTTCGCTTTGCGCCCGGGTTTGCTGGTGGCGAGCTTCCTGACAGCAAGCGCCCGCGCGGCGGCGGCCCGCTTGGCTTTGAGCACGGCGGATTGTTTCGACGCTTTTGCCTTGGCGGTTCCCGGCTGTTTCGCCTGTTTTGTCTTGTTCGCCTGTTTTGTCTTGGACGATTTCATGGTCTTCTTGACAGACGCCATAACAAGCTCGCTCCTTTTTCCTGTCCCGCGTTGGAGACGAGACAGCTCTCGACGGCGGCCGAACCCTCCGCCGTTCGGAAACTCTTGTATTTCGGCCCTGGAGAGGCGCGAAGCGGGATGCTCCTAAACGATAATCGTCCATCCATGACTTGGCCGGATTGACGAAACGAGACATTTTCGGCCGCGCCGCCCGGGAACTTTTTTCCCGGCGCACTTAAAGCCTCCAAGATGCGGGCCTGCCGACCGCAAAGAAACAGTGTCGCACAAAAAGGAGCGAAAATCAAAAGATATGCTTGGTCGCGGACAGCTTCAACCCCGGTTCCCCACCAATTCGCCGGATTTTTTAGCGATTGCAGCAACCGGGCCGGACTAAACCGTGGCGTTAGTCTCCTTGGCCTGGATTTGCGGAAAAATAAGCCTCTAACTTGCCGGGCGTGCCGTCGAATGTCTTGGCTTCCGGGGGGGCGTCGCGCTTAATCGTGATATTCGGCCAGGACCGCGCCATATCAAGGTTAAGCTTAAGCCATTTCTCGAGCCCCGGTTCCGTATCCGGCTTAATGGCCTCGGCCGGGCACTCGGGCTCGCAGACGCCGCAATCGATGCATTCGTCCGGATGGATCACGAGCATGTTCTCGCCCTCGTAGAAACAATCCACGGGGCAGACCTCGACGCAATCCATGTATTTGCACTTGATGCAGTTTTCGACGACGACATAGGTCATGATCATATTCCTTCGCGGGCGAACGCCGCATCGTCAGCGCGGCCAGTCAACGGCCCAATGCCAAGGGTCATGGAGGATAACCGCCGGTCCCCCTCTGCTATCCCATTGACTTAGCGCGAAGTAGAGAACAGAGCCATGGACCGGAACTCCATGGTATCACAGTCTTTGGTATCACAGTCTTTGGTATCACAGTCTTTCCGAAACTTTCCAGAAATGCGCCTTCGCCTGCGCGGCACCTTGACGATGCCCGTAGTGCGGCACTCGGTCTATTCCATATGGATGATTTGCTTTAGCGCTGTTGGTCCAAATAGTCCACGGATTTTTGCAAGAATCCCAGATGCTTTTGCCGCGCGCCGTCCAGAGAATGCTCAAGCTTTATAAACTAGGACCAATGTCAGGCCCGGGCGGCTGGGGTCAAATCCCCCGAGCCAGGGGTCAGTTCCTCGAACAAGAGAGAAGCTTCGGAAAAGCCGCCCCGGCGCGCGCCGGGAGCCACGACCTTGAGAACCCGCACCTGACGCTCCTGCGCGATCGTCAGGACATCGCCTGGCCCGACCGCCTTGGCCGGGGTTTCGATCCGCCGCGCATTGAGGCGTACATGGCCTTCGGCAACAAGCCGCGCCGCGAGGCTGCGCGACTTGACCACACGTGCGAACCACAGCCATTTGTCGAGCCGCTGGCGCAGCGCCACGCCCCTTCCTTACGTTCGCGGTTCCTCGATAGATATCCACCCGAACGGCGATTTCAAGCGAGCAAGCCACCTTTCGTTGGAGCCAGGGGATTGGCGTCGGGCTCAACGAGGCACGTCAGCGTCAGCCACAAGGTTTCGACGAAAGCCGGTTCCATGCCGCGCAAAATAAAGACCATGCGGGTACTGTGATCGGCGTCAGGCCAGGCCGGAAGCCGCAGCGGCGGGTGAAACACATGCTGGACGCCCTGGAGGACGATTGGCCGCGAGGGATCGTCGCCGAGCGCCACGATACCCTTGACGCGCAAGAGCCTCGGCCCGTGCGCCTTGCGCAGCAATTCGAGGAAGAGATCGAGAGCGGCCGGCGCCAGCGGCGCCTCGTGGCGCATGCAGAAGGCCCGAATGCGGACGTCGTGCCGGTTGGCGTCGTGTTTTTCGCCTTTGTCTTGGCTGTCGTCTCCCGTGGTGGAGGTGGGCGGAATGGTCAACCGCTCCGCGCGCCGCAAAAGCTTCCGCGTTCAACCAGTGGCGCACATCGGGAATTTTTCGATCCGGATCGTAGATCCCGACATCAAGAAGCGCCCCGGCCGTGGCTTCGCCTTTCGCGGCGTCGAGCAAAACCGCGCCCGGATTGAGTTTTTTCAGGCGCGCACGAAGATCCCGCAGGGCACCGCTGCCCGCCGTCAGAAGATCGGTCTTACTGAGAACGAGCCGGTCGGCCATGGCCGCCTGCTTCACCGCCTCCTCATGCGCATCGAGGGTCGCGTTTCCATTTACCGTATCGACCAAGGTGACGACGCCGTCGACACGGAACCGCAGCATGAGATAGGGATGCGCCATGATCGTGTGCAAAACCGGCGCCGGGTCGGCAAGGCCAGTCGTTTCGATCATGACCCTTTGAAATGACGCGATCCGGCCATTGTCGCGGCGGCGTAAAATATCTTCCAAGGTCGCAATGAGATCGCCGCGAATCGAGCAGCACAAACAGCCCGACGTCATCATCAGCATGTCGCCGTCCAGTCGCTCGACGAGGAGATGATCAAGGCCGATTTCGCCGAATTCGTTGACGATGACCAAAGTACCGGCGAGCGCCGGATCGCGCAGTAGGGCGTTCAAGAGACTTGTTTTGCCGGCCCCAAGAAAACCTGTGACGACGGTCAGCGGGAAAGGCGCGGGCGGCCTTTTTTGCCGAGGGGTCATCGGCGGCACGGCGAGTAAGACACGCTTAAAAGCTCATCGCCCGGCATGCTTCTCTGGCGTCTTGCTCTTCGTCTTGCCGGTATGCGCCGTGGCGTTTGCCGAGAAATGCGCCTTTCTGGCGAATTTTGGCGCGAATTTCGCCTTGGTGAAGCTGGCTTTCCTTCCGCGGGCTTTGCCTTGCGCTTTACTTGATGCCTTATGTGATGCTTTTTTTGTCGTCTTGCCGGCAACAGGTGCGTCCGTGTCGCCGATTTCCGTTCGCGCCAGGCGATGCGGGGGGAGGACATCGGGCGTCGCGGCGCCTTTGGCTCGCTTGGCCGCGCCCTTCATCGGCAGCGCGCCGGCATCCGGGGGAGCGGCGTGTCTTCGAGCGCCGTCCCCGGTGTGGCGGGGGCGTAGGCGCTGACGATGCTGGGCGGTTGCGCGGTGCCGACCGGCGAATGGGCCGGCCGTGCTTGCGCGATAAGTCCCGCATAGCCCTCTGGCACACCGGCATAGACAGGAACGGGAGCGAACGCCGGACGCGGCACCATGGTAATTCGCGGTGCCATCGGCAAGGGCCCGGCAATGGCCTCTGTTGGCGCCGGAACAAAATGTTCGTGCGCGGCTGGGATCTTGGCATGGGCGGCCAGCAGCGGCGCCATCAGCCGGTCGAGGTCCGTGTTAAATTGCGCCACCGCCTTGCCGCGTTTGCGGCAGGCCGTTTGATGCATGTCGGGCGCCGCCGCGGGGCTATTCATTGATGTCTGCGCCGCAAGGTCCGCGAGCGACTTCGACGGCCGGTCTATTCCGGCAAAGCCGCGATCGAACAAGGCGGCGGCCATGATCGTGCGGCTGCGCAGATTGGGCGCGCCCAAAATTACCGCAATGAGCTTGCGGCCGTCCCGGCTCGCGCTCGCCACGAGATTCGACCCGGCGGCGCAGGTAAACCCGGTTTTCATGCCGTCGGCGCCCGGATAGCGGCCGAGCAGATTGTTGTGGTTCTGGATAATCTGGCCGCCGAGCCGCACGGCGCCAATGTTGAAGAGATTCGCCCGCTCGGGAAAGGCCAGGTAGAGCGCGCGCGCGAGGATCGCCAAGTCGCGCGCCGAGGAGACATGCTCTGGATCCGGCAGGCCGTTTGGATTGACGAAATGGGATTGGGTGAGGCCGAGCTCGCGCGCCGTGCTGTTCATGTCCTCGGCGAAAGCCTCGACCGAACCGGAAACCCCCTCCGCGATCGTGACGGCCACATCGTTGGCCGATTTCACCATCAGCATTTTCAGGGCATTGTCGAGCGTCACCAGCGAGCCCGGCCGGAAGCCCATCTTGGACGGCGGCATCATTGCTGCGCGCGCCGAGACAACAAGCGGCGTGTCAAGCGTGATGCGATTCTCCCGCATCGCGCTCAGCGCCACATAAACCGTCATCAGTTTTGTCACGGAAGCCGGATACCAGGGCTCTGTCGCATGATCCTCGTAGAGGATCGCGCCGGAAGGCATTTCGATCACCAGCGCGGGGTTGGCGAAGGCATGGCTTGCCCAAAAGCCGAGCAGGGCCGCGAGGCAACCGAGACGGCGCATCGGAGATTGACCCGGTTTTCCGGCGCGAACCGTGTTGGATCTTGCCGGACAATGTCTTTGGTTTATTGGGTTCATATCCTAATTCCGGCCGAATCGAGGCAACCGTCGCGGGAAACCTGACATCCGCCACCGTTCCGCGCAAGCGCGATTGGAGGATGCCAAGGCAAAGCTACACAAGCAACGCGGCGAAGGTAGGGCAGGGGCGGGAGTTTTGATCTATCCCTAACGTTCGGCGGGTCCGTTGGTTTGATGCCGTCGACGGTCGGGTGCAGCGCCTTGTTGGGCCTGCCGTTGATGGCGTTTGACCTGCTGCATTGGAGCCGGACGCCCACGATACCACAAAAGCGGCGGCGGAAGCGGTCGAAGGAACGCTTTTCCTCGGGGAAGATTGGTTCGATCCGCTGGAAGCCGGGGTGCGGACCCGCATTCGCGGCTTCATCGAGGAACTCCTATAACGTCATTGCCAGCTGCTTGCGGTCACAATCAACTAGCGTTTCTCCTCGATCATGAGCGCGATCAGAATATTGAAGCCATGGCGCGAAGCGTCATCGAGGCGAGGCACGTCATCTTGCGACTTGTTTGCCAACCCGACAAAGGGGCTGTCGCGATGCTTGCCGGGTTTTGCCGGCAACGCGCGCAGCCTACCGGAAATCCCTCGTCTTCATCTTGATCGTGTCGATGTGGAGACCGGAAATGTGGACGTCACGCGCGTCCAAGCCCTTTGCGGGCAGACTGCGCGGATCGGGTCCCGGACTGCCGTGGTGGAACTCGTCGCCGCGGCCGTGCGGCAGCGGAAACGTGACGTCTCTATCGCCAACGCTCGCGAGCGCCGACGCCAAGTTGGTCAGATGCTGGGCGACGAGATGGACGACCTCGCCCTCGCGCTGGATGCGGCCGTGGACCGCCATCATACTGGCCGAAAGGATCACGCCTGCTTGGCGTCAGCCGTCCGCGCCGCCTCCGCCCGCAACTGTGAAATACTCAAATCCTGGTGTGTAATCTCGATTGCCGACATGCTGCCCGCTCCGCGAATCAACGACGTGCTGCATCGAGTTACAGTTGCGGCGGTTTGGGAATCCCCCAGGAGTTAGGTTCTCAGGCGGTTGCTATACCCCTACGCTGCGAGAATCCCGCTGTTTGCGCGACCGATGAAATGGAACCGATCGGTGATGAGCGATCTAAGTTCGGTGGCGCATTGATCGATCTCTTCGAAGAAGCGATCGAAGGCGGCCTTGAACAGGGCGAACTTGCCGTAGGCCTTGTTGAACAGGACCTTGCGCTTCAGGAAATGCCAGAAACGCTCGATCAGGTTCAGGTTGGGGGCGTAGCTTGGCAAGTAAATAGGCCTGATCTTGCAGTCCGGCCTGGCGAAATAGTCCCGAAGTTCGCGCGAGCGGTTGTAGCGCGCATTGTCGATCACCGCGCCGATCGCGGCGGCCTCGGGATGGCGCGCCTCAAGATCGTCGAACAGCCGGATCATCGCGGCGCTGGTGATCAGGTCTTCCTGGCGATGGGCCAGCGACAAAGCGGGCCAGGACAACGCGCCGTTGATGTTGATGCGAAGGCGGCCGTGGTTGGATTTCAGCTCCACCGTTTCGCCGCGGCGGATCCAGCCATGCGCCGGCCGGCCGGTGTAGGACGGGTGGGTCGCGGCGACGAAATCAAGCGGCGTTTGGGCCGAAGCGGCGTCCATTGCCGGCTTGAGAACCTCGGCCACGAAGGCGCGCTTTGTCGCCTCGTCGGCCTTGGCCGGAACGGTCTTCGGCTTCTTGGGCACGAAATCGAGCCGCTTCAGCAGTTTCGACATGGCGTTCGGCGTATACGACACGCCAAAGGCCGCTTCGACATGCGCGCAGACCTCCTTCGAGGTTTGCGGCGTCGTCTCTTCCACCCAGCCCGAGAGAAGGTCCAACTGCGCTTGCTCCAGCGCCGCATCGCGGCCGAGATAGACCAGCGTCTCGACGCCAACCCGGCCACCGGTTTCGTAAAGACGGCGATGTTCGCCAACCGTCGTCTCGTCGATAAACAGCGCGGCAGCAATCCGCGCCGGCGGCCAGCCGTCATCCAGAAGTAGCACCACATTCATCCGCCGATGCACGGCGCTGTTCATCTGCCGCCGCATCATCGTCAGAAAGTGTTGCCGGTCCTCGGGACCAAGAAGCTGTCCTGCCATGCACGCATTGATTTAGATTTGCCGCCCGCGCGCCACAAAAAAACGCAATCCTTCGGAGTCTAGGTATATGATAGGGTGCTTCGCGGATTTTTGCGTAATGAGCGCTGACAAAAATGAGCGCTGAACAAAAAACACCGGCGGACATCGCGCGCGGTCTCGCCAAACGGGCGCGGACGCAAGCGGCGTCCCGCGAGGGCGCTTGGCGGCGCGAGACCTATACCCTCAAGCGCAACGAGGCGCGGGTCAAAGCGCGCGCCTATTTCGCGAAGTTCCCGAAGGCCGTCTATATGACGGAAATCGAATCCTGGCGGGAACTCTCCGGCGGCCGCATCGAATTCACGATCCGCCGCCTGCCCAGCGCCGATTGATCGCGCCCGGAAAAGAGCGTTGCTTTCCCAAGACTGTTCGCCTTCGAACATTTCGGCAACAAAGGCGGCCGGGAATGTTTGCAGCGGAAATTTTGCGGCAATTCGACGGTTTGTATTCATGGCGTGCTCGCGCATTTCGACCGTCACCGAGACGAGGCAGGCTTTCATCGCGTCAACTGACCGGCGGGATGTCATTCGCCATGAGCGGGTGCAAATCGCGCACCATGGCTTTCATCCGCTCGTCGAGCACATGGGTATAGATTTGCGTCGTTGAAATATCGGCGTGGCCAAGCAATTCCTGCACGACACGCAAATCCGCACCGTTTTGCAAAAGATGGCTCGCGAAGGCATGGCGGAGCACATGCGGACTTATCCGCGCGGAGCCGATTCCCGCGGCGACGGCGCAGGTCTTGAGGTCGCGGGCGAATGCCTGGCGCGTGAGGTGCCCGCTCGCGCTATCGGCGGGAAACAGCCAATGGCGAGCCACCGCCCCGGCCCCAGTCTTCTTTTGAAATGCGCGGTAGGCCGAAATCGTCCGCCGCGCCTCGCTCGGCAGCGGCACCAGCCGTTCCCGCTCGCCCTTGCCGCTAATGTGAATGAAAGGCTCCTTGGTTTGCGCCGCGCTCGACGGCAAGGTCACGAGTTCGGAAACCCGCAGACCCGTCGCATAAAGAAGTTCGAGCAGACAGGCCGTGCGCAACGCGCGCAACCGTTCGGGCGCGGGGCGGGCGTCGTCGTCGAGCCCCTCCTTGGAGATCGCCAGCAAATGGCCGACCTCGGCGACGGAGAGGATTTTTGGCAGCATCCGGCCGCGTCTCGGCGCCTCGACAATCAGCGCCGGATCATCGGCGCGGCGCCCGTCGGCGACGAGAAACCGGTGGAACTGCCGGATCGAGGAAAGTTTTCGTGCGCTAGATGCGGGTTTGAGACCGCGTTTTGCAAGCACGGAGAGATAAGCGCGAATGTCGCCGGTCGCGGCGTTCCGCGGCGTCTTTCCCATGCGGGCGAGTCCGGCGGCATAATCGGCGAGGTCGCGGGCGTAGGCGTCGAGCGTGTTTTTCGAAGCACCGCGTTCGGCCGCGATCATCTCAAGAAACGCTTCGATCGGGCGAGGCATGCTTCGCGTCATAGGCTGGCTCCTCCTATTTGTTCAGCCGCGCCGGCGGAATCAATTGGATCATCTCGCGCGGCTGCGGCTCGACGAACGTCACCAGCGCGATCATGCCGCCATAGACGATCCCCGCGAGAATACCGGCGATCAAAAGAAATTTTATGAGTGAAGGCACGGGATACTCCGTTGACGGTTTGCTCTCATCGGACAAGGGTGCGAAGAGGGCGCGCGGCACCTGGTTGGAAATGTGGGAAGGTTGAGAAATATAATACCGGAAAGCTTTTCGGATCATTAACCAAATTTGGGCCCAAGGGCCCGGTCAACGCAATTCAGCGGTAGGCCGATGATCGCGGCGGTCCTGTTCGCCCACTCATTCGCCTCACGGCTTTTGCGAGAGGCTCCCAGCGAGCCTCGCGACGTAGCGGGCCATCAGATCGACTTCGAGATTGATTTCATCGCCCAGGCGCCTTTCGCCCCATGTCGTGACTCTCAGCGTATGCGGAATGAGCAGCACCGAAAAAATATCCGCGTCGACGCGGTTGACCGTCAGCGACGTGCCGTCGAGCGCGACAGAACCCTTTTCCGCGATGAAACGCGCGAGGTCATGCGGAGCCCTGATGTCGATGCGCCGCATTCCGTCGAAATCCTCGATCGTGACGATTTCCGCCACTCCGTCCACATGCCCGGTGACGATATGGCCGCCAAGTTCGTCGCCAAGTCTTAAGGGCCGTTCGAGATTGAGTCGCGTGCCCGGCGCCCAATGCCGCGCCGTCGTGCAGGCGAGAGTTTCCGCCCCAACATCTGCCTCGAACCAGCGGCGATTGCCGCTTTCGCCACGCGCGACCACGGTCAGACAAGGTCCGCCGCAGGCGATCGATGCGCCGGGCACGATCGTCTCCACGGCATAGGAACAGGCGATGCGCAAATGGTTTAACTTGGCCCCTGCGTCAACCCGTTCCACCTCGCCGACATCGCTCACAAGGCCGGTGAACATGAAACCACTCTTTCGTAACGGGTCAGCCGGTCGGCGCCGATCATCCGCGTTTCCGCGAGGCGATAATGGTCCGCGGCGTCAAGCAGGGCCGCCGTGTCCCCGTCGAGGCCCAAAACGCCGTTCCGGCCGAGAGGTTCAGGCGCGGCGAAGATAATGACTTCATCGGCTAGCCCCTGCCCGATCAATGCCGTCGCCAGGCGCGGGCCGCCTTCGCAAAAAACGCGCGTCAAGCCCCGCGCGGCCAAGAGAGTCAACGCGGCATCAAGATCGACGCGCCCCGCCGCGTCGCGGCGCACATGCGCGACCTCGATTTCCGCCTCGCGCAAGCGCCCGGCACTCGCTTCGCTCGCACCCTCGCCAGCAACAATCAGCGTCGGGATTTTTGCCGCCGTGGCGGCAAGCCGCGCTAGAGGCGGCAGACGAAGATCACTGTCGAGCACCACGCGCAAAGGCGTTCGATTTTCGAGGCCGGGAAGCCGCACGCTCAGCAGGGAATCGTCCGCCAAGATGGTGCCGATGCCGGTCATCACCGCGTCGTGCAACGCGCGCATGACATGCACGAGTCCATTCGCCGGCGCGCCCGTAATGACAAGACGCGGATCGCCGGCCGGTCCCGCCGCATAGAAATCCGCCGTCACGGCGAGTTTCAATGTGACCATCGGGCGCTTGCGGGTAACGCGCAAAAAATGGCCGAGATTGGCCCGCAGCGCCTCTTCCGCGAGCACGTCGCGAGTCACTTCAATGCCGGCATCGGCCAAGATTTGCGCGCCGGAACCGCAGGCCCGAGGATCGGGATCGTCAACGGCATAGACCACGCGGCTGACCCCCGCCGCGATAATTGCATCTGTGCAGGGCGGCGTCTGCCCATGGTGGCTGCATGGTTCCAACGTCACATAGAGCGTCGCGCCGCGGGCTTGCGTGCCTGCCTCGCGTAAAGCCTCGGTTTCCGCATGCGGGCGGCCGCCGGGCTTGGTCCAGCCGCGTGCCACGATAACGCCATCCTTGACAACGAGCGCGCCTACCGCGGGGTTTGGCGCGCAAAGCCCGAGCCCGCGCCGCCCAAGGGCGAGCGCGGCCGCCATGAATCGCGCGTCCGCGCAGGATTGCATCATGCCCGGCTCGGCGAACGCGCTTTTGTTGGCGGGGGATTTGGTTGGTCTTCCAGGGCATCGCCCTCGCCATTCGCAAGTTCGTCGATGAGCGTATTAAAATCGCGTGCCTCGCGAAAATTGCGATAGACCGAGGCGAAGCGTACATAAGCGATGCTGTCGAGCGCGCGAAGACCTTCCATGACGAGCTCGCCGATTCGGTCGCTTGGAATTTCGCTATCGCCCTGACTCTCGAGCTGGCGGACGATTCCGTTCACCATCCGCTCGACGCGATCCGGCTCGACGGGCCGCTTGCGCAAGGCGATTTCGAGCGAGCGCATAAGTTTTTCGCGATCGAAGGGCACCCGGCGGCCAGATTTTTTCAAGACCACCAATTCGCGCAATTGCACGCGTTCGAACGTCGTGAAACGGCCGCCGCAATCGGGACAGATCCGGCGGCGGCGAATGGCCGACTGATCGCCGGCCGGGCGAGAGTCCTTCACCTGGGTTTCGAGACTGCCGCAATAAGGGCACCGCATGGCGGACCGGCCTCAAAGCATGATGGTAACTTACGCGGATCGCGTTCCTGTTACCTTAAGACGCAAACGATCCTCGGCCTCAATAAACCGGGAAGCGTTGCGTCAATTCCCGCGCGCCTGCCTTGACTTTGGCTTCGACAGCCGCATTGCTCGCGTCGCCGTGCTTGGCCAAGCCGTCCAAGGTTTCGGCGATAAGCTCGCCGACCCTTTTGAATTCGGCGATGCCGAAACCGCGTGAGGTCGCGGCCGGCGTTCCGAGACGAATGCCGGAGGTCACCATGGGACTCGCGGTATCGAACGGCACGCCGTTTTTATTGCAGGTGATCCCGGCGTGCCCGAGCGCAGCTTCCGCCGCCTTGCCGGTAAGGTTTTTTGGCCGCAGATCGACCAGCATCAGATGATTGTCGGTGCCGCCGGTGGTAATCGCGTAACCGCGCTCACTAAGCGTCGCGGCAAGCGCCTTGGCGTTGTCGGCGACGGCCCTCGCGTAAAGCTTGAATTCGGGCCGGAGCGCCTCGCCGAAGGCGACCGCCTTGGCCGCGATCACATGCATCAGAGGGCCGCCCTGAAGGCCCGGAAATATCGCCGAATTGATTTTCTTGGCGATCGCCTCGTCATTGGCGAGAACGAGTCCGCCGCGCGGCCCGCGAAGAGTCTTGTGGGTCGTCGAGGTGACGACATGGGCATGCGGGAATGGCGACGGATGCACGCCGCCCGCGACAAGGCCCGCGAAATGCGCCATGTCGACGAAAAAATAAGCGCCGACGGAATCCGCGATAGCCCGGAACCCCGCAAAATCCCAATACCGGGGATAGCCGGAGCCCCCGGCGATGATGAGCTTCGGCTTATGCTCTTCGGCAAGCCGCGCCACCGCGTCCATGTCAATTCGATGGTCGTCGCGCCGAACCCCATAGGCGACCGGCTTGAACCATTTCCCGGAGAGATTGACCGGCGAGCCATGGGTCAGATGGCCGCCCGCGGCAAGGTCGAGCCCCATAAAAGTATCGCCCGGCTGCAATAGCGCGAGAAACACCGCTTGGTTCGCCTGGCTGCCGGAATTCGGCTGCACATTCGCGAACTTGCAGTCGAAGAGGCGGGTGACGCGCTCAATCGCGAGGGTTTCGGCCATATCCACGAATTGGCAGCCGCCGTAATAGCGCCGGCCGGGATAGCCCTCGGCATATTTGTTGGTCAAAACCGAGCCCTGGGCTTCGAGCACGGCTTTGGAGACGATGTTTTCGGAAGCGATCAGCTCGATTTCATGTTGCTGGCGGCCGAGTTCCAGCTCGATCGCCTTGGCGATTTCGGGATCGGCATCGGCGAGCCCCGCCGCGAAAAAAGGGTTTGACTCTGTGCGGCTGGCGACGGTTTGGCTCATGCTGAAAATTCCTGCGATGGCGGCCCGGACCGAGCGCGGCGGAAAGGAGCGCCAGCGCCCGGCACGAGGGATGACGGCGGGATTGGGATAGCATGTCGTTTTGCCCGCGTGAAGCCGCTGGCGTGGCTTTCGATGCCAAAGCGCCTTTTCGGGAATCCCGACCCAAAGCACGGCGGTTGAACTCTGGCCTGCGAGAGCTTTTGCGCAATCGTACCAAAATGTTTCACGTGAAACATTTTGGTACGATTGAGGGTTTGTGCAAACGCACTTTCGCAAGGCGCGGCGAGGTGCGAAGCGGGGATTTGGAGCAGGCAGAAAATTGCGATAGGTTTATGCTTTACGCCTGAGGTTTTTTTAATCGGCGCGCGAGTCGCGGACCTGGTCCTTTCCCATGAAGGATGCTTTCGAGAAATATTTGGTCCTCCTGCGACAAGATCGCGACGACAAGACCGAGCATTCCGACCGGGGCGCGCTTGAAACTCTTTTGAACGCGGCGGCTCACGCGGCCGACCCCACTATTCGCATCATCCACGAAGCGAAAAAAGTACGCGGCTCCGGCGCGCCGGACTTCAAGGTGATAAAGGCGGCGATGATCCTCGGCTATGTCGAGAACAAGACCGTCGGCGAAATCCTCGACCAAGTTCTCAAGTCAGATCAAATCGCCCGCTACAAGAAGCTGTCGAACAACATCCTGCTGACCGACTATTTGGAATTCATCTGGATCAAGGACGCCAAGGTCAACGGGCGGGAACGCATCGCCTTTCGGGACGATCTCGAAGGGAGGCCAAAAAAGCCGCGCGAGGATCGGGTCAAGGCGGTCTCGGACCTGCTGCGAGGCTTCTTCTCGACCGCGCCGGAAGGCATCGGACGGGCGCAGCAGCTCGCGCTCGCTCTCGCCACGCGCAGCCAATTTTTGCGCGACTTTCTCGACCGCGAATTGCGGCGGCAGGAAAAAGAGCACAGGGAAGGCCGCCTTTATGGCCTCTATCAAATTTTCCGCGATCAGGTCTTTCACGAACTCACGCTTGGCGAATTCGCCGACGCCTTCGCGCAAATGCTCGCCTATGGTCTCTTTTTGGCGAAGCTCAATTCCAACGGCGAAGTGATCACCCTCGCACAATGCGCGTCAGTTCGTGCCGGGCGCGTTCCGCCTCATCCGCGAGCTGGTGCAATTTCTCTACGATCTCGACAGCGCCGGAATATGCCGGTACGTTCGCTGGGTGGTCGAGGATGAAATTCTTTCCATCGATGAACGGGCTCGATCTGCACGCCATCCATGAAGACCTGTCGTTCAAGCACCGTAAGGCGATCAGCCGCAAGGTGCGCGCCGCCGACGAGGAAGAGCATCGGCTGTTCGAGCGCGACCCGTTCATCTATTTCTACGAGGATTACCTGAAGGCATATGACCCTGCGATGCGCAAGGGCCGCGGCGTCTACTACACGCCGCCACCGATCGTGAACTTCATCGTGCGTGCGGTGGACGACATTCTGAAGGAAACCTTCGGTATTCCGCGACGGCTTGGCCGACAATAATCGCGTTACCGTGCTCGATTTCGCTTGCGGCACCGGTACCTTCATTCTCGAAGTGCTGGAGCGCATTTTCGAGAATATCGGCGGGTGCGGATTCAGCCAAGGCGGGCCTCGATCGTCCGCGAGCATATGCTCAAGAACGTCTTCGGCTTCGAATACTTGATCGCGCCCTATACGATCGCGCACTTGAAGCTGTCTCAATACTTAAGTGATCAAGGACATTCGTTGAAAAGCAACGAGCGCCTTCAGATTTTTCTTACCAACACGCTGGAGCCGATTGAGCCTCAAGCGAATTTCTTGCTGCCGGCCATCAGCGCGGAGGTCGAGGCGGCGCAGGCAGTCAAAGACCGCGAAATACTGGTGATCGTCGGCAACCCACCCTACGCCTATAAATCGCGGAACAACGGCGCCTTTATCACTGCGGCAATCGATGAGTATCGCTACACATGGCAACGTCCCAACGATGTATTGACCGGGGGCAGCGACGCAATGCTGGAAAGGCGACCACTGGGCGAGCGCAATCCTAGGGGGCTTCAAGACGACTACGTGAAGTTCATCCGCTTCGCCCAAATGAAGATGGAGGCGGCGAACGAGGGCGTTGTGGGCGTTATCACCAATCACTCCTGGCTTGATAACGCTACGTTTCGGGGCATGCGCCAGTCGCTTACGCGCAGCTTCGAGCAAATCTACGTTCTCGATCTGCATGGCAACGCCAAGAAGAAGGAACGCGCGCCTGACGGCTCAAAGGACGAGAACGTCTTCGACATCGAGCAGGGTGTGGCGATCAGTCTTTTGGTGAAGCGGCCCGGCTTGGAGCGTGGTGTCTGGCGTGGAGACTTTTGGGGAAAGCAACTGGAAAAGTATAAATTAACAGCAGCGTCGAATCTGAAAAGCTGTGGCATGGAGTCTGTTCGAGTAACTGGACCCGACTACATGTTCATTGATCAAAACTTGGCGCTGAAAGAGATCTATGACATTGGCTGAGAGTCTTCCTGATATTTTTGTAATCAACAGCGTGGGAATTGTCACCGCGCGAGATGAGTTCACTCTTGCCCGCACAGCGGATGACACTTGGAAGCGCGTTCATTCACTGGTCAGCGATGAGGTCGAGAATGTGCGCACCGTGCATAGGTTGGGAAGAGATACGCGCGATTGGACAGTGGCGGGGGCAATCACCGACTTGACGCTGGAGCCGCTCACTAGGGACCGTGTGAAGCCTGTTCACTACCGGCCTTTCGATACCAGGCAGACCTACGTGACGGGCCGATCGCGAGGATTTCTTAGTTATCCCCGTATGGCAATCTGGAATCGTCTCGGGGCTAATAACTTAGCGCTGGTGAGTTCACGATTCACCAAGGGGAAGTCGTTCGCACACGCGCTCGTAACCGATGCGATGATTGAGAAGATCATTATGTCACCAAACACCTCTAATAACGGGTTCATTTTCCCGCTTTACAATTCACCGGAGGGCCGTAACGAAAACTTCTCTGCCGACTTCCGCGCTTTCCTCGACGCCCGCTACGGCAACCACTACTCTCCCGAAGAAATCCTCGGCTACATCTATGCCGTCCTGCACGCGCCGACCTACCGCACGCGTTACGCCGAATTCCTGCGCATCGATTTTCCCCGCGTGCCCTTCCCCGAAGCTGCGGACGATTTCGAAACTTTGTCGGGTCTCGGCTGGGCCCTGGTGCAGGCCCACCTTCTGCGCGAGCGGCCGCGACGAGGATTGGCTAGCTATCACGGCAAGGGCGGCGATACGATCGAGGCGGTGCGCTATTCGTCCGAGGAACAGACGGTCGCGATCAACAACACCAAGTTCTTCAAGCCGGTGCCGCAAGCCGTGTGGGATTTCCACATCGGCGGCTATCAGGTGCTCGACAAATATCTGAAGTCGCGCAAGGGCCGAGCACTATCGCTCGACGAAATAAATCATGTGTCCGCTATCGTTGAAAGTCTCGCATTCACCATCGAACAGATGGCGAGGATCGACGAGGCATACCGGACCGCTTTTCCCGATCGGGGATAACCCTCAGGGCAAGGTAAACGGCCCCTCACCCTGGGGAAGCCCGTAGGGCTGTCTCGAAGGGCGAGGGCGAGGGCGCTCTGGGGACCGCGCGGCGCATCCTTCGAGACGCGCGCTTTGCGCGCTCCTCAGCGGCTGTCTTTTTTGTCAAGGGTGATCTGCTGATGGAAGTGTTGTCTCCACTGGCCGGCCGCGTCAAGGCGAGCGCGTTCGCGCTCCCGCTTTCGCGGCGTGCGGCCTTGACCCGTCCAACCGGTGCAGACCTTGGTTTGCCATCAGATCTAGGGTTTGGCATGAGCATGCTCCTCATCAACGAGACGCCACGGTCTTTTGTCGCGCAACACGGCATTGAGGATGGTCAACAGCTTGCGCGCCACCGCGATGATGTGCGGCCTTGCTCCCAGTCCCGAAGAGTGCCGATCGGGAGGTGATAACGCCCGGCGAATTCCTCCTGTGTCAGCCCGAGTGCGCGGCGCAACGCCCTTATGCGCGGCACGCGTCTTGCTTTCCGCAGCTCTTCGGCCGTCATGGGCCGCGCATCGGGATCGGCACCCGCCGCCGCTTCAATCTCCGCCTCCGTCATCGGCCGCATGGACGTATCCGGAAACGGCCGTTCGGTGCCGTCGGCGAGCACCTCGACAACCGTGACGTCAGACCGAATTCTCGCGGTAGTAGTCGTCTTGCTCATGTTTTTCGGCCCGCCGGGGCGAGATCAGCCGTATGTGTTCACCGCGCTCGGTATAGGTCACATGCAAGATCACGCCTTCGCACATGCCGAGCAAATTGATGCGTTCTTCGCCATGGTTTTCGCGGTCATCGATCCGCTACACTCCAAAGGGATCGCGGAAAGCCTTGACCGCCTGCTGGAAGGCGAGGCCATGCGCACGCCAATTAGCGGCGGCCTTGTCATCATCCCATTCGAAAGCATCTTCTTTCATAATGTACTGGTTATCAGTAGCTTTGTCAAATATTCGACGATCGAAGAATGGACTTCAATTAGCCGCCGAACAGCGTATCGAAAAAGTTTTGCTGCCGGGATGGGGCTCCGCGCCTTTGTCCATAACCGCCTGGGTTGGGTATATCCGCCGGAGGCACGGGCGCGCCGCTAGCCCGAGCTGGCGGGAATGCCCGCGCGTCGCCAGCGGGCGCTTCGGGCAAGTTCGAAGGGAAGGGCCAACCATTGTTATCCGCCATGGGCACGGTTGCGTCCGGTGGAATGCCGCTTTGCCAAATCCCGCCGGGGAGCGGCTGCGGCGGCACACCTTGATGCGCGGCCCGCATGAAGCGCGACCAGATTTCCACCGGAAGATTGCCGCCCGACGCTTTCTTCGTCGGCGAATTATCGTCGTTGCCGAGCCATACACCGGCGACGAGATGGCTGGTGTAGCCGATGAACCAAGCATCGCGCCAATCCTGGCTGGTGCCCGTCTTGCCGGCCGCCTGCCAGCCCGGCACCGAAGCCTTGCGCGCCGTGCCCGTTAAGAGGGTTTCCTGCATCATGGAATTCATCATCGCCACATGATTTGGATCGATGACCCGGCCGTTGCTGGCGCCCTTGCGCTGATAGAGGAGTTTTCCGGAGGCGGTTTTTACTTTCGCGATGATCTGCGGCTGGACGCCGATGCCGCCATTGGCAAAGGGCACGTAGGCGGTCGCGATTTCGAGCGGGGTAACCTCGGACGTGCCGAGCACGATCGACGGGTTGGCGGAAAGATCGGAGGCGATCCCAAGACGATGGGCGACCCTGACGATAGTTTTGGGGCCAACCTCCAGGCCGAGGCGTACCGCCACGGTGTTGAGGGACAGCGCCAACGCCTTGGTGAGGGTGACCGGACCGAAATAATCGCGCGCGTAATTTTCCGGCTGCCAGCCTTTCACATTGATGGATGCGTCTTCGCGCACTGAATCCGGGGTCAGGCCGGCTTCGAGCGCGGCGAGATAAACGAAAGGCTTGAAAGCCGAGCCAGGTTGCCGCTTCGCCGAGACCGCGCGATCAAATTGGCTGTAGGCGTAATCGCGGCCGCCGACCAGCGCCTTGATCGCGCCATCGGGGGCGAGCGCGACGAGCGCTCCTTGGCCGACGTTAAAGCCCGCGCCTTTGCGATCAAGCTCTTCGGCGAGCGCCTTTTCCGCCGCCGCCTGCAACGAGACACTGAGCGTCGTCGAGACCGCGATATCTTCATTGATTGCGCCGATCGTATCGTCGAGCGTGTCCATCACGAAATCGGCGGCGTAATTGACCGAGCTCGCACTTCGATCTCGCATCGCGTGCGCGGGATGAGCGAGGGCGAGCATGGCCATGGCGTCCGTAATAAAGCCTTCCTGAACCATCGCCGCGATGACGAGCTCTGCGCGCTCGCTGGCCCCGGCCGGATTGCGATTTGGCGCCAATCTCGCCGGCGCCTTCATGAGCCCCGCGAGAACCGCCGCCTCGGGCAGCGTCACACCGCGGGCGCCGTGGCCAAAATATTTTTGCGCCGCCGCTTCGACGCCGTAGGTGCCGGAGCCGAAATACACGCGGTTCAAGTACAATTCGAGGATCTTGGCTTTCGAATATTTATGCTCAAGCCAGAGCGCGAGGGTCGCCTCTTGGATTTTGCGCGAAACGGTCCTTTCCTGGGTCAGAAAGAGGTTTTTGGCGAGCTGCTGAGTCAGTGTCGAACCGCCCTGCACCATGCCGCCGCCTGCAATATTACAAATCAGGGCGCGCAAAATTCCTTGAGGATCGATTCCCAAATGCGAATAAAAGCGGCGATCCTCGATTGCGACAAAGGCTTTTGGCAGATACGGAGGTAGATCCGCGATCCGGACCGCGGCGCCTCCGGTGTCGCCGCGATTGGCGATCAAAACTCCGTTTTCGTCGAGAATGGCAATGTTCGGCGGCCGTTTCGGCACGGCAAGCGCGTCGATCGGCGGCAATTTCGTTGCCTGATAGGCAATCACGCCCGCGCCCGCCACGCCGGTCCAGACAGTTGCGATCAAGCCCCAATAGAGCAACATGGCGACGGGCGAACGGCGTTTCCTGGTCACCCGCGATTTTCCGGCACGGCGAGGCACGCTTTCGTCGATCCTTGCGTTCTTTCCGGGGAGGTCGGTTTCCGGAGGCTGGCCGAAGACCGGCTCGCGGCGTTCCGCCGTCTTGCGCTTATCATGGCAAATGCGCCGCCGTTTCACCAAAAAAAGACCGGCACCGTGTTCCAGGCCAATCCATTCCGGGCCAGAATGGCATTTTTTTATTTTAAATCCGGTGGATTAAGGGCAGGTAAAGGTCTGGCCGCGCGCCGCAATGTCCGCGCGTACCCGTGCAAAAGCGCCGGTGGATTCATAGCGGCGGCTTGCGATTTGGCGAAAGCCGCGCCAAAGTCCGTCCCCGTTCCCGGCGCAGGCAAGGGGCGGGCGTGATGGATTGAACAAAAGCCCGATTGGACCCGCCCCCATGAAAGTTACTCTCGAACGAGCGGCTTTGTTGAAGTCTCTTGGCCACGTGCATCGCGTCGTGGAGCGCCGCAACACGATTCCCATTCTCTCGAATGTCCTCTTGCGTGCCGACCCTTCGACGGGCTCAGGAATGAGCCTGCTCCTGAAGGCGACCGATCTCGACCTGGAAGTCATCGAGCGATTGCCGGCGGACGTCGGCGTCGCCGGCGCGACGACGGTTCCCGCCCATATCCTCTATGAGATTGTCCGCAAGCTGCCGGACGGCGCGCAAGTTTCGCTCGAATCGAATGGCGAGTCCGGCCAGTTGCAGCTACGCTCCGGGCGTTCGCGGTTCAACCTTCAGGCTTTGCCGGACAGCGATTTCCCGGACCTCGCTACCGGCGAATTTGGTCACGCTTTTAACCTCGCCGCCGGCGACCTCAAGCGGCTGATCGACAAAACCCAGTTCGCGATTTCCAATGAAGAGACGCGCTATTACCTCAATGGCATTTTTCTGCACACGACAGATGTCGAAGGCCATATGATGTTGCGCGCCGTCGCGACCGACGGGCACAGGCTCGCTCGGGTCGAAATTCCCGCCCCCGATGGCGCGGTTGGCATGCCGGGAGTCATCGTGCCGCGCAAAGCCGTGTCCGAGGTACAAAAACTCATCGAGGATCCGAGTATGGACGTTCGCGTCGAAATATCGGCGGCAAAGGCGCGCTTCATCTTCGGCGATCCTTCGGCACCCTTCGACAAGAGCTCAGGATCAGGACAAGTTTCTTCGGCGAGCGCGGGACAGGTGGTGCTGACCTCGAAATTGATCGACGGGACCTTTCCCGATTATGTTCGCGTCATCCCTTCCGGCAACGACAAGCGTCTGATTGTCGATCGCGCGCCGTTCGCGGCGGCGGTCGACCGGGTTTCGACGATTTCGTCGGAGCGCGGCCGCGCCGTCAAGCTTGCCGTGGCGGATGCGAGACTTACGCTTTCCGTCACCAATCCAGATTCCGGCTCGGCGACCGAGGAACTCGACGTCGATTACGACTCCTCGCCGATCGACATCGGATTCAACGCCCGCTACCTCCTCGACATTACCGACCAGCTCGACGGGGACACCGTGCTATTCAAACTTGCCGACCCCGGTTCGCCCACGCTTGTGCAAGACCGCGATGGCGCGGCCGCTCTTTATGTGTTGATGCCGATGCGGGTCTGAGCCGACCGCGTTTTTTCCTCGCCTACCCGCAAAGAGATCAAGCGTAATCCTGTCTAATCGCCTCTGCCGGCCCTGATTTTTTCCCGGTCAACGCGCCTATGCCGGGGACGAGGATGGGGTCTTCCGGCCGGAACGAGACAATGCCAAAAATCAATGGAAATCAGATTACGCCCGGCGCCGTCATCGATCATGATGGCGGCCTCTGGGTTGCCGTGAAGACCAATGCGGTAAAACCAGGCAAGGGCGGCGCGCTCAACCAGGTGGAACTGAAAAATCTCATCGACGCGCGCAAGCTCAACGAACGCTTCCGCGCCGGCGAGACGGTCGAGACGATCGATCTCGAACTCAAGGATTTCAGTTTTCGTTATGCACAGGGCGACACGCTCATCGCGATACCATGATCAGATCCGCGCTCATGAACGTGATGACCGCCGCCGCCCTCAAGGCGGGGCGCGGTTTGAAGCGCGATTTTGGCGAGGTGGAAAACCTGCAGGTTTCGGTGAAGGGACCGGGGGATTTCGTGTCCGCCGCGGATCGCAAGGCCGAAAAAATTCTTCATGAGGAATTAGCAAAGGCGCGGCCGGGCTATGGTTTCGTCATGGAGGAAAGCGGCCGGATCGAAGGCACCGACAAGAGCCATACCTGGTTCATCGATCCGCTCGACGGGACGACCAATTTCCTGCATGGTTTGCCTGTCTTCGCGATCTCGATCGCTCTTGTCCGCGAAGGCCAGATCGTCGCGGGACTCGTCCATAACCCGGCAACCGGCGACATGTTTATCGCCGAGAAAGGGCAAGGCGCCTACCAAAACAACCGGCGGCTGCGCGTGGCCGCGCGGCGCGACATGGCCGAGACATTGATCGGCTGCGGCATTCCGCATCTCGGCAACGCCAAGGAACATCCGCGCTTCATGGCCGATTGCGCCGCGGTCATGGCGAAGGCCGGCAATCTTCGCCGCCTCGGCGCCGCCGCTCTTGATCTTTGCTTTGTTGCCTCGGGATGTTACGACGGCTTTTGGGAGCGTAATTTGCAGGCTTGGGATGTCGCCGCTGGAATTGTCATGATCAAGGAGGCGGGAGGCTTCGTGACCGACGCGGATGGCGGCGCCGAGATGCTGGACAAGGGGTCCGTTTGCGCCGGCAACGAGGCTATCCATCGCGATTTGTTGAACTTGATCCGCACGTGCTTGTCTGTGGGCTGAAATGAACCCGGATTTTGGGACGGTGGGTTAGAGCATGTCCCGAAAAGTTGATCGCCTTTTTCGATATTTAGACATCGGATATATCCGATGTCTCATGAGGACATGCTCCTACTCCTTGAATTTGAGCGATTCCTTATCAATCCAATGATTCCACGTGTAGGGCAAGCGCTCGAGTTCGATGCGATTTGACAAACAGGCTTGCCACCCACGCTTCAACTGCGTATCGGATGTGCGCGCTTTCGAGCCAAACCCGCCGGCCCGGGATAGAGCGGAGTTTACGTGTTTCTAACCCATATTCAACCGCTCGTCGCGCAGCACGGCTATTGGTTCATCTTCCTCATCGTCATGCTGGAGAGCGCGGGCATTCCTCTGCCTGGAGAAACCGTTCTGGTTCTGGCCTCTATTTATGCCGGCGCCACCGGCGAGCTTGACCTGTCCCTTGTTATCGCTTGCGCGGCGGCAGGCGCGATCACCGGCGACAATATTGGTTTCTGGGTCGGCCGGACATGGGGTACGAAATTCCTTCTGCGCTACGGCAAATTTATTCACCTCCCGGAAGAAAGGCTCATACTCGGGCAATATCTCTTCGAAAAGCACGGCGGCAAGATCGTTTTTTTTGGCCGTTTTTTTGCCTTCCTGCGCGTTCTCGCGGCGCTGCTCGCGGGAGCGAACAAATATCGATGGCCGCCATTTTTGTTCTTCAATGCGGCCGGAGGCATCGTTTGGGCGCTTGTGTTCGGAATAGGCGCCTTTGTATTTGGCGATTCGATTCATCGCGTCAGCGGCCCGCTTGGGGTCATCGCACTTGCCGGTGTCGTCGCCGGCGCGATCGCTGTCGTCTACGTCGTTCGCCGCGAGGAAAGAAAGATGGAGAAAAAGCTCTCAAAGAGCGATGTGGATCTTCACAAGCTCTCATGACAAGGGCGCCTGCCCCTGTTCGCCTCGTGGACTTCGACGACGAACCCGTTGGTGTTTACGGCAACCGATGGGCTAGAGCGGGATGAGGAAAAGTGGAAACCGATTTTCCGCCCGCATTCCGCTCTAAACTCTTGGAATCGATCACGTTCATGATTTTGGATTGATTCAATCCAAACTCATCGTGATCTAGTGTGGTCAGTCGGCCGTTGTCCTAAATTTGGGACATGTCTCGGGATCGTTCCAGGCGCGCGATGAGGCTCGATGTATCCCACCGCGCGCCGCCCATCGTTTGAATCTCGGCGTAGAATTGATCGACCAGGGCCGCGACGGGAAGGGTTGCGCCATTGCGGCGCGCTTCCTCCAAGCAGAGCGCGAGATCCTTGCGCATCCAATTCACCGCGAAGCCGAAGTCGAATCTCCCCGCGTTCATGGTTTTGTGGCGGTTGTCCATCTGCCAGGATTGCGCCGCGCCCTTGCTGATGATTTCGACGGCGGCACAAGGATCGAGCCCCGCGCGCTTGGCGAAATGGAGACCCTCGGCCAGAGCCTGTACGAGCCCGGCGATGCAAATCTGGTTGACCATTTTGGTCAGCTGGCCCGCCCCCGTAGGTCCCATCAACCGGCAGGCCTTGGCGTAGGAAAAGATGATCCCTTCGGCCCTCGCGTAATCGTCCGGCGCGCCGCCGCACATGACGCTGAGCGTACCTGCCTCGGCGCCGGCCTGGCCGCCGGATACCGGGGCATCGACGAAGCCAAATCCTTGCGCTTTCGCAATCGCGTTGAGTTCGCGCGCGACGACCGCCGAGGCGGTTGTGTGATCGACGAAGACCGCCGATTTTTCGAGGCTCTCGAAGGCGCCCTCCGCGCCGGTCGTCACGGCACGCAGATCGTCGTCGTTTCCGACGCAGGCAAGGACAAACTCCTGGCCGTTCGCGGCCTCGCGCGGAGTTGGGGCGCGGCGGCCGCCAAACTCTTCGGCCCATTCCTGTGCCCGCGCCGCCGTGCGATTGTAAACCGTGACGTCGTGGCCCTTCGTCTTGAGGTGCCCGGCCATAGGATAGCCCATGACGCCGAGGCCGAGGAACGCGACTTTTGCCATGGGCTCCTTTCCGCGCGATTCCCAATTAAGGAGGGTCGCGGCTAATCGATCTTAAAGTCGAAATATTTGGCTGTGATCTTGGCAAATGTGCCATCAGCCACGCAAGAGTCCAGTGCCTTCTCGAAGAGGACTTTCAGGGCCTCGTCCTCCTTGCGCAAACCTATGCCGATTCCATCGCCGAAATAGGCCGGATCGCGCGGCATGTCCGCGTTGAGGACGCAGCATTGCGCATCCTTGCGCGTTTTCATGTATTCGACGATGGCGTCTTTGTCGCCGATGACGGCGTCGAGCCGCCCTTCGGCGAGATCGAGGATGGCTTCCTCGAGCGTCGCATAGGGGCGGATCTCCGATTGTTTGTAGACATCCTCGAGATAAGCCTGATGGGTGCCACCCAACTCGACGCCAATCGCTTTGCCAACGAGGCCCGCCGGACTCGTATCCAGGGTGGCTCGCTGCTTTAGAGTCATGAATGTGGAAGGCATGCGGATGTAAGGCTTGGTGAACGCGATTTTTTTACGGGCTTCGCCGGTGATTTCCATCGCCGCCATGATCGCATCGAGGCGATGCGCGAGAAGGCCGGGAATAAGCCCGTCCCAATCCTGCGCGATGAAGCTGCAGGATACCTTCATGCGGGCACATAAATCGCGCGCAAGGTCGATTTCAAAACCGGCGAGTTCGTTGTTTTCGAGATAGTTGTAGGGAGGGCGCGCGCCTTCGCTCGCTATCCTAACCGATCGCCATCCGCCTCGGGAAACGTCCGCGGCGAGGCAGCCAAGCGGCCAAACGAGGTTCACAATCAAGCAAGCCGCGAAACAGAGCGCCAAAAAGACCGCCGCATTAAGGCAAACCGTTGTCCAGCGTTTCAAGGCAATTATGTACTTGTCAAATACACGCACGGCTCCTGGCCTTTGCGACCGCGAGGCATAGTGCCGATCACGTCGGCGGGGCGCTTTTGACCTTTTGGGTCTCGGGGCATTCGTTTCGCTTCCTGCTTCCACGGCAGAGAGTACCTGAATGGCGGACATGCTGAAAGACTGGGCGCGCTACCTCAAGCGCGATGCGCATGCGGTCTATCTTGCGGCGCGCGATCGTCGCACGCCTTGGTACGCGAAGGCGCTGGCAACCTGCGTTGCCGGATACGCCCTCTCACCCATAGACCTAATTCCAGATTTCGTCCCCATCCTAGGGTATCTGGACGATATGGTGATCGTGCCGCTTGGCATCTTGGCAGTGGTGAAGCTGATACCGCCTGAAGTCATGGCAGAGCACCGTGCCGCCGCCGCCATTGCGGCCGAGAGGCCGGTTAGCCGCACCGCCGCCATCGTGATCGCGCTCATCTGGGCCGCATCCATCGCATTTGCAGGATGGATGGCCTATCGCTATTTTGACAAGTACATAATCGCTCTTTTCAAGGGATGGATAGGCGCGGGCCCTGCTTTCCGGCAAGCGGCGGGCAGGGCATGCGTCCCGGCCGCAAGGAGGCGGGCTTGAACCAGCCAAAACGGGCTCCTATAAACCGCCGGGGATTTTTTCATCCCGCGGCGCAGGAGTTGCCGGGTCATGCACAAAGGCAAGAGTTTCAGACCCGCGTTGCTGGCGCTAGCGCTCATCGCCGCAACGGTCGCGGCGCAGGCGCGATCGTCCTGGAAAATCGACCCATCCCAAACCCATGTGCGCTTTTGGATCGATGCGATCGGCTGGCCGAGAACCGCTGGCGAGTTCAAATCATTCGAGGGCCGCATCGATATCGACTTTGATAGGCCATCCCGGAGCCGGGTGAACTTTAAGGTCGCGGCAAAATCCGTGGACGCAAACTCCGCGAGCCTCAATGATTATTTGCGCAGCGAGGTCTTTCTCAACGTGGCCAGATTTCCGAGTATGGGCTTTATTTCGACAAGCGTCGAAAAACGCGATGAGCACCACGCGCGGGTAACCGGCGATCTGACCATGCTCGGCGTAACAAGGCCCATCAGCCTGGACGTAGAGGTCGCCCGCAAACTTGCGGGGACGAATCAGCGGGTCGGCTTCAAGGCGACCGGCGTCATCAAGCGTCTGGATTTCGGGATGAACTCGGGTTATCCGCTGATCAGCGATGCGATCCATCTGACCGTTACCACGGAAGCTTCCGCCGAGCCATGATGCTGCGCAACACCCGCGAGAGCTGGGGCGGCGTGGCCAAGACCCTGCACTGGAGCGCCGCGGCTCTTGTCTTTGCGATGCTTGGCCTAGGTCTAACCATGGTGCACGGCGATCTCAGCGCCGGCACAAAATTCGAAGCCTACCAGCTGCATAAGTCGACCGGCTTCCTCGTCCTGGCGGTGATGCTGGTGCGCGGCCTATGGCGGATCGCAAATCCCCCGCCGGCGCCTCCGGCGGGGACAAGGCCCTGGGAACGGCGGCTCGCGCTTGCTCTGCACCGCGGCTTTTATGTCCTCATTCTGAGTATGATCGCATCGGGCTGGCTCATGGTCTCGGCGTCGCCGCTGCCGCTTCCAGCGCACCTTCCCGGCGGCTTCGCCGTGCCCAATCTCACCGGCCCGAATGTCCTGCTGGAGGCGCGGACGAAATTCGTCCATGAAGTCGTATCAAAGCTCCTGATCGCGGCGATTGGGTTGCATGTCGCGGCCGCGCTAAAACACCATTTTGCCGATAAAGATACGGTCCTCCTGCGCATGCTGCCATTCCATCGTGATGCCAAACGCCCATGAATGAATGCGAGTGGACAGATTGGCGCGATCGAACGATCGATTGAACCGACCGCTGGGAAGGCCTATATAATCGCCCGCTAGAGCGCGTCCCCATCAAATGGAACATTTGATCGACAAGGACACAGCTCAAAATCACAGAGTTGGAGCATGCCTTCATGAGACATCGGATATATCCGCTGTCTCAATATCGAAAAAGTCGAGCAACTTTTTCGGGAGATGCTCAAGCGGCAAATGGAGCGTGCCTCGGAATGGTCAGCGATCAAGACGTTCTCGCCGCGCTGCAATCGGTTCCGGGTCCCGATGGCAAAACGCCGCTGCCGGGGTTGGGCGCGCTCTCCGGTCTCTCGATCAAGGATGGAAAGGTCTATTTGTCGATCGCGATCGATCCGCGCCAATCGGCGGCGCTCGAGCCAATGCGTGCCGCCGCCGAGGCAGCGGTCAAGAAATTAACCGGCGTCACCAATGCGCTGGTCAGCCTGACCTCTGAAAAGCAGGCGCCGCCCAAGCCCTCCCCGCCGAAGGCCTCGCCGCCGCGCGGCATTGCCATTCCGGGGATTTCCAACATCATCGCCGTCGCCTCGGGCAAGGGAGGAGTTGGCAAGTCCACGACCTGCGTCAACCTTGCGCTTGGGCTTGCCTCGCTCGGCTGGCGGGTGGGCGTCCTCGATGCCGATATTTACGGTCCATCGGTTCCGCGCCTTCTAGGCCTCAAAGGAAAGCCTGAGTCCGAGGGCCGTTCGATCCGGCCGCTCATCGCTTATGGCGTCAAGGCGATGTCCATCGGCTTTCTTGTCGATGAAGAAGAGGCGATGATCTGGCGCGGGCCGATGGTGGTGTCGGCGATCCAGCAATTGCTGCGCGACGTTTTGTGGGGCGAGCTCGATTGCCTGGTTGTCGATATGCCGCCCGGCACCGGCGACGCACAGCTGAGCTTGGCGCAAAACGTGCCCCTGGCCGGCGCGGTCATCGTGTCCACCCCCCAGGATCTCGCTCTCATCGACGCGCGCCGCGGCATCGCCATGTTCCGGAAGGTCGCGGTGCCGGTGTTGGGCATCGTCGAAAACATGAGCTATTTTATTTGCCCGCATTGCGGCGGCCGCTCGGATATTTTCGCGCATGGCGGCGCGCGGCATGTGGCCGAAAAATTCGGCGTGCCGTTTCTCGGCGAGGTGCCGCTCGATATCGGCATCCGCGAACATTCCGATTCGGGGCGTCCCGTCACGGCCGTCGATCCCGATGGCGAACACGCCAAGGTCTATCGCGCCATCGCCGCGAAGATAAAGGCAACACTCGAAAAGGGCCGCGCCCGCGCCGCGCCGAGAATCACGATCGAATAATTATCAGCTGGAAGCGGCGGACCTCGCGTTGCATGACAGGCGGCGTCAAATTGCGGCTTCGCCCGCTGGCAGCCCGAGCATGCTTAAAGACTTAAAGAAAGCATCCCTAAGCCATTGATATAAAATTTATTGCTACGGTGACGCAGGCACGCACATCATCAATGAAACACTTGCCTATTGTTTTAATCCGATAAACGCCGGACAAAAGAAAAAGAAAGCGCCCGCCGGGGAGGGGTTTTAAGAGCGGCCGCTACGCCCAATTTAAGGGGAAGACTGTGCAAAATTGTTCACATCAGGGTGATCCGCGGATCTTATCCCCAGGCCCGCGCGGCAAACGGGCATGCTCAAATCTCGATATGTGGCTCGTCGTGCAAAACGACATTCAACAAGGAACTGTGGACTTCGATGTCGCCGTTGTAGTCGATAAGACCCAGTTTTCGAAATTTGTTCATGAAGGAACTCACCCGGGACCGGGTCGTGCCGATCATATCCGCAAGCGTCTCCTGACTGATGTGCGCGAGGATCGGCTCCGGCTTCTCGTCCTTGCCAAAATTCGCCAACAGCAGGAGCAGCCGGGCAAGACGTTTCTCACTCGAATTGAACAGCTGATCGACGAGGTCTGCCTCGACGCGGATGGCCCGATTCAGAAGATGGGCAATGAACATCTCGGCGAACGCCGGTTCCCGTTGGATCAGGCGGAGAATCGCCGCTTTTTCCAGGCGAACGATGACGGAGTCCGTCACAGCCGCGACCGTCGCTATGCGCCGCATTTGCCCGGCAAGACATCCTTCCCCGAAGAATTCGTTCGTTCCAAGCATTGCGACGACGGCTTCCTTGCCTTGCTCCGAAACGACGGTGAGCTTCACCTTGCCGCTCTCGATGTAGAAGACCGCAACCGCGGGATCTCCCTGGGAAAAGACGATCTCGTCCTTGCGGTACCTACCAATGCAGCGGCCCTCGCCAACCTTGGCGAGAAAAGATTTCGGATCGAACGACGGCCGGCGATTGAGCGCCATGACAGACCTCCTGTACCGGGAGTCTCCCAAGAGCGAACCTACTATTATCATATATTATCATAAGATTTCTCGCAGCTAAAGTTGCGCAATGAGCAATTTTGAACAAATCGTCGTTCAGCGGGCTGCAACTTGAGCTTTGAGAGAAATTTTGAATATATGATAAATGACGAATAATAATTATTTATAGTAAAATTATTGTCTGAAGTCTCCTTGCCAAAATCCATTTAAATGTGTGCAATTCGGCACAGTCTTCCCCTTAGGATTATGCGTAATTTTCACAAATGCTCGGTCACAGTTACCTGGTGACAGCTAACAGATAAACGCTCATTCATCCAGGGAGTGCAACGACAATGTTTCGCATCAGTTCAGACGATTTCCTATCAAGCGCTGAAGACGTTTGCCTATTAAGCGGTGACGAAGAACGTATTCTCGTTTCATTCACCAAGCGCTTGATCGAAATAGCCGCCGTTGCGGGCGCACGTGGAGCGGGCACGTCCGCCATCGAAGCGTTCAATAAGATAAGCTTGCCCGCGATCGCGATCGATCGGCGCGGATTTGTCGTCGGCGTAAATGCTGCGGCATATGCGGTTTTCGACAATGATGTTAATATCAAAGACAAACGTCTTTTCGTTCGCGACCTTAAGGCCCGCGCACATCTGAAGGCATCGCTGGATGAATTGACCGACCCAGTCAAATCTTTGCTTACCTTGCCGGTCATCGTTCAACGCCCCGACGAATCGCTGGTTATTTTGCGAATCTGGCCCTTCGAAGGAGCGGCGCACTCACCCGAGCAAGAATTGCAGGCTCTCGTAACGCTGTGTATGTTGGGGTCGAATCCCGTGCCACCCGAAGCGATCCTCGCCAAAACTTTCCGTCTTATCGCCAATCCCAGAAGAATGGATTCATGAGCAACGGCTCGGCTTGGTCAAGCGTTAGAGCATGAGACGGATCATTGCGATCAACGGCCCTCGCTCAATGGCTTTTTTAGATGGATTCGCGCTAATATTGGGGGAAGGCGATTTTGATGCGCTCGTCGAAGGCTCACGCGCGGCCTGTTCGCGCCCTCGCACGGTATCCAAGTCCGCCGACGCCGCCCCACGCAGCAGGCTCCGCTTTCCCCCAAGCAGGAGCGCCTGCGGCACCATGATCGCGTGCTCGCTGAAGACGCCCGGATTGAGAGATTCTGCACCCGGCAGTAATGATCCTCGGGGATGAGCAAGAGCGGCAAGACCAAGGCCCGCGCTGGCGTCGCAACGGCGCGAGCGGCAACCGCCAAGCCAGCGCGCAACCGCCAATCGGCCGAGATCAAACTTGCCGAATTCAAGCGCCGCTTGCTCGAAATCAGCGATCTTGCGGCGGCGGGGGCTGTGCTCGGCTGGGACCAGTCCACCTATATGCCCAGAGGCGGAGCTCGCGCGCGGGCTCGCCAGGGTGCAACGCTCAGCAGACTTGCGCATGAAAAATCCGTCGATCCGGCACTGGGCAAACTGCTCGACGGACTTGCGCCATATGCCGCTGGCCTGCCTTATGATTCAGATGACGGGAGCCTGATACGAATCGCCCGCCGCGACTTCGAGAAGGCCATCAAGCTACCCAGCGCTTATGTCGCCCGGGCAAGCGCGCTCGGCTCGGCCTCTTACGATGCCTGGACGCGGGCGCGGCCTTCGAACGACTTTGCAATGATGCTGCCGTTCTTGGAAAAGGCCGTCGATCTCAGTCGCGAATACGCTGGCTTTTTTGCGCCCTACCGGCATGTCGCCGACCCTCTGATCGATGCCGCCGAGGAAGGCATGACGACAGCTTCGGTCCGCTCTCTCTTTGCCGGACTCAGGAGCGAATTGATACCGATCGTGCGCGCGATTTCCGATCAGCCTGTTCCCGGCGACGGCTGCCTGCGCGGTTCTTTCAGCGAGCCGGCACAGCTGAATTTTAGCCTCTCGGTGGTCAAGCAATTCGGCTATGACACCGATCGTGGCCGGCTCGACAAGACCCATCATCCTTTCTGCACAAAGTTCTCCGTGGGAGACGTCCGGATTACCACCCGCGTCGATGAGAAACATTTTGGCGACGCGCTGTTCTCGACCATGCACGAGTCCGGTCATGCGCTTTACGAGCAAGGTGTCGCCACCGCGCTTGAGGGCACACCGCTGGGAATGGGGACATCGGCGGGCGTGCACGAGAGCCAGTCGCGGCTTTGGGAAAATGTGGTCGGCCGCGGCCGCGCGTTCTGGGAGCATTTTTACCCGGTTTTGCGGGATACTTTTCCGGATCAGTTCCGCCATATTGGGTTCGAGACCTTTTATCGCGCGATCAACAAGGTGCAACGCTCTTTGATCCGCACGGATGCCGACGAGGTCACCTATAACCTCCATATTATGATGCGCTTCGATCTGGAGCTGGAATTGCTCGAAGGCCATCTGCGCGTCAAGGATCTGCCCGAAGCCTGGCGCGCGCGCATGCAGGCCGATCTCGGCCTTGCTCCGACCGGCGACCGCGATGGCTGTCTGCAAGACGTGCATTGGTATGGCGGCACCGTCGGCGGCGGATTTCAGAGCTACACCATAGGCAATATTCTCAGCGCGCAGTTCTATACCGCCGCCCTCAAAGCTCATCCCAATATCCCGCTTGAGCTCGCAAAGGGGAAGTTTGGAACGCTTCACGGCTGGCTCCGCGAACAGCTCTACCGGCATGGGCGGAAGTTCCAGCCGGGTGAGGCCATCATGCGGGCGACCGGCGGCCCCATGAGCACCGAGCCCTACCTCGGCTATCTTCGCGCGAAATATGGCGAGCTTTATCGCTTGGATTTGGCTCCCTGAGCAGGACTCGAACCTGCGACCGATCGATTAACAGTCGATTGCTCTACCAGCTGAGCTATCAGGGATTAGCGTTTTTTCGCGAGCGCATATAACAAGCCCGCGCCGCCTTTGCAAAGTGCTAACAGCCGCGGACCCGCTTGCGCTGGCCAAGCATGATCCCAAAAAGTTGCAGACTTTTTGAATAAGATCATGCGACAAACCAATCTCGGACTAAGCACGCCTTGCGATAAGGGCCTGTCCTTTGTATATGCGGTGGCCCCTCGGGTCGTGAGGGCAAGGGCCTCGTGGCGGAATGGTTACGCAGAGGACTGCAAATCCTTCCATCCCGGTTCGATTCCGGGCGAGGCCTCCAGCCCAAACCTCCTTAGCCGATCGCGGCCTTGCGCAGCCGCAAGGCGTTGCCGATCACGCTGACCGAGGAGAGCGACATCGCGGCGGCCGCGATGACCGGCGACAAAAGAATGCCGAAGGCCGGGTAAAGCACGCCGGCGGCGACCGGGACTCCGGCGGCATTGTAAATAAATGCAAAGAAGAGGTTCTGCCTTATGTTGCGCATCGTCGCCTCGGAGAGGCGGCGCGCCCGCACGATACCCCGTAGGTCGCCCTTAAGCAGCGTGACGCCCGCGCTCTCGATCGCGACATCGGTGCCGGTGCCCATGGCGATGCCGACGTCGGCGGCGGCCAGCGCCGGGGCGTCGTTGACGCCGTCGCCGGCCATCGCGACGATACGGCCGTCCGCGCGCAAGCGTTCGACCACGGCGCTCTTTTGGCTGGGCAGGACGCCAGCCTTGACATCCTCGATGCCGAGCCCGCGCGCGACCGCCTCCGCGGTGGTTTTATTGTCGCCGGTGAGCATCACCACGCGCACGCCTTCGCTTTGCAACGCCTTGATCGCGTCGAGAGTCGTGGCCTTTACCGGATCGGCGATGGCGAGGAGCCCGGCGGCCTTGCCGTCCAGCCCCATGAATATGACGGTGGCGCCGTCTTTCCGCAATGCGTCCGCCTCTTTGGCAAGCTCCTCCGTATTGATGCCGCTCGCATCGAGAAAACCGGCGTTGCCGATCGTGAGCTTGCGGCCCTCGGCCTCGCCCAAAACTCCTTTTCCGGCGGGCGCGTCGAAGTTGGACGGCTCGGACAATTCGAGCTTGCGCGCCTTTGCCGCGTCGACGATCGCACCCGCGAGCGGATGTTCGCTGGCCCGCTCAAGGCTCGCGGCGAGCCGCAAGAATTCGTCCTCGCCAAGGCCCGCAAGGGTCCGGATCGCCACGATCTTCGGCTTGCCCTCGGTGAGGGTGCCGGTCTTATCGACGACGAGCGTGTCGATCTTTTCCATGCGTTCCAGCGCCTCGGCGTTCTTGATGAGCACGCCCGTTTGCGCGCCGCGTCCGACGCCGACCATGATCGACATCGGCGTCGCGAGGCCGAGCGCGCAGGGGCAAGCGATAATCAAGACCGAGACGGCGGCGACGAGCCCGTAGGCGAAACGCGGCTCCGGGCCAAGGATCGCCCAGGCGGCGAAGGCGGCAAGGGCCGTGACGATCACCAAGGGCACGAACCAGGCGGCGACCTGATCGGCGAGACGCTGGATCGGCGCCCGGCTCCGTTGCGCCTTGGCCACCAAGTTCACGATCTGGGAGAGAAGCGTGTCGCTTCCGACCTTTTCCGCGCGCATGACGAAGGAGCCGGTCTGGTTGAGCGTGCCGGCGATCACCTTGGCGCCCGCGTCCTTGCCAACAGGCATGGATTCGCCGGTGACGAGCGATTCGTCGAGCGTCGCGCGCCCTTCGAGAATTACGCCATCGACCGGCACTTTTTCGCCCGGCCGAACGCGCAGGCGGTCGCCAACGGCGATCCCATCGAGCGGCACTTCCTCGTCGGTGTTATCGCCGCGAACACGCCGCGCGGTCTTTGGCGCGAGGCCGAGAAGCGCCTTGATCGCGTTGGAGGTTTGTTCACGCGCCCGGAGCTCCAGCACCTGTCCGAGCAGCACGAGAACGGTGATGACCGCGGCGGCCTCGAAATAGATCGCGACCGAGCCGTCCGCGCCCCGGAACGCTTGCGGAAAAAGACCCGGCGCGAATGTCGCGACGACGCTGTAAGCCCAAGCGACGCCGGTACCCATGGCGATCAGCGTGAACATGTTCAAATTGCGTGTCGCGAGCGATCGCGCGCCGCGTGCGAAGAACGGCCAGCCCGCCCAAAGCACGACGGGAGTGGCAAGGACAAACTGCACCCAGTTCGATGTCTTCTGCGCGATCAGCATGTGAAGATTGAAGAGATGTCCGCCCATCTCCAAAACCACCACCGGCAGGCTCAGAGCGAGCGCGATCGAGAAGCGCCTGGTCATGTCGGCAAGCGCGGGATTTGGACCCGAATCCGCGCTCGCTAGGTCAGGTTCGAGCGCCATGCCGCAGAGCGGACAATTGCCGGGGCCGGTCTGACGGATCTCCGGATGCATTGGGCAGGTGTAGATGGCGCCCTCCGGCGCTGGTGCGAGAGGTTTGGGTTTCGCGGCAACGTAGGACGCGGGATCGGCAACGAATTTGGTTTTGCACCCCGGGCTACAGAAATAATAGGTGTGACCGCCGTATCCGGCGCTGTGCTTGGCGCTGCCGAAATCGACATTCATGCCGCAAACCGGATCCTTTTCCAAATGCGTGGCCTCGCCAACGTTGCCTGACTGTGCGTGCGGGTGATGGTGATGATCGTGCATCGGTTTGCTCCGGGACATTCATGCCAAACCGCCGGTCCGCGTAGGGCGGCGAATAAAGCCGCAAAGAAAGAGGTGGGGCCGGACCCGATGGGCTAACCCCGCCGTACAGCCCGCCCGGCCCCGTCGGCGCAAGACCGGGATCGACCATGGCCACTCGCAGCCCGTCGCAAGGCGACTACAAGACGACCTTTTTCTCCATCAGCCGTGGCGTCAGGGGCTCGGCCGGCTCGAAGATGCGCTTTGTGCCAGCTGGAACTTTCATTTCGTATTCCCGGCGAAATCGGGCCCCCCAACGCCGTTTGTCCATGGTCACTTGCACCCCGGGGGCGGCATTCCACCGTCTGCAGACCTTCTCCAAGCCGATCGGATAGATGGTCATCGCGTTCTTGGTCACGTGAAAGCGTGCGAAGCATTTGTAGTCTTCGATTCCCTGCGTGGAGAGAACCTCCTGGTCGTGCGCGCCGATCGCCTTATGGGCGAGCCAGAGATAGGCGGCGACCAAGAGTGAGCCGGGGATGGCGCCGAGGAGCAAGACGGCCGAATAAACGGCCCAGTCCCAGGGAATATAAAAGGCTGCGATCTTGATCAGCACTAGGGCAAGCGCAATGTGAGCGATCCCGTGCAGGACGCCAACGCCGCCGGCGATCCATCGCGATTTTCCCGGCCTTCTTCTGTTCACGGCAAACACCAAGCATCCGATAATAATTACCGCGCTGAAAAGGAAAACCATCGGATCGTGGAGGGCGATGTCCCTCCACGCCCAGAACACCTTCGAGCAGGGAGTCCGTTGCGAGTAAAAGTTCTGCAAATCGATAACCGGTAGTGCCGACGGCTTCCAGGAAATGCAGTGGTCGACACGCAAATAAGCGAACAATGTGGATGCCGGCTTGTTCCATTCCAATGTATTCAGATCCTCGCTGGCCAACTGAAGAAACCAACTGTAGATCCAATAGATCACGCCCACGGCAACCGCGAACCAGGGGTTTCGCCACAGCAACTTCCAGAAAACCGAGCCGCACATTTTCTCCGATTGCTCGGGCGTCGGCACCGTTTTATCAAGGTTGAATTGTTGCCCGGCGTACGTCTGAAGATTGAGCGTCTTCGGCAGTCCGAAGGTGCCGTGCAGGAACGCGCCGCCGCCGCCGCAGGTGATGAGTTGGCTCCTGCCGTCCTGTCCCTGATAGCGCGCGTAGTGGTGCAAGTCACCGGTGATGCAAATCGGAATGGTCGCGCCCCTGTCGGTGATGCACTTTACCAGAAAAAGCATGTTGCGGTAGGCGTGGTTGGTGCTCTCCTCCGCACTTCGGCGGGCCTGGCTGGTGCTCTCCTCCCCAATTCGGCCGGCCTCGATCCACGATGGCTCCGGAGTGGCCACGATGACGCGATCCCCTTTCTGCAAGAACCCGGCATGATGTTTGAAGTAAAGGACCTGCGCCGGGTCCAAGTCGGATTCCAGTTGCCCGTCGAGACCCCAGATCCACCAGCGATGCGGCAATTGGATCGCGAAATAGCTGCGGGTCTGGGCGGCACGCCATGGGCCGACCCACCGGTCTTTTTGACAGAACAGACGCATGAACGACGTCAGCCCGTCATACCAGTCGTGGTTGCCGGGCAGCGCATACACGGGTGTGCGATCGGCCTCATCCTCGCTCGTGGCGCGGGCGCAATAGAAGGGAACTTCCAGCCGATCGCGGTACAGTTCCAGCGATGCGGCCGGATAGACCTGGTCGCCGCCAAGAATCGTGAACCGGCCGCGCGGCAGCGAGAGCGGATCGCCACCGTCCGCCGCGGGCGACACGTCGAGCCTGTCCTGACCGACCAGACAGGCGATGGAATAAGTCGGATTCCAACCATCGCCGGTGTCGGAAATGTAGTCGAACCAGACCTCGGCCATGCCGGAATAGTTCAACAGCGGCTTAGCGACTTTGTCGCCACCCGGATCCAGTGCGGCGAAAACCTCGCGCTTGTCGGCGAAAGATCCGAACAGGCCCGCGAGAACGGTTTGCAGTCCCGTCCGCGCCATGTCGATAGGATCGAGCCAGCTGGTCGGAGGCCACTGGACAATGTGAACGGTGCGATCACCCTTCGGCTGCTCAGCCATGACAATTACCCTTGGTTGTATAAAGCCTATAACCTTGAAACGGCACGCACAATAGCTGACGACGGACTTCGCCGGGAGAACGGAGAGCACGGAGGGCGGATCAGCGCCGCCGGGCGCAGCGCAATCGTGGAACCAACGCGAACCGGGCGCCATTTAGTGCGAATGATTGCACTATCAAATTGGCCCCGCAATCGGCTTTTACTCGCCTTGCCCTGCCATCCGCCAATCTCAAGCAGCTTATGCCGGAGCTTGAACACATTCGCTGCCAACGGGAGCAGGTCCTAGTGGACGCTGATAGTTCGCTCGACTATCTATTCGTCCCCGGCAGCGGCGTCGTCTCGGTGGTGGCGGTTTCTGGGGCCAAACCTTTGACCTTAACGCGTGCAACTGGGCAGAGCGGCGAGCGCCTCCTGCCCGAGGATACGGCGTTTTTTTGGCCAGCTCCAAAAATCGCCCTGGTGCGCCATTGCATTCGCGAGTCTTCGCCGGTAGGCTTCCTTCGGCACTTCGACCGCGCCGAGCGCAGCAAGATGCGGCGTCACGAATTGCGCGTCGAGCAGGCGGAACCCGCCCTTCGCCAAACGCGCGACGAGATGCACCAGGGCTACTTTCGAGGCGTTCGTCTTGCGGTAAAACATGCTTTCGCCGAAAAACGCCGCGCCGAGGTGGACGCCGTAGAGCCCGCCAACAAGCGCGCCATCCGCCCAGCTCTCCACGGTGTGGACCCGGCCGGCATCGAAGAGCTGGCGATAGAGCAGTCTAATCCGGCGATTGATCCATGTCTTTTCGCGTCCTTCATGGGAAGCGGCGCATCCGTCGATCACGGCATCGAAATCGCAATCGATTCTGATCTCGAAACGATCGGAGCGGATCGACTTGGCGAGACTTTTCGATACGATCAGGCCATCAAGCGGGAAAATGCCGCGCACTTCCGGATCGACCCAGAAAAGATTCTGATCGAAAGCGCTCTCCGCCATCGGAAATAGCCCGATGGAATAGGCGCGGAGCAAAATATCGCTGGTTATTTCGAATTGGTCGCGGGGATGGCTCATCGGACAAGACTGAGCGTCGCGGCGGACGCCGTCAAGCGTGAACGATCTGGAAGCCGCGCGGTTTTTCTACTTGCCCCGCCCAGCGCTTGACAAAAGCTCGATCCGTGCTCCTTTCGTGGGCGGCGCGGGCATGTCCAACTGAGCTTTACCAATGATCGTCTCGACAACAAATGACGTAACAGGTTTCAAGATCGTCCGGCATCTCGGCATCGTGCGCGGCATCACCGTTCGCTCGCGCAGCGTCGTCGGCAATTTCGTCGGCGGCATTCAGTCCATTTTCGGCGGCCAGATCGGCGCCTATTTGGAACTTGCGGAAACCTCGCGGCAGGAAGCCTTCGATCACATGTGCGCGCATGCCACCCAAGCAGGCGCCAATGCGATCGTTGGGATGCGCTATGACGCCAATGAGATCATGGACGGAATTACCGAAGTCCTCGCTTATGGCACCGCGGTGTGGGTCGAGCCTCTCGCGGGATGACCGGTAACAGCCGGAACTGGTAATCGAAATTTAAGAAACCCCGCGATGTTGTCCACCATCGTCTTTTGCGAGGATAAGCCCGCGAGCCCCCCCAGCCGCGATTTGGCCGGGGTTTTGGCGCGCACGCTGGCTTCTCTTGTGACGGCCAAGGTCGAAGGTCTTCTCGGCGATGTCAGGATCGCGGGACCGGCGGGAAAAGGCTTAAGCCTTGTCGCCAATCACGCGGGCTGTGCCTTGATCGAGGCGGAAGGTGAGGCGGACTGGCTCGGTCTCGCCCTGCAAGCGGCGCGCGGCCCCGATGTTTTCCTGCTGCGTTGCGGGCGGGCTCCGGAGGCGGGTTTTATCGAAGAGGCGGCCGATTTTCTGACGAGAAACACCAAGGATCAGCCGCGCGCGGCATGCTTGAGGGCCGTGTCCGAAAGCTTCTTCGAACGGATATTTCCGTCTCTCGCGCCGGTCGCGGGACTGATCGCCTCCCGCGATTCGATGCTGGGCGCGCCGCGCGGCGGCTTTGCAAAGCTCGTGCGTTGGATTGGTCCCGTCGCGACTTTTCAGACCCGCGCCCGCAGGATCGGCTGATCGTCTCTTGCCTGCACGATCCTGTGTGCCTACGGGCCTTCACGCGACGGCAAGATTAGGTGCACGGTTGTACCCTGGCTGTCGCTCTTCCGCTCGACCTGACCACCAAGCTTTTGGGCGAAGGTGTCGACCATCCGGCCGCCGAGCCCGGAATCGGCCCGTCGAGGATCGAGCCCTTGGCCGTCGTCGGCGACCGTCAGGCGAAGTTCCCCGGGCACCCGCTTTAGCGTCACCATGACCGTGCCCTTTGCCTCGCCCGGAAAACCATACTTGACGGCATTCGTGACAAGCTCGTTCACAATGAGCCCCATCGGAATTGCCCGGTTGGTCGGCAGAAGCTCGCTCTCGATGTCGGTCTTGAGCATGATGAACGCGTCGCCGTCCTTATATACCGATGCGATCAGGTCGCGACATAGCTCATTCAGATAGGTCGCCGCATCGACAGCCTCAACGGTGTCGGCTTCGCTTAGCTTTGAATAGAGCCGCCCGAGGGCCGTGATGCGATGCGAGACCCTCTCAAGCGCCGCTTTGCCCTCGGACCTCTTGAGGCTCCGCGCTTCAATCATGACCATTGAGGCGATAAACTGCAGGCTGTTCTTGACCCGGTGTGCCAGCTCTTGCAGCAGCATGCCGATACGCTCGTCGGCCGCGTGCGCGCGCTCGAGCCTCACGCGCTCGGTGATGTCTTCGATCACCAGCAGAATCTGTTGTGTCTCGTTGCCGGGCCGGTAAACCGGGCGCGCATTGAGCAGCATTATGCGCTGGCCGATTGACGGGAAGACATGCTCGACTTCAAAGGCCTCGATGGTTTTCCGGTCAGAAATAATGGTCTCGAGCAAGGTGCGGAGCTCGGGAATGTCCCACTCTCCGTTGCCGATCTCATAGAGTTTCCGCCCGACTGTATGCTCTGGCGCGACTGCGAACATGCGGCAGAAGGAGCGGTTGGCAAAGCGGACGGTCAGATCCGGCGTTAGCACGAGGATGCCTTCGCGGATCGTCTCCACGAGATCCAGTGGGTTGACCTCGATGTCGGGCACGGCGGCGGCTCCTGTACATCACCAGATGACAGGACTCATCCTCGACGAACAAGGATAATCTTTGCTAGAGAGCTTACGTCAGCCTCCCGCCCATCCTGAGTGTTAATTCATTGAAGGGGTATTGTCGGTAATGTACATTACCGATTCTCGCTTTTTTACCCGTATGTTTTGGGAAGGTGAAAAGCGACGCGCGTCCGCACCATCTGATAGCATTCACAAGATGCCTCCATGAGGCGTAGCCGATCAAGGATCGTGACTTGCCGCCGGCCGCGCGCAATCAAACCGTCACGTTCCAACTCCCGGGCTGCATTGGTGATGGTTGGCCTCTGGACACCCAGCATTTCGGCGAGCAGGTTTTGAGTGATCTGCAGTGCGTCATCGTCAACGCGGTCACGCATCATGAGCAGCCACCGCGCCAGCCGCTGCTTGAGGCTGTGCGCACCGTTGCACGCTACGGATACCAGGATCTGCTCGAGAAAGGCTTGGACGTAAGCGTACATGAGATTTCGGAAGGACGGCATCGACCCCATCGCCCGTGTGAACGCCGCGCGCGACATCTTTGCTGCGCCCCCCGGAATCTGGACGAGAAGCCGGACGGAGGACGTCGTGGCACCGAAGACGGCTTGCACAGCCGTGCAACCCTCCCTGCCGATCGTTGCCATCTCAATGATACGGCCGTCCGCATAAACCGCCACCACCGACACGACACCGCTGTTGGGGAAGAATACATGGTCGAGCGAACTATCGGCGTCCATTAGGATCTGCTCGCGGTGGCAGGCAATGTGTTCGAGCTCCGGCATAAGCCGCTTGAGATCGGAGGGTGGCAGGGCGAGTAAAAGCCGATTGCGCGGCCAATTTGACGGAGCACTCATACGCTCTTAATGGCGACCGGTTCGCTTTGGTTGCAAGAGGAACACTTCAACTCGTTCGACGCGCAGCGCGAGAAGCTGTGGAGTCGATCTATCGGCAATTAGCCTTGCACCTGACCAAAGTAACGATCGGGCTCCCCTCACCGACCGTTTCGACCTCAATCACAGTTTTCTGGCGCTTCCACAGAAACAAACAATTGGCGAGACCGGTCCCCGCGCAAGCGAAGGTTTCCGGCCTCCCCTGGCAACGATCATCGCCTTTCTGGCAGACGAAGCCCGGATCAGGCGCGTGAACCGGTCGCCAGCCCTGCTTTAAGAGGCTCTCCCGCGCGCTCGCGTAGGGCTCATTCTTTGGGAAAGTCGGCGGCTTGGCCAAGGCAGCGGACGAGGCCACGATTATCACCGCGGCAAGAATTTTCTTCATGGTCAATAACTCCCTGGCTATGAGTGAAAACTCTCAAACAATCCATCTTCATTGGCATCACGCCCCGCAGATGGTGGGCCTACCGCGCAAAAGTATTGCACGAATTGACTTCGCCCGATTTCAAGCCGGTGTTCAACCACTGCACGCGCTGCGCCGCCGAGCCATGAGTGAAGGAATCGGGCACCGCGTAGCCTTGCGCCGACTTCTGCAAACGATCGTCGCCGATCGCCTGCGCGGTCGCGACCGCCGTTTCGACGTCGCCCGCTTCCAGGAATTGATATTTGCGTTCGGCATTGGCGGCCCATACGCCGGCGAGGCAATCGGCCATGAGCTCGACCCCCACCGACAAATTATTGGCATCGCCCCGGCTGACGGCACGCTGCTGCGCCGCCTGGACTTTCGGTAGAATCCCAAGCAGGTTTTGAACGTGATGGCCGATCTCATGCGCGATAACATAAGTGTAGGCGAAGTCACCGCCGCCGCCGAGACGCCGTTTCATGTCCTGGAAGAAGGCCGTGTCGAGATAGACCTTCTGATCCCTCGGGCAATAGAAAGGCCCCATGGCCGATTGGGCGCCGCCGCAGCCCGAGGCGGTCCGCCCGCTATAGAGGACGAGCTTCGGCTTGACGTAGGGAATCCCTTTCTCCCGCGGCAGGACATCCGACCAGACGGTTTCGTTCGCGGCGAGAACGGCGGCGACGAATTGGCCCATGTCGTCGGAAGGCGTCCCGGTCTGCCCCGGCTGCATCGTGTTGGTTTGGCCGCCCTGGCGCATGCTGTTCACCATTTCCGCGCCGCCGATCAGAAGCCGCGGATCGATGCCGAGCGCCCAGCCAAGGAGACCCAGAACCACCACGGTTCCAACTCCAAGACCGCCCTTGCCGGCCATGCCGCCACCGCCGCGCCGGTCCTCGACATTGGCCGAACGGCCGAAATCTTGCCACTTCATGGGCGACCCCCAGTGATTATCCTGTCACATCCCGCGTGGACGCTAAAAAGCCACGCGACAAAACGCGAAGTCAATAGCTAAAGCCTCGCCCTTGCATGATCGCTGATCCCGAATCTGATTAGATTTCGGGCTGACCGTTGGGGGGTGGCCACCCCCCGACGGTCAGGCGGGCGGGATCGTGCAGCCCTAGGCTTGGCACCGTGGATGAGCTTGATCCGTCCGCCCTTCGCGCCTGTCCTGAACAGATGAAGGGGAGCAAGTCCCGCATGCAAGGCAAGGGTTCGCCAGAACGAAGCGCGGCAACGCAAGTCTACGCCGGAATTGACGTCTGTAAAGCTAGGCTTGACGTCTTTGTCCATCCGATTGGCCAAAAGCTCACCGTCGGCAATGATCCGGCCGGCCTCAAGCGATTGAAAAAATCGCTGGCCGCCTATCAAGTCGTGCTTGTCGTCATGGAGGCGACAGGCAAGTTTCACCGCGAGGCTCACCGCAATCTCAGCGCCGGGGGCTTTGCGGTCGCGGTCGTCAATCCGTTGCGTTCGCGTCTGTTTGCCGAGGCCATCGGCGCCCTGGCCAAGACCGATACCGTCGACGCGCGCATGCTCGCGATCCTGGGCGAGAGCCTCGGCCCCGGCATCACCCCGCCGCCGTCCGGCCTCGTCGAGATCCTGCAGGAACTCGTGCATGGCCGCGATGCCGCCGTCACCGCGCGGACCGCCATTCTCAACCGCCTCGGCACGAGCAAGGCCAAGCGGCTGATCCTGGAGCTCAAACGCCAGCTCAAGGCCGTCAAGATAGCGATCGCCAACCTCGATATCGAGATCAAGCGCCTGATCGCCGGCGATCCCGTCCTCGCCAGGCGTCTTGATGTTCTCACCTCGATTCCCGGTGTCGGACCTGTCGCCGCGATCGCACTGATCGTCGGATTGCACGAGATCGGCGCCTTGTCGGCCAAGCAAGCCGCCATGATCGCGGGCCTCGCGCCGGTCGCCCGCGACAGTGGTGAACACAATGGCCCGCGTCACATCAGAGGTGGACGCGCTGATGTGCGCAAAGCCTTGTACATGGCCGCCGTCTCCGCGGCCCGCTTCAACCCAGCGCTCAAACTGTTCTACAGCCGTCTCATCGCCGCCGGTAAAAAGCCAAAGGTCGCCCTCACCGCGGTCATGCGCAAGCTCGTCGTTCTCGCCAACACGCTCCTTCGAGAGGACCGGCCTTGGCAGCCAAATCATCCTTGACTTCCATCACAGATGCTCATCCTGAGGAGCAGGCGATCCCCGGGTTTAACCCGGGGACGCGTCTCGAAGGATGCGCCGCGTTACCCCAAGGTGCCTCTCCAGTCGCCCGCTTCCATTGCTTCCGCTTCGCGGACCGCGCCGCTCGCAATGGTACTACGGGCTTCCTTCCGCTCGCCCTTCGAGACGGGCTCTTCGAGCCGTCCTCAGGGTGAGGGATTAGGTTTCGTGCGAGGTTTTAAGACGGGCTCTTAGCACACTTTTTCCTTCACAAAAACCGGTTCAGGCCGCTTACCCGCCGGTGACGCTCATATGACGCGCAACCGCGGGCTTCGTACGTTCGCGATCGATAATGAAATCATGGCCCTTGGGCTTGCGGGCGATGGCAACGTCGAGAGCCTCGTGCAAAAGCTGGTCGGAGGCCGACGCGCGCAGCGGCGCCCTCAAATCAGCCGCATCCTCCTGGCCAAGGCACATGTAAAGCGTTCCGGTGCAGGTAACGCGCACGCGATTGCAGCTTTCGCAAAAATTATGGGTGAGCGGGGTGATGAAGCCCAAACGGCCCCCGGTTTCCGCGACATGAACATAACGGGCGGGGCCGCCTGTCCGGTAGCCGGTGGTGCGAAAAGTGAAGCGCTCCTTGAGCCGCGCCTCGACCAGGTTCAAAGGCAAAAATTGATCGGAGCGCCGCGCGTCGATCGCACCAAGCGGCATGATCTCGATCAAAGTGAGGTCAAGCCCTCGCCCATGCGCCCACTCGAGCATCGGGGCGATCTCGGCCTCGTTCACGCCCTTGAGCGCCACCATGTTGATTTTGACCGATAAACCCGCGGCTTGCGCGGCATCGATCCCGGCCATCGTTTGGGCATGATCGCCCCAGCGGGTGATCGCCTTGTATTTCTCCGGGTCGAGCGTATCGAGCGACACGTTGAGGCGGCGCACGCCCGCTTCCGCGAGTTCTTTCGCATGATGCGCGAGCTGGGACCCGTTCGTTGTGAGGGTCAACTCGGAGAGTGCGCCGGACTCGATGTGGCGGCTGAGCGCGTGGAACAGGTGGAGGATATTCCGGCGCACCAAGGGCTCTCCCCCGGTGATTCTGAGCTTGCGGACGCCGCGCCCGACGAAAGCCGTGCACAAACGGTCGAGCTCTTCCAAGGTGAGCAAATCGCGCTTGGGCAGGAAATTCATGTCTTTGGACATGCAATAAACGCAGCGCATGTCGCAGCGATCGGTCACCGACACCCGGAGGTAGGAGATCCCGCGTCCGAACGGATCGACGAGCGGTGCCGTGACGGGCGGGCCGGGCGCTGGTTCAAAACCAGCCTTTGGAATTTGTCTGACGATGGTCATGGGTATACCCTTACCGATCCGGGGGCGGGACTTCCACGCCAAAATGATACATCAAAATGATACATAATGAGAGCCGCCGGAATAGCGCGGCAGCAAAATCCGCAAGCTCCAGGGCAAGGCAGGACAAGGCAGGGCAAGGCGCGATGGAGGTCGAGCGATGCGCGACAATCGGGATCAATGGCCGAGCGAATTACGGCTGAGGGAGAATGGTCGTATCCTCAGCGTCAGTTTCGAGAATGGCGATACCTACGATCTTTCCGCCGAATATCTGCGGGTCATGAGTTCCAGCGCGGAAGTCCAGGGGCACCGGCGGGAAGAACGCTTGACCATCGGCGGCAAGCGGCAATGCGGCGTGACCGGGATCGAGCCGGTCGGCACCTATGCGGTGCGGCTGATCTTCGACGATTTGCACTCCACGGGCATCTTCACCTGGGATTATCTCCATGAGCTCGGCTCGCGCCGTGACGAGAAATGGGCGCTCTATGAGGCGGAGCTCAAAACCAAGGGGCTCAGCCGCGACCGGGCGGGCCAGGCGTGACGGAGAACCGCGGCGGTGCTAAGTTAAAGCGATCGGATTTTATCGGAATAAGGCTAGATGATTGGAGAGCATAAATTTAAGAATAATTCTCCTTCAACAGGTTCAATCGAATTGCGCGAAAAATTTCGAGCATGATTTTCACTTCGATTCAATTCACTTGTTCGATTTATTCCAATGAAATGCAGCAAGCTACGTAAATCGAGCACTGCGAAAATGCACAGCCATTAGCCTTGTGCCCCAGCAATCGTGGTCCATATTTATCGCATGGCTTGGCTGTAGTCGATCACGCGCGCGTGACCCAGGTTTGCCGAACCGCGGGGCGGCGACCGCTGTTATCGAGATTGCGCGTTTATTTCGCATGCGGCAATATGGCTGCTCTTAACGAGGATTTCTCATGAATTCCCTGGTGAGCGCGGATCAACACGATTCTGGAGATCTTTCCTTTGCCGCCGGGGCATCCCGGCTTTCGATCGACGACCGCGAGGCTCTGGAACGGGCCATGCGCGAGCTTGAACGCACGAGTTTGGCAATCCGGCTGAGCGCGATTCTTGGCCGCCAGGCGGGGGCTATCGCATTGATTGTGCCCGCGAACATCGCGGAAATCGCAAGCAGGGCAGCCGAGGCGGCAATCAGGAGCGGCCTCAACTTTGCGCTGCAGAGCCTTGCGGGCAAGCCTCTCAGGGACAGACGCCGCATGCACAAGAGCATCGCGGTTCTTGCCGGAGCCGCGGGCGGTGCGTTTGGAATTTCGAGCCTGCCAGTCGAATTACCCTTCTCGACCACGATCATGCTGCGCTCGATCGCCGACATCGCCCGTGCCGAAGGGCAGGATTTGGCCGACCCGAAAACTGCGCTCGCCTGCCTTGAGGTGTTCGCCCTTGGCGGCCGGGACAGTTCGAACCGGGACATCCGGTTTCCGGACATCAATGTTCCGGATTCGAATTTTAGCGACGGCGCTGTCCTGGAAACGGGCTACTTCGCGCTTCGCGCCATATTGGCGAAGTCTGTGACCGAAGCGGCAAGCTATCTCGCCGGCCGCGCTGCCGCGAGCGAGGCCGCGCCGGCGCTTGTCCGCTTGGTGGCGCAGATCGGCACTCATTTTGGCGTGGTTGTCTCGCAAAAACTCGTGGCCCAAAGCGTTCCGCTAATCGGCGCCGCGGGCGGGGCGGCTATCAATTACGCCTTCGCGGATCATTTTCAGACAATTGCTCGCGGTCATTTCACGGTCCTTCGGCTCGAACGCCGCTATGGTGCGCGAATCATCCGTGCCGAATACGAGCGGATGCGGAGAGGCGGCTGAGAATAGGCCGCGACGCCTCGACATTTCCGGAAATTCGCCTAAATCTGTTTTGGGTCAGGTTTTTTAGCGTATGGATTTCACCATGGGCGTAGCTCGTAACCGTCGTGGCGTGGCGATAGCCACAGTGACGGTTGGCTTGGGCATCGCGTTTCCGAGCATCGCGCAAGCTGGATTATTTGACTTCTTATTCGGGCAACCCGAGCGCCCGGCCGTCAGGCCTTATGAAGGCTATTTTGGTGGTATGCCCGGCCAGTGGGGGGCCGATCCTGGTTTTCGGCGGCGGGCGGATCGCGGGTTCCACCGGCACGGCCATAAACCCATGGCACGCCGGAAGTTACCCGTCGCCGATAACCATCCGGTAGGACCGGTTCCACCGACCGATCTCATGGACGACGAGAGTTTACGGCATGGCGATGCGGTGATGACGCCAGCCGGGATAAGAATTTTTATTGGCTCTTCCGGCGATCATCACGAGCCGGAGGACTTTAGAAAACCATCCGAGATCAAGGGGCTTTCCAAAGTTGAACGCAAGGCCCTCGCCGCTCTGGATGCCCAAGGTTCCGGTACGGGCGGCAAGCCCGGCATTGCTACCGGACGCTCGGCAAGCGAACGCAAACTCGTTTTTGGGGAAACCATCATAGACCCCCAAGGCCGCGCGATCCGCTACGTCGGACCGTAGGGCAGTGTCATCGGAAGTCAGTCTCCGTCGCCGCCATTATCGGAGCAGTCCCGCTCTTCGTGAAGTGGACATTGTTGCCCGCCGTAGCCGATGGAGAGCAGTACGTCTGCCGCGATGGCCCGGGAGATCCGGCTTTGGCGCGCCAAGGCCTCGCGATCGAGCGCGTCGATAAACGAACGCGCCGCGTCGAGCGAGCGCTCGATCCGCAAAGCGATATAGCCGACAACGCCGGTGTCGACGACAAGCTGCCGGTCGATCAGGAGCTTGACGAGAACGGCCCGCATCAGGGCATCGTCCGGAGGCCCAATCGCGGCAGTTGGGGCAAGACGCAAACGCGACAAGAGATCGGCGGTCCGCAAGCCCCAGGCATCCGGTGGCGTTTTCGCGGTGAGAACCAGGGCCGCGCCGCGCTCGCGCATCAAATTAACAAGGTGGAAGAGCTGCGCTTCGGATTGGCCGATCGCATCTGCGTCCTCAAGGAGAAGCGGCCCGGCGGCGGCCAGCGCTTCAATATCCTCCGCCGCCAGGGAAGCGGCGGATTGAATGCCGGCTTTGGCGATCGAAGCCCAGATCGCGCCAAGATGGCTTTTGCCGGCACCTGACGGCCCCAAAATGAGCAGTGTCGGGTCCGGCCAGCTGGGCCAGAGTTCGATCATCGCATACGCTTGTTCGTTTGAACCAGACACGAAGAAATTCTCGCGTTCGTAGCCGGGGTCCGGGGCGAGAATTCAGCGTCAATTGAGGGTTCGCGGGCCGCGCCTGGCGGGGTTTTTCGCCGGCCATCTCAATGGTCCTCGTCATCGGGATACGTCACGGTGGATTCGAGAAGAATCCTGGGGGTTTGCCCCCGCGGTGCCGGTATAAAGATTGCTTTCGCGGTAGTGCCTGACGGCGAAACGCAAGATCACTCCGGCGGCGGCGGCAAAGGGTACCGCGGTGATGAGGCCGGTGAAACCAAACAGGCTGCCGAACGCCAGCAGCGCGAAAATCAGCCACACCGGGTGCAGTCCGACCGATGTGCCGACGAGCTTCGGCGACAAAACATTGCCTTCGAGAAATTGGCCGATCAAAAAGACGCCAAGCGACATGGCGAGCAACTTCCATTGCGGCCAATCCTGCACGATCGCGACCGTGGAGGACAAGATTAGGGCGGTCAAGGAGCCGACATAAGGGATGAAGCTCAAGATCCCCGCCGTGATGCCGATCAAGAGGCCGAAATTGAGCCCGATCAGCGAAAGTCCAATGCCATACCAGGCGCCAAGAAAGAGACATACAAGGGCTTGGCCGCGCAAAAACCCGGCCATGGCGGTGTCGATCTCGCGCGCGAGTGCCCGCACCGTCTCGCGGTGACGGAGTGGCACAAGACCATCGATTGTCGCGATCATCTTGTCCCAATCGAGAAGCATGTAGAAAACGACAACAGGCGTCACGACAAGCAGCGAAATTAGGCTGATCAGCGCTGCGCCTCGGGTCAAAAGCGACTTTAGAAACGAAGCCGCCCATTGCGCCGCATGGGCGACAAGATTGTTGGTGGCGCTTGCCAGCTGGCCGTCTCCTTTGTTGCCAAGGCCAAGTTTATCCATCAAACCACCGCCATAATCTCGCGAAAGGCGCGCGGTCTCGGCCGAAATCAGTTTCTCCAGCTTGGCGGCATAGGCCGGCAGTGCCTCGATGAAACTTAGCGCCTGGCCCCAAAGAACCGGCACAATTAAGACCGAAATCAAGATCAGGACGAGCGCGGACCACGCGACGATAAGAAGCGTCGCGCCGAGCCGGTTGAATCCCAACCGCTCCAGCCGATCAGCGACGGGATCAAGAAGATAGCCAAGCGCGACGGCGGCGGCGAAAGGCAGAAGCACATCGCTGAAAAACCACAGCAAGAGAACGAGGAGCAGAAATGCACCGATCCAAAAGCCGATCTGCCATTCGATCCGCATAACCGCCGCCATTCCCGCCCACTCTTGCCAACGGCTTTCTCATACCATGGGTCGCATTCGCCGATCCATGGTTTCGTATACCGATGGCATTCCACCAAGATTCGGCCGTTGACCGGTAGAGCTGGGCATCGTGGTGGGGGGAAGGAACAGTGTTTCTTTCGCGGCGCCGGGGAGTTTGGAAAGCCCCCTCCGTTCAACCTGCCGCGGTCGCGTCAAAGATTCATGTGTTTGATCCATTGGCCAATATAGGCCGCTGTCGAAGCGAGGGTCAGCGCCGCAACCGCATAAAGCGCAACATCGAACCAGGCGCCGGCCGGAAAATCGAAAGCCTTAATGCTGAGAACCACCGCGGCGAAGCTTATCTGCGCGGCGGTATTGAGCTTCGAGATCGCCAGCGGCTTGACTTTTATTGGCTTGCGCATGATGAGCGAAATCATGAAGGCGCCGATAATCATGATATCGCGCGCGACGACGAGAATGGCGATCGTCGCGGGAAGCACTTCGACGATGGCGAGCGAGACATAGATGGAGATGATCAGCGCCTTGTCGGCCAAGGGATCGAGATAGGCGCCGAGTTCGCTGCGAAGATCGAAGGTATTGGCAAGCCAGCCGTCGACCGCGTCGGACAGGCCCGCGATGATGAAGACGATGCAGGCCTCCTTCCAGCGCTGCGTAGCGATCATCGCGACGATCGCCGGCGCGAGCACGAGGCGGCCGAGCGTGATCAGGTTGGGCAGACTACGGTAATAAGAAAGCATCGGTCCGTTTCGATAAATTGAACTCGCGGCTTGCGTCTAACATGGCTGCGAGCCGATCCCAATACGCGGTTTGGCCCGTGCGGCGAAGTTCGGCGCTCTTGCCTTGGCAGGCGCCAGGGATTAGAGCAAATTCCGACAACCCGCTTCTGGAATCGAGAAAAATTTGTTGATTCGACTACCTTGCGCACTCTTCGTTGGCTGAAACGCGAACGAACTCGCGCGCTCGCGGGTTTGGCGCGGGATCGATATGAAGAATAAAGCGGGCCTCACCTATGCCGGTGCCGGCGTCGATATCGATGCTGGCAACGCCATGGTCGAAAGAATCAAGCCGATCGTGCGCACCACAAGGCGGCCCGGCGCGGATGCCGAAATCGGCGGCTTCGGCGGAATTTTCGATCTTAAGGCGGCGGGTTTTGCCGATCCGGTACTTGTCGCCGCCAATGATGGGGTCGGCACCAAGGTCAAGATCGCAACCCTGACCGGCATTCACGGCACGATCGGGATCGATCTCGTCGCGATGTGTGTCAACGACCTCGTCGTGCAGGGTGCAGAACCGCTTTTTTTTCTCGATTATTACGCGACCGGAAAGCTCGATCCCGCAGCTGGAGCGGAGGTTGTCAAGGGCATCGCGCAAGGTTGCATCGAGGCGGGCGCGGCGCTGATCGGTGGTGAAACCGCCGAGATGCCAGGGCTTTACACCGGCGCCGATTACGACCTCGCGGGCTTCGCGGTGGGCGCGGTCGAACGCGGCAAACTCTTGCCGCGAGGGGACGTCAAGGCAGGCGATCATGTCCTCGGCCTGCGCTCCTCGGGTCTTCATTCCAACGGATTTTCGCTGGTGCGTAAAATCGTCGAGCGAGCCTGCCTCACCTGGACCGACCCCGCGCCTTTCGCAGCGGGAAAAACCCTTGGCGAAGCCCTGCTCGCTCCAACCCGCATCTATGTAAAGCCGGTTCTGCGCGTGTTGGCCGAGACCGATGGCGTAAGAGCCTTGGCTCATATCACCGGCGGCGGCTTTCGAGATAATCTTCCGCGCGTCCTGCCAAAAAATCTCGGGGTCGAAATCGATCTATCGGCGATCCCGGTTCCGGCAGTCTTCGCTTGGCTCGCGATAAACGGCGGCGTCGTCGAACCGGAAATGCTGCGCACGTTCAATTGCGGCATCGGAATGGTTGTCATAGTCGAATTCGGGCAAGGCCGCCGAGGTTTTGCGCGCGTTTGCTTCGGACGGGGAAGACGCAGCCGCGATCGGCCGCGTCGTGGCGATCGAGGCGGGCGAGCGGGTCTCCTATTCCGGGCGGCTCGCGTTGTGACCATCCGGCGCAAACGCACGGCGATCCTTATTTCCGGCCGCGGCTCCAACATGCGGGCCTTGATCGAGCACGCGAGGAGTACTTCTTACCCAGCAGAAATCGCCCTTGTGTTGTCGAACCGGCCGGACGCGGCCGGATTGGCCTTCGCCAAGGACAATAACATCGCCTGCGCCGTCGTCGATCATAAGATTTACGCCGGGCGCGCGGAGTTCGAGCGTTCGATGCAGGTGCTGCTCGAATTGCATCGGATCGAGCTGATCTGTCTCGCCGGTTTCATGCGGGTGCTGACGCCCTGGTTCATCGGCCAATGGCAAGGGCGGCTTTTAAACATTCACCCGGCGCTTCTGCCCCTCTATCGCGGCTCGAAGACGCATGAGCGCGCCTTGGCGGACGGTGTGAAGATCCATGGCTGCACCGTGCATTTCGTGGTGCCGGCGATGGACGAAGGCCCAATCATCGCCCAGGCGGCGGTCGCGGTGCTCGATTCCGATACGCCTGATACGCTCGCCGCCCGCGTGCTGGCGCAGGAGCATATCATCTATCCGGCGGCGCTTGGCCGCGTCGCCGAAGGCCGCCTGCGCGTCGAAGGAAATCGCGTGTTATGTGGCGGTCCAGCGATCGAGCCCGCGCCTTTGCGGGTGCCTTTCGCGGAGTAACGCACTCGGTTCGCCGCGTGGGAAAGACCGGGGTGCACGGAGAGCTGGGCACGTGGGTCATCCGCCCAAATTTGGGAGCAACCTCCGGTTCTCGTCACAACGGCCAGCCGCAAGTTATATCTCGCGACGGACGAACTCGCTAGTTTCGAGCCAATCGGCAAGGATTTTTCAGGCCACGGCAAAACCGAGAACGATCAAACAGAAAGCTAAGCGCTTTATTAGTTGGCGGAAGCGGGAGGCGACTTCCGAATCTTAGGACTCGCCTTCCTTTTTCCGATAAGCTTACGAGGTTGATGGGGTGTCGAGAGCATGCGTTTCAAGGCAGCCTCGTGACGCGCCACGGTCTCCTGGTTACTATACCGCTCAAGATCATCTGTTTTTTCGCCATGGCTTATCCGTCCGGTATTATCCGCACTGAAAAGGGCAAACACCGACTCCATGAGCCTATTTTTATCCTTTCCGCCGTCTGCGCAAGCATCTCGACCGCACTAGCGTCAAAAATCATAAATGGTCGATTCCCAAAATTCGAAGTCATCGGCTACATGTGCAATCAATTTGATCGTTGCGTCGTCTTTCCCTTTGCCGGCCCCATCGAGGAGATGTTGACCAACACGATTCCTGATTTTTTAGAATTCCGTATTGACGAGCAACCCAGAGGCGCAGACCGCAATCTGGGTGAGTGGCCTCAGGAAACAATGTGGACGAAAGTAATCCTCCCGTTTTTCGTGCAATTCTTTGAAGATCGCAGACCTTGGCTTGCCGTAAATATCAACAACCAGTTCACGCAATGGCCCAACGTGTGGCAATTCGCTCGAATTGTACGAAATGCGGCGGCGCATGGTGGCCAAGTCAACATCGATGACCTATCGTTCGTTCCGGTCACTTGGCACACGCTGACTTACGGCCCCGATCAAAACGGTCGAAAAATCTTTGGTGAAGACCTATCGCTTGCCGACGTTTTTATTTTGATGCTGGAAATGAACAATTCTCTCAATGTACTTAGCTGCCCGATCTAGCTCGCTTCATCTAAGTATAGATAGTGCTCACTAGAGCGGGTCCCGAATAGACAGAATTGGAAGGGGGATTCCCGAATCGGCGGAATCGTGATTCACCATGTTGGCTGGAATGGAGGCCGGCATGGATGGCAAAACCCTATTCGCAGGATTTACGTGACCGCCTGGTGCGGGCTGTACTGGCAGGTCAGTCTCGGCGCAAGGCGGCGCGCAGCTTTGATGTCAGTGCGAGCTGCGTGATCAAGCTCATGCAGCAGTTTGAGATAACAGGCGGTTGTCTGCCGCGAAAGTTTGGCGGCCATAAGCGGCACGCGCTGGCTGCGCATGAAGATAAGGTGCGGGCGTTGGTGGCGGTGCAGCCCGAGCTGACGATCACGGAGCTGTGGAGCAAGCTGACGACGCTCGAGATCAAAGTCGGGCGGTCCGCCGTCGGGCGTTTTTTGCGGCATCTGCAATTGACCTTTAAAAAAAACTCTGCACGCCGCCGAACAAGAAAGAGCGGATGTCCGGGCCGCACGTCTCGCTTGGCGCGATAAGCAGAAAAGTCTTGATCCTCAAAGGCTTGTATTCATCGATGAGACCTGGGCCTCGACCAACATGACACCTCGCTATGGGCGATGTGAAAGAGGCAAGAGACTTATCGCTCACGCCCCGTTCGGCCACTGGAAGACGACGACCTTTTTGGCGGCGTTGCGCCACGATCGCATCACCGCTCCTTGTGTCTTCGACGGTCCCATTAACGGCGCAAAGTTCCTCGCCTATGTCGAGCAGGTTCTGGTGCCGACCTTGTCGCCTGGCGAAATCGTGGTGATGGATAATCTCGGTTCCCATAAACGCGCCGGCGTTCGAAAAGCCATCGAAGCCGCCGGGGCGACGCAGTGCTTCTTGCCCGCCTACAGTCCTGACTTCGATCCCATCGAACAAGTCTTCGCCAAGCTCAAAAATACGTTGCGCAAAATGGCCCACCGAACCGTCGATGCTCTGTGGGATGGCATCGGATTAGCTCTCGACGACTTCCCTCCAACCGAATGCTTCAACTATTTTCGCAATGCCGGATACGGGTCCACCTAATCGGGACCCGCTTTAGAGCGCTTTAGAACTCGGCCGTCCAAGTGTCCCAATCCAATCCGCCCCCCGCAACGGCGCGCCGCAACCTCTTGATCCCTATCCCAAAATCTCATTGCCGGAAAACCATTGCGCAATCTCGATTGCAGCGGTCTCCGGGCCATCCGACCCGTGCGCCGAATTCTCACCGAGCGAGAGTGCGAATTCCTTGCGGATCGTGCCGGGCACGGCCTTCGCGGGGTCCGTCGCGCCGAGCACGTCGCGGTATCTTGCAATCGCCTCCTCGCCTTCGAGCACTTGCACGACCACAGGTCCGGCGGTCATCGTCGCGACAAGTTCGCCAAAAAAGGGCCGGGCCTTATGGACCGCGTAAAAAGTCTCGGCTTGCTCGCGCGTCATTCGGACGCGTTTTTGCGCGACGATGCGCAGCCCCGCCTTTTCAATCAACGCGTTGATCGCCCCGGTGAGGTTTCGCCGCGTTGCATCGGGCTTCAGAATAGAAAAAGTGCGTTCGAGCGCCATTGTACCCCTGCATGTGCAGAAAGCCGAAAGACCATCGCCGCTTGTAATCCTAGATCCAGCCCTTCAGCTCGCGTGCGACCAGATCGTGGATGAGCATCATGCCGGGTTCGCTATCATTGAGGCAAGGAATTGCGGCAAAGTTCTTACCCCCATTTTCGGTGAAGATCTCGCGGCATTCGACGTCGATTTCATAGAGCGTTTCGAGGCAATCGGCGGAAAACCCAGGTACGATGACAACCAAGCCCTTGGTCCCCTGGGACGCAAGACTTTTTACCATCGCCGCCGTATAGGGTTGCAGCCATTCGGTTGAGCCGAAACGCGATTGAAAGCTGACCGGACAGCGGTCGGCGCCAAGCCCGAGGTCTTCGCGCAAGAGCCGCCATGTCTCGAGGCATTGGCCGTAATAAGGATCGCCCTTGGCGACCGTCGCCTTCGGCAAGCCGTGGAAGGAAACCAGGATCGTATCGGGAACAAAATCGAGAAGCGCCAGCCGGGTCCGAACGGAAGTCGCCAGCAGGCCGATATAAGTCGGGTCATCAAAGTAGGGCGGCGCGATCCGCACCGCCGGTTGCCATCGCATCGCTTTTAGGGTTTCGAAAATTTTGTCATGGACGCTCGCCGTCGTGGCGGCGGCATATTGCGGATAAAGCGGCAGGACCAGGATTCTCGTGCAGCCATGCTCTTTGAGGGTCACGATTCCTTCCGCGATGGCCGGCTTGCGGTAGCGCATCGCCCAAGCGATGAAGAATAGTTTGCACGCCGCGGGCTGTCGTTTCGGATCGAGGCCCCCGGCGCCGATCCAAGCCGCGAGCTTTTCGGCTTGCGCACGGGTGATCGCCTTCAGCGGACCCTCGCCCGTCTCCTTGTTCCAGATCGCGGCATAGTGCTTGGCGATCCGGCGCGGGCGCAAAACCAAAATGATAAAGTGCAGAATCGGCCACCAGACTATCCGTGGCGTTTCGATCACCCGCGGATCCGACAGGAATTCCTTGAGAAACCGGCGCACTGGCCAGAAACGGGGGGCATCCGGCGTGCCAAGATTGACAAGGAGAATGCCGATCTTTCCCGGCGGAACCGGCTTGTTGCTCTTCGCGGAGATTTTGGACGCCATGTATCGCTAGGCTCGCTTGTCGAAGTGGTCCATTGCGGCATCACCTTTAGGGCGCATTCGTTGAAAACGGAAATGCCAAGCCGCGCGCCGCGCGATGACACACTTGCGAACACCCTCAGCGTTCCCCAAAAATCGCGCTGCCGATCCTGACATGGGTCGCGCCGAGTTGGATCGCGAGCTCGAAATCGGCGCTCATTCCCATCGAGAGCGCCGCAATCCCGTTGCGCGCGGCGATTTGGTTCAGAAACGCGAAATGCGGCGAGGCCTGATCGTCGATTGGCGGAATGCACATGAGGCCGGAAATTTCGAGACCGAAAGTCTTTCGGCAGCGTTCGATGAAGGCATCCGCCTCGTGCGGCAGGATGCCCGCCTTCTGCGGCTCGGCGCCGGTATTGACCTGGACATAAAGGCGGGGATGGCGCGAGGTCCTTTGAATTTCCGAAGCGAGCGCCTTGGCGATCTTTTCTCTGTCCACCGTCTCGATCACATCGAAAAGGAGAACCGCGTCATCCACTTTGTTGGACTGCAAGGGTCCGATGAGGTGGAGTTCGAGGCCGGGATGGCCCGCCTTGAGCGAAGGCCATTTGGCCATCGCCTCCTGAACCCGGTTTTCGCCGAAAACAAGCTCGCCGGCGCCAATCACGGGCGTAATGTCTTGTGGGCCAAAAGTCTTGGAGACGCAGACAAGAGTCACGTCTTGCGGCGAGCGTCCAGCGTCGCGGGCCGCGCGGGCAATCCGGTCGCGCACCGCGGCGAGGCGGTCGAGGGTGGTTTCGGTCGATTTCTTGCTTTGTTGCAAAGCTTTGGCCTTTCATTCCTGCCGCGGCGGCAAGGAAAGAGTTGGGGACCTCAGTTTGATTTTCTGCCAATCGTACCAAAATGTTTCACGTGAAACATTTTGGTACGATTGGCGGGTCGAAAATACTCATTGTCTCATACATCCGGCGGTGTGAGACCGGTGCGATTGCGCGGAAAATTGGTCGTGGATGCGGGATGACGGCAAACCTCAATGCCGCTCCGATCCGATCAATCAGCATTGATTTGCTCGGATCGGAGCGGCATTATGTGGTGCCTGAACTGTCGCCAGACGAACACCAAACAAAAGGATGCGCCCAGTGAAGCCATCGACCCTGCTCCTCTCTCTTTGTTTTGGCCTCTTCACAACCGCCGCATGGGCGGCGTTGAAGCCGGGCGACGCCGCGCCGGATTTCACCGTGGACGCCGCGCTGGGCGGCAAGGAGTTCACGTTCTCCCTCACTGAAGCTTTGAAAAAGGGTCCGGTGGTTCTCTATTTTTATCCCAAATCATTCACCAGCGTCTGCACTGTCGAGGCGCATGAATTTGCCGAAAACATCGAGAATTTCGCGGCGGCCGGCGCGAGCGTCATTGGCCTTTCGGGTGACAAAATCGAGGTGCAGCGCGACTTTTCGACCAAGGAGTGCCGCGATAAATTTCCGGTCGCCGCCGACCCCAGCTTTTCGGTGATCAAAGCCTATGACGCGGGGTTTAACGTTCCGCTTGTGGGTGCGCTCTTCGCCAACCGCATTTCCTATGTGATTTCGCCGGACGGAAAGATTCTTTACGCCTATTCCAGATTCCAACGCGGAGAAACACATCGAGAATACGCTCGCCGCCGTCAGGAAATGGCGCGAGGGGCATGAGCCTTGAACATCCGGGCCTCGCACTACCGTTTGCGCCCATCTTTTCTGAAACTGCTGTATGTCGCGCTCAGCGCGCCTGCCTGAGGGACCGGCGGTCGAGGTAGTTTCGGGAGGTTTTTCCATTGCGGTGCCGGGAGCGGGCAGTGGGTCAGGTTGAATTTCGGCTTGTGACCCGGAGCGGACAAGTTATATAGACAAAATGTGTAGTTAAACCAATGAGAGCCATACGAATGTAATAACAGCGTAACTCATCAAGGAAATTAAACAGGATGATAACAGCAGGAATTTCTTTTTTTCGTCAAGAAATGAAGTACCGGACGTAGCTGCCTCTTGCCCATATGTCTAGGGTAAGAGCTTTAGATTCGGCATTTCTCGCCCGACCCACCAGTTGGGCATAGGGGGCCCGGATAAGCTTCGTCGAGCGAAAATTCCGTTCACTCGTATCCAAAATTTTCGTCGTGTTCCGGGGTCATAAATCGTGTTTTCCTATGCATGTACCAGCGTCAGCTTGCATTGCACTTCGTGCTGTTGATATAGTTCGCTTTTTCAGGTGGTATACCCCGTCAAAGAAACCACGTTATGGGACCGCTTGGCTTAAGGTCACCAATCTAAATGCACGCGCTAATCGTGCCAGTGAGGGAGGGTGGAGTGCTCAGGCTTCTCTCGTCAGTCGCGCTTTTCGTGCTTATGGCGGCTAGCGCGTTCGCGGGCGGCATAATCTTGCCCAAGCCTGACTCAGGCCGCGGCGAAATTGCCGACGACAAATTGTTTCAAAAACTGGACAAGGATCGATTGCTTCTTGGAGACATGATTTTCGAGGGCGAGACGGTTCGCGAGAAGGGCTTGGTTACAAACCTCTGGCCAAACGGAACCCTTGTTTATGGAATTCGCCGCCGATGTTACCTTTACCCAGCAGCAGACCTTCGACGCCGCATGCCAGTTATGGACTCTCAATACGCCAATCATCTGCCGCCGCCGCACGACCGAGCAGACCCCAGGGGCACGGGCACGGCTTGCATGTCGGCTGGCCGCGCAAAGCCGAAATTCGAACTAAGACACGACCCTGACCGGGGGAGATTGACCCAGTCCGTTAATTAATGCTGTGTAGGTTTGATAAATACAAACCCTCATAGGTCGTGACTCTTATCGTCATGCCCGGCCTTGAGCCGGGCATCCAACATCGGAAGGCGGATGTTTGGATGGCCGGGTCAAGTCCGGCCATGACATCGGCTCGATGGGTCACTTCCTTCGAGATATGATTTTATACCTCGTTTTACCGCAGCGATCGACGATAACAAGCCCATGGACTCTGAGCGCTATAACGCCCGCGAAGCGGAACCCAAATGGCAAAGGATTTGGGAGGACAAACAAATATTCCGCACACGGAACGATGACCCGCGCGAAAAATATTACGTCCTGGAAATGTTTCCCTATCCGTCCGGCCGCATCCACATGGGCCATGTCCGCAATTACACGATGGGCGACGTGATTGCCCGCTACAAACGCGCGCGCGGCTTCAACGTGCTGCATCCGATGGGTTGGGACGCGTTCGGCATGCCGGCCGAGAACGCCGCCTGGCATAACAAGAGCCATCCGGCCGACTGGACCCATGCCAATATCGCGTCCATGCGCACTCAGCTGAAATCGATGGGCCTTTCGCTCGATTGGTCGCGCGAGATCGCGACGTGCGACGCCGCCTACTACAAGCATCAACAAAAGATGTTTTTGGATTTCCTCGACGCGGGTCTCGTCGTCCGCAAAAAATCCAAGGTTAATTGGGACCCGCTCGATTTTACCGTGCTTGCCAATGAGCAAGTGATCGACGGGCGCGGCTGGCGTTCCGGCGCGCTTGTCGAGCAGCGCGAGCTGACCCAATGGTTTTTCAAGATCACTGACTTCGCCGAGGATCTTTTGGCCTCCCTCGACGATCTTCCCCGCTGGCCGGAAAAGGTCCGGCTGATGCAGGCGAATTGGATCGGCCGCTCGGAAGGGCTTGCGCTCCGCTTCGAGCTCGAGCCTGCGCCGCAGGTCGCGGCCCGCGAGGTCGAAGTTTATACAACAAGGGCCGACACGCTATTCGGCGCCAAGTTTTTGGGCGTAGCCGCCGATCATCCCTTGGCGACGGAGGTTGCGCGGAACGACCCGGGCTTGGCTCGCTTCATCGCCGAATGCCATCATGGTGGCACGTCCGCGGCGGCGATCGAAACCGCGGAAAAGAAAGGCTATGATACGGGGCTCAAGGCGCGCCATCCCTTCGACCCGGAATGGCGTCTGCCGGTCTACGTCGCCAATTTCGTTGTGATGGACTATGGCACCGGCGCGATTTTCGGTTGCCCGGCGCACGATCAGCGCGACCTCGATTTTGTGAATGCCTATGGCCTCGGCAATACGCCGGTCGTCTGTCCGCCGGGCGAGAGACCCCACGACGTTCAAGATTGGGACAAGCGCGTATGAAGGCGATGGCGTTTTAATCAATTCGCGTTTTCTCGATGGGATGACGACGCAAGCGGCAAAAGAAGAAGTGGCCCGGCGCCTCGAGGCAAAATTTCTCGGCAACCGGCCGCAAGCCAGACGCGAGGTCCATTACCGGCTGCGCGATTGGGGGATTTCGCGCCAGCGCTATTGGGGCTGCCCGATCCCGGTCATTCATTGCGCGGCCTGTGGCGTGGTACCGGTTCCCGCGCGCGACCTTCCGGTCGAATTGCCGCGAGACATGAGCTTCGACGAGCCCGGCAATCCCCTCGACCGGCATCCCTCCTGGAAACATGTTTCGTGTCCCGCTTGCGGCGCCCCGGCGCTTCGCGAGACAGACACGATGGATACTTTCGTCGATTCCTCCTGGTACTTTGCAAGGTTCACCGATCCGTGGAACGAGGCCGCGCCGACGACCGCCGAATGGATAGAAAAGTGGCTGCCCGTCGATCAATATATCGGCGGCATCGAACATGCGATTTTGCACCTGCTCTACGCACGGTTTTTTACGCGCGCGATGCAGGCGACGGGCCACGCCGGCGCCTTAAAAGAACCTTTCGCCGGGCTCTTCACGCAAGGCATGGTTGTTCACGAGACCTATCGTTCGGAGGCTGGCGAGTGGTTTTGTCCAGCCGATGTCAGGATCGAGGCGCGGCCCGAGGGACGGCGCGCCGTCCACATCGAGAGCGGCGAGGAAGTCGCGATTGGCGCGATCGAGAAAATGTCGAAATCGAGGAAGAACACGGTCGATCCCGACGACATTATTTCGGCCTATGGCGCCGATACCGCGCGCTGGTTCGTGCTTTCGGATTCGCCGCCCGAACGCGATGTCATCTGGACCGAGGAGGGCGTGCAAGGCGCCGCGAAATTCGTCCAGCGCCTATGGCGGCTCGTTGGCGAACTCGCAAGCCTCGCCGCGCCCGCCGGCACGCCCCCGCCCGAAAATCCCTCGCAGGCCGCGATCGAAATCCGCAGGGCGGTCCACATGAGCCTGATCAGGGTCGAGGAAGACATTGAGCGGCTGCGGTTCAACCGTGCCGTCGCGCAAGTGCACGATCTGGCAAACAAACTTTCGGCGGCGATCGGTGCGGTCGAGACCACGAATCCCGGAGAGGACATCCGCGCGGCTTTTCGCGAAGGCGCCGAAATCCTAGTGCTGATGATCGCGCCGATGATGCCGCATCTTGCCGAGGAATGCTGGGCGGCTCTCGGCCATGCGGATTTGGCGGCCGAGGCGGCCTGGCCAGTCGCGGATAGTGCGCTTGTTGTCGAAGATACGATTGCGCTGCCGGTCCAGGTCAATGGGCGGAAGCGCGCGGATCTCGTGGTTGCGCGCGGCGCCGACATGTACACGATCGAGGCCGCCGTGCTAGCGCTCGAGCCGGTTCGCCGCGCGCTCGACGGCAGGCCCGTGAAAAAAATCATCATCGTTCCGCAAAGGATCGTCAATGTCGTTGGCTTGAACAGCGGCCGCATGGCCGGGCGCTCCCGCGCATGCTCGCCGCGCTCCTAATGGGCCTCGCCCTCTCCGGCTGCATCCAGCCGCTCTATGGGCCGCTCAGCGCGGGCGGCGATGTCGCGGGCGAATTGCAGGCCATCGCGGTCGAGCCTATCCCCAACCGGCTCGGCCATTATCTCGGCAATGAGCTTATCTTCGGGTTCAATGGGACCGGATCGCGGGTGCCTCCGAAATACCGGCTTATCGTGACCGTGAAGGAGAATGTGCAGACTCCCTTGATCGATACGGTAAGCGGCTATCCGAGCGCCGCGACAGTCGTGGTGAACGCGGATTACCGGCTGATTCCGGCTGGAGGTGGCGAGCCAATCGCCAAGGGCCAGGCGACCGCTGTCGCGAGCTACGACCGGACGAGCCAAAGGTTCTCCAATCTTCGTGCCGCGCGCGATGCCGTGATCCGCGACGCGAAAACGCTCGCCGATCAGATCCGGACCCGCGTCGCGGCCGCGATCGCCGCGCGGGGATAGCGGCGGAACAGTTTCGACGGTCGACTCTGTGAGCGGATGCATGAAAAATACCGTTTAACGCAAAGGATTTTATACCATAAATTCAAATCGTCGATTGGGCGAGCATGCCCGCCGGAGCGGGACTTGAAAAAGTTGACAGACTTTTTCGACAAGGGCCTGCTCCAACGTATTGATATGGAGCGATTCCTTTTCGATCAAATGATTCCATGTGAATGGGAAGCGCTCTAGGAGCGGAGACGGCGATTGACTGTAATGCAAACAGAAGTTTTCGAGGCGTTCCGCGCCATCGACATCCCCGAGGACAAGGCTCTGAAAGCTGCCGCCGCTCGCAGCAAGCGCGACGACGACGTGGCCTCGCTCAAGACCGATACCAGCATCTTCAAATGGATGATGGGCTTTGTGCTTGTCTTTCAGGTGGCGATTTTCGCCAAGCTGTTCTTGCATTGACGGCAGCGGCCGAATCTGGGCGGAGCGCCCAATGCTTCATGCATGCGCTCCGTTGCCTGGAATACAAATCTCCATACGCCCGGGGATCGCGGCCAAAAAGTTCGACCGGCTCAACTTAAGAAGTGTGTCGGGGACAATCAAGACGAACGGAATGTGGACCACGCATGCAGGGAGCCACCCATGGTCGCGGTCAAAAGCCTTGAAGCCGAGCGTTTCCTCGCCCGCCCGCCGCCGCACGTTTTTCTTTACCTCGTTTTTGGAGCCGACGCCGGGCTTGTCACCGAGCGGGCGCGGAAAATTGTCTCGCGCGCGGTCGACGATCCGAAGGACCCTTTTCAACTTGTCCGGATCGGCGGCGACGAGCTTGCCAATGATCCCTTGCTCCTCGCCGACGAGGCCAATACCATTCCTTTGTTCGGCGGCCGGCGGGCGATTTTGATCGCGGCGCAGGGCAAGGCATTTGTCGCCGCGTTCGAGCCGATTTTCGGGGCGCCCCCACGCGATTGCACGATCGTCATCGAAGCCGGCGCGTTGAAGAAGGACGCGCCGTTGCGGACACTTTGCGAACGCGAAAGAAGCGCCGCGGCGATCCAATGCTATCCCGATTCGCCCAAGGACATCGCGCAATTGATCGATGCCGAGGTTGGCGCCGCACGCCTGTCGATCGCGCCGGACGCCAAGACGTTTCTCGTTTCCCAGCTCGGCCAGGACCGGCTATCGACGCGCTCCGAACTTGAAAAGCTCGTGCTTTACGCGCATGGCGCGGGCGAAATTACCCTCGATCATGTCGCGGCCATTGTCTGCGACGCGTCGAGCCTCATTCTGAACGAGGCGGTGGACGCGGCCTTCGATGGCGGCTTCCCGGCGCTCGATGCGCGCCTGCGTCATATCTTCGCAGGAGCCAGCGATTATCGTGCGCTGCTCGCGGTGGCATTGCGTCACGCGCTGGACCTGCATCGCGCCCGGCGCGACGCGGACGAAGCCCCGCTGCCTCGCGAAGGCTTTGGATTCCCGGGCGCCAAGTTCGGGCAACAAAAGGACGCTTTCGAGCGGCATCTACGCGCCTGGACGCGGCCAAGTCTCGGCCGGGCGATCGCCACCCTTGCCGAGGCGGTTGCGAGAGCGCGAAGAGAGCCGAAACTTGGGCCATCGCTCGCCGCGCAGGCGCTTTGGACGATTGCACAGGCTGCGCGGAGCAAGACCGCTCGGGGTTGAGATGCGTCCCGACTTATCTTACCTGGCATTCCCCAACGCGACGAGCTTGAGCGGACGCGATCACGGGTGTGACCTGCATGGAGTGAGCAGGCGCGAAAGCCAACTCCGAGTAAAGTTGGGCCGTCTTTCCGGCCGGGGCATGACTGGGAATGCCCTTCAGGCACCCATGTCAACACCCAACTGCGTTGCAAACCGGGACGAGATTGCTCGACGTGAAGCGCGGGCCATTGAAGGTCTGACCAAATGTCCCCGTGCAAGTTGTAGTGTCGTACCCACTCACCACCGAATTAACCCAGTCGTTGGTCCGATAATGACGGATCCAGGGGCCGCCACTCGATCCAAAGGTCATCGAACAGCCCGTATTCAGCACGCTGGCGCCGCCGCACTGAGAACTCGGGTTGAAACTCTCCGACGTGCAGAGTTGGAGCACATTGCCATTACCGAGATTGCCAGGATAGCCCAGCGCGTGATGCTCCTGGACGCTCGGCCAATCCCAGGACCGGCCCAGCCACCCCGTGTAGTAAGTCACGCCCCGGCCGAACCTATCATTTTGTAACTTGATGACACAAACGTCCGACGCGCGGTCGCCATTGTTGACCCAGCTGTTGAGCACCGCTGCTGTGCCCCAGGAGAAAGTGCCATATGGCGCATTGCCGTTGTCGTACGCCGGCGCGAACGTCCAGCCGCCAATCCAATTGTTCCGCGTGCGATCCCAACAACAATGTGCGGCGGTCACGACGGCATTGTTGCCGCTGATGACTGATGCGCTGCACGTCCCGGCGTTAGTAAAGAGCGCGCCGATCTTTGCTCGAGGGCCCTCTGCGTATTGCGTATAGACATCGGCAGAGCCCGCCAGGCTAGGCCCGGATGCGATCAGCGCGACAATGGCGACGATACCCGCCGCAGCGCGGCGCTCACTCTGACCAAGCCAAAAATCACTTGCATAAGAAAACATTGGCAACCTCCCCCTCGCGCAAATATTCAACGCCATTCGTCGGGATATAGGCGTTTGGCTTCCTCTTTCGAATTGGGATCGGGAGCTCCGCCCGAGGCAAAACTCGGCTTTGCGCTCTTGATGCTCTCTTCGTCTCCTGGCGTCAAAGCGGGCGGCGTTCCGGGCTTGCCGATTGTTGCGTTCCAATCAAGCGGCTTCGCCCGCAACCGTCCCTCTCGTGTGGCGAACCCGGACTTATCCTTGTCGGCCTGCGGCGCGATCGACTTTCGCTCGATCGTCCGAGTTGCGCCGGCCGCTGCTTCTTGCGCCAAGCTGTTACCTGATACCAATATGGGGACTCCTATGATGACGAAGGCCGCTCCTATAGTCTTGCGCGCCCGAAATCCAGGGACCTCGCTATCATATGACATCTCGCTCTCCCATTTAAGCGCTTCATTCGGAGAAGACCGTCAAAATATTCTAGACGATCTAACTTACGCGTGATAGCGCCAACAGTTCCGACCGCAGCGATCGACTTCCCGGCAGACTAGCAGTCCAGTGTCCGAAGTGACCGCCAATCAGCGTGGCTGGAGCATCAGCCGGCGGCGGAAATCGAACCTGAGAACCTCAACACTCGATTTACCCGCCGAGGTCTCCATGACCGCCTCGATCAATGGAGCGCAATGTGCCAATAAGTTGCCTGAATGGTCGGATTTGTCAAACAAATTTGCGGATCATCCGGGGAATGCGGGCTTATTTGATCGTCAGCACCGCCTTGCGCGCGAGACGCGGCAGCAGGCGGCACAGATCGTCGAGGCGAAGCGCGATACAGCCCGAGGTCGGCGCGAAATCCGGCCGTGCGCAATGCAGAAAGATCGCGCTGCCGCGATTTTTGCGGCGCGGATGGATATTGTAATCTAGGATAATGACAAGATCGTAGAGGCACGCCGCGCGCCATAGTTTTTCGTGGCTCGCCCGGCAAGGCAACGCCACGCGCCGGTTGTAGAGCGCGCTTTCAGGATCGTCGCACCAGCCATCGCTTGGCCCGGCCGGGCGCATCGGCGAAACCCAAGCTTTGCGCAAAACCCTGTCGGACCGGAAAAAGCCGCCGAGAAGGCGAAAGGCTCCGCCAGGCGTCGCGCGATCGCCCTCCCGCTTGTCTTGCCTGATCCCCCCGCGCCCAATTGCGCAGCGGACCACGACAGGCCCGGCGTGAAACCTGCCAAGAGGAACTTCTTGCGCTTGCGCCTGGCGCGGCAAGCGTGTTGCCACCAGGCGGCTTAGTCCACGCTTAATCTCGCCTTGCCCGAGCACAAATGATTTCCCCAGTTTTTTTGCAACCAATTTCATGCAAGTCTATGCTTCTATGCGATCGAATGCGATTTGCCGGTCCGGTCGAACGGTTCCGTTTTAGCGCATTTTCCCGCCGCGCGGCGAAGATGACCCGATTGAAATGCTTGGGCTTTCACGGAGAGTGCGCGTTCTTGGGCCTGCCTCGCGCAGGAAAGCAAAGGAGTTTCGAGTAAAACCGCCGATGCAATATGAGGAGAGGCGGCGCCGCGCGGCCGGAGGAACCAGTTTCAATCCGTGCCGGTTATTGAATGCAAGGAAGCCCGCTTCATCAAGGACAGGTTCATGGCCCCTGCTCTTAAGATCCTGATCGCCGACGACGACCCCGTTTTGCGCGCGGCCTTGGCCGAGCAGCTTGCCTTGCACGAAGAATTCGTGGCCGTTCAGACCGATACGGCGCAGGGCGCTCTCGACACGGCGCGCGAACAGACGCCGGACCTCATCATCATGGATGTCGGTTTGCCGGATATGGATGGACGCGCGGCAGTCAGGCAATTGCGCCAGGAAGGGTTCAATAACCCGGTGATCATGCTGACCGGGCATAGTTCGGAAACCGACACGGTCGAGGGATTCGATGCCGGGGCCAATGATTATGTGATAAAGCCGTTTCGCTTCGCCGAGCTGCTCGCGCGGATCCGCGCGCATTTGCGCCAGCATGAGTCGAGCGAAGAGGCGCTGTTCCGGATCGGCCCTTATACGTTCCAGCCGGGCGCCAAACATCTGATCGGCGAAAAAGGCAATAAGCTTCGGCTGACGGAAAAGGAAACCGCTATTCTGCGGTTTCTTTATCGCGCCGGACAGGCAGTCATCTCCCGGGAAGTGTTGTTGCGCGAAGTCTGGGGCTACAATGCGAATGTCACGACCCACACCCTTGAGACACATATTTACAGGCTTCGCCAGAAGATCGAGCGCGATCCGGCGAAGGCGCAGCTTCTCGTCACGGCGGCGGGCGGCTATAAGCTGATCCCTTGAAAAGCTTGCGGCCAGGGAAATGCCGGCATGGGATTGGAAGACGACACCAGCAAACTGGCGCGCATTCAGGCGTTTGCCGGGATCGAACTGGAAGCGCTGCGGCTGATCGCTTTTTCAGCCGAAACACGCATTCTGCGCGCCGGCGACGTTTTGTTTCGCCGCGACGAAATTTCCAATGACGGGTTTGTGGTGCTCGCCGGATCGATCGCGATGGATGCGTCCGGCGATGGCGCCGCCACGGCGCGGATCGTCCGGCCGCCCGGACTCATCGGCGATCTCGCGCTGCTGACGCAAACGCGGCGTCCGGCGACGGCGATCGCGCGCGAACCATCGACCGTTCTGCGGATTTCGCGGCAGCTTTTCCGGCGTGTCCTGCATGAGTTTCCAGACAGCGCGGAACGGCTGCGGCAATCCCTGGGCGCAAGGCTCCTTCAATTCACGGGCGAACTTGGCTCCGTGCGCCGCGGAAGCCTTACCCCCGAGGGCGACGAAAAAGTCGAATGACATAAACCCAAGGTTTCGTTACTGCCCTGGCGGTTTAAATGACTTGCTGAGTGCCCCGGCTGATTTAAACGCCTTCATGGCATCTTTGGCGGTCATCGCGACCGATGTCCTTAGGTGGGAAATCCCGCCGGACGCCGCCCCCGCGATCAGCGCCGACGCCATGACCTCTTCGCTCGGCGCCTCGGTTATCGAGAGGAAATCATACTCGCCGAATGTGAAATAGTGGGCAATGAGCTTGGCCCCCGCCTTTTCCATGAGGCCCGCGACGGCCTTCTCCCGGTTTTCGGGATTGGCCACCATGCCCTTGACCGCATCGGGCGTGTAGCGGCCCTGGGTGATATAGATTGGCATGGGTTCCTTCCTTTCCAGTTCATGCTTTTGCGGAATTGCGCCAACGTAATTAGTCGCGTATCGACGGTTTGCTAGGGGCGCGGAAACAGGGATTGGTTCGGTTCGCCCTCGGGCAAGGCGCTCCCCCGCTGCGGCGGCTGGATCGACTCGGAGCGCAGTCAAATCATTGATTTTATGGCGCCCAAGACGTATCGAACTCCTGTGTTTGCCGTAAAACGCGGCGAATCTTAATTCATAAGGTATTGATTTTGTTGGCGCGCCCAAGGGGAATCGAACCCCTGTTTTCGCCGTGAAAGGGCGACGTCCTGGACCGCTAGACGATGGGCGCGGAGAGAATTTGGCGGCGGGCTGCGGATCTTCCCCAGGCCGCGCGGACATATAGAGGCCACCGCCAGCGCTGGCAAGTTTAGGTGCTGGCCTAATTCGGCCACTCTAATTTGAAAGTAGGCCACTTCAATAAAAGCCGCCGCAGGACGCCCCCCCCCCGCGACGGCCAGAACGCGCTAAGCGTCGAGCGTTGAAGCGGCTTTAACCGCAACACCGCCAATATCCGCGAACGAAATGAAGCGTTCCTTTGCAGGACACGCGCCAATGGTCACGGACCCAATGACACACTTTCGTGAGCATGGCCTGTCTCCGATTCGGAAACAGACTTGAGTTGGGTGGCAGGATGTGCTATAAGAAACGCGGCACACCACTGCCAACCTTTAGCCGCCCAGTCTGTCAAACAAGAGGGCGGCGCCTGTAAATTCGGCCCAGACTCCCTGGCAGGTGTCTGGGCCGTAATCGTTTTACAGACCTCAATTAAGTTCATAACCCGAATGCGGCGCTAATGCAAATGCCGTTTCACTACTTGTAGCCATGTCCACCAATTCCCTAATGCTCCAAATGTGATCCGCGATTCCAACTGCATAGCCGGCGTTACGCGCAGCGTTTCATGCACGCGGCAGAAGTTATAGTGCGCCGCATAAAGCGCAACGGCCGCCTCGTGATTTTCGAGCTTCTTGCTGAACGCATTAGTGAGGCGGGTGAAGCGGCGTTGCTGCATCCGAAGCGTAAGGTTTTGCCGCTCAACATAGGATGTTGAGATATGGCGCGGGCGCCCGACTACCCGGAGCTTGCTTACCCCTACTACCTGAGCCGGGGAATAGCGACGCGCGGCCTCTACAACACCCGCCTGTACGCCGTAGTGCTTTTGGATTTGCCCATAGGTCACATCGATGCCGAAGGCGTCCTCGATTGCGCCGGGGTAGCAGTTCCAGCCGTCCGATGAAATATCTGGAGCGCCCAGCACGCGAGCGCGCAAATCGGCGATGAAGGCCGATGTGTGCTCTTGGTTTCGTTTACCGACGCGATAGCTCAAGATCGCCTTCGCAGCTCCGGCGATGGCGAGGAAGACGTATTGATCGCCCTTGTCCGGGCCGTCTTCCGGCGCGAGGCGCGCCTGCTTCTTGAAGCAAAAGCTCCACAGTTCGTCCAATTCGATCCGGCTCACGTTCAAGTCGCGCATAAGGCGATCATGGAGCGCAGCGCAGCCTTGGCCGACACGGACGCCGAGCGAGAGGATAGTGCCACGGTTAACGCCGGTTAGGCGTTCAGTCGCACGGATCGAGCAGCCTTCGGTGATGGCAGCAACAGCGTCGATTTGTTTTTCACGGGGAAGAATGTTCACGGTGCATGGTCCCTGAGTTGAAGGGACGGCCACCGCGTGCTATATTGAGAGTTGCGGTCATAGCTTAGGGGCCAAATCCCTGGGTTTTGATCCGGGGCCGGGCTGCTTCAACAGCACGGCCCCACTTATTCGGGTGTTGGGAGACCCGGATTCGAACCGGGATTGCCTCACTTGTAACGCGGGCGTCCTACCTCGTTAGACGATCTCCCATTTTTGAAGCCGATTAGGGGCCGCGTTTTCCAGCTTGGGGCTAGGACGCGGCCCTTCCTGTTTGGTCATCGCCCCGTGCGTCGGTCGGCATTTCGCCGGGGCTCTGGTTCTCTGGGCATTCGCCTCTCCGCTAATGATGATCATCGTAATACAGATTTTCGGGGAGCGCAACAGGTAATGCAAATGATTTTCATTAGACATGGATAGTTCTTGACATATGCGGGTTAGTGCATTAAAAGTGCGACAATTGAAACCGTCCGCAGGGATAGGAGATTGCCGCATGGATGGTCAGAAGGCATCCGTGGCTGATGCCGCCACGAAGGGCGTAGGCCAAGCTCGGCAACGCTCTACCATTGGATTCCCATATACGGACCTCAACTCGGCAATCGAGTTGGCCGCTGCTATCCATAGCGAAGTTGGGCTGCGGGACTGCGATGATGATCAGCTCGCCATCTGGACAAAACAAAGTTCGAAAAGCAGCACCTTCCGGGTCCAGATTTATGCGGCCCAAACTTTTGACGTCCTTGAAGGTGACGGAAGTAAACATAGGCTTTCCGAACTTGGCCGTGCCATTGTAGACCCCCAACAAGCCCGCGAAGCCAAGGCTCGCGCATTTCTTGCTGTGCCGCTCTATAAGGCGGTTTACGAGAAGTATCGGGGCGGCGTATTGCCGCCATCCGCCGCGCTGTCGCGCGACATGGTGGCGCTGGGAGTTTCGGAAAAGCAAAAGGATCGGGCGCGTCTGGTCTTTGAGCGTTCTGCAGAACAGGCTGGCTTCTTCGAGCACGGGAAACAGCACTTGGTCATGCCGGGCATCGCATATCAACCTGATGCGCCGCACGCGAACGAAAGTGAAAAACCTAAGCCTGAAAATGGAGGTGGCGGGAGCGGTCTTCCACCTGGCATTGATCCCATTATCGTGGGGCTCTTGGCCCGTCTGCCGAAGTCTGGGGATGTATGGCCAGAGGCGCAGCGTACCCTTTGGCTTGAGCTTTTGAAGGGCAGCTTCAAACTCATCTATAAAGACGACAACAAGCAACAAACACTAGAACCAAACCCATGAACGCTTCCGAGGAATGACGAGGCCGCCAACTAAGGCGGCCTCGTCATCGCAAATCGTCACATCAAAAACCACATGCAGCCGGGTTTTTATAGATGTTCTCAGCCAGTCCGCCCGCTCTTACGGCATCAATCTGAACGCTTGCTGTGCAACTATCGTAGTTATCTCGACCGCCGCCACAATCGCGGAATCCATCCCGAGTTTTGTTGGCGTCCTTGTTACAAGACCCTATGACTAAATCTCCGAACCCATCGTGCTGCGGATTGCGGAAGCACACCCGCGCCTCACCTTTAATTCGTTCTTGATCACAAGCCGTTGCCGATTGTGCGCTTAGGATTAGAACTCCTAGCAGTCCAAGCATTAAAAGAACCGATCGCATAGCACCCCTCCTGAGAAAATTCGATCATAAGGTTAGTCTAATTTTGGAGAGAGGGCAACGACTTGGTGTCTATTCAAATTCGGCCACTCCACAATCCAAACCCGGCCACTAAGGCCTCAAATCCGGCCAGTACCCAAGTTTACGTCAGGCGTAGCGGCTCGCAGGGCCCAACGGGAGCAAGATCGAGCAGCCTCAGTTGCACCCGGTCCTTGGCCCCGAAGCGATCGTTGGCCAACATTCCAGCAAGATGTACGAGGCCGCCGCGCGCGGCATGAAGCGCGCGCCCTATTGGCTCGGAGGCCGCGCGGAACGCGATGCCGTCTATCGTGGCGCCGTCGCCCGCTATCGCGCGCAGCCGCACATGGCCGTTGCCAACGTCGGCGACATCGACAAGGCGGTGCGCGGCCAAGGCGAAAACCGGTTCGGGATTGCCCGCGCCGTAGGGGCCGCCGCGCGTAAGACCGGCCAACAGATTGGTGTTGGCGCCGGCCGCGGTCAGCGCCGCGTCGATCAACAGAGTTTCCCCCGCACGGGCGCCGGCAACCGGCTGGGAGAGGTTTTCTTCGAGGAAACGCTTAAAGTCGCGTAACCGCTCCCGCGCGACGGTAATCCCAGCCGCCATCGCATGGCCGCCGCCCTTGACGAGAATTCCCGCTTCGGCCGCCGCGCGCACCACCCGGCCAAGATCGACACCGGGAATCGAGCGGCCGGACCCGGGGCCCACCCCGTTCGCAGCGAAAGCGATCGCAAAAGCGGGACGCTGGAACTTCTCCTTGAGGCGCGAGGCGACAAGCCCGGCTATCCCCGGATGCCAGCTGTCGCCCGCCGTGACGATCACGGCGGAACTTTCCATTGCGAGGGCAGCCAGCGCCTGCGCATCGGCTTCTTCGAGCGTGGCACGCTCCAGCTCCTGACGCTCGCGATTGAGCCGGTCAAGTTCTTCCGCGATCCGCCTCGCTTCTACCGGATCGGCCAGGCTCAAAAGCCGGGCGCCAAGCGCGGCATCGCCGATCCGTCCCCCGGCATTGATGCGCGGACCGATCAAAAAACCAAGATGATAGGGCGTTGGCGGTCCCGCGAGCCCGGCAATGTCGCACAAGATTCTGAGGCCGGGACGCCCTCGCGCGTGCATCAAGGCGAGCCCCTTGGCGACGAAGGCGCGGTTTAGCCCGGTCAATGGCACGACGTCGGCGACGGTCGCAAGCGCCACCAAGTCGAGCCCGGCGAGAAGGTCGGGCATCGGCCGGGAGGCTGAAAAAAAGCCGCGTTCGCGCAGAGCGCGTCGCACCGCGACGAGGGTCATGAAAACGACGCCCGCGGCACAAAGATATCCGAGACCGGAAAGATCGTCCTGCCGGTTAGGATTGACGACAATCGCGTCGGGCAAAACTTCCGCCGCTTGATGATGATCGAGCACGATTGGGTCGAGGTCGAGCCTTGCCGCCTCAGCGAGCGGCACATGGCTCGTCGTCCCGCAATCCACGGTGACCAAAAGCTTCGCGCCGTCGCGCGCAAGGTTCCTGATTGCCTCCACATTAGGGCCGTAGCCTTCGAAAATACGGTCGGGAATATGGATCAGGCACGGCGTGCCGCAAGCCTGGAAATAATCATAAAGCAGCGCCGACGCGGCGGCGCCATCGACATCATAGTCGCCGAAAACCGCGACCGTTTCGCCGCGCTCGATCGCCAAGGCAATTCGTTTTGCCGCCGCCTCCATGTCCTTCAGGCAATAGGGGTCGGGGAGAAGTTTTTGCAGCGTTGGGTCGAGATAATCTTGCGCAGTGCCCGGCGTGATGCCCCGCCCGGCGAGAACGCGGGACAAGAGATCGCCGGTTCCATGAACTTGCGCGATGGCGAGCGCAAGCACCTCGCCCGCCGCGTCGAGCCGGCCGCGCCAAGGCCGCCCAAGCACGGAATGCTCGACCCCGAGAAACGCGCGGGCGGCGGAAACCAATTCGTTCATGCCGGCGGATCGTAGCCGGAGGTTTCGCGGATCGCGAGCGTGGCTGGCGTCATGTACACAGGGAAAGGGCGATGGCCCCCGGCGAGCGCGGCCGGTCAATCAGGAAAGCAAAAAAATCTGGGGATTATTTGGTTAAGCGCGGGCATTGACGCGCCCGTGTTTACCACTCCGACGCGGAAAACACGCCCGCAGTCCAATCGTATCGCCTCGCCCAGGCGGGGAGGCGCGCGCTCATGCTTGCGGCTGCGGCTCCAGTCCGCCTGGCTCCGGGCCAGGCTTCGGCCGCACCACGCCGGTGGTCGGGACGGGAGAGCCACGTAGGGGCGGCTCATGATCGTCGCTTGTATCGCGGACCGGGGCATGCCCCTTCAAAAGCTCCCTGATCTCTTCGCCGGTAAGTGTCTCGTATTCGAGGAGACCTTTGGCAAGAGTTTCGAGATCCTGGCGTTTTTCGTTAATGATCCGGGTCGCTTCGGCGAGACCCGCCTCCACCAGGCGGCGCACCTCCGCGTCGATTTTCTGGGCGGTGGCCTCGGAGATGGTTTGCTGCCGCCCCATGGTATAGCCGAGGAAAACCTCCTCCTGATTTTCGCCGTACATGACGGTGCCAAGCTCATCGGAGAAGCCCCAGCGGGTCACCATGGCGCGGGCGAGTTTGGTCGCCTGCTCGATGTCGGATTGCGCGCCCGACGTTATCTTGTCCTTGCCGAAGACGATTTCCTCGGAAACCCGGCCGCCCATGCAGATGGCAAGCCGCGATGTCATCTGTTCGAAACTCATCGAAAGCTTGTCGCGTTCGGGGAGCTGCATGACCATGCCGAGGGCTCGCCCGCGCGGAATGATGGTCGCTTTATGCACCGGGTCGGTGGCCGGAACGTTGAGGGCGACGATCGCGTGCCCACCTTCGTGATAGGCGGTCAGCATTTTCTCTTGCTCGGTCATGACCATGGTGCGGCGCTCGGCGCCCATCATGATCTTGTCTTTCGAATCCTCGAACTCGGACATGGTGACGAAACGCTTGGCGCGCCTTGCCGCCAGCAAGGCCGCCTCGTTGACGAGATTGATGAGGTCGGCACCGGAAAAGCCTGGCGTGCCGCGCGCCACCGTCCGCAACTCGACGTCCGGCGCGAGAGGCACCTTGCGGACATGCACCTTGAGGATGCGCTCGCGCCCGACGATATCGGGGTTCGCTATGACAATCTGGCGGTCGAAGCGGCCGGGGCGGAGAAGCGCCGGATCGAGCACATCGGGACGGTTCGTCGCCGCAATGATGATGATGCTCTCGTTGGGCTCGAAGCCATCCATCTCGACAAGGAGCTGGTTCAACGTTTGCTCGCGTTCGTCGTTGCCGCCCCCGAGGCCGGCACCGCGATGCCGGCCAACGGCGTCGATTTCATCGATGAAGACGATGCAAGGCGAGTTCTTCTTGGCCTGCTCGAACATGTCCCGGACGCGGCTCGCGCCGACGCCGACGAACATTTCCACGAAATCCGATCCGGAGATCGTAAAGAACGGCACGTTGGCTTCCCCCGCGATCGCGCGCGCAAGCAGCGTCTTGCCGGTCCCGGGCGGGCCGACAAGCAAAACGCCGCGTGGGATTCGCCCGCCAAGCTTCTGGAACCGTTGCGGATCGCGCAGAAATTCGACGATTTCCTGGAGGTCTTCCTTGGCTTCGTCGACGCCGGCGACGTCCTCGAACGTATACCGCCCATGCGCCTCGGTCAGGAGTTTTGCCTTGGACTTGCCAAATCCCATGGCTTTGCCGCCAGCGCCCTGCATTTGCCGGGAAAGAAAAATCCAGATGCCGAGGATGGCAACCAGGGGCAGCCCGTTGACGAGAAGCGTCATCAACCAATTGGTGTTTTCCGACGGAGGCTTGGCCGCGATCGACACGTTTTTCTTATAAAGGCTCTGGACCAGCGTCGGGTCGTTTGGCGCATAGGTCGCAAAGGCGCGATTGTCGGTGAAATGACCCGTGATCTCGTTGCCCGCGATCGTGACCTCGCGGACATGGCCTTGGTCAACTTCGTTCAAAAGCTGGCTAAAGGCGATGTCTTGCGACGGAACCCGCTGCCCAGGGGATTGAAACAGCATGACGAGCGCGACGACGAGCAGGATAATGATCACCCAAAGGGCGAAATTCCGGAAATTCGGATTCATCTTCGTTCCCGCTAAACATCGTTCCGGCCCAAGGGCCGTCACGGTTGAAACAGCACCCGCTGCTAATTGGGCGTTTGTTCAATGTAAGCCTGGTTTGCGCGCTTGCCAAGCATTCATACATCACTCTCAAGTGAGCCTTACATCACGCTCAGGACCTCGCCTCGAAGACTCCATGTCGGTTTTCTTGCCCTCGCCGCCGCGCGCCGCTTCCTTCACAATGACAAGAGTACGGTTGCTTTGCAGCCGCAACGCCGCCCCGCCCAAGGTTGCCGTGAAGGCGATTCCGGCGCGCAGCGCTTGGCCAAATCGCAGCGCCATAGCTTCGAGGCGCTCGAGACGAAGCGGCTTGCCCCCATTTATCAATTTTAGTTCATCGGCGAGAAATCGTAAAAGTATCTCTTCCGGCTCATCCGCGAGCGCCGAGAGGTTCGCCCTAAATCCACCTGGCTCGCGCCGCGCCGCGAGACCGGCGCGGACCGCGCTCGCGTGGGCGGCAAGCGCGGCGTCGGCTCTGGCGGCCCGGCGGCCGAGCCTAAGCAAGGCGGCGCGGCCAAGACCTTCGTCCGCGAGCAGGCCGCCGAGGCGCCGTATCCTGGTTCTCGCATAAACAGGGTCTTTGTTCGAAGGGTCGTCGAAAAAAGGGTGCGCCCTCAATTCGCATAAGGCGGCGAGGTCCGCCTTGGCATGGTCCAGCAAGGGCCGCGCAAGGATCAGACCATTGCGTTCGCTCGAGCTTGCCATGCCGGAGAGTCCGCAAACGCCGGTCCCGCGCATCAGCCGGAACAAAATCGTCTCGGCTTGATCGTCGGCGTGATGCGCGGTCATGACGTGATCGGCGCCAATCCTGGCCGCGTAGTCGAACAACAGTTCATAACGCGCCTCGCGCGCGCTCTCCTGAATTCTGGATTTTGGCTTGACGCCATCCCAGACGAGAATGGCGTGCGGCAGCGCAAGCCCGGCGGCCCAGCGGGCGACCATTTCGGCCTCACCGCGCGAGCCCTTGCGCAATCCATGGTCGACGGTCGCGACATAAAGCGGCGGCGGCGGGGCCCGCGCCCGCGCCCACTCCGCCGCGAGCAGCATCAAGGCGACCAAATCGGGGCCGCCGGAAACGCCAAGAACGATTCCCCGCGCGGCCGCCCAAGGGCTGAAAAGAGCACCGATGTCGCCGGCGGACAATCCCACCTTGCCAGGCGCGCGGGGCAATGTTTTGGCCGACCTGGTTTTGGCGGAACCGGCGCGGCGCTTGCGCGCAAGGTTTGGGTAAGGCATGGCCAGATCGGGTCTATCGGACATCAGCCGGCTCTACCGCCCATCGGTATCAGCATTTCGCGCGCTTGGCCTCCCGTTCGGCGCCGGTGTTGACCGTGGCCGGCGCATTTGGATATTTCCGCGCGATTTCGCCATAGGTCGCGCAGGCTTGTTCCTTGGCGCCAAGAGCGTTCAACGACTGGCCGAGGCGCAATAGGGCTTCCGGCGCGCGCGGCGAATTGGCGTATTGGGTCGATATCTTCAGATATTGTTCCGCCGCCTCCCGCTGCCGGCCGCGCCGGTAGAAGCTTTCGCCGAGATAATAGATCGCGTCGGAAGCCATTTTGTTCTTGGGATTCTTTTCAAGAAACCCGGCAAAGCCTTTTTCCGCATTTTCATATGCCCTTTGCTTGAAATAGCCTAAGGCAATGTCGAACTCCTCTTTCGGCGGATTGGGCGCCATGGCGATGACCGTGCTGCCCGGCGCGGTGATGCCGGACGCCGGGACGCTGGCGGCGGTCATTGGCGGCTTTGGCGTCGGTGGTGGCGACCCCGGCATGGGGGAGCGGCCACTGGAGAGATCGAGCGGCGCGGCGGGTTCGTTTCCGTCGAGGCCTGCCGGACCGCTTTCGTTGGAGCGCCCGCCCGCCGGGTTCGTACTCGCGGCCGGGGCGAAGCTTCCAAGCGGGCGGGGAGCCCCGGGGGCGCCGGGATTTTGGGAGGGATCGAAAGCGTCGCCACGCCCGTTTGCGCGGGAGGGTGCGATAGCGGTACTTTGCGGCCGGCCCCGGTCGCCCCCAATGATTTGGGGTTCAGGCGCTTCACTACGCTTCTGCGGCGGCTTGGCCGGGGGCGTGCCCGGCGCGCCCTCGTGAAAGCGGAAATCGACATCCTCCTGGAACTTCTTGAGTTGTTCCGCGAGTTTGTGGGTCTCGAACTGCATCTGTTCGATTTGCCCGCTGATCTGCCGCATCTGGCTTTCGAGCCGTCCGATCCGGACCAGGAGACCCGCTGAGTCCTGTTGCGTTGCGTCCTGCTGCTCCCCGGCGAAAGGGACATCCCCGGGTTCGCCGATTTCGCCAGGGGGGCGGCCGTATCCTTGGGCGATGCGAATCTCGTTTCGCGCCGCCGCGATTTGCGCTTCGAGCCGGACCATCCGGGCGTCTTGAGCAATCGCGGTCTCCGCGCGAGCGGCAACCGAAACCAACGCCAGAAACAGATTGGCCGCGACCATGAAGAGCAAGGGTTTATTGAATCGAATCATGCTGCAATGTCCTGTGGACTGGGCGGCTTCCATGGTAAGCGCGGTTTTCAGGCTAAATTTTGGACAGCGGTGCCCATTGCGTCGGAAATGATCACCATATGCGATTAAATAGTAATGTTTTGCAGGGCTAGCGGCCAGAGGGCGTCGCGGCGAGGCTACTTGAAAGCGCCGCCGTCGGTTGCATGCGCCCGAGACATAAGTGTCCCCTTAAGCGTCACCGGATTTAAGAAAAGCGCTCCCAGGCCGCCTGTCGGGAAATTCCAAGCGCGTCTCCGATCCGCCGCCGCTCGGACTTGTTGGGAGAGCGGAAAGGAAATACGACGAGGTGGAAACTGGCCATCTAGGGAGTGCCTGAATAAGTGGGGAGGAACGTTATATGTATAGCAGCAATAGCAACCGCAGCGGCGCCGCATGGACGCGGGGTTTTATGGCCCTGTTCGCCATCATGCTGGCGATGGCGATAAGCACGATGGCCCCGCCGGCGGCGGCGGCGCCTTTCGCCTATGTCACGAAAGGGGGCGACGGCACCGCTACGGTGATCGACACGGCCACGAACACGGTGGTGGGGACCCCGATCCCAGTGGGTAGGGAGCCATTTGGGGTCGCCGTTACCCCGGATGGAAAACATGCCTATGTCGCAAATCGGGGCTCCCACAACGTTTCAGTGATCGACACGGCCAGCAACACAGTGGTGGCCACGGTCGCGGTGGGGAATGTTCCTTTCAACGTCGGGGTCACCCCGGATGGAAGCCGCGCCTATGTCGCGAATGCAGGCTCCAACAACGTTTCGGTAATCGATACGTCCACCAACACGGTTGTGGGGACCCCGATCCTGGTGGGGAATAGCCCAATTAGAGTCGCCGTCACCCCGGACGGAAAACACGCCTATGTCACGAATTAACCTCCGCCAATGTTTCGGTGATCGACATGGCCAGCAACACGGTGGCGGCCACGGTCCCGGTGGGGAATAACCCCAGGGGGGTCGCCGTCACGCCGGATGGGAAACACGCCTATGTCACGAATGGGGCCTCCAACACTGTCTCAGTGATCGACTCGGCCACCAACACGGTGGCGGGGACCCCGATCCCGGTGGGGACTAGCCCAAGAGGGGTTGCAATCACCCCGGATGGGAAACATGCCTACGTCGCGAATGTTATCTCCAACAATGTCTCGGTGATCGACACGTCCACCAACGCGGTGGTGGGGACCCCGATCCTGGTGGGGGATAGTCCTTCTTTGGTCGCCGTCACCCCGGATGGGAAACGCGCCTATGTCACGAATTTGGACGCCAACACTGTCTCGGTGATCGACACGGCCAGCAACACGGTGGTGGCCACGGTCCCGGTAGGGAGCAACCCCGTTGGAGTGGACATTGTTCCGCCGCCGCCGGGCGTACCATAGCCGGCGTGGGGATTGTCGCCCTAGCGGTGGGACATCAATCCGCCGCCGCCGGTCGGTTATATGCGGAAGTGATGATCGCTGAAGCGCGCGGCATCGCTTCCATTCCTGAAGAGCTCACTTCCGTAGAAGCCGCTCCGCTCCTCTGCGCGGGTATCACGACCTACAACGCTCTTCGCAACGCCGGCTTGCGCGGCGGAGATCTGGTCGCTGTGCAGGGCATTGGTGGCCTTGGGCATCTTGGTATCCAGTTTGCGCGGCACATGGGATTCGATACTGTCGCAATCGGGCGTGGACGCGAGAAGGAAAAGCTTGCGAAAGATTTGGGCGCGCACGTCTACATCGATACGCCGTCGACGATGCCGCAGCGGTACTGCAGCGTATGGGCGGGGCCAGAGCGATTCTCGCAACAGCCCCCAGTGGTGATGCTATGGGGCCACTGGTGTCCGGTCTTGCGGCCCGCGGGAAGCTCATCGTGGTGGGTGTACCGCAGGACCAGATCCAATTGAGTGCATTCCCGCTCGTCTTTGGAGGGCGCTCGATCTACGGCTCACTGGCCGGCACGGCGATCGATACCGAGGACACTCTTGCCTTCAGCGTCCTGGAGAATATCCGCCCGATGATCGAGACAGTTCCTCTCGAACAGGCTGCTGATGCTTACGTCGATGTCGGTTGATAAGGGGAACAGATTGCTCGCCAGCCGATATCGTGCCGACGGATCGCGGGGGCGACGCTGGAAAATTCGCTGTGCGCGGCGGCTAAGGCGTCATGCCGCGGGCTTCCGCGAGATGATCGAAACGCCGGCGATAGTGGCCAAGCCCCATGGTGTCGGAGCGCAGTTCGATGATGAAGTCATGCAGCTCCGCGGCCGGCACAAGCGCCTCGACGTCGTCCCAGCCAGGCCAGCCGGGCCGCTCCGCATAGCCAAGGATCTGGCCCCGGCGTCCGGTCAGCAAGCGTTGGGTCGCGGCGGTGAAAATGTTCGGCACGCTCGCCGTGACGTGTTCAATCGGCTCGAGCAAGACCGGCTCCGCCTTGGCGAGACCCTCGCCGACGCCTAAGCGGGTCGCGGTTCGAAATGCCATGTCGGAACTGTCCACGGCATGGAAGGTGCCATCGACGAGGGTCACCCCGACATCGACGACGGGATAGCCGAACGGCCCCTTTTGCATGGCCTCCTCGGCCGCTTCGCGGACCGCCGGAATATATTGTCTCGGCACCGCGCCCCCCACGACTTTATCGGTGAACAGAAAGCCCTCGCCACGGCCGCGCGGCTCGATCTCCAGCTTGACGTCGGCGAATTGGCCGTGGCCGCCGGTTTGGCGTTTGAGCCGGGAATGCTGGGCCACCCGCCGCTTGATCGTTTCCTTGAAGGCAATTTTCGGCGCGGCCGTGGCGATCTGGAGATTGTAGGTCGAAGCGAGCCGTTCGAGGGCGGCGTTGAGATGAATTTCGCCCTGCCCGCTCAAGATCGTCTCGGCGGTTTCCGCGACGTGCTCGACGCCAAGGGCCGGGTCTTCCGCAACGAGCTTGTGCAACGCGCCCGAGAGCTTGACATCGTCCTTGCGGTCTTTTGCCGTTATCGCGAGCGCATAGACAGGGGGCGAGGGCGTTGGAAACGGCAATGACCCTGCCGCGCCCAGGATTTCAAGGATCGCCCCGGTCGCGACCCCGTCGAGCCGGCCGAGCGCGACCAACTCCCCCGCATCGGCTTCCGGCGCCCTGACCGGCTCGCCGCTGACGTAGCGGTGAATGCCGCCGACCCGCGCACCGTCGAAGGTCGCACCGTCGCGCAGCACGCCGCGCCAGACCCGGCCATAGGACAGCTTGCCCGCCTGCACCGTCTTAAAAATCTGAACGAGCGGCACTTCGCCGGCCCCGACGCCGCGATGGGCCGCGGTTTCGGCCGCGTCCGGCACGTCATGCCGCATCGTTTTCCAAAGGGGCAAGATGCCCTGCCCGCGCGCGGCCGATCCAAGCAGGACCTCGACGATCGTGCCGCTGGCCTGGTCCTTGCGCAATTGCTGGTAGAGTTCCGCCGATGTCGGCGCGACTTCCTCGATGAGTTTTTCCAAGAGGGCATCGTCCTGGTCGGCGAGCACCTCGGCCAGCCCATCGAGCGCCTGCTTCTCGGGATCGCGAAGTTGCGCGGGAATTTCGATTGGCTCGGCGCCTTGGTTCGCGCCGTAGCGGTAGGCCCGTCCGCTCACGACATCGATGTAGCCGGTCACCGCATCGCCCTCGCGGATCGGCAATTGACGTGCCGCGAGCGGGTACTTCGAATACGCCTGGAGCGCCGCGAGCGTCTCGTCGAAAGAGCCGGCAAGGGTGTCGATCTTATTGACAAAGATAAGGTGAGGGAGCCGGTATTCCTCAAGCGCCTTCAGCAAAAGCGGCACGCTGGACGCCCGGCCGGCGGTGGGCTCGCAGACCACAATGGCGAGATCGACAGCCGCGAGCGCTCCTTCCATCTCATAGGAGAATTCGACCGAACCGGGGCAATCCAGGATCGACCAGCGATCGGTGAGATACGAACAATGTCCAAGCCTCAACTCGGTCGTCACGACCCGCTTGCGAATATCGCTTTGACGTTTAAGGGGCGCGCCGGCCGCGGCCATCAAAGCCTCGAACAAGGTGGACTTGCCGCTGCCATACGGGCCGATCAGCGCGACCGATCGGGGTCCGGCCACGGCGGCCTTCGCGGGAGAACCTGTCATGATGGCGCTTCCTTCTTGCCCTTCCGGCTATCGTTGTCGCCATCGTAGGCCAAATGAGGTTTTGGCGCAAAGTCTGGAGGAGGAGCAAAAATGCGGGCCGGGGAAACGGCTGGCTCACACAAACCCACAAGCCGGGGTTCGTTTTGGGCGGCCCCGATCGTACCAAAATGTTTCGCGTGAAACATTTTGGTACGATCGGGGCCAAAAACCTTACAAGGCCTCAGACAGCGGGCCGTCTTGCAATTTGTAAGATCAATCGATTTTTTGGTGCAATTGGAATCAATCGGCGCCGCCGCCTCGATGGCTTAGCCGGTTTGCGGGAAGTCGTCCCCGATGTACAATTCGCTGACCGAATCGAGGTGGTGCGGTCGCGTCAATCAAGCTCGCGCGCGATGACGGCGCGCAAGGACGGCAAGTCACGTTGCACCGTCTCCCACACAAAGCGCGCGGCCACGTCCTCATAATTGTGCCGATAGATATTTCTCGCTCCCGCCATACGCTTCCATGGAATCGACGGGTGACGCGCCTTCAGTTCGTCCGGCAGGCGCCGCGAGGCCTCCGAGATAATTTCAAGGCACCGGGTCACGGCATAGACCGTGCGCAAATCATCGTGAAAGGATGTGGGGCCGAAACCAGCGGCGAAATGGGTTGCCAAGTCGATATGGTGCAAAATGTCGCGCAGCGCGGTGCCGGCCGGGTTAGAAGGCTGAGAGCGCGTCCGCCGTCGCGGCGGGACGGATATAGGATTTCAGTCCCTCGCGGCTCACAACATCCACGGGGGCGTCAAAGAACTCCGCAATATAGTCTTTCAACCCGGCATAGTCGAACACGCCAATATGCGCCTCGGGATCGATTTCGATCATGATGTCAATATCACTGCCGGGCCGGTTGTCGCCGCGCGCCCGCGAGCCGAACAGGGCGGCATGCGCCACGCCGCGCGCGCGCAGTGCCGCTTCGTTCTCCTTCAATCGGGCAAGGATGTCCTCACTGTTCATGGTTCCTTTATAGCACAAAAAGCCGGTTGGTGGCGATGGCGGCGCCATCTCGATGGCTTAGCCGGTTTGCGGGAAGGCTTCCCCAGTGTAAGATTCGCTGATCGGATTGAGGGTGTCACGCGGGATGCCCGAGCTACCGCCGCTCGGTCTCGCCTGTCACAAGCAATACCCCGGCCGTAAACGACGGAATATTTTTTCCCCCGGAATTATGCAACAAGGAAGCCATATCCCTGGAATATTTGGCATTTTGATATTCCACGTTATGTCGCAACGGACAGACTATGCGATTTGAACTGAGTCACGATAAACGAACCATTTCGGATGGTGGGCTTTTATCTGACCTTCGCCGTGTTGCCTCTGAGCAGCCACAGCAGCAAGTGAAACAGCGCACCTATAAGGAACTTGGAAAGTACGGCGTTACAACCATTATTCGGCGCTTTGGCTCTTGGAATGCGGCGGTCAAAGCAGCCGGTCTAGAAACGACGGTTGAGCGCAGCGTTTCTGACGAGAAGCTATTTTCAGCGCTCTATGATTTGTGGGTTATGCTTGGCCGACAACCCAGTTATTCGGAAGTCCAAAGCCCTGCTTGCCCTTTCCACGTAACCACTTATGAGCGCCGATTTGGCTCTTGGCGGCAATCCTTGGAGGTTTTCGTTTCCTATGCCAACTCCGAAGAGATGACGCCACCCCCATTAGAGCGGGTCCCGAATAGACAGAATCGGAAGGGGGATTCCCGAAATCGGCGGAATCGTGATTCACCATGTTGGCTGGAATGGAGGCCGGCATGGTGGCAAAACCCTATTCGCAGGATTTACGTGACCGCCTGGTGCGGGCTGTACTGGCAGGTCAGTCTCGGCGCAAGGCGGCGCGCAGCTTTGATGTCAGTGCGAGCTGCGTGATCAAGCTCATGCAGCAGTTTGAGATAACAGGCGGTTGTCTGCCGCGAAAGTTTGGCGGCCATAAGCGGCACGCGCTGGCTGCGCATGAAGATAAGGTGCGGGCGTTGGTGGCGGTGCAGCCCGAGCTGACGATCACGGAGCTGTGGAGCAAGCTGACGACGCTCGAGATCAAAGTCGGGCGGTCCGCCGTCGGGCGTTTTTTGCGGCATCTGCAATTGACCTTTAAAAAAAACTCTGCACGCCGCCGAACAAGAAAGAGCGGATGTCCGGGCCGCACGTCTCGCTTGGCGCGATAAGCAGAAAAGTCTTGATCCTCAAAGGCTTGTATTCATCGATGAGACCTGGGCCTCGACCAACATGACACCTCGCTATGGGCGATGTGAAAGAGGCAAGAGACTTATCGCTCACGCCCCGTTCGGCCACTGGAAGACGACGACCTTTTTGGCGGCGTTGCGCCACGATCGCATCACCGCTCCTTGTGTCTTCGACGGTCCCATTAACGGCGCAAAGTTCCTCGCCTATGTCGAGCAGGTTCTGGTGCCGACCTTGTCGCCTGGCGAAATCGTGGTGATGGATAATCTCGGTTCCCATAAACGCGCCGGCGTTCGAAAAGCCATCGAAGCCGCCGGGGCGACGCAGTGCTTCTTGCCCGCCTACAGTCCTGACTTCGATCCCATCGAACAAGTCTTCGCCAAGCTCAAAAATACGTTGCGCAAAATGGCCCACCGAACCGTCGATGCTCTGTGGGATGGCATCGGATTAGCTCTCGACGACTTCCCTCCAACCGAATGCTTCAACTATTTTCGCAATGCCGGATACGGGTCCACCTAATCGGGACCCGCTCTAGTTGTAATGTCTCAACAGGTTGTTCACGGGGAGAATCTGAGGTTTGTGGGGTTTGCGAAGCACCACAGGCTCAGGAGACCCACCCGTGAACATTCATAAGAATGCCAGGACGACGCCGAACATGCGAGCCTTGATTGTCGGGCGCCGCCAAGCGGGCGAAACGCCGCGCTCCATAGCCGGCGCTGTAGGCGTTTCGGCCGCGACCGTGAGGAAATGGCTCCGGCGCCACGAAAGCGAAGGCGCCGCTGGCCTCCAAGACCGGACCAGCCGGCCGCATCGCCTGCGGACACGGATCACATCACATCAGATCGCCCAGGTCGAAACCCTGCGCCGGGCCCGTCAGCCCTTCTGGAAGATCGCCCGCGCGACCGGGCTGTCGCGCGCGACGGTGGCCCGCATCGCAAAGGCCAAGGGGCTGAGCCGCCTGTCCGCCCTCGATCAAAGGATCGCGATCATCCGCTATGAAAAGAAGCAGCCGGGCGAGATGATCCATATCGACATCAAGAAGCTCGGCCGCATCGAAGGGATCGGACATCGCATCACGGGAGACCGGACCGGACAGAGCGCGCCACGCAGCCGCAAGGAAGGCGGCAAGGGCTGGGAATATCTCCATCTGGCCGTCGACGATCACTCCCGGCTGGCCTATTCTGAAATCCTGCCGGACGAAACACGGCGCTCCTGCCTGAAATTCCTCTTGCAAGCCTTGCGCTTCTTTCGCGATCACGGCGTCAGGGTCCTTCGCGTCATGACCAACAACGGCGCCAGCTTCCGTTCGCGCCGCTACACAAAGGCGTTGCGAATGCTGAAAATCAAGCATAAGCGCACCAGACCCTATACGCCAAGAACAAACGGAAAGGCCGAACGCTTCGTGCAGACCTCCTTGCGGGAATGGGCCTATGCCAAACCCTACAACCATTCATCCGAACGGGCCGCCGCACTGTTGCCTTTCCTCCACCATTACAATCATCATCGGCCTCACTTCGGCATCAACGGATGCTCCCCTATCTCAAGGATCCCAAGAAACAACCTATCGAGACACGACATCTAGTCGCCGATCCGCGCGGTGCCGCATCGCGCCGCACGTCGCGTTCCCCTGATTTGCGGCTTCGTTTCAAGGTATTACAGCGTGACCACTTTCGCTGCTGCGCATGTGGTGCCTCCCCTTCGGTCACGCGCGGCGTTTTACTTCAAGTTGACCACATCAATCCTTGGTCAAAAGGTGGCAAAACTGTCATTGAGAACCTTCGAACACTGTGTTCTGCTTGCAATCAGGGAAAAACAAACCACCCTGACGTACCGCAAGCCACATAACAGGCGCATAAGGCCCAAGGTGGAACCTGATGCGGGCCTCTGGAAAATTCGTCCTTCGAGACGCCACTTCGTGGCTCCTCAGGACGAGGGCGCGGCGGTTCTTGCTATAGGCCCAATACCGCGCCGGCCTCGGCCTTGATGTCGCGCCGCGAACAGCGGCCCCTGCCCTGATCAATACGCGCCGCCCGCGCGCGGCGTGTGACCGTTCGCGGGAATAAGGCTCGCCACACATTCCACGAACCGCGTCGCCGTCTGGATCGCGTCTTTGGCGCTCTCAGGAGACACGCGCGAACCGGGGCCGGTTTCATAGTCGGCAATGGCTTTGAGGTTGTAGGCGCGTGGAAGGAACACCCGCAATTCCACGTTGAAACGCGGATCGTCTTTCACCAGCCGCGCAAACTCCCGCTGCACGCCAGAATGCCGTTTTATCGCCGTGCCGGTGCTCTCGAGGATCAAGGCTTGCGCCGCGTGCAACTCCGCAAGATCCGCCGCGCGGCCCGCCTCGTCGGGCCAGCGGTGTGCGTCGAGCAAGTCCTGCGCCTTCACAAGGAACTCACGCGATTTTTCCAAAAATGCGGCGCTCTGCGGCTTCACAGGTCGATGCCATCCGCGCGGATTTCGTACATCAGCGGCGAGCCGTCCTTGTAGGAGTCTGCCCGATAGGGCATCGCGTGAATGAACTGGCCTTCCCGATAGAGAATTTCGGTGGCGAGATCGGCAAGCCGGTTCATCTCTGCAAACCGGTCGCCCATGTCGCGCAAAAACACCGCAATATCGTAGTCGGAATCCAGCGTCCCATCGCCGCGCGCGCGGGAGCCGAACAGCACCACGCGCTCAACGCGGTCGCCGTAGATTTCATTCACCGCGGCCCTGAAGTGAGTCAGCACAGGATCATTGGGCGGTATTTGCGTCATAGGGTTTCCATGACATTTGTTGCATTGGACGGCCTCGCATCTTATACCAAACCTCATTATGTAAGGCTCTCGTCGTCTTGCCCGGCCTTGAGCCGGGCATCCAGCACGGGAAGGGGTAGGTTTGGATGGCCGGGTCAAGCCCGGCCAGGACGTTGGGGGGTCGCTGCGTCATTTTCATCGAGAGTTGATATTATTGCCCCAAAACCGCGCCGGCCTCGGCCTTGATGTCGAACGCCGCCGCGAAAAGCGCCCGCGTGTAGGCGCTGCGAGGCTTTGCCAGAAGTTCTAGCGCCGGACCAGACTCGACGACTTTGCCATCGCGCATGACGATGATTTCGCTGGCAAGCGCGCGCACCACCTTCAGATCATGACTGATGAAGAGATAAGCGAGCCCGCGCCGCTTTTGCAAATCGCGCAAGAGATCGACGATCTGCGCTTGCACCAACATGTCGAGCGCCGACGTCGGCTCGTCGAGGACGATGAATTTAGGCTCAAGAACAATCGCCCGCGCGATCGCGATGCGTTGCCTCTGGCCGCCCGAAAATTCGTGCGGATAGCGATCCATCGCGGCCGGATCGAGGCCGGTGTCGGCGAGCGCTTGCGCCACGATCTCGCGCTGCTGCTGCAAGGACATCGATTTATACTGCACGCCGAGGCCTTCCGCGACGATGTCGGCGACCGGAAGCCGGGGCGATAGAGAACCGTAAGGGTCCTGAAACACGATCTGCATGTCGCGCCGCAACGGCCGCATCGCCTTGAACTTGAGGCCGTCGATCGGGCGTCCCAGGAAGACGATCGCGCCTTCGCAGGATATGAGGCGAAGGAGGGCGAGGCCGAGGGTGGTTTTGCCCGAGCCGGATTCGCCGACGACGCCGACCGTCTCGGCTTCGCGCACGCAGACCAACACGCCGTCGACGGCCTTGATGAAACCAGCGGTCCTGCGGAAAAACCCACGCCTGACCGGAAACCAGACGCGGATGTCGCTTGCCTCGAGGATGGTCTTGGCGGCAAGGTCAATCGCCGGTGCGGTGCCTTTCGGTTCGGCCGCGATCAGCGCCTTTGTGTAGGGATGGCGCGGCGCGGCGAAAAGCTCCGCCACCTTGTTGGTTTCGACGATCTTGCCTTTCTGCATCACCGCGACATCGTCGGCGATCTTGCGCACGATGCCGAGGTCATGAGTAATAAAGAGCATCGCCATATCATGGCGCGTTTGCAGCTCCTTCAAAAGCTCTAGGATCTGGGCCTGCACCGTAACATCGAGGGCGGTCGTCGGTTCATCGGCGATAAAAAGACCGGGCCTATTGGCGAGCGCCATGGCGATCATCACCCGCTGGCGCTGGCCGCCGGAGAGCTGATGCGGGAAAGCGCCGAGCCGCGCGCCGGGATCTGGAATACCCACTTCCTGCAAAAGCTCGACGATGCGGGCCTTGATCTTTTGTGTGCCCCTTGCGCCATGCAGCTCCAGTATTTCGCCGATTTGGCGCTCGATCGTATGCAACGGATTGAGCGAGGTCATCGGCTCCTGGAAGACCATGGTGATGTGGGCGCCTCTGATCTCGCGCAGCCGCGCCTCGGGGTAGGCCAGAAGATCCTCGCCCTTGAACAGCACTTGCCCTTGAACCACGGCGGCGCGTCCGAGGAGACGCACGATCGAGAGCGCGGTCACCGATTTGCCGGAGCCGGACTCGCCGACGAGGCCAAGGGTGCGCCCCCGCTCCAGCGTGAAGGACACGCCGTCGACGGCGAGGGTCTCGGTGTCGCCCTGCCGGAAGAGCACCTTAAGATCCCGGACGTCGAGGAGAGGGAGTTCAGGCACGAAGGGAGTCCATCAATGCGCGAATACTGGGAGGATCCGGAACGAGGTGCGTCATCTCCTTTGGGAGACGTTTGGTATCGCGATCACTCGACACGAAATAGGCGCATCTCGTTTGGACGGCGGTGACAATATGGATCGCATCAGGCAGGTTGAGGCGAGCGTGTTTTCGTAGATCAGCTGTCTCGATCAGGATTGTCCTCGTAACTGGACGCAAATCAATAAAGTCATTCCAGACAATCGGATTCAGATAAAAGTCCCGCTTGTTCGGGCGGGCGGGCCGCCCGTCCTTTGTTTGGCTGGGTGCAAGCAGTTCGGCAAGCGTCAATTCGCTGGTGACGGCCAAATTTCAATTCTGCTGCATAAATGCAAACGCGGTCCGCAGGTGCTGGACATCCTCGGATCTGCCTTCGAATGCCTGAATGAACACGTTGGTGTCGAGATAAACTTGCCGTCGAAGCGCGTCTTCAATCATTCCATTCGTCTCGCTGCCGGCGAAGGTCGTCATCGATCTCTTGACGTGACCTGAAAGGCGGCTGACGCAACGCGAATATCTCATCGAGGCTCAAGACGCGTTCGGGACGACGCAGAACTTGCGCAAGCTCGGTATTAACCGCGAAATCCTTTTCAAGACAGGGAATAGATTCGATCGCAATACGAACCTGGTCCCCAGGGTCAAGCCCCTCGCGCAATTCCGCTGGCAGCTTAAAAACCGGGTAATGTTCCTTGACAATTCTATTCATGACCGAATTCTCCTTTGAGAACTTTACCACACCCCTAGAAAAGCGTCTTCCTGGGGTCGAAGGCGTCGCGCACGGCTTCGCCGATGAAGACCAGCAGCGAGAGCATGATCGCGATGACCAGAAAGCCTGTGAGGCCGAGCCAGGGCGCCGCCAAGTTCGACTTTCCCTGCAACAGAAGTTCGCCCAGCGAGGGCGACCCGGGCGGCAAGCCGAAGCCTAAAAAATCGAGCGCCGTCAGCGTCGTGATCGAGCTGTTGAGGACGAAGGGGAGAAACGTCAGGGTCGCGACCATTGCGTTTGGCAAGACATGCTTGACGATGATCGCTCCATTGGAGAGGCCGAGCGCGCGGGCCGCGTTGACATATTCGAAATTCCGGGCCCGCAAAAATTCCGCGCGCACGACATGCACGAGCGAAACCCAGGAAAACAACAAAAGAATGCCGAGCAGCACGAAGAAGCTCGGCGTGATGATCGAGGAAATAATGATCAAGAGATAGAGATGCGGGAGCGACGACCAGATCTCGATCAAGCGTTGAAAAATGAGATCGATCCAGCCGCCGAAATAGCCTTGCACCGCGCCGGCCGCGATCCCTATTACCGAGGAAATCCCCGCCAGCGTCAGGCCGAACAGGAGCGAGAGGCGGAAGCCATAGAGCAATCGGGCAAGGACATCGCGGCCCTGATCGTCGGTTCCGAGCCAGTTCCATTCAATATCCCTGCAATCGCCGTTGGGCTTTGCCTTGTCGAAGCGAATCGCGGCGGCGCGGCACTGCGCTTCGCTCAGCATCCAGGTCGGCGGCGAAGGCGCCGGCACCGGCAATTGGCGGTTGATGGTCTTGTAGGAATAGCGGATCGGCGGCCATATCATGAAGCCATGCTCACCGATCTCCTTGGCGATCACCGCGTCGCGATAATCGGTTTGCGCGAGAAAGCCGCCAAACTTCTCTTCCGGGTAATCATGCAGGATCGGCACCAAAATCTCGCCTTTGTAGGCGACGAGCAGCGGCTTATCGTTGGCGATGAATTCCGAAAAAAGCGACAGGACGAAGAAGAAAAGAAAAATCCAGAAAGACCAATAGCCGCGTTTGTTGGCTTTGAAATTTTCGAGACGGCGCCGGTTGATCGGACTTATACGAAATCGCCGCGGCGTCTGTCCGGCCAGAGCGAGACGTTTTGCGGCGATACTGCCATCCGGCAGAGAGGCGCGCACGGCCTAAACCTCTCGCGTCTCGAAATCGACGCGCGGATCGATCCACATGTATGTCAAGTCGGAAAGAAGATTCACGAAGAGTCCGAGCAGCGCGAAGATATAGAGATCGGCGAACACGACCGGATAATCGCGATTGACGATCGATTCGAATGAAAGCAGACCAAGCCCGTCGAGCGAAAAGATCGTTTCGATGAGGAGAGAACCGCCGAAGAAGGCGGCGATAAAGGCGCCGGGAAAACCGGAGACGACGATCATCATGGCGTTGCGAAAGACATGACCATAGAGCACGCGGCGCTCACTCAAGCCTTTCATCCGAGCCGTCTGCACATATTGCTTGGCGATCTCGTCAAGGAACGAGTTCTTGGTGAGAAACGTCGCGGTCGCGAAGGCGCCAAGCGTCATCGACACCACCGGCAGGGCGATGTGCCAGAAATAATCGGTGATCTTGCCGGCAGTAGAAAGCTCTGGCCAGTTCTCGGAGGTCAGGCCGCGAAGCGGAAAAATCTGCCAGAACGAGCCGCCGCAAAAAAGAACGATAAGCAGAATGGCGAAGAGAAAACTCGGGATCGCATAGCCGGTGATGACGACGGCCGAGGACCAAACGTCGAAGCGCGAGCCGTCGCTGACCGCCTTCTTTATCCCTAAGGGAATCGAGATTGCATAAGAGAGCAGCGTCATCCAAAGGCCGAGCGAGATCGAAACCGGCAGTTTTTCCTTGATAAGTTGCAAAACCGGCACGTCGCGAAAGTAGGAACGCCCAAAATCGAAGGTCGCGTAGTTCTTGAGCATCAGGAGAAAACGCTCATAGGCCGGTTTGTCGAAGCCGAATTGCTTTTCGAGTTCGGCGATGAATTTCGGGTCGAGCCCTTGGGCGCCGCGATATTTCGACGACACATCGGCGCCGCCAGCGTTGCCAACTTCGCCGCCGCCGCCGAAACGCGCAGTGGCTCCCGATTCGACACCTTGCAATTGGGCCAGGATGCGTTCCACTGGCCCGCCAGGCGCGAATTGAACGATGCCAAAGTTGATCAGCAAAATTCCGAAGAGGGTCGGAATCATGAACAAAAGACGGCGCGCGATATAGGCAAACATCGGACGTCCTTCAGCGGCCGGCGAAATGAATCCGCTTGGCTTTTTCCTCGTCGTACCACCAGGTCGAGAGGACGCCGATATCGTACCTTGGGCCGCGCTCGGGACGCCCGAACAGATCCCAGTAGGCGACGAGATGATTGGGCTTGTTCCACATCGGGACCCAGTAATGGCCAGAGCGCAGAATGCGATCGATCGCACGGCAAATAAAGGTCAGTTGTTCCCGCGTGTCGACGACGAGCGCCTTCTCGATCAAGGTGTCGACCGCCGCGATGGCGATCCCCGAGACGTTACGCGAGCCAGGCAGGCTTGCCGCTTCCGACCCAAACGTCGATCGCATGCCTTCTCCGGGCGTGAGACCGAGGCCAAAGCGCGAGGTCACGATATCATAGTCGAAATCGTCGAGGCGCCGCTTATATTGCGCCGCATCGACGACCCGGTAGCGGGCTTCAACCCCGAGAAGCTTCAGGTTTTTAATGAACGGCGCGGTATGCGGCGCCAAGGCATTGTCGAAATCCAGAAACTCGATCTCGAAAGGCTTGCCGTCGGGCAGCGTCAAGAGCGTGCCGGCCCGCTTGCAGCCGGCATCGGAAAAGAGCGTGGCCGCGCGGCGCAAAAGCTCGCGATCCTGGCCCGAGCCATCTGATACCGGCGGGACATAGACCTCGCTGAACACCAATGGATCGAGATCGCCCCGAAACGGTTCGAGCAGCGCAACTTCTTCTGGCGCCGGGCCGCCTTGCGCGGCCATCGGAGAATTTTGGAAGTACGAATTGGTGCGCGAATAGACACCATACATGATATTGGCGTTGGTCCATTCGAAATCGAAGGCGAGACCGATGGCTTGTCTGATCCTCACGTCCTTAAATTTGTCGCGCCTGATGTTCAAGAACCAGCCTTGTGTCCCCATCGGCAATTCATCGGGCAGTGTCGCGCGTTTGATTCGGCCATCCTTGACGGCGGCGAAATCGTAGCCGGTTGCCCACACGGCCGAGGTGAATTCCTCGCGAAAGGTGAAGACGCCCGCCTTGAAGGCCTCGAAAGCGACTTTGCGGTCGCCGAAATATTCGAACCGGACGCGATCGAAATTCGCCTGGCCGATATTGACCGCAAGATCCTTGCCCCAATAATCCGGAACGCGATCGAAAGCGATATAATGGCCGGAATCGACAGGGCCGACCTTATAGGCGCTTGACCCGAGCGGCGGCTCGAGCGTCGTCTCGTCGAACGGGTGGACCGCATAATAGGCCGCGGAAAAGACTGGTTGTCCGGCGACGATCAGTGCCGCTTCCCGGCTGTGCCTCGGCTTCAGGCGGACCATGACAACATCGTCGGCCTCGGCCTCGGCGGCTTCGAGATCGCGCAACGATTGGCGGATCGAGGGGTGGCCCTTGGTTTTCAGAATATTCAAGGAAAACGCGACATCGTGCGCGGTCAAGGGCGAGCCGTCATGGAACCTTGCCTCCTTGCGCAGAAGAAAGCGGTAGGTTGTCTTGTCGGCCGAAATCCGTACGGCGCGCGCGACAAGCCCATAGAGCGAATCCGGCTCGTCGCCGCTTCCGCTCATCAGCGAATCGAAAATGAGCCCCATTCCGGCGGCGCCGTCGCCCTTCAAGATATAGGTATTCAGCGTATTGAAGGTGGTGAAATTCTGGTTTCCGGAGGTCGAGCTGACTTGCAGCACGATCTCGCCGCCCTTCGGGGCATTGGCATTCACATAAGGAAAATGGCTGAAGCCGGCGGGCTCGGCGAGATCGCCGAAGATCGAGAGGCCATGGGTCTCGGTCTCCTGCGCGGCCGCCTGGGCGGCAGGCATGAAAAAGCGCGGCCAGACGACGCCGGCGAAGCCAAGACACAACGCCGAGCGGCGGGTGAGGGCAGATGAAACTTGCGGAAGGAATTTAGCGATCAAGGTTGCCCTCCAAGCGAAGTGCCGGGCCGGAACACACGCACCGCTTCCGGCGTTTCAGGTGGCACGGACGCGGGCGGCGGCAACCGCGGCTGAGTTCATCGGCCATATAAGCATGAAAAAGCCGGGCAGGAACCCGGCTCTTGCAATAACGCGTTTCAATACTTTCATTTTGCCGTCCATGCAGGCCAATTATGGCATTGAGCCTGCATGACCGCTCGCTCGAAATCAAGGCGGCGGGATGATTTCCCGAAACTCAACACGCTGCTTCATCGAACGACCTGCGCCGCGAGGCTTGATGAGCCTTGACGGTAACAGCGCGGTCACGGCCCCGCCGGCACTGTAACAACCGCCCCACTTTGGAACGCAGCTCCGAAAGCATGCCCCTGAACAACCTGCGCTGTGATGGGGACGCTCTGTATGGCGCTTGCCGTGCCTAGTGACGCCGCCATAAACTGAGTGACGAACGCCAGGAACTTCGTGACATCGACGGATTCAGCATTCGCCGCGAAGATGACGTCGCCGTTGCGCATCTGAAGCCTGGTGGCCAGGAAATAGCCGCCGGGATCGCGGAAACTGACCGAGAAAATGACCGGGACGAGAGGTCCGCCGAACCGTGACATATCGGCGCCGAGAAGCTGGGCGACCTCCCTGGGCTCTTGACGGTAAAGGAACACCGCGCCTGGATTGGCTTGGAAGTCGGTCAATCCCCCGGCCTTCGCCACGGCCTCGGTGAGATTGATCCGCCAAGCGTCGAAAGTGAACTGGCCTTGCCGGGCTACAAAGGTGGAGCCGCCCACTGCCCCGAACACGACGAATTTCTGCTGCTCTTGATAGACATAGATCCGGTCGCCGGGCAAAATATAGATGTTATTGCTTGCATTCATCACGAGATTTTCGAAAGGCACGGTGGCGCGGCGTCCGCCCCGCTCGAGCATGACCCAGCTCGCATAACCTGGTCCCGAGATGCCGCCCGCGCGGGTGATGGCGTCGAGAACGCGGTCTCCGGCGCCCGTGGCCGGAACCGCGAAGCGAATCGGCGTGCGGACATCGCCGACCACGCTGATCAGCGAGGTCCGCTGCTGGGCCAAGGCCACTATGACTTGAGGTTCGATCGCCCGGTTCTTGATCTTGTCGATGATATCGTCTTGGACCTGAACGCTGGTGCGGCCGGCGGCCTTGATCAATCCGGCGAAGGGCATCGTGATATTCCCGGCGTTGTCGACAATTTGGTCCGGAAGGGTCACGAAATTGCCCGGACGTATACCCGCTTCGATCGGTATGAATAAGCCGCCGGCCGCCGCTTCGAAAATCGTGATGGCGACAACGTCACCGATGCCGAAGGTGATGTTGGCCGGCTGGCGCCGCTCCGTGAATGCGCCCGCGAGTCCTTTGGGTTCATGGGCGGCGAGAATGTCGATGGTCTCGGGGGTAAGCTTAATCAACGCGTAGGGGACGGTCTCAGAGGTTTCGCTGTAAATATCCCTGGCGGTCGGTCCGGAGATAGGAAAGAACGAGCACCCGCCGGCCCCCAGCAGGGCGAGGACGAACAAGGAGATCAAGCCGCATCGCAAGCCCAACATGAATTTCCCCAGCAAAAACCCTTACACACCTAGCCGAAAACAGCGGCCAAAGCCAGCAAAGCAGAGCCGTTTTCATGTGCGAAGGCACAGTATCCGAGGCACTGTTACAAATTTGGCACAGCCTGACCGGCATACAGCTATGCTGAGGGAACCATTAAGCTTGGCTTCGAAACCGAAGGCACTCCTGCATGTTGTTGCGTCTTCAACGATGGGCGAGGAATAAAGACGGCATTGGCACGAATAAATATTAGGTTCGCGGACAAAGGCAGTTCTTCCGGAACTTTCGCCCGTCCAACACATTATCCGTCCACATACATAAGGGAGGTCGCAAAGCCTTGATCGTTAATCAACGAAGGAGTTTCTATGCGTATCGCGCTCGTCGCGCCGCTGGCGGAAGCCGTGCCACCCAAGCTCTATGGCGGAACGGAGCGGGTTGTGTCCTGGCTGGCGGAGGAGCTGGTTAGACAAGGGCACCGGGTTACTTTGTTCGCGAGCGCCGAATCGGGAGACGGCGGCCGAGCTTATCATGTCCGCTCCGCGAAGTCTGCGGCTTGCGGGAGTCCGCGATCACCTCGGCAGTACATTAGCGATGCTGCGCGAGGTCCGGCGCCGCGCCGATGATTTCGACATCATTCATTTTCATGTCGATCTGCTGCCGCAAGCCCTGTTCCACGATCTCGCCCACAAATGTCTGGTGACATTGCACGGTCGGCTCGATCTGCCCGATGCCCTGCCGCTCTATAAAGCCTATCCGGAGATGCCGCTTGTTTCACTTTCACTGGCGCAGCGGCGGCCAATGCCGCCCAATGCCAATTGGCTCGCCACCATCCCGCATGGATTTGCTTCGCATATTTGTCCCTTCAACTACGAAGGCGGAAGCTATTTGGCTTTCCTCGGACGCATCTGTCCCGAGAAACGCCCGGATCGCGCGATAGAAATCGCCAAGCGAGCCGGCGTCCCTTTGAAGCTTGCGGCAAAGGTGGACGCCGTCGACGTCGAGTATTTCAAGGCCCGGATCGAACCGCTTCTTGACGATCCCCTTATCGATTTCATCGGTGAAATCAACGAAGCCCAAAAAAGCGAGTTCCTCGGCAAGGCGCGCGCGCTTTTGTTTCCGATCGACTGGCCGGAGCCTTTCGGACTCGTCATGATTGAAGCGATGTCAGCGGGAACGCCGGTGATTGCCTGGCCAAATGGATCCGTGCCGGAGGTCGTCGCCGAGGGCGTCAGCGGCAGGATTGTCAACTCGATCGAGTCGGCGGTGGAGGCTGTGCAACAGGCCGCTCTCATGGACCGGCGCAAGGTTCGCGCCGAATTTGAAAAGCGATTCACCGCGGCGCGGATGGCACGAGCATATGTCGCGGCCTACCGTTCGCTCTTGGCGCCGGCTCCGGCAAACCCCGAAATTGCCGAGTTTTCCATACCGCCAGGGGCCGCGCGCGAAGTCTCGCCACGGGCTTGGGACCGAATTGCGAAGCAAGGTGGCACGTAGGTCTTGAACCCGGCGGGTTGTGGCGATAAATCTCAGAGATCCAAAATCGGGGCACGCCCGGAGATACGCGTGGCGGGCGGAGGGCTGTGGCATGCCCGGCGCCACAACGCACTTTGCGCGGAGAATGGACATCGGTGACGACACTCATGCGGCGACGCGCGGCATAAGCGGCATAATAAGCGGCATAATAAAAACCATCGCGGACGCGACGATAGAGCTGCCCCGGCACTATATCGAAATCGAGGGGTCTCTCGTCCAGCGGGCGCTGCTAACCCTGAAAGATGGCGATGCTTTCGCGGTCTTCGATAATTATGGCGACATTGGCGTCATCGGCACCGGACCAGAAGGACTCTATTTCAACGACACCCGTTTTTTGTCCCGGTACGAACTCCGGTTCGAGGGCAAACGACCGTTGTTGTTGAGCTCGGTGGTTCAAGACGACAATGCCGCTCTCTCGGTTACTCTTACAAATCCCGATGTCCATATCGACGGCATCATTTCGCTGCCGCGCGACACGATTGCGATCGAGCGCACCAAGTTCCTTTGGCAGGCGGTCTGCTATGAGAGGATGGGTTTTCGCAATTACGCCGACAGCACCAGACATTTTCGCTTCGACATTGAGTTTGGCGCCGATTTTCGCGATGTGTTCGAAATTCGCGGAACCTCACGCGAACGGCGCGGCACGGCGACGCCGTTGGTCACCGAGGACGGCGCCGAATTTCGTTACGAGGGGCTCGACAATGTCAAGCGCAAGACGGAATTGCGCTTCTGGCCGCCGCCCTCTCGTCTTGAGACAAATCGCGCGACATTTGAATTCGAGCTTGCGCCCAATGCCCGGAGGTCACTCTTTATCTCGATTCTTTGCGAGGACAGGAACGAGCCACGAATCAGTCCCTTTGGACGAGCGTTCCGGGCGCGGCGGCGCGCGATCCGGGGCAAGGCGACCGGCATCGCGACGATCGAAAGCTCGAATGAACTTTTCAATGAGGTCTGCCGGCGGGCCACCGCCGACCTCTACATGCTGATGACGCGGACAAGCCATGGGCTTTATCCCTACGCCGGCATTCCTTGGTACAGCACGGCTTTCGGACGCGATGGAATCATCACGGCTATGCTGCTCCTGTGGCTGGACCCGTCCGTCGCCAAAGGTGTTCTGCATTTTCTCGCCGCGACCCAAGCGAAAACGTTCGATCCTTTGGCCGGCGCGCAGCCGGGCAAGATCCTGCATGAAACCAGGAACGGGGAAATGGCGCGTCTGGGCGAAGTGCCGTTCGGGCTCTATTACGGCACCGTCGATGCCACCCCGCTCTATGTTATGCTGGCTGGCATGTATTTCGACCGGACCGGGGACATCGAAACGATCGCCGCGATCTGGCCGAATATCAAGGCGGCTCTGCATTGGATCGACACGTTCGGAGACGCGGACGGAGACGGCTTTGTCGAATATGCGCGGCAAAACACGTCGGGCCTTGTCAATCAAGGCTGGAAGGATCTTATGATTCGATTTTCCACGCCGATGGCGCGTTGGCCGAAGGGCCGATCGCGCTTTGCGAAGTGCAGGGCTACGTGTTCGCGGCCAAGACGCATGCCGCGAAACTCGCGCATTGCATGGGTGAGTATGATCTCGAAACCGGCTTGCGCGGCGAGGCGCAAGGTCTGCAAAAGAATTTCGCGGCGGCGTTTTGGTGCGAGGATCTTGGCACATATGCCTTGGCGCTCGATGGAGATAAGAGTCCGTGCCGTGTCCGCACATCCAATGCGGGCCATGCGCTATTCACCGGGATCGCCGCGCCGGAACGGGCGGCACGCGTCGCCGGGACATTGCTTGGCCGGGATTCGTTCAGCGGTTGGGGGATCAGAACGGTCGCGAGCGGCGAGGCGCGGTTCAATCCGATTTCCTATCACAACGGCTCGATCTGGCCGCACGACAACGCGATGATCGCGCTTGGTCTTGCCCGCTATGGCTTCCCCTGGCACGCGGTCAAGGTCTTCTCCGCGATGTTCGAGGCGGCGGCGTACCAAGAGTTGCGCCGCCTGCCGGAGTTGTTCTGCGGCTTCATCCGCAAACCGCACCGCGGGCCGACCGCCTATCCCGTTGCGTGCGCGCCGCAAGCCTGGGCGTCGGCAGCGCCTTTTGCCTTTCTCGGGGCCTGTCTCGGCATGGACCTCCGTCATGAAGCCAATTCGGTGTCATTCCGCGATCCCGCGATGCCCGCCTTTCTGGATTATGTGACCTTGAACCAGTTGAGTCTCGGCAAGTCGCGCCTCGATCTCAGACTCCATCGGCACGGACGGGATGTGACCCTCAATTTGTTGCGCAGACAAGGCGACGCGAAGGTCATGCTGGTCAAATGAGGCGCGCGGATAGCAACGCCGGGGTTTGCGAATGGCCTCCATAATTTCGCCCGGGCGCGGCACCTGCTTATTCCTGAGATACGCACAAGAACAATGGTTTGCGAGGGGCGTGTTTTCTCCCGCATCGAATGCCAGCGGGGCGCCCGGCCCGAAAAACGGAAGCCCAAAAGTCCCGTTTAAATCGGGCTCGTCGACATGCTACACTTACCGGATGAGCAACGGCGGCGCATCTGGAGCCGAGACAGAGACGGACCGCGCGCGTAACCGGCGCGTGGCCTCGCTCGTATCGGCGCTTGGGCGGCGCTCGATTGTCCTCATCGGACTCATGGGATCGGGCAAGACCTCGACCGGCCGGCGTCTCGCGCAGGAGCTTGGCCTCGAATTCGTCGATGCCGATGAGGAGATCGAAGCCGCGGCGCGCCTATCGATCACAGAAATTTTCGCGCGGCACGGAGAGGACTCTTTCCGCGACGGAGAGCGCCGCGTCATGGCGCGTCTGTTGCGCGACGGCCCGCGTGTGCTTGCGAGTGGCGGCGGCGCCTTCATGAACGAGGAGACAAGGGCCAGGATCGCCTTGTCTGGGATATCGATTTGGCTTAAAGCGGATCAAGACGTGCTCTGGCGCCGGGTGCGCAAACGCCCGCATCGTCCACTACTGCAAGGCGACGATCCCGAGCAAACCCTGCGGACGCTTTTGCAACAGCGTTATCCGGTCTACGCCCTGGCCGACGTCACTGTCGTTTCGCGGGATGGGCCGCATGAACTCGCGGTCGAGGAGATTATTGCGGGCATCGAGTGTTTTTTGCGATCTTCGCCCGGACTGTCACCGTTAGCAAGGCCCAAGAGCATTCCCGTTTCGCATCAGCAACAGGGCGCCGGTCCGCAACCCTATTCGAACCAGGCGCAAGTCAGCGTGGAGCTCGGCGCGCGAACCTATACGATATTGATTGGCGCGGGGCTGATCGCGGAAGCCGGAAACCATATTCGCCGGCTAGCACCGCGGGCGGCTTGCGCGATCGTCACCGACGAAAATGTCGCCAAACTGCATTTGGCTGCCCTCGAACGAGCCCTCGACCAGGCTTTTGTCCGCCATTCTAAGGTGATTGTAGCTCCCGGCGAAGGTTCGAAATCCTTCGATGTGTATGCGAAGGTATGTAATGCGCTGATCGGCGCGAGACTCGAACGCGGCGATGTGATTGTCGCGCTTGGCGGCGGCGTCATCGGCGATCTTGCCGGATTTGCCGCGGCGACGGTCCGGCGCGGGATGCGCTTCATTCAGGTGCCGACAACGCTTTTGGCCGAGGTCGATTCGTCGGTGGGCGGCAAGACCGGGATCAACTCCCCGCACGGCAAGAATTTGATCGGCGCCTTCCATCAGCCTTCGCTCGTTATCGCGGACACCGATACGCTTGAAACATTGCCGCCGCGCGAATTTCGCGCTGGCTATGCCGAAGTTGTCAAATATGGCCTCATAGGCGACGCGGGATTCTACGCCTGGCTGGAAGCCAATTGGCGCGCGGTCTTCGCGGGGGGAGCCGCGCGCGTTCATGCGATTGCGACGAGCTGCAAGGCCAAGGCGGCGATTGTCGCGCGCGACGAATATGAAGAGGGCGAACGGGCGCTGCTCAATCTCGGCCATACCTTTGGCCATGCGCTCGAGCGCCTCACCTCCTATGATGGAGCACGGCTAGTGCATGGCGAGGCTGTCGCAATTGGCATGGCTTGCGCGTTCCGTTTCTCGGCGCGTCACGGACTTTGCGGCCTGGAGGACCAAGCGAGGGTCGAAGCGCATCTGCAAGAGGTTGGCCTGCCTGTACGCATGGCTGGCATCCCTGGCTGGAACGTAGGCCCGAACGCGATCCTCGAAGCCATGTATCAGGACAAAAAAGTCGAGCATGGCGCCCTCGCCTTCATCCTGGCGCGGGCAATCGGCGATTGCTTCATCGCCAAGACGGTCGAAGCCACGGAAATCCGCGGCTTTCTACAAGATGAACTGAATACGGGACATTAACGTCATGCACGGCGCGGGTGCCGAGGTTTTACCGGTCGATGTTTGGCTCGCGATCGCAACCATCCTCTTATGCGTAGCGCTATCAGCATTTTTCTCGGCTTCGGAAACAGCGCTTACCGCCGCCTCCCGCGCGCGCATGCACGCCTTGGAGAAAAATGGCGACCGGCGCGCGGCACTGGTCAACCGGCTGCTGGCGAGCCGGGCGCGGCTGATCGGCACGACGCTTCTCGGCCAAACGCTTGTCAGTGTCGGCTCCTCGGCGTTTTTGACCAGCATCCTCGTCGCACTCGCCGGCGAGCGCGGCGCGCTCTATGCGACCGGGCTCATGACCGTGATTCTACTTGTTTTCGCCGAAGTGATGCCGAAAACCGTGGCGATCAATTACCCGGACCGCACGTCGCTTCTCGTCGCTCGCGTGATTTCGTTTTTCGTCGCCATCTTCGGGCCTGTCCTCATCGGCGTTGAAGTGCTGGTGCGCGGATTCTTGAAAGTGGTCGGCATCGATACGAGCAGACGGCAATCAATTCTATCCGGGCACGAAGAACTTAAGAGCACGGTAGATCTTCTGCATCGGGAGGGCGGCGTCGGGCGTTCCGACCGTGACATGTTCGGAGGCCTGCTCGATCTTCGCGATCTCGAAGTGTCGGATGTTATGGTTCATCGCACCAATATGCTCGCGCTCAATGCCGATTTACCCTCGCAAGAGTTGATCGGCGAGGTGGTCGCGGCTCCTTTTTCGCGACTGCCGCTCTGGCGCGGTCAGCCGGAAAATATCGTCGGCGTGCTGCACGCCAAGGATCTTTTGCGCGCGCTCGACGCGGCCGGCGGCGAGGTCAAGGATTTCAAAGTCGAAAGCATCGCGCTCGAGCCTTGGTTCGTGCCGGAAACAACCCCGGTTCAGCATCAGCTCCAGGCGTTCTTGAAACGCAAAGCGCATTTTGCCCTCGTGGTCGATGAATATGGCGTGGTCATGGGTCTTGTCACGTTAGAGGACATTCTCGAGGAAATCGTCGGCGACATCGCCGACGAGCATGATCTTATCGTTCAAGGCGTGCGCTTGATGTCCGACGGCGCCGTGATCGTTGATGGCTCCGTGCCGATCCGCGATCTCAACCGCGCCATGTCCTGGAATCTGCCGGACGAGGAAGCCACCACGATCGCCGGCCTCGTCATCAATGAGGCGCGGGCAATCCCGGAGCCGGGCCAGGTGTTTGCCATCCATAATTTTCGCTTCGAAGTGCTGCGCAAGACGCGCAATAGGATTACGTCGTTGAAAATAATGCCGGCGGACCCGGGTGCGAGCGCGCGGAGAAATTAGCCTAGCTCTGCACCGCCTTGCCGAAGCCGGCGGTTTCCATGGTCTCGTGAATCTTGCACTGAAATGCTTCGTCCTCGCCCCTGGCCAAAAGCCCCGCATGCGCCGCAATCGCGTTGCACAAAGTCTCGACCCAAGGGATCTCCGCCTTGGCGAAATCGCTAAGCACATAATTATGCACCAGCGCCTTGTCGCCGGGATGGCCGATGCCGATCCGCACGCGGCGGTAGTCGTTGCCGAGATGTTCGGTCAGGGATCTGAGGCCGTTATGGCCGGCGTTGCCGCCGCCGGTCTTGACCCTCACCTTGCCCGGAGGCAGATCGAGTTCGTCGTGAATGACGACGATGTGGGAGGGATCAATTTGATAATAGCGCGCCGCCGCGCCGGCGGAGCGGCCGGATTCATTCATGTAGGTTTGCGGCTTGAGCAGAATCACCCGTTCGCCTTCGAGCATGATCTCGCTGACGAGGCCCTGAAAAAGCGAACGAAACGCCGGCGCATGATAATCGCGCGCGACCGCATCGAGAGCCATGAAGCCGGCATTGTGGCGATGGCCGGCAGAGGCCTTTCCCATATTGCCGAGGCCGGCGAAGAGAAGCATGGCGCCCGCTCGAAAGCTTGTCTTGGTTCGCGCGCAAAAATCCGGGCACAAACGCGGGGCGCTATTTCTTGCCCTTTGGCGAGGCTTTGGCCGGGGCACCAGCCGGTGCAGCGGCAGGCTCGGCCGCTTTCCCTGTCGCGTCCGGCGCGGCGGCCGTTGCTGCTGCCGGGGCCGCGACAGCTGGCTCTTCCGCGGCAACGAGCGGAGCCGCGATCGTCGCGATCGTGAAATCGCGTTCGCGCTGGGTCAGCTTGCAACCTTCCGGCAGGGGAATCGCGTCAATATGCACCGAGTCGTTGATTTGCAAAGCCGCGAGATCGGCGACGACCGCCTCGGGAATGGCATCCGCCGGAACCCGCATCGCGATCGCGTGGCGCACGATGTTCAAGCTGCCGCCCTTCTTGAGGCCGGGGCAGATATCCTGATTGACGAAATGCACGGGCACCTCGACACGCAGACTCGCCCCCGGCTTCAGGCGGAGGAAATCGACATGAAGCGGCTGGTCCTTGATGGGATCGAGCTGGTAATCGCGCGGAATGACCCGTTGCTTGGCGCCGTCCACATCGAGCTCGAAAATCGTGGTCAGGAAATGCCCGGCATAGATCAACTTGTTCAATTCGCGATAGTCGAGCGAGACCGGCGCGGCGGCATCGCCGCCCCCGTAGATCACGCCTGGAATACGGCCTTGACGGCGCACGCCGCGGGCGGCCCCCTTGCCTGTCCCGCCGCGCGCCGTGGCGTTCAGGGTTTTCGTCCCGGCCATGTGGGTGTCCTTGAGATTGCGATGCTAACGTATCGTGCGTCCGCGCCTCCAGGGGTGCCGGAAGGGACGCCAGGGGCGCTTATAGCGGCGCGCCCGCGCGCATGCAATGTTTCTACGCGGCGGCTCGCGACCCTGTTCGGCATTTCCGCAAAAAGCGGGCTTGCTCGAAATAGGATATGAGGGAATGGCAGCCGCCCCGCAGGTCGAAGGAGTGCGCGATTTCGAAATTTGAATTTATCTTCCGCATTCCCTTGCATGTGCGCACGCTCGTCCGGCGCAACGAAGCGGGTTTCATCGGTCTCGCGGTTGCCGCCGGCTGCATCGCGGGGCTTTGCGTGGCCGCGCTCCTCGCTTGCGCGGACTTCCTGCACTACTGGCTCTTCGGGCAGAGGCATTTGAGCAGCCTCGTATCGCTCGATGCGCCAGCCCAGGCGCTTGTTCCTCTCGCGGGCGGTCTGGTTCTCGGAATTTCCGGAATTTATGTTCGTATATGGATGCCCCGGCGGCCGGTCGATCCAATCGAGGCCAATGCGCTACAAGGTGGCCGGATGTCGCTCAAGGATAGCGCCCTCATTGCCGCGCAAACGGTGATTTCGAACGGTTTTGGCGCATCGGTCGGCTTGGAGGCGGCCTATACCCAAATGGGCTCGGGGTTTGCATCTTGGCTTGGCAAGGCCTTCCGGCTGCGGCGCGGCGATATGCGCACGCTTGTCGCCTGCGGTTCCGCTGGTGCCATCAGCGCGGCATTTGGCGCGCCCCTGACCGGCGCGTTCTACGCTTTTGAACTCATTTTGGGGACCTATACGCCATTCGTTCTTGCCCCGGTCGGCGCAGCTGCGATTTGCGGTGTGCTGGTCTCCAAAATGTTTGGCTCAAGCGGCGAATTCATGAGCCAAATGACGTTAAACTCGGCCCTTTCCCAGGCCGACATGGGCCTTCTGCTCTTACTTGGGACCGGTTGCGCAATATTCGGAATCGGCATGATGCGGGCCGTGGCATTTGTCGAGGCGGTCTGCGCACGCATTGCACTGCCGCGCGCGCTTCAACCCGCGATCGGCGGAATCATCGTCGGGCTTCTCGCGCTTGTGACGCCGCATGTGCTGGGCTCCGGCCACGGCGACTTGTTTGAGCTTTTTGGACCAAACGCTGGTCCGTCCGACGTGATCCTTGTGACGCTTTTTTTGAAGGCGGCCGCATCGGTGGTTTCACTCGGCACTGGCTTTCGCGGCGGTCTTTTCTTTGCGTCCCTGTTCCTTGGCGGCATGATCGGCCGGGTCTGTTTCTTCGGGGTCGAATATATCGATCCGTCTATGGCGCCGGATGTTAACGTCTGTACCCTCGTCGGGATGGCAGCGCTTGCCGTTGCGATCATCGGCACGCCGCTGACAATGGGATTTCTGGCGTTGGAGACGACCGGCGATTTCCCGCTCAGCCTCGTGATGTTGGCCGTCGCAAGCGTCGTCTCGATTATCGTGCGGCGTGCGTTCGGCTATTCCTTCGCGACTTGGCGATTGCATCTGCGCGGCGAATCCATTCGCAGCGCCCAGGATGTTGGCTGGATCCGCGATCTGATGGTCGGCAGCCTCATGCGAACCGACGTGCCGAAGGCACGGTTTGACATGACCATCGCCCGCTTCATGGAAGAGTTTCCGGCGCGTTCCACTAATCAGTGGATCGTGGTAACCGGCGTGTCAGGCGGGTACGCCGGCATAGTTTTCGTTCCCGATGTGCATCTTGCCGGAATGCGCGCGGACGCGGCCGCATCCGGTCTCGGCAAGCTCGCGCGTTCGTCCGATGCATTCTTGCTGCCGGGGATGAACATCAAGCTTGCCGCGCAATTCTTCGAGCAAACCGAAAACGAGGCGCTCGCCGTCGTCGACAACGAAAAAGAGCGGCGCGTCATCGGGCTTTTGACCGAAGCGCACGTTTTGCGCCGTTATACGGACGAACTCGGGAAGGCGCACCGTGAGCTTTCCGGCGATTGGTCCGATGCGAGCTAGAGGAAGATCCCAAATCAAAGCGATAGATCGCGGGATCGCTGCAACTTGAATCGATCAAGCTCTCACAACACGACGTCCGAGCTCTAAATATCCTGGCCTTCGATCTCGAGCGTGAGCTTTTCGACGAGTTTTTGAACATTTGGCTCAAGCGGATAAATCCCGAGCGCCTTTTTGAAAATCTCCAAGGCGTTTTTGTCGAGACCGGCCCCCTGCAAGATCATGCCCATGCCCGCGAGCGCACCAAAATGGCGCGGTTCCAGTTTGATGACTTCGATCAATGTCGGCCATCGCGCCATCCGTGTCGCCGGTGAGAAACCGTGTAGTCGCGCGCTGATTCCAGGCTTCGGGCCAACCGGGCTCCAACCCGACAAGCTTGTCGAAAAGCGAAAGCGCCAGCGGATATTGCCGCGCCTGCACGCAAACCAGTGCCCGTTGCATAAGCAGATTTGCGGTGTCCGAATCCGATTGGAGCCAGACGCGCGCGATGGATGCGGCGATACGCTGCGCGTCCCCGAGGTCGCCGGCGTTGCGCAGGCGCACAAACAACGTATCGAGCATTTGCTTGCGCATGGCCTCCGGCGCGGGCTTCGGCGCCAAGGCTTGCTTTAGCTGCTTGGCCTCGGCAACCCCGGATTTTGGTGCCGCCGCTTGTGCCTGCGCCGGCAGGCCGGGAAGTCGCGCCGGGCCAACTGGCTTGCGCCCTTCTAGATCCAAATTTTCTTCTGCGGTTCCTTTTTCCGGCTCCGCCCAAAGCCCTTCGCGATCGAAACCGGAAAAGGGTCCTGGCGGCAAATTTGGCGCACCACCGCCGGTGATTTCGCCCCTTCGGCCATGTAGAACGCCAAGACCTTCCGCGTGGGCTTTGGCCAGGACAAGATCGCCTGATACTATCGCGGTAGCCAAGCTTGCCGTATAGAGGAGATAGGCACGCATAAGCTTCAACCTGGAAAAGCCGGGTTGCGCGCGGCCGTTACCAACATCAGCCCTGCCGCGCCTTATAACGTTTTTGTGTCCGGTTGATGATGTATACTCTGCCCTTGCGCCGCACCAGCTGGTTGGCGCGGTGGCGTGCGCGCAGGGATTTCAACGAGTTGCGGACTTTCATCGGAGGGTTCCCAAAAAACAACCGGCCCTCGGAGCCGGTTGGAAACGACGCTGCGACCTATGCCCTATTCGCGGGCGGCGATCAACCCTAAAAACAAATCTCCGGAACGCTCGCTCCCGCCGCCGGCCGGAAATTCCGCCCCAAGCCATCACGTTGGCTCCCGCACGCGGCCGATGCAAGGCGTGCCGGTTTGTTGAGGTGTTTGGCGGCACCGCCGCTTTGTCGCGGCCACGGATCAAGCGGGCGCCGGCGGCGTGGCTTGCCGGTTCGCCGTCTTTCGCTATTCGTCGTCGCGAAATAGCCTTCCCCTGGCAAGGATCATGCTTTAGGGAGACGGAGAGACGGGTCCGCACTCCATTCGCTTGTCGCCGCCGGCCGGGCGGTCCCGAGATAGCCAAAGACGGTAACGGCAGCAGTCTTGAGTTGATGACACGAGCGATAATTGCTGCCGCGATGGTGATCTCCGTCTTGGCCGGCTCAGCTGCTCCGGTGCGCGCGGATTTTCGTCTCTGCAACAATTCCGCCAGTCGGGTCAGTGTTTCTCTTGCCTATACCGATGGCGAGACATGGGTCAGCGAGGGCTGGTGGAATTTGAAACCAAGCGGTTGCGAGACATTGGTGCGGGGGGCGCTGGCGGCCGAGTACTACTATGTCTATGCGATGGACGAGCATGGCGGCGAATGGAAGGGCAAGGCCTTCATGTGCACCCGCGACCGTGAATTCCGGATCATTGGGCGGGAGGATTGTTTCGTGCGCGGCTTCGACAGAACCGGCTTTTTCGAAGTCGATACGGGCAAGGAGGCCAAGAACTGGACCGTTCAATTGGCGGATGCGACGCAAGGCCCGCCAAATCCCTAATAATTCAACTTGACGAGGCTGAAATGCGGCGGTTGCGCCGGTGCAAGATCATTGCGACCCTCGGACCGGCGTCCGCAAATCCAGCAACGATATCGGCGTTGTTTCATGCCGGCGCCGATCTTTTTCGCATTAATATGAGCCATACAACGCATGTTCAGATGCGTGGGCTGGCCGGAATGATCAGGGCGCTCCAGGAAGAATGCGGACGCCCGATTGGCATTCTTCTCGATCTCCAAGGTCCCAAACCGCGCATTGGCACCTTCAAGGACGGGGCGGTCCAACTCGTCAAGGGCGCCAGTTTCGTTTTCGAACTCGGATCCCGCGCCTGGAGGGCAAAACCGGGTGGGGCTTCCGCATCCCGAAATTTTGCGCTTCTTGAAGCCAGGCCACACCATCCTCATCGCCGATGGCAAGGTGCGGCTTCATGTCGTCGAGGCCAGCGCCACCCGCGCCGTTGCCATCGTCGATGTCGCGGGAGAGATATCGAACCGCAAGGGCGTCAGTCTGCCGGACACCGAAATCCCGGTTTCGTCGTTCACCGAAAAGGACCGGGCCGACCTCAAGGCCGGGCTCGACGCGGGCATGGATTGGGTCGCCGTTTCCTTCGTCCGGCGGCCGGACGATGTCGCCGAGGTCAAGAAACTGACCTTGGGCCGCGCGCTGGTGATGGCAAAGCTGGAAAAACCGCAGGCCATCTCGCGCCTGGACGAGATCGTGGAGATTTCCGACGCCTTGATGGTCGCGCGCGGCGACCTCGGAATCGAGATGCCGCTCGAAAAAGTTCCGGGCTTGCAAAAGCGGATTAACCGCATGGCGCGCCTGTCCGGCAAGCCTGTCGTTGTCGCGACGCAGATGCTCGAATCGATGATCAGCGCGCCTGTGCCGACGCGCGCGGAAGTTTCGGATGTCGCGACCGCGGTCTTCGAAGGCGCCGATGCCGTCATGCTTTCCGCCGAAAGCGCGGCTGGTTCATATCCCGTGGAAGCCGTCGCGACCATGAACAGAATCGCGGAGGAGGTCGAACGCGATGCTTATTATCGCAGTATCATCAATGCCCAGCGCGCGCCGCCCGAAGCGACGAATGCCGATGCGATCGCGATCGCCGTCGCCGCGCGAAATTTCGCCGAAACGCTGGATTTGAAGGCGATTGTCGCCTGGACGTCGTCCGGTGCGACGGCATTTCGTATCGCCCGGGAGCGGCCTGAAGCGCCGGTTCTCGCCCTCACACCAAACCGGGAGACGGCCTGCCGTCTCGCTCTCGTTTGGGGCGTCCATGCGGTCGTCACCAAGGACGCGCATAACGTCGACGACATGGCGAAACGCGCCTGCAAATTGGCCGGACGCGAAGACTTTGCCAAGGCGCAAGATCGCATCATTATTGTTGCCGGCGTTCCGTTTGGCACGCCTGGCGCGACCAACATGATCCGGATCGCCGTGCTCGATGCCAATTCGAAGTAGCCGGCCGGGCAGCGGCGGCGCGTCGATGGCCACGCCTGTTGCCGGAACGCATCCCCGGTTAAAGTTTCGCTCGAATCAAGTTTGTCACGCGGGATGCCCAGACCGCCGCCACTTGGCCTCGTCCGTCACCAGCATTTGACGCCGGTACGGCCGTCTATGACGGAATGTTTTTGCACCGGAATTCCGCACCAAGAAAACACTTGAGAATCAACGCGCAACGTTTTGTGCAAAAATCCTGCAGACCGTGTGGAAACGGCTCCGTCTGAGCGGTGACAAATCACGGAAGCTCCTTTCAGCGATGTTTGAGCATTCTGGTGCAAGGTGCCCTCTGTGATGCCGCGATCGTCGTCCAGGTGGATCGGTCCGGCCAATATCGCGCCTCCCGTCATCCCCGGGCGGCCGCCATCATCGCCTCGACGCCGAGGATGTTGAGCGCCCGCCGCAAATTATAGACGAGCGCGGTCAGACTGAACTCGGCGCGGACATTGTCGAGGCCCTTCATCAGAAAGGCGCTCTGGTTCATCCATTGCTTGATCGAGCCGAAGGGATGCTCGACCATCTCGCGCCGCCGGTCGAAAATTTCCGGTCGCGCTTTCAGTCGCGCCGCCATGCGGTCGAGCACCGCCTCGTTTTCCAGACGCGAGACCTTGCGATAGTCCTTGGTGCAGCGCGACTTGATCGCGCAAACGAGACACGCCGCCCGATTGCTGTAATCGATCTTCGTCAGTTCCCGCAGCTTGCTTTCATAGCGCGTCGACAGGACCTGGCCAGCCGGACAGATGAAGGCGTTGCACTCCGCGTCGTAGCGGAACTCATCCTTGCGGAAAAAGCCATTGCTTACCGATGATCCCCGTTGCGGCTTGGGAACATACGGCGTCATCCCCGCCTTCTCGCAGGCCTCGATGTCCTCGATCTTGAAGTAGCCGCGATCGGCGACGACATCGATCGTCTCAACCGCAAGGATGGCGCGGGCCGGTTCGGCGGTTTGCGTCAACAGGCCCATGTCGACGACCTGATTGGTCACTTCCTGGTCGACGATCATCTTGTGCTTCGCGTCGACGGCGACCTGGATATTGTAGCCGACGGCGACCTTGGTATGAGCGGCCATCGCGCGGCTGTCGGGATCGGTCAGCGATATCTGGCTCTCGCCGCTCTGCTCCAGTTCCGTCAGCAGCACCCCGTATCGCCCGCGCTTCTCGCGCAGCGCCTCGATCTTTTCCGCGAGGTTTTTGGTGCGCGAGCCGTCGCTCGCGGCTTCCTCGGCATCGCTCTCGTCGAGCCGCCGCAAATATTCGTCCAGACGCTTGTCCACCGCCTTGATGAACTTCTCCAGCGAGTTCTTCGTAAAGTTGCGGTCCTTGTTGTTGACCGCCTTGATGCGCGTGCCATCCACCGCCAGCAGCTCGCGGCCGAAAAGATTGAGTTCCCGGCACAGCAACGTGAACTGGCGGAACACGGCGCGGAAGGCGGCTCGATTGTCGCTCCGGAAGTCGGCGATGGTCTTGAAGTCTGGCTTCAAGGTTCGCAACAGCCAGATGATCTCGATGTTGCGGTGGCATTCGGCCTCAAGCCGCCGGCTTGACCGCACGCGGTTGAGATAGCCGTAGATGTAGAGTTTGAGCAGATCGCCCGGCGCATAGCCGGGGCGGCCCGTCACCTTCGGCGTGACGCGTTTGAACCCGGCTGCCGCGAGGTCGAGCCCATCAACGAAGGCGTCGATGAACCGAACGGGATTGTCGGCGACGACATAATCGTCGATCGCCTCTGGCAACAACAGAAGTTGCGAACGTTCGAATCCGGAAATGTGAGTCATGTCAGATTCTAGCGCGGCGCAGGCCGCAAGGGAATCCGATTGATGCGACTTTCCACACGGTCTGCCTGAAATTTGCACCAAATAAACTTTGGCGCTGCCACATAAATCAGATTTTTTTACTGTCCAGTTGGAACTTCCCCGGATCCGAAGAGTTGCGACGGGTTCAACAACAAAAAAAGGGAGGCTCCCATGGTGGCCAAGACCGTGCTCGTTGTCGAAGACGATCCGTGCGTTCGCATAGCTGCAGAGGAAATGTTCGTAGCTGCCGGCTTTGAAGTCGAAAGCGTGCAGAGGGCCGATCACGCTCTCGATATCGTCGCACAACACTCCGAACGAACTGCCTTTCTGTTCACTGATGTCCAAACTCCCGGCCCGATTGACGGGATCGATCTTGCAAGGCTGGTGAAAACACACTGGCCTCATGTCGAAGTCCTGGTCACATCGGCCAGACCTGTTTCGAACATCGTTCTCCCCGACGGAGTGCGATTTACTTCAAAGCCGTGGTCGCGCAAGGATGTTCTTGAACTGGCAAGAGCAGCCGTCGCCGAACAGTAACGGAATGCGGCGCTTCTAGCCGATTTCTAGTCAAGGAACGCCAGCATTGCCACGGGGGTTCGTACACGACATGGCCGAGCTGTCTACAATCATCGAGGATCAGGGGTGGCTACGAGCGCAAGCCGCACCGCCTCTGGATCACCGGCGATCGCTTTGAGATAGGCGCGTGCCGGTTGATCCGGCTCGGTGCGCCCTTGCTCCCAGTCCCGAAGGGTGTCGAGCGGGATTGTGATAACGCCCGGAAAATTCCTCCTGCGTCAGCCCGAGCGCGCGGCGCAACGTTTTTGTGCGCGGCACTCGTCTTGCCGTCGTCAGCTCTTCGGCCGTCATGGGCCGCGAATTGGAATCGGCACCCGCCGCCGCCTCAATCTCTGCCTCCGCCAATAAAACTCTTGCCTTTCCATCTGCCGGATTGCCGCGTCCAAGGGGCAAGCGAGGCCGAGCGCCGCGATCTCTTTGCGGCCGAGCGTGCCGAGCTCCGGCAGCTCGGCGATGAGCGTTCGCGCGATCATCGGCCCGACACCCGGCACCGAGGCGAGCAGCTCTTCCTTCTCGCGCCAGGAAGGCGAGCCGCGCACCGCAGCGTCGATGTCCTCATCGAGCGCGGAGAGTTCTTTTTCGAGTGCCTTGAGGAGACGCGCGATGCTCTTTTGCATACGCTTCTCCACGAGCCGCCGTTGGCGCTGCCGCTCGGCGACGATCATCCCTATGATCTGGCGGCGCCTTGCTGTGAGATCGGAGAGAAAGCCGCGCCGCTTCGTCCGGGAGCGGACGAATCTCCGGCTTCGCCGCCGCGGCGAAATGGGCGATCACGCAGGCATCGATCGGATCGGTCTTGGCGCGCTTGCCCAAGGCCTGCGCGAAGGCGCGGACCTGGGCCGGGTTCACCACGACGACGGGAAGCCCCGCCGCCGCGAGACAACGGCGCAAGACGCGCGATGACGGCATCGAGACCTTGCGCATCCCGGCTCGTAGCGAACAGGTCTCCGCCAGGGCGAACCGCAATATCGAGCTTATCCTTCGAAACGCCGATCCCTACAACGATGGTGGCCATCTTCACCCTTCCTTGCGCAAGCGGACGCGCTACACGGCCCAAGCGACTGTTCGGGTTCGATGGCTCTTCGGCAAGCTCAGGAGGCGGACGGGGAACCAAGCTGAGGAACGGGCTTTTTCGCCCCCGGATGAGCCGGTCTCCCGCCCGCCACCGCTGGCGCTAAACTAGCACCAATGGCGCCCTCAAGTTACAAGGATGAGCATCTGTGATGGAAGTCAAGGATGATTTGGCTGCCAAGGCCGGTCCTCTCGAAGGAGCGTGTTGGCGAGAACGACGAGCTTGCGCATGACCGCGGTGAGGGCGACCTTTGGCTTTTTACCGGCGGCGATGAGACGGCTGTAGAACAGTTTGAGCGCTGGGTTGAAGCGGGCCGCGGAGACGGCGGCCATGTACAAGGCTTTGCGCACATCAGCGCGTCCACCTCTGATGTGACGCGGGCCATTGTGTTCACCACTGTCGCGGGCGACCGGCGCGAGGCCCGCGATCATGGCGGCTTGCTTGGCCGACAAGGCGCCGATCTCGTGCAATCCGACGATCAGTGCGATCGCGGCGACAGGTCCGACACCGGGAATCGAGGTGAGAACATCAAGACGCCTGGCGAGGACGGGATCGCCGGCGATCAGGCGCTTGATCTCGATATCGAGGTTGGCGATCGCTATCTTGACGGCCTTGAGCTGGCGTTTGAGCTCCAGGATCAGCCGCTTGGCCTTGCTCGTGCCGAGGCGGTTGAGAATGGCGGTCCGCGCGGTGACGGCGGCATCGCGGCCATGCACGAGTTCCTGCAGGATCTCGACGAGGCCGGACGGCGGCGGGGTGATGCCGGGGCCGAGGCTCTCGCCCAGGATCGCGAGCATGCGCGCGTCGACGGTATCGGTCTTGGCCAGGGCGCCGATGGCCTCGGCAAACAGACGCGAACGCAACGGATTGACGACCGCGACCGCAAAGCCCCCGGCGCTGAGATTGCGGTGAGCCTCGCGGTGAAACTTGCCTGTCGCCTCCATGACGACAAGCACGACTTGATAGGCGGCCAGCGATTTTTTCAATCGCTTGAGGCCGGCCGGATCATTGCCGACAGTGAGCTTTTGGCCAATCGGATGGACAAAGACGTCAAGCCTAGCTTTACAGACGTCGATTCCGGCGTAGACTTGCGTTGCCGCGCTTCGTTCTGGCGAACCCTTGCCTTGCATGCGGGACTTGCTCCCCTTCATCTGTTCAGGACAGGCGCGAAGGGCGGACGGATCAAGCTCATCCACGGTGCCAAGCCTAGGGCTGCACGATCCCGCCCGCCTGACCGTCGGGGGGTGGCCACCCCCCGACGGTCAGCCCGAAATCTAATCAGATTCGGGATCAGCGATCATGCAAGGGCGGGGCCGCCGCTAGACGACCTCGACGGTCACGGCGTCGTAGAGCGCCGCGGTGCCGGCATGGGAGCGGAACAGGCTTTCCGGCAAAAGTTCCACTTTATTCGTTGGCACCCGCGCGAGCAGGTTTTCGATGCGCGCGCGCGAACGCGCCAAAAGACCTGTGTCCAAGCGGCCATCCTCGGCCGCCGCAAGAATTGCTTTCGCGAACCCCCTGGCGCGGCCGGTGTTGGTCAAATGCGCGCAGACCATCACCATGTCGCAGCCGGATTCGATCAAGCGCACCGCGGCAGCCGGGTTATCGAAAAGCCCTTTCATCGCCCCCATGCCAATGTCGTCGGAGATGGCTACTCCCGCAAAACCAAGCTCCTCGCGCAGAATGTTGGTCGCGAAACGGCGCGAGAGCGCGACCGGCGCATCCGGATCGACGGCGGGATAGAGAATATGCGCCAGCAGCATCATGGAAAGCCCCGCGTCGATCGCGGCGGCGAAAGGTTTGAGCTCCCGCGCGCGCAACGCATCGAGGCCGAGTGTCTGCGACGGCAAACCGAGATGGGAGTCGATGCTGGTATCGCCATGCCCTGGAAAATGCTTGCCGCAGGCGATGATTTTTTCCGCCTGCATGGCCTGCATGAAAGGCAGCGCCGCCGCGATCACGGAGTCCGCCGTTTGCCCAAAAGCGCGCTCGCCGATCACCGGATTCTCGGGGTTGGTGTGAATATCGAGCACCGGAGCGAAGTCGAGGTTGACGCCGAGCGAGGCAAGTTCGCGGCCCATCGCGCGGCCCACTTCGGCGGCTTGCCCCGCCCATCGCGCGGCATAAGCGAAGCGCGTGATGGGCAGCGGCGTCCGGCACACCCGGCCGCCCTCGTGGTCGATGGCGATGAACATGCGCGCACGCCCGGTTGCCGCACGAATATCGGCAACTAGCCGCGCGTGGCTCTCGAGCCAGGCGACATAGAGAAGATCATGGCGGAAATTGCTCTTGAAGAGAATGACGCCGGCGGGCCGCAAATCGCCAAGAAGCGCGCGGTCGTGGTCGTCGAGGACCGGCGACGGCCGAAGGCCAATCAAAAAATGATCCCCCACGGCGTCGATTTTTTCGCGGAGCATCGGCCATCCCTATAAGCAAGTTTATTGCCGCGGAAGGTTAAGCGCGGCCCGGCTTCCCGCCGCGAAGCCAAATTTGCGTCGTGCCGCCGAAGGTGAGCCCGAGCGCAGCCCACAAGACCGCGCGTGCGCCGATGGACGCCAGGCGAAAATTCCACAAGACGCTCGCCGGAAAATCGACTGGAACTTCATCGACGGGCGGCAGTGCCAGGGCAGCCAAGCCCGCCACTGCGACAAAGACGGCGGCAGACACAAGCGCGGCGTTCCAGGAGCCGAGCCTTGCCGAGAAGGCCAGCGCGAGCGTCGCGGCGAGGATCATGGCGAGGAGGGAAATCGCGAGCATGGCAAAATAAAGCGCGGTGCGCGCGCCGATCGTCTCCGGCGCGCCGATCGGCGGCGGATTGGCCGGATATTTCAGCTCCGGCGCGAGGACCATCGCGACAAAGCCGGCAAAGGCCAGGAGCGCCGAAAGAGCTTTCGGATCGAAACCCTTTACCCGCCGATAAGCGAGCGCGAAAACCAAGCTGAACAGGCCACCGATGGCGGCGCCATAGACAATATAGGCGGACAAGAGTCCGGCGCCGCGCTGCACGCCCCGGCTTACGATTTCAGGCTCGGATGGTTGCGCGGCTGCCTGCTCCATGGCGGTCTCGAAGGCAATGGCGCGTTCAACCGAAGGCTCGCCCGCGAGAAATGAAAAGCCCGCCGCAAGAAGACCCGCGAGGATGCCGGCGAGCAGGCCGCGCAGAACAAGACCGCTGACCACGCGCCTGCCCTCTAATGACAGGGGAAGGCCAGGAGATGGCGCCCGTCATGCACATATTCATGGACGTAATGGCCAGAAATCAGCGCCGTCGCGCCTTGTTCGGCGCCGATGAAATAGATCAAGAGGAGCGCGAGAAGTCCGGCGAATGCGGCCCAAGGGAAAATCTCGCGGAGTGGGATTGGAACCGGCTGGGTTGCCGGAGCATGGATAAAGCCGTTCATGTCCTGCCTTACAGGGTGTCCCATCTCCGTGCGCCGCTCGGGAAAGGCAGCCCGCGCGAATCCGGCGCGGATGCGGGAAAGCCGCACCCTAGGGGCCGCTAGATAGTCTGTCAACGCGGGCCGAGAGCCTGGGCGGACGTTGCGTGCAAATGGCCGGACGGCCTTGCCGGCCGGCCCCGCCGCGAGCCGTGCCGCCACGCCTGCGCATTACTGGCAGCTGGTTATCCCCTTCGACGAGGATCGTTGCCGAACACGAAAAGATTTCTCGTCGCTGAACCTCGCCATTGTTCGCCACATCGTCTTGAATATACTGAAGTGCGACACGTCAATATTATCCCTCAAGCGCAAACGCCTGAAGGCTTCCGTCAACCCAGACTTCACGGCTCGGCTGCTTGCTTGTTAACGTTTTAGGATCTGCCCCGGACACCTGAAATCAGATTGTTTCATGGTGGCCAACCTTGGACCAAGAGGGCGTCGTGCAAGGCCTCCGGCAACCGCGCCCTTTCCTAACCGCGCCTTAAGCTCTATATGCGGCGTATCAATTGGGCACGAGGCCCGGTGGGCTTCGCAAATCTGGGGAATGTCCGATGACGAAGCCAGGAAACGGCAGCGGCGAGGGGCGGGGCGACGCCGGCGGCGGCGCGCCGAAGAAGCCGGAGAAACCTTTCCCGCTCATTCCGCGCACTCCCGAGAGAGCGCTTGGCATAAGTTCCGCGCTGACTGTCGTTAGCTTTTTGAGCCACTTTTTTTTCCTTTTGCTCGTCGATCCTTGGAGAGTTTTGGATATCTCCAAGGAGACGGCTTTAGCCTATTCAACTATTCCCTTGGTGTTTGGCGTTGTATTTTTACTGTGTGCCATATATAGTTTTATAATGATAGAATTTCGATCCATTGTCCATGTCATTCTACTTATAGTTACGGCCGTCTTTGGAAGCTTTAGCGTTCACGGGCTTTTGGGTTTTCTCCACCATTACTTAACTATTGTGGTCCTGTCGTCGTACCTTAAATAAATTGTTTTGTCCTGACCTGCCGTCATTGCCCGCCGTCCCGGGTTCAGATCGTCCTTCGCGGCGGCGGCCCAACGCGTTCGGGGCGTCCATGGCCGCGCCGGTCTGCCGGCTTCATCGTGTCGAGGAGCCGCGGCACCCACGAGAGACAGCGGGCGATGATCACTTTAACTCGGACAGCCGCGTCGAGACGATGCTGGCGAGAGCTTTTCGCTGGTTGGGCCAAACCTTGTGTAGGCCGAGAATTCTTCGGCCCGAAGGGACCGGGTAGAAGCATCGAAATGGGTTCTGCGACAATCTTCGATAGTTCGCCGTTGCAGGAGTAGACCATGATTGGGACATCGGAGATTTGTGATGCTTCCGTAATTTGTGACGCTTCCGTAATTAACTGACGACATCGACCGCAGGGTCTCACAATCTCGGACGCGTCCTCCGCTTGCTGGGACGCAACCTCCGCTTGAGCGGGAAACTTATTGCCGACTACGGCGATTGCTTCGATTTCGAATTCGCCTTGGGCATATGCTGCGGCTATAGCGGAGAACCTCGGCACAGATGCCTAGTCCATAGGCCGCGTTTTCCAGGTTAGCACCAGTGATGATTTGTTTCGGACCGTCCCTCGTGCGAACGCGCACGGCGGCTCCGACTGCGAAACAGGAATATGGAGCGTAGGCGTTAGCTGAAGCGCGGAGGGCAGCTTCTACCAGCCGCTGCTCATCGAGCTGTAACTCGGCGAACTTTCGGACATGATTCACTCTGAAAACCCTCGTGGCAGGCGACAACTCAAAAGGGAACGTAGAACAGTTTTATTAACCACTTTGGCAACTCGACTGCATAAGCAACCGAGACAATAAAGGTGAGGAAGGTGCTAACCCAAGCTAACCAGTAATAATGCGTGCGATCGTCCACGACATTCGCGAGCCGGAGTATTTCCGACTCGAAGGAGTAGCGGCCGTCGATCGCAGTGGCCTTTCTAAGGAATTTCCAATTGATGGCCATGACCAACAAGCAAAAGAAACCTGATATGACAAGCAAAACTGCATCCAGGTAGGCCAATGTAAGGTATGCCTTCAATTCGGGCGGGAAGCTGCCATCGAGAGACCAGGTGAGAAAGAACACGAGCAGAACCAAAAACATACTAGTTACACTCAGCAGTCCGCTAGCCTTCGCGTCGAGGATGCTTAGCATGCCGTAAAGTCGATTGATGTCGTCTTTAGCTTTGACGTCTCTCCCTTCCAGGCTACGGATTTTGTTAATGAGTTCCTCCCCTCGCTTAGGGCCGAAGAACGGGGTTGTCTGAAAGTCGATCCGACACATGTTTTGCTCTCTCTCGCAAGACTGAACAATTCCCTGCGAAAATGAACCGGCATCAGGCCCTGGCGAACTATATGAACAAACGCCAGATTACGTACTAAATACCGGGGCTGATTCGTTGGTCAATGCTGGATTTCGCCTTAAGACGAACCGCGAGTGTAATTCGCGACAAAAGCCGATTGCCGGATCTGAGTGCAGCCTGGCCGAGGCGCGGGGGCAGTCTGGCGGCAGCTTGGCAAGCGGGTAGCCGCACGGTTGCACGCGGAAATAAAGGCCGCGCCGGCCGGGCGGCCAACCCATCTCCCGAACCCTACGCACGGCGTTGGACTTTCGCGGCGCGGGATCTCATAGTGCCGCCATGAACGCGCTTCTGTTCGATACGCTCCAACTCTCCCGCACGCTTCGGGACAAGGGGCATTTTACGTCCGAACAAGCCGAAGCCTTGGCCGAGGCCTTGGGCGAAGCGAGCCACGGCGATCTCGCCACTAAGGCCGATTTGGCGGATCTCGCCACCAAGGCCGATTTGGCGGCGGTGCGGACCGAAATCGCCGAATTGAGAACCGAACTGAAATCCGAAATCGCCGAATTGAAGATCGAAATCGCCGGGATAAAAATAGAGCTTTTGAAATGGATCATTGGCGCGATGGGTTTTCAGACCGTCGTCATCCTCGGCGCGCTGATCTCGCTTATCAGAATCGTCGGAAAGTAATTTCGCCCTGGGGTCTGCGGGCGAGACAGGCTGTGACGACATGGAACCGGACCGCGGCGATAAAAATTCGCTGGCCGCCGAAGAGCCGGGCGAGCAGACGGTATGTTCAGCCCTTCCCCTCATCGCCGCCAAGGCCGACGATCTCGAAGAGATCAAAAAATCGGTCGAGGACGCCGCTTCTGTCAGCGGCGGGCTGTGGCTCTCCTATCTCTTGGCCCTCGCTTACGTCACAGTCGCGGCCAACACCGTCACCCATGAAGATCTATTGTTGGTGCGCCCTGTCAGACTGCCCTTCTTTAACGTCGAAGCGCCGCTCCTCGCCTTTATTGCGTTGGCGCCCTTTGCAGTGTTAAGCGTCCACGCCTATGCGCTGATGCATTTTTTTATGCTCAGCAACAAGGCCTCGCGATTTCACAATGAGTTGCGGCGCCAGATTCCCGACAGCGAGACAAAGTCCCAAAAAAGGGGCGCTTCGCCGGACGGCACTAATAAGGAAATTCGCGACAAGCTGCGGTGGCTCTTGCCGAGCAATATCTTTGTCCAAATCCTCGCCGGCCCGCCAGAACTCCGCACCGGCATTTTCGGATTTATGCTCAAACTCATCGTCCTGACGACGCTGGTTGTCTTCCCTATTCTGCTGCTGCTTTTGTTGCAGATTCAATTCCTGCCTTTTCACGATGTGACGATCACTTGGGCGCAACGGGGTGCGCTCATTCTCGACATTTTGCTTTTGTGGCGGCTGCGGCCGCCGATCCTTGCCGATTTGAGCGTCGAAAGTTCTTTTGGGCGCGCGCGGCCTTTCAGCCGAACGCTGCGAGGCTTCGGTCTTGGCCTCGCCGGGGTCATCAGCATCGTGGCCCTCTGGTTTTCCATCGTCGTCGCGACCATTCCCGGCGAATGGCCGGAAACAGCGCTCGCCCTGCTCGAAAGGCCGCTATGGCCAGTCGGCTATGGAGAGTTTTCCAAGCTAGTTTCGACTCATGATTTCCTGTTCGTGGGCGAGGTGGACGAAACAACGCGAAGGCGAAAGAGCCCGTTCTCAAACACTCTGGTACTGCCGGGATTCAACCTTTACGACGCTCTGAAAATTGACGATCCGAAAAAGCTTGCGTGGAAGGAATATATTTTTGATCTTCGCGGCCGCCATTTGGAGCAAGCCGTGTTGGATGGCGCCAATCTTACCAAGGCCGATTTATCCGGTGCACACCTTCAGGGCGCGTCGCTCGATCGGACACAGCTCCAGGGCGCGTCGTTCGACCGGGCAGAACTTCAGAGCGCGTCGCTCGATCAGGCGCAGCTTCAAGGCGCGTCGTTCGATCAGGCAGAACTTCAGGGCGCATCGCTCGATGACGCGCAGCTTCAAGGCGCGTCGTTCGATCGGGCAGAACTTCAGGGCGCGTCGCTCGATAAGGCGCAGCTTCAGGGCGCGTCGCTCTGGTGGGCAAAGCTTGAGGGCGCGAAGCTCCTAGAGGCACACCTTCAGGGCGCGACGCTCCAAGGGGCGCACCTTCAGGGCGCGTTACTCCAAGGGGCACGCCTTCAGGGCGCGTCGCTTGATGGTGCGAAGGGCAACCGACTTTGTGAACGCCTTTCTATGGCGCACATACTGGCACTGGGGAGAAAACCCACCGGAACTTGGAGTGGTCCGGCTTGACCCGGTGATTTGGAAATCCGCGTGGCCTCCTCAGAATTATTTCCTGTCTTTTCAGCTTAATATTAATAAAGGTGATCCCCTCCCCTGGGATGCCAATGCCTATGCCGAACTTCGGAGCTTGATGAACAGCATCCCCGAAGGCAAGATGCGGGACGATGCGCTAGAGCGGATCATACGGCTTGACTGCACAAGTAAAGACAAGTTTCTGGCTTCATGCGATCCCGCCGCCGCATCGCCACGTGAGGTTTTGGATTGGCAAAAGAAGCTCGCACGACACAATGTCGATTATGCGGCTTATGCAAAAGCTCTCGCCACGGAATTGCGGGGGCTCGTATGCGTGGAAGATGTCAATGCGGTTTACATTTTACGCGGCATATTTGCATCTGCACGGCTTGCCAATACTGCCCGCGAAGCCTCTGCGCTCGTGGATTTCATCATGAGCCCGAAATGTCCGGTTTCCGCCTCGCTGACCGACGATGACAAGGCGAAGCTGCTGGAAATCAAGCGAGTCGCAGAAATCGTGGAAAAGGAGTCCGCGCCTCCCCCGGCATCGAAGAAATAGTAGTAAACCGGCAACCCGTCCCTCGCCCGCCCGCCTTCGCGCTCGGGCCAAGTTCCCCGCCCCATCGCCCGACAAACTGTGCCAAAATAAAACAATACCATCGAGCGAAAGAGCTACCAAAACATTCCTTCGTCTGAGGCGTTCAAGGTTCGCCGAGGAGCGATTGTCATCCGCTCCAAAATTATAAGCGGTCACTAAGCTCGCTGCTCATATGCACGCTGAAACAATTTCTTTTGCTGCCACCGCTTAAAACACTCTTTGTGAAAATATCGCGTGCCGTAGCTGCAACGCACATCGCCTGCCGCGAACCGTTCAAGGCACTCATGGCAGTATGAACAACGTTGTTTCCTATCATCTTTCTTGATCCGTGGCGGATCGAGCCGGAAGTGTGTCATAATCTTCACCTCAATGCCAAGCTGAATATAAACGCTAACAATGTGACAAAAATTGCAGTGAAAAGCATAAGCTTCCATTTTCTTACGCGTTATAGGCCATATCTTTCTCCAACACATCCCCCATCCGAGGGACATTGGGGTACCGCCTGCTAACGCGGTAGAAGCGGCCGTGCTCAAGCGCATTCGTCTGGTTTGTTAAACAGATGTTTCAGTAAAATTCGTGCTCCCAAACATTCGCGCAATTGCCTGCCACGCTTCGAGCGTCGCACTGTATAACCAGCGTGCTTTGTGCCAAGTCTTGTTGTTAACGACTCTCGCGTCATGCCCGGCCTTGAGCCGGGCATCCAGACTCCCTGCTTTGGAGCTTGGACGGCCGGGTCGATCCCCGGACTTGATCCGGGGACGGCCATGATAATGAAGCTACTGCGAAGACCTTCCAGGGTTCACGACTTTACGGCGGGCCCGCGGCGACGGACGCCACGCCATTGATCCAATCCTGCCGTTGAGGCGCAAAGAAATCGATGTCGATCATGTCTTCCGTGCAAATAAATTCATGCGGTACATTTGGCGGTATGATGAGAATCATGCCAGCCTTCATCGCGAATTTTTTGCCTTGGGAATACACATCACACTGGCCCGCGACGATCCAAGTGATCTGTTCATTATGATGATGATGCAGCCGGAAGATTCCTCCCTTTTTTGCGATCCACTTTACAAAGGTGGACTGTACGCCGTGCAACATCTGCCGTTGCACTAGGGACGAGATTTGCTCAACCGGCTGCGCGTCGAGCTCATAGAGCATAGGCAAAGCGGCAGAGTGCCCGCTGAAGTGAGGCAAAATTCCGCGGCCCGGCGCATTAGAAACGGTTGGGGTGTTGCAGAGCGAGGGAGCTGGTTGGTGTTGGGTCATCCGAGCATACTCAACAAGAAGTCGGGAACGGCAACGGGGCAAAATCGCATTTGAGAGTTGCTCGATCGGTTTGGAGTTAAACTGGATGCCGCTGCGGGTGCCCGCTCAGCATCGCCGGGCTGAGGTCACAGTTAGCAAGCCACTGTCCCAAAATGATACAATAAAATTTATGGATCAGGCCACGATCTTCGCCATTGCGTCCGGCGCGGGGCGCGCCGCGGTTGCGGTCCTGCGCCTGTTCGGGGCCGGCGTCGCGGACAATTGTCAAGAGTTTTGCCGGGAAACTCCCCGAACCCCACACGGCCGCGCTAAAAACCTTCCGCGATCCCGCCACGGGTGAGGCCATCGACAAGGGGTTTGTTATTTTTTCCGCCGCGCCAAAAACTTATACGGGCGAGGACTATGCCGAGTTCCATGTCCATGGCGGCCGCGCCGTCATCGCCGCCATGGTCAAGGCCATCGGCGGCATCGTCGGCACCCGCCCAGCCGAACCGGGGGAGTTCACCCGCCGCGCGCTGTTAAACGGCAAGATGGATCTGGCGGAGGTCGAAGGCCTCGCCGATCTCATCGACGCGGAAACCGATTGGCAGCGCCGCGCCGCCCTTCGTCAGGCGGAAGGCGTGCTCGGGCGTCAGACCGCGATCTGGCGGAGCGCGCTCATGGACGCGGCGGCGCTTCTCGAAGCGGCAATCGATTTTCCCGAGGAAGAGGGCGTGCCTGGGTTTTCCGGGCAACGCGCGGGCGAAATCCTTGCCCCCGTACTTGCCGGGCTGAAATCCGAGCTTGCCGCCGCGCGCGCCGGGGAACGACTGCGCGAGGGCGCGACCGTCGTCATCGCCGGGCCAGCCAATGCGGGCAAATCGACGCTTCTGAACGCACTCGCGCGCCGCGACGTGGCGATCGTTTCCCCCTTCGCCGGCACGACACGTGATATAATCGAAGTACATCTCGATTTTGGCGGCTGCCCGGTCAGTTTGATCGACACGGCGGGCCTGCGGGAGAGTTTTGACGCGGTCGAGGAGATCGGCATTTTCCGCGCGCGAGACAAAGCCGAGTCGGCCGACCTCGTTCTCTGGCTTTCCGAGGCGTTAGCCCCCATGCCGCCCGGCGTTCGAGGCCGCGTGGTCTGGCCGATCTTCACCAAAAGCGATCTTTTGCCTCCCGGCGAAAGGCAGACCTTGCCCCAAGGGCTTTACATCAGCGCGCAGAGCGGCGAAAATCTCGATTGCCTGCTCAAGAAAATGGAAGATTTCGCGCGCTCCACGGTGAGCGATGGGCACGCGGGCGTGATCGCGCGAGAGCGCCACCGCAAGGCCTTCGAGACGGCCGCGCTTGCGCTCGCCCGGATTCTGGACGATCCCGGCGCCCCGGCGGAATTGCTGGCGGAAGACTTGCGGGTGGCGATGGTGTCGCTACAAAGACTTACCGGCGTGGTGGACGTCGAGGATATTTTGGGCGAGATTTTTGCGCGGTTTTGCATTGGGAAGTGAGCGCGGGGCCAAAATGTTTCACGTGAAACATTTTTTGAATTATTCTAAAATAATGTCCGCGATTGCCGACTGAATGAATTTTCCGGGCGCCGTATTGGCGTAAACAACCCCGCCGCCGGATTAACGCGGTCCGGCAGCGGGGGAAATTGTTAGGTGCTGAAATGTCGATACCTTTTAGCCGACTTGAGGTGTTTCGTCTGTGCGATATGTCACACTGACGAAGGGAAGGGGCCTCCCCTCGGCATTCTCCGAAAATCCGGGGCAACTTTCGGGGCGCCGCAAATAATGCCGCGGGTGGCCATTGTCTTGGGCCCTTATGGCCCCGCGGGAAAATGTTTCACGTGAAACATTTTTGGATTAATTCTAAACAATCAAGCGAGAGGTGACTTGGATGCCCGGCACTTTTGACGTGATCGTGGTGGGCGGCGGCCATGCCGGCTGCGAGGCGGCGGCGGCGTCCGCGCGGATGGGCGCGAGCACCGCGCTCGTCACGCTTTCATTTGCCACGATCGGCACAATGTCCTGCAATCCCGCCATCGGCGGGCTCGGCAAGGGCCATCTCGTGCGCGAAATCGATGCCCTCGACGGGCTCATGGGGCGCATCGCGGACAAGGCCGGAATTCAGTTTCGGGTTCTGAACCGCACGAAAGGCCCCGCCGTGCGCGGCCCTAGGGCGCAAACCGACCGCAAACTCTACCGGGAGGCGATGCAGACGGCAATCCGGGACATCGCAAATCTCAGCGTGATCGAAGCCGAGGCCGCCGATATTTTCTTGGAAGGAGGCCGCGTCGAAGGGATCGAGTCCGCGGATGGCGAAAAACTCCGCTGCGGCGCGCTCGTCCTGACGACCGGAACTTTTTTGCGCGGCGTCATCCATATCGGCACCAAAAGCTTTCCGGCGGGGCGCATGGGGGAAAGCCCGGCGATCCGCCTCGGCGAGAGACTGCAAGAACTAGGCCTTGGCCTTGGGCGTCTCAAGACCGGAACCCCGCCAAGGCTCGATGGCGGCACGATCGAGTTCGACATGCTCGAACGCCAGAGCGGCGATGCCGACCCCGAGCCCTTTTCCTTTTTGACCGACGCGATCCTTAACCCCCAGGTCGATTGCTTCATCACCCACACGACCCAAGAGGGCCACGCAATCATCGAAGGAAATCTTGGCCGGTCGCCGGTCTATTCCGGCGCGATTTCGGGCCGAGGGCCTCGCTATTGCCCCTCGATCGAAGACAAGGTGGTTCGCTTCAAGGAGCGCGAGGCGCATCAGATTTTCCTCGAACCGGAGGGGCTGGACGACACCACCATCTATCCAAACGGCATTTCGACCTCCCTGCCCGAGGAAATCCAGGCGCAATTCCTCCACACCATTCCGGGTCTTGCCAAGGTCCGGATGCTGCGGCCCGGTTACGCGATCGAATATGATTTCATCGACCCGCGCGCCTTGCTCCCGAGCCTGGAGACAAAAAAACTTCGCGGGCTTTTTCTCGCCGGGCAGATCAATGGCACCACGGGCTACGAGGAGGCGGGCGCGCAAGGGTTTGTCGCGGGGCTTAACGCCTCGCTCCGCGCCGGAGGCAAGGAACCCGTCACTTTCAGCCGCTCGGACGCCTATACCGGCGTCATGATCGACGACCTCGTGATGAAAGGGGTGAGCGAGCCCTACCGCATGTTCACCTCGCGCGCCGAATATCGCTTGTCGCTGCGCGCCGACAACGCCGATCAACGGCTGACCGCGTGGGGCGCCGATCTCGGCTGCGTCGACGCGGATCGGCGGCGGGCCTATGCCATAAAGGCGGCGGCTCTCTCCCGCGCGCATGCGCTCTTGGAAAGCCTGAGCCTCACCCCGAATGAGGCGGCGCGGCATGCGCTCAAGGTCAACTGCGACGGAACCCGCCGGACCGCTTTCGGCCTCCTGGCCTTGCCTGGCGTTTCGATCGCGAGTCTGCGGGCGATCTGGCCGGAGCTTGGCGGGATCGCGCCAAAAACCGCCGCGCAAATCGAAATCGATGCCAAATACGCGGTCTATCTTGATCGCCAGACCAAGGACATCGAAGCCTTCCGCCGCGACGAGGCGCTGACCATCCCCGAGGACGTCGATTATGCTCTGCTGCCTGGCCTTTCCAACGAGATACGGGCGCGGCTCGACCTCATCCGGCCGCGCACCATGGGGCAGGCCGGACGAATCGAAGGAATGACGCCCGCCGCCATGACCCTTTTGGCCGCAAAGCTTCGCCGCGCCAGCGCGGGTGCGAGATCTTGAGCGTTGCCAAAAGCAAGGAGAGCTTTCCACGATCCGCGCACGCTCTCCTCGCGGACCTCCCCGACGAGACGCTGCGGCGGTTGGAAATCTACGCAAATCTCCTCGAAAAATGGCAGCGCGCCATCAATCTCGTCGGCAACTCGAGCTTGGACGATCTCTGGGTCAGGCATTTCGCCGATTTGCTCCAGGTTTCTCAGGCGGTGCCGGCAGCGCGGCGGTGGCTCGATCTAGGCTCGGGCGCCGGATTTCCAGGACTTGTGACGGCGATCAAATATGCGGCCGAGCCGGGCGCACTTGTCCATCTCGTCGAGGCCAACCGGCGCAAATGCGCCTTTCTGCAAAATGTCATTCGCGAGACATCGGCGCCCGCGATCGTCCACTGCGGCAGGCTCGAAAAGATCCTGCCCGGCCTCGATGACAAGATCGACGCGGTGAGCGCGCGCGCGTTGGCGCCGCTCGAAGCGCTCCTGCGTTACGCGGAAACATTCCTCGACCAAGGCGCGGTTGGGGTTTTTCCCAAGGGAAAAAAGTTCGAGACGGAATTGACCAATTCAGCGACCGGTAAATACTTAATCACCACGCTAGAGAGCCAGACCTGTTCCGCGGCACGCCTGGTGCTTGTCAGGCGAAGAGCCGGGGCCAGTTTGATTTAGGCAGGCTGCTCTCTGGCTCGATTGCAATAATGTGCAAAGTATAAATAGGTATACAACAAATAAGAAAAATTCGCAAAAGAATAATAAATGGTTACCATACGAAATTGTGGTCAAATGAACTATACATAACCTTATGGATAGCGACTAATGGCGTTCGCGTCATTGCGAGGAGAGAGCCGATAGCGGCGTCAACGTCGAAAGCGAAGCGTCCGGCGTTAGCCGGTTCGACGTAGCCGCGAAGGCGAGAGGAAGCGACGAAGCAATCCAACTTCTGGAAGAAGGCTGGGTTGCTTCGCTACGCTCGCAAAGACGGCTCGCATGGGTTCGTATCACAGAGATCTGGTATGAGTCCAGGGAATGACGTGAGAGTCATGCACAAAAGGATTAGGTATTAGACAGCGGCCTCTCCTCAATCTTGTAAGATCGACGTTCTCGACTGTCCGACGGCGATTCGGCCGAAGCCAGATTTCGCCGTTCATCGCACGGCTGGCATTATCGGCGTGGCGGGCTCGGTCTTGTCAAGGATGCGGAGCACCGGCTTCGCCGGCGCGAGCTTTAGCTGGCGTCCTTGACAAGGCCGACCCGCTCGCCACACTCGCCGCCATGAGATGAACGGCAGTGTGATGCCCTTAGTTGCTTGGGGGGAAGTCGCGGGGTAGTCTCCGGTGGCGACGCTTCGGTGTGATTGGGCACCGATCGCTCAATCCGCGCCGGGGGTGCAAATGGCGAAGCTTATTCCGATCGCTGAAGCAACGGGAGAGAAGCGCGCCAGCGCAATTTTCGTGCACGGCCTCACCGGCGATCCGCTCGAAACCTGGACGAGCCCCCCACCCGAAAGCGCGGTCTGGCCGAAATGGCTTGCCGAGGATCTCAAAGGCCTCGCGGTCTTTTCGGTAGGCTATGACGCACCCGTAAGGGATAGCGATCACGCCACGATGCATCCTGTGGACATTGCGAGCAATGTTCTCAATGGGCTTCTGGCGGAGCCGCCGCTTAAAGAAGGTCAGATTATCCTCATTGGGCACAGTCTCGGCGGTCTCGTCATCAAGATGATGTTGCGAAGGGCAGCAGCCGAGGCGCCTAGTTTCATGGATCGCGTGCGCAAGGTCGCTTTCCTGGCGACGCCGCATAGCGGGGCAGATTTGGCGGCTTTGGGCGACCTGCTTCGTGTATTGGTTCGGCCATCGCCGGCGGCGCTTTCTCTTGTCCACAACGATCCGAACCTCCGCGAGCTGAATGAAGAATATCGTGTTCTAGCGAGAAACAAGATCGTTCACCTCACTCTGATCGAGACCATTCCTCTCATATACGCCTACAGAACTCCTCTCGGCATAACTGTTCGCAAGGATCTTGGGATAATCGTGAAGCCGGATAGCGGCGACCCTGGCGTAGAAGCGAACCCCATACAAATCCAAGGGGCTGATCATATCGCAATCGCAAAGCCCGTAAATCGCGACGATGACATTTATAAGCTCATCCGAGCTTTCATCAAGCGCCCTGTCGAGCGGTGGGTCTCGCCTGAGGAAGGGAAGATCGATGCCGTCAAGGAAGACACGCAGGCGATCCGCGAGAATGTCGAGCGTTTGACGGGGGAACTGTCGATGAGCAATGCGCAGCGGGAGGTGCTTGTTGGCGAGCTTGCGAAAGTCAAAGCGGACTTCGGCGGCACCGTCAATCTAGTTTCGGGTTTTCTGGAAAGGATTGTCGATCGCAAGGTTGCGCCGGAGCAATTCGCGGCGACCTTATTTAAGATCGCAGGCGACTGGAAAAGCGCCGGTGAAAAGATCGACGCTCTTTCTTATTCCGGCAATTTGTCACCCCACCTGTCCGTATTGCGCGATCAAGCGAAAACCGCGCACGAGGCTGGCCGCCTCGACGAAGCCGAAAAATTGCTCGGCGAGATCGCGCGCGATGAAATCGACGCGTTGAAGAGGCTCGAAGATCATGACCGCGAAGTCCAAGAGGAAATCCAGCTTCGCAAGCGCGGTGTGGCCGACACAAAAGCGGCGCATGCCGCCGTGGCCCATGCTCGTTTGAATTATCGGGACGCGGCGGCTCTTTATGGCGAAGCCGCGAGCCTTGTTGCATCGTTTGACCCCGAACGCCGCGGCAGGCTGCTCTTTTCGCAGGCAGGAGAACTTTATGCGCAAGGCGAAGAATTTGGGGACAATGCGGCGCTGAGCGAAGCGATTGAGCTTTACGGGCTGTGCTTAGCGCAAACGCCCCCCGCGCGCGCGCCCCTCGATTGGGCCACGACCCAGAACAATCTCGGCCTCGCGCTCTTTCGCCTCGGCGAGCGGGAGAGCGGGACGGCACGGCTGGAAGAGGCCGTCGCCGCCTATCGCGAAGCCTTGAAGGAATCGACCCGCGCGCGCGTGCCGCTCGATTGGGCCAAGACCCAGATGAATCTCGGCGGTGCACTTTTCCGGCTCGGCGAGCGGGAGAGCGGGACGGCACGGCTCGACGAGGCCATCGTCGCCTATCACGAAGCGCTGCAGGAAAATACCCGTGAGCGCGTGCCGCTCGACTGGGCCATGGCCCAGATGAATCTCGGCGTTGCGCTCAAAGTGCTCGGCGAGCGGGAGAGCGGGACGGCACGGCTGGAAGAGGCCGTCGCCGCCTATCGCGAAGCCTTGCAGGAATTGACCCGCGCGCGCGCGCCGCTCCAATGGGCCGAGACCCAGATGAATCTCGGCTTTGCGCTCTTCCGGCTCGGCGAGCGGGAGAGCGGGACGGCGCGGCTCACGGAGGCGGTTTTCGCCTTTCGCGAAGCCTTGCAGGAATGGACCCGCGCGCGCGTGCCGCTTAATTGGGCCGGGACTTAGATGAATTTCGGCAATGCGCTCGCAGTACTCGGTGCGCGGGAGAGCGGGACGGCGCGGCTGGAGGAAGCCGTTTCCGCCTATTGCGACGCCTTGCAGGAAAATACCCGCGCGCGCGTGCCGCTCGAATGGGCCAAAGGCACCGGCAATCAAGGTGTCGCCTTGATGCTGCTCGCCGAAAGGCGCGGCGATGGGGAGATGGCGAAGCTGGTGGTACAGCAGATCGAGGCGGCTTTCACGACATCGCGCGACGGCGGCGATGCGCCTTCGGCTGCCTATTATGAAGCGCAATTGCCGAAAGCCCGCGCGCTTGCCCAAAAACTCGCCAAGCGCTGAGGGGTCAACGCGCCGCATCGACGGAGCACGTGAAGCCGTCGATGGCGCATTGGAGGAATATCGAAAGGCAAATGCGGCGTTCTAAATCGACAAGGCCGAGCGCCAGCGCCGAGACATTCTCGCGGCGAAAGCCAAGTGACGCCACCGCTCACGACCTCGTTGAGCCGGGAGCCGTCATGCCCGTCCCCGGATCAAGTCCGGGGATTGAGCCGGGCATCCAGACTCCCGCCTTTGGTGTTTGGATGGCCGGGTCAATCCTCGGGTCAAGCCCGAGGACGGCCATGACGGAGGCGCGCTTGACCGTTTATGATACGTTGTGCCGGTGAAAGGCGGCTACGTCTACATCATGTCGAATTGACGCGACGGGACGCTTTACACAGGCGTGACGAGCAATCTGTCACGCCGCATTTGGGAGCACCGCAAAGGCGTCATCGACGGCTTCTCGAAACGCTATGGTTTGAAACGTCTCGTCTATTATGAACCCTATGACGACATCCGGAGCGCTTTGCAGCGCGAGAAGAACGTAAAACATTGGCCGCGCGCGTGGAAGCTCGCCCTGATCCACGAGATGAACCCGGATTGGGAAGACCTTTATGAGCGGCTCAACGGGTAGGAGCGCCTGACGATAGTGATACGGTGTGATATGGCCATCCAAAAATTTGATCTGGATTCAGTTGGGATTGACCCGGCCATCCAAACGCCAAAGACGGGAGTTTGGATGCCCGAACTCAAGGCCGGGCATGACGGCTTTTTATGGATAGCCACCCCGCCCTCCGCCCCCAAAATAGTGCAAATATCGCGCCGCCCAATTGATCGCGGGGACGCCGTCCGCTATGACCTCGTTTTCATATACATTCAAGAATCGGGGTACGAGGTGCCTGCCGCCGCCATGCGCATACTCGTGCTTGCCAATCAAAAAGGCGGGGTCGGCAAAACCACGACCGCCATTAACCTCGGAACCGCGCTCGCCGCGATCGGCGAGCGTGTGCTCATCGTCGATCTCGATCCGCAAGGCAATGCGTCCACGGGCCTTGGAATCGACCGCGCCAGCCGCAAGATTTCGACTTACGATGTCTTGAGCGGACACGAGCGCCTCGGCGCTGTCTTAAGGGAAACCGGGGTTCCCCGCCTCTTCATCGCGCCCTCGACGCTCGATCTCGTGGGGTTCGAGCTCGAAATCGCGGCGCGCCCGGATCGCGCCTATTGCCTCAAGAAAGCGCTCGATGTGTTCGCCGAGGAGCAGAACGCTGTGCCGGCCGAAGAGCGCTTCACCTATGTTCTCCTCGATTGCCCGCCCTCCCTCAATCTTTTGACCATGAACGCGATGGCCGCCGCGCATGCCGTGCTCGTGCCGCTCCAATGCGAGTTTTTCGCGCTCGAGGGGTTGTCGCAGCTGTTGACCACTGTGGAACAGGTCAGGAACAGCCTCAATCCCGGACTAACCATGCACGGTATCGTTCTGACGATGTTCAATTCGCGCAACACGCTGGCCGCGCAGGTGGTGGCGGACGTGCGGGGTTTTATGGGCGACAAGGTCTATGAAACGGTCATCCCGCGCAATGTGCGGGTGTCCGAAGCGCCATCGCACGGCAAACCGGTTCTTCTTTACGATCTTAAATGCAGCGGCAGCCAAGCCTATCTAAAACTGGCGTCGGAAGTGATCCGGCGCGAGCGCGGCGCCGCCTAGCCGGCGCGAGGACGAGTGTCGTTACGTTAAGTACTCTATGTAAATAGCGTTTGTATCCATGGAAACACTCTTCATTTGAGGAACCGGCTTATGAAACAAAGTAAAATCGCCGAAGAAGCGCGGCCACGGCTCGGGCGCGGTCTTGCCGCCTTGCTTGGCGGCCAGGAGACGCTCGCCGCCGCCACCCGCACGCGCGGCCAGCAGAAAATTCCGATCGAATTTCTCCGCTCCAATCCACGCAATCCGCGGAGGAATTTCGGCGAAGAGTTCCTCGACGAGCTGGCCGCCTCGATCAAGGAAAAAGGCATCATTCAGCCGATTCTCGCGCGGCCCGTGCCGGGCGCGCCGGACGGCTACGAAATCATCGCCGGTGAACGCCGCTGGCGGGCGGCGCAGCGCGCCGGATTGCATGAAGTGCCGATCGTCAGCTTCGAGGCCGACGACCGGCAGGCGCTCGAACTCGCGATCATCGAAAACGTTCAGCGAGCCGACCTCGATCCCCTCGAGGAAGCGGCGGGCTACGAGCGGCTCGGCGACGAATTCGCCTATACGCAGGCCGATCTCGCCAAGGTGATCGGCAAGAGCCGCAGCCATGTCAGCAATTGTTTACGGCTTCTAAAACTGCCCGAACGCACCAAATCCCTGTTGCGCGACGGAAAAATTTCCGCCGGCCATGCGAGGGTCTTGCTGTCGGCTAGCGAGCCGGATGCGCTTGCCGAAAAAATCGTCGCGCAAAACCTCTCGGTCCGGGACGCCGAAAAGCTGCTGGAGGGCGCGGCGGAAAGCTCTCGCGCCAAGGGGCAAGGACTGCGTAAGCGCGGCGTCGAGGAAAAAGACGCCGACACGCGGGCGATGGAAAAGAAGCTGATGGAACAGCTCGGCATGGAAGTGACGATCACGCACAGAGCGCGCGAGACGGGCGCAGTGGTGGTGCGCTACACAACCTCCGACCAGCTGGAGTTTCTGTGTTGCCGCTTGCAGGGCGATTAACTCATGGATGCTTATAGCGAACTAGAGCGGGTCCCGAATAGACAGAATCGGAAGGGGGATTCCCGAAATCGGCGGAATCGTGATTCACCATGTTGGCTGGAATGGAGGCCGGCATGGATGGCAAAACCCTATTCGCAGGATTTACGTGACCGCCTGGTGCGGGCTGTACTGGCAGGTCAGTCTCGGCGCAAGGCGGCGCGCAGCTTTGATGTCAGTGCGAGCTGCGTGATCAAGCTCATGCAGCAGTTTGAGATAACAGGCGGTTGTCTGCCGCGAAAGTTTGGCGGCCATAAGCGGCACGCGCTGGCTGCGCATGAAGATAAGGTGCGGGCGTTGGTGGCGGTGCAGCCCGAGCTGACGATCACGGAGCTGTGGAGCAAGCTGACGACGCTCGAGATCAAAGTCGGGCGGTCCGCCGTCGGGCGTTTTTTGCGGCATCTGCAATTGACCTTTAAAAAAAACTCTGCACGCCGCCGAACAAGAAAGAGCGGATGTCCGGGCCGCACGTCTCGCTTGGCGCGATAAGCAGAAAAGTCTTGATCCTCAAAGGCTTGTATTCATCGATGAGACCTGGGCCTCGACCAACATGACACCTCGCTATGGGCGATGTGAAAGAGGCAAGAGACTTATCGCTCACGCCCCGTTCGGCCACTGGAAGACGACGACCTTTTTGGCGGCGTTGCGCCACGATCGCATCACCGCTCCTTGTGTCTTCGACGGTCCCATTAACGGCGCAAAGTTCCTCGCCTATGTCGAGCAGGTTCTGGTGCCGACCTTGTCGCCTGGCGAAATCGTGGTGATGGATAATCTCGGTTCCCATAAACGCGCCGGCGTTCGAAAAGCCATCGAAGCCGCCGGGGCGACGCAGTGCTTCTTGCCCGCCTACAGTCCTGACTTCGATCCCATCGAACAAGTCTTCGCCAAGCTCAAAAATACGTTGCGCAAAATGGCCCACCGAACCGTCGATGCTCTGTGGGATGGCATCGGATTAGCTCTCGACGACTTCCCTCCAACCGAATGCTTCAACTATTTTCGCAATGCCGGATACGGGTCCACCTAATCGGGACCCGCTCTAATATGGGTCATGAGCAATTTGCCGGTGATCCTACGGCGGCCGTGAACGATGCGCAATATCGTCACGGTGTCGTCCGCTTCTGTATATTCGTAGATCACGATGTAAGGCGATACGATGCCGATGCGGATATGCGGCCCGAGGGCCGGGCGGGGCGCGCCGCTGTCAGGATGATCGGCCAAGCGATCATAGAGCTTTTCAACGGCAGCGATGTACGTCGCTGCAACGTTGTATCCCGCCTTGGCGGCAAGATAGGAGACAATGTCCGCCGTGTCGGCGTCGGCTGTAGATGTGACGATGACGCGCGTCACTCGGGCCTGATGGCCGCAAGCCGAGCCGCGTTACGGGACTTGTGTTCGTCAAGGGTAACGACATCGCCGCGAGCAACGGCGGCGCGAGCTTCGTCTACATAGGGTTTCGCCCATGATAGATCGTCGCCCTCTTCAGCCGCACGTTCGGCAATTCGCTCGTCAATGAGCTGGCGCGCCGCCTCTTCGACCGAAGCAAAGTCGCCGCTCGCCACGTGGGCTTTAAGCCACGCCTCTTGTTCGGCCGTGAGTGTAATCGTCACGCTTTCTCCTACCATAAAAACCCTGTTTTGATAGGGAAATTGCCGGACAATTATGCACCGGATTTCCGCAACAAAAAGCCTTTTTTAATCAAGGCTCAGAATTTGGTGCGCGGCCCAGCGTGGCGGCTCCGTCGACACGTGCTCCAAAGGCTGTAGGGCATTCAAACAAAGGCAACGAGAGAACCAGGAGCGTTTCCACGCAGACCGAAACCGTTTCCGCGTTCCCCCTCACGCCGCCTTTTGTTTTGGACGCACCTCGGCGGAATAATCGTCGCTAATCGCGCGGGACATCGCGCCCGGCCGTGAATAGGGTCCGGCTACGGCTTGCGACCAGCGAGACGGGGCAGCTTCTCGACCTTGCCGCCGATTTCGCGTCGCGCCAGGCGCAGCTCGTAGAGATTTTGCAAATTAAGCCAGAATTCCGGGCTTGTGCCGAACCAATGACCGAGGCGCAACGCGGTATCCGCCGTGACGCCGCGCTGACCGTTGATGATGCCGGTCACGCGATTCACCGGCACGCCTATTTGGCGCGACAATTCAGCGGCCGACATGCCAAGCTCCCGCAATTCCTCGCCGAGGTGTTCGCCGGGATGGATTGCCGTGCGGGTCATGTTCACCTCCTCAATGGTAGTCGGCGATCTCGACATTGACCGGGCCGGTTGACCCATGCGGCCATTCGAAACAAATCCGCCACTGGTCATTGATACGGATGCTGTATTGCCCTGCCCGGCCACCCTTCAGCGCCTCCAACCGGTTGCCCGGCAACGCGCCGAGGTCCTGCAAGCTTTGCGAGGCGTCCAGCCGGTCAAGCCTCCTTTCCGCCTGCCGTGCGAAACTGGAAAACTCCCGGACATAGTCGCCAGCCGCGAAGCGCGCGGTTTTCTTGTCCCGGAAGCTGACAATCATCCAGGAGGTCTAGCGACTATTAGCTCTTACGTAACTCATAATTTCGTGCTCTTGTAGAGCGGAACAGCTCGCGTCGAACGATTGCGCCAAAAGCCGCGCCGTTTTCAAGCGATAACATGAGAAAACCTGGCGTGTTTCCACGCCAGCGGAAACCGTTTCCGCGTTCCCGCGTCACGCCGCTTTTTGTTTTGGGCGCACCTCGGCGGAATAATCGTCGATCAGCGCGCGGGACATCGCGCCCGGTGTGAATGTGTAGGGGCCTGCCTCGGAAACCGGGGTGAGCTCGGCGCCGGTGCCGGAGATGAAACATTCCTCGAAGCCGGAGAGCTCGTCGGGCATGATGCGCCGCTCGATCACCTCGATGCCGCGCCGCTTCGCGAGGTCGATAACCGTGCGCCGCGTGATCCCATCGAGAAAGCAATCGGCGATCGGCGTATGGATCGCGCCCTTCGCGGTAAAGAAGATATTGGCGCCGGTGCATTCGGCGACCCGCCCTTGCCAATCGAGCATCATCGCGTCGGCATAGCCACGGCGTTCGGCGCGGTGCTTGGAAATCGTGCAGATCATATAGAGCCCGGCGGCCTTCGCGCGGCACGGCGCGGTGATCGGATCGGGTCTCCGATAATCGGCGACATCGAGCCTGATGCCTTGCATTTTTTGCTCGATGTCGAACATGCTCGGCCAGTCCCAGACGGCGATGGCGACGTTGATGGTCGAGTTCTGCGCCGCGACCGCCATCGTTTCGCTGCCGCGCCACGCAATCGGGCGGACGTAGCAGTTGGGCAGATTGTTCTTATCGACGACGAGCTGCTTCGCCTTGTCCAGTTCCGCCACGGAATAAGGAATCTCGAAATCGAGCAGCTCCGCCGAGGTTTTGAACCGCTCCGAATGTTCGGCCGATTTGAAAATACGGCCGCCATAGGCGCGCTCGCCCTCGAAGACGCAGGAGGCATAATGCAGACCGTGGGAAAGCACATGAAGCTTGGCTTCCTGCCAGGCGACCAGATTGCCGTTCATCCAGATGAAGCCGTCGCGCTGGTCGAAGGGCAAAGCGGACATTGCTCACTCCTGGCTCACTCCTGGGCTTACGGCCGGGCCCGCGGTGAGGTTTCGCGGAAATGCGCGGCCCTTGATGGTCAGCCTAATATGGCGGGGCGGGATCACAAAACCATGGGCCTTATGGAAAAAACCGCCACCGGGCGCGGGCTTGACGTGTACGGATCTTCCTGAAATATGTCAACGGTACTGACGTAAAAGGCCGTCCATGTGAATCTGATAGCGCGCAAGCGGGACGTTTCGCAAAACCTCGCGGAGAGGCCTCCTTTCGCGGCCGCCGCCGAACCGGGCGCGCCGATGTTCGAATTAATCGAGCTCATGTTCTTCGCCTATCGCGATTTTGCCGGCGACGCCGATCATCTCCTCGCGACCCTTGGGTTTGGCCGGGCGCATCACCGGGTGTTGCATTTTGTCTCCCGGCATCCGGGCCTCACAATCGCCGAATTGCTGGACATTCTGAAAATCACCAAGCAGAGTCTCAATCGCGTCCTCAAGGTATTGATCGGCCGGAACTATGTCGAGGCACGCCCAGGCATGAAGGACCGCCGCCAGCGCCAATTGTTTCCAACCGCGCGCGGACAGGCTCTAGCGCTGGAGATCGCCCTGTTACAGTCGAAACGGTTTGCGCGTGTGTTCGGGGAGCTTCCAGAGGGGGGGAGCGCGCGTGCGATCGACTTTCTCCGCGCCATGGTCGACGCGGGCGGGCGGGACAAAATTGCCGCGATGATCGGCACCGGCCCGGCCGCGGGGCTGCAACGGTGAGCCAGGAATCGAACGGCTCATCGAACGCCTCATCGCATGGCTCATCGAATGGTTCTCCGGCGCCGGCCGCGCCGGCGGACGACGCCGCGCATCTTTTGGTTGTCGATGACGACCGGCGCATCCGGGCGCTTTTGTCTCGCGTGCTGAGCGAAGAGGGGTATCGCGTCACGACCGCCGCCGATGCCGCGGAAGCGATGGCCCGTCTCAAGAGTCTCTCCTTCGATCTGATCGTCCTCGATGTCATGATGCCGGGCGAGGATGGTTTTTCCTTCGCGGCGCGGCTGCGGGCCGACGTTACGGAACTCGCGGAGGTTCCGATTTTGATGCTGACCGCGCGGAGCGAAGCGGAAGACCGGGTGCGCGGTCTGGAAACCGGGGCTGACGACTATCTCGGTAAGCCCTGCGAGCCGCGCGAACTCTCCTTGCGGATCGCCTCGATCCTGCGCCGCGCGGGGCCGCGCGCGATCGCCGGACCTCCGGCGTTCGGTGCGTTTTGGCGATTTCAGCTTCGATCTTGGCCGCGGCGAACTGCGCCAGCGCGACGAATTCGTAAGACTGACCGATCGGGAGCGCGAGATGCTGCGGCTTCTGGCCGAAAACGCAGGCGAAACGGTCGGGCGGGAAACCCTCGCGGGTTCAGGCGTTGCCGCCAACGAACGGACCGTCGATGTTCAGATCAACCGGCTACGCCGCAAGATCGAGCGCGACCCAGCCAATCCGCTGCATTTGCAAACCGCGCGGGGCGCCGGCTACCGCTTGCTGGTCGATCGCTGAATGGTTTTACCGGATCAGTGGTGCGGGCGCCTGCTGTTGATTCGGAGCGGCCATTGTTCTGGTGGCCGTTAGTTGGCCGCTTTAGGGTGCCTACCGCAGGGACTGAGGAAGCTGAATGCTGATTGCCGCGCCACGGCCAGTTAGACAGGGGATAATGATGGCGACGATGCAAACAAATACGGACTGGGTCGCGACGCGGGTAGAGGCCGCACTCAAAGAGAGCCCTGTCGCGGAAGCAATCGCCTCAACAATCAAAAATGGGTTGAATGGCCAGCTAACTGAACGAGCTCTCCGCACTTCTGATTTAACCGATCTAGCCAAGAGGCTTACGAAAATAGCGAGGATTCCTCCGACCAACCAGGTGGCCGTTGAGGATTAAATCAATTCGCCTCGCATGGTTTCGGGGAGCAGCCGACCCGGTTGAGCTTGAGACAGCAAGCAAGTCCATTGTAGTCTATGGCGCAAACGGAGCTGGTAAATCCTCGTTCGTGGATGCCGTTGAATATCTGATCAAAGACGGCAAAGTGGGTCACGGCGCATGAGTACAGTGGCCGTCATCAAGAAAAGGCAATTCCGAATACCCACACACCGACAGACCAACAGACCGAAATATCGATCACCTTCGCAAACGATACAGGCCTCACGGTTAAAATCGATCCGAAAGGCATTCCATCGTTATCTAGCGATAACGCCATCAACATGAGCACATGGGATTACCGCCGGATAGTGCTCCGTCAAGATGAAGTGGCGGAATTCATCCGCAGTACGAAAGGTGACAAATACTCTGCACTTTTGCCTCTATTGGGGCTTCACGAGCTGGAGATCGGGGCCGACAATCTCAGGCAGCTCGCCAAAGCCGTCGAAGAGCACTCTAAACTAAATGAGAACCGTGGGTTTTTGCGCCAAACATTGACGAAGCGCAAGGAAGTTTTCAGCGATGATACGGATAAGGCAATCGAAAAGCGAGTAAATGAAGTACATGCGAAGTATTGCACTGGCACGTTCGAAGCGCAGGGGTATTTGGCCGGTTGCAAAGAGCTTGAAACGACGCTCTCACAGCGCATCGGTCAGTTGTCGAGCGAAGAACGGCGCCACCTTGTCCTGCAATCAATCGCTAACACGGACATTGCAGCGGGGGTTACGAGCGTAAGAGGCTTCGACGCCAAGCTCGCCGGATCTGTGGAACCACTAATCTTGGAAAAACTAGGTGTGCTGCAATCGGCGCATTCCTTCGCGTTGAAGCTAAATGAAGAAATCGAGGTCGCGTGTCCGGCCTGCGGCCGTCCAATTGCGGTTGACGAATTTCAGGGGCACGTTAATTCCGAACGGACGCGGCTTGAAGACATCAATCGCGTCTTTGATGACAGAAAGGCCGCAATTGCCTTGCTTGTTAGCGCTCTCGGGTCAATCAAAACCGCCATCGCCAAAGAACACATCAAGACGTGGTGCGAAGAACTAAAGAAGGGCCCGCTGAAGCAAGGCCTTGAATGGATACAACAGTTCAATGCAGAGCAGGTACGTCAGTCGCTGGACGGCGACGGCCTGATAACAATTGAGCAATTTGTCCTGCCGATCATCCTGAAGGCAGATGAAGACTCGCGAGATGCCTTACCAGACGTGCATGATCTTGTGACGGCCAAGACTTTGACAGAAGCGGCCAAAGCCGTGTTCAACGCCAAGGTGCTTGAGGAAGAGGTGCATCGGATCGAGAGCTTGATAGCATTTCTCCGTTCCCTGGAGACGGGCGTTCGAGAAGAAATCAGAGAGCGTTCTCAGGCCGTCGTCGATGAGATTTCGGGTAACATTGGGGCTATGTGGAAGATTTTGCACCCAGCGGAGCCAATCGAGAACGTCAGACTATGCCTCCCGAATGACGACAAAGCAATTGACATCGCTCTGACGTTTCACGGTAAGGATCAGGATTCTCCCCGCCTCACGCTGTCCGAAGGATATCGGAATAGCCTTGGCCTGTGCGTCTTCTTAGCGATGGCAAAGCGGGAAGCCAGCGACGATAAACCGGTGTTCCTTGATGACGTCGTAGTTAGCCTGGACCGGAACCACCGAGGTATGATTACACAGCTTCTCGAAAATGAATTCGCCGGCAGGCAGGTGATCATGTTGACTCATGATCGCAACTGGTATGCGGAATTGAGACATCAATTGGATGAAAAGACATGGAAGTTCAAGGCGCTCCTGCCATATGAAGAGCCCATTATCGGTATCCGCTGGTCGCATAAGACGACGACTTTCGGCGACGCACGCGCTCATCTAAAGGACAGACCTGATTCGGCCTGTAATGATGCCCGAAAGATCATGGATGTCGAGCTGGCTTTGGCGGCAGAGGAATTGCAGTTGCGCTTGCCTTATAGGCGCGGTGACAAGAACGACAAACGGATGGCTCACGAGTTTCTCGAACGCCTCATCGACGACAGTAAGAAGTGCCTCGGGAAGAAGAAGGGCGACCAATATGTCAGCCATCCTGATGCAATCGAGGCGTTGAAAGATGCTGACCGCTTACTGGTCTCGTGGGCTAATCGCGCGTCCCACTCCTTTGACATAGTGCCACCTGAGGCCAACAGCTTGATCGATGCATGCGAGAAAGCGCTGGATGTCTTCAAATGTACCAGCTGCAAGAAATGGCTATGGTTTGCTGATGCCGGTAACGCCGAATCCGTACAGTGTCAGTGTGGCGCGCTGAGATGGCGTTATGGACAAGGCTAAAGCTATAGCGTAGGGACTACCGCAACCGAATCGCCAGCCTACTGTTCGGATCGAATGTCTCCTCCCGGCGCGATGAACACCAAATTCGAACCGACCACTAATGAAACACACGTGAACTGGGCCGCGCTATGAGCCTTTCCCTTCCCGTCTCGCTTGCGCAGTCCCGCTCCTGGTGGCGGGCGTTCTGGCACAAGGTGGCCGCAATCCTGCCCAAGGGTCTTTACGCGCGGGCGCTTCTCATCGTCATCGTGCCGATGGTCATCCTGCAATGCGTGCTTACCTTTGTCTTCATGGAGCGGCATTGGCAACTCGTCACGAGGCGGCTTTCGACCGCCTTGACCCAGGATATCGCGGCGATCGTCGAGCTTCATAAATCCTACCCGGGGCGGACAAACGACGAGGTCCTAGCCCAGATCGCCGAGCAGCGGTTGAAGATCGACATGGAATTCCTGCCGGAGGGCGAACTGCCGCCGACGCTACCGAAACCTTTCATCTCGATCCTCGATCACGCCTTGTCGAAGGAGATCCGGCGCCAGATCGGCAAACCCTTCTGGCTCGACACGGTCGGGCGTTCGGATTTCATCGAGATCAGGGTCAAGCTCGACAATTCGATCCTGCGCGTCGTTGCCCTGCGCGGCGCCGCCTATGCGTCCAATTCCCAGATCTTCCTTTGGTGGATGATCGGCACGTCTTTCGTCTTGATCGTGGCGGCGATCGCCTTTCTCCGCAACCAGATCAAGCCGATCCTTTTGCTTGCGGGCGCGGCGGAAGCGTTCGGCAAGGGGCGTGACCTTGAATTTTATCCGCGCGGCGCGCGGGAGGTGCGCCAGGCGGGCTACGCTTTCATTGAGATGAAACGGCGGATCGAACGGGCATTCGAGCAGCGCACCGCGATGCTGAACGGGGTGAGCCACGATCTGCGCACCATCCTCACGCGATTCAAGCTTTCGCTCGCCTTGATGGGCGAGACCGAAGAGACGCGGGACTTGCAAAAAGACGTCGAGGAAATGCAGCGCATGCTCGAGACTTATCTCGCCTTCGCGCGGGGCGATGCCGGGGAGTGCGCGGCGAATATCGACATGGAGGAGTTTTTGGAGGAATTGCGGCTCGATGCCGAGCGGGCGGGGTGCGATGCCAAAGTCTCGTTTTCGGGCGATCCGCTGGTTACCGTGCGGCCCGATGCGTTCAAGCGCTGCCTTGCCAATCTCATTGGCAATGCGCAAAGCCACGCGAACCGGATTTCCATCGAGGCGGTCAGGGATCGACGTTTTTTGACGATCCACGTCGACGACGACGGTCCAGGCATTCCGCCCGGCCGGCGCGCGGACGTGTTCCGGCCGTTTTTCCGCCTCGATGACGCGCGCAACCAGGACGAGGGCGGCACCGGGCTCGGCCTTGCGATCGCCCTCGACATTGCCCGCGCGCATGGCGGCGACATAACCTTGAGTGACAGCAAGGCCGGGGGTTTACGGGCAACCGTCCGGGTGCCGGTGTGAGGCGGGCCGCCTAGACACCAACGGCGGACCGGTCTTACCAAAACTCATGGCTCGAAAGCAGTAGCGTCATCGGGATGCGGCCGAGCAAACAAATCTATAGCGGTAAGTGCGCAACTAGATGTCGTGTCTCGATAGGTTGTTTCTTGGGATCCTTGAGATAGGGGAGCATCCGTTGATGCCGAAGTGAGGCCGATGATGATTGTAATGGTGGAGGAAAGGCAACAGTGCGGCGGCCCGTTCGGATGAATGGTTGTAGGGTTTGGCATAGGCCCATTCCCGCAAGGAGGTCTGCACGAAGCGTTCGGCCTTTCCGTTTGTTCTTGGCGTATAGGGTCTGGTGCGCTTATGCTTGATTTTCAGCATTCGCAACGCCTTTGTGTAGCGGCGCGAACGGAAGCTGGCGCCGTTGTCGGTCATGACGCGAAGGACCCTGACGCCGTGATCGCGAAAGAAGCGCAAGGCTTGCAAGAGGAATTTCAGGCAGGAGCGCCGTGTTTCGTCCGGCAGGATTTCAGAATAGGCCAGCCGGGAGTGATCGTCGACGGCCAGATGGAGATATTCCCAGCCCTTGCCGCCTTCCTTGCGGCTGCGTGGCGCGCTCTGTCCGGTCCGGTCTCCCGTGATGCGATGTCCGATCCCTTCGATGCGGCCGAGCTTCTTGATGTCGATATGGATCATCTCGCCCGGCTGCTTCTTTTCATAGCGGATGATCGCGATCCTTTGATCGAGGGCGGACAGGCGGCTCAGCCCCTTGGCCTTTGCGATGCGGGCCACCGTCGCGCGCGACAGCCCGGTCGCGCGGGCGATCTTCCAGAAGGGCTGACGGGCCCGGCGCAGGGCTTCGACCTGGGCGATCTGATGTGATGTGATCCGTGTCCGCAGGCGATGCGGCCGGCTGGTCCGGTCTTGGAGGCCAGCGGCGCCTTCGCTTTCGTGGCGCCGGAGCCATTTCCTCACGGTCGCGGCCGAAACGCCTACAGCGCCGGCTATGGAGCGCGGCGTTTCGCCCGCTTGGCGGCGCCCAACAATCAAGGCTCGCATGTTCGGCGTCGTCCTGGCATTTTTATGAATGTTCACGGGTGGGTCTCCTGAGCCTGTGGTGCTTCGCAAACCCCACAAACCTCAGATTCTCCCCGTGAACAACCTGTTGAGACATTACAACTAGAGCGTTATCCACTGTGACAAAATCGGGTGGGATTCCCAAGCGGGCTTTGTCGTGATTCAAGCTTCGGGCTGGGAGGAGGCCAGGATGAATGACGAAGCCCTATTCGGAAGATCTTCGGACGCGCGTGGTAGCGGCCGTTGTGGCGGGCGCAAGCTGCCGGGATGCGGCACAGCGGTTCAGTGTCGGCGTGAGCAGTGTTGTGCGGTGGGCGCAGCGGTTCCGGCGGACCGGGGGCGTCGCGGCCAAGCCGATGGGCGGGAAGCGCAACTCGCGTCTCAAAGATGAGCGAGACTGGCTGCTCGCCCGCGTCGCCGCGTCGCCCGATTTGCCGCTTCATGACATCAGGCGCGAGCTTGCCGCGCGCCAGGTCCGTGTCGGCTATGGCACGATTTGGCGCTTTTTCGCTTAAGGAGAAGATCACCTTTAAAAAAAATCGTGCGCGCCGCCGAGCAGGACCGGCCTGACATCGCGGCCGAGCGGATGCGCTGGCAAGAAGACCAGAAGCAGCTCGATCCCAAGCGTCTCGTGTTCATCGACGAGACATGGGCAAAGACCAACATGGCGCCCACGCATGGCCGGTGCCGGCGCGGCCAAAGGCTTTATGCCAAAGTGCCGCATGGCCATTGGAAGACGACGACTTTCGTGGCCGCGCTTCGCCATGATGGCATCACCGCCCCCTTCGTCTTCGACGGCCCGATCAATGGCGAATGTTTCCTCGTTTATGTCAAAGAAATGCTTGCTCCGACGCTCTCGAAAGGAGACATCGTCCTGATCGACAATCTCGCCTCGCACAAGAGCCCGAAAATCAGGAAAGCGATCGAGGCCAAGGGCGCCGCACTGCGTTTCCTGCCGCGCTACTCGCCCGACTTCAACCCGATCGAGATGGTCTTTTCGAAATTAAAGACGCTCCTGCGAAAGGCTTCCGAACGAACCGTCGAAGCCCTCTGGACTCGGATCGGCGAACTCCTCGATCACTTCCCCCAGAAGGAATGCGAAAACTACTTCAAGGCCGCCGGGTACGAACCAACTTGAACGGATAACGCTCTAGCGCCTTCGGCCCCGGTGTCACCCGAATCGATGATGCCGGCAAAAAAGGCGGTTATATTTGCTCAAAATTCAGGCGCTGGCGGGCGAGCCGGGCAGGGCGGTCTCGAAGAACCGGCGGATGAGTTCTGTCTGACGGTTTGTTTCGGTTTTCTCGAGAATGCGCTGCGCGTGGGCGCGCGCCGTCTCCCGGCTGATTTTGAGCCGCGCGGCGGCGGCGACAAGCCCGTTGCCGGCAATGATTTCGGCGAGAACGCGGGTCTCGGCGGGGGTCAGCCCGAATCTTGCGCCGAAGCGCTGGATTTGGGCATCAAGGCCGGCGGTGGGATCGGCGACGAAGACGGCGGCGGCCGGCCGGTCGAGGTCGAAGATTGCCACGGACCGGATCGGGGCGAGCGGAATGACATGGGCAAGAAGCGGCGGGCGATTTTCGCCGTGCCAAAGCTCGATGGTGCCACCGGCGTGGGTCTCGTCTGTTTTGGGAGACGCCGCCTGGCGCGCGAGCGCATGCAGCCGCGTGGTGAGCGCGGGACTCGTGGCCGCAAGCCGCCCGTGCTCATGCCGCAGCCCCATCCCGCGCCGCACGAGGTCCTCGGCCTTGGCGTTGGCGAAGAGGACCCGGCAATCCCCGGTCAAGAGAAAAACGGCGAAACCCGCGACCGCGACCGCCGTTCCGAGCGAGTTGGCTGTTGCTCTCGCGCGGGACAGGAGGTCATGGACCGCCGCCGCGCGCTGCAAATGCGGCGCGAGGGTTTCCAGGAGGCGCCATTCCGCCGGTTCCACCCAAACCGCATCGGGCGATCTTGTAAGGGCCAAAAGCGCGAACAAATCAGGTGTGCGCGCAAGACCGGTGGCGACGAGATCGACCCATCCTTGCGGGCGGACAAATTCGTCGTAATATTCCGAGGCCTTAAAACTGTCGGTCTGGGTGTAGGAGCAGGCCCGCACCACGCCCGGGGCGATACCCCACGCCGGCGTCTTGAGGGGATCGTCCTTGTGATAGGTTTGGGCATATGCTTTCGCAAAGGCCGGATCGACATTGTAGAGCGCCGTCAAGCTTCCCGCACCGGCCTGTTGCAGAACAAGGTTGCCGCTGAATGATTTTGTTGCCTCGACGATGCGTTTGACGACCTCGTCCCAGCGGGAAGGGTCGATAATGGCGTCGTAAATGGCCGCGAGCAGATCTTCGTCGCCGTGTGATGTCGCCATTGTGACGCCCCCATCGTGAGCGCGGCAATGGTAGATGATCGCGTGGACAATGTCACCCGCCAGAACCCGCCGGGCCTTGGGTGGTCCGCAATCAGTGGAATCTAAAGCGGGCGCAAGCCGGTCGTGTTCCGGCCGTTCGCGAGAACGAGCCGCAATGGCCAAGGGAACTTTCGGCCGATCCAGAGCATTGCTTTTTGCGGGCAGCGTCGGATGAAGCCTCTGCACTGGAATCGAACCGCGGGCAGCCCCTAAGGCGTCTTGGAAATGGAGATCGACAGTGAAACTGTGTCTTATGGCGACGGTACTCTTCGTTGTTGCGGCGCCGGCCTTGGGACGGGCGGATGAGTTGAGTTGCATCAGCACGACATTTAATTTTCTCTCGCCCAACGATAAGGTGTGTGTCGCGGATTTTGACGATCCAAAGGTCCCGGGCGTTACCTGCCACATCTCGCAGGCCCGGAAAGGCGGATGGGGGCAGCCGCTTGGTCTCAATGAAGATCCGTCGAATTTCTCGGTTGCTTGCCGTCAAACCGGCCCCATCAACGTCGACATCTCGAAGTTGGCGGACGACGAGGAGGTGTTCACCGAGAAGACGAGCATCATCTTCAAGGCTACCCGCATTTACAGGGTACTGGACAGGAAGCACAACACGCTGGTTTACGTCGGCGTGAGTTCGAAGATCATCAGCGGTTCGCCATTCAACTCGATCAGCTCCGTGCCGATCATGCCGTGGGGATCGCAATGACCGCGGGACCAAAATCCCGCGGGCTCCCGCTCAACTCAAGTCCCGCAAATGGCGGAACACAATCACCCGCGAGACAAAGCCGGTGACGATCGCGATGCCCGCCGCGATAAGCGCGATGGCAACATAGATGTTCCATCCGAGCGAAAAATCGCCGAACATGGCTTCCAACTGATCGCCGCCGGGGGTCGCCCGCAGCCAGGCTGCCACGGTTCCCGACGCGAAGAAGGCGAGGATCGCGAGCCCGCCGCCGATCGCGCCGCCGCGCAGGCCCAGCTGAAAAAAATGGCGCTGGAACTGGCGCGAAATATAGCTGTCGGCGGCGCCGACGAAATGCAGAACTTCGATGATCTCGCGGTTGCCCGCCATGGCGCCTTGGGTCGCGAAAGCCACCGCCAAAATCATCGCGGCGAGGACAAGGGCGAAGATCACCGCGGCGGCGAAGACAACGCTCTTCGCCATGATCGCCAGACGCTCTAGCCAGAGGCGATGGTCGTCGATCGTGGTGCCCGGAATGGCGCCGGAGAGCCTTTTGCGCAGAACGGCGATATCCAAGCGTGCCTGTTTGTCGAGTGCGACGACGATGAGGCGTGGCACCGGCAACTCGGAAAGATCGAGACCGGAACCGAGCCAAGGCTGCAAGAGCTCCTCGGATTGCGCCTTGGTGTAGGCGCGGACCGAACGCAACCCCCGGCATCGCCCGGGCAAGTTCGACCGCTTTTGCCGAATTCGGCGTCGAGGTCGCGGCCAGCGGTTGGGCGGATTTGAATGGTCATTTCGCGGGCGACCGCGTCCTGCCAGCCGCGCGACGCGTCGCTTATCAGAATTGCCGCACCGGCGGTCAGCGCAGCAAGAAAAGTCATGATGGCGACCACGGTGACAAGCGCGCGCCCGGCGATCGAGGCCTCGGGGACAAGCGCCATCTCGCTCTTCATGCCGCGTTTGAGGCCAAGCCTTATGGTGCCGCGCGAATTCAACTGCCGCCCGTTTTCCGCCGCCGCTTGGAGCATGTCCCGGGAAAGTTGCCCGAATTTTTTCGATATTTAGACATCGGATATATCCGATGTCTCATGGGGACATGCGCCAACTCTTTGATTTTGAGCTGCGTCCTTATCGATCAAATGAGTCCATTTGATCGCGCTGCAGGCGCGCCCGTCCAAAAAAATGCTCAAGCCCAGCCTCATTCGTAAATATGGAGGCGGCCGTCGCCCAGAACCAGCCGGCGGGCGCCGTCGAACTGGTCCATCAAGCCGAGATCGTGCGTCGCGATCACCACCAACGTCCCCGTTTTGTGGAGTTCGGTGAAGAGCCGCAAAAGCCTGCGCGCGAGACTTGGATCGACATTGCCGGTTGGCTCGTCGGCCAGCAGCAGCTCCGGCCGGACGATGAGCGCGCGGGCAATGGCGGCGCGCTGCTTCTCGCCGCCGGACAGCACCGGCGGCAGAATATGCATTCTCTCGCCGAGACCGACCCAATGCAGGAGTTCCGTCACTTCGGCGCGATAGCTCGCTTCCTCCTTGCCGCGCACGCGGAGCGGAAGAGCGACGTTTTCATAGGTCGTCAAATGGTCGAGCAGCCGGAAGTCCTGAAAGACCACGCCGATCCGCCGTCTGAGACCGGTGATCGCGGCTTTGTCGAGAGTTAAGGCGTCGCTTCCGAACAGGCCGATCGCGCCGCGCGTCGGCCGCAAGGACAAAAGAATGAGCCGCAAAAGCGTCGTCTTGCCGGCGCCGGAAGGGCCGGTCAGGAATTGAAACGACCGCGGCTCGATGGAAAAGCTAATATCCTTCAGGATTTCCGCTCCCATCCCGTAGCGCAAGCCGACATTTTCAAAACGGACCAAGCAAGACCTCGTTTCCGGCGCCCCGGTGTTTCGTTTTTTGGATGCCGACACTTTCAAGACAAATAAAGCGAAATTTCGAGCGCGCGGGCGCATTGCCTGATACGGTTTTATCTCATCGGGATACGAGCGAGTGGCGGCGCCGGTTCCGGGGTCAGCGCGGGCGAAGACGAGGTCCGCAATATGCCCTGCATTTTCTCGCGTTTGGCCACATAATAATAGCCGCTGCGGAAGAGTGCCGTGGCGCGGTCCTCATTGCCGTCCGCGAGCCGATAGGCATTGGCGAGATAAGGGACGCCATAAGTCAGGTTGGTTTGCGCGTCGAGAAGTCCCCGCGCGTCTCCTCTATAGCCCATCCCACGCGCCGTCGCGTATTTGAGCTGCATCAGGCCGAAGCAATGGTTGTGGACAAGGCGCGGATTGTAGCGGCTTTCGCGCATCACGATGCGATGGACGAAGGCTTCCCGGACGCCATGAATCTTGGCCTCGCGGGCGATCATCTGGTCGTAAGTGGTTGGCCGCCGCGCCGGATCGGCGAAACACATCGAACACGTTAGCAACACGGCGGCGACTAACGGAATGCGCAACATCGGCAAAGCCTCCCTCCGCCGCATGTGAATGCGGATTGAGGCCGCAGGAAGGCGCCGCGAATTGCGCGGGACGTTTGCCTCAGAGGTGGCGCGCGATCATCATGTTCTTGATTTCGGCGATCGCTTTCGCCGGGTTCAGGCCCTTGGGGCAGGCCTTGGCGCAATTCATGATCGTGTGGCAGCGATAAAGGCGGAAAGGATCCTCAACATTGTCGAGCCGTTCGCCGGCCGCTTCATCGCGCGAATCGATGAGCCAGCGGTAGGCTTGCAACAACACCGCGGGACCGAGATAGCGATCGCCGTTCCACCAATAGCTCGGGCAGGATGTCGAGCAGCAGGCGCAAAGGATACATTCGTAAAGCCCGTCGAGTTTTTCGCGGTCCCGTGGCGTTTGCAGCCATTCTTTTTCAGGCGTTGGCGAGGTTGTTTGCAGCCACGGCTTGATCGAGGCGTGCTGCGCGTAAAACACGGAGAGGTCCGGCACGAGATCTTTCACCACCGGCAAATGCGGCAAGGGATAGATTTTAACCGCGCCCGTGACGTCGTCCATGGATTGGGTGCAGGCGAGCGTATTCGTCCCGTCGATATTCATCGCGCACGACCCGCAAATGCCTTCCCGGCAAGAGCGCCGGAAGGTGAGCGCCGGATCGATCTTGGATTTTATCCAGATCAGGGCATCGAGAACCATCGGGCCGCAATCGCTTCGATCGACGAAATACGTGTCGATGCGCGGATTTTGGTTATCGTCGGGGTTCCAGCGATAAATCCGGAACTCCGTCTGACGCTTGGAGTCGCCCTGCTTCGGCCAGGTCTTGCCGGTGCCGACGCGGGAATTGGCGGGAAGCGTAAATTGGACCACGATCGCCTACCTTCATGCAGCTAGATTTTATTCGACGATCACTCTTAGGAGCGGCGACAGATCACCTTTGTCCAAGTCTAGAATCTTTATGTTGTAGGATGTGAGCACATTCGTAATGTGTTTCGGAAGCAATTTCGACCCTGGAACAGCTATTACCTTCACTACGTCGTCCATGTCCAATGAATAGCAGGTTACTTGGCCAATGGCAGTGATCACATTGTGCGTACCGCAGTCGGGCTTTACCTCGATGAGGATTCGCTTGTCACTGCTAGGTGACCCTCGCAGTAAATCGGGCTGCCACGGCCCACCATCAATCTTTTCTTTCCAGCCAAGCTTGTCCAAAACGCGCCCAATTTCCTTTACATATGGGCTATGTTTAGCACTCCAAATAGCAGCAGAACGTTCGCCACCCGTCTGAACACCTGCCGCGTCTTGGCCTTGCCCTGAAAATTCAAAGCCTTTCTGCGCAGAAATATCGACGGATTGGACGCTGCCCCCACCCTCTACATATTTGTAAAGCGGCAACAAACTGTCAAAGACTGAAAGAATATCATTGTAATCCGGCTCGCTAAGGGAACACCGCTTGCCAAGAAAAATGAAGGTGCCTGCAACCGCCAATTCCTTGGGGATTGAGGAAGGGGGGAGCGGCTCGGAAGGAACATCTTTGCTTTGATTTTTCTTCGGATAGTGCCACATCCTCAAGTCAGAGTAACTGTCAGGTTCAGAGAGAATGAAGTGGTTAAAACGCTCTATCTTCGGTTTCAGAGGATCAATTGTCCGAAGATTACGATTTAGCTCCAGGGAAAATGCAACGCCATATCTCAATAATTGTTCTCCAGAAACTGTTTCGATGCCTATGTTAAATTGAAGCCCCGTTCGTCCTCCAACGTGATATGCATAATTTTGAAAAATTGTACGCGGATCGAATATTTTTTTTGCGACGCGACGACTACCAGTTAATTCACTTCGAATATCTTGCAGCCTACCAATTGCAAAAGCGCTAGACCGTTTGTTGACCTCTTCAACGATTTTCTCCCAGTTTGATGTTCGATCTTGTTGTTGGTCACTGGCACTCATGTCGTCACTCTCGAAATCGTCCAACCGCTCACGTTTAAGAGCGGCCGAGTGAGCAGTGGCTCACCAATAGCGTTACTCCCAAATGGCTAATACACCCGCGCCTTCGGCTCGATGTATGGCATCTCGTTGGTCATCGTGAAGCTGTGCACCGGACGGTAATCGATCGCCACCGAGCGGGCATCGGCGTCGATCGAGGTCAGCGTATGCTTCATCCAGTTGACGTCGTCGCGCGCGGGAAAATCCTCCCGCGCATGGGCACCACGGGATTCGGTGCGGCGTGCCGCGCTATCCATGGTGACGACCGCTTGGACGATGAGATTGTCGAACTCCAAGGTCTCGATGAGGTCGGAATTCCAAATCAACGAACGGTCGGTGACCGAAATCTGATCTCTGGCGGCCCAGACCTCATGGATGAGCATCGAGCCCTCCTCCAATGTCGGCCCGGTGCGGTAGACCGAGCAATTGCTTTGCATCACCTTTTGCATCCTGAGCCGCAGCTCGGCGGTCGAAAATTCGCCCTTGGCATGGCGGAAGCGGTCGAGGCGGGAAAGCGCCTGGTCGGCGGAACCTGCCGGAAGCTCCGCCTGTTTGGCGCCCGCCGTCGTGAGTTCCCCGGCGCGCAAACCGGCGGCGCGGCCGAAGACGATGATGTCGATGAGCGAATTCGAGCCGAGTCTGTTGGCGCCATGGACCGAGACGCAGGCGGCCTCGCCGATTGCCAGAAGGCCGGGCACGACAGCATCCGGATCACCGTCCTTCTTGATGACGACCTCGCCATGAAAATTCGTCGGAATGCCGCCCATGTTGTAATGCGCGGCGGGCAGGACCGGGATCGGCTCCTTGGTCACATCCACGCCGGCGAAAATCTTGGCGCTTTCGGAAATACCGGGCAGGCGTTCGTGCAGGATCTTGGGATCGAGGTGTGCCAGGTGCAGATAGATATGGTCCTTGTTCTTGCCGGCCCCGCGGCCCTCGCGGATTTCGATGGTCATCGCGCGCGACACCATATCGCGCGGCGCAAGGTCCTTCACCGAAGGCGCGTAGCGTTCCATGAAGCGTTCGCCTTGGGAATTGGCCAAATAGCCGCCTTCGCCGCGCGCGCCTTCGGTGATCAGGCAGCCGGCGCCGTAAATGCCGGTCGGATGGAACTGGACGAATTCCATATCCTGCAAGGGAAGCCCGGCGCGCAGCACCATGGCGCTGCCGTCGCCGGTGCAGGTATGCGCCGAGGTACAAGAGAAATAAGCGCGGGCGTAGCCGCCGGTCGCCAGGATCACAAGTTGCGCACGAAAGCGATGAATGGTGCCGTCGTCGAGCTTCATGCAGACGACGCCGCGGCAGCGGCCGTTCTCCATGATCAGGTCGATCGCGAAGTATTCAATGAAGAATTCGGTCTCGTAACGCAAGGCCTGACCGTAGAGCGTATGCAGCATCGCATGGCCGGTCCGGTCGGCCGCCGCACAGGTGCGCTGCGCCGGCGGACCCTTGCCGAACTTGGTGGTCATGCCGCCGAACGGGCGCTGGTAGATGCGGCCGTCCTCGGTGCGCGAGAACGGCACGCCCCAATGCTCGAGTTCATACACGGCGGCCGGCGCATTGCGGCAGAGATATTCGATCGAATCCTGATCGCCGAGCCAATCCGACCCCTTGACGGTGTCGTACATGTGCCATCTCCAATCATCCGGCCCCATGTTGCCGAGCGCCGCCGCGACGCCACCTTGCGCCGCGACCGTGTGCGAGCGGGTCGGAAATACCTTGGTGATGCAGGCCGTCCGCAGCCCCGCCTGCGAACAGCCAACGGTCGCCCGCAGTCCCGCGCCACCGGCGCCGACGACGACAACGTCGAACGTATGGTCGGTAATCGGATAGGCGGCGCCGTTACGAGCCGGAGCGGCGCTGCCGTTGAATGTGGCGTTGGAGGTCATGCCATCGTCTTTCGAAATTTCCACTTTAACTTACGCGATAGTCGCGTGGGCTGCCCCTTAGAGCATGTCCCGACAAAGTTGCTCGACTTTTTCGATATTAAGACATCGGATATATCCGATGTCTCATGAAGACATGCTCCAACTCTTTGAATATGAGCTGCGTCCTTATCGATCAAATGATTCCATTTGATCGGGACGCGCTCTAGGTAAAGCTCAGTTTCAAGACCGCGTAAATGCACGCCAAGCCGATGCAAACCGAGAAAAAAAGATTGCCGATCAGCGCCCACTCCTTCAGCCGCGCGGTATGTACATAATCGTCGATAATCGACTGCATTCCGAGCTTCATGTGGAAGACCCCGGACAAGATGAAGAGAAGCATCAAAATCGCCGGAAGGGGATGCCCGAGTTCGGCTCGCACCGCCGCGTAATCCTTGCCGAGAAGCGACAAGACGATTGCGACGAACGCGATCGACAAGGGGATAAGCGCGACCGAGGTGATGCGCATGTTCCATGCGTCCGCGGTGCCGGATTTGGCGGAGACGAGAAAGCGCACCCTGCTCATCACGGGGCGAACCGGCGCGGGACTTTTCGCCATGACTGCCTATTTCTCCCATGCCTTCCTGGCAATGTTCGAAATTTTGCGATCCGCCGGTTGGTGGCGCCGGCCAGGACGATTCTAAGGAACCAGATAAGCGATGGTCCAGACGGTCACCGTCAGGACGATGCCGCCCAGTAAGGTGGCTAGGGTCAGCCATTCGCGCTGCGGATGCTCCAAACCATGACCCATGTCCCAAATGGCGTGGCGTATGCCGCCGAGAAGATGATGGAACAGGGCCCAGGTGAACCCGAATAGTATCAGTTTCCCGGCGATCGAATTTAAGCAATAGGCAGCCGCATCGTAGGCGCCGCCGCCGGTGGACACGGCAATTAAAAACCACGCGAGCAACAGGGTGCCGAAATAGAGCGCTGTCCCGGTGATGCGATGCGCAATCGACATCATCATGGTCAGCATCGGGCGGTAGATTTGCAGATGTGGTGACAGCGGCCGGCGTTTCTCGATGCCGCTCGCGCCAAACTCCGCCTCCGTCATGGAGTTTTCCCCCTCAAAAATTCGATGCCTCTTCCCCTAATGCAATTGGCCCTCCAGGGCAACGCGTACATTTGGATATTCTCCGTAAGCCAAATTGTCCCGGCGCAGTGAACCTTCGTGCTTTTTCCTTATTGGGTCATCTCGGTATAGGCTATCATGCCCTGATGTTCCCTGGCACAAATTTGGCTCGGCAAGAAAAATCGAAGCGCCGATGGCTTGGAAGACATGTTCGCGCGAGGCCGCAAATTCATCACGTTCGTGCTTGTTGCCGGCTCGCTGGCGGGAGCCTGCCCGCTGGTGCTTGCGTTCGCGGGGTTTCCATCGGCCGCCTTGGCGGCGGCGGGCCGTGTCACCATCGTGTCGGACGGTGTCCCGCGCACCGCGATCCTCGTCCAGCACCGGCGCCTCAAGCAAGCGCGCCGGCCGGCGGTCATCATCCTGCGCGGCGGCAGGGAGAAGGGCGCGCGCCTCCGGCGGACATTCGGCTTTGACGAAATGGCCCGGTCATCTGGCGCGGTCCTGATATATCCGGAACCTCTAGCCGGCCATTGGGGGGACGCGCCTGGACCAGAGGCGCGCCGCAATTCGGTCTTTATCCATGATCTGATCGCGAAGTTTGTCGCCCATGGAATTGCCGAACGTGGCAAGGTCTTTCTCGTTGGCATAGGCTCGGGGGGGATGATGGCTTTGCGGCTCGCCTGCGACGAAAAGAACGTCTTTGCGGGGATGGCGGTTCTCGGAGCTAGCCTGCCGTCCAATCTTGAAGCGTCCTGCAGCCCATCGCATCCGATTCCCCTCATGATGATTTCTGGCACCGCGGAGACCGTGGCTCCCTTGCCTGGCGGGGAGGCAAGTTTGCCGCATGGCAAGACAGAGCTTCTCTCCATTCACGCGACGCTTGGTCTCTTCGGCAAGGCCGCCGGCTGCGCCGGGGGCATGACGACCACCATCTTCCCCGGCAAGGACCTTCACGATGGCACGCGGGCCTACCTCGACAAGCTGAACAATTGCAAAGTCCCGGTCGAAGCGGTCCGGATCGAAGGGGGCGGTCACGCGCTACCTGGTCTTTCGAGCGAAGGCGGACCCGGGCATGGCCTCGCCAAGGGCGAAATTCATAGCGCGAAGCTCGTTTGGGATTTTTTCCGTCGCCTCGGCGGCTGAGCCTGGGCTTCTCTAACACCGCGACACCCCTAATTCCGCGCGGCGGCACCCGGGACCTCACGCGCGAATGCCCGCGTTTTTAAGGGGAAATCGCTGCCGTGACCAAGGTCGCGCCGCTGTCGTCGCCGATCACCGTGTTCTTGGTCCCGGCCAAGTTAGCACCGTTAGCCTTCGCTTCGAAGAGGTATCGCAAGGTGCCCGTCGGCTTGATCAGCGCCCCCAGCCCGACGCCATTGACGACCCCCACGAAGGTAAAAGACCCGTCCGGACGCTTCGTGAAGGAGCCGGGCGGGATGGTGGCAGTGAAGGTGCCGACCTGGAGCGTGACCGCCTCGGTGAGGGGATCGATCCCGTTGCTATCGGTGCTGCTCAAGGTGAAGCTGGACCCAAATCCGAAGGCATCATGGTTTGGCACGCTGCCGAACTGGATCACGGGCTTGGCGTTGAAGGCGAGGAAGGGGATGCCCGGCGGCGGCGGGACAATGGCCACGCCAAAGGGGAAAGTCCCCACCGCGAGCGTGGCCACCACGGTGTTGCTGGCCGTGTCGATCACCGAGACGTTGTTGGAGCTAATATTCGCGACGTAAACATGTTTTCCGTCCGGCGTGAAGGCGATCCCATAGGGAGCAAGCCCCACCGGGACCGTGGCCACCACCGTGTTGCCGGCCGTCTCGATCACCGAAACGGTGGTGGAGCCCTGATTCGCGACATAGGCGTGTTTCCCATCCGGGGTGATGGCGACCCAAGAGGGGAAACGCCCCACCGGGACCATCGCCACCACCGTGTTGCTGGCGGTGTCGATCACCGAAACGGTGGTGTTGAATGAGAAGACATTCGCGACATAGGCGTGTTTCCCGTCCGGTGTGATGGCGACCGCAAGGGGGTAATCCCCACCGGGACCGTGGTTCCCACCGTGTTGCTGGCCGTGTCGATCACCGAGACGTTGTTGGAGCCGTAATTAGTGACATAGGCGTGTTTCCCATCCGGGTGACGGCGACTCCCTGGGGGGTACGTCCTACCGGGACCGTGGCCGCCACGGTGGTCGATCACCGAAACGTCGTTGGAGACTCTATTCGCGACATAGGCATGTTTCCCATCCGGGGTGACGGCGACCCCAACAGGTTCAACCCCCACCGGGACCGTGGCCCCCACCGAGTTCGTGGCGGTGTCGATCACCGAAACGTTGTTGGACAAAGCATTCGTGACATAGGCGTGTTTCCCATCCGGCGTGACGGCGACCGCGAAGGGGCCAGGCCCCACCGGGACCGTGGCCACCACGGACGGGGGGTTGGCGTCAATCACCGAGACAGTGCCGTCTCCTGAATTCGACACATAGGCGAAGGGCGCCGCCTCCGCCGGCGAGGCCGCCAAAGCGAGCCCCATCGCCAGCACGATGGCGCAGAGGGCCGCAAATCCCCTCGCCTGCGCGCCGCGGCTTCCGTTACTACTGTTGCTATGCATAAAACATATCCCCCCAATTATTCCGGAATTATTTTCCAGCCCGCCTGTTTCACACCACTGTACTTCCTTTCCGCTCTCCCGACAAGGCCGAGCCACGGCCGGGCTTTCCACTCCGCCGCAACGGCGCCGCCAATGGTTGCGGTCATGTCCATGGCCGTCAAGCTCTGTCAGGCCTCGCCATCAAGACCCATCGTCCGCATCCTCTGATCAGCCCCGCCTCTGCCCCCGCGCTTCACGAAGCACTTCACCCTTAAAAATGCCATGGTTATGCAGGCGAGTATCAGGCGCATCTCCACTACAGGATGTGTCTCGACACCTAGAATTCCTCAGAATTCCTCAGCGGCGTGTCACCGCAGCCTAGACACTCAGCTCGCCGCGATGGCAGGCGTCGCACGGGTCGTACTCCGGATAGAGTCGATAATAGTCTTGTATCGCTTGATTGTGCGCTTTGTCCTCGGCAGAAGTGCCTTGATGTCTTCTGGAAAATACTCTAACCCGCTAAACAATGAAAGGTATGCCATGAAAACTCAAGTCAACGCCATCCGCATCGCTGCTGTAACCTTATTGTTAACCTCCGTACATATTGGCGCTGCTCTGGCCGAGAGTGCCACGGCGCGCCAACAATTGATTACCCGGCAACAAGAAGCCACGGCGCGCCAACAACTGATTACCCGGCAACAAGAAGCCACGGCGCGCCAACAACTGATTACCCGGCAACAAGAAGCCACGGCGCGCCAACAATTGATTACCCGGCAACAAGAAGCCACGGCGCGCCAACAACTGATTACCCGGCAACAAGAAGCCACGGCGCGCCAACAACTGATTACCCGGCAACAAGAAGCCACGGCGCGCCAACAACTGATTACCCGGCAACAAGAAGCCACTGGGCGCCAACAACTGATTACCCGGCACAAGTAGTCATTGCGCGCCAACAATTGATTACCCGGCACACCAGGCAAAAAGAAGCCGCTGCGCACCAATAATACCAAGTCTCGGAGAGAGTGACCCATCGAGCCCCCGCCGTCATAGCCAGGCTTGACGATGGAGAGTCACGAACAATGAGATTTGGCATTAAGTGATCGCCTTGCAAGCGGCAAAGAGGGCCGGTTGCCCACGGGCACCTTGCTTGCGATACGTCTTCCAAAAGCGAAGGCAAAGGGCCCGCCCGGCCAAGCCGACGCGTTTGGAAGCCAACCCGCCGGATTTCGCGCAATCGCACCGTTTTTCCGCGCAATCGCACTCATCTCAAGCCGCCGGATGTATGAGGCAATGAGTATTTTCGCCCCGTCAATCGTACCAAAATGTTTCACGTGAAACATTTTGGTACGATTGCCCGAGAATACCGGACAGTTAAGACAGTTAAGATCGCTCCAGGCGGGCGATGAGCCTCGATGTGTCCCACCGGCCCTCCCAATGTCATGCCCGTCCCCGGATCAAGTCCGGGGATGGACCCGGCCATATGCCCGGCTCAATCCCCGGACTTGATCCGGGGACGGGCATGACGGCGAGAGTTGATATCGATCGAGCCAAAACCCTGGCATTGCTCTAACTTGGCCCTAACTTGCTTCCGCGAGAAGGGAAAGCTGGGCCTTGGTGTCGCCGCCGGTATCGGTGAGCTGGGTCGGATAATCTCCCGTAAAGCAATGGTCGGTGTATTGCGGCCGGACTGGATCGCGGCCCTTCTCGCCCATCGCCCGGTAAATGCCGTCGACAGAGAGAAACGCGAGCGAATCGCAGCCGATATAGGCCCGCATTTCGTCGAGCGTGTGGGTCGCGGCGAGCAATTTATCGCGCTCCGGCGTATCGATCCCGTAATAGTCCGGGTGGGCAATCGGCGGCGAGGAAATCCGGAAATGCACCTCGCGCGCGCCGGCCTCGCGCAGCATGTGCACGATCTTGACGGAGGTTGTCCCCCGCACGATCGAATCGTCGATAAGCGCGATGCGTTTGCCCGCGACGACCGCGCGATTGGCGCTGTGTTTCAAACGCACGCCCAATTCCCGCACGGATTGGAAAGGCTGAATGAACGTCCGCCCAACATAATGATTGCGGATAATGCCGAGTTCAAAAGGAATGCCGGAATGTTGCGCGAACCCGAGCGCCGCCGGCACGCCGGAATCGGGGACCGGCACGACGACATCGGCTTCGACCGGCGCCTCTCGCGCGAGTTCCGCGCCCATCGCCTTGCGGACATTGTAGACGAGCTTTCCGTGCACGATCGAATCAGGCCGGGCGAAATAAATGTATTCGAAGATGCAAGGGCGCATCGGGCGTGGCGGAAACGGCCGCAGGCTCTCGATCCCCTCGCCAGAGATAACGACGATCTCGCCATTCCCGATATCGCGCAGGAACCGCGCGCCGATGATGTCGAGCGCGCAGGTTTCCGAGGCGAGAATGTAACGTCCGTCGAGTTCGCCAAGGACGAGCGGTCTGATTCCCAATGGATCGCGGGCGCCGATCAGCTTCTTGTTGCTGAGCGCGACCAGGGAATATGCGCCCTCAATCGAGCGCAAAGCCTCGATGAACCGGTCGACGAGGTGCGGACGCCTGCTGCGGGCAACGAGATGAAGGATAGCCTCGGTGTCGGATGTCGATTGATAGATCGCGCCGCCTTGCACAAGATCGTGGCGCAGAGCCAGTCCGTTGGTGAGATTGCCATTGTGTGCGATTGCGAAACCGCCCGCATTAAGCTCGGCGAAAAGCGGCTGGACATTGCGCAGAATGGTCTCGCCCATCGTCGAATAACGCACATGGCCGATGGCCAACTCGCCGGGCAGGCGTTCGATCGCCGATGCCTTGGAGAAATGGTCGCCAACAAGTCCTAGCCGGCGCTCTGAATTAAATCGTTGGCCGTCGAATGTTACGATGCCCGCCGCCTCCTGGCCGCGATGTTGCAAGGCATGTAGTCCGAGTGCGGTGATGGCGGCGGCGGCGGGATGGCCGAAAATCCCGAAAATCCCGCATTGCTCACGCAGACGGTCGGCGTCGAGATCCAGGCCGGCGGCTCCGGGATCAAGGCCCCGCGCATCCAATGAGGGGCGGCCGAAATCAAGGCTCTGTCCAACGTCCTCCGTTTCACCCATCAGCGGCTCCTAAAAGCTCAGGCGTGATCCGCGAAACCCGCGCCAAGAACTCGCGCGAAGATCAAAGACTTTGGACGATTATCCGATTCTCGTTAATCGGAGCAATGCAGCCGCACCGATGTCGTAAGACATACATAATTGACCTTGAGGCGAATGTCAGCCTCGAAGACGTGGCAAAGATCAAGCTCAGACGAGGCGGCGCTCCGGAGCATCGTCAAACCGGGGAGGGTTTTCCCCAAGAATTGACGGCGGCCAATTGCGCGCGCGGCTTGGCATCCCGGCATAATGCCCCTGCCGCCCCAAACCGCTCCGGCGCCCGCGCTTACGTCCCTTTGCCAGTCTCGGTTTTTTTTGGTTCCTGATCCGTGTCGGGCACCGTCTCCTCGCTGGTGCCGGCGGATTTCGGCTTCTTAAGTTTGTTCAAAAATCCCTCTACCTCGTCCGGTAGAGGCAGAACCGCGATCAGCTCGTCGCCGGTCGCCTGCAAAAGCGGTCGCGCGCGCGCGGTTTTAACCCAATTGGGCTGGGTTTGCGGGGGCACGAGCCAATTGAAGAACAGGAACGCGATGACGCACAAGAGCAGTCCGCGAACCGCGCCAAACAGAAAGCCGAGCGACCGGTCGAGCGCGCCGACCTTTGAGTTGAGAATCGCATCCGACAATTTGATGGTGATCAACCAGACGATGATCAAGGTTACCAAGAACACCGCTGCCGCGCCTAGTCCGCGCGCGTAGTTCTCGTTGAGATCGGCTTTGATGTAAGTTTTGATATAAGGCACGACAAGAGGATGAAAATAGAAAGCGGCGACAGCCGCCGCGACCCATGACCCAATGGCAAGGACTTCGCGGGTAAAACCGCGCAACATCGCCAGAAAAGCGGAAATCAAAATGACGGCGATCAAGCCGAGATCGAGCCAGGGTAGCATCGGTTTGGCCTCTCCACCGTAAGCGCAATTACAGTTCGCGGATGGCGGGCGCGAAGTTGGCAAAAGTCGTCGAACCTGATGGCTTTTCTCTTAATAATCGAATAATAATCGAAACAAAGCAAGGGCAATAGGTTCATCCCCGCGAGTCCGGCAGAATGCGGCCGGCGTGGCGTAAAGTCCTGACCGGGCGGCGCGACCAAACGCCGATCGGCGGTATCGCGCCGGCGATACGTGCACCTTGTCGCCATTATCGTTATAGATCATTTTCGCGTCGCCGCACACGAGGACGTTGTCTCCAGCGTTCCAAAGCGCCGTGTCCGAAATACCGTCCGGCTCAACTTCGTGGACGCCGCCCGAATTCGAGAACGACGACGCTACCCCCGCGCGCAACGCCGCGGATCGTCTGTTCATCGCACCCGCGGGACTGGGCAGGGGTTATATGGGCAGGGCTTATAAATGTCGCGGCCGCCACCAGCAGAAGTCTCTTCATCTCTCACCGTCTTACTACGTCCGGCATCGCCCTCCGACCGGCAAAAAATCTCAGCCGCGCTTCGCCGGCAGGGCCGCCTTCTCCGGCTGCCCGTCTCCGCCTGCTATTCCGGCGACGAGGCTTGAAATATGGGCGCAATTTCGCACCGTGAGATCACTCGTTGGGGCGTCGCCGTTCTCCGGCGGGCCCTGCGGTATCGTGGCACGGCAAAAGCCGAGTTTCGCGGCTTCCTTGAGCCGCGCCAGGCCATGCGCGACCGGCCGGATCGCCCCCGAAAGGGCAATCTCGCCAAAGAACACCAAATCGGCGGCGAGGCTCAACCCGCTCAAGGAGGACACAAGCGCCGCCGCGGCGGCGAGATCGGCGGCCGGTTCGCCGACACGCAAGCCCCCCGCGACATTGAGATAAATGTCGTATTGCCCGAGCTTGACGCCGGCGTGCGCTTCGAGAACGGCAAGAACCATGGCGAGCCGCGCATTGTCCCAACCGACGACCGCGCGGCGCGGCGTGCCGAGCGGGCTCGGCGCGACAAGGGCCTGGAATTCGACGAGCAGCGGCCTTGTTCCCTCCATCCCGGCAAACACGGCGGCGCCGGGTGCCGTGGCGTCCCGTGACGACAGAAACAAGGCGGAAGGGTTCGCGACCTCGGCGAGCCCGCGCCCGGTCATTTCGAAGACGCCGATCTCGTCGGTTGGACCGAAGCGGTTTTTTACCGCGCGGAGGATGCGGAAGTTCCGGCCGCCCTCGCCTTCGAACGAGATCACCGCATCGACCATATGTTCGACGACGCGGGGACCGGCGATTTGGCCGTCCTTGGTGACATGCCCGACAAGGATCACCGCCGCGCCGGTTGTCTTCGCGAAACGGATCAGCGCTTGCGCCGCGCCGCGCACCTGGCCGACCGTGCCCGGGGTCGATTCGATAAGCTCGGTCCACATCGTCTGAATGGAATCGATGACGACAAGGGAAGGGCGCTTGCCATGGGAGAGTGTCGCGACAATATCCTCGACGCCCGTCTCGGCGGCGAGTTCGACCGGCGCCGCCGCAAGGCCAAGCCGCAGGGCGCGCAGGCGGACCTGATCGACCGCCTCCTCGCCGGATATATAGACGACGCGCCGCCCCGATGCGGCAAGCGCGGCGCAGGCTTGAATGACCAGCGTCGATTTGCCGATGCCGGGTTCGCCGCCAAGCAAAATAACCGAGCCCGGCACGAAACCGCCGCCGGTTACCCGGTCGAGTTCGGCGATGCCCGTTGTGATGCGCGGGGCGGCTGGGGGATCTTTCTCGATCAGACTTGAAAGGCCAAAAACCCGGCCTTTTCGCGCGCCTTGCGTGGCTCTCGCGCCTATGCCCGAGGATGCGCCTTCCTCGGCGATGGTGTTCCACCCGCCGCAGGCGTCGCAGCGGCCTTGCCAGCGCTGGCTGACCGCGCCGCAATTTTGGCAAACGAAAGAGGCGTGAGGTTGGGCCATTAGCGCTTTGGGATAGCTGTAGAGCGTTGTCTCAAGTAGGTCTCGCGATTCGGATCGTTGGTTCTCGAAGGTAAAGCTCGTCAAGCAAGGCTCGAAAGAAGGTGGTCCCCTGTGCGTCCATATCGACGGCGGCGGATATGCGTTGTCCTTGCGGCCTGACACTATTAATGCGGATAAGCCAAGCACCCTCGATCAAACCTTGATTCCAGAGAGGCGCTTTCCGGATGGCTATCTTGCGAAGATTTGACTTGAAGTGGTCACTCCACGTACCGCTACCGTCGCGGCGAATGGAATCCTCTTTTTCGTCCATGATGACTACATAGCCGATGACAATTTCCGGCGAAAGTTGCTGGACATTCGCCGCTTCGCCCATAAGGTCGTCGAGGCGATTGGGGACGGTCCCCGCCAAATTCTTCAATATCGACTTTAAAGAAATCAGTAACCGTGGTTTTCCAGCGAGGACATAGGCAAGATCCCAATCTTTTTGACGACCCAGTCCACGGATTCCAACCTCATTCGCCTTGCCGCCACGAACACCCGGCAGGCCTTCGCGATCGAATGCCTCTACGCAGAATCGGGCAAGTAGATGAAGCCTTCCAGCGTCCTGCGTTCGGGCGGTTAAGCAGATCATCGACCGCATCGGATAAAGAGACCGACATCAGACAAGGACAGCTTCGCAACCACCATATAGACGCGGCTGATCCAGCTCTCTCCGGACGCGTTCCCACCCAAGCTTCAGATATTTCGGCTCAATTTCATTGCCGATTGAGTTTCGTCCCGCTCGGATCGCAGCAATCGTTGTTGAACCTGTCCCAAGAAACGGATCTAGAACCACGTCTCCCGCGAAAGAGAACATGCGAATAAGGCGTTCGGCTAATTCTACCGGATATGGTGCCGGGTGCCCGTCTCGAGTTGAAGCACCCTTGATATCGGTCCAAAATGAACAGAACCAAGCTTGCATTTCGTCTTTTCTAAGCATCGAGAGAGACTTTTGAAGCATGGTTGTCTTCCGGTACTCTCCGCCCTTGCGCATGAAAAGAATATACTCGAGATCGTTCTTTACGACGGCGCCTGGCTGGTACGGCTTTCCGTAAAAGCCCGCGCCATTACCGCGCGCTTCCGTCACGCCATTCGCAATTTTGTGCCAAATAATCGGCGTGAGACAATCCAAGCCAAGACGCCGGCTCCTAACTTGAATGTCGGCGTGCAGTGGCACCACGCGATGGCGCCCATCCCGCTTACGGGGAATGCAAACGTCTCCGACAACACAACAAATGCGTCCGCCTTCGACGAGAACCCGTGCGCACTCCCGCCACACCCTGTCCAATTCCTCCAAAAACGATTTATATTCAATAATTTCGCCAAGTTGACCACCGCGTTCCTCGTATTTCTTAAGTGTCCAATAAGGAGGCGAGGTCACCACCAAGTGAACGGAATTATCTGGAATCCACGAGAGATCGCGGGCGTCCCCTTTATGCAAACGATGTTTCGTTGCGTTAAATGGCGCAGGCCAAGCGGCGTTTCGGTAATGCAGGTTTGCCGCTTGGAGCGCAGCAAGGGCTTCAGATGTGTTGTCCGAAGCCGGCAGGAACGGGGCTCGCGATTTTTTCTCGCTATGACGAGGCCACTGGACGTTCATTAGCTGCCCTCAGGGTGGGATCATGAAGTACAAAATAATTTCATTTATCATTTTTTGAGCTTAACAATAAGCCCGCGAAGCGTGAGACGCCAGCTAAAAATGCTCCGGCAGGCTTGCCTCGCGCGCCAGATTGGAAAACCGGGTCATCTCGGCCTCGAAAGCGAGTTCGATGGTTCCTGGTCGGGCCGTGCCGCTGTTTGCCGATAATGATTTCGGCCTTGCCATGCGCCTTTTCCTGGGCGGCCTGCCAGGCGATGAACTCCTCGGTTCCCGCGCGGGGCTCTCTGCCGTTCAAATAATATTCCTCGCGAAACACGAAGAGGACGACATCGGCATCTTGCTCGATCGAGCCGGATTCGCGCAAATCGGACAATTGCGGGCGCTTGTCGTCGCGGCTTTCCACCTGCCTCGACAATTGCGAAAGCGCGATCACCGGAACGTTCAAGTCCTTGGCCAGCGCCTTGAGGCCGGTGGTGATTTCGGTCACTTCCTGCACCCGCGAATCGCTCCGCGTTTTCGAGCCGCCGAGCAGTTGCAGATAATCGATCACGAGGACATCGAGGCCGCGCTGACGTTTGAGCCGCCGCGCCCGCGCCGCGAGTTGGGCGATCGAAAGCCCGCCGCTCTGGTCGATATAGAAGGGGAGCGTCTGCATCTTCCGGGCGGCCTCCACGATGCGATGAAATTCCGGCTCGCCGATGTCGCCCCTGCGGATCTTGGAGGAAGGGACGGCCGCCTGTTCGGCGATGATCCGGGTCGCCAATTGCTCGGCCGACATTTCGAGCGAGAAAAAGCCGACGATGCCGCCATTAACGGTTTCCCTAGTACCGTCGGGTTTGGGTTTGTCCTCGTGAGAACTCGCGATGTTAAAGGCGATGTTGGTCGCAAGCGCCGTCTTGCCCATACCCGGACGCCCAGCGACAATCACGAGATCGGACGGCTGCAGGCCGCCCATGTAGCGATCGAGGTCTTTGAAGCCAGTAGCGATACCCGAGAGTTTTCCATCGCGTTCATACGCCTTCGCCGCCATATCGACGGCGGTCGTCAAGGCATCGGAAAAGCGCTGAAAGCCGCCCTCGTAGCGGCCGGTCTCGGCGATCGAATAGAGTTTTCGTTCGGCATCCTCGATTTGTTCGCGTGGGGTGGCGCCGACCGGCGCGTCATAGGCGGCGTTGACGATATCCTCGCCGATGAGGATGAGATCGCGGCGAAGAGCGAGATCGTGAATGGTGCGGCCGTAGTCCTCGGCGTTGATGATGGTGGTTGCTTCCGCCGCGAGGCGGGCGAGATATTGCGGCACGGTGACGCCGCCAAGATCGTGTTCGCCAAGAAAAGTTTTCAAGGTAATCGGCGAGGCGAGTTTTCCCGCGCGGATTAGTTGCGAGGCGACGTCAAAGATCCGCCGGTGAACTTCCTCGGAAAAATGCTCCGCCTTGAGGAAATCCGAGATTCGGTCGAAGGCGTCGTTGTTGACGAGAATCGCGCCAAGGAGCGCCTGTTCCGCCTCGATATTATGCGGCGCCAGCCGGAACGCGGGATCGGGGCCCGCGAGGCGGACTTTTTCGGCGAGATTTTCGATCGCTGGCATAAGGTTTCTCGACCGGCGCCCGGCTCGCGGGGCGCGCGCCGAATCAGTTCGTGACCGCTCCTTTTGTGCCACGAAGGTCAGGCAAAAAGGAGGGAATTTGCGATCTGGCGGCGCTGGCTCCCGCTATCCACACGGCAAAAAATTCTTGGAAAAATGGCTGGACAGCGTTTTTTGCGCCGGTAACGCTCCTCTATCCGAGCCCGTTTCAAAAGCCCCGCCCTCATCATGAGGTGCAGGCGAAGCAAGCGTCTCGAAGGGCGAGGGCCGTGCCGCACCCTTCGAGACGGCGCCTTCGACGGCTCTTCAGGGTGAGGGTGCGGGTGTTAAGATAGGTTTTGGCTCGAATCTTGACCGCCGAGGCGGACGCATGGCGCAAAAAATCGAAGATTACGCGATCATCGGCGATTGCGAGACGGCCGCCCTCGTCGGACGCGATTTGTCGATCGACTGGCTTTGCTGGCCGCGCTTCGATTCGTCCGCCTGTTTCGCCAATCTCGTCGGCACCGCGGACAACGGCCGATGGTCTATCGCACCCGCCGATTCAGACGCCAAGATCACCCGCGCGTATCGCGGCCATACATTGATTCTCGAAACCACGATCGAGACGGCCGGCGGCGTTGCCATCGTCACCGATTTCATGCCTGTGAAAGTCCAAGGCTCGCATCTTGTCCGCCTGGTGCGCGGCATAAGCGGCAGCGTCACACTGCGTACCGAGCTCATTATCCGTTTCGATTATGGCGCGGTCGTGCCATGGGTGCGCCGCCGCGACGACGGAAGTCTGCGGGCGGTCGCGGGACCCGACCGCTTGGTCCTGCGCACGCCCATAGGACTACGCCCGAGAGGCCGGACACATGCCGCCGAATTCGACATCACCGCCGGGGAAACGGCCGATTTTACGCTGAGCTATGGCGTTTCCTACGAGGGAGTGCCCAGCGCCATCGATCCTTATCAAGCGCTCGAACAAACCGAACGGAACTGGAACACCTGGTCGCAGCCATTCGAAGGCGCGGGGCAATGGTCGGAGGCTGTGATCCGTTCCTTGCTCACGCTGCGCGCTCTCATTTTTCATCCAAGCGGCGGCATTATTGCGGCGCCGACCACCTCGCTGCCGGAGCTATTGGGCGGCTCCCGCAATTGGGACTACCGTTTCTGCTGGCTGCGCGACGCGACATTCACTTTGCTCGCGCTGATGAACGCGGGCTATGCCCATGAGGCGATGGGATGGCGCGCGTGGCTGATCCGGGCGCTCGGCGGCGAGCCCGCGCGGGTGCAAATTCTCTATGGACTAGGCGGCGAGCGCTACATTACGGAACGCACCCTACCCTGGCTTTCCGGCTATGCCGGCTCGCAACCGGTGCGCGTCGGCAATGCGGCGGCCGGTCAGTTGCAGCTCGATATTTATGGCGAGGTTCTCGATGCGTTCTATCAGAGCCGCAAGCGGCGGCTTGTTAGCGATGCCGCCGATTGGATGCTTCAAATCGAACTCTTGAAACATCTTGAAACGATCTGGGAATTGCCCGACGAAGGCATCTGGGAAGTGCGCGGGCCACGGCAGCATTTCACCTATTCGAAAATCATGGCCTGGGTCGCGTTCGATCGCGCTGTCAAAAGCATCGAGGAATTCGGCTTTGTCGGGCCGCTCGATCATTGGCGGCGCCTGCGCCAGCGCATTCACGACGATGTTTGCGCGAAGGGATTCAATCCGGAGCTCGGCGCTTTCACGCAGAGCTATGGCGGAAAAGAACTCGACGCGAGCCTTCTCATGATCGCTCTCGCCGGTTTCTTGCCCCCCGAAGACGATCGCGTGCGCGGCACGGTCGAGGCGATCGAGCGCCGTCTGATGGTGGACGGGTTCGTGCGCCGCTACGATACGCAAATGGTCGAGGACGGCTTGCCGGGCGGCGAGGGCGTATTTCTCGCCTGCAGCTTCTGGCTCGTCGATAATCTCGTGCTTTTGGGAAGGCTCGATGAGGCGCGCGGCTTGTTCGAGCGCTTGCTCGCGCTACGCAACGATCTTGGCTTGTTATCCGAGGAGTATGATCCCGCGGCGAAACGTCTTGTCGGCAATTTTCCGCAGGCCTTTTCGCATATTGCCTTAATCAACTCCGCGTATAATCTCGTCCGCGCCGCGAAGCCCGCGGAGCAACGTTCCGGCGCAAGGGTGCCGCAGCAGGCCGGGGAAGATCGAGGCGTCCTGTTTTGAGCGGCCGGGTGGCACGCTTGGGGTTCCCCTAGAGCGGGTCCCGAATAGACAGAATCGGAAGGGGGATTCCCGAAATCGGCGGAATCGTGATTCACCATGTTGGCTGGAATGGAGGCCGGCATGGATGGCAAAACCCTATTCGCAGGATTTACGTGACCGCCTGGTGCGGGCTGTACTGGCAGGTCAGTCTCGGCGCAAGGCGGCGCGCAGTTTTGATGTCAGTGCGAGCTGCGTGATCAAGCTCATGCAGCAGTTTGAGATAACAGGCGGTTGTCTGCCGCGAAAGTTTGGCGGCCATAAGCGGCACGCGCTGGCTGCGCATGAAGATAAGGTGCGGGCGTTGGTGGCGGTGCAGCCCGAGCTGACGATCACGGAGCTGTGGAGCAAGCTGACGACGCTCGAGATCAAAGTCGGGCGGTCCGCCGTCGGGCGTTTTTTGCGGCATCTGCAATTGACCTTTAAAAAAAACTCTGCACGCCGCCGAACAAGAAAGAGCGGATGTCCGGGCCGCACGTCTCGCTTGGCGCGATAAGCAGAAAAGTCTTGATCCTCAAAGGCTTGTATTCATCGATGAGACCTGGGCCTCGACCAACATGACACCTCGCTATGGGCGATGTGAAAGAGGCAAGAGACTTATCGCTCACGCCCCGTTCGGCCACTGGAAGACGACGACCTTTTTGGCGGCGTTGCGCCACGATCGCATCACCGCTCCTTGTGTCTTCGACGGTCCCATTAACGGCGCAAAGTTCCTCGCCTATGTCGAGCAGGTTCTGGTGCCGACCTTGTCGCCTGGCGAAATCGTGGTGATGGATAATCTCGGTTCCCATAAACGCGCCGGCGTTCGAAAAGCCATCGAAGCCGCCGGGGCGACGCAGTGCTTCTTGCCCGCCTACAGTCCTGACTTCGATCCCATCGAACAAGTCTTCGCCAAGCTCAAAAATACGTTGCGCAAAATGGCCCACCGAACCGTCGATGCTCTGTGGGATGGCATCGGATTAGCTCTCGACGACTTCCCTCCAACCGAATGCTTCAACTATTTTCGCAATGCCGGATACGGGTCCACCTAATCGGGACCCGCTCTAGAGCGCGTCCCGATCAAATGGAATCATTTGATCGAAAAGGAATCGCTAGAACTCAAAGAGTTGGAGCGTGTTCTCATGAGACATCGGATATATCCGATGTCTTAATATCAAAAAAGTCGGTCAACTTTTTCGGAACATGCTCTGGGGCGTCGGCACGCGCGACGCAAGCTCTCACGCTCGTCCGTCATTCGACCTGCAAAAGCAGCGCGACGAGTGCGCTTTGGCGATGTGTGTCGGTCTTGGCAAAGACCGCTTTCAACTGATTGCGCGCCGTCTCCCGTGAAATCTTCAATTCTCGCGCCGCGATATCGGGCGAGGCGCCGCGTGCGATGACGCAGGCAAGCTTCGCCTCCGAAGGCGTAAGGCGGAATGTCTTGGCGAGGATCGCCGCGGGCGGCCCTGGTTTCGGCCCCAAGGCATTTAACGTCAAAAGCACGCTCACGTCCTGCGCGGGCCGGTCCGCCGCCCCGTTGAAAGGCCAAACTCGCACGAGAACCGGCAATTTATCCTGGCGCTGAACGATGATCGGGTCAGTAGCCAACGGGTTGAGACGGGGCGACGTTCTCAATTGATCGAGGGCGTCTTTCAGGAGCGCTCTGGCTGCGGGGTCGCGAACGAAAAGACGCCGGTCCTTGATCTTGACGTCGTTGTCGAAAATGGTTTCGGCCGCGGCGTTCACCTCGGCGACAAATCCGTCTTGGTCGAGGGCGATGGCGGGCAGGCGCATTGCGTTGAGCGCCGCGGCTGGAAATGTGCCCGATCCACGCGCTGCCGTGACGGCGGCGATCTCGATCAGGCGCCGGGTGAAGGACGCAAGAATACGCTCCTCCTCGGCGCGCAGATTGCAGACTTCCGAATTCATGTCGAAAAAGTTCATATTAACACCTGGTTCACTCTTAAATACTTCAATGACCTATGTGGCACTGGGAGCGAGGGCTCCGATCGTAATCGCGCATACCAAGAGCAACCGGGGCGAGCCGCGGGCGAGAAGAGAGTCTTTGGATAGATAGTTTTTTGACGAATAACAAGTCCTGACATTTCGATAGCGAGAGTCTCCAGTTCTCAATCATGACGGATAAGAGGCCCTGATATTTCGATAGAGAGAAGTCTCCTTTCTGGATCATGAGCAATATGGCTAAGAAGCGACGGCGGTATCGGAAACGGCCGGCAAGGCAAAAAGAAAGTAAATGGTTTCGATAAAAATGAAAACTCCTCATGCGTCAGATATGAATATGATCTTTCATCAAACAACAAACAACAGCTACTTAATCTTTGCTACGAGTCTCTTACAGTAAAGCACATGATTATCGATATAGCAATAAAAACTAATTCCGTCGCAGCAAAGCGTTGGTTGCCTGCAACGGCAGTGTTTCCGCGCCGCGACACTGTGACGCTCCCCGCTCCCCGCGCCTCCAGAGCGCCGCGGGGTAGCATGGCACGCTTGCGCGGCCAGTGTGATTAAAGAAAGATTCCAGGGATTTCAAATCGGCGGGTGCCGCCGAAAGTGCCAACAAGAGCTTACGCCGATTGGTATCGGCGAGTGAGCAAGAAGGAGCAAAAGCCTTGATTTCCGTAACATTTCCTGATGGAGCGTCCCGCCCATTCGAGTCCGGCGTCAGCGGGTTCGATATTGCCAAAAGCATTTCGCCATCGCTCGCCAAGCGCGCCGTAGCGATGGCCCTCGACGGAACCTTGCGCGACCTCGCCGATCCCTTGACGAGTGACGCTAAAATCGCGTTCGTCGCCCGCGACGACCCGAGAGCGCTCGAACTCATCCGCCACGACGCCGCGCATGTCCTCGCCGAGGCGGTGCAGACGCTCTTTCCCGGCACGCAAGTCACGATCGGGCCGGTGATCGAGAACGGCTTTTATTACGATTTCTATCGCGCGGAGCCTTTCACGCCGGAGGATTTTCCCGCGATCGAAAAAAAAATGGCCGAGATTATCGCCCGCGACAAGCCGTTTACGAAGGAGATCTGGACGCGCGACGAGGCCAAGGCATGGTTCGAGACCCATGGCGAGGCTTTCAAGGTCGAACTCGTCGATGCGATCCCAGCCAACGAGGATTTGAAGGTCTACAAGCAGGGCGATTGGCTCGATCTTTGCCGCGGTCCCCACATGACCTCGACCGGCAAGATCGGCAACGCCTTCAAATTGATGAAGATCGCCGGCGCCTATTGGCGCGGCAATTCGACAAAACCCATGCTCCAGCGGATCTACGCGACCGCCTTCGCCAAGCCAGAGGAACTTAGCGCCTACTTAAAGCAGCTCGAGGAGGCGGAGCGGCGGGATCATCGCCGCTTGGGGCGGGAAATGGATTTGTTCCATTTTCAGGAGGAAGGGCCGGGCACGGTTTTCTGGCACCCCAAGGGCTGGACCCTATTTCAAGCGCTGATTTCCTACATGCGGCGGCGGCAGAGCCAACTGGGCTATATCGAGGTCAATACCCCGCAAGTGCTCGACCGCGCGCTTTGGGAGACGTCCGGCCATTGGCAGACGTTTCGCGAGAACATGTTCATCACTCAGACCGAGGACAACCGCGTCTTCGCCCTAAAGCCGATGAATTGTCCTGGGCACGTGCAAATCTTCAAAAACGGCCTCAAATCCTATCGCGACCTGCCGATGAAGATCGCCGAATTCGGCATCGTCCACCGCTACGAGCCTTCCGGCGCAATTCATGGCATCATCCGGGTGCGCGCCTTCACCCAGGACGACGCGCATATTTTTTGCACCGAGGATCAAATCATGGAGGAGAGCTTGAAGGTCAACGACCTCATCCTTTCCATCTACCGGGATTTCGGCTTCGAGGACATCGTCATCAAATTGTCGACGCGACCAGAAAAGCGCGTCGGCTCGGACGAGGCCTGGGACCGGGCCGAGGCGGCCCTGTCCCGTGTCCTCGACGCGCTCAAAGGACGCGGCGCCAAGACCACCGTCAATCCGGGCGAAGGCGCGTTTTATGGCCCAAAGCTCGAATACACCCTGCGCGACGCGATCGGGCGCGAATGGCAGTGTGGCACGACGCAAGTCGATTTCAACCTGCCCGGCCGCTTCGGCGCTTTCTTTATCGGGCCGGACAGCGAGAAGACGACCCCTGTGATGATTCATCGCGCCGTGTTCGGCTCGCTCGAACGCTTCACCGGTATCCTCATCGAGCATTTCGCCGGGCATCTGCCCTTGTGGCTGTCGCCGTTGCAAATCGTTGTCGCGACGATCACGAAGGAGGCCGACGATTACGCCTGTGAAGTGATGGCGGCGGCACGAAAACTCGGGCTTCTTGTCGAGGGCGACCTTCGCAACGAGAAAATCACCTATAAGGTGCGCGAGCATTCGCTGGCCAAGGTGCCAGTGCTGCTCGTTGTCGGCAAGAAGGAGGCGGCCGGATGCACCGTCTCCATCCGCAGGCTCGGCTCGCAAGAGCAAACTCAGATGGCCCTGGACGCGGCCATAAAACTGCTCGCGGAGGAGGCAACGCCGCCGGACGTGAGACGGGCGGACTAGAGCGGGTCCCGAATAGACAGAATCGGAAGGGGGATTCCCAAATCGGCGGAATCGTGATTCACCATGTTGGCTGGAATGGAGGCCGGCATGGATGGCAAAACCCTATTCGCAGGATTTACGTGACCGCCTGGTGCGGGCTGTACTGGCAGGTCAGTCTCGGCGCAAGGCGGCGCGCAGCTTTGATGTCAGTGCGAGCTGCGTGATCAAGCTCATGCAGCAGTTTGAGATAACAGGCGGTTGTCTGCCGCGAAAGTTTGGCGGCCATAAGCGGCACGCGCTGGCTGCGCATGAAGATAAGGTGCGGGCGTTGGTGGCGGTGCAGCCCGAGCTGACGATCACGGAGCTGTGGAGCAAGCTGACGACGCTCGAGATCAAAGTCGGGCGGTCCGCCGTTGGGCGTTTTTTGCGGCATCTGCAATTGACCTTTAAAAAAAACTCTGCACGCCGCCGAACAAGAAAGAGCGGATGTCCGGGCCGCACGTCTCGCTTGGCGCGATAAGAAGAAAAGTCTTGATCCTCAAAGGCTTGTATTCATCGATGAGACCTGGGCCTCGACCAACATGACACCTCGCTATGGGCGATGTGAAAGAGGCAAGAGACTTATCGCTCACGCCCCGTTCGGCCACTGGAAGACGACGACCTTTTTGGCGGCGTTGCGCCACGATCGCATCACCGCTCCTTGTGTCTTCGACGGTCCCATTAACGGCGCAAAGTTCCTCGCCTATGTCGAGCAGGTTCTGGTGCCGACCTTGTCGCCTGGCGAAATCGTGGTGATGGATAATCTCGGTTCCCATAAACGCGCCGGCGTTCGAAAAGCCATCGAAGCCGCCGGGGCGACGCAGTGCTTCTTGCCCGCCTACAGTCCTGACTTCGATCCCATCGAACAAGTCTTCGCCAAGCTCAAAAATACGTTGCGCAAAATGGCCCACCGAACCGTCGATGCTCTGTGGGATGGCATCGGATTAGCTCTCGACGACTTCCCTCCAACCGAATGCTTCAACTATTTTCGCAATGCCGGATACGGGTCCACCTAATCGGGACCCGCTCTAGAAGCGCCTTAGAGGCTCGGATCCTCTCTCCGAAAACGAGCTAGCCCGCCCTCGAAGATCTCGAGTTTGACTGGCGCCGATCGACTTCTTGCGAGTGATCGCTGTGGCATAATTGTGACGCTCTTGGAATCTTGCATGAGGCGCCTCGAAGGTTTGCGTAAACGGTATTACCCTGGCGCGTTGTGCCATTTCTTCTTGCGACGGAGCTTACTCGGCGCGCGGGCGCGCCTAGACCATGATCGCTTCAAGTTGAATCGCTCATGGTCTCTATGTCTTTGTTTTATCGCATGATCTTATCCAAAAAGTCTGCAACTTTTTGGGATCATGCTCTAGACTGGCAACAAGAGGTCCAGCCCGATGACGACATGGACCACCATGCGAACGGTCTCCGGCGCGATTTGTCTCGCCGGAATGCTGTCCATGGGCGAGCCGGCAAAAGCCACGGAGTTTGGCGTCAGCGGCTATATTCTTGGGCTCACCCTCCCGATGACAGGATACACACCGCCACCAGGCGTTTATTTCATGGACACGTTTTTGCTTTTTCAGGGCAGCGGTAACCTCCTCCCCGCAACCGGCTCCACGAGCAGCACGAGGGTCACCAGGAATGTCGTCGCCAACATCGCGATCGCCGCTTGGTTTCCGGACTTTAAGCTTTTCGGTGCCGACCCGGGCTTCGCCGTGACGGTTCCTTTCGGCTCTGTCCGGGCTACATCGGATTTCACGGTCGCCGCTCCCATCGGCCCGGCCCGGCGGTTTAGCGCCGGCGAGATCTTCGGCATCGCGGATACCCAATACAGCGCCATCCTTGGCTGGCATGCGGGCGAGCACCATTGGAACATGATGCTGACCGGCTTCGCCCCGACCGGAAACTTTGACCCCAACCGGTTGGTGCAGACGGGCCTGAACCGCCCCGCCCTCGATCTCAGGGGAGCTTATACGTACCTCGGTCTGCGGACCGGCCTTGAGCTCACGGGCGCGCTCGGCCTGACGCTCAACGCGCCCAACACGGCGACAAATTACCACAGCGGCGCCGAGCTGCATTTCGAATGGGCGGTCAATGAGCACTTGCCGTTTGGCCTTGCCGCGGGCGTCGGCGGCTTTTTCTCTCAGCAGGTGACGGATGACCACGGCTCGGGCGCCCATCACGGCGCTTTCAGGGGACGCGTGGCGGGTGTTGGGCCGTTGATCAGCTATGCGCTCAAGGCCGGGGCCCAACAGGTCAACTTCAGCGCCCGGTGGTTTCATGAGTTCGCGGTCCAAAACCGGATCCGCGGCGACTTGATCTACGCGGGCCTCAGTTTCCCGCTCTAGCAATCGGCCAATGGGGCTGCGTCGCCCTCTACGGCATCCACGTCTTTGACCCTCTGCTGCGCCGATTATTTGGGCGTGAGATTGGGTTTCGATCCCGGATGACCGTCCCGCTCCACTTTGAGCGCCCGCGCCAATGCGGCATATCCCTCTATGCCGATCTCTTCCGCCCGTAATGTTGGATCAATGTCCGCGCGGGCGAGCAAGCTCCCTGCATCGCCTCCCGCGAGCGATTTCAGCGATTGCCGCAGCATCTTGCGCCTTTGTCCGAAGGCTGCGTGGGTCACCTCCGACAGCAGTTTGGTGTCGCAAGCGAGCGGCGCCTGGCGGGGCACGAGTGCGACCAGGGAGGATCTGACCCTGGGCGGCGGCGTGAAGGCGACGGCGGGAATATCGAAAAGAATGCGAGTCTCGCAGCGCCAATTGGACAAAACCGCGAGCCGCCCATAGGCGGCGCGCTCCGCCGGGCTCGCCACGATGCGCTCGGCCACTTCGCGTTGAAACATCAAAACGAGCCGGTCGAACCAAGGCGGCCAGGGCTCGGTTTCGAGCCAGCGGGCAAGAAGCGGGGTCGCGATGTGGTAGGGCAGGTTGGCGCAAACGCGCGTGGGGCTTTCGCCACCTACAAGCCCGGCAAAATCAGTCTCCAGCGCATCGCCTTCGATGACATCGAGCCGCCCCGGATAGTGATTTGCGATCTGCGCGAGCGCCGCGAGGCAGCGCCCGTCGCGCTCGACCGCAATGATTTTGCGCGCGCCTTCGGCGAGCAACGCCCGCGTGAGCCCGCCGGGGCCTGGGCCGATCTCGACAATGGTCGCATTGGTCAGCGGCGCGGCGGCGCGCGCGATGCGGCCGGTGAGATTGAGATCGAAAAGAAAATTCTGACCGAGGGATTTTTTTGCCAAGAGCCCATGCGCGGCGGCGACCTCGCGCAGCGGCGGAAGGCCGTCGAGCCGGTTAGCCGAGATGGGTCGCGGCCAGGATTTTCGCATTTTTGAGGTTATAGCGAAAATTCGGGAATGGACCTCACGGTCATATCCCGCGCGCTTGGCTGGCGCGCCGCGCGAGCTTGCCCGCGAGACGTAAGGCGGCGATGAGGCTCGCCGGATCGGCTATTCCCTTGCCGGCGATGTCGAAGGCCGTGCCGTGATCCGGCGAGGTGCGGATCAAGGGTAGGCCCAAGGTCACATTGACGGCGCGTTCGAAGGCGACGGTCTTGACCGGAATCAACGCCTGATCGTGGTACATGGCGACGACGGCGTCATAGCTCTTGCGTGCGCTAGGGCGGAACAGACTATCTGCCGCATGGGGTCCGCTCACCGCCACTCCCGCGGCCGCGAGATCGGCGAGAGCGGGCGCGATGACCTCGATCTCCTCGCGTCCCATGGTACCGCCTTCGCCGGCATGAGGGTTGAGCCCGGTGAACGCCAAGCGCGGTTTTTTTATACCAAAGCGCGAAGCGAGATCCCGCGCGGCAACGAAACCTGTTTCGACGAGGAGCTGGCGCGTCAATAGCGCCGGAACGCGCGCGAGTGGAACATGAATCGTTGCCGGGACGACGGCGAATTGCGGCGACCAGATCAGCATGACCGGCCGCGCGCGTTCGCCGAAATAACGCTCCGCCAATTCGGCCAGAAACTCGGTATGGCTCGGATAGTGAAAGCCTGCGCGATAGAAGACTTCCTTGGCGATCGGATTGGTGACGATGGCCGAGGCCTCGCCGGCACGGATGAGGCGCACGCAAGTTTCAATCGAGGCTATGGTTCCGGCGGCATCCCTCACATCCGGCGCACCCGGCTTTCCGGCAACGGAATGGTTCAAGGCGTACACCGGCAACGCGTGGCGAAACACCGGCGCGGCCTCGGCGCCGGCGACGATCTTGACGGGGACCTTGAGGTCCAAGTCCCGCGCGATTGCCGCGAGGCGATCCGGGTTGGCAACCGCCAGGAAAGGCGGCGCGTCTGGATTATCATGCGTCCTGAGCCAGGCTTTCAACGTGAGTTCGGGACCGATGCCCGACGGATCGCCCTGCGTCAAAGCCAGGGGAAGAATGTTGGCCGGCAGCGATCGCGCCATCAAGACTTCGCCGTCAACGTTGCACGATCACGGCTCTCGCGCGCAATTCCTTGAGACGGCGTTCGCCGTCGGCCGCGATATGCGCCGCTAGTATCTTTTGCGAGATCGCGGCCCGCGCCGCGCTATCATCCTGGGCCGTGCCTTTCGCGCACACCGCGATCATTTCAAGTCCCTCGCTTGAGCGTTGTGGTGCCGTGAGATGCCCCGCCGGGGTTTTATCGAGCAATTGGCGGAGACTCTCGCTGATTTCGATCGAGGTCTTGGTCAGGGGATCGCGAACCGTCACGTCGTTCATGGCGCGGGCAAGCGGAAGGCCGCTGTCGCAATCGGTGAAACGCCCACGCAATAGCTCGGCATCGTGAGCGCGCTCCGTCAAGGCCGCGACCGTCGCGGAGTGGGGAATCGCAAAAATAATTTGACGCACCGTATATGTCGTTCCGGAGGCCGCCTTGCCGCCCTGCTTGGCGAGTTCGGCGCGAACCTGTTCCTCGCTCGCCTCGACGCCCTTGTTCAAGGCTTGCACCAGGACATTAAAAGCAAGGTCGGCGCGGAAATGAGCTTTGAAGTGGTCTGGCGTCACCCCGGCGTGCTGAAGAGCCCCGACCAAGGCCTCCGGGGCAAGTTTCATGTCCTGCGCGACCTTGACGATTTGTTGCGAAATGTCGCTGTCTCTCGGGTCGATGCCAAATTTGCCAGCCTCATGGATTTCAAGGCGATCCGAAAAGAGGCTTTCGACCGCGGCGTCGCGTGTTGCCGGTTTGTGCAAAACGCGAAGCATCTTCATCCTTTCGTCGATATCGATATTCGTGATCGGATCGCCGTTGATGCTGGCGATGATTTCCTGGGCGCAGGCGGGGCCGCCGGCGGGAGCCATGAAAGCGGCGATCGCGGCAGCGGCCACACGGAGACCTAAGCGGACACAAGCGACGCGCACGCCACGTGGCCCCCGCGCATCGTTTCCTGTTTCCATGATCCAGTTCTCTCCTTTTCGGGCTTAAGCAGGCCCTCTCCCGTCAGGCCTGAGGCCGGCCGACGGCAAAAAAGCAAGACACGATAAATCAATATTTCACACCGTCGAGCGCCTGGGTGTTGAGGAAGGTTTGGGTAACCCTGGTGTCCCCCAGTGTGCGCAGTTGCAGTTGCAGCAGCACGGTTTGGTTGCGGACCAAGGAGCCGCTCCCGTAGTCTTGATAAATCGAGCTGTAATTGACCGAAAAGGTCGTGCACTCGTCCTGATAACCGCCGCCCAGCCCAAAGGCCGCGATCGCGAAGGGGCCAGGACTTGTGAAGCCGATCAAGGCGGCGGGATAGAGATGGCGGCTCATGTCGAAGATGATATTACCCCGCGCGAAATAATTGTCGCTGATCGTGTAGCGCGAGGAAATCGCGAGTCCTTCGCGGCGCACGTCGTAGCCGATGACGGGTTGCGCCAGATAATTGGCGAATTGAATCGAACCGGTCAAGGCACCCAGATTATACGAAGCGATAAGATCGACACGCCGCGCCTGCAATGTATCGGCGTCGAACCTAGCCTTGCCCACGATAGAGAAAATGGCAGTCGGCGCGATTGTAACGGCGCCGACATAGTCGGAGCGTCTTGTGTCCAGTCCCGAACTTAATCCAACATTGGCGGCATCCGGCGTCGCGTAGGAATTGGTGCCCGCCAGCTGATAGGACTGTCCCCCTATGATATTGGCATGGCCGCCGTTGTTGAAGTTCGCGGTGAACTGGGCGCCGTAATTCAACCTGGTGCCGGTTTCGAACCGGTCATAGCCCGAATATTTGCTCCAGTTGAACAGGGTGGAATTGTCAAAAACGAGGCTTTGCGCGTCGAGGTTGACGAGCGAATGCGCTCCAATTTGTTGGTTTGGACGCGCGACGATTTGCATGATCGGCTCGAAGACCATCGACGCAATTCGTGTCTTGGCAAGGAACGGATAGCGGTAATCAAGCCCTGTTCCCGGAATGAACTCGCCGAAAAAGCTCGTGTCCTTGTTGCCGACAAAATTCAGCTGCGATGCGTTGAAATAGGTCGAGACGCCATTGGCGGACGCGAACGTGAAGGAATTTGTGGTGTTGATGTTGAGCCATTCGCCATTAAACCGGGCGAAGGCGAAAGGCGTGAAGACTTCGCCGATCGGATCGATGTATTTGCGCTTCCAGGACGCATCGACCGTGGCGCGCGTGTAATCGCCGCCGACGCCGCGCAAAAGGCAGTCGCCGGTGGCCCGGCCCGGAACATAATTGGTGCAGATGTCATAAAGACCAAAGGCATTGTCCAGAACCCGCGGCCCGACCGCCTCGAAGCTCGCCGCACTCGCCGAAAGACTGGTCAGATTGAAATCGAGTTCGGCCTGCCCGCCAATGCCAAAAGACTTGGCGGGGTCGATGTCGAAGGTCTTGTTGTAGTCCCACACAGGATGCGCGAACGGCTGCTGCGGCTGAAAGTCGTGGCTCGACAGGCCTACGAAATAATAGCCCCGCAGATCGAAGTAGCCGCGATCTCCTTGCCCGTTGAGATAGACCGTCGAGGTCGTCTCGCTGAAATAATTCGACGAACGAGTCTGGCTCGGCACGTGATAGTCGTTGAGGTACCATTTGTCCGAGAGAAGCGTGAATTCCCAGCCGAACTTCCACTGATCGGCGATATAGAACTGGCCCTTGCTTTCGAACGAGCCACGCAAGGTCTGGTTGCCGGAGCCATACGGCGCCAGGGGAAAGACCGTCGGGTTTTGCTCCGAGATCCCGGTCGCCCGAATATTATATTCGCCGCTTTCCAGCCGCTGGCGCCATTCCGCCTTGGCGAAAAATCCTTGTTGGGAATAATAGGTCGGCGTGAACGTCAGGTCGTAATCCGGCGCGAGTGCCCAGAAGATTGGAATGCCAATGCCACCGCCGAGCCGGGAGCGATAGACAAGATAAGGCGAAAAATCCCGGATTTGCGGGTGACACTTGGATCCGGCGCCGAATAGAATGGCACATAGGTGATCGGTATGCCGAGGAATTCGAGCGAAAAGTCTTCAAAATAGATCATTTTTTCGTCGTTCTTGTGGATGATGCGCTTGGCGCGCACCCGCCACAATGGCGGCTTGTCCGGATTGTCCTTACAGGCTTCGCAAGCGGTGTAGGTGCCCTTGTTGAACACCATAGTCTCGCCTTCGATGCGTTCGGCGCGCGGCGCACTGAAATATGTCTTGTAGGTGCCTGGGGGCGTCCCCGCCGTATTGGCCGGAACCCCAGGGCTATTTGGAATTGGCTTGGGGGGCGTAACGGCGCGCAAGCTTTCAATGAAACCGTCGCGGAAATCGTCGGTCAGATCAATCCGGTCGCCATGCAGCACTGTCCCATCGCGTTCGGTCAATTTGGCATGACCTTCGGCATACACGCGGCCGCTGTTGCGATCATAAACGACGCGGTCGGCCTCGAGCGTCTGGTCTTTGTAATAGATCCTCGCGTTGCCTTCGGCCGAAACAATGTTCTTTTCTGTATTGTAGCGAAGTTCGTCCGCCTCGACGAACATTTTTGCGGTTTCGCCTAGAGCATTTTTTGTCTCGCGGCCTGGGGGTGTCCGTGCCGCCGCCGGCAAGGCTCCGGCCAACAGCGCGGCGCCGGACAAAGCAAATGCCAGCGCGAGCGAAAGCCGGATAAAACGCCACGCCCGAAGGAGGGGGGCGATCGCTTTGGCGGGGCAAAAACGCCGCCCCATCAACCGTCCTCCTGATTCAGCAACGCGAACGCGCCGAGCAGGCTCGCGACGACGGCCGGGGACCATGCGGCGGCGAGCGGGCTAAGCAAACCGGTCCCGCCCATATCGCCGACGAATTTTACCGCCACATAAAGCACGACCCCTGCACCCACGCCACCGGAAACCATCTTCTCTATGCCACCAAAACGAAAAAACCTTAAGGAAAATGCCGCCGCGATTAAAACCATGGCGATAAACAGGAGCGGCCTCGCCAGAAGCATGTGAAACTGGAGCCCGTAGCGGGTTCCGTCGAGGCCCGCCGTCTCGGCTGCGGCGCGAAAGGACGGCAAGTCCCAGAACGGCACGGAATCTGGCGCGATCAGGTCTCGAATGGCCTCCTCCGGCGCAAGGCTAGTGGCGAGAAGATAAGTTCCGGCGGCAAAGCGCTCTTCTCCAGGCGCCATGACCCGCACATGGTCGAATTGCCAGACACCGGGCAGGAGTTTACCGGTTTGTGCCTCGATCCTTTGTTCGAATGCCCCGGCGCGATTATAGACATAAGCGGCGGTGGATGTCAGGTTTGTGCCGTCCGCGGACATTTGGCCGGCTCTTATGAACGCTTCTCCATCGACGCTTTTTTGCCTGATCCAAAGGCTTGTGTCATAATTTTGCTTGCCGTTGCGGCCGAAGAGCCGCATCTCGATCGCATCCGCGCGATGCTTCATGAGCGCGGAGACTGGATTGAACAGCACCACCGAACCAATTCCGGCCGCAGCCGCTATGGCGAGCGGAGGAAGGAGAAATCCCCAGGCCGAGACGCCGACGGCTCTGGCCACCAGCAGTTCCAATTTGCGAGTCAGGTTAACAAACGTCGCCATCGTGCCGAACAACACGCAAAACGGCATGATCTGCTCGGATACCGAGGGGACACGCAGGAAGGAGAGGTAGGCGATATCTCCAGCCGAGGTACCCTGAATGTTTCCCGCTCGCCGCAAAAGCTCGACAAAATCGACGACATAGATCATGCCTGAAATCATCAGAAATACCGCCGCGATGGTCTGCAGGAATCGCGCGGACAAGTAGCGGCCTAGCGTCCAACCGATCATCGCGTAAATCCAGCGCTGGGTTTGGCGAGACGAGAGCCCGGCAAAGCAAGGAATTCCAGGCCGGCGTCCGTCAACGCCGCGCGGACGGGTGCCGCCGCCGCGTCCAATGCGCATCCCGCCAGAAGGCACGTGCGGTGTCTGGCGGACGCGCGACTATTTCCATCGCAATTGTTTTCGTGAAGGATCATGTTCGCCATTTTTCTGGAAACCGGCTCCGAAACTGGAATTCGTCGCGCGAGGCGTCAAGACGCGCGCGGCAATTCCTCCCCTGCGCTTGCCGTTGTCATTGGGCGCCCGCGCGCTTCTCCCTCGTTCCTCTTGGCTCCGCCCTGGCTCGGATTTGCGCATTTGGGCAGCAATTCAAGCAATAAGGAATGGCGATTTCTTGGCGGACAAAAGGGGTCTTTCGAGCATGATTGCGATTTAAGGTTAAAGTTGATCGGATACCAAACTTGTTGTTTGCTCACGATTTTGTGGCGGCAACCGGGCCGGTTTCCGGGACCGCGCGACAAGGCGCGGGTTGTCGGATCATCTTGGGACGGGGCCCTCCCTCGGCCGCGCCAAGAAAAAATGCGAAAATTCCGCACCGGGGGAAAGCCCTCGCACCTGCTTGTCCAGGCGAAGGTTAGTCATGATAGGATCGAACCGATGGTCCCAACCGCCAGGCGCTTTAACGGCTTTGCGAAACCGCGCGGGGTCCGATGGACCAAACAAGTGGTTTTGAAGCGCTCTAACAGAGTAACACGCCGGCGCAAACGCGCGCCCGGCGCGGCAGAGGAACGGATGACCGAGCCAATGAAAATCGAATTTGTCGCGCTCGCGGCGTTGCCGGTTCAAACACGGGCCGCGCCCAAACGGGCCGGGGCCGAAGCCGGTCACGCGCGGACTCTGGTCATTTTCATGGGCAAGGATTTCGCTTTCGGCGCGGCGACCCGTCGCATCATTGGCGATCGAGGAGAGGCGCTGATCAAGAAGGCGGCCGCCGCCGTCAAGTTCAAGGGGAAGGCTTTGACCGCGCTCGATCTCGTCGCGCCCGCCGGGTTTGCCGCCGAACGGCTGGTCGTGGTTGGGACCGGCGGCGATGGCGACGGCCAGGATGAAGAGGGCCAAATCAATAAGAACGTGCCGCCGCTGCCTCCCGACCACGCCGACCTCGGCGGCTTTGTCATGGGCAAGCTTGGCCATGATGCAAGCGCGACCGTCGCCTTCGATCCGCCGCTGCCCGCCAAGGATCCGGCACGCGCGGCCGCCGAATTCATGCTTGGGATGCGGCTCCGCGATTACCAATTCGACCACTACAAGACCAAGAAGAATGAAGATGAGGAGAGCAAGGGCCGCGCCGATATTGTTGTTGCCGTCGACGAGCCGGCCGCGGTCCGCCGCGAAGCCAAAGGCAGAGAGGCCGTGGCCGACGGTGTGCTGACCGCCCGCTCGCTTGTCAACGAACCCGCGAACATCCTCCACCCGGAAGAATTCGCCAATCGCACCGCGGCGCTTAAGAAGCTCGGAGTCGAGGTGACGGTCCTCGACGAATCCGCCATGCGCGAACTCGGCATGGGTGCGCTTCTCGGGGTCGGACAGGGATCGGTTCGCGGAAGCCGCATCGTCATCATGCGCTGGCGCGGCGCGAAAAGCGCGAAGGACAGCGCCAAGACCAAAAGCAAGGCGAAGCCGATTGCTTTCGTCGGCAAGGGCGTATGCTTCGACACCGGCGGCATATCGATCAAACCCGCCGCCGCGATGGAGGACATGAAGGGCGACATGGCCGGAGCCGCCGGCGTCGTGGGCCTCATGCAGGCTCTCGCCGGACGCAAGGCCAATGTGGATGTCCTCGGCGCCATCGGACTTGTCGAAAACATGCCGGGTCCGGAAGCGCAGCGGCCAGGCGACATCGTGAAATCCATGTCCGGCCAGACGATAGAGGTCATCAACACGGATGCCGAAGGCCGCCTCGTCCTCGCCGATCTGCTTTGGTATGTTCAGGACAAATTCAAGCCCAAGTTCATTGTCGATCTCGCGACCCTGACCGGGGCGATCCTTGTCGCGCTCGGCCAGGAGCACGCGGGTCTTTTCACCAATGACGACGAGCTAGGCGAGCGGCTCATCGCCGCGGGCAAGGCCACCGGCGAAAAACTATGGCGTCTGCCGCTCGGGGCGGCCTACGACAAAATGATCGACTCGAAATTCGCCGACATGAAAAACATCGGCGGCCGGCATGCCGGGTCGATCACCGCCGCGCAATTCCTCCAGCGTTTCGTCAACGGCACGCCATGGGCACATCTCGATATCGCGGGCACCGGGATGGGTTCGCCGGCAAGCGACATCAATCAAAGTTGGGGCGCTGGGTTCGGCGTCCGGCTGCTCGACCGGCTCATTGCCGATCATTACGAGGGGTGACGGGAGACGGGCCGCGCGCGGCGCGCCGTGACCCACGCTCAGTCACCGGTTTGTCCACCACCGGTTTTTATGATAACCAAACGTCCGAAGGTTTACGGCCCAAAACCAAGTCGAATAACCAGCTAATGCAAATCCGTCGATTTTCCTTTTGCTTCCGCCGGAGCCGGCTCAAGCAACGGGGCTGCGAGCCCAGCCTGGCCGCCGGCGTTGACATCCTGAATGTGCGTTGGTATCTCTCTCTGGGTGCGTTGGTATCTCCAATTCAAAGCGAAACTTGGTAGAAATGATGGCTGAACGCGGCCTGTCGGTGGCGCGCACGGCGATCATGCGCTGGGTGCAGCGCTACGCACCGGAGTTCGAGAAGCGCTGGGCGCAATTTCGCGGTAAGTGGAGCTACCTGTACCGTGCCGCTGACCGAGCGGGGCGGGACGGCCGGCTTCAGGCTGAGCGCGACGCGCGGTGCGCGGGGTAGGCACGTCGGGAACCTGGGATTGCGGACGGAGTAACAACAATGGAATTCTACCGCATTTGGCGGATTCTCGTCGGCAATAAATGGGTATTGATCTGGTTGCCTCTCATCGCAACTAGCGTCGGCCTTGGAGTGACCTACGTGCTCCCGGAACAGTACGAGTCCGTCGCGTTGGTACTCGCCCGGCCGTTCGAAGACATCAAATTCAACACGAGGGGTGACGACAGGAAGGAGGTCCGCGACTTTCCAGTAAACCTGTCCGCACCCATCGACGCGCCCAGCAAGACTTACATGGAAGTAATAAAGAGCCCGGCGGTGGCGGTGAAGATCGTTGACGCCCTTCAACTGCAGATCAAAAAACCGAAGACGTATGAGAGTTTATTCGAGGCCGTCAGAGACGAAGTGAAGACCTGGGTCAAAAACACGATCCGGACCGTGCGCAATTACTTCAAGTACGGACGAGACATTCCTGCGTCCCCGTTCGAGCTGGCCGTCGAGGACATCGAGAAGAACCTCCTCGTTTCTGCGAGGAAAGATACGTACGCCTTCGACATCACCTATCGCTCCGGTGACCCGAAGGAGGCGGCGGCTGTTGCCAACATGGCGGCCGAGATCTTCCTCGAGCACAGTTCCGCGACGTATCGCAGCGAGTTGGCGCGCGCACGCGAGTTCTTCGAGATGCAGGTTGATGAGAGTCGCAAAGCACTCGATCAAGCCCGGGCCGCTGTACTCGCATACAAGAATTCGGGCGACACGTTCGAGCTGAAATCGGAATACGGCGAAAAACTGAAGATCGTATCGGACCTGAAAAACACGCTCGCGAAGACCGAGGGGAAGCTGGCGGGGCATCGTATCCTGGCCGAGCGCAGCCATCTCAAATATAGCCCGATCGTGGTCGAGGCCGAGGCGGAGATAGGGGAGCTAAAAGAACAGATCTCGACCTTGTGGGAACAGCTCGCCGCCTACCCTAAAAAAGAGATACGAATGAACGACCTACTTCTCACCGAGCGCCTCGCGGAGCAGAGCTATGAGTTCTTTCTCAAGAACTACGAGGAGGCCCGCGTAAAGCAGGCTGCTACCGCCACCGAAATTCGCATCGTCTCGCGCGCGGTGCCGGGTCTGTACCCGGTCAAGCCACTGAAGTATGTGTACGCGGGACTGGGCTTCGCAACGGCCATGGTTGTGGCGATCGGCTGGGTGCTGTTCTTCGAATCACTTGATCCACGAATCCGCACGATCCGCGACCTGGATGATGAGCTCGGGGTGCCGGTGTTGGGCACGATACCGGCACTGAAAGCGCTCAGGTGGGTCAGGGAGATCAGGGAGATCCGGGAGATCCGGGAGATCAGGGAGATTCGAGCACCGGATTAAGCGCCTGGAGTTCTTCAAATGCCTTCTCCAACTCACCGTCCCTGATGTGCCTTTGAATGCTCTCCACCCGTGCCTTCACCCGGCTGATTTCGCCGTGGCGCTGTTGAAAGGTCTCAATCTTTTGCGGCAGTGCCCGCATCTGTTGTTGCAGGGCGGCGACATCGAACCCCGTGGAGGCGCCCCCATTCGATTGACCCCCAACCTTCGAGTCGATGGTCGCCTCGATTAGATCGAGCTCTTGTTTCATCGCGTCGAGGCGTCCGTCCTTCATATTTTCTTCAAGCCGCTTGATCTTGGGCTGGATCAGGCGGAGGTCACCGCCGGCACGTCGATAGCTCTCGATCCGGCCCGGCAGCGCCCGCATGAGACTCTGCAAAACGGAATTCCTGCGGTAGGATTGGGCTAGCGCCACCTCGTCAAGGCGGGCGCCACGGAGGAACTTTCGGTAGGCTGCGGCCGCTTCATCGCCCTCGGTTGCCCGCCGAAACAAATTTTCCTTGTTGCCGATGCCCCAGCCGAACACGTTTGTCATGGTCGCGCCGTGATTGAACATGCGGGCAAGGTAGTCCTGCATTCCCTCGTCCGGGATTCTGGGTGGCCCTGCTTGGATGTCGACATTGGTGCCCTCGGCGGAGCCCCAGGGCGGGTTCCCATGGGCGGTCAGGGCGGTGTAGATTTCGCCGAGAATGTCGGCATCGGGATAGGTGGTGAACGCCGGGCGATGGGTCTCGCCGAATGCGACCGCGGGCGGTGTGTACATGACGCTCCGTGAGTAGGAACGGCCGTCCGGGCCCTTGTTAAACTGTTTTTGCGATGCAAACGCGATGTGGGAGTAGATTTTGTCGCTCGGAACGCCGGCCCCGGTCAAGCTCTTCGACCAGGTTCCGATCCAGGTCTGAACCACGGATTCGAGCTTGCGGTCCGGGTCGCGCGGTGGCGCGTTTTCACTGAAACCGAGATTCGTGAGCGCACAGTAGCCGAGGTCCAGGCGCGACTCGAAATCCCGCCCGATGGCGGTCTCCCAGCCGACGATGATCCCGGCGAACAGCGCTTCGTCCGCCGTCTCGCGCAGCTTCGCGACCTGTTCGGCGATGGCCGGGCCGATCACCTCTCCGGCCAGCCGCCGAGCCTCGTTGAGCATCGCCGGGCTGTTGAAGCAGGCCTGGGGCGCAAGCCTCCACGGCCGGCCCCAGTTCAGGTATTGGCCGGTGTTCGGAGTTCCTCTCCAGTCAAGCCATTCGACATTGGCGGGATCACTCCACAGGTCACGGCGGTTCATCCAGAACTTGGAATCGTCTAGGTGCAAACCTACCGCGATTTTGTGCTTTGACGCGACGGCGAAAGTCCGTTCGATGAGCGTGCGCAGCTGAGCGTCGGTGTAGTCCAGCGCGAGCGGTCCCACCATGACCCCGAGCCGGTGGAGGCCGTCTCCACGCTCACCCACAAAGTCTAGGATTTTCTTCGAACTCGACGTCGAGAAACGCGGGTTCAGGCAGCTTCGAAATTGCCTGCTTTCCCGCTTCGGTGGTAAATCCTGGACCGGCGGTGAAGAGTTGGAACATAAGGTACTGCGGTTCAGCCGTCGTATTCACGCCTCGGCTGGGTCCGCTGCGGGCGGTCGATATCGAGAGAAGCACGAATGCCAGGACCCCGATGGACCGCGCGAGAAGCATTCGCATCCCACCCCCTTACGCCGCGCCGAGACTGGCGCAGACCGCGAGTGTCGCTTCGGCTGCTTCGCGCCAGGAGTACCGCTTCACCCGCTCGCGGGCCCTCGCGACCAGGGTGTCGCGCATGCCTGTGTCGGTGAGCATCCGTTCCATGCTTCGGCTCATGTCGCCGGCATCATGCGGATCGGGGCAAAACCGCTATCCAGATGACTCTCCAGCAGGTTGACCAAACCCTCTCGCGCACCGAGCCGACCCAACCCACGGAGATACCGGTCCGTCAGGGCCGCGCTCCTCCCTCCATTGTGTTCCATCGCATAGCCATTGGCAACAAAAAAGCAGCTTGTGGTTCTGCCTGTAGAGCATTCGCACCCATTTCAAGAAACTCCAGCAGCAGCACGTTCGTCTTCATGCAGAATCAAGGAACAGCTCGCACCTCTGTGACTCCTGGAAGGAGAACCGTCCCTGCCCGTATTCCCCGCCGTTCTCGGATTAGCGATAGAACGTGAACCGGCTATCCCCAGGCTCCACCGCCGATGCCTGCTGCAAAACCGCATCGAGCGCGACGCTGATTGGCACGGATAAGACTTGACGATGCGATCGAGACGAGTATCCTCACGACTGTTCACCCTTCCGATGGACTAAGCGGCGAAGCCAACCGGCACTCCATCGTATCGCATCGTCAAGTCTTATCCGTGCCGATCGGCGATCGCCGCGGTCGGTCCGCTGGGACGCGGCAGCGACTGCAAACAAGCGACTCGGCGACAACTCAACTTGCCAAGCTCAGGGCAGGGGCCGATTACCGTCCCATTGCAAAATCTGCCCTGCCAGCGGGGGGATCGCCTTTGCACGGTATTTTTTGTCGTAGGGTGGAACGGATTGTCCTGTCACGGTCTGGTCAAGGATTGGGCTGGACTTTGTTAATAATTAGTATAAATCAATAATCATTTGTAACGGTCTGGTCAAAGATTGGACTGGACTTTGAGGCCGGGTTTCTTCAAGGGTTGCTTTAATGGAAGCCTTGACATATCGCGCGACGACCGGATTGATCAGCAAACAGCGAGGTGTGCGGCGGCTTAGCGCGCTGGCGCGCTTGTTATCGGACACGCCGGAGCTGCGAGAGGCTTATGACGCCCTGCTCGGCGGGTTGCGGCTAAGTGCAGCTTTTAATTCCGGCAATTCGGTTCTAGTCACGAGCACACATCCCCATGAAGGCAAGACGACGGTCGCTTCGTGCCTGGCGATTACCGCCTCGCTTGCCGGTTATTCAGTCCTCCTGGTCGACGGCGATCTTCGCCGGCCGTGGTTGGCCTCGGCTGCCGGAATCGCCGACGCCGCCGGCCTCGGTGAAGTTCTGGAAGGTGGGGTCGAGGCCGCTGAGGCCATTCATCTCGTCGACTTGTTCGCGGACTCTCCGGAGGCGGGGCCGATCAGGGTGATGGCCGCCGGCAGGAGACCGCCGGCTTTTCTCCCGGCGGTAGATTGGTCCAAGGCGCGCACGATGTTTCAGGTCATTTCGAGGCCGTTCGGCATCGTGTTATTCAATTCGCCTCCGCTCCTGGCGGCGAGAGATGCGCTCCTGCTTGCCGGGATCGCGGATGGTGTCCTCCTGGTCGTCGGCGCCGGAAGCGCGCATCGGGACGAAGTGAGCAGGGCAAAGGAGCAGTTACACCAGATCGGCACGCCGCTCATCGGCGCCGTGCTGAACCAATTCGATCCGAAACTCCATGGCCGGCCGAGCTACGCCAATTATGGCCATTACCGCGGCGTCCGTCCGTGAGCGCGGAAACGGAATTCGCCATAGAGCGGAAATCCGCCGGCGATGACGGGGCAGGCTGCGCCATCGCGCTGTCCGTGATCATCCCATCGTTCAACACGCGCGAGCTTCTCGCGAACTGCCTGCAGTCGATTTACCGCAACCCACCGGGCGAACCGTTTGAGATCATCGTCGTCGACGACGCCTCCACGGACGGGACAAGCGAGATGGTGCGCGCCCGGTTCCCTGGAGTTCCGCCTATTGCGGAACGAGATCAACCGCCACGATGCGTTCTCGTATGCGTTCTCGAACAACCGGGCAATCGACCAAGCCCGAGGGCAATTCCTGCTGCTGCTGAACAGCGACACGGTGGTCCTGCCGGAGGCGCTCGACCGCATGATTGCGTTTTTAAGGACTCACCCCGAGGCCGGAGCTGTCGGCTGCAGGCTACTCAACGAGGACGGGACGATCCAGTGGTCGGTCAAGTCACTCCCCAACCTGGGCTCCGCGCTGTTCGGTGCCCGTTCGTTCATCTCCCGGTTATTTCCGAACAACCGCTTTACGCGCAAGCATCTGCTGCACCTCGGCCGGGAAATGACAACACCGTTTGTCGCCACCGACGGCTACGTTTCCAGTGCCTCGTTGATGGCATCCCGCAAGGCCGTCGACGCGGTCGGATATCTAGACACCCGCTTGGCCTATCATGTCGATGCCGACTACTGTAAGAGAATAGCCGACGCCGGGTACCAGTGCTGGTACCTTCCGGCGGCGACTATGGTTCATCTGAACCACAAGGGTGGCACCACGGCCAGCACGCGGGCGCGGTTTCGCTCGCTGGTGATGTTCGAAGTCCACAGCCACATCTATTATCGCAAACATCTCCAAAGACCGGTGTGGAGCCCCATGAGGATCCTTGTTCCGCTCGGCCTATTCGCTCACTTTCTGATCTTGGTCGCGGCCCAGGCTGGCGCCGAATTCGCCGGCGTCATGCGATCGCTGTCGCAGCCAAAAAAATCCTCGACGCCTTGAAACCCAAGGCGAGCATCGACACGGTCATGGATTGGTAGGAACTGCCGGCCCGTCTCGTGTCTCCGGCATGAATGCAACAACAAGAATGAGCCCCGCGGCGGCCACGCCCGCAAGGAAAAGGAATGCGGCGGCGGCGCTGCCGTTATCGGCGATAAAACCGGTCAGCGTGGTGCTAAAGGAAGCGCCAATGCCCACGGCGGCGCCCACCACCCCTTGGGCAAAATTGAAATGCCCGCTCCCCCGCGTCACATCTGCGATCACAAGTGGGACCAATACGCCAAGCGTCGCGGCGGAAATGCCATCGAGCAATTGCACCGCGACAACCACGTACAGATCGCTCGTCATCGCGAATATAATGCATCGGGCCGACAAGGCAACGAAGCAAAGCACAAGCAGAGGACGCCTTCCCCAATTCTGTGCCTGGCGTCCGACCCAAGGCGCGATTGCCGCGACGACGAGCTGTGGTGCGAAGATGCAGATTGAAAGTATCAAAGTCGCCGTCTCGGGCATCCGCTTTGTCAAGAGACCCGCCATAGTCGGCAGCGCGGCGGCATTGGCAAACTGAAATGAGAGGACTGCTCCGGCGAAGATTAGGAGCGCGCGGTTGTGCACCAGGTTACGAAAAGCATAGGAGGGTACGCTACGCCCGCTTGCTCCTACTCCGCCGCGCGCGAGATCTGGATCGATGTCTCGAGATCGGATTTGCAATAGCGCGACGAAAGCGGGAACGCAGAGCGCGGCGGTGAGAAAGAAGATTGCTCGGTTCGAAAGATAGTAGCCGAACCCTCCCATTGCGCCGGCCGCAATCGCGTTTCCCAGTGAAAGGAAGCGAGCATTTCGACCCAGTCTCACACTCAAGAGACCATGGCCCACAAGCCCAAGGCTGATTGCAGCGAGTGCCGGTCCGAGCAGGCAGCTCGCAATCGCATGCAGCACCTTCGCGACAATCACCACGCCGAAGGTCGGCCACAATGCGAGCAACAGAGCACTTCCGCTGATGCTGGTGACGGCGAGCGCAACCAGGAAGCGCTTGGCGGGTACGCGATCAACCAGCGCGCCGGCAGGAATTTGGAGCGCGAACGCGGCCAGCGTTCCGATCGTGAGGACGAAGCCGATGTCAAGTTGTGTCCAAGCGACGGAAGTCAGGTAGGCGGCGACAAACGGGCCCCAACCGGTTTGGATGTCTGCCGCGAAGAAGGCAAACCAATCGAGGCCGCGAAGGCTTTGGCCTGAGGCTCTTGCCTTTGCGCCTAATGACTTGGCGCTATCCACGGGCTCTATCGCCGCTAGCTTTCAGCATCAACCACGCACTCATGAGACACCGAGCTGCCCCCTAGATCACGATGATTTTGGATTAAATCAATCCAAAATCATGAACGTGATCAATTCCAAGAATTTAGAGCGGGATGCGGGCGGAATACCGGTTTCCACTTTTCCTCATCCCGCTCTAGAGCGTTATCCACTGTGACAGAATCGGGTGGGATTCCCAAGCGGGCTTTGTCGTGATTCAAGCTTCGGGCTGGGAGGAGGCCAGGATGAATGACGAAGCCCTATTCGGAAGATCTTCGGACGCGCGTGGTAGCGGCCGTTGTGGCGGGCGCAAGCTGCCGGGATGCGGCACAGCGGTTCAGTGTCGGCGTGAGCAGTGTTGTGCGGTGGGCGCAGCGGTTCCGGCGGACCGGGGGCGTCGCGGCCAAGCCGATGGGCGGGAAGCGCAACTCGCGTCTCAAAGATGAGCGAGACTGGCTGCTCGCCCGCGTCGCCGCGTCGCCCGATTTGCCGCTTCATGACATCAGGCGCGAGCTTGCCGCGCGCCAGGTCCGTGTCGGCTATGGCACGATTTGGCGCTTTTTCGCTAAGGAGAAGATCACCTTTAAAAAAAAATCGTGCGCGCCGCCGAGCAGGACCGGCCTGACATCGCGGCCGAGCGGATGCGCTGGCAAGAAGACCAGAAGCAGCTCGATCCCAAGCGTCTCGTGTTCATCGACGAGACATGGGCAAAGACCAACATGGCGCCCACGCATGGCCGGTGCCGGCGCGGCCAAAGGCTTTATGCCAAAGTGCCGCATGGCCATTGGAAGACGACGACTTTCGTGGCCGCGCTTCGCCATGATGGCATCACCGCCCCCTTCGTCTTCGACGGCCCGATCAATGGCGAATGTTTCCTCGTTTATGTCAAAGAAATGCTTGCTCCGACGCTCTCGAAAGGAGACATCGTCCTGATCGACAATCTCGCCTCGCACAAGAGCCCGAAAATCAGGAAAGCGATCGAGGCCAAGGGCGCCGCACTGCGTTTCCTGCCGCGCTACTCGCCCGACTTCAACCCGATCGAGATGGTCTTTTCGAAATTAAAGACGCTCCTGCGAAAGGCTTCCGAACGAACCGTCGAAGCCCTCTGGACTCGGATCGGCGAGCTCCTCGATCACTTCCCCCAGAAGGAATGCGAAAACTACTTCAAGGCCGCCGGGTACGAACCAACTTGAACGGATAACGCTCTAGTCAGCGGGAGAACTGACTATCTGCTCTGCGAAATCGAGCAGGCGATAGCTGGTCGTCTGGGATAGGCCGAGTCATGCCTAGCGATCGGAACCTTCATTTGCGGCAATGATCGCGGCCGATAAGTTTCTAAATATCTCCCGGCAACGCGGAACGGCAGCACGATCTCGCGGTGAGTTTTGCTAAGCTCGCGTCGGTGCATAAACAATCCGGGGACGTCAACTTCCTCGCCTACGCGTCCGCCCGCAACCGCTGGCGAGGCGCCAGACGGGGCTATGGCCTTGTCTTTGCCATCGGCTTGGGTTTTAGCGCTGGCCGCATCAACCAAAGTTTGCACCTGCGCGGCGAGATCGGCGCAGCGGGTGTCGCAGGCGTCGAGGGTCCATCTAGTTTTCGGCCGCTCCGGCGAAGGCTTTCGCCGCGGGGTTCGCGTCGATCTTGCCCGCCTCGACCTTCGCCTCTTTAACCGCCTCCTGGACACAAAAAGCGACCGTAGCCTCGAAGGTCGTCGCACAGAAATCCGCTTTCGTCACGGCGCAAAGGTCGCTCGCTTGTCCAGGACCGCTCTGCCAGAAACCGGCTAAAATTTTGGCCTCTGGAAGGCGCCGGCGCAGACGCCGCACCGCTAAACGGGCTCCCGCCGTGCTCAAATCTGCATCGAAGTATGAGAGGCACACGAGTTGCGCGCCCGCGGCCGAAAGGCGCGAGATTCGGCCGGCGGTCAGCGCCCCGGCGGGCTCGACCGTCGCCCTCATGCCGTGCTTTTCAAGAATCTGCGCAAATAGCGCCGCCGCCGCTTCATCGAGAAAACTGCGGCCCGCGATGCATAGAACCGGCTTTCGGCTTTCGTCCCCCGGCGCGAGGCCGGTGCGCCGTATGCTGGGCGGCGCTGTCTCGCCACTTGCCGCTTCGTTCGGCGGAGGCGAGCCGGCTGACTTCTGCACGGCATCGGCCGGCGCCGCCCCGGGCGCCGAGGCTGATGCGACGGGTTCATCCACATGATCGGACAGGTCCTCGAGGACTTCGTCGATCGTTTCCTTGATCCGCCTCAGTCGCGGCTCATCGAGCACGCCGCGGCGGACATCCGCCTGCGCCAGCAGCAAAGCCGGAAGCGCCACCTCGTCGTAATAATTGACGAGCGAATTGGTTTTCAAGAATTGTTCGGCCTGGTCGACGACTTCCGAGGCGTCCCCGGCCAGCATGCGCTGATAGAAGTTTTCGACCGGAGTAAGAGGCGGCGCGTCGCCAAAGATGACATCGAGAAAAGCCAGCCGCTCCACGTGCTGCCCGAGCACGACAAGACAGACCGTGAGCGGGGTCGACAACACAAGACCGACAATGCCCCACAACCACCACCAGAATGTCGCCGAGATCACGACGGCGATCGGCGAGATCCCCGTGTGGTGCCCATAGAGCCAAGGCTCGACCGCCTGCCCGATGATGGATTCGACGACAGCAAATAAGGCCACGGTTTCGAGCACCATGCCCCAGCCCGGATCGGTTGCCGCCGCCAGGGCCATGGGAAAACCCGCGGCGATGAACGGGCCGGCGTAGGGGACGAACCGCAGCAAGAATGCGACGACGCCCCAAAGGATCGGGCTCGGAAGGCCGATGAAATAGAGGCCAACGGCGACGATGACGCCGAACAAAGCGTTCACAAGGGTCTGAACCAAAAAAAATCGGCTGAGCCGTCCCGCCGCGTCATTCATCGTCAGGGTCGTGCGGTGCAAATCGCTCGTTCCGGCAAGCCTGATGAAGCGGTTGCGCAGATCCTCCCGTTGCAAAAGAATGAAGATGACGAAGATAGCGACGATGAAGGTCGTCTCCAGCGACGAAAGCGCGGTTCCGGCGATGGTCTCCACGATGGCGAAAGGCCCCCACGCCGGCTCGTGAACCTCGACCGGGATCGGCGGCTGGTTTTCCTGACCCTCGCTCGGTTGGTTCTTTGCTTGGTCCGAGGGCGTGGGCCCGCTCGAAGGCGCCGGGCGCAGCGGATTGATTTCGCCGACGTTTTTCAGCGCGGCCGAAACTTTTGCAAAGAGGGCGTTATCGGCGGCGGCATCGCGCAACTTGACGATTTTGGCATTGACCGTCGCCTGATATTTAGGCAGATCAACAGCCAGTTCGGAAACCTGTCGCGTCAAAACGGCGCTGACTAGAAATGCGATGAGCAGCGCCGCAAGGACGACGGTCAAGACGGAGGGAACACGACCCAAACCCCAGTGCCGCAGCAGGAGTACTGGCGGCGACAAGACAAAACTCACCGGAATCGCGATTGCGATCGGAATGAATATTTCGCGCCCAACATAAAGCATCGTCACGACGAGTACGACCACAAAAAGAGTGGCAAGCATTTCGAGTGTGCGCGCTTGATCGGGTTTCGGCCGGGGACGAGCGGGCAGCCCTCCGAGAAAATCGCTCATCTCTTTGTCTCCGAGATACGAACTCCGTCCGCATGATTCACACCGAAGGCATAGTTTGCGCCCTTGGGGCGGATAACCGCGCCGTCACCAGCTTCCGCGCATAGCCCCTTCAACCTTCAAATTTCCGTCTTTCTTGCGTTTTGCCCGCGAGATGGCCGCGTTGAATTCGCCGCCGAAGATGAAAATGGATGCGATCATGTAGAGAAAGACGAGTGCGATCATCACCGACGCGAGACCCGCGTAGGTGGTGACGTAGTTGCGGGTGAATTGGGCGAGGTAGGAGCCGAAGGCAATGCCCGCCGCGATCCATAGTGCGAAGGTCAGCAAGATCCCGGGTGCAATCTCCCGCAGCGATCTTCGCCCGGCTGGCAGGAATTTGTGTGAGAGGACAAGCGCCAGCAGAAGCACTAAACTTGCGATCGCGAAGCGGCCGACAGTGATCAGGCGGTTGAGCGGCTCGAGACCGGGCGCGAAGTGCAGCACCGCGGCCCATATCAGCGGCGCCAAAACGATCAGGAAGGCGAGGGTCAGAAGCGAGAAAGCACCGATGAAAACATAAGCGATGGATTCAAGCCGCAAAAGCCACCAGGGCCGGGAATCCCTGACGTCATAGGCGCGATTAAGCCCGATCCGGACCGCTTCGACGCCACTCGACGAAAAATAGATTGAAAGAATAATGCCAAACGTGAGCAACCCACTCCGCGTTTGCGTCAAGACGTTGTGAGATCTCATTCGCAATCGGCGCGGCGACCTGCTGTGGCCAAGTCTGAAATAGAATCTCTACCCCTTCATCGCCCAGATTCTTCGAACCAAGAAAGCCCGCGAGCGCGGTTACGAAGATCAGGAATGGGAATAGCGACGTCAGTATTGACAAGGCAATGTGGCTCGCAATAGCCCAGCCGTCGTCCTGCGAAAATCGCATAAAGGCGGCGTCGAGAACCCCAAAAACAAAGCGCATCCGCCTCCTGCCCCGTGCCGGCCAGGACTTAACGAAACTCCCGGGCGAGCTTCTCCGTTGCATTCATGTACCCGTGCAGGATCGCGGTTTTTCCGGAGTTCTTGTGACGCCTCATTGGCGTTTTCCCCATAATAGTGAAACGGCTCCTCCAAATGGTCAAGGAATTCGACAATTGCATTCACCTCAAGCAGGCTTCGATGCGGACTGTAATTGCGAGTGGACCGTGGATGGAGCCAAGCGATCGAAGTGAACGTTTTGTTTGGACATTTTGGCAGCTGACAAAATCGCCGGGGCACGCCTAATTCATGTAAAATGAAGAACAAGGAAACTACAACAAAACTGCCAACGCTAAGCCGAAAATGAGATGATTTCTTAAAAGCAGGGATCTGGCCGCGTGCAATGGCGGCCCCCGAGAAATGCTGCGCTTGCCGAAGCGCGGAATGCCATCAGAACCTCGAACTATTCTTCGTCTGAGGTTCGAGTTCCGGGCCACATAAGAAACAAGACGGTCACTGCAGCAACGCAGACAGCAGCAATTGGAAACCATGCTTGAGCACGCAAGTTTGATACAGAAATCCCTCTTTTTCTGTTAAGTAACATCCGTGCAGCTTGCATGTCTTGCACGCCAATTTTTAAGCCCTTTCTTTCTGCTGCTTCCCAGACTGTGGGATCGGTCCAAGCTAACCCTTTCACCATGCAAGCGTCCGCGACTTTCGCGACTTCGGGGTCATCAATGGGTGAGAGAGCCCGGCTCGCCTCCATCCAAAGCTCGGTCAATTGGCACTCGTGGGTCTGGTCCTGCGGTTTACCAGCCCTGCGGTCTTCCATGTATCTTATCGTCGCAACCAAGGCGCGGTCGATTGCCTCGAAGGCGGCCTGATATCGTTTATCTTGAATCTCTGCTGGAGCTAAATGCGTCGCCCATGAAATCAGCGCCTCTTGGAGTCGGGCGCCTGGCTCCTCAGAGGTTGAGATTGTTGACATAGCCTCCCCTGATGAAAACAAACATATTGCGACCAAGGTGCCGTCGCGAAATCGTGTTGGAATTTGATGACGCGTTCCGGGATTCGATCAATTTAGCCAATCAAGCGGCGAGGTCAAGGAGTTGACTGGAAGGCTTCTCGGCGGGGCTTTGCCAGCCGTTGACCTTTCGCATGGTGATCTGCCCCGGCGCGATCAGCGCCCAGAACAGCATCGCCGTGAGTGGAGATCTGAGACAATATGGACGTTGCCGAAATCAGCGCGAGGTATAAAAGTCCGCCTAGGCATGGTCCCTGGTGGCGCAAATATCCGCGAAAGCCCGGATCGAGCCCGCATGCGCGTTTCGAGGCCGAATGAGCCAGTTCAATCTCTCGTTTGCCCCGCTGCTGCCCTGGCCGGTCTTGCTCGGACTGGGGGTGCTCGCGCTCGGCCTCGTTGGGTTGGGCTTTTATGCACGCGGACGCGGGAGCTTTCTCCGCGCGCTTGGCCTTGGCTTGCTGCTCTTGGCCATGTGCGATCCTTCCCTGGTGCGCGAGGAGCGCAACCCGCTGAAGGAAGTCGTGGCCGTTGTCGTCGACCAAAGCGGGAGTCAGACGATCGGCGAACGCCCCGCCCAGACCGAAACGGCCCGCGCCGGAGTCGAGAAAAACCTCCATGCGCTGGGCAATGTCGAAGTACGCATGATCGAGAGTAGCCGCACGGATAGCGAAGCCGGCGGCACGAGGCTGTTTACGGCATTGAACGCCGGGCTCGCCGATGTGCCGTTGGAACGCCTCGGCGGCGCCTTCATGATCACTGACGGGGTCATCGACGATATTCCAGCGGACGCGAGCGCGCTTGGCTTCAAGGCGCCGCTGCATGCGCTCATTACTGGGCATGAAGGCGAGCGTGACCGGCGAATCGAGCTTTTGGAGGCGTCGCGCTTCGGCATTGTCGGAAAGGACCAAACGATCGAGTTGCGGGTGTTGGACACGGCGGACAACAGCGACCCTGTCGTGCTCAAGGTTCGCCGCGACGGCAATCCTATCGCGACCATCGTCGCGACGCCCGGCGAACACCTTCGCGTGCCGGTCAAAATCGAACATGGCGGCCCAAATGTCGTCGAACTCGAGGTCGAGGCCTTGCCGGACGAACTGACCGCGATCAACAACAAGGCGGTGCTGACGATCGAGGGCGTGCGCGACAAATTGAAGGTTCTGCTCGTTTCGGGGGAACCGCATGCGGGCGAGCGCATGTGGCGCAATCTTCTCAAATCCGACGCCAATGTCGATCTCGTGCATTTCACCATTTTGCGGCCGCCAGAAAAGCAAGATGGAACGCCAATCAACGAATTATCGCTGATCGCCTTTCCGACCGCCGATCTCTTCGGCCGGAAGATCAAGGAATTCGACCTCATCGTCTTCGACCGCTATTCGAATCAGAGCGTCCTGCCTTTGATTTATTTCGATAACATCGTCCGCTATGTCCGCGAAGGCGGCGCGCTGATGCTCGCGGCGGGTCCCGATTTCGCTCACCCCGAAGGGCTCTATTACTCGCCGTTGGGGCGAATCGCGCCGGCGCGCCCGGACGGCAGCCTGACCGAGCACGCCTTCCGTGCCGCGATCACCGAAGATGGCGCCAAACATCCGGTGACGCGTGGCCTGCCGGGCGGCGATCAGAACCCGCCCGCCTGGAGCGAATGGTTCCGTCAAGTCAATGCCGAGGTCACGCACGGCACCAGTGTTTTGTCCGGGGCCGCCGGAAGACCGCTGCTCGTGCTCTCCCGCGAGGGCAAGGGCCGGGTGGCACTTCTCCTCACCGATCAGATGTGGCTCTGGGCGCGCGGTTTCGAGGGCGGCGGCCCGCGCCTCGATCTTTTGCGCAGGCTCGCGCATTGGCTGATGAAGGAGCCGGAACTGGAAGAGGAGGCCTTGCATGCCAATGTGCACGGGCACACCATCGAAATCGAACGCCAGAGCCTGAACGCCAATGTCCCGCCGGTGACTGTCGCCTCGCCTTCGGGCGCGGAAGAAAGTGTGAGCTTGACGCCGGCCGAGCCGGGCTTCTCCCGCGCGAACGTGAATGCGGCGGACCTCGGTCTCTACCGCCTGAGCGACGGAAATTTATCGGTTCTCGCCAATGTTGGGCCGGAAAATCCGCGCGAATTCCAGGAAGTTGTCTCGACGCCGGACAAACTAAAGGCCCTCGCCGAAGCGACGGGAGGCACGGTGCGCCGGATCGGCAACGCGGACAGTAGTGACCTCGCCTTGCCGCGTGTCGTCGCGATTGGAGAGAGCCCCGTCTATGGCGGCGCCGGTTATGCCGCGATCAAGCGCATTGGGGCCAGCGAAGTGAAGGGCGTGGGCATGATGTCGCTCGCGATCGGCTTTTTGGGCCTTGCCGCGTTGTTGGGAAGCGTCGTGGCGGCGTGGCTATTTGAGGGGAGGGGAACCGCTAGGCGAATGTAGAGGCACTTAAGCTCACGTTGCGGCGCCGCCATGATCCCCGCAAAGGCCTTGAGCGCGCCTAGGCTTGGCGGCCGCCGTTCCCGCGTCTCCCGCGGTTGCGATCATTTCAAATGCCGGCAGCCTCGATCGCCTTGGCGCGCTGGAGCGCCGGGCGGGCGAGGCAGCGGTCCACATAGGCACGGAGCGCCGGCCGCGAAGGAACAAGCTTAAAGATATCGATCCCGAAATAAAGGTCGCTGCCGATCATGACATCGGCCGCCGAGAACCGCTCGCCGAGCAGCCAAGGGCCCGTGGCGAGCGCCGCTTCGAGCACGTCAAAGACCCGATCAAAATCGCCAAATCCGGCCGCCTCTTGTCTGACCGAAACATTGGCGGACTTCACCAAAAAGGCCTGCTCGATACAACCAGGTGAAAAAAACAGCCATCGCAGGTAAGGCCCGCGCGCGGGATTCCCAACCGGCGGTGCAAGGCCCGCTTCGGGATGAGCTTCCGCGACATAAGCGCAGACGGCCCCCAACTCCGCGACGGCAACCGGCCCGTCGGTCAGCGCAGGAACCTTCGCCATCGGATTGATCGCGCGATAGTCCGCGCTTTTTTGTTCGCCTGCTGACAGATCGAGCCGGACGCGCTCATAGGGAACGCCCGCCTCTTCGAGCACCCAAAGAGCGCGCAGCGAACGCGTGCGCGGAGCCCAATAGAGTTTCATCATAAGCGCCTCCGTCTGGTTGGAAAAACTCACACGTGCTCCACCGCGACAATCCCTGGGATCGCCTTGAGCGCGCCCGCGATTTGCGGCGACACGGAAAATTTGCCCGGCAGTTTTATTTCGACCTCGCCGCTGTCCGTTAGCAGCACCAGCGACACTTCGCCATCGCCGTGGGCACGCAAATTCCGCGCGATCTCGCCCAGCGGATCTTTGTCGCGCAAAAAAACGCGTAACCCCGTTCCGATCCGGCTCGCCGCGGTGTCCAAGGGTTCTACCGAGACGATGCGGGCCCGCACGTCCTCACCTTCAAGACTAGCTTGCAGGCAAACGAGCACGGAGGCGCCCTTCTCCAGAAGATCGCGATATTGAGTGAGACCTTCCTGAAACAAAATCGCTTCATATTGGCCGGATTGATCCGAGAGGTTAATGATCCCCATTTTCGCGCCCAACTTGGTCCGGCGCTCGTGCCGCTCGAGCACTGTCGCGGCCAGCCGCGCGGTCGAGGCGCCCTGCTTGACCGCGCCGGCGAACTCGGCCCAGCGCTGCACCCGCAGCCGCGCGAGGATCGCGGCATAGGCGTCGAGCGGATGCCCGGAGAGAAAGAATCCAACCGACTCGAACTCGCGCCGCAGCCGCTCGGTGAGTGGCCAAGGCTCGACATTTGGCAAGACGATAGCATCGAGATTTTCGCCGCCAAACAATACGCTTTGCCCGGCAAGCCGCTCATCCTGGTGGCGTTGCGCCGCGGCGAGAATGGCTTCGGCGCCGGCATAAACCCGCGCGCGGTTGGGTTCGAGTTCATCGAAGGCCCCGGCCGAAGCGAGGCTTTCGAGCATGCGCTTGTTGATGTCGCGCGGATTGAGTTTCGCCGCAAAATCGGTCAAATCGCGGAAGGTCGCCTTGAGATTCTCAACCGCCTGCGTCTGCCCCTGTCCTAATCGTTTGAGCCCGTCCCTCGCCTGCTCTACCAACTTCGCCATGCCTTGCAACCTCTCGGCTGCCTGCGCAAACTGCTCCTTGATGCCCTCGCTTACCGAGCGTGCCTGCGCAAGCTGCTCGTTGATGCCGTTGATCGCCGCAAGCCCCCGCGCCTGCGCCTCGCCTACGCCCTTGATCGCCGAGAGGGCATAGCGTATCGCCGGTTCACCATTGCTTTCGGCGGGCCTGAAGTCGGCCCCCGATGTCCGCACCGATGGCGGCAAGACCGCGATCTTCAACCGGCGCGCCTCGTTGCAGAATTCGGCAAGCTTGTCGGTGTTCGATTTGTCGAGCGTCATCGAGGAAGCGAGGAATTCGACCGGATAATTGGCTTTCAACCAGGCGGTCTGATAGGCAATCAGCGCATAGGCCGCCGCATGGCTCTTATTGAAACCGTAGTCGGCGAATTTGGCGAGGAGGTTGAAAATCTCATCCGCCCGCGCTTTATCGAGGCCGCGTTCGACCGCACCGGTGACGAAACGATTGCGCTGCGCGGCCATCTCGGCCTTGATCTTCTTGCCCATGGCGCGGCGCAAAAGATCCGCCTCGCCGAGCGAAAATCCGGCGAGAACCTGGGCGATTTGCATCACCTGTTCCTGATAGATGATGACGCCAAAGGTCTCCTTGAGGATAGGCGCGATCCTTGGATGGATGTAGTCCGGGGCTTCCTCGCCGCGCTTCGCCGCGCAATAGGTTGGGATATTCGCCATCGGCCCGGGCCGGTAGAGGGCGACGAGCGCGATAATGTCCTCGAAGCGGTCCGCGCGCATGTCGACCAGGGCCTTGCGCATGCCGGCGCTTTCAAGCTGGAAGACACCCACCGTTTCGCCGCGTTCCAACATCGCGTAGGTTTTTTTGTCGTCCAGGGGAATTTTCGCGAGGTCGACCGCGATCCCGCGCCTTTTCAGAAGCTTGAGGCAGTCGGCGACGATCGTTAGCGTTTTAAGGCCTAAAAAATCGAACTTCACGAGGCCCGCGGCCTCGACCCATTTCATGTTGAACTGGGTTGCCGGCATGTCGGACTTCGGATCGCGGTAAAGCGGCACGAGTTTTTCCAGCGGCCGGTCGGAGATGACAATCCCCGCCGCATGAGTGGACGCATTTGAATAGAGCCCTTCAAGCGCCTGCGCGATCTGAAGCATTTTTGCCACGCGGGGCTCAGTCGCGGCGGCTTCCTTCAGGCGCGGCTCCGACTCGATGGCTTGTTTCAGGCTCACGGGCGCCGCCGGATTCTGCGGCACCAGCTTGGCAAGTCTATCGACCTGGCCGAGCGGCAATTCGAGGACGCGCCCGGCATTGCGCATCACCCCGCGCGCCAGAAACGATCCGAAAGTGATGATCTGCGCGACTTTATCGTCGCCGTAGCGTCGGCGGACATAGGCAATCACTTCGTCGCGCCTATCCTGACAGAAATCGATATCGAAATCCGGCATCGAAACGCGTTCCGGATTGAGGAAGCGCTCGAACAAGAGACCGAAGCGGATCGGATCGAGATCGGTAATCGTAAGCGCATAGGCAACCAAGGACCCGGCCCCCGAACCGCGTCCCGGCCCGACCGGAATATCCAGAGATTTGGCGTATTTGATGAAATCCGCGACGATCAAAAAATAGCCGGGGAAATTCATCTTAAGGATCACGTCGAGTTCGAAGGCAAGCCTTGCGCGGTAATCACCAGCCGCGAAACCGGGCGCCGGGCCATGCGCGGCAAGCCGCGCCGTCAGTCCACTCTCCGCCTCGGCGCGGAGTTCTTGCGCCTCCTCTTCGATCCCGCCATTCACGGCAAAACGCGGCAGAACCGGTTTGCGTGTCAGCGGCCGGTAGGCGCAACGCAACGCAATCTCGACGCTGTTGCGGGGTGCCTCCGGCAGGTTGGCAAAAAGCGCGATCATTTCCGCGCGCGTCTTGAAGCGATGCTCGGGCGAAAGCTGGCGGCGGGCACCATCGCTGACGACGGTTCCTTCGGCGATGCAAATCAAGGCATCGTGCGCTTCATAGTCCGAGGCCGCCGCGAAAAACACTTCGTTGGTCGCGACAAGGGGGAGCGAGGCGCGATAGGCGAGATCGAGGAGACGCGGTTCGATCGCGCGTTCGGAGGCAAGCCCGTGGCGCTGGATTTCGACATAGAGCCGGCCGGGAAACAGTTTCCCGAGCGCCGCCGCGCGGGCAAACGCCAGTTCCGCCCGGTCATCGGCGAAGGCTCGGTCGAGGGGACCGCTTGGGCCGCCGGTGAGCGCGATCAGCCCTTGCGTTCGCCCTTCGAGACCTAAGATGTCAACATGCGGCGGATCTCCAGGGTCTGGATCGAGCCAGGCGCGCGATGCAATATGCATCAGGTTCGAATAGCCGGCGGCGTCCTGGGCCAAGAGCACGACGGATGCGTGGCAAGCGCTCGCCTCGCCGCGCTGCGCACGTGCCGCGCCGTCATGAAAGTCGATGCTGATTTGCAGGCCAGGGATCGGCTGCACCCCTTCTTTCGCCAGTTTCTCGGAAAACTCCAGGGCGCCGAACAGATTGTTCGAATCGGTAATCGCGAGCGCCGGCATCGCATCGGCGAGGGCAAGCCTGGTGAGCTTGGCGACCGGCATCGCCCCCTCGCGCAGGGAATAGGAGCTGTGCACATGCAGATGCACGAAGCCGACAGCGTCGAGGATGCGGCTTGGGTCACCGGCGCCGTTGCAGTCCGATGTATTGCCGTGCACGTGCGCAATCATTGCTTTCGTACCAATTTGCCGTCGGCACGGCCAAGCCACCACCATCTTTCCCCGCCGTCGGGTTCAAGATACCGCCGCCGCACTCCGTTCCGCCCGGAATCAGGCATGCGCGACCTTGGCCAAGGCCTCGTCATGGCCACATAGCCGCCCCAGGCAGGTCATCGCGTAACCCATCGCTTCCCTCAATCCAAGGACGCCATGGCGACGGCGCCCCTGAACGCGGTTCAAACTGCTTGGGGTGGAAAAAAACTGGGCTGATATTGGTAGCTGATAGTGGTATAAGCAGCGGACGGATTCACTTTATCGAACGCGACGCCGGGAAGACGGCGAGAGACATTGCCGGCCTCCACGAGACCACATTCTATAACTTTCCACCTTTGTCTTGCCCCACGCGACGGCATCGACATAGGTGTCGATGAAGTGACCGGTGGCGCGAACATCCCCGATGGGGCCTACAGGCGAAAGAAAAGCCGCTAAACTCGTATGGGATTTCGACACGGCCGGACACCGTGCCGCCAAGTCCCGCCATGGCCGGGCATCGATCGACGTCCCCGATGAATTCCAGGCAACCTATTTGACAGCAACGCCATGGGCCGCACGACATTGCCCCTGGGTCCTGCGTTATCCGGCTCCAAAGGCCAACGCCACGGCAGACCGGGTCCGGTTGGACGAACATGGTTTAAGTGTCGCCGGGATCGCGCGATTTAATATTTCGCCGTAACGGGAGCCCCGCAGATCCAAATTGCTTGGATCCGCGGACCAACCGGGGTTTCGACCCGTTGAAAGGCGTAACACTCTATTCTTGGCCGATGATAGACATATCCGAAGGGATAGGGGAGACCAAAAAAGGGCGTCCATCCGACGGTCCCCAGCGGCCTCGCCTGCGAGGGAACCGGCGCCATCAACATACCCAGGCACACACCCGCCGCACCAAATTTCCGGAGGATCATTGTTGGTATCCGTGATTTTTGAAAGCAATGACTTTCCCCCCTTGTCGCATGAGTTGCGGCCCGGAGCAAGCGGGAGCCCCGAGGCTTTGCATGAAAGGCAAAAGGTTCGTGTCCGCTGTGGCCCAAGTGCCACAGCGAAGGTGCTCAGGCTTAGTCCGGGCCGCCGTCAAAGGGATGATGCGGCGCCGACCTCGCTTGCCAGCGAAACCCGAGATCGCGGATTTCGGCTTCGAGGCATTCGACCTCAAGCCGCAGCGCGCGGCCAGCGGAGAAGATAAACTCCACAAAGCCAGCGGGCGGCTCGGTTTCCTTGAAGCCGATATCCAGGAGATTGAGAACGAGCGCCTCGTCTCGACAATGAAAGCCCAGGCACGAGACCTTGAGAACACGCCCGAAATGCAAGCCCGTCCGGCAGCGTTCGCAGCAAGGGCGTCCCCTTTTTTTCGCGGCGGCCCGTACCCAATCGAACCTCGCCGCGACCATCGCGAATTGTTTCGATTGGGGCAAAAACGCCATTTCGCCGACACGCACCAAGGCGTCTTGAAGATTTGCCGCGATCACCGCGAGATCGTCGGCGTCGAAGGCGATCAATCGAGGAAGGTCCGGCATCGGCGCCTCTGGATGAGTTGTCGTGGCAATCAATCCTTGACGCGCCGGGCTGATGGAGGCGCCGCGCGCGCCCTCTCCGGAGTTGGGAGATATTTGGGCATTTTCAAGCGGGATGGGTCCGGTTCGCGTAAAGAAATGCGTTAAATCAAGAACCTAGATGAGCGGTGACGGCACGGTTTGCCGGTTCAGCCGCGAGCCGGATGCGCGAACGCGGAAAACATGGGCGCAACCGGCGGGTTTCGCCATAAATAAATGGCAAACTCTCGCAAGCCCGCTACATTGGGGCAAGGTTTTTGCGTCCAGCGAACGGGTCTCCCGGCGCCTTGGGTTGCCGCATTCCGACAGGATCGATGAAAACACCAAAGCCGTCCGCTGGCTCCGGCCGGGCAAAAAAAGTCGACGCGCCCGCGCCGCTGTTTGCGTCGTGCCTAGATTTGGCGCCGCAGCGATGGCCGGAAAAAGCCCTCGAAGGCCGCGTGATAAAAATCCGCGGCGCGCGCGAACACAATCTGAAAAACATCGATCTGACAATTCCGCGCGACAAACTCGTCGTGTTCACTGGCCTATCCGGCTCGGGAAAATCCTCGCTCGCCTTCGACACGATCTATGCCGAAGGCCAGCGCCGCTATGTCGAATCGCTTTCGGCCTACGCGCGCCAGTTCCTGGAAATGATGCAAAAGCCGGACGTCGATCAGATCGACGGCCTGTCGCCGGCGATCTCGATCGAACAAAAGACGACCTCGAAAAACCCGCGCTCGACGGTCGGCACCGTCACCGAGATTTACGATTACATGCGGCTGCTCTTCGCCCGCATCGGGATTGCCTATTCGCCGGCGACGGGGCTTCCGATCGAGAGCCAGACGGTGAGCCAGATGGTCGATCGCGTGATCGCGCTGCCCGAGCACACGCGGCTCTATCTGATCGCGCCGGTCATTCGCGGACGCAAGGGCGAGTATCGCAAAGAAATAGCCGAGTTCATGAAGCGCGGTTTTCAGCGTCTGAAGGTCGACGGGCAATTTTATGAAATCGCCGACGCGCCGCAGCTCGACAAAAAGCTCAAGCACGACATCGATGTCGTGGTCGACCGGATCGCGGTGCGCCCCGGGGTCGAGGCGCGATTATCGGAAAGCTTCGAGACTGCGCTCGAACTCGCCGACGGAATAGCGATTGTCGAATATGCCGACGAGAGGGATGAAAACGGCTCTCCCAAGCGGATCGTCTTTTCGTCCAAATTCGCCTGCCCGGTTTCCGGCTTCACGATCCCCGAAATCGAGCCGCGCCTGTTCTCCTTCAACAACCCTTTCGGCGCCTGTCCGCATTGCGGCGGCCTCGGTATCGAGCAGACCGTCGATCCCGAGCTGATTGTCCCCGATCCGAAGCTCACCCTGCGCAAAGGTGCCATAGCGCCCTGGGCACGCTCCAGCTCGCCCTATTATCTGCAAACCCTCGAAGCGCTCGCCAAGCATTTCAAGTTCCGCCTCGATACGCGTTTCGAGACGCTGCCTCAACAAGCCCGCGATGTGATCCTGCATGGCTCGGGCGAGGAGGCCGTGCGCTTTTCCTATGACGATGGTTTGCGCTCCTATGACGTCGTGAAGCCCTTCGAAGGCGTCATCGGCAATCTCGAACGTCGTTTTCGCGAGACCGAAAGCGAATGGGCGCGCGAGGACATCGCCCGCTACATGACGGCTTCGCCTTGCGGCGTCTGCGAAGGCACGAGGTTGCGTCCCGAGGCACTCGCGGTCAAGATCGAGGGTTGCCACATCAGTCAATTGACCGCGCTTTCTGTGCGCGCCGCGCAAAAGTGGTTCGCCACGCTGGCCCCGAAGCTAGATTCAAAACGGCGCGAGATCTCCAAGCGCATTCTCAAAGAGATTTTCGACAGGCTCTCGTTCCTTGTCGATGTCGGCCTCGACTATCTCACTCTGTCCCGCGCTTCCGGCACGCTGTCCGGCGGCGAGAGCCAGCGCATTAGGCTCGCCTCGCAGATTGGGTCAGGCCTGACCGGCGTGCTTTATGTGCTGGACGAACCTTCGATTGGCCTGCATCAGCGCGACAATGCGAGGCTTCTCGACACCTTGCGGCGGCTGCGCGATCTCGGCAATACGGTTATTGTTGTCGAACATGACGAGGACGCAATTCTTGCCGCCGATCATGTCATCGATTTCGGCCCGGGCGCAGGCATTCACGGCGGCGAGATCGTGGCGCAAGGCCCCGCCGCCGAAATCATGGCGGACAAGGATTCGCTGACCGGCCAATATCTCACCGGCGCGCTTGAAGTCGCGGCGCCGCGCCGCCGGCGCAGAACGGAGCCGGGCCACAAGCTCGCCATCGTCAACGCCCACGGCAATAATCTCAAAAATGTCTCGGCCGCGATCCCGCTCGGGGTTTTCACCTGCGTCACCGGCGTCTCCGGCGGCGGCAAATCGACCCTCATTATCGATACGCTCTACAAAGCCGCCGCGCGGCGGCTCAACGGCGCGCTCGAACATCCGGCGCCGCATGCGCGCATCGACGGTCTCGAACATCTCGACAAGGTCATCGACATCGACCAATCGCCGATCGGACGCACGCCGCGCTCGAATCCAGCGACCTACACCGGGGCCTTCACGCCGATGCGGGAATGGTTCGCGGCCCTCCCGGAAGCCAAGGCGCGCGGCTATCAGCCCGGACGATTCTCCTTCAACGTGAAGGGCGGACGCTGCGAGGCCTGCCAGGGCGATGGGGTGATCAAGATCGAAATGCACTTTTTGCCCGACGTCTACGTCACTTGCGATGTCTGCAAGGGCAAGCGCTACGATCGCGAGACGCTCGAAGTGAAATATCGCGGCCAATCGATCGCCGGCGTACTCGGCATGACGGTCGAGGAAGCAGCGAGCCTATTCAAGGCGGTGCCTTCGATCCGCGAAAAATTGGCGACTCTCGCGCGGGTCGGCCTCGGCTATGTCAAGCTCGGCCAGCAGGCCAACACCTTGTCCGGCGGCGAGGCGCAGCGGGTCAAACTCGCCAAGGAGCTTTCCAGGCGCTCGACCGGCCGCACCCTCTATATTCTCGACGAGCCAACCACCGGGCTGCATTTCCACGACGTCGCCAAGCTCCTCGAAGTACTGCAGGAACTGGTCGATCAAGGCAATACGGTCATCGTGATCGAACACAATCTCGAGGTCGTGAAAACGGCCGACTGGATCATCGATCTTGGTCCCGAAGGCGGCGACGCCGGCGGCGAGATCGTCGCGGCCGGTCCGCCCGAGGACATCGTGCGGGCAAGGAAAAGTTACACCGGGCGCTATTTAAGCGCGTTTCTGGAACGGCGGCCTTTGGCGAAGGGTACACAGGCGGCGGAGTGATCGCGTTGGATGGCATGGAGACCGGCGTCAATGAAATGCCGTGTTGCATGGTGATGAGCGTTATGATAAGCGCATGGAGATTAACTATTTGATATTTCTAAGGTCTCGTCGCGAGGGCATGCCTCAATGTTGTTCGGTTCTCGTAGCACCGGTATTCCCGGTCTCGCCCCGCCCCAAGTCGTGATATTCCTTCATATCCCGAAAACGGGCGGACAGACGATGGAGGCCATTCTCGCGCACTGCTTCCCCGATCAACACTTCAACCCAGAACTTGAACATGGCGATACGGCTCTTATGCTGCGATCCACCCCGAGAATTGCGGAGAAATTCCGTCAGCTTCCGGTCGAGAAGCAGCGTGCGGTTCGTTGCATGATTTCCCTCTTGCTGTGCCATGGACGTTGATACTATCTTCGATCGGCCATCGAAATTTTTCACAATTGTGCGCCATCCGGTGGATCGGGTCATTTCCAATTTTTTTTACATTCGCAGATTTAGCCACCTACCCTACTACCCGTTCATCAAGGATCTGACGTTTGAACAATATTTGGGTAGCGGGATTGGTCTGTATCACGACAACCAGCAGGTGCGCATGCTGAGCGGCCGCCCTGAACTCGACGCGCCCTGGGATCTCGAAAGCCGGCCAATCTCGTTCGCGAGCTCCCCCGTGGAGCGGCGACATCTCGAAATGGCCAAGCGCAACATTGAGGAACGATTTATCGCCGCAGCTCCGCTGGAAGAGTTCGCTGCACTCGTGTGGTTCCTCAAGCGGCTTTATGGATGGCCTTTCCATCGGGTCTTGTTCCGTATTCACAACGAAAACCCAAACCGGCCCAAGCTGGCAGCCGTGTCAGAGGCTACACGGAAACGCCTGGAAACATTTAATAAATACGACATCGAGTTATATGAATGGGTGAAGGCCCGCTTCGCCAAGCAAATTCAGTCGATGGAGCCTCACTTTTCGCATGAACTCCGCCGGTTCGACATGCTCAATCACGCCGTAAATCGAATCCAGCGGCTCTCCCCCCAACCGATCCGCAGGTTGGCCCATCGGCTGTTGTTTCCCTCAAAATAAATTATTTCCCGGTCCGGAGCTTCTGCCTCCGCGCGCCTTTGCGTTCGTGGCGGCGCAAGCCCCGGACAAGCTTAGCGAGGCATCTTTTCATCCAACCCGGCTAGCTTTACCGCTCGGGCCCGCCCGGAGGCCGGAAGGAGCCAGACAAGCGACAGAAGATGAAGAAACAAAAGCTTGCATGAAACGCATAGCTGTTTTCGAAATTTTAATCAGATATTGTGCACTGCAACAAAAACAGGCCCGGAACGTAACCCGCCCTCAGGGTAGATTGTTTCCACACCGGTGGCGGATCAAGTTGTGAACCACGCGTTGTAGCACGCGAACCTTGGTGACGGTCGAGGTTTGGTCAAAAGCCGATCAGGGTTGAGCATGGTCAATGCTCGGTCACGAAATGTTTGGTCAAATGTAGGTTTCGGTCGCTCTAATACCTTGGGGTCGCGGACAGCGACTTATGATGCCTTTTTCAAGTGCCTTCCTCAAATTTTTCGCTTCTTCAATGGGTTAGAGCGGGTCCCGAATAGACAGAATTGGAAGGGGGATTCCCGAATCGGCGGAATCGTGATTTACCATGTTGGCTGGAATGGAGGCCGGCATGGATGGCAAAACCCTATTCGCAGGATTTACGTGACCGCCTGGTGCGGGCTGTACTGGCAGGTCAGTCTCGGCGCAAGGCGGCGCGCAGCTTTGATGTCAGTGCGAGCTGCGTGATCAAGCTCATGCAGCAGTTTGAGATAACAGGCGGTTGTCTGCCGCGAAAGTTTGGCGGCCATAAGCGGCACGCGCTGGCTGCGCATGAAGATAAGGTGCGGGCGTTGGTGGCGGTGCAGCCCGAGCTGACGATCACGGAGCTGTGGAGCAAGCTGACGACGCTCGAGATCAAAGTCGGGCGGTCCGCCGTCGGGCGTTTTTTGCGGCATCTGCAATTGACCTTTAAAAAAAACTCTGCACGCCGCCGAACAAGAAAGAGCGGATGTCCGGGCCGCACGTCTCGCTTGGCGCGATAAGCAGAAAAGTCTTGATCCTCAAAGGCTTGTATTCATCGATGAGACCTGGGCCTCGACCAACATGACACCTCGCTATGGGCGATGTGAAAGAGGCAAGAGACTTATCGCTCACGCCCCGTTCGGCCACTGGAAGACGACGACCTTTTTGGCGGCGTTGCGCCACGATCGCATCACCGCTCCTTGTGTCTTCGACGGTCCCATTAACGGCGCAAAGTTCCTCGCCTATGTCGAGCAGGTTCTGGTGCCGACCTTGTCGCCTGGCGAAATCGTGGTGATGGATAATCTCGGTTCCCATAAACGCGCCGGCGTTCGAAAAGCCATCGAAGCCGCCGGGGCGACGCAGTGCTTCTTGCCCGCCTACAGTCCTGACTTCGATCCCATCGAACAAGTCTTCGCCAAGCTCAAAAATACGTTGCGCAAAATGGCCCACCGAACCGTCGATGCTCTGTGGGATGGCATCGGATTAGCTCTCGACGACTTCCCTCCAACCGAATGCTTCAACTATTTTCGCAATGCCGGATACGGGTCCACCTAATCGGGACCCGCTCTAGCAAAAATTTGAGAGTGGAACTAATGGTCATTCCTCATGACCGTTGGGATAAGTCACGGTTCATTAACTAAACTATTTCGCAAAGTGACGCTTGATCGCAGTTAAAACATTTGTAATCGACACTTTATGGTTGCGCTGGCGGGGCTCTGGCCACTCTCAAGCCCCCTCGCTGGCCAGAAGCGCCCGCCCGATCCTCCCCGGCGGGCGCTTTCTTTTTGTCCGGGGTTTGTCCCCACACTCCCCGGCTGCACGTTTCGCGCACCGTCGCGACTGTTTCCTTGAGGCGGAAACGCGCAAGCTTCATTTATAGTCCGCATTCCCCGGATGACACGCTAATTTTCCGAGCGGTTGGAGCGATTCATATGATGTGCGCTAATATCTGTGTCTTGTGTTCGAAAAGGCGGCCGGCGACCGAACGGCCTAACATTCTCAGCGCGCGGTGAGGACGCCTTCACATTCGGGCGGCAATTGCGCCATCGTCAGGGGCGGCTTCGGCTTTTCGGGATGGGGCTTCGGATGGAGGATCGGATCCGAAAACCACCAGGCGAGCGAGGCGTCGCAGCCGTCTCCCGGCGGGACGGAATCTTGATCCCGGCAGGCCACTTCTCCTGCCGGACAAGCGAGGCGGACGTGAAAATGATAGTCATGGCCAAAGTACGGGCGGACTTTGCCGAGCCATGAACGATTGCCCGTGGCCTCGCGGCACAGCGCTTTCTTGATCGCGGCGTTGACGAAAATGCGCTGCACCTCCGGGTTTTGCGCCGCCGCCCTTATGACCGCAAGGTGATCCGGCGTCCATTTCGCCGGATCGACGTCAAGCCGGTCTGGCCGCACCATGTTGACCGCCGGCATTTCCTCACGCTCCAATCGCGACAGGTCGCGGTTTGGCATAGGCGTCAGCCAAATATCGGCGTCTAGACCGATCTGATGCGAGGCGTGCCCGGTGAGCATCGGCCCGCCGCGTGGCTGCGACATGTCGCCGACGAGAATTCCAGGCCAATGGCTGACGGTCGGCACTTTCCGCGCAAAACGTTCGAGAAATGCAAGCAGCGCCGGATGCCCCCAATTACGGTTGCGCGAGAGCCGCATCACCTCCCAAGCCGGACCGTCGACTGGCAGGGCCTGCCCGCCCGCGAGGCATCCACGCGAATAAAATCCGATGGTGCGCGCGGCCAAAGCCGCCGGCACGACTTGACGTCCGAACAATTGTTTCGCCGGAGTGGAGGCATCCTCCGGATGAGCGAGCGGCGGCAGCCGCACCGGTTCGAGCGTGCCTTTTTCTTGCCCAAAAGCCTCCCCGCTGATGCCGGCCGAGGCCAGCATGGCGGCCAAACAAATAAGCCTTGGACGCATCCGCACTTCTCCCTATCGGTAAGACTTAAAGATTAAGCTCTAAAAGTAAGAAATCGGTAACGCGCTTTTCGAGATTTGCAAGCCGCATCGGCGGCACGGCGCAACGCGCGCCGGACCGAGGGCGGGCGCGAACAACATATCGCAGTCCGCCGCGAAGGAATAAGGTTTCGGCCTTCGACCGGTGAACCAAAGGTCTTGCACGATGCGTAAATGGGCGGCCGCGGCGGCCGCGGCGGCTGGACTGACCGGCGCAGGCGGAGTAATTTTGGCGGCTGCCGCCGCCCACGGCGTGGACGATCCCAGGCTTCAAACAGCCGCCAATTTTTTGATGCTTCACGCGACCGCCACGCTCGCCGTTTGCGGGCTTGCCTTGGCCGTGCCGCAACGCAGCATCTGGTTTCTCGGCGCGGCGGGGTTATTCCTGTCCGGCAGCCTGTTGTTTGGCGGCGATCTCTCGGCGCGCGCTCTCGCCGGGACAAGACTGTTTCCCATGGCCGCCCCGTTCGGGGGAACGCTTCTTATTTTTGGCTGGGCTTTGGTGACGCTGGCGGCCCTGATCGTCATGCGCCAATCTCGTGACGGCAAGCCGGATCAAAACATTGATGATTGATTAATTTGCTGGACTTTGATAACCGGACGGGGCAAAATATTCGCGTTTTCAAGTGATCAAGCAGTAATATCATGGTCGTCGACACAGAGGCCGCGCCTAAGAGACAGCATATCTTGATCGTCGAGGACGAGCCGTTCATCGCGCTCGCCCTGGAAGCGATGCTGTTGGAACTCGGCTTCGATGTGGCCGGTTCCGCCGCGCAAGTTTCCGCCGCCCTGGAGTTGATCGGCCGCGAACAGATCGACGGCGCAATCCTCGACGTGAACCTTGGCTCACAAAGGGTCGATCCTGTCGCCGACATTCTCGCCGCGCGTGCTTGTCCCTTCTTTTTCACGACGGGGTACGGCATTTCGGGCCTCCCGGCCCGGCATGCGGAACGCGCCGTGCTGCAAAAGCCGTTCGGGTTGGAGCAACTTCTTACGGTCTTGCGCGCGGAGTTCGGTTTCCCGATTGATGACCAATGCGGCTTCGAAACGGACGCCACACTTTCGCGTGGCGATCGTCAGCCGCCGGCGTGCCCCGCTACGGGTATTCCAACGCCGGGCCTGTGAAGCCGGAGGCGCTTGGCGGCCACGATTGGATTAGCTCGTGCCGTGCAGGTTGAAGCGATACCCGCGCTCGATAGGATCGAACGGTCTGCCGTGGTTGAAATCGGCAAGGCGAGCCCACTCGCGCTTCTCGCCGATATTCATCGCGGCCGGACCGCTTTCGAGCGTGCCGGTTTCGGTTTGCGCTTCGTTAAGGGAGTAACCGGCATCGAGGAAGGCAAGCTTGAAACCCCGAGCCTCGGACTTGGGTTTGGCGATAGCGTTGATTTCGGCGAACGCAGGTTCTATCTGCATGCCGTCGCCATGCCCCTCCATCGGCGAGGCCAAGCCTGGGAAGGAAATCCCGAAGTTTCGGTTCGATGTCGGCGGCTCCTGGGACGATCTGGCGCGGCAACGCCGCTGTTTTCGCAACAGCCCGATGTGGCCAAGCATCTCGGCCGAGGCGGAGAAGACGCAAAATGAAACGTGTTTCTTCTTGGAGCCGCCGCTCACACCAACGGTCCATCGAGGCTCGCAATTGAAATCAAGTCGCCGAAGCGGTGCCCGAGAACGAATGCGGCGCCGGGCTGAGCGGCACCGCGACGCCATTATTGATTTGCAGGACCGACAGACCGCGCTCGTTCGTCCCATCGGAGCGGAAGCGAAACACGCCATCGGCGCCGTTGAAGCCGGACCGGTTGGTGAGGACATTTGGCGAATAACGCTGCGATCCTTGGGTATGGGCAAGGGCGGCGGCGAGGGACACGGCATCATAGGCAAGTGTCGCGATGCGGGTTGGATCGGAGTGATATTTGGCGCGATAGCGCGCCGCGAAGGCATTGAACCCGCCATTTTCGGGCGCCGCGAACCATGCGCCTTGCAACGCCGCAAGCTTCAGGACGCGGGCGTCGTTCCAAAGACCGGTGCCAAGGATCTGCACATGTTTGCCGTTGATTCCGGCAGCGGCCAGTGCCTGCGACATCGCCTGCATCGCATCGGCCTGTTCAGGAATGAAAAGCAAATCGATTTGATCATGAAGCGCGGCGATTTTTTGCACAGCCTCGGCCATGGTTCGTGGCTGGTAATGTTCGATCGTCATAACTCGTATGTTGGCGCGCGCGGCGGCCTGCTGGAATTCGCTTTCCGCCACGCGTCCGTAGTCATTTTCCGGAATGAGGGCGGCGATCGACTTTTCGCCCTTGGAGGCGGCGAAATCGACAATCCGGTCGACGTAGCTCTCGATCAGGAAGGAAAGCAGAAACAGCTCCGGGCCGGCGGTCGACGTATCGGTCGAAAATGCGATGACCGGTCTTCCGGCGCCACGCGCCACCGCGCCCACTTCGCGCACACTCGAAGCAAACAGTGGACCAATGATAAGCTCGGCTCCTTCCGACAGGGCCAGTTGCGCCGCCGCGCGCGCCCCATCGGGGGTCGAACGATCGTCCTTGACAAGCAAGGTAATATCGTCGTTGCCAGCCTCCGCCCAAGCCAGTTCGGCGGCATTGCGTAGGGAGGTGCCGACGACGCTTGGTCCCGACGCCTGAGTTCATTGGAACGATGAGCGCCACGCGCGCCGGGCCGGAGCCGATTTGCTCGCCCTGGTACGGCGGCGGTGCCTGCGAAGTCGGCGCAACAACTCCTCCCAGCCCACCACGCCCAAACATCCCGCCCAACGAGCCGCAGGCCGCGAGCGACAAGCAAAGTCCGGATACCCATATTGCCCGAACGGCACCGGCGCGACAATTGCGGAGAGGCCATAAAGCCCCCCGCCTGGCTTTCTTGCATGGAAGATAGGTCATTCGGGCGACGCTCCAATTCGCGTATTTTGAAATGCGTTGACCGGGCGTCCATGGCGGACAATTTGGATAGCATGGAAATCTCCGTTCTTTTCAGTCATAAAATAAGGCCGGCGGCAATAGAAACGGCATTTGCCACTGCGCCTGCTTGCAAAAAAGCGCCTTCGTTCTATAAATAGAACAGGCGGACGTTTTATAGAACAGCCTAATTGCTCAAGATGGCCGGGCATTCCCCGGCGGACTGGACACCATGAACACGGGCAATGCGGACGGATTCGATCACCGGGCCCTTCAAGGCGCGGCTCCCCGGCGCGGCAAGACCCTTGCGCGCGCAAAAACCTCCGAGGGCGAGAAGCCGGGGGCATTTACCGCCTTCGGCCTCAGGGCCGAGGCGGAACCGATCCGGCCCGGCCTCCACGTGGTCGCCACGCCGATCGGCAATCTCGGCGATATTTCATTTCGGGCGCTGGCGACGCTCGCCGCCGCCGACACGATCGTCGCCGAGGACACGCGGGTCACCAAGACATTGCTCGCGCATTATGGAATAGCGACGCCGCTTGTCGCCTATCACGAACATAACGCCGCGGTCATGCGGCCCCACCTCCTTGCCCGGCTGACTGGCGGGGCGGCGCTGGCTTTGGTCTCGGATGCCGGCACGCCGTTGATTTCCGATCCGGGCTTCAAACTAGTTGCGGATGCGCTCGCGCAAAAAATCGAAGTGGTTTCGGTTCCGGGCGCCTCGGCCGTGCTCGCCGCTTTGGTGGTCGCGGGTCTGCCCACCGATCGGTTCTTTTTTGAAGGATTTTTGCCGCAGAAAAGCGCCGCGAGGCGTGGCCGCATCGCTGAACTTTCGGCGATTCCCGGGACGCTGGTATTTTTCGAGTCGCCGCGCCGCGTCGCGGAAACATTGAACGATTTGGCCGCCATTCTGGGACCACGCGATGCGGCGATCGCCCGCGAACTCACCAAATATTTCGAGACCGTTCGACGCGGGCTTTTGCCTGATCTAGCGTCCATTGTTTCCGCCGAGCCGCCGCCCAAAGGCGAGATCGTTGTCCTTGTCGGGCCGCCGAGAGAGAAGCCGCCGGTCCAACCAGACCTCGATGCCAGGCTCGGGAAGGCGTTGGAAGTCCATTCGGTCAAGGACGCCGCGGCCGTTGTTGCGGCCGAGACGGGCCAGCCGCGCCGCAAAGTCTATGCACGTGCGATCGAACTTTCGACGCGTCAACGATGAAGGCGAGAGCCCCACGCGACCGCAAAAAGGCGCATGGCCTTGGAATCCTCGCCGAAAGATTCGCCATTGTCCTTTTGCGCCTCAAGGGGTATCGGATTTTGGCTTGCCGCTATTGCGTTCGAGGAGGCGAGATAGACATCGTCATCCGGCGCGGCGACACTGTCGCTTTTGTCGAAGTGAAGGTACGGCCAACTCTCGACGAGGCCAGGACCGCGATCGACTTCGTCAAACGTCGCCGCATCTCCCGCGCGGCGAAAACCTGGCTCGCTTCGAATCCTTGGGCGGCGCCGTTGACGTGGCGCGGCGATGCAATCTACATCGCGCCCCGGCGCTTGCCGCGGCACGAAATCGCGGCATTCGAACTGGATCTGGGATAAGCCCGCCAGCGCGTGCCTCGCCTTGCCCGTGTGCGGGCTTTCATGGACCGGCGGCGATATCGCGGCCAAACCAATAAACTCGCGATTGCGATTGGAAATTTACACTGAAACAAGAGGATACAACGCCAATAAGCATTCCCTTCGCGGCCAAATCGCGGTATCTGTATGAAATTCCTCCTTATCCGGACATGTTTCCATGGAACCCGGTAACGGCGCCAGCTAATGGGCTCGTTTCGCGAAGGCGGCCTTGTCGAGGCAAGCGCGCCGACCGCGCCGGTTGCCGCCAAGAACGTGATTGCAGCCGATCTTATTGCGGTGCTGGTCGCCGTGACCTCGAGCGATCCGCGCGTCTTGACCATAAAAGATCGATCCGCGCTGCCATCCGGTCCGTTCGAACTCGCCCATCGTTCGCTCCAGGCGGGGCTGCGCGCTTGGGTCGAACGGCAAACCGGGCTGCCGCCCGGCTATGTCGAGCAGCTCTATACTTTCGCCGACCGGGATCGCGGCGGCGCCGGACAACACGTCATCTCGATCAGCTATCTCGGCCTCACTCGTGAGCAGCGCGCCTCGGGCGAGCATGAGGCGAGCTGGCGCAGTTGGTATTATTACTTCCCGTGGGAAGACCATCGCGCCGGCCCCCCCTCGATGATCGAAGCCGTGCTTTTGCCTAAGCTTGAGGCCTGGGCCAGCGCGCCGCAAAATCCGGGCCTGCGGCAAGACCGCCGCCGGCGCGTCGCGATCACCTTCGGCCGCGGCGGCCGCTCCTGGAACGAGGAGCTTGTCCTGCAGCGCTACGAATTGCTCTACGAGGCGGGCCTCATCCCGGAAGCGGTACGCGGAAGTTCGCCGGGGACCATGCGACAGGGCGTCGCGGCCGGCGCGTTACAGGGCACGGGCCAGCCGATGATTCTCGATCATCGCCGCATTCTCGCCACCGGCATAGCCAGACTCCGGGCCAAAATTAAATATCATCCGGTGGTGTTCGAATTAATGCCGGAAACATTTACGCTCCTGCATTTGCAGCGCTGCGTCGAGGCCCTCGCGGGGAGGCTCGTCCACAAACAAAACTTCCGCCGCCTGATCGAACAGCAGGAACTCGTCGAGGAAACCGGGGAAACCACTCCAGATACCGGCGGGCGTCCGGCGAAACTGTTCCGGTTCCGCCGCGAGGTCTTTGCTCAACGGGCCGTTGCCGGAACCAAATTGCCGGTTTCGAGGGCTTGACAAATCTTATACTCAATATAAGTATATGTTCCGGTAATACTCGTTTGGAGTATAAGGCCATGGCGTTGCCGTATCCGGAAACTGTCCGCGCGAAGAATCCCGGCGCGGAGAATCTCTATGCAAAGGTTCGCCATGCGATCCCGGCAATCGAGTGGCCGGTGCATGCCCAAGACATCGACGCCATCATGACGCTGAAGCGGACCAGGAACGCGGTGGTGCTTGCGCACAATTATCAGACGCCCGAGATTTTTCACTGCGTTGCCGATTTTGTCGGAGACAGTCTCGCTCTCGCGCGGGAAGCGATGACGGCCGACGCGGACGTCATTGTTTTGGCTGGCGTTCATTTCATGGCCGAGACCGCGAAATTGTTGAACCCGGAAAAAACCGTTCTCATCCCGGACCTTGGAGCCGGCTGTTCGCTTGCCGAGTCGATCCGGCCCGAGGATGTGCGGCTATTGCGGCAAACCTATCCAGGCGTTCCAATTGTCACCTATGTAAACACCTCGGCGGCCGTAAAGGCCCTGTCGGACATTTGCTGCACGTCCGGCAACGCGCGGGCCGTGATCGAATCCCTCGGCGTCGAGCGTGTCATCATGCTGCCCGACGAATTCCTCGCCCGCAACGTCGCGGCCGAGACAAATGTGAAAGTCGTCGCCTGGTCGGGCCATTGCGAGGTGCATGAGCGTTTCAACGCCGGGGAAGTGCGGCAATTGCGCGAGGATTATCCCGGCGTGATCATCTTGGCGCATCCCGAATGCCCGCCTGACGTCGTGGCGGAAGCCGATTTTTCCGGCTCGACCGCCGCCATGTCGTCCTATGTGAGCAAGAACCGGCCCAGGCGCGTCGTGCTTTTGACCGAATGCTCGATGAGCGACAATGTCGCGATCCAATATCCCGAGCTCGAATTTATCCGGCCGTGCAATCTCTGCCCGCATATGAAAAAGATCACGCTTCGCAACATCAGGCGGGCGCTGGAGACGACGCAACACGAGGTGCATATCCGTCCTGAGATCGCTGTTCCCGCGCGCCGGGCCGTCGAACGCATGCTGGCGGTGCATTGATGGATGTTATCGACACCGCGGGGACATGCATCGTTGTCGGCGGCGGGCTCGCTGGCCTGACCGCCGCTCTTTTCTTGGCGTCCCGGCCGGTAATCCTCCTCAGCAAGGCACCGCTTGGATTTGAATCATCGAGCGTCCTCGCACAGGGCGGGATCGCCGCGAGCGTTGGGCCGGACGACGATTTTTCGCTGCATCTCGCCGATACGCTCAAGGCCGGTGACGGCCTTTGCGACGAGTTTGTCGCGCGGGCGATCCTCAAAGCCGCGCCGGCCGCGATCGACGAATTAATCCGGCGCGGCGTGCCTTTCGATCGCAACAGCGAAGGCAAACTTACACTTGGCCTCGAAGCCGCGCATTCGCGCCGGCGGATCGTTCATGCCGGCGGCGATTCCAGCGGACGCGAAATCATGCGGACCTTGACCCGTCTTGCGCGCGAAACACCCTCCATCACCCCGATCGAGGGTCTCGCGGCGCGGCGGCTGCTCGTCGAAGATAATACCGTGGTAGGAGTTGTCGCCGAAAGCATCCGCGGCCCCGCGGTTTTCGCTACGGAGTGCGTCGTCATCGCGACTGGCGGCATTGGCGGCCTGTTCCAGTTTGGCACCAATCCGGCTGGATCGTGGGGTGAAGGGCTGGCCCTCGCGGCGAAGGCGGGCGCGGCCATGGCCGATCTCGAATTTATCCAGTTTCATCCGACGGCACTGGATAGCGCCTCGTCTCCGCTAAAACTCATCAGCGAGACCGTGCGCGGCGAAGGGGCGATCCTCATCGACGAGACCGGCCATCGCTTCATGGCCGGCGTGCCCGGCGCCGAGCTTGCACCGCGCGATGTTGTCGCGCGCGCGGTCTGGAGGCACCTGGCTGCGGGCCACCGGGTTTTTCTCGACGCGCGGGACGTGCCAGACCTCGATTTTGCGCGCCGCTTTCCGGCGATCACCGGCTTTTGTCACGCGGCCGGCATCGATCCCGTCACCCAGCCGATTCCAATCCGCCCGGCGGCCCATTATCACATGGGTGGTATCGCCGTCGATCTTGCCGGGCGTACATCGGTCGAGGGTCTCTGGGCTTGCGGCGAGGCCGCGTGCACGGGCCTCCACGGCGCCAATCGACTTGCCAGCAATTCCCTGCTCGAAGCGGCCGTCTGCGGTCGTCTTGTCGCCGAGAGCATCAATGGAACCACGTCCAATCGCCGGCGCAAGCCGCGTGCCGGAGTGACCAAGGTCGTCGCTAGCGACCCTTATCCGGTGCGTGAGATTCTCTCTCGCGCCGCGGGCGTGCTACGCGACGGCGATGGTTTGGCGGCGGCGGCGGCCGAGCTGCAGCCGCTGGCGCTGGAGTGCGGGGCGGCGAGCGATCCCGCCTGCGTCGCCCTGATGATCGTGATCGCGGCCTTGCGCCGGCGGGAAAGCCGGGGTGCCCATGCGCGAACCGATTTTCCAAGCCGCGCCGCGCATGCGCAAAGAAGTATGCTGCGCCTCAACGAGGCACTTGCCGCCACGCGGGAGATTGTCCCCGAAGCCGTCGCCTGAAACGAAAGTTGCGCGATGACGCCTGTGCCCCTCGCGCGGATTATGGTCGAGCCTTTGGTTCGCGCCGCGCTTCTCGAGGATCTTGGCCGTGCCGGCGATCTCACCACGGATGCGATCGTTCCGGCTGGGCTTGCGGCGCGAGCCGCGATGGTTGCACGTGAAAAGGGCGTCGTCGCCGGGCTAGATTTGGCAAAACTCGCCTTCGAGCTTATCGACCCGGATATTGCGATGCAGGTTGAAATAGACGACGGCGCGACGGTCATGGCGGGCGGCGTCATCGCCAGGGTTAGCGGACCGGCGCGCGGGATTCTTACGGCGGAGCGCACCGCTCTCAATTTTCTTGGCCATCTCAGTGGAATAGCGACTGCAACGGCTTCCATCGTCGCGGCGGTGCAAGGCACCAAGGCCAAGATCGTCTGCACCCGGAAGACAACTCCTGGACTTCGCGCGATCGAAAAATACGCGGTGCGCGCGGGCGGCGGCGCCAATCACCGCTTTGGCCTCGACGACGCCATCCTCATCAAGGACAATCATATCGTCATCGCGGGGGGGATTGCGCAGGCGTTGCGGCGCGCCCGCGCGGCTGCCGGCCATCTCGTCAAAATCGAAGTCGAAGTCGATACTTTGGGCCAGCTCGAAGAGGCGCTCGGCGAAGGCGCCGATGCCGTGCTTCTCGACAATATGAGGTTGGAAACGCTCGCCGAAGCTGTCGCAATGGTCGATGGCCGCGCGACGACCGAAGCCTCCGGGCGTGTCACTCCAAAATCGGCGCCGACGCTCGCCGCGACCGGCTGCGATTTGATCTCGGTCGGCTGGCTCACGCACAGCGCCGCCGTCCTCGACATCGGGCTCGATTTCGAGGCGTAGAGCGCAATCCGCGAACGCCAGAACCGGTGTCGCGGATCAGCGAGTAGCGCATTCAGCCGCCGGTTCGCGGGTTTTGCGGGTTTTGCGGGTCGCCCGTCGGGTACCCGCGTTCGTCCGTTGTTGCACCGTAGAAAGTGCCGGGAGGCCCCATCTGGTAGATGGAACGGCCCTCTCGGAAGCCGTCGGTGGGGTGACCCGCCGCGGCATTAGGCAACTCATAGCGGGTGTTGGGTGGACTGGGAGGCGTCATCGCCTGGGCAACCGCTATTGCGGTCATGCCAAAGGTGAATGCAAAAAATAATGAGGCGGTCGCAAGAAACTTGAGCATCGTAACTCTCCCTAATGGACAAGCGCCATTACCGGCGGCCCGTTTTTTTTTGTTCTGAAATAACTTTGTTCCCGGATAACAAAATTCAAGACCGTTCGATGCGCCAAAAAGTTGGGCGGGAGCTTCAATCGTTTGTAAACACCCTATAAATGCTATCGGCTAAGGCGCTTCTCGCCACGCGCGGCAGAACGCCGGGCAATAAGATGGTCGAGGGAGAAAATTCCCGGCCCGCGTGCGATAACGACGAGAAAGCAGGTCGCCCAGACGCCGTGGGTCGGCCAGGCATCGGGATAGACGAAAATTTCGATGACCGCGGTCATGCAAAGAAGGGCCAGCGCGGACAGACGGCTGGCGAGCCCTATAACTAGCAAGAACGGAAAAAAATGTTCGCTGAAGGCTGCGATGTTCGCGGCTAGCGCGGGATCAATCCATGGAAGAGCGTATTCGTCGCGAAACAACGCCACGGCATTGTCCGTCACATGAAACCCTTCGACCTTGGTCTGCCCCGACATCCAGAACACGGCGGCCGGAAAAATCCGTGCCGCGAGCGAAATCAGGGATTGCGGAATTTTGTCCAAAACGGCGGCGACGGTGCGCATCGCGCCATTCAACGCCGAGGGATTTTCCGGGTGAGTCTCGAGGTATCGGATCATGGCAAGGGAGCCTCAACGGGTTGATTGGTCATTTCGATCGCGAGCCCCGCGAATAACGCCGCGAGATTGGCGGCAAGATCGAATCTTGGGTTGGCGGCGAGCGCGGCCGCAGCCGCCTCTCCAAGCGGATTTCTAGCGGCGAGGTTTTGCAAAAAAGTCTTGACGCCGGGCGACAGGCGGCGAACCTCGACATCGAAGCCGGGGCGCGAAACAAGCGCATCCTCGCCACGCCAATCGGTTATGGGCGCAAGGTCGATTTCGCCGGAGTTCATCGCCCAGATGGTAACGATCGGATAGTCCGACGCGACGATTTCAACCGAGGGGTGCAACGTGAAGCACGACCCGGCCAAGGTGTCTAGGGCAACGCCGGAGAGTGCGGCGGGCATCAGAGGCAGTGCGCCGGCGGCGTGGTAGGCGCGCGTCCGGGCCGATTCAAGCCTTGCGACATCGGCGAGATAGGGTACTTCCCGCGCCGGTTCGAAGTCCGCTAAGAAAGCGGGAAACGCGTCGCCATAAAACATCATAAGGGGCGAGCGCGGCGGCTGCGTGACGGCGAACAATTTCGCGGCGCCTTTGAAGAAATCCTCTCCGGCGATTTTGCGCGTCGCCGGAAACCGCGCTTCCAATGCACTAACGAGGCCCACAATGACATTGTTGCGGTAGATTGCGAGACGCTCTTGCGGCATGTCCGAACTGTGCGCGGTCACGCCTCGGGGGACGGCCAAATCCGGGTTGCGCAGCGCGCGGGCGAAATCGCTTTGCCAAGTTTGCATGGAGATGCTCCAGGATCTTTAAGCCGCAACCGATGCGGCGCGGACAAGCCTCGCCCGGTCGAGGCGGGCTTGCGCGGCAAGCGCCTCGGCACGCAGCACAGGCCAATCCGGCACGTCATTGTCCCATTCGATCAGCGTCGGAAGCGGCCCAACGCGGGCGATCACGCTGTCGAACAAGGCAAAAACATCCTCGATGACGGGGGATCCATGCGCATCGATGCACAGCAGCGATCCTTGGCCGTCCGTAGTTTCAAAATGACCCGCGAGATGAATCTCGCCGACGAGATCGAGAGGAAAAGCTTCGAGATAGGCGCTTGCTCTGGTTGCGTGATTGCGCGCCGAAACGAAAACGTTATTGACGTCGAGCAGCAGTCCGCAGCCAGTCGCGCGCGCGATCGCCGCCAGAAACTCCGTCTCCGGAATCGTGCTCTGTTCGAAGCGGACATAGGTCGCGGGGTTTTCGAGGAACAGGCGGCGCCCGAGCGCCGTCTGCGCTTCGTCGATATGGCCGATCACCGAGGTCAAGGTCGTTTCTGTATAGGGCAGCGGCAGGAGATCGTTGAAAAAAATTCCGCCGTGCGAGGACCACGCCAGATGCTCTGAAAAACATTCCGGCTGATAGCGATTGCAAAGCTCTTTCAGCCTAGAAAGATGCACGCGATCGAGCGGCTCCCTTGAACCGATGTTGAGCCCGACGCCATGCACGGAAAGCGCGTAATGTTCCCGCAGAAATCTCAACTCGCAATGAGGGGCGCCTCCCCCGCCCATATAATTTTCGGCGTGGACCTCGAAAAAGCCGAGTGGTTGCGGCGCGGCGGAAATGGCGGCGAAATGCTCGGGCTTAAAGCTCGCGCCGGCGCTCAAGGGAAGCTGCGAAAGGCGCATGGATTTTCTCCTGAACCTTGCTTTTTACGGGTTCCCCCACTGCCACATAAAGGGGCGCGCGGATACCGCGTGCCCCTGTCGCGCCTCAAGACTTGCTAGGCGTTAGGGACCCCATGCCATTCGGGGTTTTCATCGTTTCACAGGTTCCCTTGGGGACGTATTTCCAGGCGGCGGCGTCATAGTCGGTTTTCGACGTGCCGGCGCAGGTGGCGCCCGCTCCCGCCGCGCAATCGTTGTGGCCCTTGAGCGCGACCCCATAGCACTTTTCCTTCCCTGGCTTGTCGCCGCCCATGTCCTGGGCCGAGGCAGGCCCCGCGAGAAGAGCGAACGCGGCGGCGAGGGTCGCGGCGGTGAGCTCGGTTTTGGTGATCATGATAGGTTCCTTTTTTGAACGAAAGCCGGTTATAGGCGCGGGAAATCCTCCCTCCCCCGCCCGTAGCAACGGCGCACCGTTTCTACATCTTATTCTACGCAGAAGCGAGCGCGGGCGTTACGCATCGCGGCGAATATTTTCCATGACAAAAACGTGATAACGAGGCCGCACGGAAGATGTAACGACAGGCCGGCGGCGGCCGAAATAAAGTGATGGGACCGTTTGCGCGGCGATGGACGAGAAAAGGAGTGGGCCTTGCTGATGCGTGCCGGCAATGCCGGCGACGCGGATTCCTACCGGCGTTTGCTGGTGCAATTGACGCCGGTGCTTCGCGCGGTGGCGCGTCGGGGCCTTGCCCGTGCTGGAATGGCCAATACCGAGGCTGAGGACATTGTGCAGGAGACGCTGCTTGCCATTCATCTCAAGCGGCAAAGCTGGGACGAGGATGCACCGATTGGCCCGTGGCTAAGGGCCATCGCGCGCCATAAAATGATTGATGCGCTGCGCCGGCGCGGCCGCCGGATCAACCTTCCTATCGACGGCTTCGCCGAAGTCCTGGCCGGTGACGAGAGCGAACCAAGCATGCTCGTCGCCGATGTCTATCGTCATCTCGAATCCCTGCCAGCCCGACAACGCAATGTCGTGCGGGCCATTGCAGTTGATGGCGCGTCGATCGGCGAGACGGCGACGCGTCTTTCGATGACCAAGGGGGCAGTACGTGTGGCCCTGCATCGCGGGCTCGCGGCGCTTGCCGCGAAATTCAATGTGGAGGGGACGTGAAGACCGGCGACCTCATCCGTGCCCTTGCCGCCGACAGCGAGGTCCGCGCGATGCCGCCGGGCCGGGCCTTGGCGCTTGCCTTGATTCCGGGCGTCGCGATCGCGTTGGGCCTCCATTTCGCGATCCTCGGGCTCCGGCCGCATCTCTTCGCCCTGCTCGGCGAACACCGGCTTCTGTTCAAGCTTTGCCTCGCTGTCTTGCTCGTCTCACTTTCCGGCCCGCTGGTGTTGCGTCTTGTGAGGCCCGGCGCGGATATCCGCCGCATCGCCCTCATGCTGGCGATCGTGCCGGCCTTGCTGGCGGCCGCAAGCCTGGCGGAACTCCTCGCTGTTCCGGCAGCCGAATGGGGCCAGAGACTTGTGGGCACCAATGCGATATTCTGCTTGAAGAGCATCCCCTTTCTTGCCACGGCCCCGCTCGTTGCCGCCTTGCTGGCCTTGCGTCAAGGCGCGCCGGAGCATCCCGCCCTTGCCGGAGCGGCGGCGGGCCTCCTCGCCGGGGCGATCGGCGCGGCCTGCTACGCCACGCATTGCCCGGACGATTCGCCGCTTTTCGTGGCGGCCTGGTATACGCTGGCGATTGGCTTCGTCGCCGCCATCGGCGCCGTCACGGGGCGGCGGCTACTGCGCTGGTAAGTCGGGGCGCTTCCCGGTTTAGTCCTTGCGATCGCCGGCCTGCGGGCGCACTTCCTGGCGCAGCTCTTTGCGCAAGATCTTGCCGACGTTTGACTTCGGCAAATCGTCGCGGAACTCGACCAATTTCGGCACCTTGTAATTGGTCAGTTCTCGCCTGCAGAAAGCGCGGACAGCGGCGGCGTCGAGGGCCGGATCGCCGCGCACGATTAACGCCTTGACCACTTCCCCGCCGGCCATGTCCGGGACGCCGATCACCGCGCATTCCTTCACGCCCACAAGCCCGGCGAGCACCGCTTCCACCTCGTTGGGATAGACCTTGAAGCCGGAAATGAGGATCATATCCTTGCGCCGGTCGACGATTCTGAAATAGCCCTCGGCATCCATTTTGCCGATGTCGCCGGTAAACAGCCAGCCATCGCGCAAGACTTGCTTCGTTTCCTCGGGCTGCCTCCAGTAGCCGGGCATCACCTGCGGCCCGCGCGCGATAATTTCGCCGGGCTCGCCGATCGCGACCTCGTTTCCCTGGTCGTCGACGCATTTCATCTCGGTCGAGGGAAGCGGCACGCCAATCGAGCCGGGCTTCTCGCGTCCGGCGGGATTGAGTGTCAGGACCGGTGAGGCTTCAGTGAGGCCGTAGCCTTCGGCCACCTCGGTTCCAGTGATCTTCCGCCAGCGTAGGGCTACCGCCTCCTGCAAAGCCATCCCGCCGGCAAGCGACACACGCAGGCTCTTCGGCGGATTCGCGCAAAACCACGGTTCGTTCAACAGACCATTGAACAAGGTGTTAACCCCCGTGATGAATGTTATGGCCTCCTTCTCGAAGGCTTTGCGGAGATTGGTCAGCGGCCTTGGGCTGGGAATCAAAATATTATGCGCCCCACGCGCGAAAAAACCCAGCAAATTCGCGGTGAACGCGAAGATGTGATAGAGCGGGAGCGCGGTCAGGACGTGATCGCTTTCCCGCATGGCGTCGCCCCTAAAAGCGACGACTTGCGCCACGTTCATGAGCAGATTGCGGTGTGTCAGCATCGCCCCCTTGCTCACGCCCGTGGTGCCGCCGGTGTATTGCAGACAGGCGATGGCGGATGGTTCCAAGTCCTTCGTGTAGCCCTTGACGTTGGCCCCCGCTCGAAGGCTGGCCGCGCCCACCGCAAGTGCTTTCGAAAAAGCGGCATGGCGGAAACGCGGATAAGGCACCTGTTTCTTGACGTATTTCTGCACAAATCCGATAAGCCGCCGCGACGCAATTGGAAAAAGGCTCGCCGCCTCGGTCAGAATGACATGCGGCACCGGAACCTGTTCCATAGCCGCCGCAAGCTTGCCCGCGAATAGATCGATCGCAACGATCGCGGACAGTTCCGCGTCCGCGAAAACATGCGCCATTTCACGCGCTGTATAGAGCGGATTGACATTGACGAGCACGCAGCCCGCCTTGAAAATGCCGAATGCGGCGACCGGATAGGCGAGCCCGTTTGGAATTTGGATCGCGACCCTGGCTCCCGGCTCGAGGCACAGCGTTTCGCGCAAATAGGCGGCGAAGGCGTCCGAATAGCGATCGACTTCCGCAAAGGTCAGTCTTCCCGCCATACCGTTCGGTATGATGGTGGTAAACGCCCGGGCTGGCGGCCTGCGCGCCGCCAAGTCCGGCGCTATCTCGCCGAGCAGACCGTAGGGCGGCGTCTCGATCCGCGCCGGCACGCCGGCCGGATAGGCGGCGAGCCACGGGAAGGTTACGTTATCCGTTTCGCCGGCGATCGGCACTTCGTCGTCCATCAGCGTTTCCCAACTTTGTCTGGCGCCGTTATACAATGGGGTTTGAGCTTCCGCGAGAGGCTTGCCCGGCGCGCCTTGGTGATATAGTGGCAAGTGCCCGCGCGGCGGCGAGGGGATTTCCCTGAATTAGCTTTCAAATGGAGCGATTCGCATTGGCTAAAACGAAGAAGATCAACTGGGTCCATGTTTCGACCCTCGTCGCGGTTGCCATTCTGGTCGGCACCGAAGTGGTCGGCGCGTCCTGGGCAGCGGGGTGGGCGCTCGGCGGCCTCCTGCAGCTCGATCCCCTCGTCAGCCGTGTCATCGAGGCAGGATTTGGTCTTTGCGGCTTTGGGCTCCTCTATTATTTCATGCGCACCGCGATTCGCCACGAACCCATCCGCAATTAAACGTCATTCCAACGCTCCGTCTGAGCCCCGTCCTCGCGGCAAGCATGGCTTGGCCTCTGTGCCCCTAGGCTACTCCGCCAGCAGACCCAAAGGGAACTGAAATGCCGACAGCCCTTGACCGGAGATCGGTGCTGAAGGCCGCCGCCGCACTCGTGCTCACGGCAACGGATGCGAAGACAGACTTCGCCGCCGGCGCGATGAAGCTCGGCCCTGCGGTGCCATTTTCCTTCGATACTCTCAAGGCCATGGCGCAACGCATAGCAGGCGAGCCTTACGCCGACCCGCCGCGGCCTTCGCCCGAAATCGTCGCCAAGATCAATTATGAGGCCTGGGGAAAAATCAAGTTCGACATGGACCATGCGCTTTTCGCCGATGGGCCCGGCCGGTTTCCGGTGAGCTTTTTTCATCTGGGAATGTTTTTTCAAAAAGCCGTCGAAATGCATGTGGTCGCCGCAGGTAGCGCGCAGAAAATCATCTACGATCAGAGCTATTTCGAATTGCCGCCGGACTCGATTGCGAAAAACCTGCCGCAAGGGGCGGGCTTCGCTGGGCTGCGCGTCCAGGAATCGCGCGCCGGCCCGATCGACTGGCGCAAGAATGATTGGGTGGCTTTTCTCGGCGCCGATTATTTTCGCGCGATCGGCGAATTACGCCAGTACGGGCTTTCCGCGCGGGCCGTCGCGCTCGATGTGGCCATCGCGGGCAAACCGGAAGAATTTCCGGATTTCACGAAATTCTATATCGACCGGGCCGAAGCTGGCGATTCGCTGACCGTTTATGCCCTCCTCGAAGGCCCCTCGCTGGCCGGGGTCTGCCGCTTTGTGCTGACGCGCACCAAAAGCGTCACGATGGACATCGACCAGACGCTTTTCCTGCGCGCGGACGTCGCCCGTTTCGGCCTCGCGCCATTGACCTCGATGTATTGGTTTTCGGAAACGAAAAAAGAGACAGGCATCGACTGGCGCCCCGAAGTTCACGATTCCGATGGCCTTGCGCTGTGGATGGGGACGGGGGAACGAGCATGGCGGCCGCTCAACAATCCGCCGCGCATCATCACTTCGTCCTTCGCGGACGAAAACCCGCACGGTTTTGGGCTGTTGCAGCGCGATCGCTGCTTCGATCATTATCAGGACGGCGTCAATTACGACCGGCGCCCAAGTCTCTGGGTCGAGCCCAAGGGTTCTTGGGGCAAGGGCGCGGTGCAACTTGTCGAGATCCCGACCGACGTTGAATTCGACGACAATATTGTCGCGATGTGGGTGCCCGGAAAAGCCGCGGCGGCGGGGTCCGAGGTCGAGCTCTCCTATCGCCTCTATTGGGCGGCCGGCGAACCGTTTCCTGGGGACCTCGCCCGTTGCGTCGCGACACGCTTGGGCAACGGCCAGCCGGGCCCGTTGGTTAACGGCCAGCGCCAGCCCCGAAAGGGCGTGCGAAAATTCATGGTCGAGTTCAAAGGGCCGCCCTTGGAGGCCTTGCCCTTCGGTGCGAAGCCGGAGCCGGTCCTCTGGGCCTCGCGCGGGACCTTTTCCTATATTTTCACCGAAGCCGTGCCGGATGATGTACCGGGCCATTGGCGGGCCCAATTCGACCTTACGGTGACCGGCGCGGAACCAGTCGAGATGCGCCTGTTTTTGCGCGCGGGCGAAAAAATCCTGAGCGAGACGTGGCTCTATCAATATCATCCGTTTTAAGCGCGTCATGCGAGAGGTCCGCAATTTCTTTAAGATCCGCCCCTTCGAGAGGGTCCCGAAATGGCGGAATCGTGGGAGATTTAACGAAGCGGCTATCGCGGCGCGAGCGGCGAGGTCGGGTCATTGGCCTCCTGTCCGAGAGGATCGGGTGTTTCAGCCCCTCCCGGAGAGGTGATTTCCAGATGACCCGGATGAGCCCTCTGCGCCGCCGCATGATCGAGGACATGACCGTCCGCAATCTTTCGCCGGCGACGCAACGATCCTCCATCGGCGTGGTTTCGAAGCGCCGCTATTTTGGGCGATCCCCTGACAAATTGGAGTTCGAGGACGTTCGCGCTTTCCAAGTGCATCTTGTCAAGGGCATCTTGTCTCGACCGGCATTTCATGGCCGGTGCTGAACAAGATCGTCCGTGCGCTGCGTTTCTTCTATGGCGCACCGCTTGGCGAAGCGGTTATTCCCGAGCGCATCCCGGATGCGCGGGAGCCACCCAAGCTGCCCATCATATTGAGCCCGGACGAAATATTGAGCCCGGACGAAGTCGGGCAATTTCTCGAAGCCGTGGCGAGCCTGAAGTGCCGGGCGGCGCTCCCTTGCTGCTATGCGGCCGGATTACGGGCCTTCGAAATCGGCGGTCTCATGGTCGCCGACGTCGCCAGCGCACGCGACTTCATCCTGGTCCGGCACGGCCCCTTCGACGAGCTCAGGAGGGGTGAAGGATCGCAACGTGATGCTGTCGCCGCAGTTGCCCGGCATTCTACGCACCTATTGGCGGCTGGCTCGGCCACGGCTCTACCTCTTTCCCGGCCGTGACGCCTCCTCGTCGTCGCCCCCTGTCGACAATGACGCCATCGACGCCAAGCGGGTCTGCCCAGATCGCGGCGGAGCCATGCGGATCATCGCGCCCATTTTTTCCGCAGGCGGAGGTTGTGTACGCGAGCATATTTTGTGCTATACCCGCCAACTGAAAGCAAGAAACGGGCCGAGGGCCGGCGCCCTTGTGACGGGCAGGCGGCGGTCGTTTGAGGGTTTCACGGAGAATGGCTCTTACCGCCAAGCTCGTCATGCGTCAGAGCCAGTCGCTGGTGATGACGCCGCAGCTTTTACAAGCCATAAAACTTCTCCAATTTTCCAATCTCGATTTGACCGCGTTCATCGAGGAGGAACTCGAGCGCAACCCCTTGCTCGAACGGGCCGAGGACAGCCCCGAGCCGCCCGGCCTTGATGGCGCGGGCCTCGATGGCGGGATCGATCCCGCCGGGATTTCGCCGGGCGAGGATATCAACGAGACAAGCGAGGCCGACTGGAGTTCGGCGTTCTTGACCACGAACCGCGAGTCTCTCGAGGCAAGCCTTGACACCGAATTGTCGAACAGTTTCGACGACGGCCGGACGACCGCGCCGGGCGAATACGGTTTGGGGGTGAGCGGCTTGGGTCTCTCGGCGACCTCGTGGTCCGGGCAGTCGGGCGGGACCTGTGACGACGCGTCGGCCAACCTCGAAGCCTATATCGCGGCACCGGCCAATCTCAAGGATCATTTGGAAATGCAATTGGGGCTCGCCACGCCAGGGACGGCGGACCGGCTGACCGGTCAGGTCTTGATCAACTCGATCGACGAGAACGGCTATTTCACTGGTTCGCTCGACGAGATCGCCGCGCGTCTCCATACCCCGCTGGAACTGGTCGAACGCATCCTCCGCCTCATCCAAGGGTTCGATCCTTCCGGCGTCGGCGCCCGCGATCTCGCCGAATGCCTCGCCATCCAATTGCGTGAGCGCGATCGGTTCGACCCGGCCATGCAAGCGCTCGTCAGCCATCTGGACCTGCTCGCAAAACGCGATTTCGCGGCGCTGCGCAAGATTTGTAAAGTCGACGAAGAGGACATTCTCGACATGCTGGGCGAGATCAGACGGCTCGATCCCAAGCCCGGGCGTGTCTTCGGCGGCGGGTCGGTCGCGCCCGTCCTGCCCGATGTCATCGTGCGGCCGCTGCCCAACGGCTCGTGGCATGTGGAACTCAACACGGACGTTCTTCCGCGCATTCTGGTCAATCACAGCTATACGACGCGGGTCGGCAAGGGGAACGGGAAAGAGGCCGACCGGAATTTTATCTCGGCTTGCCGTCAAACCGCCAACTGGCTGACAAAGAGTCTCGAACAAAGGGCGCGCACGATTCTGAAAGTTTCCAGCGAAATCGTGCGCCGGCAGGATAGATTTTTGGCTCATGGCGCCGAATGTTTGCGCCCGCTCGATCTCAAGACGATCGCGGAGGCGGTTGGCGTGCATGAATCCACGGTCTCCAGGGTGACCTCCAACAAATTTATGGCAACGCCGCGCGGCCTCTTTGAATTCAAATATTTTTTTACGGCCTCGATCGCCGCGCATGACGGCGGCGCCGCGCATTCGGCCGAATCGGTACGGTTCCGGATCAGGCAGTTGGTCGGCCAGGAAAGTCCTTCGCAAATTCTGTCCGACGACGCAATTGTCGTAAAGCTGAAAGAGGCCAATATCGACATCGCCAGGCGCACGGTCGCCAAATACCGCGAAAGCCTGAAAATCCCCTCCTCGGTGGAACGGCGGCGCGAAAAGGCGAGGAGTTGATGCGGACGCCAAAACGGCTTTGCCTATCCTACGCCCATGGGCCGCGCAAACGCTCCGCGTTGGCCACTGTACCAAGCTTTGCTTGGGCGCGCTGGTGGCCGCCCGCGCTCAGGGTGAATTTCTCGAATTTTTGTCTTTTCAGAGAGAAAAGCGTTAAATTGAGGGCTGGAATCAACGGTCATTCTTCACGGCTTTTTGATAATATTCGGCGGCCGGAATTGCCGGCCGCACTGGTAACGGAGATATGGGCAATGACTTTGCGCGTCTCGGGCAAGAATTTGGACATCGGCGAAGCTTTTCGCGCGCACATCGAGGCGCGAATCGATGCCACCCTGGCAAAATACCGGGCTGGACCGGCCGCCGGCCATGTAACGATTGAACCGGAAGGATCGGGATTCCGGGCCGATTGCACCTTGCACCTGATGTCCGGCGCCACGCTGCAGGCAGACGCCAAGGCGCATGAGGCCTATGCCTGCTTCAATCGTGCCGCGGATCTCATCGAAAATCAGATCCGGCGCCACAGAGAGCGGCTCTTGGATCATCACGCCAGCACGGCGGCGGACGGCAGGACCAAGCTGGACCAATTTTTAGGCGAGAAAGCTTCCGCCACGAGACCCAACGAGCCACGGGCGGAGCAAAGCGAAACCCTCGATCGCCATCCGGCGGTCATCGCCGAGCCACCATCGCGGTTCAGGGAGATGACCGTATCCGGGGCTGCGATGGAGCTCGAATTCGACCAACGCCCAAGTCGTTGTCTTTCGTCGTGCTTCCGATGGGCGGACCAATGTCGTATATCGCCGCCCGGACGGAAATATCGGCTGGATCGATCCAGGCCGGGAGTGAAAAGAACGGAGCCTCGCGCGAGGCACCGGGGCGCCCCCCACCCGGCCCCGGCCTTGGACCATCCACAGTTAAGTCCCAACAGCGGACGCGGACCGGATTATTTCAAACCATGCTGCTGACTGAATTGATCACCCCCGAGGCGGTTGTCCCCTCCCTCAAGGTGAACTCGAAAAAGCACGCGCTTCAAGAATTGAGCGATCGAGCGGGCTTGATTTCCGGCCTTGCACCGCGGGAAATCTTCGATGTTTTGCTCCAGCGCGAGCGTCTTGGCTCGACCGGAATCGGCGAAGGGATCGCCATTCCTCACGGCAAGCTCGCCGGGGCAAAAACGATATTCGGGATTTTCGCGAGGCTTGCCCGCCCGATCGATTTTTATGCCCTCGACGGCACGCCGGTCGATCTCATTTGTCTTTTAATCGCACCGGAGACGGCTGGCGCCGACCATCTGAAAGCGCTGGCACGGATGGCGCGCGTGCTCCGCGACCCAAGAGTTACGGCGAAGCTTCGCGCCGCACGCGACATCAGCGCGCTTTACGCGGTGTTGACTGGCGAAACCGCCTCGCACGCGGCTTAGCGCAAGTCTGCCTCCAAACCATGCGCACCGCCGGCGCGGCTTCTTGACTTCGCGGCTCAAAATAGCGAGTTTCCGCGCTCCTGAAATACTAAGGGCACAAAATGCCAATGCATTTTGGGGGTGGTTTCGGTTCGTGAGTTCCTGTTCCTTTTGGTGCCACGACGGAAATTTGGGGGCGGCGCCAAGGCGGGTCCGGTCCTTGGCATAACCTCTCCGGCGGCAATGCAAAGCTATCTCGATTTTGAAAAACCAGTTGCCGAACTCGAAGCCAAGGTTCTGGAACTCCGCCAGCTCGCGGCGAAGGGCGATGCCGTTGCTATTGGCGAGGACCTGACCCGGCTCGAAGCCAAGGCCGAGAAGGCACTTGCCGATCTTTATGCCAATCTGACGCCCTGGCAGAAGACGCAAGTCGCGCGGCACCCGCAGCGGCCGCATTTTAGCGATTATGTAAAGACTCTCGTGCGCGATTTCACGCCCTTGTCGGGCGACCGGCAATTTGGCGAGGACGCCGCGATCGTCGGCGGTTTCGGCTGGTTTCGCGGCCGTGCGATCTGCGTTCTTGGGCAGGAAAAAGGCTCCAGCACCGAAGCACGAATTAAGCATAATTTCGGCATGGCTCGGCCGGAAGGCTATCGCAAGGCCGTGCGCCTCATGCAGCTTGCCGACCGTTTCGGTTTGCCCGTCGTTTCCCTTGTCGACACCGCCGGCGCGTTTCCCGGCGTGGACGCGGAAGAACGCGGCCAAGCCGAAGCGATTGCGCGGGCGACTGATGCTTCGCTTTTGCTGGGCGTGCCGAGCATCGCGGTCATTCTCGGAGAAGGCGGGTCCGGCGGCGCCATAGCGATCGCGAGCTGCAACAAGGTTTTGATGCTCGAACATGCGATCTACACCGTCGCGTCGCCCGAAGCCTCGGCTTCGATCCTTTGGCGCGATCCCTCCCGCGCCGAGGACGCCGCGACAAATATGAAGCTAACCGCCCAAGATCTGATCAAATTCGGGATTATCGACGTAATCGTCGCGGAGCCGGTGGGTGGCGCCCATCGCGATCCGGACGCGGCGATCATTGCGGCCGGCGACGCGATCGCCGCGGCATTAGAGGATTATTGGGATATGCAGCCAAGCGAGCTCAGGGCGTCCAGGGCCGCGAAATTCTTGAATATCGGGCGCAAGATATAAGCCATCAGCGGCGACGGGAAAATCCACGCCAAACCTTGTGTTCGCCGGCTTTAAAACTTTCTTTAGCCATTAACCGCGTTTTAGAATGTCTCGGATTAGGTCAAGGTTCTGGTAACCTTCGCACAAGGATACCGGCTGTAAGCTAATCAGCCATACCGGAAAGACCATTTGGTGCGGCGGGGCAACTATCAATGCGGTGCCAACCTTTCGCAAAGCGGCTTTTTGCCTTCTCCCTGATTGCCTCGGCAGGCGGGTTTTTGGCCGGCTGCGAGGAATCCACCTTCTCGCCCATGACGTCCCGTTCGCTCGCGCCGCTCCCGCCTAAGATACTCGCCGCGATCGAGGCGATCGGGTCTACGAAAAACGCGCCGGTCCTGATCCGCACCTATAAAAAAGAGGCGGAACTCGAAATCTGGAAAATGAAAGCGGATGGACGCTACGCCTATTTGAAATCCTTCCCGACGTGCCGCTGGTCGGGACAGCTCGGACCAAAGCTGCGGGAGGGCGATCGCCAGGTGCCGGAAGGCTTCTATGCGATCACCCCGGCGCGGATGAAATCCGAAGTCCGCCTACTACCTTTCATTCGATGTCGGCTATCCCAATGCCTACGATCGCGCCATGGGACACACGGGCGGCTCGATCATGGTGCATGGCGCTTGTTCCTCGGCCGGCTGCTTTTCGATGACCGACGCCCAGATCGCCGAGATCTATGCGATCGCCCGGGAAGCGTTCGCCGGCGGTCAGCACGCCATCCAAATGCAGTCCTATCCCTTCCATATGACCGCCGAAAATCTCGCCAAATATAGGCTCGATCCGAATATCGGCTTCTGGAACCAATTGAAGGAAGGTTCCGACAATTTCGAAGTGACCAAACAGGATGTGGTCGCCGGCGTCTGCAACAAGCATTATGTTTTCAACGCGGCTCCCGCCGACGGATCGCATTTCGATGCAACCGCCGCCTGCCCGCCGCTGAAACGCAACGACGAAACGCAAGCCGAAGTCGGCGCCAAGCAAAAGCGCGACGAAGCTAAAATCGCCGAACTCGCCGCGCAAGGCGTGCGCCCCGTTCACACCGTCTATGCCGATGGCGGCCAGCATCCGGATTTCGCTTCGCTGGCAAGCTCTGCGAGCCGCCCAGAGACGCTGGCGAAAGGCCCCGTCGATATTGCCCTCAACGAAGGTAAGTCCAAGAAAACCAGCAGGGTGGCCGCCGCCAAGCCGGGCGCGATCAGGACGGCCGCCAATTCCGTGCAAGGCCCCAGCCCCAAGCCTGTTGAACTCATACCAGCGGCCACCGCCGCTCCCGAGCCCGCCAAGCCGCAAGACTCTTCATTGTTCGCCCGGCTATGGAGCGCGAAGCCGGTCGAAGCGAAAGCCGAAACACCGCCGCTCCCCTCAACCGGAACAGCGATACCGCAGCCGGCCGAGGTTCCCTTGCCGCCAAGGCGTAATGAAACTTCGACAACCGTCGCCAAGCCGCGCGACGCCAACCGCAAGCCGCAAGACTCCGTCGCGGCCCCTGTTCCGGTCAAACCGCAGGCAGCCGCGTCGCCGGCCGGAGCCGCCGCCAAGGCGGTTGCGCTCCTGCGCGCGGGACTCTCCACAATCGCTCAAGCCGATCATTAATTGGCTTGCCGGGCTTGGCCCCTGCACTGTGGCGCCCCACATATACTGCCGCCATGAGCAAAGCGTTCATCAAAGAAGCCGAGGCGGAGGCGGATTTCGACGACGAAATTCCCCCGCTTCCGGCCGGAATCAAGAATTATATCACGCCGGAAGGTCTCCGGCGGCTCCAGGACGAATTTGCTCAGTTACAAAAAATCGAACGTCCCAAAACCGTCGAAACGGTGTCTTGGGCCGCGGGCAACGGCGACCGCTCGGAGAATGGCGATTATATTTACGGCAAGCGGCGCCTGCGGGAGATCGACAGACGAATGCGGTTTCTCCGCAAAAGAATGGAAATCGCCGAAGCCGTCGATCCTGCGCTGCAAAAGAATCGGGAGCGGGTCTATTTCGGCGCGACGGTCGTTTATCGTAACGCGCGGGATGAAGAAAAGACGGTCCGGATCGTTGGCATCGATGAAGCACGCTCCGAACTCAACGAAGTCAGCTGGATCTCACCGGTCGCCAAGGCGCTTCTGAAAACAGAGGAAGGTGATGTCGTCGAGGTGCGGACACCCAAGGGCATCGAGCGCATCGAGGTTATGAAGATCACCTATTGAGCGTGAAAAGTTTTGCGTGCACGCCAAGACTGAATTTTTCGCCGCTGGCGCTACCACCCACTCCTCGAACTGCCGGAATACCGCGTCCCGTGGCCTAAAGTGCCGCGTTCCGCCAACAGCCTCGCGATCGCAGCGCGCAGCTCGGCGACGCCTTCTCCACTGCGCGACGAGGTGAAGATCGCCTCCGGAAACGCGGCAGGACGTTTGTTCACGAGGGCGAGCGTGGCGGCGAGGCGTCCTTCCCGCTCGGCGGCTTTCACCTCGTCGATCTTCGTCAAGACGATCTGATAAGACATCGCGGATTTATCGAGAAAATCCAGCATCTCAATGTCGATCGGTTTTGCGCCATGACGGCCATCGATGAGAAGAAACACGCGCAGCAACGGCACCCGGCCGCGCAAGAAATCACCTATCAGCCGGGTCCAGGACGCGGACTTTTCCTTCGATGCCGTGGCATGGCCATATCCGGGCATATCGATCAGGCGCAATGTCGCGGAATTGATGTCGCCGCCAAGCACGAAAAAATTAAGTTCGCGCGTGCATCCCGGCGTATGCGACGTCCGCGCCAGCGTTTTGCGATTGGTCAACGCATTGAGGAGCGAGGATTTTCCGACGTTGGACCGGCCCGCGAAGGCAATCTCCGGCGGGCCCGGCGGCGGCAATTGGTCGGCGTTCGCCGCTGCCCATCGAAACGCACATTCCCCGCCGAAAAGTTTGCGTCCCGATTCGGCAAAGTCAGGCGGCACACACGCCAGATCCGTCACGGCCGGCGAGCCCGCCACCTCAGGTTGTCGCTTTCTTGCGGAACATGCCTATCAAATTGTCCCAGAGTTCGATCTTGACGCCGGCCCGTTTCATGATCGCCGTCTGTTGAATGACCGACAAAATATTATTCCAGCTCCAATAGATGACAAGGCCGGAGGCGAAGCTGCCGAGCGTGAACGTGAAGATGACCGGCATCCAGGTGAACACCTGCTTTTGCACCGGATCGGTTGGTTCCGGATTGACCTTCATCTGAATGAACATGGTAATGCCCATGATGAGCGGCCAAATGCCAATCGCAAGATAGGGGCCAAACGCCGGTATCTGAGTCGGATCGAAGGGGATAAGGCCGAACAGATTGAAGATATTCGTCGGGTCGGGCTGCGAAAGATCCTTGATCCAGCCGAAAAACGGTGCCTGCCGCATCTCGATCGTGATGACGAGGGACTTATAGAGTGCGAAGAAGACCGGAAGCTGAATCAGCACCGGCAGGCAGCCCGACAAGGGATTGATCTTTTCGCGCTTGTAAAGCGCCATGATTTCCGCCTGCTGCTTGGGCTTGTCGTCGGGAAAGCGGTCTTTGATCGCGGTAATCTGCGGCTGCACCATCTTCATCTTGGCCATCGCGCGATAGCTCCGGTTGGCGAGCGGGAAAAAGAGTCCCTTGACCAGAACCGTGATGCACAAGATCGCGACCCCGAAATTGCCGACAAACCTGTAAATGAGGTCGATCAGCCGGAACATCGGCTTGGTGATAAAATAAAACCAGCCCCAGTCGATCAGGCGATCGAACTTTTCGATGCGCAAATTGGCCTCATATTCGTCGAGCGTGGCGGTCTCCTTGGCGCCCGCGAAGATCCGGCTCGTGAATTCGCTTGAAGCGCCCGGCGCAAGCGTCCTTCCGTCCGTTCCGGCAAAACCGGCCTGATAAATCACGGGAGCGCCGCCGGATCCGGAAAAGCTTGCTTCCACAGCTGTGCTCTGGTCCGGAATGACGGTTGCGGCCCAATATTTGTCGGTCAGGCCAAGCCAGCCGCCGGTGCCCGCGAAGCTCTTCGTCGCATGATCTTCCTTTTCGATGTTGTCGTACTTTATTTGCTGCACGCCGGATTCGCCGCCAATGACCCCGACAAAGCCTTCGTGCAGGATGGAATAGCCGGCGGACACGGGCTTGCCGTGGCGCTTCACGAAGGCATAGGGGTGCAGCGTAACCGCCTGTGTAGACTTGTTCTCGACGCTGTCGGTCACCGTAAACATGTAACGGTCATCCACCGCGATTTTGCGGTGAAACACGAGATCCTGGCCATTGTCGTAGGTGAGCGTCACGGGCGATGTTTCAGTCAGCGTATCGCGATCGGTTTGCCACAACGTATCGGGCCCAGGCAGGACAAGATTCGCGCCGGGATCGGCGATGAAGCCCGCCTCGGCGTAATAAGGCGACCGCGAACCCGCGGGCGAGAGCAAAACGATGTTCGGACTGTTGGGATCGACCGCCTCGCGGTAGGCCTTAAACGACACGTCGTCGATGCGCCCGCCCTTGAGCGCAATCGATCCGTAGATTGCGGGCGCGTCGAGTTTGACCCTAGGGCTTTCGGCCAAGGCGTCGGCGCGGCTCTTTTCCGGCATCGAGGGTCCCGCCGGCGCCGGTGCGCTCAAACCGGACGCTTGCGAACGCGTGGCTTGTGAGCCCGCTTGCGGCCCCGGCTGCGCGCCAGGGGTTGCGCGCGCGTGCATTTCAGCTTGGGTCTGCCGCTCCCTTTCGAGCTGCGGCCGGGCATAAAATGCTTGCCAGCCGAGGACGACGAGCAACGACAGGCAGGTCGCAAACATGACGTTCCTGGTTTCCTGGGTCATCCCTTGGGTTTCCTGCCTTTTGAACTCTGTCGCCGCGCCTCGTCCGCGACGCCGGCGGCGCGACCCTCGCGGTCATGATCCCGGCGGATGGGCGGCTGGTTTTGCCGGGCAGCGATCATGCCGAACGCCCGGATAAGCTCCCCCTGCAAGGCCAGGAAGGGCATGCCGAGCGCCTCGGGCCGCGCGAGGATTACATAATCATGGCCTGGCCGCGCCGGAAGAGGGTCGAGTAGCCGCAGCGCTTCCTTGAGACGGCGGCGGATCCGGTTGCGTTGGACGGCGCCGCCGGATTGTTTGGTTACGGTGAAACCAAACCGCGGCTGGGCCTCCGCACACGGAAGAACGTCCAGCGGGTAGCCGGTTTGATCCGTCCGGATCTCGGCGCCACGCGTGTTTGGATTGCCCGGTGCGCGTGCGTCCATCATCTCGGACGGGATCGGGCGCGGCGCTGCTTGCAATGTCAGCCCCCACGCGTAAAAGCGCATTCCCTTCGCCGCGCGCAGGAAGTCAGCCCTTCGTCGCAGTCGTTCCGGCGCCGCCACGGCGGTTCCGTGCCTGCTAGATCGAGACCCTGGAGCTTTCCGGTGTTTCATGGAAACATCGAAAGGTACTAAAACCTATCGTCGACGGATTTCACGCGGACAGCCGTTTGCGGCCGCGCGCGCGCCGCGCCGCGATAACCTTGCGGCCACCCACGGTCGCCATCCGGGCACGAAAACCGTGCCGGCGCTTTCGCACAATTTTGCTTGGTTGATAGGTCCGCTTCACCGCGCCGCTCCCGCCTCGTCCCAATACTGCACTAAAAGCCGCTCCGGCAATACTCAAAACGTTGAGGCCAAGCCGGCGCGGCGATCCATTCCGCCAAACGGAGATGGCGCGGTCCTGCGGCCCTAAACCCCCTTCAACGAGGAGCGAGACACCACCAAGCCCGCGATTTCGCCCCTTATAGTGGCAACCCGCAAACCAAGTCAATTCGGCTAGACAAGGCTAAGCGAGATGGCGCCGGCAGCCTCCACACGGGGCGCGGGGCGAACCACGGGCGAAAATCCTGGCCTGGCCCGCAACGTGCAAGAAACGGCGAAGTCGCAACTCGATGACCGCAAGACAATCGACCGCGCCAAGGCCATTCCGGAGGAACAGGACGATGCCCTGATGCGCCATGTCGCGATGAACGAAAACAAGAAGATCGCCGAGGTTGCCCGTTCCATCATCACCGCCGCGGAGCTGCTGTGATGATGAAAAGGCTGCGCATCGGATATGTGCCGCTGACCGACGCGGCGCTGCTCCATGTGGCGAAAGCCCAGCATTTCGCCGCCGCGCGGGGCATCGAGATTGAGCTCGTGGCTGACTCCTCCTGGGCCAATATCCGCGACAAGCTCGTGGCCGGCCATTTCGACGCGGCGCACATGCTGGCGCCGGCCGCCATCGCGGTCTCGCTCGGGATTGGTCAAATCGAGACGCCGCTGGTGGCACCGGTGGCGCTCGGGCTCAACGGCAACGCGATCACCGTCTCGCAAGTGCTGTTCGAAGCCTTGCTGCAAGAAGCGCATGGCGAGGTTGCCGATCCCCGCGTCACCGCCAAGGCGCTCGCTAGGATCGTGGCAAGACGCCGCGCGGCGGGGGAAGCCCCGTTAACATTCGGCCATGTGTTTCCTTTTTCCAGTCATCATTACCAATTGCGGTTATGGCTGCGGGCTGGCCATCTCGACCCCGATGAGGACGCCAGGCTCGTCGTCGTGCCGCCACCGTTCATGGTCTGGAGCCTGCGCAAGGGACAGTTGGACGGGTTTTGCGTCGGCGCACCATGGAATTCTCTGGCCGTCGTGGCCGGCGCCGGGACCATCCTCCATCAAGGCCCGGACATTGTCCGCGACTGCCCGGAAAAGGTTCTGGTTTTCCGGGCCGAATGGGCGCGTTCGCATGGGGACGACGTCCGCGCCCTCGCGGGAGCTGTCGGCGACGCATCGCGCTGGGCGGCGGCACCGGGCAACCGGAACTCCCTAAGGACGCTGCTCACGAGCACGGCTTGGCTAGACGTGAGCCCCTGGACGATCGAAAGGGTCCTTGACAATCCGGCCTCCACCTCCGGCCCCGCTCTGGCGGAAACCGGGCTACGTCTCGACGAGGACGCGATCAAGGCCGATCCTGCTCAGGCGCTTTGGCTCTACACCCAGATGGCGGCGGCCGGCCAGACCGCCTATTCCTCGGTCCAGGCCGAAGCCGCCGCCGCCGTTTACGCTCCGGCTCTCGGGCCGTGGGTTTCGCGCCCGCGCCCCGCCGCCACTCCCGTTGCATTCTACGGTCCCGCGTTTTCGCCAACCGATATTGCTTCTTATCTCTTGGCATTGAAAGCCGGGCGCCCAAGCTGATCGACGCGTGCGTTGCACAATACATGCGCAGCGCGTGCAATATTTCGGCAAATTGGCGCCCCGCTGTTCGCTAGCTGTAATGTCTCAACAGGTTGTTCACGGGGAGAATCTGAGGTTTGTGGGGTTTGCGAAGCACCACAGGCTCAGGAGACCCACCCGTGAACATTCATAAGAATGCCAGGACGACGCCGAACATGCGAGCCTTGATTGTCGGGCGCCGCCAAGCGGGCGAAACGCCGCGCTCCATAGCCGGCGCTGTAGGCGTTTCGGCCGCGACCGTGAGGAAATGGCTCCGGCGCCACGAAAGCGAAGGCGCCGCTGGCCTCCAAGACCGGACCAGCCGGCCGCATCGCCTGCGGACACGGATCACATCACATCAGATCGCCCAGGTCGAAGCCCTGCGCCGGGCCCGTCAGCCCTTCTGGAAGATCGCCCGCGCGACCGGGCTGTCGCGCGCGACGGTGGCCCGCATCGCAAAGGCCAAGGGGCTGAGCCGCCTGTCCGCCCTCGATCAAAGGATCGCGATCATCCGCTATGAAAAGAAGCAGCCGGGCGAGATGATCCATATCGACATCAAGAAGCTCGGCCGCATCGAAGGGATCGGACATCGCATCACGGGAGACCGGACCGGACAGAGCGCGCCACGCAGCCGCAAGGAAGGCGGCAAGGGCTGGGAATATCTCCATCTGGCCGTCGACGATCACTCCCGGCTGGCCTATTCTGAAATCCTGCCGGACGAAACACGGCGCTCCTGCCTGAAATTCCTCTTGCAAGCCTTGCGCTTCTTTCGCGATCACGGCGTCAGGGTCCTTCGCGTCATGACCGACAACGGCGCCAGCTTCCGTTCGCGCCGCTACACAAAGGCGTTGCGAATGCTGAAAATCAAGCATAAGCGCACCAGACCCTATACGCCAAGAACAAACGGAAAGGCCGAACGCTTCGTGCAGACCTCCTTGCGGGAATGGGCCTATGCCAAACCCTACAACCATTCATCCGAACGGGCCGCCGCACTGTTGCCTTTCCTCCACCATTACAATCATCATCGGCCTCACTTCGGCATCAACGGATGCTCCCCTATCTCAAGGATCCCAAGAAACAACCTATCGAGACACGACAGCTAGCCGGCGCGAAAACGCGAGGCCGGGCCGCCGCGGCAAGTGAAAACGGCATCCATCATGCTTGGCACGGAGCTTGCTGAAAAGTGTAAAAAGTGCGGGTGGACCGGCTCCTACGGTCCATTCCGGGTCCAAGGAAGGGCTCGGGGATTCAGCAACGCCTCTGAGCGGCCTTCACACACGTTAGGGTCCGCCAGAGGCTGTAGTGTCATGGAGCTTGCGCATGAATGCCAAAACCTCAACCGGCGTGGCCGGACTGGCGGCCTGTACGAACCGCGGATCGTGTCTGCCGGAAATGGGAAGAATGTTGGCGGCGGCCATCCCCGCGTGTGCCCGCCCGGCAGCTCGCTATGCCTTAGCTATCGGGCTGGCCGTGCTGGGACCGGGGGAGATCGCACGTGCCGCCGACCCAATGCCGCCGCCAAAAGCCGCCCAGAGCGATCCTCCCCCTCCGCCGCCCGCGCCGATGGGCGTTTTCGGCGCAGACAACTTGCTGGCCCAGGGCAAGCTCGTCCTTTCGATTACGCCCAATTTCGCTAATCTCTCGGGCAATTTGATAGGCACGCGCACGGTATCGAATGAATTCATCGTCTCCACGGTGCCGTTTTTTCTCAATCCCAGCCAAACCGTGCGCATCGTTCCGCAAAATATCGCCGTTGCCACGCAAGTCGTGGGCCTAAGGTATGGCGTAACCAAGGATTTCGAGATGATCCTTAACTTGGGAATGGTCGAAAAAAATCTCAATACGTTGGTCTTCAAGGGGACGGCCGGGATCACGCCACTTGGCAGCAACTACCCGGGAACGGCGAGCCTCGTAGACACCTTCTTGTCAGGCATTTATCGCGTCTATCAGGACGACATCCACCGGGTCCACGTCTGTCTCGGCTTTTCCTTCCCAACGGGCAGCAACAGCGCCACGTTCACGGACTTCCTTCTGCCCAACGGAACCCGCCGCAACATCCGCGGCTTCTACGGGATGCAGCTCGGCACGGGCACGTTCGATATTTTGCCAGCCGTCGCCTACGCGGGCTATCTGGGACCCTGGTCGTGGGGCGTTTCCTATCGCGGGCGCCTGCCGCTCGGCCGGAATCCGCAGGGCTACTTTTGGGGGGACCTGCACGAACTCAACGGCTGGGCCGGCTACACCTGGACGGCCGGCCTCACCACTACGTTCCGCGTTAACGGCTCGACGCAAGGCCCCATCCGCGGCTTCGACCCCGAGATCAACGGTCCCGCCGTCCCAGCCACTCCGTTCTTTTATGGCGGGCAGAGGTTCGAGGTCTTCGGCGGCGCGTCGATCAGCGGTAAATTCATCGGTTTTGAAAACGCGACGATCCTGGTTGAAGCGGGCCTCCCAGCGTACCAGAATCTCAATGGCCCCCAGATCATGAAGAATTGGCAAGCGGGCATGTCCCTTCGCCTCAAGATGTAGTAGGGCAAATGCGCGCGCATTGCGGCGTCGCCTACTGATGGATTTGAAAACGGGCCGGAGACGCCGCAACACTCGCGGCGCTGGAAGCCGGGCGCCCCGCGGGTCGACGCGTGCGTTGCACAATACATGTGCAGCGCGTGCAATATTTCGGCCCGCTATTCGCTAGCGAAAATGGGAGGGCCAAGGGCCGCCGCGGGAAGTGAAAATGTCGTCCACCATGCTCGGCATAAAACTTGCTTAAAAGTGTTCAGTGGATCGGCTCTCTACGGTCCATTCCGGATCCAACCAAGGGCACGGAGATCTAGTAACGCCGCTGAACCCGATCGCCCGCCAGTGGACCGTTTGAACCTTGATCGAAAAGGCACTCTGCTGATGAGTAATCAAAGGGACGCTGCTGATGAGCAAGCGCGACACGACCTGGATCTCGGAGTGGAATCCGGAGGACGAGACGTTCTGGGAGTCCAAAGGCAAGTTCATTGCCCGGCGCAACCTGATCTGGTCGATCTTGGCGCGAGCACCTCGGCTTCTCGATCTGGATGATATGGAGCATCGTGGCGACCAAGCTGCCGGAGGCCGGCTTTAACTACACGACCGGCCAGCTGTTTCAGCTCGTGGCTTTGCCTGGGCTCATCGGCGCGCTGATCCGGTTTCCGTACACGTTTGCGGTGCCCCGGTTCGGCGGACGAAACTGGACCATCGTGAGCGCGGCGCTGCTGTTCGTCCCGGCGATCGCGCTGGCGTATTTCGTCACCCGGCCGGACACACCGTTCTGGCTGATGCTGATCGTTACCGCGACGGCCGGCCTCGGCGGCGGCAATTTCGCCTCCAGCATGGCCAACATTTCCTTCTTCTACCCTAACCGCATGAAGGGCTGGGCGCTGGGCCTCAACGCGGCCGGCGGAAATATCGGTGTCAGCAGCGTTCAATTACTGACGCCGATCGTGATCGGGTTCGGATGGGTCAGCCTCTATTGGGCCTCGCCGTGGAGTTTGGAAGGGCTGTACCTGCAGAACGCGGGGCTGATGTGGCTGCCGCTGATCGCCCTCGCCGTGTTCGGCGCCTATCGCTACATGAACAACCTGACCTCGGCGCGATCGACACTCAAGGATCAGCTGATCATCGTCAAGCGCAAGCACACTTGGGTGATGTCCTTTCTCTATATCGGGACGTTCGGCTCGTTTATCGGCTATTCGGCCGCGTTCCCGCTGCTGCTCAAGACGCAGTTCCCGGCGATTACCGTAGGTATCGCCTTCCTGGGACCGCTGGTCGGATCCCTCGTGCGTCCGCTCGGCGGCCTGCTCGCCGATAAGGTGGGCGGCGCGCGCGTGACCTTCTGGAACTTCGTCGTCATGGGCGCCGCTACCATCGGCGTCATGCATTACGTCGAGATCAAGAGCTTTGCCGGCTTCCTCGTCATGTTCCTTATCCTCTTCGTCACGACCGGCATCGGCAACGGCTCGACATTCCGAATGATTCCCTCGATCTTCCGCGCGGAGAAGGTCAGGGAGGCAAAGGGCTTGGGCGACGCGGCCCGGGTGCTGGCCCTCAAGGCAGCCGGTATCGAGAGCGCCGCCGTGCTCGGCTTCACATCGGCGATCGGCGCCTGCGGCGGATTCCTGATCCCGCGCGGCTTCGGCGCCTCGATTGCCGCCACCGGCGGACCCAACCTGGCGTTGGAAGTCTTCCTGACGTTCTACGTCACCTGCATGGCGGTCACATGGTGGTACTACCTGCGGAAGAGCTTTCTCGTGCGGCGCGCCAGGAGCCTCGCCGAAGCACGCGTGTGAGGCAGGGATGAGCGGCGGACGGGACGGCCCGGGCATGCGATAGGCTGGGAGAGTGATCACATGAGCGAGCCTCTCGTCGTCGTCGGAAACGGCATGGCGGCCACCCGCTTCGTCGACGAATTGATGCAGCGCGCGCTCGGCCGCTACAGCGTCATCGTCATCGGAGCCGAGCCGCGGCTCTCCTACAACCGCGTCCTTTTGTCGTCGCTGCTCGCCGGCGATGTCGGCGAGTCCGCGATCGAATTGAAGCCGCGCGGATGGTGGAACAGGCACGGTGTGACGACGCTCGATGGACAGGCCGTCGCCTCGATCGATCGGCGGGGCCGGGTGGTGACCCTCGCGAACGGCCAGCGCTTTACCTTTTCGAAGCTCGTGCTCGCGACCGGCTCGCAGCCGGTGAGGCTGCCGAAGCCCGGCATGGATCTGCAAAACGTCCTCACCTTCCGCGATCTCGCCGATGTCGGCGCGATGCGCGCGCTGATGCGGCCGGGCGCCCGCGCGGCGGTGATCGGCGGCGGCCTGCTCGGCATTGAGGCGGCCTATGGCCTTGCCAAGGCAGGCGTGAAAGTGGCGCTCGTCCATTTGATGGACCGCCTGATGGAGCGCCAGCTCGATGATCGCGCGGCCGCCCTTCTAAAGCGCGCGATCGAGGCCGAAGGCATCGAGGTGCTGCTCGGCGCCGACACAAAAAGGGTTTTAGGCGAAGATCGCGCCACCGGTCTTGAACTCTCCGACGCGCGCGTCCTTCCCGCCGATTTCGTGGTCTGCGCGGTCGGCATAAGGCCGAATGCGGAACTCGCCCGTGAAGCGGGGCTTGCGGTCAATGGCGGGATCATGGTCGATGACGGGCTCACCACCAGCGACCCGAATATCTTCGCCCTCGGTGAATGCGCGGAGCATCGCGGCTGCGTCTACGGCCTCGTTGAACCGGCCCACGATCAGGCCAGGATTTTGGCGCGCCGCCTCGCCGGCGACCGGACCGTGGCCTATCTCGGTTCGACGCTCGCGGCGAATTTGAGGGTCTCCGGCGTGCACGTCTTTTCGGCGGGCGAGTTCATCGAGGGTCCGGGGAGCGATGTCATCACGCTAGAGGATCAAGGCGCGCTAAGCTATAAAAAGCTCGTGATGCGCGACGGGAGACTGACCGGCGCCGTGCTGTTTGGGGATACGGCGGACGGCCTTTGGTATCTCGATCTGATTCGCTCCGGCGCCGGCATTTCGCATTGGCGCGACGTGCTCGCCTTCGGGCCCGCGCTCGCTGTCCCGCATGCCGCGTGAGACTTTCCGATGTCCAGCGATTTCACTCCCGAACAAAAGCGCTATCTCGAAGGTTTCGTTTCCGGCATCCAGGCGCGGGGAGGCAATGAATTTTTGGGATCCGGCAACCCGCCACAGGCCGTGCCGGAGCCAAGCCCAATGGGTCCCGATGCGCCGCATCTCTTGGCCCAGGACGAAGCGATCAAGGCCGGCAAGAAACTCGTCGATCAGGAAAAGTGGAAGCGCGAAGAGCATCCCTTTGATGCGTATCACAAGCTGCGCTGCCAGGCCGCGCGCGACGAATTTCCGAAGCCGGCCGATAATTTCCGTTGGCGGTTTTACGGTCTCTTCTATGTCGCGCCTGCGCAAAACAGTTACATGTGCCGGCTGCGCATCCCCAATGGCATTCTGTCGCATTGGCAGTTCGCGGGAGTAGCCGGACTCGCCGAAAAATTCGGCGGCGGATATGCCCACGTAACCACCCGCGCCAATCTGCAAATCCGGGAAGTCGCGGCGAGGGATGCGATCCATGTCGTCGAGGGCGTGCAGGATTTGGGCCTCACCTCGCGCGGGGCGGGCGCCGACAACATCCGCAATGTGACCGGCGACGCCACGGCAGGTATCGATCCGCGCGCACTCATCGACACGCGCCCGCATGCGCCGCGCATGGCACTTCCACATTCTAAATCAGCGCACGCTCTACGGTCTGCCGCGCAAGTTCAACGTCGCCTTCGACGGCGGCGGCGCGATCCCGACGCTCGAGGACACCAACGACATCGGCTTTCAGGCGGTGGAGGTCGAAGACGGCGCGAGCGTCCCGCCGGGCGTCTGGTTCAAGCTCGTTGTCGGCGGTATCACCGGGCATCGGGATTTGGCGCGCGAGACCGGCGCCGTCGTCAAGCCCGGCGAAACCGCCGAGGTCGCCGACGCGATCGTGCGCGTCTACATTGCCGAGGGAGACCGCACCAACCGGACCAAGGCGAGGCTGAAATATGTCCTCGACCGCTATGTGGCCGAGGCGGGCGGTCTTAACGGTTTTCTCGCCAAGGTGGAGCAACGGCTCGGCCGCCCGATTGCGCGCGTCGACGCAAAACACATCCGGCCGCGCCCGGCGCAAGACCGGCAGGCGCATATTGGCGCGCATCGGCAAAAACAGCCGGGTCTTTACTATCTTGGCGTCGTGCTCCCGGTCGGCAAGATGAGCTGCGCGCAAATGCGCGCGCTCGCCGCCATCGCGCACGACCATGGCGACGGCGATATCCGCCTAACCGTTTGGCAGAACCTTCTGATCTCGGGAATTTCCGAGAGGCGCGCTTGGATGAGGCCAAGAAGGCGGTGGAAAAGGCCGGCCTCGAATGGCGGGCATCCTCGATCCGGGCCGGGCTCATCGCCTGCACCGGGTCGCGCGGGTGCAAGTTTTCAGCCGCCGACACTAAAACGCACGCCGAGGACATCGCGGACTGGTGCGAGGCGCGGGTAAAACTCGACCAACCGGTCAATATCCACTTGACCGGCTGTCCCAATTCCTGCGCGCAGCATTACATCGGCGACATCGGGCTCGTCGCCGCTCGGGTAAGTGTTACCGAGGAAGGCGAAACGGTGGACGGCTATCACATCGTCGCCGGCGGCGGTTTTGGCGCCACGGCCGCGATCGGCCGCGAGGTTTTGCGCGACGTGAAAGCGGAGGATGCGCCGGCTAGGGTCGAAGGTCTGCTCAAGGCTTATCTCTCGCATCGCACCGGCGCCGCCGAGAGTTTCCAAGCATTTCTCCGCGCGGCACGAGGTTGCCGCGCTCAAGCATTTCGCCGAAGGACAAGACGCATGAACGCCATATACCGGCCGCCGCCGGCGGCGCCCATGATTCCGGAAAACGCCCCTTTCTCGCCGGAACAGCGCGCATGGCTGAATGGTTTTTTCGCGGGCCTTTTGGCGTCCGATTCGCCAAGCGGCACCGCCCTCCCCGCGCCGGAGAGCGCGGCGCTTGCCGCCATGCTTGCCCCGGCCGCAGCGGCGCCGGGGTTAGAGGACGACGGCGCGCCTTGGCACGATCAAACCTTGCCGCTCGGCGAGCGGATGAAGCTCGCCGACGGCCGCCCGCTGCCGCGGCGCATGATGGCCGCGATGGGGCAGCAGGACTGCGGTCAATGCGGCTATAATTGCGAGGACTATGCCAACGCCATCGCGACGCAGGCGGAAGAGCGCCTGAACCTCTGCGTGCCCGGCGCCAAGGAAACCGCCCGCATGCTGAAAACTCTCGTCGAGGAAATGGGCGGCGGCGCGAGCGATCCGGACGAAGCCAAGGCGAAAGCCGACGCCAAGGCGGCCGCGAAGGCCCTCGACGCCGATATCCGTCCGGGGCGTTCGCGAAACGCCCCGGCCGAGGCGGTGTTTGTCGCGCGCAAAAGGCTCAACCGCGAAGGGTCGGAAAAGGCGACCTATCACGTCGAGTTCGATATTTCGAGCGCCGGTCTCGATTATGAACCGGGCGACAGTTTCGGCCTCTTTCCGATGAACGACGAGGGCCTCGTCGAGCGGGTTATCGCGGCAATCGGCGCGCCGCACGATTTTCCCGTCGCCGGCAAGACATTGCACCAGGTGTTCCGCGAAGACGTTTCGCTTGGGCTCGCGCCGGATATGCTGTTCGAACTCATCTCCTACATCACCGGTGGCGTTTCAAGGGCCAAGGCGAAAGCCTTGGCGAAAGGGGGACGACCCGGACGGCGACGCCGCGACGCTCGATGTGCTGGCGGCAATTGAAAAATTCGCGAAGCTGCGGCCTGATCCCGAGGCCTTCGTCGAGGTCCTGGAGCCGCTGCAGCCGAGGCTCTTTTCAATCGCCTCTTCGTACAAGGCGGGACCGGGGCGCGTCGCGCTCACCGTCGACCATGTGCGCTATGCGATAGGTGGGCGCGAACGGCTTGGCGTTGCCTCGACATTCGCGGGCACGGCTTTGCGGCCCGGCGAAAAGGTCAAGGCCTATATTCAGCGCGCCCATGATTTCGCGCTGCCCGCCACCGGGGATACGCCCATCGTCATGGTAGGTCCGGGAACAGGCGTCGCGCCGTTCCGGGCGTTTTTACAGGAACGCATGGCCACCAAGGCCAAGGGCCCGGCTTGGCTCTTCTTCGGCCACCACCGCCGCGCCACCGATTTTTTCTATGAGGACGAGCTGTCGGGGTTCCAGGCGGCGGGCACGCTCGCCAAGCTCTCCCTCGCCTGGTCGCGCGATGGCGAAAAGAAAGTCTATGTGCAGGACAAGATGCGCGAGGATGGCGCCGATCTTTGGGCGTGGCTCGCCAAGGGCGCTCATTTCTATGTCTGCGGCGACGCCAAGCGCATGGCACCAGATGTCAACGCGGCGCTCATCCAAATCTGCGCCGAACACGGCAAGTTGGACGCGGTTTCCGCCAAGGCTTTCGTGGGTGACCTCCGGGCGCAACACCGGTATCAGACGGACGTCTACTGATGAATGCCCACGCACAGGCGCTGGGCGTTCATACGACATGCCCTTATTGCGGCGTCGGCTGCGGCGTCGTGGCAACGCCTGATGGCGCCGGCGGGGCAGCTATCACCGGCGACAAGAGCCACCCGGCGAATTTCGGCCGCCTCTGTTCCAAGGGTTCCGCGCTCGGCGAGACCTTGGGGCTCGAAACGCGGCTCCTGCATCCGATGGTGGACGGCGTGCGCGCGACATGGGATGCCGCCCTCGATCGCATTGCCGGAGGATTGCGGCGGACCATCGAAAGGCATGGTCCGGATGCCGTCGCGTTCTATCTTTCGGGCCAATTGCTCACCGAGGATTATTACGTCGCCAACAAGCTGATGAAAGGCTTTATCGGCGCCGCCAATGTCGACACAAATTCGCGCCTCTGCATGGCCTCCTCGGTCGCCGGGCACAAGCGTGCCTTCGGGTCGGATACGGTGCCAGGCTGCTACGAAGACCTCGACGAGGCGGACCTCCTGGTGCTCGTCGGATCGAATGCGGCCTGGTGCCATCCGGTGCTCTATCAACGGATGGTGCGCGCGCGGGAGCTACGCGGCGCCTGCATGGTCACCATCGATGTTCGGGGCACGGCGACGACCGGAAGCGCCGATCTCGCGCTAACGATTAAGCCCGGCATGGATGGTGTTTTGTTCTGCGGCCTTCTGATTCACTTGGCCGACGGCGGGTTTATCGACCACGCCTTTGCCGGAGCGCACACCGAGGGCTTCGAAGCGGCGCTTGCCGCAGCGCGCCGAATCGCGCCAGACCTTGCCGCCGCCGCCAAAAAATGCGGCGCCGCGAGCGCGGACATCGCGACCTTCTTCGATCGTTGGGCGGAAACAAAACGGGTCGTGACTTTTTACAGCCAGGGGGTCAATCAATCCTGGCAAGGCACCGACAAGGTCAACGCCATCATCAATTGCCATCTTGCAACTGGCCGCATCGGCATTCCGGGCGCGGGGCCGTTTTCCTTGACCGGGCAGCCGAATGCGATGGGCGGGCGGGAAGTCGGCGGGCTCGCCAATCAGCTTGCCGCGCATATGGGGTTTTCGCCGGCCGAGATCGACCGCGTGGGCCGCTTCTGGGGGGCGCCGCGCATGGCCCGGCACGAGGGCCCCAAGGCCGTCGCGATGTTCGACGCCATCGCGCGGGGCGGCATCAAGGCGTTGTGGATCATGGCCACCAATCCGGCGGTGAGCCTGCCGCGCGCCGATGACATGCGCGCGGCTCTCGCCAAGCTCGATCTCCTCGTCGTTTCGGATAATGTCCGCTCGACCGATACGATCGGCGCCTGCCCGCACGTACTTTTGCCCGCCGCTGCCTGGGGAGAAAAAGACGGGACGGTAACCAATTCCGAGCGGCGAATCTCGCGCCAGCGCGCCTTCGCGCCGCCCGCGGGGGAGGCTAAGCCTGATTGGTGGGCCGTGTCGGAAGTCGCCAAGAAAATGGGCTTTGGCGCCGCGTTTGATTATGCGGGTCCGGCCGCGATCTTCCGCGAGCATGCCGCGCTCTCCGCGTTCGAGAACAATGGAACCCGCGACTTCGATCTCGGTGGCCTCGCGGGGTTGAGCGACACCGAGTACGATGCGCTCGCGCCGCTGCAATGGCCGGCCCCTGTCGGCGGTGCGGGCCGGACAAAGCGAATGTTCGCGGCCGGGCGCTTCTTCACGCCCTCGGGGCGGGCGCGTTTCATGGCCATCGAGGAGCCTGTTCTCGCCGAGCCGCCGATTGCGGACTTTCCTTTCCTTTTGAACACCGGGCGGGTGCGCGACCAATGGCACACGATGACCCGCACCGGCCTCTCGCCGAAGCTCGCTAGTCACATGCCCGATCCCTTCGTCGAGGTGAACCCGGACGATGCGTCGAGGCTCGGCCTCGCCGAGGATGGATTCGCGCGGGTAACTACGGCGCATGGAAGCGCCGTGCTGCGTGTCAACATCACCGCCGCGGAAGTCCCAGGCCGCATTTTCGTCCCGATTCACTGGAACGACGAGACCGCTGGGCGCGCACGCGTGGGCGCGCTTGTCCACCCCTTCACCGATCTCCACTCGGGGCAGCCGGACTCGAAGGCCGTTCCGGCGACGCTGGCTCCGGTCTGTTTTTCCGGGCATGGCTTTGTTCTCGCACGCGCACGCGTGCCGCTGCCGGGCGACACCGTCTTTGCATGGACCGCCATCGAGGGCGGCTATGCGGCACGATTTGCGACGAACGAGCCTTTCGCGGCTTTGTTCGAGACCTTTGCCGCCAGATCACGCGCGGCCGAGCAGGCGAGCTACAACGATCCCGCGAGAGGCATTTTTCGCACGGCACTGATCCTGCATGAAAAACTCGACGCGGTTCTTTTTTTTGGGCGGAAGGGAGAGGTGCCGCCGTGGAGCGGTCTTGCCGAGGCATGGCGGCTGGGGCGGCTCGACGGCACCGCACGTCGCTTTCTCCTGGCGGGACGAAGCGCGTCCGCCGACTTCGACGCAAGCCCCACAATCTGCGCGTGCTTTGGCGTGAAATCGCGGGCCGTCTTGGCGGCGATCGCCGATGGCGCATGTTCCATAGAGGCGGTCGGCGCACGGCTCAATGCCGGCACAAATTGCGGATCGTGCCTGCCCGAGCTGAGGCGAATGATCGCGGCCGCGCGGACGCAAGAGAAGACCAACGCGGACCTGCCGGTTTAAACGGGCGGTCCGTCTCATGGGAGGCCAGCCTGTCGCGGATTTTCGAGCGCCGGACGCCGCGCCGAGCCAGGGTCCGGATTTCGGCTTGCGGCCAGCCCGCCGGCGTGGCAACGAGCGGCCAGAGCGGGATGAGGAAAAGTGGAAACCGGTTTTCCACTCGCATCCCGCTCTAAACTCTTGGAATCGATCACGTTCATGATTTTGAATTGATTCAATCCAAAATCATCGTGATCTAGATGTCGTGTCTCGATAGGTTGTTTCTTGGGATCCTTGAGATAGGTGAGCATCCGTTGATGCCGAAGTGAGGCCGATGATGATTGTAATGGTGGAGGAAAGGCAACAGTGCGGCGGCCCGTTCGGATGAATGGTTGTAGGGTTTGGCATAGGCCCATTCCCGCAAGGAGGTCTGCACGAAGCGTTCGGCCTTTCCGTTTGTTCTTGGCGTATAGGGTCTGGTGCGCTTATGCTTGATTTTCAGCATTCGCAACGCCTTTGTGTAGCGGCGCGAACGGAAGCTGGCGCCGTTGTCGGTCATGACGCGAAGGACCCTGACGCCGTGATCGCGAAAGAAGCGCAAGGCTTGCAAGAGGAATTTCAGGCAGGAGCGCCGTGTTTCATCCGGCAGGATTTCAGAATAGGCCAGCCGGGAGTGATCGTCGACGGCCAGATGGAGATATTCCCAGCCCTTGCCGCCTTCCTTGCGGCTGCGTGGCGCGCTCTGTCCGGTACGGTCTCCCGTGATGCGATGTCCGATCCCTTCGATGCGGCCGAGCTTCTTGATGTCGATATGGATCATCTCGCCCGGCTGCTTCTTTTCATAGCGGATGATCGCGATCCTTTGATCGAGGGCGGACAGGCGGCTCAGCCCCTTGGCCTTTGCGATGCGGGCCACCGTCGCGCGCGACAGCCCGGTCGCGCGGGCGATCTTCCAGAAGGGCTGACGGGCCCGGCGCAGGGCTTCGACCTGGGCGATCTGATGTGATGTGATCCGTGTCCGCAGGCGATGCGGCCGGCTGGTCCGGTCTTGGAGGCCAGCGGCGCCTTCGCTTTCGTGGCGCCGGAGCCATTTCCTCACGGTCGCGGCCGAAACGCCTACAGCGCCGGCTATGGAGCGCGGCGTTTCGCCCGCTTGGCGGCGCCCGACAATCAAGGCTCGCATGTTCGGCGTCGTCCTGGCATTCTTATGAATGTTCACGGGTGGGTCTCCTGAGCCTGTGGTGCTTCGCAAACCCCACAAACCTCAGATTCTCCCCGTGAACAACCTGTTGAGACATTACATCTAGAGCATGATCCCAAAAAGTTGCAGACTTTTTGGATAAGAACATGCGATAAAACAAAGACATAGAGACCGTGAGCGATTCAACTTGAAGCGATCATGGTCTAGTGGACGCGGCGACCGGAACCGGCAGCCAATGACAACCGTGGATTTCGCCGCTTTCGTCGAGAAGCTTGCCGATGTCGCGGCCGATACAATTCTGCCGTTCTTTCGTACCGCGCTTCTCGCCGAGGACAAAAACACCGGAGGCATGTTCGATCCCGTGACGGAGGCGGACCGTGCCGCGGAAGCGGCGATGCGGCGTCTCATCCAGGCGACGTTCCCGCATCACGGCATCATCGGCGAGGAGTTCGGTCCGGTTCAAAGCGAAGCGGAATATGTTTGGGTGCTCGATCCGATCGACGGCACCAAGAGCTTTATCGCCGGCATGCCGGTGTGGGGGAGTCTCATCGGGCTTCTGCACAATGGGTGCCCAGCCTATGGCATGATGGTTCAACCCTTCACCCGGGAGCGTTTTACCGGCAATGGGAGGAGCGCGGTTTGGCGCGGTCCTGGTTGCGATCATCGAATGGCGGAACGCAAGCTCGCCACCAGGCGCTGCGAGAAGCTCGCGCAGGCCACGCTGATGACGACATCACCGTTATTGTACTCCACCGTAAAGCTCAAGTCATTCCGCCGGATCGAGGCCAGGGCGCGCCTGTCGCGCTATGGTGGCGATTGCTATGCTTTTGCGATGCTTGCGGCAGGCCATGTGGATTGCGTGATCGAACCGGATCTCAAGGTTTACGATATTGTTGCCCTGGTGCCGATCGTCGAAGGGGCCGGCGGAATTGTTACCTGCTGGGACGGCGGCAATCCGGCAAAAGGCGGCGACGTCGCCGCCTCATGCAACGCCAGCATTCACGATGAAGCGTTAAGCCTGCTGCGCGGTTAGAGCGCCCGCACGCCAACATCCATGCGGGCGCATTCCTCGATTCCCAATCTCTCACCCGTCTCCAGCAACGGGCGGCTTGTCGAGCTTCGCTTGGATCTTCCAGAGGAGGATGCGGACATTTTCCGGCTCGGAACTGTTGGACGGCAAGGGAAAGATTTTTTGCAGCTTCCGGCCAAAATGCGCGCACGCCGTCATTTCCCGGAAGGGCCCGATCTCGGGTTTCTCGAATTTGCTCTCCTCCGGCGCCAAAGCGTCGCCTAGAAAACGATCATTCTCCGGCGTCAATTGCATCCCGAATACTACTCGATTGTTTGGTTCGCGAACACGTGCGGGAAACCCCGCGCTCCATCGCGATTTCGCGGCTGGCCGCTGCCTCGCCATCTATTCGCCCCTTTTACGCCTAAAACTTCCAACGCAAGCTTTTGTTCCATTACCATGTCACACGCAAAAGCTTGCCCGGGGCGGGAGAGGAACAGCCGTAAGCTCAACCACGGCCCCGTGCGTGCTGCAACAGAGACCGGCTTTTTCGACAGGGGCCCTCCAACTCATTGATTTTGAGCGATTCTTTTTCGATCAAATGATTCCATTCGATCGGGAAGCGCTCTGAGCGTATCCCTTCTTATCCATGCGCCGGCGCGCCAACGCCGATTCTGGTGGGCGACCAGAGCCAACACCACCTTTTCCACTCGGCGTGAACCACCCGGCGGCACGCGAGTCGCCGTTGCGAGCCCAGGCGATGGAATACGGCGCGCGGGTTCGCTTGTGCGTTGCCAGAACAGGAGGTGAAAAATATCTACCTATTTCAAAGCTAACTCTTTACAGTTTTCTATCACCGGGTACTTGGCTACGGCTGCATTTGTTTTTGTGGTGACTATGTCTTTAGACCCGGTTTGTTCTTCGGTAGTCGTGGTATCGTACACGAGGTCGAACGAGTATTGCTTGGCGTTCGGCCCGCCCAATCCGGTGTCCAGCGGAAGCGGAACGATAACAAAGCTGTTGACGTCGGTTTTTTCGTTCGCCGGGAATGCGGCCCGCGCAAGGCCCGTCACGCCCATGGCCTGCGCGAATCTCGGATCCGCATCTATAAAGCGGCGGCTTCGGCGAGATATATCTTTCTGTTGAAATTCGGCGGTGGTTTGGTCGACCATCAAGCGCTCTGGGTCTAGGTGGAAAGCGCTGTTCTGTTTTGCATTGTCGATGGTTTCAATTTTGAAGATAACAAAGCCTTCATTGGGCTTCGCGGTTTGCGTACCGTAGCTTTTGCATACGCCGACCTGAGAATAGGAAATAGTGGTAGGATTGGCGGCGCTTCGACCACCGCATCCAGATAGCGCGATCGACCCTGCGACCAACATTGGTACGGACAAAACAACTATATTTGACGTTTTCATGGTTCTCTTTCCTCTTGCGTGGGCTGGTTAATTGGGCAGGGAGGATTACCGCAACTTCTCCCCGGCGCCCATTCGCGGGCCCCGGTGGGGAATGACCGTCCAGCACTGAACGGTCAATTCAGCGGGTAAAACAAAGGTGATCGAGGAGTTCATCGCAGCATCCGGGCAGGCAGTTCGAGAGTTCAGTACTGGGCATCGATTGGCGCATATCTTTGACCTGGGTACCTAGAGTGATCTGGGCGGAAACGGCACGCAACATCCAGGCGCGCGAGCAATCAACCGCCCACAATTACAAATGACCAGCACAAATAACCAGGGGTAGCTGGCCACCATCTGGTCGGAGTGGCGGGATTCGAACCCGCGACCCCTAGTCCCCCAGACTAGTGCGCTAACCGGGCTGCGCTACACTCCGACGCTGGCCCTTATAGAGAAAGCCCTCCTCAAGCGCAACGCGCCGTGCGAAGCCGGGCGATCGCAAGAACGGATCGCACCCCGGTTTCCGCTTTCCCGGACCATGCTCCTCGCGCATCGCCCAAAGCTACTGGCGGCGCGCGGCATCAAGGATGTCTTGGCACGCCGTCAGTTCGGCCAAGGCCGCCCGCAACCGCACGATCTGTTCGGACGTTAAGGCCAAAGGCCACATTGGACCCTCGCCGGTCATGCCGGCGGAATCGTCTCGATCCGTGCTGGCGCGCGATTCGGCCGGCGGTTGCAATTCGCCGGAGTGGACCGTGCTGTTGCCGGCCCTCTCGCCTTGCCGGGACAGCGAGCCCTGGAGTAGCGCCAATTCTCGCGTCGCCGGAAAAGAAAGGTCCGAACGGCTTTCGTTCGCGGCATCCCTCGCGGCGGCGAACGCGCCAGCACCCTGCTCCTTCAAAACACGCTGCACGCCCTTGATCGTATATCCTTGCCCGTAGAGGAGATGTTTGATCACGCGGAGAACCGCTAAATCGCGGGGACGGTAATAGCGCCGGCCTCCCGCGCGCTTCAGCGGCTTGATTTGAGGAAAGCGGGTCTCCCAGAACCGCAGCACATGCCGCGGAAGATCAAGCTCCTCGGCGACCTCGCTGATCGTGCGAAACGCATCGGCGCTTTTGTCCACCCGCCGCTAGCTCCTTATCTCAAGCTCCAAGCCGGCCGTCTCGATCGTTGGTCCCTTGCCGGGTCGCGCGCTGGCACTATTCTCGCGAGAAGTAATTTTCATTACCAGAAACCGCAAAAGTGCTCAGTCGTCCTCTTCATCGGCAACCGCCAGACCATTGATCCTGGCCTTCAGCACATTCGAGGGCTTGAACACCATGACGCGGCGCTGGGTTATCGGAACTTCGATCCCGGTCTTGGGATTTCGCCCAATGCGCTCCGACTTGGCGCGCACGAGAAACCGCCCAAACGACGACAATTTGACGGATTCGCCCCCGATCAAAGCGTCGGCTAGTTCATCCAATACCGACTGCACCAGAATAGCCAACTCCTTGCGCGACAGACCGACACAACGGTACACGGCTTCCGCGAGATCGGCACGCGTAACGGTCCGCTGCGCGGTCCGTTGGGAAGCATCGACCGTGTGTTCCGCGACAGACAATCCAAGTTCTCCAGCAGCACGCATGGTTTCGGATTTTATCATCCTTCAACCCCGTTAAACCGTTTCAGTCACGCGGAAAAGAACTTGTCTGGCAACCGATGGGCCTGAAACATTGGAACAAAATTTGCGCCAAATCAAGACACTTCCGGCAGCGGCCCTGGCCGCGATTTTCACCAGCGGATAAGCGCCGATGCCCAGGTGAAACCGCCACCCATCGCTTCGATCATCACGAGGTCGCCTTGCTTTATCCTGCCGTCGTCGCGCGCGACCGTAAGGGCGAGCGGAATCGACGCTGCCGATGTGTTGGCGTGCAAATCGACGGTGACAATGACTTTGTTTGGCGCGATCCCAAGTTTTTCCGCCGAGGCGTCGATAATGCGGCGGTTGGCTTGGTGCGGCACAAACCAATCGAGACCGGCGGCGCTCGTTCCGGTCGCCACGAAGGCCGCCGTAACGACATCCGCGACCATGCCGACCGCGTGGCGAAAGACCTCCCTTCCAGCCATCCGCAAATGCCCGGTCGTCCGCGTCGTGGAAGGCCCTCCGTCGACATAGAGCTTTTCCCGGTGGCGTCCATCCGAGCGAAGATGCGACGTGAGAACGCCGCGATCCCGCGCGGTTCCTTCCCCGCGCCGCGCTTCGAGCACCATGGCCGCCGCCCCGTCGCCGAAGAGAACGCATGTCGCCCGATCGGTCCAGTCAAGAAGACGCGAGAAGGTTTCCGCGCCGATAACGAGGGCGCGCCGGTGCGATCCAGACGCCAAGAATTTGTCGGCGGTGGCAAGCGCGAAGACGAACCCGGAACAAACCGCCTGGAGGTCGAAAGCGGCGCCGTTTGTCATGCCGAGCCCGGCCTGGATCTGGGTCGCGACGGCGGGAAAGGTAAAGTCCGGCGTCGAGGTCGCGACAATCACGAGATCGAGATCCGAAGCCTTGAGCCCGGCGTCGGCAAGGGCGGCTTTGGCCGCATAAAGACCGAGCCGCGAAGTCGACTCGTCCACGGCGGCGACGTGGCGCTGCCTTATGCCCGTGCGCTGCACGATCCACGCGTCGGTCGTATCTAGCGACTTTTCGAGGTCGGCATTGCTGACGATGCGTTTGGGAAGATAGGAGCCGAGCCCCAAGACGACGGAACGGAGCTTGCCTGACGCTGCGTGGTTCACAGAATTATCCATCGATAACTAAAGATCGCTCAGGAACCCGAGGGCGCCGCGACTGGCGCACCCGCCGCCCGGAGCCCTGACTGGGTGGGGAATTGCTCGCGCGAGAGCGGAAGCGAATCGCGAATTTTACGCAAGAGCTCGTGCCGGGCCATGGCATAGCCGATTTCCACCGCGTGCGCCGTGCCGACCGTGTCGGAGCCGCCATGGCTCTTGATGACCACGCCGTTGAGGCCGAGAAACACGCCGCCGTTGACATTGCGCGGATCCATCTTGGACTTTAATGCCGCGAAGGCATGGCGCGCTAGAAAATAGCCGATCTTCGACATGAAATCGCGGCCAAGCGCTTCGCGCAGATATTGCGCTATCTGATTGGCCGTGCCTTCCGCGGTCTTCAAGGCGATATTGCCGGCGAAGCCTTCGGTGACCACGACATCGACCGTTCCCTTGCCAATGTCGTCGCCTTCGACGAAGCCGCGGTAGTCGAGATTTGGCAGATTGGTTTCGCGCAGCAAGCGGGAGGCACTCTTGACCTCGTCGATGCCCTTGATTTCCTCGACACCGATATTCAGCAAACCCACGCTCGGCCGTTCGATGGAAAGGACGATCCGGGCCATCGCGGAGCCCATGACGGCGAGATCGACAAGATGCCGCGCATCGGCGCCGATGGACGCCCCGAGATCGAGGACGATCGACTTGCCCCGAACCGTGGGCCAGATCGCGGCGATCGCCGGGCGGCCGATTCCCGGCATCATTTGCAGGCAAATTTTCGCCATGGCCATCAAGGCGCCGGTATTGCCGGCCGAAACCGCGACATCGGCCTCGCTCTTCTTCACCGCCTCGATTGCAAGCCACATCGACGATGTTCGGCGGCCGGCGCGCAACGCCTGACTAGGTTTGGCGTCCATTCGGACCGCAACACCGGTATGACGCAAGGTGGAGACCTCGGACAGCTCCGGCTCGGCATCGAGAAGCGGCCGGATCCTGGCGGCATCGCCAAAAAACAGAAATTTCATATCGGGCCCCCGTCGCAGCGCGCGGGCGGCACCCGGAACGATCACTTCCGGTCCATGGTCGCCGCCCATGGCGTCGAGTGCAATTCGTACTGGCTTGATCATGGACTACGCAACTTTGGGCCGGCGGGGCAAGGCGCGACGATTGGCACCGGGAAAATCCGTCATGGACGATTGGGTTCGAAAAATCATCTCATTTCGGCGGCAACATGAAGCCGGGGTGGCACCCCCTGCCAGCCGGACCGGAGCGCAAGACTTGACCGGCGTTCGCCGATTGGGCGGGGCGATGGGTAAACGACGGAAAATCCTCTTCGTTCAAGCTTTTTTTCGGCTAAGAACGCCAACCAGGGTCGGCCGGAAATTGTGTGCCAGCGGCGCTCGCGCTGGGGTCGGAATCGCCCATCGCCGGGCATTGATCAAGCTCCCGCACTCGCGTGAAAGCGTAAGGCCTACGCCAAGTTCCGGCCGGACCGGGGCCGCCGGTGCCTTGGTCATAGACACCGCCCGGACGAAGCCTTGTCAGAATAGCGATCCTTGTTCGCGTTTCCGCCGGCCCTTGGTGGCCGCGCGGTTGAGCGGAGCGGCGTCTTTTTGGGCGGCCGCAATCGCCGTTTTGTGGCCGTCGGCAAATTGAATATCGAGATGCGCACCATCGGCCACCTCGGCCGCTCTGCGCAGGGGTTTGCGGTCGCAGTCGCGCACCAGCGCGAAGCCCCGCGCCAGAACCTGGGGATAACCAAGACTTATAAGCAATTTTTCCAGGCCGTTAACATCCGCCCGGCGAGCCGCGACGCGAGCATCCCAGCCGTGCATCATGCGTTCCGCCAAACCTTTGAGCTGAACGCGGGCATCGCGCACAATTCTGAGGCGCGCCGCTCGGGTACCACCAAGTCTCGCGGCAAGGTGTTTGAGGCCTTGCTTCCTTCCGTCATTGCCCATAGTCCGGCAACGCTCCAACCTATGTTCCAGCGCCTTGAGCCTTTCCGCCGCGCGGCCCATTTTCGCATGAGGAGACTGTTGAGCGAGGCGATGGGACAGGCGCGCCAGTCCGAGCTGCCCGCAGCTGTAGGCTTTTGAGCGCACGCCATCGAGGCGGCTCTCGAAATTGTCGAGCTGCTGACGGCGCAGGGCAAAAATGCCGTCGCTTTGCGGAAGGGCGCGCAAAAGAGCCCGGAATTCGCCGCGGCGGCGGTCGAGGTCCCGCAGCGCGGCGTCGATGTGGCGGCGGGCGAGATCGGCGAGCGCGGCGGCGAGTTCGCTCCGCACCGGCACCGCTTTTTCCGCCGCCGCCGTCGGGGTCGGCGCGCGCAGATCGGCGGCGTGGTCGATCAAGGTCCAATCCGTCTCGTGCCCGACCGCCGCGATCAGCGGCACACGGCTTCGCACCGCCGCGCGCACCACGATTTCCTCGTTGAAACTCCACAAATCTTCGAGTGATCCACCGCCCCGCGCGACGATAATCACATCCGGCCGCCGCACGGGACCGTGTTCCGGCAGAGCATTTAAGCCGTCGATCGCGGCCACGATCTCTGCCGCCGAGGTTTCGCCCTGGACGCACACGGGCCAAATCACAACATGGCGCGGAAACCGCTCCGCGATGCGGTGCAGGATGTCGCGGATGACGGCTCCAGTGGGCGAGGTGACGACCCCTATGCACGCGGGCAGAAACGGCAACGGCCGCTTGCGCGCTTCATCGAAAAGCCCTTCCCCCGCGAGTTTCCGGCGGCGCTCCTCGACAAGCGCCATGAGTGCGCCGATGCCCGCTGGCTCCAACGCCTCGACGATGATTTGATAGGTGGATTTGCCGGGATAGGTTGTGACCTTGCCGGTCGCGACGACTTCCAAACCCTCCTGCGGCTTGGTCTTCAGTTTCGCGATAACTCCCTTCCAGATGACCGCATCGATGCGGGCGGTTTGGTCCTTCAAACAGAAATAGGCATGGCCGGAAGAATGCGGCCCGCGATAGTTCGAAATTTCGCCGCGCACGCGGACGAAGCCAAAACGATCCTCGACCGTCCGCTTCAAGGCGGCGGACAATTCGCTGACGCTGAGTTCCGGTGTGTTGCTATTTGGCGGATCTGACATGGCGCCATGATGCAGGATTCCGGCGGTGCGGGAAAGGGCGCGTCGTCCCTCCGGCCAAGGTATCAATCCTTACATTGCCGCTCGAATGCGAAAAACCCAAAATTTGCTCCCTTCGAGGTTTATTTTGGCTAAACAAGTCCATGACCACTTTCGCGCCCGAGCAATACAAGGAAACGCTAATTTTTCTCGCGACGGCGGGCGTGGTCGTGCCGCTGTTCCGGCGCTTGAAGTTCAGTCCGGTTCTGGGTTTCCTTGGCGCGGGTGTTTTCCTTGGCCCTTACGGCCTGGGCGCGCTCGCTCGGCACATCGGCTGGCTCGCGCCGTTCGCTCTTGACAATGTCGAGCAAATCGCACCGGTCGCGGAATTCGGCATCGTCTTTCTCCTGTTCATGATCGGCCTTGAACTGTCGTGGCAGCGTTTGGCGATTATCGGCCGACTCGTTTTCGGACTCGGCGCTCTGCAGGTCTTCGGCTCCGCCGCCGCGCTTGGCGCCTTGGCCTTGATCCTGGGGGAGCCTCCAACCTCGGCGGCGGTGCTCGGTTTTGCGCTTGCCCTGTCGTCCACGGCCATTGTGATTCCAGTGCTCGCCGAGACCAAACGCCTCGGAACCACGGCGGGCCGCACGATTTTCGCCGCCCTGCTCTTTCAAGACCTCATGGTGGCGCCGCTCCTGTTCATGGTCGCCATGCTCGGAATGCGCGGCGGCGGCCTCGGCATGGCTGTTGTCTCTTTCCTGGTTCCCGCGCTCACTGGTTTAAGCGTCATCGTGCTCGGCGGCCGACTAGTCATGCCGCCTCTATTTCGTCACGTCGCGGCGGCGGGTTCGACCGAATTTTTCATGGCGGCCTGCCTGCTTGTGGTCATCGGAACCGGCGTTCTCACCGCGGCGAGCGGTTTGTCGATGGGGCTTGGCGCCTTCATCGCCGGCATTCTTCTCGCCGAAACCGAGTACCGCCGCGAGATCGAAGTAACGATCGAGCCCTTCAAAGGTTTGCTGCTCGGACTTTTCTTTGTCTCGATCGGCGCGGGCCTCGATATTTCTCACATATTTTCCGCTCCGCTAATGGCCTTCGGCCTTGCGCTTGGCATTATCTTCGTCAAGTTTTGCGTCAACTGGCTAGCTGGGTGGATAGCGCGCCTGCCCGTGCGGGTCGCCACCGAGGCCGCGCTTATGCTGGCACCCGCCGGGGAATTTGCTTTCGTCATCGTCGCCGCGGCCGTCGCCTCCAAGGCCATGCCCGCCAACGCAGGCGCGGAGGCGATGATCGCGGTGACTCTTTCGATGTTCGCCGTGCCATTCCTTGGCGCGCTCGCCAAGCGCTTGGCAAAGCGGCCCGCCGCACCGGAGCCCGCCGCCCTCCTGGAGCCGGGCGTGAACGGTGCGGCGCCCGATGCGATCATCGTCGGCTTCGGCCGGGTTGGCCAGCTTGTCGGCGACATGCTGAATGCGCATGGACTCCGCTATTTGGCGGTCGATACGGACACCGGCTTGGTGAAACGGCTCCGCGCCGAAGGACACGACATCTATTGGGGCAACGCCACACGGTCCGAATTCCTCGCCCGTTGCGGATTGGGCAAGGCAAAAGCTCTCATCATCACAATGAACAAGCCCGCCGACGCGGAAGCCATTGTTCGCGACGCGCGCATCGCTCACCCCGATCTGACCATTGTCGCAAGAGCCCGCGACGCGCATCACGCAACGCTACTCTATGGTCTTGGCGTGAGCGACGCCGTCCCCGAGACTATCGAGGCAAGCCTGCAATTGTCGGAAGCCGTGCTCGTGGACATGGGTGTCCCGATGGGCAAGGTGATCGCCTCGATTCACGAAAAACGCGACGAATTCCGGAAAATCCTTCAACCTATCGCGGGCCGCGCCGAAGCACGGCAAGTCATGAAAATGTCTCTTCGCATGAAGGAAATGAACAAACGGCGGCAAAAATCGAAACCGGAGGAATGAGCGCTTCGCCGTTGGGTGGACGGTTGCGCATGCCGTTCACCGTGACCTTGGGCGTGGTGTTCATCACCTAAAAACCGACCGGATAGTGAACAAAGCCCTTCCAACCTTGACGAACAGGGCCCGATTCTCATCGCTCGTCAATTTCGTAATGCCTCGCACTAACCAATCAGAGGGTCTGAGCGTTAGACCGGAAGCCGGTGACAAGGAGGTATCCGCAATGCTGGTGCAGCCGATCGACTACTTCCTACTGGCATGGTTCGTCGTCGCGAATTCTTTCGACTCTTTACGTCGGCATCGACCAGTACCGGAACAACCCCGAGCCGGTCGTAATGAAATGGGGCTTCATTCTTGTCACGCTCTACATGGGCCCAATCGGATTACTACTCTACGTCCTCGCCGACAAGGAGCCTCGGCCTGGCGAGCATGAGGCCTTCATCAAGCCGCTTTGGAAGCAAGGGGTTGGATCGACCATCCATTGCATCGCCGGCGACGCCACGGGCATCATCCTTGCGGCGGTGATCACTGCGACGCTCGGGCTACCGATGTGGATAGACCTTATCGTCGAATACGTTGCCGGCTTTGCGTTCGGGCTGTTTATCTTCCAATCGCTGTTCATGAAATCGATGATGGGCGGTACTTATTGGGAGAACGTCCGAAAGAGCTTTGTCCCCGAATTCGTCAGCATGAATTTCATGATGGCCGGCATGGCCCCCGTCATGAGCTTTCTGATGATGGGTCGCGACATGCGTGCGATGGAGCCGACCGAGCTCCTGTTCTGGGGCGTGATGTCGATTGGAGTGATCGCGGGTTTCATCCTCGCCTACCCATCCAACGTCTGGATGGTCGCCCGCCAGCTCAAGCACGGCTTGATGACCGAACGGAAGCCAGAGCGGAAAGCGGCAGCGGTGCTCCCAGGCTTTGTGACGCATGAGCATCCACAACTTCAACTGCAACTCCGGGCTCATGCGGAAGAGCGGCACGATCGCGGCCATGACCATGGACGCGGACGCGGGCCTCATCACGGCCACCAGGGCATGAAATCGGATGTGACCATGCCGCAAATCGCGGGCCTCGCCGTCGTCTCCTTTCTGGCGCTCCTCATCGGCATGTTGGCCCCAGCGAATTGGATCAACATGACACTGTCGGCGCGCGACGTCGGCGGGAAGATCATGCCGCCCGGCATGATCATGGACCGCAATACGTCCGCCGACGCCATGCGCGACATGGCCGCGGTCGATCCGCGGCTCGTGAGCGCGTCATACGATCTCGGCGTCCTAGGCGACCAGGTGCTGCCCTTTCGGATGGAGGGCACCGTGAAGGTCTTCGACCTTCACGCTTCCGTGATCCGCTGGACGATTCTTCCTGGGGTGACCGTCGACGCCTATGCGTACAACGGTCAAATTCCCGGACCGCGCATCCACATCCGTCAGGGCAACCGGGTCCGCATCAACCTTATCAACGGCCTACCGGAGGAGACGACGGTGCACTGGCATGGCCTGATTCTGCCGAATCAAATGGATGGTCCGGCCGAGATCACCCAAAAGCCGATCCCGCCCGGCGGTTCTTACAGCTATGAGTTCACTGCGGAGCAGCATGGTACGTACTTTTATCATCCGCATGCAAAGCCGGACCGGACGCAGGCGCTTGGTCTTTACGGCGCCTTGATCATTGATCCCGCAAATCCTGCGGACGAGGTTACGGCTGACCGCGACTATGTCATTCAGCTCCAGGAATGGCTCATGAGGGAAGGGCTCACCTATCCATCGATGCCGATGGAAGGCGGACTACCGAACTATTTCACCATTAATGGCAAATCCTATCCCGCAACCTACACAATCCACATGGAGGTCGCCGAAACGCTGAAGGTGCGCTTCATCGGCACCAACAACGCCTTCATCCACCCTATGCACATCCACGGCGGGCCATTCGAGGTGGTCGCCCGCGACGGAGAGACCATCCCTCCCTCGGCCCGCTTCCTCGCCGACACCGTCAACGTCGGACCAGGGCAACGCTACGACGTGATCTGGACTGCGCGCCGGCCAGGGATGTGGCTGATCCATTGCCACATTCCGCACCATACGACGAATAACAATGCGGAAACACAAGGCGGCGGCGGACTAATGCTGATCATCGACGTGAGTGCAACCGGCGACAGATCGAAGCCGTAGAATAGATGTGCAGCATAAGCATCACGCGCTCAGGAAGAGCCATCTAGCGGCCGCGCCGGCTCCCGGACCACGCGAGGTCAATTGCGCCGCTTCAGATGATCTTCGAGATAGACGCGCGCAACCTGCCGGTCTCCGTCATTCGCCGACGCCACCGCCTCGTCATAGAGATCGATGATCCACTTATCCTTTTTGGAATCGTTCGCGGCATCCCGCGCCAAGGTCAGCCACATAAGGCCGAGCGCGCGCTGCGGCCGAACACCTTCCCGGCCCATGAAAAGCGTTTGACCGAGCAGAGCCTCCGCTTGGAGGTGCCCTTTATCCGCGGCGAGAAATAGCCAGCGGATTGCCTCCCGGCCATCCTTCTCGACGCCCGCGCCGTCGAGGTGCATCCGCGCCAAATTGTATTGGGCATTCGGATCACCGAACGTCGTCGCGGAGAATTGGAACATTTGGATCGCGCGTTGGGGATCGGGACGGACCTCGCTGTTAGCTATTCCGTTCAGATTGTAAATCCCAAGCGAGACCAACGCGCTCGACACAACCGCGCGATCGCGCCGGTTCGGGTCCTCCTCATCGTAATTGGTGACGATTTGAGAGAAATAGTCGTACGCCTTGATATCGTCGCGCGGCACGCCGTCGCCATTGGCATAAATTTTGGCAAGTTTCCATTGCGCCAGCAATTCGCCTCCCGCCGCGGCATATTTCAAGGCATCGATCGCGGAGGTGGCATTGCCTGAACGAAACCCTTCGAGACCCGCCTGCAACGCAGCCCGAGGCGTCGCGAATGTCTGGAGCGGCGCCTTTTCAACTGCCGCGCCATCGGTTGCCTCCAACGCGCCGATGCGGGACCCTGGCAAGCAGGCCGCCAGTCCGAACAGCACAACCCCGGAAATGCGGCTAAATGTCAGCATAGGCATTTGTTTCTCTCGACGCACCCGGATGGGTAACGGCTCCGGTAACGGCCGGACCGACCATCTGAGCGTATTTCCATAACGCGCCAGACCCGAAATTAGTTTTGCGCGGTTGCCAATCTTTTTTCCTTTTTTCTAATTCCGCATCCCCCAATTGGAGGTTGACGGTTCCCTTGATCGCGTCGATCTCGATGATGTCGCCGTCGCGCACCAGCGCGATCGGGCCGCCAACGGCGGCCTCCGGTCCGACATGGCCTACGCAAAAACCGCGCGTCGCGCCGGAAAAGCGCCCATCGGTGACAAGCGCGACCTTGGACCCCATGCCTTGGCCGTAAAGCGCAGCGGTGGTCGCCAGCATTTCGCGCATGCCGGGTCCCCCGCGGGGACCCTCATAGCGGATCACGAAAACGCAGCCTTCCGCGTAGCGGCGCTTCGTCACCGCTTCAAAACAATCTTCTTCGTTGTCGAAGCAAAGCGCCGGTCCCCTGAAGATCAGCGCCGCTTCCGGCATGCCCGCAACCTTCACGATCGCCCCCTCGGGCGCGAGGCTCCCCTTCAGAGCGACAATGCCGCCGGTCGCGCTGATTGGCTTGTCGGCCGGCCAGACTACGTCCTGGTCAGGGTTCCATCCGACTTTTTCAAGATTCTCGGCGATTGTCCGGCCGGTAACGGTCATACAATCGCCATGCAAGAAACCGTGATCGAGGAGCGTCTTCATGAGGAGCGGTATGCCGCCGGCCTCGAACATGTCCTTGGCGACATATTTCCCGGCAGGCTTCAGATCGGCGATGTACGGCGTCCGGCGGAAGATTTCGGCGACTTCGAAAAGATCAAACGCAATCCCGCATTCATTGGCGATCGCCGGGAGATGCAGCGCGGCATTGGTCGAGCCGCCGGAAGCGGCGACAACAGTCGCGGCGTTTTCGAGCGCCTTGCGGGTAACGATATCGCGCGGACGAAGGTTGCGCGCCAAAAGATCCATCACCATCTCGCCCGCCATTACGCAGAAGCGGTCGCGAATTTCATAGGGAGCCGGCGCCCCGGCCGAATAAGGCAAGGCTAGGCCGATCGCCTCCGAAACGGTGGCCATCGTATTGGCGGTGAACTGCGCGCCACAGGCGCCGGCCGAAGGACAGGCGACGGTCTCGAGCGTGTCCAAGTCCTCGGCCGACATGTCCCCGACCGAATATTTGCCGACCGCTTCGAAAAGATCTTGAACGGTGACCGGCCGCCCCTTGAAAGTTCCCGGCAAGATCGAACCCCCGTAGATGAAAATCGAGGGCACGTTGAGACGCAGCATCGCCATCATCATGCCGGGGAGCGACTTGTCGCAGCCTGCGACGCCGACGAGCGCATCGTAGCAATGGCCGCGCATGGTAAGCTCGACCGAGTCGGCGATCACCTCGCGCGAAACAAGCGAGGACTTCATCCCCTCATGGCCCATAGCGATCCCGTCGGTCACCGTGATGGTGCAAAATTCGCGCGGCGTGCCGCCCGCCGAAACAACACCCTTCTTCACTGCTTGCGCCTGTCGCATCAGAGCGATGTTGCAGGGAGCGGCCTCGTTCCAGCAGGATGCCACGCCGACCAGAGGCTGATGAATTTGCTCGCGGGTGAGCCCCATCGCGTAAAGATAGGAACGGTGCGGCGCGCGCGATGCGCCTTCCGTCACGTGCCGGCTGGGTAGCCTGGTTTTATCGAAAACGCGATTTTCCATGGAACATGGTTCCGGATCTATCGGCCAAACCGATTCATTGTGAGGATGCAGGTGCCGTCGAACAAATTCGATGCCGCGCGGGGAAGCGGGCGAAAATTCCTGTCACGCCATGTCCTGGCAACCAACGCCGAGCAGATGAGGTTATGCCTCAAAACTTACAATAGCAAGTTGCTAAAGACTAAAAAAGTGGCTTCTTCTTAAAATCCCAAGTGAACGTTAACTTGTCAGGCTTTGTGACATCAAAACCACAATTTTTTCTCGTTGGCCAGCGATTTTCCGCAAACCGTCTCATTTTTCGTCCCGGTCGAGCGCATCCACCCCAAATCATTCGCGCGAAAAAGAATCCCTCAGGAGCAATAGCTCCGCGTCCCCCGCGGAACATCTTGACCTAGCGCCAGGCCAGCGTCATGGCAAACTGCCTTGGCGCTTCAGAAACCGCGCGAAAGCGGCGAGCGCGACATCGGACACATGATGTTCCATGCCCTCGGCATCGAGTTCCGCGCATTGCTCCGGAACGCCAACGGCGCGCAGAACATCGACAACAAGCCGATGCCGGGAGCGGACACGATCGGCGAGGCCATGGCCCTCCGGCGTCAGGAACACGCCACGATAGAGCTTCGAGGTGGCAAGCCCTTCCCGTTTCAGGCGGGCGATCGTTTTAATCGCTGTCGCGTGCGTCACCCCGAGACGGTGGGCGATATCCGTCGGGCGCGCCTCGCCGCCGCTCGCCAGAAGGTCGCCGATCAATTCGACATAATCCTCGAGGACCGCTGCCGCCTGCGCCGAGCGCGCCTTTTCAAAGCGCCGGGCCTGCACCGCCTCGACCGGCAGCTCGGCCGGCGGCGGCCCCAGGGTCGCTTTCTTGATCATTAAGCTTTAGTCCTTTGACCACGCGATGTGCACGTGCCATCCGCTCCAAATTCGAAGAAAACAGATCCAAGTCAACTTTTTGAGTTTGATTATTTTGTAGCCCATGCTACATCTTATACCATCGGAAGGAGACAGCGCCAACCACTCCGCCGAGACCCACATGGATTTGGTAAGCTTTCGCACAAGGCGCCTCTATTAAATTTTTAAACGGTCGCTGTTGTTGATTGTCGCACGAATGGAAGCCGATGCCGCCGTCCGCCGCCCAGACCATCCCGCAAGAAACCTCGCGCTCGCTTGGTGCCGCGTATGGCAGCGTGCATGTTCCAAAGACCGGCCCGGTTTTCCGCCGTTTTTTGAGTTTCGCGGGGCCTGGTTACCTCGTCGCGACGGGCTACATGGACCCCGGCAATTGGGCGACGGCGATTGCCGGCGGCGCGACTTTCGGCATGACGCTGCTGTTCGTCGCGGTTTTGTCGAGCCTGATGGCCATCGTGTTGCAGGCCCTTTCGGCGCGGCTCGCCTTCGCGACGGGACGCGATCTCGCCCAAAACTGCGGCGACACGTTTCCAAAGCTGGTTCGCTTCGGCTTTTGGCTGATCATGGAGACGGCGATCGTCGCGACCAACCTCGCCGAAGTCATTGGCACCGCGATCGGGCTTGAACTCCTCACCGGCTTGCCGCTCGGCGCCGGCGTTGTTTTGACCTCGCTCGACGCTCTGCTCATTCTCGCCTTCATGCGCTTCGGTTTCCGCAAGCTCGAAGCTTTTGTCGTCGCGCTTCTCGTCTTGATCGCTTCCTGTTTCGCAATCGAGCTCGTCCTGGCGCGGCCCGACATGGCGGATGTGGCCAAGGCCCTCCTGCCCAGCCGCGACCTCTTTACTAATCCGGCGATGCTCTATATCGCGCTCGGGATCTTGGGCGCGACGGTCATGCCGCATAATCTCTATCTGCATTCGGGCATTGTGCTGACCCGGGCAGTCGGTCCGGGCCAAGCCGAAAAGGCATCCGCCATACGCCTCGCAACCCTCAATTCGACGATCGCGCTTCTTTTCGCGCTCCTTATCAATGGATCGATTTTGATCCTCGCCGCCGCTGCGTTTCACGCACATGGCCACCCGGAGGTCGCCGCATTGCCGGACGCCTACCGGTTGATCGCGCCTCTGCTCGGCAGTGCGCTCGCCGCCAAGCTCTTCGCCATCGCCCTCATCGCCTGCGGGATGAACTCGACCCTGACCGCCACCCTCGCGGGGCAGATCGTCATGGAGGGTTTCGTCAATATTAGGCTCAATCCCGTGGCAAGGCGGCTGTTGACCAGGCTCGTCGCCATCGTGCCGGCGGTCGCCGTCATTCTCATCGGCGGCGCCAGCGCGACAAACGGGCTGCTTGTTTTGAGTCAGGTCATTTTAAGCCTCACCCTGCCCTTCGCGGTCGTTCCCCTGGTTTGGTTTACCGCGTCGCGCGGCCGCATGGGCGGCCTCGTCGCACCGTGGACGACAAGCGCGGTCGCCGGCATGATCGCGGTGGCGATCATTGGTTTGAACGCGAAGCTCGTCTTCGACGCCCTGACAGGCTGAGTCGCAGCCGACCGGACGAGCCTGCTGCGTCACGCCCCGCCTAGTCTCGCGAGCGCACCGGCAAGTTTTTCCACCCTGGACAGGGCGTCCAAATGTCGTTCGCGGTTTTCCTCGACGACTTCTTCCGGCGCGCGGGCCACGAAATAGGCATTGCGAAGTTTGGCTTCGATTTTGTCCGCGTCGCCTTTTAATTTGGCGATCTCCTTGGCGAGACGAGTCTTTTCCGCTTCGAAATCGATGATCCCTTGCAAAGGCAGCGCGGCAACGGTTTTGCGCACGATCATCTGCACGGAATTTTCCGGAGCCTCGGGCGCAAAAGAGATTTCCGATAGATGTGCGAGCCGCTTGATGGTTTCGTCCCAAGATGCCGCATGGGACTTGGCCTCGGGGGAGGCGTTAACGAGCACGAGCGGGATTTGCGCGGCCGCAGGGACGTTGATTTCCGCGCGCACCGACAGGATTTCCGAAATAAGCTCGCGGATAAAGCGGATCTCAGCCTCGGCGGCAAAGGTGTCTGATGCCTCAATTCCCGCCATCGATCCGACAATCGGGCAGCTAATCTCAGCCTCGGCAGCAAAGCTGTCTGCTACCTCAGGTGCCGCCATCGATGCGGTGAAGCCTTGCGGCCATTCCGCGAGCGCGAGCAAACTCGCGCGGGGCTGCTCTTTTGTTGCCGTGATGGCCCAAAGTTCCTCGGTCATGAACGGCATGAAAGGGTGCAGAAGCTTGACGATTTGTTCGAGCACAAAAGCCGTTATTGCACGGGTTTCCTCCTTGCCCGGCCCATCGGCGCCTTGCAGGTGAAGCTTGGCGGCTTCGAGATACCAGTCGCAAAAAATGTTCCAGACGAAGCGATAGACAGCGTTGGCGGCATCGTTGAAGCGATAGGATTCTATTGCGGTAGTGACCTCCGCTACCACCTTTGCGGTCTCGCCGAGGATTCCTTTATTGAGCGTCATGGCGACGTTGCGTCGATCAAATCCTTCCCGGCGCACGCAGCCGTTCATTTCGGCGAAACGCGCCGCGTTCCAGAGCTTTGTGCCAAAATTCCTATAGCCTTCGATACGTTGCGTCGATAGCTTGATGTCGCGTCCCTGCGCCGCCATGGCCGCGAGCGTAAAGCGCAGGGCATCCGCGCCATAGGTTTCGATGAGGTGCAAGGGATCGACGACGTTGCCCTTCGACTTCGACATCTTGGCGCCCTTCTCATCGCGGACGAGGGCGTGGATATAGACATCGCGGAATGGGACTTCGCCCATGAAATGGACGCCCATCATCATCATCCGGGCAACCCAGAAGAAAATGATGTCGAAGCCGGTGACGAGCACGCTCGTCGGATAACGGTGTTTTAGCTCCGGCGTCTCGTTCGGCCAGCCGAGCGTTGAGAAAGGCCAGAGCGCGGAGGAAAACCAGGTGTCGAGGACATCGGGATCACGCCAGATGGGCTCCCACCGTGGATTGCCGGCTAGTTCTTCATCGATAACTTGCTGGAAAACCGGATCGAGGTCGCTTTGTGGAGTTGAGACGACACGAATTGGAAGATTGTATTTGGATTTCGCCAATGCAATTGCCGCACTTTCGCTTTCAGCAACGAAAATTTCCGGATCGCTCAACGCGGCCCATTGTTCATGGCCAACCTCTTTGCGCCCATACCACGCCGGGATGCGATGGCCCCACCAAAGCTGACGTGAGATGCACCAAGGCTGGATATTCTCTAGCCAATCGAAATAGGTCTTCTCCCAATTCTTCGGGATGAATATCGTCTTGCTCTCGCGCACTGCCATAATCGCGGGCTGTGCCAGCTTCTCAGCCTCGACATACCATTGATCGGTGAGGCGCGGTTCCAGGACAGCGTGCGAACGGTCGCCGTGCGGCACTTGATGGACGTGCGGCTCGATTTTCTCGACGAGGCCGCGTGCCGCCATCATCTCGACGACACGCTGACGCGCCTCGAAACGGTCGAGGCCGTTCAGCAAATCTACGTCCTCGTTGTCCTGACTCGCCGGGGAGCCGACGGTCAAAGCGGTTGTCGGCCACGCAGTGTCCCAGAACGCTAAATTGCCTTGCAACTCGATACGAGCTCCCGCGTCGAGCACATTAATCGGCCTAACCCCTTCGCTTTCATGCCGCCTCCCGACCTCGAAATCGTAGAAATCATGCGCGGGGGTGATTTTTACCGCGCCGGTGCCTTTTTTGGGGTCCGAATTTCGTCGGCGACGATCGGAATGAGGCGCCCAACCAGAGGCAGCCGCACCTTTTTGCCCTGGAGGTGGAGATAGCGCGCGTCCTTGGGATGCACGGCGACCGCCGTATCGCCCAGCATGGTTTCCGGCCGGGTCGTCGCAACCACGATGAATTCGCCCGTCTCGCGGCCGTTGTCCTCGACGATCGGATATTTGAAATACCAAAGATGGCCCTTGGTCTCGACCTGCACCACTTCGAGGTCGGAAATCGCGGTCCGGAGTTGCGGGTCCCAATTGACGAGGCGCTTGTCCCTATAGATCAGGCCTTCCTTATGGAGCTCGACAAAAACCTTGACGACGGCGCGGGAAATGCCTTCGTCCAAGGTAAAGCGCTCGCGCGACCAATCGCAGGAGGCGCCGAGTCGTTGCAATTGATCTATGATCGCCCCGCCGGATTGGGCCTTCCATTCCCACACCCGCTCCAGAAATTTCTCACGCCCCAAGGCGGCCCGGCCGAGCTCCTGGTGTTCCATCAATTGCCGCTCGACGACCATTTGCGTGGCGATGCCGGCATGATCCGTGCCGGGCTGCCAAAGCACGTCCTTGCCGCGCATCCGCTCAAACCGGCAGAGAATGTCCTGCAAGGTCGTGTTGAGCGCGTGGCCCATATGCAGGGAACCGGTGACGTTCGGCGGCGGAATGACGATCGTGAAAGGCTCCGCCCCTGCCCGCTCCGGGCGCCCTGCCCGGAACGCGCCCGCCTCTTGCCATGCCGAAGCGATTCGGCCTTCGACCGCCTTGGGATCGAAAGTCTTTTCCATCATTGGATCGTTGTTCCGCGTGCCGCCCGCCCGTCCTTGGGCCGGGCCAGCCGGGGCCGGCCGCGTCAAATGTGAGCGATGGCAAACAAGCGGGTAAAAAGCAAGAGCGCGTGGAGGGTCAGACACGCGCCGCCGCAAACCTCCGTAAGGCAAAGGCACCCGCGCCGCTGGCTTTGCGCCTTGTTTATTCGCCGCGCGCGACCCGCTCGATTTCGGCACTCACAAGGCGCTCCACGATGTCCGGCAGATTGTCGTCGAGCCAAGTCTTGAGCATGGGACGCAGCATTTCGCGGGTAAGACCAATGACGACGTCGCTGTGCTGGACAAACCGACTGGCGAGAAGTGCGTTGAAGGCGGCGCCGACCGAACCGTCCGTGGCGTTTGAAACGAAAGTGCGCCTGGCGCCCGCGCGCGAACCCGGCTCGAAGGCTTCGCCATTCGGGTCCGGCCGCGGAGCCTCCCCCCGTAGGCCGCTCTCGCTCGCAAGCAGCGCCTGGTCGCCGGCGATGATTCGCCTGATCGATGCGAGGATTTCCTCCATCGATGGTTCATGCGGGCTTGGCTGAGGCATCGGACCGTCTTTCAATAGGGGGTTGGTTGGGCTCATCATCTCCAAATACCTTCAAAAGGAAGATACGCCGATCCTTGAGAGATCGCGCATCGGGAACAGGCTCGGCCATCAAGCCTCTAGATTTTGGCCCGCCGAGGCGGAATTGCGGAACTTGCGAAATCCAACATCGTGCGGCGCGATCCGAATTCGCTTCAACTTGAATCGATCATGGTCTAGCTTAACTTCGCTGGTTAGGCGAGATAGCGCGGGTGTCACAAAACTTTAACTCACCACCGGCGCCCGGGCCAGGTCCGGCGAGAATTGTCCGGTGTTCACAAGAGCGAGAAGATCTTGGCGGATTCGCCTTTACCCAAGCTGGCGGCCAATCAATCGGCTTCTTCGTATAGACTCAGCGCCTGTCGGGAAACAATCGCTGCGTTTGGATTGCTTGGTTTGAGGGAGCGATCGTAGCATTTCCACGGGCGGTGAAAATCCGCGGGTTGGATATTGCGGCTGGCCATTTCTTCGTTCGCGGCGGCGCTGCCTTTGCGAATGCTGTTGGGGTCCAGTTCGCGACAAACCTTCAATCCGGTTGCGGGGGCTGCCACCGCGATAAGATCGGCGATCACGTGATCGCCGAGCAAGGGGTGGGCGAGCCAGTTCAAGCCGACCGCCGCATCCCCGGCAAACAAACCCTCATAGAAGAAATCGCAGCTTGGGAGATGATCGAAATACCAACCACCCCAAGGCCGACTGGCAGTTCGCGACCGATGACGCCCGCATCAAACTCAAGCATCTCTACCCGACTTTTCAGCTGACCCAGGCCGCTAATACAACCCGCCGGTCCCGGTCCCGACCAGACGATCGGTGTCGTGATCGACGGTTTGCGCCCGGGGCGTCGCATCGCCGGCGGCATAGGAGTTCGGCGGCGCCGTGCCTGGCTTGAACGCCTCTTGGATTGCGCCCTGGGAACTCGCGCTCGTCCGTACTCCCGTTTTCGCGCCGACCCAGATCAGCTTGATGCCAGGCGGCGCCCGGAATGGAATGTCGGGTTTGCCGGCGAGGGCCAACTTCATGAAGTCGCGAAAGACCGGCGCCGTATAATGCGCGGCTTGCGCCGAATCCCCTAGCGAGCGCGGCTGATCGTAACCCATGAATACGCCGACCGCGAGATCGGGCGAGAAACCGATGAACCAAGAGATCCTTGGCGTCGTTGGTCGTCCCGGTTTTGCCGGCGAGGTGCTTGCCGACTTCCTTGATCGCTTGGCCGGTGCCGCGCTGGATGACGCCTTCCATGATCGAGGTGATCTGATAAGCGGTGAGGGGATCGAGCACTCGCTCCCGTTTGTCGATGAGTCTCGGCTCTTCTTGATTTTGCCATGCCGGCGCGTCGCACCCCTCGCAGATTTGCTCGTCGTGCCGGTAGATCGTATGACCCCAGCGGTCCTGGATGCGGTCGATCAAGGTTTCCTTGATTTCTTGCCGCCGTTGGCGAGCATCGAATAGGCGGTGGTCAGGCGCACCAAGGTCGTTTCGCCGGAACCAAGCGACATCGCGAGGTAGGGCGGCAGATCGTCGTAGATACCGAAGCGCTTGGCATATTCGGCGATGAGAGGCATACCGACATCGCGGGCGAGCCGCACGGTCATCTGATTGATCGAATGTTCGACCCCATAGCGCAAGGTGTGGGGACCGCTCGACTTGCCCTCGAAGTTTTCCGGACGCCACACTCCAAGACCCGGCCCCTGATCGATTTCTATGGGCTCATCGAGAATGATGGAGGATGGCGTATAGCCATTGTCGAGTGCCGTGGCATAGACAAAAGGCTTGAACGAGGAACCCGGCTGGCGCAGGGCCTGCGTCGCGCGATTGAACTCGGACTGGTCGAACGAAAAACCGCCGGCCATGGCGAACACGCGGCCGGTGTAGGGGTCCATCACGACGATCGCGCCGCTGACTTCCGGGATTTGGCGCAGCCGGTAGTGCCGAGAATTTCCCTCGATCGGCTCGACATAGATCACATCGCCTGGTCCCAGCGACGCGCGCGAGCCAGTACCACGGGTCCAATGAAGTCCGGCGGTGGCGAGAGTGCCGGATTCGCGTTCGCGCTCGATCTCGCCGGATTTTTCCCGGTGGGGTTGCAAGCCGATTCGCGCGCCGGCATCGGTGGCATCGAGAACGACGGCGAGCCGCCAAGGTGCGACATCGCCCAAGGCCGGAACATCGGCAAGCGGAATCCCCCAATCCTGGCTGGTGTCGATGTGGCGCATGGGACCACGAAAACCATGCGCCTCGTCGTAGCGGACAAGGCCGTCGACCAAGGCGCGCCTTGCCATCAGCTGCATTTTCGGATCAAGTGTGCTGCGAACCGAAAGACCGCCTTCATAGAGTTTCTTTTCGCCGTAACGATCGCTGAGTGTCGCGGCGGACTTCCTCGGCGAAAAAGCCGGCGGCGAAAGCATTGGGCGAAAGGACCCTGGGATTGACGGCGAGCCCCTCGGCCTTGGCTTTCTCGCCGTCCTGGCGCGAGACATAGCCGTTCTCGACCATGCGGTCGATGACCCAATTGCGCCGCTCGATCGCCCGTTCGTGCTTCAAGAAAGGATGATAATTGTTCGGCGCCTTCGGCAAGGCGGCGAGATAGGCGGCTTGCGCGATTGTAAGCTCATGCACGGACTTGCCGTAGTAGTTCAGCGCCGCCGCGGCGACACCGTAATTCCCGAGCCCGAGATAGATTTCGTTGAGATAAAGCTCGAGAATCTTCTCCTTGGAATAGGCGCCCTCGATCCGAAACGAGAGAAGCATCTCCCGGATCTTGCGCTCGAAGGACCGCTCGTTCGTTAACAGAAAATTCTTGGCGACCTGCTGGGTGATGGTCGAGGCGCCCTGGACACGCCTGTCGCCTTGAAGGAACACGATAAGGGCGCGAACAATGCCTTCCGGATCGACCCCGGGGTGGGCGTAGAAATTCTTGTCCTCCGCGGAAATAAACGCCTCCTTGAGGAGCGCCGGGATGGCGGCGCCCGGAAGATAAAGACGCCGCTCGCGGGCATATTCGGCGATAAGCGACCCGTCGCTCGCATGGACCCGCGTCATCACCGGCGGTTCGTAATCCTTGAGCGTCGTATAATCCGGCAGGCCTCGTTCGAATTTCCAAACCAAAAGCCCCGCCGCAGCAAGCCCCAATGACGAACACGATCGCGCCAGTCGCGAAAACGAAACCGAGGAAACGGGTTATTTGCCGCATGCAACTTGGCCTTTTGAATTCCGGAAACTCTTTCCGGGCGAAATCAATAATACAGCGGAGCTAAAAACAAGACCGGCGCTCGATGGCGGCAGCGCATCTATAAGGCCACGTGAATTGAAGCCAAATAATGGCACGGACATGCGAATATCCCGGCCGGATCGCCGTGCCGCCCGGCGGATGCCGGGCTTTGGAATTGCGGTGGGCCACTTGTTATCGCCCTACACCGACTTTGCCGTCTTCTCCATGCGGCGCTTTTGTGTTGAAAATTTGTCGAATGAAGCGGCGCCGCGCTCAAACGGTCGCAAGGAACCGCGATTGGTTTCGATCCTGGATTTTGCTCTTCGCTGTAAAAATTTTTTGGAATTTACGGCCTAGCGGACGGTATTTTTCCAACCGGCGCCTGATCGGGATCGGTCTTGGTCAAAGTTGCGCCGCTCTCCCGCGCCGAGAAGAAAGCTTTGATTGCCTCCGCGACTTGGCTCGATGCCTTGTCGCGCCATTGCGCCGAAGTGAGCGCCAGTCCGTCTTTTTCGTTGGAAAGATAGCCGAGTTCCAAAAGGACGGATGGAACGTCGGGCGCTTTTAGAACCCGAAACCCGGCCGAACGCCGCGGATTTTTGTTAAGCCGCCCCGCGACTCGCCAGTAGTTCACCAAAGTGTGCGCGAAGAAATGGCTGTAGGCGCGGGTTTCCCGCCGGGTCAAATCGAACAAAATGTCGGAAACGTCGCTGGCGTCCTCGGTTTTGTCCAGTCCGGCCGCCGCGTCGGACTGGTTCTCTTTTTCGGCCACGCGCGCGGCTTCGGCGTCCGAGGCGCGATCCGATACCGTGTAGACGGTCGCGCCGGAAACATCGGCCGTACTCGACAAAGTGTCGGCGTGAATCGAGACAAAAAGGGCCGCATTTCCGTCGCGCGCCATCCGCACGCGTTCGGACAGGGGAACGAAGCTGTCGTCGTCACGCGTCATGACGACCTTGAAACGGCCGTCCGCATCGAGTTTGGCCGCGACCGCCTTGGCGAAATCGAACACCAGCTCCTTTTCGATGACACCTTTCACCATGGCGCCTCGGTCGATTCCGCCATGGCCAGGATCGATCATGATGACCGGCTTGGCCGATTCCGGCTCGGGCTTTTGGGCCTTCTTGGGTTGCGCCAGCGCCGCCAATTGGATCCGCGCTCTTCGCGCGGCGGCCTGGAAACTCCGGCGATCCGTTTTGGCTAGCTCGATGACGAGGCGTGCGTGGCCGTCGCCATCCAATTTATCGCAAGCCGCCCGCATAACCAGCGCAGGGGCACCAAGATCGATGACAATGCGCGACCTTCCTGGCGCGAGCTGGCCGAATTGAAAGGAGGCGATGAGGCCGGATTTCCGGTGCGGCGGGTCTGCCGCTTTGCCGGTGTCCAGGTCGAGCGCAAAATCGGTTTGCGGCAAATCGACGATGACCCGATCAGGATCGGCAAGGACAAAGGCAGTAGCGGCCAGGGGCGCGGATAGCTCGAATATGAGCTTGGCGCGATCGCCGCTCTGCTCGATCCTCGCCGCCTTGGCGGCCGGACGCTGTCCTGGCTCGAGCTGAACCGTCGCGGCATTCGCGCGCAAGCCAAAAAATCGCCCGGCCGGAGGCAAAAGCGTCAGCCAAGCTCCGGTGAGCACCGCCATACCCGCCCCGAGCGCCATGGCGGGTGCCGCGCCAACGGCTTTGCGAAAAAAAGTGCTTTCCGCCATCGATTTGCCCTGAGTTTACCTTTGGAGACTAGAAAAAGTTTGCTCGACTTTTTCGCTATTAAGACATCGGATATATCCGATGTCTCATGAGGACATGCGCCAACTCTTTGATTTTGACCTGCGTCCTTCGCTCTGATCGGGACGCGCTCCACGGCCGCCGTTCCTAATTTCCATTGCCGCGGCCACGGCGTTTTCGCGACGCGTGAACCTGGCTTTCCGTGTTTAGGATCAACGAGGTTAACGAGTTATGATCATGCCAGAAACCCACCGCGAAAAGCGTCACCGCGCGGACACAGCCAAAGGAAAACTTGCCAAACAGTCCAGAAACCCGATATAAATAACAATTCTTTTCCGGTCTCGGAAGTTTGCGAATCAGGGTCACGGGAATTTCCAGCGTTACGCCGCCTATTATTGGTATTTCAGGGGGTTGTGCCGCGATGCGGAAGCCGGAGCTGGAACATAGCTGCTTCCGGCGCTCCCGGAATTAGGGCTTCCCCGAGGCGCCGCCTGGCAGGACTGATGTTTGGACGGTTCCCATCTAGGGGCGCCGTTCCCGATAGGTAACGAGGATATGACCTGTCCCGCACTGGGGCTATTGGCGGCCGTCGATCGATTGGGTTATGGCATCCTCCCGGTTGCGTGGCCGGCCGTGGCTGTTGCTTCCAAAGACGTGATTACCGAGTTCATGCGTTGCGATCGCCGCAAGGACCGAAGCCACCGGACCGGTCTTACCCGTAACCGCGCGGCGCGCCCCAGTTTGTCCCGTGGCGGAACTCCGAGCGGCGGCGCGTCTTGCCGCCCCACGCCTCCTTTTTCTCACTCTCTCTCCCATCCATTGCGTGATGCGGCCTTGCGCTGGCCACGCCTAGCCCGGACGTCCGGTTTGCGGACCGTGGCTGGCGGCACTGACCCTTTGCGCGTCGCGCCTGAACGAGTTTCACATGGCCAACAGAATGCTTATCGATGCGTCTCACCCCGAAGAAACCAGAGTGGTCGTCCTTCGCGGTAACCGGGTCGAGGAATTCGATTTCGAAGCCGCCAGCAAGAAACAGCTTCGCGGCAATATTTATCTCGCCAAGGTCATGCGGGTCGAGCCTTCGCTTCAGGCCGCCTTCATTGACTACGGCGGCAACCGGCATGGTTTTCTTGCTTTCTCGGAAATCCACCCTGATTATTATCAGATTCCGATCGCCGACCGGCAGACCCTGATCGAGGAAGAGGCAAGGGCTCAACGCGACGAGGAAGAAGACGTTTCCCGGCCGCAGCGCCGCAGCCGCCGCTACCGGCGCGGCGATCGCAATGGCCCCCGGGCCGAGAAAAGGCGCGACGCGGACCCAACACTCTCTGAAACACTCGCCGAGCCCTACGCCGGCGTAGCGTCCCTGGACGCGGCAGGCGGTGTCCCCCCGGAAGCGGAAAGCGAAGAGGCGGGACTGGAGCCGTTCGGGGAAGAACGCGCCGCCGGGGCTCGCTCCCTGGCGCCGCCCGAAGAATCCGCCGGCGCGCGTGCCCAAGACGCCATGGCACAGGCAGACTCCATCCCGGAATCCGCGCCGCCGGATCGCGCCGGTGAAGCGCCCTTTGTTGATTCCGCCGCCGAATCCGCAATTGATCTCGCGGGGGACGACACCGGCCCGGCGGCAAAACCAGAACATTCAGAAACGGCCTTTGCGAGCGAGGGCGCCTTGCCAGCGAACGCGGCCACGGTGGAGTCTGGCGAGCTTGGTGGCGATACCGGCGATGAAGGCGAGGACGAAGCGGCCGAGATCGAACAGCTCGGCGGCGATGCGATGGAAGAGATGCCGGCTCGCCCGCACCGCCAGCGCAAGCAGTATAAAATCCAGGAGGTCATCAAACGCCGCCAAGTTCTCCTCGTGCAGGTCGTCAAGGAGGAGCGTGGCAACAAAGGAGCGGCGCTAACAACCTATTTGTCGCTTGCCGGGCGCTATTCGGTTTTGATGCCGAATACCGCGCGGGGCGGCGGCATCTCGCGCAAGATCACCGACTCGACCGACCGCCAGCGGCTTAAATCCATTGCTCAGGAACTCGAAGTTCCGGAAGGGATGGGCGTTATTGTCCGCACCGCCGGCGCCGCGCGCACCAAGGCCGAGGTCAAGCGCGATTTCGAATATCTGCTGCGCATGTGGGAAACGGTGCGCGAAACCACGTTGCAATCGAGCGCCCCGACGCTGGTTTACGAAGAGGGTTCGCTGATCAAGCGGTCGATCCGCGATCTTTATAATAAGGACATCGACGCGATCGTGGTCGCGGGGGAGGACGCCTATCGCGAGGCCAAGGAATTCATGCGCTTGCTGATGCCGAGCCATGCCAAGATGGTCCAGCCATATCGCGATCCGCAGCCGATGTTCGCGAAGTCCGGTGCCGAAACGCAGCTCGACGCCATGTTCTCGAACCAGGTAACCTTGAAGTTGGGCGGCTATGTCGTCATCAATCAAACCGAGGCCTTGGTCGCAATCGACGTCAACTCCGGCCGTTCCACCCGCGAGCATAATATCGAGGATACCGCGCTTCGAACCAATCTCGAAGCCGCCGACGAAATCAGCCGCCAATTGCGTCTGCGCGACCTTGCCGGTCTCATCGTCATCGATTTCATCGACATGGAGGAGAATCGCAACAATCGCGCCGTCGAACGCCGCCTGAAGGATGCCCTCAAAAACGACCGGGCCCGTATCCAGATCGGCCGGCTGTCGCATTTCGGTCTTCTGGAGATGTCGCGCCAGCGTATGCGCACCGGGGTCATCGAGGGCTCGACCGTGGTCTGTCCGCATTGCGCAGGAGCGGGGATGATGCGCTCGACGGCATCGATCGCCCTGCATGTCCTGCGCGTTCTGGAAGATGCCCTGATCAAGAATTCGAGTTATGACCTCATCGTCAACACAAGGACGGCCGTCGCGCTTTATATCCTCAATCAGAAACGCCCCCATTTACGCGATTTGGAAAAGCGGTTTGGCGTGTCGTTGACGATCGCCGCGGACGACGGCGTGTCCGGGACGAATTATTATACGCTGGAACGCGGCGAGCCCGCAGCGGGGGCGAAAGAGATTCCCGCTTTTGCGCTGGAAGAAGCGCCGCGAGCGGCGATGGCCGAGAGTTTCATCGATGAACCGGACGATACCGAAGAGGGGCTGCCCGAGGCCGGTCCGGTGGAAGAGACGCCGGATGGCGGTGCTGAAACCGGCGATAGCGAAAACGAGGCCGATGGCAGACAGAGGCGCAGACGCAGACGCAGACGTGGCCGTGGTGACGACCGCGAAGGCTCCGGAATAGCCGCAAACGCACCACAGCCGCCGGACGATGCCTTGGAAGCCATGGCACAGATCGGCGGACTGCGGCGAAGCGTGGCCCTTGAAAGCGAAGCCGAAACCGGACAAGCGCGTGTCCCCGGCAACGATGAAACCGAAGCAGGTCATCGAGACGGCCGCCGGCGTTCACGCCGTGGCGGGCGTGCTCCCCGCGAAACTTCCCGAAACCTCACTGCCGGGCACGCCGATGCCGCCCAGCTCGAATTCAAGCCCGAAGAACCCGACGCCTTGGGCCGCGGTATGGGCGAGGAGGGCGCCGGAAGGGTGCTGCGGCGCGGCCGCCGGGCGCCGCGCGCCCCCCGCGCTGGCCTTGGCGGCGAGGCTGCCGTCGCGCCAAACGCCGCATCGGCTTTCGCCACGGATGACCGGCAGGTTCAGGCGCAGGCGATTGCGCCACAAGGAGATGATGTTGAGGCTTCGCCTGCGCGTGCGAAAGCCGATGCCCAAGAGGCGCCCCAATCCGCGCCATCGGACGTGGATACCGCGCAGGGACGGGACGAAATTCCGTCGCGCTTAGAGGAGTCCTCGCGGATGGACACCCTCGATCCGGCCCGCCCAAAACGCTCCGGCTGGTGGCAACGCGCGCGCGCAAGCTGGCGCGGGTAAGGGTGATCCAAAAAAGTTGCAGACTCTTTGAGATCAGGTTAAAAAACAAATAGATAGAGCCCATGAGCGATTTAGTTTGAAGCGATCATGGTCTCCAGCATGAACGCGAAATCGAAATCAACGGCAATGACCCTAGACTTAATGGCCGTTCCAATCGACCGCTGGCAGGATCATTGGCGATGCTTCGCGGAGCGACCGTAGCCTTAAACATGATCGAAATTTCGACGACTGAATTGCAAGCTGGTGCCGAAGCGTTTCTCCACAAGCAAAAAATGGAAAAGCGCAAGGCCGCGCAGGACGCCGAGGTAGCCTCCAAGACGATAACCAAAAAAGGCCTCCTCATCGTCCATACCGGGAAGGGCAAGGGCAAATCGACGGCGGCTTTCGGGCTCTTGTTGCGCGCGCTCGGCCATGATTGGCCTTGCGGCGTCGTGCAGTTTATCAAGGGCGCCTGGGACACCGGCGAACGCCGGGCGCTCGCCCGTTTCCCGGATCTACTCTTTTGGCACACTATGGGCGAGGGCTTCACCTGGGAGACGCAGGATCGCGCGCGTGACGTGGCGGCCGCCGAAGCGGCTTGGGCGAAGGCACGAGAGCTGATCGCCGACCCCAAGCTAAAACTTCTTGTGCTCGACGAATTGAATATCGCCTTGCGCTACGATTATCTCCCCGTAGCCGAGGTCATCGCTACCCTGCGAGCCCGCAGGCCCGATCTCCATATCGTTGTCACCGGCCGCAATGCGAAGTCCGAGATGGTGGACGCCGCCGATCTCGTGACCGAGATGAGTTTTGTGAAGCATCACTTCGCGGCGGGTGTGAAGGCGCAAGAGGGAATCGAATTCTGAGCATTAGAGCGCTTCCCGATCACGTGGAACCATGTGATCGAAAAGGAATCGCTCAATCTCAATAAGTTGGAGCAGGTCCTTGTCGAAAAAGTCTGTCAACTTTTTCGGAACCTGCTCTAAGCGACGGGCCAAGACGTTGATGCTGCAAGGTACCGGCTCCGGCGTTGGCAAGTCGCTGATTGTCGCGGGGCTTTGCCGCGCCTATCGCAATCGCGGGCTCGACGTGCGCCCGTTCAAGCCGCAGAATATGTCGAACAACGCCGCGGTGACGCCGGATGGCGGAGAAATCGGCCGCGCCCAGGCGACACAGGCAAGAGCTTGCGGCGTGGCGCCAAACGTCGACATGAACCCTGTCCTCTTGAAGCCGCAGAGCGACAATGGTGCGCAGATCGTTCTGCGCGGAAAAGTGATAGGCCAGGCATCGGCAGGAGAATACCAGGACTTGAAACCAGAGCTTCTGCCGGCCGTGCTCGACAGTTTCGAAAGACTTTGCGTGGACGTCGATCTTGTCCTCGTCGAAGGCGCGGGAAGTGCTTCGGAAATCAATCTGCGCAAAAATGATATCGCCAATATGGGTTTTGCCCGCGCCGCCTCTGTACCGGTGATTTTGGCGGGCGACATCGATCGCGGCGGCGTCATCGCCCAGATCGTTGGCACCAAGGCCGTGCTCGATCCGGCCGACGCCAAAATGATCGCGGGGTTTCTCGTCAACAAATTTCGCGGCGATCCGGCCCTGTTTGCGAACGGCATGCGGAGGATCGAGTATTTGACCGGATGGCCGGGACTAGGGCTTATTCCTTTTTGCACGGAAGCGGTGCGTTTGCCGGAGGAGGATTCGCTCGGGCTTTCCACGCCAAGGCCGCGCGGGGGGGCGATCACGATCGCGGTTCCGGTCCTGCCTGGCATCGCCAATTTCGACGATCTCGATCCCCTTTATTTGGAGGGCGAGGCCTGTGTTGTCATGGTCAAAAGCGGCGAGGTTCTGCCCGCCGAGGCGGCGCTCGTTATTCTGCCCGGCTCGAAAACGACGATCGCCGGTCTCGCGGCTTTCCGCCGCGAGGGCTGGGATATCGATCTTTTCGCGCACCTCCGGCGCCGCGGCCATGTGTTCGGCCTTTGCGGCGGCTATCAGATGCTTGGCAAGGTCATCCGCGATCCGGCCGGGATCGAGGGCCCCGCGAGCGAGGTGCCGGGGCTAGGCCTGCTCGATATTGAAACGGAACTTTTCGGCGACAAATTACTCGCGCCCGTTCAAGGCGTGGGCGCGCAAAACGGCGTTCCCTTCACCGGCTATGAAATGCACGTTGGCCGCAGTTTTGGGCCGGATTGCGCGCGGCCGGTGTTGCACTTCGCCGATGGACGCGGCGATGGCGCGACGTCGGCCGATGGCCTTGTGAGCGGCTGCTATGTGCACGGGCTTTTCGCCGAGCCCGCGCAACGAAGCGCGCTTCTCGCCCGCCTCGGGGGAATGGGTTCGGGCGTCTCTTATGACGAGTCTCTCGACGCGGCGCTCGATGCGGTCGCCTCACAGCTTGAAGCGTGCATCGACCTCGACCGGCTTCTTACGCTAGCGCGATAACAAGCGCCATCAAGGTTAAAGTCGCCCAATGGACGCCGCAGGCATATCGATAGAGCACGCGCGCGCGGTGAATGTCCTTGGACGAAAATTCTTCGCCCGCGCCGATCCAGGCGGCGTCGACCTTGACGTCGCCATAGACGCGCGGGCCGCCGAGCCGCAAGCCGAGCGCGCCGGCGAATGCCGCCTCGGGCCAGCCGGCATTGGGGGAAGGGTGTCCGTGCGCGTCGCGCCGCATGGTACGCCACGCGGCCCGGGCCGAAGCTTCTGGGGCGAACCAAGCCGCGATAACGACCAGACACGCTGACAAGCGCGCGGGACAAAAATTGACAATATCGTCGAGTTTCGCGGCGGCGAAGCCGAAAGCCGCATGGCGTTGCGTGCGGTGACCAATCATGCTGTCGGCGGTGTTGATCGCTTTGTAGCAGGCGCCGCCCGGAAGCCCGCCGAGCGCCAGCCAGAAAGCGGGCGCGACGACGGCGTCGGAAAAATTCTCGGCGAGGCTCTCGATCGCGGCGCGGGCGACGCCAGCCTCGTCAAGCTTCGCGACGTCACGGCCGACGATTTTTGCCGCCGCCGCCCGGGCCGCCGCCAGTCCGGCGGGAAGCGCTTCGGCAACGGCAAGGACATGGGCATCGAGGCTGCGTTGCGCGATGAGACTCGAAGCGATAAGCGCGGTGAGCGCTAAGCTCGCCGGTTGCGGAAGTTCCAAACCCGCGAGCCCGAGGCTGAAAAGATAGGCGCCGCCGCCGGCAATCGATAAAAGCAAGAAGAGCGCGGCAAAACCCAGGGCGCGGCGGGTGGCAAAGGATCGATCGTCATGATTCAACCACCCGTCGGCGAGCGCGATCAGACGGCCGATCCAGGTGACCGGATGACCGATCGCGCGAAACAAGCCTTGCGGATAGCCAAGGCAGGCTTCCAAGGCGACGGCGAACGCCGCGAGCTTCAAGGTTGCGGCCAGATCCATGCGTGAGACTTCCTGTCCCGTGTTGCCGGAATTGCGCCTGGCGGAGCATGGTGGCAATCTTCTTGCCGCGCGGCGGGCCTACCCGCAAGCCCCAGAACCCTGGCTCGATCTCTCGACCGGCATCAACCCTTATGCCTATCCTTTCGCCCATCCGCCGATGGAAAGTTTTACGCGGCTGCCGGAACCTGAGGAGCTGCGCGCGCTCGAAGCGGCGGCGGCGACGGCTTATCGCGCCCCCGTAAATACCGAAGCCGTTGCCGCGCCTGGAACCCAGGCGATCGTCAACTGGCTGCCCCGTCTGCTGCCGGCGCGGCGCGTTGGAATTTTGGGGTTTACCTTTTCCGAGCACGCACGCAGTTGGGCTTCTGCAGGCGCGGAACTGACCGTCGTCGAAGACCTCTCCGGGCTCGAAGACAAAGATGTGGCCATTGTCGTCAATCCCAACAATCCGGATGGAAGGCTCGTCGCGGCGGCGGATCTGCACGCGTTAGCAGAGGTTCTCGGCAAACGCGGCGGCCTGCTGATTATCGACGAAGCCTTCGTCGATTTTCTTGAGCCCGGCGCCAGCGCCGTCCCGTACACCGCCGAAAGCGGCGTCGTCGTGTTGCGCTCCTTCGGCAAGACCTATGGCTTGCCTGGACTTCGTCTCGGGTTCGCGATTGCGTCAAGACCCGTGGCGGAAAAACTCCGCGCCGCGTTGGGTCCCTGGCCGGTTTCCGGCGCGGCCATTGCCATAGGAGGAAAGGCCCTAACGGATGCAGCCTGGGTCGCGGCGACGCGGGCGCGGTTGCAAGCCGACGCGAGCGCGCTCGACAAGATGTTGGCGGCGGCGGGTTTCGCTTCCGCCGGCGGCAGCCTGCTGTTTCGGCTCGTGCGGCACAAGGACGCGCAAGCCTGGTTCGAACGGCTGGCGAAAGCCGGGATTCTCGTGCGGCGGTTCGAGGCGCGGCCGGCCTGGCTGCGCTTTGGGATAGCTGACTCGGACGCCGGCAGGATGCGCCTTTGCGCCGCTCTTGGACTTGCATTGCCGGAATTGCTTCCGTAATGGCCGTTGGATCTCAAAGGCCGGTTCCCCGTCCGCCGGACGAGTTCGCTCAGCAGCGATTGCTCAGTAGTACGCCGCAAAAAACCCGGCCTCGCGGCCGGGTTTTGAGTGGATCGATGTCATGGCCGGTCCCCGGGTTAAACCCGGGGATGATCCGGCCATCCAAACGAAGAGTTGGATGCCCGGCTCAATCCCCGGACTTAAGATCCGGGGACGGGCATGACATGCTTCGATATTAGTATTTGGCGACGACCGGAGCCGGAGTCCACCAGTTGAAGTGATAGTTGATACCGGCGCGGACGATATTGCCCCTGAAACGAGTCGTGGACCTCACAAGCGCGGCTCCCCACGGGCCGGCCGCCGGGTCGGCGCAGGTGCCGGGAACGCAGTTCTGCGTCAGGGTGAGGTTGTTGGTTACACTGCCGAGATCGTAATAGAGATATTCGGCCTTGACGCTCCAATTCGGAGCGAACAACCATTCGAGCCCGCCGCCGGCCGTCCAGCCGACACGCGAATTCGAGAAGCTGCTAACGCCGAAGACGGGCGGATATGGGGGGTTACCCAGCAATTCCACAGCGGCAAAGGTGGTCCTCGCGTTGACGCCACCATAAGCGAGACCGCCTGTCCCGTAGGCGAGCAAGGTCGGCGTCACGAGAAAGCCGAGCCGACCGCGGACGGTGCCGAGATAGTCGATACCCTTCGAGACTGACGCGGTTGATGTATAACTTTCCCCTGGAAAGCTCGGCGCGAGAGTCGTGAAGCCCGCTATAGTGGCGGACCTGTGGGCCCCGGCGATGCCCTGGATGTCCGCCTCGAGGCCGGCGAGGAAACTATTGGCGAATTGGAAATTGTAGCCGATCTGGCCACCGCCGATAAAGCCGTCGTTTTTGATCGACAGGCTGGTGGTCCCGACTCGGGCGAGTGCGTCTGCGACGGCCCCCGAACCGAGGGGAAATGCTGGATTAGCGAAAATTGGCGTCCCAAAGCTATTCACCGAATTGCTGTCGCTCCAGGTATATCCGGCATTGAGGCCGACATAGAGGCCGGTCCAGGTGAAGACCGGCGGCGGCGGCAGATAGACCGGCGGCGGGGCGCGGGAAGGAAGGTCGGCCGCAAACGCCGCCGATCCGGTGAGAGCGATGGCACCAGCCGATGCCAAGAGAATGCGACGTAACATGTTGTGTCTCCTTAAAGGGCGTTATGATAGCGCTCCCGCAGGTTACGCGGTTTGCCCCGGTCTTCAAGCGTTGTTGGCCTATGCACCTCATTATCCCGAGCACTGTGGCGGAAACGCAACGGAAAGCTGGCGGAACCGCCATATTGCTATTCGCGCGAGCAACAAAAAACCCGGCCTCGCGGCCGGGTCTTGTTTTGTCGTGCGGGAGAAAAGCCGAAGCCGTAAAAGGGCGAATCAATATCTGGCAACGACCGGGCCAGGCCCCCCGGAATCGAACTTATAAGTGAAGCCGACTTGGACCTGGTTTTGGGTCAGACGATGCTTCGCAAGCGGTACGCTAGCAAGCGTATGGAATGGGAAATCGCTGAAACGGCCGAAATCGGAATAGCGGTATTCCGCCCGGATCGACCAATTGTTGGTGACGGCATATGCGATGCCACCGCCGACGGTCCAGCCCGCGCGGGTTTTCGTAATGTGGTCGGAAGTTCCCGCAAAGCCGGTGAGCAACCCGGTTGTGTCCGTATAGCTGTTGGAGATACCGGCGAATGCGGCGCCGCCGGTGGCGTAGAGAAGCACGCGGTCGAAGGCGATACCGGCGCGGACGCGGATCGAACCCTGAACGTCCGAGCGGGTGCCCACCGTGATTCCGCTAAAGGGGCCGATTGCACTATTACTCAAGCTGGTGCCGTCAACCGTGCCTTCGAGGCCGACGACCCATTGGGCGATCTGCAGATTGTAGCCGACGTGGGCGCCGCCGATCACCCCTTGCGGGCGATTGCTGACGGAGAAAAACGGTAGGGCCGGGTCAAGAGTGGTAAAATCGGCGGTGTCGCGGGCCCAGGCGTAGCCGATCTGGCCGCCAAGATAGAGGCCGCTCCAGGTGAAGATCGGCGGCGGCGGCAGATAGACCGGCGGGGGAGGAAGGTCGGCCGCGAAGGCCGCCGATCCGGTGAGAGCGATGGCACCAACCGATGCCAGGAGAATTTTACGGCACATGGGGTTTTCTCCGTTGAAAAATCAATTTCGAAACAACTACGCCGTTGTGGCGCGCCTGCAACCATTATTGGCTCGTGTGCGGCGTTATTTTGGGGACTGTGGCGGGAATGCCACGAAGGCCGTCGAGCGGGATTAAAGCTCGTAAACGCGTCGCGAAAAACCCGGCCGCGAGGCCGGGTTTTGTTTTTGAGGAAGCCGGGGCGGGAGCACGCGGCTTAATATTTCGCCACGACCGGAGGCGGAACGTAAGTGTCGAACTTGTAGCTGACGCCGACCTGGACCTGATTCTCCGCGAACCGACGGTGCCCGTTGAAAAAACCGCCCCCGGGAAACACCGCATCCCTCCTGATAGTGCCGAAATCGGTATAGCGGTACTCGGCCCTGATCGACCAATTGTTGGTGACAGCATATTGGATTCCGGCGCCGACCGTCCAGCCGGTGCGGGTGCTCGAACGGTTGGTTGACGCGAAGAAGGGCACGCCTGCTGCGTCGAAGCCGTTAAGCGAGAGGTTGGTGTTGAGGCCGCCGAAGGCGACACCGCCGGTGGCATAGATCAGGGCGCGGTCGAAGGCGACGCCGAGACGGCCGCGAATCGAACCCTGGATGTCGGAGGTCGTACGCGCCGTCAGAGTGCCGCCGCCCCCAAAGGCACCAGGGAAGGTGACCACAGTGGTCTTGCTTAGGCTGGTCCCGTCGACCGTTCCTTCGAGACCGAGCACCCACTGGTTGATCTGATAGTTAAAACCGATATGGCCGCCACCGATCACCCCGCTCGGCGTACCGCCGAAGGATCTTATCGACAAAAGTGGCTGTCCTCGGGTCAAATGCAGTGAAGCGATTGCCTCCGCTACCCCAGGCGTAACCGACCTGGCCACCGATATAGATGCCGGTCCAGGTGAAGATAGGCGGCGGCGGCAGATAGACCGGCGGCGGCGCGCGGGACGGAAGATCGGCCGCGAAGGCCGCCGATCCGGTGAGAGCGATGGCACCAACCGATGCCAGGAAAATGTTGCGATACATAGGCTTTTTCCTTTTGGGACGTTAGAGCTTTGGGAAGAATACGCCGCCGCGACACTTCAATACCGCGCGGCGCCGAACGAATTGAATTTGTAACTTACGCCCGCGCGAACGGCGTTTTCGGTCAAGTGATGATTGACGAAGGAGCCGAGGCCGAATGTGGAGGGCGTGGGGTCCGCGAAGTGGCCGAAATCCGCGTAGCGGTATTCGGCCCGGACCGACCAATTGCCGGTGACCGCGTATTCGATGCCGCCGCCGATAGTCCAGCCCGCGCGGGTTGTCGAGTTTTGGTCGAAGCCCGGGAACCCTGTGACGCTAGTCTCGAAGCCGGCGAATGCGGCGCCGCCCGTCGCGTAGAGAAGTGCCCGGTCGAATGCGACGCCGAGACGGCCGCGAATCGATCCCTGCACGGGAATTCTCGTATTGTAGAGCACGCCGCCGGGGCTGAAGGATGTGTTGATGCCCGTTCCCTCGACATCGCCTTCCAGCCCGACGACGAATTGGTTCAGTTGCAGATTATAGCCGATATGGCCGCCGCCGACGACGCCGTTGGGGGTAAAGTCAGTGCCGAAGCCGAACGGGAAGACGGTGAGCGTGTCGGTGCCCCAGGCATAGCCGATTTGGGCGCCGAGGTAGAGACCGGTCCAGGTGAAGAGTGGAACGGCATCGGCGTAGACCGGCGGCGGCGCCTCGCGGGGGGGAATGTCGGCGCCGAAGGCCGGCGCGGCGGCGACCAGTGCTGCTGCCGGGACGAGAATTTTGCGCATCATGGTTTGGTCCTTTCCGACGTTCCAATTTCCAGCGAAACTATGCAACCTCGCGAAGCAAGCAACGTGAATCTGGCCGAAATTGGGAACCTTCGCGTGTTTGTGGTAGATTATAGTAGATTTACAACTTTATATGAAGGTTATCGCGAGGTATAATTATCTGTTTATAAGTAATTTATTTTTTATTAACATGAACAGAAAGTTAATACGCATGAAACGATATTTAGAAATATATTTAATAATTTATCTCCTATGCGGGCCGCCGAAGGATGGAGACGGAATGCGGCCGCGCCCTTCCCTTGCCGACCCTCGCATGGTTAGCGCCGTTGATCTTTAACGGCCAATCTGCGCAAGTAGATCGAGATGCGGCCGCGCCGCGCAACTCCAGGAAGATTTAAGTCATGGCCGCTGCCTGCACCGAAGGGCTCGATACCGGCTTTGTCGCTCTCGGCTACGCCAAGGCTGGTATTCTCGGCATCGTTCAAGGCATTACCGAGCTGTTGCCGATTTCCTCCACGGCGCATATGCGGATCGTCCCTGCTTTCCTCGGCTGGCAGGATCCGGGATCGGCGTTTTCGGCCGCGATGCAGCTCGCGGCACTCGGGGCCGTTGTCAGCTATTTTTGGGCCGATGTGCGCGCCATCGGGTTGGGTTCGCTCCGCGCCATGCGCCGCGGCGATTTCCAGGATTGGAATTTCCGTTTCGCAGTATGGATTGTGCTCGCCACGCTCCCGATCGTCGCCGCCGGACTATTGTTGTCACCCGTTCTCAACGCCTGCCATTCGCCATTGCGCGGCCTCACCGTTATCGCCATTGCCTGCGTCGTCATGGCCGCGCTGCTCGCGCTCGCCGAAATCTACTCCCGGCATGGGCGGACGCTCGATCACGCGACGCTGAAAGATGCGATGATCATTGGACTTGCGCAAATCGGGGCGCTCATTCCCGGAGTTTCGCGATCAGGCTCGACGCTGACCGCGGCCTTGTCCCTTGATTTCAGACGCGACGAAGCAGCACGTTTTTCGTTCCTTCTCGGCCTGCCCGCGATTGCCGCCGCGGGCTTACTCGAAGTCTGGGAGTTATATAAAGCCCATCTCGACGCGCATGGCTGGGCGGTCTTGAGCTTCGGTCTTCTTGTCGCCTCGATATCGGCTTTTGCCGCGATCTGGGGCTTATTGCGCATTCTTGAACGATTCTCGGCATGGCCCTTCGTTGTCTATCGCGGTTTGATGGGAGGTTTCCTGCTTGTCTGCGTTTACTTCGGCTGGCTGCAAAATTGAATTCAATCGTAAGGCGCCAGCATGGCTTCCGGGCGAACCAGCGCATCGAACTCCCCGGCGCTGACGAGCCCCGAGGCGAGCGCCTCTTCCCGCAAGTTCGTTCCATTAAGATGCGCGGCCTTGGCGATCCTCGCCGCGTTGTCGTAACCGATCCTTGGCGCAAGCGCGGTGACAAGCATCAAGGATTGCCGCATCAATTCGTCGATTCGCTTCCTGTTCGCGACAAGCCCTTCGACGCAATGGCGCCGGAAATTGTCCACGGCGTCCGCTAGGAGGGCGAGGCTTTCGAGGAACGCGAATGCGATGACGGGCTTATAGACGTTGAGCTCGAAATGGCCCTGCGAACCGGCGAACGTGATCGTCGCCTGGTTGCCGAAAACCCGCGCGCAGACCATGGTCAGAGCCTCGGCCTGGGTCGGATTGACCTTGCCCGGCATGATCGAGGAACCCGGTTCGTTTTCCGGCAGGACCAGTTCGCCGATGCCGCAGCGGGGGCCGCTCGCGGCGAGCCTTATGTCGTTGGCGATCTTGAAGAGGCTTGCCGCGATGGTACTCAGCGCGCCATGCGCGAAGACCAAAGCGTCATGGCAAGCAAGCGCCTCGAATTTGTTCGGCGCGGAGAGGAACGGAAGCGCGGTGAAGGCCGCGATCTTCGCCGCGAAGGCTCCCGCGAAGCCCCGTTTGGCGTTGAGCCCGGTGCCAACCGCCGTGCCGCCCTGGGCAAGCCGGTAGAGCCCCGGAAGCGTCGCTTCGAGCCGTTCGAGCCCGAATTCGAGCTGCGCTGCATAGCCCGAAAATTCCTGTCCGAGCGTCATCGGCGTCGCGTCCTGAAGGTGCGTGCGTCCGGTCTTGACAATCGCGGCAAAAGCTTCGGATTTGGCGATGAGGGCGGAAGTGAGCGCGCGCAAGGCCGGCTCGAGCTCCTGCTTGATTTGGCGGACCGCGGCGATGTGCATCGCGGTGGGAAAACAATCGTTCGAGGATTGTCCGAGATTGACGTGATCGTTCGGATGCACCGGTTGTTTTTCGCCCCGCGCGGCGCCGAGTATTTCATTGGCGCGGTTGGCAATGACCTCATTGACATTCATGTTGGTTTGCGTTCCGGACCCTGTCTGCCAGACCCCCAGGGGAAATTCGGCATCGAGACGCCCGGTTTCGATTTCGCGGGCGGCGGCGGCGATCGCGGAACATAAACCAGCCGGCAAAAGCCCGAGATCACGATTGACCTCGGCGCTAGCGCGCTTGACCATCGCCAAGGCACGAATGATGACCAACGGCATGATTTGCGAGCCGATCGCGAAATGCATGAGAGCGCGTTGCGTCTGCGCGCCCCAATAATGCTTCGCGGCCACCTCGACCGGCCCGAAACTGTCGGTCTCTATCCGCGTCGCGTCAGGCTCGTCCATGCAAGTGTCCACTGTCGCTCGCTTAGAGCATGTCCCGAAAAAGTTGCTCGACTTTTTCGATATTTAGACATCGGATATATCCGATGTCTCATGAGGACATGCTCCAAATCTTTGAATTTGAGCTGCGTCCCTATCGATCAAATGATTCCATTTGATCGGGACGCGCTCTAGGCATTTGAAGCTCGGAGCGGCCCGCGGATGGAAACAGGCGATACCCCGGTCACTCGCCGTCGCCGCGCACATAGCGCTGACCGGCGACCGTGGAATCGATCGCCTGCCACTCGCCATCATGTCCGAATTCCATAGCGGAAGTGATCGACAACATCTCGGCGAGACGGCTTCTGGCGCGATTGACGCGGCTTTTCATGGTCCCGATCGCGGCGCCGCAAATCCCCGCCGCCTCCTCGTAGGACAGGCCCGAGGCGCCGATCAGAATCAAGGCTTCGCGCTGATCGCTCGGCAATTGCTGGAGCGCGGCGCGAAAGTCGAGCAGGTCCATATGGCCGGTTTGCGCCGGGGCAGTCGCGAGCTTGGCGGCAAAGGTGCCGTCAGGATCGGCGACTTCGCGCCGCCGCTTGCGATATTCCGAATAATAAATGTTGCGCAAAATCGTAAACAGCCAGGCGCGAAGATTAGTTCCTTCGACGAAAGTGCCGATGTTGCTCCAGGCCTTCACCAAGGTTTCCTGAACGAGATCGTCGGCGCGATCGAGATTGCCGCATAAGGACACCGCGAAAGCGCGCAGATTGGGGATGACCGCAAGGAGGTCGGCAGTGATTTGCGAGCTTCCAGCGCGTTCCCGCGAGGGCTCGTTCGCGGCCGGGATTTCCACCTTTGCCTTACGCGCGGCTGTCACATGCCGTCCTTGCTAAACCGGGAGCTTGAGGCGCTTTCAAGCTGCCGCAATAGTTCAAGAAAACGCCCCGGCACAGGTTGCGCCAAGACGTCATCGTAGACGCTGCGTAAATGCAGACCGATTTGATCGGCGATCCCTGACTTCGATGGTGGTTTCTTCACGCAGGGCTCGCCAATAATTTCTTTTGCAGTCTCGGGGCATCCGGGTGCGCGGCGCACGCCTGGGGTCTCCAAGTTTTTTACGCCTCCCGCCTTGATCGATGGGTTTCTCGTTCTTGTCGATTTTGTCACTGAAGCACCCTTGCGGCGGCCATTTTCATTCGTTTGTTCCCCATTGATTTTCCCCATTGATGTTCATCCCGCGATGTCCGGGAATATTTTTGCCGATTAAGCGGCGCATCTGGGCCGCATGTCTGCGGGTTGCCGGCGAACCGGAATTGGACTGATCCCTTTTGTGAAGCTTGGCTCGCGCGGGAAAACGGTTATAACCAATTTCGTTGAACGCTTGACGAGCGAGATGGTTCCGCACGCGGGGACTTTCCCGGTTATTCGGAATTTATCCGCGTGGCAGGATTAATCGCGAAATAACGCGCAATATAAGCGCAATATAAAAGGTTCCTTCCATGGCAATATCCCAGGAAATCTCCTCGCATATCCCTTATTTGCGCCGGTTTTCACGGGCTCTGACGGGGACGCAGGCTGGGGGGGATGCTTATGTGCTTGCCACGCTGGAGGCCATCGTCGCCGACCCGGCCGAGTTTTCGAAATGCGCCGATCCGAGGACGGCGCTGTACCGTCTGTTACTTAAAGTGTGGGGGACGGTGCCGGCCAACGATCATGTCGATCAGGCTTCATTTGCCGGCGACGAAGCGGGGGCGCATCGCAACCTCGAAGCGATTACCTTGCGTCCGCGAATCGCGTTTCTTCTTAGTTCGCTCGAAGGCTTCGACACCGCGGAAGTCGCGGGCGCGCTCGATTGCACGGTCGAGGAAGCCGCGTGTCTCATCGACGCCGCGGGCAAGGAGATCGCCGACCAAATTCGCACCGACGTCTTGATCATCGAGGATGAGCCGTTCATTGCGCTCGACCTTCAGTCCCTCGTCGAGGAGCAAGGGCACCGCGTCGTCAATGTCGCGCGCACCCATCGCGAAGCGGTCGCGGCCGTTAAGCACGAACGGCCAGGCCTCATCCTCGCGGACATTCAACTTGCCGACGGAAGCTCGGGTCTCGAAGCGGTCAATCAGATCCTCGAGAATTTCTCCGTCCCGGTGATTTTCATTACCGCCTATCCAGAACGTTTCTTGACCGGGACGCCGCCGGAGCCCGCCTTTCTCATAGCCAAGCCGTTCGGCATTGACAGCCTGAAGGCGGTCATCAGTCAGGCGCTATTTTTCGATCGCAGGTCGCATCGCAAGGACGAACCCGAAAAAAGCAGCAGCCGGGTTTGATAGGGCGCCTGGCCCAACCTATTCGGGCGTTATGTTGCGTTGCTTCAAGACCCGGCCAAGGATAATGCCCGCGGCAATCGCCAAGGCGGCCAGCGAGAACGGATGCAATCGTTTTGCGATCTCCATGCCGGCCTCAAGAGCGAGGCGTTCGCGCTCGAGGCCGGCGTCGCGCAAAAAATCGAGGATAGGCGCGACGGCCTCGTCGTTATTGCTCGCAAACGCAAGCTTTTGGGTTGAAGAATTTCCTTTAGGTTCGGCCATTGGGCCGGACTCCGCCGCGGCAGGCGTGGCCTGCCCGGCACCGTCGCGCGACGCAACGACGATGCAAATTCCGGCGACGGCGAGGTAAAGACTGCCGGTTCCGAGGGCCGCGATCGCGGTTCCAACCAATGGTTGGACGAAAATAAAAAGAGCGATTGTAAGACATATCGAGCAGACGAACAGGCAGCCGATCGCCACGAGAAAGAGCACGGCCTTTTTGAAAAGGCGTGCGCTCATTTGTCCGACCGGAGCCGTGGCTTCGCTTATCAGCCGGCTAATCAGCGCATTCATTTGCGGCTTAGCGATCCTCCAAATATACCTATAAACAAGCCGGCAACCATCGCGATAAGCACCGCAGCCAGGGGATTGTGCTCGATCGTCGTTTCGAGATCCCTGCTCGCTCCGGCCACACGATCTTGGGCCTTGCCCGCCGTATCGGAAACCTTCTGTCGCGCGTTATCGACCGCATCGAAAACGGTGTTTGTCGTCGCGGCGGCGTGTGTGCGAATAAGTTCGGACACCGACGAAGTCAATTTCGCGACGTCGGCGCGCAGGGCCGCAAAGTCAGCGGCGAAATCGTCAGGTTTACTGCTCGTCATGTATCCACTCCAGTTTTGAGGGTTAGGGTCATTCGCGGACGCGCTCGGCCTCGTGCCGTCTGTGTTCGACACAACCCCAAGTTCGCCTCCATGATGCCACGTTCTAACTCTGAACTTGGGAATAGGTTGCTCCGCTCATTCCGGCGTTCCTCGCCGCCTGCGGATGACCATGCGGCGCGGTCTCCCTTGCTTCGCTTTATGCCGCGCATGCGCATCGGCGTATGAGCGGGACTTGGTTCGCCGGGCTCGGTCACGTCAGGATCGACAATAGGCGGAAGCGGCGCATCGCCGGGATTTTCGATCGGCGGCGGCGGCGGATCGGGAACCGGAATGTCGGGTGGCAGCGGCGGCACGTTGCCCGGCGGAACCCCTGGTCCGGGAGCGGGAGGCTTGGGAACCTGCTGCCCAACGTCAAGTTTTTCCAAGGCGAGAGTCCTTTCGGCACGCGCCGCTCGCGGCACTACCGTCGCGTTCGCGGATGATGAACTTCGTAAACGCCTTCTCGTCCAGCGGGTTCCGAAAAAAACGCTCCGCTGCCTGGAACCTGGAAAGCCGAGGTCGCGTTATCTGGCCGTCTTCGATTCCTCGCGTTGCGTAAAGAGGTCGTCATGTCGCCCGGTGCAAACTGGAAAGGTTACCTCAAGCTGTCGCTGGTCACGTGCCAGGTGGCATTGTTCCCCGCCGCCAGCGACAAGGAAAAAGTCTCTTTCCACCTTCTGAATGGCGCGACCGGCCATCGGCTCAAACAGCAATATGTCGATAGTGAAACGGGAAGGGTCGTCGATCGCGAAGACCGGGTCAAAGGCTATGAAGTCGCAAAGGGCGATTACGTCATCGTGAGCGAGGAGGAACTGGCCGCGATTGAAATCGAAAGCACTCACACGATCGATATAGAAAAATTCGTGGCAAGATCGGAGGTGGACCAGGTCTATCTCGACAAGCGTTATTTTATTACTCCCGACGACAACGTTGGACAGGAGGCTTTTGCGGTCATTCGCGAAGCGATGCGCCAGCGCGGCGTCGCCGGTATTGCCCGCGTCGCCCTCCATGGACGCGAGCGGTTGATTCTGCTCGAACCGAGAGCGAAAGGAATCATGGGCACGACATTGCACCACAATTATGAAGTGCGCAGCGACAGTGTCTATTTCGACGACATCCCAGACCTCGAGATCGGCAAGGAATTACTGGATCTCGCATCTCACATCATCGAGACTAAAAAAGCCAGTTTCGATCCGGAGAAATTCAAGGACAATTATCAGGAAGCCGTGGTCGATCTTATTCGCTCAAAGCGCGCGGGGAGGCCAGTGCACGTTACCCATGTGCCGCGGCCGGGCAACGTCATCAACCTGGTGGATGCTTTGCGGCGTAGCCTCGGGCCGGAGAAGAGCGCTCAGTTGGAGACGAAGAAATCCCGCGCGGCCGCGATGAAGCAGAAGACTGGCCGCCGCGCCGCCGCCCGGTCCAAATCCGCGCCAAGCAAGGGCCGCATCAAAAAGGCAAGCTGATGCCGGCTTCAAAAGCGCTCGAAGCCTATAGGCGCAAGCGTGACTTCTCGAAAACCTTTGAACCCTCGGGCCCCACCGCGCGCGCCACAGCCAAGCCGGAAATTCGGCGTTTCGTCGTGCAGAAGCATGCTGCCCGTAGGCTGCATTATGATTTTCGGCTCGAGCTCGACGGCGCCTTGAAGAGTTGGGCGGTCGCCAAAGGGCCGAGTCTCGTTCCCGGCGACAAACGCCTCGCGGTTCATCTCGAAGATCATCCGCTCGAATATGGTGATTTCGAAGGGGTGATTCCGCAAGATCAATATGGCGCTGGATCGGTGATCGTGTGGGATCGCGGCCATTGGATTCCAGAAGGCGATCCGCACAAAGGCTATGCCAAGGGCCACCTCAAATTCTCGCTCCGCGGTGAGAAACTCGGCGGCGGTTGGAACCTCGTGCGCATGCGTCAGAAGGCGGGAGAGCGCGGCGACAATTGGCTGCTGATCAAGGCCGCTGACGATGCCGCGCGAACCGAGACCGAACGCGATATTTTGGATGAAATGCCGGATTCGGTCCACAGCGGCAAGCCAATCGAGACAGTCGCCGATGACCCAGCGGCTCGCAAATGGACGCGCGGCCAGCGAGCCAAACCATCCGGTACATCTTCGGGTGCGTTGACACCGCGACAGCGCGCCCGCGAGCCTTTGGCCACTAGCGGGGCTATTTCCTCGGGCCAAGAGGTGGCGGGAAAAAACGTTGTGAAGCGGCTCAAGTTCCGATTTCCGAAAGCCGCGCGCGCCGCCAGGATCGGCGGCTTTGTCGCGCCGTGTCAGGCGGCCGCGACCGCGACGCCACCTGATGGAACGAGCTTTGTGCATGAGGTCAAATTCGATGGCTACCGCCTGCAGGCCGCCCTTGAAAAAGGCCAAGCGGTCATCCGGACGCGCCGAGGTCTCGATTGGACTGAAAAGTTTCCTTCCTTGGCAAAAGCCATCGCCGGATTGCCAATCGAAAATGCGGTCTTCGACGGCGAGGCGGTCATTGAAGATCGCGGCGGGATCGCCGATTTCGCGGCGCTTCAGGATGCCCTCAAGGCGGGATGCAACGAGACGATCGCTTTCTATGTATTCGATCTTCTTTACCTCAATGGCCATGATTTGAAACCGTTGCCGCTGCTCCGACGCAAAGAAATTCTGGAGCAGGTGATTTCCGCGGCACCGCCCGGCGGACCTCTGCGCTACAGTACGCATTTCGCCAGCGGGGGCGAAGAGCTTTTGCATCATGTCTGCCGACTCGGCGGCGAAGGGATTGTCTCGAAGCACACGGGCAAGCCTTATCGCTCCGGCCGCAACGGCGATTGGCTCAAGTCTAAATGCACCAACAGGCAGGAATTCGTGGTGATCGGCTACGTCCCTTCGACGAGCACGCCAAAAGCAATCGGTTCGCTCGTCCTTGGCTATTACGAAAAAGGAAAACTCCTGCATGCCGGCCGCGCCGGTACCGGCTACAATTTGCAAACGGCCAGGGATCTTTTTGGCACGCTTGAAAAGATCAGAATCGACAAGCCGGCGGCCGAGGGACCGTTGCCGGTCGAAGCCAAGCGCGATGTCCGGTGGGTCGCGCCTTCACTCGTCGCGGAGGTCGAATTCCGCGGCTGGACCGCGGCCAACATGCTGCGCCAGGCGGCGTTCAAGGCGTTGCGCGAGGACAAGGCAACTTCCGAGGTCGTGCGGGAGGCTGCGGTCCCGGATCGCGAACCGCACGCGAAACAGCCACGCAAGGAAAACGTCAGACTGACTCACCCAGACCGGGTTTTGTGGCCGCGCGCGGGCTTCACAAAAAAGGCGCTTGCCGATTATTACACGTCCATATGGGATTTGATCGCCCCGAACATAGTCGGCCGGCCGCTCGCGCTTCTGCGATGTCCCGCCGGCGTTGATCATGGCTGTTTTTTCCAACGACATCATTGGCAAGGTGCCGCCCCACAGATCCTGGCGATCGACGACCCGGAAGAAGACGAGCCCCTTATAGGCGTCGCTCACCTCGATGGTTTAATCGCGCTGGTTCAGGCGAGCGCCCTCGAAATTCATCCGTGGGGATCGAAAGCCAAGGCACTCGATAAGCCGGACCGCATGATTTTCGATCTGGATCCTGGCGATAACACCGGCTGGAATGACCTTGTTGCCGCCGCCCTGGAGGTGCGCGCGCGGTTAGCGGACGACAAACTCGAGAGTTTCGTCAAAACATCCGGCGGCAAAGGCCTGCATGTGGTCGCGCCGGTTGTGCCGCGCGCAGGTTGGGATGAAGCCAAGGACTATTGCCGCGCGATCGCCGAAGCCATGGCCCGCGACGGTCCGGATCGTTTCATCGCGACCATGGCCAAGCGCGAACGCACGGGCCGAATCTTTGTCGACTATTTGCGCAACGGCCGGGGCTCGACCGCGGTCGCCGCCTATTCGACCCGGGCGCGGCCGGAGGCGGGGGTAGCGATGCCCCTGGATTGGGGAGAACTCGACGCCATCGGCAGCGCCGATCATTTCACCCTGGCCAATGCCGGCCGGAGGCTCAATGGCCTGGGCTCCGATCCGTGGCAGGCGATCGATACGACTAAGCAACGGTTGCCGGCAAAGAGAAGCCGCGTTCCGCGCCGGTCCGATTGAAGCCGGAACACAAGGAACTTCCTGTTGCCCCTTGCGTTGGGGCACATGATGCATCCACGCTCAAGGAGAGCCAATGACGATCAAATCGATGAACGATCTGTTTCTGCACACGCTCAAGGATATCTATTACGCCGAAAAGCAAATCTATAAAAATTTGCCGAAGATGGCTAAGAGCGCGGAAGTCCCCGATCTCAAACGCGCCTTTGAAAAACACCGCGAAGAGACCGAACATCACATTGAACGCCTGGAGACTGTTTTCAATCAATGTGGGGTGGCGCCGCGTGCCATACGCTGCGATGCGATGGATGGAATCTCGGCGGAAGCCAAGGGCGTCATGGAGGTGATCGAGGACGGTCAAGTTCACGACGCGGGTATGCTTGCGGCGGCGCAGACCGTGGAGCACTATGAGATCGCGCGTTACGGGACCTTGATTGTTTCGGCTGATCAGCTCGGCGTGAAGGAGGCCAGTAGGCTCCTGCGCGAGACCTTGGACGAAGAAAAAAAGACGGACCAGTTGCTCACCCGGCTAGCCGAGGCGAATATCAACCAGAAGGCGGCGTGAACGAGTTCTGGCGTTCGGAGAAGCGGGCGGCCAAGGCCTGGCAGCACTTAGGCCAAGGATGTTTAAACTGCCCGGCGCGGAGCCGCGAAGCTTTACCATGAAGGGTCAATCAGCGAGCGCAAATCCGCGAGCGGCGCGGCAAGCGCGGGCGATGAGCGTCATCGCCCATTTTGAAGCGGCACCGCCATTCGCAAGCGAAATCCCGCAGGCGCGAAATCGACCGTCACTTCCGCCTGGATCTGCTGCGGCAGCACCCGTTCGAGGAGCATCGAGCCAAACCCGTCGCGGCAACGCGGCGTCACCGGCGATCCCACGAATTCGTTCCATTCGCATAACAGCGCGGGTTCACCATCCTTCTCTATCAAGCTCCAGCCGACCTCGACCCGGCCTTCCGCCTTGGCAAGGGCGCCATGCCGGACGGCATTGGTCGTGAGTTCGTGGACCGCCATGCCGAGCGGTAGCGCGATCTGCGAGGGCAAGTCGACGGCAGGCCCGGACAGGCGAATCCGAAGGCCCTGATCGTCGGAATAAGGGCCAAGCTCCTGGATCAGCAATTGCTGAAAGGAAACCGAACTGCTGGAGTTGCTCGGTGATGACGGCATGCGTCCTGGCGAGCGAAGCGATCCGCCCGGAGAAGGCGTCCTGAAACTCCTCGATGTTCGCGGAGGTTTTCGCGGTCGTGGTCATAACTCCTTGCACCATCGCCAGCGTGTTGCGGACCCGGTGATGCAACTCACGGATAAGGAGCGCTTGCCGTTGCTCCGTGCGGACATGATCCGTCACGTCGTTGCCTTCGATGAAGATCCCCGTTACCTCACCGTTTGCGCCCATGATCGGCTGGGCGACGAAATCAATGTAATGTTCCTCTATCTCGCAATCCGGCGCGTCCTGCAGTAGAATACGCGTCTTGCGGCCGACGTGAACTTCGCCGGTTTTAAAAATATCCTCTAGAATGCGCGGATAATCCTGACCTTCGGATTCGGGCAATCCCTCCCGTAAAGTTTTCCCGATGAGATCGCGGCCTCCGGCGAGCATCGAAAAAGCGATATTGACCAATTCGAAAACAAGGTTAGGCCCGCGCAAAACGCACATGAAGCTCGGAGCCTGCATGACCAAACGGCCCAAATGCTGGACTGTCGCCAAAAGCGTCTGATTGAGGACCTGGATGTTTCCCGCCTGTGGATCGGTCTCGCCCGCTGCCGCTAAATCCAGCCCCGCCAAGCCTTTCGATGCATGCAAGTCGGAAATATCCTGAGCGCTCTTGAGCAAGAATGCGACTTGCCCGTTCTTGTCGCGGACCGGGACATGGGTACAGCACCAAAGACGCTCTTCGGTACGGCCATTGACGGCAACTGCGTAGGAAACCGATGGCAGCACATCGACAACCCCGTTGTTGCGGACGCGCTCAAGGGAGTCTTGCAGGATGTGGCGACTTTCTTCCGCCGCCGGAAATGCGGTGAAGATATTGGTCCCGGCGAGCGCTTCTCGCGACTGCACGGTCGCGTCGAGAAAGGCCTGGTTCAAGGCAACGATATTGAAATCCCGGTCCATCACCAGCCAAGGCACGGGCAGGCTATTGAAAACGGCCTCGAAATCCAATCGTCTGTCCTTCACGATGCAGCTCCGGTGAATGTTTTTATTGATCCGGCACTGGCCCGCGCCGTGCGCGAAGCCCTGGCCGAACCCGGCGTTGCCCGGGAACGAACAAGGATGTAGCGCCGCGAGGGCTCGCGGCAAATAAAGGGGCGGGCCGGGGTTGGCTGGTTTCCATGGGTTGGAATGGAGGTTGACAATTTGGCTGGATTTGGATGCGACGTACGAACACGCGGTAAGAACACCACCAATTCCTTAAGGCCACGCCACAGGCGCCGGTGTCGAGCGGCTGGATCATCTAACGAACAAGGGCTACCTTAGTTGCATCAAAATGCTTCTTCGGGGCGCGGTTTTTAACGGTTCCTCGCCTGCGAGAGCAGTGGCGTCAGAACTGCTCCGTTGGTTGATAGCTGAAAAGGCGCCGGGCCGATGTCTTCGATTGACCATATGTCTGTGATAGAACGCCCAGTCCAAGCCGGCGACCATGTTTTCCTGGTTGACGGATCTTCTTTCGTCTTTCGCGCGTATTTCCAGTCGATCAACCAGCTCGCGAAATATAATTACCGCTCCGACCGTCTGCCGACCGGAGCAGTGCGGCTCTTCTGCACCAAGCTTTTCCAGTTCGTACGCGATGGCGCGGCGGGGATCAAGCCGACCCATCTCGCGATTATTTTCGACAAATCCGAACATTCATTCCGCAAGGAGCTTTACCCGCCCTACAAGGCCAATCGTTCGGAGCCGCCGGAAGATCTCGTCCCGCAGTTCCCGCTGATGCGTGCCGCCGTGCGGGCTTTCGGCCTGACCCCTGTCGAGCAGGACCGCTATGAGGCCGACGATCTGATCGCGACCTATGCCTGCGCGGCGCTCCGGCGCGGCGCCGACGTTTTGATCATTTCAGCCGACAAGGATTTGATGCAGCTCGTTGGCCAGGGTGTCGCTATGTATGATCCGGCCTCGGGGGAAGCCGGCGCCAAGGGCGCGCGCGAGGAGCGCAAGATCGGGATCGAAGAAGTTCGCGCCTATTTCGGCGTCGCCCCCGAAAAAGTCGTCGACGTTCAGGCGCTGGCCGGCAACTCCACCGACAATGTGCCAGGCGCGCGCGGCATCGGATTGAAGACGGCGGCGCAGCTCATCGGTGAATATGGCGATCTCGAAGCCTTGCTCGCCCGCGCCAACGAAATCAAACAACCGAAACGCCGCGAGACCTTGACCGATCCCGAAAGCGTGGCGCTGATCCGCGTCTCGAAACAGCTCGTGTCGCTGGTGCGCGACGTGCCGCTCGAAGTGCCGCTCGAAGATCTTGCGCTTCATCCGCCGGATGGAAAGACGCTCGTCGCCTTCCTCAAGGCGATGGAATTTTCCACCATCACCAAGCGCGCCGCCGACGCTTATGCGATGGACGCGGCCATGATCGAACCCGATCCGGCTTTTGCGGGGCCCGCTGGCTGGCGCGGCCGCGATGGCGAGGCGCTCGCTACTTCCCCGGAGGCCGCGGGGGAGACATCGCCGCCGGCGGCAAGCACGCAGCCGGAAGTACCGAAAAGAAACGCCCGCTATGGCGGGCAAACGCAACAAGCCGTCATCGCCACTGGGCCCGGCCATCTCGCCGCCGTGCGCGCCACGGAGGCGCGTGCGCAAAAATTCGACACCAAAAGCTATGAAACCATTTCGAGCTTCGAACGGCTCGACGAATACGTCGCCGCCGCGTTCGAGGCGGGCGCGATCGCGGTCGACACGGAAACCTCCTCGCTGCAAACCATGCAGGCTGAGCTCGTTGGCATCTCCTTGTGCGTTACGCCGGGGCGCGCCTGCTACATCCCGTTGCGGCACAGGAACGAAGCCAGCGGCGATCTTTTCGGCGAAACCGATTTTCTGCCCGGCCAATTGCCGGAAGCCCAAGTGCTCGCGCGGCTAAAGCCGCTCCTCGAAGACCGGAGTGTCTTGAAAATCGCGCAAAACATGAAATTCGACTGGCTTATTTTCAAGCAGCGCGGCATCGCGGTGCGGCCCATCGAAGACACCATGCTTTTGTCCTATGTGCTCGACGCGGGGCGCACCGATCACGGAATGGACGTGCTTAGCGAAAAGCATCTTGGCCACAAGCCAATCCAATTTGGCGAAGTAGCGGGCTCGGGCCGCACCTTCATCGGATTTTCCCGCGTCGCCATCGACAAGGCGGCCGAATATTCGGCCGAGGACGCCGACGTCACCTTGCGTCTCTGGCGCGTGTTGAAGCCGCGCCTTCCCGCCGAGCACATGACCAATGTCTATGAGACGCTGGAGCGTCCGATGATCGAAGTCTTGGCGCGGATGGAACAGCGCGGGATTACGATCGACCGCGCCATCCTCTCAAAGCTTTCGGGCGAATTCGCGCAGGAAATGGCGCGGCTTGAGGCGACGATTCATGAACTCGCCGGCGAAAGCTTCAATCTGGGATCGCCAAAACAGCTCGGCGATATTCTGTTTGGCAAGATGGGCCTCGCTGGTGCCAAGAAGACCGCGACCGGAGCCTGGTCGACGTCCGCCGGAGTCCTCGACGATCTCGCCGCGGAAGGCAACGAACTCGCGGCAAGGATTCTCGATTGGCGGCAGCTTGCAAAACTCAAATCGACCTATACCGACGCGCTGCCTTCTTTTGTCGATCCGGCGACCGGGCGCGTGCATACCTCCTATGCACTCGCCGCGACGACGACGGGCAGGCTTTCCTCGTCCGACCCGAATTTGCAGAATATCCCCGTGCGCAACGAAGCGGGGCGGAAAATCCGCCGCGCCTTTATTGCCCGCGACGGCCACAAACTCGTCTCGGCGGATTATTCGCAGATCGAATTGCGGCTTCTCGCCCATATCGCCGGTATTCCGCAATTGAAGTTGGCATTTGCCGAGGGCCAGGATATTCACGCGATAACCGCCTCGGAAATGTTCGGCGTGCCGGTGGCCGGCATGCCGCCGGACGTGCGCCGGCGTGCCAAGGCGATCAATTTCGGGATTATTTACGGCATTTCCGCCTTCGGCCTCGCCAATCAGCTGGGCATTTCGCGCGAGGAGGCTAGCGCCTACATCAAGCGCTATTTCGAGCGGTTTCCGGGCATTCGCGCTTATATCGATCAAACGAAATCCTTCGTGCGCGAGAAAGGTTACGTGACGACAATTTTCGGCCGCAAATGCCATTATCCGCGCGTGACGGCATCAAATCCCTCGGAGCGCGCTTTTAACGAACGCGCCGCGATCAACGCGCCGATCCAGGGTTCTGCCGCCGATATTATCAGGCGCGCGATGGTGCGGATGGACGCGGCATTGGAGCAAGCAAAACTTTCGGCAAAAATGCTTTTGCAGGTTCATGACGAACTTGTGTTCGAGGTGCCGGACGCCGAGGTCGCGGCAACGATCGAAGTGGTGCGCAAAGTGATGGTCGAGGCGCCGTATCCTTACATCAAGCTCGCGGTGCCCTTGCAGGTCGATGCCAAGGCCGCGCAAAACTGGGACGAGGCGCATTGAGCGAGAGCAAGCAACCTTCAAAAAACCAACTTGCGATGTCCTTATGGTAAGACATCTTCATCAACGCAGTAACTGTAAAAGTCACGCGCATAATTTGGAAAATCATCCTAATATTTTTGACAGCCATTCCTCATTCTTTATAACATTTTTCTTAAAAATCAAAAGTTGGCCCGATGAGGGCCACCCTGGCTACAGGACTGCGGTGACGAGCATGCCGGCTACCGCAGCCGCCATGACGGCGGTCGTCAGCCACCCCGTAAAACACAGGACGCCGGTCACCGTAAATTGGCCCATGACCTTTGTATTGGCGGTAAGAAGCATCATCAGGACCATCACCGGCACCGCCACGACACCGTTGATGACCGCGGACCAGAATAGTGCCTGGATCGGATTGAATGACGTAAAATTCAATGCAACCCCAATCAAAGTGGCAATCGCCAAGGTCACATAAAACGCCTTGGCTTGAAGCGGCTGCCGCGCTAGTCCGGTCGGCCACTGCCGGGCTTCGCCGATGGCATAAGCGGCCGAACCAGCGAGTACGGGAACCGCAAGAAGGCCCGTGCCCAAAATACCCAAGGTGAAGACGCTGAAGGCAAATCGTCCGGCTACGGGACGGAGTGCTTCGGCGGCCTCACTTGAGGTTTGGATGTTGGTGAAACCGTGGACATGCAAAGTGGCGGCGGTGGTGACTATGATCGCAATCGCAACGAGATTTGAAAATGCCATGCCGATGTAGGTGTCCAGCCGAATGCGCTCCAGCGCCCTCTCTGCCTGATGCGGCGCGTATTTGAGAGGATCCCGTTTGGGCGTGGCTTCGACTTCCTCGACTTCTTGCGACGCCTGCCAAAAGAATAAATATGGGCTTATTGTGGTCCCAAGAATGGCGACCACCGATGTCCAGAATGTCGTACTCGCGGAAAGCGTGGGTATGAAAAGGCCGCGTATCATATCCCCCCAAGGAATATCCACCGCAATGACGGTGCCAAAATAGGCAAACAGGCTGAGCGTCAACCACTTAAGAACCGAGACGTAGCGCGTGTACTGAACGAAGATCTCGAGCACCACGCACAAAGCGCCGGCGAGCACGACATAAAAGAGGCGCGGCCCCCCAATCAGCAAGCTCAAGGCATCGCCCATCGCTCCAAGATCAGCTCCAATGTTGATCGTGTTCGCCATAAAGAGGAGACCGACGATTACGTTGAGCAACCAAGCCGGATAATGACGCCGGATGTTACCGGCGAACTCCGCGCCCGGTCGTGCGCCCGATCCTACCGCTGATCTCTTGGATGGCCGCCATCAATGGATAGCTGAACAGCATCGTCCAGGAAATGGTGAAGCCGAATTGCGCGCCCACCTGCGAGTAAGTGGCGATGCCGCTCGGATCGTCATCCGACGCCCCGGTAATAAGTCCCGGGCCAAGAATGCGTAGCCCTCGGGATTTCGCGGGATTCTCTTTTTCGTCTGGTTTCGCCAACGCCTTCCGTCCCTCCAGATCTTGAAAGAACGAACGACCAGGCGACAAGTTCAAGGACTCCGCCGCTCACCAGATGCAATCTCTACTTCTTACGCACAAGGCTGTGACGCGCGGGCCGCCGTTCTTTCATTTCTGAAGATTTCCCCATCATCGCGGTTCGAAAAACGTCCCGCCGGTCGTCATGTGGGACTCAGGCGCAAGACATTCGCTCACCGCACCTTGGCCATAAATGTCCTCAGACCTTTCGTGGGACACCCAGGGGAACCAAAGCAGCAAACGCTCGTTTCCAGAATATCTCCGCCCGTTAGGCCTGGGCACAAATTGTGAATGGAGCAATCCTATGCATCTGATCAACGGTAAAATGAAGAGCTGCATCGCCGAATGTTCGCACTGTTATCAAACGTGCCTGTCGACGGCTATGGGACACTGTTTGGAGATCGGCGGTCAACATACCGAACCCAAGCACTTCACCTTGATGATGGCTTGCGCCGAGATTTGTCGGACGTCCGCGCATTTCATGCTGCTCGGCTCGGACCTTCACAAACGCACCTGTCGCGTATGTGCCGAGATCTGCGAACAATGCGCCGCGGATTGTGAGCGGGTCGGTGAAATGCAGGACTGCGTGGATGCTTGCCGTCGCTGCGCCGAAAGCTGCCAAAAGATGGCTGCCTGAATGGGCAACCACCCCGCGCGGTAGACGCGATGTAATGCCGCAGGGAACTTTTTTGACCGTTTGGGCTTCTAAGCACGTCGGGATGCTTTGCAGCCCCGCCGGAAGGAATCCCCCGCCGCAAAGTGCCGTTGGGGGTGGCTCAAAAAAGAGGAACTAACCATGGACAATCAGGACGTGATCGCGACGTTGAATGATTTACTTGAAACAACCCGCGATGGGGAACAAGGCTTCCGCACGTGTGCCGAAGGGGTTAAGAGCCCTAATCTCAAGGCGCTGTTCGACGCAGCGGCGCGGCGGTGCGCCGAGGGCGCGGCAGAATTGGAAGCCAAGGTTCGCAGTCTCGGCGGTGAGCCCGCAGAGGGCGGCTCGATAAGCGGCGCGGTGCATCGTGCCTGGACCAACATAAAGTCCACCATCACCGGCATGAACGAACACGCGGTGCTCGCCGAGTGCGAGCGTGGCGAAGATGCCGCCAAGGCTGCATATGAGGCAGCGCTCCAGAAAAGCTTGCCGGCCGATGTAAGAACGCTCGTCGAGCGGCAATACCAAGGCGTCAAGGCAAATCATGATCGCGTCCGCAATCTACGCAACGCCGCAGTCTGACAATCGGGCAGGTCCCGGAGGGCTCGGGATCTGCCGTGGTCCGGCTGTCGGACCAGCGAAATAAAAATGGGCGAGACTCCCGTGAGTGTGACCGCCAAAGCTCTCATCGCAGGATCGATGGGATTGTTTCTGGCCGCCTGCGGGGACGGCGCCAAATTGCCGGAGGAGGCAGCGTTTGGCCCAAATCCCACGCTGCCCGCGCCGACTGAAACGATCATCCCGACCTCCAATATCGCCCCGGCGAAGGGCTGGCCCGAAGGCGCGAACCCGGCGCCAGCGGCCGGCCTTTCGGTCCAAGCCTTCGCGGCCGGCCTCGACCATCCGCGTTGGCTTTACGTTCTTCCAAACGGTGCGAAATATTATAGTTGACGTACCCAAAGGCACGATGATAGCATGAACGTTGCCTTGCTAAAGGACTGCGACAATTCCGCCGCGCCTGGCAGGCTATGGAGCCTGTGGGATATGCTTAGGTTTTACGCTGACCGCTTTCATGATGCCACCAACTTAATGGCAGCGTTGCGGCCGCTCCTACAAAATCAAGAGGGAAAATATTTAAAGCCTACGGAGTGCCTAAAATATTTAAAGATTCTTGAACCATTGAGTCAGATGCTTGCAGAAATGAACCTATTGGTATCGAAGAAGAGCATAGATTATCTGATTGAACGACTTAAGATTCAGCCGTGCCAAGTAGATCATGCTCTAAATTCTGTATTAGGATGCAGCTTTCGCACCATCAATGATGAACTAGAACTTGTTTTACTTTTCTCAGTAAAGCCACAAAATGCGAAGTATTACGATCCTATCGAGCCATTATTCGGAAAAGCAGTCGCTGATCAATTCCCATCAGAAGTTGCGACAGAAATAGACGAGGCTGGCAGATGCTTTGCCTTGGCGCGCTACACCGGTTGCGTTTTTCATCTCATGCGCATTCTTGAATCCGGCATTGACGCCGCGAGAAAGTGCTTGGGCATTCCAGATCCGGTGAAAGATGCTGAAAGAAATTGGGCCGCAATACTTAGAAAGATAAATGATGAGAAGAATCGGCGCAGTACGACCAAGCCTATGGCATGGAAACAATGTTCTGACAAAGAATTCTTTGAAGAAGTTTATGTATCACTTGATTCTGTACGTAACGTTTGGCGTAACGCAACTATGCACGTCGGTAAGACATACAGCGAAGAACAGGCTGAACATATTTTTAATGCAGTGCGCGGCTTCATGAGGAAGCTCGCGGAGCGTGTTGACGAGCAAGGCCACCCTTCGGCTTAAGACGCCTGGCCTCGAACACTCCGCGCGCGCCATGGCGAGAGTGCTGGCTGGTTTTGAGACCAACGTTTTGAAACCGGTGGTCGATTTTGAATTGGGACTTGATTTTTCAAACTTTCCGCATCCAAATCAGAAAATTCATCGAATCGTGGGGCTGGTCGTGGAGTTGTTGAAACAGCCTGGTGCCCATGTTTGGGTCGCCGATGCCCCAAATTAGACCGACAACCAAGCAAAGTCGCATTTGACTATTGCAGTCTCCTTTCAAGGAATTCGATTGCGGGCTGATCGCGGCGCTTGGTGGGCGCTTGGCCAAATGTATGGAGTCTTAGAGACAGGACTGATTTTAGCCCAGCACGTTTTCCAAGGCCTTCATCGTGACATGTATGTGCGGGATGACATGGCCGCCGCCAAGCGAAAATTAGCGGTATCTTGGGCAGCAAAACGCGATGCGGAGCTTATAGGGGATAAATTCGCTCCCACATTAAGATTTGTCGAGGCACCAGCAAATCGGGTCTTTGTCGTTTACATCTCCCCTAACGAGATGTTAACTGAATTTCCTGACGTATATGGTTGGGCTGAGCACTGGGCATGGGTCGGCGCTGATGCAGAGCTGCCCGGCGCACCCGTCGATTGGAATACGCGGTATGATCGGAAAATCTGGTCTAGTGGGGGCTACTAGCGCAGAGTGATTTACGTTGGCCCCGGAGGAGCAGGATCGTGAACGCCGATGAAAAAACGATCTTATTGCCAGATGGCGTATCGATCGCCACATTCACGCCGGTCGCGTATTACGATAAGCATATGGATTGTATCCGCGTAATGACTCATGATCGCAGCATGACAGAGCATCGTATCGATGAGTTTTTTACTGTCTTTGAATGCAACCATCGTGGGCCATTTGATCGAGAATACGTTGGTTTTTCTATCAAGGGTGTCCGTCACCTGTTCGGTGAAATAGGCCTCCCGTTAGATAGGGTATATAGCCTTGCTGATTTGATCAATAGAATCGTGAATCATAGACCAGGTTCAGCAATGTCAGAGTTGCTTCGCATTATTTTCAAAGATTATGGTCCTGCAGGAGATTTAAAAATTGATCTAGCCGCTTAATTTGGAAATAATGCTTACTAATACTATTCCTATTTCTCGCCATGATGCGGTGTCGGGCGATGCGGCATAATTTTCTCGAAGGCGCGCTCTAACGCATCTTCAGATTCATCGCATCCAAGCTCCCGAGCTGTTTTCTTGAACCGCTCGGATTGCTCTTTCTGTGTCAGCTTATGCTTTGGTTTTAGCTTTGTGTCGGCTCTTGCCATACGGCCGCTCGCTGATGAGTCGTTCGATAAGTGAGACGCTTGCCGACGATCCCCATGAGGGCGCGCTCGGTACGCTCGACGTCATTTACGCCAAGCCGAACGCGGTTGCTATAGCGGAAATCAAATTCCGCAAGGTAACGGTGAAGATGCCGCTCACTGCAATGCTGGTAAACGCCTTTCATGCCACGCTTGAAGACGCTGTAGTAGCCCTCGACGGTGTTAGTGTGCACGACGCCACGAACATATTCCTCTTCGCCATGGTTCACGCTTTCATGGCTCGCGAATTCGCGACCAATTGCTTTGTAATGGCGCCCCTCGTCAGTCATTAGATGTGTCTCTTTGTTGATATTAGCGCGCATAATTCCTTCAACGTCCGCCCGGCGCGTGCTATCGACATGAAAGCTGCGAGCCGAGCCGCCGCGCTCGACAAGGGTAAGAACGACATTCTTGTGAGCGGAGCCGCTTCTCTGTTTCGGAACGCCTTCAACACGACCGATAAAAGTTTCGTCAACTTCAACAACGCTGCCGGCGCCGCCCATAGGCGCAAGGCCGGTAACGCGCATAGCCTCGCGCAACCGATGGCTCATGAACCAAGCGGTTTTTAGGGTGACGTTCAAGGTCCGGTGGAGCTGATTGGAGCTTACGCCCTTCTTCGAAGCGCACATGAGATACATAGCTTGCAACCAGTAGTGCATTGGTACATGGCTATCTTCGAAAACGGTTCCGACCTTCACAGAAAAGGGCTTGCGACACTGATAGCATTTGTATGCGCCAATGCGGGTGCTTTTGCCTTGAAGCTTACCGATGCGAGCGAACCCGCCGCAATGAGGGCAGACTGGGCCGTTTGGCCATAGGCGAGCCTCAATCCAAGCGTATGCAGCGGGTTCGTCGTGAAGTTCCTTGGCATTTAAAACTGACTTAGGCATGACCTTGATCCTCATTACAAATCAAAGGTATCACAAAATGTTGGGTACGTCAACTATAATATCGCCAAACGGTGCGATCTCGTCGCCGAAACCAATGCTCCGCCGCGGCCGGAGGACGAACGCGGCGTCAAGCGCTGGATTTCTCGCATAGAGCAGCGCTGGGCAGGTGCTGGCGTTCAGAGCGCCAACCGTATCACCTTGTTGCGCGACGCCGACGGCGACGGTGTCGCGGAGATCCGAACGGTTTTTCTTCAAGGATTGCATTCACCGTTCGGCATGGCGCTCGTGGGCCATGACCTTTATGTCGCCAGCACAGATGCGATCATGCGCTTCACCTATAGGGATGGCGAAGCGCAAATAATGGACCTTGGCGACAAAGTCGCCGATCTGCCCGCTGGCCTGATCAATCATCATTGGACCAAGAACGTCATCGCGAACCGTGACGGGTCGCGTCTTTACGTGACAGTGGGTTCGAACAGCAACGCCGCCGAAAACGGTTTGGACAAGGAAGAGCGCCGCGCTGCAATTCTCGAGGTCGATCCGGCGACCGGCCAAACGCGGGTGTTCGCGTCAGGCTTGCGCAACCCGAACGGAATGGCGTGGGAACCCAATACCGGCGAACTTTGGACGGTCGTCAACGAGCGCGACGAACTCGGCAGCGATCTCGTGCCCGACTACCTCACTTCGGTAAAGGACGGCGGGTTTTATGGCTGGCCCTTCAGCTATTATGGTCAGCACGCGGATCCTCGGGTGACCCCGCAGAGGCCAGACTTGGTGGCCAAAGCGATCAAACCCGATTACGCCCTCGGCAATCATACTGCTTCGCTTGGACTCGCATTCTCCACGGGCGCTTTTTTGCCGGAGCGATACAGACATGGTGCTTTCATCGGCCAACACGGGTCATGGAACCGCATACCTCGTAGTGGATACAAAGTGATCTTTGTTCCGTTCTCGGATGGACGTCCTTCGGGACTGCCGGTCGATGTTCTCACCGGCTTTGTAAGCGTGGATGGCAAGGCGCTTGGCCGTCCGGTAGGAATCGCCATCGATCGTGCCGGAGCGCTCCTGGTTGCCGATGATGTCGGCAACCGCGTATGGCGAGTCGGACCCGCGGTTCAAAAGGCGGCAATGGAACACTGAATGTGGGCGATTGACCTGGCTGGACTCTCGCCGCAATCGAGGCGGTGTCGCAACACAGTGCGCCATCGAACTCCGTATATCACGAGGCAGCAAGACATAAAGCCAGATCGCGCTTCCCCTCATCGATGCTTCTGTCAGCGTCAAGGCGAGTTTGTGCCGCGAGCCAACCGTGCAGCGCCGAACGGAGGCAGCTCCACCGATGTGCGAGGGGCGGCCGGGGAACCTCGTCGCGGTCGCGCTCACGGCCAGGGTCGCAGATTCGTGTCGGGGGCAACCCTGTACCGAGCAAGATTTCCGCCTCGTTCTACTTCTGTCGGGCCGCCGGCCTGACGCACTCAAGCGTGCCCAGCTTGATCATCTCTGCACGCACACGCTCAAAGGCCCCCGACGAGTCACGTGAGAGATCCAGCTCGTCTTGAGGGCCACCCTCTTGCTGCTGCTGTTGAAGGTTCTGCTGTTGACCAGAGGAATCGAAAGCGACTTGAGTTGCCGGAGCTTCCTTGATTTCCTCAACGCTGAGGTACTCGCGATTCCGCGAGAGAAGTCCCCAAACCTCCTGTCCACCGGCCGTGAGCCGAATGCCTCCTGCTCGAACCAGGATTTTTCTTAATTCATCGTTGGTGAAACCGCAAAGATGATACTTTAAGACGCGAAACGTGCGATAGGGCCATTTGCGGTCCATGAGCATCTCACGCGCCACGCCCTCCGCTGCAAACTCAAGATTGAAATTATGGTGCACTTTTCTCTTGGTGAGGATGATTGCCACCAAAACCATGATCAGGGCGATACTTAAGGACACCACACCGGCGATTATCGCTGCATTCATTTGAATCGAAAACCAGTCCATCTGGTCTCTCCACAAGTGTGTGCCAAAAGTAATTAAAAAGATAGGTGCATGGTGGTTAAGACTTCCTTGCCCAAGCCGATCGTCTGATGACCCTGACTCGCTTCAATTATAGGGAGGCCGTCACGTTGATAGAGCTTGGACGATTCTGGCTAATTACGAGCGGTCCTGTTCAAAACCGCATCGGTCATAAGAGCCGTTGGCGGTGCGGGCGGCCTGGACAACTAACATTATTTATCAATTCGCAAGATTTTTCGAGGTGAAGTCTCCGTTTGAGCGCGGCAAAGATCAGCCACAATTCCGATTTTTAAATGAAATCTTAATAGCGAAAGGCCAGTTCGAGCTTGGATCCTCAATCGCGCGACATGGATCGGCCTGTGCGATCCACCGCGTTACCGAAATAGGAGGCCGGAACTATGAGCGATGTTTTAACGAAACGGCGCCCGATGATCGATTGGGATGAATTTGAAAGGCGCCTGTGCGCGCCGTGCTCCACCAATCAAAAGGACGGTGAACCGCTCGCCGAACTCGCCGAGCTGCTCCGCATCATCGATGGTAAAGACGAGTCTCGTGAGACCGATTTCGAACCAAAAACCCCGTTTTCAGCAATAGCACGGCAGGATGCGGGGGAACCGGGGGAGTTGAATCAGCCTGATACGCAAGCGCGCCTGGCCGGCGGCGATTTCGCTGCGATCGAGGCCGGGTTGCTGAGCACGCAGCAACCAGAGGCAGCGATTTTGCGGGACGCCGAGAGGTCAACGGTCGAGGACAAAAGGCCAAACGCGCGAGCGCCCCTCATCAGCGGCGATTTCGCTGCGATCGAAGCAGGATTGCTGGACGCATCGCGAGAACTAGCCACGGCGACGGTTTCAGAAGCCAACATGTCAAATTCTTTTTCGAGCGTGGACATCGGATCGCAATGTTTCCTCCATCAGGACAACCAGCCGGTTTTCCGCCACGCCGGCGTCGCCGGCGGGCAAAACAGATCACGGCGCGCGCTCTATGTCATGGTTGCGATCGTCATCGCGGCAATGGCAGGCATAGCCGTAAGTTTTGGCACTAAAAGCAGGCTTTCAGGTCCACCCGAGATCGCATCGATCAAGGTTGATAATGGACCCGACAAGCAGCAAACGGAAGCGGCGAGCAGTGCGAATGTTCCCACCCAGGACGCCGCTATTCTCAGCAAGCCGCCAGGACCATCGCCGATGGCTCTCATCAATGGCACCGAACGAACCTTCGGCTTGCCGCAAGCGGAGGAGAAAACGCTGCCCGCCTTATCCCACGCCCAACGCGATAACGAACCTGCGGCCGTGCCGGCGGCGCCCGCGCAGGCGCCAATGCCGGCAGTGGCGCTCAGCACGGCGGCTCCCGTCGAGTCGGATACGGTGAAGACGGATCTGGTCCGGCCGGATGGCGCCCCTCTCCCTATCGGCACGCCCCCGCAAGCAAATATCCAAGCAAATATCAATGAGGCGCTGCCAGCGCCACAATCCCCTGCGGCAGCCAAGGCTCCGAGGGCGAAAGCGGTGGGCCATGTGGCGAAGCCGCTAAAAAAGGCCACCGCGGCAAGTGATCCGAGCCGTCATGGCCAGCCTCGCCAGATTGCGAACAAGGCCAAGGCGATGCCTGGGAGCCCATCCAACACCGATGCAGCACCGATCGGCGATCCCCAGGCCGCAACACCGCCGAACCAGCCAAGCTCGGCAACCAACGGGCCTTTCGGATTTGTCCAGAGCGCTGTGAATTCGCTCACCAGCGCCACCGCCAAGTTACTGGAGTGGGGACGAATTGAAACTGGTTCTCGCCCTTAAGTATATAGGGCGAGCTGACCGCCGGTGCGATCGGTTCAGACTTAGCAAGCCCGGCGCGGGCGCGGCGGTGAATGGTGGCTGTGAAAACGCATTCAACTGAGCGCGTTTTCACATCCCGACTCTTTGGCTACGCATGGGCTGGACATCGACAAGCGTCTGCCCCAAAGTATTGCATAAGGGAGGAGGGCCGGTGCAATTTACCGTCGGGCTTAAACTGAAAGGAAAGACGGACCGCATCGCGGTGGACGCTGAAGATGCGCTCATCGCCGCGCTTAAGGTAAAGACCGAACGCCCTGAAGCGATAATCACCTACGTCCGCCAACAAAATAGGCGCGGCGATGCACGTCACCCATCTCATGCACTCGAAAACAGACATTGAGGAACAATGCCAGATCAACTTCTTCAGGCATCTGAAGACAAAGAGGGCGGCCGGTGGCAGCTATACCGAGCCTCACGCTGACCCCATTTTATATTGTACTTCTGGAATCACACCTCACCAGTGGACGAGCCAGAGCAACAGCGTCAGCACCACGCTGATCAGGAGCCCTGTCGCGATCGGGACATAAAGAGTGAAGTTCTTGCGCTCAACGACGATGTCGCCTGGCAGGTGACCAAGGCCAAGCCATCCGATCCAAGGCCACAAAAGACCAACTGCTATCAAGAGCAGTCCAATCAAGATCAACGTCCGCGACATCCTTGACTCCCTCGGGAGCTGCCTCGGTTACTTTGAACCGTTTTTCCGGTTTGATTAAGTGGAATCCCTGCCGTGGTGATGAAAATGATGGACTCGCGAAGCGGGTCCGCTCGAAATCGTTCTTTCGCTTATACCAACGGTCATGAGGAATGGCCGTTGGTTTCACTCTCAAATTTTCGCTAACCCATTGGAGAAGCGAAAACTTGAGAAAGGCACCATGTGTCGCTCGCTCGGCAAAGCCGTCATCATCGCTTTGCGCATCAATTGGTAAATTCGCCATTAGAGCATGTCCCGAAAAAGTTGCTCGACTTTTTCGATATTAAGACATCGGATATATCCGATGTCTCATGAGGACATGCTCCAACTCTTTGATTTTGAGCTGCGGCCTTATCGATCAAATGATTCCATTTGATCGGGACGCACTCTAGAATGGGATGTCGTCGTCGATGATGTCGGCCGCCCGGCTCGGGCCCGTGGCGGCGGGAGGGCGGTCCGGCGCCTGCTCCATCGACGACGCGCGGGGAAAAGAACTATTGGACGCCTCGAAGGCACCGCCGGCGTCGCCGCGGCCGCGGCTGTCCAGAAGAGTCAGTTCGCCGCGAAAGCGGGTCAGCACCACCTCCGTCGCCTTGCGCTGATTGCCGTCGCGATCGGTATATTCGCGCGTCTGCAATTGTCCTTCGAGATAGATCTTTGTCCCTTTCTTGCAATATTGCTCGGCGATCTTGCCCAAATTCTCGTTGAAGATCACGATATTATGCCATTCGGTCCGCTCCTTGCGCTCGCCGGAGGCCTTGTCGCGCCAGGACTCGGACGTGGCGAGAGAGAAACTTACGATAGGATCGCCGGCGCCGGTTCGTCGCACCTCGGGATCGCGGCCGAGATTACCGACGAGAATGACCTTGTTGACGCTCCCAGCCATGATTGTCTCCCTATTGCAAATCGGCAAATCTGTATTGCTTACGGCGGACGGCTTCTTTGTCGCATCTCCGCCGTGCGCATGGCGCGGCTCGCGGGATTTGTCCACGACACTCCGGAGGTTTAATCGCTCTTTTTCGTTCTAAGCACCGCAACAGGCCCGCGCAAGCCGCCCGCGCGAAAACCAACCCGATTGACGACGACGGCTTAAACATGCCCGCCTTCGCTACCACAGCCTCCAAACCGCTGTCACAAAATAAATTACGATATTTCTTATTAAACCCTTTACAAGCACGCCAAGTTATGGGAACAATCAGGCAACATTTAGCGAACATAAGGGAACGCAAAAATGAAAACGCCAGCAGCGTTAGTACGCAGATTAAGCCGTGTCTCGACGGGGGAAAAAACTGTGAAACCTATTGAAATCACGGAGATTGTCGAGGGTGCACAATGCACCGCGGCCTATATTGCCCAACTCACCGGCGAACTCGCGACCCTCGCCAACGGAGCGCGCTTCGCCAATTTGGCCCTTCTTCTTGCCAGGGCCCAGCTCGAAGCCGAGCTTTGGTCGTGTCAAGGCAATTGAAGACCGGTGGTACAGTTTGAAATCCTGTCTGATATGGTCGCGGTCCTCGAGCGGGCGCAATAATGTTCGCTAGACTGTTTTTCAGCCGCGAATCAACTTATTCTGGCGCGCATGGTGACGCTCCATTTGATCCCAGAGGACATCGCGGCGGACTATGAGGTGCATGAATGGCGGAATGCGACCGGCATATTGCAAACCGCTTGCATGATCGCTGATCCCGAATCTGATTAGATTTCGGGCTGACCGTCGGGGGTGGCCACCCCCCAACGGTCAGGCGGGCGGGATCGTGCAGCCCTAGGCTTGGCACCGTGGATGAGCTTGATCCGTCCGCCCTTCGCGCCTGTCCTGAACAGATGAAGGGGAGCAAGTCCCGCATGCAAGGCAAGGGTTCGCCAGAACGAAGCGCGGCAACGCAAGTCTACGCCGGAATCGACGTCTGTAAAGCTAGGCTTGACGTCTTTGTCCATCCGATTGGCCAAAAGCTCACCGTCGGCAATGATCCGGCCGGCCTCAAGCGATTGAAAAAATCGCTGGCCGCCTATCAAGTCGTGCTTGTCGTCATGGAGGCGACAGGCAAGTTTCACCGCGAGGCTCACCGCAATCTCAGCGCCGGGGGCTTTGCGGTCGCGGTCGTCAATCCGTTGCGTTCGCGTCTGTTTGCCGAGGCCATCGGCGCCCTGGCCAAGACCGATACCGTCGACGCGCGCATGCTCGCGATCCTGGGCGAGAGCCTCGGCCCCGGCATCACCCCGCCGCCGTCCGGCCTCGTCGAGATCCTGCAGGAACTCGTGCATGGCCGCGATGCCGCCGTCACCGCGCGGACCGCCATTCTCAACCGCCTCGGCACGAGCAAGGCCAAGCGGCTGATCCTGGAGCTCAAACGCCAGCTCAAGGCCGTCAAGATAGCGATCGCCAACCTCGATATCGAGATCAAGCGCCTGATCGCCGGCGATCCCGTCCTCGCCAGGCGTCTTGATGTTCTCACCTCGATTCCCGGTGTCGGACCTGTCGCCGCGATCGCACTGATCGTCGGATTGCACGAGATCGGCGCCTTGTCGGCCAAGCAAGCCGCCATGATCGCGGGCCTCGCGCCGGTCGCCCGCGACAGTGGTGAACACAATGGCCCGCGTCACATCAGAGGTGGACGCGCTGATGTGCGCAAAGACATGGCCGCCGTCTCCGCGGCCCGCTTCAACCCAGCGCTCAAACTGTTCTACAGCCGTCTCATCGCCGCCGGTAAAAAGCCAAAGGTCGCCCTCACCGCGGTCATGCGCAAGCTCGTCGTTCTCGCCAACACGCTCCTTCGAGAGGACCGGCCTTGGCAGCCAAATCATCCTTGACTTCCATCACAGATGCTCATCCAAGCGAATGGCAAGACATAATCGACGCCCTACGAGCTTTCCAATTCCAGCGTAGCGAGTTACTGAAAGGCGGCGGCGGCAAGAGTATCATCGCTCAACGGATCGATGGCTTTCTTGCGGCACGTCAATGGAAAGAGAAAAAGTTCGCGACCAAGATACGCGTAGACGCTGAAGAGCGGGATTCTCCAACGCACAAGGTTGATTGCTTCAAGGGAAGCGTCGGCCTGGAAATCGAGTGGAATAACAAAGACCCGTTTTATGATCGTGATCTGAATAACTTTCGGCTTCTGTTCGATCTGCGAGTGATCGAAGTTGGCGTGATTGTCACCCGTGCAAGTAATCTTCAAGCGATCTTCAAATCCCTGGGGCCGGCGCGTCCACAACGCATATGGAAAAGCTGTTGCCAAAAATAGAAGGCGGCGGCGGCGCTGGATGCCCGATCCTCGCTTTCGGAATTACTCGCGCGAAATATGTCGAGGACAACGCGCCCATTGCAGAACAGGCGAGCGAGAATGGTGACGAAGACAGCGAGTGAAGATCTTGCCCGATTTTCAGCGAACCGGCGCTTTTCGACGGTGCTCGCCGACCCGCCTTGGCGATTCCAGAACAGTACCGGCAAGGTTGCTCCCGAGCATCGCAGGCTGAGCCGCTACGTCACCTTGTCCCTCGATGAGATAAAGGCGCTTCCGGTCGCGACCATCACTGTTCCCACGTCACATCTATATCTTTGGGTTCCTAACGCCCTCTTGGCCGAAGGCTTGGCCGTCATGGCGGCATGGGGTTTTACTTACAAGTCGAACATCGTCTGGCATAAAATCCGGAAGGATGGCGGCCCCGATGGTCGCGGCGTCGGATTCTATTTCCGGAACGTCACCGAGCTGGTTCTATTCGGGGTGCGCGGCAAGAACGCCAGAACACTTGCACCTGGGCGTAGTCAAGTGAATTTTATCGCGACCAGGAAGCGGGAGCATTCCCGCAAGCCGGACGAGCTTTATCCGATTATCGAGGCGTGTTCGTCCGGACCATATCTTGAGCTTTTCGCGCGCGGAGCGCGGCGCGGCTGGCAAGTTTGGGGCAACCAGTCCGATGCTGATTACGGCCCGAATTGGCCAACTTATAAGAACAACAGCGCGGCCCTTATCGCCGCCGAATAGGCGGCCGATTTTCAAACTGTGCCACGACCGAAGACCGCCGCGTGTTGTCTCGCGGCCTCAAGACCGCCGCCGCGAGCGACATGCCCACTTTTCGCTATTCGCACAAGAGCGCGGTGGGGGCGGGAGGCCGGGGGCCGGGCAGCGTCAGCACTAGGTTCAACAATCGGGCTAAAGATTTTCCACGCACCGCCAGGCCACCAACGTCTTCATCCGCCGCCGGGATCACGATACCCGCGGCGAATTCCGTTCCGCCCGCAACCAGACACTAACACCTTGGCCGGGGTCAAAGGCTCGCCATGGCTGGATAATCACGCCCGCGGCCGCAATCGCCGTTTCCCGAGACATTCGTTTCTGCCAGACGACGTTCGCATCAAATCGCGGCACCCGCTCGGGTGCATGAGAACCCCATGTCGCGCGTTTGGCATTGCCAAAATCCGTCGACAGCGGCAATCTCAGCCTCAACAAGCTTGTCATCCGATGGATGTCGGTTTGAAGGGGCGGATCGTCATGACTGTATTGAGATGGTCGCTCGCTTGCTTTGTCGCGATTTACATTCTGATGATCGTCGGCCTGGCGGTCTTTCAGCGGCGGCTGCAATATTTTCCGGATCGTCATCTGATCGATCCCGCGCAAGCCGGTATGAGCGGCGTCGAAGATCTGCGTCTTACGACCGGTGACGGCGAGACGCTGGTCGCTTGGTATGTTGGGCCAAAGGACGGGCATCCGCTGATCTTGTATTTCCACGGCAATGGCGGCGCTTTGGTCGATCGCGTTCCGCGTTTTCGCGCGCTTACGGCGAGCGGATACGGGCTTCTTGCTATATCCTATCGCGGCTATGGCGGCTCGACCGGCTCGCCGACACAAAAGGGCCTGATGGAGGATGGCGAAACCGCCTATCTGGAAGCGCGTGCGCGCGGCTATGACGGCGATCGTATCGTCTTGATGGGCGAATCGCTCGGCACGGGCGTCGCGATCACCCTCGCGGCGACGCATGAAGCTGCCGCTCTCGTGCTCGATTCGCCCTTTTCGTCGGCGGTGGAAGTCGCCGCGGCGCATTATCCGATCTTTCCGGTGAATTGGTTGATGTTCGATCGGTTTCGCTCGGACCTCGCGATCGGCGACGTGCATATTCCGATCCTCGTCTTGCATGGAGACGAAGACGATGTCATTCCGATAGGCTTGGCGAGGCGGCTTTTCGAACTCGGCAATGAGCCGAAGACGTTCATGCTCGTATCCGGTGGCAAGCATCTCGTGCTGGGATTGGCGGACGTTTTTCCGCGCGTCCGCGCGTGGATCGACGAGAAGACTGGCGTCGCACGTCGATACGGTGACGCACGAGAATGAGCGTTTGATTCCCTTCCGGACCCTCCCAAATTGGCGCGACGCCTTCCGCCCTAAGTTGACGGTGCCTTCAGGCCCGCCAAGGCAGCGCTGCGCTCCCAGAGCGATACCGCGGACGTGTCGTCCTGCGCCGCTCGCGAAGGCGCAATCAGGCGGCACTTATGGAAATACTGGCCCGTCGTCGCGGCGATCTCGGGCGAAGACGCGAGATAAATGATCGTTTCCGCGCCTTTCTCCGGGGAGATCGCCAAAAGCTTGGCGAGACCTGCGAAGCGCGAGATCAAGCCGCCGCTCTCATCGCCGAAGCGTGTGGCGACGAATCCAGGATGCAGGCAATTGGCGGTCACGCCCGTGCCATGAAGACGGCGGACGAGTTCACGCGTAAAGAGAATGTTGCAGAGCTTGGAACGGCCATAGGCTTTCATGGCGCCGAAGCTCTCCGTCAATTGCAGATCGTCGAAATCCAAAGAGGCACCCTGATGCGCGGCCGATGCGGTGCTGACGACCCGCGCCGGCGCCGAGGCGACGAGACGCTCGCGCAATCCCTGCGTCACGACGAAATAAGCCATATGATTGAGCGCGAACGTATATTCGAGTCCATCCTCTGTGAGCTTGCGGGTGGCGAACATGGCGCCCGCATTGTTGACCAGGACATCGATACGGGGCTCCGCTTCGGCGATTTCGGCGGCGACCCGCTTCATTTCCGAGATGCGCGTCAGATCGGCATAATGGACCGTATGGGCTAGGCCGGGTGCTTTCTTGTGAAGCCGGGCCAGCGCCCCCTCGCCGCGGACTCTGTCTCTCGCCACCAGAACGATCCGGGCGCCCATTTGGGCGAGCTTTTCGGCAGCGACCCCGCCGATGCCGGAGGTAGCCCCAGTAATGACGACCGTCTTGCCCTGCATGAACACTCTCCCTTGCATGATCGCTGATCCCGAATCTGATTAGATTTCGGGCTGACCGTCGGGGGTGGCCACCCCCCGACGGTCAGGCGGGCGGGATCGTGCAGCCCTAGGCTTGGCACCGTGGATGAGCTTGATCCGTCCGCCCTTCGCGCCTGTCCTGAACAGATGAAGGGGAGCAAGTCCCGCATGCAAGGCAAGGGTTCGCCAGAACGAAGCGCGGCAACGCAAGTCTACGCCGGAATCGACGTCTGTAAAGCTAGGCTTGACGTCTTTGTCCATCCGATTGGCCAAAAGCTCACCGTCGGCAATGATCCGGCCGGCCTCAAGCGATTGAAAAAATCGCTGGCCGCCTATCAAGTCGTGCTTGTCGTCATGGAGGCGACAGGCAAGTTTCACCGCGAGGCTCACCGCAATCTCAGCGCCGGGGGCTTTGCGGTCGCGGTCGTCATCCGTTGCGTTCGCGTCTGTTTGCCGAGGCCATCGGCGCCCTGGCCAAGACCGATACCGTCGACGCGCGCATGCTCGCGATCCTGGGCGAGAGCCTCGGCCCCGGCATCACCCCGCCGCCGTCCGGCCTCGTCGAGATCCTGCAGGAACTCGTGCATGGCCGCGATGCCGCCGTCACCGCGCGGACCGCCATTCTCAACCGCCTCGGCACGAGCAAGGCCAAGCGGCTGATCCTGGAGCTCAAACGCCAGCTCAAGGCCGTCAAGATAGCGATCGCCAACCTCGATATCGAGATCAAGCGCCTGATCGCCGGCGATCCCGTCCTCGCCAGGCGTCTTGATGTTCTCACCTCGATTCCCGGTGTCGGACCTGTCGCCGCGATCGCACTGATCGTCGGATTGCACGAGATCGGCGCCTTGTCGGCCAAGCAAGCCGCCATGATCGCGGGCCTCGCGCCGGTCGCCCGCGACAGTGGTGAACACAATGGCCCGCGTCACATCAGAGGTGGACGCGCTGATGTGCGCAAAGCCTTGTACATGGCCGCCGTCTCCGCGGCCCGCTTCAACCCAGCGCTCAAACTGTTCTACAGCCGTCTCATCGCCGCCGGTAAAAAGCCAAAGGTCGCCCTCACCGCGGTCATGCGCAAGCTCGTCGTTCTCGCCAACACGCTCCTTCGAGAGGACCGGCCTTGGCAGCCAAATCATCCTTGACTTCCATCACAGATGCTCATCCTACCAAAGTGCCAGAAGCTCACCCGTGGCCACCTCGCAGCCATGGCCTTCGAGGCCGTGCCGGAATTCATCGGCCGCTTGCGCGAGCGGCAAGCCATGACGGCGCTGGCTCTCGAATTCCTGATCCTGACGGCGGCCCGCTCCGGCGAAGTGCTTGGCGCGCGTTGGACTGAGATCGACACTGACGCCAAGGTTTGGACGATTCCGGCCGCGCGGGTGAAGGCCGCGCGCGAACATCGTGTGCCGCTCTCAAGCCGGGCGCTGGCGATCCTCGAAACGCTCGCGGCGGCCAGGACGGGCGATTTCGTGTTTCCCGGTCAGCGGCACGGCACGGCGCTCTCGCCCATGTCCCTCGAAAGGGTGTTGCGCCGGATGAAAGCCGAAGGCGCGACGGTTCACGGCTTCCGCTCGGCCTTCCGGGATTGGGCGGGCGAAACAACGTCTTTTCCGCGTGAGATTGCCGAGGCGGCTCTTGCGCATGTCTCTGGCGATGCCGCGGAGCGAGCCTATAGGCGCGGCGAAGCCTTGGAGAAGCGGCGGACGCTCATGGAAGCCTGGGCGGCATTTTGTGAGCCCGGGCAGGGTTCCAACGTCGTGCCGATGCCGCGCAAGGAGGGGATCGAACCATGACGGCAATGGCGGCCAGTTTCTGGAAACCGTGCGAGTGAAACCGTGATCATGAACCACGAGGGATTTATCGCCGAAGTTGGCTATGAGGATGGCGACCGCCTTATGCACGGCAGCGTCATCAACACCCGTGCTGTCCTACGTTTCGCGGGCGGCAACATCGAAGAGTTGCGGCAGGCCTTCGCGGACACGATCGCTGACTACCGGAAGCGGTGCAAGGAACGCGGCGTGGAACCGGAATATCCTTCCGGGGCGCTCTCATTTTATCGCCGCGTCGACGAAGAGGCCGCGACGTTGGGGGAGAACATCAATCAATTCATTGCCAGGCACCTCGAAGAGGCTGCCAATCTTGCTCGTGTGCACGCCAATGAGCGCCCCGCGTGGATGCGCTGCATTCGTGCGGCGATCCAGGTGCTACACGTGGACTTCGCCTCTGGCCGCACCATGCCGTCCGAAGGCCAGGTAATTCGGGAGCTTGACAAATACGCCGCCGCCATTGCCAAGGTGCGAGAGCTTGACGAGCCCGGCGCTCTCGCCAAGCCCTTGGAAGGCATCGTATTGCGCGCGGCAATGACCGCGATAAAATTACCTCATGCATCATCGTGCCAGTCGAGGGATTGGAGGCTTCGCGGAAGGATAAGGCTGCAAGGCTAACAAAAGGCGCCAAAATAGCGCTCGCGGCCTTGCAGGAAGCGATCGGCGAATGTGGCACCATTCCAGCGTCGAACCATATCCCAGCGGGCGTAAAGTGCATCACGCAAGACCAATGGCGAGATTATGCGTACCGGCAAGGAATTTCCGGCTCGGACGAACCGCGCGCGCGCCAGCTCGCGTTCCGGCGTGCTCATGAAACCTTATAGTAGCCGCAAAGAAAGTAACGGTGTGGGAGCCATTCGTATGGAACGTCTAGAGCGGGTCCCGATTAGGTGGACCCGTATCCGGCATTGCGAAAATAGTTGAAGCATTCGGTTGGAGGGAAGTCGTCGAGAGCTAATCCGATGCCATCCCACAGAGCATCGACGGTTCGGTGGGCCATTTTGCGCAACGTATTTTTGAGCTTGGCGAAGACTTGTTCGATGGGATCGAAGTCAGGACTGTAGGCGGGCAAGAAGCACTGCGTCGCCCCGGCGGCTTCGATGGCTTTTCGAACGCCGGCGCGTTTATGGGAACCGAGATTATCCATCACCACGATTTCGCCAGGCGACAAGGTCGGCACCAGAACCTGCTCGACATAGGCGAGGAACTTTGCGCCGTTAATGGGACCGTCGAAGACACAAGGAGCGGTGATGCGATCGTGGCGCAACGCCGCCAAAAAGGTCGTCGTCTTCCAGTGGCCGAACGGGGCGTGAGCGATAAGTCTCTTGCCTCTTTCACATCGCCCATAGCGAGGTGTCATGTTGGTCGAGGCCCAGGTCTCATCGATGAATACAAGCCTTTGAGGATCAAGACTTTTCTGCTTATCGCGCCAAGCGAGACGTGCGGCCCGGACATCCGCTCTTTCTTGTTCGGCGGCGTGCAGAGTTTTTTTTAAAGGTCAATTGCAGATGCCGCAAAAAACGCCCGACGGCGGACCGCCCGACTTTGATCTCGAGCGTCGTCAGCTTGCTCCACAGCTCCGTGATCGTCAGCTCGGGCTGCACCGCCACCAACGCCCGCACCTTATCTTCATGCGCAGCCAGCGCGTGCCGCTTATGGCCGCCAAACTTTCGCGGCAGACAACCGCCTGTTATCTCAAACTGCTGCATGAGCTTGATCACGCAGCTCGCACTGACATCAAAGCTGCGCGCCGCCTTGCGCCGAGACTGACCTGCCAGTACAGCCCGCACCAGGCGGTCACGTAAATCCTGCGAATAGGGTTTTGCCATCCATGCCGGCCTCCATTCCAGCCAACATGGTAAATCACGATTCCGCCGATTCTGGGAATCCCCCTTCCGATTCTGTCTATTCGGGACCCGCTCTAGATGTAATGTCTCAACAGGTTGTTCACGGGGAGAATCTGAGGTTTGTGGGGTTTGCGAAGCACCACAGGCTCAGGAGACCCACCCGTGAACATTCATAAGAATGCCAGGACGACGCCGAACATGCGAGCCTTGATTGTCGGGCGCCGCCAAGCGGGCGAAACGCCGCGCTCCATAGCCGGCGCTGTAGGCGTTTCGGCCGCGACCGTGAGGAAATGGCTCCGGCGCCACGAAAGCGAAGGCGCCGCTGGCCTCCAAGACCGGACCAGCCGGCCGCATCGCCTGCGGACACGGATCACATCACATCAGATCGCCCAGGTCGAAACCCTGCGCCGGGCCCGTCAGCCCTTCTGGAAGATCGCCCGCGCGACCGGGCTGTCGCGCGCGACGGTGGCCCGCATCGCAAAGGCCAAGGGGCTGAGCCGCCTGTCCGCCCTCGATCAAAGGATCGCGATCATCCGCTATGAAAAGAAGCAGCCGGGCGAGATGATCCATATCGACATCAAGAAGCTCGGCCGCATCGAAGGGATCGGACATCGCATCACGGGAGACCGGACCGGACAGAGCGCGCCACGCAGCCGCAAGGAAGGCGGCAAGGGCTGGGAATATCTCCATCTGGCCGTCGACGATCACTCCCGGCTGGCCTATTCTGAAATCCTGCCGGACGAAACACGGCGCTCCTGCCTGAAATTCCTCTTGCAAGCCTTGCGCTTCTTTCGCGATCACGGCGTCAGGGTCCTTCGCGTCATGACCGACAACGGCGCCAGCTTCCGTTCGCGCCGCTACACAAAGGCGTTGCGAATGCTGAAAATCAAGCATAAGCGCACCAGACCCTATACGCCAAGAACAAACGGAAAGGCCGAACGCTTCGTGCAGACCTCCTTGCGGGAATGGGCCTATGCCAAACCCTACAACCATTCATCCGAACGGGCCGCCGCACTGTTGCCTTTCCTCCACCATTACAATCATCATCGGCCTCACTTCGGCATCAACGGATGCTCCCCTATCTCAAGGATCCCAAGAAACAACCTATCGAGACACGACATCTAGAGCGGGTCCCGAATAGACAGAATCGGAAGGGGGATTCCCGAATCGGCGGAATCGTGATTCACCATGTTGGCTGGAATGGAGGCCGGCATGGATGGCAAAACCCTATTCGCAGGATTTACGTGACCGCCTGGTGCGGGCTGTACTGGCAGGTCAGTCTCGGCGCAAGGCGGCGCGCAGCTTTGATGTCAGTGCGAGCTGCGTGATCAAGCTCATGCAGCAGTTTGAGATAACAGGCGGTTGTCTGCCGCGAAAGTTTGGCGGCCATAAGCGGCACGCGCTGGCTGCGCATGAAGATAAGGTGCGGGCGTTGGTGGCGGTGCAGCCCGAGCTGACGATCACGGAGCTGTGGAGCAAGCTGACGACGCTCGAGATCAAAGTCGGGCGGTCCGCCGTCGGGCGTTTTTTGCGGCATCTGCAATTGACCTTTAAAAAAAACTCTGCACGCCGCCGAACAAGAAAGAGCGGATGTCCGGGCCGCACGTCTCGCTTGGCGCGATAAGCAGAAAAGTCTTGATCCTCAAAGGCTTGTATTCATCGATGAGACCTGGGCCTCGACGAACCACGTTATTGCCATTTTCATCGCCCTCACGCTCGCATCCCCCGCGCTGGCGGGGTCGGACGAAGACTTCCTGCACCCACTGAGACAATTCAATTCTGGCCCGGCGAGCTCCTGCGCATACGGCAGCCATTGCGAGAACTACCAGAGCCCGCAGCGTAGCGGCGAGTACGAACGGCAAGAGCAATTGCGCCGTGAGCGTTCTCAACAAGATGCCTACTGAGGTGCCGCCGGCGGCGCGCCCAAGGGCTCGGATCGTCATGGGCCGTTGGCGCTTGCGGCGGCATTACTCCCCGCGCGGGAGCTTTTCTCCCAAGCGCTTTATGAGATCGGCCCGCAAACCAGCCAAATTCGCCGAAGTCCGTATCCCGTAGTCGGCACGCGGGATCGCCCTGTGTTTAGTGTGGGAACGGGCTGCCTGAGAATTTCCTCTTGGTGCAACCCGTATAGGTCCCCGGCGCCGGTTTTTGATGTCTGGTCGATGCCCAGAATGCTCCCTGTATAGGCGGGTGCCCCCGGATTTCCCACCAGACGCTTCGGATCAAGACTTGCCATCGCCCGCGCTCTCAATCAGCGCGGCCTTGTCCTGATGCATCGCCGCAAGCCTGAACGCCAACGCGACCTTGCGCGCGATCATCACCAACGATTGCTCGTCCGGAAGAGGCGGCTTGCCGTCGCCGCCGACTACCGCTTGTACCGGCTTGCCGTATCCGCGGTCTAAAAGCTCCTTCACAGCCGCGACACGGTTATGTCCGTGCGCGTTGTACTAATCGAAGCCCTGGCGAATCGCAGGATATCGGCTGTTTTGGCGCCCTCTTTGAACATAACCTTGAGTGTCTCTACCGCCTCCAGTTCACCGGGAGGGTCTTCAAAGGCTATTTCAGCCAGCCGCGCAATCCCCGCCGGTCCATACTCGCGAGCGAGCTCCTTTATCTCCAGCGTGACTCTGTTGAGCCCTCCCTGAGGACGGCCGCCGCCGTATTTGGGATGTCCCTTTGGAGCACCCATGAGATCACTCAGCCATACTGAACTAAACCGTTAGTGTTTTCAAAAGTCAACGCCTGGATCGTGTGCGGCATGTAATCGTCGTCCCCACTAATGTAATGGAGCGCCACTTGCGACGCGGATGCACAGTTCTTCCACAAGTTCCGGCGTCTTTATCGTAGGCCTTCCGGTTTTTTCTCTGACGCCTTCGTTGCGCAACGGAGCCATCTGCCGGTTTGGTTTCGTTGCGCGCAAACCTTTTCGCGGCATGAGGGATAGTGCATATGTAGGGCAATTGCAACACGGCCGCACTACTAACTCACTGGAAATAAAGGGAGAAAGGGTGTTTGCGGCCTAAAATCCGGTCCGGTTGGCGATGTCATTACTCCTTACTATGCTGGCGCGCGTCGTTAGGCGCGTTCCAGCGCCAAGTTCCAATGCGAGCACGATGCGGTCCGTGAAGGGTGTAGGCCGACGCACAACGGCCAGTAGCGGCGCCCCGCGCCATGGCTGCAAAGCCTGAAGGAGAAGCTCATCAAGCTCGACGCGAAGGTCGCGCGCCACGGCCGCTACGTTGCCTTCCAGATGGCCGAGGTCGCCATCTCACGGCATTTATTCGCTGACGTCCTGCGGCTGATCGCAGAACTGCGGCCGCCGCCTAATCCCGCGCCGGCGTAAGGCGTTCGGTTGTCATGCGTTTCGAGTGAAAAATAAGGGAGAGGTGCGTCTTAATGATGTGAAAATTAGCATTTTTCAGCGCAGGAACGGCCGGACAAATGAAGAGCGCCCGTCTTTCGCAAAGGACGATAACTCCACCTTGCCAATAGAACTCAATGGGAGCAAGATTGGGCTCGGACCGAAGCCTATCTGGGGATTGTCGGTTAACTTCGGGGGGATAACCGATGTTAAATCTACTGTTCTGGTTCCGCTGCGGCTTTTTTCGTGCAATCCAGCTATTGCTGGTCCTCGCGGCCGGATTGTACACGGTTCCGGCGGCGCCGGCTGCGGTGCTCGTCGGCACGTACAAGCTTCCCGCGTCGGTCGATCCAGAAGTCTCAACCGAGTTGGCAACCGAGCTGTGGGCGGCGGTGTTCCGCCCGGACACCGTCGGCCCTTTTCCATTGGTTGTTTTGCTGCACGGCAATCACAGCACCTGCGGCCGTTTCGATTCGAACTCTAGGCGTGCGCATTGACGACCGGACCAACTATACCTTCAGCGGAACTTGTCCGGGGGGCTACGTTCCCTCTCCAAGCCATCTAGGCTATAATTATTTTGCCTCCGTCCTCGCCGACCGGGGCTATGTCGTGGTTTCGATCAATGCCAACCGCGGCGTCAACGCCGCACCGGGCGTTTCAGGAGATGACGGCCTCAACCTCCGGCGCGGCCGGCTCGTCCTCCGCCACATGGAGCAATTGTCGAAGTGGAATGCTGGTATCGGCAGCCCGCCGCCATCGCTTGGCTTCGGGCTCGCTGGCTTACTGGATTTCAGCCATGTCGGGCTCATGGGCCATTCGCGTGGCGGCGAAGGCATGCGTGCAGCCGTCGCCCAATACCGGGATGCCGGCAGTCCGTGGCCAGCCCGCATCGGCCCCGTAGGTTTCGAGGGATTGTTCGAGATTGGACCTGTGGATGGGCAGACCAGCCGGATTCTTAATGCCGTCGGCCTTTCATGGAACGTGCTGCTTCCCGGTTGCGACGGCGACGTTTCCAATCTTGAGGGGGTACGGCCGCTCGACCGGATGATCCAGATCACCACCGAGACTTCCTCTCTAAATAAGTCCAGCTTCGAGGTCTATGGCGCCAATCACAATTTCTACAACACACAGTGGCAGGAGTCCAATTCCTTCGGTTGCTTGGGCCAGACGGCTCTGTTCCCGCAATTTGGCGGCTCCGCACAGCAACGTACGACGGCGTCGCTAACCGTAGTTCCTTTCTTTTTGGCCCATGTCGGACCCACGAAGCTGGCGGGACAGGCTGTTCAATTCGATCCAAGCTATCCCTTGTCACCAACGCTCACTGCGCTCACGGGATATGCGCGCGGCTTCACTCCGGCACCGCTCGCGGCGATGAACTTCGTGGTCGACAATTTCGACAAATCGACCGGCATCTCATCCGAAAATGTTGCCAATCAATCATCGGGGCTTGTGACCTATTCGCACGGTACGGCGTCCAGCAGTCACGATTCGACCCAACGTGCAGCGATGGTCGGCTGGTCGGCGGTGGGTGGCTTTCTGCAAGTGAACGCTACCAACCCCGGCGTGCCGCGCAATGTCACGACATTCAAGGCACTGGAATTCCGCGTCATGCTCAGTTGTTCCGGCACGCTCTGCAGTTCCCCACCAGACCCCACGGGGGATGTCGATTTCTCGATTGCGTTAGCCGACAGCACTGGCAAACTTTCCTCGCCGCTGACGCTGAAATCAGTTGCAGTTGTGCGCCGCCCCGTTGGTTCGTTCGCCGTCAATTTCGTATTTCAGACAGTGCGCATTCCATTGTCGAGTTTCAGCAGCGCCGATCTCGCGAATTTTCGCGGTGTCCGGTTCACCTTCAATCGCACGGCCTCGTCCCAGATCTTTCTGGGAAACATCAGACTGACGAAAACGCCCGCGGGACCTGGTGGAGTGGCAGTTGCCACGCAATCGTTGGAGACAAGTGTGGCCACGATGCCGAAAGCTACGCCTGCATCCGAGATTAACAAAATTGTAAGCATCCGCAGCACATCGGCCCGCACCGAAGCGGGCAGCAGTCAGGCAGCGATTGAAATCGAAGTAACATCGACCCGCACCTTCCCCGTCGGCGGCGCATTGCCGGTGCTTACTATCGGCGCGCAAAGATTTCTCGCTTTCACGCTTCCCCAATAATGGAAAGACGGATCATTTGATCTTTACGCTCGATCCAGCTGAATTCGCGTCACTGCCCAACGGCGCCGAAGTATCCGTGATCATCGGCGGCGCACCCCGGTGGAGCATGGGCCAGCTGCGCAAGCCATAGCGCGGGATGTGCGTTGAACCTAAGCCAGCCGATCATGGAGCCGCGAAAGGCAGCCGCGAGATAAGCGGGTTTAAGGCGCATAAGTCTCTTCCATTGGTGCCGCGCCCAGGGAAGAAGAGTTCGAGACACGCGCGTAGCAATCGGATTGATGCGACGCAGAAGATGACGCGCCGGAATCCGGCCTTCGAGGTTGAACAAGTAAAATAGCTGGCTCTGATCGCCGGCCTGCCGCCCCATCATCACCGAATCACCCCTGCCGACTCCCACAGCACGGGATCACCATTCGCTGTTCACCGCGAGGGTTTTTTAACATCATCGACCCTTTGGGGAAGTTCAGCTCAGAGTTTTCGATGGTGGGAATTGCCAAGCGTTACATAAAGGCAACGCTAAGCTCAAAAGTAAGCTCGTGGCTGGATTGGGTAAGCACTCACCAATAGCCATTATGTAGCCGGGTCACATCTCAGCGCCTGTCGTATCAAATTTTATGGGGGTTCGCGCCCGATGAACCAGTCCGTGACCTATCGGCAGAACGCCGCCGAGTGCTACGAGGCGGCCCGGATTCTCTCCGACTCCCGTCAAAAGGCCAAATTGCTTGCGATGGCGCAGTCATGGATATCGCTGGCCGACCTAGCCGATCTAAACAGCCATCTTGACGACCCGCGCCGCTCCGCGCCATGGGCTGCAAAGTTGGCCGCGGTCTCGTGCCATCTCACGGGCCGCGGCCGGCCGATAAATACGCCATCGCCCGCACCGCCATGCCATGCGCTCAGGCGTATCTTTGGTTTAGTCCTCCATCGGCTTGGACAAGACGAACGGCTGAAACGTGATTAGGTTTTGACAAAGCATCAGCAATCGCGGCCATCAAGTTCTCGTAGCACAAAGGGCAGAGTTCATTGTTGAAACTGGGTGGAAAAGGCGCCTTGTGCGGTTCGTTCGCCGCGATGTTTAGCGTAACGCGCCCGCCCTTTGCCATTGCACGGTTGCAATGATCGCAAAAATAACTCCTTGCCACGGTTCAATCTCTCCTTTGTTCGATGAAAGCACGATCGCGCAAGAACGCGAATCGCAGCCGGCCGCTGGCATTACCCGCGAGAAGCCACGGGCAATGCCACTCAAATACCAAGCATCGGTTTTTAATTTCTCCCGAATTTGGGAATCAATTTATCTTAATCTCTTGACGCTCCGCCGCGCCAATTTCCGGGGCGTCTATCTCGCAATTTTTGCATGCGGCTCTCGTGGCATGTTTGGCGCAAGGCTGCCCGCCTAAGCTCCGCGTCTTAAACCTCACCACGCAAGCGATGGCGATGACGGCCACGGGAAGCGTGCGTAGGCGGAAGTTCGAACAAATGGATAACCCGAAGCAAGAGCTCCGGAATGAAACGCGCCGCCGCCGCGCTCTAAAGAGAGCACGCATCACCTTCAAGGGCCGCTGGGCGACGATCGATTGTACAGTCCGCAACCTGTCGGATCGGGGCGCCTGCCTTAATGTGGAAAGTTACATCGGAATTCCCGATACATTCGATCTTGTGCTTGACAACGCACCCGTCCGCGGTTGCCGCGTGACTTGGCGGAAAGCTACCCAGATCGGTGTTGAGTTCGCCTAGCCCATTTTCCCCGCTTCGCATTGCCCCCCGCTCACTCCGGCCTCTCAAACCGCCAAGATTGGCCTGAATATTGCCTATTCATTCTGGCTTGGTTTCCTCCCAGGCTTGTTACGTCTGCCCCTGGTCTGGCCACATATCGCAGTTCGCGGGGCCAGGTCAGAGGCTTTTTTGTATTCCGCTCTTACCCCTCCGGCCGCCGTTGCTCCGCGCGCCATCGTGTTGCACCAGTCCTACACCAGTTTTTCATCATATGCCGGGCGAGATTTCGTCGAAGTTTTGACGAAATGCCGAGTCCAAATCTCTCACGCGGTGACGTTCGCTTTGTTGCTGCGGAGCGTGAGGCGACAGGACGACGGATTCGGCATAAGCCCAAGAAGTGGCCTTTCCGGTCAAACGTGTCGCAAGCTTGCCATCGGAAACGCCGGAGGAATTCCCTCATGTCGGATGTGCTGCCATCAATAATCGTTCTCGCAATAACGGCTCTGCTTGTTTTTCGCCGCGAACTCACCACTCCTCGGGCCAAGAAAGGCGCCCCGCGCGCAGCCGCCACAAGACGCAGCACAGCGCGCGAAGCTTCCGTGTGAGATCATGCCGCCTCGCTCATTCGGGCAAGTGCGGCGGCGACGAACCTAAGCACGTGAATTTCCCAGCCCTCGAAGCCGCCGTAAACACGTTTGCGCCGGGTGAGATATGCAAGCAGGGCGGCGGCGCCGGCGACGCTATCCGGCTTCGTCCGGACCAAGCGCCCGGCTGCCCTGAGCTCTTCCCGTGAGGTGCGCTCGAATTGCTCTCGCAACGGCGCAATGCCCGCGCGAAGATCCCATTCGATACCTGCACGCTCGGCGGCTGCCTCCCTAGCCTTTGCGTCCTGATACTCCTTTTCGACTTGCTCATGATCGGCGCCTGGCTCACGTAAAAACTCGTCGCGGGCTCTGTCGAGCTCATCACCGCCGATCGCTGAGTAATTGCGCCATGCGATTAGCGGCCACGACCGGTTGCCGTGCAGTTTCATCGCGTTGAGCTCGTCATTGTCGAGCTCCTCATTGAGGCGGTGCCATTCCTTCATCAGTGCCTTGTGAAAGGCGATCAAGGCGAATACCGGATCGTGAGAGCGCCGTGCCGCTTTGCATGTCTTAGGTTTTTCGGGCTTTTTGCTCATGCCGAGGCACTCCTTTCGAAGAAATCAGCGGCGTTGCGTATGGCCCCGTTGTAGTGCCCATCCCCATCGTCACCGAGGATTTCCATCAAGTTCGCGACGAAGCGCAGCAAAGTAATGGCACCCGCCGGTGTCGCCGGGTGGCCGCCATGACTTCATTTTCAGCCTCCCAAACAGCGTTATCGGCGTAATCCTTTCGCGCCTCGATTTCCCGGTATCCCGTGCGCTGTTCGACCTCGGCGACTTGCGCTTCCCACCGGGCGAGTTTGTCGTGAGCGGCTTGGCGGGCCCGGTCACGTTCGGCGCGTTCGGCGTCAGACGGACGGTGCGGGCGAAGTCTTGCGACAAAGGTATTGAATTGCTCTTCATCTTCAAACACCGGCGTGAAATGAGCGTCGATCTGCTCATGAGTTCTCATTTCTTTGCGGTCGAGGGTCACGCCATTTTCTTTCATGGTGGCGAAGAAGGCTTTCTCGGCAACCGAATGGGCTGCATCCGGTTCTTCGGCGAGAATTTTCAGCTGTTCGAGCGCGGCAATCGCTTGAAAAACGGGGTCATCGCTCATTGGAGCCGCGATCGCGAGCGCCGGGATACCAGCGATGGCGGCCGTCCCAAGGCCATAAACCAGGGAACGCCGATCGATGGCAGGCAAACCGGTATTGGTTGCCGATGAAGTCGATTTTGTCATGGGTTCCTCCTATGGGTCGGATGGCCGTTCTTGAGCCGTGTAATGTCCGCCATGACGTCCCACCGGCGGCAGCACAACTCTTCGAGGGTCCGCGTGCCCGGCGTCCGCTGGCTGCTGCGGCGACTTTGGATCACGAATTCCATCGCCTCCAGCCAGAGAGCGAGATATTCATCCTCGGGCATGCCGCTACGGGCTATTCCCCTGTTGCGAGCCCGCCGCTCCCGCTCGCGATCAGTGAGTTTCGCCGTCATGTGTCCCTCCTAGGCGGCCGGGCGGTCATCGGCGTGTTTGGCTTCGGCTCGCGGCGCCTTCAATTCATCCGGCATGAAGGTCGTCGCGTCATCAACCTCGTCTTCAATAAGGTCGATCAACGTCGCGAACTTCTCCGCAAGACCGCGACAAGGATCGACGTCAATACCCTTGGCCGCGAGATAGGCCACCCCCAAAAGGTCCCGCACCCTCTTCATGGATTCCCATGCTGACTCTTTCATCGGCGCCCCTCCCTATGCGGACGCTGTCTTCGGCGGGAGAATTAAGCCAACCATGTAAAGCGCCTGCGCCGGCGTCGCGCCGCCGCCCCAAACGGCGTAGACTGTCGGCGCCTGGTCTGCCACGTCGGCCCAGCGCTCGCCCGCCAGCTCGCGAAGTTCCGCGAACCAGTCGGCAAAGGTCTGGTCTTGCCGCCGCGCAACGTGCTTTTGAAGTGATCGTGTCATTGGTTGCTCCTTGCTTATGTACCTATTAGTTGGTACAACGCACCAATTAATAGCGATGAAAGAGCACAATGTCAACTCATATTAAGACACTGTACCAATGACGCCGGTTCAAATGAAAATGGCACGGGCCGCGCTTGGCTGGGGAGTCCGGGAGCTGGCCGAAAAGGCTGGCGTTGTCGCCAACACTGTAACGCGGATCGAAAACGGAGCGGACGCGAAGCAATCGACAGTCGCCGCGCTTCGCGGCGCGCTCGAAAAGGCCGGCGTCGAATTCATCGCCGAGAATGGCGGGGGCCCAGGCGTGCGGATCAGAAAAAGCGCAAAGGGCGCCGAGGAAATCTCACGGCAAATCGACACGCTCGACGACAAAATTTCATCCATGCCGGCGCCAACAAAGCCCAGCCCAGAATCCGGCATGAACACAATGAGGAAAGCTGTCGCCAAGAACAATCTGACGAAGCTCAAAAACCGCCGCGCGCGGATCACACCGTAGCGGGCGAACTCGCGCTGGACGGGACGATTAGGCTCCCTCCGGCCGAGCAGAACGCGAAGCCTCTTCGGCTTCCGCCATTTCCACTTACGATTTTGGTCACCATCATGCGGTTTGTCATAGCGTTAATGGCCTTCCTGGCAACGGTAGTTCCTGCCCTTACCCAGCCAAAGGCACCCGAGTTCGTCCAATCGGAGCAAGCCTTCAATAGCCTGCCCATCGACATTCGGATCACCTTTCAGGTTCTCCTGACCGCCGAGGGATATTGGCCAGCCGTTCCTAACGTAAATTACAGCGGACGCCTCTATGATGCAGTCAGGCGGTTCCAAATCGACCATGGGTTTCGCCCCACCGGCATGTTGAATGCAGCCGAGTTGGATAAGCTACTCGATGGCGCTACGCCGATGCTGAAGATGTGGGAATTCCAGGGCGTCGACCATCCCGATCGCGGCCGTCCCATATGGGTGCCGTTTGGCCTCGGGTTGCAAGTGGAGCGCGTCAATGGTGGCATCAGATGGCATGATGCTTATCGACGCGTCTCGTTGCTCTATACCTATAAACCGAACAGGACCGTCGAGAGCGCCTACCAATCGGCTTTGTCCGCCTTCATAAGGAGCGGAGCTAACATCGCGTTCAAGGTGGCGAGGCGCGACTTTTACGCTATCTCTGCCGACGGTGCAGACGGCATTGATTCTTACACCCGTTATCATCAAGATGGCACAGGGGTTCTTGGTTTTCTACTGACCTGGCGTCGCGATGCCGTAGACCTTCACATCGAGCGTGTTGCAACTCTCATCTCGGGCTCGCTCTGGTCGTCAATGACAGGAGCGGCTTTCATCGATCCCCCGAAACTCTCTCCGGGGCAGAATGCAGCGGTTGCCGGCCCAGTGCAGCCGTTACCGTTGCCTAGGTCTCCGAAGCTGGCACCCAAAAAAGAAGGAGGTTCCTCTGGCACCGGGTTCTTCGTGACAAGCAAGGGGCACGTGCTGACCAACGCTCACGTTGTCGACGAATGCGCCTCGATCCGCGTGACCACGGACGAGCGTGACACGTCCCAAGGCGTCGTTCTCGCTCAGGACATAACTAACGATTTGGCAGTTGTCGAAACCACGCTGAAGCCAACCAAAGTGGCGGCGCTGCGGCCGAGCATTCGCCTCGGCGAAAGCGTTGCTGCATTTGGCTATCCTCTTACTGACGTTCTCTCGATCTCGGGGAATTTTACGTTGGGCAATGTAACGGCGCTCGCCGGTCTGAAAGACGACAGCCGTTATCTTCAAATCTCGGCCCCGGTCCAACCCGGCAATTCCGGAGGACCGCTCTTCGACCAAAATGGGAACGTTGTGGGTGTCGTCACGGCAAAACTGAACGCGTTGAAGCTCATGGTCGCCACTGATGGAGATATCGCCCAAAATGTGAATTTTGCAATCAAGAGTGCGGTCGCCGCCAATTTTCTCGAAACGACCCGCGTAAATTTTACCCATGGATCAGCCAATATCCCCATGCAGTCCGCCGATTTGGCCGATCAGGCCCGAGCAACGAGCGTCTTCATCCGATGCTTTTAGCTGGATACGGTTTTGAAATTCAATTCCGCACAAGAAACGTGATGCTTGAAATAGAGAGATTTCTTCACGCAATAATCGGCGCTCGTTTGGCGCTTCTCATTCTTGGATTCTTCTTCTGGGTGGGCTTTGATTGATGCCACGCCGCAAGTCCCACGCCTGCATCGCGGCTTGCCTCTTGCTCGCCTCGATCGCGCCTGGCGTTGCCGATCCCGCACCGGCCATTCATTACGCGCCGATCGAAAACCTGGAACACATCGACGTTGCGTTGATCGATCGCTCCGAGCATGAAATCGACATGGCGGCCTATGTCCTGACAGACTGGCCCGTCATGCAAGCGCTCACGCGCGCCGCCGATCGAGGCGTTGCGATCCGCATCTATCTCGACGGCTCACAGCTCGCCGAGCGTGAGCCCGCGAAGGTTTTCAATGATCTCGCCGAGACGCCGGGCGTCGAGATAAGGATCAAGCGCAAGACAAGCGCCCCGATGCACCTCAAGAGCTATCAAGTCGACGGGCGGTTGCTACGCACCGGCGCCGCGAACTTTTCCGCGTCCGGCCTCAAGCGCCAGGACAACGATCTAATCGTGATCGAGAGCGCCGGCGCGGCGGCGGCATTCAAGCGCGTTTTTGATTCTCGATTTGCAAGTGGCGAGAGTTGCACGTTGATTATGACCAGCGCCAACGGCTTCACGCGGCGCATTCACGACCGGATGCCGGTCTTGCTCGCCCCTCGCGATTGTGAAGCATGGCTGGCCGGGAAGGCCGGCGTCGAGCTGGTGCGGCCGGCGCCGGATGACCTTCTGCGCATGTGGCCAGTATCGAAACGGGTCAATGTGTCAGGCCAGGGAGACGATGACCCGAGCCTGATTGAGCCCGCCGAGGCCATCGCCGGGCTAGATGTTCAGGCGTCAACGAGTGAACCATAGCACGCTCGCCGCCACCGCAATTACTATAGCTGTTCCAAGCGTGAGAATGGCGGCGCGCTGGAACCACCGCCGCCCTTCGGCAGAACTGCCCAATCTAAAGACAGCCGGAATAAGATAAAGCAGCAGCGCCATCAAAAACAGCGCCGCCAGGAGTTGATCAAGTTCAGGCATTAAAGTCGGTAGCATTGGCATTTGACTGACGCGTGAGCGCGCGGCGCCCTACCAAAGTCTCAAACTTCTCCTCCGGCAACGCCGCAAACTTACGTGCTTGCTTCGCGAGGTATTTGTCTATGCCAATCTCGGCTAAGGTGATATTCGGGGTTTTTGATACCCCGATTTTTTCCGCCCTTGTTCGCACAAATCCACCCCAAGGTTTGTTGCGAAGTAAGATTTTTTGTACGACCTTCCCGGCTTTATCGAAAGGAAGCCTAAGTAATTCAATGCGTTATGCATGACGCGCGGCGGAGTCATCAGCCGCCTCATCGTTCGGCGGGCATCTCCGGGCCTCGTTGGGACGAGAGACTGCGATCGCCGCGACGGCCCACCATAGGATATTTGGACCCGCATGACGCGGCTCGCAACCTGCCCCTGTTCACATTCCGCCAAATCTCGTCTACGGAGACAGTCGAGTGTGGAACGACAATGGTTTTGGGTTTTTGCACGAAGGGCGCATTCCGGCCAAAAGCCGAGAGCACGGCCTTGTTTTGTGTGTTCTGACGAGACCAAATGCCCAAGCGGACGGATATTTCGACGATCCTGATCATCGGGGCGGGGCCGATTATCATCGGCCAGGCTTGCGAATTCGATTATTCCGGCACCCAGGCCTGCAAGGCCTTGCGCGAAGAGGGATACCGGATCGTCCTCGTCAACTCCAATCCGGCGACGATCATGACCGATCCGGAGATGGCCGATCGCACTTACCTCGAGCCGATCACGCCGGAAATCGTCGCGAAGATCATCGGTAAGGAGCGCTACGCGATTCCCGGCGGCTTCGCGTTGTTGCCGACCATGGGCGGCCAGACCGCGCTCAACTGCGCGCTCTCCTTGAAAAAAATGGGAGTGCTCGAAAAATTCGAGGTGGAAATGATCGGCGCCAGCGCCGCGGCCATCGACATGGCCGAGGATCGCAAGCTTTTCCGCCAGGCGATGACCCGCATCGGCCTTGCCACGCCGCGCTCGCATCAGATCAAAACCTTGCCGCAAGCGCTTGCTGTCCTCGATGACATAGGCCTGCCCGCGATCATAAGGCCGTCCTTCACCATGGGCGGGACCGGCGGCGGCATTGCCTATAACAAGGCGGAATACATCGAGATCATAGAGCGCGGAATCGACGCCTCGCCGACGAACGAGGTTCTGGTCGAGGAAAGCGTGGTCGGCTGGAAGGAATTCGAAATGGAGGTTGTCCGCGACAAGGCGGACAATTGCATTATCGTCTGCTCGATCGAAAACATCGACCCAATGGGCGTGCACACCGGCGATTTCGATCACCGTCGCCCCGGCGCTGACCCTGACCGACAAGGAATATCAGACAATGCGCGACGCCGCTCTCGCGGTGTTGCGCGAGATCGGCATCGAGACCGGCGGCTCCAACGTGCAATTCGCGGTCAATCCAAAGGATGGCCGCATGATCGTGATTGAGATGAATCCCCGCGTTTCGCGCTCTTCGGCACTGGCCTCCAAGGCAACCGGTTTTCCAATCGCCAAAGTCGCGGCGAAACTCGCGGTTGGATTTACCTTGGACGAGATCGCCAACGATATCACCGGCGGCGCGACCCCGGCTTCCTTCGAGCCTTCGATCGACTATGTCGTGACCAAAATCCCGCGTTTTGCATTTGAAAAATTTCCCGGCGCCGAGCAGATCCTGACGACGGCGATGAAATCGGTCGGCGAGACCATGGCAATTGGCCGGACCTTTGCCGAAAGCCTGCAAAAGGGATTGCGTTCGCTCGACACTGGATTGGATGGTCTCGACGAAATCGAGGGACTGGGTCTCGGCGACGACATGAACGTGCTGCGGGCCGCCTTGGGGCGTCCCACGCCCAACCGGCTGCTTGTTGTTGCCCAGGCACTGCGCCATGGCATGCCTGCGGACGAGATTTACGAGGCCTGCGGAATCGATCCCTGGTTCATTGCGCGCGTCGAGGAAATTCTTGATCTCGAAGCCAAGGTTCGCGCGCATGGTTTGCCAGGCGACGCCGCCAACTTGCGGATGCTGAAGGCGGCGGGTTTTTCCGATGCGCGTCTTTCCAGTCTCGCCAAACTGCCGGAAGTGAAGGTGTCCGCCTTGCGCAAAAAACTCGGCGTGCGGCCGGTGTTCAAGCGGATCGACACCTGCGCGGCGGAATTTTCCTCGCCCACGGCTTACATGTATTCGACCTACGCGCCGCCATTTGCCTCCGCCCCGGCTTGCGAGTCGCATCCCACGGCACGCAAGAAAATCGTCGTCCTGGGCGGCGGTCCAAACCGGATCGGGCAAGGCATCGAGTTCGATTATTGCTGTTGTCATGCGAGCTTCGCGCTGCGCGAGGTGGGTTATGAAACTATCATGATCAACTGCAACCCCGAGACGGTCTCGACCGATTACGACACGTCGGACCGGCTCTATTTCGAACCCCTGACCGCCGAGGACGTGCTTGAAATCCTTGCCAAGGAAGGCGAGGCAGGAGAGCTCAAGGGTGCGATCGTGCAATTCGGCGGCCAGACGCCGCTCAAACTCGCGCATGCGCTCGAACAGGCGGGTATTCCTATTCTCGGGACATCGGTCAATTCGATCGATCTCGCCGAGGATCGCGACCGTTTCAAGCGGCTCCTCGACAAGATCGGCCTGAAGCAGCCGATGAACGGTATCGCCTATTCTGTCGAGCAATCGCGCCTCGTTGCCTCCGATCTCGGCCTCCCCCTCGTCGTGCGTCCGTCCTATGTGCTGGGCGGGCGGGCGATGGCGATTATTTTCGACAAAGCGGCGTTTGACGACTATCTGCTCGACACTCTTCCGGGCCTCGTTCCCTCCGAGGTCAAGGCACGCTATCCAAACGACAAGACCGGGCAAATCAATACCGTGCTCGGCAAGAACCCACTTCTGTTCGACCGCTATCTGTCGGACGCCATCGAGATCGACGTCGATGCGCTTTCGGACGGCAGTCAAGTCTTCATCTGCGGCATCATGGAACACATCGAGGAGGCCGGAATTCATTCTGGCGATAGCGCCTGTTCGTTGCCGCCGCGCTCGCTTGCGCCCGAAACGATCGCCGAACTCGAAGCGGAAACCAAGAAGCTCGCTCTGGCGCTCGGGGTCGGCGGCTTGATGAACGTGCAATATGCGTTGAAGGACGGTGAAATCTACGTGCTTGAAGTCAACCCACGCGCGGCGCGGACGGTTCCTTTCGTCGCCAAGGTCATCGGCGTGCCGATCGCCAAGATCGGGGCACGGATCATGGCCGGGGAAAGCCTGGCCGGCTTCGGATTACGGCCGGCGCGTCTCAATCATATCGGCGTCAAGGAAGCGGTATTTCCGTTTGCCCGGTTTCCAGGCGTCGATACCGTGCTCGGACCGGAAATGCGCTCGACCGGCGAGGTCATCGGCCTCGATCGCTCGTTTCCGGTCGCTTTCGCCAAGAGCCAGCTCGGCGGCGGCACCAATGTTCCAAGGACAGGTACCGTCTTCGTTTCGGTGCGCGACATCGACAAGCCGCGCGTCCTCGAAACCACGCGCATGTTGGCGGGGCTTGGCTTCAAAATCCGCGCGACCGGCGGCACCGCGCGCTATCTAAATAGCGAGGGCTTAAAGACGCAGCGTGTCAACAAGGTTTCGGAAGGCCGGCCGCATGTCGTCGACTTGATCAAAAACGGCGAGATCCAGCTTGTGCTCAATACGACGGAAGGCGCGCAAGCCCTCGCCAATTCGCGGTCGTTGCGCCGCGCCGCTCTCTTGCATAAGGTGCCCTACTATACGACCCTCGCTGGCGCGATCGCCGCGTCGCAGGGAATTCGGGCCTATCTCGCCGGCGATCTGGAGGTTCGCGCGCTGCAGGACTATTTTGGCTAAAGCGCGGCTGGTCCGGTACAATCGCGGATTGGTGAAACCGCCTTGCGGCCGTTTCGCGAAGGTGTGTTACTGTCTGGCGCGGATGCGAAGCACTTTTCGCAGTCGCCGCCCGAAATCGGCATTGCGTCTCAGCGATAGTATCGCGATAGATTAAACACCAGGCACAAGCGGAAGTTACGCCTGGGCCAGAACCGGCGAACCTATAGCGCTTTTCGATCGGACGAAATCATCTGATCGAAAAGGAATCGCTTAGATTCAAAGAGTGGGAGCATGTTCTCATGAGACATCGGATATATCCGATGTCTTAATATCGAAAAAGCCGGGCAACTTTTTCGCAACATGCTCTAGAGCGGGATGAGGAAAAGTGGAACCCGGTTTTCCGCCCGCATCCCGCTCTAAACTCTTGGAATCGATCACGTTCATAATTTTGGATTGATTCAATCCAAAATCATCGTGATCTAGAGCATGAGCTTCGAAAGTGGAAATGGGTTTCCAAGTCAGATCATGCCAAATCACAGCCCTTGGGCATGGCCGGATAACAAATCCGGTCACGCGCCAGTCGCGGAGTGAACCGCAGACGTGAAAGAGTAATGAACATGGACAAGTTCCCCATGACGGCGAGCGGCTATTTTGCCCTCGGAGAGGAGTTGAAGCGGCGCCAGCAAGTCGAGCGTCCGCGCATCATCCAAGCGCTCGCCGAAGCGCGGACGCATGGCGACATATCCGAGAATGCCGAATATCACGCCGCCAAGGACGCGCAGGCCTTGAATGAAGGGCGCATTGCCGACCTCGAAGACAAATTATCGCGCGCCGAGGTTATCGATGTATCAAAACTCTCCGGCAACACGATCAAGTTCGGCGCGACGGTGACGCTCGTCGACGAGGACACGGACGAAAAGAAGACATACCAAATTGTCGGCGAGAGCGAAGCCGATGTGAAGGCCGGACGAGTCTCGATCACCTCGCCGACGGCGCGCGCCCTAATTGGCAAGAAAACCGGCAATTCCGTAGAGGTGAATACGCCAGGCGGCGGCAAGAGCTATGAGATCCTGAACGTAGCTTTTCAGTGATGGATCGCGCCTCGCGATTTTCCTCCGTCGCAGGGCAGATATCCAGCCGATGCTGGGCTTTCTATTGGAATCGGGCTCGGTCCCAGCGCGAGGGGGCGACCGGGCTCGTCGTGCCGACGAAACGCGCGCGTAACGCCGTGGGAGATCCGATCCGCCTGCACGAGAACGCGCCAGAACCGGCGTACATACTGCCGCTTCAGAATGCCGGTTTAGGGGGAAGATCAAATCATATACTGCCCGCCATTGACGGTTAGCGTCGAGCCGGTGATGAAGCCGGACTCTTCGGACACCAAAAAAACCACGCAGCGGGCGACTTCTTCCGGTTCGCCGAGGCGGCGCACAGGAATGTGCGGCAGGACGGATTTCTCCAAAACCTCGGCCGGAACCGCCTTGACCATGTCGGTCGCGATATAGCCGGGACAAACGGTGTTGACCGTGATCCCCTTGCCCGCGTTTTCCCGGGCGAGGGATTTTGTGAAGCCGATGTCGCCCGATTTCGAGGCGGTGTAATTGGTCTGGCCTACCTGGCCCTTCTGACCGTTGATCGAGGAGATATTGACGATCCGGCCGAAGCCGCGCACGCGCATGCCCTCGATTACCGGGCGGGTCATGTTGAAAAGCGAATTCAAGTTGGTGTTGATGACCTCGTACCATTGCTCCGGCGTCATTTTGTGGAACATGGTGTCGCGGGTGATCCCGGCATTGTTGACGAGGATATCGACCGGCCCGATGTCATGACCGATTTCGTTCAGTCCTTCGGCGCAGGCCTTGTAGTTCGACACATCCCATTTGTAGACCGCGATCCCCGTCTCCGCCTTGAATTTCGCCGCCGCTTCGTCGTTGCCGGCATAGGTCGCGGCGACCGTGTAACCCGCGCCCTGCAAGGCCTTGCCGATGGCGGCACCTATGCCGCGCGTGCCGCCGCTGACTACCGCTATTCTGGCCATGAGTTTCTTCCCTTTGGTTTTTTGCTTTAGCGGAGTTTCTTGTCGCCGACTTGTGCCGCTAAAAAGAATGCCGATCATCGCGCGATGGTCAGCGCGATGCCCATGCCGCCGCCGATGCAAAGCGTGGCGATGCCTTTTTTTGCGCCGCGACGCTGCATTTCGTGCAGAAGCGTGGCGAGGACCCGGGCACCGGACGCGCCGATCGGATGGCCGATCGCGATCGCCCCGCCGTTGACATTCACGATCGCCGGATCCCAGCCCATGTCCTTGTTGACCGCCAGCGCCTGCGCCGCGAATGCTTCGTTGGCCTCGACGAGATCGAGGTCCTTGACCTTCCAGCCGGCCTTTTCGAGGGCCTTGCGCGAGGCCGGGATGGGACCCGTGCCCATGATCGCGGGATCGACGCCGGCGGTGGCCCAGGAGGCGATGCGGCCGAGCGGCGTCAAGCCGCGCGCGGAGGCGTCCTTGGCGCTCATCAGGACGAGCGCCGCGCCGCCGTCGTTGATGCCGGAGGCGTTGCCGGCGGTCACCGTGCCGTCCTTCGCAAAGGCCGGCTTCAACTTCGCGAGCGCGTCGAGCGTCGTGCCTGGCCGGATATATTCGTCCGCATCGACCACGACGTCGCCTTTCCGGCCGCTGATGGTGAGGGGGACAATCTCTTCCTTGAACCGGCCCGCCTTTTGCGCCGCCTCGGCCTTGTTTTGCGAAGCCAGCGCGAATTGGTCCTGCTCATGGCGGCTCAACTGCCATTTCGCCGCGACATTCTCGGCCGTCTGGCCCATGTGATAGCCGTTGAACACATCCATGAGGCCGTCGCGGATCATGGTATCGACGAATTTGAGATCCCCCATCTTGGTGCCGGCCCGCAAATGAGCGCCGTGCTGCGACAGCGACATGCTCTCCTGGCCGCCGGCGACGACGATTTTGGCGTCGCCGTTCGCGATCTGCTGCATCCCGAGTGCGACCGCGCGCAGGCCCGAGCCGCACACTTGGTTTAGCCCGAAAGCTGTCTTGTCCTGCGGAATGCCTGCCTTGATCGCCGCCTGACGGGCCGGGTTCTGGCCCTGGTTCGCGGTCAGGACCTGGCCAAGGATAACTTCGTCCACCTCGCCTGCATCGACCTCGGCGCGGGCGAGCGCCGCCTTGATCGCGGCGGCGCCAAGCTCATGCGCGGGCGTGGCGGCGAAGGCGCCATTGAAAGACCCCACGGCGGTACGCGCCGCGCTCACGATAACAATTTCACCTGGCATTGGGGTACCCCACTGGACTTTGACCGCGGCATGCGCGCCACAAGCTTTTCTGTTATTCTAGCACCGGCGAAAGCCGCTTGCGAGCCACGGTGCCGGCTATGGTATCACAATGGATGCAGTTTTTAGCAAGCCAAACTGCAACGGTTTTTGGCTGCGGCGTGATGCTTATATCCTTATACTCGGACGCCGGCCGCGCGGGCTCGCAAGGGCAAAACGAGGTTTGTCCCCGCCAAAACCCTTGGCGCGATCAAGATAAACCTGCTTAGGTTCACCAATGACTTCCGTGCAGCAGGATCGGTCATGGCCAAGGAAAATAAACCCATCACGATCAAAAAATACGCGAACCGGCGGCTCTACAATACCGGCACGAGCGCCTATATCGCACTCGAGAACCTCGCCGCCATGGTCAAGAAAGGCGATGACTTTGTGGTCGTCGACGCCAAGAGCGGGGATGACATTACGCGTCCGGTGCTGACCCAAATCATTTTCGAACAGGAAGGAAAGGACGGGCAGTGCCTTATGCCGATTAACTTCCTGCGCCAGCTCATCCGCTTTTATGGCGACAGCATGCAAATGCTGGTGCCGAGCTATCTCGAATTCACCATCGGCAAGTTGACCAGCGAGCAAGCGAAGTTCCGCGATAAGGTCGCCAAGAATTTTGGCGGCCCCTTGACCGCGCCGATTTTTGATTCGATCGAGGAGCAGACCCGCAAGAACATGGCCCTATTCGAACAGGCCCTCGCGATGTTCAACCCGTTTGGAAATCCGCTCCAGACGCCGTCCGGAAAGCCCGCCGGTAAACCCGCGGACGAACCTCCGGAAGAGGTGGCCTCGCAAAATTCCAACGGCGATATCGAGGACATGAAGCGCCAGCTCGATCAGCTGCGGAAACGGATCGAGACGCTTGCATCAAAGGCGTAAGAGCAAGGCTTGCGTTGCGTGGTCATGCTAATGTTGGCGGGATGAAGAAGCCAGCACCTATCAAGAGCCTCAGCGAAGCACAAGCGCGCCGCGAACATGCTCGCCTTGGGGAGGAAATCGGCGCGCATGACCGGCGCTATTACACCGAGGACGCGCCATCGGTCTCGGATGCCGATTATGACGCGCTGCGGCGCCGCTATGAAGCGATCGAAGCCGCCTTTCCAGAATTCGCAACGCCGGATTCGCTCACCAAAAAGGTTGGCGCCGCCCCTTCGGAGAAATTCGCGAAAGTGCGTCATCGCGTTCCGATGCTCTCGCTCGGCAATGTGTTCCGTGACGAGGATGTGGTGGATTTTGTGACGCGCGTGCGCCGGTTCCTCGGGTTAGGCCCCGAAGCGCCGCCCGAACATCACGGCGGAACCAAAGATCGACGGACTCTCATGCTCGCTGCGTTACGTCAAGCGGGAACTCGTAGAAGCGGCCACGCGCGGCGACGGCTTTGAGGGCGAGGACGTCACCGCCAATGTGCGCACCATCGGTGAAATTCCAAAGGCTCTCGCTGGCGCGGTGCCGGAAATTCTTGAAGTGCGCGGCGAAGTCTATATGACGCACGTGGATTTCGCCGCGTTGAACGCGCGGCAGACGGAAGCGGGTAAGACGCTCTTTGCCAATCCGCGCAATGCGGCAGCGGGCTCGCTGCGGCAGCTCGATCCCGCGATCACCGCCGGGCGGCCTCTGCATTTCTTCGCCTACGCCTGGGGCGAGGTCAGTGCTTTGCCCGCCTCGACGCAAATGGGCATGATCGCGACGTTCAAGGATTTCGGGCTTCCCGTCAATCCGCTTATGGTGCTCTGCCGTTCGGCGGACGACCTCATCGCCCATTACCGGCGGATTGAATCTCTGCGCGCGCGGCTCGGCTACGACATCGACGGCGTGGTCTATAAGGTCGATAGCCTCGCGCTGCAAAACCGCCTGGGCTTTGTGTCGCGCTCGCCGCGCTGGGCGGTGGCGCATAAGTTTTCCGCCGAAAAGGCGACGACCGTGTTGCGCGGCATCGAAATCAACGTCGGGCGCACCGGCGCCCTAACGCCAGTCGCGCGGCTCGATCCGGTGACCGTCGGGGGCGTCGTCGTCGCCAATGCGACGCTGCATAACGAGGACGAGATTGCCCGCAAGGATATTCGCATCGGCGACACCGTCACGGTCCAGCGCGCGGGCGACGTTATTCCGCAGGTTCTGGGACCTATCCTCGACAAGCGGCCAAAAAACTCGAAGCCTTATGTGTTTCCCCGCGTATGTCCGGTCTGTGGCGCGGCGGCGGTTCGCGAGATCGATCCAAAAACCGGCACCGCGGATGTCGTGCGCCGCTGCACCGGCGGCCTTGTCTGCACGGCACAGGCGGTGGAACGCTTAAAACATTTCGTCTCCCGCAATGCGTTCGATATCGAGGGCCTTGGCGACAAGCAGATCGAGCAATTTTTCCGCGACGGTTTGATCAAGACGGCCGCCGATATTTTCGCGCTCGAAGCGCGGGACGCACGCAGTTTGCAAAAATTGAAGGACCGCGAAGGTTTTGGCGAAACTTCGGCAAGAAACCTTTTTAAGGCCATCGAGGCGCGCCGCACGGTCCCGCTCAATCGCTTCATTTTCGCGCTCGGCATCAGGCATGTTGGCGAAACCAACGCCCGGCGTCTCGCCCGCACTTTCGGTTCCTTCGAGGCGCTGCGTAAAACCGCGCGGGCTGCATCCGAAGGGTCCGAGACCCGCGCGGAAATCAATAATATTGGAGGTTTCGGCGAGGTGGTGGCGGAAGCCATCGCCGATTTTTTTGCCGAAAGGCACAATGAGGACGTTCTCGACGCCCTGCTCGAACATGTGACGCCATTGCCCATGGAAGCCATCGCTTCGACGAGCCCGGTCGCGGGCAAGACGATTGTCTTTACCGGCTCGCTCGAACGGATGACCCGCGACGAGGCCAAGGCGATGGCAGAGCGGCTCGGTGCGAAGGTCGCGGCTTCGGTCTCCAAAAAGACCGATCTCGTCGTGGCTGGGCTGGGCGCTGGTTCAAAACTCGCAAAAGCAGCCGAATTCGGAATCGAGACGATTAACGAGGTGGAATGGCTAAGACAGGCGGGGGCAAGGGTCCCGGAGCAATTCTTAGAGCAGGATGAGATTTAGTGGCATCGGGGCCGCATTCAACTTGCGGGCGTCATCTTTTCTCATGCCCGAAGAGACGCTACTCCCCGGTTCAAGAAAAATGTGCGCTTATCCGTGAACTGATTAATAGCCTGGTGTTTGCGTCAAACCATGCAAGAATCACGTAATCCCAAGAGCAGGTTCGATTTCTAGCGAACGCGTTCTTTAGCCGGCTTGCCATTAAATCGGGAGAAAAGGCGGATCATGACAAAAAAATTAAGCGAGGATGACCGCGCTTTATTGCTGGCCGAATTCGAGAGTCTCGAGTCAGGAGCATCGCGACCTCGATGCCGCGATCGAGGCATTGCTCCATCTTGGTGCCGGCGACCGGCTGCAAATCCAGAGGCTCAAGAAGCGAAAACTCACGTTGCGCGACCGTCTGGCATTTCTCGAAGATCAGCTTACGCCAGACATCATCGCCTAATCGCACGGACGATAGCGCACAACAATTTGGTGCCCAGGAGAGGACTCGAACCTCCACGGCTTGCACCACTGGTACCTGAAACCAGCGCGTCTACCAATTCCGCCACCTGGGCTCGATGTTCTGATAGAGGCCGACCGTCCGTCATGTCAATGATGACATCCCCTGGATAGGACGTGCGGAGGAAACGGTTTCGTGATAGTTGATCGGGGCGATGCGGGATAAACTCTAAAACCCGCCGCTGCCTCACCGAACTTTCAAAGAGGCATGTTGTGAAAACAGTCGCGTCCTTCGGAGCCGGCCAAAAGCGGTTATTGGTCTAACCCATGGCGTCGACTAAACAGTTGGGAGGGTAAGTTATGAAATCGACTTATACGGCAAAAAAAACAATTCTGGCATCGTCAGTCTTCCTCGGCATGGCATTTGGTACTGCCCATGCCGAGAAATGCTACAATCTGGTTCCGTTTGTAGACATTATAAGAATATCTGCATTGGACTTGCTCAGTCCAGGGGGAGTGGTCGGGAGCACCCACACACTTGTAGTAGGCAGCTGGATTGTTCCCGGCAGTTACGTAATTCCAATCGTGGGAAGTCGCGTGCTCGACCTCGGCACTACGCCTCCTACCGTAAAGCGGCTTGGATTTCAAGGCACCAACAACCAGGCGGGCGTCTTCAACGGCAACGCGGATTGTGTTCTTGATGGAACTCCGGGTGGGTCCTGGCTTCTCTCCTGCACCGGAATAAACCATGCTTATCCGGATGCTTGACAAGCGTTTGAGCATGTGCTATCGTCTCAAACATGGATACAACCTTTCCAACCAGTCTTCCGAAATTTCAACGCGTCTTCCCTGACGACGGCGCTTGCGCCCGTTATTTGGAGGCGATGCGCTGGCCTGACGGCTTCTCCTGCCCGGCGTGCGGGCACATTGGGGAGCCTTACCGTTTTGCAACCCGCTCGTCGGTCGTGTTGCGCTGTCGCGCGTGTAAGAAAAACACGTCTCTTACTGCCAGAACAGTCATGCAGTCGAGCCACATGCCGCTCTCGACGTGGTTTTGGGGCGCCTATCTCATGACGACACAGACGCCCGGTCAATCCGCTGTTCAATTTCAGCGCCAGCTTGACATCGCAAGATATGAAACGGCATTCACGATGCTTCACAAACTCCGCGCTGGTATGGTTCGACCTGATCGTGACACCATTGGGGCGCTCCACCCCGTCGAAGTGGACGAATGTTGCGTTGGCGGGCGCACGCGGGGTGAAGGAAGGGGAATTCATCATCAAACGACAGTAGTTGGCGCTGTTGAAGTGCGGACACGCAAGGATGCCGAGGATCGTAGTGCGAAATGGAGTGACGCTCACGAAGGCTGCATCCCGGTCAAGAAACTTACTTATGCTGGGCGTCTTAGTGTCCGTCTCGAAAGATGTTAAATCCTCTAAATCACTTGTGATTCAAGAGTGGCGGTCTGATTCGTTGGAGGCCGCCGATGTGGACGGACGAGAACCGGGCGAAATACAATCGCGACAAGCTGCGCTACCCGAGCGACTGACGGACGAGGAATGGGCGCATGTCGAGCCGCTGATCCCGCCGGCCAAGCGGGGCGGCAACAAGCGGAAGTCGACGTGCGGGAGGTGGTCAACGGGGTGATGTATGTCCTGAGCACGGGCTGCCAATGGCGCTACATGCCCAAGGATCTGCCGCCCGAGCACGGTGTAACGACTACTTTTGCGCTGGGACTGGGACGGCACGCTGGATCGCATCCACCACGCGCTGTACGTGCAAGTGCCGGGAACAGGCCGGACGCGAGGCCAGCCCGACGGCGGCGATCATCGACAGCCAGAGCGTGAAGAGCGCCGAAAAAGGGGGGCGCGCATCGATCCGCCCGGCTATGACGCGGGCAAGAAGATCAAGGGCAAGAAGCGCCACGTTCTGGTCGATACGCAAGGCTTGCTGATGGGCGCCATCGTCCATTCCGCCGACATCCAGGATCGCGACGGCGGCGTGTTGCTGCTTTCGACGCTGTTCGGCCTCTATCCCTTCCTGCTGAAGCTGTACGCCGACAGCGGCTACCAAGGGCCGAACTTTGGCGACGGCGCTCGCCGACATTCTGCCTCATGTCAAGGTCGAGATCGTCAAACGCTGCGATCAGGCGAAAGGCTTCGTGGCCTTGCCCAAGCGCTGGATCGTCGAGCGGACCATCGCATGGCTCAACCGCTGTCGACGACTGGCCAAGGATTGGGAGAACCTCAACGCACAGCCCTTGTCTTCCTCCGCTTCGCCTCCATCCGCCTCATGCTCCGAAAGCTCTGCAATGGTTGACGAACTTTCGAAACGGACTCTTAGGCTTCGCGTCGTTTCCAGCGTCGAGCCGATAGAGGCTCCTCTTTCTGGTCGCGACGCCGATACACTCACAACATTCGTCAAAGATAATGTAACGGCTGGCTCTATCATTCTGACTGATGGCTGGCAGGGATATTACGGGCTTAGTGAGATTGGCTATAAGCACAATGCTCTTACTCTCGGCGGTGACCCAGAAAAGGCGGAAAAACACCTGCCGATGATCCATCTTGTCTTCTCTAATTTGAAGACATGGATCAATGGCACTCACCACGGTCGTATCGAGCCTCGTCATCTGCAAGCTTACCTCAATGAATTCGTTTTTCGTTTCAACCGCCGTTTCTATCCGATGAATTCCTTCAACTCTGTTTTGGGGATTTCAGCGCGGACCGTTCCGCCGACCTATGCACAACTTTATTCCGGCGAATGGACACACGCGGCGTAGCTGGAGCATCCTGAGTGATAAAGAATTTGTAATCCTCAGTGAGTACGCTTTTGTTTTTCGCAAATGACTTGTGCATACGGGCAAGACGTTCCTGCGGCGTTGTCATCCGGGTAATTCTCTCGCTTTGAAGAAAAAATATTGAATGATATCCTCCCTCTTTTTGGCATAGCGCTGTTGGACAATCCACACAGCCTTGTATTGGTTTATACTTTCCTGAGATTTAATATTGCTTTGCGGTGGGGGTGTGGGCGCTCCTTGGAGGTCATTCAGGCGAATATCGAGGAAGGGCTTAGCTTGGGGTTGCCACTGTAACCACTCGATGTCAATTTGCCTCATAGCCCTTTCCCATACCGCGTGATCAGCGGCCCACGCGGCTTCATCAGGATAAGATTCTTCTAGAAGTGTTTTGGCAGTTCCGGTTTTGGAAGATGGCATAATTACTTGATCAGCCTCCTTGATTCTGGATTCAGCATCACGAAGACGTAATGCCCTTGTCAGCGTTGCCAACTCCCTTTGAAGCCCCTCCAGATTATATGTGAAATGGCGCTCGGTTTCGGTAAGACGTCGCAGTAGATCGTCGAGCGTTGGCGCTCGACGATCTACTGGCGTAGTTATTTTACGCCCCCATTGAAGCAGCGCCCTATCGAGCCCGTAATCGTGGATCAAAAAAACTACACAAACAATTCCCACAATGAGAAATGACGCGGTAGCCAGCATCGGAAAGTAGGACATTGCGATCAATGCCCCCCGCACGTCGTCTGGCAGGCCGAGAAACCCGAGATGATTGGCGACCCAATTCGCCTTGCTGAGCAGCGATGCCCCGCCAAGCCCGACAACCGTGCCAACCCATGCAAAGTTTTTGCGCATAAAATGGACGCTAGAGCGGGTCCCGAATAGACAGAATCGGAAGGGGGATTCCCGAATCGGCGGAATCGTGATTTACCATGTTGGCTGGAATGGAGGCCGGCATGGATGGCAAAACCCTATTCGCAGGATTTACGTGACCGCCTGGTGCGGGCTGTACTGGCAGGTCAGTCTCGGCGCAAGGCGGCGCGCAGCTTTGATGTCAGTGCGAGCTGCGTGATCAAGCTCATGCAGCAGTTTGAGATAACAGGCGGTTGTCTGCCGCGAAAGTTTGGCGGCCATAAGCGGCACGCGCTGGCTGCGCATGAAGATAAGGTGCGGGCGTTGGTGGCGGTGCAGCCCGAGCTGACGATCACGGAGCTGTGGAGCAAGCTGACGACGCTCGAGATCAAAGTCGGGCGGTCCGCCGTCGGGCGTTTTTTGCGGCATCTGCAATTGACCTTTAAAAAAAACTCTGCACGCCGCCGAACAAGAAAGAGCGGATGTCCGGGCCGCACGTCTCGCTTGGCGCGATAAGCAGAAAAGTCTTGATCCTCAAAGGCTTGTATTCATCGATGAGACCTGGGCCTCGACCAACATGACACCTCGCTATGGGCGATGTGAAAGAGGCAAGAGACTTATCGCTCACGCCCCGTTCGGCCACTGGAAGACGACGACCTTTTTGGCGGCGTTGCGCCACGATCGCATCACCGCTCCTTGTGTCTTCGACGGTCCCATTAACGGCGCAAAGTTCCTCGCCTATGTCGAGCAGGTTCTGGTGCCGACCTTGTCGCCTGGCGAAATCGTGGTGATGGATAATCTCGGTTCCCATAAACGCGCCGGCGTTCGAAAAGCCATCGAAGCCGCCGGGGCGACGCAGTGCTTCTTGCCCGCCTACAGTCCTGACTTCGATCCCATCGAACAAGTCTTCGCCAAGCTCAAAAATACGTTGCGCAAAATGGCCCACCGAACCGTCGATGCTCTGTGGGATGGCATCGGATTAGCTCTCGACGACTTCCCTCCAACCGAATGCTTCAACTATTTTCGCAATGCCGGATACGGGTCCACCTAATCGGGACCCGCTCTAGAGCGGGTCCCGAATAGACAGAATCGGAAGGGGGATTCCCAAATCGGCGGAATCGTGATTCACCATGTTGGCTGGAATGGAGGCCGGCATGGATGGCAAAACCCTATTCGCAGGATTTACGTGACCGCCTGGTGCGGGCTGTACTGGCAGGTCAGTCTCGGCGCAAGGCGGCGCGCAGCTTTGATGTCAGTGCGAGCTGCGTGATCAAGCTCATGCAGCAGTTTGAGATAACAGGCGGTTGTCTGCCGCGAAAGTTTGGCGGCCATAAGCGGCACGCGCTGGCTGCGCATGAAGATAAGGTGCGGGCGTTGGTGGCGGTGCAGCCCGAGCTGACGATCACGGAGCTGTGGAGCAAGCTGACGACGCTCGAGATCAAAGTCGGGCGGTCCGCCGTCGGGCGTTTTTTGCGGCATCTGCAATTGACCTTTAAAAAAAACTCTGCACGCCGCCGAACAAGAAAGAGCGGATGTCCGGGCCGCACGTCTCGCTTGGCGCGATAAGCAGAAAAGTCTTGATCCTCAAAGGCTTGTATTCATCGATGAGACCTGGGCCTCGACCAACATGACACCTCGCTATGGGCGATGTGAAAGAGGCAAGAGACTTATCGCTCACGCCCCGTTCGGCCACTGGAAGACGACGACCTTTTTGGCGGCGTTGCGCCACGATCGCATCACCGCTCCTTGTGTCTTCGACGGTCCCATTAACGGCGCAAAGTTCCTCGCCTATGTCGAGCAGGTTCTGGTGCCGACCTTGTCGCCTGGCGAAATCGTGGTGATGGATAATCTCGGTTCCCATAAACGCGCCGGCGTTCGAAAAGCCATCGAAGCCGCCGGGGCGACGCAGTGCTTCTTGCCCGCCTACAGTCCTGACTTCGATCCCATCGAACAAGTCTTCGCCAAGCTCAAAAATACGTTGCGCAAAATGGCCCACCGAACCGTCGATGCTCTGTGGGATGGCATCGGATTAGCTCTCGACGACTTCCCTCCAACCGAATGCTTCAACTATTTTCGCAATGCCGGATACGGGTCCACCTAATCGGGACCCGCTCTAGCCCATGCGTGGCGTTCATGTCAAGCATCCGGATAAGCATGGAATAAACGCCCCATTTACCAACTCTGGCTCGCCTCTTACCCTCGTTTCCTGCAGTGGGCAACCCCCATCTATCCCGGGAAATCTTAACAAGGCGGCGGGCGCACCCAAAACCAAATAAAGGGCCAAGCCCCCCATCCTGTTGCCAGGGTATCGGCATCACCGGCCTCGGAACGTGGATACGGGTGTCTTTGAAACGGGCGCGAAACTGGGTAACGGCAGAAGAACAGCCAAGGGACGACCCGAATTCATAGGCTTTCGCAAGATCGAGGCGCGGTTTCCGCGCCTCGATTTTTTTAATCCGGAATACCGGCGGGGGAATCCTATGCAAGCTTCACCTACCAAGTAGGAAGCTGGTCGAGACCGCGCCGGGTGATCGCCAAGGTCGAATGGCATCCCTGAAAGAGAAGCTCATCAAGATCGGCGCGAAGGTCGTCAGCCACGGTCGTTACGTCGCATTCCAGTTGGCCGAGGTCGCTATCTCACGGCATTTATTCGCTGACATCCTGCGGCTGATCGCGGAACTGCGGCCGCTGCCTGATCCCGCACCGGCGTAAGGCGTTCGGTTGTCATTCGTTCAAGCGAAAATTAGGGGAGAGGCGCGTCTTGATCACAACCAAATCAGCAATTTCCGGCACGCGACGCGCCGATGTCACTGGCTTGGGTGCACGAGAGCCCCTTGTCGAGGCTTTGGCATTGCCAAAATCCGTCGAAAGTGGCAAGCTCTGCGTCAACAAGGCCGGCGTCCGGTGGATGTCGGCTTAGCGGATTGTGACGATATCAGCTCTAGACCGTCGTGACGATGTTAACGCGGCGTGAGCGGAAACAGTCGACAGTCAGCAATGGATAACAGGAAATGGCGGCGCCAAACGCCGCGGCATACCGTAATTGACTAACGAAACGGGCAGAGGTCGACCATGAAAATGCTGATTGCTGCGAGCTGTGCGCTGTACCTCTCGATGATTGGTAGTTCCCGCGCAGATTACACCTTGGCTTGCAAGGACGACCTTGCCGGAGGCCGCGAAAGAACCGATGTAACGATAAAGTCGACGCCAAATTCTCCTGTCAACAGCCTCCGAGAGGCTTGCGCTGTGATGCGCAGCGACCCGCAATATTCAGATTACAATTGGCAGACCTGCGTTGATCCAAAAGGCCGCGACGGCACATGCATTGATCCCACACACTGAATGGACTCTGGAATGATGAGACGATTGGTCGCCGTGATCGTCGTGGGCTACGGATTGTCTACTCCGTCGGCGCTAGCGGATTACACGCTCGTTTGCCAGGGGAGTAGCGGCATGCGGGACGTGATCGTCAAAGGGGTGGGATTGTTCGGCGAGGCTTGCGGCACTGTCGCAACAAATCCTTCCTATTCTGGATACGCAAATTGCATCGACGCCCAAGGTCAAAGTGGCGCCTGTCCGCTGGGGGGAGCGCCGAAGCCGAAGGTAAAATTAGCAATTGTGACGCGCGACGAGCGGGCTAAAACCAATCCGCAATATCTTAATTTAGAGCTTGGCGGCAAGGTCAGAGCCTATGCCTATCCGAGCAATTGTCCAGATTTCAAGTTCGACGCCGCTCCGGTAGTCTATGATTTAGACCCTGGAGATTACACGCTCTGCTTTACGACGCCAACAAAAACATCTGATCCGAACAATCCCAACTGCATCTATGCACCGGTCGAGGGCATAACCGTAAATCCTGTGTCAGTGTACGGGGACATAAGCTACACGGGTTATTACAAGTGCCAATGATCGTGCACTCAATGTGGCGCGAGGCGTTGGGCATCGGGAAGCGAAAACTCATTCTTTGAAAGATGCGGCCAGTTTGACTGATTGCTGTTTTCAATGTGTGGGTTGGTAGATTTTGAGCCGATTATGACGCCGGCCACTGACAATCCAGGGTTTTCTTGGCATTGATTTCTTTTCCTATTGTTTATTCAAGGTTGTCTTGCTTGATGTAGCTGAGCAAACCGAGCTTGAGTGTGGCACAAAGCCTTGCACAAGAGGCTCATCCCCTTTAAAATCTGGATGTTGTCGCCACAGGAAAGGACATCCGCCAACCGTTCATCCACATCGAAAAACCCCGGCGCTCTTCGAGCCATGTCCGAACTCCCTTTCTGACACAGCCGATTGAATCATTCACGCCACGATTCGCATAGGGTTTTTGGAGGTTACAAACCACGACCCCGCACGGCGAAATTAAGCGCCGCCGGCGCTTTCGCGATCTCCATTGCGTGCGAAAGCGCTCTAAAATGACGCTGGCCCTAAACCTGCACTCTGGGACCAGCAACATGGCGGAGGAATTGGTAAAGACAGACCGGCTCGTGACGGTGTTCGGCGGTTCGGGTTTTGTCGGCCGGCATGTGGTGCGCGCCTTGGCGCTCCGAGGCTGGCGGGTCAGGGTCGCGGTACGCCGCCCGGATCTCGCGTTTCACTTGCAGCCGCTTGGCGATGTCGGCCAAATCCATGCCGTCCAGGCAAATGTGCGCCATCCTCGGTCAATCGCCCATGCGCTGCGAGATGCGCAAGCGGCCATCAATCTGGTTGGCATATTGCACGAGTTGGGCAGGCAACGTTTCGATGCGATTCACCACCTCGGCGCGCAATCCATCGCCAGGTCGGCGAAACAAGCGGGCACGGAAGTTTTTGTGCAAATGTCGGCGATTGGAGCCGACCCTTCGGGCTCTTCCGTCTACGCGAAAACCAAGGCCTTTGGCGAGGCGGCGGTGCAGCAAATCTTGCCCGATGCCATCATCATGCGGCCCTCGGTCGTGTTCGGGCCGGAGGATCAATTCTTCAATCGGTTCGCGGCGATGGCGCGGCTCATGCCGGCACTCCCCTTGATCGGCGGCGGCGCAACCAAACTTCAGCCGGTCTTCGCAGGCGATGTCGCGACGGCGATCGCGTTGGCCGTCGACGGCAAGGCTAAGCCAGGGACAATCTATGAATTGGGCGGGCCGGAAGTCGCGACGCTCCGGGCGATCATTACCTTCGTCCTGACGGTGACCGGGCGCCGCCGCCGGCTCATCCCGATCTCTTTCGGGCGCGCGAGATCGCTCGCCTTCGTTACCGGAATTATCCGAAAATTGTCACTTGGTCTTTTTCCGGAGATTCTTACGATAACCTCCGACCAGGTGAAACTCTTGCGAGGCGACAATATCGTCTCGCCGCGAGCGGAGGCCGACGGGCGGACCTTGCGCGGCCTTGGCATCGCGCCCGAACCGTTCGAGACCTTGGTGCCTTCCTATCTCTACCGTTACCGCAAAACCGGGCAATTCGCCGGCACGCGCGCGGTCTGAGAGTTCGTTCTTAACAAACCGCCGCGCGCGGCGCTTACCGGGCGGACCGCATGATGTTTCTGGCGATACGCTCCATGAATGCGGTCCCGAACCGCGGGGTGAGCAAATTGAAGACGGGAACGGCAAGGATCGCCGCCATGACAAGGCCGGCGCCAATCAAGCGAAGCGCGTTGCAGAACATAGCACGAACATTCATGGTTTTCACCACGCCCTGGGCAACGGTTCCTACCCAATCGCAGGCGAAGCCCCGGTCTTGACGTATCCGGTGCGGCCTCTTGCCCCTGGCGCGCCGCGCTCGTGCATCGCCGCCCTTGCGCCGCTCACCGCAAGCCCATAGATGGAAACAAATAAACCCTTCCCCTCCAACGGGCCGCGCCGGGCGCGTTTTCTGAGAGTTGTTCATGCAAGATCATCCGTCCGGACGGGAAGGTTGGCACGCGACCACGATCATTATGGTCAAGAAAGGCGGCCGCACGGTTATCGGAGGCGACGGTCAGGTCTCGATCGGGCAGACCATCGTCAAGGGCAATGCAAAAAAAGTTCGCAGACTAGCCAAGGGCGAAGTGATCGGCGGCTTTGCCGGGGCCACCGCCGATGCCTTCACCCTGTTCGAGCGTCTCGAAACGAAGCTCGAACAATATCCGGGCCAGCTCATGCGCGCCTGCGTGGAGCTCGCCAAGGATTGGCGCACCGACCGCTATTTGCGCAGGCTCGAGGCGATGATGCTCGTCGCCGACGCCGAGGCGGCTCTCATTCTAACCGGCACCGGCGATGTGCTCGAACCGGAGTCCACCGGCGACGGCAGCGTGATGGGGATCGGGTCTGGCGGCAATTATGCGCTTGCCGCCGGCCGCGCGCTGCTTGCAACCGGTCTCGACGCCGAGGCGATCGCCCGCCGCGCGCTTGAAATCGCGGCCGGCATTTGCGTCTATACCAACGACAAATTCGTGCTCGAATCGATTGCCTCGAAATAACCGCGCGGCAACGGGAAAGCGTCTTGAATGACCGATTTTTCTCCGCGCGAGATCGTCTCCGAGCTCGACCGTTTCATCGTCGGACAAAAGGACGCCAAACGCGCCGTGGCGATCGCCCTGCGCAACCGCTGGCGCCGCCTGCGCCTCGAAGGCGCGATGCGCGAAGAGGTACTGCCGAAGAACATCTTGATGATCGGGCCGACCGGTTGCGGCAAGACCGAGATTTCCCGCCGTCTCGCCAAGCTCGCGGGCGCGCCTTTTCTAAAAGTCGAGGCGACGAAATTCACCGAGGTCGGCTATGTCGGCCGCGATGTCGAGCAGATCGTCCGCGACCTCGTCGAGACCGCGATTACGATGATGAAGGTAGAAAAGCGCAAGGCGGTTCATGCGCGCGCGCAACTCGCGGCGGAGGAGCGGGTCTTGGACGCACTCGTCGGAACCACCGCGTCGGCGTCCACGCGGGACAGCTTCCGCAAGAGGCTGCGGGCGGGTGAACTCGACGACAAGGAGATCGAGATCGAGATCACGCAGACCACTTCCTCGATGCCGATGTTCGAATTGCCGAACATGCCGGGCTCGGCGATCGGCGCGATTTCGATCGGCGATATTTTTGGCAAGGCGCTCGGCAATCGGGCAAAACCGCGGCGCACCACGGTCAAGGACGCCCACGCCCCCTTGATCGTCGAGGAAAGCGACAAGATGATCGATCAGGACCAGATCGTTCAGGAGGCGATACGCGAGGTCGAAAACAATGGGATCGTGTTTCTCGACGAGATCGACAAGATTTGCGCGCGCGAGGGGCGTGGCAGCGGCGATGTCTCGCGCGAGGGCGTGCAACGCGATCTGCTTCCGCTCATCGAAGGCACCACGGTCGCGACCAAGCATGGCACGGTGAAGACCGATCACATTCTGTTCATCGCCTCGGGTGCCTTCCATGCCTCGAAACCCTCGGATTTATTGCCCGAATTGCAAGGCAGGCTGCCGATCAGGGTCGAGCTCTCGCCCTTGAACGAGGACGATTTCCGCCGCATCCTCACCGAAACCGAAGCCTGCCTCATCAAGCAATACGAAGCTCTTATGCGCACCGAAGGGGTTGAGCTTTCGTTCACGCCGGAAGCGATTCACGCGGTGGCGCGGATCGCGGTGCAGGTCAATTCCTCGGTCGAAAATATCGGCGCGCGACGGTTGCAGACCGTGATGGAACGTGTGCTCGACGAGGTGAGCTTCACCGCGTCCGACCGGTTCGGCGAGAGGATCGAAATCGATGCGGTGTTCGTCGAGAAAAACATCGGCGACCTCGCGAGAAACGCGGATTTGAGCCGGTTCATTCTTTGACGTTCAGGGTAACCATTCGCATAGCCCCACTTGCCGCTGTTGCGGGCAGAAGTTCGCTTCACGCGACAGTGCTTTTTTAATCGTTAGATGTAATGTCTCAACAGGTTGTTCACGGGGAGAATTCTGAGGTTTGTGGGGTTTGCGAAGCACCACAGGCTCAGGAGACCCACCCGTGAACATTCATAAGAATGCCAGGACGACGCCGAACATGCGAGCCTTGATTGTCGGGCGCCGCCAAGCGGGCGAAACGCCGCGCTCCATAGCCGGCGCTGTAGGCGTTTCGGCCGCGACCGTGAGGAAATGGCTCCGGCGCCACGAAAGCGAAGGCGCCGCTGGCCTCCAAGACCGGACCAGCCGGCCGCATCGCCTGCGGACACGGATCACATCACATCAGATCGCCCAGGTCGAAACCCTGCGCCGGGCCCGTCAGCCCTTCTGGAAGATCGCCCGCGCGACCGGGCTGTCGCGCGCGACGGTGGCCCGCATCGCAAAGGCCAAGGGGCTGAGCCGCCTGTCCGCCCTCGATCAAAGGATCGCGATCATCCGCTATGAAAAGAAGCAGCCGGGCGAGATGATCCATATCGACATCAAGAAGCTCGGCCGCATCGAAGGGATCGGACATCGCATCACGGGAGACCGGACCGGACAGAGCGCGCCACGCAGCCGCAAGGAAGGCGGCAAGGGCTGGGAATATCTCCATCTGGCCGTCGACGATCACTCCCGGCTGGCCTATTCTGAAATCCTGCCGGACGAAACACGGCGCTCCTGCCTGAAATTCCTCTTGCAAGCCTTGCGCTTCTTTCGCGATCACGGCGTCAGGGTCCTTCGCGTCATGACCGACAACGGCGCCAGCTTCCGTTCGCGCCGCTACACAAAGGCGTTGCGAATGCTGAAAATCAAGCATAAGCGCACCAGACCCTATACGCCAAGAACAAACGGAAAGGCCGAACGCTTCGTGCAGACCTCCTTGCGGGAATGGGCCTATGCCAAACCCTACAACCATTCATCCGAACGGGCCGCCGCACTGTTGCCTTTCCTCCACCATTACAATCATCATCGGCCTCACTTCGGCATCAACGGATGCTCACCTATCTCAAGGATCCCAAGAAACAACCTATCGAGACACGACAGTTAGAGCATGTCCCGAAAAAGTTGCTCGACTTTTTCGATCAGGACATGCTCCAACTCTTTGATTCTGAGCGAGCCCTTACCGATCAAATGGTTCCATTTGATCGGGACGCGCTCTAGGAGTTCCTCCGGCATGGCAAAGTTCGTCGAACGCGTTTTTTCCGGCGTGCAGCCGACCGGGAACCTGCATCTTGGAAATTATCTCGGCGCGATCGCCAAATTCGTGGACCTGCAAAAATCCCACGCCTGCATCTATTGCGTGGTCGATCTTCACGCGATCACGCTTCCACAAAAGCCGGACGAATTGAAGGCGAGCATCCGGGAAGTGACGGCGGCGTTCATTGCATGCGGCATCGATCCCAAAAAACATATCGTGTTCAACCAGAGCCAGGTTGGCGAGCATGCCGAGCTCGCCTGGGTGTTCAATTGCGTGGCGCGCCTCGGCTGGCTCAATCGCATGACGCAATTCAAGGAGAAAGCGGGAAAAGACCGCGAGAACGCTTCCGTGGGGCTTTATGCCTATCCTTGCCTGATGGCCGCCGATATTCTTGCCTATCGCGCGACCCATGTCCCGGTTGGCGAGGACCAAAAGCAACATCTCGAACTCGCCCGCGATATCGCCCAAAAATTCAATCTCGATTTTGCCGCCTCGATCGCCGCGTGTGGTCATGGCGATGCGTTCTTCCCTTTGCCCGAGCCGCTCATTCAAGGGCCAGCCACGCGGGTGATGAGTCTCCGCGACGGCTCCAAGAAAATGTCGAAGTCGGATCCGTCGGACTATTCGCGGATCAATCTTTTCGACGATGCGGACACGATCGCCCAAAAAGTCCGCAAGGCGAAGACCGACCCGGAAGCGCTCCCGTCGGCAATCGAAGGTCTCAAGCAGCGGCCCGAGGCCGAAAATCTCGTCGGCATTTTTGCCGCGCTCAACGGCGAGACGAAGCAAGATGTCTTGAAGACCTTCGGCGGCGGGAATTTCTCGGCTTTTAAATCGGCACTTGTCGATCTCGCGGTGGCCAAACTCGGTCCGATCGGCGCCGAGATGAAACGCCTGAAGGACGACCCGACCTTTATCGACCGCGTTCTCGTCGATGGGGCAGGGCGGGCACGCACGATCGCGGCCAAGAACATGGCGTTTGTGAAGGATATTTTGGGTTTTGTGCGGTGATGCGGTCCCGCGTCACGCTTTCGCGTCCATCCCTTCGAGATCGATGATCATCCCCTCGATCATGTTCAGCCCGATCTGCCAGAAGGCGGGATCGCGCGCGTCGAGCCCAAATGGCGCGAGCAATTCGGAATGATGTTTCGTGCCCCCCGCCGCAAGCATCGCGAGATAGCGTTCGGCGAAACCTTCGCGCGCGCCCTGATAGACGCCATACAGCGAATTCACGAGACAATCGCCGAACGCATAGGCGTAGACATAAAAGGGCGAGTGGACGAAATGAGGGATATAGGCCCAATAGCTCTCGTAGTCGGTCCCAAGCTCGATCGCGGGCCCGAGGCTTTCGGTCTGTTCGCTCATCCATAGGCCGCAGATTTGCGCCGCCGTCAGCTCGCCATTGCGCCGTTCGAGATGCAGCTTGCGTTCGAAGGAATAGAAAGCGATCTGCCGCACCACCGTATTCAGCATGTCCTCGACCTTGGCGGCGAGCATGGCGCGGCGCTGCGCGGCATTCGTCGTGCGCAGAAGCAGGGCGCGGAAGGTCAGCATTTCGCCAAAGACCGACGCGGTTTCGGCCAAGGTCAACGGCGTCGGCGCCATGAGCGCGCCATTGGGGCCGGCCAAAACCTGATGTACGCCGTGGCCGAGTTCATGCGCGAGCGTCATCACATCGCGCGGCTTGCCCTGATAGTTCATCAGCACGTAAGGATGCGCGGAGGGCACCGTTGGATGCGAGAAGGCGCCCGGCTGCTTGCCCGGCCGCACCGGCGCGTCGATCCAGTGCTCGTCGAAAAAACGTTTTGCGATGCCCGCCATTTTCGGCGAGAAACCGTCGTAAGCGCCAAGCACCATGTCCCGCGCGTCGTCCCAGGGATAGATCTTCGCCGGGACATGTGGCAGAGGCGCGTTGCGATCCCAATGTTTGAGCGCCGGCTTGCCGAACCATTTGGCCTTGAGCCGATAATAGCGATGCGACAGGCGCGGATAGGCGGCGCGCACGGCGCCAACCAGCGCATCGACGACCTCGCGCTCCACGCGGTTCGCGAGATGCCTTGCGTCCGCCACGTCCCTAAAACCGCGCCAGCGGTCGGAAATCTCCTTGTCCTTCGCCAAGGTATTGGTGACGAGCGTGAAGGTCGAAAGGTTTTCCTTGAGGCCCGCGCCGAAAGCAATCGCGGCCTTTTCGCGTGTTTTTTCGTCCGGGTCCTGCATCAGATTGAGCACCGGCTCGATCGCTAGCTGTTTGCCATCGACGTCGAAGCGCAAGCTCGCGATGGTCTCGTCGAACAGCCGGTTCCAGGCGCCGTAACCGGTGATCGATTTTTCATGGAACAATTGTTCGAGTTTATCGTCGAGCTGGTAGGGCTTGCCCTTGCGGATGTCGTCGAGCCAGGGCCTAAAATGCTTGAGCGGCCCCGCCGCCACTTTCGCCGCGAGTTTGTCGTCGAGCCGGTTCAATTCGAGCTCGAAGAACAGAAGATCGGAGGAAGCTGCCGTGACTTTCTCTTGCGCGTCGCCATAAAATTTCATCCGCGCCGGATCGGTGGTATTTTCGGCATAGACGAGGCCGGCATAGGCCATGATGCGCCCCAAAAACTCTTCCAGCGCCTCGTAACGCCGGATGGCTTCGAGGAGCCCGGCTCCGGAAGCGCGTTTGGCCAGCGCTTCGAGCTTGCCCTTATACGCGGCGTTGAAACTTTTGCATTCGGCGGCCGCCTTGGCGAGGTCGCTCGAAAAGGCCGGCGAATCCATGGAAGGGTAGAGATCTTCGAGGTTCCATTCCGGCAAGGCGCCGAGTCCGGCCGCGGGCTTGGGGCTTGCGGCGGTCCGTTGCTTGGCGCGAAACATACTGAGGGATTTGCTAGTGGTCTTGCGCGTCATGGAACGATCCAGTCTGTTGGGATCGCTGTCATAGCGGACGGCCCCCCCACGATCAACCTTTGTGGCGCGGCATTATTACGTGACCGGTGGGTGAGGTGGGGTTCGGTTGGCTTTCGCCGCGAGAATTTTTTCCCGCAGGCTCTCCGCCGTGCCGATGTCGTAAGCCGCGTTCGCCTTGCGATATTCCTCCAAGGCGCCATCGACGGCTTCAAGCGCGGCGTCAAGGTGAGATGGCTGATGATCCTTGTCGTATAAGGCGCCGTAAACCCCCGCGAGGTTTTTCTGGGTCGCGGCCCATTGGAGCGGCACGCGCTCACGAGTATTTTCGTTCAAGGCTTCGCGATATGCTGCCACGGCCTCCCTGAGCAGCACCATCTGGCTCCCCCTCTCGCCGAGCATTGCGAGCGCATTGCCGAGATTCATCTGGGTCCCGGCCCATAGGAGTGGCACGCGCGCGCGGGTGAATTCCCGCAAGGCTTCGCGATAGGCTTCGACGGCCTCCTTCGGCAGCGCCATCCCGCTCTCACGTGCGCCGAGACTCAAGAGCGCATTGCCGAGATTGTTCTGTGCCGTGGCCCAATCGAGTGGCACGCGCTCATGGGTCCATTCCTTCAAGGCTTCGCGATAGGCTTCGACAGCCTCCCTAAGCAGCGCCGTCTCGCTCACCCGTTCGCCGAGTACCCTGAGCGCATTGCCGAGATTCATCTGGGTCCCCGCCCAATCGCGCGGCGCGCGCACGCGGGTCAATTCCTGCAAGGCGTCGCGAAAGGCCCTAACGGCTTCTTCAAGCTTCGCAGTCCCGCTCTCGCGCTCTCCGAGCGTTGCGAGCGCATTGCCGAGATTCATCTGGGTCATGGCCCAATCGAGCGGCACGCGCGTGCGGGTTCTTTCCTCCAACGCCGCGCGAAAGGCTGTGACGGCCTCGTCGAGCCGCGCCGAGCTGCTCTCCCGCTCGCCGAGCGTTGCGAGCGCATTGCCGATGTTGTTCTGGGTCATGGCCCAATCGAGCGGCACGCGCGCGCGGGTCAATTCCTGCAAGGCTTCGCGAAGGATGGCGACGGCCTCTTCGAGCCGTGCCGTCCCGCTCTCCCGCTCGCCGAGGCTCATGAGCGCAATTCCAAGACCCATCTGGGTCCTGGCCCATTCGAGCGGCACGCGCGCGCGGGTATTTTCCTGCAAGGCCTCGCGATAGACGGCGACGGCCTCTTCGAGCCGAGCCGTCCCGCTCTCCCGCTCGCCGAGCACAAAGAGTGCAGCGCCGAGGTTCATCTGGGCCATGGCCCAATCGAGCGGCGCGCGCGCGGGTCCTTTCCTGCAAGGCTTCGCGATAGACGGCGGCGGCCTCTTCGAGCCGCGCCGTCCCGCTCTCCCGCTCGCCGAGTCGAAAGAGCGCATTGCCGAACAAATTGAGGGCGGTTCCGCGCTGATCGCCGGTGCTCGCCGAAGCCGCCATCCGCTGCGCCATTTCAATCGCGACCTCAAGCGAGAGATTGATCCCCCTCTCCTCGCCTTCCGCGTAGAATGCGTCGCGCCGCTGAGTGTATTTTTGCGACCAAATCGGATTTCCGTCCATTGTATCCAATGCCGCGATGGCCTCGATCCGCCGCGCGACGGCAATCGGATTGCGCCGAAGCAAATCCTGTTCGACGCCCGCTTCGAGCAAGGTTTCCCGCGATCTCCGGGAGACTTGGCGCCGCTCCGCATCCCGCCGGTCGAGCTCGGCAAGGGCATCATCCACGGCCTTGGCGCCGCCATCGAAATCGCCCTTCATGGTCGTTTCGGCGAGACGCTTCAATACATCTTCGACAAAGGCCTCTTGATTCGACCCGCGTTCGCCTCTGGCGATGACGTCGAGGGCGATACCGACCGCGTTCTCTAATTCTTTGACCGCTTGATCGAACCCGATGACCTCTGGCCTGATGCCGCGCGCGAGTCGAAAAATTGTCTCCCGCACCATATTGGCTTGCGCGGCGCTCGCAACTTCGCCACGCATGGCAGCGACCACTTTCGCCGCGATTTCGTCGGCCGAGCTGCCGAAAGTTACATTGAGATCGCCGCCAATAGTTGCGTCACCCTCAATGTTCACCCCTGTCTGAGCAGCGGCCGGGGGAGTATCCGCTACCGGTCCGTTTTTCCCGGCGGCGAACCGACGGTGATCTGCCCCGCCCTGAATTCGCCGGGCGTTATCACTTCATCGATGATGACGCCGGTTCCTTCGGTGACATTGATCTCGTCGAGCCGCACAGACAGAGCATTAAGTCTGCCAATATCGAGACCGACGGGGCCGCCATCGCGGCTTTTCAAAGCCCCCACCAAAACGATGGCGAGCGTTTTCACCATCGCTCGTTCATCCGCTGGCTGGCCGTCAACAGCCTCCGCTATAAGAGCCTGCCGGTTCGCCGATGCAGGCGCCTTTTCAAGCGCCGCGACATCGCCTCCCGCCCAATGCGCCACCTTCTCCTTGAGCGCCTTATAGGCGTCCTTGACACCCTCGCCGATAGAGCCCTTGAGTACTGCCTCGGCTGCCATCGCGAGCGCGGTCGCGGCAAGCGTTCCAATGGTCACCTGATCGGTCATGGCCTTTCCCCCAAAATAGACTCTGCCTTATTCATACCACGAAACCTCGTCCGCAGAGCGGTGAAGCACCCCCGTTAACATCGCAACGCGCCATTCATCTCATGGCGGAATCCGGCATCGGCCGGAATGCCAATCGGACATGTGGGAGCGCCGATCTTACAAGATTGAGGAGGGGCCGCTGTCTGAGGCCTTGTAAGGTTTTTGGCCGCAATCGTACCAAAATGTTTCACGTGAAACATTTTGGTACGATTGGTCTGCCCAAACCGACAAGACGACCCGCCCGAACATCCAGCGACAAAGCTTGTGCCAATGTTGGGACGAGATTGACTGAGAATGCGGCCGGGGCGAGATTGGATAGCGCGAGCGGGTCAGCCAAGGCGCTAACTTTCCTGCCTCGCGACCTCAAGCGGTTGCGACCCGGCGGCCGTGCTGATCGACGACGCGCTCGCCGTCCTCCTTAAAAAATTCGCCTTGCTGCGGCGGCAAGAGGTCGATCACGAGTTCCGAAGGACGGCAGAGTCTTACCCCTTTTGGCGTCACCACGATCGGCCGGTTGAGGAGAATGGGATGCGCCTCGAACGCGTCGAGCAGGGCGTCCTCGGCGAGATTGTTGCCGCTAAGCCCCAATTCGCGAAAAACCGGTTCCTTATCGCGCAGCAGGGCACGCAGGGGCACGCCCGCGCGGGTCGCGAGCTGACGTATCAAGACCCGCGTTGGAAAGGTTTTCAAATATTCGATGACATGTGGCTCGATGCCCGCGTTGCGGATAAGGCCGAGCGTATTGCGCGACGTGCCGCAACGAGGATTATGGTAGATGATGACATCCATCGTCTTCACGCCACATGCGGACGGCGGCCGACCGCGCCGTCGGTCTGGCCGATCTCGCGCCGGCGCGCGCCGAACGTCAATTGGTCGAGGCTCGTTAGCGGCAAGTTGCTGGGCAAGGAGATTAGCCTCTCATGGCAATAAACGCCACAACGAACGCTGTATTTTTCGCGACGCCGGTCCCTTGCACGCCCGCCAGCGCGGCCAGGTCTCGATAGCGTTCACGTTGTCCATGTGTCGATAGTGGACGAAAACGCGACATACGCAAGGAATAACCGCGCGTCTATTTGCCGGTAACGAGCAGGATTTTTCCGAGGTGTGAGGACGATTCCATCATCTCATGCGCCTGACGCGCTTGTTCGAGCGGGAAGGTCGCGTGGATCAGCGGCTTCACCAAGCCCTTGGCCAAGAGCGGCCAGATTTTTTCGCGAAGCGCGGTAGCGACCTCGGCTTTCTGTGGCACTGTGCGCGCCCGCAAGGTGGAGCCGGTCAGAGTCAGCCGGCGCAGCATGATCGGACGCATATCGAAATTCTCGACCGTCGCCGATTGCAAGAATCCGATCTGGACAAGACGGCCTTCCGCCGCCATCACGGACATATTCCGTTGCAGATACGTCCCGCCGACCATGTCGAGCACGACATCGACGCCCTGTTTGCCCGTAATCTTTTTTACTTCTTCGACAAAATCCTGGGTCTTATAGTCGATCGCGAAATCGGCGCCGAGCGTCTTGCAGAAGGCACATTTATCGCTCGAACCGGCGGTCGCGATGACCCTCGCGCCGGACTGTTTGGCCAACTGGATCGCGGTCGAGCCGATGCCGCTCGATCCGCCATGCACCAGAAATGTTTCACCCCGTGCCAGCTTTCCGCGCGACAAGACGTTGTCGAACACGGTGAAGTAATTTTCTGGAATGCCCGCCGCCGCGACGACCCCCAAAGCCTTCGGCACCGGTAGACAGAGGAGCGCATCGGCAAGCGCATATTCAGCGTAGCCGCCCGAGCCGACAAGTGCGCAAACGTCGTCGCCTTCCCTTGGCGCGCTCACGCCTTCTCCACGCGCGACCACCCGACCGGATATTTCGAGACCCGGAATATCGCTCTCGCCAGGGGGCGGCGGATAGGAACCTGCCCGCTGCATGCAATCGGGACGATTGACGCCCGCCGCGGCGACTTCGATCAAAACCTGTCCGGACCCCGGTTCTGGCATCGGCGCCTCGCCGGTCCTTATGACGTCCGGGCCTCCATGGCCTTCGAAATGAACCTGCCGCATCATAAGCATGGTGTTTTCCGCTGTGCTGGTACAAAAAAGAGGAAACGCAGCCCCGTCACGCTGGTTTCATGAAGAAATAGATGGTCAGCACAAGGCCCACCCCGACGACGAAGCTCTTGACTATTTGCGCGGGCACCCGCCGCGCCGCGTGCAGTCCGGCGTAACCGCCGGCAAACGCGCCAACCGCCACGACGATCGTCCATTGCCAATCGACGAGACCGGCAATGATGAAGGTGACAACCGCCGCCGCGTTCATCAGCACCGCGAGCAGAATTTTCAGGCTGTTCATCAGCCAAATGTCGCGGAGACCAAAAAGGGTGAGCGCGGCGAGCATGAGAATGCCAATGCCGCCGCCGAAATAGCCGCCGTAGATGGCGACCAATCCTTGCGCGGCGAATATGCCGGTTCGATTCAGCCGAAACTTCTTCGCGTCGGAGATCCAAAAATTCCCGCCCGCGAAGATCGCCGTCGCGAAAAGGATAAGCCAAGGCACGATACGGCTGAAGACAGTTGGGGGCGTGACGAGAAGCAGGAGGCCGCCGATGAGGCCGCCGGCAAGGCTTATCGTTGCAAGGATAGGCACATTTACGCGGCTGTCGGCCGAGGCCGCCGCGAGACCGCCGCGCGCGGCGTAACCGGTCGCGATCTGGCCCGGGAACAGCGCGACGGCGCTTGACGCATTGGCGGCAATTGGCGGCAATCCAGCGGCGATGAGCACCGAGAAGGTGAGAAAGGAGCCTCCTCCGGCAACAGCATTGATGAAGCCTGCCGCGAAAGCCGCGAGCACGACGAGTACAAAAATCATCGTTTGGCCGAAAGATGTATAAAACAGCTCATTCACAGTGACCGAAATGTGTTTTACCTTCAATCTTAATTGTTAACACGCGGCTAAACCTGGGGCGCGGCAAATCCGTCTCATAACCCCTTTCCCGGCCGCCGCGCGGCTGGCGCGCGAAAATGCCCGCCTTCGTCCTAAAAATCATCGCGTTTCGACCTCCGGTTTTGAAGCTTCCCCCTTTTTACGGGCGCCGCCCCATGACTCCCACAGCGCCGACTGTAGTGCTTTTGCGAAACGATCTTGATGCCTACTGGATGCCGTTTACCGCCAACCGTGCGTTCAAGCAGAGCCCGCGTCTTCTCGCCTATGCCGAGGACATGCATTACTACAGCCCAGAGGGCCGCGCCATCATCGACGGCAGCGCGGGTCTTTGGTGCGCCAACGCCGGACATTGCCGCGCTTCTATCGTCGAGGCGATAAGAGCACAAGCAGGGAAACTCGCTTTTCCGCCGCCATTTCAGTTTGGGCATCCGAAGGCGTTTGCCCTGGCGAGCCGGATCGCGGCGCTGGCGCCAGGCGATTTGGACCACGTGTTCTTTACCAATTCCGGATCGGAAGCGGTGGATACCGCGCTAAAAATCGCCCTCGCCTATCACAACCTCCGTGGCGAAGGCGCCCGCCAGAGGTTGGTCGGGCGCGAGCGCGGCTATCATGGCATGGGCTTCGGCGGCATGGCGGTCGGCGGCATCGGCGCGAACCGCAAACTCTTTGGTTCTCTTTTCGCCGGCGTCGATCACCTTCCTTCGACCTATGATCGCGCCAAACAGGCCTTCACGAAGGGCGAGCCGGAATGGGGCGCGCATCGCGCCGACGAACTTGAAAGAATCGTCGGAGTCCACGACGCCTCGACGATTGCCGCGGTTATCGTCGAGCCCATGGCCGGCTCGACCGGCGTTCTGCCGCCCCCCAAGGGCTATCTGGAACGGCTAAGATCGATCTGCGACAAATATGATATTTTGCTGATTTTCGACGAAGTCACCTGCGGCTTCGGCCGTCTCGGCCATGCCTTCGCGGCCGAGCGCTATGGCGTGCTTCCGGACATGATCACCTTCGCCAAGGGGGTCACTTCGGGCACGGTGCCGATGGGCGGCGTGATTGTCCGCCAGCCGATTTACGAAACCTTCATGGAAGGCCCGGAGCACGCGATCGAACTGTTGCACGGCTATACCTGTTCTGGCCACCCTTTGGCTTGCGCCGCCGGTCTCGCCGCGCTCGACCTCTACGGCAAAGAAGCTCTCTTCGCGCGGGCGCTGCAACTTGAACCCCTTTGGGGTGACGCCGTGCATGGCCTGAAGGGGCTACCCAATGTCCTCGATATCCGCAACGCCGGGCTGAGTGCGGCAATCGACCTCGCGGCCAAGCCAGGCGCCCCTGGCAAGCGAGGGTTCGACGCGATCGATCGTGCTTTCCACGATTTCGATCTTCTCCTGGGCAGCGTTGGCGACACGCTTATTCTGACGCCGCCGCTGATCGTCAGCGAGGCGCAGATCGACGAGATCGTCGAAAAAACCGCGCGGGCGATCAAGGCCGTGGCCTGAAGCATGCTGGCGGCGGCGGGCAAGCGCGACCGTAATCCCATGATTCGCTTAAGGGAAACACGCCGTTGCGCTCAAGGGTATATTCCAACGTGCCACGCCGGCGTTGAGCACAACATTTAGAGCGGGTCCCGATTAGGTGGACCCGTATCCGGCATTGCGAAAATAGTTGAAGCATTCGGTTGGAGGGAAGTCGTCGAGAGCTAATCCGATGCCATCCCACAGAGCATCGACGGTTCGGTGGGCCATTTTGCGCAACGTATTTTTGAGCTTGGCGAAGACTTGTTCGATGGGATCGAAGTCAGGACTGTAGGCGGGCAAGAAGCACTGCGTCGCCCCGGCGGCTTCGATGGCTTTTCGAACGCCGGCGCGTTTATGGGAACCGAGATTATCCATCACCACGATTTCGCCAGGCGACAAGGTCGGCACCAGAACCTGCTCGACATAGGCGAGGAACTTTGCGCCGTTAATGGGACCGTCGAAGACACAAGGAGCGGTGATGCGATCGTGGCGCAACGCCGCCAAAAAGGTCGTCGTCTTCCAGTGGCCGAACGGGGCGTGAGCGATAAGTCTCTTGCCTCTTTCACATCGCCCATAGCGAGGTGTCATGTTGGTCGAGGCCCAGGTCTCATCGATGAATACAAGCCTTTGAGGATCAAGACTTTTCTGCTTATCGCGCCAAGCGAGACGTGCGGCCCGGACATCCGCTCTTTCTTGTTCGGCGGCGTGCAGAGTTTTTTTTAAAGGTCAATTGCAGATGCCGCAAAAAACGCCCAACGGCGGACCGCCCGACTTTGATCTCGAGCGTCGTCAGCTTGCTCCACAGCTCCGTGATCGTCAGCTCGGGCTGCACCGCCACCAACGCCCGCACCTTATCTTCATGCGCAGCCAGCGCGTGCCGCTTATGGCCGCCAAACTTTCGCGGCAGACAACCGCCTGTTATCTCAAACTGCTGCATGAGCTTGATCACGCAGCTCGCACTGACATCAAAGCTGCGCGCCGCCTTGCGCCGAGACTGACCTGCCAGTACAGCCCGCACCAGGCGGTCACGTAAATCCTGCGAATAGGGTTTTGCCATCCATGCCGGCCTCCATTCCAGCCAACATGGTGAATCACGATTCCGCCAATTCGGGAATCCCCCTTCCGATTCTGTCTATTCGGGACCCGCTCTAGTGTTGCATTGACTTGATGGCCACACGCAATAATGGAAGCCGTGAATGTTGGACTGCTCGGGCCAAGGTAGTGACTTTGGGCATAGGTCTGCGTCGTCGTGGCGTTGCTGCGCGGGCTGGCATCCATCGAATCATTCACCGAATACCAACGCGCCGCTCCTTCCACCGCAAAATGCATGCTCGCCGCCGTGTAGATCGCGAGACTGCCGGACATGATGCCAAGCAGGAGCATGAGGAAGGGCGGCAATACCATAGCAAATTCCACCGCCGTCGCCCCGCTACCGCATGAAACTAGGCTCATCCTCCGCATGGCAATCATCGCTCAACCCATCCGCATCCAGGTTGTCTTGGTAATCGAGGTTACGCCCGAGACGCTCATCACGCTGATGAGTCCTGGGAATAATGATTGATATGGGTAGGTCACGCCAACTTGGAGGTAGTCGCCGGGCGTTGCAGCCGCATTGCCCGCGGCGGCGCAATTCGCGGGCTGGGGGCTGGACACGCTGCCAACGGATTGCAGGACATTCGAGGCGTTGACGCAACGGTAGTCCTCGACCGGATAACCGGATGCGAGGGAGACGGCGGTTCCAAGAGACGTGCTTTGGATCGCCGTCGTGATCGCGGCATTCAGCGCCGGACAATTTTGGGTTGCGGGCAACATGGTGGTTGTTAGATTGTTACAGTTTTTCCAGGCCGCCTGGGCACCAACCTGCGCGGCATTCTCCACTTCCATCCGCCGGTACGCGTAATAGCCGACATCGACCGCGTTCACGAGCCCAAGGGCAAGCAACGGGCCCATAATCGCGAATTCGATCCCCGCAACGCCCCGCGCGTCGGCGCCGAACAGGCCGAGCTTGCCAGAAACGGATGCCATTGTCCTCGTATGTACCATCGGTCTTTCTCGCATCCGCATCAGTTGACCAATGTTCCGCGAGTCCCGCCCATCGGGAGGTCAACTCCGGCGGCGGCACATTGGGTGTTGGATAACATGTTAGCGGTGCCATTGATTGTAATGTCGCCCACGGTCAGGCCAAAACAGGACAGTCCGTTGCTCGCCTTGTTGACCGCGCCGCTGTAAGTGACGCTGGATTTTGGCAGATAGACCATTCCGCTGATATCCCAGGTCGGATTATTGCCCGCGTAGGAAATGTCAAGATTGCCTCCAGTGTCGTTCAGATTTGGGTCCTGGTAGAGCGCCATGCCCTTCCATGTGCCGGAGGTTGGCGCGGCGATGTCCAAGGTGCCGCTGCCGCTCGGGTAGTGCTGATAGCTCCCATTGCTGGCGGCGCCGGTGAACACGATTGTCAGGCCGGAGCCGCTCGCGGTCTGTAGCGTAAAGCCATTGAGATCGAGCAAGCCGTTTTCGATCACCAGAACCGCGTTGCTGGGGGCGCTGATCGTCGTATTGCCGGTCAATTGCTGGTCGCCGCAGACGATTTTGTAGCCGCTGAGACTATAGGAGCCGCTCCATCTGTTCGAATTCGGGACGGTTTTATTTTTTCCCGTCTCCTGCGGATAGCTACCGCCGCAGGTGTCCGCGGGAATGTTGGAGGCGAGGGACTTATAGGGATCGGGGACCACCGGCGCATTAGACTTTTGCACGTTGCCGCAGCCATTGTTGGTCCCGTGCGCTTCGCCGATATTGGCGTTCAGATTACCGCCGTTGCAGGTGGCGCCGGTGTTCGACATGACATTACAACCGGCCAGATTGGCGTACGGCGCGCCGTTCGATCTAATGTCGGTTGCGACGCTGTCGCTGAGCGCCAGGATGCAATAGGGGTAGGCTGGGGCGCTCTTGGCCACGGAGGTCGCGGCGAGTGCGGTCATCCCCTTATTGTTAACAGTTGTGGTTCCGGCAAAGCCCATCACCTGCGACAGGAACAACGGGACCTTGTCCGACACGATGACCGTATAAAGGCAGCTAGCGGTGCAACCTGCGGGGCTAGTGGCCGTGACCGTGATGTTGCCAGAGCCATCAGTAAATCCGTATTGCGCGGTAACCGCCTTGGCCTCGGCGGCATAGCCGGAGCCGGCATTGGTGGCCGCCGCAATGACCGCGGCATCGGCCGCGTTCTGCAAGCCGCGCTTATGCACGTACCAATAGGAAGTCTCGGCGGCCAGGCCCATCCCTCCGGCGAGGACCGGCAGGGTAAGAGCGACAAGCACGGCCACTATGCCGCTCCGGTCGCCGGAAAATCCGCGCGCGCTTGGCGCGGGCGCGGCCCCGGAACCGGGGCAAGGGCGAGTATCCCGGCGATTCAAGCCGTGCAGCCCAGATACTAAATAATGGCAACGTCTATAAATGAATGAGCGCACAATCACTTTTATTCCTTATCCAAATCGCTGTAGTCGAACAGCGCTGGCACAATACGTTTTATACACATACTTTTTTAATTATGCATTTAGATAATACTTACAATTTAATAGAGTGCTTTAGTATTCCCTCCCCCCGGTCGTGATTGCGCACACCCCATCGGAAAGCCGGGCAAGAGGAGGCGGAGCTATTGGGCAAAGACTAGCGGAACCTTGCGCATTCTTTCCAACGATCTCGACGCACCCGCCAAAGAAATCGCCGACCTCTACAAGAGGCGCTGGCTCAATCGCGCCAAAAAAGCGCGCGCGAAATTTTCCGCGCGGGCTTAGAGCTCCGCCGGGCAGCACCGGCCGCACGGGTGGCCTCGCTTAAAGATTTATTCCAATTCGTCGGTCGTGCCCGTGGCCGCCTTATTGGGCGGGTCCTCGCGCGCCTTTAACGCGGCGCCGAGAATGTCGCCAAGCGAAGCACCGGAATCGGCCGAGCCATATTGGGCGATCGCTTCCTTCTCCTCGGCGACTTCAAGCGCCTTGATCGAGACGGAAACCTTGCGGGCGCGGCGGTCGAACACGGTGACCCGCGCATCGACCTTCTCGCCGACGGCGAAGCGCTCCGCCCTTTGCGCGGCCCGGTCCCGCGCGAGTTCGGTGCGTTTGATGAAGGCGGTGAAATCGGTCCCGGCGATCTTCACGTCGATTCCGCCCTCCTTCACCGCGAGCACCTCGCAAGTGACGGCCGCGCCCTTCTTGATGCCGGCGCTCGCCTCTTCGCCCGGCTTGGCGGCGGCCTCGCCTTGCGGCTTCGAAGCGAAGGGATCGGGGCCGAGCTGCTTGAGGCCGAGCGAGATGCGCTCCTTGTCGATATCGACATCGAGCACCTTGACCTTGATGGCATCGCCTTTCTTGAAGTCCTCGATGATTTGTTCGCCGGGCTTGTTCCAATCGAGGTCGGAGAGATGGACCATGCCGTCGACCTCCCCGTCGAGGCCGATGAAAAGACCGAATTCGGTCTTGTTCTTGACCTCGCCCTCGACCTCCGAGCCGGCCGGATATTTCGCGGCAAAGGCTTGCCAAGGATTGACCAGCGTCTGCTTGAGGCCGAGCGAGATGCGGCGCTTGAGGGGATCGACTTCGAGAACCTGAACCTCGACCTCCTGGCTCGTCGCGACGATCTTGCCCGGATGGACGTTCTTCTTGGTCCACGACATTTCCGAGACATGGATCAGGCCTTCGATCCCCGGTTCGAGCTCGACGAAGGCGCCGTAGTCGGTGATGTTCGTCACCCGGCCCTGGAACCGCGCGCTAGCCGGATATTTCGCCTCGATGCCTTGCCAGGGGTCCTCGAGCAATTGCTTCATGCCGAGCGAGATGCGGTGGGTTTCGTGATTCACCTTGATGATTTTTACCCGCACCGTCTGACCGATCGCCAAAACCTCGGTCGGATGATTGACTCTCCGCCAGGCGACATCGGTCACGTGGAGGAGCCCGTCGATGCCGCCGAGATCGACGAAGGCGCCGTAATCGGTGATGTTCTTCACCACCCCGTCGATCACCTGACCTTCGGCGAGGTTGGCGACGATCTCATGGCGTTGCTCGGCGCGGGATTCCTCGAGCACGGTGCGGCGGGAGACGACGATATTGCCCCGGCGGCGGTCCATTTTCAGGATTTGGAAGGGCTGCGGCGTCTGCATCAAAGGGGTGACGTCGCGGATCGGGCGGATATCGACTTGGCTGCGCGGCAAGAACGCCACCGCGCCGTCGAGATCGACGGTGAAGCCGCCCTTGACCTGGTTGAAGATGATGCCTTCGACCTTTTCTTGTTTCTCGAAAGCCTTTTCGAGCTTGACCCAGCTTTCCTCGCGCCGCGCCTTGTCGCGCGAAATGACCGCCTCGCCGAGGGCGTTCTCGATCCGCTCGAGATAAACCTCGACCGCGTCGCCGACACTGAGCTTGCCTTCCCGCCCGGGCCCGTGAAATTCCTTGAGGGCAACCCGGCCTTCGGTCTTCAGACCGAGATCGATGACGGCGACGTCTTTTTCGATCGCGACCACCCGCCCCTTGACGACGGAGCCTTCAAAGGCCTCGTTCTGGCCATAGCTCTCGTCGAGAAGCGCCGCGAAATCCTCGCGCGACGGCGCGTAGGTGTTGGTGGATACCATTCGTTCTCCTGATGGGGCCGCGAGGACGGCGGGGTCTTGGGTTGCCGTGCGTCTTGTCCGCCCGCGCCAGAGCGGGCCGGCGCTTGGACGGCGGCAAGAAGCAGGGTTCAGGGCTGCTATGTAGCAACACGGAGGCGAGCCGGCAAGGGGCGGGGAATGGGGTAACCAGGGCAAAATCCGAAATCGTTCCAACTTCTCCGCGGGTCGGCAAAACCTCGTCCCCTTCACCAGGTCCGGCAACGCCTTCAGCTGGCTCGACAGCAAACCACACGTTTGCCGCGAAAAGGAAGAACGCCGTCGCATGGGGTGGCATTCCATTCGGTGCCGTCGTTTGGACCGGCTTCGTTACTTGCCCTAATTCTTCTCCTTGTCGACGAGTTTGTTGGCGCCGATCCAGGGCATCATCGCCCGCAGCCTCGCGCCGACTTCCTCGATTTGGTGCGCGGCGGCCTTCGCCCGCATCGCCTTGAACGAGGTCTGATTGACTTGGTTTTCGAGCATCCAATCGCGGGTGAAGCGCCCCGACTGGATGTCGCTCAATACCCGCTTCATTTCGGCCTTCGTCTCCGCCGTCACAATGCGCGGGCCGGTGACATATTCGCCATATTCGGCGGTGTTCGAGACCGAATAATTCATCGTGGCGATGCCGCCCTCGTAAATGAGATCGACGATGAGTTTTACCTCGTGCAGACATTCGAAGTAAGCCATTTCCGGCGCGTAGCCCGCCTCGACCAGCGTGTCGAAACCGCCCCGGATGAGCTCGACGAGGCCGCCGCAAAGCACCACCTGTTCGCCGAAAAGATCGGTCTCGCATTCTTCCCGGAACGTCGTTTCGATCAGGCCGGCGCGGCCGCCGCCGATCGCCGACCCATAGGAAAGGGCGAGGTCATGCGCGTTGCCGGAAGGGTTGCGCGCGACCGCGACGAGACAAGGCACGCCGCCGCCGCGCTTGTATTCCGACCGCACGGTATGGCCGGGCCCTTTCGGCGCGACCATCAAGACGTCGAGATCGCCGCGCGGTTCAATGAGGTTAAAATGAATATTCAAACCATGCGCAAACATCAGCGCGGCGCCCTGCTTCAGGTTAGAGCGGAGATGATCGCGATAGATGTCGCGCTGCAATTCGTCCGGCGCCAGCATCGTCACGACATCGGCCCATTTGGCGGCGTCAGTGACGCTCTTCACTTCGAGCCCAACGGCCGCCGCCTTCTTGGCCGTGGCTGAATCCTCGCGTAACGCGACGCAGACCTCCTTCACGCCTGAATCCCGGAGATTCAAGGCATGCGCATGGCCCTGGCTCCCATAGCCGATGACCGCGACTTTTTTGCCTTTGATGAGATTGATGTCGGCATCGGAATCGTAATAGACGCGCATGGCGTGTTATTTCCTCGCTGCTTGCTCGGCCTTGCGCCGCTTCGGAGATCGTTCGATCAATATCGTTCTATGCGGTGACGACGCGGCGGTCAAAAGATCCTAGACCATGATCGCTTCAAGTTGTATCGCTCATGCTCTCTATGTCTTTGTTTTATCGCATGATCTTATCCAAAAAGTCTGCAACTTTTTGGGATCATGCTTTAGAGCGCTTCCCGGTCAGACGGAATCATCTGATCGAAAAGGAATCGCTGAGTGTCCGTCTCGAAAGATGTTGAATCCCATGAATCACTTGTGATTCAAGAGTGGCGGTCTGATTCGTTGGAGGCCGCCGATGTGGACGGACGAAAACCGGGCGAAATACAATCGCGACAAGCTGGGTTATCCGAGCGACGTGACGGACGAAGAATGGGCGCATGTCGAGCCGCTCATTCCCCCGGCCAAACGGGGCGGCCGCAAGCGTGAAGCCGACATGCGGGAGGTGTTCAACGGCGTCATGTATGTGCTGAGCACGGGATCTCAATGGCGCTACATCCCCAAGGATTTGCCGCCCAAGAGCACGGTGTATCGCTACTTTTGCGACTGGGCTTGGGACGGCATTCTGGATCGCATCCACGACGCGCTCTACGTGAAGTGTCGCGAACAAGCCGAACGCGAAGCGAGCCCAGCGGCGGCGATCATCGACAGCCAGAGCGTGAAAAGCGCCGAAAAAGGGGGGCGCGCATCGATCCGCACGGCTATGACGCGGGCAACCCTTCGGTGAACTCAGGAGATCAAGGGCAAGAAGCGCCACGTTCTCGTCGATACGCAAGGCTTGCTGATGGGCGCCATCGTTCATTGCGCCGGCATTCAGGATCGCGACGGCGGCGTCTTGCTGCTTTCGATGCTGTTCGGCCGCTTTCCCTTTCTCGAAAAACTGTTCGCCGACAGCGCGTATCAAGGGCCGATCCTTGGCGACGCGCTCGCCGACATTCTGCCTCGTGTAAAGATCGAGATCGTCAAACGCTGCGATCAGGCGAAAGGCTTCGTGACCTTGCCCAAGCGCTGGATCGTCGAGCGGTCGATCGCATGGCTGAACCGCTGTCGAAGACTGGCCAAGGATTGGGAGAACCTCAACGCCACAGCCCTTGTCTTCCTCCGTTTCGCCTCCATTCAACTTATGCTACGAAAGCTCTGCAATGGTTGACGAACTTTCGAAACGGACACTCAGACGATCACAGTCCCGTAGCGGTAACCCTATTAATTTGAGGTTTAACATGAGCGTGCCAGGTTTTAATGCAGACGCCTCGGCGTATAGAACGAGCCGGCGCTATTATATGAGGGGCGCTACTGCTGAGGGTAGTGGAGCCTTATTTCCGGCGCAGCAAGCCTGTCCGCCTCAATGCATCCGGCGGTGCGAGGCCGGTTGCCGGGCTGACGGAAACTCCCAAAGCTTTTGCCAGAATCTCTGCCGCTTGGACTGTGAGGCCTACGGCCCGTGTGAACCTTTGCCACCGCCGCCCCAGTTCCCCACTCCTTGGGTGTGCGAGCTGGACCCTGTGTCCAGGACGTTATCAGCTCCTTGCTGCCGTATCTGCCATCGGCTGCTTAGCCCTGATATTGGCCAAACTCTCCATACTTGTTAGGCACGTGGGCGGGTTTGTTCTTTGTCCGCTGCGACTTGACCGAGGAGTTTCCCTTCTTGGTCCCAAGATGTCACCGAAAAACTTAACTGAAAGGAGGAACTACCAATGAGTAAAACGAATTTACCAGGATTTACGGCAGGGGCCTCACTCTACGAGACCACTAGCTCTTACCGGTCGCGAGTGACTCAGCCGGAAGGCGGTGGGCATGCGATTTTTGCGCAGGGTTGGGGCTCGGCTCATGTGCGGTACTTAGGTGCGAGCGGCAGGAGGAGGGAGGTCGGGTGTGGTATGAGTGCGAGTGCGACATCCCGGGGGATCCTCCGATATAGCTCGCGATCTGCTCTTTATAGCAATTAATGGTAATAGCAAACGCTGGAGACTGGTGTTAGTACCGGGGTGACGCTATGGAACACAACCCATTCATGCTTGGCTAAGCTCGGAAATATAAACCAGGAGATGGATGACGATGATCCTAGCAACATTCTTAACTTCCTAGGACGCGGGGTTAAATAACAGCGGGTGACGAAATGAAAGTGCCTGGATTTAATGCTGACGCATCCTTACAACGTAGTACCAAAACATACAGAAGCAATGGTCATTACCGTAATGGGCAGTCTGCTGATTCACACGCATGTACTATTGTACCTGCAATCCCTACGTGTGACACGTGTCCCCATGAGGAGGGTTGGTGTCTTGAATATTGTACTGAAACGGAGTGTGTGTATTCCCCGGTGGGTCCCTCAGGTCTGTGTGGCATTTTTTGATAGAAGGAGCAGCAGGTCGGGTGGGCGTTTGAGAGTTACGCGGTGGTTGGTCGGCTCATACGGGTGTGTGGTCAACGGAATTTTGAGTTCACGGTGACTCCTCCGCGGTAAGTCCGGGCATTTTGTTCAACATGCGGATCCCGAGCAATTTGGACCGGCAGCCGAAGAACTGTTCGACCGGGTCATGCAGCTAACCGACAATGCCGGCGACCAACGAACACCGCGCCTTGAATTTACTCGCCGCGCGCGATCCGGCTATTTACGCCAAGGCGGCGAAAGAATTTGCGCGCGACCTTTCGCTGACCGCAGTAGAAGTGCGCCTCTCGCCCTTTAGCGGAACACGGAAGGTGGTGGACGCGATCTTCGCCTTCACCAACCGCAATAGCGATTTCACCGAGAAGTTTTTCGTGCGCGTCGATGTGACCGAGGAGTTTCCGTTCCTGGTGACCAAGCTGTCGCCGTATTACGACCGGTGAAACGACTTTTGGAGGTGTACCATGAACATGCCCGGATTCGACGCAGAGGCTTCCCTGTACAGAACAAGCAAGACCTACCGTGGCGCTTATGGAATACGGCTAGGTAACGCATCTACTTTGATAATGCCGCAGCAGTCTACACGTGAGCTTTGTGAAGGGCTTGCTTTGCGGTGGTCGTAGCTTGTTCCCCGGCCTGCAATGGCGTTCCTTTTCCTTTAAACATAGTTTGTGCATTCGGATGTCGCACCATTCGAAAGGAATGTGTGGATGCTTGCCAAGGGGACGGAATCGTCATCCGCATCAGAATAGGAACGCCACCTAGTGCACTGACTTCAGACGGAAGGTGCAGTCAATCGGTGATTCGCATGGCCTGCGCCATTTGTGAATCAGCCGTTTGTGTCAGTGCACTAGGCCATGTCAGGACGAGGACGAACCATGCCCACCAAGCTGCTGTCCTGGACTACGCTGTCAGAATGGCCTCTGTAAGCCGAGGCCAATGGACGGGCCGCCAGGGACATCTACCCCTGGACTATGGCACTGACTTTCTGCGTCGGCTCACAGGGTTTGTTTAAGCGAAGCCGTTACCCACGAACTTGACGCACACAACTACTGCGCTTACTTTACCGGCCCTTTCAGTAGCTCTGCAGACGGTATCGCAGTTGTTCCGCAGCTTATAGCGTCCGGCGATTACTGGAACTGCGTGGCTGAGCACCGTGAAGCGGGTTTCCCCATGGATTTAAGTGGTTTCTTCTGCAGAGGGGAAGAAGGCGGGCCGGGTGGGGGTGGCGGCGGCGGCGGCCTCACCCCACGTCAGTGTAGTGCCGCCGTCAGAAACTGCCGAGCCGGGTGTCGTGGGCGTGGGCGGAGTGATTGCATTGCTGAGTGCAACGCCGACGTCATCTGCTAACCGACGTGAGGGAGGTAACGAAATGACCATGCCAGGATTTAACGCAGAATCGTCGCTTGAGCCAACCACGGGCATATACCCGGGGAAGGTAGTTTTCGGCGGATTTCCGTCAGAAGGCAGCGGAGGGGTTATACCGCAACTTGGTTTCGGGGGGGATCCGGATCTGGGCGCGTACTGGAGATGCAGGTTCAATGGGGGGAGCGATCTCATATGCCGTTTCTTTGGCGGGCTTCCTCCCTTCACAATCGGTGGCCTGTTGATCCGCTAAGTGAACGTGGCCGGTGAGATGGACACGCGAAGCGGGACCATTTCAAAGCAAGCCTCACCCGCTCGCCGCGCTGGACCAGCGGAGCGCCTCGACGCCTGGCAATTGCTTGCCTTCGAGCCATTCGAGGAAAGCGCCGCCGGCGGTCGATACGTAGGTGAAGTCCTGGGTTACGGCGGCTTGGTTGAGGGCCGCGATGGTATCGCCGCCGCCGGCGATGGTCTCCAACGCGCCCACTTTGGTGAGTTGCGCCGCGACCTTGGCGATCGTCATCGTGCCGGTCTGGAATGGCGCGATCTCGAACGCGCCGACGGGTCCGTTCCAGACGAGCGTCCGGGCCGAGGCAAGAAGGCCCACGGCCTGCGAGATGGTGCGGGGCCCGATGTCGAGAATCAATTGGTCCTCGCCCACGGAGTCGATGTCGACGGTCCTCGTGCGCACATCCGGTTCGAGCCGCGAGGCGACAACCACATCGACCGGCAGCACGAGCTTGCAATGTGTCGCATCGGCCTCGGCGATGATCTGGCGGGCGACATCGGCGAACTTCTTCTCATGGAGGGACTTGCCGACCGCCTTGCCGCTCGCCGCGAGAAGCGTATTGGCCATGGCGCCGCCGACGAACAAATATTCGACCTCGCGCATGAGGTTGCCGAGCAGCTCGAATTTGGTCGAGACCTTCGCGCCGCCGACGATCGCCGCCAGCGGACGCTTGGGATCGGCCAGCATCCGTTTCAGCATTTCAAGCTCATGCTGCATGCTGCGCCCGATATAGGCCGGGAGCTTGTGCGCCACCCCTTCGGTCGAAGCGTGCGCGCGATGGGCGGTGGAAAAAGCGTCGTTGACGTAAATATCGCCGAGTTCGGCCAAGGCGTCGACAAAGGCCGGATCGTTCTTCGTCTCGGCGGCATGGAACCTTGTATTTTCGAGCACGAGGACGTCGCCGTCGTGCATCGCATCGACCGCGCTCTTCGCGACATCGCCGGCGCAATCGGAAGAAAAGGCGACATAGCGTCCGAGCTGGCGTTCAATCTCCACCGCGACGGGTTTTAGCGAGTGCTTCGGATCCGGGCCGTTGTTCGGGCGGCCGAGATGCGACAAGAGGATAACCTTGCCTTTTTTTTTCCGAAATCTCGCGAATATTCACGAGAATCCGGTCGATGCGGGTCGCGTCGGTGATCTTTCCGTTTTCCATCGGGACGTTGAGGTCGGCGCGAACGAGCACCCTTTTGCCGGCGAGGTCCACATCGTCGAGTGTCCGGAACGCGGACATGGGCGCTGTTCTCGTCATATGAGCTTTCCCATGGCGGCGGCGACATCGATCATGCGGTTCGAAAAGCCCCATTCGTTGTCGTACCAGGCCAGGACACGCACGAATGTGCCCTCCATGACCCTTGTCTGATCCATATGAAAGATCGATGAATGCGGATCGTGATTGAAATCGGCGGACACGTTCGAACTTTCGGTGAATGTGAGTATGCCTTTCAATTGGCTCTCCGAGGCGCGCTTGACCGTGTCCTTGATCTCGTCGGCTGTCGTCTTGCGTTTGGCGACGAATTTGAAATCGACGACGGACACATTGGGGGTGGGCACGCGGATCGCCGCGCCGTCGAGTTTGCCGTTGAGCTCGGGCAGGACGAGGCCGATGGCTCGCGCCGCTCCGGTCGAAGTCGGGATCATCGAAAGCGCGGCCGCACGTGCCCGGTAAAGGTCCTTGTGCATTGTATCGAGCGCCGGCTGGTCGCCGGTATAGGAGTGGATCGTGGTCATGAACCCTGTTTCGATGCCGATCGCGTCGTTCAGGATTTTGGCCACCGGGGCCAGGCAATTGGTGGTGCAGGACGCATTCGAGACGATGAGATGATCCTTGGTCAGCATGGCGTGATTGACCCCAAAGACCACCGTCAGATCGGCATGGTCGGCCGCGGCCGAAACGAGCACGCGCTTGGCGCCCGCCTTCAAATGCGCGGAGGCTTTGTCCTTCGAGGTGAAAAACCCGGTGCATTCGAGCGCAATGTCGACGGCAAGCTCCCTATGCGGCAATTCGCGCGGATCGCGGATCGCGGTCACCTTGACCGGCCCCTGGCCGAAATCGATAAAGTCGCCCGCGACCCTGATGTCGCCGGGAAACCGGCCGTGCACGGAATCGAAGCGCAGCAAATGGGCATTGGTCTCGACCGGACCGAGATCGTTGATCAACACAACCTCAATATCCTTGCGCCTGGATTCGGCAATCGCGCGCAGGATATTGCGGCCGATGCGGCCAAATCCGTTGATAGCGACTCAAATCGCCATGTCTTCTCCTTCTCCGCGGATAGCCCGGTTCGCCCCGCACCGTCCCGCATGGCATGTTGGTTATTTTAGCACGCGTCAACTGTTGCAACGCCGCGCCGCGGCCTCGGCGACGGCTTCTGGCGTAATGTTGAAATTATTGTAAACATCCTTGTAGGGCGCGCTGGCGCCAAACCCGGTCATGCCGATGAAAATCCCATCTTCGCCGATGATCGCGTCCCAGCCTTGACGGACAGCCGCTTCGACACCGACGCGCACGGGCGCATCGCCAATGACCTCTTGGCGCTGATCACGGTCCTGCCGCAAGAAAAGAGTCATGCAGGGCACCGAGACGACCCGCGCGAAAATTTGCCGCGCGGCCAAAATGCTCCGTGCCTCGAGCGCGATCGAGACTTCAGAACCGGACGCGAAGATCGAAACCTTGGCGGGGCCACCCTCCGCCGGCGCCAGTTCATAGGCCCCCGCCGCGGATAAATTCTCGGGCGTGAAATCGCGGCGGACGGCGGGAAGGTTTTGCCGGGTCAGCGCGAGAATCGAGGGCGAGGTTTTCGCTTCGACCGCGAGCTGCCAGCATTCCAGCGTCTCGGTCCGGTCGGCGGGCCGGAAAACGAGCAGGTTCGGAATGGCGCGCAACGCGGCCAGATGCTCGACCGGCTGATGCGTCGGGCCGTCCTCGCCAAGTCCGATCGAATCATGCGTGAAAACCTCGATCGCGCGAATTCCCATCAAGGCGGAAAGGCGCAACGCCGGGCGGCAGTAATCGCTGAAGGTCAGAAATGACGCGCCGGAAGGAATAAAACCTCCATGCAGCGCTATGCCGTTGACCGCCGCCGCCATGCCATGCTCGCGGATGCCCCAATGGATATAGCGTCCGGAATAGGACGAAGGCCCAATTTCCGACGTCGCCGCGACCTTGGTATTGTTTGAGGGCGTGAGGTCGGCCGAGCCGGTGAGGAGTTCGGGAACGGCTTTCGCCAGAACTTCGAGCGTGGCCTGGGACGCCTTGCGAGTGGCGATCGGCGAACGATCCAGGGTGAGCTGGCGCTTGTAGGTGATCACCGCCTCGCCAAAGGAGGCCGGCAAATCGCCGCGCAAACGGCGCGCGAATTCCTCGCGCTGGGGCGTTGGCAGCAGCTGCAGCGCCGCGAGCCAGGCCTTGCGGCGCGGGCGCCCGCGCTTGCCCGCCTTGCGCCAGGCGGCCAAGATAGGCCCGGGAATGACAAACGGCTCGTAAGGCCAGTTGAGGTTGCGCCGCGTGCCGGCAATCTCCTCCGGCCCAGGAGCATCGCTATGTGCCTTCGCCGTGCCGGCGCGGGTCGGCATGCCAAAGCCGATCGTGGTCCGGCAGGCAATCAGGCTCGGGAGATCTGATTTTTGCGCCTTTCGGATCGCGCGCAAAATGGCTTTCTGGTCATGCCCGTCGATCCGAACGGCGTTCCAGTTACAGGCTTGAAATCGCTTCACCTGGTCGACAGAATCCGCGAGCGAGAGAGGACCGTCGATCGAGACGTGGTTTTCGTCATGAAACACGATCAGCCGGTTGAGCCGGAGATGCCCGGCAATCGCGATCGCCTCCTGGCTGATTCCTTCCATGAGATCGCCATCGGAGGCGAGGACATAGGTATGATGATCGACGATTGACCCGAATTCCGCATTCAGCATGCGTTCGGCAAGCGCCATCCCGACCGCCATGGCAAGCCCCTGGCCGAGCGGACCCGTTGTGGCCTCCACCCCCGGCGTGTGGCGGTATTCGGGATGGCCCGGCGTCCGCGAGCCGAGCTGACGAAAGCGTTGCAGTTCCGCGATGGTCATGCTTGGTTCGCCGGTCAAATAAAGCAGCGCATAAAGCAGCATCGAGCCATGGCCGGCGGACAGGACGAAACGATCGCGGTCCGGCCAGCTTGCGGCGACGGCGTCATATTTGAGCACCTTGGTGAACAGCACGGTGGCGATATCGGCGGCGCCCATCGGCAGACCTGGATGACCCGATTTCGCCTTTTCCACCGCATCCATGGCGAGCGCGCGAATCGCATTCGCCATTTCCTCATGGGTTACGTCATCTTCGTGCGCCGGCATCAAAGATTCACTCCAAGGGCGGAATTGGCGAGATCGTGGGCGATTGCTGCGTCAAGCGGGGCGGAGCCGCGTGGTGTGTGAGCATGGTTGGCCCAGTCTGGCAACCGCCGAAAGGCTTGTGTCAATGCATCGCCTATGTTTCTTTAAGCCGCGCTTTAACGTTTTAGGCCGCAAAAACGATTTCGCCGCGACTTATGCCTTATTGTCGCGGCGCTGGACCATTATCCTGGCCATAAGCACTTAGCGCGCGGCGGCCGGTTTGTCGACCGGCGCCTCAGAGCGCCTCCCCGATCAAGTAAAATCATTTGATCGATAAGGACGCAGCTCAAAATCAAGGAGTTGGAGCATGCCCTCATGAGACATCGGATATATCCGATGTCTAAATATCGAAAAAGTCGAGCAACTTTTTCGGGACATGCTCTTGGCATTCTGGGCAAGACGCCGCGACAATAAGGCGCGGGCGTGCTTTTCTCAAATTTTCGTTTTTTTTCAGCGGGAACGCAATAGGACACATAATGCTTGGATATTCTCATCATGAAGGCGCTCGCATGGCATGATCAAGGACGCCGCCGCGACAACCAAATTGCCGGAGCGCCTCGACGCGGCGCTGAAGCGGCTCGCCGCAGCGCTTGACCGGCTCGACGCAGCCAACGAGCGGCGGGCAAAGGCCGACGCCCTGCGCACCAATCTCGAGGACGAGCTTGCGGTCATGCAGGACGACCGTTTGCGGCTGGCGGTCGAACTCGATGGCGCCATCGCGCGCGCGAAGTCGCTGGAATTGGCGAACGACGAAGTTGCCCGCAGGCTGACCGCCGCGAGCGCGGAAATAAGGGGGGTTCTCGCCAGAGCGGCCGACCGCGAAGACTAAAAAGCCGCAGGATCCTCAGGAATTCCCATTTAATACCAACCGCCCTAAGTTTTGACCTGTGCCCAATCACTGGTTCCACTTGAGGCGATGACCCCGGAGTTGGCCACCACGGCGTTCCAGGCATCGCAACAAGCGTCGAGGGTCGCAGTGGCTGAGCAAGTTGCGGCGCAGATAGTCCGATATGTTTTCGCCTGAGTTCAGCTCGGGCGCGGACGTTGAGCGGCATGAGCACGCCATTGCCTGGCACAATGAGCTGCGGCGAGCCGTGCCAGCCGGCGCCAGCAGGGCGATGGCACTGACGCTGACGCATTGGCTGATTTCGGCCAGGTGTTTATTCCAGATGTTTGTTGATGGCGCCGATATTAACTGCCGGCGTGACCAGGGCGGCGCCGGTGCCGCGTGCCGGGCCGATGGCGCCCCGCTGCAGTGAGATAGCCGGCGCGCAGCCCATGCGCCGAAAACTCCGCCATATCGAACCCGGCTAAAGCGATCCGGCGTTTCAGGATCCAATTCACCACCTGCGGCCTTAAACCATGGGTCGCGGACAGCGGCTCATGGTGCCTTTCCCAAATTTTCGCTTCTTCAATGGGTTCGCGAAAATTTGAGAGTGAAACCAACGGTCATTCCTCATGACCGTTGGTATTAGCGCCTTATCGTCTACCCCGCCCAACTCATGAGGACAGGTAAGTTTAGGATTTGCATTTATTGTTCCGCCGCCGGTCGCCGTCACTTTCGAACATTGATAGAGCGGATTGAAGGGGTTACAGAGTGGAACGCCATTGTTGTTTGGCGGGTAGCCGCCAACCGCCGCGCAACTTTGCGGAGAAATTCCATTCCGGGATCTATTACATTAATCAGGTTGATCTTAGCACTAGCGCCTACAAAGCCTCTGGCAGTAATGTTATTGCCGTGAACGTAGCTATTGATGATATTCACTTCTCCACCATAAGCCAGTATGCTGCCAGACCAAATGTGAGTATTATTAATATTCATTTTGGAACCAGGGCCAACGGCACCACTGACAGCATATTGGAGTGTACTATCCGAAATATTGACAACTCCCTTGGTAAAAGCTACAAGCTCATTAATTACAGAATTCTTTATATACACAGGGTACCCGTTGGTTTCCTTCACATACACTTGCCAACTAATTGGATTAAGATAGACATTATTTAGTTTTAGATTCCGCCCTTGATCTCTGAATTGTTTAGTGACAACACCGCCAGTAGTTAATCCGTCGATGACCACTGGCGTGGTGTTGTTTTCAATATAATACCCAAATACGACATTGGCATAGTTGAGCGCAGCGTTTCCATTTACGGTCAGCGAAGAATTTGGGTGGGAGTTTAGCCCTAATCTGGAATTACTTAAGCTGATGTTAACTGAATAGATATTCCCACTGCTAGGTGTAAATATCAAATTATATTTTCCTTGATCATCTAACTTGGGGATATTCACTGTACCCGTGTCTCCCGATGCAAAATTAAGCCACAACGTGGAAAAAGTTGAAGACGATACTGAAATCGTCGACGCATTGAGAGGATAAATCTCAGTCGGCAAGTATTGCGAATTAATAACGGTCAACTTTGAATTGTTATTGAAATTCCCAATAAGCCAGCTTCCAGTTTTCATATTTAAATTTGAGTTTTCAAAACGTACTACAGAATTGTCGTTCGCATTTATAGACATTGCAAGACTATTTTGTATTGCGGCGTTTGTGACAAACGATGAATCAGTCATAGTGAATTGTGATGGACCATTTAGTATAATTGTATACTGAGCAAAGTTTGTCTGTGGAAATGTTAATGTCCCAGTCGTGACAGAGAATATCGAATTCTCTGTGAGGATAATATTACCCGTTACAGAAAGGTTGCCATTCGACATCGTAAGAGTTGCAGATCCAGAGAGAGTTATATCCCCAACAACGGCACAATCACCGTTTATGTCGGTTGCTCCCGATGAAGCCGTGAGGCCAGACGACGGGCAGCCTGCCAGTACAGGGTCGGCAACGAAACCGACCACTAATATCGAGAGTGAAAAAACGATCTTCTTATCTAAAAACGATGACATTTTCATTTTTAAACCTCTTGAGTTAAACCACTTTCCGAAGAAATCTAATAGACACTGCGGTACCTTGGATCATTTCTTTTCCTAGCTAATTCCTTCCTGTCATGTTTAAGTTCATCCCAAGCCTCATCAGTTTATTTCTTTCTTGCCGCGCGCTTGACCCAAATGGGTTTTTGTGGTCAATTGGCGCACGAAAGTTAAGTGACGTATGCCATCACAAGCAATGCGGAATTGACGCATAGGCGACATCGCAGCGAGTATCGGTGGGTTTGGCCGCGCGTTCTTTTGGTTGAACCATTTTTCCTCTTACCTCGCTGAATTATCATAGCGACAAAACTTTTGTCACAATACCTCACCAATGTCTGTGGTCTCCATCACATTCTAGCAAATAAAAATAAATAAACCATAGTTGACAAACCATTAATATGCGGTATTATCATGAGCATTTTGTAGTTAATATGGGGTATTATCGTGAGGATTTTGGAGTTAATATGGCGGAATTGTCACAAGCATTTTGTGGAACGCCACGCTAGTTTGCACGTATCATCAATGTATAGCTCAAAAATCTTGCCAGGACATTGCGGGCAACACTCAAAACTGTTCGGATATTGAGAAAAGGCCGTTGTGGCCCGGCCGTTTCATGGCATCCCGCGAGCCGTGCTGCCGGACTTGGCGGAGCTGAGGACGCCTCTTGCTTGCGGGCGCCCAAGCGTCCGTCGCGAGTTCGCGCAATCGCCGCTGCGATTATGAGATGTCGGGCGCGCGGATCTCCGTCTTGGCCGGGGATAAAACCCCGAGACCGGATACGTTGAAACAGACGGACCCGAGCCAAATAAAAATCGCCCCTTGCGGATGGGGCGAGCCATACATTTCACAAGTGGCCAGTCGGTCCCAGCTTGGCCGGCTCGCAAGATGAGCACCGGAACAGTGGCGGACTTCACCGGAAAAAATCCCGGCGCAAAAAACTATGCACCGTCATCGGCCAGCATGGCGGCGATTTCCGCCTCGCACACAAGCACGCCGTCCACCATGGCGCGGCCCTTGTACCACCACATGGTGCGGCGCCGGTGGGTCTTGGTCATATGAAACTCGACCTGGTCGCCCGGCATGACCGGCTTACGAAACCTGGCCTTGTCGATACTCGTGAAATAAACAAGCGGCGGCTTTCGTCCGGGCGAATGCGCGTTGACGCACAGAACCCCGGCGGTCTGGGCCATGCCCTCGATCAGAAGAACGCCGGGCATGACCGGGCGTTCCGGGAAATGCCCCTGGAATTGCGGCTCATTAATGCTGACATTCTTGATGCCGATGCCGGATTCGTCGCCCCGCGCCTCGATCACGCGGTCGATCATCAGAAACGGATAGCGGTGCGGCAGGGATTTCAACAAGCGCAGAATGTCAAACGTTTCGATCGTTACAGGCTCCGCCTCGTGCATAGTGCCCGCTCTCCCTGGCGCCAAATAGCCCGCCCAACCGTTCACGGGGCGCTCCGCACCGCGCCAACGGCGGCTTTTTTCAAAGCGATAGCGGAAATTCGCGAAGCGCGCCATCGCTCACCGGCGCCCTATCGTGGTCGGGCGTTAGGTTGTAAAGAAGGAGTTTAATCCGTTGCGGCTTCTCCATCTCCGCTTGGCCGCAGCCGCGCCTTTGTTGGCCGCGGTCATGCGCGCCGCCGAGTCTCAAGTATGAACCTCTCCGCGCCTTTTATCGCGCGTCCGGTGGCGACCACGCTCCTTACCCTGGGGATTGCGCTTGCCGGGTGCCTTGCGTTTCTGAAGCTGCCGGTCTCGCCGCTTCCGCAAGTCGATTTTCCAACGATCCTGGTGCAGGCGCAGCTTCCCGGCGCGAGTCCGGAGACCGTGGCATCGAGCTTGGCAGGTCCGCTCGAACGCCACCTCGGCCAGATCGCCCATGTCACGGAAATGACGTCGGCAAGCAACCTCGGACAGACCCGCATCATCGTCCAGTTCGACATCGGCCGCGACATCGACGGCGCCGCGCGCGACGTCCAGGCGGCGATCAACGCAGCGGGCGCCGATCTGCCAACGAACCTGCCTATCAATCCGACCTATCGCAAGATCAATCCCGCCGATGCGCCGATCCTTATCCTCACCATGACGTCGAAGACCAAGTCGCGCGGTCAGATGTATGATCTCGCCAGCAATATCCTCCAGCAAAGGCTCTCCCAGCTCGATGGCATCGGTCAGGTTTATATTTTCGGCGGTGCCTTGCCCGCGGTGCGCGTCGAGCTCAACCCGCACGCCTTGGCCAAATATGGCATCGGGCTTGAGGACGTGCGCGCGGCGCTTGCTTCCGCCAATGCCAATAGTCCGAAAGGCGCGATCGAAGACGGCGAACGGCACTTGCAGATCTATACCAACGATCAAGCAACCCGGGCCGCCGATTATACGCCTCTCGTTATTGCCTACCGCAATGGCGCCGCGGTCCGTCTCAGCGACGTCGCCGATGTCCTGGACTCGGTCGAGGACGTCCGCAATGAGGGCCTTGCCAACGGCCGCCCCGTCGTTTTCGCGGTCATTTTCCGTCAGCCCGGCGCCAACATCATCGATACGGTGGAGCGCGTCAAGGCCGAATTGCCGCATCTCCAAGCGGCGATGCCAAGCGATATCGAATTCTTGCCTGCCTCCGATCGCAGCATTACGATCCGCGCCTCGTTGCATGACACCGAATGGACCTTGGTCATCGCGGTTCTCTTGGTCACGCTGATTGTCTTCTTGTTCCTGCGCGATATTCGCGCCGCGATCATTCCGAGTGTCGCCGTGCTGGTTTCGATCGTCGGTACTTTCGCCGCGATGTATCTCCTGAACTTTAGCTTGAACAATTTGTCGCTGATGGCCCTGACGATCGCGACCGGCTTCGTGGTCGACGATGCGATCGTGGTGCTCGAAAATATATCCCGCCACGCCGATGCGGGGAGAGGGCGCGTCGAGGCGGCGCTCGCCGGCGCGCGGGAAGTTGGATTTACCGTGCTGTCGATCAGCATCTCGTTGATCGCGGTGTTCCTTCCAATTCTTCTGATGGGCGGGATTGTCGGCCGCCTGTTTCGCGAATTCGCGCTCACTCTTTCGCTCGCCATCCTCATCTCGCTCGTCTTATCCTTGACCTTGACGCCGATGATGTGCGCGCGGGTTCTGAAGCCCCACACTCCCGCCGAGGCGCATGCGCGGAGGTTCGACCCGTTTGGCAGGCTCCTGCACGGCTATGAGCGAACGCTCGGCTTAGCACTGCGCCACGGCATCCTGGTGATGGTGGTTTTGGTTTTGACTGTCGGCCTCAACTTCGTCTTGTTCTGGTATCGTGCCGAAAGGCTTCTTTCCGCAGCAGGACACCGGCTTTTTGGCCGGGACTATTCAAGCCGACCAGGCGATTTCGTTCCAGGCGATGCGTCTAAAACTCAAACAGCTTCAGGCGATCGTGCAAGCCGACCCGGCGATTGCCAGCGTCAAGGGCTATACCGGTTCGGGCTCCGGGACCAATACCGGCTCGGTCTATATCGACCTGAAGCCAAAGTCCCAACGCAGCGAGACCGCCGACGAGGTGATCGCCCGTCTGCGCCGCAAGATCACGCAGGTGCCGGGCGCGCGACTTTATTTGCAATCGGTGCAGGATATTCGGAGCGGCGGGCGGGCGAGCAATGCCCAATACCAATACACTTTGCAGGGCGAGAGCACGAGCGAACTCTATGCCTTCGTGCCACGCCTCGTCGAGGTCTTGCAAAACAGCTCCGTGCTCGCGGATGTCAATTCCGACCAGCAGCAGACAGGCTTGGAAACCAACGTCGTCATCGATCGCGAAACGGCTTCCCGTCTCGGCATCAACGTAAGGCAGATCGACAATACGCTTTATGACGCGTTCGGGCAGCGCCAGGTCTCGACCATTTACAGCGCGGTCAACCAATATCATGTGGTGATGGAAGTCGACCCGCGCTATTGGCAAGATCCCGCGATCCTGAAAGATCTCTATGTCAGCACCGCGGGCGCGAGCCCGCGCGGGACGGCGGTCAGCAATGCCGTGGCGGGAACGGTCACGCGGAACCCCGCCCTGCCCGGCCCCGGGTCATCGGGGATCAGTTCCAGCGCGGCCAGAAATGTCGAGGGCAATGAGGCGCGCAACGTCCAAACCAATGCCTTGGCCAATACCGGCAGGGGCGCCACTTCCGCCGGTTCGGCCGTCAGCACAAACCGGGAAACCATGGTTCCGCTCGCCGCCTTTAGCCATTTCGAGCCGGGTCACACGCCCTTGGCGGTCAACCACCAGGGCCTGTTCGTGGCGTGCACGATTTCATACAATCTCGCGCCCGGCGCATCGCTCAGCGACGCGGTCACGGAAATCCGGGCGGCGATGAAGGCGCTCCACGCCCCGGCCACGATCCGCGGCAGTCTGCAAGGGACCGCCCGTCTATTCGAAGAGTCGTTGGCGAATGAGTTCTTGTTGATCGTCGCCGCGCTCGCCGCGGTCTATATCGTTCTGGGCATTCTTTACGAAAGCTTCGTTCACCCGGTCACGATCCTCTCCACGTTGCCTTCGGCCGGTGTCGGCGCGGTCCTCGCGCTTTTGCTGTTTCACACCGAGTTCAGCCTCATCGCGATGATCGGGGTGATTTTGCTGATCGGCATCGTCAAGAAAAACGCGATTTTGATGATCGATTTCGCCCTCGAAGCGGAACGCTCGGACGGGCTTTCGCCGCGCGACGCGATTTTTCGCGCCTGCGTGTTGCGATTTCGTCCGATCATGATGACGACGTTCGCCGCGATTTTCGGCGCCGTCCCGCTGGCGCTAAGCTTCGGCGAGGGGGGCGAGATCCGCCGCCCGCTGGGCATTGCGATCGTCGGCGGGCTGATCGTCAGCCAGCTTCTGACCCTTTACACGACGCCGGTGCTTTATCTCTACCTCGACCGGTTCCGCCTCTGGTCGAACCGGCAATGGCGCCGCCTGTTTCCACGCATTGCCGGCCCCATTCGGGAACCTTCAGAGTAGGCGGGTGCGGATGCCGCTCGGATGCCGCGACAGTCCCCAGTGCCCGCCTCTATTTGATCGCGACGACCATCGAGTCCGGGCCGGTGAGCGGCTCGACGCGCGTTTGCGAGAATCCCGCCTCGCGCATCCAAGCCTGGCAGTCGGCCCCCGTAAAATCGAAGCCGCCCGTCGTCTCGATCAGCATGTTCAAGCTCATCAACAAACCGAACGCGTTTTGGCGCCGCTCGTCATCGATGATCGCCTCATAGACAATGAGCGCCCCGCCCTTGGGAAGCGCGGCATGGGCCTTTTCCAGCAGCATGTGCTTCTGCGCCAAATCCCAGTCGTGCAGAATGTGGCCCATGATCAGGACATCGGCCGTGGGTAGGGGGTCCGTAAAAAAGTTTCCACTAAGAAATTTCACCCGCTCCTGCATTCCATGCTGGGCGATGAATTCCTCAAACACCGGCTTGACTTCGGGCAGGTCGTATCCGGCGCCGGAAAGATGGTTATGCGCGCGGGCGATAGTAATTGGCACCATGCCTTGCGCGGCTCCGATGTCAGCGAAAGTCTTATAGTCTTGCCAGGGAAATTTCGCGGCGATCGCTTGGGCCGCGCCGAGGCTTGCTCCGCTCATGGCGGCGAGGAACCCGCGCAACCGGTCCGGATCGGCATAGAGCGCGGTGAACACATCGCCCGACTCCTTGGCCTCGTTCTGGTTCCGGCCGGTCTTGAGCGCTTCGGTTAACGAGCCCCAAGAACTCATAGAGACGGGCATTCGCCATTTCGAGAAGGCCGCCAACGTAGCTTGGCTTCGCCCGGTCCAAAAACAAATCCGTGTCGGCCGCGTTGCTGTAGCGTCCATCTCCATCCTGGCGGTCGAGCATTTTCAGCGCGACCAGCGCGTCGAGGAAATCGCGCGCCGAGCGATCGTGCAAGCCGAGGCGGCGCGACAACGTGCTAAGATCGGCCGGGCCCTTGGCAAGCTCGGTGAATAGCTCAAGCTCGATGGCGCTAAGAAGCGCCTTCGACGCCCAGAATCCTAGTCCAAGAATGAATATATTGGCGGGCGTTATGGCTTCGGTCACCGTGCTCCTCCTTTGATTGCGGCGTTGCCTCTCCAATGCGGCGGAGACTAATCACAACACGGGCATGGCTTCCATTACAAGCCACAGATGCGCGCCCGCACCGCGCAAGCGAAGCGCGCGCTGCCTATTCGCGGATTGCGAATCAAGGACTTTATACCGTGCGGGAGCCTTTACCGGCGCAACTCGCCGATGACGGCGGACCATGGGCCTGTTTGGGGGCTGAAGAGTGCGTCAGGGATTCGCCACGACGGGTTCGAGGGCCGGCGTTCCGGCTTGCGCGGGCAGATCGGCCGCCCGTGGCATGGCCGCGAGCATGCCGGCGATCGCCGATGCGGCCTCGCCGGCTATCGCCTTGCGACTTTCTCCCCGCGCATAGGCGAGCGGCTTGCCAAACCCGAGATCGCACCGGATCGGCTCGCCCTTGAGGAGCGACCAGAGGTGCGGAAGCAAGGTCGCATCGCCGAGCCATGCCGCCGCGGGCGATGAATAGCGGATAGCGACAGGTTGCACGCAAACCGTCTCGATCCCGCTCGCCGTGGCGAGAAGATCGCGCGCGGCGGCGAAATGCGAGCTGTAAAACTTGCCGAGCGCCGAGCCGTCGCCGGTCGTGCCCTCCGGGAAAAGCAGCATAGGGCGGCCCGCGAGCATGCGCTGCGCCATCACCGCGTTGGCGGCGGGGATGGTCCGCCGCCGTTGGCGATCCACGAACACGGTTTCTTGCAGCCGCGCGAAAGCGGAGACGACCGGCCACGATTCGACTTCACGCTTGGCGAGGAAGCAGACCGGCTCGACGCTGCAAAGCGCCAGTATGTCGAGCCACGAAACATGATTTGCGGCAATGAGACGAGGCCCTTGCGGCGGCGGGACTTGCTTCGTGAAAACACGCAGCGGCAGCAGGGCGGCGAGCGTCCGGCCGAGCGCTACCGGGAGCCACAGCCGCAGCGGCCAGCGCCGGCGCAATGCGAGCCACTGCAAGGGAGCGATGGCCAAAAACAAGAGTAGGGTAAGAACGATCAGTACGGCGCGGAGATAAGCCATTTCTCACCGCAGATTGGCATTGCGATTCGCTCCTCTTTAGAACGCTCGTTCTGCAGTTTGATGACAGCGCCGCTCTCCCTCCCCTGTGGATCTTATCTTTTCGTCATCAAAGCTTCGCATCCGGCTACTAGATTCGATCCATAGAGGTAAGACGAGATTCGCTAGCTCATGTGGAACACTTCGACGCCGTCCGGCTTCGGCGGTGCCGTCCGGCACACCGCCACCTTCATAAGACCGAACCGGATCGTGCGCGATCTTTCCGGCCTGCCCGCGGTGCTTGGGCGTTTCGGCCCGTTTGAAGTCCGGCTGGCGACGACGAGCCGGGAGATCCGCAAGGCGCAGCGGCTGCGGTTCAAGATTTTTTTCGAAGAAGGCCAGGCGATGCCTCAGCAAGTCGTCGCGCTGACAAGGCGAGACATTTGTCCTTTCGACAAAATCTGCGATCATCTTCTCGTCATCGACAAAGATCAGCGCAATCGCTTCGGCCGTAAGAAGCCCAAAATCGTTGGGGTCTATCGTCTTCTTCGCGGGGATACCGTACGCCACCAAGGCTATTACAGCGCAACGGAATTCGATATCGCTCCATTGCTGGCCCGCCATCCCGGCAAGCGCTTTTTGGAACTCGGCCGCTCTTGCGTTCATGTGCAATATCGATCGAAGCGCGTCATCGAGCTTTTGTGGCGCGGCCTTTGGATCTATGCAAAACATCATCGCATCGACGTGCTGATCGGCTGCGCGAGCCTGCCTGGCGTCGATCCGCTCGCGCTCGCTTTGCCTTTGAGTTTCCTGCATCGCCATGCGCTGGCGGACGAAGAATGGCGCGTCCGCCCGCTTGCCGGGCGCGGCGTGGATATGGCGATCTTGGACACCAAGGCAATCGATGCGCGCAAGGGAGTAGCGTCGCTGCCTCCGCTGCTCAAGGCTTACCTGCGCGCCGGGGCGAAATTTGGCGACGGCGCGGTGATCGACGCGCAGTTCGGCACGACCGACGTCTTCACGATCTTGCCGCTCAGCGACTTGGAAGAGCGCTATCAAAACTATTATGGCGGGCCGATGGAAATGCCGGAAAGCTATGTCGCCTGAACCAGTTTCAAAAGCCTCGCCCTTTATGTATTGTCGAGTTAAGTGACATGGCCGGCGGCTGATGACGCGGCCTTATCATGGGGGAGATATTATGCGTAGCAATCATAGCAATCGAAGCCGTGCCTCACCGGCGCGGGGATTTACGGCCCTCTGCGCCATGCTGGCGATGGGGCTGGGCTTGACGGCCCGGCCGGCGGCGGCGGCGCCCTTCGCCTATGTCACGAATGAAGACGGCACTGTCACGGTGATCGACACCAACCCCCCGTCCGTGGTGGCCACGATCGAGGTGGGGAATAGCCCCCGCGGGGTCGCCGTGACCCCGGATGGGAAACAAGCCTACGTGGCGAATTCTGGCTTCTCGAACAGTGTTTCAGTGATCGACACAGCCAGCAATACGGTAGTGGCCACGGTCGCGGTGGCGGCGGCCCCCCAGCCGGTCGCCGTCACTTCGGACGGGAAACACGTCTATGTTGGGAGCGGTGTTGGCGTTGTCTCGGTGATCGACACAGCTAATAACACGGTGGTGGCGACGGTTCCGGTCGGGGCTGCCGCGATCGCCATCACCCCGGATGGGAAACACGCGTATGTCGTTAACCATGATGCCTTCGCACTTGGATTCAGCTTTACCTTGAGCAGCACCGATAGCAACGGGATCGATCCCCTCACCGAGGCAGTCACTCTCCAGGTCGGCACTTTCACCGCCACCATTCCGCCCGGCTCGTTCAAGAAGGATGGGCAGGGGTCTTTCGCCTTCGTGGGGGTCATCAATGGCGTGGGGCTGGGGGTGCTGATCAAGCCCACGGGCACCCTGCGATACCTCCTCGAAGCGAAGGGAATCGGCGCCAACTTGGCCGGGACCAAGAACACGGTGTATGTAACCCTGGCCATCGGCGGCGACAGCGGCGCAACCTCGGTCAACGCCAGCATTTCCCCCTAAAAACGCGGGTTTCCAGGCGTGCTCCGATCCAATTGGACCGGATCACGCGCCAGAGCCCGCCAGCCGATATCGCGGCGGTAAAATCCGCCCGGCCAATCAATCATGTCGATTGCCGCATAGGCGCGCGCGCGCGCCTCCGCCACATCGGCGCCAACGCCCGTGACAGTTAAGACGCGGCCGCCTTCGGCGAGAAGTTGTTGGCCTTCGCGCTTCGTCCCGGCATGGGTGATCGAAACGAACGGCATTGCCCCGGCACGCTCGATGCCATGGATTTCGCTCCCCCTGACCGGCGCGCCAGGATAGCCCGTGGCGGCGAGCACGACGCTAAGCGCGGTTTTTGCCGAAAGCCGCGCCGGATGGTCCGGCAGTCGTTCGTCGACGCAGGCGAGGAGCAAGGCAAGCAGATCCTCTTCGAGACGCGGCAGCATGGCTTGGGTTTCGGGATCGCCGAAACGCACATTGTATTCGATGAGCCTTGGCCCATCCGCGCAAATCATCAGACCGGCAAAAAGAACGCCCTTGAAGGGCGCGCCCATCGCCGCCATTCCCTTGAACGTTGGCGCGACGATGTCTCGCATGATTCGTTCGCGCATCCGCGTATCCATGACGGGTGCCGGCGAATAGGCGCCCATGCCCCCTGTATTAGGTCCGCGCTCGCCTTCGCCCACGCGCTTATGGTCCTGGGCGGAAGCGAACTCCATTGCCCGCGCGCCATCGCAAAGCGCGAAGAACGAAACCTCCTCGCCGTCGAGAAAATCCTCGACGAGGATAGTTTGCCCCGCCGCGCCAAATTCGCCCGAAAACATCCGGCCGATCGCGGCTTCCGCCTCCTCGATGCTCGCCGCCACGGTGACTCCCTTGCCCGCCGCGAGCCCGTCGGCCTTGATGACTATCGGCGCGCCTTTGCCGCGCACATAAGCCTTGGCGGACACTGCGTCAGCAAAGCAGACGTAGGGCGCGGTAGGGATTTTGTAGAGGGCGCAAAATTCCTTGGCGAAGGCCTTCGAGCCTTCGAGGCGGGCGGCCGCCTTGCTTGGACCGAAGGCCTTGATCCCTGCCGCCGCTAGACCATCGACAATGCCGGCGACAAGCGGCGCCTCAGGGCCGATCACGACAAGATCGATCCCGTTCGCCTTACAAAAGGCGGCGACCGCCGGGTGGTCCTTTATGTCGAGCGCGACGGTGCACGCGAGCGTCGTCATGCCCGTATTGCCCGGCGCGACGAACAGCGTTTCCAGCAACGGGCTCTTCGCGAGCGCGATGGCGATGGCATGCTCGCGTCCGCCAGAGCCGAGAAGAAGAACGTTCATGATTGAATCATTTGAATCGGCTGGATATTGGAGGCAGCCATACGCCCGATCAGGCTTTTAGAGGAACCGCAATTCTAGCGCATCTTACCAAAATGTTTCACGTGAAACATTTTGGTACGATTGACGGTTTGCGCAAACGCACTTTAGCGAGGCGAGGCGCGTTCCGCAAAAAAGTGTACCGTTCTATCGATGAACTGCAGGCCGATCTTGATGTGAAGGTCCGCGATTACAGCGAGTCGCGGCCACATCTAGGCCGCCGGTGTTTCGGCAAGACGCCGATGCAAATGTTCCTTGACACAATGCCGATGACGAAGGAGAAAACGATCACCACAAATTGGCACCAGCGGTGCCTTGTCCGTCTCACCGCCATTCATCTCTAGCCTGGGAACCTGGTCAACACGGCGCAGCCCCAGAGGTTAGTCCCAAGTTCGTGCGATATCGCAGTCTCGCGGCAGATTTTGCGGCTCAACAACCCTTATATTCACTTCTTCTTTCCTTCTCTCCTTTTCTCGATGTAGTAAAAACCGAATGCGATTGAACCTAGCCACCGCTGCCCCTCCAACCAGCCGCGACAACCCGTTTCGGAAGAGGCGCTTCGCTCTCTGCCGAAAGCTGGTCGAGAGCGTGCTCGCTCAAGACGGCGCCTGCCGGGTCCTCGATATCGGCGGCCTGCCTGATTACTGGCGTATCTTTGGAGCCGACCTGGTGGCCGACCCGCGTGTATCAATCTCCCTGCTAAATCTCTCCTATCCCGATGATAAATATCGTTCGGAATTCGACTGGAAATTTGAGCGTCTCACCGGGGACGCCCGGAATCTCGACGGTATCGCCGATAAATCATTCGACGTGGCCCACTCCAATTCAGTCATCGAGCATGTGGGCCGCTGGCCCGATATGTGTGCCATGGCGGGAGAGGCGCGCCGCGTCGCGCGGCTGCATTATGTACAGACGCCTTACTGGGGTTTTCCGATCGAGCCGCATAATCGTACGCCGTTGTTTCACTGGCTCCCCGAGCAGTTCCGCTACCGGTTGGTTTTGAGTTGTGACCTCGGCTTCTGGAGTCGCGCCACGAGCGTCGATGAGGCGATGCGCAGGGTGCAGTCGAATTATTTGCTCGACCGCAGGCAGTTTGCCGCGCTTTTCCCAACTTCATCGATCCATAGCGAGATCGTGTATGGTTTGACGAAATCGCTCGTGGCGGTGGGCGGGGATGGGTTGGAAGTTGACGCGCGGTCAAATACCCGGGGCCTCAGAATTTGACTACGGATTTCCATCACATGCACATCATAGGTTTTGCTCCTAGCGTGCGGCCCAAGGACGTTCCGCCCAAGAGCACGCTCGACGATGATTTCGATCTTTGGACCTGCGACGGCACGTTGGAGAGTATCCATCATGCGCTTTATGTGAAGTGCCGCGAACAAATCGGGCTGCACCTGATGGTGGTATATATTTAGCCATGAACGAGGAATCACCCCATTATAGCGCGACCAACGACGGCGCACCGCTGCCTTTAGTGTCGGTGGTGATCCCGCACTATAACAGCCTTGCGACATTGAAGAACTGTGTATCGCTTCTCGATAGACAAACATTCTGCCGCGATCGTTTCGAAATTATCGTCGCGGATAATAACTCGAGTTGCGGTATGAATGCCGTTCTGGGGGCAGCGCCGACGGCAAAGGTTATCCCTGCCAATGAGCAAGGCGCTGGTCCGGCTAGAAATGCGGGGGTCGCCGCTTCTAAGGGGAGCATCCTAGCGTTTATCGATTCAGACTGTCTGCCCAATCTCGACTGGATCGAGCAAGGGGTTGCGGCAATTCAGGCTTACGATTTTATCGGCGGCCGCGTTATTGTTACCAGCGAGCACCCGCTGCGTCCGAATCCGATCGAAGCATTCGAAATGGTTTTCGCGTTTGATTTTGAACGTTACATAAACCGGGTCGGATTCACGGGTACTGGCAATATGTTCGTATGGCGTAAAGTTTTTGATGCCGTGGGGCCATTCAGGAACGGTGTAGCGGAAGACATGGACTGGTCCTTTCGAGCACGCGCCCGAGCCTTCCGGCTTGGCTATGTAGAGGACTTGATCGTCGAACATCCCGCCCGGAAAACGTGGTCCGAACTAGTGGCGCGATGGAAGCGGATGGTGCTGGAAGAATATTTGCTTTATCGGGAACGTCCATTTTTCAGAGTGAGTTGGTTGTTGCGCGCAACTTTTATGCCTTTGTCTGTCCTGCCACACGCTTGCCGTATCTTAACGTCGTCCAGATTGATGAACTCCAGATCGCGGTGGGGTGGTTTGAAGGTGCTCGCTCGCCTGCGCCTTTGGAGAACATGGGAAATGTTTTCACTCCTGGTCCGCGATTCACCATAGCGCCGTCAACCGACGGGACCCCGCCAAGGGGATATTCCGAGAGGGTCTCGATCGGTTTCCGCGCCTAACGGCGGCGGCCATCCCGCGCCGGCCTGGCGGCTTTACCCCGGCCCGCGCATCGGCTATGGCAAGCGCCGGGAAAAACCAGTCAGGCAGGAGTTCGGCATGCCGGAGGCCGGTAACACGCTCACACTAGAGACCACGCAAGGGCCGGTTGTGATAGAAATGCGGCCCGATCTCGCCCCAACCCATGTTGCGCACATCAAGAAGCTTGCCGGCGAGAAGTTCTACGACGGCATCGTTTTCCACCGCGTGATCGAGGGGTTCATGGCCCAGACCGGATGCCCGCACGGGACCGGGACCGGCGGCTCGAAATATCCCAATCTCAGGGCGGAGTTCAATGCCGAGCCGCACGTACGCGGCACCTGTTCCATGGCGCGCGCGCAGGACGTAAATTCGGCCAACTCGCAGTTCTTCATTTGCTTTGGCGACGCGCGCTTTCTCGACAAGCAATATACCGTCTGGGGGAAGGTCACGGCGGGCATGCAGAACGTCGACAAGTTCAAACGCGGCGAACCCGTCCGCGATCCCGATAGGATCGTTTCCGCGACCGTCGGCTGACGCCCCAAACGCATGATCGCGAAGTTTGCAGCGCCCGGCGCGGTCTTGCCGGGCCGGCGGCGCCAGTCGTAATTCAAAATATATGAATTAGACATGCAGTTGGAAGGGAACGCTTATGAGAGCCAGTATGGTCACTTTAGCAGCTGCCTCGGTGTTTTTTCCAAATTATGCGTCGGCTCAAGCACTTGATGCGAATTGCAGGACGTTGACGTCGAGCTATGGCTCGTCAGGCACGCTAGATGACACCATTAGAGACGCCAATACGACAAATATCGCTCCTGCAGATTTTTACGATACAGTTGCATGTGAATGTCGTCTCAACCTGAAACAGACGGTCAAGGAAGCTGTTTCAAAAGCTATCGCCGCAACGAATGTGGGGCTTTGGGCCGCAGAGCCTATGCATCACGATTTGACGGCACAAGAGAATAGAGAAGCAGACGCGTTCGCGAATTGGATTAAGGGGCATGGAAGCCGCCCCAGAATGCATGGTTTGTTGGCTTGCGCATATTCGAGACCGGCAGAATAAGATCGGCGATCAACCTGCTGGCAAATTGCTGTGTGCAGAATTTAGGCCGGACCGCTGGCGAACAACTCACTTCATGCGCGTAAATCTGTTCGATTTCGATCTGCCTCCGGAACGCATTGCGCTGCGCCCCGCGGAACCGCGCGATGCGGCGCGGCTTCTCATCGTCCGGCCACATGGCTCGCCGCGTTTCGAGGACCGTGCGGTCCTCGACCTGCCGGTTCAACTTGCGCCCGGCGACGTTCTCGCCGTCAACGACACGCGAGTCATCCGCGCGGGGCTCTATGGGGTTCGCGTGCGCGGCAAAACCTCGGCCCGGATCGAGGCAACCTTGATGAGACGCGAAGGCGAAGCGTTGTGGCGCGCTTACGTGCGGCCGGCGAAAAAGCTGAAGCAAGGCGAAGTCATTCGCTTCGCCGCCGTAAGCGGCATGGCAAACGGAGCGGAGAACTCTCGACGCCGAGGTGGTTTCAAAAGGCGACGAAGGAGACGTTTTGCTGAAGTTCGTTGTGCCCGCCGAGACGCTTGACACGGCAATCGAACGAATAGGCCAAATGCCCCTGCCGCCATATATTTCGAGTCGGAGGCCAGCCGACGATAAGGACACGCAAGACTATCAGACGCTGTTCGCGCAAAAGCCCGGCGCGGTCGCGGCGCCGACCGCAAGCCTCCATTTCACGCCAAGGCTCGCCGCCGCGCTTGCCGCGCGGGGCGTCCTTATTCAAAGAGTGACGCTGCATGTGGGGCCGGGCACGTTCTTGCCGGTCAAGGCGAAGGACACCTCGGACCACAAGATGCACGCCGAATGGGGCGAGGTTAGCCAAGCTGCGGCGGACGTTCTGAACAAGACTCGCGCATCGGGAGGACGGATCATTGCCGCGGGGACGACGAGCCTCCGGATTCTCAAATCGGCGGCAGGGCCGGATGGAAAGATCGAGGCTTTTGCCGGCGAAACGTCGATCTTCATTACTCCGGGCTATATGTTCAAGGCGGCCGATGTGCTGTTGACCAATTTTCATCTGCCGCTCTCGACGCTTTTCATGCTTGCTGCCGCTTTTTCCGGCATTGAGACCATGCGCGCTGCCTATGCCCACGCGATCGCCGAAAACTACCGGTTCTATAGCTATGGCGACGCATGTTTGCTGTTTCCGGCCGCCGCGGAGAATAGCGCGTGACGGGTATTTTCCGTTTCGAAGTCGCAAGCCTTGACGGTGCGGCGCGCGCGGGACTAATCACAACTCCCCGCGGAAAAATCCGTACGCCTGCCTTCATGCCGGTCGGCACGGCCGGAACCGTCAAGGCGATGCATCCCGAAGCGGTAAAGGCGCAGGGCGCCGATATCGTGCTCGCCAACACTTATCATCTCATGCTGCGGCCAGGGCCGGAGCGAATCGCGATGCTCGGCGGCCTGCATAAATTCATGAACTGGCCGTGGCCGATCCTGACCGATTCCGGCGGGTTCCAGGTCATGTCGCTCGCCAAACTCCGAAAGCTCGACGAGAACGGGGTGACCTTTCAATCCCACATCGATGGTGCGCGGCATGTGTTGACTCCCGAGCGGACGATGGAGATTCAGGATCTGCTCGGTTCCGACATCGCGATGCAGTTTGACGAATGCGTCAGATTTCCCTGCGCGGACGCGGAAGCGCGCCGCGCCATGCTCATGTCGCTGAGATGGGCGGAGCGCTCCAAGGCGGCGTTTGTAGCGAAGCCGGGATGCGCCTTGTTCGGCATCGTCCAGGGCGGTGCGGACGAAGCATTGCGAGTTGAAAGCGCGCAAGCGCTCGCGGACATGGGATTTGACGGTTACGGGCTGGGCGGGCTTGCCGTCGGCGAGCCACGGATGGTCATGCTCGCCATGATCGAATGCGTGCTGCCGTGGTTGCCTGACGCCAAGCCTCGCTATCTCATGGGTGTTGGCACGCCGGACGATCTTGTGGAGGCCGTATCGCGGGGCATCGACATGTTCGATTGCGTGTTGCCGACGCGCGCCGGACGCCATGGTCTTGCCTACACGAGGTCCGGGCGGCTCAATTTGCGCAATGCGCGCCACGCCAGCGATCCGTCCCCGGTCGATCCGCTGTCGTCTTGCGCGGCTGCCAGAACCTATTCCCGCGCCTATTTGCATCACCTCGTCAAGTCGGGCGAGATTCTCGGCATGATGCTGCTGACAGAAATTAATCTCGCCTATTACCAGGATCTGATGGAGGCCATGCGCCGCGCCATCGCGGCCGGATGCTTCGGCGATTTTTGTAATGCGGCCAAGATGGCTTGGCGGACCGGCGACACGCGCGGCAAGCTTGATGCGTGATGAACAAGGTGTTCTCGCCGAATTCTGGCGGATTGTATCCGGCCAATCGCACCAAATTCCCGCGCGGAAATATTCGCTTGGTATTTTAGATAAAATCACCGCTTGCGGTTATCCTCCCAACCAAATTTTTCCGCTTGATGAACGGAGTTTGGGTGGAGCAAACGCAAGAGCTTTTGCAAAAATGGGATGACCGGGCACGCCGCCTCTCCGCGCATGGAGATTTCTGGTGAAGGGCTGACGCCCGGCGCCGGAACGGTGCTTGCCGGGATGGCGCAAGACGAGCGGGGCCGCCCGAGGCTCGCGCTCGACGATGAGCACCGCATCTTGGCGCTTCTCGCGACGGCTTATGCCCGGCCGGTGGAAGCTTGCGTTGCCGCCAAGCTTCGGCGCGCCTGCGAGCGCTGGACCGAAGGCGAGAAAGCGCTCGCCCATATTCATTTCGCCCACGCCGGCGTGCCGCCCTGCGGCCCGGATCAGGCCTTGCGTCTCTTCGTGGCGGACGAACTCATCGAAGCCGGCGTTACGCCAGAGACGCTGTTGAAGGCGCAAGGTTTCGATCCGGCTTCGCTTGCGCTCTCGAAATACAGTGCCGATCAACCCCGCGTTCCGGCGGGTAGCGGGCGCGAAAGCGGCCGATGGACACCTGACAGCAACCCGCTGGTCAACTCACCTCACTCTTGCCCCGCGCACAGGTCTCGGAAACATTTTGGTAAGTTTAAGCAAAATCGGACAGTATGCGTCCGGAGCCGCCAACCGGTGCCTGCGCCGGCGCCTTTCGCAACCTACCAAAAGGACAATTGAGCGCGTGACTCGCCTGGTGCGCGGATTGGCCGATCTCGCGAGCGGATACAATGTCATTTTGAGCGACGTCTGGGGCGTCGTCCACAATGAACTCATCGCCTTCGAGAAAGCCGCCGAGGCGCTTGTCCGCTTCCGGGCGGGCGGCGGCAAGGTCGTGCTTATGACGAACTCGCCCAACCCCAGCCGGATCGTGGAGGCGCAGCTCAACTGGCTTGGCGTAACGCGAAAATCCTACGATGCGATCGTCTCATCCGGCGACGTCACCGTTTCCCTACTCGTCGAGCGCGCCGGCGCTGGCTTGTTTCACCTTGGCCCGCCTGACGAAATCGCCCTGTTCGAGGAGGTTTTGGCGTTGGGTGTAGAGGCGCCCCGCCTCGTGCCGCTGAAAAAAGCGAACTTCGTCCTCTGCACCGGCCTTGCCGATCCCTGGCACGAGACGCCCGCCGATTACGAAGAACTCCTCGCCGCCATGCGCGCGCGGAACCTGGAGCTCATTTGCGCCAATCCCGATATTGTGGTGGAGGACGGCGGCAAGCTGTTTTATTGTGCCGGCGCGATCGCGGAACGCTACGCCGGGGCGGGCGGCAAGGTGATCCAGGCCGGCAAGCCTTTTGCCCCGATTTTCGCGCGGGCGCTCGAACTGGCGCGGGGGCCGGGCCCCAAAATCATCGATCGCGCGCGGGTCCTGGTGATTGGCGACGCCATGCGAACCGATATCAAAGGCGCTCACGACCAGGGCTTTGATAGTCTCTTTGTGACCTCCGGCATCCATCGCAACGAGCTGCATGGCACCGCACATTACACCGGCCTCGACGCCGCCGCGTTCCGCCAGTTCATGGAAGCCGCGGATTTGCGCCGACGGCGGCGATCCCCGAGCTGGTTTGGTAGAAAGTTCCGGTGAGGCGGCATGGCGCGGCCTTGACGCCGGCCCTTCCGCGATGCAGTTTTCCGCCGAGTCCGGAGCTCTGCCGGCGCCCGCATGGCGTCTTACGATTTGGGTTCCCTTGGCCGATCCTTTTTCCGCCAAAAAATTCATTGTTGCCATCGATCCGGCCCTACCGCCGCCCGGACTTGCGGGCGCGGTGGTCGCGATCGGCAATTTCGATGGCATTCATCGGGGTCATCTCGCGGTGATTAAGCGCGCCTTGACGCTGGCCCAGGAACTTAACTGTCCCTCCATGGTCCTCACCTTCGAGCCGCATCCGGCCGATTTTTTCCGGGGTCCCAACACGATTTTCCGCCTCACGCCGCGCGACGCCAAGGCCAGGGCGGTGGAACAGCTCGGCATCGACGGCATGATCGTGATCACCTTCGACAAGGTTTTGGCGAGCCTTCCGGCCGAGGCCTTCATCGTTGAAATCCTGGTCCGCCGTCTAAACGTCCGCGCCGTCATCGCTGGCTATGATTTCCATTTTGGCGCGGGCCGCTCCGGCTCGCCCGCTTTTCTCAAGGAAGCGGGCAAACGGCATGATTTTGCCGTCGAGATCGTGGATCGGGTTTTGGTGGGCACGGCGGACGATAACGAAGCTGCCTCTTCGACGGCAGCCCGTGCGGCACTTGAGGCGGGCGACGTAGAAGATGCCGCGCGACTGCTCGGCCACCCCTTTGCCATCATGGGCAAAGTCATCCACGGCCAGGAACTCGGCCGGACATTGGGATTTCCGACGGCCAATCTTTTGCCGGACCCGAGTTGCCGGTTGCGCCACGGCATCTACGCGGTTCGTGTTGTCGCCAGGGCAAAAACCTATGCCGGCGTGGCGAGTTACGGTCGCCGCCCGACGTTCGACAATGGCCAGGCGCTGTTGGAAGCTTTTCTGTTCGATTTTTCCGGCGAGCTTTACGGCGAGACGATCGAGGTTTTCTTCATCGGCTGGATCCGGGCCGAGGCGAAATTCGCTTCGGCCGCCGCGCTCGTCGCGCAAATGAAACGCGACGAAGCGCAAGCAAGAGCGATCCTACGGGCGCAATCCGCGAGTTGAAACCAACGGACCTGCGGGCGAGATAAGGCAATAGCACGTCTTGCCTGCGCGAGCCCACATGGGCGGAATCGATTTGGCTCATTTGCTTGGCGTCAATACCAAGCATCTCCATGCAACAAGCTAAGCGCCTCCGCCCAACTTTGGCCGCAAAACTTAAGACGAATGGCACCTCGACTGGTGCATCGCTCCCGCGCCGGCAGGACTAAAGGACAACAATGGTCCGCACATTTGCCCGCACCGGCATCCTTCTCGCCCTCTTGAACGGATCTCCGGCGTTCGCCTTCAATAACCCGCTCAGCGGCGTGCAGCTGGCTAACTTTAATCCGCTCAGCCGCGGGCCGCTGGCCGACTTTCTTAATCTTTTTCGGCAACAGGCCATACCGCGGCAGGTCGTCGCTTGGCACGGCGGCCATGCGCCGGGCACGGTCGTCATCTCGACGAGCGAGCGCCGCCTCTATTATGTCCTCGGGAGTGGCGAAGCGATCCGGTACGGCGTCGGCGTTGGCCGGCAAGGTTTTACTTGGTCCGGCACGAAGACGGTAACGATGAAACGCCAATGGCCGGATTGGAGTTCGCCGCCGCAAATGCTCAAGCGCCGCCCCAACCTGCCACGCCATATGGCTGGCGGAATGGACAATCCGCTCGGCGCGCGCGCGATTTATCTTGGCTCCAGCCTCTATCGCATTCATGGGTCGAACGAGCCGGATACAATCGGGGCCGCCGTGTCGTCGGGCTGCATTCGGATGACCAACCAGGATGTCGTTGATCTGTCCGATCGGGTTAGGGTGGGCACGAAAGTCGTCGTGATCCGGTAGCATGGCAGGTAAGTGAAAACACCTGGGGGGCGCGGCCAAGCGCCTTTCCCGCGCGAGTCCGACGGGCAGGTCAGCTTCAGTTTTGTCCGCGTCACGCCAGAAGCGGACCTTCAGCAACACGCCAGAAGTGGAGATTCCCGCGCATGAAATCCTGTTCCATGGAACGCGCGGAACCGTCCACGCGTTTGCTGCAGCGGGGAGGGAGGAGACCGCCATGACTAGTCGGATGGCTAAAATTCTCGCAGCGGCGATCGCGTTCGGGTTCGGTCTCGAAACCTCGTTCGCGCCGGGCATGATGCCTGGCGCGATGAGCGAAGCTTTTGGTCGATCCGGCGGCGGCGGTCACTTCGGTGGCGGTCACTTCGGTGGCGGTCACTTCGGTGGCGGTCACTTCGGCGGCGGTCACTTCGGCGGCGGTCACTTCGGCGGCGGTCATTTCGGTGGCGGTCACTTCGGCGGCGGTCATTTCGGTGGCGGTCACTTCGGCGGCGGTCATTTCGGCGGCATGCACTTCGGCGGGGGACATTTCGGTGGACGGCACTTCGGCGGCAGGCACTTCGGTGGCGGTCACTTCGGCGGCAGGCACTTCGGTGGCGGTCACTTCGGCGGCAGGCACTTCGGTGGACGGCATTTCGGCGGCAGCCACTTTGGCGGTGGCCGTTTTGGGCACGCAAACTTGGCATTGGGGTGCCGGCTGGAACGATTGGGGGAGCGGATGGGGCTATTGGGCAGGCCCGGTTTTCTGGCCCTTCTTTTTCGGCGATGCGCTGACGTTCGCGCTCTGGCCATATGCCTTCTACGACCCATTCTTCGCCTACGGGCCCGACTTGTTGCTGACCAGCATCTTCTGGCCGGGGCCCTTTTTCTCGCCCTATTACGCCTACAATCCTTATTACAATGGGGAAAGCCCATATTACTATGGGGAAAACACTCTATTCAACATCTACGGCAACGCCCCTTATGCCAACGGCTACGCCTCTTACGGCTACTACGGGGGACGCCATCATCGTCGCCATCATCGGGTTGATGCGGCCCGCTCCGTGGCCTATGCCAAGCTTGAGGCTGGCTCCAACAGCGCCCTGACCTGCGGTGGCCTGGCGCCTGGTGTCGTGAGCTTACCGATTGACCAGATCGAGCGGGCGATCCGGCCTACTGATGCGCAGGTCGCAGTGCTGGACGATCTCAAGGCGGCGTCCGCACGGGCTGATAACATCTTACGGGCTTCGTGTCCGATGGAAGTCCCGCTCACGCCGATCGCGCGACTCGACGCCGTCATGAAACGAATCCAGGCGATGAGTCAGGCCGTGCAGATCCTACAACCGCCACTCACGACGCTCTACAATTCTTTGGTTGACGAGCAGAAAGATCAATTCGCGGCCATCGGCGCGCAGACCAAATATCGGCGCGCCAGAATCGCACGAAAAGAATCGCCTGCGAGCAATCTCGGCGGTTTGTGCAAGCAGGAGACGGAGAACTTCACGCAATTGCCGGTACGGCGCATCAAGGAGTTGATCGAGCCGACCGAGCAGCAGAATGCCGCTTTCGACGCGCTAAAATCGGCTTCGGCCAAGGCCGTTGCGGACCTTGACGCCTCCTGCCCAGCTGACATTCCGCAGACACTGACGGGCCGGCTCGATGCGGTGGGCAAACGCCTTGATGCCCTTGCCGACGCGGTCAACACCGTGAGACCGGCGCTGGCGGATTTCTACAACTCGTTGACCGATGAGCAGAAGTCGCGCTTCAACGTGATCGGCCGTGCCTCACCTGCGGCTATTCCGCAAGGGGAAACGAGATCCGGCGGCTAAGGGCGGCCACCATACTTGACAATGCACGTGGGGCCAAAGAGCCAATTGTGCCAAACAATGCGGATCGCGTCGCAGGTGCCTCTAGATAAACTCAAATACGAATCGAAAAAGCGATTCTCCGCCGATAGGTCTGCTTTGGGCCAAAACCCGCCGCCAACCTTGCCGCCGCACGTTTTCAATGTCCCGCAAAAGACATCAGCGTTCTGACCGGCACGCCCATGGCTTTGATTTTTTTGGCGCCGCCGAGATCCGGCAGATCGATCACGAAACACGCCGCCACCACATCGGCGCCGATTTTCTTCATTAGCCCAACCGCGCCCTCCGCCGTGCCGCCGGTCGCGATCAGATCATCGACGAGTATGACCCTTTCGCCGGGCGCCACGGCGTCCTCGTGCATTTCCATCTCGTCGAGCCCATATTCGAGCGAATAGGCAATCGACACTGTTGTGTGCGGCAGCTTGCCTTTCTTGCGGATCGGCACGAAGCCGGCCGAGAGCTGATGCGCGACCGCGCCGCCCAAAATAAACCCGCGCGCTTCGATCCCCGCGACCTTGTCGATCTTGGTTCCGGCCCAGGGCTGCACCAATTCGTCGATCGCGCGGCGAAACGCGCGGGCATCGCCGAGAAGCGTCGTGATGTCCCGGAACGTGATGCCTTGCTTCGGGTAATCGGGAATCGTGCGGATCATGTCCTTGAGGTCGCGGGTCATGAACGATTGACCCGTTGCATGATCGCCTCCAGCTTCTTCATCAGAGTCGGGTCGCGGGCCGGGGCCGGGGTCAGCACGGCATGATCGAGCGCCCGGTCGGAACCAATCGGACAGGGCTCGTGCTCGGCCGGAAAGTCCCGCAACAGCCGCGCCAAAAGCTTCGCCGCGTTTCCGGTGTTGGCTTCCACCACTCTGATGACCGAGGCGACATCGACATTGTCGTGCTTCGGGTGCCAGCAATCGAAATCGGTGACCATCGCGATCATTGCGTAGGAAATCTCCGCCTCGCGGGCGAGTTTGGCTTCGGGCATCGCGGTCATGCCGATGACATCGCCGCTCGCGGCCTTGTAGGCAAGCGATTCGGCGAGCGAGGAGAATTGCGGGCCTTCAATGCAGACATAAGTCCCGCCGTTGACGACAGCGATGTTTTCGGCCGCCGCCGCCGCCGCGATTTGTTCGAGCAGCAAAGGCGCGACCGGATGCGCCATCGAGACATGGGCGACGCAGCCATTGCCGAAAAACGAGCTCTGTCGCGTAAAAGTTCTGTCGATGAATTGATCGACGAGCACGAAAAGCCCCGGATAAAGCTCCGGCTTGAACGAGCCGCAGGCGGAAACCGAAATGATGTCGGTGACGCCGGCGCGCTTCAGCGCGTCGATATTGGCACGATAATTGATGCCCGAGGGCGACAATTTGTGGCCGCGCCCGTGGCGGGGCAGGAATACGGCTTCGGTCTGTCCGATCCGGCCGAAGCGAAGCGCATCCGAAGGCTCGCCCCACGGCGTCGCCACCCATTCCTCGCGGATGTCTTCGAGACCCGGCAGTTCATAGACGCCCGATCCCCCGATGATGCCCACGATTGCTTTTGTCATAAAATCTCCGGTTCCTTGAGCGCCGCAGGTTCCACTTGTTGCGGCCGGTCCGCAAGTGAAAAGGACCGCTCCGGGACTGCGCACCCTGCGGACCGTCGCGGCCTCATGATGAATTCATGGCCCGAAAAATTGATAGGTGGTGGTATAGGGAACCCGCGCGGCATCGCCCACAATGGGCCGCGCCCGGCGGTCCGGCACCGGCTGCTGGTATTGACCGGGCGAATAAAACTCGCGCCATCGAGCTTCCCCGCGCCTGGTGCGATTGCGCGGGGAACGCACATTGCGTTGGTTGAGCTTCAAACCCTGATTCTGCGGTGAAACATGAAAACAGGGGACGCTAGACCATGATCGCTTCAAGTTGAATCGCTCATGGTCTCTATGTCTTTGTTTTATCGCAGATCTTATCCAAAAAGTCTGCAACTTTTTGGGATCATGCTCTAGATCCCGTGTAGCAATTCAAATTGTATGATTTTTTATCTGTTACGGCTTAATTTGGTTGGGCGAAGCGCAAAAACTTGCCAACGAGATGGCTTTCCTCGTCACCAAGTCGTCGGCGTCGACGGAATCACCGCTCGCTCCGGCCCCGCCGAGGAGCTTGTGCGACGTGCAATCGTACACAGGCACCCCTCCGGCGAAGGGAACTACCCCGAAGTGCCGTGTGCCGCAGGTGTATCCGGTTGCGCGCTCGGTATGGCGAAGCAGATTAGTCGCCCATACGCCCCAAAGGGGCCCAGGCCCAGCATTGGTGCCGGTTGTGTTGCCGAAAGTACCAGTATCATCAATTCTGGAGGCAAGCCCCACACCCCTGCTGTCCACGGCCACTTCACTGTTGCTAAAGGAGGTAGTCCAAGCTTTGGCGACGGCAATCAACTCGCTTAACCGAGCCGCATCGGAGTTGAATTCGGTTTTGACGCAGCCGTCTTCGTTGGTATCCGAGGAGCGGACTGCCAACAACGTGCCCTCGCGATCCGTCGCCGCGCACCACCACACGCCGTTGCCTGTCTTTGGTCGAAACAGAATGGTTTTGGGGAAATTTTTATTCACGAAACTAGCCGCCACCTGGCATGCCTTTGCTATGACGTCACCTTGGCCTTGGGTCAACCCCTGCGCCCGCACGGCATTGGAACCAAAAGCAAATGCGACAACAAATGCCAATGGAATCATTTTGTGTAGACTTTTCATAAGGTCCCTCCAAGTATTCGCTTATGATCTCGGAAAACCCGAGTGCCCGCCCTGTGCCGGGCCTCTAACTTGAAATCGTTTAGGTCCAAACTTGAGCCCGGCGGGCGTTACGTTAACCGTGAGTAATGACTACACAAGGCCCATATGGGTTCGTTGAATATCAACCCAGCAAACGGGCATTTCTCCGCCATCGGCAAAATCGGATGTTGTCAATGCCAAACCCCCGGTTTGGAGGACGCCGGAGTTAAGCACGATTGAAACAACGCGCGAAGGCGTTGTGCCAATGCCATCGTGCTTAGAGTCCGTTTCGAAAGTTCGTCAACCATTGCAGAGCTTTCGTAGCATGAGTTCGAATGGAGGCGAAACGGAGGAAGACAAGGGCTGTGGCGTTGAGGTTCTCCCAATCCTTGGCCAGTCTTCGACAGCGGTTCAGCCATGCGATCGACCGCTCGACGATCCAGCGCTTGGGCAAGGTCACGAAGCCTTTCGCCTGATCGCAGCGTTTGACGATCTCGATCTTTACACGAGGCAGAATGTCGGCGAGCGCGTCGCCAAAGATCGGCCCTTGATACGCGCTGTCGGCGAACAGTTTTTCGAGAAAGGGAAAGCGGCCGAACAGCGTCGAAAGCAGCAAGACGCCGCCGTCGCGATCCTGAATGCCGGCGCAATGAACGATGGCGCCCATCAGCAAGCCTTGCGTATCGACGAGAACGTGGCGCTTCTTGCCCTTGATCTTCTTGCCCGCGTCATAGCCGTGCGGATCGATGCGCGCCCCCCTTTTTCGGCGCTTTTCACGCTCTGGCTGTCGATGATCGCCGCCGCTGGGCTCGCTTCGCGTTCGGCTTGTTCGCGACACTTCACGTAGAGCGCGTCGTGGATGCGATCCAGAATGCCGTCCCAAGCCCAGTCGCAAAAGTAGCGATACACCGTGCTCTTGGGCGGCAAATCCTTGGGGATGTAGCGCCATTGAGATCCCGTGCTCAGCACATACATGACGCCGTTGAACACCTCCCGCATGTCGGCTTCACGCTTGCGGCCGCCCCGTTTGGCCGGGGGAATGAGCGGCTCGACATGCGCCCATTCTTCGTCCGTCACGTCGCTCGGATAACGCAGCTTGTCGCGATTGTATTTCGCCCGGTTTTCGTCCGTCCACATCGGCGGCCTCCAACGAATCAGACCGCCACTCTTGAATCACAAGTGATTCAGAGGATTCAACATCTTTCGAGACGGACACTTAGACCCCTTGATTTCCTACGATTTTACCGAAATCAGGCGACCGTTTTCCGGAACCGGGGCACGCTCAAAACTCGCGGGCGACCCCGGAAGCTTGCTCAATAGGCAGCGGATTTGCCGGCACCGAGCCGGGCGCCGGTAGAGCCACGGTCACGGTCTGGCTATTTTTCTCGACGGTCATTGTCCGCGACTCGACCGAGCGCAAAATCCATCCCGAGACTGTTTCGCCGACATGGAGACGAACGAGAGTTTTTGTGGTGCGGTCGAGCACAACCGCGACATTTTTGGGCTCGCCGATCGCCGTTCCGACGAGGGTGAGGAGCGGCTGCTCGGGTTCGGATGGTTGGGGCGGAGGCGGGGCCGCGGCTACCCGCTCGGCCACGACCGGCTGCATGGGCGGCCGCCGGGACGCCGAAAAAATCGGCCGTTCCCGGGTGGCGTCGAGCGTGCTAATTGGAATCCCCCACAGCGGATTGCCGCTCGGCGGCGGCTTTCGCGCGCCCGTATCCTTGCGGGCGGCAGGGAGTTGCTCCGTGTTTGGACTGGTCAGACCCATGTCCATTTCCCGCAGGGTCGCGCCGGCCGGCACCTGGGCGATGCCTTCGTTCACGGAAAAAGCGCCCATTGCCACGATCACGCAAGCGCAAAGCCTTATCATTTCGTCACCTGCCATTGTCCCGAGACATCGATTTGCACGCGCATCCGCGCAGCTTCCGTCTCAACGCCTGCTCCACCACCCGATTGCGGCATTTGTACCATGAGTTGGTCAATAAACAAAAACGGCATTCCCGATTCCAGATCGTAAAGCAACTGTTGCAAGGCGCCCTGGCCGACCTCGCAGTTTGCCGAGAGGCTGACGTAGCCTTGTTTAGCTTGCGACCCTTGCAAATCGACCTGTGAGGACAGCACATGCCCGCCCCCATCCCTGACGGCGGCAACGACCCGCTGTTGCAGCGCGGCGGCAGCGACTTCCACGGTCGGTCCCTCCAGAAACGGCGAGCCGGACATGCCAGACGCGAGGCCGGACGGCCCGGTCGCAGGCTTGCGGCCTTCGAGCCGGTCGAGCAAATCCGCCGCGGCCGTGTAATCCCCGTAATCGCCGGCAAGGCTTGCAAGCGCGAGCCAAGTAATAACCGCCAAACCCATGATCAGCGCGGCATAACCCAAAAGCGGCAGGGCGTCCGCACGTGTAAGAAATTTTTGGATCGGATGTGCGCGGAGCATGGGGCTGATCATAGACCTGGCGTGTAAACCGGCTCGATGTGAGCCTCGATGGAGAAACGCTCGCCCGACTCCGATGGCGATCGCGTTGTCGGGGCAAAAAAGGTCGCGCGGCTAAAATGCGAGGTCTGTTCCATGAGGCGGATCAAGGATGGGGCATCTCGCGTCACGCCGACGATCTGCATCTTGTCGCCAAGGATTCGGAGCTCGGTCAGATAAGTATCGTCCGGCAGCAGCCGCGATAAGGCGTCGATGACAATGACGCTCGACGGCGTTTCATGCTTGTGCCGTTGCAAATCAAGCGCCGCCTCACTCGTCGCGTCGTGACCCGGTTGGATCGCGGCACGGCGCTCCGCGATGCGGCGCGTCAAATCGTCTCGTTGCGCCTCGATCACGCCGCCGATGACGGCCGTCGCCGCGACCGACACCGCGCTAAAAACGCCCGCAGTGGCAAGTAGCCCGATCAGAATACGCCGGATACGGCGCTGGCCGGCCGCCTGTCCGGTCTTCTGTTCGCATACCTTAATGGCCGCGACATCCGGCCGGGGTTGTTGTAACGCCGCCGATACAACGATCACATCGGCGCCGAGCTTCGCGATTGCGCTTATGAACGGCGCGATCAGCGTCCGCGCCGTCGCGGCGATTGTGACGGCCATCCGGTCGTTGCCGGTTTCGGTCGAAGGGTACCAACCGAAGGCCGCATCGGCGGCACTCCACGGCGTCAGGCGGTCGATCTGGGCGCGGATAATTCCTTCGAGGAAATCCGAGGCACGGCACGGTAATTCGAGCAGCCGGAACATGAAACGATCTGGCTGGAGCACGAGTTCGACTTGGGCGCCGCGCAATATTTCCGCCAGTTTGGGCGAAACGGAGGTATCGATCTGCCCGTCGACGATGTATACGCGCTCCCCAGCCGAATCCAACGCTTCCCTTTGCGAGATCCCTTGCAGCACGAAAGCGCCGTCCTGCTGCTCGACGAGCTGGTAGAGACGCCTTGAGCGCAAGGATTCACGGCCCTCAACGATCGTCATTGCGACACGGTCGATCCAGCGGGACGACGCTTCGAGAACTGCGCGATAGGAGTTCATGCAATCTCCGTTCTCCGTCCGAACTCAGACGGGGCCGTCAAAATCGTCGTGCCAGGCTAGGATGCGATAGGGCTCTAGGCTATTATTCTCGGTAATGAGGAGGACGGCATCGGCGTTCACCTGGCGGCCAGTGTCAAGGGTGATGTGAACGGCGGCCCGTATCGCCTTGCGCCCGCCTACCGCGACACTGGAACCCGCCGCACCAAGCAGACTCAAAACCGCTTGCGGATTTTGTGGATCGCGGCGCTTGAGAATATCTTCGACCACGTTCGGGTTGATGCGGGGCAGGGCCCTGACAACCTCGGGCTCGGCCACGTTGACATCGATCTCCGCCCGGCCGTTGAAAACCGTCACAAAGGGGAGAGCGGCGGCCACGAGCGCCGCTGGCAGGTCCCGCACGAGCCGCAGTTCGGCGGCATTTTGAAAGGGGGCCTGGCGCGGCCCGTAGTTTAAGCCGGCGGATTTATACGCCCCGGCTTCCGGGTTTTGATTGCCCGGCCCCGGTTTTGTCCGCCAGGCAACGATGCGATCCGCATAGGAATCCGCGTCCTCGGGCTTTGCTCCGAGCACAACGCACAAGCCGGAAAGCAATGCCTTGGGTGCGAGGTTGAGGTCGATTCGCGCCCCCTCGGAACGAAACGACACGCCAACATGGGATCGTCCCAGTTGGAAGCCGAAGGCGCCCGAAGTTGGGCGCAAAGCGTCCTCGAACCCGATCAACCGGTAGGCGGTGAGTTCGAGCCCAGCGGCAATCAGAGCTTCGGTCTGAAGCCTGGAGTTGTACATGCGCGCGGCAATCGCTGTATTGGCGACATAAACCGCAAAGATGGATGCGAGCGCCGCCAGGGCGGCGAGAATCCACAGCACCGCGACGATAATAAAGCCGTCCGCGCCTGGAGCATTCTTGAGTTCCGGTCGAGGCATAAAAAGGCTCTTAAGTTTCACTTTGCCGCATTTTCTTAAGGCGAATTTTCCTAAGGCAAACCTGCACCCATTGAGAATATCGGCTCTGTTGCAAAAAACAACGGGAAGAGCTGGATTCATGGCTGACGGGGATTTTGGCCATTATCAGACTGAATAAATACCAAATTGCTTATTCATAAGATGGAGTTCTCCTGTAATGCCCTGTCCATGCAACCAGTAATCGAGCTGTCCTTTCTTGAACATGCGCATAAGTTTTGTCGCAATAGCTTGCCCGTGCTTGACTGTTGAGCGGAGCGCCCCCTGCCAACCTCCGGGTCGGGGCTGACAGAGGGCGACGTGCGTCTTTGGCAACTCGTGCTACCAATTCTCTCCTGGGATCGTGTGAGTTACGAGGACATTAAGGCGACATGCCCCTCGTTTGCGAGGGGCATGCTGTAAACTCCGAATCAATATCGGCCTACTGCAGCCTGTTGGCTTACTTGGAGTAAAGTTCAACCACCAATGCAGAGCACCGACAGGGTAAAATCTAATACGTCTGTATTGGCAGCACCGGGCGCTTTTCTCCCCAAGAAGCGGAACGTGTGCGCCACATTTGCCGCTGCGGAGAACACGTTGTTGGTGGAAACGGGGTGTATGTTGGGATCGTCCACGCCCGGCGTGTCCGTCAACTCAAGCGTGCGCTCGGCAGTGCCATCGGTAGGGGGGTTGCTGTTGTCGATGGTAACATTGAAGATATACCGTTGGTCGCCAACGTTCCCACCCGGGTTATTTACATCTGCGCTAGCTACGGTCAAACAGCTATGGAGATGGTTCTGAGCCGCCAAAGCTACGCTGCGGATGGTGATCCAATCCGCGCTGCTGTTAATCAAAACGTTCCCGTTGCTACTCGAATTGAGCGTGAAATTACCTGCTTGGGCCGGCTGCGATACAAGCACAATGCATACAGGCAACATGCTACACAGAAGAGTGGCAACCGTCCGGATCCCCTTTAATATGCGCGCATCCGCACACGATAACTTCGAAGATGGTTTGATAGATATAACGCCTCGTTTTAGAGAAAGAAACTTCGTGATGGTGTTCATAGCAATTCCTCGTATCAATGGCTAAGGCTTTGCGCATTCTTCGCAATGCCCCGATTTTTGCGGCGGCTTCGCCTTGAACCCGCATCGCCCGGATTGATTGTCACGAAACCGTTTCCTCCGCACCCCCTGGTAAGGGGATGTCGATTTTGCTAATCGTTCACAGCGCGCGGGCGGCACAGGGGGTCAAATAGGGGTTCGTTTTGCCGTTTTTGTACGGCGAACCGGCATCGCCTTGGAAAGTCCGGCCAAAGTACCTTGCACGATTCGGGCGGCCAAGGCCGCGTGGGGCGGAGCGGCTTACTAAGGCTGCGGTCCCGGCCCGGGCTGAGCCGTCCCGGGTCCGTTTGGAATTGCCGTTCCGTTATTTTGACCGCCGCAAGCGGTTCCCGTGATCCGCACGCATTCGGCCGGCGCGTTCACATTTAGCAAGGTCGCCGTCGAAACCGGCAAGATCTGATCTGTCACGGCATTACGAACAGTCACGCGGACCGCATTTGGCAATTGCGTAACATCATGCCAGGCTTCTTGCCAGATGCGGTCGCGGCCCGCGAAGGCGAACGAAACGCGAAACGGCGGGCGCACCAGCACGATTGGATTGGTGAACTCAAGCGCGCCGGCATCGATGGCTTCGGCCGGGACCGGCACAAACGCGACCCGGTCGCGGACCAGGACGCGGCCCCGCGCGTCTTCCGTTTCCGCGAGTTGAACGATTTCGAGGCCGGCCAATGCGTTCGGGCCAATCGCGGATCGCACGAATGTTACCGATGATGCCGTCCCGTTAAAGAAAGGGCGGGCATTCTCGCCGCCCGGCGACACGAATTCCGCCGCCGCGACGTCGGCGGCGATCCGGTCGAGGCCGAGACCGAGCAGATCGGCACGCTGCACGCGGTCAAAGCCCGCCTTCCAGCCTGGCATCCACAGCGCCGTGACCGTGGCGAGAGTCGCGAGGAGCACGCCCATCAAGGCGATCGCGATAAGCGCCTCGAGAAGCGTGAACCCGCTCTCCGCGGACACGACGCGGGGGGCGGCGACGCGCCGGTTTTTCATCGCTCGCCGGTCCTTCTGGCAAGGCGTATGGTCTTGAGTTGAAGCACCGCTCCGGACGGCGATTGCACCTTGATGACAATTATTTGGGGTGTCCAGGATTGGGCCGCGCGCGGATTAACGAAATCGCCCGGAAAAGGCGAGATATCCACAGACCAAGCTTGGTCATGCATTTCGCCCGAGAGAGTTCCGCTCGAAAGGCTCGTGCGATCGGGAAGGCCGGTTTCGACCGCTCGCAGGGTTTCGACGAGGCCGAAATGTTGCTCGATCCTTCCGGAACCGCGAATATTTCCCGCCATGAGTGAGCCGATGGCAGCCAAGGAGACCGCCGCGACGGCGAGCGCGACCAGGGCCTCGATGAGGGTGAACCCCGTGCTGGCGTCTCGGTCCTCATGGGCGTACCGCTCAAAAGGCATTTTTTGGAACAACTTCGACCCCTCCCGTGAGCCAAGTGACGCGGACTTCGAGGGTTGTACCAAGCCGCGAGAGGAAAATCGTGCCGCCGCAGGACATGCCAGACGGAAGGAACTGGATTGCCGTTCCGGCGGCACGCCGGTCGCATTGGCTCGCCAGGATCGCATTAAACCCGACATCTTGGGGCAATCGCACCAAACGCCCGCTCGCGCCGGAACGGATCGTCCGGGATATCGAGCTAAGGTCCGTCGCGATGGTGACGCCGCGCCGGATGGCCGCGTTGCGATCGGCCTTGAGCAAGGCCGCCGTCTCCAGCGCATAGGCTTCGAGCATTGTCCGCGATGTTCCACGCGGAAACGCCGGCAAGGCGATGGCCGCGAGCATGGCTATGACGGCGAGGACACAAATCGTCTCGAGCAAGGTAAACCCGGTCTCGCTCCGGCGCAACCTCATCGTCGTTCCCAGCTCGTGATGGCGACCGCCGTGCCGGTCCCGCCTTCCTTGCCGGACGATCCGAGGGAAACGATCTCATAGGGGCCGTGTTCGCTGGGGGAACGGTACTTATAGGGATGCCCCCAAGGATCGTTGGGAACGGAGCCAGTCCTCAAATAGGGGCCGTTCCATCCGGTTTCTCCCCCCGGACGTCGCACCAGCGCGGCAAGGCCTTCGTTAGTCGAAGGATAGCGTCCGAGGTCGAGATAGAAAAGATCGAGCGAACTACCGAAGCTCTGGATCTGGATGGTCGCGGCTTTCACCTTGGACTCGCTGAGGTAATTGAGGACCCGCGGGCCGACAAGGCTCATGAGCAGGCCGATGATCGTGATCACGACCAGGATTTCGATCAGAGTAAAGCCGTCTTCATGCCCGGTACCGGAGGTGCCGGCAATTTCGGCTTCACGCGAACCGCGTTCCAAGCTTCGCTCCGGCCGCCGGATACCACGGGGCCACATGTTGCAGATATTCATCGCAATCAATCCTTATTCATCCGACCACTTGGCTGACTGACATTAGAGCGGTCATGACCGAAACGATCAGGCCGCCGACAATGATACTGATGCAAACGATCGCCAGGGGGCCAGCGATACCGACCAGCCGATCGAGGCTGCGTTGAAGCTTGGCTTCGTAAAACTCGGCGATGCGTTGCGCGAGCATCGGCAGTTGACCCGACTCTTCGCCGAGCCGCAAGGTCCGAATGGCCATCGCCGGAATCACTCCAGTCTTGGCGAGCGCGTCGGAAAGCTTGCCGCCGTGGCGGACGAGATCGACGGTCTTGCTCCAGGCGGCGGAGCGTCCCGTCGTTGCCATCAAATCGGCGAGTATTCGCAGCGTCGCCGTCAGCGGGACCCCGCTCGCGAGTAGGACACCGAGGTTGCGGCAGAAGATGGAGGTTCGATGAAAATCCAAAACCCGGCTGATGAAAGGCAAATGCGCGAGCGCTTCCATGATCCTGCCGCGCACCTCGGGACGGCGCAACAAAAACCAGCCGCCGCCGATGACGACGGCGAGTGCCGCCGCGAGCGCCGTGGTGTGGGCCCGCAGGAAATCCGAAAGAGCAAGGAAGGCGAGCACGATCGGGTCGAGCTTGGCGTTGAAGTCGCGCAGGACCGCGCCAAATTGCGGCAGCACGAAAGTGAGGAAAAAGAGAAGCACGGCGCTTGCCGCCACCAAGACAAAGGCGGGATACCGCAGGGCGTCGCCGAAGCGTCGGCGCAGCGCCTCGGCCCGGACCCGTTCGGCACCGAGCACCTCCAGGATAGTGACCAGCGTGCCGGAGGCCTCGCCAACCCGAGCGAGCACGACATACATGGGTGAAAATAAAGCTGGATGGTGGGCCAGCGCATCGGCGAAACTTTCGCCCGCGAGAATGGCCGCGGTGATCTTGGCGACCGTCGGCCGCAATCGGCCGATGTCCGAGTTGTCCGATAATAATTCGAGGGCATCGTTGATGCGGGCACCAGTTTGCAAAAGAAGCGCAAGATCGCCGGTGAAAATCGTCACGTCCGCGGGACGCGGACGCGACAGGATATTGAAGTCCCAGCGTGTGCCGGCCCTCGCGCCATCATCGCGGACGGTTTCGACCGGAATGAGGCCGAGATATTCGACGCGCTCGGCGACCTCCGCCGCCGTGGCAGCCGCGATCGATCCGCTCACCACGTCGCCATTGGGGGTCAGGGCCCGGTAACGGAAACTCGTCATGGCTCACCGCACGGTCGTGACGCGAAGGACTTCGGCGGGCGAGGTGACGCCGGAGCGGCATTTCGTAACAGCGTCCTCGACCATGGTCGTCATACCGGAGCGTCTTGCCGCGAGATCGATCGCGCGCGCATCGGCGTGCGGTCCGACAAGTTCGTACACCTCGTCCTTCAATTCAAGCGCCTCGAATACCCCATTGCGGCCGCGATAGCCGGCGCCGCCGCAACGCTCGCAGCCGACCGGTTCGTGAACGCAATCGCCGGACCGCAGGCCAAGTGCATCGAGGCGGGGATCGGCGGCAAGATCGCCGGAGGTGAGAATGCGTTTCCGCTTGCACCGATCGCAAAGGATGCGAACCAGTCGTTGGGCGATCACCGCCCGCAACGTCGATTTGAGCAAGAAACCCTCGACGCCAAGGTCGAGCAGGCGCGGAACCGCCGCCGCGGCATTTTCCGTGTGAAGCGTGGTCAGCACGAGATGGCCGGTGAGCGCGGCATGCACGGCGATATTCGCGGTCTCGGCATCGCGCACCTCGCCCACCATGATGACATCTGGATCTTGCCGGACGAAAGCCCGCATCGCGGTGGCGAAAGTAAGACCGATCGCGGGCTTCACCTGCGACTGATTCACGCCCTGAATCTCGTATTCGACCGGATCCTCGATCGTGAGAATCTTGCGCGACGGGTCGTTGAGAATTGAAAGCATGGTCGCAAGGGTCGTCGTCTTGCCGCTGCCGGTCGGCCCCGTCACGACGATCAAGCCATGCGGGAGCGAAAGCAGCCGGCGCACGATTTTCTCATCGGCGATCGACAAGCCGAGTTTCGCGACGTCGAGCAAACCACGATCGCGCGGCAACAGGCGGATGACCGCCGATTCGCCGTGCTGGGACGGCATCGTGGCGACGCGAATATCGATTTCCGAGCGTGCGACCTTCTGCCTTGCCGCGCCATCTTGCGGCAGGCGCCGTTCGGCGATGTTGAGGCCGGCGAGAAATTCTTGATCCGGGAGATCAGGGCTTGCGGCAAGGCATTGGCCGGCGCGGCCACGGCGCGGAGCAAACCATCGACCCGCATGCGCACCACGAGGCCGTTCCGGAACGGTTCGATGTGTATATCGCTGGCACGGAGCTCCAGGGCTTTTTCGAGCAAGTCGTTGACCGCGCGGACCACCGGGGCGCCGCTCGCCAGATCGCGGAGACTTTCAATGTCGTCCTCGGCTCGGGCGCCCGCGGCCCCCCTGTCCCCGGCCGCTGGTTCCTCGCCGCCAAGCTGCTCGCCGAGAACAGTCGCGATATCCTCGAAGGAGGCGATCTCGACCAAAACCGGTGCGCCAAGGACGATTTCGGCGGCGCGGACAGCGGCGGTGTCGCTCGGGTCGGCGACGGCAAGCTTATATTGACCTTTTGGCAATTCGAAGGGGAACACCGTAGTGTCGCGCAAGAATCGCGGCGAAAAGCGTCCGGTCAAGGCAGGCGCGGCAACGAGCTGGGGCAAGGTGAGCCGCTTCAAGCCATAAAATTGGGCGACTTCATCGGCGAATCCATTCGCGGTGAGCTCGGTCAACTCCCAAAGTTTGCGAAGGGATCGTTCCGCGTTGGACGCGCTCGAGGATGCGGAGTCAAATACCGTGTCCGAAAGCAGATAATTTTTGTTCGCCAAATATTTTGCGAAGTCTTCAACCGCAATGGAACTCATGTGGATGTCTCTAGGCCGATGAACCTATTCCCAATCACGACGGGAATAGCCAGTGCATGGGCAGTGCCCTCCGATACGGATTCGGTCTCAGCCCGTCCACACCCTTTATCCGCGCTAGCTTGCCTCGCCATGGCCGAGGATACGACATTGGCGGGCTCCTTTCCAGCCATTTTGACAAGAAGCCAGCTCTCGCCTTCGATGAGGGTTTATCAATAGGTGAAATGTCCAAGCCGCGCACGTCCTTGGTCAAAAAGGCGATGGTTCAAAAACAGGGCTTTCATGAATAGAATCGGTCATGACCGCCTTTTCGAGCTGCGCCCGCGCCCCGCTGCGCGGCGGCGGTTGCATAGGAGCTCTGGACCTTTGCGGCGGGGTTGGCCACTGTTGCTCGCTCATTTCGATATCGATCCCACCGCGTCGAAGGTGGCGTTCGTGACAGTGTGGTTCGGACTGGGGTGAAAAAGATTGGCGTGTTGTTTTTACCAATGACGCCGGAAGGCAAAGCCTCGCCGAGAAGCCTTCCAATCAAATCATTGACCTCGCCGCATGATGCGGTAATATCGTCACGCTGGAGATCGCGCCAAACTCAATTCCAACACAAATCGCGACGGCACCTTCGTTCCCCGGCGTTCCCCGCCCAACCCAGTAGCCATGACGCCCAGTGCCTTGATTAAATTTCCCCGTTCACGGGTAAACTCCTCAGTGCACCTCGGCTCTCGTCGGGAGAGCCGAGGTGCTGTACTGAACCAGTATCGTTGATAATGCGACTAACTCAATATTGATTTCGCATTACAAGCACTCAAGCTTTGGCCGAACGCCTTCGGTATCAAGGCCGTTTTCTTGCCGATTACATACCGGCAACGTTCGATCCGATCCGATACTATCTGCTACGCCGTAAACTCATTCGCGATCATGCGCACAAAAGTATTCACGGACATCGTTCTTGTTACAGGTACCCTCAAAATTCGTCCGGTCCGGGTCACCATCAAATGTAATGTCCCTATTGCCACACAAAGCATTGTCGTCAGCAGAGAGATCGGGGCCGATCCATTTACCGTTTGGATTGAACAAGCCCTCTGAGGCAGTATTAAAGGAGAGATAACGCAAGTCGCCATAAGAGGCCACATAGGCACGCTGATTGCGACAAAACACCATTGCATTCTCAAAGGTGGTGGCGGCCTGAGCAGGGGTAATGCAAAGTCGTGTGCTTATCGCACTAAATCCAACCCGACAATTAGCGGTCGGAAATCCTCCAGCGAACGCGGGGGTTGGAATGACCGTTGATGCTAGGACGGCAGATATGCCAATGCCTAGTAACGCCGCTGAACGAGTAAATTGTCTATTCATGAGTCTCTCCTAAGTTCAAGGTTCGGTTCAACAAGTCGTGACGATTATCGAGAACCAAAGTGACCGAACGACTGAAATCCAGCCACAACATCCGTTCCCCCGCGACCCCTGATCAGGGGTTGCGGTGGCTGCTATTGTTTCGGAATATGCGGCAACGCCGGAGGGACCGATGGGGGCGGTCGAGCCTCTCAAAACTTTGTGCTGCCTCGGGCTCAAGCCCGAGAGCGCGATGATGTGCGAAGTCACGCTCGGCGCCTTGAATGGCGCCGCCTTCGGCGCGATCACGGAAATCGTCGTCGGCCTCTGGGTTCGGGTTAGCGGGGCATCGGCGCAATGATCGCGCTCGCGATGCTGACGAACCTCGGCGCCGATGCGCTTAGCGGTATCTTGATCCCGCAATTGTTGGCGCTTTAGGACATAGACCGGCGGTATCGGTTGCCTGACAGGCATTGCCCAGATTAGCGCCGGATCCGGTCTGCTGCGACCCCTGTTCAGGGGTCGACTTTGCTGGTATCGTTTGAAAAATTGCGATGCGCGTTGGGGAAGCGACCATGGGGATCGTCGAGCATCTCAAAACCTTGTGCTGCCTCGGGCTCAAGCCCGAGAGCGCGATGGTCGCTGTCACGCCCCTGCTGCACGAGATCATTCCGCATGGCTGGACCGCCATTTCTCTCGTGGAGCCCGATGCCTCGGTGGGCAGTACCTATATCGAACACCCGGGAGCCGGGCCGCTCCTTCGCGAGCATTGGTGGCGCTTCATGGATGACTCATCGTCCCCGGTTTCTCTATGGGTGCCTGCGTTCCGCGCGGTGGCCATCGGTTGGACTTTGCACCGGCAAGGCGGCGGTTACCTGGAAAGCCGCTATTATCGGGAAATAGCGGCGCCGCTCGATTACTGCTGGATGTTGGGCGCCTTCATCGGCGACGGCGGCCGATCTATTGCATATGTCGCCCTAAAGCGTCCGCGCAGCGCCCGCCCTTTTACGGTGGACGACCTTCAGCGCCTCGACCAGCTCCGGCCCTGGCTCGCGCACGCCTTTCGGCGATCTCCGTCCGGCGATGCGCGCCAGGAGGATGAGGCTCCAATAAGCACGGCAGGACTAACGGTGCTGAGCGGCCAGATAATCGCGACCCCCGACGCGAGGCTCCTCCATCAGACCACCGGCATCGAACAGCTGCTCAGAATTCTCGCGGGAGAGCCGGGCAATTATACGTGCTACGTGCCCCTCCGCGACGGCCTGCCCGCGCCGGTACTAAAACTTCTCCAACAGATTACCAACGCCGCGAACGGCATTTCCAACACGCCACCTCGCAAGCAGGTTTCGACCGCCTACGGCGTCCTCGCGCTCGAAGCAAAATGGCTCGTGCCGGCGGGCACAATCCCGGAAGACGCCGCCAGGGATCCGAAATCCTGTCTCATAGCGGTAACAATCGAACTCCACGAACACGCTATCGCCTATGCCGCCCGCGTCTTGCGTAAATGCGGCGCGACGCCGGCGCAGACAAAAGTCGGCATTCACCTTGCCCTCGGCAAGACGAGGCCGGTGATCGCGGTTGAATTCGGCGTCCAACTCTCCTCTGTTATGGCTACTACGAAAAAGCTGTATCAGACTCTGGATGTTCACAATTCCGCCGAGCTAGCCACAAGAATCTGGCTGGACCAAAGGCAAGACGAGCCGCGCCAAAGTTTGCGGCGCGCGGGATAGACCGCTGTCCTAACTTTTTTATCTCAATCGCTTGTCATGAAACGTCGGGAACTTAGTAACGTGGCTCGGCATTCTTCACAAATTGTGGGATTGTGCCTGCGGGTTCGATCCGATGTTGATTTCGCGGGCCTTGCCGATGTTTGGGTGGCGAGCTGGCGGGAGGCCATGCCGGACATCGATTTTGCGGCGCGGCGGCCGTGGTTTCTCGACCACCTGCGGGCCCTGGAGGCAGATGGTGCGATCACGATCTGCGCTTTTGATGGCTTAAACCGGCTCCTCGGCTTCGTGACCTTCGATCCGGCGAGGGCCTATCTCGATCAGCTCGCCGTCGCGCCTAAGGCAAAAGGAACCGGCGTAGCAAAGCTCCTCCTTAACGAGGCACGCCGGCTTTCGCCGAACGGTCTCGTTCTCGATGTTAATCAAGACAATGCCCGCGCGCTTGCGTTTTACGAGCGCGAAGGATTTGCCAAGACGGCGGAAGGCGTGAACCCGCTCTCCGGTTTAAAAACGCAGCGGCTGCGCTGGCCGGGAAACGCTTAAGTCATTTTCTGGGACACGTCATCGGGATAGTGGCGGTGATCATTTTCGCCGGCGGCGGAACAATCGTTTGATACGTCCGGCACCACTTATTCTCGTCAACCAAAGACCTAGTGAGCAAAGCGATTGCAAAGGTGGCGGCTATACCGAGGGCCACTCCATTGCATACGTCGAGTCCTTTCCAGTAGTATTCCATCGCTAAGCTTATCGTTAAGAGAGCTAAACCCTTGAGGTCATAAATTCCCTTGCCTTCTACAGTATATTTCATTGAAATCTCCTAAATATTTCATTTATCCACATTTTTGAGGACAGTTTGCTTCACCAGTCCGCCTATAAACTGCCAGAACAAAAGGCCGGACAGTACCCATATTCTGATCCAAAATGACACCACTCCCCATGTTTCTTCCATTGGCGTATTCATAACGGTCTCCTTGCCGCCCTGGCCAGGCGGTCTGGCAACGGGAAATTTGTTAGGTGCTAAACGCCAAGATCTTAGACGAATAAGTTCATCTCCCGCGCCCCCCGTTCAGGGGATGAGTTCGCGGTTATCGTCCGAAAATATCGCGTTCGAGCATTTCAAGGTCCTGTGCTGTCTCGGTCTTGGGCCCGAGAGCCCGATGACCGTGCCGCGCGAGATTCTGTCGCGGACAAATACGCTTGAATATTATGGTTGTTGCTTAAGCGGTCCTCGGGCCCCACAAATTTGAAAATAATATGTCCGTCATCATCACGATAACGCATGACGAGAACCCAGTAGCCCCGATATGGCCATGCCTCGCAATCATGGGCTGGGTCGAGATCGGATAATTTCTTTGCCGCCGCAAAGGCTGCGTCGCGGGATCTAAACCGGGATCTTAATATCGTGATCATGATCTTCTCTCGTAACCTCACATCTGGTCGTTCCGGGCTCCGCCAGCCCAGCAATCGCGCTGAACTGGAAACAAGCCCCCGTTGCCAGCCCTGGAGACCGGCTGACAACGGGGAAAAATCGTTTCATGCTCTAAATGCCAATATTTTAAGTGGTTCAATTCGTTCCCGCGCCCCCTATTCAGGGGGTGCCGTCGCGGATATTGGCGCCGTCATCGCGCTCGCGCTGTTGACAAACCTCCGGCTTTGCGGCTCCGCGTTCCAGGCTGTCGCTCGGGCGGAAGAACACGACAAATGACCTTTTTCGTTAGCCATGATTTCTCATCTCTTTTTTTAATAAAGATGAGATGAACCGCTGTCCCATTACGATCACCGCTAGTCCGATTTAGAACAAACGTCCGATGCGGAGCGACAACAATGCTGCGATAGTTAGCAATTCGATCATGCATGCCGCTAGCCCCGCGCCTCCTGATCATGGCCTCGCGGGCAGCGGCGACGCCGGAGAAGGGATTCCGATGGGAGCGGTCGAGCATCTCAAAACCCTGTGCTGCCTTGGGCTGCCACCCGAGAGCGCGATGATCGCGGTCTCACCCGTGCTGCACGAGATCCTGCCGTATGGGTGGTCCCGTATGGTTCTCTTGAAGCCCGATGCCACCATCGGTAGCTCCTATTCCGAAAACCCGGCGGCGGCGGCGATTTTCCGTGAGCGTATGTGGCGGTGGTTCATTGATGATCCATCGAGCCCGATGTCCCTTTGGACGCCTGGCTTCCATGCGCTTTCAATCGGCTGGCTTTTGCATTTGCAAGGCCGGGGCTGGCTGGAGAACGGCTGGTACCGGGAAATAGAGGCTCCACTCAATTCCTGCTGGCTCCTCGACGCGATGATCGGCGACGCCGGCCGGACTTCTGCTTTCGCACACTTAATGCTGACACGTCCGCGCGGCGGCCGCCCCTTCGCCGTGGACGATATGCAGCGTCTCGACCGGCTGCGTCCCTGGCTCGCGCATGCGTTTCGTCCGCGAGCGTCCAGTGACGCGCCATCGGAGGATGATGAGCTAGCGGGCTTGGCAGGAGCGCCGGTGCGGAGCGGTCAGATAATCTTGACGTCTGACGCAAAAGTCGTCTTTCAAACTGCCGGCCTCGAACAGCTGCTCAGAATTCTCGCGGGAGAGCCAGGCAATTACACGCGCTACGTGCCAGTCCATGACCGGCTGCCCGCGCCGATTCTGAAGCTTCTGCGGCAGGTCACTGGCGCCGCGAACGGAACTTCCAATACGCCGCCTCGCATGAAGGTTTCGACCGCCTATGGCGTTCTCACGCTCGAAGCGAAATGGCTCGTGCCCACGGGCACAATCCCGGAAGATGCCGCCAGGAATCCGAAATCCTGTCTCATAGCGGTGACGATTGAACTCCACGAACACGTGATCGCCTATGCCGCCCGCGTGCTGCGCGAAAGCGGCGCGACGCCGGCGCAGACGAAAGTCGGAATTCACCTTGCCCTTGGCAAGACGAGGCCGGAGATTGCGGATGAACTCGGCCTCCAACTCTGCTCGGTCGCGGATCATTCCAAAAAGCTCTATCAGGCTCTCGATGTTCACAATTCCACCGAGCTCGGCGCGAAAATCTGGCTGAACCCACATCGAGACGAGGTGCGTCAAGGAGTTTTTCCGGCGCCGTTCTCAAGAACGGGATTTGTTCGAGACAAGTCGCCCTATCCCTCTTATGCCATCGCCGGCAAGCGCCCGGATGAACAAGCGGCGGCGATGGAACGGGATGCGCGGCGCGGCGACGCCGGTTAGCGGGGCCGCGTCCAAAACGCCCAGTGGCAATGGCGTAGCTTAACTCGCGGAGCGGCTGACACCCTTGGTCAATTTCGAATTGAACGGGAATTCCTCTCGGCCGGGAAAAGCTCTAGAAACGGGAAACGAGAATCACGGGCTGCGGGCGAAACGCGTTTCGTTCCGCTCAAGCCCGGCGCTTTTTGGGAGCCCGATGAAATTCACCCTCTCCTGGCTTAAGGATCACATCGAGACCGATGCCCCTCTCGACCAGATCGTAGCGACGTTGACCAAAATCGGCCTCGAGGTCGAGCATGTCGATGACAAGGCTCTAGCGCTCAAGGATTTCGTCATCGCCCACGTCGTCGAGGCGAAGCCGCACCCCAATGCCGGCCGCCTCCGGGTTTGTCTCGTCGACGCCGGGGGCGCCGCCCTGGTGCAGGTCGTCTGCGGCGCGCCCAACGCGAGGGCCGGCATGAAGGCGGTATTTGCCGCGCCAGGGGCTTATATTCCGGGCAAGAAGATCACGCTCGGCAAGGGCGTTATCCGCGGCGTCGAATCGAACGGCATGCTTTGTTCGGGCGCCGAACTCGAAATGTCCGATGATCATGACGGCATTCTCGAGCTGCCGGACGCGGCTCCCGTCGGCGCGGCCTACGCGCAATGGGCATCGCTCGACGACCCGCTCATCGAGATCGATCTCTTGCCCAACCGCCCCGATGCCGCGGGTATCAACGGAATTGCCCGCGACCTCGCGGCGGCGGGTCTCGGCAAACTGAAGCGCGAAGCCGTGGCGCCGGTCGAGAACGGGTTTTCTTGTCCGGTCGCGGTCCGGCTCGATTTCGCGCCAAACGACGCGCATTTCGCGCCCGCCTTCGCGCTGCGCCTCGTGAAAGGCGTCCGCAATGGGCAAAGTCCCGATTGGATGCAGAGGCGGCTCAAGGCGATCGGGCTGCGGCCGATCAATGCGCTCGTCGATATCACCAATTATCTCACCTTCGACCGTGCCCGCCCGTTGCACGTCTTCGACGCAAAAAAAGTCAAGGGCAATCTCACTGTGCGCCGCGCCAAGCCGGGCGAGGAACTCACCGCGCTCGACGGCCGGACCTATAGGCTCGACGCGGACAACGTGGTTGTCGCCGATGACGCGGGCGTCGAATCGCTCGCCGGAATCATGGGCGGCCAAGCCTCGGGCTGCGACGCGGCGACGACGGACGTGCTGATCGAATCGGCGCTTTGGGATCCCGCGAATATCGCACGCAGCGGACGCAGGCTCGGCATTCATTCGGACGCGCGCTACCGGTTTGAACGAGGCGTCGATCCGGCATTCTGCCTTCCTGGGCTTGACCTTGCGACGAGGCTGGTGGTCGAACTGTGCGGCGGGGCTGTCTCGCAAATCACCCTTGCCGGGCGGATTCCGCGCCCCGGCCAGCGCATCATGTTTCCGTGGAGCGAGGTGAAGCGGCTGACCGGGCTCGAACTCGACAGTTCGGAAATGGCCGGCATTCTCGAGCGCCTTGGGTTCGAGCTCGCCAATTTTGCCGGCACCGCCGGCGAGGTGGCCGTGAAGGTGCCCTCGTTCCGGCCCAACATCGACGGCAAGGCCGATCTCGTCGAGGAAATCGTGCGGATCGCGGGGCTCGATCGCGTTCCGGCAGTCCAAATGCCCCGCGCGTACAGCCAACATGTCGCGGGACCCGTTCTGACGCCGCTGCAAAAGCGGGTGAGGAGCGCCAGACGGGCGCTTGCCGCCAACGGCCTCGTCGAAGCGGTGACTTGGTCCTTCGTTTCGCGCCAGCGCGCGTTGATGTTTGGCGGCGGCGCTTCTTCTCTCGCGCTCGCCAATCCGATTGCCCCGGAGCTTTCGGACATGCGGCCGAGTCTGCTGCCGGGACTGATTGCGGCGGCGCAACGCAACGCCGACCGTGGCCATGGCGATGTCGCGCTTTTCGAGGTCGGACAAATTTTCTTGAGCGACGACGCAGAAGGTCAGAAGGTCGCGGCCAGCGCGATCCGGCGCGGCATGGCGAAAGAAAAAGGAACCGGGAGGCATTGGTCGATGCCGTCCGCCGGGGTCGATGTCTTCGATGCCAAGGCCGACGCTTTCGCCCTTCTTTCGGCGCTCGGTGTGCCGCCTCGCGGTTTGCAGACCATTTCCGGCGGACCGGCATGGTTCCACCCTGGCCGATCGGCGACACTCCAATTGGGGCCAAAAAATGTCATTGGCGCGTTTGGCGAGATCCATCCGCGCAACCTCGAAGTCCTTGGCGCCGAGGGGCCGGTCGCCGGTTTCGAGTTGCTCCTCAATGACATACCGGCGCCGAAATTGCGGTCCACAAAGACCAGACCGAAGCTCGAACTTTCGGAGTTCATGCCCGTGCAACGCGACTTTGCCTTCCTGGTCGATCGAACCGTGAAGGCGGCCGACATCGTGAAGGCGGCCGCGTCGGCCGAACGCGCGCTCGTCGCGGACGCCGGCGTTTTCGATGTCTATGAAGGCAAGGGCATACCCGAAGGGAAGAAATCGGTCGCCATATCCGTCACCTTGCAACCGCGCGAAAAAACCCTGACCGAGGCCGAGATCGACGCCGCGGCCGGCAAGATCGTCGCCGAGGTCACGAAGAAAACCGGCGCGAACCTAAGAGGATAACCCCATGCGATCCATTTTGACCGCCGTTTTCGTAGCCGCGCTGGTCGCGGTCCCCGCTCAATCGAAAGCCGCGCAGCGCAGCATCGACGACTGCGAAAAAATTCTGGCGGCGGACGCCTACAATCAGTGCCTTGCCTTGTTCGGTCCCCTCGCCCGCGGCCATGGCACCGCCGGAGACGGCGTGGACACGGCTAGGCAGGCCGCTGCGGCAACAACCGGAAACGCAAATTCCGGGGCGGCCACGGCGGGGGATTCGCGGCGCGGCCGTCATTACGCAAGCAAGCATGGTTGGACGCGACACAGCTGGGCGAGGCATGGCCATCGGCGCAGAACCGGAGCCGCCGGACATCGGCACGGCAGAACCACAAGCATGGCGTTCAGCGTGGTTTCGGGGCACGCGCGGCTGCCCTAGATGTAATGTCTCAACAGGTTGTTCACGGGGAGAATCTGAGGTTTGTGGGGTTTGCGAAGCACCACAGGCTCAGGAGACCCACCCGTGAACATTCATAAGAATGCCAGGACGACGCCGAACATGCGAGCCTTGATTGTCGGGCGCCGCCAAGCGGGCGAAACGCCGCGCTCCATAGCCGGCGCTGTAGGCGTTTCGGCCGCGACCGTGAGGAAATGGCTCCGGCGCCACGAAAGCGAAGGCGCCGCTGGCCTCCAAGACCGGACCAGCCGGCCGCATCGCCTGCGGACACGGATCACATCACATCAGATCGCCCAGGTCGAAACCCTGCGCCGGGCCCGTCAGCCCTTCTGGAAGATCGCCCGCGCGACCGGGCTGTCGCGCGCGACGGTGGCCCGCATCGCAAAGGCCAAGGGGCTGAGCCGCCTGTCCGCCCTCGATCAAAGGATCGCGATCATCCGCTATGAAAAGAAGCAGCCGGGCGAGATGATCCATATCGACATCAAGAAGCTCGGCCGCATCGAAGGGATCGGACATCGCATCACGGGAGACCGGACCGGACAGAGCGCGCCACGCAGCCGCAAGGAAGGCGGCAAGGGCTGGGAATATCTCCATCTGGCCGTCGACGATCACTCCCGGCTGGCCTATTCTGAAATCCTGCCGGACGAAACACGGCGCTCCTGCCTGAAATTCCTCTTGCAAGCCTTGCGCTTCTTTCGCGATCACGGCGTCAGGGTCCTTCGCGTCATGACCAACAACGGCGCCAGCTTCCGTTCGCGCCGCTACACAAAGGCGTTGCGAATGCTGAAAATCAAGCATAAGCGCACCAGACCCTATACGCCAAGAACAAACGGAAAGGCCGAACGCTTCGTGCAGACCTCCTTGCGGGAATGGGCCTATGCCAAACCCTACAACCATTCATCCGAACGGGCCGCCGCACTGTTGCCTTTCCTCCACCATTACAATCATCATCGGCCTCACTTCGGCATCAACGGATGCTCACCTATCTCAAGGATCCCAAGAAACAACCTATCGAGACACGACACCTAGAGCGGGTCCCGATTAGGTGGACCCGTATCCGGCATTGCGAAAATAGTTGAAGCATTCGGTTGGAGGGAAGTCGTCGAGAGCTAATCCGATGCCATCCCACAGAGCATCGACGGTTCGGTGGGCCATTTTGCGCAACGTATTTTTGAGCTTGGCGAAGACTTGTTCGATGGGATCGAAGTCAGGACTGTAGGCGGGCAAGAAGCACTGCGTCGCCCCGGCGGCTTCGATGGCTTTTCGAACGCCGGCGCGTTTATGGGAACCGAGATTATCCATCACCACGATTTCGCCAGGCGACAAGGTCGGCACCAGAACCTGCTCGACATAGGCGAGGAACTTTGCGCCGTTAATGGGACCGTCGAAGACACAAGGAGCGGTGATGCGATCGTGGCGCAACGCCGCCAAAAAGGTCGTCGTCTTCCAGTGGCCGAACGGGGCGTGAGCGATAAGTCTCTTGCCTCTTTCACATCGCCCATAGCGAGGTGTCATGTTGGTCGAGGCCCAGGTCTCATCGATGAATACAAGCCTTTGAGGATCAAGACTTTTCTGCTTATCGCGCCAAGCGAGACGTGCGGCCCGGACATCCGCTCTTTCTTGTTCGGCGGCGTGCAGAGTTTTTTTTAAAGGTCAATTGCAGATGCCGCAAAAAACGCCCAACGGCGGACCGCCCGACTTTGATCTCGAGCGTCGTCAGCTTGCTCCACAGCTCCGTGATCGTCAGCTCGGGCTGCACCGCCACCAACGCCCGCACCTTATCTTCATGCGCAGCCAGCGCGTGCCGCTTATGGCCGCCAAACTTTCGCGGCAGACAACCGCCTGTTATCTCAAACTGCTGCATGAGCTTGATCACGCAGCTCGCACTGACATCAAAGCTGCGCGCCGCCTTGCGCCGAGACTGACCTGCCAGTACAGCCCGCACCAGGCGGTCACGTAAATCCTGCGAATAGGGTTTTGCCATCCATGCCGGCCTCCATTCCAGCCAACATGGTAAATCACAATTCCGCCGATTCGGGAATCCCCCTTCCGATTCTGTCTATTCGGGACCCGCTCTAGTGCACTGACGCTGACGTAGGATTCACAGGCGCCGCCGGATATGCAACTCTGGCGGCATGGCCCAAACCGTCAACGTCATGGTCTGCCCCGAAGATCGCGAGCGCCTGCTTGCGATCATCGGCGATCGAAATCGTCCGTTCAAGCAAATTCAGCGGGCGAAGATCGTGCTGTTTTCCGCCGAGCGCCTGCCCGTGTTGGAAGTCGCGCGGCGGCCTGGCGCCAGCCGCCCCGCTGTCTGGCGTTGGCAACGGCGATATGGCGAGCAAGGCGTCGATGGCCTCCTGCGCGACAAGACGCGCAAACCCGGCAGGGCGCCGCTCTCGGCGAAAGTTGTCGCGAAGGTTTTGGAGCTGACCTGTTCCGAACCGCCGGGCGAGGTCACCCATTGGACCGGGCGCGCCATGGCCAAGGCCGCCGGCATATCGCTTCGCGCCGTCCAGCGCCTGTGGAAAGCGCATCGCCTGCAACCGCATCGCATCCGCACTTTCAAGCGCTCCAACGATCCAAATTTCGCCGAGAAGGTCGAGGATGTCGTCGGCCTCTACATGGACCCGCCCGCTCACGCCGTCGTCGTGTCCATCGCCGAGAAAAGCCAAATCCAGGCGCTCGACCGCACCCAGCCGGGACTGCCTCTCAAGCCCGGCAAGTGCGGGACAATGACGCATGATTACAAGGGCAACGGCGTGACCACGCTTTTCGCCGCGCTCAACATCCTCGACGGAACTGTAATCGGACGCTGCATGAAACAGCATCGGCATCAGGAGTTTATCCGTTTCCTCAACGCCGTGGAGCGAGCCGTTCCAGCCGGCAAGGTCATTCATGCCATCGCTGACAACTACGCCACGCACAAGCATCCCAATGTCTTGAGGTGGCTGGCCGACCATCCGCGATGGACCTGCCATTTCACGCCGACCTCGGCGTCGTGGCTCAATGCCGTCGAAGGATTCTTCTCGACCATCACCCGCAGAAAAATCCGACGCGGCGTCTTCAAATCCGTCGCCGATCTCGAAGGGGCCATCAGCCGATATATCAAGGCCCACAACAAAACGTCAAAACCCTTCGAATGGACCGCATCCGCGCCTGCGATCTTCAAAAAGCTCGCGCAAACCCCTGAACCTTCCGAATGAGTCAGTGCACTAGGAGTCATGGCGTAGCTCGCAAGATCACGTGGATCGGGATCGGTCCCAAGACTGTTGATGACCCTGATGATCGTCCGCGGCGCGGTCCGTGCTTGGCGTTCGACCATTTTTGGTACCGTGGAGAAGACGGGCCCTTATTAAAGAAGTACGCTCCAGACTCTGGCGAGACACATGTTGGATGACAAGAATGTAAGGAGACTTATTGATTTATTATCGCCTGAAGAGCGGCAGGAAGTCGAAACAATTCTTCACCTTGCGGAAGATGCCCCGCCATCACCTCAATTGGCTACAACGGACTTCCAACCTACCACCGGCAAATGCCGATCAACCTCTTGTCGTGGGCAGTAACCTTCTCTCTTGTGCAAATCTCAAGCAGACCGTGTGGAAAGTCGCATCAATCGGATTCCCTTGCGGCCTGCGCCGCGCTAGAATCTGACATGACTCACATTTCCGGATTCGAACGTTCGCAACTTCTGTTGTTGCCAGAGGCGATCGACGATTATGTCGTCGCCGACAATCCCGTTCGGTTCATCGACGCCTTCGTTGATGGGCTCGACCTCGCGGCAGCCGGGTTCAAACGCGTCACGCCGAAGGTGACGGGCCGCCCCGGCTATGCGCCGGGCGATCTGCTCAAACTCTACATCTACGGCTATCTCAACCGCGTGCGGTCAAGCCGGCGGCTTGAGGCCGAATGCCACCGCAACATCGAGATCATCTGGCTGTTGCGAACCTTGAAGCCAGACTTCAAGACCATCGCCGACTTCCGGAGCGACAATCGAGCCGCCTTCCGCGCCGTGTTCCGCCAGTTCACGTTGCTGTGCCGGGAACTCAATCTTTTCGGCCGCGAGCTGCTGGCGGTGGATGGCACGCGCATCAAGGCGGTCAACAACAAGGACCGCAACTTTACGAAGAACTCGCTGGAGAAGTTCATCAAGGCGGTGGACAAGCGTCTGGACGAATATTTGCGGCGGCTCGACGAGAGCGATGCCGAGGAAGCCGCGAGCGACGGCTCGCGCACCAAAAACCTCGCGGAAAAGATCGAGGCGCTGCGCGAGAAGCGCGGGCGATACGGGGTGCTGCTGACGGAACTGGAGCAGAGCGGCGAGAGCCAGATATCGCTGACCGATCCCGACAGCCGCGCGATGGCCGCTCATACCAAGGTCGCCGTCGGCTACAATATCCAGGTCGCCGTCGACGCGAAGCACAAGATGATCGTCGACCAGGAAGTGACCAATCAGGTCGTCGACATGGGCCTGTTGACGCAAACCGCCGAACCGGCCCGCGCCATCCTTGCGGTTGAGACGATCGATGTCGTCGCCGATCGCGGCTACTTCAAGATCGAGGACATCGAGGCCTGCGAGAAGGCGGGGATGACGCCGTATGTTCCCAAGCCGCAACGGGGATCATCGGTAAGCAATGGCTTTTTCCGCAAGGATGAGTTCCGCTACGACGCGGAGTGCAACGCCTTCATCTGTCCGGCTGGCCAGGTCCTGTCGACGCGCTATGAAAGCAAGCTGCGGGAACTGACGAAGATCGATTACAGCAATCGGGCGGCGTGTCTCGTTTGCGCGATCAAGTCGCGCTGCACCAAGGACTATCGCAAGGTCTCGCGTCTGGAAAACGAGGCGGTGCTCGACCGCATGGCGGCGCGACTGAAAGCGCGACCGGAAATTTTCGACCGGCGGCGCGAGATGGTCGAGCATCCCTTCGGCTCGATCAAGCAATGGATGAACCAGAGCGCCTTTCTGATGAAGGGCCTCGACAATGTCCGCGCCGAGTTCAGTCTGACCGCGCTCGTCTATAATTTGCGGCGGGCGCTCAACATCCTCGGCGTCGAGGCGATGATGGCGGCCGCCCGGGGATGACGGGAGGCGCGATATTGGCCGGACCGATCCACCTGGACGACGATCGCGGCATCACAGAGGGCACCTTGCACCAGAATGCTCAAACATCGCTGAAAGGAGCTTCCGTGATTTGTCACCGCTCAGACGGAGCCGTTTCCACACGGTCTGCAAGAATTGCGCACAATCGTTTCATACCAGTCATCAAGCCCTTAGTTGATGCAAAAGTCAGGTGCATATGTTCGGGGGCGACTTGATCGGTTTCGACAAGCTTGGCGCGCATCATGAAGCGCACCGGATCTGAAAATCAAGCCCAAGCCGCATCGTTCGGGGCAATCGGGCGAAACGTTCCCTCATCCTGAGGAGGCCCCGAAGGGGCCGTCTCGAAGGACGAGGGAGCCGTAGATCGCGCATTCGGCCCTCGCCCACGTGCTTCGAGACGGCGGCTTCGCCGCCTCCTCAGCATGACGGCGAGGGATTTGGTCCTTCACTCGGAACCAAACCCAAAAATTAGTCCAATACATTGTATTTCTTGAACCAGGCCTGCATCGCCATCCAGGCGTCTTGTGCCGCGTCCGCGCGAAAACTTTGCCGGTAATCGGCGAAGAAACCATGCGGCGCGCCTGGATAGATTTTGAACTTCGCGGTTTTTCCCGCTGCTTGTAGCCTTTCCTTCATCGCCTCAACCTGATCGGATGTGATTCCCGTGTCCTCGGCGCCGTAAAGGCCGAGCACCGGCGCCTTGACCTCAAGTGCGAGTTCAAAGGCGTTTTCCGGCATAGCCGCGCTCGGGGGATCCATCAGGCTTCCGTAAAAAGCAACGCCAGCTTTGAGGTTGGAATTATGCGTCGCATAAAGCCACACCGTGCGTCCGCCCCGGCAAAAGCCGATGATGCCGAGCCGGTCCGTATCGCCTCCCTGGGACTTGGCCCAATCGACCGTCGCGTCGAGATCGGCAAAAAGCTCATGATCGGGCTTGCCGTTGACCAACGGCATCAGTTGCGCCGGTTGGGTGATTCGGGTGAGGTCGCCAAGCCGGAAATAATAATCGGGCGCGATTGCGAAAGCGCCGAGCTTGCCAAGGCGGCGTGTCACATCCTTGATGTGCTCATGCAGGCCGAAGACCTCCATCGCGACGAGGATCACCGGCGGTTTTTCCGCGCCCTTAGGCTTGGCATGATAGACCGGCATTTCGCCGCCCGGCACTTTCACTTTTGCCGTGCCGGCAGCAAGACCTTCCGTACCGGTTTTGATCGCGGCGGCGCGCACCGGGCCGGCGGCAAGCGTATAGCCCAGCGCGGCGGCGGCGGCGCTCGTCAGACAATCGCGGCGCGAGAGCGTCTCGCTTTCTTGCATCGATGTTGTGGAATACATGCCATCCCTCCTTTTGCATGGCGGTGGCGTTCGCCCGCCGGGAGGAAACGCGCCAAAACTTTATTCGATCCCATCGACATATCATTATCGATCTATCGCGCGCGATCCCGCGTAAGCGTGCGGCCCACCGCATCCCGCCATCCCGCGATCAGGCGCTCCCGCTCGGCCGCCTCCAGGCGCGGTTCAAATCTTGCGCCGCCCGCCCATGCGGCGGAAATGGCGGCGAAATCGGGAAAGACGCCAATTGTGAGCCCGGCCAGAAAGGCCGCGCCCTGCGCGGTCGCCTCGAGCATGGCCGGGCGTTCGACGGGAGCCGCGATGATGTCCGCCAGAAACTGGCAGAACCAGTCGTTGGCCGCCATGCCACCATCGACACGCAGCGCGCGGGGCGGCCCGCCGCCCATGATCGCTTGCATAAGATCGAAGGTTTGGTAGGCGGCCGATTCCAACGCGGCGCGGACGAGATGCGCGGGGCTTGTATCCAATGTGAGGCCGCAAACCAGTCCCCTCGCGTCAGGGTCCCAGTGCGGGGCGCCAAGGCCAGCGAAGGCGGGCACCAAATAGACACCTTCGTTCCCGCCGATCTCCGCCGCCATGGCGCCGGTTCGCGACACATCCTTGAACAGATCGAGCCTGTCGCGCAGCCACTTGAGCGTGGCTCCAGCGGCAAAAATCGATCCCTCGACGGCATAGGTGGACTGCCCGCCCGCCCGGTAAGCCATGGTCGTAAGCGTCCCTTTCGCCGGGGATGACGCCTGCTGGCCGGTGTTGAGCAAGAAAAAACAGCCCGTGCCGTAAGTCGCCTTGGCCATGCCAGCATTCAGGCAGGCCTGGCCGATCAACGCCGCATGCTGGTCGCCCGCCATGCCCGCGACCGGAGTTGATCTTTCGAAGAGTCCGGGCGCGGTGACCCCATAAAGAAAGCTGTTGTCACGAACCTCGGGGAGAAGCGCCTCGGGAATATTGAACAATCTTAGAAGATCGCCATCCCAGCCTTGGCGGTGGATGTCGAAAAGCATGGTTCGCGCGGCGTTGGTCGCGTCGGTCGCATGCACCGTGCCGCCGGTCAGGTGCCAGAGCAAGAAACTGTCGATGGTGCCGAAGGCGAGTTTGCCGCGTTCCGCCCGCGCCCTCGCGCCCGCCACGTGATCGAGAATCCAGGCTAGTTTGGTCGCCGAGAAATAAGGGTCGAGAAGCAAGCCGGTGCGGGCGCGAACCGTCGCCTCGGCGCCGTCCCGCCGCAGCCGCTCGCACTCCGCGGCGGTGCGCCGGTCCTGCCAGACGATGGCGGGATAGATTGGCGTGCCGTCCGCGCGTTCCCAGACGACAGTGGTTTCCCGCTGGTTCGCGATGCCGATCGCGGCAACCGGCGCGTGTGCTTTTGCGATGACCTCGCGCGCGGTGTGCACCACGTCGCGCCAGATCGCCTGCGGATCGTGCTCGACCCAACCCGGCCGCGGATAGGACTGAGAAAACTCGCGTTGGGCGCTGGCGAGCAGCCGACCAGATGCGTCGAAGAGGAGGCTCCGCGTCGAGGTCGTTCCCTGATCGATCGCGAGGAGATGGGTTTGGCTAGGCATTGGGGCGCTCGCTCGCCCGGACGCGCGTGCGCGTCTCCATATACGCGCCGACGCGGGCAATTTGATCGCTAGACAAGCACAGATGGAGCTTCGACCTCCGCCACAAAATATCCTCGGCGGTCAGCGCGAATTCCTGGCCGATGAGGTAATCGATCTCGGCTTGAAAGAGCCCCGCGCCAAAATCGACACCGAGATCGCCAGCACGACGCGCCTTGCCGAGAATCATCTCGGCCCGCGTGCCATACGCGCGGGCCAAGCGAGCCACCGTCACGGCGTCGAGCCAAGGGTATGTGCCGCGCAACGTGTGCAAAAACCGGTCGAAATCGCCGGCTTCCATGTCGCCGCCGGGCAGCGGCGCAGTCGCCGTCCAGCGCGGCGCGCAGGGCGGCTTCAGATGCGGCGAAAGCAGCTCAAGCGCATCCTCCGCCAAGCGCCGGTAGGTGGTGATCTTGCCGCCAAATACCGAAAGGAGTGGCGCGCTTCCCGGCGGCGCATCGAGATCGAGCAAATAATCGCGCGTGGCGGCGGAAGCACTTTTCGCGCCGTCGTCATATAGCGGCCGCACGCCGGAAAAACTTTCAACTACGTCGCGTGGGCTTAACGGCTTGCGGAAATAGCGCGACACCGCGGCGCAGAGATAGACGATTTCGTCCTCGCTTATCCTCGCCTTCGAGGGATCCCCCTCAAAAGGGATCTCGGTCGTGCCGATGAGCGAATAATCCGTTTCATAGGGCATCACGAAGATGACGCGGCGATCCTCGTTTTGCAGGACATAGCTGTGGTCCCCCTCGTAAATGCGGGGCACGACGATGTGGCTACCCTTGACGAGACGGAGTTTTTTGCCGGCATCGTGGCCGATGACATCGCTCAGCACCTCGGCGGCCCAGGGTCCCGCCGCATTGACGAGCGCGCGTGCGGTCACGATCGTTGTCGCCGCCGCGCGCATATCGAGGAGCGTCGCCCGCCACATGCCTTGTTCGCGCTTCGCCGAAACGCAACGTGTTCTTGGGCGGATAGAAGCGCCGCGTTCGCGCGCATCGACGGCGTTCAGCACAACCAGTCTGGCATCGTCCACGCGGCAGTCCGAATAAGCAAAGCCTGTCGTCAAATGATCCTTGAGCGGGGCGCCCTCCTTGGCCGACCGCAGATCGAGGCGCCGCGAGCTGTCCAGGCGGTTGCGCCGCGCGAGCCAATCGTAAAGAAAGAGGCCTGCCTCGATCACCAAAGCAGGGCGCAACCCTTTGTCGTGCGGCAAGATGAAACGAGCCGGCCAAACGATGTGCGGCGCGATGCCAAGCAGCACCTCCCGTTCTCTCAGGGCCTCGCGCACGAAGCGGAACTGGTAGTATTCGAGATAACGCAGCCCGCCGTGAATGAGCTTGCTCGATGCCGACGACGTCGCGCCGGCAAGATCGCGCTGCTCGCAGAGCATCACCGCAAGGCCCCGCCCGGCCGCATCGCGCGCGATCCCGGCTCCGTTGACGCCGCCGCCGATAATGAGGAGATCGACGTTGAATTGCTTTTCCATCAGAGCGCCAGGGGCGTCGCGGTGGCCGCCTTGTTAACCGCCGCGCGGATTCGAGCAGGACGGGCTGCGCGCCGGTCCACAAGTAAAACCATGTCAAAAACCAAGCCGGACGATCCGGCATAAATCGCCCGCTGCTGCTGGCTCGGCGTGAGGTTCGCGGATCACCAGGCATTGCGCTTGCGCGAGAAGGCGCAGAAGTGAGGAGTTCCTGTATCTCGAAAGGAGTCGCGACGGGGAGGCCCGTTTCGCTAAGCCGCAATGTCGCGCGCAAATAATCTTGGCGGCTGTCGTTGCCGCGCAGCGCCTTGCCGAGGATCGCCGGTTCGGCTGCGTCGCGGCCCGCATCGGGATCGCCGCAAAGCGCGCGCAGCAGGGGCACAAGAAAAACTGTTGCGGCGACGAACGCGGCAACCGGATTTCCCGGCAGTCCAAGGATGATCATCGGCCCAAGCCGGCCATGGAGTACAGGTTTGCCAGGCCGCATCGCGATCTTCCAAAAATTCAGTTCCATGCCCTGCCGGGCAAGCGCCGGTTTGACCAGATCATGATCGCCTACGGACGCTCCTCCGAGAGTCACCAAAACATCGGCGGCGGACGCGCGGGCGGTGCTGATATGTTTTTCAATTGTACTCAAATCATCGTTGGCGATGCCGAGGTCGAGCGCCTCACCGCCCGCGGCCTCGACGAGCGCGGCAATCGCGTAGGAATTCGAGGCAACGATTTGATCGGCGCCAATGGTTTGGCCAGGACGCACCAATTCGTCGCCGGTCGTGAGAATTCCCACGCGCGGGCGCCGGGAGACTGCAACCTCGGCGAAATTCATCGCGGCGGCGAGCGCGATGTTCGACGCGCCAAGCCGCGTTCCGGCGGCAAGCAAAACCTCGCCCTCGGTGAAGTCGATACCCTTGGCGCGAATGTGACGGCCCCCCGCCACGCTTTGCAAAGGTTCGACGAAACCTGCTTCCACGCGGGCATTTTCCTGAATCAAAATCGTGTCGCAGCCCTCCGGCACCGGCGCGCCGGTGAAAATCCGCACGGTTTCCTTCGGCCCAAGGGAACCCGAAAAACCATGCCCGGCCGTGCTTTCGCCGATCTGTTTCAACTTAACCGGCAGTTGCGCGAGATCCCCGGCGCGCACCGCGTAACCGTCCATGGCGGAGACCGCCTTGGTGGGCTGAGTCCGCTTGGCGGCGAGATCCAAAGCAAGTGTTCGTCCCGTCGCGCGTTCCAGGGCGACGACCTCGACCGGGCAATGTTGGGGAATATTCGCTAGGATGCGCGCGCGGGCTTGCGCCACCGTTAGTGGCTGATCGCCATTCATGCGGACAAAGCCTCGTCGCGCGAAAAATCTCCGGACTTGCCGCCGCTTTTGCGCAGAAGTGCGATTCCCTCGATCCGCATCGAGCGGTCGACTGCTTTTAACATGTCGTACATCGTTAGGCAGGCGATGGAGACAGCGGTCAATGCTTCCATTTCGACGCCGGTCTGGCCCAACACCTTGGCGCTCACGCGGACCCTTATTCCAGGCAAGGCCTGATCCGGTTCAAGATCGACCGAAACCTTGGTCAAGGCCAGCGGATGGCAGAGCGGAATCAGATCGTGCGCCTTCTTGGCCGCCATGATCGCGGCAATCCGGGCCGCGGCAAAGACATCGCCCTTCTTGGCATTGCCCAACAAGGCAAGATCGAGGGTCGCCTTCCGCATGACGATCCTGCCTTCCGCGATCGCGACGCGTTCGGTTGCGGCCTTGTCCGAAATATCGACCATTTGGGCTTGCCCAGCGGCGGAGAGATGCGTGAGATCCGGCATGGCGGTGATTCGATCCTAAAGGGCGGGGCAGCGAGTAGGCAAAAATCATCCGCGCTAGGGTTTGTAAACGCGCGGGTGCGGTTCGCCGAGAAGAAGCGCCCGCGCCGCCGCCGCGACGTTTTTTTGGCGCATAAGGCTCTCGCCAACGAGAATGGCCGAAATGCCATGCGCTTTCAGGCGCCGACAATCCTGATGCGTGAGGATGCCGCTTTCGCCGACTACGATCCGGTCCAGCGGGATTTTCGCGGCGAGCCGTTCGCACACGTCGAGCGATACTTTGAAGGTTCGTAAATCGCGGTTGTTGACCCCAACAAGCCGGGTTTCCAGCGGCAACGCGCGGGCAAGCTCGGCTTCCGCGTGAACCTCGACAAGAATGTCCATGCCAAGGTCATGCGCCGCGCGGGTCAAGCCGCAGGCCTCCACGTCGGTAACGCAGGCCATGACGATCAAAATGCAGTCCGCGCCATTCGCCCGTGCTTCATATACTTGATAAGGATCGAACAAAAAATCCTTGCGAAGACAAGGCAAACGCGTTGCTTGCCGTGCCTCGGAAAGATCGCTGAAACTGCCCTGAAAGGAGGGCCCGTCGGTGAGCACCGAGAGACATGCCGCCCCCCCCAATTCAAAGGCGCGGGCGAGGGCAGGCGGGTCGAAATCGGCGCGGATCAGCCCTTTCGAGGGGCTCGCCTTTTTGATTTCCGCGATCAAAGCCATATGGCCGGTCTCGCGCTTGGCCTCGATCGCCTTGACGAAGCCACGCGACGGATCCTGGTCATGCGCCTTGCGCGCCAATGTCTCGAACGGCATGCGCACCTTGGCCGCCGCGATTTCGCGCCGCTTATAGGCCTCGATCGTCTTTAAGAAGTCGGTCATCGAATTCCCTTGGCGGCTTCAACGGCAACGCCGTTCGGCGGGGGCGAGGCGCGGTTCGAGACTTGCACGAGTTTGGCGAGTGTATCGGCGGCAAGGCCATCGTCGAGCGCCGCCGCCGCCAAAGCCGCGCCATGTTTCAAATTTTCCACCTTTCGGGCGATGACGAGAGCAACCGCCGCGTTCAAAACGGCGATGTCGCGATAGGCGTTCTTGGCGCCGCCGAGCACGACCTGAAGCGCCGCCGCGTTGGCGGCTGGGTCGCCTCCCGCGAGATCGGCGAGCGACGCGCGGGAAATTCCAGCATCCTCGGGCGCGATTTCAAAGGAGCGAATGTGGCCGTCCTCAAGCGCGGTGACGAAGGTGGGGCCGGTGGTCGTTGCCTCGTCGAGACCGTCGGAGCCATGCACGAGCCACACTCTCTTGGAGCCAAGATTGCACAGCACTTGCGCGAGAGGTTCTAGCCAGCCTCGGGCAAAGACGCCCAGCACCTGGAATTTGACGCCGGCCGGATTGGCGAGCGGGCCGATGAGATTGAAAATGGTGCGCGTGCCGAGTTCGGCCCGGACCGGGGCGGCATGACGCATCGCCGGATGATGTGCCCGCGCCGCCATGAAGCCGATGCCTGCCTCCTTGATGCAGGCTTCGATTTCCCAAGGCGCCAGTTTCAAGCCGACGCCGAGCGCCGATAAGACATCGCTCGCCCCGGATTTCGACGAGGCCGCGCGATTGCCGTGTTTGGCGACCGGAACGCCGCAGGCGGCGGCGATCAGCGCCGCGAGCGTCGAGATATTGCACGTGCCATGCCCGTCGCCGCCGGTGCCAACAATGTCGATCGCCCCGGGCGGCGCCGCGACCCGCAGCATCCGTGCCCGCATCGCTGCGACCGCGCCGGTGATTTCGGCGACCGTTTCGCCGCGCGCTCTCAGTGCCATCAGGAGCCCGCCGAGCTGGACCGGGGTGACACTACCCGCGAAAATAAGATCGAACGCGGCCCTTGCTTCGACCTCGGTCAGGCTCGACCCGGTCGCGACCTTGGCGATCAGCGGCTTGAACGCATCCATTTCCGGCCTTTAAAAAATGTCAAACCCGCGAAATGGCGGACCCTGCGATCCTGGTCCGCCACTCATTGTGGTTCCATTGTGCCGCAAGGTCGAGAAAATTCTCAAAAATCCGCAAGCCATGCTCGGAGGCGATGCTTTCGGGATGAAATTGCACGCCATGCGCGGGAAACCGCTTGTGCGAAAGCCCCATGACAAGACCATCGGCCTTCGCCGTCACCGTCAAGACATCCGGCATGGTGTCGCCGCGCACGACAAGCGAATGGTAGCGGGCCGCCCGGAACGGGCCATCGAGGCCGCGAAAAACCGTTACGCCCTGGTGTTCAATCGATGCGAGCTTGCCATGCACGGGTTTTGGCGCGCGGACGATCTCACCGCCAAAGGCCTCGCCGATCGCCTGATGGCCGAGGCAAACCCCAAAAATTGGAATCGTGGCCCCCGCGGTCTCGATGAGTTCGAGGCAGATCCCGGCGTCGCGCGGCCGGCAAGGGCCAGGCGACAGCACGATCGCGTCGGCCGCCGTGCTCATGATTTCGGCCACGCTCATTTTGTCATTGCGAACCACCGTGACGTCCGCACCGAGCGCGCCCAGGCAATGCACCAGGTTCCAGGTGAAACTGTCGTAATTGTCGATCAGCGTTACGGCGGTCATGCGCGCTTTTCGTCGCCTCCTCGCGTCGTTTTGGGCCGCCCGCGCATCGAGGTCAAGATGAATGACCAGGCAAGCCTGGCTGTGCCGGAACCAGCGGCAAATTTTTGCCACATCCGGCACGTTCCTGGGGCAAGGCTTACACGCTGTCGTCAACACTTCAAGTAAGTGCGGGAGAGTGGCGAGCATTAATCGGCACCGTCCGGCCGCCCCTGCCATGGAGGACAAAGATGACGATGAATGCCTTTCCCTCGCGCCGCGATCTGATGATAACGGCGGCGATGCTGGCGGCCGCCGCCCCCGCTCGCGGCGTGACGGCGAAAGACGACACCGCACCAGCGCCAAGGCTCGAGACAAGCCGGAAAACCGTCGAGGGCGTCGTCTTCGAATCCGGAACGGATGCGCGAGAGCGGCGGAGGGGCGATCCGGGGATCGCCGGCGTCCTCGTTTCGAACGGCCGCGCACCGGCCTGGATGGGGCCTGCAGCCTGCCTGTCGAGGACGGTATGGCGATTTTCGCCATCAAGCCCACGGACCACTCGGTACTTCTCGACGAGGCAACAAGACTTCCGCGCTTTTCTTATATTTATCAGCCCGACGGGACGCCGGCCGTCCTCGATCTCCTCTATCCGGGCCTGGCCCCGACCGGACCGCTTCCGGCATCGGTCGATTTCGGGCTGATCAAGGCAAAGGAGCCGCGGCGCTTCAATGCCGTGCTCTTCGCCGACCCGCAGCCAGAAAGCCACGCCGAAATTGATTTCATTCGTGATGACGTGGTCAACGGTCTAATCGGCGTCGAGGCTGCCTTCGGGATCACGGCGGGAGACATCATGTTCGACGATCTTTCGCTTTATGGCCGGTACAACCGGATCGTTGGGCAGATCGGGCTTCCCTGGTGGAATATTGGCGGCAACCATGATCTCAATTTCGAGGCGCCCAATTCGCGCTACAGCCGCGAGACGTATAAGCGCGTGTTCGGGGCCAATTATTACGCCTTCGAATATGGCGATACGCTATTTCTGATGCTCGACAATGTCGATTACCTCGGCGCAGATCCGGCCAAACCGCATGGCGCGGGCAAATTTCGGGGTTTTTTCGGTGAGCGCCAGCTCGCCTTCATCGCCAATGTGCTGATGGAAACGCCCCCGGAGCGGCTGGTCGCCGCCTTCATGCATATTCCCTTGCGCAACTATCTCGATCCTGACGAAGGCAAACAAAACACCGCCGTTAGGGCGGAATTCCTCGCGCTGCTTTCTGGCCGCAAGTCGGTGAGTTTTTCCGGGCACACCCACACGACGGAGCATCACTATTTCGGCGCCGCGGATGGTTTTCTGGCCTCTGCGCCGCATCATCATCATGTGTTGACCGCCGTGTCGGGATCATGGTGGAGCGGGCCGCTCGACCGGCGCGGCATCGCCTCCGCCGACAGCCGGGATGGAACCCCGCATGGCTTCCACATCCTCTCAATCGACGGCGGCGCCTATACGACCCGCTTCATCCCCGCCAATGAGCCCAACGCGCGGCAAATGCGGATCAGCATCGACGCGGACTTTCATTTTGGGAAGGATTTGTTTCGGGATTTCCGGGCGGGACAATTGCGGGGCTCGCCACTCACAAAAGATCAGCTTGGCTCGGCCACCCTCATCGTTAATTTTTTTGATGGCGGGCCGAAGACCACGGTCGAATACCGGATCGGAGCGGGCGACGCCGTTCTGATGAAGCGGCGAACGCGCCCCGATCCTTTTGTCGAGGAAGTGTTTGGCCGCAACAAGGAAACCGTAAAGCCTTGGGTCAAGGCGGAGCCTTCGTCGCATATTTGGGTGGCACGCTTGCCGCCCTCGCTCGACGCCGGCGCTCATGGGATCGACGTGCTTGCGGTGGACGAATATGGCCGCAGCCACCACGGCCGGCTGGTTTTGGAAGTCACCGGCTGAGACAGCGGTTCCGTCGCTTACTTCCCGCGCTTGGCTCTGGCCGCGAAGCGGACGGCTTCCTCTGCGGCCCGGAACAAGGCTTGCGCCTTGTTGACGCTTTCGCGGTACTCATAAGCCGGGTCGGAATCATAGACAACTCCTCCTCCTGCCTGGACATACATCGTCCCGTCCTTGACGATCGCGGTGCGCAGGACGATGCACGTGTCCATCTCGCCCGCGGCGCCGAAATAGCCGATGCAGCCGCCATAGATGCCGCGCTTGTCGGACTCGAGTTCGTCGATGATTTCCATCGCCCGCACTTTTGGCGCGCCGGAAACGGTGCCGGCCGGAAATCCGGCGCACAAAGCATCGATCACATCATGGTCCCGCGCGAGCCTGCCTTCGACGTTTGACACGATATGCATGACATGGCTGTAGCGCTCGATCGCGAATTTCTCGGTCACCTCAACCGAGCCTGTTTCGGCGACGCGCCCGACGTCGTTGCGGCCGAGATCGAGCAGCATCAAATGCTCGGCGCATTCCTTTTCGTCGGCCAAGAGCTCCGCCGCCAGACGTTCGTCCTCGGTCTTCGTCTTGCCGCGCCAGCGGGTGCCCGCGATCGGCCGGATGGTGACTTTTCCGCCCCGCACGCGAACCAGGATTTCCGGGCTCGAACAGACGATCTGGAACGATCCAAAATCGAGATAGCAGAGAAACGGCGCGGGGTTGATTCGCCGCAGCGCCCGGTAGAGCGCAAAGGCGGGCAAAGCGAAAGGCGCCGAGAATCGCTGCGAGAGGACGACCTGAAAAATGTCGCCCGCGCGGATGTAATCCTTGGCGCGCTCGACCATCTCGAAAAAGTGCTCTCTTGGCGTGTTCGAGCGCGGCGGACCGGCGGCCAGGGGCGCACAGGCGACATGGGCCCCCTGCGCGAGCGGGCCATCGAGAGCAGCCACCACGGATTCAAGGCGTTCCAGCGCGCTATCATGGGCGGCGCGAAAGGCGCTATTTCGGTCCGGGCGCAACGGCGTGACGACGAAAATTTCATCCCTGACCGCGTCGAAAACCACCATCACGGTCGGGCGCAGCATGAGTGCGTCCGGCACGCCAATCGGATCTGGCTTTGCTTCGGCAAGGCGTTCCATCTGGCGGACCATATCGTAGCCGAGATAGCCAAAGACGCCCGCCACCATCGGGGGGAGATCGTCCGGGATCTCGATCCGCAATTCGGCGATGAGTTCGCCCAGAGCCGCGAGCGGAGGCCCGGCGCAAGGCAAAAAGCCGCCGGGATCGGTAAGCGCGCGGCGATTGATCTCGGCTTTCCCGCCAGACACCCGCCAAACAATGTCCGGATCGAGGCCGATCATCGAGAAGCGGCCTCGCGCGGCGCCGCCTTCGACCGATTCGAGCAGAAAAATCCGCCCCGCGCGGCCCGCCGATAATTTCAAAAAGGCCGAAACAGGCGTTTCGAGATCGCCGGCCAAGCGGGCGGAGACAAGACAGGCTTGCCCCGCCTCATAGCTTCGCGCGCGGGCCTCAAGGGACGGTTCGAACATCGGCCCGCCGCTCAAAAGTCGCCGGGAGAGACGCCCGTCGCGGCGGAAAACACCTTGGTGTTGAGTTTCACGCCGAGATCGCTTTCCATCTTCGCGAGATATTGCGCGATTACATCCGCGTCAAATCCACGCTTCACGTCGCCCATGATGTTGGTGAGCTCGGCGGCCTCGGGATCGAACGCCGGGGTGGTGGAGGAGACGACCTGGAACAAAATCCTGCCGCCGTCTTTGCTGGCGACCGACCCCGCGCGATGCACGCCGACGTTGAATATCTGGGTGATGACATTGAGCGCGAGGCCGCTCGACGCGCCGCGCCTCACATCGGTGACATGCTTGACCGCAAGATTGCCTTCCGCCGCGGCAATGGCCGCCATGCTTTCGCCGGCGTCGAGCTTCTTGACGAGTTCCGCCGTCTTCGCCGACAAGAGTTTCCCCGCCTTGTCCTCGCGCCAGGCCTTCTCGACTTCCGCCTTCGCTTCGTCGAACGTTTTCTCGCGGGCCTTGTCTATCTTGGCGACTTCAAACCATTGATAGCCGCCGCCTTGCACCCTCAACGTATCGTTGTCGACGCCGATGTCCGAGGCAAATACCGCTTTGAGAAGGGCCGCGCCATCAACCAAATCCTTGACCCGTACGCCTTGCGGATCGTTGCCCATCGCGTCGATCGCGGCGATGGCCCGTGGTTCGAGGCCGGCGCTTCTCGCGGCCTCCGTCAGCGATTTTCCGGAAGTGCGCTGATCCTCGATCGCGTCGTAAATCCGGGCGATCTCGCTTTGCGCGCGCTGCAGGGCGATCTCGCGTTTGAGTTCGGCGGCGACGCCGGAGTAAGGCTTGACGGTCGAGGCAACGATCTTGCCGACGCGCACAACGACCGTGCCGAATCGCGCCTTGACCGGCGCGCTGACTTCGCCTTCCTTGAGCGAAAAGGCGGCGTCCGCGACGTTCTTATCGATGAGGCCGGTCCGCGCGACGGTGCCGAGACTCGCATCCTTGGGGGTAAGATTTTTTTCCACCAAAAGATCGTCGAAAGTCTTTCCCGCATCGAGTTTTGCACGGGCCTCCATGGCCTCCGCATCGCTCGCAAAGAGAATTTGCTCGACCTCACGCTTTTCCGGCGCCCCGAAACGCTCGTTCTTGACTTCCTCGTAGCGGTTTCGCGCGTCGGCGTCGGAGACGTCATCGGGTTTGGCGATCGAGGCAGGCGTAACCGGCACGACGACGAGGCCGCGAATTTCGGGCGTGGCATAAAACTGCCGGTTGCTTTCGAAGTATCCTTTCAGCTCTTCCTCGGAGGGGGTGGGTAAGGAGCCCGCGCTGGCAGTCGGAAACGCTATGGAATCGACGCTACGGGTTTCCATTTGAAAGCGGAAAATTGCCTCCAGCAGAGCCTTCGGCAATTGGAGACCGTTGGTCAGCGCATCGACGATTTGACGGCGCAAATGGACACTGCGTTGCTGCCGCATGTAGGTCTTTTCGGTAAATCCTTCGTCGCGCAGAAAGGCGTCGAACGCCTGGCGGTCGAACCGGCCACTTATCCCCTTGAAATTGTCGTCGTTCACGATCGTCTTTTTGATGTCCTCGTCGCTGATCGCAAGTCCTAACTTACGGGCCTGGTCATCGAGCGCGGCCTCGTTGACGAGGCGGGAAAGAACCTGCCGGTCGAGACCAAATTGGTGCGCTTCCTCATTGGTGATATTGCGGCGTTCGGTCCGCTGCAGTACTTGCAATTCTGTCTGATAGGCGTTGCGGTAAGTGTCGGCGCCGATCTCGACGCCGCCGACCTGGGCGAGATTATTCGCGCCGAAACCGCGGAAAATGTCGCCGATGCCCCAGACCGCGAAACTGAGGATTATCAAGCCCATCAGGATTGCCATGACGACGCGGCCGATCCAGCCTTGTGCCGAGGCACGCATTGATAGGAGCATGTGAAGGGGTCTCTTTACGGGTTTCCGGCAGGCACGGGCTTTTACAAATTGACGGGGGACTATAAAAAGATGAAGCCACGCATGCAACGCGGCTTTCCGCGAAAAAACCGGAAACTTTCCGCATGACCCACGGATCGCGCCCACTCGTCGCGGGCAATTGGAAAATGAACGGTGTGCGCGAAAGCCTCGTCGAAGCGGCGTCGATTTGCGAGGCCGTGGCCGCGGGCGGCGCGGGAAAGGCGGAGGTTGTCGTTTGTCCCCCGGCGACCTTGCTCATGGCCGCGGCGCGGATTTGCGAAGGCACCCAAGTAGGGGTTGGCGGCCAGGATTGCCATGCCGAGGCAAGCGGTGCCTTCACCGGCGATATTTCCGCCGAAATGCTCAAGGATGCCGGGGCGAGCTACGTCATCCTTGGCCACTCGGAGCGCCGCGCCGGCCACAATGAAACCGATAAGATCATTCGCGCCAAGGCCAAGGCGGCGCTCCGCGCGGGGCTAGCGCCGATCATTTGCGTCGGCGAAACGAGAGCAGCGCGGGAAGCAGGCGACGCTTTGCATGTCATCGGCGCGCAATTGGCGGGTTCGATTCCGGAAAATTCGCCGCCGGGACAAATTATCATTGCCTACGAGCCGGTCTGGGCGATCGGCACGGGTCTGACGCCCACGCCGGGCGACATCACCGAAATGCATGGCTTCATCCGTAACCGGGTGAACCAGCATCTAGGGCAGGAGGCCAGCATGCGCATACTTTATGGCGGCTCGGTCAAGCCGGCCAACGCCGCGGAACTGCTATCGGTCGCAGACGTCGATGGCGCGCTTGTCGGCGGGGCCAGCCTGAGCTCTACCGAATTCATGGCGATCGCGGGTGTTTATCGGTGAGCGGTCGGCTCTGCACCTGCCAGGCTCGTGCACCTTTCAAGTTCCTCATTGTAATGCTTTAAGGCTTGTTCTAAATTTTCTGCCGGCCAGACTTCAGGTGTTCTTCTTGTTGAGACAGAATAGGCCTTCGCCAATATGGTTAGACCACTTTCAAGTGTAACTTCTTTAAGGACAACGCCTGCTTCCATGAGAAGAATACGTGTTCTAGACATGATGGGTTCCTTACGTCGTTATTCCTCCATTATTGCCGATTCGCGGATGATTCGGCATAGGCAAATTTCCGTTCTCCACATGATCCCATATGAATTTTTGAATTGAACTTCGGAGGACAGCCGACGCAGTCCATCTAGCCACGCGGCTAGGAAGGCCTTTAAAAGGAGCTCAAATTCAAACTCGCGTTCAGTCCTCCGCCTTGCTAGTTTTCGTTGCGGCAAGCCCCCAAGAATGTAGAAAGAGAGTATTTTTCATGCAGTCGGTCCTGATCGTTGTTCATCTCATGATCGTCGTCGTCCTCGTCGTGACCGTGCTCTTGCAGCGCTCCGAGGGCGGAGCCCTTGGCGTGGGTGGCGGCGGCGGCTTCATGACCGGACGCGGCCAGGCAAGCGCGCTGACCCGCGCGACAGCCATTTTGGCGGCGCTGTTTTTCGCGACCAGCATGGGCTTGACGATTCTCGCCCGCTTCAATCAAGCCCCGGAAGTGACCTTTCAAAGCCTCACCCCGATCGAACCGGAGAGCGAGGGCGCGGCAAAAGAGAGCGAGGGCAAAGGAAGTTTGCTCGACCGATTGAGACAGATGGAAGACCGGGCGGACAAGCCGCCGGCGCTTCCGCCGGGTGTGACTTTGCCGGCCTTGCCGGGCCAGCCTCAACCGGCCGCGCCCGCGGCGCCGCAAGGTCTGAATTTGCCTCCCGTAAAACAGCCCGCGACGCCCCTGGTTCCGCCGGCGCCAGTTCAAACCGGGCCTACCGCACCTCCGGCTCCGCCCCCTTCCATCATGGTGCAACCGGCACCGCCTCAGGCCGCGCCCGGCCCGTTCAAGACGCCGCCGCCGGCCTCGGCCCCCCCGTGGTCGAAATAACCTTCGCATTTATGTGCAAAAAAGGCAGCGGCGCATAATTTGCCTCCCCAAGCGGGCGGAAACAGGATAAATCCCAAGGCCCATGGCGCGGTTTATCTTCATCACCGGCGGCGTGGTGTCATCGCTTGGCAAGGGACTCGCGGCGGCGGCGCTCGGCGCGCTTCTCCAGGCGCGCGGTTATAGCGTCCGGCTGCGCAAGCTCGACCCTTATCTGAACGTCGATCCGGGGACGATGAGTCCCTACCAGCACGGCGAAGTCTTCGTTACCGAGGACGGCGCGGAAACCGATCTCGATCTTGGTCATTACGAGCGCTTCACCGGCCGACCCGCGATGCGGGAAGACAATATCACGACTGGCCGGGTCTATCAGGAGATCATCGCCAAGGAACGCCGCGGCGATTACCTTGGCGCGACCGTCCAGGTCATTCCGCACGTCACCAATGCGATCAAGGCTTTCGTGCTCAGTGGAAACGAGGGCGTCGATTTCGTCCTCGTCGAGATCGGCGGCACCGTCGGCGATATCGAAGGCCTGCCGTTCTTTGAGGCGATCCGCCAGCTCGGCAATGAAATGCCGCGCGGGCACGCGATCTACATCCACCTCACGCTGCTGCCGTTCATCCCAAGCGCGGGCGAATTGAAAACCAAGCCGACCCAACATTCGGTCAAGGAACTGCGCTCGATCGGCATCCAGCCGCACATTCTTCTCTGCCGCACCGATCGCGAGATTCCGCGCGAGGAGCGGCGCAAGATCGGGCTCTTTTGCAACGTGCGCGAAAGCGCGGTGATCGAAGCCCGCGAGGTCGCCTCGATCTACGAGGTGCCGCATGCCTATCATGCGGCTGGGCTGGACCAGGAAGTCTTGGCGGCTTTCGGGATCGAACCCGCGCCGAAGCCCGACATGAGTCGCTGGAACGCGGTCATGGAACGGGTCTCCAATCCGGAAGGGGAAGTCACGATCGCGATCGTCGGCAAATACACCGGGCTTAAGGACGCCTATAAATCCTTGACCGAAGCGTTGAGCCATGGCGGCATGGCCAACCGGGTCAAGGTCCACCTCGATTGGATCGAATCGGAAATATTCGAAACCAGCGATCCGGCGCCTTACCTCGAACATGTGCATGGCATTCTTGTTCCGGGCGGCTTCGGCCAGCGCGGCGCGGAAGGCAAAATTCTTGCCGCGCGATTCGCCCGCGAACGCAAACTTCCCTACTTTGGGATCTGTTTCGGGATGCAGATGGCGGTCATCGAGGCGGTGCGATCCTTGACCGGCGTACCGGACGCCAATTCGAGTGAATTCGGTCCAGCGAAGGAGCCTGTCGTCGGGCTAATGACCGAGTGGCTGCGCGGCAACGCGTTGGAAATCCGCGCCGCCGAGACGGATCTTGGCGGAACGATGCGGCTTGGCGCCTACCGCGCGGAATTGATGCCGGGGTCAAGGATCGCCGCCATTTACGGCTCGACCAGCATATCCGAGCGCCACCGACATCGTTTCGAGGTCAACACCGCCTACCGCGAACGGCTCGCCGAAAAAGGCCTCGTCTTCGCCGGCATGTCGCCGGACGGCCTGTTGCCGGAGACGATCGAATTTTCCGATCATCCCTGGTTCATCGGCGTGCAGTTTCATCCTGAACTCAAATCGCGGCCTTTCGCGCCTCACCCGCTGTTCGCGAGTTTTATCGCCGCCGCGGTCGAGCAATCGCGGCTGGTGTGATTGCTTCGCCCTATCCCCTTCCGCGATAGGGGGCCACCCCTTGATCGGGCACCCAGGTGCCGGCGGGCAGCTCGCCTGTTGCCCAAAACACGTCGATCGGGATGCCGCCGCGCGGATACCAATAGCCGCCGATCCGCAGCCAGCGCGGCTCCAGGCAAAGGGCGAGATCCTTGCCGATCCGCAAGGTGCAGTCCTCGTGGAAAGCGCCATGATTGCGAAACGACGTCAGATAGAGTTTTAGCGATTTCGATTCGACAAGCCAGCTGCCTGGAAGATAGTCGATCACGAGCAACGCGAAATCCGGCTGGCCGGTGACCGGACAGAGGGCAGTGAATTCCGGCGCGGTGAAGCGGGCGATATAGTTTTCGCCCTGGTGCGGATTTTCCACCCGGTCGAGCGTCGCCTCGTCCGGCGTGCGCGGTGCGGCCACGCTATGGCCAAGCAGGCTTGTTCCGGTATGAACCTTGACCATGGTGGGTAAGAATCTCCTATGGTAGTCGTCGCCGCAAAAATTGCGGAGGCCTGACCGGCCCGTGTAGCATCATCGCTAAGGGGGGTGGCAAATTCATTGCGGATTAGGAAGCGCACCGCAAAGCCTGCCTGGGGAACGCGGCGGTCCCGGGGAACCATCCGCGGCCACTGCCGTTCTGTTTTTTGGTGTTTTCTAGGCTGTTCGGTGCGATGAAAATTTTTGTCGCGGGAGCGACCGGAGCCCTCGGCCGCCGCCTTGTCCCATTGTTGACGGCGGCGGGGCACGAGGTCGCCGGACTGACGCGTTCTCCTGCCAAAGCTGACCTTTTGCGGAGAATTGGCGCTACGCCGGTTGTCGCCGACGCACTTGATCCATCCCCCGTGATGAACGCGGTGCGGCAACAGAAGCCGGAAATCATCGTGCATGAGCTCACGTCCATCAAGAAGGTCGATCTGCGTAATTTCGATCGAGGATTCGCCGAGACCAACCGGTTGCGAAAAGAGGGCACGGATTATTTGCTGGCCGCCGCGCGCGAAGCTGGGGCACGCCGGTTTATCGCGCAAAGCTTTGCCGGTTGGCCTTATGCGCGAGCGGGAGGACCGATAAAGACAGAGGAGGACTCCCTCGATCCAAACCCGCCGCCGTCCTATCGCCGCACGCTCGAAGCGATCCGATATCTAAAATCCGCGGTCACTGGCGAGACCAGCATGGAGAGGCTGGTCTTGCGCTATGGGTCTCTCTATGGGCCTGGAACCGCCATAAGCGAACAAGGCTGGATGGTGAACGAAGTTCGCAGGCGGCGCATCCCGATCATTGGCGGCGGTGGCGGCGTTTGGTCGTTCACTCACGTCGACGATGCCGCCCGCTTCACGCGTGCCGCGATCGAGCGCGGTGCGCCCGGGGTCTATAATATCGTGGACGACGATCCTGCCCCCGTGGCGCAATGGCTGCCCGCCCTTGCGGAGGCGCTCGGCGCCAAACCGCCCCTGAAGGTGCCGGCCTGGATCGCCCGTTTCGCCATAGGCGACGCGGTCGTGTTCATGACCAACGTGCGGGGCGCCTCGAACGCCAAGGCCAAGCGCGCCTTCGGCGTGAATTTGATATGGCCGAGCTGGCGGGATGGATTTAAGAGAGGTCTCGGCGATCCGTCGCGAACATAGTTGCGCGGATGCTCGCGGGCGCGTCATTACGAGGCGCCTCTTCACCCAATCGCCATGAGTTCCGGCTTGCTTGAAACAGCGTCGCCTCCTCCCTCCTCAAGCCACTCGACTCACCGGCTCGCGCAGCCCGGTTCGCCGATGACCAGGATCATTGCCCCTTATGGCGCCTGGGTCTCGCCGGTGAGCGTCGAACTCATGACCGAGGCGGCGGTTGGTCTTAGCGGCCTCTGCGTCGATGGCCACGACCTTTATTGGCTTGAAGCCCGGCCAAGCGAGAATGGCCGCACCGTTTTGTGCCGCCGCCGGGCGGATGGCGAGGTCGAAGATGTTACTCCGCCGCCCATAAATGTCGGCAGCCGCGTGCATGAATATGGCGGCGGCGCCTACGGGGTTGCGACACGTGTCGTTGTTTTCAGCGAGCGTGCCGATGGGAGTGTCTGGCTCATCGAGTCGGGTAGCCCGCCGCGCCGGATCGAAACGCCGGAAGGCTGCCGCTACGCCGATTTTGAATTCGACCTTCCGCGCCGCCGCGTGCTCGCCGTGCGGGAAGATCATCGCTCGCGCCCGCCCTCCGATCCAAAGGCCGCCATTGTTGCCTTGCCACTCGACCCTGGACGGGACTGAGGCGATCTTGGTCGAGGGTCCGGATTTCCTGAGCTCGCCGCGACTTGCCCCCGGTGGCGAAAGACTGGCCTGGATCGCCTGGGATCACCCCGGCATGCCTTGGGACGGGACGCGGCTTTTCGTGTCCGATATGACGAAAGACGGCGCGGTCGAAGCCGCGCGGCTCATGGCGGGCGAAACGCCGGAAGCAATCGTGCAGCCGGAGTGGTCGGCCAATGGTACGCTCTATTTTTGCTCCGACCGGACCGGCTGGTGGAACCTTTACGCCTTGCGCGGGGCCGCGGTAGAAGCCTTGGCGCCGGTCGAAGCCGAGATCGGCGGTCCGCAATGGGTTTTCCGCCAGCGCTACTTCGATTTTCTCACCGATGGGCGGATCGTCGCCGCGATCGTCCGCAACGGGATTAGGACCGCCGTGTTGATTGCGGACGGCAAGATCGCACCGCTTGGCATCGGCCAAGTGCAGGCCTGTCCGCGCCCGCTTGACGATGGCTTGGCTTATATCGCGACACCTCCGGCAGCGCCGCCCTCGGTCACCATAAGGCCAAAAGTGGACGACGGCTCGCCCCTCATCATTCGCGCCGCGGCCCCCGCCGTGCTTCCGAAAGCAACCATTTCACGCGGCGAACCGGTCGATTTCGCGACCCATGGCGGCACCGGACATGGCTTCTGGTATCCGCCCAAGAACCGCGATTACAAAGGCCCCTCCGGAAAGTTGCCCCCGCTCGTCGTCTTGTCGCACGGCGGGCCGACTAGTATGACAACCAACAGTTTTTCATTGAACATCCAATGGTGGACGAGTCGCGGCTTTGGCGTCGTCGATGTCAATTACGGCGGCTCGACCGGCTATGGCCGCGCCTTTCGCGAGAGGCTCCTTGGGCAGTGGGGAGTCATCGATGTCGAAGATTGCGCCGCCGCCGCGAACCATCTTGTCGAGCGCGGGCTCGCCGATGCCGCCCGCCTCATCATTCGCGGCGGCAGTGCAGGGGGCTTCACCACCCTTGCCGCGCTGACGTCTTTGAACTTGTTCAAGGCGGGGGCAAGCTTTTACGGCGTCGGCGATCTCATGCTGCTCGCCAAGGACACCCACAAATTCGAGTCCCGCTATCTCGACCAGCTGATCGGACCCTTGCCACACGCACGAGCGCTCTATGACGAGCGGTCGCCGGTCCACCATGTCGACGGCTCGCCTGTCCAGTGATCTTTTTTCAAGGCGAGGACGACAAGACGGTTCCGCCCAATCAAGCACAAACCATGGTCGAGGCGATGGCCGCGCGGGGCTTGCCTGTCGCCTATTATTCCTTCGCGGGCGAGGGACATGGGTTTCGCAAGGCCGAGACCCTGCGCCGCGCGCTTGAATTGGAACTCGATTTTTACGGCCGCGTGTTTGGCTTCGTCCCGCCTGGCTTACGCGAGCGCGTGGAGATCGCGAACATGCCGGCCCGCAAGACTTAATCAGTCCCCGATTGAATCAGTCCGGCGGCGATGTTGATGGTGAGCGCCAGCACTGCGCTGTTGAAAAAAAACGCCAGGACGCAATGAACGAGCGCCACTCGCCGCATCGCCGGCGAAGAAATCTTGACATCGGCGGTCTGACACGCGACGCCGATCACGTACGAAAAATATAGAAAATCATAATAGTCGGGCTGCTCGGTTCCAGGAAAAGCCAGGCCGCCACGCTCGGCCGCCGGTTTGCCAGGTTTGGCGAAGATATTCATCGAAATATTCATGCGCGTAATGGAGGGCGTAGGTCAGATGGATGAAGAACCAGGCGCTGACGATCGTCGCCGCCGCGAGCCCAATATGCAGGCCCTTGATCGTCCCCGAAAAATCCTTGACGGCGGCGAGCTCCGCGACGATTGCGGCGATTGTCGCAAGCGCGGCAAGGCTGAGTGAGCACGAGAATAAAAAATCTTCCCTCGTCGCTCATCCTTGGCCTGCCGCCGGGTCGATTGCGGAGTCGCCCGGGCGATCATGATCCCAGAGGCAATGAAATAAAGCCAGGTTCCCGCGTTCCAGGCGATCAAAAGTCTTGTCGCCAGGTGAAATGAAATCGGGCAAAAGGATGCCCGCGAGGAAGCTGACCGCGATGCCCGCGAAGAGACGCGGATGGCCTCGCACGACGCGAAGGGGAAGCCAAAACCGGAAGATTCGCCGCCGTTCTGGCGAAATTAGGCCGCGGCGCGGCATCAATGGTTCCGCGCGGCGACGAAACGGGCCGCCTCTTTCAAGACCGTCGCTTTCGCGCCTTGCGGAAATAAATCGAGCGCGGCGATCGCCGCCGCCACGAGGCTGTCGCGCCGTTCCCGCGCCGCATCAATGCCGAGCGCGGCCACGAGCGTTGCTTTGTTGCGGCCGGCGTCCTTGCCCGCGCGCTTGCCGAGCGCCAACGCGTCGGCTTCGACATCGAGAATATCATCGGCCACCTGAAACGCCGCGCCAAGCGCACGGCCATAGCGAGAGAGCGCGGCCCTTGCAGGGGCCTCGGCGCGCCCAAGAATCGCGCCTGCTTCGACCGCATAATGCAACAGCGCGCCAGTTTTCATCGCTTGAAGTTTTATCACCGCTTCGGGCATGTGCCGTTCCAGCGCCTGTTCGGCTTCGAGATCGAGCACCTGCCCGCCGATCATGTTTCCCAAACCGGCCGCGCGCGCCAGTGCGAGAACGAGTTCCGCGCGAACCCGTGGGTCCTTGTGGGTCGCGGGGTCCGCCATCACATCGAACGCATAGGTGAGAAGGCCATCGCCAGCAAGGATCGCGGTCGCTTCGTCGAAAGCCTTGTGCGTGGCCGGCCGCCCGCGGCGCAGATCGTCGTTGTCAAGGGCCGGAAGATCATCGTGGACGAGCGAGTAGCAATGGATCATTTCGACCGCCGCCGCCGCGCGGAGGACACCCTCGCCTTCGGCGCCGAGCAGGCGCGCGGTCTCGATCGTGAGAAAAGGCCGAAACCTCTTGCCGCCGCCAAGACAGGCGTAGCGCATGGCTTCGAGAAATCGCGCCGGCCGGACCGTCTCGCCCGGCAGGATGCCAGGGCTCAGCAGGGAATCGAGCATCCGCTCCGTGGCGGCGGCGATTGCCGCCAGTCTAGCCTCGAATTCGCGGGCCCGCGCGCCACCGGTCATTGTCTCGCCGTCCTTTGGCCAATAAAGCCGAGGCTTTGCTTGCCTGATTGGGCGCGACCGGTCAAGCTCGGCGATGGTATCCAGATTTCGGCGGACCGTGTCCGGCACGATCGCGCGCATAGTCCTCGTTGCCGGCTTGACGCTGGCGCTCGGTTTCGCCGCGTTGATTCTCGTCTTCCGGTTCCTGCCGCCTATTTCGACGCTGATGATTGCGCGTTGGCTCGAAGGCGAGACGGTCGAGCGTCACTATGTTCCGCTCGAACGCATTTCGGGCTTTCTCCGCGCCGCTGTCATCGTCTCGGAGGACGCGCGCTTTTGCGAGCATAACGGCGTCGGATTGGGGTGCGTTGCGCGAGGTTCTCGGCCGGCCGGGCGCGAACGGCCCCTCGCGGGGCGCTTCGACGATCCCCATGCAGACCGCGAAGAACTTGTTTCTTTGGCCGTCGCGATCCTACATCCGCAAGGCAATCGAAATTCCCTTGGCGCTGTTGATCGATCTTGAATGGCCGAAACGGCGCATTTTGGAGGTCTACCTCAACCTGGCCGAGTGGGGGAAAGGAGTTTTTGGCGCCGAGGCGGCGGCACGGCATTATTTCCACAAGGGCGCGGATAGGCTCGACGCCAGGGAGGCCGCGTTGCTCGCAACCGCTCTGCCCAGTCCCGGACATCGCAATGCCGCACGGCCGTCTCCGCGTCATGCCGGGCTAGCCACGCGGGTTATGGGTCGCGGGCGCGGGCGGCCGGTCCGCTCGTCGAATGCGTTGAATAAAGTGCGCAACGATCCGTCTGACAATAGGTTCCGCATCGCGGCCGCTGCCTCTATTTTAGGATGGTCAAGCATAGGATTTCTTTGTAAGAGGCACGTAATACCAAGTCCCGCTGTGATTGACTCTGACGTCATGCCCGGCCTTGAGCCGGGCATCCAGGCACTCGCCTTTGGTGTTTGGATGGCCGGGTCAAGCCCGGCCATGACGACAGGGGAGCCGATGGGTCATCCTCTTCGAGATGATCCGCAAGCGCGCGATGCGGTTCCACCTGCGCGAACCGATATTGAGACAGCGACATGGCCGTTCCGAAACGCAAAACCTCCCCGATGAAGCGCGGATTCCGACGGTCCGCGGATGCGCTCAAGGCGCCTGCCTATGTGGAAGACAAGGATTCCGGCGAGCTGCGGCGCCCCCATCATGTCGATCTTAAGACCGGCATGTACCGCGGCCGGCAGGTTTTCACGCAAAAGGCCAAGGAAGAGTGATGTCGCCGGGCGTGAGGAAATGACCGTTGTTCCGGGCTTCGCGGCTCATGCCCCAAGGCAGCGTCCGCTGGGCCGAGGCGATTGGCAGAGCGGCCTCGCCTAAGCGGCTTCCTGCAACCGCTTCGACACCTGCTCTCGCAGCGCGCGCAAATCGCGGGCAAAAACCCTGATCCCTTCGGCGAGCTTCTCGGTCGCCATGGCATCCTCGTTAAACATGAAACGAAAGGACTTTTCGTCGAGTGAGAGCTTGGCTGAGGCGTAAGTCGCGGCCTCTGAAGGATCCAGCCGGCGCGGCAGATCGCCCATGTCGCGCGAGAGTTCTTCGAGCAATTGTGGCGAAATGGTCAGCCGGTCGCAACCGGCCAGAGCCTCGATTTCGCCTTGGTTGCGGAACGACGCGCCCATGACGACGGTCTCGATCCCGTGGGCCTTGTAATAATTGTAGATTTGCCGCACGGAGAGTACCCCGGGATCGGTTTCCGCCGTGTAGCTCTTGCCCTCGGCCTTGCTGTACCAATCGAGGATACGCCCGAACGAACGGCGAGATGAGAAACACGCCCGCATCCGCGCAAGCGGCGGCCTGGGTCAGCGAGAAAGCCAAAGTCATGTTGCAGTCGATACCCTCGCTTTGAAGTATCTCCGCCGCGCGGATGCCCTCCCAGGTCGCGGCGATTTTGATCAGGACGCGCTCGCGGCTTAACCCCAGCTTTTCATATGCGGCGATGATCGCGCGGGCCTTGGCCGCCGTTCCCTCGATGTCGAAAGATAGATCCGCATCGACTTCCGTCGACACGCGGCCAGGCACGATCTTGGCCAATTCCAGCCCGAATTTCAAGGCGAGCCGGTCGGTGATCTCGCTTGTCAAACGATTGTGCTCCCGTCCCCAACGAACAGTTTCCTCCAAGAGATGCGCATGATTAGGCAGGTGCGCCGCTTTCAGGATTAATGTCGGATTCGTTGTCGCGTCGACAGCCCCGAAGCGGCGGATGGCATCCATATCGCCGGTGTCGGCGACAACGGTCGTCATGGCTTTTAATTGATCGAGTTTTGAGGGCATTGACCTTACCGTTCGAGAAGATTCAAAAGCGTCAGGAGTTAACGCAGGAGACGACGGATCGTTGCCACGGCGAACTGTTTCATGGGAATCGCGTAAAAATTTCTCGCGGGTAACGGTTGGATCAAGCGCAAGAGCGCGCGCCCCGCCTTTGAGTTGAGGTCCTTCGCGGTAAGGGTCCCATCCTTGCCGGTATCGGCGGCGTTGAAGAGCTTTTCGACAAGGTCGAGATTTTCGTCCTTTGTCAAGCTTCCGTCGTGATCCGGTCGGCCTGCTTGACCGGCGCCGGTTGGATACATCGACCGGGGCCGTGGAAACCGCTCATTTGCGCCAAGGACGCAACCAGGCAAACGGAACCAGGCAATTTGTTCCCCATGTCACCCCGCCTGGACAAAACTCTCCACCACCATTTTGCGCCCAGCCTTGTCGAAATCGACGGTGAGCTTGTTGCCGTCCACGGTGGCGACCGTGCCGGTGCCGAATTTCGGGTGAAACACCCGCGCGCCCTTCGCGAAGGCCGAACCCGCGCTCGAACGCGCGATCAGGTCCCCCTCGATCTGCCCCGGACCGCGGCGCGCCTTGCTTTCTTGAAAACTCTCCCGCGCGCCCTGCGTTGGCTCGCCCCCGCGCCGCTTTGCGCGCTGCCAGCCAGGCGTCGCATAGGACGACCCAAAGGTGTCCATATTGGAAAAACGCGATTGCCCATAACCGCCATAGGCCGAACCCGACGCCGCCGCGACGACCTCGACGTGAGTTTCCGGCAGTTCGTCCAGGAAACGCGAAGGAATCGTCGTCTGCCAAAGCCCATGAATACGCCGGTTGGTCGCGAAATATATTTTCGCCCGGCGCTTGGCTCGGGTGAGGCCGACATAGGCAAGGCGGCGCTCTTCCTCGAGCCCCGCGCGGCCCAAATCGTCGAGCGAACGTTGATGCGGGAACAGCCCCTCTTCCCATCCGGGCAAAAACACGGTCTCGAACTCAAGCCCTTTCGCCGCGTGCAAGGTCATGATCGAGACGCGGCCGCCGGGCCCGGTGTTCGCGGCGTCCATCACCAGCGAAATGTGCTCGAGGAAGGCGCCAAGATCGGGAAACTCCTCCATCGAACGGACGAGTTCCTTGAGATTTTCGAGACGGCCCTCGACATCGGCGGTCTTCTCCTTGCGCCACATGTCGGTATAGCCGGATTCTTCCAAAACGATCTCGGCGAGTTCGCCTTGCGGCTTTGTCTCGATCAAACCCGACCAGCGGGAAAAATCGGCGAGAAGGCCGCGGAGCGTCTGGCGCTGCCTGGGCATGAGCTCCTCGGTCTCGACGATTGTTTGCGCGGCCTGCATCAAGGGGACGCGCGCGCGCCGCGCATGATCAAGGAGGAGCTGCAGCGTGCGCGTCGCCGAGGCCGCGTTTGGGCAGGTTGAAGATGCGCTCGAAGGCAAGATCGTCGGCGGGCTGCGCGGTGCAGCGTAGATAGGCGAGCGCATCGCGGACCTCGGTGCGCTCGTAAAATCTTGGCCCGCCGATTACCCGGTAAGGCAGGCCAAGGGTGATAAACCGCTCCTCGAATTCGCGCATCTGGAACGACGCGCGGACAAGAACGGCAATCTCGTCGAGGGCATCGCCGTTGCGCTGAACTTGCTCGATCTCTTCGCCAATCACGCGAGCTTCTTCCTCCGAATCCCAGACCCCGGTGACGGTGGGTTTCTCGCCAACTTCGCCATCGGTGAAGAGGGTTTTTCCGAGCCGTCCCTCGTTATGCGAGATCAAGCCCGCCGCGACGCCGAGGATATGCCCGGTCGAGCGATAATTACGTTCCAGCCGGACGATTTTCGCGCCCGGAAAATCGGTCTCGAAGCGCAGGATGTTATCGACCTCGGCGCCGCGCCAGCCATAGATCGACTGATCGTCGTCGCCGACGCAACAGAGATTTTGGCGCCCCTGCGCGAGCAGTCTCAACCACAAATACTGGGCCGTGTTGGTGTCTTGATATTCATCGACGAGCATATAGCGGAAGCGGTCCTGATATAGCTTCAGGACCTCGGGATTTTCGCGGAAAAGCCGCACGGATTCCAGCAAAAGGTCGCCAAAATCGGCGGCGTTGAGAATCTTCAGCCTTTCCTGATAGTGCCTATATAGAGCCGCGCCCTTGCCATTGGCGAAGGCCGCCGCCTCACCCGCCGGCACGCGCGAAAAATCGAGGCCGCGATTTTTCCAGGCGTCGATCTGATGCGCGAGCGCACGCGCGGGCCAGCGCTTGTCGTCGATATTTTCGGCTTGCAGAACCTGTTTCAACAAGCGGATCTGATCGTCCGCATCGAGAATGGTGAAGCCCGATTTCAGACCCACAAGCTCGGCGTGGTGGCGCAAAATCTTGGTCGAAATCGCATGAAAGGTGCCAAGCCACGGCATACCTTCGGCGACCGGCCCGGCAAGCGTTCCGACCCGCTCCTTCATTTCCCGCGCCGCCTTGTTGGTGAAGGTCACGGCGAGGATTTCATGCGCGCGGGCGCGGCCTTCGCCAAGAATATGCGCGATTTTGGTGGTCAGAACGCGGGTCTTCCCGGTGCCCGCGCCGGCGAGCACGAGAAGCGGGCCGTCGATCGCCTCGATCGCTTCCCGCTGCTCGGCGTTGAGCCCGTCGAGATAGCGGCGAGGCCGTGCGCGGGCGGCGATTCCCTGGGGCGCGGGCGCCTCGCGGGCGGCAAACGAAAGAGCATCGGTCAAGGAATTGCGCCTCCTCTTAAGGTTCAAATAGGAATTGCCCCCGCCAAAGCAAATCATACGGCGTGCATCCATTATGCGCCAAATTGGCTGGCGCCAAAGCGGCGCTTTAATCTCCTCCCCCCTTGCGGGAGAGGGTGGCTCGACAAAGTCGAGCCACAGCGGCAGGGATTGAAACGAAGGGCCTCGACTTGCACGGCCCCGAACAATGCCGTCAGTTGGGGCGTGCGCCAGTCCTTGATGCCGCGACGGGAGCCGCAAAGCAAAGGGATATGCCTCCGGCCAAAGTTACCCCGGCCGTCGCGGGCGAAGTCCCGTCCTCTTAGCCGGCTGCCGGCGGCCATTTCGTGCGTCCGCACGCTCCCGGTTGCTTCCGTCAGCTCCCGTAAAACCCGCCACTTCATCTCATTGCCAGGTCAATAACGACCCGAAACACATCTCACCCCTAACTTTGCGGTGGCCTCCTCACGCTTGCTTTGACTTGGCCTCGTCAAGCCGCTAATCCATCAAATCGCGCGTTAAAACGGGATCATTCTCAAAAAATTCCATGTCCCTATGACACAAGCCACGAAGCCGGTTTCCCCTTTCGTCCCATCATGTTTTGACAAAGGGGTGAAAAAAGGGGCGCCAGGCGGCTGCGTTTTCCTCCGTTTTGGACCGCCACCTAGGGGTTGTTCATGCCATCTTGCCGGTTCGACGTGCTAGGCCTTGGCAATGCCATCGTCGATGTCATCAGCCTGACCGACGATGATTTCCTTGCCGCCCAGGGACTGCGCAAAGGCGCGATGACGTTGATCGACGAGGCGCGCGCCGAAGCCCTCTACAACGCCATGGGTCCGGCAACCTTCGTGTCGGGAGGGTCGGCGGCCAGCACCATCATTGGCGCGGCCAGCCTTGGATGCGCCACCGCCTTCATAGGCAAGGTTAAGGCCGACGAAACCGGCACGGCTTTCGCGCACGATATCCGTGCGGCCAAAGTCGATTTTTCGACCGCTTTCGCAAAGGACGGGCCAGCCAGCGCCCGCTGCCTCGTGCTCGTGACGCCGGATGGCCAGCGCACCATGAACACCTTTTTGGGCGCCTGCCAGAACCTGACCGAAGCGGATGTTGATGAAGACGTCGTCAAGCAGTCGGCAATCGTTTATCTCGAAGGCTACCTCTGGGATCCTCCGGCCGCGAAAGCCGCTTTCGTCAAGGCAGCAAAAATCGCGCGGGGAGCCGGGCGGAGAGTTGCTCTAACCCTGTCCAATTCCTTTTGCGTCGATCGTTACCGCGAAGAGTTTCTTGGGCTCATTCGTTCCGGCTCGGTACAAATCGTTTTCGCTAATGAGAGCGAGGTGCATTCGCTTTATCAAACCGGCGATTTCGATACCGCCGCCGCCCACCTGCGCACCGAAAATATCCTCGGTGTCGTCACCCGCTCCGAGTGGGGATCTGTCGTCGTTACGCGCGACGAGGTTGTCGCCGTGCCCGCGTTCCCAGTCGACCGGGTTGTCGACACGACGGGAGCCGGCGATCTCTTCGCGGCCGGATTTCTCGCCGGGCTCATCAAAAGCAGAAAATCTCGAAACCTGCGCGAGGCTGGGCGCCCTTGCCGCGGCCGAGATCATCCAACATATCGGCGCGCGGCCGCTCGTGGACCTTCGCCAGCTCGCGGCGCAGAACGGGATTCCGATCTAAGCAGAGATTCGCTGTTTGGCCAAAGAACGGGGTTTGCGATTTTGGTTCATGGTTTTAATCTCTTCGTCGATCGCGGTTTTGAGGTCGTCTACGTTTTTGAAGGTCCTGCGGGCGAAATGATGCGCCTTGAGCGTATTCCATTCACGTTCGATATCGGTTGGCCAGCCACTCGGCCTGACTGGATTTTGAACCGTGAGTTCTCTTAGCCATGATCGCTTCAATCGGAATCGCGCAAGGTTTCAAGCCGCCTTGGTCTTGAGGTCTGGCGCCACCTTAAAACTCGCTTCGGTCTTTGCCTTGATCTCGTCGAGCGTAACGCCATCGGCGAGTTCGATGAGGGTCATGCCCGTGCCTCCCGCCGTGTCGATTATAAAAACCGCGAGGTCGGTGATCACGAGGTCGATGACCGCCGTTCCGGTCAGCGGCAAAGTGCAATGATGCAGGAGTTTTGGTTGTCCCTTCGCGGTGTGTTCCATGACCACCACGACACGCTTGACGCCGGCGACAAGATCCATCGCCCCGCCCATGCCTTTCACCATCTTGCCGGGGATCATCCAATTGGCGAGGTCGCCGCGTTCGGTGACTTCCATCGCGCCGAGGATCGCGAGATCGATATGCCCGCCGCGAATCATCCCGAAACTATCGGCGGAGGAGAAATAGCTTGTCGTTTGGAGTTCGGTGATTGTCTGCTTGCCGGCATTGATGAGGTCGGCGTCTTCCTCCCCCTCGAAGGGAAACGGTCCCATGCCGAGCATGCCGTTCTCGCTCTGCAATTGCACGTTCATGCCGGGCGGGATGAAATTCGACACGAGCGTTGGAATGCCAATTCCGAGATTGACGTAAAATCCATCGCGCAATTCCTTGGCCGCGCGCGCCGCCATCTGATCCCTGGTCCAGGCCACTGCGAGTGTCTCCTTAAGCGGCGTTGCGTGGGCGAGTGGTACGCTGTTCGATGAGTTTGGCGGCGTTTGGCGCATGCACGATGCGCTGGACAAAAATGCCCGGCGTATGGATCGCGTCGGGATCGATGTCTCCCGCCGCGACGAGATGCTCGACCTGCGCGACCGTCACCTTGCCGGCGGTGGCCATCATCGGATTGAAGTTGCGCGCCGTCTTGCGATAGACAAGATTGCCTTCGGTGTCGCCCTTATAGGCGTGGACGATCGAGACATCGGCGACGAGTCCGCGCTCCATGACATAGGTCGCGCCGTCGAAGTCGCGCAGCTCCTTCCCATCGGCAATGACGGTTCCAACACCCGTTTTTGTGAAAAACGCCGGGATGCCCGCGCCGCCTGCCCTGATTCGCTCCGCCAGGGTGCCTTGCGGATTGAATTCGAGTTCGAGTTCGCCGGAAAGATATTGCCGCTCGAAAAGCTTGTTCTCGCCGACATAGGACGAGATCATCTTTTTGATTTGGCGGGTCTCGAGCAGGATCCCCAGGCCCGCGCCGTCGACGCCCGCGTTGTTCGAGATCACGGTCAAATCCTTGACCTTGAGGTCGCGAATCGCCGCGATCAGGATTTGCGGGATGCCGCAAAGCCCAAATCCCCCGGCCATAAGGGTCATGCCGTCCTTGAGAATGCCGGCCATGGCCGCGTGTGCATCGGGAAAAATCTTGTTCATGCGTGGTCCTCGGCTGCGGGCATTCGCCAGCCTTTGCGCGGCGCCTGACGGCAAGTGCCGCCGGCGTCCTGGGGGCATGAGAGGTTACGGCTCCCGCGTTTGAGTAACGCGTGTTGTTTGGAGCCTCTAGAGTTTATACGCCAGGCAATGATTTTGCCAGAGCCGGAAAGGGCAAGCCTTCCCGGCCTTCCGGCTCCCTTATGGGGGCTGCCGAAACGGCGGGGCCTACCTTCATTTGTTCCAAAAAGCTGATTGTCATGGGTTTCTCCTTCAAACCCCAATCAAATCCCTCTGAAACCGTTAGCAATTTAAGATTCCGCCTTGGGCAACGCGCGGGACTAAAATTTGCAGCCTTGGCCCGAGCCCGAGCGCAGCGGAATCGTTAGTCGCGTTCCCGCTTCGTCGAGAATCGCGAACTGATAGCGCCCCGCGCCGTCCCGGCTGACGCAATAGTGCAAAGTTTCAACGACATTATTATCCTCGTCCAAGGTCACAACGGCGGGACTGAGACCGGCGATGCGTTCGTCCGGCAGATAGATCGAGTTGCAGATGATGAGTTCGTCGCCGCGCTGACAGGTCCGCGCCGCCGCTCCATTGACAATGCAGCATCGCGAACCGCGTTCGCCTAGAATAACATAGGTTGAGATACGCGCTCCGGAATTCTTATTCCAGATCTCGACGAATTCGAGCGGCAAGATTCCCGCGGCTTCGCAATGATCCGGATCGAGCGTGATCGAGCCGTGATAATCGAGATTTGCCTCCGTGATGCGGATGCCATGGAGCTTGCCGCCAACGACTTTACGCATGCTATTTCGAATTCCACGTGGGAGCAAAACGGGCTAGGCTTGACCGGAGGGCGTCCGGTCCAACGGGCATCTGCTTAGAACATTTCCTGGAAAAGCGCGAATAGGTTCGCGCTCAAAATAGTGTTGATCAAAAGAAGAAAGACCTCTCCGGGGCAAGTTTCCAGCCACCCGGTCCTCATTTAGGTAGTCCCCGGCCAAATTTCAGAGCATGTTCCGAAAAAGTTGACCAACTTTTTCGATCAGAACATGCTCCAACTCTTTGATTTTGAGCAATTCCTTTTCGATCAGATGATTCCATCTGATCGGGAAGCGCTCTAGGCAGCGTCTGGCGGCGGTCCGGTTTCGAAGGTGGCGAGTTCGACGCCCTCAGTGACATGATCGCCGAGCTGGAACTTGAATTCCTTGAGGATCCCGCCTTTGGGGGCGCGCAGCGTATGCTCCATCTTCATGGCTTCAAGGACGAGAACCGGCTGATTTGCCGCGACCCGCGCGCCTGGCGCGACGAGCAATGCGGCGATGCGGCCGGGCATCGGCGAGGTGAGCCGCCCCGCCGGTACATCTCGCCTCTCCATCCCGGCATCGGGCCCGGCCAGTTCAAAGCGATGCGCGGCCTTAGCCCCTGCAAACACAAGGATCTCTTCGCCGGAGCGGACCCAAACCGCCTTAACGCGGTGACCGTCGAGATTGGCGGCGAGAGTTCCATCCGACGCGAGCGTGCCGCTTGCGTGAAAAAACGTTTCCCCCGGCAAGTCGAGGCGCCAGCCGTTGCGCGGATAGCGGATCTCGACGGTGCGATAGCCGCCCCCTTTTGGCACGATCTCGCGCAGATAAACCGTTTCGCGCGCCTCCTCGTTCAGCCGCCAGCCATTTTGGTTGTTCCATGGACTCCAGGGATCGCTCGACCCCCGGGCTTTTTCGCGCGCGGATGCCCTTCGCTCGCAAAGGAGCCCGATGACCGCCATGGCAAAAACATCATTTCCGGCAGGCTGTAGCTTTGGCAAAAGATCGTCAATATGGCGCCCGATAAATCCGGTATCCGTCGAAGCCTCGGTGAAGGCTTGATGGGCGGCGATGGCGCGTAACAAGTCGAGATTGGTTGCAACCCCGGCGACGCGGGTTTTGCCCAGCGCGGCGCGCAGCCCGAGAAGAGTGTGCCGACGGGCTTTATCCCAGACGATCACCTTGGCGATCATCGGGTCGTAATCGGCCGGGATTGCATCTCCCGCGCGCACGCCCGCGTCGATTCGAACCTGTGTTCCTTGAGCGGGAAATTCCAGGTGCGCGATCCGGCCGGATTGCGGCAGAAAATCGCGCGCCGGGTCCTCCGCGTAGAGGCGCGCCTCGATTGCGTGTCCCAGCGATCGTATTTCCTCCTGGCGCAGCGGCAATGCGCCGCCCGCGGCCACATGAATTTGCCATTCGACGAGATCGACGCCGGTGATCATTTCGGTCACCGCGTGCTCGACCTGAAGCCGCGTATTCATTTCGAGAAAATAAAAGGCACCATCATCGGGCGATAACAAAAACTCCACCGTGCCCGCGCCTACGTAGCCGGTTGCGCGCGAGGCGGCGAGGGCCGCCTCCCGCATGGCTTGGCGCAGCGCACCGGAAAGACCGGGAGCGGGTGCTTCCTCGATGATTTTTTGATGCCTGCGCTGGATCGAGCAATCGCGATCGAAGAGATGCACAACATTTTGCCGAGCGTCGGCAAAAATCTGGATCTCGACATGGCGCGTGCGCGAAAAATATTTTTCGATGAGCACGCGATCATCGCCGAAAGCAGACAGCGCCTCGCGTTTGGCGCTTGCGAGCGCGGCCGCGAACTCGGCCTTGCATGCCGCAATTTTCATGCCCTTGCCGCCGCCGCCCGCCAAAGGTTTGATCAAGACGGGATAGCCGAGCGCCAAGGCTTTTCGCGAAAGGAGGGCCGGGTCTTGTTCGCTCCCATGATAGCCAGGCACGAGAGGGACGCCGGCTTTCTCCATGAGAGTCTTGGCTTGCGCTTTGTCTCCCATGGCGCGGATTGCCGCCGGAGGCGGTCCGATGAAGACCACTCCCGCAGTGGCGCAGCTTTCCGCGAAATCCGCGTTTTCAGCCAAAAACCCGTAGCCTGGGTGAATGGCCTGGGCGCCGGATTTTTGCGCCGCGTCAATGATTTTGGCGCCGTCGAGATAGCTCGCGCGGGCCGGCGCCGGACCGATCCGGAAAGCCTCGTCGGCGAGAGCGACATGCATCGCCGCGCGATCGGCGTCCGAATAGACGGCGGCGCTCGCAATGCCAAGCCGCCGGGCTGTCCGGATAATCCGGCAGGCGATCTCGCCGCGATTGGCGATCAGGATTTTCGAAAACATCGAGTCTCGTACCACGGCCCACGACGCGCCGCACACCCTAACGCTCAGAGTCTCTTTCAAAAGTCACACGGAACCGAAGCCCTCACCCTGGGGAAGCCCGTAGGGCTGTCTCGAAGGGCGAGGGCGAGGGCGCTCTGGGGACCGCGCGGCGCATCCTTCGAGACGCGCGCTTTGCGCGCTCCTCAGCGGCTGTCTTTTTTGTCAAGGGTGATCTGCTGATGGAAGTGTTGTCTCCACTGGCCGGCCGCGTCAGGCGAGCGCGTTCGCGCTCCCGCTTTCGCGGCGTGCGGCCTTGACCCGTCCAACCGGTGCAGACCTTGGTTTGCCATCAGATCTAGGGTTTGGCATGAGCATGCTCCTCATCAACGAGACGCCACGGTCTTTTGTCGCGCAACACGGCATTGAGGATGGTCAACAGCTTGCGCGCCACCGCGATGATCGCGACGAGTTTCGGCTTGCCGGCGGCAATCAGCCGTTGCCGGAAGGCCTTGAGCGCCGGATTGTAACGCGCCGCGACGAGCGCGCCCATGAACAAGGCCGCCGCCTCAATCTCTGCCTCCGCCAATAAAACTCTTGCCTTTCCATCTGCCGGATTGCCGCGTCCAAGGGGCAAGCGAGGCCGAGCGCCGCGATCTCTTTGCGGCCGAGCGTGCCGAGCTCCGGCAGCTCGGCGATGAGCGTTCGCGCGATCATCGGCCCGACACCCGGCACCGAGGCGAGCAGCTCTTCCTTCTCGCGCCAGGAAGGCGAGCCGCGCACCGCAGCGTCGATGTCCTCATCGAGCGCGGAGAGTTCTTTTTCGAGTGCCTTGAGGAGACGCGCGATGCTCTTTTGCATACGCTTCTCCACGAGCCGCCGTTGGCGCTGCCGCTCGGCGACGATCATCCCTATGATCTGGCGGCGCCTTGCTGTGAGATCGGAGAGAAAGCCGCGCCGCTTCGTCCGGGAGCGGACGAATCTCCGGCTTCGCCGCCGCGGCGAAATGGGCGATCACGCAGGCATCGATCGGATCGGTCTTGGCGCGCTTGCCCAAGGCCTGCGCGAAGGCGCGGACCTGGGCCGGGTTCACCACGACGACGGGAAGCCCCGCCGCCGCGAGGCTCGCCGCGACCCCCGTCTCAAACCCGCCCGTTGCTTCGACAGCAACAGCCACCGGAGAGAGCGGCGCAAGGCGGCCGATGACGGCATCGAGACCTTGCGCATCCCGGCTCGTAGCGAACAGGTCTCCGCCAGGGCGAACCGCAATATCGAGCTTATCCTTCGAAACGCCGATCCCTACAACGATGGTGGCCATCTCCACCCTTCCTTGCGCAAGCGGGCGCGCTACACGGCCCAAGCGACTGTTCGGGTTCGATGGCCCTGCGGCAAGCTCAGGAGGCGGACGGGGAACCAAGCTGAGGAACGGGCTTTTTCGCCCCCGGATGAGCCGGTCTCCCGCCCGCCACCGCTGGCGCTACACTAGCACCAATGGCGCCCTCAAGTTACAAGGATGAGCATCTGTGATGGAAGTCAAGGATGATTTGGCTGCCAAGGCCGGTCCTCTCGAAGGAGCGTGTTGGCGAGAACGACGAGCTTGCGCATGACCGCGGTGAGGGCGACCTTTGGCTTTTTACCGGCGGCGATGAGACGGCTGTAGAACAGTTTGAGCGCTGGGTTGAAGCGGGCCGCGGAAACGGCGGCCATGTACAAGGCTTTGCGCACATCAGCGCGTCCACCTCTGATGTGACGCGGGCCATTGTGTTCACCACTGTCGCGGGCGACCGGCGCGAGGCCCGCGATCATGGCGGCTTGCTTGGCCGACAAGGCGCCGATCTCGTGCAATCCGACGATCAGTGCGATCGCGGCGACAGGTCCGACACCGGGAATCGAGGTGAGAACATCAAGACGCCTGGCGAGGACGGGATCGCCGGCGATCAGGCGCTTGATCTCGATATCGAGGTTGGCGATCGCTATCTTGACGGCCTTGAGCTGGCGTTTGAGCTCCAGGATCAGCCGCTTGGCCTTGCTCGTGCCGAGGCGGTTGAGAATGGCGGTCCGCGCGGTGACGGCGGCATCGCGGCCATGCACGAGTTCCTGCAGGATCTCGACGAGGCCGGACGGCGGCGGGGTGATGCCGGGGCCGAGGCTCTCGCCCAGGATCGCGAGCATGCGCGCGTCGACGGTATCGGTCTTGGCCAGGGCGCCGATGGCCTCGGCAAACAGACGCGAACGCAACGGATTGACGACCGCGACCGCAAAGCCCCCGGCGCTGAGATTGCGGTGAGCCTCGCGGTGAAACTTGCCTGTCGCCTCCATGACGACAAGCACGACTTGATAGGCGGCCAGCGATTTTTTCAATCGCTTGAGGCCGGCCGGATCATTGCCGACAGTGAGCTTTTGGCCAATCGGATGGACAAAGACGTCAAGCCTAGCTTTACAGACGTCAATTCCGGCGTAGACTTGCGTTGCCGCGCTTCGTTCTGGCGAACCCTTGCCTTGCATGCGGGACTTGCTCCCCTTCATCTGTTCAGGACAGGCGCGAAGGGCGGACGGATCAAGCTCATCCACGGTGCCAAGCCTAGGGCTGCACGATCCCGCCCGCCTGACCGTCGGGGGGTGGCCACCCCCCAACGGTCAGCCCGAAATCTAATCAGATTCGGGATCAGCGATCATGCAAGGGGGCGGGGAATGCGGTCCTTCACCCGATCGCCTTGGGATAACTCCACGCAAAGCTCGCGCCGGCCGGTGTAATGGTGCAATATGCGCGCGGATTCGTCTCTTCCGAGCGGGGAACTCATGGCTCGCGGCAGTCAACCGGACTTCTTCGTAACGGAATCGCAGTCCGACCTGTTCGGCGCGGAGGCCACTCCCGCGTATCGTCCCAATGCCGACAAGGTGCGCGCGCGACTGCACAAAATTCTTGCCGAGGCACGGGCGGCGCAAACGTCCCCCTGGGAGCCGACGCGAGTTTCGCTATACCGCACCATTTTCCCGCAGATGACGCTTTGGCTGCCCGAGGACGAGGCCGCCCAATTGCGCTTCGAGTTCGAGGCGGAAATGGCGCGGCTGGAGACGGCCTGAGCTGCTTTCTCGTTGGCTCGATCACCCATGATCGGGCAAATGCAAAAAATGGATACCGCGCACCGCGCCGCGTTCAAGGGTGAGACCCCTTGCCCGCGCGACGCGGCGCCGAAAGCCCCTCATCTGACCCTCGCGCAAATGCTTGCGCCTGACAGGACGATCGCCTAAGCAAACACCTTGCCCGCGAGGGACAGGTTCATGGCGCAGGACCTTCTCCATAACGTCATCACCTTGCATCACGACAAGGTTTTGATCGTCGATTTCGGCTCGCAGGTGACGCAATTGATCGCGCGGCGCGTCCGCGAGGCGGGCGTCTATTGCGAGATCGCGCCCGTCCAGAACGCCGAAAAGGCGTTCGCGGAGCTGGCCCCGAAAGCGGTGATTCTTTCGGGCGGCCCAGCTTCCGTGCACGACGAAGGTGCGCCGCGCGTTCCGGACGCACTCTTCGGCGCCGGGGTACCGATCCTCGGCATCTGCTATGGCCAGCAAGCGATGGCGTCGCAATTGGGCGGCAAGGTCGCGGCCGGGCATAAACGCGAATTCGGCCGCGCCGAGGTCGAGGTTTTGCAACAGTGCGCGCTGTTCGAAGGGGCATGGGAACAAGGCAAGCGCTATCTTGTTTGGATGAGCCATGGCGACGCGGTGACCGAATTGCCGCCTGGGTTTTCTTGCCTTGCCGCCTCGGAGAACGCGCCGCTGGCGGCAATTGCCGACGCGACGCGCGGCCTCTATGGGGTGCAGTTTCATCTCGAAGTTGCCCACACGCCGGACGGCACGAGGCTGCTGGCGAATTTCGTCCACAAGGTCGCGGGACTGCGCGCCGATTGGACCATGGGCGCCTTCCGGGCCGAGGCGATTGCCGCGATCCGCGCGCGGGTAGGCAACGGCCGGGTGTTGTGCGGCCTCTCGGGCGGTGTCGACTCTGCGGTAGCGGCGCTCTTGATCCATGAAGCGATCGGCGACCGCCTGACTTGCGTTTTTGTCGACCACGGCCTGTTGCGCCTTGGCGAAGCGCAAGAGGTCGTGCGATTGTTTCGCGGCCATTACAATATTCCGCTCGTCCATGTCGAGGCGGGGGACCTGTTTCTCGGCGCCTTGAGCGGAATCCGGGACCCGGAAGAAAAACGCAAGATCATAGGGCGCCTGTTTATCGCGACATTCGAACACGAGGCCAAAAAAATCGCCGCCGATGGTCGCGGATTGCCGGAATTTTTAGGCCAGGGCACGCTCTATCCTGACGTGATCGAAAGCGTCTCGTTCAGTGGCGGGCCTTCGGTCACGATAAAATCGCATCATAATGTCGGCGGCCTGCCCGAGCGCATGAACATGAAACTCATCGAACCCCTGCGCGAGTTGTTCAAGGACGAGGTGCGGGCGCTTGGCCGCGAACTGGGCCTCCAGGCAAGTTTTGTCAACCGGCATCCGTTTCCAGGGCCGGGGCTCGCGATCCGCTGCATTGGCGGGGTGACGCCAGAAAAGCTCGAAATACTCCGCGAGGCGGATGCTATGTATCTCGACGAAATCCGCAAGGCTGGCCTTTACGACAAGATTTGGCAGGCGTTCGCGGTGCTGTTGCCGGTGCGCAGCGTCGGCGTCATGGGCGATGGGCGGACTTACGATTTCGTCTGCGCGCTGCGCGCGGTCACCTCGGCCGATGGCATGACCGCGGATTTTTTTCCGTTCGACATGAACATTCTGGGCCGCGCCGCGACGCGGATTATCAACGAGGTCAAGGGCATCAATCGGGTCGTCTACGACGTGACGAGCAAGCCGCCGGGGACGATCGAGTGGGAGTAATTTTGGGTCTGCCCGGAGGGTTCGGGGACTATCGCCAAGCCCTCCATAAGATATTGAATATACGGTTCAAAGTCTATCGCCATCGGTGTTGTCTCCCCTTGCCGCCAGTCAATTTGCTTGACGGTATTTTTGGGGTGGGCAAGAGCGAGACCGATTGTGGCAATATGCATAGTGGACGGCTCCTCTCAGTTGTGGCGTTCACCGACGACCAATTTATGGCACATCGATGCCGGGGAGCGGGGGCCGTCCACCCCATCAGGAATTCCGCAGCCCCGCTCCTCTAAATAATCAGCTTAGCCTGTGCGGAAATCCTGTGCAATTTACGATGATGGCACAACCCAGATTTCAAATTGAACCACCGCTGCCTTTGTGACACGGATCAAGCTCCGCGCGTGCGATGTTTTGCGCCATGCAACTCCGCGCATGGGTAATCGCCGCGGCAAGAGCATCGGCCGCATCCGCGCCTTGCGCATCGCTTTCGGGCAGAAGGGTTTTCACCATCATCGCAATCTGCGCTTTTTCGGCATGGCCGGTGCCGGTCACGGTTTTCTTGATGAGATTGGCGGCATATTCCGCGACGGGAAGGCCCGCGAGAGCGGGAACGACAAGAGCTATTCCCCGCGCCTGCCCGAGTTTTAGGGCCGATTGCGGGTCGCGATTGACAAAGGTTTCCTCGACCGCCGCCTCCATTGGGGCATATTCGGAAATGACGCCGGCCAGACCCTCGTGCAGCTCGCGGAGGCGTTTTGCGAGCGGCATTTGAGCATTCGAATGAACGATCCCGCTCGCGACAAAGACAAGCTTCGAGCCCAACACTTCGAGAATGCCCCAACCCATGTTCCGCAGGCCAGGATCGATGCCGATGATGCGAATCGCCGCTTGTTCCATGGCCGAGCCTAACCGGTCCCGCGGTCCGATGGTATGTCTCAGGACACGCTCACTCCAAAAGCATGCGCTTTAAAAGCTCGATCTCTTCCGACAATGTTCCATCCGCGGTTACGAGACCCGTGATCTTTCGCACGGCATGGAGGACGGTCGTGTGGTCCCGGCCGCCGAACCGCCGGCCAATTTCGGGAAGCGAGCGCGGCGTCAAGAGCTTGGACAAATACATGGCGATCTGGCGCGGGCGCACCACACTCGCGGTTCGACGCGCGGACAGTATATCGCCGCGGCTTACATTGAAATGGCTCGCGACCAGTTTCTGGATGTCCTCGATCTTGACCTTTTTCGGGTCCGGAGTCCGCACCAGATCGCGAATGGCGAGCTCGGCGGTTTCTATTCTGAGCTCCGCGCCATTCAATGACGCATGCGCGAGCAGCCGGTTGACGGCGCCATCGAGATCGCGGCCATTCGTCCGGATGACGCTCGCGACATAAGCGACGACCGCGGCCGGAACCTCGAAAGTTTGATGCACCTGCTTGGCAGCTGCTATCCGTGCCTCGAGAATTTTGACCCGCAACGCCTCGTCGAGCCCGCCGATCTCGATGCAAAGCCCGCCACTCAGCCGCGACCGGACTCTTTCTTCGAGACTTTCGAGATCGCCCGGCGGCCGATCAGCCGCGATCACGATCTGCCGGCGGGAATCGATCAAGGCATTCAGCGTATGACAGAACTCCTGCTGGATCGACTTTCCCTGAAGAAACTGAATGTCGTCGATCACGAGGACATCTATCGCCCGCAGCTTTTCCTTGAAAGCGATTGCTGTCTGTGCCTTGAGGGCGGCGACGAAACCATACATAAATCGCTCCGCGGTGAGATAGATGACCCGCCGCTTGGCCCCGGTGGCGGCATGCGCGACGGCTTGGAGAAGATGTGTTTTCCCCAATCCTACCGAGGCATGGAGATAGAGCGGATTGTAGTGCAGCGGGTCCGCCGGTCCCGCGCCAGCGATCCTTTGCGCCTCAGAGTGGGCGAGCTGATTGGACGCGCCGACGAGGAAATTCGAGAAATTTAAGCGCCGGTCCAACGGCGAACCAGTGAGCCCTTCGGCCTCGCACAACTCCGCCAAAGCCGGTCTATTCGAGGATGCCGTTGAAGCAAAGGAAGACCCCGTCGGCAGGGAGGGTGCAAATGACGTTATGGTCCGGCCCCTTGGCTCGACATCCGTGCCGGCGCCCGCAGCGAGATCGGGGAGGCCGCCTGTGGCGCAGGCGGTAGCTGGCCGTGTCGAGGAACGAACATTGATCGACACACGCTGGATCGCGGGAAATTCGCTGGCCAACGTCGGAAGAATCCTGTCCACGTAGTGCGACTGAAATCCAGCTCTTCAAAAATTTTGTCGGTACCGAGAGGTAGGCGTCCTGGTCCGAAATCGCATCGAGTTCGAGGCACCCAAACCAGGATGAGAAAACTTCTTCCCCGAGTTCCGCGCGCAGCCGGCGGCGGATTCGCATCCACGCTTCGCCCTTGCCAGCGCCGCCACGCGAGGAGGCCGTTTCGCCAAGGTCCGTCGGATCGGAAATTTGTCTGCGCAACTCTGGCATCGGTCTTCTCCCTCGGGACTCAAGGCAAGGCAACGGCGGCCGTGCAAATGCCGGCGCCAAAGATGTGATGATGAGCGTGAAAACGGGATGGCCGCGAAACTAATCGCGCGCTCGCCGGCGGCGCGTTGAAGCCCAGTAAGCCTTTCGAAGGCGCTCGGCCAGGACCCTTCCGGCCGCGTGGGGAAGCTGAGCTTGCCGATATTCAACAAATGCCATCACGGTCATAATTCTCCCACTCGCTCCGCGTCGGCGGAGCTTGTTTCGGTCAAATCAAAAGAAAGCCTCGAATTCCGAACCGGCACTGTGCGAGACCACAAGCCAGCATCTATCATAATATTTCACTGATGTCTGTGGTTTACGCCACATATGGGAAGTCTATCCAAAGTATATATCCTTTCGACGCATTGTCGAACCGTGCTTGATCTAAATTTTACACAGCACCACACCTGCGCTTTTACACGCCAGACGCACGAATTATGCGGAAGACTCTTAGGAGGTCCGTCTCGAACCCTGGAGCAAGCCCGTCCCAGACGGGAAAGAGACTTTAGCATAGGCGAAACGGTCCACAAGCGCCGTTGAAAGAATCGGCAAGCGCCATTTAACGAATTAAGTGCCGCTGTCCCTTCCAAAGATACAAACGCGCGCGATCCGCTAGAGCGGGTAACCGTCTGATTTCGCGCAAGTCCACCGAGCGCGAAAAGGGGCGCGAAAAAAGTTTTCCCGCCGCCAGGCAAGGCTGCAAAAAATATCCGCAGTTGACCGTGGCCGCTGTGTATAAGCCGGGCTGGCGGGAGCCTGTCGCACGGCTTTAAGGACAAGCCATTGGTTCGCATGGAAAATAGATGGGCGGCGCGCGAGCGAGAACGAAAAGGATCGTGCGGGTTAGATTTTTCAGCCGCGCAATGAAGGAAAAAAGCCCGGCATGGGCCAAGCCGCGGTCGGAAATATTGCTCACTATTATTTGCTTAACGCATTCACCCGCCGGCTGAGCCGCGAGACCTTTCGCGCGGCCGCTTTGGCATGCACGATTCCCTTTTGACCCGCGCGCATGACCAATGGCTGGGCGGCACGCAGAGCGGCCGCCGCCGCGCCGGGGTCGCCCGCCGCGATCGCCTCCTCGACCTTGCGGACATAGGTGCGCATTTGGCTGCGGCGCGACCGGTTGACGTCGGCGCGGCGCTCAATTTTACGGACAGCCTTCTTGGCCGAATGTGTATTCGCCATCAAAAGATACCCTGGACACGGGCCAACGCGAGACCAGCCTTCCACGATTGAAAGGTCGCCAGGCATGGCCTCTGGAGCATGATTTTCGCAACGGAAACCGGCTTCACGATCACGCAAAGACTAGAGCATGTCCCGAAAAAGTTGCTCGACTTTTTCGATAAGGGCATGCTCCAACTCTTTGAAATTGAGCAATTCCTTCCCGATCACGTGATTCCACGTGATCGGGAAGCGCTCTAAGGATTTTTTAGCGCGAATCCGGTTTCCACATCCGATCGCGCACGAGGGTCGTGCCAATAATCACGAACCCTTCGGCCCGTCAACGCTCATTATCGGCGCTTACGGCGCGGTTAGAACTTATCTTGCAATCCCGATGCGTGGGATCGCGGCGCAATCGCCGCCATGCATTATGCAGTTATGCAGTGGCCATGCGATCGAGGATCGCGTTGACGCTGTCGATTGACGTGTCGATCCAGTCCGAGCGTTGTTCCGCCTCGTTTTCGATTTCATGGAGCGCCTCGGCCAGCAAGTAGAGGACGAGCAGACGCCTTCGCGTGCCTTCATCCTCGATCCAGATCGGACTATCGCGTGCCGACTCCATGTAAGCTTGGATGAAGATTTGAGAAAATTCGACAAGTTCCTCGCGAAGTCTTGCCGCCGCGAGTGTCGCACCAGGGACGAGCCTGGCGAGATCCCGTTTGGCGGCGGCAACCGCATGAGCAAAGGAGCGCAGCATGACCGCGACATCGTGCAGCGGTGACGTTTTCGCGCGCCTTTGGTCAGGGAAAATGGAAGGCCCTTCTCCGAACTCGACGATAATGACATCGTCCTTCACGACGAGGAGGCGGCCAAGACGATAATCGCCGTGAATGCGGATCTTGATCGCGCCATGCGGCTTCTGGACAAGCTTGCCGATCAGGCTGAAACATTCTTGCCGGCGGGACAAGAGACGTTCGGACCCGGCGCTCTTGCCGCCGCTCGTGTTCGCGGCAATCGTCCGCAAGCGTGTGAAGGCGCGCTTGGCCAGAATTGTTGCCGCATCCGCTGTCTCACGGACATCGTCGAACGTCAGCGCCTCGGCTTTGAATGCCGGATCGGCGGTTGGCGCCGCCAGCGCCTTGTGCATCGCGGCCGTGCGCGAGCCGAGCCGCCGCATGTGCGGCACATAGGTCGCGACTTCCTCATGCCCGGCGCGGTCGTCTTGCCCGGAAGTCAAGGCGGCCGCCTCGAGGATGCGCTTCAACGCTTCGAGCGTCCATGTCCAGGCATCGCCCTGGTTGCGCATGAAAGTTTGCAGGATCGCGAGCACGGTGCGGTTTTCCGCGCGATCGACGTGTTCGATGACGCCGAGCAAGGGAGGGGAATTGCCGAAATGCGCCACTTCGGTCAAAAAGCGCAAGGTCTCGACCTCGCGGTCTTCTCCGGTTTGCAGCCGGTGATGGATTTTTAGGATCATCTGGTTGGCGAGGACGAGCGAGGAGTTGCGCTGTCCGGCGCCAATACGGTGGACATCGGTCGCCGTGATCATGGGCTCGGCGCCGAGGGCGGGCGCCGGCGAGAAAGAAATTCTGCCGCCCTGGCCAGTGTCCAATCTTTCGCCGCGCCGGAGCGCCGCCAGCATCGCGGCGGCGAAGTCCTCGCACGCCTCCGCTTCGTAGAGCAGACCGGTCAAGGCGCCGCGGCGCAGCCGCGCGGCGGCATCGGCGAGGGATGGCCCGTTCTCCCGTTCCGGTTCCGCCGCAAGGGGCATGAAATAAGTCTCGACCTTGCCGCCAGCTCGTTTAACATCGAGGATCGGGAGAACAAAGCGGCTCTGGCCGCCATCGCGGAGCACCGCAAAATCCTTCACCGAGACGCCGGCGATTGGCGTCTCGTCTGGACCAAACCAGCGCCGCGAGGTCAGGAAGCGGGGGGCGACCGTGCGCTCGAATGCGATGAGCTCACGCCCGGCGAGAATCGTTTCGAGCTTGCCGGTGGCGACCAGCGTGAACAGTCCCGGCGCGGGTTGCTGATCGTGGCGTTCCTTGCTTGCGTCCGCCGCCTCAAGCCGGAACCAGAAAAAACCATAAGCCGGCAAGGTCAAAAGATAGGACCGCGACTCGATCGCCGGAAAGAGGCTGCCGGCGGTAAGCTCGATGGGCACGGCATCCTTGAATTCGGCGAGATCGAGTTCGACCGCTTGCGCCGCCCGCGACACATTGGCGACGCAGAGAATACGCTCGTCTGGACTTTCCCGCAGATAGGCGAGGACCTTGCGGTTCGATGGATAAAGAAACCGCAGCGTGCCCCGCCCAAAGGACACGTACGAACGCCGCACTGCGATCATACGGCGCATCCAGGTCAAGAGGCTCGACGGGCTCGCCAGCTGCGCTTCGACGTTAACGGCGCCGAAACCGCAAACTGGATCCTGGATCGCGGGCAGGAAGAGCTTGGCCGGGTCGGCCCGGCTGAAGCCGCCATTGCGATCGAGGGACCATTGCATCGGCGTGCGCACGCCGTCCCGGTCGCCGAGATAGATATTGTCGCCCATGCCGATCTCGTCGCCGTAATAAAGCACCGGCGTGCCGGGCATGGACAATAGAAGCGAATTCAGAAGCTCGATCTTGCGCCGGTCATTTTCGAGCAAGGGGGCGAGACGGCGGCGAATGCCGAGATTGATCCGCGCCCGCGGGTCGGCGGCATAGAAGGACCACAGATAGTCGCGCTCCTTGCCGGTCACCATGGCAAGCGTCATCTCGTCGTGGTTGCGGAGAAAGATCGCCCATTGCGCGCCGTCCGGGATCTCCGGCGTCTGCCGCATGATATCGGTGATCGGATGTCGGTCCTCTTGGGCCAGCGCCATGTAGATGCGCGGCATGAGGGGGAAATGAAAAGCCATATGGCATTCATCGCCCTGGCCGAAATATTGCGCGGTCTCTTCGGGCCAAAGATTCGCCTCGGCGAGAAGTATCCGATCCGGATAGCGGGCATCGACAGCGGCTCTGATCTTCTTGACGACCGTGTGGGACTCCGGAAGATTTTCGCAATTGGTGCCTTCCCGTTCGACAAGATAGGGGATAGCGTCAAGCCGCAAACCATCGACGCCCATGTCGAGCCAATACGCCATCACATCGAGCACAGCTTCGAGGACCCGAGGATTGTCGAAGTTCAAGTCTGGCTGATGTGCATAGAAGCGATGCCAATAGAAAGCTTTTGCTTGATCGTCCCAGGTCCAATTCGACTTTTCCGTGTCGATAAAAATGACCGGGGCGTCCTTGTAGGCGCGATCCGTATTCGCCCAAACATAGAAATTGCGCGCCGCCGAACCGGGCTTGGCCGCGCGGGCACGCTGAAACCAGGGATGCTGATCCGAGGTATGATTGATCACGAGTTCGGTGATGACTCGCAGCCCTCGCTCATGCGCCTCGCGCGCGAAACGTTTGAAATCCCGCAGACTTCCATAGGCCGGGTTTATTCCGCGATAGGAGGAAATGTCATAACCGTCGTCGCGCAGCGGCGAAGGATAGAACGGCATTACCCAGATCGCGGTCGCGCCGAGATCATTGATGTAATCGAGCTTCTCGGTCAGGCCGGCGAAATCGCCGATGCCGTCGTTGTTGGCGTCGAAAAAGGATTTCACATGCAGCTGATAGATAATCGCGTCGCGATACCATCGCAGGTCATTGCGATCAATCATGCGGGACTCCGCGCGGCAGCGTTGTTTTTAAAATTGTCGCGGGGAAACAGAAAACGGCAAAATCGTCCCCGGAGCGGCGGATAGGAGGCACAACCTGCCATGTCAATCCGGATCGCTGCTTTGTTTTCGGAGCTTGGCCCAATGGTCGAGCCGCGCGCGTAGATCTCGCTCGAAGCCACGGTGAACCGGTCTATAAAGCGTCCGCCGCTCCAGCGCCTCTGGCCAGTAATTTTGGCCGGAAAATCCTTCCGGCTCGTCGTGATCATAGGCATAATTCGCGCCATATCCTTCGCTTTTCATGAGTTTCGTCGGCGCGTTGAGAATGATTTTTGGCGGCATCAATGAGCCGTGGTCCTTGGCGAGCCGCGCCGCGCCTTGGAAAGCGGCATAGGCCGCGTTCGACTTCGGCGCCGTCGCGACATAGATCACCGCATTGGCGATCGCAAGCTCGCCTTCGGGGGAGCCTAGAAAATCATAAGCGTCCTTGGCGGCAATGGCGACGGCCAGCGCCTGGGGGTCGGCAAGGCCGATATCCTCCACCGCCATGCGCACCACCCGCCTTGCGATGAACAGAGGATCTTCGCCGGCATCGAGCATTCGCGCGAAATAATAGAGAGCCGCGTCCGGGTCCGATCCGCGCACGGATTTATGCAGCGCGCTGATCAGATTGTAATGGCCCTCCTGCGCTTTATCGTAGATTGGCGCGCGGCGCTGGACGATCGAAACCAGCATGGCCGCATCGAAGATTTCCCCCGGCCTGGCGGCGCGCCACGCCTCTTCGGCGAGGCTCAAGGCGGCGCGGCCATCGCCATCGGCCATCCGTACCAGGCTTAAGCGGGCATCGGGATCGAGCGGCAGAACCCGCCCCTCGCAGGTCTCCGCGCGGGAAAGAAGCCTTTCGATCGCCGCCGCGGCGAGAGTGTGGAAGATCATCACCCTGGCGCGCGACAACAGGGATGCGTTGAGTTCGAAGCTTGGATTTTCGGTCGTCGCGCCGATCAAGGTGATGGTGCCATCTTCCATCACCGGCAGGAAGCTATCCTGCTGCGCCCGGTTAAAGCGATGCACTTCGTCGACGAAAAGCAGGGTTCCTTGGCCGGCCTTGCGTCTGCCACGCGCCTCCTCGAAAACCTTTTTAAGCTCGGCGACGCCGGAAAAAATCGCCGAAATCTGGACGAAGGCGAGCTTCGTCTCGTGGGCGAGAAGGCGCGCAACGGTCGTCTTCCCGGTCCCCGGAGGCCCCCAGAAAACCAGGCTCCCCAGTGTGCCTGAGGCAATTAGCCGTCGCAGCGCGCCTTCGGGTCCCAGAAGATGATCTTGACCGGCGACATCGGCGAGGCTTTGCGGGCGCAGCCGGTCGGCGAGCGGACGCGGCGCGTCCTTTTCGAGATTGGCGGCGGCGAAGAGATCGGTCATCTGGCTTTCAAATCTGGGCCACTCGCGCTTCGAACGCAAGCCGGGCGGAGGCTCGGAGTAATTAAGGTTAAAAGCGCTATTGAAGAATTGGCCAAATTTTAATCCAATATTGCGCTCACATGGGTCATGCACCGGTTCCAATCATGTACAAATACTTCATTTAACAGTTCCTTCTCTAGCAATTTCTGCAAAAGTAAAGTTTTATCCATGCCGGCTGATTGGCATAGCCCCGGTGGTTTATACGGTGGAGAGGTAAAAACTATGAATGATCGTTTCGAGTTCTCGCCTGATTTCACGATCGAGCGCGGGCGGATCGCACGTAATATTGTGACTGTGACGGCTCCGGGCTATAACCTAATCCCTGGGATGGCCGCGTTCATCGCGGCTATTCTAGTGGTCGCTCGACCTGACCGTCGGCCGCTGCGCCGGAGTTCTTGACGCCATCCGTCTCCCTCTCGACGGAACGGACCCTCCGAACGCCGGGTGAACCGCCTTGCCACAAGCGCTAGTAATGAATTACATTCTTTAATAATTTTCACAAAAACAAAGTTTTATCGATGCGCACCATTGCATTTGTTTCGCAAAAAGGCGGTTGCGGCAAAAGCACGCTGGCCGTTTGTCTTGCGGTGGCGGCGAAGGAGGCAGGAGAACGCGTTCTTGTGCTCGACATGGACCCAAAGAAATCCGTCGTCCGATGGGGATCCAAACGAAACGATCCCCACTTGCCGGTCGAGGCGGTGTCGGCGGCGAGACTTCCAGCGGCGTTAATCTATCTTTCAAAACGCAATGTGAGCCTTGTCATTGTCGATACCCCGCTCTTGGAATCGCCAAGATCGTTCACCGCGATAAACGCCGCCGATCTCTCCATCGTTCCGGCGAGGCCATCCACGTTCGACATTTGGGCGGCCGAGGTGACTGGCCGCAAACTGAAACTCATGGGCAAGGAGTTTATTTTTCTGCTCAATCAATGCCCGCCCACCCGCCAACGTGCGCAAGAAGGCGTCGCCGCGCTTGAAGCCGTTGGCGCCCTTTTGCGTCCTCACATCCGCGCGCGTGCCGACTTTCTCGATGCCGCGCGCACCGGCAAAGGCGTGACCGAGGTCGATCCAAAAGGCGCCGCGGCCCAGGAAATGCGAGACCTATGGATGGATCTCCGCCGCAGGCTCCGGCCAATACAAACTTGCGGATGAGCGGAGCCCTTCACCCGCCGATCATAGTGGTAACGGCCTCGCCGCCGCGCGCGCCGTTGCCTTGTCCCTTTTCAAACGGCGGCAGACAGAGTGTTCCTGTCTTGTCACGCTGGGAGTCACCGGCAAATCATTCTCGCGACTATTGTTCGTGGAGATAATTGCGCACGGTTTCGAGGAACTTCGCGATGGAGATCGGTTTCGACAGATAGGCCTCGCATCCGCCCTGCCTGATTTTTTCCTCGTCGCCCTTCATGGCGAAAGCGGTAATGGCGATTACCGGTATATGGCGTAGATTTTCGTCGTCCTTGATCCTTTGCGTAACCTGAAGTCCGGAGACCTCGGGCAGTTGAATATCCATCAAAATGAGGTCGGGTTTGTGCAGACGCGCGAGGTCCAGTGCTTCGACGCCGCTGCGAGTCTGCACAGTCCTGTAGCCATGCGCCTCCAAAAGATCGTTGAACAACTTCATGTTCAACTCATTGTCTTCCACGATCAGAATACATTTTTGCATCGGAAATACCCGGCTTGGGCAGAGGACGATCCGCGCCCGGGAAAGTTCAGTCGCACTCGTCAGTAATGGATAGAGATTGACGAAAGGGAAATCGTTATAATGGAAAACTTCAATTTTAGGCCCTCGGTCAAACAGCCACAACTCACCAAAGCCGCCGCCGAATCAATAGCGATCGAGGTTTTAACCTTTCTGGCCGGAGATCCCGCGAGGCTTGACCGTTTTTTGGCTCTGTCTGGCCTTGGGCGGGATAATTTGCGGGCGGCGGCCGGAGAGCCTGGATTTTTGGCCGCGATCCTCGATCATCTCGCCTCCGACGAGTCCCTGCTCCTCGCCTTCGCGGCCAACGCCGGGCACGCCCCGGCAACGATCGCCAAGGCGCGGGACATATTGTCGCCGCCGGCGGAGATGCCGTGACAGCGGGCAGCCTGCGGACTTCCCAAACCGGTTCCGCAATGGCTTGAAAGTTCCCTCCCGGCCCGTGCTAAGGAAGCATAACCCTTAAACCGGAGCCTCGCATGGTCTGGCCTCTGCCTCAACGCCCAAAACGCCACCCCGCGCCGGTGCATGACGCCCGCACCTCCGCCGCGCCAAGGCTCAATCTCACCCAGCGTTTGCGGCGCAACCGCAAGGCGGACTGGACACGCAGGCTTGTTCGCGAAAACGCCTTGACCGTGGACGATCTCATCTGGCCAATCTTCCTTTGCGAGGGTGAAAACGCGCGGGAGCCCGTTGCCTCCATGCCTGGCGTCGAGCGCCTCTCCATCGACGAGGCGGTGCGCGCGGCCGCCGAGGCGGCGGACCTTGGCATTCCGGCACTCGCGCTGTTTCCCTTTACCGAGCCCGGCCTGCGGAATGAGCAGGCCAGCGAGGCGCTCAATCCCAACAATCTCGTCTGCCGTGCTTGCCGCACGATCAAGCGCGAAGTGCCAAATCTCGGCCTTATCACCGATGTCGCGCTTGATCCCTACACCAGCCACGGCCATGACGGGATTTTGCGCGGCGAGCGGATTTTGAACGACGAGACGGTTTTCGTCCTCGTGGAGCAGGCGCTGAACCAGGCGCGCGCGGGCGCCGATATCATCGCGCCTTCGGACATGATGGATGGGCGCGTCGGCGCGATCCGCGCCGGGCTCGACGCCGAGAACTTCGAGGAGGTGCAGATTTTATCTTACGCCGCCAAATATGCGTCGGCCTTTTATGGGCCTTTCCGCGACGCCGTCGGCACCAATGCGACGCTTATCGGCGACAAGCGCACCTATCAGATGGACCCGGCCAATTCCAACGAGGCCCTGCGCGAAGTCGCGCAAGACATCGAGGAAGGCGCCGACATCGTGATGGTAAAACCCGGCCTGCCCTATCTCGATATTATCTTGCGGGTGAAGGAGCGTTTCGGCATGCCCACCTTCGCCTATCAGGTGTCGGGCGAATATGCGATGATCCTGGCGGCGGCGGACAAGGGTTTTATCAACGGCAACAAAGCCATGCTCGAAAGCCTCATCGCCTTCAAGCGCGCCGGCGCCGACGCGATCCTGACTTATTTTGCCCCACGCGTGGCAAAAAGGCTCAAGGGCATGGCGTGACGCGCTTGCGCCGCGTGACCAACCCGAGTCAGTGCCGCGGCACCCGCCTTGAACGAAAGGACGCCCCAAATCCCGCATCATTCCGCACCGGACTTATTCCGCGCAGGCGGCACGTGTGCCGATTTCCAGCAAATGATTAAGGGCCTCTTGGTAATCGGCCAACAGGATAGTTTCGCGTGACGGGTCGCTGCCGTAAAGAAGCTTGTTCTCAGTAACAGCTCTCTGGGCATCCGCAATTCTTTGGAGGCTCGCATGGTAAGCTGCTTGCCGCTGCCACAATTCGTCGAGCTGTTTCGTTATGTTGTTATCCAAAGCCGCTCTCCCTGTCATCATAACCATAAGCGCAGTGCAAGAGAGGGCAGCCCGGCCCGCCACGTGCCGAGCTGCCCGGTCGAAATCTGGGAAAATTGTTAGGTGATGGAAGGAAAATTGCTAGTGCACTGACGCTGACGTAGATTCACAGGCGCCGCCGGATATGCAGACTCTGGCGGCATGGCCCAAACCGTCAACGTCATGGTCTGCCCCGAAGATCGCGAGCGCCTGCTTGCGATCATCGGCGATCGAAATCGTCCGTTCAAGCAAATTCAGCGGGCGAAGATCGTGCTGTTTTCCGCCGAGCGCCTGCCCGTGTTGGAAGTCGCGCGGCGGCCTGGCGCCAGCCGCCCCGCTGTCTGGCGTTGGCAACGGCGATATGGCGAGCAAGGCGTCGATGGCCTCCTGCGCGACAAGACGCGCAAACCCGGCAGGGCGCCGCTCTCGGCGAAAGTTGTCGCGAAGGTTTTGGAGCTGACCTGTTCCGAACCGCCGGGCGAGGTCACCCATTGGACCGGGCGCGCCATGGCCAAGGCCGCCGGCATATCGCTTCGCGCCGTCCAGCGCCTGTGGAAAGCGCATCGCCTGCAACCGCATCGCATCCGCACTTTCAAGCGCTCCAACGATCCAAATTTCGCCGAGAAGGTCGAGGATGTCGTCGGCCTCTACATGGACCCGCCCGCTCACGCCGTCGTCGTGTCCATCGCCGAGAAAAGCCAAATCCAGGCGCTCGACCGCACCCAGCCGGGACTGCCTCTCAAGCCCGGCAAGTGCGGGACAATGACGCATGATTACAAGGGCAACGGCGTGACCACGCTTTTCGCCGCGCTCAACATCCTCGACGGAACCGTAATCGGACGCTGCATGAAACAGCATCGGCATCAGGAGTTTATCCGTTTCCTCAACGCCGTGGAGCGAGCCGTTCCAGCCGGCAAGGTCATTCATGCCATCGCTGACAACTACGCCACGCACAAGCATCCCAATGTCTTGAGGTGGCTGGCCGACCATCCGCGATGGACCTGCCATTTCACGCCGACCTCGGCGTCGTGGCTCACTGCCGTCGAAGGATTCTTCTCGACCATCACCCGCAGAAAAATCCGACGCGACGTCTTCAAATCCGTCGCCGATCTCGCAGGGGCCATCAGCCGATATATCAAGGCCCACAACAAAACGTCAAAACCCTTCGAATGGACCGCATCCGCGCCTGCGATCTTCAAAAAGCTCGCGCAAACCCCTGAACCTTCCGAATAAGTCAGTGCGCTAGCTCCTCTGAAAGTGTTTGCAATAGCAACTCAACCCCCCTTTGACCGGCCGCAGCAAGCGCGTATATCTGCGGCCTACCACACGCGCACGCATCGGCGCCCAACGCGAGCGCTTTCGCAATGTGAACGCCCGCCTGATCCCTCCATCGACAATTAATTCCAATTTCTCCCCAACTAAATCACGGATCGGACGAATACAGTCTATAGGGGCGGGAACTCCATCAAGTTGGCGCTCGCCATGATTCGAAATCATTATTGCGGTTGCGCCGATCTCAACTGCGTGGCGCGCGTCCTCGGGTGATAGGATGCCTTTAATAACAAAAGGGCCATCCCACAATCGAGCTAGAGCGGGTCCCGATTAGGTGGACCCGTATCCGGCATTGCGAAAATAGTTGAAGCATTCGGTTGGAGGGAAGTCGTCGAGAGCTAATCCGATGCCATCCCACAGAGCATCGACGGTTCGGTGGGCCATTTTGCGCAACGTATTTTTGAGCTTGGCGAAGACTTGTTCGATGGGATCGAAGTCAGGACTGTAAGCGGGCAAGAAGCACTGCGTCGCCCCGGCGGCTTCGATGGCTTTTCGAACGCCGGCGCGTTTATGGGAACCGAGATTATCCATCACCACGATTTCGCCAGGCGACAAGGTCGGCACCAGAACCTGCTCGACATAGGCGAGGAACTTTGCGCCGTTAATGGGACCGTCGAAGACACAAGGAGCGGTGATGCGATCGTGGCGCAACGCCGCCAAAAAGGTCGTCGTCTTCCAGTGGCCGAACGGGGCGTGAGCGATAAGTCTCTTGCCTCTTTCACATCGCCCATAGCGAGGTGTCATGTTGGTCGAGGCCCAGGTCTCATCGATGAATACAAGCCTTTGAGGATCAAGACTTTTCTGCTTATCGCGCCAAGCGAGACGTGCGGCCCGGACATCCGCTCTTTCTTGTTCGGCGGCGTGCAGAGTTTTTTTTAAAGGTCAATTGCAGATGCCGCAAAAAACGCCCAACGGCGGACCGCCCGACTTTGATCTCGAGCGTCGTCAGCTTGCTCCACAGCTCCGTGATCGTCAGCTCGGGCTGCACCGCCACCAACGCCCGCACCTTATCTTCATGCGCAGCCAGCGCGTGCCGCTTATGGCCGCCAAACTTTCGCGGCAGACAACCGCCTGTTATCTCAAACTGCTGCATGAGCTTGATCACGCAGCTCGCACTGACTTCAAAGCTGCGCGCCGCCTTGCGCCGAGACTGACCTGCCAGTACAGCCCGCACCAGGCGGTCACGTAAATCCTGCGAATAGGGTTTTGCCATCCATGCCGGCCTCCATTCCAGCCAACATGGTGAATCACGATTCCGCCGATTCGGGAATCCCCCTTCCGATTCTGTCTATTCGGGACCCGCTCTAGCCACTCCGCATCCTTCCAAGTAGCTCGACGATCGTAAAGGCCATGTAAGTTGAGCGGGATCCCCAAGGTTTTTCTAGTCGCTGTGTCTAGTGCACTATCGAGGTTCGCCATTCGGAAATCGCGGTGAATTATTGACCTTTGATAAACAGAGTAACATCAGAAGGGCAACTCGGCTTGCTTCCAGAAAGCTACGACGAGAGTTTTGCGACGCTGGGTGCGTTTGAGCTTGGCGCGCGCGAAGGCGCTGAGTTCGGCGAAGTCCTTCGGACAGAAGTTGGGCATCTCGTGCTGCTTCCAATGCGCCCACAGGTACTCGACGGGATTGAGTTCTGGCGCGTAGGGCGGCAAGAATTCAAGCTTTATGTCGCCGCCTTCCGTCTCAACGTAATCGCGCACGAGCCGGCTGCGATGGGCTTGCAAGCGATCCCAAATGATGAGGAGCTTGCGGCCGGCGAGATGGCGCTTAAGATTTTTGAGAAAGGCGACGATTTCGGGCGCGCGGACGGCGCCTTTGACGAGCTTGAAGTAGATGTTCCAGAAGGTGACGCCCGCCACGGCGGAGAGCTGGTTCCATGTGAAGCTGTATTGCAGGATTGGCGTCTTGCCTTTGGGCGCCCAGGTCCGAACGCGGTGAGGTCGTTCGCTCACCCCGGACTCGTCGATGAAGACGATGGTTCGGCCTTCTCTCGCGCAGTTTTTTTTAGTGCCGGCCAACGCTTCTTCTTCCCCTGCCAGATGGCGGCTTCATCGCGCTTCCTGGCGCGACCGCTCGGCCGCTGGCAGGAGAAGTTCAGTCCCTTGAGCAGCCGCCACACGCCCGATTGCGAATACCGCTTGCCACTGAGCTTCTCGATGAGCTTGCCGACCCGCCCCAGAGTCCACGGATCGGTGGCATATCCTTGCGCCAAGGCGCCGGCTTCGAGCGCGACGACCAATCGCTTCTTCTTGGCGTCGGTCAGCCCCGGCGGTCGCCCGGTGCGCGGTGTCTTGCGCAACGCTCTGCGCCCGTTCGCCAGCGCCTGCTCCCAGCGCCAGACCAACGTGCGGCTCACTTTGAGCCGCCGCGCCACCTCCGGCGGCCTCACACCACGTTGCAGCAAACGCGCGCCCTCTAAGCGTCGCGCTTCCAGTTCCGCACGGTCTCGCGCTTTGCTCATGACTACATCCTTGCCTTGGAAAACCCATAGAATGGACGTGGGATCTGTTACTCAGTTTGTCAAGGATCAATAAATAATCGAAAACTACAGAAGGAAGTCGCTTTTTCGCTAACTTCCGAAAATCATCCACGTTACGGCAACTACCCAGTGACATGAAGGATTTCCCTAGTCAGCGATCTATGGTGCACGTAACGACGGCAATGATACCCAGCACGTGGCCACGCGGCAACACTTTGCGCCGCCTCCTCAAAGCTTCACATCAACCCTTGACAAAAACGCAGCCGCTCCGGAAGAGGTTAGCTGGCGCGGATCGCGGATTTTCCTTCAAATATCCAGCACCAGCCGCGCGGGGTCCTCCAGCGCTTCCTTGACCCGGACCAAAAAAGTCACTGCCTCCTTGCCGTCGACGATGCGGTGATCGTAGGTGAGCGCAAGATACATCATCGGCCGGATCTCGATCTTGCCCGCGACCGCCACCGGCCGCTCTTGTATTTTGTGCATCCCCAAAATGCCGGACTGCGGCACATTGAGGATCGGCGTCGACATCAGCGAGCCATAGACTCCGCCGTTGGTGATGGTGAAAGTTCCGCCCTGCATCTCCTCGATCTTGAGCTGGCCCGCCCGCGCGCGCTTGCCAAGATCGGCGATCGTCTTCTCGATGCCGGCGAGGTCGAGCCTATCGCAATCGTGCACGACCGGCACGACGAGACCCTTGTCCGTGCCGACGGCGACGCCGAGGTGATAGTAATTTTTGTAGATGACATCGGCGCCGTCGATCTCGGCGTTGACCGAGGGTACCTCCTTTAGCGCGTCGGCGCACGCTTTCACGAAAAAACCCATGAAACCGAGTTTTACGCCGTGCTTCTTTTCGAACGCGTCCTTGTAACGGGCGCGGAGGGCCATGACTTCGGTCATGTCGGCCTCGTTGAAGGTCGTCAGCATGGCGGCAGTATTCTGCGCGTCCTTGAGCCGCCGCGCGATGGTCTGGCGCAGCCGCGTCATCGGCATGCGCTCCTCGCGATCCTCCTCTGAGGTGGGCGCCGGAGACGGTGGCGGCGCAGCGGGGGCAGGGGCCGGGGGCTTTGCGACATACTTGAGAACATCGCCCTTAAGGACCTGGCCGCGTTTGCCGGACCCCGCGACGATGGCCGGGTCGAGGCCATGATCGGCGGCGATCTTGGCGGCGGCGGGCGAGGCGGGCGCTGGGGCTGGCGCCTGGGTCGCGACAGCCGGCGGCTTCACAGGCTCTGTTGACGCCGCTAGCGGCGGCGGAACCGGCTTGGCTTCGGCCTTGGGAGGCGTGGCGGACGCGGTGTCCCCGATATGGCCGAGCAAAGCCCCGGCGCTAACCGTCTCGCCATCGTTGGCGACGATTTCAGCCAGGACACCGGACGCCGGCGCGTTGACTTCGAGCGTTACCTTGTCGGTTTCAAGTTCGACGATTGGTTCGTCCGCATTAACCGGCTCGCCGGCCTTCTTGAACCACCGTCCGACTGTCGCTTCGGTGACCGATTCGCCCAAGGCAGGCACGCGGATTTCAGTTGCCATTTGTCCCGCCCAAAGCCTTCCGGCTTTCTCTGGAGTGCATCAAATCGAAAATGAAATGCCCTGCCGTTCAAACCGCGAAGACGTCGTCCATGAAGGCCTTGAATTGGGCCAAATGCTTCGACATGAGCCCGGTCGCGGGGGATGCGGCGGCAGGCCTGCCGGCATAAAGCGGGCGCATTGTTTTGCCGCCCGCCTGGCCAAGGACCCATTCAAGGTAAGGATCGACAAAATTCCAGGCGCCCATGTTCTTTGGCTCCTCCTGGCACCAGAAAATTTCCGCCCCCTTGAACCGAGCCAAAGCCGAGATTAGGGCTTTGAGCGGGAAGGGATAGAGCTGCTCGACACGCAGGAGGTAAATGTCGTTGATGCCGCGCTTTTGGCGCTCTTCGAAAAGATCGTAATAGACTTTCCCGGAACACAACGCCACCTTGCGAATTTTGGCATCCTCTACGAGGCTAAGCGTACCTTCCTGCGCGTGCTCGGCGTCATCCGGCAAAAGCCGATGGAAGGAGGCGCCGATAGCAAACTCGTCGAGCTTCGAGACCGCGCGCTTGAGGCGCAAGAGCGATTTTGGCGTCATCAGGATGAGCGGCTTGCGAATGTCGCGCTTCAACTGACGCCGCAAGATGTGAAAATAATTGGCGGGCGTCGTGCAATTCGCCACCTGCACATTGTCCTCGGCGCACAACTGGAGAAAGCGTTCGAGCCGCGCCGAGGAATGTTCCGGCCCCTGGCCTTCGTAGCCATGCGGCAGGAGGCAGACGAGACCCGACATGCGCAGCCATTTGCGTTCGCCGGATGAAATGAATTGATCGAACAAGACCTGCGCGCCATTGGCGAAATCGCCAAACTGAGCTTCCCAAACAGTCAAGGCATTGGGTTCGGATAGCGAATAGCCATATTCGAAGCCAAGCACGGCCTCTTCCGACAGCATCGAGTTGTAAACTTCGAAACGTGCCTGCTCGTCGCGGATATGATTCAAAGGGATGTAGGGGGCTTCCGTCTCCTGGTCGATCAGGACCGCATGGCGTTGCGAAAAAGTGCCGCGCTCGGTGTCTTGACCGGAAAGACGCACCGGATAGCCCTCGTCGACAAGCGTCGCGAAAGCAAGCGCCTCGCCCGTGGCCCAGTCGATGCCCTCACCGGTCTCGACCATCTTGCGGCGATTGTCGAGGAGGCGCCGGATGGTGCGGTGGAGGTTGAATCCTTCAGGTACCGAAGTGAAGCGACGACCGATTTCGGTGAGCCGCGCGCGGTCGACGCCGGTGCGGCCACGCCGATCGTCCTCGGCCCCGGCCGGCGCCGGCCTCAGACCCACCCAGCGGCCATCGAGCCAATCCGCCTTGCTCGGCTTAAAGGATTGACTGGCTTCGAACGCGGTTTCGAGATGATGCCGCCAATTCGCTTGCAGTTTCGCAACCTCGCCATCGGTCAAAACGCCCTCGGCGACGAGCCTCTCGGTATAGATTTGGAGCGTCGTCTTGTGCGAACGGATTTTCTTGTACATCACCGGCTGGGTGAACGCAGGCTCGTCGCCTTCGTTGTGGCCGAACCGGCGATAGCAAAACATATCGATGACCACCGGCTTATGGAATTTTTGCCGGAACTCAATCGCGACCTTCGCGGCATAGACGACGGCTTCGGGATCGTCGCCGTTGGCGTGAATGATCGGCGCCCCGATCATTTTCGCGGTATCCGACGGATACGGCGACGACCGCGAATAGCGTGGCGAGGTGGTGAAGCCGATCTGATTATTGATGATGAAGTGAATCGACCCTCCGGTCCGGTATCCCTTGAGCCCCGAAAGACCGAAACATTCGGCGATCACGCCCTGACCCGCGAACGACGCGTCGCCATGAATGAGGAGAGGCAGCACTTTCGTGCGTTCGACGGCATCGTGCAGTTGATCTTGCTTGGCGCGGACCTTGCCGAGAACGACGGGGTCGACGATCTCGAGGTGCGACGGGTTCGCAGTCAGCGAAAGGTGGACCCGATTGTTGTCGAAGTCGCGGTCGGACGAGGCGCCCAGATGATATTTGACGTCGCCGGACCCTTCGACGTCGTCGGGAGTAAAGGAGCCGCCCTTGAATTCATTGAAAATCGCCTTGTGCGGCTTCCCCATGACCTGGGAAAGGACATTGAGGCGGCCACGGTGCGCCATGCCAAGGACGATGTCCTGGACCCCCAAGGCGCCGCCGCGTTTGATTATTTGCTCTAGCGCCGGAACCATGGCTTCGCCGCCGTCGAGACCAAAACGCTTCGTGCCCGTGTATTTGATGGCGAGAAATTGCTCGAATCCCTCCGCCTCGACGAGCTTGTTCAGAATTGCGCGCTTGCCTTCCTTGGTGAACGTTATTTCCTTGCCCGGGCCTTCGATCCGCTGCTGCAGCCAACTCTTTTCGGCCGGATCGGAGATATGCATGAATTCGAAGCCGATGGTGTCGCAATAGGTGCGGCGCAGGATCTTCAGCATTTCGGGAATGGTCGCGTATTCGAGCCCCAGAACGCCGTCGATGAAGATTTTCCGCTGGTAGTCCGCTTCCGTGAACCCATAGGTGGCTGGATTCAGCTCTTCGTGATCTGTCGGGGGCTCGATGCCAAGCGGATCGAGGTTGGCATGGAGATGACCGCGTATGCGATAGGCACGGATCATCATCAGCGCGCGCACCAAATCGCGGGTCGCGCGTTGGAGCTCGCCGGGGGACGGCAGAGCGCCCTCTCCGGCTTTCGCCTCGAGCTTGGCGCCGATCCGCGTCTCGGCTTCGGTCCAATTGCCATCGAGCGCCGAAACGAGTTCGCCGCCGGCGGCGGCCGGCCAGCCGGGCCGCTTCCATTGGGGCCCTTGCGCGGTCTTCGTGATCGTGGCGCTGGCGTCGTTCATCTGCGTGAAGAATTCGCGCCACGAGGGGTCGAGAGAGGCGGGATCGCGCAGATAGCTATCCTGGAGTCGTTCGACATAAGCGATGTTGCCGCCATAAAGAAACGACGTCCGCGCGAATGCGGAATTGGAGGCCGAGCGGCTGCCCGGCCCGCCGCCCGAACCATTTGCATTTCCATTTGCATCCCGGCGCGCCATCGTCATCTCCTTCGGACCGAAACCCTTAAGCCCAACCGCCCAATTCTTTCATACCGCGTTATTTCGTTTAAATTTCATCCGAGCTCGGAAGTGTGCCTGCAAAATCAAGCTCATCGCTGCCATTTGCCGGGCACCGGCATTGCATTCGTTTCCGCCAAAAACCCAGGCCTGGCCCGGTAGGCCCGGTTGCCGGCGCCTTGTCCTTTACATGCGGACGCCCCTCGTTTTTCTCAAGGTCCGGCGCATCCGCGCAGCACAGCGGCGAGAGTTTTGCCGAGCCTTGCGGGCGACGGCGACACACGAATGCCGGCCGCCTCCATCGCGGCGATTTTGTCTTCGGCGCCCCCCTTGCCGCCGGCGATGATCGCGCCTGCGTGACCCATGCGCCGGCCGGGCGGCGCGGTGCGGCCCGCGATAAAGCCGACGATCGGCTTCTTGCGGCCACGCTTCGCCTCGGAGGCGATGAAATGCGCCGCATCTTCCTCGGACGAGCCGCCAATCTCGCCGATCATGACGATGGATTTGGTGGCATCATCGGCCAGGAACAATTCCAAAACTTCGATGAAGTCGACGCCCTTGACCGGATCGCCGCCGATCCCAACCGCGGTCGTCTGGCCGAGCCCTTCCCGCGTTGTTTGATAGACGGCCTCGTAAGTCAAGGTTCCCGAGCGCGAGACAATTCCGACCGAGCCGAGTTTGAAGATATTGCCCGGCATGATGCCGATCTTGCATTCTCCGGCGGTCATCACGCCGGGACAGTTCGGCCCGATCAGCCGCGATTTCGAGCCATAAAGCGCCCGTTTGACCTTGATCATGTCCGCGACGGGAATGCCCTCGGTGATGCAGACGATCAGCGGTATTTCCGCGTCGATTGCCTCGCAGATCGCGTCGGCCGCGGCTGGCGGCGGAACATAGACGACGCTCGCCTCGGCGCCGGTCGCCGCGCGCGCTTCGGCGACGGTATCGAAGACCGGCAGGCCAAGGTGGGCCGCGCCGCCCTTGCCGGGCGAGACGCCGCCGACCATCCTGGTGCCATAGGCGATCGCCTGTTCGGAATGGAAGGTGCCATTCTTGCCGGTAAAACCCTGGCAAATGACCTTCGTATCCTTGTTGACGAGGATCGCCATCGCCTCAGGCCTTTCCGGCCGCCGCGACGATTTTCTGGGCCGCATCGTCGAGGTCGTCGGCCGGGATGACGTTGAGGCCGGAGTGCGCGATGATGTTCTTGCCGAACTCGAAATTTGTGCCTTCGAGCCGCACGACGAGCGGCACTTCGAGGCCCGTTTCCTTCACCGCGGCGATGACGCCCTCGGCGATCACATCGCATTTCATTATACCGCCGAAAATATTCACCAGAATGCCTCTGACTTTTGTGTCGGCGGTGATGATCTTGAACGCTTCCGCCACTTTGTCCTTGGTGGCTGAGCCGCCGACATCGAGGAAATTCGCGGGCTCCGCGCCATAAAGCTTGATGATGTCCATCGTCGCCATGGCAAGACCGGCGCCATTGACCATGCAGCCGATCGTGCCAGAGAGCGCAATGTAATTTAAGTCATGCATGGATGCCTCGATTTCCTTGGCGTTCTCCTCGGTTTCGTCGCGCAGGGCGGCGATTTCCGGATGCCGGTAAAGCGCGTTGGCGTCGAACGAGATTTTGGCGTCGAGGCATATGAGCTGGCCCTCCGCCGAGACGATCAGCGGGTTGATTTCGAGCATCGCCATATCCTTGGCGGCGAAGGCCGCATAGAGCTGTGAGGTCAGTTTTTCCGCCTGTTTGGCGAGGCCACCGGTAAGGCCGAGTACGTTGGCGACCGTCCGGCCGTGGTGCGGCATGATCCCGGTCGCTGGATCGACCGTGAAACTGGCGATCCTGTCCGGTGTGTGACGCGCCACTTCCTCGATGTCCATGCCGCCTTCGGTCGAAACAACGAAAGCGACGCGGCTCACTGACCGATCGACAAGGAAGGAAAGATAAAATTCCTTGACGATATTGACGCCTTCCTCGAGATAAATCCGGTTGACCTGCTTGCCGGCCGGGCCGGTCTGTGCCGTCACCAGGGTCCGACCAAGCATTTCGCGGACAAAGGTCTCTACCTCCGCCACCGATTTGGCGATTCTTACCCCCCCTTTGCCGCCCGCCTCCTTCTCTTTGAACTTGCCTTTGCCCCGCCCGCCAGCGTGGATTTGGGATTTTACGATCCAAACCGGGCCTCCCAGCTCTTTTGCCGCCACCACCGCGTCGGCGGCCCGCAGCACCGGGATCCCGCGCGGCACCGGGACGCCGAATTCCTTGAGGACGGCTTTGGCCTGGTACTCGTGGATATTCATCTACGATCTCTTTCCACGGGTCCCTGTAGCAGTTTCCGCGCCAATTCGACCCAGTTTGCGGTCACGCGGCGCGTGAAGGCACAAGGCTAGCGCTGGCGGGCCGAGCCGCATGAACCTTTGCCTAGTCAGGTTTGCTGCCCGCCTTTCATATCTCTTTCATGGAAGATCACGTGGATCTTGCCGGATAAGATTCAGTTGCCGGGTTCACGGGGCGAATAGATCCAGATGAACAGGACCACCAAAACATCGACGGCGACATGCAGGTACACCACCTGAGTGACTGGCGGAACGTACAGCGGATCAATCCATCCTGATGGATTCGCAAGAACCGGGGATTTCAGCGTGCGAAAGAAATCGACAAGTGCCTGTCTTTGCTCCCTCACTTGGATGAGAGCGCCGACGTCGACGTAAGCCATGACGAGGAATCCAACCGATAAAGCTAGTTTCACGGGCCAATGAGCAATCATTTTCCCGGCGCTTGCAAGGCTATCAAGCCAAGGACAACGACGATCTCGATGTTCCAAAGCGTGGCCGTGGCGTTTGAACGCTCGAATAGGCTCGGCAGCAGGTCCTTTGCTTCCATTTTCGCCCCCCTTTCGAGGACGCGGGCGCCCACCCGCCGCTATCGCGGTGATTGTCCACTCAGTCGGCACCGATCCCTCCGCAATGGGGGGAAGAACTGGAGATGCGGCAAAAGAGGCCGGAGGCGGACCCCCCGCCGCCTGCAGAAATTCAGTTCGCGAGAATGGGATTGATGGTCTTACAAGCCTCCACCAAATCTCGCACCGAGCCGATCGATTTTTCAAACATCTGCTGTTCGGATGGGTCGAGCGCAACCTCGACTATTTTCTCGACACCATTGGCGCCGATCACCGCCGGGACGCCGACATAAAAATCCTTGACCCCATATTCCCCGTTGAGCTTCACCGCGCAAGGAAACACCCGGCGCTTGTCCTTAAGATAGGATTCGGCCATCGCGATCGCCGCCGCCGCCGGTGCATAAAACGCCGATCCCGTCTTCAGAAGACCGAGGACCTCGGCACCGCCCTTGCGGGTGCGGACAACGATCGCGTCGAGTTTTTCCTGCGTTGTCCAGCCCATCTTGACAAGATCCGGCAGAGGAATTCCCGCCACGCTGGAATAACGCAGGGAAGGCACCATGTCGTCGCCGTGGCCGCCGAGGACGAAGGCGGTGACGTCCTCGACCGAGACCTTGAGTTCCTCGGAGAGGAAATAACGGAATCTTGCCGAATCGAGAACACCGGCCATGCCGACGACCATGTTCGCCGGAAGATTCGAGGCTTTCTGCAAGGCCCAAACCATTGCGTCGAGCGGATTGGTGATACAAATGACGAACGCGTCCGCCGCATATTGCTTGATGCCGGCGCTGACCGCTTCCATGACCATGAGGTTGATGCCGAGCAGATCGTCGCGGCTCATCCCGGGCTTGCGCGGCACGCCCGCCGTCACGATGACGACGCCGGCGCCGGCGATTGCTTCGTAGCTATTGGCCCCTTCGAAGGCCACATTGAACCCGTTGACCGGACTGGATTCGGCGAGATCCAGTGCCTTGCCCTGCGGCGTCCCCTCCGCGATGTCGAAGAGCACGATGTCGCCAAGCTCCTTGAGCGCCGCCAGGTGAGCCAGGGTTCCGCCGATCTGACCGGCTCCGATCAATGCGATCTTGCTACGCGCCATCTTGTGTCCTTCTTTCTCGCCATGCGGCGAAAACTCTAGAAAAATGTCTGCCGGAATCGTGAAACTTATTCAAGCCCAGGAGGGCATCGGATCGCGGCGCGGAGCGGCCATGCAAGGTTTGGGTCATGGTTGTCCGCCCGCGGGCAACCTAATTCTAACAGCTTTGCCGGCGATGGTGAACTTGCCGGTGCCGGTTGAGTAGCCATGCCATTCGGCTTTGTCGTCGCGGATCCGGGCATACGGCTTTTCCGCACCCGGCTCTTCCCGAGAGGTAATTGTTCAGCCCCCCGGTTTCAGCGTGCATAAGGAATAATTATCATAGATGATTGCGTCCAACGGCCGACTTGGCCAATAGGTTCGGTGCAGCTCGGCAAATTTCACATTGTCCACGACGGTCCTGGCTGCTTCTTCCGCGAGAGCTGCTAAATCGTTGACGCCAAAACGCCACGGCGCACCCATTGCCGCGAAGCGCTCGACGAAGTTCGAATTCCGTTGATCGCCGGTCGTGCGTGCGATCACCTCCTCGGCCATATAATCGAAGGATATGTTTAACTGCCTCACGCGTTTTCTGAGGTCAGCCAAAACCCTTCTGACTGACGCTCCGGTCAAATACATTGTATTGCCTTACCAAATGAAATAGGCCGGCAGTTCAAATCTGAAACCATTTGTCTCTAGCAGGCGAAGAAAGTCGTCGGCGACATAATCGCCGGGGATAAATGTTACTCCGGCATCGATCCCGCTTTCCGCAGAGTCGAGCCTTCTTGAAACTGAGAATCTTCAAATCGTCAATTTCGAAATAAGCGACCCCGGGCGATTGTGTCGAGCCCCGCGCCGAGAATGACGATCTGCCGGCAGCCGAGGCTTAGCTGCTCGTCCAGTCTGTCGTCAAAGTAGCGGGTTCTAATCTTGACCATCTTTTCGACGGCCCGAAAGCCCGTCGAAATACCGTCCGCCGCCTGCCTTGTCCTCGCATCGAGAAACAGCGGAACAATCCGGTTCGACATATAACGGATTGACTTCGTTCGTTTTCGTGAGCGCGGTATTCGGCCACGATAAACGCTGTTCCCGTAACGTCCTGGATTTCGATCATCGGCACCCTCCTAAATGTCGCGGCTCATTCCTTCGCATCCCGCCGTTGCCAAGGAGAGCGCTTTTTGGCCAGTCGGCGGTTGACGAGCATGGATTTGACAGACACTTTCGCGGGAAGCCAGTGTCCGTTTGAAGCCAGTGTCCGTTTATTGACAAGCGGAGCGCGATCCGTATGGTCGCGGCTTGCTCAACACGCCCGGGCTTGGCCCGGCCGCGCGCCGCACGAAGGACGATAAAATGGCGAAGGCCGCAATGATCAAGATCAAGCTTTTGTCCACGGCGGACACGGGCTATTTCTATGTGACCAAGAAAAACGCCCGCACCAAGACGGAAAAGCTGGCGTTCAAGAAATACGATCCGGTCGTCCGCAAGCACGTCGAATTCAAGGAGACCAAGATCAAATAATTTGGCCTTGTTAGAAGTTCACGCGGCCGAGCCGAAGCGCTTGGCGAGTTCGGCAAGATAGGCGCCGCGTGCCTCCGGCAGGGTTTGACCGCGCGGGCCGAAAAGATCGCGCAGCAAAAAAAAGCCGGTCAGTTTGAAACCATTCCTGATGTCGGCGGGAGGCGGCGCCGCGGTTTCGCCGCGCAGAAAAGCGGGCAGCGGCAGGAGCCGTGCTTTGTAAGGCTCGCCCGCCGCCTTCGACACGGCACGCCCGGACTTTGGCGACACATAAACGAGATCGTTGGTGGCACCCGTCGCGGCGCATGTCGCAAGATCGAGGCCGAACCCCAATTGGGCAAGAATCTTAGCCTCGAAGCGCACGATAAGCGGCGGCAATATCTCCGGCCTGTCGATACCGCCGGCGATCTGCATTGCTGTCTCATAAAGCGCTGGATGCGGATCGCGCTCGGGGCCAAGGCGCAGCAGGGCGGCGACGAGACAAACTGCGTGCAGCGCTTCCGCGCTCGCCATCAAACGCGCCGTCCGCAATTGCACGGGCTCCACCAAAAAGGTGCCGAGATGCTCGTCGAGCCGCGCCCGCCACACGAGTTCGGCGTGATTGCCTGGTTGCAATAACGGCTGCATGCGCTTGGAGCGGCCGCCCCTGACAAGCCCGAAATGGCGGCCATGCGCGCGTGTCATCGCCTCGACGATGACGCTCGTCTCGCCATGCTTTCTTGTGCCGATGATGAGGCCGTCGTCCCGCCATTCCATATTTGCCGCCGGCTAGAGCATGATCCCAAAAAGTTGCAGATTTTTTGGATAAGATCATGCGACAAAACAAAGAAGTAGAGACCATGAGCAATTCATCTTGAAGCGATCATGGTCTAGGGGATGAGCACGGTCGCGCCCGTCGTCTCGCGGCCTTCCAGCGCGCGATGAACGTTGACTACGCCGTCGAGCGGCTCGCTACGATGCAGCGGAATTTTCACGGCACCGCTCGCCACCACGCGAAAAAGATCGCGCGCCATTTTTTCTAAGTCCGCGCGCTTCGCCGAATAGTTATGAAGCGACGGGCGAGTGGCGAAGAGCGAACCTTTCGCCGAAAGGAGGCCGAGATTGAACCCTTCGATCTGACCCGAGGCCGAGCCGAAGCTCACGAACATTCCAAGCGGCCTCAAGCAATCAAGCGAGGCCGGAAAGGTTGATTTGCCGACGCCGTCATAGACCACATCGCAGAGTTTTCCCTTGGTGATCTCCTTCACGCGGGCGGCAAAATCCGCCTCGCGATAGAGGATCGTGTGCTTGGCTCCGGCCTTCTTGGCGAGTTTGGCTTTTTCGGGCGAGCCCACCGTCCCGATCACGGTTGCGCCGAGCGCCTTCGCCCATTGGCAGAGAATGAGTCCGACCCCTCCGGCCGCCGCGTGAACCAGGATCGTATTGCCCGCCTTCACCCGAAAAGTCCGGCGCAGCAAATATTGCGCGGTGAGGCCCTTCAGCATCATCGCCGCGGCCGTCTCAAAGGAAATGCTCTTCGGCAGTTTGACGAGACGATCCGCCGCGATCAGGCGCTCGCCCGCGTAAGCGCCCAGGTTCGTGGCATAGGCGACCCTGTCGCCAAGCTTGAAACCCGTCACGCCCTTGCCGATAGTGGCGATTTCGCCCGCCCCCTCGTTGCCGGGCGTGAAGGGAAGCGAAGGCGCGGGATAAGCCCCGCCGCGAAAATAAATGTCGATGAAATTGACGCCGATCGCATGGTTGCGGACTAGCACTTGGCCGCGCGCGGGCGGCGGCGGCGCGATGTCTTCAATCCGCATCACCTCGGGCCCGCCAACCTCGTAAACCCGGACAGTTTTTGTCATGGTGTCCTAGAACCTTCGATTGAGATCCGCTAAACTTTATTAGGTCCGCGCCAATTCGTTTGGCCAAGTATCATGCGGCGAATAGTCCGTGCTGGCAAGACAGTGGGAAATGTCGGGTAACGTATTGGGTTTGTGTCAGAGGCGGGAAGGGCTCCTCCAACCATGGCTGTCCGAGCACCCAAATGGAGCACCCATGTCAAAGCGAGCCACGACGAGAGATCTTCATCGTTGAACCAGCTAGTGCACTAACTCATTCGGAAGGTTCAGGGGTTTGCGCGAGCTTTTTGAAGATCGCAGGCGCGGATGCGGTCCATTCGAAGGGTTTTGACGTTTTGTTGTGGGCCTTGATATATCGGCTGATGGCCCCTTCGAGATCGGCGACGGATTTGAAGACGCCGCGTCGGATTTTTCTGCGGGTGATGGTCGAGAAGAATCCTTCGACGGCATTGAGCCACGACGCCGAGGTCGGCGTGAAATGGCAGGTCCATCGCGGATGGTCGGCCAGCCACCTCAAGACATTGGGATGCTTGTGCGTGGCGTAGTTGTCAGCGATGGCATGAATGACCTTGCCGGCTGGAACGGCTCGCTCCACGGCGTTGAGGAAACGGATAAACTCCTGATGCCGATGCTGTTTCATGCAGCGTCCGATTACGGTTCCGTCGAGGATGTTGAGCGCGGCGAAAAGCGTGGTCACGCCGTTGCCCTTGTAATCATGCGTCATTGTCCCGCACTTGCCGGGCTTGAGAGGCAGTCCCGGCTGGGTGCGGTCGAGCGCCTGGATTTGGCTTTTCTCGGCGATGGACACGACGACGGCGTGAGCGGGCGGGTCCATGTAGAGGCCGACGACATCCTCGACCTTCTCGGCGAAATTTGGATCGTTGGAGCGCTTGAAAGTGCGGATGCGATGCGGTTGCAGGCGATGCGCTTTCCACAGGCGCTGGACGGCGCGAAGCGATATGCCGGCGGCCTTGGCCATGGCGCGCCCGGTCCAATGGGTGACCTCGCCCGGCGGTTCGGAACAGGTCAGCTCCAAAACCTTCGCGACAACTTTCGCCGAGAGCGGCGCCCTGCCGGGTTTGCGCGTCTTGTCGCGCAGGAGGCCATCGACGCCTTGCTCGCCATATCGCCGTTGCCAACGCCAGACAGCGGGGCGGCTGGCGCCAGGCCGCCGCGCGACTTCCAACACGGGCAGGCGCTCGGCGGAAAACAGCACGATCTTCGCCCGCTGAATTTGCTTGAACGGACGATTTCGATCGCCGATGATCGCAAGCAGGCGCTCGCGATCTTCGGGGCGGACCATGACGTTGACGGTTTGGGCCATGCCGCCAGAGTCGCATATCCGGCGGCGCCTGTGAAATCTACGTCAGCGTCAGTGCACTAGCGGCCTCGACGCTGGCAGTCGCGACACGTCCGTGCTACAAGCGTGCAAAGGGAGTGGGTCATGTCACAAAATCGGGTGTTCGACGATTTCGCGCGTCTTGTGACCGATGCCTCCGAGATGGCGCAAGGCGTCCGCCGCGAGGCCGAAGCGGTAATGAAAAGTCAGCTCGAACGTCTTCTCGCGACGATGGATGTCGTCACCCGCGAGGAATTCGAGGCGGTCAAGCAGATGGCCGCGAAGGCCCGCGACGACAACAAAAAGCTAAGCCAAAAAGTGGCCGCGCTCGAGGCCGTGATCAAGGCTGAACCCAAGGGCTCTGGCGGATAGGGAACAAAATCGCGCAGTAAAAAGCGGCCGCCGCAAAACCCGTCGCCCCCATGCCCTGGCCCATGAGGACACGACGGCGAACGACCGCCGTGTCTAAGAATACGATCTTCGGATACCGTCCTAGATCACGATGATTTTGGATTGAATCAATCCAAAATCATGAACGTGATCGATTCCAAGAGTTTAGAGCGGGATGCGGGCGGAAAACCGGGTTCCACTTTTCCTCATCCCGCTCTAGGTGTAATGTCTCAACAGGTTGTTCACGGGGAGAATCTGAGGTTTGTGGGGTTTGCGAAGCACCACAGGCTCAGGAGACCCACCCGTGAACATTCATAAGAATGCCAGGACGACGCCGAACATGCGAGCCTTGATTGTCGGGCGCCGCCAAGCGGGCGAAACGCCGCGCTCCATAGCCGGCGCTGTAGGCGTTTCGGCCGCGACCGTGAGGAAATGGCTCCGGCGCCACGAAAGCGAAGGCGCCGCTGGCCTCCAAGACCGGACCAGCCGGCCGCATCGCCTGCGGACACGGATCACATCACATCAGATCGCCCAGGTCGAAGCCCTGCGCCGGGCCCGTCAGCCCTTCTGGAAGATCGCCCGCGCGACCGGGCTGTCGCGCGCGACGGTGGCCCGCATCGCAAAGGCCAAGGGGCTGAGCCGCCTGTCCGCCCTCGATCAAAGGATCGCGATCATCCGCTATGAAAAGAAGCAGCCGGGCGAGATGATCCATATCGACATCAAGAAGCTCGGCCGCATCGAAGGGATCGGACATCGCATCACGGGAGACCGTACCGGACAGAGCGCGCCACGCAGCCGCAAGGAAGGCGGCAAGGGCTGGGAATATCTCCATCTGGCCGTCGACGATCACTCCCGGCTGGCCTATTCTGAAATCCTGCCGGATGAAACACGGCGCTCCTGCCTGAAATTCCTCTTGCAAGCCTTGCGCTTCTTTCGCGATCACGGCGTCAGGGTCCTTCGCGTCATGACCGACAACGGCGCCAGCTTCCGTTCGCGCCGCTACACAAAGGCGTTGCGAATGCTGAAAATCAAGCATAAGCGCACCAGACCCTATACGCCAAGAACAAACGGAAAGGCCGAACGCTTCGTGCAGACCTCCTTGCGGGAATGGGCCTATGCCAAACCCTACAACCATTCATCCGAACGGGCCGCCGCACTGTTGCCTTTCCTCCACCATTACAATCATCATCGGCCTCACTTCGGCATCAACGGATGCTCCCCTATCTCAAGGATCCCAAGAAACAACCTATCGAGACACGACATCTAGGCGCTCTCCAGTGCGTCCTTGACGTCGCCTGGACGCAGCGAGGAATTTGGCTTTGGGAGCGGCGAACATGTTGCCTTATGTAGGCCTGCCCGCGCCTGTCCAAGTGGTGAACGGTGACGTTGGAGCTATCCGCGCAATTCCATAAGCGCTAGAATGACCAGGTCGGTCGAGCGGCCTGGCCAAACGAACAGCGCCGTCCTCATCTCGGAGCTTGCACCATGGTCGAATATGAATCAGACGATGACGGCCCCAAGGCGTCACGCTTCAGCCTGCGCTCTGTGATTATGCGGGACTGGCCGTATATCTTGATGTTGCTCCTTGCCATTTTCGGAGTTGCTTATGCGAGCATTTCTCCACAAGCAATGACGAACTATTGGACAATCCTTGGTCCTGTCTTCGGTATAATTTGTGTGGCCACCCAGTGGCGAGACGTAAAGGGCCCGGAGGCGCGTTGGCACCTCATCTGGACACAGGCCTTTCATTGGGCTGCCGTTGTGCTTGCGATGCAAGTCGTGCTTCTGGTGACAGTAAAGCAAATGATGAACGCGGACGCCAGTGCACTCGTGGTTCTGACATTATTGGCGTTGGGCACGTTTACGGCTGGCATCCGCCACGCTGCCGGCTGGCGCGTTTGCCTGGTGGGGGTCGTACTCGGGCTTGGAGTTCCCGCCATCGCTTGGCTCGAACAATCAACGCTGTTCATCCTATTGATAGCCACTGTAGCGATTGCGATAGGGGTGCTGTACTTTATGCATAATCGGCGGGAGCGCGGATACTAGAGCATGATCCCAAAAAGTTGCAGACTTTTTGGATAAGATCATGCGACAAAACAAAGACATAGAGACCATGAGCAATTCAATTTGAAGCAATCATGGTCTAGTGCGGGATGAGGAAAAGTGGAAACCGGTTTTCCGCCCGCATCCCGCTCTAAACTCTTGAAATCGATCACGTTCATGACTTTCGATTGATTCAATCCAAAATCATCGTGATCTACGCCGGCTTCGACGTGAGAATCAGGTTTTCTCGCGCCAGCGTCGCCAGAAGCTGGTCTTTTTGCGCGAAAGTTCCGGCGCGCTGACAACGGTCGTCGGCGCGGCCGTCGGCTCGAGCTGAGTTACGAGATATTGCCGCGTTGCAAACCGGATGACGACGCCGATCGCGGCGGCGAGCGGCACCGCGATGAGCAGGCCAACGAAGCCGAACAGATAGCCGAACGCGGCAATGGCGAACATTACCCAGACAGGATTGAGGTTGATGCGCGAGGCGATAAGATAGGGTGCCAGCGCATAGTCGGCGATCGCCTGGCCGGCGACGAAGATGCCCAGTACAACTGGAATCATCGTCCAGTTCGGCCAGAACTGGAGCATCACCACGCAAAGCGACAGCACGAGCCCGATGAGCGACCCCAGATAGGGAATGAAACTAATGAGACCGGCGGCAAGGCCGATCAGAAGTCCGTGGTTGAGTCCAATCAACCGTAGCGCCAACGCATAATACAAGGCAAGGATGAGACAGATCGTCCCTTGACCGCGCAGGAAGCCTGCCAGAGCGTCATCGATCTCGCCAGCGAGCGCCCGCACGGTCTCACGCTGCGCCGCGGGAATCGAACCCTCGATCGTAGCGATCAGGCGTTTCCAATCAATAAGCAAATAGATGGTGACGATCGGCGTCACCACGAGGAGGGAGAAGATCGATATCAATGCTTCGCTATCCGACCACAGCGAGCGGAGAAAGGTGGGGATCCGGTCGGCGCCGAAGGTAAAGAGCTCGCCCAGCGATTGCTGGGCTTCGTTCAATCCATCGCCGATGATCTTGCGCAACCATGGGCGGCTTGGATCAGTTGCAAAGGCTTGCAGCTGTCCGATGTACTCTGGAACCTTTTCGATAAAGGTCGCGAGCTCCATCCCAAGGTGAGGAGTGGCCAGCACCATCAGAACGCCGACACCGATAATAAACAGACCGACAATGCCGAGCGCCGCAACAGTCCGGTTCAGTCCCAACCGATCGAGCCGCTCGACCACCGGGTTGAGCAGGTAGGCAAGAGCGATCCCGGCCACAAACGGCAGCAGGATTCCGTGCAACAGCACGATCACTACGCTAACGACCGCCAGCGTCGCAATCCAGAGCATGGAAGGCCGCGCCGCGTTCATGAACTAACGTTCCGGCGGCGGCGATGTTCATCCATGGTGGCTTGCCGAGATTATGGATTATTGGCCTGCGGGCGAGTTTTGCCGATCGGGCCTGGATGTCAACCTCGAATTCGATCCCGCGAAAATGCTCGGCCGGAAAGGTCTTCCTTAGGTTATGCACGGTTTTTCCGGTTTGCCCGGAATTCGCGTTTCCCGGCGATTCGCGCTGTTCTTTTGGAGGAAACAGCCGTCCTCGAATGCAATGGCAGTGGCCAGGTGCCCGCGCTCGCTAATTTTCCTCGCGGCAAGGCCTGCTCAGCTGGGGACAACCGCGCTAAAGCCAGTTGCAAAGGGCCGCTACCTTGTGATTCCTTATCCGCGCTGGCCGAAAATGATTTTTGAGTCGCGCGTCAGCAGATAGCGCCAACCGCGGGAAATGCGGATGCATTTCCCGATTCCCCCAAAGATCAATCCGAGGTCCAAGAATGCCGCTTTCGCAACTCGACCTCGACCGCGCCAAAAACCCCCTGGACATCATCGAGAGAATCGCCGCGCACAATCGCTGGTCTTTCGACCGGGACGAAGAGGACGAAATTTCGATCTCGGTCGCCGGCGGCTGGTCCGAGTACAATATTGCCTTCACCTGGCTCGCCGAGGTGGAGGCATTGCATGTTGCCTGCGCCTTCGACCTCAAAGTGCCGGCCGCGCGCCTTATGGAGCTTGCCTCTCTCGTCTCGCTCATCAATGAACAACTCTGGATCGGGCATTTCGACATTTGGCCGAATGACGGAGTGATCATGTTCAGACATGCCATTTTGCTCGCCGGAGGGGCCGAGCTGAACGGCGATCAATGTCAAACCGTTCTCGCCACCGCGGTGCGCGCATGCGAACGCTACTACCAAGCTTTTCAATTTGTCGTCTGGGCCGGCAAAACCGGTCCCGAGGCGATCAGCACGGTCATGTTTGAAACCCAAGGCCGGGCCTGACATGGAAGCGCCGGGGATGAATCGCTTCAACGCGTCCCTCGTGCTCGCCGGAGCGGGCAAGATGGGCGGCGCGATGTTGCGGGCCTGGCTCGATCGGGGGTACGATCCGCGAAAAATCAGCGTCATCGAGCCGCGCCCGTCGCGGGAGGTCTTCGAACTCGCTGAGTCCAAAGGCTTTGCGTTGGGGCCGCCTTCGCGGCCGCCGCAAGTTCTCGTGCTCGCGATGAAGCCGCAAAACCTCGATGAGGCGGCCGCCGGGCTGGCGCCGTTCGCGAGCCGGGACACGCTGGTCGTTTCGATCCTGGCCGGCAAAACCATCGCCAATGTGGCGGCCAGGCTGCCGCAAGCGAAGGCAATTGTCCGGGCGATGCCAAATCTTGCCGCGGCGGTGGGGCGCGGCATGGCCGTGCTTGCCGCGAACGCGGCGGCGACGCCGGACCAGCGCGCGGCGGCCGAGGCTTTGCTCGCGGCAATGGGCCGAGTTCGAATGGCTTGCCGGCGAGGATTTGATCGATGCGGCGACCGCCGTGTCGGGTTCCGGTCCGGCTTATGTCTTTTATCTCGCCGAAGCCTTGGCAAGTGCGGGGGCCGCCCTGGGTCTGCCCGCCGAATTGGCCGCGCGGCTGGCGCGCACCACGGTCGAAGGCGCGGGCGAATTATTGTTCCAATGCCCGGAAAGCACCGTGGCGGAATTGCGCGAAAATGTGACGTCGCGCGGCGGGACGACCGCTGCCGCCCTTGAAGTCTTGATGGCGCAAGACGGCCTTACGCCCGTGATCGAGCGCGCGGTGAGAGCGGCGAAGCAGCGCGCCGCCGCGCTCTCGGGATAACGGTTCGCTTACCCCTATCAGAGCCAATCGCTGGCGCGAGGAACGATCTGTCACCAACGGCGTCCTTGACCGCTGCGCCGGGCGCGTTCGTTTGAAAGCATGTTGCCTCCGGAGGCAGTGTCGTATTTTGCCTCACCAGGGACAATGCACCTTTATTGGCCGAATGGACTTCACTAGCGCAAAAAGCTAGTTTTGATGAATGTTGAAATTATCGCACGGCGAACCGTAGGAGCAGGACATGGCTACAGATTGGACCGCGGACGTCAGGAAATACGCCCCGAACGCCGATGACAAAGCGATTGCCGGCATCGTGAGATATTGCGGCATCGCACTGCAAAAGAGGGACTCTTCACTGGTGTCGATTGGCGACAAGGAAGAGGTCGCACGCGTACGCAGCAATTTCCTGAAGAAGAAGCTTGGTCTGACCCAGTCTGATGCGGAATTGGACAAGGGCATCGCCGCGGTGTCGGATAAAATGAAGGCCGACAGGACCAAAAACCGGGTGACGGTCTACTATCTGCTGGCCGAGCATTTCGGAAAACTGGCGGTGTTTGGCTGAGCGGCCGTCGGCGCGTTTTCGATCAACCAATCCCGCGCCTTAGCGCGTGGGCCTTGAGGCGCCAATAATCGCCAATAATATTGCGCCAATTGGCCAAAACCACTGGACAAGAACCCCGCCAAAAGAAGCCTGCAAAAGCCGCCCCTTGGAAGTGGTTTTTGCGAGGACTAAATGAGAAGCGGATTTAAGTTAAAATCCGATCGTGGCGCGGGAGACGAAGATGGCTGACGAACACCTGACCGGTAACGCCGGAGCTGGATCCCAATCCAGGTCTGGCGGCATAGCGGCGGCGCCCAAGGATCCGCGAAACGCGATCATCGACGCGCTCTTGGAGCTCGCCGGAGAGCGCAACTGGGACGATATCACGATTTCGGATGTCGCGGCCCGCGCGAATGTCTCGCTCTCCACCTTTCGCGACATTTTTCCCTCGAAGGGCGCGGTGCTCGCGGGTTTTTCGCGCCGGATCGATCACATCGTTCTCGACGCGGCCGGTGATGGCTTGACCGGGGAACCGGTCAAGGAGCGTTTGTTCGACGTTTTGATGCGCCGCCTCGATGCATTGGCACCTTACAAGCTCGGCCTCGAAGCCATTTCCGACTGGACGCGGCGCGATCCGCTGGCGGCCGCTGCGATCAATCGTGTGGTCGTCAATTCGATGCGTTTCATGCTGGAGGCGGCTGGAATTGAATCCGAGGGTCCGGTCGGCGCCTTCAAACTGCAAGGCCTCGCGCTTGCCTGGATGCGGGTCCTACGGGTCTGGTTTCGCGACGACGATCCGGGGCTTGCCTCGACCATGGCAGCGCTCGACCGCGAATTGACCAGGGGCGGCGGTTTTGTCGCACGAGCGGAGGATGTGAACCGGCTTGTCTCGCCTTTGTTTTCGCTGGCGCGTTCCTTGTTCGAGCGCAGACCTAGTCGCGCACCGTCCCGTCGCGGCGGCCACGGCGGGAGCAAGGACGAGCCGGCAGACTCTTGAGGCGCAAGCACTTTTACGGCAGCGGTGCATCGTGCCGCGACCATTCCGGCGGCGCGAGTTCAATGGCTCTTGGTGCCGCGGGGCGGCCTAACTTGCCAAGCTTGAGCCTCTCGGTCACCCAAAATCTGACCGAGGGCGCGGCGAGCGCCAGTCCAACCAAATCGGAAAGGAAACCGGGCAGGAGCATCAACACCGCTCCGAGCCCGGCCAGCGTGCCGTCGAGGACCGCTTCCCTCGACAAACCACTCTGTTCGCTTGTTCTCCTCGCCACCGCCTGCCGCAATCGCAGAACAGCCGATAGCCCGAGGCGACGCAACGTGCTAAGACCGGCAAGGCTCGTCAGAATGCAAGCGAGAATGGCACCGACAAAGCCGATCACGTGAACGACTACCGCAAAGGCCGCGAGTTCCGCCCCGAGCCAAAGCGCGAGATAGGTTACGAACAGAACCGGCAGGCGCACGACACGCTGACGCATCATGGTGCCGTTCGATCGAAGGCGAAGCATAAAGGCCCCCGTGAAGACTGGACTTTGGCTTTTCTCTCCCCAAATAGATAACATGATAAAAGCACAATCAAGGCCCAACAGGGTCCGGCTCAGAAATCAAGCAGCACCTCGATGCAAAACTCCTTCGATATGACGACGATTGTTTTCGCGGTTCTCGCCGCTTTCGTGGTGTGGAAGCTGCGCTCCGTCCTCGGCACCCGCAATGGCGCCGAAAAACCGCCCAGCAATCCATTCGCGAGCCGCGCGCCCGGCGGGTCGGGGGCGCGGCGCGGTGATGCGGACGCCGGCGACTCCGGTAATCGAGTTGTCCCCTTGCCTGGTGCGGCCGAGCCTCCGGTTGCGAACGCGCCGGCTAAGGACGACAGATGGAAACCGAATGCCGAGCCTGGCTCGAAGGCCTGGGCGGGGCTCGACGCCATCGCCGCCGCCGATCCGGCCTTTGCCATCAAGCCGTTTGCCGAAGGCGCCAAATCCGCCTATGAGATGATTGTCACCGCATTCGCCGAAGGAAACCGCGAGGTTTTGCGAAATCTTTTGTCCCCCGAGGTTTTCGAGAGCTTTGCCGCCGCTCTCGCCGAGCGCGAAAAGCGCGGCGAGAAGGTTACGACGGCATTCGTTTCGATCGACAAGGTCATGATCGACGATGCCGGGGTGAATGGCCGGACCGCCGAAATCAAGATTCATTTCACCACCCAGATGGTCACCGCGACTCGCGACCAGGCCGGGACGGTGATCGATGGAAGCCCAGACAAAGTCGTGCAAATCGACGACATCTGGACGTTCGCGCGGGACACCGGTTCCCGCGATCCGAACTGGAAACTCGCGGCGACCGAAACCGCGCATTGATTGGCTGCGGAGCAGCATTGGCAGAACGGCCCAATGACCGCTACCCCTTGCCGCCTTCTTTGCGGCTGCGTGGCGCGCTCTGTCCGGTACGTTCTCCCGTGATGCGATGTCCGATCCCTTCGATGCGGCCGAGCTTCTTGATGTCGATATGGATCATCTCGCCCGGCTGCTTCTTTTCATAGCGGATGATCGCGATCCTTTGATCGAGGGCGGACAGGCGGCTCAGCCCCTTGGCCTTTGCGATGCGGGCCACCGTGGCGCGGAAAGCCCGGCCTCGCGGGCGATTTTCCAGAAGGGCTGACGGGCCCGGCGCAGGGCTTCGACCTGGGCGATCTGATGTGATGTGATCCGTGTCCGCAGGCGATGCGGCCGGCTGGTCCGGTCATGGAGGCCAGCGGCGCCTTCGCTTTCGTGGCGCCGGAGCCATTTCCTCACGGTCGCGGCCGAAACGCCTACAGCGCCGGCTATGGAGCGCGGCGTTTCGCCCGCTTGGCGGCGCCCAACAATCAAGGCTCGCATGTTCGGCGTCGTCCTGGCATTCTTATGAATGTTCACGAGTGGGTCTCCTGAGCCTGTGGTGCTTCGCAAACCCCACAAACCTCAGATTCTCCCCGTGAACAACCTGTTGAGACATTACATCTAGGAGAGAGACATGATTGGCGTCCCCGAAGCCTTCGTAGCGGAGTTCTCGAGTTTGACCGCAGCTCCGCGTTCGCCGGCGGACCGGCGGCGTAGCCGCAAGGTTTCGAACGGCCGCCCAAACCAACTGGCACCGGGTGAGAGTCGCGGGCGGGAAAGCGAGCAGTGCCCCGGTCTTGCCGCGCGCCTCGCCGCGGCGGCGATCCTGAACGATATTGTCGCCAGATGTCATCCGCTCGACGAATGTTTTTCGGGCACGGCGATCCTCTCGCGGCTTGGCGGTTTGGAACCTCGCGACATCGCCTTGACGCGCTCGATTGTCACCGTCGCGCTACGCCGGCTGGGCACCATCCGGGCCGCCCTGGCCGGGCTAATGGAACGCGGTCTGCCGCGTCAGGCCGCCCACCTTGAATGGACGCTGATCGCGGCGTCGGCGCAGATTCTCTTTCTCGACGTTCCCGATCACGCCGCCGTCGATCTTGCTGTCCGCATGACCCGTCTTGAGGCGAAAAACGCGCCTTACGCATCGCTCGTCAACGGAGTCTTGCGCAATCTTATCCGCGCGCGCGAAAAAATACTGTTGGAAAGCGATCCCCTGGATCACGACACGCCCGCATGGCTCGCGGAGCGCTGGCGTAAAACCTATGGCGCGGCCGGGGCGCACGCCATCGCCAGCGCCCATCGCGAGGAGCCGACACTGGATATCACCATTCTTTCGGAGCCTTTGATCTGGGCGGAGCGGCTCGGAGCAACCGTCTTGCCAACCGGTTCGCTGCGGCTTTGGAACTCATTTGCCGGTGACCGGACTTCCGGGCTTCGCGGAAGGCAGCTGGTTTGTCCAGGATGCGGCGGCAGCTCTGCCGGCGAGGCTTTTACGGGTTGGGCCCGGTACCAGGGTGGCCGATTTTTGCGCCGCTCCCGGGGGCAAGGCGGCACAACTCGCGGCGGCCGGCGCCGAAGTCACGGCGATAGACCGTTCGGCCGAGCGGTTGAAAAAGCTCGCCGCGAATTTTGCCCGGCTCAATTTGCGCGCCAGCATCGTCGTTGCCGATCTCGTAAACTTTAAGACGGTGCCTTTCGATGCGATTCTGGTCGATGCGCCATGTCTCGCCACGGGAACGATCCGGCGTCACCCGGATATCGCCTGGATCAAAAAACCGCGCGATATCGTGGCGCTGACGGCGCTTCAGACGCGCCTGCTCGACAAGGCCATCGAACTGGTGAAGCCCGGCGGAATGATCGTCTATTGCACGTGTTCGCTTGAACCCGAAGAAAACGAAATGCAAATCGCGGCTCTTCTTCACCGCAATCCCGGCGTCATCCGGGTTCCGATAGAACCCGGCGAGGTTGGCGATTTGCCAGAAGTCTTGAACGAAAACGGCGAATTGCGGACATTGCCGTCGCATCTTCCCGCTGCCGAGCCGCGGCTTTCCGGCCTCGATGGTTGCTTCGCCGCCCGCCTGTTGCGCCGCGGTTAATAAACCCGATAGGAATTTTATCGATAACGCAATGCCCCAGGCGGGAACCGCCGGGCTTCCGGCGATCGTGCGCCCATCGAAAAAGTCTTGGCCGGCCGCATTGCGCTTCCATCGCGTGGCGGCATGTGAAACCGAGGAGTTGAGCCCTGGCCGACGCGACATACAAAGACTGGTTGCGCGTCGCGGGTCTCCTTGCGGCTCGCGCGGGAATGGCTTTGCGGCGCGGCCTCGGTGCGCCCGTGCGTGCCGCCATCGGGATAGGGCGGCGGCCGCCGGAGAGGCTCTTGATTGCGCCGCAAGATATAAGGACCAGCGATCCGACCATCGCGGCGGACATCTATGCCGGCTATTTTGCTTTTGGCGGCAAGTTCGTCAATGCGCACGGCCGCTCGCCGTTTGAACTGGAGCCGGGATCGGCCGCATGGGCGCGGGCTCTCGCGGGTTTCGGCTGGCTCCGCCATCTGCGCGCCGCCGACACCGCCGTGGCGCGCGCCAATGCCCGCGCCCTTGTCGATGATTTTTTGAGCTTGGCGGGCAAGCCCAGTCCAATTCCGGCATGGGAGCCCGAGGTCGCGGCACGGCGCATGCTTGCCTTTCTGTCGCAATCGCCAGTGATCCTCGACGGCGCCAACCGCGCCTTCTACCGCCGCTTCATGAAAGGTCTCGGCCGCACCCAGGTTTTCCTGGAGCAGAAGATCGCCGGGGGGCTCGCCGGCGAACCGCGCCTCATTGCCGCGATCGCCCTCGCCGAACTCGGTCTTTGCGTGGAAGGCAGCCGCAATCTGACCCGCAAAGGCACGAAACCGCTTGCCGAGGAGCTTGATCGGCAAATTCTTCCAGACGGCGGCCACGTTAGCCGCAATCCGGAGATCTTGCTCGACTTGCTACCAGATTTGCTTCCCTTGCGGCAGGCCTATTCCGCTCGCGGGTTACAACCCCCGGCGCAACTCCTCAACGCGATCGATCGCATGATGCCGATGCTGCGTCTGTTCCGGCATGGCGACGGCACGCTCGCCTTGTTCAACGGGATGGGCGTCACGCCGCCCGAACTGCTTGCGACGATCCTCGCCTATGACGACGTGCGGGCGCAGCCACTCACCAGTGCAAGGCACTCGGGCTACCAGCGCCTCGAGGCAGCGGACGCCATTGCCTTGATCGATGCGGGACGCCCGCCGCCACAAATTTATTCCCATCGCGCGCATGCCGGATGTTCGTCGTTCGAGTTTTCGGTTGGCGCGCAGCGGCTTGTCATCAATTGCGGCGCGCCGGATGCCAATCGCGCGCCGGAGCGCGAGGCAGCCCGCATGACGGCGGCCCATTCGACACTTGTCATCGACGACACCTCCTCGTGCCGTTTCGCCTCGCACACGGGATTGCGAAAATGGCTCGGCGATCAGACCGTCTCGGGTCCAAACAAGGTCGATGTCGAGCGCCACGACCTGCCTTCGGGAACAATGGTGGTTGTCGCACATGATGGTTACGAAGCGCGATTCGGCTTAATCCACGAACGCCGCATCACGCTCAGCAGGGACGGCAAGTGGCTTGAGGGCACCGATCGTTTGCTCGCCGCCGGGGCCGGCGGGCCGATTGAGACACGCGCCGTTGCCTTGCGCTTTCACATCCATCCGAACGTGCGCCTAAAGCGGGTTCGCGAGGGCCGTGCCGTGCTTTGTATCTTGCCGAACGGAAGACGATGGCTTTTCGAAACAGCGGCCGGGCAGGCAGGCATCGAGGAAAGCATTTTTTTCGCGGCGCCGGATGGACCGCGCAGTTGCGCCCAGATCGTCGTCCACGGTGAAATCCAGAGCCGGCATGGTTGTCGAATGGAGCTTTCGCCACGTCGACCGAAAACCGCCGCGAAACGAAACGTGAAAGGCTGCTTTGCCCTCCGCACCTCGTGGCCGCGATGTGCGATCCGCGTTTAGAGCTTCGGCAATAGCTTCGGCAACCTTTCCAGCCTGTCCGACAAGACGGCAGGATGCAGAGAGGATAAATTCGGCCTGCCCGCGATGGCGTTCCATGCGGCCTGCGAGCCGAGTTCCATCGTGCAGGCCGCGGCGCCTTTCAACCATTCGGCGAAGCCCGCGAGATTCTTTGCCGCATCGCGCGCAAGCCGGAAATCCGCCTGCGCGGTGTCAGCGCCGGGACCTGCCCATCCGCGCGGGCCGCTGAACGCCATCCTCACCGCCTTACCGGCGAGCGACCGGGCTGCCTCGCCGATGGTGCCGCCAACCACCTTGAACGCGTCGCGCGCCGGTAACAGCCCTGCAAAAATTCCCGATACGATGCGCGCGGTGTCGGCATCCTTGTGGGCGCGCTCCGCCAGGATCTTTGATGCCGCGATCCACAGCGGGGTGAGCGCCCGGTTGCTGATGAGCTGCACGATAAGCCGGGCCAGCGCCATGTCGTAGCGCATTTCGCTCTCGACACGCGCCGCGAAAGGCGCGAGCGCCGGCGCGGAAAAATCGTCGTCGCGCAGACATGCTGCCAGCGTCTCGGCCGCCCAGCGGGCGCTAAGCAGAGCGTATTGGATGCCCTCGCCGTTGAGCGGATTGATTAAACTCGCCGCGTCGCCGATCAGGATGACGCGATCGGACACGATCGGGAGCCGATGGTTGTAGGTCATCAACGGCCAGCCCACGATCTTGCCGCGCAGGCGGGCATTGCGCAGGCGTGCCGCGAGGGTCGCGTCGTCGCGCATTAAGCGAGCCAACAGCGCAGCGGGAGTGAGGTTGTGTGCGGGCCAGGTTTCGAGCGCCAAGCCGAGGCCGACATTCGCCTCGCCATTGCCGGTGGGGAACAACCAGTAGAAACCCGGATAGCAGCCGCGGTCGAAATAGACGTCGAGCTGGTCGTCGGGCCCCTCGACGTTGTCGAAGTAGGCCCGGCACGCGATGAACCGGTCGCGCCGCGGCGGCGCCGATCCGCGCATGAGCCGCGCCACCGTCGAACTGCTGCCGTCGGCCCCGATCAGCAGGCGGCAGCGCAACGTGTGGTGGCCGTGCGAGCTCGCCGCCTCCACGGCGGCCGCGTCGCCGTCGACCGCGAAATCCGCTAGCTTGTACCCGTCCATCACCCGGGCACCGGCGCTCCGCGCGGCATCGACGATGAATTTGTCGAGCGCGATGCGTGGAATCACCCGGCCATGGGAAGGCATGCCCTCAATTTCCGGGAAAGGCCGCGAGATCAGCTCTTCGCCGTCGATATAAAGCGCGGCGCGACGCGCGATATTGGTCCGCGCGTACCCGTCCATCCGCGCTATGCCGAGGCTGTCAAGCTCGACCAGGGCGGACGGCCCGACAAAATCGCCGCACACCTTGTCGCGTGGAAAGGTCATACGATCGAGAAGGATAACCGACGCTCCCGAACGCGCCAGATGGCACGCCGCCGCGGCCCCTGCCGGCCCGGCACCGGCGATGATCACATCCGCGTCGTAACTTGGCTTCACCGCTACATAGACCATTGAATTTTATTCTACCGCGTATCGCGGGCATGCGCGAGGGCAATTTCACAGACGCCAGGAATGCCATGACATTCACCATCGTGAATAAGGAAGCTGGATTATTCGGCGAGCTGGCCTGCCTGCTCATTTTCAGCGCCGGCGTGACGATGACTTGCGTGGCGCCAAGGATCGACCGCTATCTTAGAGCGCATTGCCTTCATTCCCCGGATAACTGCAACGCCATTTCACGACTCTCCGGCCGGGATGGCTATTCGCCCATTCGGCAATCGCGGGCGGCGCCTGCGACATGCATCGCATGAGAGAGCCTTGGTCAACGAACGAAAGATGCCGCTCCTCGCACGACGCCGGCTCGGTCAAAGTGCAAACCGTGAGAATCAGTTCAACGAAACCCATCGCCGGCTCCTTCGATAAAGCAGACTTTCGCGCACATATTTTTCTCGCTCGCTTCCTGCGGCGAGCGCATGATCGCAATTCCATGCAGCGTGTACGGCCCCTCAGCGACGGCCATTTCCGGAAGTGACGGTTAGCTTTTCTTGTAATCGATATAGGCAAAACGCTGATCCGAGGGGGTCCCCTCCAGGGCGCCGCCCGCCTTGCCGGGCTGCCAAAGCACGACGTCCTCGATCTTTTTCGCCAGTTCGAAGTCCTTGTCCGTGATCCCCTTGGCGGCATGGTTCTGGAGGCGGACTTCGACCCACGCGTAAGAGGCGGTAAGATCGGGGTGGTGCCAAGCGGCCTCGGCCAGATGACCAACCGTGTTGATCACCATCAGCGTGCCTTTCCAGCTCGTCGTTCTATACGTGCGGCGAATCCAACCTCCTTCATAGACCCAGCGCGGCAATTCCTGTTCGAGGCGCGCCTTGATCTCGGCTTCGCTATAGGTTTTTTCCTTGGCAAGTTCGCTCATTGTCAAAATCCAATCCGTTGGCTTGGCCCGTTTCTTCGCATGCACCGCCATTCTAATATCATTTATGCGAAGACACGAAATTCGGATGTTTCGCCGTGCTTGTGCGCGGCCTCCGGGCCGGTTGTCTTTCACCCTCCGCGAAAACATGTTTTAAAAAGTTGGGCACTGGACTGGAGAAGAGATGCACGGATCGAGACCGGCTACTCGGCGCCGCCGGTTGCGGGAATCCGCGTTGCGGCTGATCGCGATTACAGTCACGCTTGAGTCTGCTTCGCTTGTCGCGGCCGAGCCAAAAGCGGACTCCCCAGAGGGAAACTGGCCTTGCCAGCAAGTTTTGGTTGGGCGGCTGTCCGTGGCCGCGGTATGGTCCGGCCCCTCGATCGAGGGCTTGGCCTGGCGCGACGATCAGGCGGTCACCGATATCGTGGCAAGGCTCGCGGCGCGGCGCACTCCGCTCGACGACGCGGAACGCGCGATCGAGGACTTTGCCCAATCGCAGGGAGCCGACAAGAACAAAAAGCTGGTTTCCGTTTTCGCCGGCCTATTTGAAACGCTCAACGACGAACGCACGCAAGTGATCGATGGGCTTCTTCGCTTCGGCGCAAAACAGAAGGAACTTGCCGAAAAAATACGCGCCGAGAACGCCTTGCCGCGAGATGGGCCAGGCAAGGAGCCGGCGGACGCAAGCAGGCAAGACGTGGGGACCGTTGCACGGAACTTGGAATGGGACCTGCGCGTGTTCGATGAACGGCACCAATCGCTCACCTATGTGTGCGAGACGCCGGCGCTCATCGAACACCGGCTTTTCGCGCTCGCCAGGGTCATTCAACGCAGCCTGGAATGACCGGAAGATTACCCAGCGCAACGCGACGCACTCTCTCATTGATGGGCGAGGAGGGCGTTGTTCTCGTCGAGAAGAGGCACGCCGTAGGATGCCAAAATCGCGATGATCTCGGCCTGGTTGTCGGCGATGAGCTTGTTCAAGAGACGTTTCCAGTCCTGATCGGAATGGCGCACCCCCATTCCAATTCGATAGATCATCCGCGGTCCCAACGTTTCCTTAACCAGAGTCGTGACCTTCATCGGGATTTTTGAGCGCTTCGCGAGATAGCCGCCGATCGGGCCCCAAAGGATGGCGGCATCGATGCGGTCGCCTTCGAGATCCGCGATCATCGCCGCGCCCGGCGCGTCAAACCGCGTGTCGACCACGAGCGGATAGGATTTGACGTTCTCCAAAAGTCCATTGACCGCGAGATTGGTCGCGGGAGGCGTGCCGGCCACGATGCCGATGCGCTTGGCTTGCAACCGCGGATCGTCCAGGCTGTCAATCGCCTCGAGACCGGCTCCCTGCTTCGAAACCAGGGCATAACTAGTCCGGTAATAGGGATTTGTTCCTTGAACGCTACCGTCTCCTTGCGGCATCCCCATGATCACGTCGCAACGATGGGCATTCAGCGTATTGCGCACGAAGCCGGTGGCGCCGGGGTAATATTCATAGGCGAGCGTTTTGCCGAGCTTGTGGGCTAGAAGCGCGGCGATTTTGTTCTCGAACCCCTCGCCGGCCTCATTCGAGAAAGGCAAATTCCTGGGGTCGGCGCAGACCCGCAATACCTTCGGATCGACAAGTTCGATCGAACCCTCTTCGCCGGTTTGCGCCGCTACGGTGGCGGCGTCGAAAAACACCGGCAAAATGAGAGCAAATGCAATGATGGCGGCCCGGAATGGCATGGGTTTTATGGCTAGTTGCCCTCGCCGAGACATGCCTTCTCCGCCTCGGCCGCCGACGGTGGCTTCGTTTCGTGTTTTTCCGGCTTTTCGCGGCCTAAGGCGTCGACGGATCGCGCGCGGAGATAAACATAGATATCATCGATGTAGCACATGACGTTTTTGTTGTCGCCGAACGCCGGCATCACCTTGTTTTGGCCGCCGCCAAGATCCTGCTTGCCTCCCACGACAATTCCGTAGAATTCCGCATAGTTCAGTCTTTTCAGAGAATCCGTCAGAGCCGGCGCATAACTCGAGCCTTCGCCACCGGGACCGTGACAGACGTAGCAATCGCCGTAGCGGCGGTTTCCGGAATAGCTATACCAATCAACCGTGCCGTCCGGCTTTATGTTGAAGGTAGGCTCTCCCTTTGCATCGAGATATTTGCCTTTGTCATCCTGCTTGACCGCCTTGGGATCTCCCGGGATCTCGGCCATCGCCGCGGTCCCGAACGCGAAAAGTAAGGCGAGGGAGAAGGCCCGCACCAGAGGGCTGATTTGCACGAGATTATCCTTGTTCGAGAAAAATGCGCACCGCGTAAAATGCCCGGCGCCGATTGAGCGCCGGGTATCGCACGTTTGGCTACGCCATGCCGAAAGCTAGAACGCCGGCGGCATGGCAAAAACCGTCAACTGACCGCCGAGCGCCGTGTAGTTGGAGAGCGCGGCATAGCCGCCGACCGCGCCAAGGCCCTCGGTCGGCTTTGTCAAGCCGGCCGCGAGACCAATGCCCGCCCAGCCTCCGACACCGGAAAGCACCGCGACATATTGCTTGCCATTGTGCTCATAGGTCGTGACGTTGCCGATGATGCCGGAAGGCGTCTTGAACTTGTAGAGTTCATCGCCGGTCGTGGCGTCCACCGCTTTCAGATAGCCTTCAAGCGTCCCGTAGAAGACCAAATTGCCGGCGGTCGCGAGCGCACCCGACCAGACCGAGAACAGCTCTTTTTTCTGCCAGACGATCTTCCCGGTCGTGGCGTCCCAGGCGGTGAAATTGCCCATGTTGGACTCGCCCGGCGGCGGGTACATGGACAAGGTCGCCCCGACATAGGGCTGCCCGGCCGTATAGCTCACGTGGAACGGCTCGTAATCCATGCACACGTGATTGGTCGGAATATAGAAGAGTTTGGTTTCGGGAGAATAAGCCGCCGGCTGTTCGTCCTTCGAGCCGAGCGCCGCCGGGCAAATTCCCTGCGAATTCACGTCTTCGCCATTTTGCTCGGTCGAATATTTCTCCACGACCTGAGGACGTCCATAGGTCTTGGAGTTTTTATCAAGATCGACCTTGGTTGCCCAATTGACCGCCGGATCGTATTTTTCCGCGACCAGCGGCTCGCCCGTTTCGCGGTCGATTGTATAGCCGAAGCCGTTGCGATCGAAATGCACCAAAACCTTGCGCATTTCCTGATTGGTCAGGATCATCTCATTGATGCCGTCATAGTCCCATTCATCATGTGGCGTCATCTGATAGACCCATCTGGCGACGCCGGTATCCGCATCGCGCGCCCAGACCGTCATCGACCAGCGATTGTCGCCCGGCCGCTGCTTGGGGTTCCAGGTCGAAGGATTGCCCGAACCGTAATAAACCAAGTTCAAGTCCGGGTCGAAGGCATACCAACCCCAGGTCGTTCCGCCGCCGATCTTCCACTGATCGCCTTTCCAGGTATTGGTGCCGGAATCCGGACCGACAGGCTTGCCGAGATGGGTCGTCTTTGCCGGATCTATAAGAGTGTCGGAATCTGGGCCCATCGAATAGCCGCGCCAGACTTTCTTGCCGGTCTTAAGGTCATAGGCCGTGAGATGGCCGCGAACGCCGAATTCGCCCCCCGAATTGCCGACGAGAACCTTGTCCTTGACGACTTGCGGCGCTGAAGTACCGGTCTCGCCCTGGGAAGGATCGCCGTTCTTCACCGACCAAACAACCGCCCCGGTGTTCGCGTTTAGCGCAACTAGGGTGGTATCGGCCTGATACAGAAAAATCTTGCCAGCGGCATAGGCCACGCCGCGCGTGACGGTATCGCAACACATCACCGGGATGACATTGGGATCTTGTTTGGGTTCATATTTCCAGATGATCTTGCCATCACGATTCAAGTCGAGCGCGTAGACGATGTTCGGGAACGGCGTGCTAATATACATGACGCCGCCGATTACCAAGGGTCCCCCCTCGTGACCGCGCAGAACCCCCGTCGAGAAGGTCCAGACCGGAACAAGACGTTTGACGTTGTTTGAATTGATCTGATCGAGTTTCGAGAAACGGCGATTGGCGTAGTCGCCGGTCGGCATCACCCATTGTTTTGGGTCCTTCGAAAGCTGGATCAATTCATCGTTGGCGAAGGCGGCGCCATTGGCGAGAAGCGCGGCGGCGCCAACACAGGACATAAGCAGGAACTTGCGCATAAATTTCCTCCGGACACTCTGGTGCGCGGCGCCTGTGACGCTCGCTTTCGCGGCGGCGGCGCCTTGTCGTTTCATGTCTTTCCGGCAGGGTGTCAGGACGCCGGCAAGCCAGTAAAGTTTCCCCAACAAGGCACTTTCCGCATCAAGCAGTATCCCCGATGCAGCCGCGCCTCGTTTTCAATAAGCGCGAGCAGTCCCGTCCGCCAACGCCGTGAAGCCGGAAACCCAGTTAAGTGTATATATTGGCGCTGGCACCGAATTCAATAGTGATTCGCGTTACGCCTTCAGCTCGAAGCGCGACGGCCTCCATATTGCCTGACGGTGTCCGCCGTTCTCTGGATGTCGCGTGACGGATCGGCCGGCGAGGCCTGGGAAGCCGCGGCGGGAAGAGCGAGCGCGGACCGGATGCCTTTTCGAGGCAATGGCGAATGATTGGGGCCGGATTGGCGCGCCCTGGCGTTCGGCGGCCACGTCGATTACGCCATGCTCATAGCGCTCTATGGCCCCTCGTTGGAAGGCGATCGTCGCTACAGCCCAGCCGAATGCACCGGAGCCGTCAAGACGCCGATCCAAGGCCGCCCTCATCTAAAGCACGTCAGCATGCGGAACGAATGGCGCTTCACTTCCTACTCAAATTGGCACCTGCGATGGCGGCTGGCGTGACGAAGCGCCTTTGGGAAATAGGCGATATCGTGGATGTGCTGGAAGCTTGGGAGGCGTGCAAGCACCCCTCCTAGAGCGGGTCCCGATTAGGTGGACCCGTATCCGGCATTGCGAAAATAGTTGAAGCATTCGGTTGGAGGGAAGTCGTCGAGAGCTAATCCGATGCCATCCCACAGAGCATCGACGGTTCGGTGGGCCATTTTGCGCAACGTATTTTTGAGCTTGGCGAAGACTTGTTCGATGGGATCGAAGTCAGGACTGTAGGCGGGCAAGAAGCACTGCGTCGCCCCGGCGGCTTCGATGGCTTTTCGAACGCCGGCGCGTTTATGGGAACCGAGATTATCCATCACCACGATTTCGCCAGGCGACAAGGTCGGCACCAGAACCTGCTCGACATAGGCGAGGAACTTTGCGCCGTTAATGGGACCGTCGAAGACACAAGGAGCGGTGATGCGATCGTGGCGCAACGCCGCCAAAAAGGTCGTCGTCTTCCAGTGGCCGAACGGGGCGTGAGCGATAAGTCTCTTGCCTCTTTCACATCGCCCATAGCGAGGTGTCATGTTGGTCGAGGCCCAGGTCTCATCGATGAATACAAGCCTTTGAGGATCAAGACTTTTCTGCTTATCGCGCCAAGCGAGACGTGCGGCCCGGACATCCGCTCTTTCTTGTTCGGCGGCGTGCAGAGTTTTTTTTAAAGGTCAATTGCAGATGCCGCAAAAAACGCCCGACGGCGGACCGCCCGACTTTGATCTCGAGCGTCGTCAGCTTGCTCCACAGCTCCGTGATCGTCAGCTCGGGCTGCACCGCCACCAACGCCCGCACCTTATCTTCATGCGCAGCCAGCGCGTGCCGCTTATGGCCGCCAAACTTTCGCGGCAGACAACCGCCTGTTATCTCAAACTGCTGCATGAGCTTGATCACGCAGCTCGCACTGACTTCAAAGCTGCGCGCCGCCTTGCGCCGAGACTGACCTGCCAGTACAGCCCGCACCAGGCGGTCACGTAAATCCTGCGAATAGGGTTTTGCCATCCATGCCGGCCTCCATTCCAGCCAACATGGTGAATCACAATTCCGCCAATTCGGGAATCCCCCTTCCGATTCTGTCTATTCGGGACCCGCTCTAAGGCCAAAGCGCGGCGGCGATGGATTTGAATGTGGCCGAGAGGTTCGCGCCGACCAAGTCCGCGCCGGCTTTGCCCATTTGGAGGGTGCTGGCGCTCAATAGGCCGTGACGCCGGACTGATCGTCAATAAAGCGGGGGAATAAATTACGCATGATTTAAATTCCTGAATTCCCAGGCCAAAGCCGTCACCGTGGCACAAATTTCCCGCCCCATATGGAAAACTGGAATCAGCGTAAATGAAAGCGCACAAGCCGAGCCCGGAAAACCGCGCGAAAGTGATCGCGCTTGGTTGCAACGGCGCACGGTCCGCCTTTCACTTCGCGGTCACGCATTGCCTTATTCAAAGTAAGTTCAACTCGTCGGCTTCTTCATCAGCCCATCGTAGACCAGTTGAAACACCTCCGGCGAAACGTTGATCTGGCCCCTGTAAGGATGGTCCATTATGGCGATGAGGCAGAACATGGTGGCGGTGAAGAATGCGATCAGTCCCCCAAGCACCAAATGCGCGGCGAAACCGATGTCGAACATCCAAACGAGGAGCATGTTGATCAGCGCCCCCACAACCACCGTGTACCAGATGAACGCCGGAATTCCGGTTTCCACGCTGTAAAGTCGAATCCTCCGGTGTTCGAGTAGCTTATTGTACTGGCGGAGCGCCTCGGCGTGCAGGGCCTCCTGACCCTTGGTTTGCGGCTCGAAGGAGGTGAGGCGAGCCTGAAACGCCGTGATCCGGTCAATTCCGCCCGCCGGAATTATTCCCTTGCGCTGAAGGGGCCAGGCCTCCTCGATAACGTAACGCGTGTATTCCCTCAGAAGGTCTTGCAGCTCGCGGCGACTGGGTTCGGGATAGGACGAAACGTCCCGATAGAGCGCTGCCAGCGAGGTCGCCTCCAAGGCCGCGGTTTTGTCCACGTCCGAATGGTTCTGGTACGCGGCAACGGCCAGCAGGCCGAGGAGCAGCCCGTAGATGACACTGAAGAAGGAAAGAAAATAGCCTACGATGTCGTTCCAGCCTGCCTGCTTGTGGAAGAGATGCCTCAGCAGCGGGCAGACAAAGACGGTGCCGAACCAGCTCACGCCGACAAAGGTGGCGGCGAACAAGGTCGCGACAGTCCATGTCGGTAGATCGTAAATCCAGTAAAACATGGAGGCCGCCGAATCTCGGTGCTTGACCCCGATGGGTTGACATTCGCGACCAGCTTGTCTGGCTTGAGATCCCCGCGATGGGCGCGCATCGGCAAAATCGAACTTTGGCAGCGGGCGCACCATAGCCGGTGACGTCAGCGCTCGCACGAATTTTGCTGGAGCGAGGGCTCGTCGAGCCGAAGGAGCGGCGATGCTTAGCGGTGTCTATCGCCCGGCACAGAGCGTGAAACTAGAGCCGTCTTCGGGATTGGTTCATGTCCCAGGATCAGAGCGTGACCCGCCACTTCACGGACCCCGGGCGAGGCAAAAAAGTGGAGCGCCCATGAATCGTTTAACAACACAGGAGACCGTTTACGTGACCTCTGTCGTGGCCACGCCCGGGACATGTTAGGCAGCGCTGACCCCGAGCGAGTCACAATCCAATGTTTTCTGGAATTGTACACTTTTGGACCTCGCAGCGCGCGAAACCCCGGTTTAGACTTGTCCGCTTCCGTTGCAATGATTGCACGCTCCCTTTCCAGTTCCACTGCAATGTTTACATTCGCTGCTTCCTTCCTTTCCTGTTCCCTTACATTGGGGACAGTCGACGACCTTTTTACCTTCACAGACCGGGCAGGTAGCCATTAGGTTTCTCCCTATAATACTATGGGTCGCGGACAGCGACTCATGGTGCCTTTCCCAAATTTTCGCTTCTTCAATTTCAATGCGTTAGCGAAACTTTGAGGGTGGAACCAACGGTCATTTCTCATGACCGTTGGGATAAGTTGAATGTAAGGTTCATCCTAACTAATTCGCGTGGTTTGTAAAGTTCATAATCGCCCTTTCTTATAGGGCCAAAGAACCTTCACCGCTCGATTGCCGCGATATTATTTTTGTTGGCGGATGAAGCTCGCGCTTGTCCTCAAGGGTGTCTTTTCCGTATTTTTTGGGCGCAGCGTGAAATCCGATCGGAAGCTCGGGTCGGAATGGATTTTGCGCATCCCCAACCGCCGCGTGGATGTGAAAGTCCGGGTCGTCGAAAGTGATCCGCCGCGCACACTGGCCCTCACGTGGACTATATCATTTCTTATCGACAACCGCTGCCAGCGCCGCCTCGAAGCTGGCAATATTGTGCGGGTTGGCGCCGAAATCGTAAGGTCCGAAGCGCGACACCGAACGGATGTCGATTCGCGTCTGACCGGCGAGCGGCTTTAGCCTCAACGTGATATCGGAAGGAAAGCCGAGGATAAAACTGGTGGCGATGGCATCGATATGGCCAAGACCCGCGCGCAGGCCCGGCGGCCTCTGGTCGACGATCTTCCAGCCGTTTGCCGCCAGCGCCTTCAGAGCGGCATTGAACGCTTCCCGCGCGTCGAGATCGAGGAGGATCGGCTGGATCTGCGGATAGGCCTCGATCTGCGCCTTGCGTCTCGCGATCGCGACGCTTGGCGGAGTGCTATCGCCGCGCGCGGCCAAGGCCTTCTGTGAAAGGGAAAAGTTCGGTGGATCGGCGATATCCGTCGAGATATCGGCAAGCCGCGGCAGGCGCATGGTTTGTTGCGCGAGATAGGCCGGGTATGCCAAAAGCAGAGTGGCGAGAACGAGTCCCGCGAAGGCCTGCCCGGCGCCCTTGCGCCCGCTGCGCCAAATTATCGCAAAAGCCAATAGTGCGGATAAAACCGCGCCACAGGCAATCACAATCGCCCCGCCGAGCACCGCGAGCAGGTCAACGCCCCGCGCAACGCCCAAAATGCCAATAGCAGCGACGGCAAGCGAAAACATCGCGAGGCGCCGGCTGAGCAAGGCGGCCTTGGAATAGGGCTCCTCGACGATCACGCGCCGCATGTCGAAAATTCCTCTTGCGATCCATTTGGGTGAAAAGCGCCAAATGGCTACAGCATTCGCGGCGAACCAGCCATGCCGAATTTGCGCGTTTGCGGCACCGCACAAAGGGTAGACGGCATCCGCCCGCAACCTATGTAATTGTTAAGGGCACGGCGTAGTCGCAACTCCGCCCGCCGGGGTCGCATGTTGTCAACTCTTTCGAAGGAGCGGAGTAATGCCCTGGGAGCCGGTCGGAAACGTCGTTACCGATATCGTCGCGATCCACGCGGCGCTTCTCTCCACCCATCCCAACGGCGACGTGCTCTGCTTTGGCGACTGGGCCGGTTCGGGCGCGGGCGGCGTCGTTCCGACCACCCTCAGCCGCATTTTCCACGTCGCGGACAGCAGCGTCAGCGACTTTGCCGATGAGAACCTGCCCTCCACCAACGGCTTTTGCGGTGGTCATGCGTGGCTCGCCGACGGCCGCCTGCTGCTCGGCGGCGGCACGGTCGGCTGGCCAAATACGCACGGCGGCATCCATGCGCCGCACTATGCCGGCGAGCACGCCTGCTATGTCTATCTGCCGAACGAGGCGCGCTGGGTGCGGGTGCGCGACCTCAGTTTCCAGCCTGACAGCGACGCCGCCGGCGGCGGCCGCTGGTACCCGACGCTGGTCACACTTTCGGATGGCCAGGTCATCGCGATCGCCGGTCATCCGGGCGAGACCGACTTCTACAACGGCCGCCACAACAACAATACGCCCGAGCGCTATTCGCCGGCCGGCGATTATTGGCAACTCTTGGCGAGCGGCCACACCGCTCCCGACGATCGCGCTAACGACAGCTACCCCCGCTACCACCTGCTTCCCGAACGGGCTATTGTTCTGCGACACCTCGGGCGACGAGGGCGACCAGCAACTGCTCGACCCAGGCACCGGGCTTTGGGTCGGCGATGATGTGGATACCGGAGCGCTCCCCGGCTATTATGCGGTAGGAAGTTCCGGCACGTCCGTGCTGCTGCCGCTGCTGCCGCCGCTTTACCTGCCGCGGGTCGTCGCCTTCAACAGCCCCAACGACACCGCCTTCCGCATCGACATCGGCGAAGATCCGGCGTGGGTGGCGACGGTCCCCAGGGAAGGCGACGCCGCCGGCAGCGACCGAGAGAACGGCTGCGCGACCATGCTGCCAACAGGTCACGTGGTGCTCACCGGCGGCTGGCGGCGCGCGACGGAGAATGATGTCGACACGGCCATCCGCCAAGTCGAGCTCTATGATCCTGGCATTGACTGGGGAGACGGCGACTTCTCCGGAATGGAGCGGTTCGTCGACCTGAGCGGCGAAGTCGCCGAAGTCGGCCGCGGCTACCATTCGACCGCGCTGCTGCTGCCCGACGGCCGCGTCTGGACCGCCGGCTCGACCATGGGCTCGGGCCAGACCGGCGCCGAGACGCGAGTGGAATATTATGCGCCGGCCTATGTCGGCCAGTCGCGGCCCAGCCTGTCCGCCCCGCCCCGGACCTTGCGCTACGGCCAGAGCTTCACCGTCGAGGTCGACCGCGACATCGAGCGGGTCGCGCTGATGCGCTGCGGCTCCGTCACCCACGGCTTCGATCCCGACCAGCGCTATGTCGGCTGCGTCTTCACCCAGGATGGCGACACGCTGACGATCACGGCGCCGCCCAACGGCAACATCGCGCCACCGGGACCCTATATGCTCTGGGTCATCGATGCCAACGACCGGCCGTGCGAGCGCGCGCAGTTCCTCCGGCTCGCCGCCACACATTTGCTCCTCTACACCAACCGCAGCACCTTCTCGGCCCACGAGGTCGCGGTCCTCGGCGACCCGGCGCGTTTCAACTACGCCTTTTATCTCGTGCTCGACGGCGCCTTGCCGAGCGAAGTCGAGGACATGGAGCCGGACATCAGCTTCATCGACGCGGAGGGCGAGCCCGTTCCGGACATGGCGTGGGAACTCGCGACGAGCAAATGGGAGGACCCTTCCGCGCCGCCGGACGTCGCCCAGCGCCTGACTTTCGCGTGCCATATCCGCTTCGACAGCGATGCGGCCTTCGATGCGATCACCGGCGGGTCGGACACCATTTCTCTGCGCGCGGATTTCGCCGGGCTTTCGGCCTCGGCGGCGCTGGTGCTCAGCGAAAACCCCAATCCCTGGATGCGGGACGGACAGACCCCCTGGCTCAGCACCGATGTCCGCGTGTTCCAGATCCAGCCTGGCAACAGCCTTGCCGGTGTCGAGCACGGCTCGGGCGACGACGCGCCCTATGACTTCATCGCCGCCTTGTGCGAGCGCTTCGAAGAACTGGAGCCCGAAGTCGAAAATCACCCATTCCTGAACGAGCTCGCGACCGACCAGGAGACGAGCGCGCTCACCTTTGCGGGCGAAGGCGCGAATGGCGAGCCGGTCTACAACTATGCCGTCGCCAAGGTGCGCATGACCGCGCCCAGCGAGGTGGATGCCGAGGATGTAGGTGTGTTCTTCCGGCTGTTCACCACCGCGTCCACCGGCTTCGAGTACCGCCCCGAAACCTATGCGCGCGAAGGCAGCGGTGCGGGGGCCTATCCCGTGCTCGGCCGGGTCGGCGGTGATATCGCGACTATCCCCTTCTTCGCTGCCCCGCGCGCCGACGAAGGCGACGCGCAGAGCGACCCGCTCAACCGCAAGACCATCGCCGGATCGGGCGCCGAATCGCGCCGCTATTACGGCTGCTGGCTCGACATCAACCAGGACCAGGCGCAATTCGAAGAAGATGGCGAGCAGAAGAGCATCCAGGAAATTCTGAAGGGTGAGCACCAGTGCCTGATCGCCGAAATCGACTATGCGCTCGACCCAATCCCGAACGGCGCGACGCCGGGCACGAACGAGAATCTGTCGCAGCGAAATCTGATCATCAACAAGGCGCCGAACCCGGCCAACGCCGCGACGCGGATGATCGCGCATACGCTCGAGATCGCGCCGTCCAAGATTCCGGCGCAGCTGCCGCCGGCGACGCCCGCCAACTCATCCGTGACCGGCCGGCTGGTCCCGGACGAACTCGTCTTCACCTGGGGAAACGTGCCGGCGGGCAGCCAGGTGACCATCTACCTGCCCGATGTCGAAGTGGATGACGTGCTCGCGCTAATCGCGCGCCGGCAAGGCGCGGCGATGGTCGCGAAGGTGGACGCTCACACGCTGCGGCTGACGGTCGGCGGCATCACCTATTTGCCGGTACCGGGCGGCCGTGCGGACGATCCCGGCGCTGTTGAGCATCCAGCTGCCGCCCAACCTGGTGAAAGGCTCGGTTTATAAAGCGACGGTCAAGCAATTCGACGGCCGCCGCCGGCGCGTGCTCGCGACGGTGCAGTTGACCATCCAGATCACCACGTCCGAGGAGATCCTGCCCGAAGAAATCCGGAAGCTCGCCGTGCTGCGCCACATCGCGTCGAAAATGGTGGACACCAATAAGTGGTGGCCGATCTTCGAGCGCTGGCTGGGCATCATCGCGGACCGTGTGCGCGGCCTGGGCGGCGATCCCAACTCGGTCGAGCCTTCCTCAACCGGCAACCCGCCGCGCCACCCGCCCGACGGCGGCCACGATCATCCCGCGTCCTTCACCGGGAAGGTCGAAGCGCTGTTCTACGACTGCTTCGGCGACTTAACCGGTTTTCTGGTCAAATCTTGCGAGAAAAGCTACCGCTTTAAGGCCTGCGAGCCGGGCATCGAGCGCGTCGTCCGCGCCGCCTGCCACGACCGCGACACGGTTACGGTAGCGACCGACAAGAGCGGCCACGGCGTCTGCGCGATAACCGTCCATTGCTGCGCGGGCGGCGCGCACGAAGTACGGCAGGAAGGGGACGAACGGCCGCGGCCAGCCCCCGCCGTGCCGCCAAGCCGCCCGCCCGCTAAGCCGGTACCGATCCGAAAACGCGGCGCGCCGTCACCGGAGAAACGCAACCCGCCGCCATCTCACAACCACTAAGCACAGATTCGCTGTTTGGCCAACGGACGGTGTTTTCGGTTTGCGTTCATGGCTTTGACCTCTTCGTCGATGGCGGTTTTGAGACTGTCTGCGGTTTTGAAGGTCTTGTGGGCGAGGTGATGGCCCTTGAGGGTTTTCCATTCGTGTTCGATGTCATTCAGTTCCGGGGCATATTTGGCCAACCATTCCGGCTTGAGCCAATGCTGACGCGCGGCGAGCGCATCACGCGTGGCTTTGCTTGTATGGACCGGGCCGTTGTCGCGCACGATGGCGACGGGCTTTCCCTCCACCCCCGGCCTCACGTCGTCGATCTTGGGGCCGTAGATGCGGTCGAGCCGTTCGAGCAAGGCGACGACATCGGAACTGCGCTTGGTTCTGGAGGTCTCGACGATGAGTTTGCGGGCGCCGATCATCGCGATCTTTTCGGATCGGCATGGTACGCTTGTGGACTTTGGCTGGACTCTGGCCGCGAATCAGTTAGCGGGATGATTCATAGCGCGCATCAGCGCCCCAGAAAACTGATAGGATAAAAAATGACCACATGGAATGTCGCTCTCGTTAGAGAGCAAAACGTTGACTTTGCCGTAGTTCTTGTAAAGGACTCAGCGATTGAAAGCCCGTCAACAAGAGATAATCTTATTGCTTATTTTAGAGGACAATTGCAGGGCCGACCTGTCGTCCTTTTAGGACAACAACGTTATCGTACGTATGGGCGGCAGGACATTGCTCGGTGGGTGTCGAATATTCACCCGTCCCGCCTCCCATGGCGTAAGATGATGATCGCGGCATAATTCCGGACAATAATGCGAGCGCGCGCATCAATGCCGAAAAGGCAAGCGCGCGTTCGTCTTCTTCGGTCGGCAATATAGCCATATGATCATGATCAAGTTCCAGAATCACTCCATTCTCGCTTTCGATTTTAAGACGCATCGCGGAACTCCTTGTGACCGGCTATGATAGCGTAAGTAAAGCTAACGTCGTCTTAACATCGATCTGCTTTTTAACGAACCTCACAAGTCTCGGGGTCGCGAACAGAATCCAGCCCAAATATCACGACAACGTGATTATAATTATCATGAGTATCATGTTACTAGTAAAGTCATCTCTAACAAAAAGGCAGATGTAAATGTCGTATGTTCCCCCTCTAATGTCCATCAGCAAGATTTTAACGTGCGTGGCTTGTCTTGGAATAGCTCTGTTATTTGGCGGTGTGATTTTTTTGGTCCAATTAAGTCTTAACCCGCCGGTCGCGACATCGATTGGGTCAGGGTTTAGCTGAGCTTAAAGCGCCAGCGACCCTTGCGCGGTCGAAATCCGCGACACCATCTTCGTCGGCGTGTGAAACTCGCGCTTGTCTTCCAGAATATCCTTGGCGGTCAAAAACTGAAGTCTATCATAGGCAATGTCCCCGTAGACATACTGCCCGGATTTGGCGGCGGCCTCTCGCATCGCTTTGCTTGGCTCTTGAAGTGACAGGAAACCAGCCATTTCCGTTTCAGATTCTGTGGCGAAAACACCCTGTAGGTCGCGAACATCGGTTGGGCGAAGCTTTCCCCCTTTTACGGAGAGAACCATCGCTTTCAGCCCTTCCCGTGTTTCGAAATACATGCGACCGTCAATACCTTTATCGCCAGTTTTCTTCGTCGGAAATCCGCCGATGCGTTCCACAATCCAATGCTCAAACTGGAACGGATCACGCTTAAAAAGTTCCTCGGCTTGCTCAACACTTACGGGGATGCCATCAACATCAAAATGTTTTCCTTCGACGAGGCGATATTGCTCGCCGGTTAGAATTTCGCGGACAAGCTTAATAGACAGTATGGCAACGTCGCACCCAATCCACTTGCGCTCGTTTTTTTCCGCAGAATAAATCGTGGTTCCGCAACCACAGAACGGATCAAATACCACATTATCTTTGTCTGTAGACGCTTGAATGATTCTGTCGAGTAATGCAACCGGCTTCTGTGTCGGATACCCTAAACGCTCCTTCGCCATCGCATTGATTGGGTCAATGTCGGTGATAACATCTTGGATCGGCTGCCCTCCCGCCATTTCTAAATACCGACGAAACTCCGGTCGGCCTCCTGCCTTCTTCGGCCAGCGGATCATGCCTGCCTCGTGCAACAATTCCAGCCGTTCACGAACTGACATTAAACTCCAACCATCGGGCAACATAAACCATGGCGGGAGCGCCCGATCATGCGGCGGCTCCCAGTGCCTACCGTAATCAGTCGGATTTATGCCGCGCCATTCCTCTCCGCTATCACCCGTTCTCGTACCGGGGCCGGTCAAATCACTAAGCCGGTACACCCTTTCGCTCTCATCCTTGTGTCTATATTTTCCATCCAAATAGGCTTGATCGTATGTAGAATAGGTTCGGTTCCAAACGTACTTATCACTCACGGTATAGAATAAAATTACGTCATGCACCGGCCCCCATCGCTTGGCGCGATTGTGAGATGATGACCTTTTCCAAATTATCTCATTACGAAAGTTGCTGTGACCGAAAATTCCGTCCATCATGATTTTTATGTAATGGCTGGCAGTTGGATCGCAATGCAAATAGATCGATCCGGTTGGTCTCAAAATGCTTTTCATATGCAAAAGACGCTGTACCATATAAATCAAATACGCCAAGAGATGCGGCTGTGTGTGGCGTAGTGCATTTATCCAAAGTCGCCAAAATTCGACGTAATAATCTTCGACGCCATGCTCGCGCATTAAGATCGGCATAGTTTTTGCGATTTCTTCTTTTTGAGCGTCCATCTCCCATGTGTCGCAAAATGCGTCAGCCTGATCCGGGACAGGCTTTCCCGTCATGTTCTTATAAATGAGATTATAATTCTGTTTCGAATTGAATGGTGGGTCAAGATATATCAAATCGACCGAATGCTTGCCCATTTGCTGCATTCTAGTGAGATTGTCGCCGTAATATAGGTGGTTCATTAGCCCGCCATGATTGACAGCATGGGAGCGAACGTCTCAGACTGATGGCGCACGTTGTACTTATATGCGGCTTCCGCGATATAAAGGCCCATGTACTTTTTGCTGTAGTGATGGTGTGAGCCGTACCATGCGCGCTTCACTAGCGCCCAAAATCCCTCAATGGTGTTAGTGTGGATTAGGCCATCGGCATATTGAACGCTGTGATTGATCCGGGCGTGGCGCATTTTCGCAGCGAGCCCATTATAACCGCTGTACTCGTCTGTGATTACGAGAGACGCATCAGTATCGACAAACTTGCAAACGAATTTCAATAGCCCCTTCGCGGAAAGGTCGTCGGCTTCTGCAACTTTAGCAATGACGCTGCCAAAACGTTCGACTATGCTGACAACAGGAACCTTTTTTGTTCCACGCCCGCGCGTGTTGGGCTTGTCATCGTCGCGCTTGTTACCCTTCCGTGGCTTGCCGCCAACGTAGCATTCGTCCGCTTCAATAATCCCATGCAACAAATCAGATTGCTCTTGATCGGTTGCCATGGCGAGGCGTGCACGGTGCATCATGCTCCAAACGGTCGCGCGACGAATACCAAGGTCGCGTGAAATCTGGTAAGCGCTTGCGCTCTTCTTTGCGTTCAGCATGAGCGCAATTAACAAGAACCATTTGCGGAGCGGCATATGAGTGCCGTGAAAGATCGTGCCAACAGTAACAGCGAAGGCGCGGTTGCAATCACGACACTGCCACCGTTGATTGGCGCGATCTCCGCTAACGTGGCGGCCGACATTCTCGCCCTTGCAATAAGGGCATACCGGATGCCCGTGCCACCGCGCCTTTTCAAGGTGGTCAATTGCCTGCTCATTTGTCTGAAAGGATTGGAAAAGTTCAAGAATGTTCATGGATGCACCGTTTCTGTCGATGCGCTACCATACCTCAATCCTGGCTTTTGTCAAGTCCAAAAGCGTACCATTCCGTTTCGGATTGACCCGGCGCTTCGACACGCAGGTCCGCGCCCCGCTTCGCCCAAGCGCGGGCGAGATAGGGATGGGTCAGCGCCTCCGATTCATCTGCAAACAGCAGCACGATGTCGCCCGCCAGCGCCTGCTGCTTGAGTAACTGAAGGCGCAGGCCGCAGCGATCGACGGCATCGACGTCCTGTCAATGGAGTCTTGCCCGCCATGACCACCCTCCGAATCAATTTCAGAAAGTGAATCACGAATTTCTCACGTTGGCCAACCGACGCAGGTCTGCTTAGCTTTTGAAGTTAGTTGAATTTGAGAAGCCGACGGTGGTCGATCATCTGCCTCAGCACGTCTGCTGGGCGGGATACAGTAGAAATGCCGAAAGCCTGTTCCAACGTAAGCGTCCGGTCGGCGCCGCAGGTATTTTCGGATGATCTTTGCCGATGTAGCTCAAGCCGCTTCCGCGTGGCGCTTTGGCTCGACGAGCCTTTCGTCCCGGTTGGCGAGACGGTGGCGGCTGCCGTGCGCAAGGCGGCGCTCATGCTTGAAGCGGCCGTAGCAATCGCCGATGAGTCCGGGCGCTTCGGCGGCTTCATCGGAGGCAGCCTGGGAGGTATGCGCGGTCCCTTACCCATGCGCTCATCGGCGCCGGCCGGCCTGATAAGGCCCGCGACAAATTGGCCGCCCGCGAACACGATTTTTTGACCGGCGATCTCCTCCGTCGCGTTCTGCAAGCGCGCGGGATGCGCCCGAACCCGCCGGATTTCAACGGCATTCAGGCGCGGCGGCAGCGCCTTCGCTAGGAGTGGGCACTGTTTTTCGAGCACATCGACGTGGGGCCCTCCCGCCCCCACGGGACCCCCACCTGCACGATCAAAAGCAAGCTTCCACCGCCGAAGGGCTCGCCTTGAGCGCATGGCGGCGAGGCTGACCTCAGGCGCGAATGGTTCGTGCAAGTCGGGCGGGTTAGTGGGATTGTGCACGGCTGGAAGCCGCAAAGATCTTGTTAAGTGCCTGCTGAGCGTGGCGGTTTGCCTAGCTCAATTCAAAAAAACTGCACGAGGTGGGTTACGCGGCGTTAACTTCCTCCCCACATGATCACAATACTCCCCGCGAGCCGACGTTGCCGCTTACAGTTTGGATTTATGGAAATGAGCACCGATCAGAACATTCCGCAAAAAGCCGCCGTCTCCAATCGACCCCCCGATCTCCTTTCAAGGCTCTATCGCGAAATCGGGATTTCCGCCGTCGCCGCGGCACTCGAGGCAACCGCCCGCAAGCCGCAAAAGCCCGCCCCAAGCCGCAAGGACATTCCCGCGGTGCTCAGGGATGACGAGGCGGCGTAGGCATACCCCGACGCGGGGACCATCTGCCTTTTAATTTGATGGTTTTGCCGCTTTGCGGTACACTCGGTTATGACCAGCATAAGCCGACGGCTTTTTTTGCGGGGCGCCGGGGGCTTGGCTTGGACGACAGCCGGGTTTGGCGGCTACGCGTTCGCGTTTGAACCGGGTCTCCGTCTCAACGTTACTTCCTATCACGTCACCCCGCCCCACTGGCCGGACGGATTGACCGTCAAGGCCGCCGTGCTGGCGGACATCCATGCCTGCGAACCTTGGATGCCCGCGCGCCGCGTCCGTGGGATCGCGAATTTAACCAATGACCTTGCCCCAGACATCGTTTTTCTGCTTGGCGATTTTTCGGGCGGCCACCGGTATGTCACTGGCCCGGTGATGCCCGAAGAGTGGGGCGAGGCTCTCTCGGTTCTGAAAGCGCCGCTCGGCGTCTACTCGGTTCTCGGCAATCACGACTGGTGGCATGGCGCCCTTCCCGGGATGCCCGCCGACGGCGCCGAAGGCGTGCGCCGCGCCTTGCGTTCGGCGGGTATCGACGTTCTCGAAAACCATGCGTTGCGCGTCACGAAAAACGGCCAACCGTTCTGGGTCGCGGGCCTTGGCGATCAAATCGCCGAACCGGAGGGGGCAAGGCTTTTTACGGGCCGCGACGATCTTGCCGGGACGATGGCGCAAATTAGAAGTCCGGCGCCGATCATCTTGCTCGCCCATGAGCCCGCCATTTTCCGGCGTGTTCCAGACCGCGTTTCGCTCACGCTCTGCGGCCACACCCACGGCGGCCAAGTGAACCTCCCCATCCTCACCAAGGATTTCATGCGCCGCCGCTTCGAATTTGTCTACGGTCATATCGTCCAAAGCGACCGTCATCTCATCATTTCCGCCGGCCTTGGCACAGCCCACGCGCCGGTTCGCTTCATGCGCCCGCCGGAAGTGGTCGCGCTGACCATCGGGGGGTCGCGGCCGCAATCCTGAGCCGGGCGCAATCGTACCAAAATGTTTCACGTGAAACATTTTGGTACGATTGGCGCGGTATTATGTAGCAAGCTCACCAAAGCGATAGCGTTGCTATAAACGTCATTACGGGCATATGACTTATAAACAGACTTGCGAATGTCATATACGAGGCCCTTGACGATATCGGATTCTGTGATAAGGATAGATCACCTTCTGTGATGGTGATCCCAATGTCCGACCCAATTCCCCGCGCAATGGCTGACCTTGCACATAAAGAGCAAGAAATTAGCCGCCTGCAAAATGAAGCGGAAAAACTACGTGTGTTTATCGAAATGTATCGCTCATATGCGGATGCGCCCGCGAGCAATGGGAGCGACGATGGCAGCCCACGTTCAAAAAAAGACATGATCGGCGACGCCGCTATTGGAGTCATCAAGCGTCATAAGACTCCCGTGCCGCTTGGTGTCCTATACACAGAGATTGAAGCAGACGGCGTCGAAGTTGGAACGTCAGCCCCGAAGCAATACCTATCGACAACACTCAACCGCGATAGCCGTTTCAGGTCGATCAAGGGCGAAGGTTGGGTTTTGGCGGATTAAATTGAATTAGCCCTGCACATTTCAAGTCTGCAGAGACGGATGTGCAGGGCTCTCAAGCGCGACCGTAAAGCCGGGCGAGGAGGTGGTACATGATAATATGATCAAGCCGCTTTAGTCAGCTACCGCGTTTCAGCGGGGTAGCTGACTTTAGCGAACTTGGGCTAGAGCCGGTTGCTGGGCCGAGGCTTTCCATCTTCCGCCCGAGGGTCCGACTCCCTCCTAGTCCACCCTTTCTCTTTCTAACAGAATCCATCGAATTCGTCTAGTGCGCTTCGCCTTTTTCTGGGCGAGCGTAGGTAATGCCGCATGTCCCACCGCTATCAACGAAAACTATCCCCTTCGCCTCAAGCGCAACTCTCATTGCCGCTAGATTATTCACAATCGGAACGCGCCGGCCGCCTTCAAAATCCTTCACGGTCGAATGGGAAACGTGCGCGGCGCCGGCTAGCTCGTTTTGCGACCAGCCCAGCCATCCTCGCGCAGCCCGACATTGTTCCGGTGTCATCCAAAAAAGATAACATCATCAAAATTCTTTGTCAACGTCATCCTTTTAGGTTGATTTCTTCAATATCATCCATTATTGATAATGTCATCCAAAAAGGATGGCGTTCAAATGTCTCAGCACTTCCTTCTTTCACCTGCCGCACGTTCGCTAAGCCTAGCGAAAGTCGCGCGCATGTCGGACGAGGAAGCCCATAACGCCTTCCGGCTGATCCGCTGGGCCGATACCAATGGCGAGCCGGTTTGCCCGCGCTGCCAATGCAATGCCACCTGTAAGTACGAGACGCGCAAGCTCTGGAAGTGCAAGGCTTGCTCGCACCAATTCAGCGTCACGTCCGGGACTATTTTCGCCAGCCGCAAGATGCCAATCCGAGGCATTCTCCTTGCAATCGCGATCTTCGTGAACGGCGCCAAGGGACATAGCGCTTTGCAGCTCTCCCGCGACCTCGATTGCCAATACAAGACGGCTTTCGTCCTAGCTCACAAAATCCGCGAAGCGCTTGCCGACGAAAAGAAGGATGAAACGGTTTCTGGCGAAGTCGAGATCGACGGCGCCTTTTTTGGCGGCTACGTGAAGCCGGCCAATTGGACAGAGAACCGCCGCGACCGGCGGCTTGCTGAAAACCAAAGCGGCAAGCGCCGCGTCGTGGTAATCATGCGCGAGCGAAATGGGATCACATTGCCTTTCGTGTTCCCTTCCGAAGCTCAGTCAATCTCGACCATCGTGCGCCGGGTTGATGGCAACGCGACCATCTTTGCCGACGAAGCCCGGCATTGGGATATCTTGCATGAACGCTTTTTGACGAGGCGCATCAACCACGAAGAATGCTATTCGGACGGCGACGCTTGTACGAACCAAGCCGAAAGCTTTTTCTCGCGTCTTCGCCGCGCCCAAATCGGCACGCATCACCATTTTAGCGGGCGCTACCTTGCCGCTTACGCCTCAGAAATGGCGTGGCGCGAAGACAATCGCCGCATCAGCAATGGCGAACAGTACCTTATGGCGACGAATGCGGCTTTGAAGCATGGCATTTCAAGGCAATGGAAGGGTTATTGGCAGCATAGTGGGGCATGAACGGAAACCGCGCTATTGAAATCTTGACAAAAATGGATTACTTTACGAATCGTGCCCCGCAGGGGGGTTGCCCCTGCGGGGCGGTCCATGAGTTAAGTAGGATATGCCCTACAGCGCGATCAAAGTTGCAAACGAATTTCTGCGCGTTGCGAAAACGGACAATCCGCCGCGCTATTTGACGCCGTTGCAACTTATAAAGCTGGTCTACATAGCTCACGGCTGGTCATTGCATTATTTTCCAGAGACTCCGCTATTGACCGAAACTCCACAAGCTTGGCAGTATGGGCCGGTCGTGCCGTCTTTATATTCCGCCGTAAGAGAATACGGCTCCTCCCCAATCACCGAACCTCTACCAGGGGACACAGACCCGCAAAAGCTCGACGAGAAAAGTAAGAGTTTAATTGCTGCCGTGTTTCGCGCATATGCCCATTATTCTGGCGTTCAGCTATCAAGCATGACCCATCAGCCAAACACGCCATGGTTTAAGGCATGGAATCAGGCGGGACGAAATGCTGTCATCGCCAATGAATCAATAAAAAATCACTACGATAGACTATCCAAAGAACGGACAGCATAGATTGGAAGGAATTGTCCTTCCCCCACCAAATCCAGAAGATATAACACCAAACGAGCAATCGATTTGGGAAGAAGAGGCTCTTGACAAGAGCGTCGATCTATCAAACGCAGTAGCTCTAAACACTCTAAGCCGCTGAGCTAGAGCGGGTCCCGAATAGACAGAATCGGAAGGGGGATTCCCAAATCGGCGGAATCGTGATTCACCATGTTGGCTGGAATGGAGGCCGGCATGGATGGCAAAACCCTATTCGCAGGATTTACGTGACCGCCTGGTGCGGGCTGTACTGGCAGGTCAGTCTCGGCGCAAGGCGGCGCGCAGCTTTGATGTCAGTGCGAGCTGCGTGATCAAGCTCATGCAGCAGTTTGAGATAACAGGCGGTTGTCTGCCGCGAAAGTTTGGCGGCCATAAGCGGCACGCGCTGGCTGCGCATGAAGATAAGGTGCGGGCGTTGGTGGCGGTGCAGCCCGAGCTGACGATCACGGAGCTGTGGAGCAAGCTGACGACGCTCGAGATCAAAGTCGGGCGGTCCGCCGTCGGGCGTTTTTTGCGGCATCTGCAATTGACCTTTAAAAAAAACTCTGCACGCCGCCGAACAAGAAAGAGCGGATGTCCGGGCCGCACGTCTCGCTTGGCGCGATAAGCAGAAAAGTCTTGATCCTCAAAGGCTTGTATTCATCGATGAGACCTGGGCCTCGACCAACATGACACCTCGCTATGGGCGATGTGAAAGAGGCAAGAGACTTATCGCTCACGCCCCGTTCGGCCACTGGAAGACGACGACCTTTTTGGCGACGTTGCGCCACGATCGCATCACCGCTCCTTGTGTCTTCGACGGTCCCATTAACGGCGCAAAGTTCCTCGCCTATGTCGAGCAGGTTCTGGTGCCGACCTTGTCGCCTGGCGAAATCGTGGTGATGGATAATCTCGGTTCCCATAAACGCGCCGGCGTTCGAAAAGCCATCGAAGCCGCCGGGGCGACGCAGTGCTTCTTGCCCGCCTACAGTCCTGACTTCGATCCCATCGAACAAGTCTTCGCCAAGCTCAAAAATACGTTGCGCAAAATGGCCCACCGAACCGTCGATGCTCTGTGGGATGGCATCGGATTAGCTCTCGACGACTTCCCTCCAACCGAATGCTTCAACTATTTTCGCAATGCCGGATACGGGTCCACCTAATCGGGACCCGCTCTAGCTGTCGTGTCTCGATAGGTTGTTTCTTGGGATCCTTGAGATAGGTGAGCATCCGTTGATGCCGAAGTGAGGCCGATGATGATTGTAATGGTGGAGGAAAGGCAACAGTGCGGCGGCCCGTTCGGATGAATGGTTGTAGGGTTTGGCATAGGCCCATTCCCGCAAGGAGGTCTGCACGAAGCGTTCGGCCTTTCCGTTTGTTCTTGGCGTATAGGGTCTGGTGCGCTTATGCTTGATTTTCAGCATTCGCAACGCCTTTGTGTAGCGGCGCGAACGGAAGCTGGCGCCGTTGTCGGTCATGACGCGAAGGACCCTGACGCCGTGATCGCGAAAGAAGCGCAAGGCTTGCAAGAGGAATTTCAGGCAGGAGCGCCGTGTTTCGTCCGGCAGGATTTCAGAATAGGCCAGCCGGGAGTGATCGTCGACGGCCAGATGGAGATATTCCCAGCCCTTGCCGCCTTCCTTGCGGCTGCGTGGCGCGCTCTGTCCGGTACGGTCTCCCGTGATGCGATGTCCGATCCCTTCGATGCGGCCGAGCTTCTTGATGTCGATATGGATCATCTCGCCCGGCTGCTTCTTTTCATAGCGGATGATCGCGATCCTTTGATCGAGGGCGGACAGGCGGCTCAGCCCCTTGGCCTTTGCGATGCGGGCCACCGTCGCGCGCGACAGCCCGGTCGCGCGGGCGATCTTCCAGAAGGGCTGACGGGCCCGGCGCAGGGCTTCGACCTGGGCGATCTGATGTGATGTGATCCGTGTCCGCAGGCGATGCGGCCGGCTGGTCCGGTCTTGGAGGCCAGCGGCGCCTTCGCTTTCGTGGCGCCGGAGCCATTTCCTCACGGTCGCGGCCGAAACGCCTACAGCGCCGGCTATGGAGCGCGGCGTTTCGCCCGCTTGGCGGCGCCCAACAATCAAGGCTCGCATGTTCGGCGTCGTCCTGGCATTCTTATGAATGTTCACGGGTGGGTCTCCTGAGCCTGTGGTGCTTCGCAAACCCCACAAACCTCAAATTCTCCCCGTGAACAACCTGTTGAGACATTACATCTAGCACGCAATTTGCCACACTCTCACTCCGCGCCGTCGCCCCGCAGTTGCGACACGACCCCGCGCCTCTTGCCTTAGCATGGCTTGAACGACCCGAAAGCCGATAGCCTTGCGCAAGACACGATCGCTTTCGTCTTTGCCTTTGGCGCGGACCACACACAGCGCCAGCTCGCGCGTATCAAGACCGTCTTGGGCCTCGGCAAGCGCGGCGTTGCATAAGGCGAAAAGCTCCCCACGCTTGAACATGCGAACAATCGACATGTGCGATTGATAGACGGCTGGCGCGCCGCCTCTTTCAAACAGTTCCAGCGTTGCGTTGATGTGCGCCAAGTCGCGCCGTGCGGCTGTTGCAGACCTTTCGTAAGAGCTGATGATGCGCTCTAACTCGTCGCGCTTGGAGCGAAGAGCTGTGACGGTTGTGGATTCTGCCATCGCGTTATGATACGATATGGCACTGAAATTGCTAGACTATTTTAGGTGAGTTTGCTACATAATACCGGATTGGCGGGGCGAAAATACGCATTGCCTCATACATCCGGCGGCTTGAGACCGGTGCGATTGCGCGGAAAAGCGTGACCCCGGTTGGGCGAAGGACCTCGTTCCTCACCCTCGGGCTTCCTTTCGCTCAGCATGAGGGAACCCTTCCCCGGTCGCCCTGGGAGCGCACCGGCTCGGCCTTGTCAGGAGAGCGGAAAGGACGTATAAAGGAGGTATAATGAGGTAGAAACTGGCATCTATTCTTGGGAAATCCGGTATAACTGAGGAATAATATTTTATGTATAGCAACAACGGTAACGGAAGCCGCGCCGCGTGGGCGCTAGGGTTTATGGCCCTCTTCGCCATCATGCTGGCGATGGGGCTGGGTGCTATGGCCTCGCCGGCGGCGGCGGCGCCTTTCGCCTATGTCACGAATGCCAGCGCCAACACTGTCTCGGTGATCGACACGGCCACGAACCCCCCGTCCGTGGTGGCCACGATCCCGGTTGGGTCGTTCCCCGGTAGGGTCGCCGTCACGCCGGATGGGAAACACGCCTATGTCGCGAATATTGCCTCCAACAATGTTTCGGTGATCAATTCGGCCACCAACACGGTGGTGGCCACGGTCCCGGTGGGGACTAACCCCATTGGGGTCGCCATCACCCCGGATGGGAAACACGCCTACGTTACAAATTTTACCTCCAACAACGTTTCGGTGATCGACACGGCCACCAATAACGTGGCGGCCACGGTCCCGGTGGGGAATAACCCGGTTGGGGTCGCCGTCACCCCGGACGGGAAACACGCCTATGTCGCGAATTCAGGCTTCAATACTGGCCCTCCTTTCAGTGTTTCTGTGATCGACACGGCCACCAACACGGTGGAGGCGGCCACGATAATGGTGGGGGATCAACCCTTTGGGGTCGCCGTCACCCCGGACGGGAAACACGCCTATGTCGCGAATAAGGGCTCCAAGAATGTTTCGGTGATCGACACGGCCAACAACACGGTGGGGGGGATCCCGATCCCGGTGGGGGCTCAACCCGAAGTGATCGCGATTACCCCGGACGGGAAACGCGCCTATGTCACGAATAATATTTCCAACAACGTCTCGGTGATCGACACGGCCACCAACACCGTGGTGGCCACGGTCGCGGTGGGGAGTTTCCCCATTGCAGTCGCCGTCGCCCCGGATGGGAAAAACGCCTACGTTACGAATAGCAGCGGCACTGTCTCGGTGATCGACACGGCCACCAACACGGTGGTGGCCACGGTCCCGGTGGGGACTAACCCCAATGGCTTAGCCATTGTGCCGCCGCCGCCGGGGGTGCCCTTCCTCGCCTTCAACGCCAAGCTCGTGATCCAGTTCGGCAGCGTTCCAAATCATGATGCCTGCGGCCTTGGGTCGATCTTCACCTTGAGTAGCGCCGCCAGCAACGGGATCAATCCCCTTATCGAGGCGGTCACGCTCCAGGTCGGCACCTTCACCACCACCATCCCGCCCGCCTCCCTCACGGAGCAACCGGACGGATCTTTTACCTTCGCGGGGGTCATCGATGGCGTGAGCCTGTCGGCGCTGATCAGGCCGGCGGGCACCCTTCGATACGGCTTCCTGGCGACGGCGACGGGTTCCGATTTGACCGGGACAAGGAACCCGGTGTATGCGACCTTGACCATCGGCGACGACAGCGGCGCGACGTCCGTCACGGCCCCGATTTCCCCCTAAAAACGCAGGACCTGCCTCCGATCGCCCGCACCGGCTTGGCCTTGTCGGGAGAGCGGGAAGGAAGTACAGCGAGGGTGAAACCGGCGGTGTGGAAAATAATGCCGAAATATTTGAGGGAGGAATGTTTCATGTATCGCAATAATAGTAACGGAAATTGTGCCTCAAGGGCGCGGGGATTTATGGCCCACTTTGCCATCATGCTGGCGATGGGGCTCGCCTTGGCGGCTTTCCCGGCGGAGGCGGCGCCCTTCGCCTATGTCACGAATACGAATACTGTCTCGGTGATCGACACGGCCACAAACCCCCTTCCGTGGTGGCCACGTTCCCGTTGCCGGATATTGATGGGCGGTGTTGCAATGGCCTCAATGGTGGGGTCGCAGTCACCCCGGACGGGAAACACGCCTATTTCACGGGCATAGTTCTTTCGGTGATCGACACGGCCGCGAATATGGTGGTGGACACAGTCCACTTTGGGGGTATCCCCCAAGGGGTCGCGGTCACCCCGGACGGAAAACATGCCTATGTCACAATTCCTAGTTCCCCTGCCGCTGTTGCGGTGATCGCCACGTCCACCAACACTGTGGAGGGCGGCACCGGGTTCGATCTGATGGGACGGTCTGGCCCCAAGGAGGTCGCCGTCACTCCGGATGGGAAGCACGCCTACCTCCCGAATACTTACTTTAACACCGTCATTGTGATCGACACGGCCACCAACACGGTTGCGGCCACGATCCCGGTGGGGAATGGCCCCTTTGGGGTCGCCATCAGCCCAGATGGCAAACGCGCCTATGTCACGAATAGTGGGGACGACACTGTCTCGGTGATCGACACGGCCACCAACAAGGTGGTGGGGCAACCGATAGGGGTTGGGGTTGGTCCCAATCGAGTCGCCGTTACCCCGGACGGGAAACACGCCTACGTCGCGAATACTGGCACGTTCCCCAACTTCGGCACCACCGTTTCGGTGATCGCCACGGCCACAAACACGGTGATGGCCACGGTCACGGTGGGGGCTGGCCCATTTGGGGTAGCCGTCACCCCCGATGGGAAACACGTCTATGTCGCGAATTTCAACCCCGGCACTGTTTCGGTGATCGCCACGGCCACCAATACCGTGGTGGCCACGGTCGCGGTCGGGGTGAACCCCGTTGGCGTGGGCATTGTGCCGCCGCCGCCGGGCATCCCCTTCCTCGCCTTCAACGCCAAGCTCCAAATACAGTTCGGCACCGCGCCAAACCACGATGCCTTCACCCTTGGGACCGGTATCACCTTCAGCAGCACCGCGCCCGGGTTCAATCCCCTTACCGAGTTGGTCACGCTCCAGATCGGCACCTTCGCCGTCACGATCCCGCCCGGCTCTTTCCAGAAGAACAACGTAGGCAATGTCATCTTCACAGGAGTGATCAACGGAGTGACCCTGCAGGCGGTGATCAAGCGAACGGGCACCCTGCGCTACTCGTTCCAGGCGGGGGCACAGCATGCCACCTTGATCGGGACTCAAAACGCGGTGTACGTGACCCTGATCATCGGCAAAAACAGCGGCGCCACTTCGGTCACGGCCGCGATTTCCCCCTAAAAACGCGTGCCTACAGGCGTGATCCGACCTAACTCAACCGGATCACACGCGTCCCGCCAGCCAATATCGCGGCGGCGGAAGCCGCCCGGCCAATCGATCATGTCGACTGCCGCATAGGCTAGCGCGCGCATGGAGGCCGAGGCCGTAATCCTAAATTTTTAAGCGAATCGGTTTGTGTTTGGCAAAAATGCGCCTAGAATATGATGTGCAATGTCAACAATCTTTTTTTGATATTTCCATAGTTGTCGCCTCGCCGGGCCGGAAGGGGCTTTCCGTTGCGTATCCCGCGTTTTCCCCTCGTGCTCATTGCCGCCGCCGGGCTCGTCGGCGCCGGCATCGAGGCGGCTTGGGGAGGTGCCTGGCTGTTGCTCCCGGCGAAGGGCAGGTCATTGCTTATACGGCTTTTTCGGATTCCACCCGCGCCTTCGATGCGCAAGGGCATCTCATTCCGGTTCCGTCCTATCGAAAGTTCGAGCTTGGAACCTATATCGAATATGGCCTGACAAATTGGCTGACCTTGGTCGCGTCGCCTTCCTACGTCCGCATTCAGAACCCTCCTCCGGGGCAGTCCTACAATGGAGTGGGCGAGAGCGAGATCGCGGCGAGAGTCGGGCTCTACCGCACGGATACGAGCGTCCTTTCGTTTCAAGCCGGCTTGCGCTCGCCCGGCGCCTCGTTCGCGGATTCGCTTGGGCCGTTCGAGGTGCGCCGCGCCGCTTCCCTCGATGTCCGGGGCCTGGCCGGACGCAACGTCGTCGTCGCGGGGATGGAGGGTTTCGTCGAGGCGCAGGCCGGCTATCGCTTTTACGCCGCCGGTCAGCCGGGCGAATGGCGGATCGATCTGACGATGGGAATCCGCCCCTGGCCGCGGCTTCTCATGATGCTGCAGAGCTACACGTCGATTGTAAACGGTTCCCTCCAGTTCGGGCATGTATCCTGGACCAAACTGCAACCGAGCCTCGTTAACAATATCGCGCCGCAATGGTTGGTGCAGATCGGCGGCTTTCTGACGGTCGCGGGGATCAACGCCGGACGCGAGCTGGGTCCCACCGCCGGGGTTTGGTATAGGTTCTAGAGCGCGTGTTTGAGACCCGCATCCCGCAGGTCTATACCGCGCGCGGGGGGCGTGCGCGGGGCGCGGAATACGATGCGGACGAGGGGTTGTGTTGGCATCCTTCTCGCGGGCGGGCTCGCGCGCCGGATGGGCGGCGGCGACAAGATGCTGCGAAAGGCCGGCGGGATTTCCCTTCTCGCCCATGTGATCGCGGTGCTGCGGCCTCAGTGCGCAGGCCTCGTGTTGAGCGCCAATGGCGATCCGGCAAGATTTGCCGATTTTGATGTGCCTGTCGTCGCCGACGATGTGCAAGGTTTTATGGGTCCGCTCGCGGGCATTCTCGCCGGGCTCGATTGGATCGCGGCGCGTTGTCCGGATGTCCCCTTGGCGATCAGCGTGCCGGCCGACACGCCGTTTTTGCCGGGCGATCTCGCCGCCCGCCTCATGGACGCGAGGGCGAAAGACAACGCCTTGATCGCCTGCGCACGATCGGGCGGCAGGACGCATCCGGCGGTCGCGGTCTGGCCGGTCTCGATCAGAAACGATCTCCGCCACGCCCTCGTTGTCGAGAATATGCGAAAGGTCGAGGCATTCTTGCAAAACTACAGCCGCGCCATCGTGGAGTGGCCAGTCGAACCCTACGATCCTTTTTTCAACGCCAATGATCCAAACGATCTCGCGGCGGCCGAAACAATTCTCGCCCGGCGCGACAAACATATTGTGTGAGGGCGCCGCATTTGCGAAATTGCTTCGCTGGGAGCAGGAGGAAACAGGAGCTTGTTCATGGCCAGACAGGAAGTGGAAAACGTCCAAATTGACGAATTGAAACAGGGATTGGCGGACGGCTCGATCCTGCTTGTCGATGTCCGCGAGCCCAATGAGTATGCGGCCGGCCGCATCCCGGGAGCGATCCTCAATCCGCTCCAGCGTTTTGACCCGACGGCCCTGCCGGGCGTGCCGGGCAAACGTGTTGTGTTGTCCTGCCGCTCCGGCAAACGCTCGCTCACCGCGCTGGCGCTTGCGCAAGAAGCCGGCCGCGACGATGTCCGCGCGCATTATCCCGGCGGCTTTCAGGAATGGGCGAACGCCGGCGAAAAGGTCGAGGTGTAGGGATAGATTTCCAGAATGCTGTCGCCAATCGTCAAGCGGATCGCCGGCAGTTCCCTAGAGCGGGATGAGGAAAAGTGGAAACCGGTTTCCGCCCGCATCCCGCTCTAAACTCTTGGAATTGATCACGTTCATGATTTTGGATTGATTTAATCCAAAATCATCGTGATCTAGGTGTAATGTCTCAACAGGTTGTTCACGGGGAGAATTTGAGGTTTGTGGGGTTTGCGAAGCACCACAGGCTCAGGAGACCCACCCGTGAACATTCATAAGAATGCCAGGACGACGCCGAACATGCGAGCCTTGATTGTCGGGCGCCGCCAAGCGGGCGAAACGCCGCGCTCCATAGCCGGCGCTGTAGGCGTTTCGGCCGCGACCGTGAGGAAATGGCTCCGGCGCCACGAAAGCGAAGGCGCCGCTGGCCTCCAAGACCGGACCAGCCGGCCGCATCGCCTGCGGACACGGATCACATCACATCAGATCGCCCAGGTCGAAGCCCTGCGCCGGGCCCGTCAGCCCTTCTGGAAGATCGCCCGCGCGACCGGGCTGTCGCGCGCGACGGTGGCCCGCATCGCAAAGGCCAAGGGGCTGAGCCGCCTGTCCGCCCTCGATCAAAGGATCGCGATCATCCGTTATGAAAAGAAGCAGCCGGGCGAGATGATCCATATCGACATCAAGAAGCTCGGCCGCATCGAAGGGATCGGACATCGCATCACGGGAGACCGTACCGGACAGAGCGCGCCACGCAGCCGCAAGGAAGGCGGCAAGGGCTGGGAATATCTCCATCTGGCCGTCGACGATCACTCCCGGCTGGCCTATTCTGAAATCCTGCCGGACGAAACACGGCGCTCCTGCCTGAAATTCCTCTTGCAAGCCTTGCGCTTCTTTCGCGATCACGGCGTCAGGGTCCTTCGCGTCATGACCGACAACGGCGCCAGCTTCCGTTCGCGCCGCTACACAAAGGCGTTGCGAATGCTGAAAATCAAGCATAAGCGCACCAGACCCTATACGCCAAGAACAAACGGAAAGGCCGAACGCTTCGTGCAGACCTCCTTGCGGGAATGGGCCTATGCCAAACCCTACAACCATTCATCCGAACGGGCCGCCGCACTGTTGCCTTTCCTCCACCATTACAATCATCATCGGCCTCACTTCGGCATCAACGGATGCTCACCTATCTCAAGGATCCCAAGAAACAACCTATCGAGACACGACATCTAGGCGTCGCGCGTGATCAGGCCGCATCGATATTGGCCTGGACAGCCCTGTTGGATCTTTACGCCAAAACAGCCAATTGCTATATAAAGATGCATGCTAGGTTACAGAAAGCATAGAGACGATAGAACGGTTCACGCTTGGCGTGTACTGAGCGGGCGGTTCGTCGTTTTTGTCCTCGCAATTGCGCTTGTCGTCCCGGTTCCGGCGATGACGGCCGGGGCGATGCCTCACGAAGACACCCGCGGGACTTTCGTGTCATTCACGGACAGCGAACAAGGCGCGGGGAGTCTTTCCGATCACGCCCTTGTCTGCCACATGCATTTTGAGCATCATCAGCTGGTCCGCGCTGAAAATGCAGTCGTGATGCCGGCACCTGACTCAGTTCGGGCATGCTATTCGACAGGCGTCAGTTCGCTCGCGTCTCTCAAGCCAGCTCCCCTTCGCCGACCGCCTCGCGCTTAATCTGAATGATCGCCACAAAGGTGGTGATACCTGCGCTGGCGCGCAATTGACGCGCCCGCGCCCATCCGCTCGTACCGATCACACTCGACCAGGTACGGCTACGCGGAGGGCGCAAGTGAAACGCGGCATTACGGGAATAGTCCCAAATGAAGCGGATTTTACAGTCCTGGCTGCTCTTGCCATTGCGGTCGCACTTGGCCGCGTGGTGTCGCAACTATTGCTGACGGCCCCAACACAAGCCGAACAGACCGCTGCGAAAGGTGAATCCACGCCGTCCAGAAGCAAGGGTGAGGCTGGGAAGCCGCCAGAGGGCCTGATTAACATGCCGCCCGAGCGGATCGCGGCGCAAGAGATCGAGGTCGCATCTGTTAGGAAAGGCACTCTTGCGCGGGTGCTTACCGTGCCGGGCACGATTACACTTGATCCGGGACGCGTCGCCCGCGTGCCTGCCAGGGTCGTCGGCACGGTCACGCAAATGCGCAAACGATTGGGAGATACCGTTACCCAGGGAGAAGTGGTCGCCGTTCTCGACAGCCGTGAAGTCGCGGACGCCAAAAGCGAATATCTGACCGCATCGGTGACCTTCGATCTGCAGAAGACTCTATTCGAGCGCGCGCAGATTCTGTGGGCCAAGAGGATCACCACCGAACAGCGATATCTTCAGGCGCGTGCGACATTCCTGGAGGCGGAGCTCAAACTCGACCTCGCCCGGCAAAAGCTCTCGGCGCTCAAACTGGACCCGCTTGAAGTGGCGAAGACGGCTAAGCAAGAAAGCGCCGCGGCTTCCGGCGTTTCAAGCCTGCGGGAGTATCAAATCCGCTCTCTGATCGGCGGGCGGGTGATTGAACGCAAGGTGGACGTCGGATCATTGGTCGGAAGCCAGGGCGATCCTACGGATCTCTACACCATCGCCGATCTTTCCGGGGTCTGGCTCGAACTCGCAGTGCCCATCGCGGACCTCGACATGATCGCGGAAGGCCAGGCGGTCGCCATTGCCAGCCTGAAAGACAGCGGCAAGCGCGGCGAAGGGCGTATCATATTCATCAGCCCGCTCGTGGACCCCAATACACGCTCGGCACGCGTGACCGCTGAGATCGACAACAAGACGCTGATTTGGCGCCCTGGCGCGGTCGTGACAGCCGGCATCGTGATCAAGGAAGAGCCGGTCAAACTCTGTGTTCCCCGTGCGGCACTCCAGACGATGGACGGCGAGAGCGTGGTCTTCGTGCGAACGCAAGGCGGATTTGAACGGCGTGATGTCACTGTGGGAATGTCGGACGAAAATACTGTCGAAATCACTTCCGGCCTTTCCGCCGGCGAAGAGGTAGCGGTCACCAACACATTCCTGCTCAAGGCCGAGCTTGGCAAAGGGGAAGCCGGACACGAGCACTCACATTAGCAACGGACACCGTTTCCATGATCGCGCGCGTTCTTTCCTTTTCGGTGCACCTACGCTGGCTTGTGGTGCTGCTCACCCTTGCCGCCGCCGCATTCGGCGGCTGGTCGCTGACCCAGCTGCCGATCGACGCCGTGCCCGACATCACCAACAACCAGGTGCAGATCAATACGATCGCGCCGGCGCTCTCGCCGGTCGAGATCGAAAAGCAGGTCACTTTCCGATCGAGACCGCGCTGGCCGGCATTCCCGGGCTTGAATACACGCGCTCGCTGTCGCGCAACGGCTTTTCCCAGGTCACCGCCGTCTTCAGCGACAAGCACCGACATCTATTTCGCGCGCCAGCAGATCAATCGAGCGCCTGACCGAGGCCGAAGAGAGCCTGCCGCCGGGCGCCGAGCCGCGCATGGGGCCGATCTCGACCGGGCTTGGCGAGATCTACATGTGGACGGTCGATTATCAGCCGCCGGGCAAGGGGGCAACGATCGAGGACGGCAAGCCCGGCTGGCAAAGCGACGGCAGCTATCTCACGCCGGAGGGCGAGCGGCTCGCAACCGAACTCGAGCGCGCGGCCTATCTGCGCACGGTGCAGGACTGGATCATTCGTCCGCAGATGCAGGAGCGTGCCGGGCGTCGCCGGCGTCGATGCGATCGGCGGCTACGTCAAGCAGTATCACGTGCAGCCCGACCCGGCGAAGCTGATCGGGCTCGGCCTCTCCTTCGCCGACGTCGCCAAGGCGCATCGAAAGCAACAACGTCAGCCGCGGCGCCGGTTACATCGAGCGCAACGGCGAAGGCCTATGTGGTGCGCTCCGCCGGGCGCCTCGAAGACATGGAGCGAGATCGGCGAGGTCGTCGTTGCGACGCGCGGCGGCGTGCCGGTGCGGGTGCAAGGATGTCGCCGAGGTCGACGATCGGCGCGCGAGCTGCGCACCGGCAGCGCCAGCGAGACGGCGCAGGAGGTCGTCGTCGGCACGGCCCTGATGCTGATCGGCGGCAACAGCCGCACCGTCGCGGCGGCCGTCGATGCCAAGATGCAGGAGATCAACCGAACGCTGCCGCCCGGCATCGAGGCCAAGACGGTGCTTGAACCGCACCGCGCTGGTCGACGCCACCGTGCAGACGGTGAGCCACGAATCTCGCCGAAGGCGCTCTGCTGGTCATCGTCGTGCTGTTTCCTGCTGCTCGGCAATTTCCGCGCCGCGCTGATCACGGCGCTGGTGATCCCGATCGCCATGCTGCTGACCGCGGCCGGCATGCTGCAGGGCAGGATCAGCGCCAATCTGATGAGCCTCGGCGCGCTCGATTTCGGTCTCATCGTCGATGGCGCCGTCATCATCACCGAAAACAGCCTGCGACATCTGGCCGAGCGCCAGCACGCGCTCGGGCCGAAGGCTCACCCAAGACGAGCGGCTGGCGACGGTCATCAAATCCGCGGCGGAGATGATCAAGCCCTCCGTCTACGGCCAGGCGATCATCATCCTGGTCTACGTGCCGCTGCTGACCTTCAGCGGCGTCGAAGGCAAGATGTTCGAGCCGATGGCGCTGACCGTCATCATCGCGCTTGCCGCGGCCTTCGTGCTGTCGCTGACCTTCGTGCCGGCGATGATCGCCATCGTGGTCACCGGCCGCGTTCAGGAAAAGGAGAACTGTTTCGTGCGCGGGCTGAAGGCGCTTTACGCACCCGCGCTGAGCCGGGCGATTCGTACCCCGCTCCCTGTTCATCGGCGGTGCCGTGGTCTTGTTCGTCTGGCGGGGCTGCTCTTTACAAGGCTCGGCCAGGAATTCATCCCGACGCTCGACGAGAAGAATATCGCCATGCACGCCATGCGCATTCCGAGCACCGCGCTTACCCAGTCGCAGGCCATGCAGTTCAGGATCGAAGAGACGGTCAGCCGAATTTCCGCAGGTCGCCTTCGTGTTTTCGAAAACCGGCACGGCGAGATCGCGACCGATCCGATGCCGCCCAACGCCTCGGACACCTTCATCATGTTGAAGCCGCGGGAGGAATGGCCGGACCCGGAACTGCCCAAAGCCGAGTTGCAGCGCCAGATCGAAGCGGCGGTGGGAGCTTTGGCCGGACAACGCCTACGAATTCACGCAGCCGATCCAGATGCGCTTCAACGAACTGCTCGCCGGCGTGCGCGGCGACATCGCGGTCAAGGTCTTTGGCGACGAGTTCGAGCCGATGCTGCGGGCCGCCAACCAGATCGCCGCCATGCTGCGCGCAACCGAAGGCGCCGCGGATGTCAGGGTCGAGCAGGCGACGGGCCTGCCGTTCCTCGAGATCAAGATCGACAAGGCCGAGATCGCGCGTCGCGGCCTCAGCATATCCGCCGTGCAGGACGTGATCGGCGCTGCGATCGGCGGGCGCGAGGCCGGCGTTGTGTTTGAAGGCGACCGCCGTTTTCCGATCATCGTCCGGCTCAACGATACGGTGCGGGAGAATCTGGAAGCGCTGAAGCACCTGCCGGTCGAACTGCCGTCTTCGGCTGGGAGCGGCCCCGCGCCCGCCATCCTGCTTGAGCAGGTTGCGAAGTTCGAATTGTCCGAGGGGCCAAACCAGATCTGCCGCGAAAACGGCAAGCGGCGCGTCGTCGTCACGGCGAATGTGCGCGGCCGCGACATCGGCTCGCTGGTGGCCGAGGCGCAGGAGAAAGTCGCCCAAAAGGTTCAACTTCCCGCCGGATATTGGTTGAGCTGGGGCGGCCAGTTCGAGAATCTGATGGCGGCGCGGCAGCGCCTGATGATCGTGGTGCCCGGCTGCTTCTTCCTGATCTTCCTGCTGCTCTATACCGCTCTCGGCAGCCCACGCGACGCGCTTCTCGTGTTCAGCGCCGTTCCACTCGCCCTGACCGGCGGCGTTGCCGCCTTGTGGCTGCGCGGCATGCCGTTTTCCATTTCGGCCGCGGTCGGGTTTATCGCCCTATCCGGCGTGGCGGTGCTCAATGGTCTGGTGATGCTGACCTACATCAAGCAACTGATCGGTGAGGGGACGCCGTTCCTGCCGGCGATTTATCGAGGCGCTGTCACCCGTTTGCGGCCGGTCGCGATGACGGCGCTTGTCGCCTCGCTCGGTTTCGTGCCAATGGCGCTGGCAACGGGAACCGGGGCCGAGGTGCAAAAGCCGATCGCGACGGTCGTGATCGGCGGCCTGATCAGCGCGACGCTGCTCACCTTGCTTGTCTTGCCCGCGCTCTATGCGCGCTTCGGCCGGCACAAATCCACAGTCAAGGTGATCACTCTATCGAAGGAGAAGCCGCGACGCAGCGCAGCCATCGAATACAGATCAGGGTCGCGTCCCCGTCCTTTCAGCGGTCGCGACGATGGTTCGTGAGGTAGCCGCGGAACGCACCCAGGGCGAGCGATTGAGCAGGCACCCGATTGCTTCGCGGTATAAGGTTCACCGACGGACTCGATGTTGCAAAAGGCAAAAGAAGAGCTCAAACTCCCGCCTGACCTCGCTCGTCACCAACATTCGATCATAGCTCCCCCGAGGACGGCTCGGGGGCTGTTACAGCGAGTTTAGCCGCTGCGGTAATTGGAGGATCAAACATGCGTAAATTCCTGTCTTGCATGGTAGTGGCGTCTTTAATGGGCCTGACGCCTGCCCTGGCGCAGCACGGGCACGGTGGCGGGCATGGCGGGCACGGGGGCTGGCATGGCGGGCACGGAGGCTGGCATGGCGGGCACGGAGGCTGGCATGGCGGGCACGGAGGCTGGCATGGCTGGCATGGCGGACACTGGCACCGAGGCTATGGCGGCTACGGCGGAGGCGGCTGCCTGCGGTGGAACGGTTGGCAGTGGGTCAATGTCTGCTGGTGAAAAATACACCTCGGCGCTGGGGCGGCCGGCTCCGGCATTCCGGCGCCCGGCGGCCTTTTGGGACGTGCGCGCCGCAAGTGGCCGCTTCGCAGCGCGGCGAATGAATAAAGATTAGGGTCGCGTCCCCGTCTGTTCAGCGGCCAGGACGATGCTTCGTGAGGTACCCCCGGAAGGTAGCCAACGTTGCATCGCTTACGTGATGCTCGATCCCCTCGGCGTCGGTGTCCGCCGTCTCGGCATCGACGCCGAGCGCGATCAGGAATTCCCGAACCACGCGATGGCGCTCGCGTGACGTCCCGGCCAGCTCCCGGCCTTGCCCGGTGAGGAAAATCGAGCGGTATGGTTTGCTCGTTACCAGGCCATCGCGCCGGAGCCGTTGGATCGCATTGTTAACGGTCGCGTTGGTCACACCAAGGCAATCCGCCAGATCCACGACCCGCGCCTCGCCCCTTTGCTCGATGAGATCGGCAATCAGCTCGACATAGTCCTCGGCCAGCTCCCTTTGGTGCGCGTCGCGGACGTGCCCGAACCGTTCGGCCTGGCGAACGGTCTCCTGCTTGTCGTCGTCGGCACCCGTCATTCCGTGCTCCTTCATGCTGCCGAGGCCAATCATCCTATATCATGAGCGGGAAAAGGGGAGATCGATTCCCGTATCAGCTAAGTGTATCCAAATTGCCACAGTCTTTGTGCGAGTGCGCTCCGAGCGATCAATGAAGTTGACGAGAATATTAGCATAAACTAACTCGTACGGCAAGTGCTAAGTATCATCGCGTTGACGAAGGGGGATGGCATGGCACACACGAGAGTGGCCGCCGGTGCAACTGTACTTTTGGCTGCGTTAGCCGGGGCCAAGGCCGAGGAGACCAAGCATGTCGACAAGAGCCAATATACGCTTTTCAATCCGACGCCGGTTTTTCTGATGCGCAAATTCACGACGGATCGGCCCCACTTTACCGAGAGCCCCTTTACGGTCGACGCCGGCCACGTCCTAATCGAATCAGGCTTGTTCGGCTATGCACTGGCGCGGCCCGATTTGGAAGGCACGATTACCGAGGACTTCCTTGTCGTGGACACCAACATCAGGATCGGCTTGACGAATTACGCCGAAATCGACTTAATCCTGCTGCCCTACGGCGTCGTCAATACGCGGCCATTCGATCAATCGGCAGCGTTTCGCAACTCCGGTATCGGCCGTGCGCAAATCCGCGCGAAGATCAACCTTTGGGGCGATGACACCTATGGGGAGCCAGGCTCCACCGCGTTCGCGTTGTTGCCTTTTGTCAGCCTTCCCACCGATCGGACCAACGGCGTCAGCCCCACCCATGTCGAAGGCGGGCTGTTGGGGTTTTTCGGGGTCCAGTTCTCCCACATGTTCGCACTCGAATTAAATGATGGCGTGCTTTACTTGCGAGACGACCTCGCCTCCACGCATCACACGGAATTTCTGACGACCGCAAACTTCGAGGCCGAGTGGACGGAAAACTTGGGCACCTATCATGAGGTTGTCGCCCAGCTCGGCCGGACCGATCCGCTGGGTGATATCGTCTTTTTCGGCAACGGCTTCACATATTTGTTGAACGAGAATTTGCAACTAGACGCAGGCGTCAACCTTGGCATCACGCCCGCTGCCGCGCGAATCAATCCTTTTGTCGGCATATCGGCGCGCTTCTAAGCTAAGCATCAGTCTAGAAAGCCGGGCACCTCAAGGTACCCTGGGCAAAGCGACGCGCTTCTCGTGTTCAGCGCTGTTCCTCTCGCGAGCACCGGCGGCGTTGCCGCATTGTGGTTGCGCGAACCCATAGCGGTGATTATGGCGTTTACGGCGTCATCGATCAGATGATCTGGCGCCTGCCTGGAGACAACTCGAAAAAGGGCGTGGGTGTTTTCGCGCGCGCCTCCGCGGCTCCATCAGACCGCAACCTCCTTGATTTCTATGCCTACGCGGGCGTCAATTTTATTGGGCTCAGGGATATACGGCCAAACGATTCGTTTGGGGTGGCGACGTCCTATTCACGGATCTCGCCCCAGGCGCGCGGACGCGACGCCGATGCGGCGTTCTTTACGTCTGCCGCCTTGCCGATCCGCGACGATGAGGTTGCCTTCGAACTCACCTATCAGGCGCAGATCGTCCCTGGCTTTCTCGTCCAGCCGGATTTCCAGTACATCTTTCATCCGGGCGGTGGCGCTCTCAATCCAATCAATCCGGCGGCGGACCGTATTCCCAACGCCGCGGTGTTTGGCGTCCGCACGACGATCAAATTCTGACGCCCAAATTTTATGGCCCGGCATGACCACCCGCCGCGTTCGCCCGCAACTGCGAAATACTCAGATCTTGGCGTGTAATCTCGATTGCCGACATGCTGCCCCCGCGAATCAATGACTTGCGGCATCGACTCATATCCAGGGCAGTTTGGGAATCCCCCAGGAGTGGGGTTTTTGGCCGGCTGGTATTGGTGGCAACCAGAGCCAACAATGTTTACATGACAGGCATCGGAGGATCGTCATGTCGAATTCAATCGTCATCACCGTGCCGCACCGCCTTGGCGCCGAAGAGGCGAAAAGGCTGATTGCCGAGCGAATAGAGCTTCTGCGCCGCGATTACATCGATAAACTCGCTTACAGCGAGGCCAATTGGAACGGCGACATCGCGAATTTGCGGGTCGTGGCTTTTGGACAGACCGCGACGGCGCAACTTTACGTCATGAACGATGCCTTGCGCATTGAAGTGCAGCTTCCCTGGATCCTTGCCGCCTTGACCGGCAAGATCCAAGGCGTTCTCAAGAGCAACGCGGAGGAATCGCTGCGGATCGGGCATACCCCGCCAAAGACCTGAACGGGACGGCAAACGGCAAAAAGGTCCGCGCGAACTTTGCCTGGCGCCGCCTTATTTTATCGCGATCATCACATCGGAGGCTTTGATGACCGCATAGGCTTTTGTGCCTCCTTTGAGACCGAGCTCCTCGACCGCTTCGTTGGTGATCGAAGAGATGACGGTTTCGCCACCTTTGAGTTCGATTTCGACATGCGCGGTGGTACGATTGGCGCTTGCGCAAAAACACTGGATTTCTGGTCGAACATGGACGATTTGCATCGTTTTGAGGAGCCTTTTCCGGCAATGACCGGAACGTCTTTGGAGACGCCCACGCCGCCCGCGCCCGCGAAAGCCTTCGTCCCAGCGGGCGTGCGCCGGCTCGCCCTCGCCGATTTTCGCTCCTACGCCTCGCTCGATCTTGCCGTTAGCGCGCACATCGTCGTGCTCACCGGAGACAACGGCGCGGGCAAAACCAATCTCCTCGAAGCCCTCTCGCTGCTTGCGCCTGGACGTGGCCTGCGCCGGGCGGAATTGCGCGACTGTGCATGCGACAGGGGACGCGGCGGCTTCGCTATCTCGGTCGAACTCGAAACGCAAAAGGGCGGCGTCCAGCTTGGGACCGGGATCGAGCCGCAACCGGACGCGCCATTGCTGCGCAAATACCGGATCGACCGCGAGCCGGCCAGGTCCATACGCGGCTTTTCTGATCATGTCCGCGTGGTATGGCTGACCCCCATGATGGACGGGCTTTTCATGGGCCCGGCAGGCGACCGGCGGCGGTTTCTTGACCGGCTCGTGCTCGCCATCGATGCCGATCACGGGACCCGCGTGGCCGCGCTCGAACGGGCGTTGCGCAGCCGCAACCGTTTGCTGGAGGAGGGCCCTGGCGCCAACAGCGGTTGGCTCGACGCGATCGAACGGGAAGCCGCTGAACTCGCGATCGCGGTTGCCGCGGCCCGGATTGAGACCGTGTCGCGGCTTTCGGCGCTCATTACGGAGACGCGGGATAAAACCTCGCCCTTTCCATGGGCGGACCTCGCCTTGGAGGGCGACGTCGAGCGCCTGGCGGGGACCTGTCCGGCACTGGAAGCCGAAGACATTTATCGTGGCATTTTGCGCGGCAACCGATCCCGCGACGCGGCGGCGGGGCGCACCCTGATCGGGCCGCAGACGAGCGATCTTTGCGTGCGCCACGGCCCGAAACAAGCCCCGGCGGCGCAGGCCTCGACGGGAGAACAAAAGGCGCTCCTCGCCGGATTGGTTCTGGCCCACGCCCGGCTGGTTGCGGCGATAAGCGGATTGACGCCGCTCGTCCTCCTCGACGAGGTCGCCGCCCATTTCGATCGGGTCCGGCGCGACGCGCTCTTTGAAGCGCTCGAAACCTTGGGCGGGCAGATCTGGCTCTCCGGCGTGGACAGGGCGACTTTCGGGACAATCGAAAAACGCGCGCTGATATTGCAAGTGACGCCGGGGTCGGTCACATCCGGAGTCAAGGGGTAGCTTGCCGGTTCCGCGAAATCCGCCCCTGTTTCTCGCCGCTGGTATACTCCGACGCGGGCCGTCTATCCCTTCAAGGTTCAGGTTGGCTCGGTTTCAGGTGGGCGGCTCGTGATCCGAGGCCGGGGGTCTATGGAGTTGATGGAGAATCCAAGAACGCCGTTAAGCTCGTTCTGCCAGATGCAAAGCCATGGGAGCACCAATTCATGTGGGGCGAATTGATCGACTTTGTGCTGCAGCATGATAGGGCAATCGAACTCACCGCCGCGTTCGTTCTGGGTGCCGCTTGTTGGCTGATCGTGAGCGCAACAATCCGGGCCGCCTGTAGATTGCGGTGGCGGCGGAGGCAAACGCCACCACCGGAGGCTGATATCGCAACTCCCTCTCACCGAGCGCCGGCCGGCGGCTTCGAGGTAGCCCCAGCGCCTGACCTCTCTGCTCTGGTCCAAGACGAAGCTTTCGAGCGAGACTCCACCGCACGCGAAAGTGCTCCCGGCGGGCCGCCCCTTGCCGGACAAAAGCGGAGCTGGTGGACGCGGTTGCGCGATGGCCTGTCCCGCTCGTCCGGCTCGATCGGGGAAGGTTTTGCCGCGATCCTCACCAAGCGCAAGCTCGACGCTTCGATGCTCGACGATTTGGAGGACGTACTGATCCGCGCCGACCTCGGCGTCACGACGGCGGCGAGAATCGCGAAAGCGATCGGCCACGGCCGCTATGACAAGGATGTCGGCGTCGAAGAGGTCAAGGCGGTCCTTGCCGCGGAAATCGAGTGCGCGCTAACCCCCTACGCCCGGCCGCTGGAGATCGATACCGGTAAGAAACCTTTCGTCATTCTCGTCGTCGGGGTGAACGGATCGGGCAAAACAACGACCATCGGCAAGCTCGCGGCGCGATTTTCAAGCAACGGGAACAGCGTTCTGCTTGCCGCCGGCGACACGTTCCGCGCCGCCGCGATCGAGCAATTGCGCATATGGGGCGAGCGCATCCATTGTCCGGTTATCGCGCACGAACAAGGCGGCGATGCCTCGGCGCTGGCTTTCGACGCGATCAAGGCGGCGCGGGAGAGCGGCGCCACGGTGATGCTGATGGACACCGCCGGGCGGCTGCAAAACCGGGCCGAGCTCATGGCCGAACTTAAAAAAATCATCCGCGCCATGAAAAAGGTCGACGCGAGCGCGCCGCACGCCGTGCTTCTCGTCCTCGATGCGACGGTCGGCCAAAACGCGATCAATCAGGTCGAGATTTTCGGCCGTGTCGCCGGCGTTACCGGTCTTGTCATGACCAAGCTCGACGGAACCGCGCGGGGCGGCATCCTCGTTGCGATCGCGGAGAAATTTAAGCTTCCGGTACATTTCATCGGGGTCGGCGAAGGCGTGGGCGACTTGGAGGCTTTCGAGGCGCGGGATTTTGCCCGTGCCATCGCCGGCCTGGAAGATTAAGATTTGTGCTAAGCCGCGCGGTGAAAACACCGGAAAGGTCAAACGGAATGAACGAAATGCAGGCCGGCGCCGCCATACCGAAGGCGAAGCGAGGCAAGTTGCAATCGCCATGGCTCAAATTCGGCGTCGAAATGGGGCCGTTAATCCTGTTCTTTTTCGCCAACGCGCGGCCAAAACTTTTCGCGCCCGCCGTGGCGCCTTTCCTGCCACCGCCGATCCTGAGCGGCCCGAACGCCGGGCTGTTCACCGCAACCCTCGTCTTGATGGCGGCGGTCGCCGTGGCTCTCGTTGTCTCGTTTGTTGCGGTACGGCGGCTGCCCTTCGTGCCGCTCATGACCGCGGTACTGGTGCTCGTTTTCGGCGGGCTCACGCTTTATTTGCAGGACGCCACCTTCATCAAGATGAAGCCGACCGTGCTCTATGCCGGTTTCGGGGTAGCGCTCATCGGCGGCCTCGCGATGAACAAGCCGGTACTGTCGATCGTTTTCGACAACGCCATGGCTTTGACCGAGCGCGGCTGGCTGCTCCTCACCTTGCGTTGGGGAGGCTTCTTTTTCGCGCTTGCGCTTCTCAACGAGATCGTTTGGCGCACGCAATCGAACGATGCGTGGGTCGCCTTTAAGTTTCCAGGAATTCTTATTCTGATTCTTCTTTTCTCGGCGGCTCAGGTGCCGCTCATCCTACGCTACAGGCTGCCCGACGAAGAGGCGGAAGACGCGCCGGATCATTATTGAGTTTGGCTTTGTCGACCGGCGGCTGCGCTGCCAGGAACTCGGAACGTCCACCGCCGGGCGGAGGGCAGACCGCGCCGCGATCAGGCCCTATATTGCTGAATGCGGGTCGTCCGCAATCCGGCCAGCCCATATTGGTCGATCGACACTTGCCAGGACAGAAATTCATCGACTGTCAATGTATAGCGACTGCACGCCTCGTCCAGCGACAAAAGGCCGCCACGCACCGCCGCCACGACTTCCGCCTTGCGCCGGATCACCCAGCGCTTGGTTGTGGAAGGCGGCAGATCGGCGACGGTCAAGGGGCTGCCGTCGGGCCCGATGACATACTTCGTCCTGAGACGGTTTGGTTCGGCCATGTTCGAAACTCACCAGACTGACTTGTTGGCAGACAAAATAGGCGAGGTGTTTTAAGATTTGCCTAAACCAAAGCTGCGCTTTTGCTAATGAAATTCCATTCCAAAGCCCTTTATTATTTGGCGCGGCCGCAATGTTGGGTGCTTTATGTCTCTAATTGAGACGATTGATTTGTAGAACGTTAACGAAGCAGCCTGGCGCGTGGCGCGGGAGGACAAGGGGCAGGTGAATTTGCATTCGGGATAGGGGAGGTATTAAATAAGAAGCCGCGCAATGCAGGTTCGCGCTCGTGGCGACAGAGCAAGCGCCTGGTTTCGCGCTTGTGCCTGCCGGATTGGCCGCGGAGAGTCGCGCAGCGACGCCTGACCTGAGATACTTGCCTTCGAACCGGAGGACCGGAACAACCGGTATGCGGCAAATGGACACTTGGCCAAATGATTTGGCCAAATGATTTGGCCAATTGATTGAGCGATGGGCGACGGCCATGAACGAAACTCCCGCGTCGGGAGGGATTGAAGATCCCAATAGTCTCGGTTTCAATAAGCCGGCGGCGCAAACGCGGGTGGTCGTCGCGATGTCGGGCGGGGTCAACTCCTCGGTCGTGGCCGCATTGCTCAAGGAGCAAGGCTACGATGTCATCGGCGTGACGCTGCAGCTTTACGACCATGGCGCGGCGGTTCACCGCAAAGGATCCTGTTGCGCCGGACAGGATATTCATGATGCGCGTCTTACCGCCGCCCGCCTCGGCATCCCTCACTATGTGCTTGACTACGAGGAGAGGTTCCGGAGCAAGGTCATCTCGCCGTTCGCGCAAAGTTATGCGGAAGGGCAAACGCCCATACCCTGCGTCGCCTGCAACAGCGACATCAAATTCGCCGATCTCCTTGAAACGGCGCAAGACCTCGGCGCCGATGTCTTGGCGACCGGCCATTACGTGTCGTCCCGGCTCGATGGCTCCGGCGATCGCGCGCTCCATCGCGCGCATGACCTTTCCCGCGATCAAAGCTATTTCCTGTTCGCAACGACCAAGGCGCAACTCCAATTGTTGCGGTTTCCTCTCGGCGATATGGAAAAAACGCAAGTCCGCGCCCTCGCCCGCCGGTTCGGCCTGCTGGTTGCCTATAAAGCCGACAGCCAGGATATTTGTTTCGTCCCAACCGGCAGATACAGCGATCTCATCGAACGCTTGACGCCAGGCGCGGCGCTGCCCGGCGAGATTGTGCATATCGACGGCCGGGTGCTCGGACGCCACCCGGGCGTCATCCATTACACGGTCGGCCAAAGGCGTGGCCTGGGGCTTGGCGGCTTCGCCACCAGTGCCCCGCTCTTTGTCGTCAAACTGGACGCCGCGCGCGCGCGCGTCATCGTCGGGCCGCGCGAAGCGTTGGCTACCCGCCGGGTCCGTTTGCGCGCGCTCAACTGGATCGGGCCCGGCACGCTCGATGATCACGCCAAGAGTGAGGAACTCTACGTCCAGATCCGCTCCTCCCGGCCTCCGGTTCAGGCTCTCCTTTGCATCGGTCCTGACGAGGCCGTCATCGAATTCGCCGTAGCCGAGGATGCCGTCTCGCCTGGCCAAGCCTGCGTCTTTTACGCGTCGGACCGGCCACATGCGCGAGTTTTGGGCGGCGGCTTCATTGTTTCGGCGGAACCGGCTTATCCGGCGGTCGCGGAAAATAATTACGCGCGGGTCGAGCCGTTGCCGCTTTGAGGGGGAAACCGGCCGCCTCCCCCCGCGCGGGAGGGGAGGCACAGGAACGAGTGACCGGAGCGCGGGTCCATGACATGGAAATCGCACCGGCGCAACGTGGAGGTTAGCGCGCGTGCAAGAAGAAATCTTTGACGCCCCTGTCTTGGCCGCCGCGCCAGTGCACGCAGGTGATCCGGCCGGTCTCGACAATCAGCATGTCAAGAAATCCTACGCTCGCTGGGCGCCGGTGTACGATCTCGTCTTCAAACTCGTCCTGCGGCCGGGACGCAAAGCCGCGGCAGCGGCCGCCGACTGTCTTGGCGGGCATGTGCTCGATGTCGGCGTCGGCACCGGCCTCGAATTGCCCATGTTCGACCGGCGGACGAGATTGACCGGGATCGATCTTTCCGAGCCTATGCTGCGGCGCGCCCAAAGGCGCGTGCGCGCCAAGGCTTTAGGCAACGTCGAGGGCCTCGTGGTTATGGACGCGGCGCGCCTCGCTTTCCCAGACGCCCATTTCGATGCGGTGGTCGCGCCTTACGTTCTGACGGTCGTGCCCGAGCCGCATGCGAGTCTCGATGAGCTGGCCCGTGTCGTGAAGCCCGGCGGCGAGATCATCCTGGTCAATCATGTCGGCAGCGGCCAAGGCCCGATGGCCTGGGTCGAATCCGCCCTCGCCAAATACGGCGCCGAACTCGGCTGGCAGCCGGAATTCGCGTGGTCGATTCTCGGCGATTGGATCGATTCCACGCCTTCCGTCCGTCTCGTGGAACGCCGCACACTGCCGCCATTCGGGTTGTTTACCCTTGCGCGGATCGAGAGGTTTTGAGCAAACCTTGGCCGCAAAGCAGGTTTGACGCCTTCCGCAAGACGGGGTTTCGTCCGGTGAAGCTGTTCGAGTTCGCCGGAACATACTCTAAAAAAACGAATGACGACCCCCCTTGTTTTGCTGATCGTAAAAACATACATTGAAGGGTGTCGTGTTTTTGCCGACGGCTTGGCCTCGCATTTTTGCGTCTGCTGACGACCTCCTCCTCAAAACATCGATGCAACATCGGCGTCCGCATGGATGGGCGCCTCTCTTCTCTACGACTCTAAGGATAGCCTCTATGACTACGGGAACCGTGAAGTGGTTTAATCCGGACAAAGGATACGGCTTCATACAGCCAGACGACGGCGGCAAGGACGTGTTCGTCCACATCAGCGCCGTGGAACAATCAGGATTGCGCAATCTGCAGGAAGGCCAGAAAATCGCCTACGAAGTCATTGCCGACAAACGAACCGGCAAGTCCGCGGCGGGTAACCTTCACGCAGCCTGAAGGAAGGACACATTTGGTGCAAGGGCCCTGGCATCAACGCTGGGGCTTTTTTTGCGGTGCCGGATTTCATAACCGGTGCCGTTTGGCGGCGGCAAGCCGCGCGTGTAGCCAACAATCAAGACCTCGATGTCTTTGCCGAGCGGGCTTTCCCGGCCGCGCCCGTGGCGGCAAGTGTGCTCAATTGGGTCGATCATGCCAAACGTCCACCAAGGAAGACTGCGTAACCACTGACGAACCGATCCGGCAGCAGGGTGCGGCCACGCTCGGGGCCGGCTGTCCGCGAGGTCGTCCCAGACACGGTCCCACCCCAAAAATTGCAAAACATCGCGAGTCCCCCTTCGGCGGGCCATCCGTCGAGCCGTCGCCGGGATCATAGCGGCGCTGGCCGGCTTGTTAACTCGAGACGCCAGTCACGGGAAAGGCCAACCTGCCATCTCCTATCTAATCGCCGCAGGTTGGACAAAGATCGATGACCCTATTGCACTTTCGTGCCGGCGTTGGGCTCTCTCTCGGGCTTACCCTAGAGCGGGTCCCGAATAGACAAAATCGGAAGGGGGATTCCCGAATCGGCGGAATCGTGATTCACCATGTTGGCTGGAATGGAGGCCGGCATGGATGGCAAAACCCTATTCGCAGGATTTACGTGACCGCCTGGTGCGGGCTGTACTGGCAGGTCAGTCTCGGCGCAAGGCGGCGCGCAGCTTTGAAGTCAGTGCGAGCTGCGTGATCAAGCTCATGCAGCAGTTTGAGATAACAGGCGGTTGTCTGCCGCGAAAGTTTGGCGGCCATAAGCGGCACGCGCTGGCTGCGCATGAAGATAAGGTGCGGGCGTTGGTGGCGGTGCAGCCCGAGCTGACGATCACGGAGCTGTGGAGCAAGCTGACGACGCTCGAGATCAAAGTCGGGCGGTCCGCCGTCGGGCGTTTTTTGCGGCATCTGCAATTGACCTTTAAAAAAAACTCTGCACGCCGCCGAACAAGAAAGAGCGGATGTCCGGGCCGCACGTCTCGCTTGGCGCGATAAGCAGAAAAGTCTTGATCCTCAAAGGCTTGTATTCATCGATGAGACCTGGGCCTCGACCAACATGACACCTCGCTATGGGCGATGTGAAAGAGGCAAGAGACTTATCGCTCACGCCCCGTTCGGCCACTGGAAGACGACGACCTTTTTGGCGGCGTTGCGCCACGATCGCATCACCGCTCCTTGTGTCTTCGACGGTCCCATTAACGGCGCAAAGTTCCTCGCCTATGTCGAGCAGGTTCTGGTGCCGACCTTGTCGCCTGGCGAAATCGTGGTGATGGATAATCTCGGTTCCCATAAACGCGCCGGCGTTCGAAAAGCCATCGAAGCCGCCGGGGCGACGCAGTGCTTCTTGCCCGCCTACAGTCCTGACTTCGATCCCATCGAACAAGTCTTCGCCAAGCTCAAAAATACGTTGCGCAAAATGGCCCACCGAACCGTCGATGCTCTGTGGGATGGCATCGGATTAGCTCTCGACGACTTCCCTCCAACCGAATGCTTCAACTATTTTCGCAATGCCGGATACGGGTCCACCTAATCGGGACCCGCTCTAGAGCGTTATCCGTTCAAGTTGGTTCGTACCCGGCGGCCTTGAAGTAGTTTTCGCATTCCTTCTGGGGGAAGTGATCGAGGAGCTCGCCGATCCGAGTCCAGAGGGCTTCGACGGTTCGTTCGGAAGCCTTTCGCAGGAGCGTCTTTAATTTCGAAAAGACCATCTCGATCGGGTTGAAGTCGGGCGAGTAGCGCGGCAGGAAACGCAGTGCGGCGCCCTTGGCCTCGATCGCTTTCCTGATTTTCGGGCTCTTGTGCGAGGCGAGATTGTCGATCAGGACGATGTCTCCTTTCGAGAGCGTCGGAGCAAGCATTTCTTTGACATAAACGAGGAAACATTCGCCATTGATCGGGCCGTCGAAGACGAAGGGGGCGGTGATGCCATCATGGCGAAGCGCGGCCACGAAAGTCGTCGTCTTCCAATGGCCATGCGGCACTTTGGCATAAAGCCTTTGGCCGCGCCGGCACCGGCCATGCGTGGGCGCCATGTTGGTCTTTGCCCATGTCTCGTCGATGAACACGAGACGCTTGGGATCGAGCTGCTTCTGGTCTTCTTGCCAGCGCATCCGCTCGGCCGCGATGTCAGGCCGGTCCTGCTCGGCGGCGCGCACGATTTTTTTTAAAGGTGATCTTCTCCTTAGCGAAAAAGCGCCAAATCGTGCCATAGCCGACACGGACCTGGCGCGCGGCAAGCTCGCGCCTGATGTCATGAAGCGGCAAATCGGGCGACGCGGCGACGCGGGCGAGCAGCCAGTCTCGCTCATCTTTGAGACGCGAGTTGCGCTTCCCGCCCATCGGCTTGGCCGCGACGCCCCCGGTCCGCCGGAACCGCTGCGCCCACCGCACAACACTGCTCACGCCGACACTGAACCGCTGTGCCGCATCCCGGCAGCTTGCACCCGCCACAACGGCCGCTACCACGCGCGTCCGAAGATCTTCCGAATAGGGCTTCGTCATTCATCCTGGCCTCCTCCCAGCCCGAAGCTTGAATCACGACAAAGCCCGCTTGGGAATCCCACCCGATTCTGTCACAGTGGATAACGCTCTAGTTGTCGTGTCTCGATAGGTTGTTTCTTGGGATCCTTGAGATAGGTGAGCATCCGTTGATGCCGAAGTGAGGCCGATGATGATTGTAATGGTGGAGGAAAGGCAACAGTGCGGCGGCCCGTTCGGATGAATGGTTGTAGGGTTTGGCATAGGCCCATTCCCGCAAGGAGGTCTGCACGAAGCGTTCGGCCTTTCCGTTTGTTCTTGGCGTATAGGGTCTGGTGCGCTTATGCTTGATTTTCAGCATTCGCAACGCCTTTGTGTAGCGGCGCGAACGGAAGCTGGCGCCGTTGTCGGTCATGACGCGAAGGACCCTGACGCCGTGATCGCGAAAGAAGCGCAAGGCTTGCAAGAGGAATTTCAGGCAGGAGCGCCGTGTTTCGTCCGGCAGGATTTCAGAATAGGCCAGCCGGGAGTGATCGTCGACGGCCAGATGGAGATATTCCCAGCCCTTGCCGCCTTCCTTGCGGCTGCGTGGCGCGCTCTGTCCGGTACGGTCTCCCGTGATGCGATGTCCGATCCCTTCGATGCGGCCGAGCTTCTTGATGTCGATATGGATCATCTCGCCCGGCTGCTTCTTTTCATAACGGATGATCGCGATCCTTTGATCGAGGGCGGACAGGCGGCTCAGCCCCTTGGCCTTTGCGATGCGGGCCACCGTCGCGCGCGACAGCCCGGTCGCGCGGGCGATCTTCCAGAAGGGCTGACGGGCCCGGCGCAGGGCTTCGACCTGGGCGATCTGATGTGATGTGATCCGTGTCCGCAGGCGATGCGGCCGGCTGGTCCGGTCTTGGAGGCCAGCGGCGCCTTCGCTTTCGTGGCGCCGGAGCCATTTCCTCACGGTCGCGGCCGAAACGCCTACAGCGCCGGCTATGGAGCGCGGCGTTTCGCCCGCTTGGCGGCGCCCAACAATCAAGGCTCGCATGTTCGGCGTCGTCCTGGCATTCTTATGAATGTTCACGGGTGGGTCTCCTGAGCCTGTGGTGCTTCGCAAACCCCACAAACCTCAAATTCTCCCCGTGAACAACCTGTTGAGACATTACATCTAGTGTTGGTTTCGCTCTTGCCATGCCTCGGCAATTCCGCGCCGGTCATTCACTATGCGCCGGTCGAAAATCTGGAGCAAACCGATGTCGCGCTGATCGATCGGGCGGAGCACGAGATCGACATCGCGGCCTATGTTCTCACTGATTGGCCGGTCATGCAGGCATTGATCCGCGCGGCGGGGCGAGGTGTCAGGGTTCGCATTTACGTGGATGGCCGGCAAATCGGCGAGCGGGAGCCGGTTCCGCCGTTCCGAGAACTGCTCGCCAATCCTGAAATCGAGATCCGCTTCAAGCGTCCGGGTTCGCCATTGATGCACCTCAAGAGCTATCAAATCGACGGCCGATGGCTACGCACAGGTGCCGCGAACTTTTCGGCGTCGGGACTGAAGCGGCAAGATAACGATCTCCTCGTCATCGACAGCCAAGCCGCGGCGGAGGTATTTAAGCGGCGGTTCGAAGCGATCTTCGCGCAAGGAGAAGCCCTGCCGCTTGCCGCGACGGAACAAACCCCGTAATCGGGGCGAACCGGGTTCTGCTTCGCTTGAAAATCCGGAGGGGCATCGTTGCTCACAGGCAGGCGCCCCCGCGCGAAGCAGGAATGGTCAATCGACCAATGTGTTGCGAAGGCCAAATTTCGCTGTTCCAGCGAACCACGACCTGGGCAATCAATATGCGCGATCGCTCAGAACCTCGAAGCAAGTCCGCATTAAGATATTGATGTCGAAGCCGAGCGACCAATTATTGATATAGCACAGATCCAACTTCACACGCTCGGTCATCTCCTCAAGGGACCGGGTTTCGCCGCGCAATCCGTTCACCTGGGCCCAGCCTGTCATCCCCGGCTTGATGTGGTTGCGAAAACCATAATCGGCAATGTGAACTTTGTATTCCTTATCATGGGCGACCGCATGCGGTCGCGGCCCAACCAGGGACATTTCGCCTTTTAGCACATTAAGGAGCTGGGGCAGCTCATCGATGCTCGACTGGCGAAGGAATTTGCCGACACGTGTCGCGCGAAGATCGCCACGGCACGCTTGCGTTATCGCCGGTCCGTCCTCGAGAACGGTCATCGTCCGGAACTTGAAGATGACAAACTCCTTCGCGTTGAATCCGGTTCGCCGTTGCTGGAATATGATTGGACCGCCGCTATCGAGCTTGATGGCGATCGCGGAAATCAAAAAAAGTGGCCACAAAAGCAATATTGCCGTCATCGAACCAACGATGTCCAGAGTCCGCTTGACCACTCTCTCGAAAGGGGTCAACGGCGCCCCCTGGATTGTCCCGGGAAGCGCCAACCCGTCCGCGGACAAACCACGCCGCCCCAGCAGGGTTCTGATGTCATGGTCAGGTAAAAGCCGGACCGGAAGCGGAGACTCGCGAAGGCGGGAGCGAATTGTTTCGAGAAGCTCCCCGCTGCCTCCGCGCAGCGCCACCAAATATTCCTCGGCACCGTGTTCGCGCGCCGCCGCGAGGGCGCCGTCCAGACCGGCCAGGACTTCGCCCGTACGGCACCCGCGATTGGTTGCGACCGGCACCCGAAAAACTTCCCGCAAGCCACAGTATAGCAATAGGAACTTTGCACTCAATCCCAGCAGTTCCGCCGGTTCGCCGATCGTCACGACACGGCGTCCGTCGAGGCTCCCCGCCGACAGCAGGGCGCGCGTCGCCTTGGCGAAAACCCAACGGACAATTACCAAGAGAATCATTTGGGGCACTAAAGCCGCAACCAAGGGCGAGGCCGGAAACGCGACGTTGCCTTTCAGAAACACCAGAGATCCGGCCACCAAAAGAGCGCTGGAGGCAAAGATCGCAAGGAGCCGGCCGACATACGGAAGCGGCGCGAGCAGCACGGGAAGCCGATACAGGCCGCGCGCACTGACCAAACAAACGTATAACAGCCCGGTGATAATGCCGGCACTCAAACAGGCTTCGACCGTGGCGGGGTTTTCGAACCAAACATATTGGTAAACGGCTCCTCCAAGGGTACTCGCAATCGCAATAAGCAACAGATCAACAACCCGAGCCAGGATTTCGATTTTTTGGCAGGAGATTTTGAATTGGCTGAAAAACCGCGAATTTGTCTTGGCACGGCTCCGAGGCTCTACAATATCGGTTAGGCGGCACTGAAACATCCGAACGCCTCTCATCAATTGATAATTAAAGACTACTCACATTTTTTATAGAAGACTTTCTCAATTTCTCAGTTCTCAAATTGAGTTGATTTTGTTACCATTCTATCATCATATCACGGCGTCCTCAAGCCGGGTATTTGCACTCAAACGGGTCATTCGCAGGCAGCTCTCTGTCGTCTCCTTGGACTTATTGTTGGACTTATCGAACGCTTAGTAATGCCAACACGTCATCCATATCCATAATATTCGATCGAACAGACAATGCGGCATTTTCCACGATTGCGAAAGGTTCGGCAAACCGATTTTTTGCGGTGCGGTTAACTGTCCCCAGGGATGATACCTTGATGTGACGATGCGTCGATGTGTCGATGCGTCGCGGACTCTGGCTTTTTCTTACTTTGGCGGCCGGGCTTTTGGGGCACTCCCGGCATCGTCGCCGGATTCGCCTTGGCGTACGATGCGAACCGGAGCAAGGCAGCGCCGGTAATCGGCGGCAACCCAAGCTCTGCCGAATCAAGCGATGCCGGTGGCGCGGCCGGTTCGGGAGATATCGTACCGAAAAACATAAGCCCCAAAAAAAACATAAGCGTCAAGGAAAACATAAGCGCCACGTAAGAAAAGTAAGCCAATATAAGGCAAATGACAGGCATCGAAATGGAAATCCTGAGCGCCGGAGGGGCCTTTGTTGGCGTCGTCCTAGGGCGATTTTTCAAGGTTTTGGTTCTTATGCCCGCCGGCGCCGTCGCGATCGCTTTGCTTCTGGTGAGGCGAGAGGTTGCCGGACATACATTGTTAGATTCTTCCTGGGAATTGGCCTGCTGATCGCAAGCCTTGAACTCGGTTACGTCACGGGGCTGATTTCGACGGATATATCCGCGGCGGCGCAAGGTTTTCGCCGGTTTTTGGCACGCTCTCGCCGCCGGCATCGTCGCGCCCAACCCAGCTAAGTTAATCAACTCCGTCTTGTCCGATGCTTCGCGCCGGGAACGTTCGTCGAGCGCCTTTCACGAGCTGCGCGCGATGCGCGAGCGCGATCCGATTCGATGGAATGGGATCACGCTCAAAGCTCTTTTTGCCATGATCTATAACGCGAAACCGGGGGGCACTTTCGTGGATCATGCTCTCGCAACACTTCGAGCCGCACGCTCACAGCCAGGGCAAAGTCTCGTTTCTTGATTTTCCTGCGAATGAGGGTTGACGCGCCAGACGGGCGCTATTAAGTTCCGCCCACTTCGGACAGGCAGTAGGTTTTGCTTTCGGGGCGCCTCGTCCCGGACTTTTCAAACCTAAACGCTGTCGTACCCAGCGGCTTGACAATCACAATAGATCCAAGAGAGATCCAAACGATCGCTTGGATCGACCAGAGGCAAGACCGCGGTATCCGATGCCGTGATCCTCTGCCAAATCCCGGCGCCGGAAGCCTTGGCGGGCTTGAGGCGCTTTGTTGTTTGCCTTGGTCGTTTGCCTTGGTGGCATTCCCGGCCGCGAAGCCGGAGGATTGAATTTTTCGCCGCGCCGGGGCTATCCGGCGATGGCTTATTTGGAAAGATCGAGAAAGATCAGGGATGCCCACGATCAGTCAGCTAATCCGCAAGCCGCGGCAGGAAAAAACCTATCGCGAAAAGGCGCGCCATCTCGGCGCCTGCCCGCAGAAGCGGGGCGTCTGCACGCGGGTCTATACGACAACGCCGAAAAAGCCGAATTCGGCGTTGCGCAAGGTTGCCAAGGTCCGCCTGACCAACGGTTTCGAGGTGATCGGCTATATCCCGGGCGAGGGTCATAACCTGCAGGAGCATTCGGTCGTCATGATCCGCGGCGGCCGGGTGAAGGATCTGCCTGGCGTGCGCTATCACATTCTGCGCGGCGTGCTCGACACACAAGGCGTCAAGAACCGCAAACAGCGCCGTTCCAAATATGGCGCCAAGCGGCCGAAATGAATTTTCGGGTGAATTTGAGAGACGGCTAGAGACTGGAGTTTCAGGGTAGTTGTCGCATTTGACAATTGCGCCTTTGACCAACCGAATGAGATCCGACGGAGCCTAACGATGTCGCGCCGCCATAGCGCCGAAAAACGGGAAGTCATTCCGGACGCGAAGTTCGGGGATGTCATTCTCACCAAGTTCATGAACTCGATCATGTACGACGGCAAGAAGTCGATCGCCGAAGCGATCGTTTATGACGCCTTCGACATCATCGAGCGGAAGATGCGGTCGGAGCCGCTTCCGGTCTTCAAGCAGGCCTTGGATAATGTCGCTCCGGCGATTGAGGTTCGCTCTCGCCGGGTCGGCGGCGCGACCTATCAGGTGCCGGTCGAGGTCCGCGCGGAGCGCCGCCAGGCGCTTGCCATTCGCTGGATCATCAACGCCGCGCGCGGCCGCAACGACAAGACGATGGTCGATCGCCTGTCAGCGGAGTTGATGGACGCCGCCAATAATCGCGGCAATGCGGTCAAAAAGCGGGAAGACACCCATCGCATGGCGGAAGCCAACCGCGCGTTTTCGCATTATCGTTGGTAGAAAACTTAACGTAAGCGGTTTTCCGCCTGAAGGGATTGTGTCATGCCCCGCAGCCATCCGATAGAGGATTACCGGAACTTCGGCATCATGGCCCATATCGACGCGGGCAAGACGACAACGACGGAGCGGATTCTCTATTATTCCGGCAAGTCGCATAAGATCGGCGAAGTCCATGACGGCGCGGCCACCATGGATTGGATGGAGCAGGAACAGGAACGCGGCATCACGATCACATCCGCCGCGACGACGACGAATTGGAGCGGCAAGCGCCTGAACATCATCGACACGCCCGGCCATGTCGATTTCACGATTGAGGTCGAGCGCTCGCTCCGGGTGCTTGACGGCGCCGTCTGCGTCCTCGACGGCAACCAGGGCGTGGAGCCGCAGACCGAGACTGTCTGGCGGCAAGCCGAGAAATACAATGTGCCACGCATCGTCTTCGTCAATAAGATGGACAAGATCGGCGCCGATTTCCATCGCTGCGTCAAGGATATCAAAACCAAGGTCGGCGGCCGCCCGGTCTGTATTCAACTGCCGCTTGGGTCGGAAGCCGATTTCAAGGGCATCGTCGATCTCGTGCGGATGAAAGCCGTGGTTTGGGAAGACGAGGCGCTCGGGGCCAAATATGCCGACGCGGAAATCCCGGAAGATCTCCAAGCCAAGGCGGCGGAGTACAGACATATCCTCATCGAGGCGGCGGTCGAACTCGACAACGATGTCATGGCCGCCTATCTCGACGGCACGGAACCGGATGCCGCGACCTTGCGGCGTCTCTTGCGCAAGGCGGTCCGCGACATCGCCTTCATCCCAATTCTGTGCGGCGCGGCATTCAAGAATAAGGGCGTGCAGCCGTTGCTCGACGCGGTTGTCGATTTTCTCCCGTCGCCTCTCGACCGCGAGGCGATCAGGGGCGTCGACATGGAGACGGGCGCCGATGTGGTCCGGCTGCCGCGCGATGAAGACCCTTTTTCCATGCTCGCTTTCAAGATCATGGACGATCCCTTTGTCGGCACGATTACTTTCGCGCGGGTCTATTCGGGCCACGTCTTGTCGGGCACCACCGTCTTGAACTCGACCAAGGACAACAAGGAGCGGGTCGGGCGCATGCTTCTCATGCACGCGAATAACCGCGAGGATATCAAGGAAGCGTATTCGGGAGATATTGTCGCGTTGGCCGGCTTGAAGAATACGAGGACCGGAGATACGCTCTGCGACCTCAACAAGCCAGTTATCCTGGAGCGCATGGAATTCCCGGAACCGGTGATCGAGATCGCCATCGAACCAAAATCCAAGGCCGATCAGGAAAAGCTCGGCGTCGCCTTGGCAAAACTTGCCGCTGAAGACCCGTCGTTCCGGGTTTCGACCGATCCGGAATCCGGGCAAACCATTTTGAAGGGGATGGGCGAACTCCATCTCGACATCAAGGTCGACATCCTGCGCCGCACCTATAAGGTCGACGCCAATATCGGCGCGCCGCAAGTCGCCTACCGCGAGAAACTGACCCAACGCGAGGTGATCGATTACGTCCACAAGAAGCAGACCGGCGGTTCCGGCCAGTTCGCCCGGGTCAAGATCATCTTCGAGCCGAACGAGCCGGGCAAGGGCTCGACCTTCGAGAGCCAGGTCGTCGGCGGAACGGTGCCGAAGGAATTTATTCCTGGCGTCGAAAAGGGTATTAACGGCGTCATGGGGTCGGGGGTACTTGCCGGCTTCCCGGTTGTGGACGTCAAGGCCACATTGGTCGACGGCGCCTATCACGACGTCGATTCCTCGGTCCTTGCGTTCGAAATCGCCGCGCGCGCGGCATTTCGCGAAGCGCTGCGAAAAGGAGGCTCCGTCTTGCTCGAGCCGATCATGAAGGTCGAGGTAACCACACCCGAGGACTACACGGGCTCGGTCATGGGCGACCTCCTTGGTAGGCGCGGGCAGGTCCAGGGGCAGGACATGCGCGGCAACGCGGTCGTCATCAATGCGATGGTGCCCCTCGCGAATATGTTTGGCTACGTCAATCAGCTGCGGTCCTTCAGCCAAGGCCGCGCCAATTACACGATGCAATTCGATCATTACGAACAGGTCCCGGCGGGCGAAGCCGGGAAGATTCAGGCCAAATACGCCTGATTTCCTGAGGCAGCACGTGAGTAAATCCTAGAGGAGCCGGACGATGGGCAAGGAAAAATTCCAGCGGACAAAGCCGCATTGCAATATCGGGACAATCGGTCACGTCGATCATGGCAAAACGACGCTGACGGCGGCGATCACCAAGGTTCTGGCCGAGACTGGCGGGGCGACCTTCACTGCCTATGACCAGATCGACAAGGCGCCGGAAGAAAAAGCGCGGGGGATCACGATCGCCACGGCGCATGTCGAATACCAGACCCAGAAGCGCCATTACGCCCATGTCGATTGTCCCGGACACGCCGACTATATAAAAAACATGATCACCGGCGCGGCGCAGATGGACGGCGCGATCTTGGTGGTCTCGGCGGCGGACGGCCCGATGCCGCAGACGCGCGAGCATATTCTGTTGGCAAGGCAGGTCGGCGTCCCGGCCCTCGTCGTTTATCTCAACAAGGTCGACATGGTCGATGACGCCGAGCTTCTGGAGCTTGTCGAGCTCGAGGTTCGCGAGCTTTTGTCGAAGTACGATTTTCCGGGCGACGATATTCCGATCATCCAAGGTTCGGCGTTGTACGCGCTCGAGGGCCGCAATCCTGAGATTGGACACGACTCGGTGTTGAAGCTGATGGATGCGGTGGATGCGTATATTCCGCAGCCCGAGCGGCCGGTCGATCAGCCGTTCCTGATGCCGGTCGAGGACGTGTTCTCGATTTCTGGCCGCGGCACCGTCGCGACGGGCAGGGTCGAGCGTGGGGCCGTCAAGGTCGGCGAGGAGGTCGAGATCGTTGGCCTGCGGCCGACGGTGAAGACGGTGGTGACCGGCGTCGAGATGTTCCGTAAGCTCCTCGATCAGGGTCAGGCGGGCGACAACATCGGCGCGCTTTTGCGCGGCACTAAGCGCGACGACGTCGAGCGCGGCCAGGTCTTGTGCAAGCCGGGTTCAGTGAAGCCGCACACGAAGTTCAAGGCGGAAGCCTATGTCCTGACCAAGGACGAGGGTGGCCGTCATACCCCGTTCTTCACCGACTATCGGCCGCAATTTTATTTCCGCACCACCAACGTGACCGGCGTCGTGACCTTGCCGGAAGGCACCGAAATGGTGATGCCCGGCGACAATGTGACGATGGATGTCGAGTTGATCGTTCCGATCGCCATGGAGGAGAAGCTGCGCTTCGCGATCCGCGAAGGCGGCCGCACCGTCGGCGCCGGCGTCGTCGCTTCGATTACGGAATAACGCGGACGCGCGTGTTCGCGTGGTTGGATATGCGGGTCTCCCTGCTGGCGCCACTCGGCTGCGGCATGCGGAGAACGAGGATTAGGGTTAGCCGGTTGGGCCGCGGGCGGCAGGCAGGGATTTCATGAGATGAACGGCCAGAATATTCGCATTCGCCTCAAGGCATTCGATCATCGAATCCTCGATTCCTCAACGAAGGAGATCGTCTCGACGGCGAAGCGGACCGGAGCCCAGGTGCGGGGCCCCATTCCGCTGCCGACGAAGATCGAGAAATTCTGCGTCAACCGTTCGCCGCATGTCGATAAGAAATCGCGCGAACAGTTCGAGGTAAGGACTCATAAAAGGGTTCTCGACATCGTCGATCCGACGCCGCAGACGGTTGACGCTTTGATGAAGCTCGATCTGGCCGCGGGCGTCGATGTGGAGATCAAGCTTTAGCGAATGCTGCGCTATCTGAATTGAGATGAACTCCGCGCGGCGCGCCGCCGGGCGGAGGCGATAAGGGAATTTAACCATGCGCTCAGGTGTCATCGCGCAAAAGCTCGGCATGACCCGTGTCTTCACCGGCGGGGGCGAACATGTGCCGGTCACGGTGTTGAGGCTCGATGGCTGTCAGGTCGTGGCGCATAGGACCAAGGATCGCAACGGCTATACCGCGGTTCAGCTCGGCATTGGCCGGGCCAAGGTCAAGAATGTATCGAAGGCGGAGCGTGGCCATTTCGCGGTCGCCAAGGTCGAGCCCAAAATGAAGCTCGCCGAATTCCGTGTCGCAGACGACGCGTTGCTGCCGGTCGGCGCCGAGATCACGGCGGATCATTTCGTCGTTGGCCAGTTCGTTGACGTGACTGGGACGAGCACCGGCAAGGGCTTTGCCGGCGCCATGAAGCGCTGGAATTTCAGAGGTTTGCGGGCGACGCACGGCATCTCGATCTCGCACCGGTCGCATGGTTCGACTGGCGGCAGGCAAGACCCGGGCAAGACCTTCAAGAATAAGAAAATGGCCGGGCACCTCGGCACCGAGAGGGTGACGACATTGAACTTGCGCATCGTCGAACTCGATATCGAACGCGGTCTTATTCTCGTCGAGGGCGCGGTCCCTGGAACCTCCGGTGGCTGGATTTGTGTGCGCGACGCAGTGAAAAAGGCGCTTCCCAAAGAGGCGCCGAAGCCCGGCAAATACCGCATGACAAATGCCGCATCGGGCGGCGCGGCCGGGGAAGCGGCGGAGGCCAGCGCATGAAGATCGATATCACCTCCCTCGACGGCGAAGCCGCCGGTTCGATGGACCTCAATGATGCCATTTTCGGTCTCGTTCCGCGCCAGGATTTGATCGCGCGGATGGTCCGCTATCAGCTCGCCAAACGCCGTGCCGGAACGCATCAGACGCTTGGTCACGCGGACATTTGGCGCACCGGCAAGAAATTGTACAAGCAGAAGGGGACAGGATCGGCGCGGCACGGATCGGCGCGGGTGCCGCAATTTCGTGGCGGCGGACGCGCCTTCGGCCCTGTCGTGCGCTCGCACGCGCATGATCTGCCCAAAAAGCTGCGCGCTCTCGCCCTCAAACATGCGCTTTCCGCCAAAGCCCAGGACGGCGGGATTTTCGTGTGGCCTGACGCACGCGCCGCGGACGCCAAGACCAAATCCTTGAAGGCGTGTTTCGCCAAGCTCGGCTTGACCAACGCCTTGATCGTCGACGGCGAGAAGCTTGAGGCAAACTTTTGCCTTGCCGCGCGCAACATTCCGCAAATCGACGTCCTCCCGGCGCAGGGCATTAATGTCTACGATATTCTCCGCCGCGAGAAGCTTGTCTTGACCAAAGCGGCGATCGATGTTTTGGAGGCGCGTTTCAAATGAGCCCGTCCAAACTCGCCCACGATGCGCATCATTACGACGTGATCCTTGCCCCGGTTATCACCGAAAAGGCGACGATGGCGTCGGAAGCAAATCAGGTCATCTTCAAGGTTCGCAAAAATGCGACGAAACCCGAGATAAAGGCGGCGGTCGAGCGGCTCTTCGATGTCAAGGTGGAAGCGGTCAATACGCTTATCCGCAAGGGCAAGCGAAAAGTGTTCAAAGGCACGCCCGGCGTCCAATCCGATTTGAAGAAGGCGGTCGTGACCCTCGCCGAGGGTCACAAGATCGATGTGACGACCGGGCTTTGATGATGCGAGGAATGCGCCAATGGCACTGAAGACATTCAAACCGGTCACCCCTAGCCTTCGCCAGCTCGTCATCGTCGATCGCTCCGGCCTCCATAAAGGCAAACCCCTGAAGCAGCTGACGGAGGGGAAGCCTTCGACCGGCGGCCGCAACAACAATGGCCGTATCACCGTGCGGTTTCGCGGCGGCGGTCACAAGCAGAGTTACCGGATCGTGGACTTCAAGCGGCGCAAGCTCGATATTCCCGCCAAGGTCGAGCGGATCGAATATGATCCGAACCGGACATCCTTTATCGCGCTCATACGCTATGCCGACGGCGAACTTTCCTACATCATCGCGCCGCAGCGGCTCGGCCCCGGCGATGAAGTGATTTCCGGCGCGCAGGCCGACGTGAAGCCGGGCAATGCGATGGCGCTCGCCAATGTGCCGGTCGGCACGATCGTTCATAATATTGAGATGAAGATCGGCAAGGGCGCCGCCATGGCGCGTTCGGCCGGCACCTACGCCCAGGTCGTTGGACGCGATGAGGGCTATGTCATCGTCCGCCTCAATTCCGGCGAGCAGCGCCTCATCCATGGCCAATGTTTCGCGACCATCGGCGCGGTGTCCAATCCCGATTACATGAATATTTCACGCGGCAAGGCTGGACGCAGCCGCTGGCTCGGGCGCAGACCGCATAATCGCGGGGTGACGATGAATCCCGTCGATCATCCGCACGGCGGCGGCGAAGGCCGGACCTCGGGAGGACGCCACCCGGTGACGCCCTGGGGCAAGCCGACGAAGGGCAAAAAAACCCGGACCAACAAATCCACCGCCAAATTCATCGTGACCTCACGTCACAAGAGCAAGAAGAAGAAGGGCTGATCATGGCGCGCTCGATCTGGAAAGGCCCGTTCGTCGATGGCTATCTGCTCAAGAAGGCGGAGATTTCGCGCAATTCAGGCCGCTCCGAAATCATCAAGATTTGGAGTCGCCGGTCGACCATATTGCCGCAATTCGTCGGGCTCACGTTCGCGGTCTATAACGGCCACAAGCATGTCCCGGTCTCCGTGACCGAAGACATGATCGGCCATAAATTCGGTGAGTTTTCTCCGACGCGAACCTTTCACGGTCACGCCGGGGACAAGAAAGCCAAACGAGGCTGAGAGAGACTGATCATGGCCAAGGAGAAAGCGCCGCGCGCGCTGAAGGACAATGAAGCCAAGGCGGTCGCCCGGATGCTGCGGGTCAGCCCGCAGAAGTTGAATCTTTTGGCACAGTTGATCCGCGGCAAGAAGGTTGAGAAGGCTCTTGCCGATCTCGAGTTTTCCCGCAAGCGGAGCGCCTTCGATGTCAAGAAGACCCTCGAGAGCGCGATCGCCAACGCCGAAAATAACCACAATCTCGATGTCGACGATCTCGTCGTCGCCGCGGCTTATGTCGGCAACGCGATGATCCTGAAACGGTTCAGCCCGCGCGCGCGGGGACGCGCCGGGCGCATTCGTAAGCCTTTCGCGCATCTGACGATCGTTGTCCGGGAAGAAGGCGCCGCCGCCTCTCAGGCATAAGAGAAAACGATGGGACAAAAAGTCAATCCGATCAGCCTGCGGCTCGGCATAAACCGGACCTGGGATTCGCGCTGGTTCGCGGGCAGGACCGAATATGGAAAGCTCCTGCACGAGGACATGGCAATTCGCGCCACGCTCATGAAGAACCTCAAACAGGCAGCGATTTCGAAGATCGTCATCGAGAGGCCGCATAAGAAATGCCGGGTGACGATCCATTCGGCACGCCCCGGCGTCGTCATCGGCAAAAAGGGCGCCGACATCGACAAGATCCGCAAGATCGTTGCGAAGATGACGGAGTCCGAAGTGCTCATCAATATTGTCGAGGTGCGCAAGCCCGAGATCGACGCGGTCCTCGTTGCCGATTCGATCGCCCAGCAGCTTGAGCGCCGGGTCGCCTTCCGCCGCGCCATGAAGCGGGCGGTGCAATCGGCGATCAGGCTCGGCGCGGAAGGTATAAGAATCAACTGCGCGGGCCGCCTCGGCGGCGCCGAAATCGCAAGGCTCGAATGGTATCGCGAAGGCCGGGTGCCGCTGCATACATTACGCGCCGATGTCGATTACGGCACCGCGACGGCGCACACGGCCTACGGCACCTGCGGGATCAAGGTCTGGATCTTCAAGGGCGAAATTCTTGAACACGATCCGATGGCGCAAGACAGGAAAATGGCCGAACAGGATCATTCCGGCGGCGGCGGAGAGCGGCGGCGGCGCGAACGCGATGCCGCCTGACGGCCCTGGAGCATGTCCCGAAAAAGTTGCTCGACTTTTTCGATCAGGACATGCTCCAATTGTTTGATTTTGAGCTGCGTCCTTATCGATTAAATGATTCCATTTGATCGGGACGCGCTCTAACGCGAGCTTTGAGAGTTTGACTCATGTTGCAGCCAAAGCGAACAAAATTCCGGAAAGCTTTTAAGGGCCGCATACGCGGCGCCTCGAAAGCCGGGTTCGAATTGAATTTCGGCCAGTTCGGCCTCAAGGCGCTCGAACCCGAGCGGATTACCGCCCGCCAAATCGAGGCCGCGCGCCGCGCGTTGACACGCCACATGCGCCGCGCCGGCCGCGTCTGGATCAGGATTTTTCCGGATGTCCCGGTCTCGAAGAAGCCGACCGAGGTTCGTATGGGCAAAGGCAAGGGCGCCCCGGAATTCTGGGCCTGCCGGGTCGCGCCGGGCCGCATCATGTTCGAGCTCGACGGGGTTCCGGCCGAAACTGCCCGGGAAGCACTCCTTCTGGCCGCCGCCAAGCTGCCGATCAAGACACGCTTCATCCAGCGGATCGTCGAGTAGAGGGACGCGGTCATGAAACATAAACAGCGGTGGTCCGATCTCAAGGTGATGTCCAAGGATCAGCTTGAGCAAGAGTTCCTGAATCTCAAGAAAGAGCAATTCAATCTGCGCTTCCAGCGCGCCACCGGGCAGCTCGAAAACACCGCGCGGGTGCGCGTTGTCCGCCGCGACATCGCAAGGATCAAGTCGCTTTCGGCGGAAAAGCGACACGAAGGCGCGAAGTAGGATCGCAAACAAGGTTTTAAAGACAGGTTCCAGAAATCATGCCGAGGCGAATTCTCCAGGGTGTCGTGGTGAGCGACAAGCAAGAAAAGACGATCGTCGTCAAGGTCGAGCGCCGTTTTACGCATCCGCTGTTGAAGAAGACGGTACGGCGATCGAAGAAGTATCACGCGCATGACGAGATGAAAGCTTTCAAGGTGGGGGACGCGGTGTCGATCGAGGAGACAAAGCCGATCTCGAAGCTGAAGCGCTGGACTGTTGTCGGCGCGGCGGCGAAATGACAGATGAATTGATGGGGAGGCGAAAACCTCCTTCGGACAGAAGTCCGGTTGGCTGTCGCGCCACCGGAAATCGGTCTGGCAAAAAAGGTGCAAGACGATGATCCAGATGCAAACCAATCTTGACGTCGCCGATAATTCCGGCGCGCGCCGGGTGATGTGCATCAAGGTGCTCGGCGGCTCGAAGCGGAAATATGCCGGCGTCGGCGATATTATCGTCGTCTCGATCAAGGAAGCGATTCCGCGCGGGCGCGTCAAAAAGGGCGACGTGATGAAGGCGGTGGTCGTGCGCACCGCCAAGGACATCAAGCGCGCCGACGGTTCGGTCATCCGATTCGATTCCAACGCGGCGGTGTTGATCAACGCCCAGTCGGAGCCGGTCGGCACCCGCATTTTTGGCCCGGTTCCGCGCGAACTGCGGGCCAAGAACCAGATGAAGATCATCTCGCTCGCGCCAGAGGTGTTGTGATGGCGGCAAAAATCAAAAAGGGCGACAGGGTCGTTGTCCTCGCCGGGCGCGATAAAGGCCGTTCCGGCGAGGTCGTCCGGGTTCAGCCCAAAGAGGCGCGCGCGATCGTGCGCGGGGTCAACACGGTGAAACGGCACCAGAAGCAGACCGCCAAGCAGGAAGCGGGGATCATCATCAAGGAAGCCCCGATCCATCTCTCAAATCTGGCGATTGCCGACCCCAAGAACGGCAAGCCCACGCGGGTAGGATTCAAGATCTTGACGGACGGCCGCAAGGTCCGTTTCGCGAAGCGCTCCGGAGAATTGATCGATGGCTGAGGCGAAAGCCGGCAAGGGCGGAGCCAAGGGCGCGGGCAAGTCCGCGGCTAAGGACGCCGGTAAAAATAGCGCCAAGGACACCGCGAAGGGTGCTCCAAAGGCAACCGCCAAGGCCAAGAAGCCAACCCCCGACAGCCGGGGAGACGCGAGGCCCGCGGCCCCCGCGGAAGCGCTTGCGCCGCCCAAGGATTACGTGCCGCGGCTCAGGAAACATTACGAAGAGGTCGTGCGGTCCCAGCTCGTCGCGCAGTTCGGTTACAAGAACCGGTTCGAAGTGCCGGGCATCGCGAAGATCGTCCTCAACATGGGCGTCGGCGAAGCGGTCACCAACACCAAGAAGGTCACCCTCGCGGCGGCCGACCTCGGCCTGATCGCCGGTCAGAAGGCGGTCATCACCCATGCCCGCAAGGCGATCGCGACGTACAAGGTGCGCGAGAACATGCCGATCGGAGCCAAGGTCACCTTGCGCAAGACGCGGATGTATGAGTTCCTCGACCGGCTGGTCACGATCGCGCTGCCCCGGGTCCGGGATTTTCGCGGCCTCAACCCGAAGAGTTTCGACGGCCATGGCAATTACGCGTTGGGGATCAAGGAACATATCGTGTTCCCGGAAATCGACTACGACAAGGCCGAAAGCATTTTGGGTCTCGACGTGATCGTTTGCACGACGGCAAAATCCGATGCCGAGGCGCGCGCGCTTTTGCGTGCCTTCAACTTCCCGTTCCGGCAGTGAAACGAACAGGGTTCAAACGCGGAAACTAGAGGCAAAAATTGATGGCGAAGAAAAGCTCGATCGAGAAAAACAACCACCGCATCAAACTGGTCAAGCAATATGCCGGCCGCCGCCGCCGCTTGAAGACGATCGCCAATAACGAGGCCCTGACGATGGAGGAGCGCTTCGCCGCGCGCCTAAAACTTGCCGAACTGCCGCGCAACTCCGCCGCTTCGCGGATTCGCAACCGCTGCGAGGTGAGCGGGCGGCCGCGCGGCTTTACGCGCAAAATGAAAATGTCGCGCATCGCGCTGCGCGAATTGGGCTCGAAAGGCTTGATCCCCGGTCTCGTGAAATCGAGCTGGTAGGGGGGCGGATCATGGCGATGAACGATCCGTTGGGCGATATGCTCACCCGCATCCGCAATGCCCTGATGCGCCGCAAGGGCAAGGTACAGACACCGGGATCGCGGCTGCGCGCGCATGTGCTCGACGTCTTGCAATCGGAAGGTTATATTCGCGGCTATTCCACGACCGAATACGGCAATGGCCGCACCGAGTTCGAAATCGAACTGAAATATTCCGACGGCGCGCCGGTCATTCGCGAGATCGAACGGGTATCGAAGCCAGGGCGCCGCGTTTATGCCGCCGTCGATGCGATGCCGCGCGTTGCAAACGGCTTGGGAATTACGATTGTTTCAACCCCCAAGGGCGTTATGGCCGACCATGCCGCGCGCGACGCCAATGTCGGCGGCGAAGTCCTCTGCAAGGTATTCTAACCGGAAGAACGAGGAAATCCTGGCATGTCGCGGATCGGAAAAAAGCCGGTTATCATCCCCGCCGGCGTAACGGCCAAGGTGGACGGCCAGTCCATTTCCGTGAAGGGCGGCAAGGGAGAGTTATCCTTCACCGCGCCAGATAACGTGAACGTGGCTTTGGCTGCGGGCAAGATCGTGGTCACGCCGGGTAACGACAGCACGCAGGCGCGAGCGATGTGGGGCACGACGCGGTCGGTGGTCAATAGTCTGATGATCGGCGTCTCGAAAGGTTTCGAACGCAAACTCGAGATCACCGGGGTCGGCTATAAGGCCGTGGTCTCGGGCCAAAACGTTCGCCTTTCGCTTGGCTATAGCCACGACGTGACTTTTCCGATTCCAGCGGGAATCGCAATTGCCGCGCCAAAGCCGACGGAAATTTCGATCACTGGCATCGACAAGCGGCACGTGGGGCAGACCGCCGCGGAAATCCGCGCCTTGCGCCCGCCCGAGCCGTATAAGGGCAAGGGCGTAAAATATGCCGGTGAATTTATCTTCCGTAAGGAAGGCAAGAAGAAGTAGAAGAGACGAAAGCAAGGATTTGGGCGCATGGCAAAAGACAATACGGTGACCGCCCGCCGCCGGGCGCGTGTCCGGCGTTCGCTCCGTGCCCATGCCTATGGCAAGCCGCGGCTGACCGTCTTCCGCTCGTCGAAGCAGATTTATTGCCAGATCGTCGACGATGGGTTGGGCCGCACCCTCGCCGCCGCGTCGTCGCTCGAAAAAGCTAACCGGGAAGGCCTGAAGAGCGGGGCAACGGTGGAGTCGGCGAAGATCGTCGGTCAGCAGCTTGCCGAGCGTGCGACGCGGGCCGGAATAAGCGAAGTCGTGTTCGACCGCGGGGCCTATATGTATCACGGACGTATCAAGGCGCTGGCGGAAGGCGCCCGCGAAGGCGGCCTCAAATTTTAAGGCGAGCGGCAAAGGAGCTGTTGGCCGCACGGCGGAATACTCGCGAGGCCGATTGGAAAATGGAAACAACTCATGGCGCGTGACGGGGAAGGCGGCCGGGGCCGCGATCGCGAGGATCGCGACGGCGAATTCATGGATCGTTTGGTCCATATCAATCGCGTCGCCAAGGTGGTGAAAGGCGGCCGCAAATTCGGCTTCGCCGCGCTCGTCGTCGTCGGTGACCAGAAGGGCCGGGTCGGCTTTGGCCATGGCAAGGCCCGCGAGGTTCCCGAAGCCATCCGCAAGGCAACCAAATCCGCGAAGCGCTCGCTCATCCGGGTGCCGCTGCGGGAGGGCCGCACCTTACACCATGACGTCAATGGGCGGCACGGGGCGGGCCGCGTGGTGCTGCGCGCGGCGCCGGCCGGAACCGGCATCATTGCCGGCGGTCCGATGCGCGCCATTTTCGAGACCCTCGGCATGCACGATGTCGTCGCGAAGTCGCAAGGATCATCGAACCCCTATAACATGGTGCGCGCGACCTTCGATGCCCTGCAACGGGAAAACTCGCCCCGCGCCGTCGCGGCGCGGCGCAACCTCAAGGTCTCCGCTCTCCAGGCGCGCCGCCAAGGTGGCGGGCAAGGTGGCGAAACGGAAGCCGCGAGCGAAGCGTAAGAGGACAAACCATGGCGGAAAACCCCGCGGCCCGGATCATCGTGGAGCAGATCAAGAGTCCAATCGGGCGTCCCGCGTCGCAACGCGCGACACTTGTCGGTCTTGGTCTGAACAAGATCGGCCGGCGGTCCTCGCTTGAAGACACCGCCGCCGTGCGCGGCATGATCGCGAAAGTGGCGCATCTCGTCCGCATCGTCGACACGGCGCGGGACGAAACGAGGACAAGACGATGAAGCTCAACGAGATCGCCGACAATGCCGGGGCGTTGAAGCCGCGCATGCGGGTCGGGCGCGGGATCGGGTCTGGAAAGGGGAAGACTTGCGGCCGGGGCGTCAAGGGACAGAAAGCGCGGACCGGCGTTGCGATCAAGGGCTTCGAGGGGGGGCAGATGCCGCTGCACCGGCGGCTGCCAAAGCGCGGCTTCTGGAACCCATTTTCGATCCGCTATAATGAAGTCAATCTCGGCCGCGTTCAGGCCGCGGTGGATGCGGGCAAGCTCGATGCGGCGGCGCCAGTGACGATCGAGGCGTTGATCGGCGCCGGTGTCTGCGCCAAACCGCGCGATGGCGTCAAGATCCTGGGCAAGGGCGCGCTTGCGGCAAAGCTCGTCTTCGAGGTAGCCGCGGCGTCGAAGAGCGCGGTGGCGGCGATCGAGGGCGCCGGCGGGTCGATCGTTTTGTTAAAAAAGGAAATCGAAGCTCCGGCGGCCGGCACTTAGGTTCGCCGCCAAGACGCGAGGCCGGCGCTCTTCACGGCGGCGCGCGGAAAAAAAGACGGCCGCCGCCGAACGCGGTTGCTTTAAATGTCCTGGCCTCGACAACGGTTGGCGCCGGGAGGAGATGTGGAACAAACCAACGTTCTGGCACCTCGCGTGTCAAGGGAGCAGTAAATGGTATCGGCGGCGGAGCAGCTCGCGGCGAATATCAATTGGAGTGCGTTCGGCAAGGCCGAGGAACTCAAAAAGCGTATTTTGTTCACGCTCGCGGCGTTGGTCATCTATCGTCTGGGGACCTACATCCCCTTGCCCGGAATCGACCCCGCTGTTTTTGAAAAGAACTTTACCGGCAACCGGCAGGGCGTTCTTGAATTGTTCAATATGTTTGCCGGCGGCGCGGTCCAGCGCATGGCGATCTTCGCGTTGAACATCATGCCTTACATCTCCGCCTCGATCATCATCCAGATGCTGACGTCGGTCTTTCCGACATTGGAGGCTTTGAAGAAGGAGGGCGAGTCCGGGCGCAAGGTCATCAATCAATACACGCGGTATCTGACGGTCGTTCTCGCTGCCTTCCAAGCCTATGGCATCGCGGTGGGGCTCGAAGGCCAGCAAGGAGTTGTCCTCGAACCTGGGCTGTTCTTCCGCATTTCCACCGTGCTGACCTTAATGGGCGGCACGATGTTTCTGATGTGGCTCGGCGAACAGATCACCTCGCGCGGCATTGGCAATGGCTCCTCGCTCATTATTTTCGCCGGCATCGTCGCGGCTTTTCCTTCGGCCATCGTCAATACTTTGGAACTCGGCCGCCAGGGCGCGATCTCGACGGGACTGATCATCGGGGTGCTGGCGATGTCGATTGCGGTGGTCGCCTTCATCGTGTTCATGGAACGGGCGCAGCGGCGGCTTCTGATCACCTACCCCAAACGTCAGCAAGGCAATAAAATCTACGAGGGCCAAACTTCTTTTCTGCCGCTGAAGCTGAATACGTCCGGGGTCATCCCGCCGATTTTTGCGTCCTCGCTTTTGCTGCTGCCGGTCACGATCGCCAATTTCTCACAGAGCCAGGGCGGCACCGGAATTCTCGCGACCATCACGACCTATCTCGGTCACGGCCGCCCGCTGTACATGGTCGCCTATGTCGGGCTGATCGTCTTTTTTGCCTTTTTCTACACCGCCATTGTCTTCAATCCCGTGGAGACGGCGGACAATCTCAAGAAACACGGCGGCTTCGTGCCAGGGATAAGGCCAGGCGAACGGACGGCGCAATATATCGACACAATCCTGACCCGCGTCACGGTTCTCGGCGCCGCCTATCTTGCCCTTATCTGTCTGTTGCCGGAAATGCTGATTTCCTATGCGGCGCTGCCGTTTTATTTCGGCGGAACGTCTCTCCTGATTGTGGTCAGCGTCACCATGGACACGGTGGCGCAAATCATGGGCCATCTGCAGGCACATCAATATGAAGGCCTTGTGAAAAAAGCCAAGTTGCGGGGGAAACGCCGGTGAGACTGATCCTTCTTGGACCGCCCGGCGCCGGAAAAGGCACCCAGTCGGCGCGGCTCAAGGAGAAATATCATATCCCGCAATTGTCCACGGGAGACATGCTGCGCGCCGCGGTCAAGGCCGCAACGCCGGCCGGGCTCGCGGCAAAGGCGATCATGGACAAGGGCGGCCTGGTGCCGGACGAGACGGTGGTTGGTATCGTCGCCGAACGTATCGCGGCGCCGGACGCCAAAGCGGGTTTTATCCTTGACGGATTCCCGCGCACGGTGCGTCAAGCGGAGGCCTTGGCCAAAATGCTGGGCGCCAAGAACCTGGATCTCGATGCCGTCATCGAACTCAAGGTGGACGAGGCGGCGCTGCTTGCGCGGATCGCGGCGCGCGTGGAGGAAACACAAGCACGCGGCGGAACGGTGCGCGCCGACGACACCCCGGAGGCGTTCAAAACCCGGCTCGCCGCCTATCACGCCGAGACGGCGCCCGTCGCCGCCTTTTATGCGAAAAAGGGCGTCCTGAAAACGGTCGATGGGATGGCGCCGGTCGATGCCGTCGCCACGGCGATCGACCAGCTCCTCGACGGCGCCGTCCAGACGGTTCGCTTGGGTTGACCCGGGGTTGATCACGCGAGATGAAAATTTGCAAAGCGCGGCGCGCCGGGCGGGCGGTCGCTATCCGCCGGGACTTAAATGCAATGCAACAGATTTTCTTCGTCTTTGCCGGCCAGCGCCCGCATCTCGGCGAGCGTGCGATTGTCGAGCACGGTCGCGATCGCGTTGCGGGCCTCGAGCATGACGAGACGGACACAGCAATGCAACTCATCGGCGCAATCCTCGCAGCGCCGGTAAGAATTCTTGCTTGCGCAGGCGAGGGGAGCGAGCGGCCCATCGAGGACGCGAACGATGTGGCCAACTTTGATTTCATGTGCCGGCCGGGCCAATGAGTAGCCGCCGCCTTTGCCCTTTTTCGAAAAAACGAAACCGGCGTTGCGCAGTTCGCCGAGAATCGTGTCGAGAAATTTTTTCGGAATTTCATTCGCGTTGGCGATGTCGTTCACGAGCGTCGCCTCGCCCGCCGGGCGTCCGGCAAGGTGAACCATCGCCTTAAGACCATATTTTCCTTTTTTCGTGAGCATTCTTCCACCCTCGGAGCGGCGTATTCCGCCACCCAAACAGAACTCCCGAATTGAGTAATACCAAGTCCCGTTGTGATTGACTCTCACGTCATGCCCGGCCTTGAGCCGGGCATCCAGACACTCGCCTTGGTGTTTGGATGGCCGGGTCAAGCCCGGCCATGACGACAAGGAGCAGATGGGTCATCCTCTTCGAGACTTGGTATAGGCGCGTGCCCACCAGCCATAATATTGAGCCGATTCGCAAATATCCACAAGTTTTATAGTCTTTGACGGCAAAATATGCCGTTATTCCGAAGTCGCGTAGGCTATGGGGGCCATCTCCAGGCGCGGATGGAGGCGAGCAATGCCAAGCGCTCGAACCGCCTGAAACAGGCAACGGCCATCTACGGCGCCAGCCGGCGCGAGCGTGCCAAATCACCCATCGTCCGCAACATCGAACGCGCCACGGTCGATGCCGCCGCCGGCGAGGATCGCGCGTTTTCCCGAATGATTGGGCGCGCCGACCACGCCTTCCTGTTCCATCCGTTCGACGAGAGAGGCCGCTTTATTGTAGCCGACCGACAGGCGGCGCTGGATGTAGCTCGTCGAGCATTTTTTGTCGCGGAGAACGATATTGACGGCGCGGTCGTAGAGATCGCCCGCTTCCTCGGCATCCATGCTGCCCGGCGCCGGCTCGCCGCCATCCTCGCCGTCCCCGGTGTCGTCCTCGTCGGTAATCGCGTCGAGATATTCGGGCTGGCCCTGGGACTTCAGATGCGCGACGATCTTTTCGACCTCGCTGTCGACGACGAAAGGCCCATGCACGCGCGAAATGCGCCCGCCTCCCGCCATGTACAGCATGTCGCCTGACCCAAGGAGCTGCTCGGCGCCTTGCTCGCCTAGGATTGTGCGGCTGTCGATCTTGGATGTGACCTGAAACGAAATGCGGGTCGGAAAATTCGCCTTGATCGTCCCGGTAATGACATCGACGGAGGGGCGCTGCGTCGCCATGATGAGGTGAATGCCCGCCGCGCGCGCCATCTGGGCAAGCCGCTGGATCGCACCTTCGATGTCCTTGCCTGCGACCATCATCAGATCGGCCATCTCATCCACGATCACCACGATGAAAGGCAGGACCGAAAGCTGCATCGCCTCGCGTTCGTAGATCGCTTCGCCGGTATCGCGATCGTAGCCGGTCTGGACCGTCCGCATGAGGGTCTCGCCCTTGGCTGCCGCCTCCGCGACGCGGGCGTTATACCCCTCAACGTTGCGGACGCCGAGCTTCGACATGTTCTTGTAGCGCTCCTCCATTTCGCGAACCGCCCATTTTAGCGCGACGACTGCCTTCTTTGGGTTGGTGACGACCGGCGTCAGCAAATGCGGAATCCCGTCATAGGCCGACAATTCGAGCATTTTCGGATCGACCATGATGAGGCGGCATTCCTGCGGCTTCAGCCGGTAGAGCAACGACAGAATCATCGTGTTGATGGCAACCGACTTGCCCGATCCCGTCGTACCCGCGACGAGAAGATGCGGCATTCTTGCCAGATCGACGATGATCGGCTCGCCGCCGATTGTCTTGCCGAGCGCGATCGCCAGCCGGTGTTTGGTTTTCTCGAAATCCTGGGACCCCAGCAATTCGCGCAGATAGACGGTCTCGCGCCGCTGGTTCGGCAATTCGATGCCGATGGCGTTGCGCCCCTGAACCACGGCGACGCGGGCCGAGAGGGCCGCCATCGAACGCGCGATGTCGTCGGCAAGACCGATCACCCGCGAGGATTTGATGCCGGGCGCCGGCTCCAGTTCGTAAAGCGTCACCACCGGACCTGGCCGCACATGAATGATCTCGCCCTTGACGCCAAAATCCTCGAGCACGCCTTCAAGCAGTCTGGCGTTCTGGCCGAGCGCGTCCTCGGAGACCTTGTTCGCGACGGGCTTTCGGGGCTCGCCGAGGATGTGCAGCGGCGGCAAGATATAGTCGTGCCGCGCCAGCCGGTCGAGCAACGAGGGCTGCTCCTCCTTGAGCGCGCGCGATCCGAGCTTTAACGCGCGGGCTGCCGGTGCGATGACGCGACGCGGCGCGTAGATGTCGCGATCCGGGTCGGGGTTTTGCCGCGGAGGGGTCGCCCCGCTTGCCGCACGGGCGGCGGGCGGGGCATAGGCGCTGGCGTCGAAATGGGACTCCCCCGGCTCGGACTGTGGCCAATGCAGCGGCTCCGTGGCGAGATCGAGCGGCCGCTCGAAGGCTGCTTCGGGCTGCCGCGCCGCCGCTGGCCACGCGGGAAGTGGCGGCGCGCGCCGGCGCGCGATTTGGCGTGCCAACGCCGCCTTTAGGCTGAGACCGGCATGAATGATCGCGCCGAGCAAAACGAGCGCGAACCCTGGCTCGCCGGCGGCGTCCTGATCCTCCGGCACCGGCGCGTCACGGCAGCTCGGCACCGAGTCTTCCTCGTCCTCGCCCAAATTCGTCGAGGGATACTCGCGCAGGCTAATAGAGGCCGACAGGCAGAGGATCGCGCCGCCCGCCAGGATGGCGGCAAACAAAAGCATTCCGGAGCCGTGCCCGGCGAGCATGCGGCTAGGAACCGCGACAATCGCATCGCCCACGACCCCTCCGAGGCCGGTCGGCAAGGGCCAGCGGGCGGTGACCGGCAGCAATGAGGCGAGCCCCGCCGACAACACTCCGCCGCCGAGCCATAGCACCAGCCGGGCTTTTACCCGTTCGAGGCGCCGGGCGGCGATGAGTCGCCATCCCCAAAAGCTCGCCGGAATAAGAAACGCGATCGCCGAAAGGCCGAGCATTTGCATGACGAGGTCGGCGGCAACGGCCCCCGGCGCGCCGAGGATATTGTGCACCGGTCCCGAGGTCGCATGATTGAAGCTCGGGTCTTGGACCGACCACGACGCCAAAGCCAAGCCAAGCGCCGCCGCCGCGACGATCAGGCCGAGGCCGGCGATTTCGGCGCTGCGCCGCATCGCGAAAGCGCGCAAGGATTCCGGAATGCGATCCAGCGCCGTGAAACTTGTCGTAGTCCGCATTCTGTCCCGCCGCCGTTGCGCCGCTTCCATTTTTACTTGATCCTTCCGCCGGCCGCGATGTCGACGCGCGCGATCCGCGAAAAAAGAACCAGGTTTCGCGGCAAAAGTCATGTAAAACAAAAGGCTTAGAGCAGGACTCGATCCACTATAAATCCGATCCTGTGCTAAGCGTCTTGGCAGGCGACGCCGGCGAGCTTGCAGCAAATTATCAGGATGCGGTTAAAGGTGTTTTAACCTTGAGCCGGCCAATCAGAGCACGCTGCACGATGATGTGAAAAGCTTCCTTGAAGGCGCGGAACTGGCCAAAACCTGCGCTGTTCACAAAACAACCGATGCCGGACACTGGCGTAGCGAAGAACGGGAATGCCGCGCGACGGATGCCATCGACTGGCTGAAAGAGCGGCATCCAGATAGGCCAAACTGGCGCGCCATCGCCGCCATCACGGCAAAGCGCATCGCCAAGAAAACGGAGCACACATCCGTCGAAACGCGCTTCTCTAACATCCTTGCCGGCCGGCCCCGCCGCGATCCTTGCCACCACGCGTGCGCATTACTGGCAGCTGGATATACCCTTCGACGAGGATCGTTGCCGGAAAAGTAAAGATTTCTCGCCTTCAGGCTCAGCTGCTTGCTTGTTAACGATTTAGGATTTTGCCCTGAGGCAGCCCATGGTTTGCCTAGAAAATAACTTTTGGTTTGAGGCTGCTTTAATTTGAATCTCAAGGCAAAGCATGCGAGAAATTTGGCCCGCGGCGGTCCAGCACCAAGGTCGGTCACGATGATTAGCGACGAGTCCGTCGGGCCTTTCATTCGGAACGCCACGGTGCCACAAATCGTGTCAATTCTTGGCGCCATGCTCGCCATCGCGGAAGCCGGGCGCGGCTCGACCAAGGCGGACGAGGCCGGGGTCGAAGCGGCCACATGACCCCCAATCTTTTCTCAATTGCCGGTTCCGATCCAAGCGGCGGCGCCGGCGCCCAAATGAGTGGTCGCCGATTTAAAGGGCTTGCTCTCGCAAATGCGGCGGCTCGATCTTGACTCTTTTTTTCGCACGCTCCCATATAACGGATGCAATGTTCGCCATATCGAACGATCGGCAGAGCTGTGCAATTCGTTCCGGCAAGTAAAGCGGCAGGTCTTCGCGAGGTCGATGCGCCGCGGAGCCTCGTTGCGCATTTTTGCGCCGATACTCCGCTTAAGATGGATGCCGGGGTCTCGCTCGGCCCCCTGACGATCGCCTATCAAACCTATGGCGAGCTCAACGCCGGCAAGTCGAACGCCATTTTAGTCTGCCATGCCCTGACCGGCGACCAGCATGTCGCCAATCAACATCCAATCACCGGCAAACCCGGCTGGTGGCATACCATGGTCGGCCCAAACCGGCCAATCGATACCAACCGCTATTTTGTCATTGCCTCGAATGTTATCGGCGGCTGCATGGGCACCACCGGGCCCGCCTCGCTCAATCCGGCGACCGGCCGGCCCTATGGCCTCGATCTTCCGGTTGTGACAATCAAGGACATGGTTCGCGCGCAAGCCATGTTGATCGACCGTCTCGGCATCGACATGCTGTTCTGCGTCACCGGCGGTTCAATGGGCGGCATGCAGGTCTTACAATGGGTGGCGAGTTTCCCGGAGCGTGTCTTCACCGCGATGCCGATCGCGACCGCCGCAAGACACTCCTCGCAGAATATCGCTTTTCACGAGGTTGGACGCCAAGCGGTGATGGCCGATCCGGATTGGCGCCAAGGCCGCTATCTCGAAGAAGGCGTCATCCCGACCAAAGGGCTCGCCGTCGCCAGAATGGCGGCCCACATCACCTATTTGTCGGACGAAGCCTTGCAGAGCAAGTTTGGCCGCAAGCTGCAGGACCGCAGCGCGCCAACCTTCTCCTTCGATGCCTATTTCCAAATCGAGAACTATCTGCGCCACCAAGGCACAAGCTTCGTCGACCGCTTCGACGCGAATTCCTACCTCTATATAACAAGGGCCTGCGATTATTTCGATCTCGCCGCCGACTACGACGGCTCTCTGGCATCTGCGTTCAAGGGCGCCAAAACCCGCTTTTGCGTCGTGTCCTTCAAGTCGGACTGGCTCTATCCAACCCAAGCCTCGCGGGCGATCGTGCATGCCTTGAATGCGGGCGGCGCCCCGGTCTCCTTTGTCGATGTCGAGACGGATCGCGGCCATGATGCGTTCTTGTTGGACACCCCTGACCTCATCGCGACCTCGCGTGGTTTTTTGGATGCCGCGGCGCGGGCGCGGGGCATAGCGCCAGCCAAAAACGGGGCGAGTTGAACCGTGGTCGCGGCGACGAGAGTTAACGAAGCCAAGCGAGCCCGCGCGATTCCAGCCCGCGTCGATCTGCTTCTTGTCGCGGATATGGTTGAGGCGGAGACCCGCGTGCTCGACGTCGGCTGCGGCGATGGCACGCTGTTGCGGCTGCTCGCCGAAGAAAAAGCGGTCGATGGACGCGGCATTGAGCTCTCCCAGCGGGGAGTCAACGACTGCGTCGCCAAGGGGCTGTCGGTCATTCAGGGCGATGCCGACACCGACCTTGCCGACTATCCCGACAATGCCTTCGATTATGTGATTCTATCGCAGACGTTGCAGGCGACTCGCCAGCCGCGCACGGTGCTCGAACATATGTTGCGGATCGGTCGTCATGCGATCGTGTCGTTTCCGAATTTCGGCCATTGGCGGATCCGGCTCCAGGTCGCGTTCGGCGGACGCATGCCGATGACGCCTAACCTTTCCTGCGCCTGGTACGACACACCAAACATCCATTTTTGCACGATCCAGGATTTTGTCGCGCTGGTGCGGGAGATCGACGCAAGAATCGAGCGCGGCGTGGCGCTCGATCGTTTCGGCGCGCCCTTGGCCTATGGCGAGCCCTGGATCTGGAACTTCTTCGGCGAACAAGGCGTCTTCCGTCTGATCCGCAAGCGGTAGCGCGGGCGGAAATTGAGTTCGACTGCGATCCAATGTATCGACCCATCGGGCTACGATGCGGGCAAGAAAATCAACGGCAAGAAGCGCCATTTCCTCGTCGATACCTTAGATCACGATGATTTCGGATTGAATCAATCCAAAATCATGAACGTGATCAATTCCAAGAGTTTAGAGCGGGATGCGGGCGGAAAACCGGTTTCCACTTTTCCTCATCCCGCTCTAGGCTCCTGCTTCATGCGATCGTGCATCCGGCCGATATGCAAGACCGCGACGGAGGCATGCTCGTTCTCTCGACCCTGTTCGACATGTATCCGTATTTGCCAAAGCTCTTCGCCTATGGCGGATATCAAGGGCCGGTCTTTCAAAACGCTTTGGCCAAATTAGAGGGTCCCAAGAATCTTCCTCAAGTCTGTTTTGAGCAACGGGGCTAACTCCGGATCGGCGAGGGCGAAGGCCACATTGGCGGCGAGAAAGCCAAGCTTCGCCCCACAATCGTAGGTCTTGCCATCGAAGCGCACGCCGTGAAACGCTTGGCTCCTGGCGAGCGCCTTCATGCCGTCGGTGAGCTGAATTTCGCCGCCGGCACCCTTCTTGCCCTTTTCGAGAATGGGGAAAATTTCCGGAGCGAGCACATAGCGGCCAGAAATGATGAGATTTGAGGGCGCCGTTCCTCGAGGCGGCTTTTCCACCATTCCGGTGATCTCGAACGTGTGGCCAAAATCGTTGCCGATGGAGACGACGCCATAGTGATGGGTTTCCTCCGGCGGCTCTTCCTCGACGGCGACAATATTGCCGCCATGTATTTCGTAAGCCGCGATGCATTGGGCGAGGCAGCGGAGTCCTTCTGGTCTTGCCGCCATCGTCACCATATCGGGCAGCAGCACCGCGAAAGGCTCATTGCCCACGATTTCGCGGGCGCACCAGACCGCGTGGCCGAGGCCGAGCGGAACCTGCTGGCGGGTGAAGCTCGTCGCGCCGGGGGCAGGAAGCTCCGCCGTCAAGGCCTGCAATTCCTTCAGCTTGCCGCGCTTTTTCAAAGTGTCGTCGAGCTCATAGGAGATGTCGAAATGATCCTCGATGACCGCCTTATTGCGCCCTGTCACGAAGATAAAATGCTCAATTCCGGCCTCGCGCGCTTCCTCGACGACATGCTGAAGGACCGGGCGATCGACGACGGTCAACATCTCCTTGGGGATCGATTTGGTGGCAGGGAGAAATCTTGTTCCCAAACCGGCGACGGGAAAAACGGCCTTGCGAATGCGTCTGGTCATCAATCTCCCCGGAGCGATGTGGCATTATTCGTAGCGGAAGCTCGTGCAGCAATGTAGCACAAGGGGACCGCATTTTGTTACTTTTGCTCGCAGGTCGGAGGCGCAAAGCCGTAGAGCGCGTGCCGGGATAGCCGTGGGTCAGTTTGAATTTCTTTGCCGCCGGTTTGGACGCTAAGCTGGCCTTTCGGCGCGACCGCTCAGTGCAGAAGGAGACCTTACAGTCGTTGCAGCCGAATGACTGCCTCCCCGCCCTGCGTTGCTCTGCGGTGGGTTGATCAGATAATTGGAAAGAACCAAATTCCCTGGCATCACTTGAGAACCAAAGCCTCAACCCATAGCCTCCGACCCCATCCTTGGCACAATTCTATCGGCGTTCATGAAGAGCGCCCAAAGGGGACTCGTTCAACGGCCTCGTCGCGGCCTCCCTCCTTCGCTTTGAGGACAACCCCGATCGACTTCGGGCGCATCTAGCATCGCTTGTCGACGAGCATAAGATCACCTTTGTTTTCGCCAGCGTACAAGTGAACATGCACATCAAGCGCTTGCCCGATCTGCCAATCGACAAGCAGCTCGCGCTCCTCAAAACGGAACCACTGGAAGAGTTCTGTGTCTATCCGACAGGTTCGGAAATCGTGAAGAACATCGACGTCACGCAATGGAACGACCGGCCCTTTTCCAAAGCACTGGCGCTGGCGGAGCCGCAACTCGCCTACCGGGCCTTCGAAATGGGTGCGCTCGAACGGTACATCAGCGATCCGCGCTATGCCGTCCACTTTGCGGATTATATGGGCAGAATGTACATCAGGGATGAATCATTCTGTGACCAAGGCTTTCCGGATCGCGACAAGGTCTCTCTTCAAACGTTCGGTATCGGAATCAGCCACAAGCGAATACCACATGTGATCGTTTACCTGCGTTACCTCGCGTGTCTTTCATCGGAGCATCAACAGTATTGGAACAGCTATCTGGTCAGCGACGACGTGCGTATGTGCAGACAGTATTACCAGTGGAGTATCGGTGAGTTTTGGAAAAACAGGTCCATCCGCTACGCGATTGTCGAGGAAATGAAGCTTATCAACGCAATGTCCGAATCCATTTGGGGAGGACACCTGTTCCGGGACTTGCCGAGCGACGATGTGCCAATCGGTCTCACGGCGTACCTTCGCCCAACCACAGACAACTTTCATCGCTTTGTCATGGCGCTCCACAAGCTGTTGTCCGATAGCATCGACACCAAGTTCTTTAACGGCAAGGTATCGCTGAAAAAGGAAACGGTTCGTTGCGACGGCAGGATTGAAGTTCAGCAGAAGAACTCTTTGACGCTGTTAGACGAATGGCTGCGTGCTGAAATCATCTGGGACGATGCCGATGAGTTTCGCAAAATCGTAATCGAGCCGCTGCACGAGGTCCGAAAATTGCGACAAAAGCCCGCGCACACCTTTACGACTGACCGTTTCTCAACGGACTATTATGACAGCCGCAGAAAACTACTATGGGCGGTGTTCAACAGCCTCTCCAATATAAGAGCAACTCTTGCCAAACATCCAAGCGCTCGGGATATCAAAGTACCTTCGTGGCTCGACGATGAAGGAATCGACGTCTTCTGATCGCGCTGCTGTTTCTATGACAAGTGATGACAATGTTACAAAGCCGATAAGAGACTTTGCTCTCGCGCATCCCCCAGACAGCAGCCCGCCGTCAGTTTGGCCTCAAATCAGCGACTCAAGGTCAAGTTTCCATTTTTTACAGTCGTTCGTCCGACTGACGTGTAAAGTCGGCTATAGGTCACAAGCCGAAATTATCCACTACCTCCGTTTGGGCTCCCAAAAAAATCGCGGCCCGGTGCGGGGCCGCGATCTTACATCTCAGAGCATATAAGCCCTTCTACTTGCAAAAAAGGGCGGCAGCTCACGCCAGTATGCTTGCCGTTTGATCTCGGCGCGCGCCGAACGGCGTCCTATTTGGCTATGCAAATTCCCGAGCAATCCCTGCCGCCGCGAGTGGGATCGCAAGTATCACTCGGATCGTCAACGCAAACAAGGTAATCTGGACACTTGGCTCCCGTGATTCCGCCGCAGGCCTGAGGTTTCGGTTTCCCGCATTCACCCGGATGATCGATGGAAACGCCCGCTGCGGCTGCGCTACACGAGTTGCCATAGGTCTTGCCGTCGCAGCCGCAGACTGGGTTGAACTCCTTTGTGCAAATCGTTGGCTTGGTCTTGCAGGTGCCTTCTGCATCCGCGACCTTGCATTGACCGATACCGAAGTCACAATACTGTCCCTCCGGGCAGGTCAGCCCCCGGATGGTGCCGCATACTGCCCCGGGAGGTTGCTTGGGCTTATCATCGTAGCCCGTGAGAAACATGATCGCGAAGAGACCGGCTAACAAAGAGAAGTGCTTGTTCATGGACTTGTCTCCCTAACAAATATGATATGATAAGTGTCTAAAAGCAGCTTTTATCTCTGCTGCTTCTTGTCACCATAAGCCGGGCTGTCCTTGGGCGGATACTCGATGTGCTTCTCAGGCTTGGGTCCGGCCGCCGGGGGCGTGTATTTGACCATTTCCCGCATCTGCCGCGGCTGAATCGTTTCGACATCCATGGTTTCGACCTCGCCATCGGTATGTCTCGCGGTGTAGACGCCGACCACATCCAACGGCACAGGACTCTTGATCACAACAAATCCTTCCAAAAACGCGAAGTCGACACACACGCCGTTAATCGGGCAGAAGTAACCCGCTATATCGAAACAGCTCAATTCGACGGCTCCATCCGCCTGAAGACTGGCTCTCTTAAATGGCGTGACGCTAAACGGGCCGGGATCCGTGCCAAAAGCTGTCGCGAGCGCCACTTTCGCGGCAATAGTGACGGTTTTTTCCGAGGGATTATGAATGTTGACAATGGTGCGGTACGTACCCTTGGCCAAGGTGCCATCCTGATGCGGAAGCAACAGCGAGCAGACAGCCTTGGCAGCATATTGATATTCCGTATTGATAGTCTCGGCGGTTTCCGCCGGCTCTGCCCTGGCGACGGGCGAGGTTCCGCTGGGTCCGAGCCAAAACCCTAAACCGAGAATGGCCGAGAAGAGCTTGATCGTGCCTCGATGTTGCATGGATTACCTCCTGGGGTGCCCACCCAATTGATTTGTCTCCCAGCACTACTGCATTATCCCATCCCTCCGCGTCCCCTGTTTGGGGGATGAACATTGCCACAATTCACTCACCCGAGAGCGTTTCCAGCAAAGGGGGAACCGGTTTTGCGTCCGGACACGCGACACAACAAAGATTTAGATCGGCATTCGCCGGATAGCCCCCTCTTCCAGCCCAAATATGCGACGGGTTGGCATTCTTGGCAACCCGGAAGCAACCGACCTGCGCATGGCGGCCCTTGCCGATGTGTGCATCTGCGAGGATGTCAGCCGCCATCGCGCTTAGACCGAGCGCGCCGTCGAGTTCGCGGTAGGCCAGCTGTCCAGCGTCGGATATGACGCCCGATCCTCGAAACTGGAGCGTCAATTTGCACCGCAAATTAGTGCGTCATCCGGACGGACGCGGGCTGAGCAAGCGCCAAGACTTATTCGGCGGCTTCGGCGGCCGGCTTTTTGAACTGGGCCGCCTCCGTCGACGCGCCCATCGCAGTCGTCGAAGCGGCGCCTCCGGTGACCGCGACGGTCACCGCGTCAAAATAGCCGGTGCCAACCTCGCGCTGATGCCTTGTCGCGGTATAGCCCTGCGCCTCCGAGGCGAATTCTTCCTGCTGGAGTTCGGAGTAAGCCGCCATGCCGCGATCGCGATAGCCTTGGGCCAGATCGAACATCGAGTGATTGAGGACGTGGAAACCGGCCAAGGTCACGAACTGGAACTTGTAGCCCATGGCGCCGAGTTCGCGCTGGAATTTGGCGATCGTCGCGGCGTCGAGTTTTGCCTTCCAGTTGAACGAGGGCGAGCAATTATAGGCCATCATCTTGCCGGGATACTTCTTCTGGACGCCTTCGGCGAAGGCGCGGGCGTCGTCGAGATCGGGGTTCGAGGTCTCCCACCAGAGAAGATCGGCGGATTCGGCAAAAGCAAGACCGCGGGCGATGCAATGCTGCAGCCCGGTACCCTCTTTGAGCCGGAAAAACCCTTCCGGCGTGCGGCTGCCCGGCTCGATGAACGGCCGGTCGCGCGCGTCGACGTCGCTGGTGATGAGGCGCGCCGATTCGGCATCGGTGCGACAGACGATGACCGTTGGCACACCCATGGTGTCCGCCGCCAGGCGCGCGGCGGCGAGGCTGCGCTCATGCTGCGAAGTTGGGATCAACACCTTGCCGCCGAGATGGCCGCATTTCTTTTCGGAAGCGAGCTGGTCCTCAAAATGGACGCCTGCCGCGCCGGCCTCGATATAGGCCTTCATGATCTCGAAAGCGTTCAGCGGGCCGCCGAATCCGGCCTCGGCATCGGCCACGATCGGCGCGAACCAATCGCGCGAGACTTTGCCTTCAGCATGTTCGATCTCGTCTGCGCGCTTGAACGTGCGGTTGATCTTGCGGGCGAGCTCCGGCCCGGAATTGGCCGGATAGAGCGACTGATCGGGATACATGGCGCCGGCGACATTGGCGTCGGCCGCGACCTGCCAGCCGGAAAGGTAAATTGCTTCGAGACCGCCGCGAACCATCTGCATCGCCTGGTTGCCGGTGACGGCGCCCAGGGCATGCACATAGGGCCGCTCGTGCAGCAATTGCCAAAGCTTGTTGGCGCCGCGTTCGGCGAGCGTATAGGAAATCGGAAACGAGCCGCGAAGCCGCACGACATCCTGGGGGCTATACGGACGGCGGATACAGGCGAAACGCCCTTTTGGGGCCGACGGAACGAGATCTTCAAAGGCGAGCGCCTTGTTCATCAATATTCTCCAACTTCACTAGCGCGTTCACAGAGATTGACAAAAAGCGTCAATGTGCCGAAATCACTCCAGCCTATCTTGGCATATCGACGAAAACCTCCCGTTGCGCAAGCTCTTGTTGGCAAATTCAAGTTGCTATGTAACATTCATACATTGTCACTTTGTCTACATGTAAGCAGTCTGTCATGAACGCTGACGCCACAGCTCCCCACAAAATCTTCGCCGGTCCCCGGCTCAAGCGCTTGCGGCGTGAGCGCCAGCTCACCCAAGCGGGCATGGCCGCCGAGCTCGATGTCTCGCCGAGCTATCTCAATCTGATGGAGCGCAACCAGCGCCCGATTACTGTCCAGGTCCTGATCCGACTGACCGGCGTCTATGGGGTAGATCCGCGCGACTTCATGGAGGTGGAAGGCGAGCATTCGGCCAGCGAAATGGAACAAATTCTTGCCGATCCGCTGTTTCGCAATGCGGCGGTTCCGCGCGGGGAAGTGCGGGACGCGGCCGAGAATTCCCCCGCTCTTCTCGCCGCGATGGCGCACCTGTACCGGGCCTATTCGGCGGCACGGGAGGCAAGCGAAGCAGGCGCCGCCGCTGGAGCCGACCGGGACCGCGCCGAGCCCGTTCCCGGCGAAAGCCCAATCGACCGGATCCGCGCCATCCTGAACGAAGCGCGCAACCATTTCCCGGAACTCGACGCCGCCGCCGAGACTTTCGCGGCCGAACTGGCGCTCGCCGGAAACGGCCTTTTCTTCGCCTTGTGCGAACATCTTCGCGCCCGCCACGGCATCCGCGTCAGGGCGCTGCCCGTCGAGGTCATGGGTGACCGGCTGCGCTGGTATGATCATCACCGCCGCCAATTGATGATCTCGGAAGTCGTGGAGCCGCCGGGCCGGACCTTTCAGGCGGCCTATCAGCTTGCCTTGAGCCAATTCGGCGAACTCCTGAACGCCGTCGCGACGCGGTTCGAGCCAAACGACGACTTGAGCCTCCGTTTGCTGCGCATCACGCTCGCCAATTATTTTGCGGGTGCCGTGATGATGCCTTATGGACGTTTCCACGAAGCGGCCGAACTTGCCGGCTACGATGTCGAGATTCTGGCGGCGCGTTTCGGCGCGAGTTTCGAACAAGTGGCACATCGCCTGACGACGCTCGCCCGTCAGACCGCGCCGGGCGTGCCGTTTTTCCTCGTTCGCGTGGATATGGCCGGCAACGTTTCGAAACGGTTTTCGTCGAGCCGGTTTCCGTTCGCCCATTCCGGCGGCACCTGCCCTTTGTGGAATATTCACGCGACGTTCGCCGAGCCCGCCCGGATTTTGACGCAAGTCATCGAGCTCAACGACGGTTCGCAATGGTTTTCGATCGCCAGCACCGTGCGGCGCTCGCTCACCCCCTGGGGCGCGATCGAGCCGCGCTTCGCCATCGGGCTCGGCTGCGAGATCAAATATGCAAGGCGGCTTGTCTACGCCAAGCGGCTCGATTTCAACGCGCTCGACGCGACGCCCATCGGGATCAACTGCCGGCTCTGCGACCGCCCCGCCTGTCCGCAGCGCGCGGCGCCCCCGGCCTTGCGCCCGCTCCTCGTCGATGAATCGATGCGCAGCATCTCGCCGTTCACTTTTAGGGATGTATAACCCCATACCGTCGAAATACGCGCGGGATTCGCTTTCGGAAGCGCAACCGTACCTCAGTATTATTTTAGCTTGAATACCGTGCCGTCATTCATAGTCCCTCCGCCGAAGGTCGTGCCGTAGAGCACGCCGCTGGCTTCGAGGATCAGGCCGGCTTCCGGACGATTGCCGTCGGTCCCGCTCACGCCCATAAAGCTATAAAGCACGGTCTCGGTCCCCGCTCCTCGTCGACGAGACGATGCGCAGCATCTCGCCGCTTACGTTCAAGGATGTGTAGGTTTTTTGGGATGGCCCCTACTTCGAAAGGCGTCAATCGAGAAAGCCTGGCCCAAAGCAGGAATGATTTTGCCTTGGAATTATGCACCAAGAAGCCATTTTGAATCAAAGCACTTATTTTGATGCGTGCGGCTTGATTTTCGCACAAGCTTCACGGATTGCGACGCTGGCCTAACAAAGCAAGAAAGAGGTGCGTCCGGGTGACAACCCAATTCGTATTCTGACGGCCTTGGCGAGCCGATGTCGCTGGCTTTGGTGCATGTGACGCCCGTGCCGAGGGTTTGGCATTGCCAAAGTTTGCCGAAAGTGGCAATTTCAGTCTCAACAAGCTCGTCATCCGGCGGGTATCTGTGTAAATGGACTACCGGGCGCGGGGCAGGCTAACCCAGGTGCCGGCCAACAAATGTTCGAGGGGTAATCAATGGTTTGGGCTATCGCAATACTGTGTCTTGTTCTTTACGCGCCGCTCGCTGAGTACGCAGCGCATCGCTGGCTGATGCACTATCCTGGGTTGGGAAGGGGTTCATGGTGGAGAGAACACGCCGTTGAGCATCATGGCAAGAGCCGCAACGATGTGAACATAGACCTCAACGCATTGAGCGTCGCGCTCACGATAAGCCCCTTGCTTGTATTCGGCGTTTTCCTCGGCTGGGCTTGGGTTGCTGTCGTTCTGGTTGCGTGCATCGGCTATGCAGCGCTTTGGTCATCGTTACATGAAGCCTACCATGGCGTTTCCGAGAACTGGGTTACCAAATTCCGGTTCTACAACATTTGGCTTAACCATCACTTGAAGCATCACAAACAGCCGACAAGGAATTTCGGAACGGTTTTCATCTTCACCGATAGGCTTTTTCGGACTCATGTTTAACAAGAGCCAATCTAAGAACTAGCGGAGTGTCAGTTAAGGGCACCTCGAAAAATAGAAGCATGATCGCTCGTATTTCGGTTACAAGAACCAAATCGGCGTCGACCGCCGGCCCGGATTCGTGCGCCTTTACGTGGTGAGCGACGCGCGCGTCGAGCATGAAATTGGTGATCAAAAGAACGGCATGGGCGCCGAGCTCGTGCGCACCATCGGCATCGTCCGCGCGCGGTGCAAAATCGGAATGACGAACCTCGTCTACACCATGCGCCGTTTTGTTTATCTTGAAAGGATGGCGGCCGCGGCCGGGTGAACCGGCGCGCCACGCGTTAGGTCGTCAAGCCACCACCTGAGAAACCGGTGGCGACTTCATCAGGCAGCCTCAATGAGAGGCCAAGGATTGAACAATCTCCGCACTGCGAACTCGAACGCCGGTCATCACGCCATAAGGGGATATTTTTCGGGGTGCCCAATAGTCCCTTGAGCGTTCCGGCAACGCCGTCTGACACCTCTGATCTATCGTTACGGACGCCTATTTCGCGAATTGATTTCGCCTCGGCGGACCCCATGGTAAGCACGCATTTTCCGATCGTCTGCCCGGATTGAACATCGCGGTGTGCCAGACCAGCTTGTTCGAACTTGTAGCACCTCGTGGGTGGCGGGACCAGCCTCCCTTGATCGAAATCCGTCAGCAAATTGCGCATGATCCGATCGAGGAGGGAGACCTCGTCGAATAAATAGCTTAAATTGAAGGCCATGACGCTCTTGTTTTCGTTGGCGAGCCGCAGAGCGCCAAAACGAGGAAGGAGCGGATAACGTATCATGGTCGCTAATGCGCCGATCAGCTTTCCGTTGCGCGGTACAATCCCGTGCGACCCGTACGCGACCAGCCTCCCCATGGGGGCCAGCAATCGTAAGCTCTGGCGCAGGGTTAGCCCGTTAGCATCGAAGACGGCTTGATACCCATTCGGCGCATAATGGCGAGCTGCCGCGAACCAATTCTCGCCTGATGCATCGATGATCGCATGCGCGCCCGCGTCATTTGCCGCCTGAAGCTTATGGGCGGACCCGACAACGCCCACGGCGTGGATACCCCTCAGACGAGCGAGCTGCAGCAACGCCCCACCTACGCCGCCCGCCGCGGAGTGGACGAGCACAGTGCTTGCCGGCCGGGGCGCCGCAAGCTCGTCCAACGCATAGGCCGCCGTGAGAAACACGACGGCTATGCCAGCGGCTTCGGGAGTCGTCAGCCGGCTGGGACAAGCGAAGACTTGATGGCGGGGAACTGCGACTTGTTCCGCATATCCTCCGAAACGTGTGAGCGCGATCACCCGTTTTCCAATGTCGAGGTCGTGGACTCCCTCGCCGAGTGCCAACACGCGCCCGGCGACCTCGAATCCAGGCGTAAATGGCCAACCAGCGTAGCGCCAGGAGGCGGCATAAAGACCAAGCCGCGCGACGCAATCGGCGAAGTTTACGCCCGCCGCTTCCACGTCGATCACCACCATGCCGGGGCTTGGTGTGGGCTGCGCCGCATGGACCATTCTTAGAGCACGAAAACCTCCGGGATGGAGGATAGAAATTTGCCGCATCGGATTGGTCTCACTCCCCGTTCTTGATGGCATCTATCCGCTTCTGCCACGACTTCATCCGATTGCGGCGCGTTCCTCGTCACTCACGATGTACACTCCCGTGCGTCGGGCCTGTATCTCTCGCGCATACTCCGCCAGCTCCTCCTGATACTGTCTGATACTGTTGCGGCCATGTTTCGGCTTGCTCGATTACGTCCTTGAGAATTTTTGCGACCACACGCTCAGTATATCACATCCCGCACGGCCACCCACTGTTGCGCCCGCTCATCCCCTTGGAAAGCCGTCTGAAATGCCCTAAAGTGCTGCCGACGGTTGGCGACGGTGATGTTCACAATCCCAAACGCGCCACAGGCTCAGCGGGCATGGGAATGAGGCTATGCTGAGGCTAGAACAAAACCTAGCTAAGTCCTTGAAATACTTGCACAGGAGTGTAGCTCAATTGGTTAGAGCACCGGTCTCCAAAACCGGGGGTTGGGGGTTCGAGTCCCTCCTCTCCTGCCAATAAAATCCGTCTCTGGGCGCCATTATTGCTTTTTAGCGTTAGTGTTCCTCTGTGCGTCGCCACAACGTTCAGGGCGTGGTTGCGGTTCTTTTGCTAATTTTCGTTACCCAATTATATTAGACGAAAGAGCCGCAAGCGAAGGAGCGATGAAGATGAACAAACTCGACCGGCCCCGCGAAATCATAGAATATTGCCTGAAACCCCTTGCTTTATCCACCACGACGGAGGAGTACAAGGAAGTCTATCGACGGCTTGAGCATGTGATAAAAACACTGCAGGTAATGGCCGCCAGAGACAAAAGACCCGTCGCGATCGACTTTTCCAGCATGAGAACGATCAATATCAATGAGGTCGCCCATGGCGACGACGCCTAACTAACACCGCTCTCCTTTAGCCTCAAATCTCTTATGATGTTCGCGTGATGTTCGCGCCGCTCGAAGGCTGGCGGCATGTCAAGGTCACGGATCGCCACGCAGGGTTGTCGATATGGCCTCCGGACGCGACGTTGTTTCGTCACACTGCCGCGACCGCCGGATAAGACAAACCCTCGTCGGCGAAATCGAGACCCTCGTGCACTAACTCATTCGGAAGGTTCAGGGGTTTGCGCGAGCTTTTTGAAGATCGCAGGCGCGGATGCGGTCCATTCGAAGGGTTTTGACGTTTTGTTGTGGGCCTTGATATATCGGCTGATGGCCCCTTCGAGATCGGCGACGGATTTGAAGACGCCGCGTCGGATTTTTCTGCGGGTGATGGTCGAGAAGAATCCTTCGACGGCAGTGAGCCACGACGCCGAGGTCGGCGTGAAATGGCAGGTCCATCGCGGATGGTCGGCCAGCCACCTCAAGACATTGGGATGCTTGTGCGTGGCGTAGTTGTCAGCGATGGCATGAATGACCTTGCCGGCTGGAACGGCTCGCTCCACGGCGTTGAGGAAACGGATAAACTCCTGATGCCGATGCTGTTTCATGCAGCGTCCGATTACGGTTCCGTCGAGGATGTTGAGCGCGGCGAAAAGCGTGGTCACGCCGTTGCCCTTGTAATCATGCGTCATTGTCCCGCACTTGCCGGGCTTGAGAGGCAGTCCCGGCTGGGTGCGGTCGAGCGCCTGGATTTGGCTTTTCTCGGCGATGGACACGACGACGGCGTGAGCGGGCGGGTCCATGTAGAGGCCGACGACATCCTCGACCTTCTCGGCGAAATTTGGATCGTTGGAGCGCTTGAAAGTGCGGATGCGATGCGGTTGCAGGCGATGCGCTTTCCACAGGCGCTGGACGGCGCGAAGCGATATGCCGGCGGCCTTGGCCATGGCGCGCCCGGTCCAATGGGTGACCTCGCCCGGCGGTTCGGAACAGGTCAGCTCCAAAACCTTCGCGACAACTTTCGCCGAGAGCGGCGCCCTGCCGGGTTTGCGCGTCTTGTCGCGCAGGAGGCCATCGACGCCTTGCTCGCCATATCGCCGTTGCCAACGCCAGACAGCGGGGCGGCTGGCGCCAGGCCGCCGCGCGACTTCCAACACGGGCAGGCGCTCGGCGGAAAACAGCACGATCTTCGCCCGCTGAATTTGCTTGAACGGACGATTTCGATCGCCGATGATCGCAAGCAGGCGCTCGCGATCTTCAGGGCGGACCATGACGTTGACGGTTTGGGCCATGCCGCCAGAGTCGCATATCCGGCGGCGCCTGTGAATCCTACGTCAGCGTCAGTGCACTAGGGCAGCCGCTCATCTAGGGCTGGGCGGCCGGTGGCCTCGACACTTCGACATCCTGCGGCCCGCGAACCCGGTAATCTATGCCGGCCCAGCGAATGTGGCGGGAGCCAGGTGCCGAAAACACGCAAAACGCATGGAAGCTCCACCAGATGGGACGCAGCCACCGTTCGACCCGCCAGTAATTTACGTGTCCGGCGGCGGTTGCCTCCCCCCACAGCGCGATGACAATTCTGCGCCGGCAATGGTAACGAACCTCGCCCAACACGAGAGATACGCCAATCAGGGCAATGGCAACGACACTCCCTTGGAAGGCCATGCTCAGCGCGGCGATCGCGGCGGCGATGGGGAAGAACGTTCCGAGCGCCGCCAACGCCCAAATGCCAGGACTATAGAGCCAAAGGATGCGATATTGGCGCCGCCCAAACGATAGCGCTTCGCTCCAACTCATCGCCACGGGTGAGAGAAGGAGGTTCTGGCGCGGCGAATGGATCTCGTACCCTGCTTCCCTGAACGCACGCGTCATTTGCGCGTCGTCGCTGATCGCCCCTGCCCAGTAGCGGCGGATGTCGATCCGCTCCAGAGTCTTGTGCCGCATGGCCATCGTGCCGCCCCAACAATGGTTAATTATCGAAGGCAGTCTCGGCACCGTCACAACCGACGCATTCGCAGCCGCGACGACGGCCGAACTCACCCGGTTGTCGGCCGGGATGATCCAGCGGTAACCGGTGACCGCGTCACGCCCCGTGTTGACCAGAGCGGCAACGAGCCGGGAAAGCCACTCGGGCTCTGGCAGCGTGTCCGCGTCGGCGAACGCCACGATCTCATCGCTGGGCTCGATTGTGTCGAGGGCGGCGAGCAAATTCCAGACCTTCTGACCAGTCCGTCCGGATTGGCCGGCGACAACCGTGCGAAGGGATGCTCCCGGCCGTTTCGATTCCTCCGTTACCATGGCGAAGGCGGGATCTTCCTCGAACTCGACCGCCGCGATGATCCGATAATCCGGATAGGCTTGATGGCGTAGCCGGCCGAAGAAGGCACGCGAAACTTGCGAAGCGTTCTTCACGGCTACGATGACGGCGACGGGGGGCGTACTCCCGGGAATTTCGCTCAGCGGAAGTCCCCATGTGTAGCGCCATGCCGATACCGTATTTACGAGTGCGATCGTGATCCACGCGATCACCAGAATGCCGGCGATGGTATTCATTGCTGAGATGTTTCCTGGCCCGCCCGTCGCGCCGTCAACAGCAGCCCCGCGCCTTCGTCCTTGGTTGCCGGAGTGCCTAGAAACCGGTGAGCAAGACGGCCGCCGAGCAGGCCGAACGCGGCGGCGGCGTGCCAGGACAACGCACCGCGAAAATGCTCGCCGGTGCATTTGACCGGGGTGCAACGCTCGATCCAATATATGATCGAATCGTGGCTACCCCAGGGGACATGCTCGATACCGTCTACAACAGCATTGGCGCCGTTTGCCAGTTCGGTGAGAGCAGACCTTGTCCACCATGATAGGTGGTGGGGCGGCGCATTGAGCAGGAAATTGGGGATGCGGGTCATTGCCGACGGGACGTGCGGCACGCCAACGAAGATAAGGCCGCCAGGTTTGACCGCTTGCGCCATCTGGGCGAACAGGGTCGCGGGCGCCCTGACATGTTCGAGGACTTCGAACGCGCAGACGGCGTCGTAAAATCCCGCGTGCTCGACTAGGTGCTGAGCGAGTGTTTCGTTGCGCACTCCGTCGGTCGCGCCGCCTTCGGCGAAGTGCGGGTCGAGCCCGGTGTAAGTCGCCTGCGGCACGCATGACCGAAAGCTCGCAAACCCGCATCCGACATCAAGGACGCGAGCTCCCGCTTCGATTCGCCGCGCGGCGATCAGAAACTCGTGGCGAATGGTTTGATGTGAGAAAAGCTTTTCGGCGTTCAGCCTCGCGTAGAACTGTAGATAAAACCCGCCGTCTCCTTCAAGCGGAGGATCGAAGAAATAGAGACCTGTCGGCGATTCCCACAATCCGAATCGATCCACGCCGCCGAAGCTCGGCCGAGCATCCGTCTTGAACTCGATACGCCAAAGGTCGGTGAGGAGACGGGCCGTCACCCACTGGACATGACGAACGGCCGGACGCCCTGTGACCGGACAGGCGGGTGCGCGTTCTTGAGGCGGCATTTTCCAAGGTGCCAAGAGGCTTAGAGACCGGCAAGAAAGATTCCATGAAATCTGAAGGATTGCAAACTGCTCAACTATGCTCAAACTGTGTCGGCACATCTGATCGCCGGGCGACGTATAAAGCGCTTCAATTCATCGCCCGAATTGCGTTGGGAACGGCCATGTTGCTGAACTTTCAAAAACCGCTCACGAGTCTTTCGCGGCTCCGCAGGAGGTGGCTCATTGCGCGAAGCAGGATCTTTGATCGCAAATGGTACCGGGCCGAATATCCCGAGAGCGGTGTGGCGGGGTTGGATCCGATCATGCACTATCTGCTTAGCGGCGCGGACCGGGGTTACCAGCCACATCTTTTATTCGATCCAGCTTGGTATATGAAAGCGCGCGGACCGCGGCAGCGCGATCAAAATCCGCTCGTTGATTACATAAAGTACGGCGCGCGGGAGGGCATCGAGCCGTCTCCCTATTTTGCAACCGCGTTCTATCGAAGAGCCGCCGGCGGCACCGGCGGTTTGACGCCGCTCGGACATTTCGTGGCTTACGGGCTGCCGCGCGGCCTTGTCCCGACGCCTCTGTTCGACCGGGCATGGTATTTGGAAAACAATCCTGACGTGTGGCGCGCGGGCTTCGACCCGTTTCTCCATTTCGTGGCGTCTGGAGGCAAGGACGGCCGCTCGCCTGGTCAGTTTTTTGATTCGGCATGATACCGGATGAAGAACGCCGATGTGCGGGACGAGGGCATGGAGCCGCTGCACCATTATTTGGCGATTGGCGCTCGCGAAGGCCGCGACCCCTCCCGTTTTTTCGACACGGAGTTTTATGTCGCCGCCCATCGCGGGCAAGATCCGGCGCGCGAGACGGCGCTGGCTTTTTATGCCGAGCGCGGGCGCAATGGGTGGCACAGCACCCATCCGGTTCTTCCGCGACCCGCGTCCCTGAGTGCTTATTTCGAGGAACTTTCCTGGCAAAAATCGATGCCTGCACCCGGCGCGATCGAGGCGCCCTTTCGTATATTGATCGTCTATGTCGGAGAAGCCGCCGGAAAGGAAACGGCCGGACTGAGCCACCTCTTAACGATGCTTGTCACATTGCCGGGACTGGACGTGTATTGCGTGACCGACGCTACAATGGAATTGATCCCGGGAGTTGCGATACTCGACTTGTCGCGACCCGATCTAGCTCTGCTCGACCGGAGTATTGTGCTCGAACGCATCCTGCGCGCGATAAAATTCCGGGACCCGAAGGGGCTTGTATGCGAGGCGGACTGCGCCGCGTTGCCGCTTGCCCGGACATGCGCGGACATCGGTCTGCCGTAACACAATCTCATGGAATCAACGCGGATCGCCGCCGCGGATTGGACGGAACTCTTGGGCCATCGCGCCGCCTACCGCCCATCCCGTCACATGACAATTTCCGTGATCGTTCCAAACTACAATCACGCGCGTTATCTCGATGAGAGGTTCGCGTCGATCCTCGAGCAACGATTGAGTCCGGACGAAATTATCTTTCTCGACGATGGGTCGAGCGACGACAGTTTGGAGATCGCGCGGGCGTGGCGGGCGCGGTCGTCAATTCCTTTCGCGATCGCGTCAAATGCGACGAATAGCGGCTCGCCTTTTAAGCAATGGGCAAAGGGGATCGAAAGCGCCGTCGGGGACCTTGTCTGGATCGCGGAAAGCGATGATTTGTCTTGCCCTCGCTTTCTCGAGTGCATGGCCGCCGCCTTTATGGATCCGGACATTGCAGTCGCCTATTGCGATTCCGAAGTGATCGGAATGGACGGAGAAATCCTTTCTTCGACCTACCGATTCTATACCGATTCACTCAACGAAACGAAATGGGTGGCAGGATATGTCGAGACTGGTCCGCGCGAAATCGCCGAGGCTCTTGCCATCAAAAATACAATTCCCAACGTTAGCGCGGTTCTGTTCCGGCGCGACGCGCTCAATGAAAGCGTGAGTGTGGCCGAAAATTTCCGCTATTGCGGGGACTGGGCGATTTACGTCGCGTGCCTGCGCAAGAGAAAAATCGCCTTCTGTCCGCGTGCCCTGAACAAACACAGGCGGCCGCCAGGGAGTTTGACGCAAGAAGGCGAGCGTGATGCACAAGAAGTGCGGGAAGCAATCGCCATCAAACTCTCGATTTTCGCCGGCGCGCCGTGCGATGCGCGGGTCATCTGGTTGAGCCTTGCCCAAACAGTTTTCGAATATGAAATCCGATCGCACTCCGGCGGCGGCCGCAAGCGCCCCGCGTTCACAAAGAACAAAGAGCTGGCGGATTGCGTTGAAAAGTTGCGATGTTTCCTTGGTGGGCAAGGGCACCAATTTCCAGAAGACATCAGCGAGATCGCAGCCTATCTGCGAGGTGTTGCGACGCAATCCGCGTTCCTCCGCGCGACAGACCATCCCGGATTCGTAGACAGCGTTCTACAGGAACTCAAAACCATCGCCGTTCGTGGACAAGGCCCCAGGCACCTCGTTTTCCTGGCTGAGCGTGCTGGCCAGTTCCTCACCCGGTATTGCGCCTTGGGGGACTTGTGGCGGCGGCTCCGGTTGAATTTATGAGGCAGGACCTTCCAGATCCAAGAAGCTTGAGCCGCGAATTCCTACCCCCCGAGGCTGTCACCGCCTCTCTGACACAGCGAGCGCGCAGAAAACCACAATCCAAGGCCTATCCTCGCACCAACGCAGGTCATTGTCGAACCGCCAGCCCTGACATCGCCGAATTGCCCCGCACCGTGGAAGTGCGTATTTGTTGCCTCGATCGCGCATGACGGAAAGCGCGGCTCTCGTCGCCACCGGCGGGCGGGAATTGCGCCGGCCCATCGCCCCTCCGCGGAACGCCATCATCAAGCCGCGGCAAGGCGTGCACGCTATCGGAAATGGGCCGCTTAATTGCAATTGTAGTACTAGGCTCTGGGGGTCGATAAAGGAAAGCAACGCCGTGAACAGACTTATCACAACCACTCCCACGTCAGGGGCTTAAAAAAGAATAATTCGGCACACTTCCGCGCCATTAGCTTTCGGATTCCTGCGCGAACGGTGTATAGTTTGGGGAGGAAATATGAAATATGTCCGGCGGTCCATTGGCCAAGCAAACGCCGATCCTATTGGCGCTTGCAAACGGCAATGCGAGAATATCGATGCGGGCGAGCAGGCGCCACGGATCAGCCCAAATGGCGGGCTCTGCGGCCCGGAAACCGGAACCTGGGAACAAGAGGAATGAGCCGAGGACTGGCTGATTCGCGCGGTGCTGCGGGCCTCTCGCCCAATTCAGGTCTCCTGAATCATTGCATCGTTGGCGGGCGGCCATTTGGAGGCAGCCGCGCAAGCGGAAAATCGAACGGGTGGCGGGAGCGGTGAAGATCCTAGCGGGCAACTCCAATCGGTCTCTGACGGAGGCAATCGCGGCGTATCTCGGGGTGCCGTTGACCAAGTGTCAGGTTCGCCGCTTCGCCGATTTGGAGGTTTTCGTCGAGATTCTAAGAGAACGTGCGCGGCCAGGATACTTTCGTTGTTCAATCGACCTCGTATCCGGCGAACGATCATCTGATGGAAGTCCTGATCATGACCGACGCGTTGCGGCGCGCCTCGGCAAGGCGAATTACCGCGGTCATCCCCTACTTCGGCTACGCAAGGCAAGATCGCAAGCCCGGACCGCGCACGCCCATTTCGGCCAAGCTCGTCGCCAACCTCATCACCCGCGCCGGTGCCGACCGGGTTCTCACGGTGGACCTCCACGCCGGCCAAATCCAGGGCTTCTTCGATATCCCGACCGACAACCTTTATGCCGCGCCCGTCCTGGTCCGGGACATCAAGGAACGGCTAAAACTCCATAACGTCATGGTGGTGTCCCCAGATGTCGGTGGCGTGGTGCGCGCCCGCGCCTTGGCAAAACGCATCGGCGCACCGCTCGCCATTGTCGACAAGCGCCGCGAACGCGCAGGCGACTCGGAAGTCATGAACATTATCGGCGACGTTGCCGGCAAGACCTGCATCCTAGTCGACGATATCGTCGATTCTGGGGACACTTTGTGCAACGCCGCCGATGCCATGCTGCGGGACGGCGCCCTGGTGGTCTATGCCTATATCACGCACGGGGTTCTTTCCGGCGGAGCGGTGGCGCGAATTGCCGCCTCGCGGCTCAAGGAACTGGTTCTCACCGATACCATCCAAGCAACCGAAGCGATCCGGGTTTCCAACAATATCCGGGTGGTTTCGATCGCGCCCTTGATCGGCGAGGCGATCGCTCGAATCGCCAAGGAAGAAAGCGTTTCAAGCTTGTTCGACTGAGCGGCGCGGGCCAGGGCTTGTTGACATTCATAGAGAGATTAAACGAAGCCGCTATCACGGCGCGAGCGGTGAGGTCGCGTAATTGGCCTCCTGTCTGAGAGGATCGGGTGTTTCAGCCCCTCCCAGACAGGAGATTTCCAGATGACCCAGATGAATTTATCTGGGGTACGACGACAGGACAACTATATTTAAGAAAACCCCCGCGCGGAGACGCCCGTGCTCGACGCGGCTGACCGGCTGGATTTATAATGATATAACGCGCTGCGCGCTGGACATCCATCGGTGGCGCCGTCTCCAGTCTTGCGAACACCCCATGCCCCCTCGTGCCGCCGGCATTCTCGTTCATTGCTTCACTGCCTGCGGGGCCGCATTGGGTTTCGCCGCGCTGCTCGCCGCGGTAGCCGGGCAATTTAGCGCAATGTTCGCCTGGCTTGGCGCGGCGCTGGTGATCGACGCCGTGGACGGCGCTTTGGCCCGGCGCTACAGGGTCGAGGAGACGGCGCCGCATATCGACGGCGTTGTTCTCGACCTCGTCGTCGATTTCCTTACCTATGTCGTCGTCCCGCTCGTCGCCTTGTGGCGTTCCGGCCTGCTTCTGCCGCCGCTCGCGGTCCTCGTTTGTTGTGTGGTCTGCGCGGCTTCGGCGCTCTATTTCGCCGACCGGCGCATCAAGACCCACGACCTCTGGTTTCGCGGGTTTCCGGCGATTTGGAACGTACTCATCTTTTATATTCTGGTGTTGCGGCCGGGGCCGCTAGTCAGCACGCTCGTCATCATCGGCTTTGCGTGCCTGATGTTCGCGCCGGTCGTCTTCGTTCACCCGCTGCGAGTCGTACGCCTCCGTCTGGTAACGCTTATGCTGACGGGCATGTGGTGCGCCGCCGCGATCGCGGCCGTGGTTCAGGGCCTCCCGGACGCCGGATTCCTCAGCAAGGCAGTGCTTATCGCGGTGGGTCTATATTATATCGTCCTGCCGCTATTCCGTAATTTTCCAAAGGCGCGTTGAGCTGTGCCGGTTGATCTCGACAGCGGCCGCGCGCGTTGCTGGGCCCCGCGCTAGAGGCAATGGAGTAGATCATTGGCCGCCGCCTGCCTCAAACCAAGGCTTGGACTCTGATGCCCCTATGCAGCCAAAACGAGCTTAGCCAAGCCGCGAGCCCTTATCTTTTGCAGCATGCCAAGAATCCCGTGCATTGGCGGATGTGGGGCGCGGCGGCGCTGCGGGAGGCCCAGGCTCTGAATAAGCCGATTTTGCTCTCGATCGGCTATGCCGCCTGCCATTGGTGCCATGTGATGGCGCATGAAAGTTTTGAAGACGAAGCGACCGCTTTGGCGATGAACGAGCTTTTCGTGAACATCAAGGTCGATCGCGAGGAGCGTCCCGATATCGATCATATTTATATGACGGCACTGCACGCCTTTGGCGAACGCGGCGGCTGGCCCTTGACCATGTTCCTGACACCGACTGGCGAACCTTTCTGGGGCGGCACTTATTTTCCCAAGGTTGCGCACTATGGCCGACCTTCCTTCATGAGCGTGTTAAAAACCGTTGCCGACGCCTTCCGCGCGGAGCCCGATCGGATCGCGCAAAATACACAAATCGTGCGCGACGAACTTGCCAAGGGTGCCCCGCGCGGCGGCGATGCCGGGTTGAGCCTTGAACAGTTGAACGATCTCGCGCCAACAATCGCCCGCCTCATAGATCCCGTCCATGGCGGCCTCACCGGGGCGCCGAAATTTCCGAATACGCCCATTCTCGAATTGCTCTGGCGTGCCGGCGCGCGGCTTGCCAACGCTCCCTATCGCGATCTCGTCAAATTGACGCTGACCAAAATGTCCGAAGGCGGCATCTACGATCATCTCGGCGGCGGCTATGCGCGCTATGCGACCGACCAACGCTGGCTTGTGCCGCATTTTGAAAAAATGCTCTACGACAATGCCCAGATCCTCGAATTTTTGGGGCATTGCCATCATGAATTCGGCGGCCCGCTGTTTCGCGCACTAGCATCGGAAATGGTTGCGTGGCTTCGGCGCGAAATGACCAACTCCGAAGGCGCGTTCTGCGCCAGTCTCGATGCCGACAGCGAGCGAGTTGAAGGCAAATTCTATGTCTGGACTTATGCTGAGATCGAGACCCTGCTCGGGCAAGAGGACGCGGCGTTTTTTGGCAAATTTTATGGCGCCTCGCCAGGCGGCAATTGGGAAGACGAAGCGCATGGCGGGAGCGTTATCATCCTGAACCGCCTCGAAGCAAAGCCTCCCACGCCTGCGGAAGAAGCACGGCTCGCGCCTTTGCGGCAACGCCTGTTCGACGCGCGGGAAAAGCGGGTTCACCCTGGCCTCGACGACAAGATTCTTGCCGATTGGAACGGCTTGATGATCACCGCGCTCGTCAATGCCGCGACGCTGATCGACGAGCCGGAATGGATAGGGTTTTCCGCGCGGGCTTACGACTTCATCGTCTCGGCGATGCAGTTCATTGACGCGGAAGGAAACAAGCGCCTCGCGCATGGCTGGCGCGCGGGCGTTCTCGTGACACCTGGTCTCGCGCTCGATCATGCCGCGATGATCCGCGCCGCGCTTGCGTTGCACGAAACACGCAATTGGGCGCCTGCCGTTGTTTCCGCGCGCGATTATCTTGCCGATGCGATCGCTTGGGCGGAGGCGCTCGAAACCTATCACCGGGATCCTCGGAGCGGGCTTCTCAACATGGCGGCCAAGGACGCGGGCGATGTGATCGTGCTGCTCGCGCCAACATCTGATGATGCGATCCCGAATGCGCATCCGGTTTATTTGTCCGCCCTCGTTCGGCTTGGCGGGCTCACCGGCGAGGCGCGCTGGCTTGCGCGGGCGGACGAACTTTTTGCGGCGCTCGGGGCAGCGGCGCGGAGCAATCTTGTTGGCCACGCGGGGATTTTGAACGCGCTCGACTTCCGGCTGCGCGCCAAGGAGATCGTGACCGTGGGGGCGCGACGGAAGGCACTCTATGAGGCCGCGCTTGGCGTGCCGTTTACCGGACGCATCGTGATGGACATCGACAGACCGGATGAGATCCCGGAGGGGCATCCGGCGAAAGCACAAATAGCGCTGGCGGGCGATGCGGCTGCCTTTATTTGCGCGGGCGGCACGTGCTCCTTGCCGGTGCGGGACAAACAGGCGTTGCTAGATGGCGTCGGTCATGGTTAGCTGCCCAGGTGGCCAGCCCGGACGGAGACCCGTTGTCCGGGAAACTGCGCGCCGATGGGCACCGTGGGATAAGACATCTAATTTGGCTCACTTTATCGGGAATTTAGGCGTTCAACAGGCGGAAGGATTTCGATCCTATGTTCGATTTTTTTAGCTATATAGTCGGATCTCTTATCGATATTGTTCGATATATTTCACATGCTGTTAGGGTATTGTTACCAAACGTTGTACTTTTGGCTCTTGTTGTTGCGTTTCTCTATGGAATATTCAGGCTTTGCCGGTATGGCTTGCTGCAATTGCGGCACTTGCGTGGCGGAGGCCCGCCAGAGCAGAGCGCGCCGAAGGACAAGCCGGAAGACGGCCCTGAATGAGGGGCTCTTGGGCAAGGCCGGCGAATAGGCCGGGGCGATGCACCATGAAAAGCGCCGCGAAGGCAGCGATGTTGATCGCAAAAATGCGCCAGACGATCGCGGGCGCATAATGCCCAGGCGATGAACCTGCATCTCGAGGAGATCAGCTGCCAGTGACGCAAGGCAGTCACGCCGTCTGAGCTTGTCGAAGACTTGCTCCTTGATGGAGCCGGATGGCATCAGACGGGCGGCAAGCTGCGGATCCCAGGTGTACAAGTTGAGATTTGATCGGACATTTGGTGTCATCGAGCCGAAGCGTGAGCCGAGGCCGGGCGCGGGCTTCGACGGTCCCATCAATGGCGCGAGGTTACTTGTCGAGCAGATGCTCGTACCGGCCTTGTCGATCGGCGAAATCGTGCTGATGGACAATCTCGGTTCCCATAAACGCGCCGGCGTTCGGAAAGCCATCGAAGCGGCAGGTGCGACAGTGTGCTTCCTGCCGGCCTGCAGCTCAGACCTCGATCCCATCGAGCAGATCTTCGCCAAGCTCAAAAACACATTGCGCAAAATGGCACGCCGAACCGTCGAAGCATTCTGGGACGCAATCGGAATTGCCTCAATGACTTTTCCCCAGAAGACTGCTTCAACTATTTTCGCAATGCCGGATATGGGTCCACCTAATCGGGATCCGCTCTAAGCCGCCGGGATGCCTTTGCCTCGTTGTCGCGGTCTGGCTCGCCAATCAAGTCGCCGGCTTCGCGGTGCATCACACCTTGGACTGGGGCATCGGTCTTGGCGCCGTGGCTATTGTTTCGACGCTCGCGGCGCTATGGATCAAAGACCAACTTGCGCAAAGCCATATGGGCCGCGATCGCCGCGCTTCTAGCGGCCTTCGTGGTTTATGAAGGTTCGCTCTTCGCGATTTCGCTCGCCTTAGCGAGCGGCGTATCGGATTGGCATAAGGCAGCACCAAGGCCGCGCCGATATCGCAGCGAGGACAGACAGCGCCGAATATATAGGCCCACTCACGGCGCTGGTCGAGCGGGGCGGGCGGTCGGTTGCCGCGCTCTGCCCAGACGCGGGTCAATGTGCCCTGCTGACCAACCCGGGCATCATCTTGCCACCATAGTTCGATCGGTTTTTCGCGCGCATGCTCGGGGATTGCGGCTTTGACCCGTTCGACCCTCCCGCGGTACTCGTCGCCGCGTGCGACACGCTGCGATAGCGGCGCAGATCGCGGTACCAGTTCATTCATCGGCAGTTGGGAACCCACCTGCCGTTGATGAAACTTTGGTCGTCCTGGCTACATGGAATAACACCACCTTGGTATTGTCTCCAGTTTCTCTGCTCAAACTCTATCTGTTGTCGTTCCCGAGCTTCCTGTTCCCTACGTCGGCGTTCAATTTCTGCTAGCCTTTGGGCAGCTTGCACGGCTTTCAGTTTCTCCTCGTCCTGGATTTTTTTCATCGCAGCATCTTGTTCTGCTTGTGTCGCTCTTTCAGCAGCTTCTCGCCGCACCGCCGCCTCTCTTTCCGCAGCTGCCGCCTGTTCAGCAGCTCTCTTTCGTTCATCTTCTTTTCGGTTCCACTCGGCCTGCTGAGCTGCCCTCTCCCGCGCCGCCTGAGCGGCTCTTTGTCTTTCAAGTTCCTCCTCAGACGGCTGAACATATACTGTTACTCTATTTATCGTTGTCTCAAGAGCATCGAGCGCTTGTGGCAACACTGTTATCGTACCGATTACGGTTGCAATTCCCAGAACGAACACCAACACCACTTTTACCCAAGGTGGCGCATGCGGGAACTGGAACAGCGCATAGCTAGGCCCACCGACTGCCAGTAATGTGAAAACGATCTTAACGAGCTGCATTGTCCCCGCAGTTCAAATGACGCGCTTCAGTTCATCGGCATTAGACACGGAGTTTATATCGTTGACACCACAGGCACACCATGTAGACTGCGAGCCGCAGTCGGCGGCGGAACCTCTACCGGCTGCTGGCGCGCCCGCAGATGAAATTGACATCACGCCTGAGATGATCAGGCGTGGGGTTGTTGCATTGGAAAGTGCAGATGGTGGGGGGCGAGATTGGAATATCAGACCAGTTTAAGCGCGAGAGCGGTGATTGGTATATTTTTCAGAGCAATGGCGCTTCATGGCTGAAGGGGCTGAAACCCAAGTCCCCTTGCTTGCTGAACCTCATTTATCAATGGCTCGACTTCCTCGATCAATATTCTAAAGTCTCGAATAAGTTCAGATAAAAACCCGTAAGGGGGACTTCGCCGCCTCCCCGATGAGGAAACGAAATCTATAGCGATACCGATGTCCTTACCATAATCGGTTTGGGCTCAAATCGAAATAAATCAATATCATAGTCGCTTGCCATCATAGCCGCCTTACGACCGTTTAATAATTGTGCGTACTTTAGACCAGTAGTTTAAGGATGTTTGCCGATCGATGTGGGCAGCAACGTTCGCTAAGAAGTTCGAGGCGGGCGATCGCGGCTCTTGGGGTGAAAATAGAGCGTGTGTCCGATATGTAAGTGAATTCCTAGGAGGGCGCCAAGAAGTTCTCCTGAGCATTAATTCTAAGCTCGCATTCTCTATGCTAATCATCCCGATGGCATCTGAACGTATTTAGGATGATTTTCTAACGGTGACCGATAACGCTGTTTTTTTGAGACGGCATTACGGCATTAATAGCCATCTAATTATCCAAGCTATCTGACGAGTGTTAGCGGGCCATGGCGAAGTCGCCTAAGGATGACCATCATAGTGACGAAGAGACGCAACGCCGCTTCGAGGCTGCGCTACGCGGCGCACGCGAGGTCGGGCATGCATCCATGGAAGGATATTCCGCCCAAAGCGGGTCAAGCCTGAAATGAAGGCGAACCTGCCGAAAAAGCGCGGGCCATTCCATAAGCCTTGACATACATATATAAGTCTCTCCGCGCCTCATAGGATGAAAAAACGAGGTCGAGGAAACATTCGTGACAGTATGCATTGCGGCGATTTGCGAGGGCGGCAAAAAAATTGTGGTCGCGGCCGATCGGATGTTTACCGCACCTCCGCCAGTAAACCTTAGAATTCGAAACTTCCGAAAAAAAGATAGAAGAGGTTTTGGCCCCGTCATGCGTGACTTGTGTTCGCCCGGAACTCAGCATTTGCTACTGAAATTATTAGAGGCGCGCGGAAAAAAATTAGCCGGCGCACAAAGACCAGCGTTCGACACGGTCGCTGGCAAGGTGCAGGGAATCTTATCTGGAAGTTAGGTTCGCTAAAGTGCGCGAGCAGCGCAAATATCGCCTAATCTTGGCCCAGATTTTCTCAAAGCCGAGAGCTTTAGGAAATCTCTATGCCAACCTATTTACAGCCGCAACCTGGAATATACCAACAGCTTGCGGCTGTGATGGCAAATTTCAATATTAATTCAGATATTATCGCGGCTGGAATTGACAGCGATGGCGCTCGGCTCGCTGTTATATAGCCATCCCGGAACCACAGCCTGGCTGGACAAACTCGGCTATGCCGCGATTGGGTCAGGAGGGATTTACGCAAGCATGCGACTTGCATTAGGTGCCCAAACCAGTCAAAACAAAGTGGCCGAAACCCTATATCGTGTCTATGAGGCCAAAAAGGCTTCGGAAGTTGCCCTCGGCATTGGGACAGCTACCAGAGATTACGATAGTAGACGGAACACATGCTGTAGAATGCTCTGTAGAGATGCTAGCGGCCCTTTTATCTGTTTTTAATGAAGTCCCTGAAGGAAGAGACACCAGCCTAGCCTCAATGCGATAATCGAGCTAATGAGATGATCATGGAAGACCAAAGCATGTTTGTGAGTTCAACCAATAAGACGCTTGAGGTTGTGGCGTTGGTTATAGCCGAGAGAGAGCAGCTTGTCAGGGCGCAGCAGAATGGGAGTTGCTGCACTTGGCTGTAGCGGCGCAGCCAAATCCGACTTTAGGGGCATTACCGAGCTTGATTGCTCCGAAATCCATTTGTAGGCTGTTCTCTCTTTACGCCAACGGATAAAAAGCGCGCGCGCTTTCTGCTTAAACGGGCGCGGCTTCACGAGGTTCTTGATAATAGAGCCGTTTGCCTGCCGCGCCACTAATTGCTTTTTCTGAGCGCTCGACATCCTTCGATACCTAGCCTTGAGCGATTGGAATAGCACGCGGATAAAATCGAATTCGCTCAGATAACAGTGCAAATGCTTTTCGTGGCAATGCTGATAGGTGCCTTTCATACCTCTTTTGAAGACGCTGTAAAAGCCTTCGACTGTGTTTGTGTGCACGATACCACGGCCGTATTCATGCGCGCTGATGATCGACGCTTTCATGGCTCGCGAATTCACGGCCGATTGCTTTGTAATGGCGTCCCTCGTCAGTCATTAAATGCGTTTCTTTGTGGATATTGGCACCGGCATAATACCTTCGACATCGGCCCGGCTAGTGCCAGAAACATGAAAGCTGCGGGCCGAGCCGCAGCGCGCTCGACAAGGGTAAGCACGACATTCTTATGAGCCGAGCCGGATTTCTGTTTTGGAACGCCTTCAAGACGGCCAATGAAAGTTTCGTTAACTTCAACGGTTTTTCCGCCGCCACCTATCAAGGAGCCAAGCCACCGGCACGCATGGCTTCGTGGATGCGGTGCTCCATAAACCATGCTGAGCGATATGTAATGTCGAGTGTAAACGGTGTAACTGATTCAGCCAGAACCTACATCTTTTTGGCTCGATGTCACTAAATGGAAAGCCATCAACCATTTGTGCAAGGCAATATGGCTGCGCTCCATGACCGTTTTCATGGTCACGGTGAAGTCTTTATGGCATTCCTTTTCGGCGCAACGATAGACGCCAGGGCGCTTTGTTTCATAGGCGTGGCCTATGACGCCACAATGAGGGCATACCGGACCGTCCGGCCACAGAATGCCTTCTAGGAATTTGCGGGCCGCTTTCGCTCATCAGCGGAAATGAGGGGCTGAGAAAATGTCCATGAGCTTTCACCTGTTTCGATGGTGAAAACTCTACGCCTAGTTTCGTGTGGTGTCAACGATATAATTGCCTTAGACATCCCATCCCCTTCCGGGAACGAACCTCTAATCGTCCGGGCTGCAAGGAATTACACCGGTTCTTGGGGGCTGCTGGGGTGTAGCCGCGGGTGGCCTGACATTAACATTTGGCGGGGTGGCTGGACGGCCGGGCTGAACAAAGCACTGCATGGCGGATCCCTCGCGGGCCGTCGCCAAAGGGTGTTGTGTAAGCCGTCACGCCGATGGGGGAGCTTTCTAGGTACATCGCGTGCCAGCATGGCATGTAAAGGATGATGTTCAGAAAATCAACGTATTTGCAGATGAAAGTTTTGGCATCCGTAGATCATTTTTGTGATCGCGAAGATGTTTATTTCGGCATTTGCGGCGATTGGACGTGCCCCCCTTCCCCCCAGACGTTCGGAGCTTGGGGACAATTCGCTGCCGATTGACACGCCCGCCGTTCGGTCTAGTGTCATAGGTGTAACGGTCCCTCGCTTCGAGGGGTAAAAGGGAATGTGGTGCGGCGCCGGGTTTCTCCGAGCCATACGCTAGAAGCCACAGCTGCCCCCGCAACTGTCAGCGGGTAGCCCTGCGCCGGTATGCCACTGGGAACCGGCCAACCAAGTCCTGGGAAGGCGGCGCGAGGCAACGATCCGCGAGCCAGGAAACCTGCCGTTCGATCGAGCAAATGCCGGCGGGGCGCTCCGGCCTCTATCGATGCTGGTGCGCTTGCCGCCCCGGCGAAGGGGTCCGGGTTCGCCCAGCGCTCCCATCAAGCACACACCGACGCGCAAAAGGACCGGGTGCAGCTCATGAACCGCCTTTCCAAAATTCCAGCCAAAATCCCGGCAACGATCGTCACCGGCTTTCTTGGCGCGGGGAAGACGACCCTTATCCGCCATCTTCTGGCAAGCGCGAAGGGTCGCCGCCTCGCCCTCGTCATCAACGAATTCGGCGACATTGGCATCGATGCGGAAATTTTAAACGGCTGCGGCGATCTCACCTGCGGCGCGGAAAATATTATCGAACTCGCCAATGGCTGTATCTGCTGTACCGTCGCCGATGATTTTTTGCCCGCGATCGAGAAACTTCTCGCGCTCGATCCTCTCCCCGACCACATCGTCATCGAAACCTCCGGCCTCGCTTTGCCAAAGCCCTTGGTGAAGGCCTTCGATTGGCCAGCCGTTCGCGCGCGCTTGACCGTCGATGGTGTGATCGCGGTTGTCGACGGCAAGGCGATGACGGACGGGCGTTTCGCCGACGATCCAGCTAGAATGGCACGCCAGCGCGCCGCCGATCCTTCCATCGCCCACGATAATCCGCTCCAAGAGGTGTTCGAGGACCAAATGCTGTGCGCCGATCTCATCGTCCTCAACAAGGCCGATCTCATCGACTTGGACGAACAGCGCCGCATCGCCCGGGACATTGCGGCGCGCGTCCCTCGCGCGGTAAAAATAGTGCCCGCCCGCGAGGGTAAGATCGACCCCGTGATCCTGCTCGGCCTCGACGCAGCGGCCGAAGACGATCTTGCCGCGCGGCCCTCGCGCCATGACGGGCCGGCCGGGCACGATCACGACGATTTCGACAGTGCCGTCTTTGAGACCGGGGCAATCGACGATCCCAACGCCTTGCTGCGCCAACTGAGCGACATCGCCACGCACCACGATGTGTTGCGGGTCAAGGGTTTTGTCGAGGTGCGCGGCAAGCCGGTGCGGCTTCTCGTCCAAGGCGTCGGCAATCGCTTTCAAAAGAGTTTCGACCGCCCGTGGCGCCCTGGCGAAGCGCGGCGCGGCCGTCTCGTGATCATCGGCGAAAAAGGTTTCGACACGGTGTCGATCGCAAAGCTCCTGGCGCGCGTGGGGTCCTGAGCCATGCATCTTTTGCGCACGGAACAGCGATCGCTCGACGAAGCCGAAGCGGCGGTCGATCTCGGACAAACCCCGGCCGGCATCTTGTTTCTCTCCTTTTCCGACAGTGATCTCGGCGTCGTCGCGGCGGCCGCGGGGCGGCGCCCGGCGAACGCCATGAGCCTGCGGCTCGCCAATCTCGGCAAGCTCAAACATCCCTATTCAGTCGATCTCTATGTCGAAAAGGCCGCGAGCCAAGCGCGCTTCGTGCTGGTCCGCCTCCTTGGCGGTCTCGATTATTGGCGCTATGGCGTCGAGGAATTTTTCCGCGCGGCGCGGGCGCGCAATTTTGCGCTTGCCATCGTGCCGGGCGACGCGATGGACGATCCACGGCTCGATGCCGCCTCGACCGTGCCCGGTGCCGATCTCCGCCATATCCATGCCGCGTTCCAGCATGGCGGGACGGAACACATCGCGGCGCTTCTCGATTTCATCGAAAGCCGCGCGGGCACGCCTGTCGCATGGCATGGGCCTCCGGCCCCGGCCACAATTCCTGCGGCAGGCCATTTCGAGTCGGGTTGCCGCAGGCTCGAGCCGGCTAAGGGCCACGCGCTTATCGTCTTCTATCGTTCCTTCATGGTCGCGGGGGACACGGTGCCGGTTGGCGCGCTCGCGGATGCGCTAGCCGCGCGCGGGCTCGCCGTGAGCACGATCTTCGTGACGAGTCTCAAGGACGCGGGCGCCATCGCCTGGGTGCGCGCAGAACTTGCCCGCGAAAAACCCGATGTGATCATCAATACAACAGGCTTTTCGGCCCGTCTCGATACCGGAGCAGGCGTTCTCGACAGCGCCGGCGCGCCGGTCCTGCAGGCGATTTTCACCAGCGCCACGGAGGCACAATGGCAGGCAAACGCGCGCGGTCTTGGCGCCGCCGATCTCGCCATGAATGTGGTTCTTCCGGAAATGGACGGGCGTTTGATTACCCGCGCGATTGCCTGCAAGGCGGAAGCCGGGCATCGCGCGGATCTCGAATTCACGCCCCGCATTCACGCGCCTCTCCCTTCGCGGGTGAGTTTTGTCGCGGATCTCGCGGCGGCCTGGGTCACATTGCGCAAGACTCCCCGCGCCGCGCGCAAAATCGCCTGCGTCCTTTCGGATTATCCAAGTCGGCAAGGCCGCGGCGGCTATGCCGTTGGCCTCGACACGGCGAAAAGCGTCGCTTCGATTGCCAGTTCGATGCGCGAGGCCGGATACCGCATCGGGCCGCTCCCGCGCACGGACGAATTGATGCGCCACCTCGAAGAGGGGACCACGACCGGACGCTTAACACTCGCCGATTATGTCTTGGCCCTTGATGCCATGCCCCCGTCATTCATGGAATCAATGCGGGCGCAATGGGGCAACCCGGAAGCAGAGGCGGACGATGACGCGTTCACGTTTCCAGTGGCGCGCGCGGAAAATTTGATCGTCGCATTGCAGCCCGATCGCGGCACTGCCGCAACTCGCAAGGCGGACTATCATAATACGGGGTTGCCGCCGTGCCATTCCTACGTCGCCTTCTATGTCTGGCTCCGCCAGCATGAAAAAATCGATGCGATGATTCATTGCGGCACCCATGGCACGCTTGAATGGCTGCCCGGCAAGGCAGCGGCGCTCGGGGAGGATTGCGCGCCGGAGGCGGTGCTCGGAGCGCTGCCCGTCATTTATCCATTTATCGTCAACAATCCGGGCGAGGCGGCGCAGGCCAAACGGCGCATTTGCGCGCTCACCATCGGCCACATGACGCCGCCTCTCATGCAAGCCGGAGGCCATGGCGTGATGCTCGAAATCGAGGCCTTGTTCGATGAATATGCGATTGCCGAGTCGCTCGACCCCAAGCGCGCGAGGCGATTGGCGCAAGCGATCCTCGCGCGGGCGAAAGAGACAGGATTGTTGCAAGACAGCGGGCTAAAGGACGGCGCCGGTCCCGGCGTTGCCTTGCGCCAGCTCGACGCCTGGCTTTGCGATCTGAAGGACATGCGAATCGCCGATGGCTTGCATGTGTTCGGGCAATCGCCTGAGGCGAACTTGCGAGACGCGACCGTCGCCGCGCTCACCCAAACCCTTCAGCCAGCGCGCGACGAAACGGGCGCTAGGGATGATGCGGTTGTGCGCCTAAGCGAACTGATCGATTGCTGCGGGGAAGCGGAACGCGCTTCGCTCCTAGCCGCGCTCGATGGCCGCTTTGTCGCGCCGGGCCCTGGCGGCGCACCGTCGCGCGGACGCATCGACGTGCTCCCCACGGGGCGTAATCTTTACGGGATCGATCCGCGCGCGGTGCCGACCCGCACCGCCTGGGAGATAGGTCAACGCGCGGCCCAGGAGGTATTGAATCGCCATGTCCAGGATCACGGCGACTGGCCGAAGCGGATCGTCATGGATCTTTGGGCGAGCGCGACCATGCGCACCGGTGGCGACGATCTCGCGCAGGCTTTCGCGCTCCTCGGCGTCATACCGCATTGGGACAACGCATCCTCGCGAGTCACGGGCTTCAAGATCGTTCCGCCCGCGCGCCTGACGCGTCCAAGGGTCGATGTCACCTTGCGGATCTCTGGGCTGTTCCGCGATGTCTTTCCGGCCCAGATCGCCTTCATCGATCAGGCGGTACGCGCAGTTAGCGAACTCGACGAAGAAGATGACGTGAACCCCCTGGCGACGGCGCGCAGGCTCGCGCCAAAAATTCCCTTGCGGGTATTTGGCGCGGCGCCCGGTGCCTATGGGGTCGAGCTCACGCGGGGGATCGATGACGATCCCGCGCTCACCCGGCATGACCTTGGCGCGCGCTATCTCGCCACAGCCTCGCATGCCTATAGCGGCGCGCAAGGCGAAGGCGTCGCGACCACGGCGTTCGCCGAGCGTGTCGCGACCGCCGACGCGCTCATTCATGTTCAGGACCAGGACGAGCAGGACATTCTCGACGCCGACGCCATTGTCGATCATGAAGGTGGCTTTGCGGCCGCCGCGCAAATGCTCGGCAACGATGCGCCCGTCTATCATGTCGAGACGGCGCGCCCCGGCGCCATCAAAGTGCGCACGTTGGCGCAAGAAGTCGCCCGGGTCGTGCGGGCCCGCGCGAGCAATCCGCGCTGGATCGCCGGGCAGATGCGTCACGGCCATCGCGGCGCCACCGAAATTGCCGGGACGATCGACCGTCTCTATGCTCTTGCGGTGTTGAGCGATGCAGTATCGAGCCAGCATTTCGAACTTCTGTTCGAGGCGACCCTTGGCACGCCTTCCGTGCGGGATTTTCTCATCGATACCAATCCGAACGTCGCGCGCGCCATCGCCAAGCGCTTCGAGGAGGCGCTCTCCAGGGACTTCTGGCAGAGCCGCCGCAACTCGACCCACGCCTGCCTCGCCACGATAGAGGAGGCGCCCGGATGACCTGCGAGATCGTATTGCGCAAAGGCTGGTGTCCCGGCGCGCGGCGGCCGACGCAAGCCAAGGACGGGCTTCTCGTGCGGCTGCGCGTCAGCGGTGGCGTTGTGAGCGCCGCGACGCTGCGCACGCTCGCGCAAGCCGGACGCGCCCATGGCAATGGGCTTTTCGATCTTTCCGCGCGCGCCAATCTGCAAATGCGCGGTGTGCGCGGCGAGAGCCTGCCCTTGCTGATCGAAACGCTCGGTGAGCTTGGCCTGATCGATGAGAACGCGGCGGCCGAAGCGGTTCGCAACGTTCTGGTCAGCCCGCTCGCCAGCCTTGATGGGCGAGATGATGTGTCCAGCGCCGCCAAGGCGCTTGAAGCCGCGCTCGCCGCCAATAAGGATTTACACGCATTGCCGGGAAAGTTCGGCTTTCTGATCGACGACGGAAGTGGCCTTTCGCTTGGCCCTGTCCCCGCCGACGTCCGTTTCGATTGGACCGGAGGCAAACAGCCTTTCGCGATCGGGATCGGAGGACACGCCAATGAGGCAATATTTCTGGGATTCTGCGGGGGAGACGAGATCCCCGGTATTGCCTCGCGCCTCGCCCGGGCATTTCTGCGAACTCGGTGCGCAAGTGGCTGAACCGCCGCGCCGGATGCGCGGCCTTATAGAGAGTTGCGGCGCCGGCGCGATTGCCGGGCTTGCCGGACTACGCCCCGGTCCACCCCGAAAGAGCGGCGCTATCGAGGAGCCTTGTCCGGTTGGATTGCTGCGCTTCAACGAAAGTTACTGCTTCGGGGTTGGCGCGGCTTTCGGGCGTCTTGACGCAAACATGCTCGACGCGGCGGCGCGCGGCGCCGAGATTTTCGGGACTGGCGAGATCAGGCTCACGCCGTGGCGCGCGCTGATCTTGCCTTTCGTACATGCAAAGGGAGCCGATGCCATCCGCGCTTTTTTCGCTACGCATGGTTTCATCGTCGATCCCGAGGATGCGCGCTTGGCGATAGCGGCGTGCGGCGGGGCATCCACGTGCGAGCACGGCACCACCGATACCCGCTCCGACGCCTTGTCCTTGATGTTTTTCGCACGGAGGATCTGCAAAACCGGCGTCGCGCTGCATGTCTCTGGCTGCGCCAAGGGCTGCACGCGGCAAGCGGCGACGTCCGTCACCCTCATCGCTCATGCGGGACGCTACGATCTTGTCGTGGATGCGACCGCATTTGATGCCGGTGCGAACGATGCGAAAGGCCTCGACCTGGCGGCGGTGCGCGAAATACTGGACACGATGGCGCGGAATGCCGCGCGGCGGAGCGAGCTGGCGAGGCAATGAGCGAAGCATCGAGCCGCTTCAACTACCTGCGCGATGGGACGGAAATCTACCGCCGCTCCTTCGCGACGATCCGCGCCGAAGCCGATCTTGCCCGCTTCTCTCGTGATGAAGAACTTGTCGCGGTGCGGATAATTCACGCCTGCGGAATGGTGGAGATCGCCGCCGGTCTCGTATTTTCGCATGCGGCCGTCGCACATGCGCGGCAAGCGCTCCGGCAGGGGGCGCCTATCCTGTGTGATTCCAAAATGCTCGCGCGAGGTATTATCGCGGCACGTCTGCCGCGCGGCAACGAGGTGATCTGCAAGCTTGACGACCCAGCCGTCGCATCGCTCGCGCAAAAACTCGGTACCACGCGCAGCGCCGCCGCGCTCGAATTTTGGCGCGAAAGGCTCGATGGCGCGATCGTCGCCATCGGCAATGCGCCTACCGCCTTGTTTCATCTTCTCGACATGCTCGACGACACTTTTGCGCGGCCTGCCTGCATTGTCGGAATGCCGGTCGGCTTTGTCGGCGCGGCGGAATCGAAAGGGGCGCTGATCGCCGATGCCCGCGTGCCTTTCATTACCCTTAAGGGACGCAAGGGAGGCAGCGCCATGGCCGCCGCCGCCTTGAATGCGATCGCGAGCGAAGCCGAATGAGCGGATTTTCCTCATCGAACGGCCACCTCTTTGGCGTTGGCCTGGGCCCCGGCGATCCCGATCTTGTGACGATCAAGGCCACGAAGATCATCGCCGCCGTTCCAGTCGCCGCGTATTTCGCCAAGAAAGGCTCACGCGGAAAAGCCCGCGCCATCCTCGATCGCTGGGTGGGCGATACCTGCCTCCAATTGCCGTTGCTCTATCCGTTGACGACGGAAACCCATTTTTGCGACCCAGCCTATACGCAAGAACTGCGCGCCTTCTACACAACGGCGGAGGGTGCTATCGCGGCGCACCTTCTGGCCGGCCGCGATGTCGCTCTCGTCTGCGAGGGCGACCCGCTTTTCTATGGGTCCTTCATGCATCTTTATGTCCGGTTGAAAGATCGTTTCTGCGTCGAGATAGTCCCCGGCGTCACCGGCATGTCGGGGTGCTGGAGCGCGGCAAAGGCGCCGATGGCCTGGGGCGACGACGTCTTGAGCGTTCTACCGGGCACGCTCGGGCACGCGGCATTGGTCCGTCATCTCGGCGCAGCCGATGCGGTGGTCATCATCAAGATCGGCGCCAATCTGGCGAAAATCCGCGCGGCGATCGTCGAATCAGGACGCCTCTCGACAGCAATCTACGTCGAACATGGCACCGGCGAAACCGAAACTATCGTTCCGCTTGCCGTCAAGACCGACGATCATGCGCCCTATTTTTCCTCCATTCTCATTCCCGGCCAAGGCAGGCGCCCATGAGTGCGCCGGGGAGATTGCGGATTGTCGGACTAGGCCCCGGTGGCGACGGATGGATCACGCCCGAAGCCTCGCACCTCATCGCGAATGCAACCGATCTTGTTGGCTACGCGCCCTATCTCGAACGGCTCCCTCCCAAACCAGGGCAGACGCGACACCAAACCGGCAATAGGGTCGAAATGGAGCGCGCGCGCCATGCGTTGCGCTTGGCCTGGGATGGGCGCCATGTCGCCCTCGTCTCCGGCGGCGATCCGGGCGTATTCGCGATGGCGGCGGCCGTTTTCGAGGCAATTGAAGAGGGCGATCCTGGCTGGCGCGACATCGACGTCGCGGTTAGTCCCGGAATCCCGGCGATGCAGGCGGCGGCGGCGCGGACCGGCGCGCCCTTGGGACACGACTTCTGCGCGATTTCATTGTCGGACAATCTCAAGCCCTGGGCCTTGGTGGAAAAGCGGCTCATAGCGGCGGCAACCGCCGATTTCGTGATCGCCCTTTATAATCCAGCCTCGACCGCGCGCACCGGCCGCATCCATGATGCTTTCGCGCTGCTGCGTGGCCTCAAGGCCGCTTCGACGCCGGTTGTTTTTGCCCGCGCGGTCGGGCGACAGGATGAACATATATTTATCGAGACGCTGGCCGGCGCCAACCCTGGTCTCGCCGGCATGAGCACGCTGATCATCGTCGGCTCCAGCGAAACCCGTATCATTCCCCGCGGCGGCGGCACGCCGTTCGTCTATACGCCGCGCAGCGTCAAGGTTGAGCAATGACGCAGGAAAAAGGCCATGACTTCGGCCGGATCGTGCAAGACCGCACCCAACGCTTGTCGCGGCCGGGCGACCATGATAACCGGCAGCCCCAGATGACGGGCCGCGCGGAGTTTGGCGAACGCCGCCTCGCCGCCGCTGTTTTTGGTCACGACCACATCGATCAATTCCTCGCGCAAAAGCTTTTCCTCCGCTTCAAACGCGAAGGGGCCGCGCCCAAGGATTACGCGATGGCGCGGCAGACTCGGCGAAATCGTGAGCGGCTCAATTGTGCGAATAAGATAGAAATGCTGCGCCGCCGCCGCGAAGGCCTCGATTTGCAGCCGCCCGATCGTCAGAAAAACGCGCTTCGGTTCACGCCCCAGCGCGGCGGCGGCAGCGGCCATATCGGCGGCATCAATCCAATGATCGCCCGGCTGCGCAACCCACGCCGGGCGCGACAAAATGACGAGCAGAATTTTCGCCCGCGCCGCCGCGATCGCCGCATGGCGCGACATTTGCTCGGCGAAAGGATGGGTGGCGTCGACGAGGACATCGATGCGCTTGGCTTCGAGATAGGCTTCAAGTCCATCCACGCCGCCAAAACCGCCGATCCGATAGGGAATTTGGGGCGGGCGGAGCGCCTTGGTGCGGCCAGCAAACGACAACATGGGCGAAATGCCGCTTTGCCCCGCAAGAAGGTCCGCGAGCTTGCTCGCCTCAAAAGTCCCGCCAAGCACGAGAACCCGCATCGCCCGTTTCCCAAACTCTTGCTCTCGCCGCCATGACTGCCCCTTCTCACGAAAAATGGTTGTCGCTGATTGGCATCGGGGAAGACGGCATCGAGGCTCTTTCTCCTGCCGCGCGGAGGCTGCTCTCGCAAGCCCATTTGGTCGTGGGGGGCGCCCGGCACCTCGCGATTGCAGGCCCTCTTTCGGCCGAAAGCATAACCTGGCCTTCGCCGCTTGCCAATGCGATCCCGGAAATTCTTGCCCGGCGAGGTTCGCCCGTCTGCGTCCTCGCGTCGGGCGATCCTTTTTTTTATGGCGTTGGAACCTTGCTCAGCACCCATTTTGGGCCGCAAGAAATGCAGTGCTTTCCGGCGCCTTCGGCTTTCAGCCTCGCGGCGGCAAGGCTCAACTGGAGCCTGCAGGACTGTTGCCTCATGTCGCTACATGGACGCGAATTCGAGCGGATTATTCCGGCGCTGCAACCGCACGCGAAAATCCTTTGCCTGTCATGGGACGAGACGACGCCGGCGCGCCTTGCAAAACTCCTTTGCCAGAGAGGCCTCGGCCAATCGCGGATCACCGTGATGGAGGCTATGGGAGGCCAACGGGAGGGCGTGCGTGCGAGCACGGCTGGAGCATTCAGCATGGAGGGGATCGATCCCTTGAACATCGTCGCGCTCGAAATTGCCGCGACGGCGCACTCGCGCATTCTCGCCGTTGCAAGTGGTCTTGCTGATTCCTGGTTCGAAACCGACGGCCAGCTCACCAAGCGGGAGGTCCGCGCCGTTACGCTATCGTCGCTGGCGCCAAGGCGCGGCGAGCTTTTGTGGGATGTCGGTGCGGGGTCCGGGTCGATCGCGATCGAATGGCTGCTCAGCGACCACGCGAATCGCGCGATCGCCATCGAGATGCGGGGCGACCGCGCAAGCCTGATCAGGCGCAATGCGGCACGCCTTGGCGTCCCCCACATCGAGATTGTCACCGGCAAGGCGCCGGAGGCGTTTGCGAATCTGCCGCAGCCACAGGCGATTTTCGCAGGCGGCGGCGCAAGCGACGCAAGTCTCCTAGACGCGGCCTATGCCGCGCTGCCCCCCGGCGGCCGGCTTGTCGTCAACGCGGTGACGCTAGAGGCCGAGGCGGAGCTAATCCGCCGGTGCAAGGCGCAGGGCGGTGAACTTCTGCGCATTGAAATCGCCCGCGCGGAACCTCTCGGTTCCTTTCATGCCTGGCGTCCGGCCCTGCCGGTCACGCAATGGTCCGTGACGCAGCGGTGACGGCGCTTTTCATGCCAAGAGTTATCTCCACGGTCGTTGGGAGCAGGTATAAACCGGCCAAAGGAATCCAGCCGATGAACATGAGTCGATTGCAAAAAGCCGGGCCAGGGTTCATGAATCGGATGCTGGGCGTGGTGTCGGCGAAAACCATAATTTCCAGCGTTTTTTCGGACCTTCGGAAACAACAATATGACACATCCAGAACCCGGCCCGTTCCTCCGGCACGATTGGACTACGGACGAGATTGCCGCGATTCACGATTTGCCGCTGCTCGATCTGATCGCACAGGCGAACCGCGTTCACCGGCATTTTCACGATGTCGGCGATGTCCAAAAGGCGAGCCTCCTCAGCATCAAGACCGGCGGTTGCCCCGAGGATTGCGCCTATTGTCCGCAATCCGCGCATCATCGCGAGGTTCACCTCGGCAAAGTCGATATGATGGAAACGGAGGCCGTGCTTGCGCTCGCGGCGCGCGCCAAGGCCGCCGGAGCCGATCGTTTTTGCATGGGCGCCGCATGGCGGAATGTGCGCGACGGAGAGGCGTTCGACGCGGTGCTCGATATGGTGCGCGGCGTTCGCGTGCTCGAGATGGAGGCTTGCGTGACGCTCGGCATGTTGACCACGAAACAGGCAGAGCGGCTGAAACTGGCGGGGCTGACGGCCTATAATCACAATCTCGACACGAGTCCCGAATTCTACGAACGCATTGTGACGACGCGAACCTATGAGGACAGGCTTGCAACCTTGCGGGCCGTCCGCGCCGCCGGGCTGCAAATGTGCTGCGGCGGCATCATAGGAATGGGAGAGGCCGTCAGAGATCGGGCTTCCATGCTGCAAATCTTGGCCGGGTTCGATCCGCATCCCGAAAGCGTGCCGATCAATGCGCTGGTTCCGGTCGCGGGCACCCCGCTCGGGCAAAGGGAAACAATCGACGCAATCGATTTCGTGCGGATGATCGCCGCCGCGCGGATCGTTCTCCCAGCTGCAAGAGTCCGTCTTTCCGCCGGCCGCTCCGTTTTGAACCGCGAGGCGCAAATACTTTGCATGGTTGCCGGAGCGAATTCGATCTTTTATGGTGAAGCCTTGCTGACGACGCCTAATGTTGCCGAGGACGAGGATAACGCGCTGTTTGCCGCACTCGCGCCGCGCGGGCAACCATCCGTTCATTCCTAGGGGTCGAGATGCTACCTGTAACATGAATATAAGATTGACCGGAATCGCGTTTTGTTTGTTGGCGTTGTCCGCCCCCGCCCGGGGTCAGGACGCTGCACGTAGCGCGCTTGTTCACGTAACCCAAACTGGCCCGCAAGCCGAGACAATCAAAAATACTCTCGAAACGATCAAGCTCCCCCCCGGGTTCAGGATCAGCCTTTACGCGCGGGTGCCCGGCGCGCGCCACATGGCGGTTGGACCGCAAGGCATGGCGATTTTCGTTGGCACAGCGGGAACGAAGGTTTATGCGGTGAGCATCGACGCGAGCTCAGGGGCCGCTGGCAACGTCTCGGAATTCGCGTCCGCGATGACGATGAAGCTGCCAAACGGAGTCTGCTTCGGCAAGGACGAAATTCTCTATGTCGCCGAACTCAATCGGATTCTAGCTTTTCCCCGCGCCGAGGAGGCCTACCAAGACCCTTCCATCAGGGCGAAGGCCATCGTCGCGCAAGGCAAAGTCATTCCGGCCGGGGAGGGCACCGGTCATAACTTGCGGGTCTGCCGCGTTGGCCCCGACGGCAAGCTCTACATCGCCTTGGGGCAACCTTACAACGTGCCGCCGAAAATAAAGATGGGCGAGTTTAACGAATGGGGAATCGGCGGCATCATCAGATTGAACCTCGACGGCACCGGCCGCGAAGTTTTCGCACGCGGGATTCGTAATTCGGTGGGCATGGATTTCAATCCGAAAGACGGGACCTTGTGGTTCACCGACAATCAGGTCGATCGAATGGGCGACGACATTCCGCCGGAGGAAGTTAACCGCGCGCCGACGGCGGGACTCGACTTCGGCTTTCCCTGGTATGGCGGCGGCCACACCCGCACCGAGGAATATAAAAACGAGACACCGCCGGAAGGCCTCGTGTTTCCCGAAATCGAAACCCCCGCCCACGCCGCCGATCTCGGCATGACATTTTATGCGGGCACAAACTTTCCGGCGAAATACAGGGGTGGGATTTTTTTCGCCCAGCACGGGTCGTGGAATCGAACTGCACCCGTCGGCGCGCGTGTGATGTTTGCCTCGCTCATGCCCGGCGGCACGGGCGACAAAGCGGAAGTTTTCGCCGAGGGCTGGCTAAACGCCAACGGCGCCTACAAAGGGCGTCCGGTGGATGTGGCGCAACTCCCCAACGGCTCGCTCATCGTCTCCGACGATTTCGCCGGCGCCTTGTACCGGATCACCTATGAAGGATATGAAGGCGCCATCCCGCCCAAATGATCGGCGACGGTTTGGATGGCGCGGCCGCGCGCGGCGGCCAGTGCGGGGAAGAGTAGGCGCTAAGGTGGACAATGCGGCTGTGCGGTAACCGATACGTTTTCGGCAAAAAAAGCCCTCTCGAAGTGGGCGGTTTTCGATAAGCCGGCAGCGGTTTCCATATTGGGGCTTATGCAATTCGACGGCGAGTTGCGCTATAATTCTTTGGTCGCCTTCGACATCAATTAGTGGGGCAAGAGTGTCAGAGCCAAAGCAGACGACCAAACGCTGTCACTGGGTGTCGCAATCATATCTGAGGACGTTTGCCGCCGACCCCGATACGCGCCAGAAAATCTGGCGGTTCAGCAAGAACGAGGGTGAACCCGAACTGAAGCCTATCGAGAAGGTGGCGGTGAAGTTCCATCTCTACGCCCCCAAAGGGCCGGATGGCCGCCGCGACGATTGGCTAGAGAAAAAACTTGCTGATTTGGAGACGTGGTTCGGCACATCGATTTGGAAGGCCGTCTGCACCGATTTTCCGGACCTGAGCTGGAAGCCGCTGCGGAAGATGCTGGCGCTCTTGGTGGCTACGACCTACCTGCGCAATCCTCTCCAGTTCGAGCAAACGAAGAACATTCATCGCCAGCTCGTGGACCTGATTTCGTCAGGTCCTGCACTGCCTGGCACCATCGCGATCAACGGAGTGGTCCACCCGGTCGATCCCAACGACTGGCCGGCCTATCGCGACGCCAGCGAGGACGATCTGAAGAGGGCGTGGGGCGAGCACGTCAGTACCTCTGGCTGGCTAGCGGAGATGCTACTGAAGATGCGCCGGGCCATAGTCTTCTCGGAGGAACCGGTTTTCATCACCTCGGACAGTCCGGTGATGATCGTGCATCCCTCGCTCAAATTCCGAGGGCTCAAGAATCCGGAGACCACTGTCACTTTCCCACTGAGCCCGACGCGCATCCTGATCATGGACAACCGTCATGGCGAACCTGACGCTCAATACTATCCCTTGCGGCAAGGTCCGGGCAACCTGAACGGTCTGATCTGGCGCAATGCTATCGAGCACATGTTCGCGCCGCGTCGCCCCAACATCATCTGCGGCGAGATGCTTGCGGATGCCGAACGAATGGGGTTTGTGTGATGATGGAAAAACTCGTCGAACTGACACGGAGCGAGCAGACGCCGCTCGATGACATCGAGCTGAAGACCTTAGGTAGCCTGCGGAGGGCATAGCTTGGCGCAACAATGCCATTCGGGGCGACCAGCGAACGACAGCTTCCCCCCAGAGCCGACTCCTTCGTGCAAAAATCCTTAATTCTGCACCAAAATTAGGCCATTGATATTACGGGGCTTTCTTGGTGCATAATTCCGGTGCAAAATTATTTTGTCGTTGTAGGGCCAGTTGATTCGAGCGAAACTTACACTGGGGCTACCTTCTGGCAACGGGCCGAACCATCGAGACGGCGCCGCCGCCCTCCTGGAATTGCACCAAAAAATTGATCGATCTTACATGATCGAAGGTGGGCTGCTGTCTTAGGCCTTGTAAGGTTTTTGGCCCAAATCGTACCAAAATGTTTCACGTGAAACATTTTGGTACGATCCAAACCGCCGGAAACGCGCCCCGGCTTGTGGGATTGCGCTCATCCTGCCGGTCGCTAGAAACTTTTTTAGGACGATGGCTTCCCGTTTTGCCAACTCAACACGTCGTCCATGAGCGAGATTAAATCCTCTAGGCAATACGGTTTGCAAAGCCGTGGCAGCTCGGATTCTTTGGGGCTTGGAAGCTCGGCATAACCAGTCGCAAGGATGATTGGCAGGTTCGGGCGGATGCCGCGGATTTGATCGGCGAGTTCGCTGCCGGTCATATGGGGCATCGCGTGGTCGGTTATCACGAGATCGATTGTTGATTCCCTCTGGAGGATATTAAGCGCCTCTGTCCCGGAAGGCGCCACAAGGACTTGATGGCCAAGGCACTGCAGCATGGACGCAGTGGTGTCCGCAACCATAGGATCGTCCTCGACGAGAAGAACGTTGCATGACCGCGAAGGGACAGTACTATCCAACGATGCCGGACGCGGGGGCTCCGCGGCGCCGGGTTCCGCAACGGGGAAATAAAGCTCGACCGTTGTCCCAACACCAACTTGGCTAGCTACACACAAGGCGCCCTGAGATTGCGCGGCAAGGCCATAGACCATCGAGAGACCCAATCCCGTGCCCTTGCCCAACTCCTTGGTGGTAAAAAATGGTTCGGAGGCTCGTCGGAGCGTCGCCTCATCCATACCGCTGCCCGTGTCCGTTAAAGCGATACGGACATGCTCGCCTGCGTTAAGATTCCGGACGCTTCCGGCCTTTACATTTTCGCGCCGGACGGCAAGTTGGAAGCGGCCTCCGGCCGGCATCGCATCGCGTGCGTTCAACCCAACATTCAGAAGCGCGAGTTCAAGCTGGTTGGCGTCGGTGCGGATCGCGGGAAGGCCGTCCTCGAATTCCACGGCAATCTCGATCGCGGGTCCAAGCGAGCGCCGCAACATATCGGTCATGCCAGTGATGAGCTTGGGAACATCCACGGCCTCCGGCTTAAGGTCCTGGCGCCGCGCGAAGGCAAGCAGCCTCGCGGTCAGGGTTTTGCCCCGATCGGCGGCGTCGGCGGCGCGAGCAAGCCGAGACTTGATATCTGGGTCATCGGGCAGGCGCCGCGAGAGAATCTCGAGGTTTCCCGAAATGACCAGCAGCAAATTATTGAAATCATGTGCGATGCCCCCAGTGAGCTGGCCTAGGCTTTCGAGCTTCTGCATCTGCTGCACCTGGGCCCACGCGGTTTCGCGCTCGCGGGTCCGTTGTTCGACGCGCCGTTCCAGTTCGGCATTTGCCCGCGTCAGCTCGGCGGTCCTCTCCTCGACGCGGCGCTCCAGCTCCGCATTAAGGACTTCGAGCTGCCGGGTCTTTCGGAACAGGTCAGCAAATACCCGTACCTTGGCCCGAAGTAGTTCTGGGACAACCGGCACAAGCAGATAGTCAACCGCCCCGTAGCTGTACCCTTTGATACGATCGGGGTCGGTCAGCGCGACGGCGGAGACAAAAATGATTGCGGTCCGCCGAAAGCGAGGATGATCGCGGATCATCGCCGCGAGTTCAAACCCGTCGAGCTCAGGCATGCAGACGTCGCTGAGAACAATAGCGATGTCCTTCTTGAGAAGCTGCTCGAGGGCCTCCCGGGCGGACCCGGCTTTGATCAAATTTTCTCCGAGGTCTTGCAATATCGCCTCGTAGCTTAGAAGCTTCGCAGGCTGATCGTCGACAAGCAGAATGTTAATCGGATCCTTGGTCATGATTCCCGCCGCCTACCGGTGAAGCCATAGCCGTAAAGTCGTCAAGAGCTGTCCGTGTTGACAGATTTGGCCAGGTACGATGCCCCGGCTTCGACGCGCCGTTCCAGTTCGGCATTAGCACGCGTCAGCTCGGCGGTTCTCTCCTCGACGCGGCGCTCCAGCTCCGCATTGAGGAGTTCGAGCTGTCGGGTCTTCCGGAAGAGGTCGGCAAATACCCGTACCTTGGCCACCAGAAGCTCGGGAACGATTGGCACCGGCAGGTAGTCAACCGCCCCGTAGCTGTACCCTTTGACACGGTCGGGGTCGGTGAGCGCAACGGCGGAGACAAAAATGATTGCGGTGTGCTGAAAGCGAGGATGATTGCGGATCATCCGAGCGAGTTCAAAACCGTCGAGCTCAGGCATGCAGACATCGCTGAGAACGATAGCGATGTCCTCTTTGAGAAGATGCTCGAGCGCCTCTCTGGCGGACCCGGCTTTGATCAAATTTTCTCCGAGGCTTTGCAATGTCGCCTCGTAACTGAGGAGCTTCGCAGGCTGATCGTCGACAAGCAGAATGTTAATCGGATCCTTGGTCATGATACTCCCGCCTACCGGTGAAGCCATAGCCGTAGAGTCGTCAAAAGCTGTTCCGTGTTGACGGGCTTGGCGAGGTAATCGGATGCGCCGGCTTCGAGACATTTTTCACGGTCGCCCTTCATGGCCTTGGCAGTCAAGGCGACGATTGGCAAGCGGCCGAAAAGCGGATTGCTGCGGATCAGCCGGATCGTCTCATATCCGTCCATCCCGGGCATCATGATATCCGTCAAGACAATGGCCGCGCCCGGGTTTGCATCGAGCAATTCAATCGCCTCGCTGCCGGTTGTGGCCGTCAGCACGCGCATTGCGCGGCGTTCGAGAACGCTGCTTAGAGCAAAGATATTGCGCGCGTCGTCATCGACAAGAAGAACGGTTTTTCCGGCCAAGCCTTCATCCGAGTCGTGCAACCGCTCAAGCATGCGCTGTTTTTCCGCTGGGAGACTGGTCACGTCCCGGTGGAGAAAAAGCGCGGTCTCATCGAGCAGCCGTTCGGGCAATTCGACGCCTTTTACGACCACGCTACGCGCCATTGTGCGCAACTTTGCGTCCTCTTCTGGCGACAGTTCACGTCCCGTGAATACAACGACCGGAATATCGGGCAACGCCGCATCATTTGCGATCCGTTCCAAAAAGTCGAATCCGGACATGTCAGGGAGCCGCAGGTCGAGGACGATGCAATCCACTGTTTGCTCGCGGAGGATGGCAAAAGCACCGGCACCTGTCTCGGCCGCGATGATGTCGAGGTCATCATGGCCAAGCAGCTGCGCAATGCTCAGGCTTTCCGAGGCGTTGTCCTCAAGGATCAACAGGCGCTTGCGCCGAGTGCTGATGAATTCCTTGATCCTTGTCAGCGCCGACGTCATGCGCTCCTTGCTTGCAGGCTTGGTAACAAAGGAAAAGGCTCCCCTGGCCAGGCCGTGGCGGACCCCATCGTCAGCAGTCAGGATTTGAATCGGAATGTGCCGTGTCGACGGATTCCGCTTTAGCTGACTGAGGACGCTCCAACCGAGCATGTCGGGAAGGAACACGTCGAGCGATATGGCGCTCAGCCGGTAGTCGCGAGCAAGCGCGAGCGCACCGGCTCCGTGATCCGCTACGAGAACCTTGAACTGTAAGTCATGCGCCAAATCGACCAGAAAATTCGCATAGGATGTGTCATCCTCTACAATTAGCAAGACTGCATCGTCGGGTTGAAGGTTAGCGCGGTCGTCCAGGACCTGCGCCTGCGGGCGCTCCGCCATGGGAATGCTCCGCATTGGAGGCGCCATCGGTACCGATCGCCGCGTTGCCGTGGGGCCGGCATATTCCAGCGGCAAATAGAGCGTGAAGACGCTGCCTCCTCCGGGCGTGCTCTGCAGCTGAATTTCGCCGTCGAGGAGTGTTGCCAGCTCACGGCTGATCGCAAGGCCCAAGCCGGTCCCGCCGTATTTCCGGCTAGTGCTGGCATCCGCCTGTTGAAACGCCTCGAAAATACTTTTTTGCTTCTCGGGCAGAATACCGATTCCAGTGTCAGAGACCTCGAAGCCTACGACCGAACGCGCGTGCTCCAAGGCCGGGTAGCCGGCGCTCCAGCCGCCGCGCGCCGCCGAAATTGTAAGGCGTACGCCGCCTGTTTCCGTGAACTTGAAGGCATTTGACAGAAGATTCTTCAGCACCTGCTGGAGGCGTTTGGAGTCGGTTGTGATGCCGCGCTCGAGCGCGGATCCATCACCACATCGAAGGTGAGATTCCGGCTTTCGGCTTCGTGGCGGAAGGTGCGGACCACCATGTCCCTGAGGTCGGTGAACAAGACATTCTCCGCGTCGACCAACATCATGCCGGATTCGACTTTCGAAAGGTCCAGAATGTCACTGATGAGATTCAAAAGGTCCGTTCCCGCGCTATGGACCGTGCGCGCGAATTCCACCTGCTTTGCCGTCAGGTTGCCGTCGGGATTGTCACTAAGCTGCTGCCCGAGAATGAGAATGCTATTTAGCGGAGTCCGCAGTTCATGCGACATGTTGGCCAGAAAGTCGGATTTATATTTCGACGCCAGCGCCAATTCGGTGGCCTTCTCTTCAACCGCGCCGCGAGCCTGTTCGATCTCCTGGTTCTTACGTTCGACTTCCACATTGCGTTCGGCGAGTTGCTGAGCCTTCTGTTCAAGCTGTTCATTGGTCTGCTGAAGTTCCTTTTGCCTTATCTGCAATTCGGCGGCCAGCTCCTGCGATTGCTTCAGCAGGCCCTCGGTTTGCATCGTGGCCTCGATACTGTTCAGCACGATGCCGATAGTCGCCGTGAGTTGATCGAGAAACGACACTTGCAGGTCCGTGAACGCGCTCACTGATCCAATTTCGATAATCGCTTTGACCTGCCCCTCGAACAGCACGGGAAGCACAATGACGTTTTTCGGTGTAATCTTGAAAAGGCCGGAGCGGATAGGCACAACGTTCGGAGGGATGTCAGTAATCAGCAGCCGCTTGGCATCGGCCGCGCATTGCCCGATTAGACCTTCGCCGATCCGGATGTACTTCACGTGACCCTCAGCACGGTCATCGGCATAGGCGGAAAGGAGTTTAAGGTCCGGCCCCTGCTCAGCATCCAAAAGGTAGATGACCCCGTTTTGGGCATTGATCAAAGATGCGAGTTCGGTCAACAGCATGCGACCCACCGTGGCGAGATCGCGCTGGCCTTGCAGCATATTGGTAAACCGCGCGAGGTTTGTCTTGAGCCAATCTTGCTCGGTGTTTTGGTCCGTCGTTAGCCGCAAATTGCCGATCATCGTATTGATGTTGTCCTTGAGCTCTGCTACTTCGCCGCGCGCGTTAACCTGAATGGACCGGGTCAGATCGCCTTCGGTGACAGCGGTCGCAACTTCGGCGATCGCACGCACTTGAGTCGTGAGATTCGCCGCAAGCAGATTCACATTGCCGGTCAAATCCTTCCACGTGCCTGCCGCGCCTGGCACATTCGCCTGGCCGCCGAGACGGCCTTCCACGCCCACTTCCCGGGCGACCGTGGTGACTTGCTCCGCGAACGTGGCGAGCGTGCCGGTCATGTTGTTGATCGTATCGGCAAGCGCGGCCACCTCGCCCTTGGATATGACCGTGAGGTTTTGTTTGAGGTCGCCCATGGCGACCGCGGTCACGACCTTGACTATCCCGCGGACCTGCTCGGTCAAATTCGCCGCCATGATGTTCACGGTGTCGGTCAAATCTTTCCACGTTCCGGCGACACCGGAGACTGTCGCCTGACCGCCGAGCCTGCCTTCGGTGCCAACCTCACGCGCAACGCGCGTTACCTCGCCGGCAAAAGCGTTGAGCTGATCCACCATCGTGTTGATGGTGTTTTTCAATTCGAGGATCTCGCCTTTCACATCGACGGTAATCTTGCGCGAAAGGTCGCCGCGGGCGACCGCCGTCGTCACCTCCGCTATATTGCGGACCTGCATCGTCAAATTGGCCGCGAGAAGGTTGACGTTGTCGGTCAAATCCTTCCAGGTTCCGTCCACGCCAGGCACGACGGCCTGGCCGCCAAGGCGGCCATCGGTGCCAACTTCGCGAGCGACCCGCGTGACCTCGGCGGCAAAGGAACGCAGTTGCTCGACCATCGTATTGAGGGTTTCCTTGAGCTGGAGAATTTCGCCGCGAACGTCGACCGTGATCTTCTTCGATAGGTCGCCGTTCGCGATCGCCGTGGCGACTTCGGCGATGTTGCGGACTTGTCCGGTCAGATTGCTAGCCATGAAGTTGACGTTGTCGGTCAGGTCCTTCCAGGTTCCCGCGACACCTGGAACGGTCGCCTGTCCGCCGAGCTTGCCCTCCGTGCCGACCTCGCGGGCGACGCGCGTTACCTCGCCGGCGAAGGCATTCAGCTGATCGACCATTGTGTTGATGGTGTTTTTCAGCTCGAGGATTTCACCCTTCACATCGACGGTGATCTTGCGCGACAGATCGCCGCGGGCGACCGCCGTGGTCACCTCGGCGATGTTGCGGACCTGTCCGGTCAGGTTGCTCGCCATGAAATTGACGTTGTCGGTCAAGTCCTTCCATGTGCCGGCGACGCCCGGCACATTAGCCTGGCCGCCGAGTCGCCCGTCGGTTCCCACCTCGCGCGCGACGCGCGTCACCTCGCCGGCGAAGCGATTGAGCTGATCGACCATGGTGTTCAGCGTTTCCTTCAACTGAAGGATCTCGCCGCGCACATCGACGGTGATCTTTCGCGAAAGATCGCCATCCGCGATCGCGGTCGCGACTTCCGCGATATTCCGGACTTGGCCAGTTAAATTCCCGGCCATGGAATTCACGCTATCGGTCAAGTCTTTCCAAGTGCCAGCCACGCCCGACACCTGGGCCTGACCGCCCAGCCGGCCTTCGGTTCCGACCTCGCGCGCCACGCGCGTAACCTCGCCGGCGAACGCGTTCAATTGATCGACCATCGTATTGATGGTCTCTTTCAGTTGGAGAATTTCCCCGCTGACATTCACCGTGATTTTTTTGGAAAGATCGCCGCGAGCCACCGCGGTGGCGACGTCGGCGATATTGCGGACTTGTCCGGTCAGATTGCTCGCCATCGAGTTGACGCTGTCGGTCAAGTCTTTCCAGGTACCGGCGACGCCCTTCACTTCCGCCTGCCCGCCAAGTTTACCCTCGGTTCCGACCTCGCGCGCGACACGGGTGACTTCTCCAGCGAAGGCGTTCAGCTGGTCCACCATCGTGTTGATGGTGTCCTTGAGCTGCAGAATTTCGCCGCTGACATTGACGGTGATTTTTTTGGAAAGGTCGCCACTGGCGATCGCGGTAGAAACCTCGGCGATATTTCGTACCTGCGCCGTCAAATTGCTCGCCATCGAATTGACGCCCTCGGTCAGATCCTTCCAAGTGCCGGCGACACCGAGCACGTTGGCCTGGCCACCGAGGTGCCCATCCGTGCCCACCTCGCGGGCGACACGAGTAACTTCGCTCGCAAACGCGTTAAGTTGATCGACCATCGTGTTGACGGTGTCTTTGAGCTGAAGGATCTCGCCGCTCACCGAGACGGTGATCTTCTTTGAGAGATCGCCGCGCGCGATTGCCGTCGCGACCTCGGCAATGTTGCGCACCTGGCCAGTCAAGTTGCCGGCCATGGAGTTCACGCTGTCAGTCAGATCCTTCCAGGTGCCCGCCACTCCCGGAACCTGAGCCTGGCCTCCGAGGCGCCCCTCCGTGCCGACCTCGCGAGCGACCCGCGTCACTTCGGAGGCAAAGCCGTTGAGTTGGTCGACCATCGTATTGATCGTATCCTTGAGTTCCAAGATCTCGCCGCGGACATCGACGGTAATCTTACGCGAAAGATCACCGCGGGCGACCGCCGTTGTCACATGCGCGATATTGCGGACCTGGTCGGTGAGGTTGCCGCACATCGCATTGACCGAGTCGGTCAGATCTTTCCACGTCCCGGCGACACCCGGCACGAGAGCTTGGCCGCCGAGCTTGCCCTCCGTACCCACTTCACGCGCGACGCGAGTCACCTCCGACGCGAACGAACGGAGCTGATCCACCATGGTGTTAATGGCTTCCTTGAGCAGCAGAATCTCGCCGCGGACATCGACGGTAATCTTTTTGGATAGGTCGCCATTGGCGACAGCGATCGTGACGTCGGCAATATTGCGCACCTGTGCCGTCAGATTGTTCGCCATCGAATTGACGCTCTCGGTCAGATCTTTCCAAACGCCGCTGACCTCCCGCACTTGGGCTTGTCCGCCAAGTTTGCCGTCGGAGCCGACTTCGCGGGCAACGCGCGTCACTTCCGAAGTGAACACGCTGAGTTGTTTGATCATGGTGTTGACAAGCGTCGCCGACCGCAGGAACTCGCCTTTCAGCGGCCGGCCATAGACCTCAAGCGGAACGGTGTGCAAAAGATCCCCGCGTGCGACAGCGGCAATCGCGCGGGTCAACGTGTTTGTCGGCCACAGGAGGTCGTCGACCAGGGCATTGATGGATGCCTCCATGTCCCCCCAGGCGCCAACGGATAGCGGAAACTTAACGCGTTTGCGGGTGTTGCCGTCGCGGCCAACCACTTGGCCCATCGTTTCGAGTTGCCGGGCCATGTGCTCATTCGCCGCGACGATCTCGTTAAAAACATCCGCGATTTTTCCGGCAATGCCGGCTTCGGCATGCGGCAGGCGGACGGAGAAATTTCCAATTCGCACGCCCTGCAAAGCATCCAATAGCGCCTGCATGTCCAAGGAACCTTGCTCCGAAGCGCCACTGATTCGGCCAGCCGGGGCCGGGTCCCGGCTTCGTGGGGAGAGGGCCGCGATAGGGCGTTCGGAAACGGGCTGCGCCTTGGCTTTAGCAGTTCGCGACATTGGTAATCCTCCGCTGCGGTCGCTTCAGTTCTTGGAGACTTAATCCGATTCTAGATCTATTCCTTTTGGCCAACTCTGGGAAAGGTGGCGATACCGAATTCGATGCATCCGGAAACTCGCTCGCCTGGATGGTCTGGCGGACCACCAAGGTGCTACGTGCAGTCGCCGGCTTCTTGACAGGAGCGCCCGCCAGACCGGGTCGTCGCATAAACCACCGGCAACAGCTACACGGCGTCCGCATAACTCGACGCGGTGTGTAGTGGTGTCCTATGGCCCAACAATGGCGACGCCGACGAATTGGCACGTGGCGGTATCTGAGACGGGGGCAACCGATATGTCCCGTTGGGCTCGCTTATTTGGCGGATTGCCCGGCGTGCTAGGGTACGGGTCACGTCCATAAGTCCAAATGGTTCACAACATCCTTCCGTCCTCTTGCACCAATACTTTTGCACCAATACTTTCGCGGGCGGCCGACTTTGCCATCTTTTTCGGCAAAATCGATCGCCGCGTCAATCGCATGAACGTGAATTGGAAGAGGGGCGGATAGTCCGGCTGCCGGTCTTGATAGTCCACAACGAGACAATGTGAAGGAGTCATTAGTCGTTCTCCTTAAGAGCGTTTAACGTCGCCGTGGCCGTCTAGTTCATCGCGACGGCAAAAAAGTCTTTTAATGTTCGCCAAGCCCGCTGTCGCCTCGGTCCCCCAAAACATAGGTGACGCTGAGCGTGGCACCGTTCCGGGCATCGGTACCGGAAAGCGGCTTGACGCGCGAAAGATCTGTGCTCTGTGCCGGTTTGCTGCAAGGTCGAAGCCGCTCAGCGAGGAAGGCCGCGTATCTAGCTAGATCTGTGCCGTGCGCCGCTTTTATGCCGCATGACGAACGGCGGGGTCGGAGCCGTGCAGCTCGCGCGTGAGGTAAAGGTCAGGCTTGCGACCCGCGATCTTGTTTTTTTATTTTTGTTGTTTTTGGGTCGGCCCCTTGCCTTTTCCAATTTTGCAATGATATCTCGCCACCGAAGCGACGACTTTCACCATGCGCGGGCTTGTCCAAAAGACCGTATTTCCGCCCGGCCGAATGGTTGAGGGACGAAAGGAACAGGAGTAAGTGACTGGATAGGTAGATAAATTCGCCACAACTGGCCAGCCGTGGCGGAGCTTTTTGGAAGTTTTTTGAAAACGCAGGTTGACAGTGGGAGCGGGGTCGACCTATAAGCTGGGCAGCGTCTCCAACGCTGCCTTGGGCGGCTGCCGTGGATCGTTTCTCTCGAGTTCCTCGGGCTAAAAACCACCCGGTTAAAAAAGCCGGGGAGAGGGCGTTTCGGTGCCGGGCGCAAGCGCGTTGCCGGGTTAATCAGACTCTATCTGGTTAATCAGATTATTATGTTTTACTAGGCTTTGCTGTTTGACAATTAAATAGGAAGAAAGAGAAACGTGGACGGCGGAGTCCTTGCGGACCGTATCCATTATATATCCATATAGTGTTTGCGGTCGATGAGATACTCTGGCGGTCACGTAACTTAAGTTCACCAAGTTTGCGAACCTATGGTTCGCAGGCCGGTGTGCTTGGGACTCGTCATAGAGATAGTGACCAGCCGGTACCAAATTCTCATTCAACTTGAGAGTTTGATCCTGGCTCAGAACGAACGCTGGCGGCAGGCCTAACACATGCAAGTCGAACGCCGTAGCGATACGGAGTGGCAGACGGGTGAGTAACGCGTGGGAACATACCCCTCGGTTCGGAATAACTCAGGGAAACTTGAGCTAATACCGGATAAGTCCGAGGTTTTAATCGACCTTGGAGAAAGATTTATCGCCGGAGGATTGGCCCGCGTCTGATTAGCTTGTTGGTGAGGTAATGGCTCACCAAGGCGACGATCAGTAGCTGGTCTGAGAGGATGATCAGCCACATTGGGACTGAGACACGGCCCAAACTCCTACGGGAGGCAGCAGTGGGGAATATTGGACAATGGGCGAAAGCCTGATCCAGCCATGCCGCGTGAGTGATGAAGGCCTTAGGGTTGTAAAGCTCTTTTACCCGGGAAGATAATGACGGTACCGGGAGAATAAGCCCCGGCTAACTTCGTGCCAGCAGCCGCGGTAATACGAAGGGGGCTAGCGTTGTTCGGAATTACTGGGCGTAAAGCGCACGTAGGCGGATCTTTAAGTCAGGGGTGAAATCCCGAGGCTCAACCTCGGAACTGCCTTTGATACTGGGGATATCGAGTCCGGGAGAGGTGAGTGGAACTGCGAGTGTAGAGGTGAAATTCGTAGATATTCGCAAGAACACCAGTGGCGAAGGCGGCTCACTGGCCCGGTACTGACGCTGAGGTGCGAAAGCGTGGGGAGCAAACAGGATTAGATACCCTGGTAGTCCACGCCGTAAACGATGGATGCTAGCCGTTAGACAGCTTGCTGTTTAGTGGCGCAGTTAACGCGTTAAGCATCCCGCCTGGGGAGTACGGTCGCAAGATTAAAACTCAAAGGAATTGACGGGGGCCCGCACAAGCGGTGGAGCATGTGGTTTAATTCGAAGCAACGCGAAGAACCTTACCAGCTCTTGACATGTCTCGTATGGGGACCGGAGACGGTTTCCTTCAGTTCGGCTGGCGAGAACACAGGTGCTGCATGGCTGTCGTCAGCTCGTGTCGTGAGATGTTGGGTTAAGTCCCGCAACGAGCGCAACCCTCGCCCTTAGTTGCCATCATTCAGTTGGGCACTCTAGGGGGACTGCCGGTGATAAGCCGAGAGGAAGGTGGGGATGACGTCAAGTCCTCATGGCCCTTACGGGCTGGGCTACACACGTGCTACAATGGCGGTGACAATGGGATGCTGAGGGGCGACCCCGAGCAAATCTCAAAAAGCCGTCTCAGTTCGGATTGCACTCTGCAACTCGAGTGCATGAAGGTGGAATCGCTAGTAATCGTAGATCAGAACGCTACGGTGAATACGTTCCCGGGCCTTGTACACACCGCCCGTCACACCATGGGAGTTGGTTCTACCCGAAGGCGTTTTGCTAACCGCAAGGAGGCAGGCGACCACGGTAGGGTCAGCGACTGGGGTGAAGTCGTAACAAGGTAGCCGTAGGGGAACCTGCGGCTGGATCACCTCCTTTCTAAGGATGATCCTTCAGGCCGGCAGGCGTTATTTGGCAGCTCCGTATACCGGACTTGCCAGTTTATGTTTGCCGCCTATCGGATCGCTTGGAACAACCGGCCGGTATGGCCGGACATGCGGGACTTCGCCGCCTTCGTTTCTCTTTCTTCCTGGACGAGCCCGCGCGGTCTTGCCTGCGGTTGGGCGAAAGTCCCGGGTGGCGCGGGCGCCTTCCGCCGCGGAGTGGCTCAGGCGGCGCGCGCGGGTTTGGCGCAAGGGCTTGCTTGAGCTTGGGGCTTGTAGCTCAGTTGGTTAGAGCGCGCGCTTGATAAGCGTGAGGTCGGAAGTTCAAGTCTTCCCAGGCCCACCATTTTGGCCTCCAATGACCGGCTCAACAGTGCGAATTCGCGGATTTGACCTTTTGGCTTACCTCCTGGAACGGGGCCATAGCTCAGTTGGGAGAGCGCGTGCTTTGCAAGCACGAGGTCGTCGGTTCGATCCCGTCTGGCTCCACCAGACGGCAGCCGACAACCCGTTGCTCATTGCAACCCTTGGCTCATTACAACCCTTGGTTGTTCCGTGGCATCGTCCTAAAACAAGGTTTCGCTTTCGCGCGCATGGGTCTTTCCTTTGAGCACGGAACGCGGGTTTTCTGTCATCGTAAAGAGGAAATACATCCGATTGCTCCGACGTTCATTTCGCCGGGCAAGCGCTTCAGTCAGTGGGCGTAGCATGACCGCAACGTCCTCGGGTGTATTTGAAGCAAACTGGTCTTTTATGATCGAGCCCTATGGCTTTCCTTCCAGAACGGAGGGCAAGCCTTCCGCCGCCGAGTGGTGGGCATCGATAATGAGAGCGATCAAGTGTCTTAAGGGTATCCGGTGGATGCCTTGGCGCTGAGAGGCGATGAAGGACGTGGTACGCTGCGATAAGTCATGGGGAGCCGCGAACAAGCATTGATCCGTGAATTTCCGAATGGGGCAACCCACCTTCGATATCTGTAATTCTGAATTCTGGACGATTTTTGCAACCCAAGTTGCACCAATGTTCCAGGGTTCGGACTTGCAGATATCAAACGAAGGTATTTGTTTCCGAATCTATAGGGAACAAAAGCTAACCTGGGGAACTGAAACATCTAAGTACCCAGAGGAAAGGACATCAACGGAACTCCGTTAGTAGTGGCGAGCGAACGCGGACCAGGCCAGTGCTCTTGCAATTTCAACCGGAACCGATTGGAAAGTCGGGCCTTAGCGGGTGACAGCCCCGTACGGATTTCGAATTGCTTGGGCCTCGAGTAGGGCGGGACACGTGCAATTCTGTCTGAACATG
>CAWHTC010000003.1:1175000-1580604 GCA_963832175.1 uncultured Alphaproteobacteria bacterium
GCGGGCAGACGCGGCGCGGACGGCGGACGCCAAGCAGGCCCGGCAGCTCCTGAGCCCGTCGAAGGACGGCCATTGCGATGGTACTGGATGGGCATTCGCGGCGGTTGGCGGCGCAGGCCGGTGGCATGGACCAGCAGACGCTGCGCGACTGGGTTATTCGCTACAACACGGATGGCTTGGCCGGGCTCGCGGACCGGCCCCGGCCTGGGCGTCAGCCTGGTCTTGCCGAGGCCCAGCGGCGCGAAGTGCGAAGTGGGTGGAAGACGGCCCTAACCTCAAGACGGATGGCGTGGTACGCTGGCGCTGTGCCGACTTGGCCGACCGCATCGCCGCCAAATTCGATGTTCACCTGCATGAGCGCAGCGTCGGCAAGTTGCTGAAGAAGCTGAATTTCAGCACCTGTCGGGGCGTCCCGTGCACCCGCAAAGCGACCTTGAGGCACCGGCGGCTTTTAAAAAAACTTCGCCGGGCTGGCGCGCGCCGCAATCCCGCGGGAGCTTGCCGGCCGGTCGAAATCTGGTTTCAGGATGAAGCCCGCGTCGGCCAGCAAGGCACGCTGACCCGCATCTGGGCCAAGCGCGGCCCGCGTCCGCGGATCAAGCGCGACCGGCGGTTCACCTGGGCCTACCTGTTCGGTGCCGTCTGAGCTTGTCGAAGACTGCCCGGCGCGCGGCACCGGCGCCGCCCTCGTCATGCCGACAGTCAGCATCGAGGCCATGAACAAACATCTGGCCGAACCGAAGGTCCTGGTTACAGAAATTAGCCAATGCGTCAGGGTCAGTGCCATCGCCCTTTTGCTCCTCGACGGCGCCGGCTGGCACGATTCGCCGCGTCTCGTCGTGCCACAAAATATCGTGCTCCTGCCACTTCCACCCTACGCGCCGGAGCTGAACTCGACAGACCCTTCGACAGGCTCAGGACATAGGGGAGTATCTGCGCAGCAACTTTCCTCAGCCACCGCGTCTTTGACACCTATGAGGCCATCCTCGCCGCGTGTTGCGACGCCTGGAATGCCCTGATGGCCAAATCCGAGGTCATTACCTCAATGGGAACAAGAGATTGGGCACAGGTCAGGATTTAGGGCGGTTGGTATCAGCCCGTACCGAGCAATATACTGGGGCGTGCCCTTCGCCCGGAAGGCTGCCGCATGAGCCGCGTTCCAGATTTTAACAACGAGCCAGAAGAGGCGGCAACGGTTTTGCGAGAGGTTAGGGATAACGAATTGATTTGCACTCACCGCGATGCTCTGGCTATTGTGCAACATGGCCATCACACTTAAGAAACAGCCAAGTTAGAACATAATAATAGGTATACTCCGTTCACGTCACAATCCGAAAATGCTTGGGCTGATGACGCGAAAATTATCGGTGATGGAGTTGCGGAAGCACTTCCAGTTCTTGGGGACCTTGCCGCGCAAGAAATCGAGCGTGGCGTCCGCGAATTGTCCGCATGTGGCGTAGCATTTGTTGTGGGTGACGTTCTTGTGCATGACCGCCCATAACCGCTCGATCGGGTTCAAGTGCGGGCAATAGGGTGGGATGAAATGCACTTTGATCCGGCACCCCGGCCTGGCGAGCCATTCCCGCACCACCCCCGGACTGTGATCCGGGGGGTGATGATAGCGCGCATTGTCGAGAAAGACATGGATGAGCACGAGCATCGGATAGAGCGCCTCGATCGATTCCAAGAGACGGATCGTCGCGGCGGCGGCGACGGTCAGGGCCTCAATCATCTGGGTTTGGCCGGTCTCCAGATCGATCGCGCCGTGAATGTTGATGCGCTGCCGCCCGCTCGTTTGTTCGATCGCGAGCTTCTCTTGGCGCGGCGCCCAGCAGCCGGCGGGCCGCGCGGCATGGGTTGGATGCACCGCATCCGCGAACACCACGGCTTCGTTGTCCGCCAAGGAATTCAAGAGATTATCGTAGCTCTCGATGAACGCCTTTTGCTTCTCTTCGTCAAGCTTGCGTGGGATTGCATCCGGCTTGTGGTATTCGAGACCCAGACGATGCAGAAGCGCGATCAGTCCCGAGCGGCTTTCATATACGAGGCCGAATTCCTTCTCGATCCAGGCGCCGACTCCGCGTGTCGAGCGTGGCAGTGTCGTGCTGGCCCACGCTTTCAAATCGTCTTCTTGCCTGGCGGTCAGATAGCTGGCGCTCCCACCCATATCGAAGCTTGTGATGCCCGCGATCCCGCGTTGTTCGAAAAGCTTGCGCCAGCCGCGGATCGTGTCGTCGTCAAGGAGCAGCGCATGGGCGACTTGCTGACAGCTCCACCCTTCGTCCAAAAGCACCAAGGCATTCGCTCGCCGCGTTACCCGGCAAGGCGAACACCCGTCGCGTGCGATCGCGGTAAGCGCCTTGCGATCTTCTTCGCTGAGAAAGCCAGACTGAATCATGCGCGCAACAGAATCCGCCCAATCGGAAACCGCAAGAAATTTCTCCCGGCTCTTCAATGAGCCGGGGTATAATAATAATAAATAGTCATGACAGAGGGGTGACCAATGACGCCGGCAGGATATGCAAGTCTCTTCGCCGCCGTGCTCATGGGCGCTGCGGCAATCAGCGCGGCGCATGCGCAAGGCGGGGTCACGGTGCGGCAAAATCACGACGGCATCTACGCTGTCGATATTGTCACGCGGCAAGGAAGTTGCAACAGGGACTACCATTGGCTGATTGCCGTATCCCGCGGGCGCGTCAGCTCGGCGGGGGATACGCTAATGGAAGCCTCCGGCACGATCAGCCGGCGCGGCATCGTGGCCTTGGCGTTCGAGCGTTTCGGCCATATCGCCACGGTTACTGGAAAGGTCGCAAGGGGCGCAGGCTCGGGCACTTGGTCGTCGCCGACCATGCTGTGCGCCGGTTCGTGGCGGGCCACCCGGCAAGGCTGACCGGCAAAGCCGCGCGGCTTTGGCGAGAACGATGGTTCTTTCACGCGGGCCAAACTACAATCAGGGGTATGCTTGGCGCCCGGAAGGCTGCCCCATGAGCCGCGTTCCAGATTTTTCCAAGTTGCCGTTTGCCCCGGCGCGGGTCCGATTAGAGGAAATCCACGCGCGGCCCTGGCTGACGCTGGAAGGCATCGGCGTCGCGCCGGTCTACCGCGCAAGCGACATTGCCGGGCTCGATTGCCTCGATAGTTTCCCCGGCATCGCACCCTATGTGCGCGGCCCCTACCCCGCCATGTATGTCGAGCGGCCTTGGACCATCCGGCAATATGCGGGCTACTCGAGCGCCGAGGAGTTCGAATGCCTTCTACCGCCGCAATCTCGCCGCCGGGCAAAAGGGGCTTTCGGTCGCTTTCGACCTTCCGACACATCGTGGCTATGATTCGGATCATCCGCGCGTTGCCGCGGACGTCGGAATGGCCGGCGTCGCGATCGATTCGATTTACGACATGCGGACGCTTTTTTCGGGGATACCACTCGACGAGATTTCTGTGTCGATGACGATGAGCGGCGCGGTTTTGCCGGTGCTCGCTCTCTATATCGTGGCGGCCGAGGAGCAAGGCGTGCCGCCCGCCAAGCTCGCCGGGACGATTCAGAACGATATTCTCAAGGAATTCATGGTGCGCAACACGTACATCTATCCGCCAAAGCCGTCGCTGCGGATCGTTTCCGACATACTTGCTTTTACGGCGCGGCGCATGACGAAATTCAACTCGATCTCAATCTCCGGCTATCACATGCAAGAAGCTGGCGCGACCGCCGATCTCGAACTTGGCTACACGCTGGCCGACGGGCTCGAATATGTCCGCGCCGGACTTGCGGGCGGTCTTAAGATCGATCGCTTCGCGCCGAGGCTGTCGTTTTTCTTCGGCGTTTCGATGAATTTTTTCATGGAGGTGGCGAAGCTGCGCGCCGCCCGCCTCGTCTGGGCGAAGCTCATGCAAGGCTTTCATCCGGCTAACGAAAAATCCCTCGTCCTGCGCATGCACACGCAAACATCCGGCTGGTCGCTCGCCGCGTCGGATGTATTTAACAATATCGTGCGCACGCAAATCGAGGCGATGGCGGCGACGCAAGGCCAAACCCAATCCTTGCACACCAACGCGCTCGACGAGGCGTTGGCGTTGCCAAGCGATTTCTCGGCCCGCATCGCGCGCAACACCCAGCTTTTCCTACAACAGGAAAGCGGCACGACGCGCATCATAGATCCGTGGGGCGGCTCCTACTACGTCGAAAGGCTCACCGCCGCCCTCGCCAGCAGGGCTCTTGCTCATATCGAGGAGATCGAAGCGATCGGCGGCATGGCGAAGGCCATCGAAACGGGCATCCCGAAACTCCGCATCGAGGAAGCGGCCACCAAGACTCAGGCGCGCATCGACAGCGGGATCGAAGCGGTAGTTGGGGTTAACAAATTCAAACCCGAGATCGAGGAAGATATTCAGATTTTGAAAGTCGATACGGCCGCCGTTCGCGCGCGGCAGATCGCCAAGCTCGAAGCTTTGAGAGCCGAGCGGGACCCCCGACAAGTGCAGCGCGCGCTTGATGCCCTGACGGAACGCGCGGGGACCAACGCAAATCTCCTTGAGCTCGCGGTCGAGGCCGTGCGGGCCAAGGCGACGGTTGGCGAAATATCCTTCGCGCTCGAAAAAGTGTTTGGCCGCCATCGCGCGGGGAACACTGCGGTTTCCGGCGTCTATGCGAGGGAATCGGGCGCCACCTCACAGGCCATCATGCGCGGCAAGGGTTTGGTCGAGGCGTTCGTCGAAAACGAAGGGCGGCGTCCGCGCATCCTTGTAGCGAAAATCGGCCAGGACGGGCATGATCGTGGCCAGAAAGTCATCGCCTCAGCGTTCGCCGACTTTGGCTTCGATGTCGAAATCGGCCCGCTGTTCGCGACGCCCGGGGAAGCCGCGCGGCAAGCAATTGAAAAAAATGTCCACATCGTTGGTGTTTCGTCGCTTGCCGCCGGGCATCTGACTTTCGTGCCGCAACTGCGCGCGGCGCTTTTGCGCGAAGGTGGTGCGAACATCATGATTGTCGTGGGCGGCGTCATTCCGCCGCAAGATTTCGACGTGCTGCACGAGGCCGGGGTGGCGGCGATTTTCCCCCCAGGCACGGCGATTCCGGAAGCGGCGGCGCGGCTTATCGAGGAGCTGAACGATAGGCTCGGCTACCGGCAGAAAGATGTATAAGGAACCGCCACGATTTTGCGGGTTTGTTTCGCGCGCGGGTCATTTTTTGTTGCGCCGAAGCCAATACTCGATCCAAGGCAATAGGGCGGCGGCAACGAACCAGCTGAGCTCATAGCGGTCCGTTAGAATAATGAAAACGATGCCGCATACCGTCAAGCCGAGACTAATGCCGATGATGCCTTGGCGGCTTTTGAGGTAACGTATGATCGCTTTGTCTCTGGGGGTCATGGCTTAGCCTGTTACGCGCCGGTCCAACAAGCAAGGTAGACGCTTAGAGACCGTTTCAAAAGCCCCCCTCATCCTGAGGAGGCCTGAAAGGCCGTCTCGAAGGATGAGGAGCCCACGAACTGGGCGTCTCGCACGGTGCCGCCGCGCGCGGGTCCCAAGGCGCCCTCGTGCTTCGAGACGGGTCCTTCGGACTCTCCTCAGCATGAGAGCTTAGGTTCTGTAAAAGTTTTTTGCAGCAGGTTCTTACCACAAAAACCAGCGTAGAGCGCACACCGCCCGCGACGCTTGAGGCTTGCGGCGGCATCGAAGACGGGTATGATGTTGCCGAGACCAGCATTTTACGGAATGCCAGATCAAACGCTTGTCTTGTCCAAAGTGCAAAGTTTGCCGGGGTTTTTCAACCAGCGATACCGCAGGAAGATTATGTTGCGCATTCTTTTCGGGGCCGCGGCCCTTGCGTTGTTCGTACCAGTGGTGTTCGCCTGCGACGGCCAGACCGGCAAGGTGATTTTCGAGGATAATTTCACCGACGATTCGGGAGGATGGCTATTTGGGCAGGACGATGCCCTTGCATGATCGCTGATCCCGAATCTGATTAGATTTCGGGCTGACCGTCGGGGGGTGGCCACCCCCCAACGGTCAGGCGGGCGGGATCGTGCAGCCCTAGGCTTGGCACCGTGGATGAGCTTGATCCGTCCGCCCTTCGCGCCTGTCCTGAACAGATGAAGGGGAGCAAGTCCCGCATGCAAGGCAAGGGTTCGCCAGAACGAAGCGCGGCAACGCAAGTCTACGCCGAAATCGACGTCTGTAAAGCTAGGCTTGACGTCTTTGTCCATCCGATTGGCCAAAAGCTCACCGTCGGCAATGATCCGGCCGGCCTCAAGCGATTGAAAAAATCGCTGGCCGCCTATCAAGTCGTGCTTGTCGTCATGGAGGCGACAGGCAAGTTTCACCGCGAGGCTCACCGCAATCTCAGCGCCGGGGGCTTTGCGGTCGCGGTCGTCAATCCGTTGCGTTCGCGTCTGTTTGCCGAGGCCATCGGCGCCCTGGCCAAGACCGATACCGTCGACGCGCGCATGCTCGCGATCCTGGGCGAGAGCCTCGGCCCCGGCATCACCCCGCCGCCGTCCGGCCTCGTCGAGATCCTGCAGGAACTCGTGCATGGCCGCGATGCCGCCGTCACCGCGCGGACCGCCATTCTCAACCGCCTCGGCACGAGCAAGGCCAAGCGGCTGATCCTGGAGCTCAAACGCCAGCTCAAGGCCGTCAAGATAGCGATCGCCAACCTCGATATCGAGATCAAGCGCCTGATCGCCGGCGATCCCGTCCTCGCCAGGCGTCTTGATGTTCTCACCTCGATTCCCGGTGTCGGACCTGTCGCCGCGATCGCACTGATCGTCGGATTGCACGAGATCGGCGCCTTGTCGGCCAAGCAAGCCGCCATGATCGCGGGCCTCGCGCCGGTCGCCCGCGACAGTGGTGAACACAATGGCCCGCGTCACATCAGAGGTGGACGCGCTGATGTGCGCAAAGCCTTGTACATGGCCGCCGTCTCCGCGGCCCGCTTCAACCCAGCGCTCAAACTGTTCTACAGCCGTCTCATCGCCGCCGGTAAAAAGCCAAAGGTCGCCCTCACCGCGGTCATGCGCAAGCTCGTCGTTCTCGCCAACACGCTCCTTCGAGAGGACCGGCCTTGGCAGCCAAATCATCCTTGACTTCCATCACAGATGCTCATCCTGCCCGATTGACCTTCCTCCGAACAAGCAGAGCGCCAAGCCTATCAATCCTGTGTCCACAAAATCGCGGGAAGGTCATTCCTCCGACAGGTGCTTCCATTGGCATTGGTCAATTTGGCGACGCCTCAAAGCCGGCCAATCAATTACAACTTTCGGCCTAGACGACGCCGGGTTTTCAATCCGGCGGATTTGTCCCCTGCCCTCGCCGATCTCGCGGTCTCCGGCGGCAGGTAATGGTGCGGGCAAAGCTTACGTTTCGCAATTCGGATTTGCAAACTCCCTGGTTTGAACCGTCGCTATCGCGCACCGCGACTTGCCTTTCTTGAAGCCGGGGACAATATGGTGATAGGGAGCGGTCCCGAGGAGCTAGAAATGCAGGTCAATCGGGATTTCTCCTGTTCCACCAAATGATGGATTACCGGGAGGAAGTGACAATGGCGCGGCCGACCCTACCAGGAAAGCGCCCGACCCCACCAGGAAAGCGCGCGAAGATAAAGGTTCTCGATGTTGTGATCGTGATTGGCGGCATCGTGGGCATCATGGCCTTCAACCGGATGAGCATCGCCAGGCTTCAAAAGTCGCTGCCCAATGCGAACAGCCAGATCGTGGGGGAATGGAAGTCCGCGCACGGACCGGAGCACCTTGTTTTTCGCGACGACAAGACGGTCAGCATGACTGTCCCCGCCATTCCTGCGGAAGACAACGCGGCGCCGACTGTTCCGGAAACAAATGGTCCGGCGCCGGTAACGGGCAAGTACGTGGCCGTGCAAGGGGGAAAAGTGGCTGTCCAACTGATGAACGGAAATAAATACACGACGACAATCAGTCCAGCGAGCCCGAACCGCTTTGATCTTATCGATTCGGCGACCGAGGGAGTGACGACGTTCGAGCGGGTGCCGGCACCTCCAGCCAGCGCAGAGACCACGCCACCCGAGCCTCCCGCAGGGACCACGCCACCCGAGCCTTCCCAATGATCTCGTCCTTCGCCGCGAACTCCGTCACCACGATCGACAAGCCAAGGCCACACGTGTAGAGCTGCTTTCCGCGATTTCGAAACAGCGCACCGGAACGCTCGCTGCGAGATCAGGCGAAACGGCGAGGTTTTAATCTCAATGAATATCATCGCGGAACTCGAGGCCGAGCAGGCCGCCAAGCTCTCGGCCGGCAGGACGATCCCGGCATTTCAGCCGGGCGACACTGTCGTCGTGAACGTCAAGGTGACGGAAGGCGAGCGCACCCGCGTGCAGGCCTATGAAGGCGTCTGCATCGCCCGCAATGGCGGCGGGATCAATGAGAGCTTCACGGTTCGCAAAATCTCCTATGGCGAGGGCGTCGAGCGCGTTTTCCCGGTGCTTTCGCCGAATATCGAATCGATCAAGGTGGTGCGGCGCGGCAAGGTCCGGCGAGCCAAGCTCTATTATCTGCGCGACCGGCGCGGCAAGTCGGCGCGTATCGCCGAGAAGATGGAGACGCCCGCCGCCAAGGCCGCGCGCGAGGTCGCCAAGAAAGCAACCAAGGCCGCCGCCAAGGCAAAGAAGGCAACTCCCAACGCCGAATAGGCGCGCCAACGGGACCTTTGCTTGGTCTGGCGCCGCCAAGGGCGCGATCAGCATCCATCTATTAATCCGCTCATAGATTGCATTGCCGTTTAGGGCAGTCGCCACCCTTTGTAGCCGGCGTCCGGATCAGGCGGAGAGGGAGGTGAAGTGGCTGTCAGGCGTCCGAACCTCGCGTAATCAGTCAAGACCACGGCAACGGACGAGGCGACGCCGTTGCCATTGCTGAACAAAACGAGGCGAACCGATCGAGACACGGGGGATGGTGGCGCGGCTGATCGCGAGAACACCCATGACGAGCCGTCCGCGCGGCGTATGCCGGCGATTACTAACCGGTGTGCAATGCTGACGGACTGAGCGGCGTCTTCGCGCCATGGCCGGCCCGACAGGGCGTCGGTAGGACCACGTCCGACTACGTCGACGTCCAGTCCGACCCGGCGGCCAGCGCCCTCTGACCTCAATCCGATCCAAAAGGCCTCTTCATCGGCAACCGGCAACAAAAAGTCGCCCGAGGGGCTGCAGCCGAGGGGAAGCGCCCCGAGGCTCGAGGGAACATCGCGGACGACACCATCCGTCGGCCGCAGGAAGCGCTGGAAGGAGGCCATCAGCAGAGTGCCGAGACTCAACCCCGCGGCTGTTATCGTCCAAGCAATGGGACGTTGTTCGCTCGTATTTCAGCCCTTCAGTTTTTTGATGACATCCTGGCTGATGTCGTTGAGTGCTGATGGTGGCACTTGAAGGCGCACGGCATTCTGCTCTGTCAAGTCGAGAATCTGCTTGGACAACTTCTTGAAGTGTGGCGTCGATGCGACATGCTGTGCAACGCGGGTCGCGGCACTCACAATCGGAGCATCGAGCGGCAGAGCGATCTGAAGTGTCGAACCCGCGAGACCAAGCATCGCATTCACAACCGCGTCGCGCGCGGCCTCTTTGCTCGCTTCGTCTGCGGCCCAGATAAGGTAGGGAGGCAATGTCGAATGCGCCTGTACGCGGTTCCAAAGTGCGCGCGGCAACAGGGACGGTCGTCCCTGACTGCCCTGAAACAGGAGCGTCCAACTGCGCTGGAACATCGGTGGCGTTTTGATCGGCTTGACACGACGCAACTGCGTGTCCGGACATCGGAGCGACAGCGCCTCCACATCGGGATGATCGTCCCCAACCAGGTGTCTCAGGTTGGTCACGACTTCGTTCAGGACCTGGATGTCGCGGTTCGAGTCCCTTTCCTGTTCGATGAGCAGGAGATGACCCCCGATGATTCCGGCGATCGGGTTGTCGAACTTGACCAGCAATAATCGTTCCATATCCTCGCCGAGGATGCGGCGCTCGTCCGCCAATGCGACGCGCGCGGCCTCAAGCGTTGTCAGAATCTGGTCCGAAAATGATGGCCCACTATCGCTTCGGTGCATAATGAAGGACAGGCGCGGACGCGGCTTGAAGCCGACGCCGCCTGGGTTGGTCAACCGCAACAGGTAAGCCTGGAGAAACCAGTTGGCGGGAACAATCAGGCTCTGCTCGACTTCGGTCCCGCCCTCAAGCCGGTGACGAAGGAAATACGTGCCTGGCTCAACCAACAAGGAGCAAACGGCAAATGGATCCCCATAAGACTCACGGTCACCATCCCGGCTCAGATCCGCGACGACCTTTCCCCGTGCATTGACAACTCGAACGTCGGTCCATGGCGGCACGTCAGTATGTGTTTGACCGGTGTCGCTCCAGGCGCGCGTCATAATCGAGAGCCGTGCTCCCGTACCTGCAGAGACGTAAATCGTCGCCACAGATTCTGCCGCAGCGCCGACGTGATATTCATGGATCAGCGTCGTATTCGGCAAAGGCGCCGGGCTTGCGATCGATATTGCCTTCGGACGCATCGATATCGTGTCGCGATCGAGCAGGATGATCTGCTCGTCCACTATTCGGTCGAGCCGCGTCTTGACCTTGTATATTCCGAACGGCAGCCGGGCATGCAGCCTTCCGGCATTGCGATCGACAAGTGCAAACCGCTCGTCGACGATGAATATCTCGGTGGCACTATTTTCGGGGTCTATCTCAAAAGGGAAAATATCCGATGATCGATCCGCTACGTGATCGCCGGACACGGAGACATTCACCCTTTTTGGGCCCGTGACCTCAAAGCCATGGCGCAGGCCCGCGTCCGGCACATCCAGTACGTACAGACCAGGTCGAAGCAGTAACTGCTTGATATCGCCGTCGATCTGAAAGCTGTCCGGCCGGAGAGGGCGGCCGCTCCACAGGCGGGCGAGGTGGCCTCTCGCGGACAGCGGAAATGAAAGGCGGACGTCGTAGGCCTTGGCGGGAAGGCCACGAGCGAAAACGATGCCGCTGTCCTCGCGCGAGACCTCTGGCTCTTCTGCCACGTCTCGATCCTCGAGATCGCGTTTGTCCATTCTCGTCTTCTGCGCATTGCGCAGCCAATCCGCGAGACTGCGTCCCGTCACCATCCCGTATCCGTCGGCCGCAGCCCCTTGGAGCCCTTCGAGCAAGGTCCATGTAAATACGCCGTGAACCTTGTCGTCATCCTCGGGGAACTTCCGCTCTACGGCTTTCAACGGACGTTGCGCAGCGAATGCAATGAACGTGGGTCCGGCCGGACTCGGACGAACCAGCGGCTGCGCCGGTGCGACGGAAGGCGGCAGCGTCGTCTGGCGGTTCATGCAGCAATCCATCCACAGCACGAACTCGTCGAAATACGCTGCATCCTGAAACCATTCGAGCCAGCTGGAGGGATAAACATGAGAGGGGAAGCGTGGCGTCGCATTCGCGGCAAAAAGACAGCCGTGATTGCGCCTGGGAGAAAAGCCGTGGCCCGCCATGTAGATGTAGAGGCGGCGTCCGACCTTGTTTCCGAGGCCTTTTTCATTGTTCTTGCGCGCAATGTCGTCGAGTTTGGTGAAGGCCTTTTCGATCTCATCACGCGTCGGCTTGGCATCACCGGACGCCGCGGCCTGCGTAAAATCCGAGGATTTGATGACCGTGACGTTCCCGTTGTTGGACGGCAAGTCGCCGCCGCTCGTCGACGTCAACCATGCGGCCACGGCGTCGGCATCGTTCTCCGGGCCTTTCAAGTCGGCGGTCGGCTCGGGCGGTTCACTCAATGCAGGATAACGCGTCAAGCCGACGACGATCGCGTAATGGTCCCCTTTGGGCATTTGCTCGCCGTTACTACGGATAAACCGATCTGATCAGGTCCTTGTCGTTCTGCGAAAGACCTGTGTTCAATTCGGCCGAGAAACCGTCTAGTGTCCATGCCCTGGGAATCGGATACATCATGATCGACAGCGAATCTACGGGAGTAGCCGTCACTTCGCCCGGCTGATACTTTCTGAATATGTTATTCTCAATAGTCGCCAAATCCCAGTTGTTTGGTGGTCCTGAAAGGTCGCTTACCACAGCATCCTTGTTCCACTGGATTCCACCTCTGGGATTCTGATGTTCATGTATAAGGCCAAGAGCATGACCAAATTCATGAATAACAACCCGTCGCAGTTCCTCGTCAGGCGATGTCGGCGTAAGCCAGCCGTAATTCATCGTCGGCTGAGGTTCGGGAATTTGCCGGCACATCGTGCCGAGATAAGACCAAGACCCGTTCCCCTGTTGGAAGGCGATCCGAATATCGGTTGGCCCGTTGTTGCGGAATTCCAGCGTCAGGTTCGCCATTCCTGGAGCCGTCCATTCTTCGGCTACTTTTTTGACGCGGTTCTGCAAGTCTTCCCTTCCATCAAGAAACCTGACAGTGATGACGGAGCCAATGTTCCATTTCGCGCCATTCAACAACGCTGCCCTGTGGCCAGCTAGCCTTTTCTTGTCTTCCTCGCTGAGGTTTTCTGTGGTCATGGACATGCAATAATGGTTCTCATTCGTGCCCATGGTCGCCTCCCATCATATCCAATGATTACAGTATTGGAAATACTATACAGAATGTCTGGATAGTCAACCAAGTGTTCGCGGAGGCGAGGTGGCGGACGAGGAATGGACGCGTGTACTTGGTCGGCGATCGGCCGCCCATCTCCAAACTCCATCCGCTTTGGGTCAACTCCCGGCGTCGAATACTTATTCAAACCGAGACACTACCCAGTCTAGCGCTCTTTGGCGCGAAGCTGCTTCAACCGATAAAGCGCCTCCATCGCCGCGCGGGGCGACATTTCGTCGGGGTCGATGGCGTCGAGGGCTGGCCCGAGAACGTCGCGGGCCAGCGCGGGCGGCGGGCTCGCCGCCGTGAACAACGGCAGATCGGCTGCCTGCCGGTCCGCATTTGATAGCCGCTCGGCGGCCTCGAACTCCGCCAGCAGCGCCCGCGCGCGGGAAATGGCCGCGGCGGGGAGGCCCGCGAGTTTTGCGACCTGGATGCCATAGGAACGGTCGGCGGCCCCGGGCACGATCTCATGCAGGAAAACCACTTCGCCATTCCAATCGGTTACTCGCACGGTCAAGTTGACGAGCCGGTCGAGATTTTCGGCAAGCCGCGTCAATTCATGAAAATGGGTGGCGAACAAAGCCCGCGCCCGATTTTTCTCGTGCAGATGCTCGATCACCGCCCAGGCGATGGAAAGACCGTCGAACGTCGCGGTGCCGCGGCCGATTTCGTCGAGGATCACGAGCGAGCGTTCGCCGGCCTGGTTGAGGATCGCGGCGGTCTCGATCATTTCGACCATGAAGGTCGAACGGCCGCGGGCGAGATCGTCGGCCGCGCCGACCCGCGAATAAAGCTTGTCGATGACGCCGATATGGGCGCTTTTCGCGGGCACGAAGGAGCCCATCTGGGCGAGGACGCCGATCAATGCGTTCTGACGCAAATAGGTCGATTTGCCGGCCATGTTCGGGCCGGTCACGACCGCGATCCGTCCGCCTTTGCCGGGGGACCCTGAAAGCTCGCAGCCGTTCCCGGCAAAGGCTTGGCCCTGCACGCGCAGCGCCGCCTCGACGACCGGATGCCGGCCGCCGTCGATCTCGAAGGCAAGCGAGCCATCGACTGCCGGCCTTGTCCAATCCGAGGCTTCCGCCAATTCGGCGAGAGCCGCGGCGACATCGATTGCCGCGAGCGCGCCGGCGAGCCGTCTGAGGGCGGCTTGGCTGCCGAGGACAAGAGCGGCCAGCGTCTCGAAAATCGTCTGCTCGCGGGCGAGCGCCTCCTCGGCGGCTGAGGCAATCTTGACCTCCAGTTCGGCGAGTTCCTTGGTCGAAAAGCGCATCGCGCCCGCCATGGTCTGGCGGTGCACGAACATCGCATCATGCGGCGGCCTCAACAGAATTGCGCCTTGCGCTTGCGGGACCTCAATGAAATGGCCGAGAAAATGATTGTGCTTGAGCTTTAGCTGTTTTGTTCCCGCCAAATCGGCATAACGCGCCTGGAGCGCGGCGATCACACACCGGCTTTCGTCGCGCAGCGCTCGAAGCTCGTCGAGGACCGGGTCGTGCCCCGCGCGCACAAAGCCACCATCGCGCCGGTTGAGGGGTAGCGTTTCGGCAAGCGCGCCGCGCAAGCACGTGGCGAGGGCGGGGTCCACTGCAGCGGCGGCCTCGCTCGCCTGGCCAAGCTCTTGCGGAAGGTGGCCGGTTTTGGCCAACAAGCGCGCGACGGCATGGGCGGCCTCGATCCCCCCGCACAGCGCCGCGAGATCACGCGGGCCGCCGCGATTAAGGGCAAGGCGCGATAACGCGCGGGTCATGTCCGGCGCGGCTTGAAGGCAGGCCCGCACGTCCTTGCGCAAGCCCGGTTCATCGACAAAAAACGCGATCGCCTCTAGGCGGCATGCGATGTCCTTGGGAGCGGTCAAAGGCGCCGCGAGGCGCTCGGCGAGCAAGCGGCTGCCCGGCGCCGTGACGGTCTTGTCGATGGTTGCCAGCAAGGACCCGTCACGGGTGCCGGCCAAGGTGCGCGTGAGTTCGAGATTGGCTCTCGTCGCGGCATCGATTTCCATCCGCGCGCCGGGCGCGAGCCGCGTCGGCAGGGTCAACGCGGGGCGGGCCGAGAATTGGGTACGCTCGATGTAAAAAATCGCGGCGGCGGCGGCGGCGATTTCGGCGCTGGAAAGGGTGCCCAATCCGTCCAGAGTGGCGAGCCCAAAGTAGCCCTTGATGCGGCGCGCGGCACTTTGTCCCTCTCCCGCCTCAAAGCCAAGCGGGGTCACGGGCAGCTTCGTCTCGCGCGCGAGTCTGGCGAGGCAAGGAAGCGTGCAAAGCGCTTCGGGAGCGACGATTTCGGCCGGATCGAGGCGCGAAATCTCGGCTTCGAGGGAAGGCTCGGAGGCCTCGGCGACGATGAAGGCGCCCGTCGAGATGTCAACGCTCGCGAGTCCGAAGGCTAAGTCCGGCTCACTTCCCCGCGCGATGGCGAGCAAGCTGTTGGCCCGGACGGGGTCGAGCAAAAGCTCCTCGGTAATCGTGCCGGGCGTCACCAGACGCACCACCTCGCGCCGGACCACGGATTTCGCGCCACGCTTTCGGGCCTCGGCCGGGTCCTCGACCTGTTCGCAGACGGCGACGCGGTGGCCCTGGCCGATCAGCCGGTTCAGATAATCCTCGGCCCGCTCGACCGGCACGCCGCACATCGGAATATCGCTGCCCTCGTGCTTGCCGCGCTTTGTCAGAACGATACCGAGCGCGCGGGCGGCGATTGCCGCGTCCTCGAAAAACAGTTCGTAGAAATCGCCCATCCTGTAGAACAGGAGAGAACCGGGATGTTGCGCCTTGATCGCGCTGTATTGCGCCATCATCGGCGAGATTTTTGGCTCGGCGCCGCCGTCAGGATGGAGTTGGTCTCCGCGCCCCGTGGCTAAGGGCTCCGGGGGCGGCGTTGTTGTGGTGGCAGGGCGCTTAAGCATGATCGCAGCCTAGCAAAAGCGTGGGCTCGATGCACTTGCCCATCCGCGCAAACCCACAAGCCGGGGCTCGTTCCCGGCGGTCCCAATCGTACCAAAATGTTTCACGTGAAACATTTTGGTACGATTGGGGCTAAAAACCTTACAAGGGCGAAGACAGCGGCCCTTCTTCAACTTGTAAGATCGATCGATTTTTTGGTACAATTCGCACTGGGGCGGCGCCGCTGCCTCGATGGTTTACCCCGTGGCCGGAAGGCATCCCCGGTGTAAGATTCGCTCAAAATCGAGATTGTCACATCGGATGCCCGAGCCGGTGCCGCTTGGTCGTGTCCGTTTCCAGCCTTTGACAGTACCCGGGCCGTAAACGGCGGAATGTTTTCGCGCCGGAATTGTGCAACAAGGAAGCCCTTCAAGGACCTGATTTTGGTGCGTATATGTTGAGTTTTGCACCAAGGGGCAGGTCGAGGATTAGATCGATGCTCGCTGGTCGATCAGCCCTAAATTCCAAGTGAATTCAGTCTCGATTTCTTCCTTATGAGTGAAGTCTAGGTCGAAACACTTAAAGAAATTTTCTATCCCGTTCATGACGTCGTGCAACTGCACGAGGTCAAGCCCTTCGCGTGGTAAGGCAGCCATGCCGCCCTTCCCATCCCGAGCATAGCGGAACGTTGTGAGTTGGCGTCGACATTGGCAAATTCGTTTATGCACGTAGCGACGGTGGTTGCTGCCGCATCCGAACACTCGTTGCCGAACGCCGTTGTGATCCTCACGAACAGTTCCCAGAGCTCGGGCAATTTATGCCTTTTTTTGCCGAGTGAAACACCTGCGAAATTACCATGTTCTTCGATAAGCGCCTTGAGCGCCAGCTTGATATAATGCCGGTAGTTAAAGAGGGCCGGAAAGACGAGGTTATCGCGTTCGTAACGCTCGGCCAGCGCGGTCTGAATCAGAATGTCACCGGCCCGCTTGTAACCTTGCAGTAGGCGATAGCTACGCTCCGCTGCGCCTTCTGCCAAAAATGAGTCGCGACCAGGTGACAGGAGCTGATCACCAGCCTCTGGCCACCGCACCGTAAAGCGATCAAAGACATTGTAGCTGGAGCTGCGATCATCAGTCATCTGATTGCTCCTTCCATGCCGGCTCGATGAGAGACTGAGCCTACCCCTTTAACTATTACGAAGGTCGCTATCATACCCAACAAGATAAACGAGCTATTACTCGTCATTTTATTCCCATCATCGAAAAGCCTGCGCAATATTTTTCCCCAACAGGTGCCCATATCATCAATGCTACCGCCGTGGTAACGGACTTTCATACTAAGCATGAAATCAGGTGCTTGATTAAGCTCATCTCGATTACAGTCCTTACTGGATTTACCTTCTGAAATAATTTCAAGACGCTTTGCATCTATTTTATCAACAAGTTCTATAAATTTCCTATAAATACTTGCGGCTTCGTTCGCAATATATTTGTCATCTTTCAAAATATATTGTATAAGCTCATCGCCCGCCATAATGTCGAGAGCGCAATAGTTCGTTGTCGCCCCAGTTTTACGCCTAATGGTGAACCACACATTTCTCCAGCTACTTCGGCCTCACTTCAGAAAACTCGTAGCTAAAGGCTAATATACAAATCCTCGTCTCTAATTCTTGAGGATCAAGACCTTCTTTCTTCGCGAGAAATCGGACAGCGGCCGAGAACGCCGAATGTGCCTCGTGAACTCGATTTGAAGCCAACATGGGCCTCATGCTGAAGGTGTCATATCGCGAATCTAGCCCCTCCTTGTAAAATTGTTCCAAGCTGTCCCAATCTACGCCGCGTAAAAATCGACTATAATTCCTACCTTTTACATGCTCTGACGCAAAAACGTTCGGATATTCCTTGCGAACAAGATCAAGTTTCCGTTTGTGATTGAATGGTGGCTTAATGCCATCATTCAACAATAAAGCGGAAAGAACCAAATCTACGGCAGAATAGGCGTCAGCAATTGCATGACGAGGAGCTCCAGCAAAATTTGCATGGTGAATGTATTGTTTCGCTAGGGACAATTTTAGAAGGACTTCATCATTATCATTCATCTTTTTCGTAGCTCGGCGAGGGGGCGAGCGAAAGGCCGGTCCGAATGGTTGCGAACGCCGGATCAGTCGCACAAATACTCCTTTTCACACAGGACATGCGGGCGTTTCGAAGTCGCATAACCCCAATATGGAACCTGCTGCGAGCAGCTCGAAAACCTTCCGTTTGGAGAGGGTTGATTTTGTCAAAAGCGCAATTTCGATGGCGTCTCGTACCAAGTCTCGTCGCGCATGACTCTCGCGTCATGCCCGTCCCCGGATCGAGTCCGGGATTGAGCCGGGCATCAGACTGTTGTGCTTGGATGGCCGGGTCAAGCCCGGCCATGACGAGGGGTGCCGGGGTCGTTCCTTAGACGCCGCGCCCGCAAAAATCAGACCGTCACCTGGGCGCCGAGCTCGACGACGCGATCGGAGGGAATCGCGAAGAAGTCGGTCGCATTCGCCGCTTGCCGCGACAGCGCGATAAAAAGCCGGTCCTGCCACGAGGGCATGCCCGAATTCGGCGCCGGCTTGATCGACCAGCGGCCGAGGAAGAACGATGTCGTCATGATGTCGAATTTCAAGCCGGCCTTGCGCAGCGAGGCGAGCGCCGCCGGAACGCGTGGAGTTTCCATGTAGCCATTTCCTAGCCATAGTGCAAAATCACGCAAGCGGGGTCCGCTTGCGTCCTTGACAGGAACGGCCCGCTCGTCAAAAATTCCTGTCGTCGGATATAAGTCAAAATCCGGCATCCGTTTGAAGTCCAATATTACAAGTAAAAGGTTGGGAGGATGCCATGACGGTTTCACGTCGAAATGTCTTACTTCAGGGGTGCGCCATCGGGGCGGGCGTCATTGCGACGCAGGTGCCAGGCGTCGTTGCGCTCGCGCAAGGGCAGCCGCCGCAGCGGCGCTCGCTCGGCGATCTGCAATTGAATGACCCGATCGTCCAGGCTTGGCGAGACGGCGTCGCGCAATTGAAGCAGAAGTCGGCGAGCGAGGCGATCAGCTGGGCGAACTTCGCCGCCATTCACGGGAACGCCGCCGGTTTCAATAAGTGTCCGCATGGCAACTGGTACTTTCTCCCCTGGCACCGGGCATATCTGGTCATGTACGAGCGGACGGTACGGCAGCTGACCGGGCACGACGACTTCGCGCTGCCTTATTGGGACTGGACCGCCGATCGCCAGTTGCCGGCGGCTTTCAGTCAGCCAACGTGGAATGGCCAACCCAATCCACTGTTCGAAGTCTCGATCGATGTCGCCAACCAACTCACTCCCTGACGAGATCGTCGGTCAAAATGTCGTTACCACGATCTTGGGCCAGACGCCGTTCGAGACTTTCGGGACGAGCCGGCCTAATGAGCCCGGCAACGTTCAGGACTCCCTCGACCAGTCCTGGATTATCTGCGAATTCTGCGGCGATTCCGGCACGCTCGAGGCAACACCACACAATAACGTGCACAACTTGGTGGGCGGAATCATGGCGAGCGCCCGGTCGGCGCTCGATCCGATCTTCATGATGCATCATTGCAACATCGACCGGATTTGGGCGGTATGGAATGTCAATAACCAAAATTCCAACGACCCACTCTGGACCGATATGACGTTCCAAAACAATTTCTACAATCCGGATGGATCATTCTACTCTCCGAAGGTCTCGGATCTGTATAGCCCTGAAGCTCTGGGCTACACCTATGGGCTCGCGCCCGCAGCCGCGGCGGCGCCCGCGATCGTGGCGCTGGGGGACAAGATCGAGACCTTATACGCGACGCCCAACGTGAGCAGCGCCGCCGGGATAAAGACCTTCACAGTGCGAAACGTCCAGCAAGCGGCCGCAACGGCGAACAAGCCTCTCGACCTAGCTGTCGAGGTCGATCGCAATCTCTTGCTCGCGATTGCCCGGCGTGCGCCGGCCGGAGCCGGCAGCGAGCTGCTCGATTTCAACACGGCCCGGGAACGCGCCGCCTCGGGCCCACGAGCGCTTGCCTTCCTTCGCGACATCGGGGTCACGCAACAAAAGAACACGCTCTACCGGGTGTTCATCGACTGCGACTATCTCTCGCAGGGGACGCCGATTTCCGATCCTCACTACATAGGCACATTCGGGATTTTCGGGGATCACAAAGGCCATGGCGGCAAGCCCGCTGCAAAGCCGTCGATCGTCCTCGATCTCACGCGCGCGATAACACGCATTTATGGCAGCGCGACGGAGCTTACCGGCCGCATCCGGATTCAAATCCTGCCGGTGCCGAACAAATCAACCGCCGGTCCACCCGGTACAGCCGCGCCGGGGCGCATCGAAGTTGCGTTCGTCTCCGCCTGAGCCCATATCAGGGCATCGGGCGACGTATGTGTGTGGGACGAAGGAAATGGGTGATCGCTGGTCACGCTTGATGGGCGCGGCGTGTACATGCATGGTTGCGCTAATGTCTCAGAGTTCCGTTGCGGCGCAGGATCGTCCACCGGTTGCGACGGTCGCCGGCCCTGCCGTGGTCACTGCCACGGCGGCGCCTGTGGCTGACCAGGGCGTGGCGAGCCAATCCCCTCGCGTGATCATCAGCGTGACGGCGTTTCGGCCGCCGCACGATGGTGCTGTCCAAGCTGTCGTGAAGGTCCAAAAGGATGGGGACCGGACGGAGCAGGAGATCGGCCGCTTCGGTATCTACCCGAATGCCGAATTCAAAGCAGCCGACCCATCCAAGGCGCACCGCTTCGGCCTTCCGCTGCCCAAGGAGCTGGCCAGTGGCGGAGCCGTCAAATTGCATGTGTATCTGGTTCCGTTCAAGGGAGAAGGGGCCGACGCGCTCATGGAGATCGGCGGCGCCGAAATCCGCTGAATGAGGCGCAAATCGTCAACCTGAATCGTTCTCTTGTAAAGCGTGGCCATCGTGGTGCGCCAGCTCAGGTCGCTCGGACCCGTTCAGGAAGTGTCGAGCTTGATATCCTGATCCAGAGCCGCCGAATTGTCGAACATCGCCAGCACAAAGGCCTCAACAGTCGGGTTCATCGAAGAGACTTGCCACCAGCTTGCTTGTGCCGAACCGGAAACGAACGAAACCCACGTGCGGCATGAGCCGCGCAAATCAGACCGTCACCTGGGCGCCGAGCTCGACGACGCGATCGGAGGGAATCGCGAAGAAGTCGGTCGCATTCGCCGCTTGCCGCGACAGCGCGATAAAAAGCCGGTCCTGCCACGAGGGCATGCCCGAATTGGGCGCGGGCTTGATCGACCAGCGGCCGAGGAAGAACGATGTCGTCATGATGTCGAATTTCAAGCCGGCCTTGCGCAGTGAGGCCAGCGCCGCCGGAACGCGTGGACTTTCCATGTAGCCGTAATGCAAAATCACGCGGGTGAAATCCGCGGAAAGCTTTTCGATTTGATAGCGCTTGGCGGCGGGAACCCGCGGCGTATCTTCGGTCAATACCAACAAAAGCCAGACGCGTTCGTGCAGCACCTTGTTGTGTTTGAGATTGTGCATCAGGGCGGCAGGCGCGATCTCGGGCGAACTCGCCAGGAAAACCGCGGTTCCGGCCACCCGCATCGGTTTCGATTTTTCCAGCATCCGGATGAGATCGGGAGTCGGGATCGAATCGCGGCGGAATTTGCGGGTGAGAAGGGCGGTGCCGCGAACCCAGGTCCACATCACGATCATCGCGCCGCCCGCGAGCAGCAGGGGCACCCAGCCGCCATCGACGATCTTCATGAGATTGGCGGCAAGAAAAGAAAGATCGATCGCAAGGAATCCAGACACGAACAGCGCCGCCAGCCAGACCGGCCAATGCCAGCATTTCCACACGACCACGAACGCGAGCGCGGTGGTCACCACCATCGTGCCGCTCACCGCGATGCCATAGGCCGAGGCCAGCGAACTCGAATTCTTGAACAAAAGGACCAGCAGGAGGACACCGAGCAAGAGCAGACGGTTAATGCGCGGAATGAAGATCTGGCCTTCCTGCGTGTCCGAGGTGTGCAAGATAAGCATCCGCGGCAACAGTCCGAGCTGGATCGCCTGACGGGCCATGGAGAAGGCGCCGGTGATGACGGCCTGGCTCGCGATGACCGTTGCGATCGTGGCAAGGATGACCAGCGGCAAAAGAGCCCAGTGCGGCGCGAGCAGGAAGAACGGATTTTCCACTGCCGATGGATCGGCGAGAACGAGCGCCCCTTGGCCGAGATAGTTCAAGGTCAGCGCCGGCAGCACGAAGACCATCCACGCGGTCTGAATGGAGGCGCGGCCAAAATGGCCCATGTCCGCGTAAAGCGCCTCCGCTCCGGTTACGGCAAGAAAGACCGAACCCAGCACCACGAAACCGAGCATGCCGTGGCCGAACAGAAACCTTAAGCCAAGGACCGGGTTGAACGCCTGAAGGATGCGGGGGGCGTCGCCGATGTGGGCCGCGCCGAGAAAGCCGATCACTAGAAAAAAAACCGCCATGACCGGACCGAAGAAGGCCGCGACGCGCGCGGTTCCGCGCCTTTGCGCCCAGAAGATCGAAATCAGAATGACGATGGTGAGCGGCAGGATATAGGGCGAGAAAACCGGCGTGACGAGTTCGAGGCCTTCCAGCGCGGAGAGAACCGAGATCGCCGGGGTGATGACCGCGTCGCCCGAAAACAACGCCGCCCCCGCGACGCCAAGGAAAAAAACCGGCGCCACTCCATGGCCTAGCGCCCGCTGGGCCAGCGCCATCAGGGACAATGTGCCGCCTTCGCCCTTGTTGTCGGCGCGCATGAGAAACAGCACATACTTCGCGGTCACCGTAAAAAACAATGCCCAGAGAAGCAGGGACACGGTTCCAATCACCCCCGAGTTGGTCACCCCGGCGGCTTTGATGTGATGAAGCGATTCGCGCAACGCGTAGAGCGGGCTCGTCCCAATGTCGCCATAGACGACACCAAGCGAGCCGAGCGCCATCGCGGCAAAGGCGGTTTTTCGTGGGACGGCGGGATCGCAGGCCTCGCGCCGCGGGGTCGGCGGGCCTTCGTCTCGCGCGATTTGTTGCCCCATTCGAGGGTCCTTCGAGGCCGCCTTCATGCGCCGGTACAATTGGCGGAATCTGGTTGTTGCAACGCAATATAGCCTCTTCCCGAGCAGGAGAGAAGGGGTGGTGTTGCCCGAAGATCCGGCGCCCGCGCCAGACTCCGTTATGAGTTCGCGCCGGACGAGTCCCTTCGAGTCAGCGCCCCGCGCATTGAGATCCATGAGCGTCATGAAACATGAACCCCGGAAAATGCCGCCCGTGTTCGCGACAATCCCCTGGAGGCTGGGGCAACGTTTCTCGCCCTCTATAACGATGGGGCTGTGTATTGCGCGCGGGGTCTATGCCGCATGAACGTCTGGTTATTTATGAACGGATTACTAGAGCATGTCCCGAAAAAGTTGCTCGACTTTTTCGATATTAAGACATCGGATATATCCGATGACCTGAGCCCCGAGACCTCCTCCAAAAATGGGTAGAGTCCATCACCTGGAAAGGGATGGACATGAAGCCGAGCCGGTTCATGGAAGAGCAGATCATCGGGATTTTGCGGGAGCAGGAGGCGGGCACAAAGACGGCCGATGTTGGCCGCAAGCACGGGATCGGCAGCGCGACGTTCTACAAATGGAAGGCCAAGTACGGTGGCGAGCGAAAGCAAAATCCCGCAGCGCCCGAAGGGATTAAAGCGAAGGGATTTTGCAGCGAGGCCTTGATGTCTCGGATGCCAAGCGGCTGAAGTCGCTGGAAGACGAGAACGCCAGCTGAAGAAGTTGTTGGCCGAGGCGATGCTCGACAACGCGATGCTGAAGGATATCGCCACAAAAAATGGTGACGCCCGCCGCCAGGCGAGAGGCCGTCGCTCAGCTTCGGATCGCGTTAGAGGTCAGCGAACGGCGGGCGTGTTCGGTGCTTGGAACAGATCGCACATCGGTCCGCTATTGCAGCAGGCGGCCGGACGATGCGGCGGTGCGTGCGCGCCTGCGCGATCTCGCATCCGTTCGCCGGCGGTTCGGCTATCGACGGCTCCACATCCTGCTCACGCGCGAAGGTATCGTCATGAACCACAAGAAGCTCCGCCGGCTCTACCGCGAGGAACGGCTGCCGGTGCGCCGGCGTGGCGGGCGCAAGCGTGCACTCGGCACGAGCCCCAATGACGCTGCCACAAGGCCCCACTCATTACCGCGCGCGGCCGTCCGGCGATGTGCGTTTCCGACAACGGCACCGCGCTGACCAGCATGGCGATCCTGCGCTGGTCCGCGGAGACACGGGTCGAATGGCATTACATCGCGCCCGGCAAGCCGCAGCAAAACGCTTTCATCGAGAGCTTCAACGGACGGCTGCGCGATGAACTGCTGAACGAGACACTCTTCACTTCGCTCAACCACGTGCGCGAGGCGCTGGCAATCTGGATGGAGGACTACAACACGGTGAGGCCGCACAGCTCACTCGGCAATCTGCCGCCAGCCGCCTATGCCAAACTCAGCGCTCCCGGAACGCGACGGGACGGGGCGCTTCCGCTATCTGGGGGCTCCGCGCCCCGTCCCGACGCACCACCGAGCCATCTCGGCTCAAATGACGCCAGGACTTTACTCATCGGCGGATGAAACAAGGGGCTCAGGTCACTTGCTGCTTCATGCCATCATCCATCCGGCCGATATTCAAGATCGCGATGGCGGCATTCTGGTCATGGCGACCCTGTTTGGGATGTTCCTTTCTTGCAAAAGCTCTTCGCCGACGGGGCTATCAAAGCGCTCCGATCAGGCCAAAGGATTTGTGGTGTTGCCCAAACGCGGGATCGTCGAGCGCACTTTCCCCCCGGATTTAATCCGGGGCTCAATCGGTGCCGCAGGCTCGCCAAGGACTGGGAGAACCTCAATCGCAAGGCGCTCGCATTTCTGCGTCTCGCTTCCATTCGCCTTATGCTAAGAAAGCTTTGTAATCCAGCATAAAGTCTCCGGACAAACTCTAAGAACCCACGGTCCAAATTGGTACGCGAGAGTCGCGAAAAACCAAATTCCACCTGACCAGGCGAAGGTCATCCCGACAGTATTGTTTTCCGTCAGCTCTGGACCGAGTCTGCCTCCCGCAAGAAAAAACGAATTCAATTTCCAGCGCCGACCAGTTGCGCTCATCAGATGTCTAGAATCATTCTGGGCAATCCGAATATAGAGGTAAATTCCAGCAAAGATAATCAGAAGAATTATCACAATTTGAGTGTTTGGAAGCATCATCCCATCCCCCGTGCCCTGGAACGCAGTCCCGTTCGGGCACCTGTTGCCGAGCCATCCTCTCCGGGGTTAATAATAGGTAACTTATTGGGCGTCAACGGCGCAGCAAAAACCGGCCAGCGGGCCACCTGGCGGCAATTCACGCTACTGCGGGCGTCGAAGAACCGTGTCGGGTTGACCAGCGCCTGGGCGGCTATCGCGGCCGGCTAGAAGCCAACGAGGCTGCAATGAGCGAGATCATACGAATGAAATCCGTCGAGCCTGTCCTCCATGGCGTCGTGAAAATCGTCTGGCTGGACGGATACGAGGCTATCGTTGACCTGCGTCCGGTGATCGCCGAAGGAGACATTTTTGAACCTCTGCGCGGCTCGCCCGAGCTCTTCAACTCCGTGAAGCTCGCCGAGTTCGGGCACGCGATCACCTGGCTCGACAACGATGGCGACGAGATCGATTTCAGCTCGGACCAGCTTCGCCGCCGCGCCGAACGCCAAGCCGAAATTCTCCGGCTCGCCAGCTAATTTCTGAAAGATCCCATGGCGTACGATCTCATCGTCATCGGCACCGGCCCCGGCGGCTATGTCTGCGCGATCCGCGCGGCGCAGCTCGGCCTCAAGGTCGCCGTCGTGGAAAAACGCAGAAACTCATGGCGGCACTTGCCTGAACATCGGCTGTATACCCTCGAAGGCGCTGCTCCATGCCTCGGATAAATTCGCCGAAGCCGCGCACGAGCTTGCCGCCTTCGGCGTGATCACGGGCAAGCCAAAACTCGATCTCGCGGCGATGATGAAACATAAGGACGAGACGGTCGCCGCCAATGTCAACGGTGTCGGCTTTCTATTGAAGAAGCACAAGATCGACGCGTTTTTCGGGCTCGGCACGATCGCGGCGCCGGGCGCGATCGACGTGAAGGCAACCGACGGATCAATCCAAAGGCTTGAGACCAAGAATATCGTCATCGCCACTGGCTCGGATGCCGCGCGGGTTCCGGGCATCGAGATCGACGAGGAGTCGATCGTTTCCTCGACCGGCGCGCTTTCGCTCGAAACGGTGCCGCAAAACCTTCTTATTGTGGGGGCGGGCATCATCGGCCTCGAACTCGGCTCGGTCTGGAGCCGCCTTGGCGCGGCAGTGACCGTCGTCGAATATTTGGACCGCATTTTGCCAGGGTTCGACGGGGAAGTTGGAAAACAGTTTCGGCGCATGCTGGAGAAACAAGGCTTTCATTTCCATCTCGGCCATAAGGTAACAGGGATCGGCAAAACGAAATCGGGCGTCAACGTCAGCATCGAGCCTTCGGACGGAGGCGATGCTTCAGTGCTCGCCGCCGATGCCGTGCTCGTCGCGGTCGGCAGGCTCCCCGTCACCGAAGGGCTGGGCTTGGACGCTGTTGGCGTCGCGCTGGATCGTGGCCGCGTCGTGATCGACGACCGTTTCGCAACCAATGTCGCGGGGATCCATGCCATCGGCGACGTCGTGCGCGGTCCCATGCTCGCCCATAAGGCCGAGGATGAAGGGATCGCGGTTGCCGAGATTCTCGCGGGCCAACATGGCCATGTGAATTACGAGGCGATTGCCTCGGTCGTCTACACCATGCCGGAGATTGCCTCCGTTGGCGCGACCGAGGAAGAGCTTCAAGCCAAGGGTGTTGCCTACAGAACCGGAAAGTTCCCTTTCACCGCGAACGGCCGCGCGCGGGCGATGCGGCGAATGGAAGGCTTTGTGAAGATCCTGGCCGACGCGGCGTCCGACCGCGTGTTGGGCGTTCACATCATCGGCGCGGGGGCGGGCGAACTCATCGCGGAAGCTTGCGTGCTGATGGAATTCGGCGGCTCGGCGGAGGATTTGGCCAGAACCTGCCACGCGCATCCGACGCTCTCCGAAGCGGTGCGCGAAGCGGCGCTGGCGGTGGATAAGCGTTCGATCCATATCTGATATAAGAGGCTGTTTCGCCGCCGGGACTTTGGTGGCGGCTGGCGAGCCCCAGCACAAACACATGCCGCGACCAGCCCGTAAGGTACAGATACCTTCGAGCAAGGCTTCCTGATCGATCGTCATCAAGTTGCAAACCGGCGCCGCTTGTTGGTATGGCCCTCCGTCGCTCCTGACCCATTACGGCGTAGAAAATATGTCTCGATTGCCGTCAATCACCAACTTCCAGATGGTGCCAGCTTATGCTATCGTGCAACCCTTGGCAGGATTGTTTAAGTCTTTCTTTGTGCGGTCAAATCAATCCGTGTTCTCTGTCACACTCGGCATGGCGGCCGAAGCTCTTTTCGTCGCAAAGAGGCATAAATGAAAAATAATGCGATACTGGGCTCCCGTCTCGGGCACCGGAAGTCCGGGAATCTGTCGGTGTTGCCCACGGTCGTCTTGTATTGATCCAAGTACCGAATCCCCCAGTTCTTGCTATGAATCCAGTTACAAACATTCCCATCATTGTCGTAGGTTATCGTAATCCGAAAGAACTAACAGATTGCTTCCAAGCTCTTCGGCGAATGGTGGCAGAGCCGAAGTTCGACATTTACGTTTGCGAGAATGGGGGCGACGCGGCATTTGATTTGCTCGTTCCCTCGCTTTGTGGTGTTGACGGCCCCTGTGATCTTGAGGCCGATATGCAAGCGACGCCCGAGGAAACGCCACACTTTGTCCGGATTCGGAGGTTGCGCGTGCTCGATCGGGATGCGCGCGTTTTTGTCGCCGAGGCCAAAGAAAATTTTGGATACGCGGGCGCCGTTAACGCGTGGCTTCGCATCCTTCTGGCGTTTCCGGCCTGGCCCGGCGCTTGGATCCTCAATCCGGATACGCAACCTGATGACCGTGCGCTCGCAGAACTTGTCGCGTGGTCAGCGTTACGGTGCAAAGGAATGGTCGGTAGCCGGATTGTTTCATCAGCACAACCTGAGCTCATTCATTCGCGTGGGCTCCGTTGGCGCCCGTTGTATGCGTCGACGGAAGCCATTGATTACCACGCATCGGCCGCTATCGAACCCGACCCTGACAAATTGGAGGCCCGCATGGACGCGCCGTCCGGGGCATCTTTCTACGTCACTCGGTCGTGCCTTGAACACATTGGATTGATGGACGAACGGTATTTTCTATATTTCGAAGATCTTGACTGGGGATATCGGGCAAAGACCTATTGTGGAGTTGGCTACGCCTACAATTCGATCGTCCCGCACCACGGCGGTACCACGATCGGTACTGCTGGCCAACGTTCCGCGCGTTCGGCGCTTTCGGTCTACCTCGAATTCCGAAATCGCATTCACTTTGTTCGTGCCCATCATCGTGCCTGGCTGCCATGGACAATATTCGTTCTCCTAATTCGGCCTTTCGAGTATGTCATCGTTGGTTCGTTCTCTAACCTGGTTGCCGCATTTCATGGCATTTTCGCGGGCCTTGCCGGGAAAACCGGAAGACCCGATAGCGTGATCCATTCGCATGACCGCTAATCGGTAACTTTCAGGGAGCCGGGCCTTGAAACAAAAAGCAAAAATTGCCATTAGCATCGTCTTTCATATCGTCACCACCGGCATAGGGTTGGTCTCTAGAGCTGTTGGCCGCCCAATTCCACCCCGGTTGATCATTCTTTATTACCACGCCGTGCCCTCGGTTCTGAGACAGAGCTTCGCGCACCAACTCGACATGCTGGTGCAACGGGCCAAGGTGGTTCCTGCCGATTACCACCAAGCGGGTTCTGCCACCACGCACAACGTTGCGATCACCTTTGATGATGCATTCGTTAGCATGATAGAGAATGCGCTTCCCGAACTTCGTGCGCGAAACCTGCCTGTGACTGTTTTCGTCCCCGCTGGCTCACTCGGCCGGCACCCATCCTGGGAAATGGAAGAATTCGTCCACCGACGCCGGCGAAGTTATCGCTAGCGCTGAGACCCTGCGCAGCGTGCCATCGCAACTTGTTAGCCTTGGTGCGCACAGTCTAACGCATCCCCGGCTCTCTCAGATTCCGGTGGAAGAGGCGCGGCGCGAGATCGCTGGGTCCGGTGAACTCATGCGCGATCTCTTCGGTATTAACGTGCGAACCTTTGCTTTTCCCTACGGAGACTACAATGCAGCCACGGTGGAACTCTGTCGAGAAGCTGGTTACGAGTGTGTGTTCACGATCGTACCTTACCCAGTCGATCCGACTTCTGCCGAATTTGTTCGCGGGCGGATAGCTGTGCATCCGTCGGACGGGCGACTCGAGTTCTATCTGAAGATGTCGGGGGCTTATGCTTGGATGCCGTACGCGTCAGCGGCGAAGCAATGGCTGAAAGGACTGCTAACGAAGCGAGACCAGACGCGGAGCTAGTCATGGTCGAGGTTCGCCGCGCCCGTCTATCCGACTATCCTGCGATCGCGGCTTTCCTGCGTGAAGCTTATGAGGATTTGGCACCTTTCAAAGGGGAAGAAAGGTGGCGCTGGCAATTCACCAACAATCCATACGGCGATCACAGCGATGAGTATGCTCCGGTTTGGATCGCCGATGACGCAGGACGAGTCGTCGGCCAGATCGCCGTCCAACAAGGATCGCTTGAGATTGAGGGTGCAGCGCACTCTGCCGGCTGGATCGTCGACGTCATCATCCTTCCTTCTCATCGCGGCTTGGGACTCGGGCACCGTCTTCACGCGGCGGTCGCGGCGGACTTGCCTTTATTGGTCACATTGACGATGGCACTAGCCACGCGGCGCATGGCAGAAAGACTCGACGCTATAGCACTTGGCACAGTCCGTCTATACTCGCGCTGGGTACGCTTCGATGCCGACACCGTTCGCCGTTATCTTCTGATGCGCACCATCTACCATTCGCGTGTTAATTCGGTCGCCCGTCTCCTATGCCATTATTTCATGATCCATCATATTATCTCGGGACTCAGCAATGTTGTTCTCTCCTTGAGAGATCGTCTAGCTCCCCCACCAGGCCGGCGAAGCAGAACACGGATCGTAGAGACAAGTCGCTTTGGATCCGAAATCGATGACCTATGGCGGCGCATTAGACCCGATTTTCCAGTCGCGTTTAACCGCGACAGCAAGTTCCTGAATTGGCGATTTTTCGATTGCCCGCAACTTAGATATGCCTGTTTCGTTGCTTGGCGTGGCGATCTTGTCGTCGGCTATCTTATTTTACGCCAGACCGAGCCGGTCGAACTGCCGCAAGGCATCATTGTCGATTTATGTGCTTCACGAAGCGACGAGGCCACGATCGAAGACTTGGTCGCATTCGCCATTGAGTGGTTTGGCCGTCGGGTCACGTGCCTCCAATGCGCGACGTCAATTCCTGAATTTGCGTCTGTCGTACGGCGGTTTGGCTTTCATGCAATACAAACGGAGCGGCCAACCTGCGTCGTAAAGGCCCCCGATTTGAGGGATCAATTGGCGCGCCTCTCGAAAGACTGGCTACTATCGAAGGCCGATCACGACTGGGACCAGATCCACTTGGCGTGACGCGTCGGCGATATGGCCTGGACGCGTGGCTTGGGGAGAAGAGGCTACCGCTCAGCGACCGAATTGCGGCTGCCGTGACGGCCACCAAACCGCCCGCCAATGCGTGTCATCATAGCTAAACTCTTCCGATTGCTGCCCTGGTAACTCGTCGAGGAAAGGCGCAAGCATCTCGTGTTGTAAGCCGAGATAAGTTACAAAGCATGATCGCCCTAATCTCTGCATTTGGGTCATAACAGCTCGTATATCTTTCACGTAATACAATACTTCACATGCTACCACGAGATCGAAAGGCTCCTCGAATTTGAGAAAAGGGACGGTAAAGACATCGCCGACCGCGAAGAGTCCGGGCGCGCATCTTCGCGCGGCACGTTCGACAGCACGATGCGAGACATCGATGCCGAAGAGTTTGTCGCAAACATTCGCAAGCTTCTCAGACTGATGACCTTCGCCGCAACCGATCTCAAGCAACTTCTTGCTGCGCCCAAAATGATTCAAGATAAGACGATTTGTGGTGTCGAAGCGGAATCGTTCCGCTTCGCTGTTCATACCCCAAGGATCCTCCAACCGATAAAATTGATCAAGTCTCGTATGGCGATCGCCATAATGAATGCCGCGCAACATCACGCGCATCCACATATTCCTGAGAAATTTCTCTACATGAGCAGACATTGTGATAAAGTAATCGTTGCCGCAATAAATGGTCCGGCCAGCAGTGCAAACCAAGTTTCGAACACCGTCCACTTAGCAAAGCGCTGCCGGAGGGTCAAGTCCTGTTCCTGCCGAATCAAGGACGGCGCCGATCGTGTCCGTCTTGATTTTGGCGTGCGCGATCAGCCGCACTTGGATGGGATTGGCGATCACGCCCCGCTTCACATGGCGGCCGATCACGCGCTCCCGCCGCGGCATTGCCGGTTGCCGCGACGACGATACTTTCCGGCGACAAAGTCGCGGCAAACGCCGTAAGGAAATTGCGGCGCATGCCGGCGCGGCCGAGCCGCCGGAGCTTGCCGCCCTCCCAAGCGACGGCCTCGGCAAAGCCCGGTGGATGTCAAATCCAATGATGCCCATGCCTCTCCCCTTGACTGGCTCGTCAATAAAAAACGGGAACTGGCGGGGACACGACCCTGATGGGCTCACCTTAATGCTGATCTGTGAAAAGCACAGCCGGACGAGAAAGGCGCCGGGGGATTACATCCCGGATAACGGCATCTGCGAGCGCCTGCACAAGACCATGTTAAATGAAATCTACCGCATCGCCTTCCGCAAGCAGCTCTATGCCTCGATCGCGGACTTGCAGGCCGATCTCGACGAATGGATCAGAAGTTACAAGCTTGCAGGTTCGCCCGGCCCGCCCGTCGCAATAGGCTTTCAAACCTCCGCCCCGCCCTATAGTCAAGGGACATGACCACTATTCAGCCAGAGTTTCCCGCTTCCCCAGGCGTCACTCGTGTCACCGCCCGCGCGCTGCTTCTCGGCGACCGGATCGAGGCGGCCGGGCTCGAACGATCTGACATGATCTCTTCGACACCTCTCGCCTTTCATGCCGGTGCGAATGGCTTCGTCGCGCTTTACCGTTTCGGCGTCGCGGTCATGGTTGGGCTGTCGCCGCTCGAAGAAGACGATGTGCTCAAACAAGTCAAATTGCGTGTTTCGGGACCGCATGAACATATCGACGACGAATCCGCCATTCTCGAAATCTCGCCGGACCTTGACGACAAGGTTCCGTCAGGCGGTGCAATCGCCATGAAAGATCTTTCGGCGCAGCGTCTGCTCGTTGTCGCCGACGCGCTCGCCAAAAGCGTCTCGCTCGGCCGCGACGAACGCGAAGTCAATGCCGTTTTCGATATTATAGAGCCCTTCGCGACGGACCTCGCGCGAAACGGCCGGCCGCCCTGGAAGCGCCGCTCGATGCTGAGATTGATTGGTCAGACGCTCCTTGTCCAACATCGCGTGTCGGGCCGTGTCGCCGTCGAGGAAAAACCCGACGTGCTGTGGGACCGGCCCGATCTGGAGCGGCTCTATGCCCGCCTCGAGGATGAATACGAACTCAAGGAGCGCGCCGGAGCCTTAAAGCGCAAGCTCGATACGATCGTCGAAACCGCGCGCACGCTCACCGATATGATCGACGCCAACCGGGCGACAAGGCTTGAAGCGACGATCGTGCTCTTGATCATCGCCGAAATTCTGCTTACCCTCGGCCAGATTTTTTTTTGGCGGCATTAGAGCATGTCCCGAAAAAGTTGCTCGACTTTTTCGATATTAAGACATCGGATATATCCGATGTCTCATGAGGACATGCTCCAACTCTTTGATGTTGAGCTGCGTCCTTATCGATCAAATGAGTTCCATTTGATCGGGACGCGCTCTGAGGCCGGCGCATTCGGCCAAGGCGAGCGTCTCCGCCGCTTGCCCGGTAAGCCATCGAAACGAAGCAAGTTGGTGGCGCGCGAACGTCAATTGCCGTTTGGCGTAGCGGCAGGTGTCGAGCTTGGCTCGCCTTGCCGCCTCCGCCTGCGATATTTCGCCTTTAAGGTGTGCGATGAGATGCGGCACGCCGTGCGCGCGCATGACCGGCAGCGCCGGGTCGAGGCGGCGCTCGCGAAGCTCTGCTGCCTCTTGCAACGCGCCGGCTTGGAGCATGACCTCGAAACGCGCGTCGATCCGCGCCTTCAGGACCTCTCTTTCCGTCGCGAGGAATACCGCGAACACGTCCTTCGCATCGAGGACCGGCAGCGTCCGTGTGGCATGGAAAGAGGCGAGACTTTTCCCGGTCGCCTCGAAGACTTCGAGCGCACGCAATATGCGTTGCGGATCGCTCGGCCGCAATCGCGCCGCAGTTGCCGGATCGCGGTGCATGAGGCTGGCATAGAGGTCAGCGGCCGGAACGCCTGCCGCGCGGGAACGCACTTTCGCGCGCACGTCCTCGGGCACCGGCGGAATCGCGGACATCCCTCGCGTCAGGGCCTTGAAATAAAGCCCTGTGCCGCCAACAAAAACCGGCAAGCGTCCATCGCGCCTTGCCTCGTTGAGCGCAACGGAAGCATGAGCCAGCCAAAGCCCGGCCGAATAATTGACCGCGCCATCGACGTGGCCAAACAACCGATGTGGCGCCGTGGCCTCGTCGTCGCGATCGGGACGCGCCGTCAACACGCGCAGATCGCGGTAGACCTGCATCGAATCGGCGTTGATCACCACGCCGCCGAGGGCACAGGCGAGACGAAGCGCCAAGGCCGACTTGCCGCTCGCTGTGGGGCCCGCGATGAGGATCGCTGAAACTTGTGTCAAAAGGGTCGTGACGTTGGACCAAGGCGCCTTCGCGATTGCAACGAAAGCACCGTACTAACTCTCGTTTGCCACCACATGGCGCAATTCGCGCGGGAGCGGAAAAAATACGCTTTCGTCCGCCGTCGATACCGTCTCGACGTGCAATTCAAAGCGCATTGCGAAAGCATCCATGATTTCCTCGACGAGAATTTCGGGCGCCGAGGCGCCAGCTGTGATTCCGAGCGAGGAAATATTGCTGAACAAATCCCATTCGACGTCCTCCGCGCGCAAGACGAGACGGGCGAGCTTGCATCCCGCGCGTTCGGCCACTTCCTTCAACCTTTGCGAATTCGACGAATTGGAAGAGCCGACGACAAGCAAGGCATCGACAGCCGGCGCCACGCGCTTCACCGCCTCCTGCCGGTTGGTCGTCGCGTAGCAAATATCCTCGCGATGCGGTCCGACGATGTTGGGAAACCGCCGCGTCAGGGCCGCGACCATCGCGCGCGTGTCATCAACCGAGAGCGTCGTCTGGGTAACATAGGCCAGATTATTCTCGTCCCTAGGCCGGAAGGTTTCGACTTCCTCCGGAGTCTGAACCAAAACGATAGAATCGCTTGGCAATTGCCCCAAGGTGCCGACGACCTCCGGATGTCCGGCATGGCCGACGAGGAGGACTTGGCGGCCTTGGCGATGATGCAGTTCGGCCTCGCGATGGACCTTGGTAACCAGCGGGCAGGTGGCGTCGATCGCGAAGATTTTGCGCGCTTCGGCATCGTCCAGAATCGACTTCGGCACGCCGTGCGCGGAAAAGATCACCGGCTGTTCCGTATCGGGCACCTCGTCGAGCTCCTCGACGAAAATCGCACCCTTGGCCTTCAGCCCTTCGACGACATATTTGTTATGGACGATCTCGTGACGGACATAGACGGGTGCGCCATGGATCCGGAGCGCTTCCTCCACGGAATCGATGGCGCGCACGACTCCGGCGCAGAAACCGCGCGGCGCGCAAAGAAGGACATGTAGCTTTGGCTTGACGGTCATGCGGCGGTAGGCCCGGACTGCCAATCGTTTAGGTATTCCCCCGGTCGGCTGTCAAGTACGGCAGCCGATGTCATATTGCAATAAATCTGCGCGGGGTATCCGCTTTTGCACAAGATAGAATTGGGGAGGGAGAATGCGCTCTCTTTAAAAACGTTCATCGGCGCGCCATGAAAAAAGCGGTCAACATGGTGGCGGCTTCGCTGGCGCGGATGCCGCCGTAGATTTCCGGCGCATGATGACAGGTTGGCTGCGCGAAAAAACGCGGGCCGTGCTCGACCCCGCCGCTTTTTGGGTCCGGCGCGGCAAAATAGAGGCGCCGCAGCCGGGCGAAGGAAATCGCCGCCGCGCACATGGCACAGGGCTCCAGAGTTACGTAAAGATCGCAGCCGGAGAGCCTTTCGGACAGCTCGCCGCGGCACGCGTGGCGGATCGCCAGAATCTCCGCGTGCGCGGTTGGATCCTTATCCTGCAAAGTCTGATTGCCCGCGCGCGAAATTATTGCGCCATCGCGGACGATCACGGCGCCGACCGGCACCTCGCCGCGTTCCAATGCGGCGCGCGCTTCAAAAAAAGCGCAAGACATGGGATCGCTTTCCTTGTGCCGCATCGTCGCCTGATTCTCCATGTCAACGCCCTCGCATCAAAGCACGCTAGGCCGCGCGGCACATTGCAGCAAGTGCGCTAACACGAGCGCCCAACGATCACACGTTTGCGGGTGTTTGTATCGGGGCATCGATCGTGCAGATCAGCCCGCCAGGTTCGAACAGCATATTTGCGCCGCCCGCCAGTTCGCGCCCCAAGCTTTCGATGAGGCGCGAGCCGAAGCCCCGGTGCCTGGGTACGGTAACGGGGGGGCCTCCATGCTCGCTCCAGCGAAAGCGCAGTCGTCCTTGCTCCGGCGCGCCCCATTCGATATTGACTTTGCCCGCTTCGGTTTTGAAAGCGCCATGTTTGAGTGCATTCGTGCAAAGCTCATGGAGCACCATCGACCACGAGGCAGCCCGGTCGGCCGGAATGAGCACGGCAGGTCCTTCAACCGCGAGCCGGTCATCAGGCCACATTGCACAAAGAGGAGCGAGCGATTGGCGGACGATCTCACGCAGGTCCGTGGCCTCCCAATTTTTCCGGGTGAGCAAATCGTGCGCGCGCGATAGCGCGACAAGGCGGTCATGGAACGTCTCGATATTTTCCTTCGGCAATTCCCGCAACGATAGGCTTGCAATCGCCGAGACAGTGGAAAGGGTATTCTTCACCCGATGATTGAGTTCATTGAGAAGGAGCTGAAGGCGCTCTTCAACACGCTTTTGCTCAGAGATGTCCGTGATCGCGCCAAACCATCGAAGTACTCTGCCTTGATCGTCTTTTAGCGGTTGAACACGCGACAGGAACGGATGGAAGCTTCCATCGGCCGCCTTGAGCGGAAACACCATTTCGAATGGCTCGCGATTCTCGATGGCTCGCGTCCAGCCTTCCCTCACCGCCGGCAATGCATCTGGATCAATCACGGCTTGCCAGCCCCAGCCTGCTATCTGCTCGGCTGTTGTCCCGGAGTAATCGTAACACCTCTTATTATACCAGTAGATCCATCCGTCAGAGTTCGCTAGCCACATCAACTGCGGCACGAAATCGGCCAGCAACTGAAACTGTTTTTCGCCCTCTAATAGCCTTTCGGGGAAGTTTGGATTCATGATGCGCCACTCGTGGCAAGGTGACAAAGCATTGTGGATCGACACGAAGTGGACGGAGCGCGAGGTGAACGAAGGCGGCGGCGGTCCGCGCCAATCATAGGGCCCTTGCCTTGCCGCCCGCCGGCACAGCCGCGCTGGCATTGACAAGAACGATAACCGTTTCGCGGCTGACGATCGGACCGAAGCCCACCTCCTCCCTGCCGGCCGATCCGTCGGAGCAGCATGCTGAACGCCTAAAACGATAAATGACGCGCAGTTGCATTTCAAGACAGCAATTGCTTGCCGAAACATGTGGTTCGTGGATCGTGACTTTAAAAAGTTGAAGATTGTTTGGATAGGATCATGCGAGAAAACAAATGGATCGAGACCATGTGCGACCCACGCGGAAGCGATCATGGTCAAAAAGCGGGGTCGCGAGGATCGAAGGTGTTGTTCCCTTTTTAGCCAATAGTCTGCTATCAAGGTTCTATGCGCGAACATCCAGGGAAAGAGCATCCTCGCCACCATGACGCGGGCCGGTTTCCGGTTGGCGCGCGGGCGCGACCCGATCACCCCAAAAAGCCGCGGGGCCACACGGCCGCCAAGAAAAATTCCGTGGACGCGGTCATCGATCGGCCCCTGCGCTTAAGCCACAAGGCCGCGCCGAGCAATGGCCAAGAAACCGGAGAACGCATCGCCAAGGTCATGGCGCGGGCTGGGCTCTGCTCCCGGCGCGAAGCGGAAGCTTGGATCGGCGAAGGCCGCGTCGCCCTGAACGGCGTGGCGCTGACCAACCCGGCGGTCAATGTCCGGCGCGATGACAAGATCACCATCGACGGCGAGCCGCTCGCCCATCGCGCCCGCACGCGGCTTTTTTTGTTTCATAAGCCGCGCGGCCTCGTCACGACCGCGCGCGATCCGCAGGGCCGACCGACGATTTTCGATTATCTTCGCGAGCATTGGCTAGCCGGCCCGCGCGTCGTCAGCATCGGCCGGCTCGACATCAATAGCGAAGGGCTGTTGCTGCTCACCAATGATGGGGGGCTCGCGCGGGTCCTCGAACTGCCGGCGACCGGCTGGGTCAGGCGTTACCGCGTCCGCGCGAAGGGCGAAACGGATCAAGCCATTCTCGATCGGCTCCGCGACGGTCTGACACTCGATGGCGTGAACTACGCGGGCATCGAGGCGACTCTCGATCGCGCGCAGGGCGTCAACAGCTGGCTAACGATGGCGTTGCGCGAAGGCAAGAACCGCGAGATCAAGCGCGTGCTCGAACACATCGGGCTTCAAGTCAACCGCCTGATCAGGCTTTCCTTTGGACCGTTCCAGCTCGGCCTGCTCGCCGAGGGCGCGGTCGAAGAGGTGCGCACGCGCGTCCTGCGCGATCAGCTCGGACCGGCGCTCGCCATGGCCGCGGGCGCGGATTTTTCGAGCCCACTTCATGCCGAAAACGAAGAAGCGGAAGTTGTCGATGTTTCGAACGCGCGGCAGCAAAAGAGCAGCGCCGGCCCTGGCCGCGATCACACCGATGCGCGGCATGGGACGCGAAGTCCACGGGCGGCGAGACCGCAGGGGGCCGATCGCCAACCCGAAGCAGAAACTCAGGGCGAAGCTTAAACCGGCACCCCCCGCCCGAAAACATGTTTCCGCGTTGCGTGCCGAATATGGCGAGCCGCCAAAGGAGCGCCAACGGATCGAGCGTCGCGAGACGGCCGATCGCGGCGGACGGACGGTTTATGTCGAACGGCTCGTGGCCGCCAAATGGGAGGACAAGCGCCAGGACAAGCATACGCCGCCGGACACGCGCAATGGACGCCGCTTCGAAGCCGGGCGCCGGAAACGCAATGACTCAAGCGAACGCCCCGCGTGGCGCGCCGGCGGACCAGCAGCAAGCTCCAACCCAACAAAACAACGCACGACGGAGGGCGCGTTTCAAAAAACCAGGCAGGAACGCTGGCAAGAGCCTCCCGGAGCACAACAAACTTCGGCTTCCGGAACGCCCAATGTCAATAGCGATCCGGCGCAACGTCTGGCGCGGCCATACCGGAAATTCGCGGAGGAAGACGGGCGGCGCACGGGTGGAAACCCGGAAAGCCGCGCACCACGGAGCCGCGACCAAGCGCAAAAGCGTTCCAATGGTCCTCGCTCGACAAAACCTTATGAAAAACCAGGTGGTGGCAGACCGGCAGGCGGCGCAAAACCACCCAGACGATGATCGCTTCAAGGTGAATCGCTCACGGTCTTTATGTCTTTGTTTTATCGCATGATCTTATCTAAAAAGTCTGCAACTTTTTTGGGATCATGCTCTAGCGCGGGCGGGCCCAGGGGGCGCGGCGGACCCCCAAAAGGCCCTCGCGGCAAATCGTGATGCATCATGCGCATTGTCGGCGGCAGGTTGAAAGGCAGGGCGTTGAAAAGCCCGGGTTCGGACGCGATCCGGCCGACCTCGGACCGCCTGCGCGAGACAGTTTTCAATATTCTTGCGCATTCCTATGGCAACCCGGCTGAAGGCGCCCGGGTCATCGATCTCTTCGCGGGGACCGGCGCCATGGGGATCGAGGCTTTGTCCCGTGGCGCGGCCTTCACCTTGTTTGTAGACAATGGCGCGGAGGCTTGCACGATCCTCCGCGCCAATATCGCCGTGCTCGCCCTCACGGGCGCGGCGCAAATACTAAGGCGCGACGCGCGCAAGCTGGGAGACGCGCCGGAACGAGAGGGGTTCAACCTTGTCTTTCTCGATCCGCCTTATGGCAGGGGCTTTGTTCTCCCAACTCTCGCCGCGTTGGACGATGGCGGCTGGCTTTGCAAGCAAGCCCTCGTTATCATCGAAGAAACCACAAAGGCTACGATCGATTTGCCAGGGAATTTTACTTTATCCGAGGCGCGCCGCTTCGGCACGACGCAAATTGCAATTGCCCGCTTCAACTAGGGCCACGGGCGCGGATTGCCCGCCCCGTGGCTCCTCAATCAACCAGCCGACGAGCGTCGCCACCACAGAAACGCGAGAGCCACGAGGAATGCGACGACGGCAAGGGCCAAAGCGATGCCGAAGGGGAACTTCTTCTCGGGTTTAGGGTCGGGCAAAACCGTTTCACTGACTTCGGCACTATTGGGGAGAGACAGCAGGTGATTCAGGCCGTCCAGTACAACCGTCAACTCTCCCTTGAGCGTCCACGGCGGTCCTCCGGTGAACCGCATAGGACCGTGGCCTCCATTGACAGCCATCGGCCCAGGGGGGGCTGACTGTGTAGTCCTCTCGATCTCCGGCGGTGAGATTGCGTTGTTGCTTACAAATCCCTGCCAGGTGACCAAGTCCCCAACTCCCGTAAACAGCCCCCCAGGTTTATCGATTACACCAGCAATGAAATCTGCGGCAATGATTGGACTAGCAGCCGGAATTTGAAAAGTGTGGCCGAAAATGACTTTTAAGGTTTCGATCCCTGCGCCAGCATCCTGCTTCGCCTCGAAGTCAGTCAAAGCGAGTATTTGCGGGGCACCGAGCAACCCAACGAGGCCTCCCGCGGTCCCTCCGAGTTGCACCTTGCCCTTGACCCTAGACACGGAACTTCCGGCTGGAAGCGCGAACCCCTTCGGAGGTGCCGCGTTACTGTCGAACCGGATCGCGCCCACTGCACCGTCTAAATCAGTTGTCCCATTATTATCGGTGATCACGACATCCCCGATGGGGGTGGTCTGCACATCCCCGAAGTTAATCTGGAGGGCATGCGCGGAACTACCTCCGAAAACAGACACACTCAGCCCCGCGCCAAGCCAAAGAGAAAGAACAAAACGAAAGTTTTTGGCGCGTCCCCACGGAGAGGAAGAAACGTGAGTGTGACTAGTGACTGTCAGATTTAGAGAATTCATACTTGTGCTCCTATTTTCCTATTTTCTTTAATCGATAATCTTTCTCAGTTTCAGTTCGAGTTAGATACTTTTGATTGGGACAGTCCAGCTTAGGATCGCTGGACCAATCGTCCCGGATGCCGGTCTTTACGGAAGCAGGTATCGAAAAGTTGCAATCTGGATTTTATGGAATTCAGCGCATGGTGCGCTTTCGCGCATTACAGCCGCGTTGGTTTCAGATGCCCAGCCCGATGCGCGAGAGCGATTTCGATATTGTCTTATATTTTGATGCCAGGGGTCTCACTGCCCGCACTCGGTGCCTTGCGCGGCGGAGGCTGGCACGCCATGGATGCACTGGGCGGGTGCACATCTCCGCCCAATCCTGGTCGAACAACGCCATGCATCAGATGCTGTCAAAAGCAGAGTGCAGCATAGCAGAACGTCGCTTTTGGCAGTCATCTGGATGCGATTGCTAGGCGAGACCCCCTATGGCAAGGGTTGCGTTCTGCCAACGCTCACTGCGTTGCGCGATGGCGGCTGGCTCGATAAAGATGCGCTCGTGGTGATAGAGGAAAGCGTGCGGGCAAACATCGATTTGCCAGAAGGTTTTTCCTTATGCGAAGCACGCCGCTTAGGCGTGACACGGATCGTCATAGCCCGTTCCTTATAGGGCCACGACCCTCCCAATGTCATGGCCGGGATGGACCCGGCCACCCAAACACCCGCCCGCCGTGATTGGATGCCCGGCTCAATCCCCGGACTTGATCCGGGGACGGGCATGATGGTGTGGACGGCCCCGCCTCGACGGCATCAAAGTGCCAAAGCGTGGTCGCATGAGCGCCACAAAGAGGGAGACCGTCCATGAAAGAGTTTATCAGAATCGGCGTTGATCTAGGCAAGAACTATTTTCAGATTCATGCTCTGGAGAGCGAAGATGGACATGCGGCGACGCGCAAGCTCAGCCGCCAGGCGATGCGCAAGTTCTTTTCGGAGACGAAGCCTTGCGTCGTCGGCATGGAGGCTTGCTCGGCGCATTATTGGGCGCGCGAACTGCGGACGATGGGTCACGAGGTGCGTTTGATCCCGCCGATTTACGTCAAGCCTTATGTCAAGCGCGGCAAGAATGACGCGGCCGACGCGGCGGCCGTCTGTGAGGCTTTATCGCGGCCAGACATGCGGTTCGTGCCGATCAAGAGCGCGGCGCAACAGGCGGATCTCATGCTGCACAAGACGCGCGAACTGCTGGTCGCCCAGCGCACGATGACCGGCAACGCCGTTCGTGGACATCTGGCGGAGTTCGGCTGCATCGCCGCCAAGGGGATCGGACGCGTCGCGGATCTGATCGAAACGGCGGAAGCGGACACGACGCTCCCCATCACGGCCAAGGCGGCGTTACGGGTTCTCGCGCGCCAGTTGGCCGGGATCGAAAAATCCATCGCCGAACTCGACGCCGAAATCACGGCGGCGCATAAGCAAAATCCCGTCAGCCGGTTGCTGGCGAGCATTCCAGGCGTCGGCACAATCACCACCTCGGCGATCGTCGCCAGCGTGCCGGACCCACGCGTCTTCAAATCGGGCCGTGACTTCGCCGCATGGCTCGGACTGACGCCACGGCAAAACTCCAGCGGCGGCAAGGAGAGCTTGGGAGCCATCACCAAACAAGGCAATCGCTACATCAGGCGATTGCTGGTTTTGGGGGCGACAGCGCTGCTCGGCGCCTTGAGCAAGAGGAAAGGGCCTTTGCGCGACTGGTATGCCGCTTTGTTGGCGCGCCGGCCCGCGCGGCTGACCAGCGTCGCAATGGCCAACAAGCTGGCTCGGGCCATGCTGGCGACAGGCGAGGCTTTTCGCACGGAGGCCTTCGAACGGGCGTGAGGAAAACGCCGGCGTCAAGATGGCGCGTGCGAACAATGGGTTTGGCAAGAACGAAACAGAGGTGATGAACGACACCGCGGAAATCGAAGCCAGGGACACCCCGCTTTTCGTCATGAGCACAAAGCTCGCGGGCATGATAGGGACCCGGCGGTCGAACTTCATCACGGCCAGCGGCCAGACGGCCGCGCCAAAAGGCCGGACATATGACCGCAAGCCGCCAACCCGTTCACCGCGGCAAAAACCACTTGCCAATCGGGGCCATCCACATATGACGATTTCGAAAAAAAACCGCTGCTCGTTCGGCCACGCGGATGCGCATAAGAGATTTGTCTGGATTGGATCGGCATTGAAAAAGTGCTGCGGTGTCTGGACAATCCCGACATCTGGCTCCGCAAATAGTCCGAGCGTACGTTTCAATGTATTGACGCCGGGGACGAAATCGGCATCGAGCAAAAGGATGAACTCCGGCCGCCGTCCGGCCGAGAGGGCGTGTGTGATGGCGTTGTTCACATTGCCCGCCTTCGCATGTTTTCCCTTAATCCTGGAGACATAACGCGCGCCCAGCTCATGCGCGAGATCGCGGACGGAGCTACGCGCGCCATCGTCGAGAACGAAGACGCGAAGATCGGGATGGTCGATTGCCATCGCGCCGATGATCGTGCGTTCAAGTACGGATTCTGGTTCGTTGTAGGTGGCGATGAATACATCCACCGGCTTGCCAAGGAGGGGCGAGTTTTGTGCGGCGTCGGCGTCCGCTGATCTGTCCTTGGTGCGGGAAAGAAAGAAATAGACCATCGTCGAGCTGAAATTGTTCATGGCCTCGAAAAAGAAGAATGTCCAAGCCCAGACCTGCTGACCCCTTGGGCATTCCCAGCGTTACGTGCCACCAGAGATAGCGAAAGGTAAGATAACTGCACAGAGCAGCGGCTATCACGCGGCACACTCTCGAACCGCGCCCGAAAACAGCGAACATGACGAGCATCAAGCCCGTCGAAAACAGGAGCGGGCCGAAGGCGCTGAACTCGATCATCCGGAACCTTCAAGGGGGCGCGCAGGGAAACAGGCGGCGGACCGCTAAAATACGCGGCGCAGAATTTGCTCGAAAAAGCCGCCGCCGGTCGCAGGCAAGAGGACCCGCGCGGAACTGCCGATCAGGCATTCGTGCGTGCCGTTTTCCTGGGCGCTGTTTGCCGTGCGCGGCATGGCGACCGTGGCAATGACGGTGGAAGGCTCGTCGAGCGGCATGACCGCATAATGTACGCCTTGGGCCATATCGCCGTGCCCGGTGACGGAGACAAGGGTGACGGTGTGCTCGGTTCGTTCACCGGAAAAACGGAATTGGACAATGCCGCCGATTTCGACGTCGGAAAATCTATCCTGCGGAATGGAGACGAGAAGAAACGCCGCGTTGCAATCGACGATGTCCGCCGCCATGTGTCCGATACCGAGCCGCTCTCCGTCGGCGGCGCCGAGCTTCCAGATCATGCCGGCGGAGGGCGTCACTATGTCCGCGGAGCGCAACAAATCGGTTCGATGTTGCTCGGCCGAAAGACGCGATTTCGTTTCGTTTGCCTCGGCGCTCAAGGTCGAGATGGTCTTGTTCAGAGTTGAGAGCTGGATCGCGATTTCGTCGGCGCGCTGGGCGGAATAGGATTTGTCGGTTCCTCCCGTGTTGCCGGTGAGCACGCCTCGCGCGGCGGCCTTCGCCTCGATGCGCAAAGCCGCGAGCCGCGCCGCTTCGAACGTCGAGCGTAACCTATGCATCTCCACTTTTGTCACGATTCCCGAGGCTTCCAGGGGAAGGCGGCGGTCAACATCGTTTTGCGCTTGCGCTTGTTTGACGGTGAGCGCCGCCATGACCTTTTCCGCCGCCTCCACGACACTGGCGAGGCGTTCGCTATTCACCACGGTGTGGAGAGCATCGCGGCGGAGGAGATCCGTCTGGAGGTTCAAGAGAGCGACGCGATTGGCCTCGGCGCCCTTGCGATCCGCCGCGGCGCGCGTGTGATGCTCGCGGAGATCGACGAGATGTTCGTCGTTGACGCGGGGATTTTCTTTATGGGCGATGAGCGCGCCGCGCGCCACCATCGCCCGAACGCGATTTGGTAGTCCCGTGACAGTTCCCTCGATGGGAGTGCGCAAGGAACCCAGATTTGTCGAGATCACGGTGTTGGTGCTGGGGATCTTTCCATGTCCGGAGAGCATCGCCCCGCCACCGGCGGCGAGAATCCCGGCGGCGATCGCAATCTTCAGGATGCGGTGCGATTTGCGTTCTGGCGGACGCGAGGGCAGCCACTGGGCCGTGCTGGAAGGAGCGCCTCTTGCCGGCGATGGCCGGCAGCAGCTCTAGATGTAATGTCTCAACAGGTTGTTCACGGGGAGAATCTGAGGTTTGTGGGGTTTGCGAAGCACCACAGGCTCAGGAGACCCACCCGTGAACATTCATAAGAATGCCAGGACGACGCCGAACATGCGAGCCTTGATTGTCGGGCGCCGCCAAGCGGGCGAAACGCCGCGCTCCATAGCCGGCGCTGTAGGCGTTTCGGCCGCGACCGTGAGGAAATGGCTCCGGCGCCACGAAAGCGAAGGCGCCGCTGGCCTCCAAGACCGGACCAGCCGGCCGCATCGCCTGCGGACACGGATCACATCACATCAGATCGCCCAGGTCGAAGCCCTGCGCCGGGCCCGTCAGCCCTTCTGGAAGATCGCCCGCGCGACCGGGCTGTCGCGCGCGACGGTGGCCCGCATCGCAAAGGCCAAGGGGCTGAGCCGCCTGTCCGCCCTCGATCAAAGGATCGCGATCATCCGTTATGAAAAGAAGCAGCCGGGCGAGATGATCCATATCGACATCAAGAAGCTCGGCCGCATCGAAGGGATCGGACATCGCATCACGGGAGACCGTACCGGACAGAGCGCGCCACGCAGCCGCAAGGAAGGCGGCAAGGGCTGGGAATATCTCCATCTGGCCGTCGACGATCACTCCCGGCTGGCCTATTCTGAAATCCTGCCGGACGAAACACGGCGCTCCTGCCTGAAATTCCTCTTGCAAGCCTTGCGCTTCTTTCGCGATCACGGCGTCAGGGTCCTTCGCGTCATGACCGACAACGGCGCCAGCTTCCGTTCGCGCCGCTACACAAAGGCGTTGCGAATGCTGAAAATCAAGCATAAGCGCACCAGACCCTATACGCCAAGAACAAACGGAAAGGCCGAACGCTTCGTGCAGACCTCCTTGCGGGAATGGGCCTATGCCAAACCCTACAACCATTCATCCGAACGGGCCGCCGCACTGTTGCCTTTCCTCCACCATTACAATCATCATCGGCCTCACTTCGGCATCAACGGATGCTCACCTATCTCAAGGATCCCAAGAAACAACCTATCGAGACACGACATCTAGAGCGGGTCCCGATTAGGTGGACCCGTATCCGGCATTGCGAAAATAGTTGAAGCATTCGGTTGGAGGGAAGTCGTCGAGAGCTAATCCGATGCCATCCCACAGAGCATCGACGGTTCGGTGGGCCATTTTGCGCAACGTATTTTTGAGCTTGGCGAAGACTTGTTCGATGGGATCGAAGTCAGGACTGTAGGCGGGCAAGAAGCACTGCGTCGCCCCGGCGGCTTCGATGGCTTTTCGAACGCCGGCGCGTTTATGGGAACCGAGATTATCCATCACCACGATTTCGCCAGGCGACAAGGTCGGCACCAGAACCTGCTCGACATAGGCGAGGAACTTTGCGCCGTTAATGGGACCGTCGAAGACACAAGGAGCGGTGATGCGATCGTGGCGCAACGCCGCCAAAAAGGTCGTCGTCTTCCAGTGGCCGAACGGGGCGTGAGCGATAAGTCTCTTGCCTCTTTCACATCGCCCATAGCGAGGTGTCATGTTGGTCGAGGCCCAGGTCTCATCGATGAATACAAGCCTTTGAGGATCAAGACTTTTCTGCTTATCGCGCCAAGCGAGACGTGCGGCCCGGACATCCGCTCTTTCTTGTTCGGCGGCGTGCAGAGTTTTTTTTAAAGGTCAATTGCAGATGCCGCAAAAAACGCCCGACGGCGGACCGCCCGACTTTGATCTCGAGCGTCGTCAGCTTGCTCCACAGCTCCGTGATCGTCAGCTCGGGCTGCACCGCCACCAACGCCCGCACCTTATCTTCATGCGCAGCCAGCGCGTGCCGCTTATGGCCGCCAAACTTTCGCGGCAGACAACCGCCTGTTATCTCAAACTGCTGCATGAGCTTGATCACGCAGCTCGCACTGACATCAAAGCTGCGCGCCGCCTTGCGCCGAGACTGACCTGCCAGTACAGCCCGCACCAGGCGGTCACGTAAATCCTGCGAATAGGGTTTTGCCATCCATGCCGGCCTCCATTCCAGCCAACATGGTGAATCACGATTCCGCCGATTCGGGAATCCCCCTTCCGATTCTGTCTATTCGGGACCCGCTCTAGGAAAGGCAAGGGGATTTTTCTGAAGAACATTTTCCGGCCAATCGTGACGATGGTTCCCGGATAAATACAAATGTTGTCCTGTATTAGACTTAGGGGCTTCGGTAAAAATCGTTTCAATCGTAGTAATTCCGATACAACGCCGTGGCGCGGTAAGGCGCGCGGGTTAAACGTCATCTGAGCATGCTTGGAAAAATGCGGATGCCAATTATAAAGATAAACGAAACGAAAGAACGGCGCGATGGTGAAATCCGATGCCTTCCGTGTTCCAATTGGCGAGAGCGCCTGCGAACTTGACCAGCCCAATTTCCGGGACAAGGCTGATCACCGGATTGAGCGCGATTTTCAGCCTTATGTCGGCCCGCCGGGAACCCACTCCGGTTTCTCTTGGACCAAGCCCGATTGAGATATTCCCGTGCAAGCGCTTAGCGTCCGTCCGGTGTGCGAAGGCCGATCCATTTGTCCTTGACTTGATCGAAATGGACCGTCGGATCATATTGCGTAACGCTTAGGTTAAGATTCGCGGCAGAAAGACGGCCGATCGCGGCCATCACCGCATAGGAGGCAACGACCCGGTCGCGCTGCGCAGACACGAGACTGACCCGGGTGTTTAGCAAGGTCTGCTGCGCGAAAAGAATATCGAAAGTCGTGCGCTGGCCGACTTGCGCCTCTTGCCGGATGCTGTCGAGAGCGATTTCGGCCGACTTGATCGCTGCCTTGGAGGATTGGATGACGGCGCGCGCGGTATCGAGCCGGCCCCAGGATGAGACCACCGCCGCGCGGACCAAATCACGCTGGAGGTCGGCTTGCAGCCTGGCCTGACCGAGCGTTTCCTTGGCTTGCCGCGTCCGTGCGTAGACCTCGCCGCCCTCATAGATCGGTACAGTAAGTTGACCGGCGATCGAACCGTTTAATAAACGAGCTCCGGGAATTCCCTGAAGGTTGTAATTTTGCTGGACGCTGCCGACGAGGTTGAGCGTCGGGTAGAGTTCTCCCTCGACCAGTTTGACTTGCAGGGCCGCAGCATCGACGGCGTGCAACGCCGCCTGAACTTCTGGATGCTCGGCAAGCGCAAGTTGGACCGCGCCGCCGAGCTTGCGCGGCAGAAGACTCTCGATCGTGCGCGCAGGTTCAAGTCTGGCCGGCTCGACGCCAATCACCTGGCGGTAAGTGGCGATGCTGGTTTGCAGGATGGCTTGCGCCGTGAAGTAATCGGAACGCGCCGAAGCAAGGCTCGATTCGGCCTGGGCGACATCGGTGCGCGTCACCTCGCCGACGATAAAACGATTCCGGGTCTGACGCAGTTGCTCTTGCAGGACAATGATGTTGTTTTTACGCAGATCGAGGATGGCGGTGTCGCGCAGGACGTTCATATACGCGGTCGCGCCGTTTTGGAGGACGTTCTGCTCGGTGTTGCGCAAGGTCTCGCGGGCGCCGAAAATATTCAATTCGGCCTGCCGCACGCCGTTGACTGTGCGGTTTCCATTAAAGAGATTTTGGGTAACGGACAGGCCGAGTATCCCAGGGTCGCTGCCTCTTCTGAGCCGGTCCCCTCCAGTTGCAGCCCCACCGCTCACACCCACTCCCACACCCGCGCCACCCCCGGCAAAGTCAAGATAATTATAGCCATATTGCCCTATTGCGTTGGCCGTCGGCCGCCAGGGGGCACTCGCCCGGGGAAGATCTTCATCCGTGGCCCAAACCCCGGCGCGCTGCTGGTTCATGTCCGGGTTGCCTGCATAGGCGCGCGCCAAGGCACTCGACATTGTTTCCGCCCGGCCGGGCGAGGCAGAGGGCGGCAATGCGATGACGATCAGGGCGCCCCCGATCCCCGCCAGAACCGGCCACACGTTGAAATGGGAACGAATAAAGACGGCGCGGCGCATCGAAGGAAACCAATCCCTTATTTATAGCCCCTCTACGGCAAAACCCGAATATCCTTGGGGTCGATGACCCGGAAGTTACCTGTGACGGACTCAATACAAGCTGGGCCAGTTTTTTGGCCCTTCTCGTGTCGGGAAGGCCAGCATGGCTATTCTGAACTGTGCGAATGTCGCGTGGCATTTGTTGGGCGAGACGTGTCTGTGCATCACTCCCCATAACCGTTCGATCGGGTTGCCGGTTCGTCTTCCCCGCGTCCGCTTTCAATCGGCGTCATGTCGATGATCTCCCTATCGATCAGCTCGACACGATCGTCACGCGTGAGAACGCCCACCTCGGCGATGGGGTAATAGGCGCCGGCATCGAGCCTGCGGCGCGCCCCATCGACGAAGCGATCAAAGCCATGAATTCAAACCAAAACGCCATCCGTTGGCCAACCAGCGAATCGCTGCTGAGCGAACTCGTCCGGCGCGCGGGGATCCCGCGTTTGAGATCGGCTCTCGGGTTCCATCTGACAGCAGGGAATGGCGGCCCCATGCCGGCCGCGGACGGACGCATGATCCCGGCGGTGCAATTGTCATGCGGGAGGACTCGCCTCCCAACCGCCCATTTCGGGAGCAATTACGGGTGCGCGCTCAAGCGGATCGGCGACGTGTTGCCAAAATTTGGCGAGGGGACGGCTTTTCTGGAAGCGCTTTAAGGAAGGCTCGCCCGCTCGCGGTCGGCCGCTGGCTTTACCTCTGGGCCAGGCACGGGACGGCCGTCCTTGTGGTGAAGCACTTCCTTTAGCCTGTTGCGTTCGAAAACGATTATCACGAAAATCGACAGGAGAAGGGGAATCAACAGGTAGGCAAGCCGGAAAACCAGCAAAGCCGCCAGCACCTGAGTATTTGGCATCTCCGGCATGGCGCTGATGAAGAACCATTCAAAAACGCCCAAGCCGCCTGGCGCGCTGGACCAGAGCGCGGCGCCAAACGAGAAGAGGAATACCCCTAGCACGATGAAATATCCGGGATTGCCGGCCTCCGGCAAAGCGAAATAGACTATTCCAGCGGCTGCGAGGATTTCGAGGGGCGCCGCTAGCAATTGCCGGGCGGCGATTTCCGGTTTCGGATATTCCAGCCGGAAACCCCTAATTATCAGGGGCTCAAATCTGAAAATGGAACCAATCACATAGACAGCGGCGCCGCCGAGGAAAACCACACCCACCAGCCGCGCGGCCGTTGGATCAGTGAGAAATCGCAAATTTGCCGGCAGCAACCCGCGGAAGCGGCCTAATTGCTCCGGCTCCAGAACTGATATGAGGCCGCCGATTAGGACGGTGCCGAGGAGGAACGTCAACGAGGTGACGGCGACAAGAACCGCGACTTGCGCCGCGCTCAGCCCTTTCGAGTGGTAGGCGCGATAGCGGACAATTCCGCCCGAAAAAACGGTTGCGCCTATATTATGCGAGAGGGCGTAGGTCGTGAAGGAGCAGAGCGAGATAAAGACCCAGGAGATATTCTTCACGCCGAGATGGAGCAGTGCGATCCGGTCGTACCAAGCCAAGGCCGCATAAGCGACAAGCGTTGATAGGACCGCCAACAGATAATTGCCGGGCGAAATCGATTTTAAGTAATCCCAGACTGCCGGCCCAACGGCTTCGCCTTTGAACTCCCGGTGGAGAAGCCAGAGCGAAACGGCAACCGCGGCGAAGCCCATCAGCGGCCAGACAAAATCAAGAATGCGCTTCATCGCTCTCCGGAGGCATGGATGGCCGCGCCGCGATGCGAGCCTCCGCCGCTGTGCCCGGGCGGCATCCGTGCACAATGCGTGCTCCGATAGCAAGGGCTAACTTCAATGCAACCGCGCGCGGAACCATCGCCGATGCCTTCGTCTCACATGAGAATAAGCAAGAAAGTTCAGGCTTCAATGGGCGCGAGCGCCGAGTCGGATTTCCGCCCGCTATCCCGCCAACAGGGTCGTGCTGCCGCCGTCGAGAATCAGCCCTTTGCCGGGGCCGGCGAGAGCTTCGTCAAGAAAAAGGCGGGCCTCGTCGAGCTGAGTCGTCAGTTCCCCCACCGAACGCTGGAGATTGTCCCGCCGCGCGCGCGCGGCGCGCGCATAAGTAGGGTAGGCGAAATGGGCTATATCGGATATGCCGGCCCGTTGCTCCTCGATCGCGATTTCACGCTCGAGTTCTCGCGCCATCTTGGAAAACTCGGCTATCATCGTTTCGATCTGCGCGACGCGGCGGCGCGTTTCGTCGACCTGGAAGCGCCTGAGACGTGCAAGGGAATCCCGCGACTTCATTATTTCATCTCCAAGACGCAGGTTGGACCCGAGACAAGGTCTTGAAAAAAGGGCCAGATTTTGTCGACAAGGACCAGCTCCAACTCATTGATATAACGCGGAGATATAACACGGGTCCTTATCGATGAGATGAACTCATCCGATCGATAAATGCGCTAGCCCGGTTAGCCCGCAAGGTTTTCCCGCGCGGTTCAACTCTGCCCCAGTAAAGTTGCCCATTCGTTACCTGTGAGCGAGATGGCGCAAATCTTTCAGAGCCGTGGGCGGCGTGTATAGTTGTTCCGTGCAATTCGGCGGGCGCGCCGCGGCGGCGCCAATCGCGTCTCGCGCGGGTTTAGAACCTCGTGGGATCAAAATCCAACAATCGCTGTCCTTCGTCGCGCAAGCTTCGTTCGCCAGGATTTGCGGCAAGAGGCGGCAGAACAAATCAGCCGCGTGACCGTGGCGAGGCAGGCTACGGCGAGTTTGAACCGTCTTTTCGACGGAATGTTTTTGTTAACCAATGCCCGTTAAGGTTACGAAATTCGTAGCGAGCCCCCATCTCGGGACAACCGGCCTGAACAGCCGCCGCGAGGGACTTGAAACGATCTTGCGCACCGGCAAGGCGACCAACGGGGGGAAGGCTGGGACCTCACATGCGCGTTCTACTGATTGAAGACGACAGCTCGACGGCGCAAAGCATAGAGTTGATGCTCAAGTCCGAGAGTTTTAATATCTATACGACGGACCTCGGCGAGGAAGGTATCGATCTCGGCAAGCTTTACGATTACGATATCATCTTGCTCGATCTGAACCTTCCCGACATGTCAGGCTACGAGGTGTTGCGTACTCTGCGCGTCGCCAAGGTCAAGACGCCGATCCTCATTCTTTCGGGGCTCGCCGCGATCGAGGACAAGGTCAAGGGCTTGGGCTTCGGCGCCGACGATTATTTGACCAAGCCGTTCCATAAGGACGAACTGGTCGCCCGCATCCAGGCCATCGTACGGCGCTCGAAAGGCCACGCCCAATCGGTCATCGCGACGGGCGATCTTATCGTCAATCTCGACCAGAAAACCGTCGAGGTCGCGGGCGCGCGGGTGCATTTGACCGGCAAGGAATATCAGATGCTGGAGCTGCTCTCGCTGCGCAAGGGAACGACCCTGACAAAGGAAATGTTTCTCAACCACCTCTACGGCGGCATGGACGAGCCGGAACTGAAGATCATCGACGTTTTCATCTGCAAGCTGCGCAAAAAACTCGCCAATGCGAGCGATGGCCGCAATTATATCGAAACGGTTTGGGGGCGCGGCTATGTCCTGCGCGAGCCGCGCGACGACGAGGAACGAATCACCGCGTGAGTCTTCATTGCCGGCTGGTGCCGGCATGGAGGCCGCCGCTCCGAAGGTCCGGGGCGGCAATCCACCCCGGACATCGGACGTTAGAGCATGTCCCGAAAAAATTGCTCGACTTTTTTCAATTCCGACATGCTCCAACTCATTGATTGTGAGCTGCGTCCTTTTCGATCAAATGATTCTATTTGATCGGGACGCGCTCTAAGCGGCGCGGCGGAATTTCACGCTTGGGAAGTCCACCGGAACGTCGAGCGCTATGTTGACGTAATTGGTGAACAGGTTGAGCGCGACATGGGCGAGAATCTCGACGATTTGACCGTCGTTGAAGCCCGCCGCGCGCAACGCCTCGATATCCGCGTCCGCCACCTGCCCCCGGTGCTCGACCAGTTTTAGCGCGAAGGCGAGCGCGGCGGCGGTCTTGGGGTCATCCGAGTGCCCGGCCTGGGCATCCGCCATGTCCTGCCCGCTCGCGCCCGCATTTTTTCCAAGCACCGTATGCGCGGCGAGACAGTAGGCGCAGGCGTCCCGGTCGGCGACCGCCACGGCGATCTTTTCGCCAAGCTTGGCGCCGATCGTTCCCGCCCCAAGCGCTCCGAACGCGCCCCACATGCTCTTCAAGGCAGCGGGCGAATTGGCGACGGCGCGGAACATGTTCGGCGCCGTGCCGAAGGCGCCCTTGATCTCATCGAGCAGCGGCTTCGCAGCGCCGGTTGCGGTTGCGGGATCAACAAGGTTCACTCTTGGCATGGATGTCTCCTTTGCATGTAAAAAGGCGGTTGGCTTGTGAACTAGAACGCCGGTTTGGAGCGGGCGTTCCACGTCTTCCTTCCGTCGCGTGTCCCCGGACGGGCTCCGCCCGGCCCCCGGAGAAAGGCTTGCGCCGGCATGATCCGACCACGGAGACCGGCTGAAAAAATGCCATGGCCGGACCTCCTGGCGCGGGTGGGGGACGAGACCCTTCCGCTCGAGCGCGATCACCGAACCGGTGACGGTCGGCCGCCGAGGATTACATTTTCTTGACGACGGCAACGAGCTGCTCGAGCGCCTTCCCCCAACCGTCGTGGAATCCCATATCCTCGTGTTTCTTGCGGGCCTCTTCATCGCCGTGGATTACGACGGCAGTGTACTTCGTCCCATTTCCGTGCGGCTCAAGCGAAATAACCGCCGTGAAGGAGAACGTATCACAGGGCATCGCGGCCGGCGGCTTGGATGGCCGGTAGCCGGGTGCTAGGACATTGGTCCAGACGAGCTTTTCGTTAGTGACGATTTCAAGGTAACAGCCGACGCTCGGAAACACCTCACCCTCCGGCGAGCGCATCACCGTGCGGAAGATACCGCCGGGGCGAAGATCGATTTCGCAATCTACCGTTGTCCATGGCACAGGCGTGAACCATTTCTTGAGCTGCTCGGGCGTCGTCCACGCCATCCAGACGAGTTCTCTCGGGACGTCGACGATGCGTTCCAATACGAGGTCGAGCCTGGGGTCCGGCTGGTGAATGATCGAACGAGTTCATCCTTTCTGCTCCTTAAGATCTGCGAGGTAAGTGTCCAGTTGATCGAGGCGGCGTTCCCAGTTCGCGCGCTGTGTTGCCATCCAGTGCTCGGCAACCTTCAGTGGCCGCGGCGCCAGCTGATAGGTTCGTACACGCCCCGATTTTCGGGACCTGACCAAACCACAGTTCTGCAGCACGTCGAGGTGTTGTAAGAATGACGGCAACGCCATCTCAAACGGTTGAGCCAACTCGCTCACAGGGGCTGGGCCGCCACTAAGCCGTTTAAGAACCGCCCGTCGTGTTGGGTCGGCTAGGGCTTGAAAAACGCGATTGAGCTCTACGGATTGGTTAGGCATAGACCTTACTATAATGCCGTCGGATACTTAGGTCAACGCCTTTCTTTACCGAGTACTATCCGGACTGCGCTGCCCGTGCCTTCATGGCAATTAAATCCAGCGTCGAAGGGTTTGCATCGAAGTCCAGCTTACGGGTCAGCCTCGCAACATTACTCTCGCACAAACGGTAAGAAACGAGATTCGCCCAAAAGCCAAGCACGGCTTGTTAGCACTGGAATAAGGAGACTTGAGCTGTGGTATGGTCGCCAAATCGAGACGCACTGCGTGGGCGCGTGGCCGTCGTTGCCGGGGCGACCCGAGCTGCCGGGCGTGGCATCGCTGCTGCCTTGGGCGAAGCCGGCGCAACAGTCGTTTGCACAGGTCGCAGTACAAGATCAACGCGGTCCGACTACAACCGTGCCGAGACAATCGAAGAGACCGCCGAACTCGTCACGCACCTCGGCGGCACCGGTATTGCGTCCGCAGTCGATCATCTCGACCGCGACCAGGGGAAGAAACTGGCCGCGCAAATACGGAAAGACCACGGCCAGGGGCCGATTTGCCGGAACTTGTCGAGCGATCAACAATTAGTTGGGCGTACTCCTCGTTTCGGCGCTCAATTGCCGCATGAGCGCGGGAGTGAGATCGCCATGCACGGGTAGTCCGTGGTCGCGCTCGTAGCGTTCGATCGCTTGCCGCGTTGTTGCTCCCGCCACGCCATCGGGGTTCAGAACAAAACCCAGTTTGACGAGCGCCCGCTGCGCGGCCAGCACCGATTTCCTTGGTATGGCCGGCGCGGCGGCCTCTGTTGCGGGCCGAGCAGGCGGCGCGGGCGCCTTCGGCAATTGTGAAACTTTGTCATGCGGCGGCGAAGCATTGACGCGAGTCTGGCGCGGATGCCCGCCCGCGGGCATCTCCAGCGGCGGCTTTTCAACCTGCGATTTTTGCGCAGACGGCTTTTCAACTGGCTTGTCTTGCGCCTGGATGGGCGTAACGGCGGGCTGAGGCCGCGATGCGGGAACCGCGATCATCCCGGCGATCGTTGGCTCTTTTGCGGCGGCAGCCGGGGCGGCGCGCGAAAAAAGCGGCGCGGGATGATGGGTCCTTTGCCAAACGAGCGCATTAAGAAGGATTGCGGCGGCCATCGCGACCAAAAAACCGGTGGCGAGAATGCTCAAATAGCGCCGGCTTCGCCGCGCGGTCCGGCTTGAGCCGCGCCTTCTAGCGGTACGCAGCTTTTCCCGCAAATGTTTCAGTTTCGAAGCCGGTCCGGTCAAAACAAAATCATGATCGGCGGCGGCCAAGGCTTCACGCAATTTTCTTCACCGTCATTTGCTTATAAAGGTCATGCTCGTCAGCGACAGGCAAGTGCGCAATCGTCTCTATCTTGGCCCGAATTCCCGCCTTGGCTGCCAAACCACGGCAATCAAGTGGCAGACGGACTCGGACGCTGGTTCCTTTGCCCTGTTCGCTCGCCACCATGATCGTGCCCCCCTGCAGGCCGACGAGGCCACGCACGATCGAGAGGCCAAGACCGGTTCCTTTATTTCGCCGGTCCGGTAAGGCTTGGGCCTGAAAGAACGGATCGCCGAGCCTGGCGAGGTCGCGAGCATTGATTCCGATGCCGGTATCGGCCACCAAGATCAGAAGCGAATTGGCTTCGGGTCTCGCACTGATTGTCACGCTCCCAGTAGCGGGCGTGAACTTGATCGCATTTGAAAGCAGGTTGACGAGAATCTGTGTGAACACTCGTCTGTCTCCGTTGATCTCTTCCAGATTTTCCGGATAGGCGCGCAGGAGCTCGACCCCATTGTTCTTGGCATGAAGTTTCACCATGTCGCAACAAAGATCGATCAACGGCGCCACGGCAAAAGGCTCGATCTCAATCGCCAAGCAGCCGGATTGGATTTTCGCCGTGTCCAGGATCGAATTGATGACGGCGAGAAGATGCCGCCCCAACTGATGAATGATCCTCGCGTATTCGCGTTGTTTTTCGGGATCGGGCGGGGCCAATCGCGGATCGCCGAGTAACTCCGAAAAACCGGTGATCGCATTGAGCGGCGTGCGTAATTCATGGCCTGCTTGGGCGAGAAAATAATCCTTGGCGAGGTTCGCTTCCTCGGCGGCGGCGCGGGCGTCTTCGAGCGCCCCCTCGCGAAGCTTGGCCTCCGTGACATCGCGAAAGACGGCGACGACATCATCGTCCTGGCTGCCCCCTTGGGCCGCGCGGTATTCCCCGCCGAGGACCGCCCGCATGTCGAGCCAAAGGAAAACCGGCTCGGCGTAGTCGCCGCGGTCGACCCGCGCGGTACCACGCCAACGCAAGGTCGCGTCGATCGTCACCGAGCCGGCGCTTGTGTCCGCGATGGTCTTAAGAAAGGCGGGTCTGTCAGCGACCTGGACACGTTCGAAAAAGCCGCGTCCCGTCAATGCGCTTGGCCGCAAGCCAAACAAGCCCTCGCAATTCGAACTGACCGATGACACCGAGCCAAACCGGTCGCAACAGAGGACGAGACAACCCATGTTCTCGGCCAAACTATCGTACCGCCCGGCGCGGACTTGCTTCACCTTGCGGCGTAGGGTCCGGAGGCGGACAAAACCGGTTCCAACGATCATGGCGAAGACCGTCGCTGGGATCAGGAAAAGCGTGGTATTGGCCGCGCCCGATACGGAGGCACCCGGTGCATCCGACGTGGCTCCTAGGAGGAGCGTGGCCACGGCGGCCAAAGTGGTGCTGGCGCCGACAACAATGCCATTCATGGAGAAAACACTTTCGACTGGCGCGATGATGAGCCAGGCGAACGCGGTTGGATGCAATGCGCCGCCGCCAAAAGCAGCGGTCATTCCGGCCGCGATAAATTTCAAGGAGGACATCGTCTCGGCCGGAATGACCTTGCCGGTTGACAACAATAACAAGATGCTCGCCGGAAAAATCAACCAGACAAAGAGCAGGGCGTCGGAGAACGCCGGCGCGCCGTTCATCGCAACGTAAACGGATGCCGCCGCACCGGCCGCGAGCGAATTTAATACCTGGCGCAGGACGAAACTTTCCTGGCGCGTCCTCTCGAGAGGAGCCACCGGCGTGGCGGGAAGGACTAACTTGGCAGTCCAGCCTTCAAGCCTTGGCAAAAAACTCAAAACAGAGCTCCGCTCCGGGCCGCTTAGAGCAGGTCCCAGAAAAGTTGACAGACTCTTTCAATAAGGACCTGCTCCAACCTATTGAAATTGAGCGATCCTGTTTCGATCACATGATTCCATGCGATCGGGAAGCGTTCTAGAATCCGGCCAAGGATTTCGACGGCACCGGAGAGCGTGCCAGACGCTTCTTAAACAATTCCCCTTAAGTTTTAGGAAGCCAGCTATGCGTGGCGTTAACGGCCGGAAAATTATCCTATGGTATAGAAGCCGTTGCCAAGGCATGCTGGAATAGTAACCAAAAGGTGAAAAAATCCAGGGGGTTTATCCACGGTCCGCATCCTGATCTCGATTAAGCGGCGCTTAACCCTGGTCGGGTTTGTCTCGCCAAGGTCTCGCCGATGCTGTTCCTGCTTCGCTCGATATTCTGGCTCTCGATCGTATTTGCGTCGATCTCTTGGCCAAGTGATCCCCTAGCATCGGTTATGGCGAAGGCCAGGGCGACGCGCGGCCCATCCAAGCCGCATGGTCGCGGGACGGCGCTTCGACGGCAACGACAAGGCCCCGCCAAATTCGCTGGTTGTTGATGCGTCGGACGCCACGAATTAAGTATAATAAGGCGAACCCCTAGACGGAAATCTGGCGCCGGGCATAACTGCTTGAAATCAACCCAAGGGGCCTGGTTTACGTTTCCGCGGGGCTATGCGCATCGCGCCAGTAGGAGTGTGACTATCCATGCCGGGACTGCGGACCGCCACGAAGCTCGACGAGATTATCGAGAATTTCAATTACCTTGACGAGTGGGAGGACCGCTATCGCTATTTGATCGAGCTCGGCCGCGGTCTCGAACCGTTGGATGATGCGGCTCATAGCGATAGAAATAAAGTGCGCGGATGCGCCAGCCAGGTGTGGCTGGAGACCCGCGTCGTGACGGATCCTTCGGGGAGCCCTCTTCTCCACTTAAAGGGAGACAGCGACGCTCATATTGTGCGCGGGCTGGTGGCCCTTCTGCTGGCTCTTTATTCCGGCCAGACGGCATCGCGGATCCTTGCCATTGATGCCCAGGGCCTGTTCGAGAGCCTCGGCCTTTCGACGCATTTGACGCCGCAGCGCTCCAACGGCGTGCGTTCGATGGTCGAGCGAATCAAGAACGACGCACGCGCTGCCGCCGTCTAATACCAATTGTCATGAGGGGGTGACATTTGGATACGCTCTTGAATTTTCGCTCTTCCTACCGAAAAAAACAGAAATTAGAGAAAGGCGCCATGGGCGAAGCTGGCCGAAGGGCCAGGCAAGCATGGCTTAGTGGAATGGCCGGCGGAGGGCGCGATCCGCGACCAACGGTGAACGCTCGAACCGCGAACGCCGGCTGAAACCAACGATTCGCGTTCGCCCCGGAGGCGGCCGCGCCATGGCCCGACGGAATGGAACGCGCCTCTCCCTCCCGTAGCCAGGCAGGGCCAGTCCTGCCCGCTTACCGTTTACGCCGGCGTTGTTGGCCAAGGCCCATCTGCTTGGCCAGGTTCGAACGCGCCTTGGCGTAATCCGGCGCGACCATCGGATAATCGGGTGCGAGCCCCCATTTCTCGCGGTATTCGTCCGGAGACAAATTGTATTGCGTCCGCAGATGCCGCTTCAACGACTTGAATTTTCGCCCATCTTCCAGGCACACGAGAAACTCTCGCGTGACCGATTTCTTGGCCGATATTGCTGGCTTTGGCGTTTCGGCCGCCGCGGCCATCGTGCCCGAGGTGACACGCAGCAATGCCGAATGCACGTCGCTGATCAACGACGGTAGATCGCTCGCCGGCACGGAATTATTGCTGACGTATGCCGAAACGATGTCCGCAGCTAGCTCGATGAAACTGTTAGAACTTGAGGTTTCACTCATGGCGCTCGATATCCCCGAGGAGTAAGGTGTCGCCGGTAGTATATGGGTTAAATAGCGATGACCTATCATAGACCCATGGTGGCAAGACCAACCAAACAAAGCTCTTTTAAGCGATTTTTGCGAATCGACTTTCAAGAACTTGCGGCCTTTTTAAGGGCAACGCTTGGTTTCCGCAAGTAGCAATGCATACACTTTCTTGCTTTGAAGCAAAAAAAGCGTTGAAAGCCGCGCGCGAATAACGCAACGCCAAAGGCCTCAAGCCTTGCCTGACCTATGCGGTGCGCCGCGCGCCTTAAGGAGAACGATGGATGGGCAAGCTTACATGGTCCACTCCCCACCCTGCGGCGCCGCCAGCTGTCGAAAAGCGCCGCACGGAAACGACCCTGCATGGGGTTACGCTGAACGACGATTATGCGTGGCTGAAGGCCGCGAACTGGCAAGAGGTTTTGCGCGACCCCGCCGCCTTGCCCGGCGATATTCGTGGCTTGATCGAGGCCGAGAACGGCTATGCGCGGGCCATGATCGCGCCGCTCGCGGAGTTGCGCGCCGTGCTCGTCAAGGAAATGCGCGGGCGGATCAAGGAAGACGATTCCGAGGTTCCCCGCCAAGACGGTCCGTGGCATTATTATGCCCGCCACGACAAGGGCGGCCAGCACCCGGTCTTTTGCCGCGTCAAGCGCTCTGGCGGACCCGAGGAAGTTCTGCTCGATGGAGACGCGCAAGGGCGCGGCAAGAGCTTTTTTGAAGTCGGCGCCGCCTGCCAGTCCCCGGATCACGCCAAACTAGCCTGGAGCGCCGACGAGACGGGTTCGGAACTTTATTCGATTCGGATCCGCGACTTGAGCCCCTGCCAACCGAGCGAGACGAGCCGCCCAAGGGACAGCGCGGAGGTGATCGCCGATACGGGCGGCGACCTTGTATGGATGACGAATTCGCTTGGCTTTTATTATGTGCGGACAGATGAATATCACCGCCCGGCCGAAGTTTTTCGGCACCGGATCGGCAGCGATCCCTCGGCCGACGTCCGCGTCTTCGAGGAGCACGATCCTGGCTTGTTCATTCATATCAGGCGCAGCCAATCGGCGCGCTTCGCAATCATAAGCGTCGACGATCACGATTTTTCCGAATGCCATCTGCTCGATCTTGCCGATGGCAATGCAACACCCCGCCTCGTCGAGCCTCGCGCGCCGGGTCTGCGCTATGACGTCGAACATCGCGGCGACCGGCTTTTTATCCGGACCAACGCCGATGGAGCCGAAGATTTCAAGATCATGAGCGCGCCTTTGGCGAGCCCCGGACGACCGTTCTGGATTGACGAGGTCCCCCACCGGCGGGGGTGCATGATCATCAAAGTAGCGGTTTATCCGGATTATCTCTTGCGCATCGAGCGCGAAGCAGGCCTGCCGCAAATTATGATCCGGCATTTCGCAAGCGGCGAGGAACATGCGGTCGCTTTTCACGAAGAAGCCTATTCGCTCGGCATCGAAGAGCGTCTCGAATATGAGACGGAAACGCTCAGATTCACCTATTCGTCGATGACGACGCCTTGGAAAACCTACGACTACGATCTCGCCACCCGCGAACTAGTCCTGCGCAAGCGTCAGATCATTCCCTCGGGTCACGATTCCTCGCAATATGTGACGCGGCGGCTGTTCGCGGTTGCCGCGGACGGCGAACAAGTTCCCATCTCGGTTCTTTATCGTGCCGGTACGCAGCTCGATGGATCCGCCCCTTTGCTGCTTTACGGCTACGGCGCTTATGGCTCTCACGTGCCTGCTTCGTTTTCCACCAATCGCCTCAGCCTCGCCGATCGCGGCTTCATCTGTGCGATCGCCCATGTTCGCGGCGGCACTGATAAGGGCTGGCACTGGTACACCGATGGGAAACTAGGCAAAAAGCCGAACAGCTTCAGCGATTTCATCAGCGCGGCGAACCATCTCATTGCTGCCGGCTATACTGGCGCGGGACGGATCGTGGCCCAGGGCGGCAGCGCGGGCGGAATGCTCATCGGCGCCGCCGTCAATCTCGCTCCCGGATTATTTGCGGGCGTCATCGCGGACGTACCTTTTGTCGATGTCTTGAATACGATGCTCGATGCGCGCCTGCCGTTAACGCCGCCCGAATGGCTCGAATGGGGCAATCCGATCACCGACCCGGCCGCGTTCGCGGTCATGCGCTCCTATTCCCCCTACGACAATGTCAAAGCCAAACCTTACCCGCCGATCCTGGCACTGGGCGGCCTAACCGATCCGCGTGTCACCTATTGGGAGCCGCTGAAATGGGTTGCTAAGCTTCGCGCCATGACGACGGGCGGCGGTCCAATCCTCCTAATGACCAACATGGGCGCGGGACATGGCGGCCAACCCGGCCGCTTCGATCATCTGGACGAGGTGGCGCTGCAATACGCTTTCGCCCTGGCCTGTGTCGAAGGCGGGTTCGAGACCGGCACGTGAACTGACAGGGCTGACTTTATTATGGTTGAGCTTCCATGAACGCCTTGAGTTCAGCCATGGATTGAAAGTGAAAAACCCCGCGTTCCGATCGCGCTTCGATGGACCCGTCGGCATACATTACGTAGGAGGTTCCTTCGGATTCGTAGCGTCCAACGATGGCGAGCCCCGCCTCGCTGGCAGCCGGAGCCGCCGGCGGCGAAGGTTCGCGCGGATCCGCTGCTGGTAGGGCTTCGGATACAAATGGCGGCGCGGGATCGAGGCTTGCCGGTTCGATCGCTTCGAGTGACGGCTTCGCGCCCTCTTTCCACGCATCCAGCGCCGGGTCCGGCTCGACGAGATGGTCCTCGCCGAAGATCGCATGGATCGAAGCCGTTTCGGACGGCCAGGTCACGCGCGGTCCGGAATCCGTCTCGGGCTCGCCGGGGTCGAAGTGCTTTTCCTGAAGCTGCGCCTCGATAGACGGGCCTTTTGCTTTATCGTCGTCGAAGAGTCCTGGTTCGTCCGCATTCCACGCAGGTTCCGCAGGCGCCTCCTCCGCGGGAGCGGAAGCGGGCCGTGTTTTCGCTTCGTCCTCGGCCTTGGCCGCCACCACCTCGCCCGGCATGGCGAAGCACGGTTCAGACGGCGGCTCCGTTGCTCTCGCGGCGGGCAACACTGTCCCGCGAGACTTCAAGAGGTTTCGTGCAGGTGGGAGATTGGGACGCGTGGGACGCTGCGGCCAGGGTCGCAAGCTGGCGGCGGGCGACATGACTGCCGGAGGCGGCCCCGCTTCGGACACCATCGAAGCCTCGGGGTTGAACACAAGCCCCGGTTCCGAGCGCACCTCGCCAGCCTCATCTTCACCTAACCCACGCGGCAACGGCGTTAAACCTTGCCCGGTTTTGCGGAGCGCATGCAAGCCGGAAAGACTGTGCAAGATAAACCCGAGCGCAATTGTCACGATCCCGCCCGACAACGCCGTCGCACCAGCGATGACACCGGCCCAGCCGCGCTCGACCAGGATGATTCCATAGCCCGCGTAGATCGCGAAGGCACCGCACAGCGAGAGAAGCGCTCCCAGAGCAAAAACCAAATAGCTCATTTTTTCCACCTTAGGCCCTCGAACACGAACCGGCTGCTTACGAAATCACCCCAACCAAAATCCGATCGCCCGGTTCGCGGCCACTCATGTCATCCCCGTTCCGACATCGCCCGCCCCCGCGGCGAAACACAACCGAAAACCCGGCGGACCTTCGGCTGGCTAACCGCTTGCCGCGCCAGACGGAGCCGTTTACTTATGAGGCTCGGTGGCCAAGACGCAAAAGCCTCGCCCGACGGCCAAAACCAGGAGCCCCATATGTCATTTACCCTGCCCGATCTTCCCTACCCCTACGAGGCGCTGCAGCCCTACCTTTCCAGGGAGACGCTGGAATTTCATCACGACAAGCATCACGCCGGCTACGTGACGAACGCCAACAATCTTTTGAAGGACAGCGGTCTTGAAGGTAAGTCCTTGGAAGAAATCGTCAAGGAAACCTACGGCAAAAATGTGCCGCTGTTCAATAATGCAGCGCAGCATTATAACCATTCGGAATATTGGAAATCGATCAAGCCTCATGGCGGCGGCAAAGTTCCGGGCGGTCTAAAAAAAGCGCTCGTTGCAACTTTTGGATCGGTCGAAAAGGTCAAGGAGGAGTTGGTCCAAGCCGGCACGGCACAGTTCGGTTCCGGCTGGGCTTGGCTTGTGGTCAAGGATGGCAAGATTGCCGTCGCGAAGACGGGAAATGCCGAAAATCCGCTGCTGCAAGGGGCAACGCCGATTTTGACGGTCGATGTCTGGGAGCACACCTATTACATCGATTACCGGAATTGCAGGCCCGATTATCTCAAGGCCTTTGTCGACAATCTCGTGAATTGGGACTATGTCGCGGAACGATACGATGCGGCCATCAAATAGATGTTCGCCCGATGTCGCGGCGGAAAGATTGACGCCTTGGCGTGACCATTGCGCATACGGGCGAGCGCTTTGATGGGTACGGCGGCTCAGTTTGAATCGGCGATACCAACGCACACGACACAGAGAATGAAGATCTCGTGGTCGCAATGGCGGCGCTTGAAGAGTTCATTGCTGTTCGGCATATGAATCCACTTCCCTTAACGGGGCGTCTCGCGGCAATATGCGCCGCTTCCACCATACGCACCAGAGGCGGCCCCGGCACTCGACAGAATGCGCTGACGGGCCCTATAGTTTTAAAAGCACCGACACGGGCCTTTCACCCAAATGCGCTTTCCAGAAAACGTCATCGAAGCAATCGGGGCAACCCCTCTCATCAAACTGCGCCAAGCGTCGGAACTGACCGGCTGCACCATTCTGGGCAAGGCGGAGTTCATGAACCCCGGCGGATCGGTAAAGGACCGCGCGGCGCTCGCCATCGTCAACGACGCGATCACGCGCGGGAGCCTGCGGCCGGGCGGATTGATCGTCGAAGGCACGGCGGGCAATACCGGTATCGGTCTCGCGCTCGTCGCCAATGCCTTGGGCTACAAGACCGTGATCGTCATTCCCGACACCCAGAGCCAGGAGAAAAAGGACCTGCTGCGGCTGCAAGGCGCCGAACTGATCGAGGTTCCGGCAGTCGCCTATTCCGATCCCAATAATTACGTGAAACTCTCCGGCCGCCTCGCCCTGCGGCTTGCCAAGGAGCACAAGGCCGGCGCGATCTGGGCCAATCAGTTCGACAATACCGCCAATCGCCAGGGCCATTTCGAAACGACCGGGCCCGAGATTTGGGCGCAGACGGAAGGCAAAATCGATGGGTTCACCTGCTCCGTTGGCACGGGCGGAACGCTGGCTGGCGTCGCCATGGCGCTGAAGGCCAAGAATCCGGGCATCAAGATCGCGATTTCGGATCCTTTGGGTGCTGCCCTTTATTCCTACTACACAAGCGGTGAGCTGACATCGTCCGGCTCGTCGATCACCGAAGGAATAGGCCAAAGCCGGATTACCGCCAATCTCAAGGATGCACCGGTCGATCTTGCCTATCAGATTCCTGACGAGGAAGCCTTGCCCTTTGTGTTCGATCTCGCCGAACACGAAGGGCTGCTGCTCGGCGCCTCGTCCGGCATTAATATCGCGGGCGCGATCCGTCTTGCCAAGGATCTCGGTGAAGGCCACACGATTGTGACGATCCTCGCCGATTCCGGCGCCCGCTATCAATCGAAACTCTTCAACCCAGAATTCCTGCGCTCGAAAAATCTGCCGGTTCCGGGCTGGATGGAGCACAAGCCGTCAATCAAGCCGGACTTCGTTTGACTGGCCGCCAACCGAAATCAGCAGCAATAATTAGGCCGTGGCCTTGCCCGCCGCCATTGCTTCCGGCACCTCGACCAGACGGCCGCTCTTCACATCATAGTAATAGCCGTATATAGGAATACGGCCCGGTACCAATGGATGCGAGCGGATGCGTTTGACGTCGTCCACCACGCTCGCATTGAGGTCCTTGAACGTCAGCCATTTCATGTAATGGCCGTGCACGCTGCCGGGGCCCGGCCCGTGATCGTGCCAGCCCTTTTCGTCGATTGTAGCGGTTTCCAGGCTTTGTTCGAGGAGCCCGCTCATGATGTCGTCGTCGAAGAGCATCATTCCGCAATCGGAATGATGCACGACAAACCACTCTCGCGTGCCAAGCAGCTTATAGGAGATCACCAGCGAGCGGATCGCATCGTCGCTGGCGCGCCCGCCAGCGTTGCGGATCACATGTGCATCGCCTTCGGAAAGACCGGCATATTTGGCCGGGGAGAGGCGCGCGTCCATGCAGGTGAGGATGGCGAAACGCCGCGCGGGCGGCAGCGCCAATTGCGATTTGGCGCCGAAACTTGCGACATAGGTTTCATTGGCTTTCAAGACTTCCGGCAGAACCGACATGCGTAACCTCCCATAGAGCAACGGGCTCAATTAACCCTAGCCAAGCTGCTTTAGATGGTTTGCCGCCCTCGTCATAGCCTGGATCGAAAAGCTCACGCTCTTTTGATCCGCCGTGTCGGCGAGACGGCTGAAAGTTTCGACTGCTTTTTCGTAACCCGGCTGCTTGAACGGAACGACACAACAAACCAGACGGAGACGGCAGAGATCACGAAAGCTGCCGCGGGATAAAATTCTTGATTGCGTCATGCGGGACACCGTCATCTCCGACGATCATGCTCATGAGTATGGCAAACGGAAATGATTCAGTTTATATTTTGGCACCTGCCGCGAAACGCCACGTGAAGTGTGAGGCACGGGCATGACAACAATCCCTCAAGAAGCTTTCTTCGTCTCGACCGCATGGCTAGCGGAACATTTGGCCGCGCCCGATGTCGCGGTCATCGACGGCACGTTTTTCTTGCCCAGTGAAAAACGCGATGCCAAGGCGGAATATCTCGACGGGCATATCCCCGGCGCGGTTTTCTTCGACATCGATGCGATCGCCGATCATACGACGAATTTGCCGCATATGCTGCCACACCCGTCCGGCTTTGCCGAGGCGATGGAAAAGCTCGGCCTTGGCGACGGTATGCGCTTTGTCGTCTACGACGCCTCCAACTTGCAAGGAGGAGCCCGCGTGTGGTGGACCTTGCGAGTCTTCGGCGCGCGGGACGTAAAAATCCTTGCCGGCGGTTTACCGCGATGGCGGGCCGAGGGGCGCGCGCTCGAACAGGGACTCGTGCGGCGCATGCCCCGGCCCTTCACCGTGGATTTCGATCGCGCCTCCGTCGCCAGTGCCGAAACGGTGAAGAGGGCAAGCGAAGCCGGTTCGGCGCAGATTCTCGATGCGCGAGCGGCCACGCGGTTCAGCGGCATGGAAGCCGAGCCGCGTCCCGGATTGCGCTCGGGCCATATTCCCGGCAGTCTCAATCTGCCTTGGCGCGCGGTGGTCCAATCAGGCGAGATTAAACCGAATGACGAAGTCAAGACCCTCATGGCCCAGGCTGGGGTGGATGTTGAACGCCCGGTGATCACCACCTGCGGCTCTGGCGTGACCGCCGCGATTCTTTTGCTTGCGCTGGCAAGCATGGGGAAGAGCGATGTCACGCTTTATGACGGTTCCTGGGCGGATTGGGGCGCGCGCCCCGATCTGCCGTTGGCGCGACACGAATGTTAACTTCCGTCCCCTCGCAAAGATAAAGTCATAAAAGCCACGAGCTGCTAACAGTAAAATTAATCGCTGTAGCAAAAAGGCTTGACGTGGCATAAGGTTGCGCTAGCATGTTAGAAGGCACGAATGGGTTGGAACCTTGATCTGTTTTCGAGCGTTCGATGCCTAAGTGGAGCATCTGGCGGCCGCCGGATGTGGCCCGGTCCAACGCGGCATGCGCTAGCGTTTTTCTCCAGGATCGAGCCGACTGGCCCTGAGAGGCTTCCACGCTTCCCCCTCCCTTCTTGGGGGCTACCCATCCCGTATTTCCGAAGCAGGCCCGGTCTTCAGTAGTGTACCGGCGGGCGGGGCTACGCACGGACAAGGGATGCAACCGTCTCGAGACATTAGGAGTGACACAAATGTGTGACTATTCGCTTGAAATGTACGCCTCCCGGCCTGCACGCGAGTCCGAGAAATATGTGACCACCCGCTTTCCTTCGGGAAGCATTGGCCTCGCCTCGCCTGGCGATTGCACGACGGCAGTCTGCGTTCAATACGATACGCTTCTCAAGCTCGAAGGGATATCGAGCGATCTCCAAACGCGCCTCGGCGTCAAGGACGAGGAACAAGTCATCTTCGCGCGGCTCGAACACGGGGCCTATCGCGATGGAATCCAATTCGGCAACGGTAAGGAAATCTCCCTCCAGCTTCTCGGCTCCGGCGTCGGTGCGACACTGGTTGCGACGGCGGAAAAGCCGAAAAGCAACCGCGAGCGGCGGGTCGTTCTCGAAACCGTGGAATAATAGTTCTCCATAGAAACACGATAGGATCCACCGCGGGGCATCGGCACGCGGTGGATCTTTTTGTGGGCCAAGTGTGCTGTGGCGAGAGATCAGCTCGTCACGGGACAGCCATTGCGGTATGCCCCCGGCGGCACTCGGTTAGTTTTCCTTGGCAGTTTTGCTTGGCAGGTGCTATGAGCCGACTAACGTGCCGCTTGCACGTTTTTTCCCGGTTTGCCGGGACAACGCAACAAAAAAGTCCAAAAAAAATGCCCATGAAGAAAATCGAGGCAATTATCAAACCGTTCAAGCTAGATGAAGTGAAGGAGGCGCTGCGCGAAGCGGGCGTCTCCGGTATCACCGTCACGGAAGTGAAAGGCTTCGGCCGCCAAAAGGGCCACACCGAACTCTATCGCGGGGCGGAATATATCGTCGATTTCCTGCCCAAGGTGAAAATCGAAGTGGTCGTTTCCAGCGCCACCGCCGATCTTGCCGCCGATGCGATCCGGAAAGCCGCGCAAACGGGACGTATCGGAGACGGAAAAATATTCATCTCCGAGGTGGAAAACGCGATCCGCATCCGGACCGGGGAAACCGGAACCAACGCGATTTGATCCCTAGATTGCCGCGAAATCATGCACGCCAATTCCCCGCCCCCCAATACGCTTAATTCCAAGAAGAGAGGGTAAGTCATGAAGACCGCCAAGGATGTACTCAAGTCGCTCAAGGACCAAGAGGTAAAATACGTCGATCTTCGCTTTACGGACCCGCGCGGCAAGTGGCAGCATGTCACTTTCGACGTGACGATCTTCAATGAGGATGTGTTTGCCGAAGGTTTGGGGTTCGACGGCTCTTCGATCGCCGGCTGGAGGGCGATCCATGAATCCGACATGACCCTGATGCCGGATCCGGCAACGGCGACGGTGGATCCTTTTTTCGCGGCGCCCACGATGTCGATCATATGCGATATTCTCGACCCCACGACCCGCGCGCCCTATAACCGCGATCCGCGCGGCATCGCCAAGAAGGCTGAAGCCTATGTGGCTTCCACCGGGATCGGCGATACCGCCACCTTCGGTCCCGAGGCCGAGTTCTTCGTCTTCGACGACGTCCGTTTCAGTTGCGATCCCTATAACACCGGCTTTATCGTAGATTCGGCCGAATTTCCGTCGAATTCGGACACTCCCTACGAGGGAGGTAATCTCGGTCACCGGATGCGCACCAAGGGCGGCTATTTCCCCGTGCCGCCGCAAGATTTGGCGCAGGACATGCGTGGCGAAATGCTCGCCGCCATGGCGCAGATGGGCGCCAAGGTCGAAAAGCACCACCACGAGGTGGGTTCGGCGCAGCATGAACTCGGCATGAGGTTCGAGCCGCTGACGACGATGGCCGATCACCTTCAGGTCTACAAATATTGCATCCACCAGGTGGCGCAAAGCTACGGCAAGACGGCGACCTTCATGCCGAAGCCGGTATTCGGCGACAATGGTTCGGGAATGCATGTCCATCAATCGATCTGGAAAGGCGGCAAGCCGGTATTCGCCGGCACCAAATATTCAGATTTGAGCCAGGAATGCCTTTATTACATTGGTGGGATCATCAAGCATGCCCGGACGCTGAATGCCTTCACCAACCCCACGACAAACTCCTACAAGCGGCTGGTGCCTGGCTACGAGGCGCCGGTCCTCCTCGCCTATTCGGCGCGCAATCGCTCAGCTGCCTGTCGTATCCCCATGTACTCGCCCGACCCCAAGGCGAAGCGCGTCGAAGTGCGCTTCCCAGATCCGGCGGCCAATCCTTACCTCGCATTCTCCGCGATGGTGATGGCGGGCCTCGACGGGATCTTGAACAAGACCGATCCGGGCCAGGCTATGGACAAGGATCTTTACGATCTGCCGCCGAAGGAACTAAAGAAAATCCCGACCGTCTGCGGCTCGCTGCGCGAAGCCCTCGGCAATCTCGACAAGGATCGCGCTTTCCTCAAGGCAGGCGGCGTTTTCGACGACGACGTCATTGACAGCTACATCGAATTGAAAATGGGCGAAGTGATGCGCTTCGAGATGGCCCCGCACCCGGTCGAGTTCGACATGTATTATTCGTGTTGATTTCGGCCCGAAGGAGCTGATCGGGGGCGGCCTTGGGGTCGCCCTTTTTCCGCGGCCTCCTAGAGCGTTATCCGTTCAAGTTGGTTCGTACCCGGCGGCCTTGAAGTAGTTTTCGCATTCCTTCTGGGGGAAGTGATCGAGGAGTTCGCCGATCCGAGTCCAGAGGGCTTCGACGGTTCGTTCGGAAGCCTTTCGCAGGAGCGTCTTTAATTTCGAAAAGACCATCTCGATCGGGTTGAAGTCGGGCGAGTAGCGCGGCAGGAAACGCAGTGCGGCGCCCTTGGCCTCGATCGCTTTCCTGATTTTCGGGCTCTTGTGCGAGGCGAGATTGTCGATCAGGACGATGTCTCCTTTCGAGAGCGTCGGAGCAAGCATTTCTTTGACATAAACGAGGAAACATTCGCCATTGATCGGGCCGTCGAAGACGAAGGGGGCGGTGATGCCATCATGGCGAAGCGCGGCCACGAAAGTCGTCGTCTTCCAATGGCCATGCGGCACTTTGGCATAAAGCCTTTGGCCGCGCCGGCACCGGCCATGCGTGGGCGCCATGTTGGTCTTTGCCCATGTCTCGTCGATGAACACGAGACGCTTGGGATCGAGCTGCTTCTGGTCTTCTTGCCAGCGCATCCGCTCGGCCGCGATGTCAGGCCGGTCCTGCTCGGCGGCGCGCACGATTTTTTTTAAAGGTGATCTTCTCCTTAGAGCGGGTCCCGAATAGACAGAATCGGAAGGGGGATTCCCGAATCGGCGGAATCGTGATTCACCATGTTGGCTGGAATGGAGGCCGGCATGGATGGCAAAACCCTATTCGCAGGATTTACGTGACCGCCTGGTGCGGGCTGTACTGGCAGGTCAGTCTCGGCGCAAGGCGGCGCGCAGCTTTGATGTCAGTGCGAGCTGCGTGATCAAGCTCATGCAGCAGTTTGAGATAACAGGCGGTTGTCTGCCGCGAAAGTTTGGCGGCCATAAGCGGCACGCGCTGGCTGCGCATGAAGATAAGGTGCGGGCGTTGGTGGCGGTGCAGCCCGAGCTGACGATCACGGAGCTGTGGAGCAAGCTGACGACGCTCGAGATCAAAGTCGGGCGGTCCGCCGTCGGGCGTTTTTTGCGGCATCTGCAATTGACCTTTAAAAAAAACTCTGCACGCCGCCGAACAAGAAAGAGCGGATGTCCGGGCCGCACGTCTCGCTTGGCGCGATAAGCAGAAAAGTCTTGATCCTCAAAGGCTTGTATTCATCGATGAGACCTGGGCCTCGACCAACATGACACCTCGCTATGGGCGATGTGAAAGAGGCAAGAGACTTATCGCTCACGCCCCGTTCGGCCACTGGAAGACGACGACCTTTTTGGCGGCGTTGCGCCACGATCGCATCACCGCTCCTTGTGTCTTCGACGGTCCCATTAACGGCGCAAAGTTCCTCGCCTATGTCGAGCAGGTTCTGGTGCCGACCTTGTCGCCTGGCGAAATCGTGGTGATGGATAATCTCGGTTCCCATAAACGCGCCGGCGTTCGAAAAGCCATCGAAGCCGCCGGGGCGACGCAGTGCTTCTTGCCCGCCTACAGTCCTGACTTCGATCCCATCGAACAAGTCTTCGCCAAGCTCAAAAATACGTTGCGCAAAATGGCCCACCGAACCGTCGATGCTCTGTGGGATGGCATCGGATTAGCTCTCGACGACTTCCCTCCAACCGAATGCTTCAACTATTTTCGCAATGCCGGATACGGGTCCACCTAATCGGGACCCGCTCTAGCGAAAAAGCGCCAAATCGTGCCATAGCCGACACGGACCTGGCGCGCGGCAAGCTCGCGCCTGATGTCATGAAGCGGCAAATCGGGCGACGCGGCGACGCGGGCGAGCAGCCAGTCTCGCTCATCTTTGAGACGCGAGTTGCGCTTCCCGCCCATCGGCTTGGCCGCGACGCCCCCGGTCCGCCGGAACCGCTGCGCCCACCGCACAACACTGCTCACGCCGACACTGAACCGCTGTGCCGCATCCCGGCAGCTTGCGCCCGCCACAACGGCCGCTACCACGCGCGTCCGAAGATCTTCCGAATAGGGCTTCGTCATTCATCCTAGCCTCCTCCCAGCCCGAAGCTTAAATCACGACAAAGCCCGCTTGGGAATCCCACCCGATTCTGTCACAGTGGATAACGCTCTAGCCTCGATCCCATGGAAATGGCATGGCAGGGCGTTGATGGCGTTCATGCCGTGCTGGCGGCGTGAGCGCCCGCCTATACGGCAATCGGCATGATCGATCGGCCGGGCGGTTCCGCCGCCGCGACACCGGCCTGCAGGCATTTGGGCGCGCTTGAAACTTTTCGGCCCCGGCTCCCGTAAAGATCGGCATACCGGACGATCAAGCCGGTGATCCGAAAGAAGGAGCACATCATGAAATTCCATCGCGAAACGCTCGCCGCCACGGTTTTTCTCGCCGCCGCGGGCATCTCTGGCATCGCTTCCGCCGAAATGACCAAAATGGTCGGCGGCGCGGCCATGTATCCGAGCAGGAATATCATTCAGAACGCGGTACACTCCAAGGATAACACGACGCTCGTCGCGGCGGTCAAGGCGGCGGGCCTCGTCGGCACTTTAGAAGGCCCCGGTCCGTTCACCGTTTTTGCGCCGACCAACGCGGCCTTCGCGCAACTTCCCCCTGGCACCGTCGATACATTGCTGAAGCCGGAAAACAAGGATCAGCTCGTCACGGTGCTCACCTATCACGTGTTGCCGGGCCGGTTGACCACGGCTGACTTGAAGGAAGCCGTCAAGGACGGCAGCGGACAAGCAACGTACAAGACGGTGCAGGGCGAGCCGCTGACGATTACCGAAAAAGGCCGCGCCTTCGATATCACCGATTCGAAAGGCCGCGCCGCCCGCATCACGATCGCCGACGTTCTCCAATCGAACGGCGTGATCCATGTCATCAACAAGGTTTTGATGCCGTAAAAATTTTGATGATCGCGGTCACCACGGGCCGCGCGAGCGGCCCGTGGCACTATTTCAAACACGCAAACACAATCTGTTTGGCGCCGAAGCGGCGCGTCTCGCGGGAAACAAAACCTTCCGGCAATTCCACCTCCGCCCCCGCGCGTTCCTCGATGACCGCCAGCGCCCCTCTGTCGAGCCAGCCTCCGTCGCGCAAGGCTTTGAGCGTTGGCGGGACGAGACCCTTGCCATAGGGCGGATCGAGAAAGGCAAGACTGAAACTTTCGCCATCTGGCACGGCACCGAGCTTGCGCGCGTCGCGCCGAAAGATGCGGGCCGCGCCGCCGAGATTGAGCGCCGTGAAGTTGGTGCGGATGATCGCGCAGTCTTGCGCGTCCTGGTCCACCAGTAAAGCGAACGCCGCGCCGCGCGACATCGCCTCGATCGCATGGCGCCGGGGCCGGCGAATAGGTCGATACATGCGCTGACTTCTATTAAATCCAGATTGCAACTTTTTGACACCCGTCCCCGTAAAGTCAGGCATCCGGGACGATTGATCCAGAGTTCCTAATCTGGACTGTCCCATCCTTGTAAGGAGGTCGACTATGGACGAAATACCTTTCCAAAAAATCGTTTCCGCAGACGTGCACGCCCGCCTCGACGGGCTGGAGGACGCGGTAGCGCGGCTAGATTCCCTCTTCCCACTTCTGCAGGAGGGTGGTGGAACTCCCCAACCCTGCGGCAAAGATGGCGAGTTCGTCACCGAAGGCACTGGTAAGCCGCAGACAAATCAGGGCTTTCGATTGGCGATCCAAGACGCGATGAACAACGCGAAGGACGTCTGCGACGACCCGGAGTGTAGCAAGCTGAAGAAGGTGAAGGTCTTGAAAAAACGGCCGATCCCGGGTGGGTGGATGGTGGAAGTATTATGGCAATGTGTAGGTTAAGAGTTCAGAGCGCCGGCGTCGAAGGCTCCTACTAAGTTTCCGATTGTTGCCCACGCAACCGGCGTGTTTGCCACAATGCTGGCGAGGGTGAGCTTGTCGACATAGCTGCTGAGCAGCGCTGCAAGCTCGGGCGCAAGCCTTCGCTAGCAGCACTCGCGCGCTGTTTGATCCGCTGAAAACTGCCAAGAAATGGAACCTTGGCGACTGAGTTAAGAGGAGCACATCATAGTCGAACGGCGTGATCCATGTCGTCAACAAGGTTCTGATGTCTTAATACCAAAGCGAGTTTCGTGACTCTTGCGTCATATGTGGATGGCCCCGATTGGCAAGTGGTTTTTGCCGCGGTGAACGGGTTGGCGGCTTGCGGTCATATGTCCGGCCTTTTGGCGCGGCCGTCTGGCCGCTGGCCGTGATGAAGTTCGACCGCCGGGTCCCTATCATGCCCGCGAGCTTTGTGCTCATGACGAAAAGCGGGGTGTCCCTGGCTTCGATTTCCGCGGTGTCGTTCATCACCTCTGTTTCGTTCTTGCCAAACCCATTGTTCGCACGCGCCATCTTGACGCCGGCGTTTTCCTCACGCCCGTTCGAAGGCCTCCGTGCGAAAAGCCTCGCCTGTCGCCAGCATGGCCCGAGCCAGCTTGTTGGCCATTGCGACGCTGGTCAGCCGCGCGGGCCGGCGCGCCAACAAAGCGGCATACCAGTCGCGCAAAGGCCCTTTCCTCTTGCTCAAGGCGCCGAGCAGCGCTGTCGCCCCCAAAACCAGCAATCGCCTGATGTAGCGATTGCCTTGTTTGGTGATGGCTCCCAAGCTCTCCTTGCCGCCGCTGGAGTTTTGCCGTGGCGTCAGTCCGAGCCATGCGGCGAAGTCACGGCCCGATTTGAAGACGCGTGGGTCCGGCACGCTGGCGACGATCGCCGAGGTGGTGATTGTGCCGACGCCTGGAATGCTCGCCAGCAACCGGCTGACGGGATTTTGCTTATGCGCCGCCGTGATTTCGGCGTCGAGTTCGGCGATGGATTTTTCGATCCCGGCCAACTGGCGCGCGAGAACCCGTAACGCCGCCTTGGCCGTGATGGGGAAACGCGAGACACGCCGCGCCGGCCAAAAGGATGCGCGCGATAACTATACCCCGGCTCATTGAAGAGCCGGGAGAAATTTCTTGCGTTTTCCGATTGGGCGGATTCTGTTGCGCGCATGATTCAGTCTGGCTTTCTCAGCGAAGAAGATCGCAAGGCGCTTACCGCGATCGCACGCGACGGGTGTTCGCCTTGCCGGGTAACGCGGCGAGCGAATGCCTTGGTGCTTTTGGACGAAGGGTGGAGCTGTCAGCAAGTCGCCCATGCGCTGCTCCTTGACGACGACACGATCCGCGGCTGGCGCAAGCTTTTCGAACAACGCGGGATCGCGGGCATCACAAGCTTCGATATGGGTGGGAGCGCCAGCTATCTGACCGCCAGGCAAGAAGACGATTTGAAAGCGTGGGCCAGCACGACACTGCCACGCTCGACACGCGGAGTCGGCGCCTGGATCGAGAAGGAATTCGGCCTCGTATATGAAAGCCGCTCGGGACTGATCGCGCTTCTGCATCGTCTGGGTCTCGAATACCACAAGCCGGATGCAATCCCACGCAAGCTTGACGAAGAGAAGCAAAAGGCGTTCATCGAGAGCTACGATAATCTCTTGAATTCCTTGGCGGACAACGAAGCCGTGGTGTTCGCGGATGCGGTGCATCCAACCCATGCCGCGCGGCCCGCCGGCTGCTGGGCGCCGCGCCAAGAGAAGCTCGCGATCGAACAAACGAGCGGGCGGCAGCGCATCAACATTCACGGCGCGATCGATCTGGAGACCGGCCAAACCCAGATGATTGAGGCCCTGACCGTCGCCGCCGCCGCGACGATCCGTCTCTTGGAATCGATCGAGGCGCTCTATCCGATGCTCGTGCTCATCCATGTCTTTCTCGACAATGCGCGCTATCATCACCCCCCGGATCACAGTCCGGGGGTGGTGCGGGAATGGCTCGCCAGGCCGGGGTGCCGGATCAAAGTGCATTTCATCCCACCCTATTGCCCGCACTTGAACCCGATCGAGCGGTTATGGGCGGTCATGCACAAGAACGTCACCCACAACAAATGCTACGCCACATGCGGACAATTCGCGGACGCCACGCTCGATTTCTTGCGCGGCAAGGTCCCCAAGAACTGGAAGTGCTTCCGCAACTCCATCACCGATAATTTTCGCGTCATCAGCCCAAAGCATTTTCGGATTGTGACGTGAACGGAGTATACCAACAAAACTCTCGGCATTCACAACCTGTTCCGCACGGAACCAATCTCCTACCATTCTCAAGGGCGTGCGGCCATTCCTCGATCGTTCCCAAACGACCTTATACGGACTATGTGCCCAATAAGCCACAATGGCTCGGTTTGTTTGAACAGGGCTTCTGATTCGAAGCGTGGCATGGCTGCCGGGTTCGGGGCCGCGGCGATTCCGCGGCTAGCAGGTGAAAGACTCTCGATCCATCGGCTGCCAGTCAAGGCTCGAAACTCAGCTTATCCGGCTGTCCAAATTTCCCCGCCCGGCTCTAAAACCTGTTGCCAAAACCCATCAGCAATGTAGCACTCAAGCACGGAGTCGAAGCGACTTCGCATCAATCGAGAACTCGGCGCCCGGTCCAAGCGCCCCTCACGAAAATTTGGTGGCAACTCTGTGAAATGCCGGTTTAGCTCAGTTGGTAGAGCAACTGATTTGTAATCAGTAGGTCGCGGGTTCGAACTCCTGCAACCGGCACCAATAAAATCAATTAGATAACGAGAATTAATTGCAAATCTTCCGTCAGATGCCTCTCGTGGTAAGCGCACGGTAAGCAGTTCAGAGAAATTCACGGATAAGCCGCGAGGCATCCCAGGCGCGCGAAGGTCTCACAGCAGTTCCGCGTCTTGCAGAGGCGATGTGCTGTGTCGAGATCGATATTCAGATAATGGAGAAACAAAATGAGATTTTTTGCAATTTCCGTTGTCGCGGCGGCTCTTGCCGGATGTGCTACGCCAATCGACCTCGTTAAGGTCGACGGCAGCACGCCGCCCGCAGCGGAAATTAAACAGGCCTACGCCATATGCAATGGCGCTGCCGTCACGGGCGTCCCCAACCTTCCTAAGCCATCCTATGCGCCCTCGCTGGCTATCGTTAACTCAACGATCTATGCGGGACCTCAACGCGGGTACGTGCCAGCCGTCGATTTCAGCGGCGGAACTCGGGGATATTGGTGATACCATCGCGACGAACATGGCCCGCAAGCAGGCGTTTCTAGGGTGCATGGCCCAGCTCGGATATATTGAGGCATCCTCGAAATGACCGCGCTAATTCTGTGCCGTCGGCAGGTCAATAGTCACAAAGCGTGACATTTAGCGTTCGCGGCCGCTCCCCGCTAGGTTTGATGCTTCTTTGGCGGATCGTGGTTTGGAAAGCCGCAGGATTCCGGCGAACTACTGACTAATGTTCCGTTGACGGCGGGTCTTTCTCCTTCCACTTCTTCATCGCGTTCGGCGTTCAGCCGTCTAATGGCAGCGTCGAGCTCATCATCGGTCATGCTCTCGACCGCAGAGACTTTCATATTCAAATCCTTCGGTATAATCGACGCAATCACCTTGAGATAGTCGGCCGGGCGATCGGCGCGAACTTGCGCGATCGTCGCGACCCCATGTGCTATCCAATCCGCATAAAGGTCCGCGAGAAATTCTTCTCCAAGTTGATTGCGGGAGCCTCGAGGACGACCGCTACCGCCGTTATTGCCCGGTACAAAACGGCCCTTCGCATCTTGCTCTGGCTTTGACTTTAACATGATCAACCGGCCTTGAAATCCTTCCGGAAAGACGCGACAATCCTCCAATAAATCTCTTTGTCGAGCTCTGACGGATTTTGCGCTCGATCACCCAGTAGTGGGTCATCGCGTTTCCTTTCGAGCGCCCAACTCATATGGGTCACGTGTTCCTGATCGTCGCATGCCATATTTGGCTTATGGCAGCACGAGACAGACATAGCCTTGCTCTTAAGTGCGATCAATGCGGACGTGAGGGCATCGCGTATATATCTGAGAACCCGCGCAGACGCTTATGTTTTCCGGAATGCCCCTGATAGCTGCCGGAAGCGAGCCCGCCGGCACTTACGTTCAGCGCCATTTCCGGACATCGCCGAAGTACCTGAGTCCCACATGTGCTTCATCGCATGATCCTATACGCAACCGCACCAAAGACAATAACGATCATTCACACCGCTACCGCCAGCCTCACTTCACAATGCGGCGGCAACCGGGCGTGAAGAAGCAAAAGATATTCTTGGCAATCGAAATAAATAACGAGAGTGCCAAACGCCACAATCGCCGTTATATCCGTATTTATTTCGCAGAGCTACGGCTTAACTTATTCACAACCATCATGGAAACGACTTAGGACACGATTAATTGTTCCTCAATTCGCGGTTCGACGGAACAATATCGATGCGGCGCGAATTGCATCAATATCCAGTCATGGTGGCTGGCGATAGCGATCGAATCCATCGAAAGCTATTGTGCGCGCGTCCCGCCCTGGGCGGCGTTACTTTTTAGGAGAACACATCATGGACAAAGATCGGATCGAAGGAGCGGAAAAAGGGATTGTTGGCAAAATCAAGGAGGTCGCCGGCAAGGTGCTTGGCGATGCCAAGCTGGAATCCGAGGGCAAGGCCGGCCAGGCGGCAGGAAAGGTTCAAAACGCTGTCGGCGGCATCAAGGACACGCTCAAGGGGAAATAACCGCCCCGGCAGGGTTCTCGTTGTCGGAACCCGATGCTCCGCACTGTTGCCGGCACGTACCGGCAAGAGTGCGAGCACCTTGCCAAGAAGAGTGATCGACGGAGAATCATCGGTATCGGCTGATCCTCCCATCCGCAAAGAAGCACGCACGCGTGATTTGCGGCTGTATAACTTAAGTCGTAAAGCGAGAAAGGGTCGGAAGGGTCCTAACCCGTGATTGAGCCTTTCAAGGACATCGAGGATGCGCGGGCGCTCGCGCAAGCCATCGTGGACACGGTGCGCGAACCGCTGCTCGTGCTTGACGGCGACCTCCGCGTGCTCGCCGTCAGCCGCTCCTACTCCCTGACGTTCCAGGTCAACCGCCAGGACGTCCTGGGCCGGCCGCTCTACGTGCTCGGCGACGGTCAGTGGCAGATTCCAGCGCTTCGCACGCTTCTGGAGAAAATCATCCCCGAGCGCGCCGCCATGGACGCGTTCGAGGTCGAACATGAGTTTCCCAGGATTGGCCGCCGCATCATGCTCCTGAACGCCCGCGCGGTGTTCTACGCGGACCACGCACACACGACCCTTCTTCTTGCTTTCGAGGATGTCACCGAGCGGCGGGCCATCGAACGCGAGAAGGAAGAACAGTTGCGGCAGACGGAGGAGTTGTTACGGCAAAAGGAGGTGCTGCTCTGGGAGCTGGAGCACCGTGTCGCCAACAGCCTTCAGATCATCGCCAGCATCTTGATGCTGAAGGCGCGCACCGTGACCTCGGAGGAAACCCGGCAGCATCTGCAAGACGCGCATCAACGCGTTATGGCGCTAGCGGCCGTGCAGGGGCATCTTCACGCATCCGAGCGGTACGACCAGATCGAGATCGGTCCTTACCTGTCGAGGCTGTGCGAAAGCCTTGCGGCCTCAATGATCGGCGGCAGCCGACCGATCTCGCTGCAGGTTCTGGTCAACGGCGGCACGGCCGAGTCCGCCAAGGCCGTCAGCCTCGGCCTTATCGTCACCGAGCTTGTGATCAACGCGCTGAAACACGCGTTTCCCAAGGACAGACCAGACGGCCGGGTCGTCGTCAGCTACGAGATCGACGGATCGGACTGGAAGCTTCTTGTGTCCGACAATGGGATCGGAAAGCCGGATGTCGCCGCCACTCCGGCCAAGGGCGGCCTGGGCACAGCCCTCGTCAAGGCGCTCGCGCAAGACCTCGATGCAAAGGTCGAAGTCGTCAGCGGCCCAGGTGGCGTGAACGTGTCGCTCACGCACGCGACGTTCACCTCGCGGCACCCCCAAGGAACGTCAGCACCGGGTCAAACTGAGAAAAGCTCTCAACGAGTATAAGTATTCCGCTCCTGCCCCAATAACGGAATGGGCTGACTATTATGGGACGATCAGGGTATAGTCGGCGATTTATTGAGATGTGAATGCTCCGGTACGCAAGGCTTCGCCGAATCGGCGTCGCCCGTGACTACATCGAACTTCAGCCTTTTCGTCGCGGCCTCGGGGAAAATTTCGAATGTTGGACGGGTCGCTTTTCACGCGCGATTTCTTGGCTGAAGGCATTATGCAAGATGCCAATTGGAAACACCTTTCGGACGCCGCCGCCAAGGCGATGGCCGGGAAAATCGAGGCGCTTCTCACGCGGTTTCCTCATTCGAAAAAGCCTAACGAATCCCAAACCGAAGACGATGTCGTCTGGGCTATTCTAGCCGCGCTCGGCTGGTCCAATCATCTTCGGCAACAAAACCTGTCCGCACGCGGGCGCGACGACGTTCCCGATGGCCTACTTTTCGCCGACGCAGACTCCAAGGCGCGGGCGAACCTCCACTATGAAGAATGGCGGCGATACGAAGACGGCCTCGCCATCGTCGAATTGAAGCGTTGGAACCGTCTCCTGGACAGGCCGGATCGCGGAAAGGAAGACAAAGGCGTCCCGTCCACGCAAATCATTCGCTATCTCCGCCGTGTCGAGGATTTGACCAGCGGCAAGCTCCGTTGGGGCATTCTGACCAATGGGCGCAATTGGCGACTGTATTATCAGGGGGCCCGATCCGTTTCCGAAGACTTTCTCGACCTCGACCTCGCGTCCATCCTCGGAATTGCCCCTTACGCCGATTTGCTCGCGCCCAAGAACGAAGCCGAACGCCTGCATTGGTTCAAGGTTTTCGTGCTCATGTTCCGGCGCGACGCATTCTTGCCGGGGGTCACAGACCCGCGCCCATTCCATCTTCGCGCGTTGGAGCAAGGCCATTTTTGGGAAGAAAAAGTCGCCCGCGACCTTTCCGAATTGGTTTTCGAGCGGGTCTTTCCCGATCTTGCGCGAGGCCTCGCCGGAAACGACCCCGACGCGCCGTCGATCCTGTCCGCCAAATATTTGGAGGAAGTTCGAAACGGCGCGCTGATTCTTCTCTACCGTCTCTTGTTCGTTCTCTATGCCGAAGACCGCAACCTCCTGCCGGTCAGCGACCGCCGTTATGACGACTACGGTTTGCGGGCGAAGGTCCGCGAGGATGTTCACGCCCGAATTGACAAGGGCGACGCTTTTTCCTCGACCGCCGGAAACTATTACGGCCACATGAAAGGGCTGTTCCGCGCTATCGCAAAGGGCGACGCCGCGCTCGGACTGCCGCCCTACAATGGGGGATTGTTTGAACCTTCCGCCGCGCCAATTCTCGCGCGCGCGGAATTGCCCGATTCCGTCATCGCCCCGGTCATCGATGCGCTGTCGCGGCGGAAGGAGGACGGGCGCAAGGTCTATATCAACTATCGCGACTTATCCGTCCAACAACTCGGCTCGATTTACGAAAGACTGCTCGAATACGAGTTGCGCGTCGATGACGGCGCAATCATCGTTCGGCCCAACGTCTTCGCGCGCAAGGGTTTGGGAAGCTATTACACGCCGGACGAACTGGTTTCGCTCATCATCGATCGAACCATCGGACCACTCATAGACGAACGGCTCCGCGCATTCGCACGCCAGGCGGATCGGCTGGCGCGCGCCGCTGGCGCTGTCGCCGTGCGCTTCCAGGACCTCGCTAAATTCGACCCCGCGTCAGCGATTTTCGATTTGAAAATCTGCGACCCTGCCATGGGCTCGGGACATTTCCTCGTTTCGCTTGTCGATTATCTCGCGGACCGCATTTTGGCGGCGATTGCCGAATCCGAATTGAAGGAAGCCGTCAATTGGGGCGATTACGTCTCGCCGCTCGGTGCGCGCATCGTGGCCATTCGTTCGCAAATCGAAAAGCACGCGAAAGAGGAAAAATGGGTCATCGAGGATGGCCAACTCGATGATCGGCATATCTTGCGGCGCATGATTTTGAAACGCGTCATCCATGGCGTGGACAAGAATCCGATGGCCGTCGAACTGGCGAAAGTCGCGCTATGGCTGCACACCTTTACCGTCGGCGCGCCGCTGTCGTTTCTCGATCATCATCTCAAATGCGGCGACTCGCTTTTCGGCGAATGGGTCCGCCCGGTCATGGACAAAATCGCCAAATGGGGCGGCGAGCTTCTAATCAACAATGCGCTTCAGCGCGCCCAAGGCTCGGCGCGCGGCATGTCGGCGATCGAAAACCTTACGGATGCCGAACTCGCCGAAGCCAAGCAATCCGCGTCGCTCTTCTTCGAAGTCGCAAAGGCGACCGCGCCTCTTGCTTCGTTCATGAGCCTAATTCACGCGCTGGAATGGCTCTCTTTGGGCGACAAGGACGACAAGGCCGCCGTTCGTGCATGGCTCGATGGCGTCTTCGGCGATCCTGTAGCCGTTGCGGCGGGCGACCAAACGGTCACGCGCCCGCCCGCCGAACAAACTACTTTTCTGGCGCCCGCGACGCCCAACAAGCAAGAAACGCTACTTGGCGTCGTGCCGCGAACGGACCGCGACCGCGAAGCGGCCTCGCGCTTCGCCGCGCTCCTATCGCGCGCGAAGAACCTCATTGCGGAAGAGAACTTCTTTCATTGGCAAGTAGCGTTTCCCGGCGTCTGGACCGCATGGGAGAATGTCGAGCGCGTCGGCGGATTCGACGCTGTTATCGGCAATCCGCCATGGGACAGGATCAAACTGCAAGACGTGGAATGGTTCGCCGCGCGCAAGCCGGACATCGCCCAGGCGGAAACCGCAGCCAAGCGCAAGGCGCTCGTAAAGGCGTTGGAAAAGGCCAAAGATCCGCTCTTTCATGACTATCAGCGCGCAGCCGAACGGGCTGAGGCAACCAGTCGCGTCGCCCGCAAGGGCGCGGAATATCCCCTCTTGTCTGGGGGCGACACGAATTTGAATTCGCTCTTCATCGAAAGAGCACAGGCTCTTGTGAAGCCTTCTGGGATTGTGGGCCTCCTCGTCCCGTCAGGCATTGCCTCGGACCAGAGTTCGGCGGCGTTCTTCCGCAAGATAACGCGAGAGCGACGGCTGGATTGCATCATAGATTTTTTCAATAAGCGGTATGATGGGACTCTATTCTTTCCCGACGTGTATTATCGCTTCAAGTTTTGCGCCTACGTCGCAGGCGGTCCCGCGCGGAAATTCCATGAAATCTCATTCGGGTTCTTCATTCGCGACCTTAATGAAATTCGGAATCCAGATCGAGTGTTCAATGTCGCTTCCGATGATATCGCCCGAATTAATCCGAACAGCGGCACTGCGCCGATTTTTCAGTCCCGCCGCGATCTCGAATTGACCAAGGCGATTTACGCGCGCGTTCCGGTCTTGGTGAACCGATCCGGCGACGCGCCAGTCGCTACATGGCCGGTAAAATATACGCGCATGTTCGATATGACCAACGATTCCGGCCACTTCAAAAGCGCCGCCGACTTGAAGAAACTCGGCGCCTATCCCGTCGCTGGCGGGCGATGGAAAAAAGGCAAGGATGAATTCGTGCCGCTTTATGAAGGCAAGATGGTGCAAGCCTATGACCATCGCGCCTCGGATATCGTTCTCGCCGACGGAAATCTTTTCCGAACTGGGCAAGGCCGCGACCTGTCCGCTGACGAACATAAGGACCCCATGCGCGTGGCCACGCCCCGTTATTGTGTCGAGTCCTCCAAGGTTACATGGGCCGCGCCGACAAAATGGTGCCTGGCGATCAAGGATGTCACGTTGGTCACGAATGCCCGAACTACCATCGCGACTTTTATTCCGCGTGTTGGCGCGGGCCACACATTGCCGGTCGTTTTTCCGCAGCCCTCGGCTTCGAACAATGCGATGACGGAATTGTCCTATGCCGACGATGCCGTCTTGTTGCTCGCCAACATGAACTGCGTCGTCCTTGACTACCTCGCCCGCCAAAAGGTGCACAATAACCATTTGGCTTGGTATTTAATCGAACAGCTACCTTTTCTTGAGGCCGCCGCCTATGATCGCCGCTTCGGCAAGAAGACCGCGCGCGCCATCGTATGCGAACAGGTCCTCGCCCTCACCTACACGGCGCATGATATGGCGCCCTTCGCCATCGACATGGGCCATGTGGACAAGGCCGGCAACGTCCGCGCTCCATTCCCATGGGATAAGGAAGACCGCGCGCATCGCCGCGCCAAGCTCGATGCACTTTACTTCCATCTTTATGGCGTGACGGACCCCGACGACGTGGCGCATATTTTTTCGACCTTCCCCATCGTCGAACGCGAAGACAAAGAGCGTTGGGGCCGCTTCCTCTCCCGCGACCGCACGCTCGCCTATATCAATGCGCTGGCGGCGGGCGACCCGGAGACGAAAGTCGCTCTTTGATGATTTTCGGGGAATTGAAATCTCTTGGCTAGAGCGGGTCCCGAATAGACAGAATCGGAAGGGGGATTCCCGAATTGGCGGAATCGTGATTCACCATGTTGGCTGGAATGGAGGCCGGCATGGATGGCAAAACCCTATTCGCAGGATTTACGTGACCGCCTGGTGCGGGCTGTACTGGCAGGTCAGTCTCGGCGCAAGGCGGCGCGCAGCTTTGATGTCAGTGCGAGCTGCGTGATCAAGCTCATGCAGCAGTTTGAGATAACAGGCGGTTGTCTGCCGCGAAAGTTTGGCGGCCATAAGCGGCACGCGCTGGCTGCGCATGAAGATAAGGTGCGGGCGTTGGTGGCGGTGCAGCCCGAGCTGACGATCACGGAGCTGTGGAGCAAGCTGACGACGCTCGAGATCAAAGTCGGGCGGTCCGCCGTCGGGCGTTTTTTGCGGCATCTGCAATTGACCTTTAAAAAAAACTCTGCACGCCGCCGAACAAGAAAGAGCGGATGTCCGGGCCGCACGTCTCGCTTGGCGCGATAAGCAGAAAAGTCTTGATCCTCAAAGGCTTGTATTCATCGATGAGACCTGGGCCTCGACCAACATGACACCTCGCTATGGGCGATGTGAAAGAGGCAAGAGACTTATCGCTCACGCCCCGTTCGGCCACTGGAAGACGACGACCTTTTTGGCGGCGTTGCGCCACGATCGCATCACCGCTCCTTGTGTCTTCGACGGTCCCATTAACGGCGCAAAGTTCCTCGCCTATGTCGAGCAGGTTCTGGTGCCGACCTTGTCGCCTGGCGAAATCGTGGTGATGGATAATCTCGGTTCCCATAAACGCGCCGGCGTTCGAAAAGCCATCGAAGCCGCCGGGGCGACGCAGTGCTTCTTGCCCGCCTACAGTCCTGACTTCGATCCCATCGAACAAGTCTTCGCCAAGCTCAAAAATACGTTGCGCAAAATGGCCCACCGAACCGTCGATGCTCTGTGGGATGGCATCGGATTAGCTCTCGACGACTTCCCTCCAACCGAATGCTTCAACTATTTTCGCAATGCCGGATACGGGTCCACCTAATCGGGACCCGCTCTAATGTCGATTTTTTAGGCGTGCCAGAACGCCCAAAAGATATAGATTGCAAGTCGCTTCATTGGCTTTTGGCATTGCAGCCGCGCCCAAGCATCGAGGTAAGGTTCCGGCACGCCGCCCATAGCCATGCCCTTGCGTTCCTCGACCTTGGCCTTGCCGGGATCGGGCGGAGCGCAGTCTTTTAGCTGGCCGTCCAAATTCGTGGTTTGAGCATTCCCGGCTGCTAAATCCGCTAAAGTTGCTAAAGTCTCAGGTTCAGGCCGGAGAACTTTAGCGGGATTAGCAACTTTAGCAGGGGGGCCTGCCGCTTCTGGAAGCTTGAATTTCCGATAGGCTTTCACCGGATCGCACCCCCAACAGCCTTGATGATGCGTGGCCGGTTCGAAACTGTCACGGTCCAACCATGCGCAGCCAAGATCGCCAAGGCTTCCTCCGCCGCAGCCTTTGTTCGCAGCGCATTCGGGCCGTGCGTCAGGATTGCGCTTATGCCAGCCTTCCCGCCCGGCTGACCTTGAAGCCATTCCAAGAGCTTGGCGGCCCTTAGAAGCTTCGGATCGGTGCGGCCTGCTTGTTGAAGCCGTAAGGCTTCACAAACGTACCAGCCCGCTAGCACAACCGCGCCCTGCATCGCCGGAAGCCCGATTTCGCGCGCGTGCAAATCTTCGACGATGGTTAAGACGCCCGCGATCCGCGCTACATGCTCCGCCGCCTTCGCGGCAAAGTCACCGATAGCTTCGAGTTCATTCCCGGTGCCGCATTGGCTTTCGATATGATCATAGAACGACCGCCAAACTTCCGTGGCCTCGGCACTGATTGCCAATGGCCTTGGCGCAAGCTCATTCCGTGTTCCGGGTTCAAGCGCCGGTTCGGCTTCGAATAGCGAGAGAATTCGCGCGCCATAAGCCTTGATCGTCGCCGCCGCTTTCGGGCAAGGCGTTTGATATTTGCGCTTCCCGGCCAGGCTGGCGGGCGCGGCGACAAGCACGCGGGACAATAGCCCTTGATCCCGCAGCGTCTCATTGCAAAGGAACCCGGACGACGCCTCGGGCTGTATCATCACGTGAATCGCCAACCGGCGGCCGGGAAGGATCGTCACGCCGTCAAGAGCGCGAACCCGCTTGATAGGCTTCCCGTCCCAAAGTTCGGAAAGCATGGCCGCCGTCTTGAGGCGATTATCTTCATTCATGCCATGGCCGGCCGTGAACGTTCCTCCCTCCGCCGTGAACACGCCAAGAGACGGATGCGCGGTTTGCCAATTCTTGGCGAGCCCCTCAACCGTTAGATCGCCAGTCACAAGGAACGGCGCGAGCGGTCTTACCGGTTCATCGCCAAGGAAGGCAAGACGGCTTTTTCGCTCGGCGAAGTCTATCTTGCCGTTGCCTTCGATCTTGCGCTTTTCAGCCGACCACGCGGCGAAGGCAATGCGCCATTCCTTGTTTTCGTCCGCATAGGCGTCGCGAAGGTTCTTTTCACGCTTTGCGACAGGCCAAAGAGCCTCGTTGTCCGCCGTGGATTTTCTGTCTCCGCTTGCCGCGACAGTTGCTAAAAATATGGTCAGTGGCCGGGTTTGCCCAAACGGTAGTTGGACATCGGCTTGCGCGGAAGCCGCCAGCGATGCTACGGCAAGAACTGATTGCGCGGCCATGGCAACCGGGACTTGCGCCTTTGCGGCAATCGCCTTCGCCGCTCGCGAGAGCGTAGCGCCAAGAGCCTCGACCGGATAGGGATCGGCCTCGGCCAGCGGCGGGAATAAGGGAAGCGGGCTTTCCGCGCTGGGCATGTGGCCCGCGAAGGCCGTTGCGCCGTTTGCTTCCCTCTCGTGATAATCGCGCGCTTCGGCCGCAAACCACGAATTGCGTTTTTCCAGCGGCCAACTTTGGAAATCGGGCGGGTAACTCATTGTCCGCCCTCCTGCCGAAGAGCTGAGAGCCGTTCCGCCTCAGCCGCGACCAAATCGCGCGCGGAGCCTGATATGGCCTGCCAATAGGCTCGCGCCCGGCGAAGCGAGTAGACGAGACCGCAATCGTCGTGCGCGGCGTACATCGCGAGTGCATAGTCGAGAGTGGCCTGAAGCGGGGATATTGTCGCAGCGAGATCGTCGCGAATCAGTTCGATTTTGGCTTGCGCCGTGGCGAGACTTGGGGCAATCTTGGGACTGTCAGCCGCCAAGCATGACGAATTTCCGAGCCCGGCCGCGTCACCAGCGCGCCGGGTTTCGTATGAGTGGGGCATTGGTCACCGCGCCTCGCACGGTTCTTGAGCCATTCTTCGCGGCAAGCGCGCGGCGTCCGACGTGTTTCGGGCGCGCCGTTCATTGCGCCACACATCGAGCGCTTCGCGCTCGTATGCGACCTTTCTCCCGAGCTTGAGATATTCCGGACCGCCGCCCCAACAGCGCATTTTCGCGAGTGTTGCCTGCGCGACGCCAAGGTAGAGCGCGGCCTCGCATGGCGAGAGCACAGCGCTAGGGTTTGCTTCCAAGTTTGAATTCACGTTATTTCCTTTTGATGCGTGGCTTTGCCAAGCCGCTATCGAAAGGGAAACACCCCGAGCGCTGTTTGTCTAAATGTCTATTTGTCCGGACTAGAAAATCTCACGGACGATTTTTCAGATAATTATTTCGTGGACCTTTCGGGCCGGGTTTGTCGTTTGCGGTCATCTCCTTAACAAGCCCCATCGCGCGGTCCTTATTGAAGCTAGGAAATTTTTTGCGGACAATTCCCGCGCCGTCTTTCTGGCCTATGAACCCGCCATTTTGAACTATTGCTGTGCGAATTAAGGCGCGCGCGTCGTCGTCTGATCCGACAGAGCTGGGTGCATCGCCCCATTTGTCAACCGCCGCTTTAAGTTCCGCGGGGCAGGGATGGTCATACTTCTTCGCCCAGGCGAGCCAGCTAGCGGGCGTGGGAGGCCAGCCGCCGAAATTGTATCTACCAATCGCGCGATAGGCCTGCCGCCAGATGTCATCGTATTGTTTTTTTAGGGAGTCCGATGCTACCCACTGCAACCGCTTGATTAAATCAGGATTGACCCCGCAAAGAAGTGCGGCGGCTTCGGTCTCTTTCCAGTACGGCATCTTCGCCCAATCGGCGAAGTCCGGTTTAAGAACATCTTCGCCCCTGGAAATGCCGCCTCTAAGCGGGGGAACGGGGGCCGGAGCACGGGTCCATTTATTAACCATCGCGTGCACTCGCGGCACTAAGAGGGACGCAAGGAAACCGGGTAGTGCGCCCCGGCTTGTCGGCCCGTCGGCCTATCCTTGCGTGTTCACCATTATCGTGTTTTGCCCTTTGGCCACGCAACGACGTTTCTGGCCTTTTCCCCACGCATCGCGGCGTCAATCGTGCGGCCGATGGTTTCGACCGCGCGCCGCAGCGGGTCCGCGTCGAGATGCGCATAACGATGCGTGGTCGCGGCCTGAGAATGGCCGAGCAACTTGCCGATGACGGGCAAGCCCATGGATGCGCCCGCGCCGATGCTCGCGAAGCTATGCCTCAGATCGTGGAGGCGCACTCCTTCAAGCCCAGCCGCCTTGCAGACGGCGGCCCAGGGTTTTTTAAGGTCCGCACGCGGCGCGCCTTCCCGCTCGCCAGCGACGATATGCGGATTGCCGCTCACGCGCGGGAGTGATGCAAGCACGGATTGCGCGGCGGCGGAGAGATAGAGGGGCTTGCGTCCGGTTTTCGAGTCGGGAAGGAAAATCACGCCGCGTTCTAAATCGACATACTGCCATTGCGCGTCGAGAATTTCACGCAGGCGCGCGCCGGTCAGGGTCAAGAGCCGGATGGCCGCGACCGCGAACGGGTGCAGCTTAACGCGCCGTTTGTCGGCCTTTGGCGCGTGCTTCGCGTTTGGTTTCGAGTCGTCGACCGCATAGGGCAGGCCGATAGTTTCGCCTTCATTCAGCGCCGCGCCCAAGCGCGCCAGTTCGGCGCTCGTGAGATACCGCTCGCGCCCTTGTTCGGGATAGCGCTCGATCGCCTTGGCGGGATTGCCGGTAAGCGCCACTTCGCCGCGGCGCGCCGCCCAGCCCCAAATCGCAGACACAACCGCCAACGCGCGGTTGGCCTCGTAGGGCGTCTCCACAAGCTTGCCGTGAAGCCTCGCCACATCGGCCCGCTGTACCTCCACAATGCGCTTCGAGCCGAAGGCAGGCAGGATGTGGACTTTGAGCAACCGCGCGTATTCGTCGCCGGTGCGCCCCTTGCGCTTGGTTGCGACGTGAAGCTTCAAGAAATCATCGGCCACCGCCTCGAAGGTCCGCACCTCGCGAGCGGCCCGGCGCTCGGCAATCGGATCGGAACCAGCCTCTGCAATGCCAAGCAGCTTCTTCGCTTCCGAGCGCGCTTCGTCGGGTGTCAACCGGCCATGCTCGCCAATGGTGGCGCGCCGGGAACGCCTCGCTTGCCTGTATTGCGCGACGTAAATTTTCTTGCCGCTTGGGAAGACCGCCACGCCAAAGCCGGACACAGCGTCATCCCAAAGGAATTCGCGATCCTTCCCAGCCGGGCAGGCGAGAGCGTCAACCGAGCGTTTTGTGATCCGTCCCTTTGGCATCTTCGCTACTCCGGCTTTGCTGCCCGGGCAAGCGCTCGGTAAGCGCGGTAAGCAGCCGGTAAGCAAAATCAGGATAACCACAGCGCACGTGAGAAATCAAGAGAAATCTCAATGTCAAGTGATTTAAGTGGTTTCGAGCATCGAGGGAAAGGCTGGAAAAGCCGGTAAATATGCGACCGTCAAATTTGTAATCAGTAGGTCGCGGGTTCAACTCCTGCAACCGGCACCAATAAACCAGTTAATATCAATGACTTAGAAGCCGCCGCAAAGGACCGTCATCAAATGAAATTAGTGTGCCAGTGCTGTGCCAGGCTAGGAAGGCCGTGGAATGGCTTCGAGAGCGTCAGGCTATGATGGGTGCGGCTCACGGCACGAAAAAGGCGCCGGTTGCGCGGCGCCTTCCTGTCGTTTTGCTTGACGGATCGGTCAAAGCGAGGAGGCAATCACCCCGCCACGCGATGGCCGGCGACGGCGTCAACGACGCCCCCGCGCTTGCCGCCACCGACGTCGGCATCGCCATGGGCACCGGCACCGATGTCGCGATCGAGAGTGCGGGCGTCACGCTGCTTAAGGGCGACCTACGGGGTATCGTGCGGGCGCGCCGCCTCTCCGAGGCGACGATGCGCAACATCCGGCAGAATCTGTTCTTTGCATTTATTTACAATGCCGCCGGAGTCCCGGTCGCCGCCGGTATTCTTTACCCGGCCTTCGGCATTCTTTTGTCGCCGGTCATCGCGGCCGCCGCGATGTCGTTCTCCTCGGTCAGCGTAATTGGCAACGCCTTGCGGCTGCGACGGGCGGAGATTGGATGACGGGCTTACAGTGTAGCCGTTTTAGATCGAACTACACCGACCGAGTAGCGGCCTGAGTTAACTAACTTGTATCGATCAAAGATTTGCTATTTTATGGAGCGAATGATTTGCTTTTGTTCCAAGCGACGGAGACAAAGGTAAGCATTGAAGCGCCGTGCTGTCGAACTGAGCGCGGACGAACCGAGGAGATTGCGATGATTAGAAGCAGCAATATCAAAATCTCGGCGCGAAAAAGCGCCAGCACATTAATCCTCGTCTTGGAAATGGCGGCGACAATCTGTCTCACGCTAACCCTGACAACAAGGCCATCACTCGCTCAGGATTGCTCGGTTCCTACAAGGGTGCCGAACACGCTTTCGAACTTGAAGTTTTTTCTGTTACCGTCGCCTGAACTTGGCCCCTATATCAAAACTGACGTTCAACTCGACGATGAGAGTTTCACCGCGCCTCCGGTGGGCCTTGGGTTTTAAAGCATTGATACCGCGACGGGGGCCTTTACCGGGCAGATCATATTTAGCCAGAACCGGACGTTTTCAATTTCGGGCAAACTCGTCGCGAATGGCTCTTCGACTTTCAATATCAGATTTTCTTTTCGCAGTTCGTTTGATCAATTTGTCCGCCCTACAGACGCCACGCTTAAGTACTCAGGTGCAATTCGGGCGTTTCTGGACGCGAATAAGTGCGACGTCCGGTACCACATTGCAGGGACCTATTTCAGAACGAGTTTTTCCTTGCCTTCGCTTTACGGTCCTGCTCCGTTCTCTGGAACTGGGCTCACGACCGTGGTCGCGCGCATGGCGAGCCGCCGCGATGGTCATGCTTTCGGCATGTCTGCTTTCAATCTCAGCGTCATAGGTCGTGGCGTCGAAACTTCCGCCGTTACTCCCGCTTGCTGTCGTCATGATCTCCTCCTAATTCAACCCAGCCCTCACCGCCTCGTCCGCCGCCTGGCGCGACTTCATTGCGGCGCGAACAACCCCTTGATCGGCCATTTTCAACTGGTAACCTATAAGGAGACTTCCGGCGCGATCGATGTGCACCAAGTCGGATTCGAGCAGCTCAATGCGCTTCATTTGATCAGGAAGTCTCTTATGCGCCCATTCCAAACGTACACGATTTGTTCCAATTCAGTCAGGCCGCTTAGATAGCGGGAAGCAGACAGCGCAGCACTGGCGAGACTATCGTCGCCCTCATTGATCGAAGTGATGATCGCCTTCATGCGATCATCAGGCTTCATACTTGCAAGCAGGTTGCGCAGCTCGCCAGCCAGCATAAGGCCAGAGACTCCCGTGTCCGCAACGGGGCCGGCAGTCTTCTTGCGCAAGGTGTTGAGCTGGGTTTGTGTAGTTTCACGCGCGCGATCGAGGCCAGGAAGGGCGGCATGGGTGATTTTGTATGAGGCAATGTGCGAGTCGACGTGTTGGGCGCCATTCGAACGCGTCTGATCGGAATGAATAGCAAGCGCCGCGACACGACTGCGCTCTGCCGCCAGCACGGTTTTAGCACGAATAAGAGTTCCAAGCCGCGTAGCCAAAATCAGACACACCGCATTCGCACCAATCCGACTGTTCCCTTTTGGAGCAAAAGCGCCAGAGCCAAATTGAAAGTTCTTCTACTTCGGGTGCGGAATGATGCGGAGGATACGGTAGGTGGTGCCGACAATGCGAAAATAAAAGCGATAGCCTCGGTTCACGCGTCCTTGCCACACATCCTTGCTCTCATCGTATTTTTTGGCGCGGATCGATGGGTGGCAGAGGTCCTGGCACAGAAGCTCAAGCTGCTTGAGGGTGGTTTTGCGCAGGCGAGGCGACAGCTCCTCGAAATCCTTGGCAGCACTGGCAATGAGTTGAACATTCATTTTTTGCCAATGAACTTCATATACTCCTCCGTTTTGCGCCACGCTTGAAACTCGTCGATCGATTTGAATGGTGGGGAGATGCGGCCGGCGTGCTCGTCGGCGAACGCATTAACAAGTGCGGCATCGATCACCGGATGACGATCGACGCTCTCTTTGGGAGTGAGCACGATCCTGCTTCCTTCGCGCGAAATCTCAACGTAGTCGCCTTCGGCCAATCCGAGCTCTCCGCGGAGCTTGACGGGGATCGTTACCTGGCCTTTTTGCTTGACCTTGGCGAGCGGCATGATTGAAGCTGTTTGATTGTTCCATGCTTATCCGGATGCTTGACAAGCGTTTGAGCATGTGCTATCGTCTCAAACATGGATACAACCTTTCCAACCAGTCTTCCGAAATTTCAACGCGTCTTCCCTGACGACGGCGCTTGCGCCCGTTATTTGGAGGCGATGCGCTGGCCTGACGGCTTCTCCTGCCCGGCGTGCGGGCACATTGGGGAGCCTTACCGTTTTGCAACCCGCTCGTCGGTCGTGTTGCGCTGTCGCGCGTGTAAGAAAAACACGTCTCTTACTGCCAGAACAGTCATGCAGTCGAGCCACATGCCGCTCTCGACGTGGTTTTGGGGCGCCTATCTCATGACGACACAGACGCCCGGTCAATCCGCTGTTCAATTTCAGCGCCAGCTTGACATCGCAAGATATGAAACGGCATTCACGATGCTTCACAAACTCCGCGCTGGTATGGTTCGACCTGATCGTGACACCATTGGGGCGCTCCACCCCGTCGAAGTGGACGAATGTTGCGTTGGCGGGCGCACGCGGGGTGAAGGAAGGGGAATTCATCATCAAACGACAGTAGTTGGCGCTGTTGAAGTGCGGACACGCAAGGATGCCGAGGATCGTAGTGCGAAATGGAGTGACGCTCACGAAGGCTGCATCCCGGTCAAGAAACTTACTTATGCTGGGCGTCTTAGGCTTCGCGTCGTTTCCAGCGTCGAGCCGATAGAGGCTCCTCTTTCTGGTCGCGACGCCGATACACTCACAACATTCGTCAAAGATAATGTAACGGCTGGCTCTATCATTCTGACTGATGGCTGGCAGGGATATTACGGGCTTAGTGAGATTGGCTATAAGCACAATGCTCTTACTCTCGGCGGTGACCCAGAAAAGGCGGAAAAACACCTGCCGATGATCCATCTTGTCTTCTCTAATTTGAAGACATGGATCAATGGCACTCACCACGGTCGTATCGAGCCTCGTCATCTGCAAGCTTACCTCAATGAATTCGTTTTTCGTTTCAACCGCCGTTTCTATCCGATGAATTCCTTCAACTCTGTTTTGGGGATTTCAGCGCGGACCGTTCCGCCGACCTATGCACAACTTTATTCCGGCGAATGGACACACGCGGCGTAGCTGGAGCATCCTGAGTGATAAAGAATTTGTAATCCTCAGTGAGTACGCTTTTGTTTTTCGCAAATGACTTGTGCATACGGGCAAGACGTTCCTGCGGCGTTGTCATCCGGGTAATTCTCTCGCTTTGAAGAAAAAATATTGAATGATATCCTCCCTCTTTTTGGCATAGCGCTGTTGGACAATCCACACAGCCTTGTATTGGTTTATACTTTCCTGAGATTTAATATTGCTTTGCGGTGGGGGTGTGGGCGCTCCTTGGAGGTCATTCAGGCGAATATCGAGGAAGGGCTTAGCTTGGGGTTGCCACTGTAACCACTCGATGTCAATTTGCCTCATAGCCCTTTCCCATACCGCGTGATCAGCGGCCCACGCGGCTTCATCAGGATAAGATTCTTCTAGAAGTGTTTTGGCAGTTCCGGTTTTGGAAGATGGCATAATTACTTGATCAGCCTCCTTGATTCTGGATTCAGCATCACGAAGACGTAATGCCCTTGTCAGCGTTGCCAACTCCCTTTGAAGCCCCTCCAGATTATATGTGAAATGGCGCTCGGTTTCGGTAAGACGTCGCAGTAGATCGTCGAGCGTTGGCGCTCGACGATCTACTGGCGTAGTTATTTTACGCCCCCATTGAAGCAGCGCCCTATCGAGCCCGTAATCGTGGATCAAAAAAACTACACAAACAATTCCCACAATGAGAAATGACGCGGTAGCCAGCATCGGAAAGTAGGACATTGCGATCAATGCCCCCCGCACGTCGTCTGGCAGGCCGAGAAACCCGAGATGATTGGCGACCCAATTCGCCTTGCTGAGCAGCGATGCCCCGCCAAGCCCGACAACCGTGCCAACCCATGCAAAGTTTTTGCGCATAAAATGGACGCTAGCCCATGCGTGGCGTTCATGTCAAGCATCCGGATAAGCATGGATTGTTCATAGGCTAAAGTTGGAAACTCCAACTTTCATAGCATGTTAGTAGCGCGTAGGTTGCGGTTGTCAAGGTGAACGAGCCGTGGTTTGAAAGGCATTTGAGACAGGTAGGGCAAGGGGCTCTCCCCGAGATTTGCTCGGGCGAATATCCGGCACACGTCGCGGCGCCCGTGGGTAGGGGAGCGCTGACAGAGGTAACTGTCCCGACTATGGTCATAAACGGGACAGCGGACAAGACGGCTCTGCCGACAACAAAACTCTCGCTCAAAATGTGAAGGCCTCGCTTGAGCCGAATCGCATCCCGAAGAGCGACGAAGGAGAACCGGCCGCATAGGTGACGGTGAGCGAAGAGATTGCAAGGCGCCGCTGTTACCCACCTTTAGTGCCGTGGAGCTCTCCCGCCGTATCAATGTCCAGGCGATAAAAAGGGGGTTTACCTGAAGAGGAACTACAACTAAAAATTGACACGATCGCGCCTGCTGGGGGAGACTTGATGCGTCCGCGACCGAGGATGGTTAGATGGTACGATCCGCCACGGCTGGTGGCGGTTGCCATTCGCGTTGCCATTTCGACGGTCTTTGGTGAGTTCGCCGACCGGCGGGAATCGCTGGCGACGGCGCGACCAGTCGACCCGACCGCGATAGATCAAGCCTACAACTATCGCGAAGAAGCTCCTAACGAGGACTTCTGGTTCGATTTCATGGCCGACACGGGTGATGGTTGGAATTCAACCTATGCGGTCGCGCGACTGCTCGCTGAGCCAACACTTGCTGTTGAGGGCGCGGATGAATCGCTATTGCGCGGGCGCATGCTGGTGATGGGTGGCGACGAGGTCTACCCGGTGGCCTCGCGCGAAGAATATCAAGAGAGGATCGTCGCTCCATTCAACGATGCCGCGCGCGGAAAGATCGGCCCGAATAATCCACCGCATCTCTATGCTGTGCTCGGCAATCACGATTGGTACGATGGGCTGCTCGCCTTTCTCGGATTGTTCTGTCGCCGTCGGAATGCGGATGCCTGGACCCATGCGCGGCCGGGTCGTGGTTTCGGTGGGCGTGCTACTCAGCAGACCCGCAGCTACTTCGCCATCGAACTGCCGCGCGGCTGGTGGCTGTGGGGCGCTGACGTTCAACTGGCCGGCTACATCGATCAGCCGCAAATCGATTTTTTTGAGCACGTCGCGCGATACTGGATGGAGCCGGGATCACGCTTGATTCTCTGCACTGGGCAGCCAAATTGGACCTACGTTGACACTAACCATCCAGCTCCCAAGTTCAAAAACTTTTCGTATCTCCAGAGTCTCGCCGATCTTGCTGGACGGCATCATCGTCTGTGCGCAGTACTGACCGGCGATAGCCATCACTACTCACGCTATATCGAAGGCGAGTGCAGCTATATCACATCGAGGGGAGGCGGAGCCTTCCTCCATCCGACGCACCAACTGGAGGAAAAGCGATTCGTATGGGATTATCCGCGGCCTGGCGATCCGACCGTGCACGGGCAGGCAAACTATCCGCGCGATTTTCGATTTGCCAGAGACCCGCGTACCGGTGAACCCGCAGTATTTCCTGATCAGAAAACTTCGCGACGATTAGCGTTCCGCAATTTCGCGTTCGCGGCACTCAACTGGCAATACACCGTGACCATCGGTGGCGTTTGCGCGTTCTTTGCTTGGTTACTCCAGGCGCAGGCGGCCTATCTTGGCTCATCGTTGATGAAGGTTCTAGCACCGCAGCCATTGCCGCCGTTCCTAGACACCGTGACAGGCTACATCTCGCTAGTGTTCGTTTCACCATGGCCGATCGCCCTAGTTCTGCTCGCAGCTTCAGGCTACTATTACTTGGCCGACTATCCCGGAAAATGGCGCCTCATCGTTGGCGGGTTACATGCCGCGGCACAGGCCGTCGTGGTGATGCTCGTAACCTGTGTGCTCGCCCGCTCGTTTCCCGCTCTTTCCAGCGGCTTCCTCATCGCATTGGTCGGCATCACAGGTGGCGTGTTATCTGCGACGATGCTGGGAGTCTATTTCCTGTTGTCGCTCGACCTGTTCGGCAGGCACTGGGATGAGGCCTTCTCCGCCTTGCGAATCCAGGACTTCAAATGTTTTCTGCGCCTGCGCATACAGCCGGACGGCGCGCTCAAGATCTATCCCATCGGCCTGAAGAACGTGCCCCGCGAGCCGCGTAGCGGCCCGCTGCGCAACCCACCCCTGCATCCGCACCTGATCGAGGACCCAATCGAGGTTCATTGAACGAAGCGCATGCGGTGCGTGTAAGGAGTGTCAAATGCAACGTGTGTCCCGCCCATTGTCTGACATGCAACCCCTTTACGACGCGATCGTGATCGGATCGGGCTACGGCGGCGGCGTGTCCGCCTGCCGCCTCAGCCGCATGGGCTATCGTGTCGCGATTTTGGAACGCGGTCTGGAACATCTGCCGGGCGAGTATCCCGACACGCCCACGAAGGCGCTCGAGGAATTCCAAATCGGCGGGGAGCACGTCGGCCAGCACGGCAAGCCGACGGGAATTTTCGACCTCCACGTCAACCCGGACATGAACGTGCTGGTCGGCTGCGGGCTTGGAGGCACCTCGCTGATCAACGCGAATGTCGCTCTCAAGGCCGATCCGCGCATCTTCGACGACCCCAAATGGCCGGCCGGCGTCGTGGACGACGATCTCAACGAGGGCTACAGCCGCGCGGAGGCGATGCTGTCACCGACGCCCTACCCGCTCGACAGGCCGGAGCTCAGCAAGCTCAAGGCGCTCGAGACGGCCGCCGTCGCCTTGGGCGAGACCTGCGTACGCCCGTCGATCAATGTGACCTTCGCGGACCGGGTCAACAGCGCCGGGGTGCATCAGCGGAGGTGCACGCTATGCGGGGACTGCTGTTCCGGTTGCAACGTCGGCGCCAAGAATACGACGCTGATGAATTACATCGCGGACGCGGCCGCCGGTGGTGCGCAGGTCTTCTGCGGCGTCCGCGTACGCTGGATCGGGCGGGTCGCGGACGGATGGCGGGTTGCCTACGTTCCTTTGGGTCTCGCCCGCGAGACATTCACGGCCGACGAGGTGTATGTGTCCGCACGGATCGTCGTGCTCGCCGCCGGCACGCTCGGCTCGACGGAAATCCTGCTCCGCTCGCGTGAACGCGGGCTTTCCGTGTCGCCCAAGCTCGGCACAGGCTTCACTGGCAACGGCGACGTGCTCGCCTTCGGCTACAACAACGACATGCCGATCGACGGGATCGGCCTCGGCGTCGAGTCGGTCGACTATGATCCGGCGAAATCGAACAAGCGCCCGGTCGGCCCGACCATCACCGGCCTCATCGATGTACGCGCCACGCCGTCGCTCGACGATGGCATGGTGATCGAGGAAGGGGCCATTCCGGGAGGTCTCGGGCCGATCCTTCCGGCGATCATGGCGACGGCTGCTGCGGCGCTGGGCCGCGATACCAACAAGGGTGACCGCATCGCGGAGATCGGCCGCGAATTAGAAAGCCTTACGGTCGGGCCCTACCACGGGGCGGTCAACCGCACCCAAACCTTCCTTGTGATGGCGCATGACGGCTCGGACGGCGAAATGCGCCTTGCCAATGACCGCCTCGTGGTCGATTGGCCGAACGTCGGAGAACGGCCGATTTATGAACGCATCGCCGACAAGATTCGCGACGCTGTGAAAGCGACTGGCGGCACTTACGTCCCGAACCCGATTTGGATCAAGCTACTGAACCATCGCCTCGTCACGGTGCACCCGCTTGGCGGTTGCCCGATGGGCAGGGATGCCGCCTCCGGCGTCCTCGACGGCGAATGCCGCGTCTATGCCGGGGATAGTGGCACCGCGGTGCATCCAGATCTCTACGTTTGCGACGGCTCGATGATGCCGCGCTCGCTTGGGGTCAATCCGCTCATCACCATCTCTGCGATTTCGGAACGCGCGATGATCTGCCTAGCGCGCCGCGAGAATCGCGTGATTGATCTCACGTCGCGCCCGCCCGCGCCCGACGCGGACGTGCCGAAGACCATCGGCATCCAGTTCACGGAGCGCATGGCCGGGACCATCCGTCCGGTAAACGGCGGCCCGCAGTCAGACGCCTCATTCGTATGCACCGTTCATGCGCGGGACGCCGCGCGTTTCATCGAGGACCGCCATCACGAGGCCGAGCTGATCGGAACGGTCGCGGCCCGCGCGCTCTCGCCCGATCCGCTCACCGTCTCGGGAGGACGCTTCAACCTGTTCATCGTCGACCCCGATCGCGTCGAGACCAAGGAGATGAGCTACGCGATGCCGCTCACGGCGCACGACGGCACCCGCTATTTCATGCGCGGCATCAAGAGCATTCATGATGACCGCGGGTTCGATCTTTGGCACGACACGACGACGCTCGCCGTTACGATCCATCAAGGCCCAGACGAAAGCGGCCCTAGGGTCTATGAAGGGACTTTGCGCATCGAGCTGCAGGACTTCGTCAAGCAGTTGCGCACGATTGTGGTGACCAACGCTCCCAACCTTGCGGCACGCCTTGGGATGATAGCGCGCTTCGGCCGTTTCTTCGCCGGACAGATCTTCGATAGCTTTGGCGGGCCGTTTGCGCGCACAACCGCGTTCGATCCACACGCAACGCAAATCAAGCGGCCATTGCGCGTCGGCGATCCAGAAGTGCATTTCTTCGATACCGCCGACGGCAAGAAGCTGCGCCTGACACGCTACAAGGGCGGCAGCAAGGGACCTGTGATCTTTTCCCACGGCCTTGGCGTGTCGAGCCTGATCTTCTCGATCGACACGATCGAAACCAACATGCTCGAGTTCGTGTACGCGGCCGGATACGACTGTTGGCTATTGGATTACCGGGCGAGTACCAACCTGCAGTACTCTAAGGAGCAATGGGACGCTGATATCGTCGCGACGTACGACTATCAACCCGCCGTCGACTACGTGCGCGACAAGACCGGAAGCGATACCGTGCAGATGATCGCCCACTGCTACGGGGCGATGACCTTCACGATGGCGATGTTGACGGGGCTAAAATACGTCAGGGCCGCCGCGATCTCGCAAATTTCGACGCATGCGGTAGTGCCGTGGTGGCCGCAGCGGATTCTTAGCATTCCTGCGCACGCCCGACCTTTTGCGCACACTCGGAATCAACCTGGTTGACGCGCGCGCACGCACGGACCGCCCCCTGCTTGAGCGCATCGTAGACGGAGTGATCGGTTTCGCCTATCCGTTCCGATCTGACGACCGCAGCCACAATCTGACGAGCCGCCGCATTACAGCACTGTACGGGCAGCTTTATCAGCTTGAACAACTCAACGATGGTACCTTCGACGCGATACCTGAGATGTTCGGCACCGCGAATATCATGGCTTTTCGCCATCTTTCCGCGATCGCACGCGCGGGTCACGTGATTCGAGCCGACGGCACGGACAACTATTTGAGCGACGCTAACCTGCGCAAGTTCGCCATTCCGACGCTGTTCATTCATGGTGCGGTCAACCGTTGCTTCGCGCCGCCCGGCACGATCAAGACGATTGAAACGCTTACGCGTGTCAACGATCGCCATCTGTATGAACGACGCGTGATCGCCGAGACAGGGCACATCGACTGCATCTTCGGCAAGAATGCCGCGCGCGATGTCTACCCGGCTATCCTTGGCCATCTTGAGCAGACAGCAGATCCTTGCCGACCGCCGCGCGGCTGATTTGAGCCGGCGATCCCTACGCACAGGTCGAAGAAAAACACCGGAAGACATTCGTGAGACATCGGCCCGACAATTCAATCCCTGCAACAAAGCATTTTAGAAAAAACCGCACCGCTAAAAAAAGCAATCCCTATCGGAACATCGTGCTTGATCCAAATCCCCGCTTGCGCCCAAAACTCCAGTCGATGCTGCCGCCGGGCATTGCAATTCCGCACACCTGCTTCCCGAACTGGTGATCCAAAGATGGAGACCAGGGCACCAAGCTGAAGCCGAGCCCGTCGAACTGTGACACTGAAGGTGAAGTATGCCGACTTCCGTCAGATCACTCGAAGTGGGACCAGTCACGGCCCATCATGACGCGAGATGAACTCGAGCAGTTCAGCTATGCGCTTCTCGAACCGCTCTTTCCGGTCTCGAAAGGCATACGTCTTCTCTCGGCGTGACCTTGTTGTCGCTCGGCGCAGAGCGTCCGGAAAGCGCGCCGCAACTCAGTCTGTCACTCTAAATTCAATGCTAATCGTAGTTCGAATCATCATGATCCAGCGCCTGCGGCGCTGGTGTTTACGGTATCTTCAGCCGCTTTAGCACCACGGATCGCTGCGCTGGTAGTGCTCTGCATCTCAGCGACGCTGCGATGCATGTAGCTGGCTTGCACAGAGAAGGCTATCAATTGAAGGACGAAGACACAAAACTGGACGATACCTACAAAAACAAGATATCCAGTATATTCAACCAATTTCCGCTCATCCGCAGCCTTAAGTACTGTATTGGCCTTCTCCTTTTCGGCATCTGCCTTTTGTTCTGTGGTGGGTACAACATTTACAGAGAGCGGCTGTTCAGCGGTGCCGCGCTTATCTGTTTGGGGAGCGCGCTCGGGCTCAGCAGCTTTCTGTGGTGGAACATCATTTGGAGATTTATGCCGTGATTGTGCTGTGGCAGACCCGATCAGCGCGAAGGTGAAGGCGTGGGCGAAAGCGATAGATGTTCGCCATGGCGTCAGCATCCCTCAATCGCCGTTCCGAAGATGTCCGCGTTCTCCCGATTGTTATAGCGGAATTGGAACTCGGCAACATAGAGCGGCATATATTTCCGGCTCATTTTGTGGAATGTGCCGACAACGCCGCGCTTGAAGATCGACCAGAAGCCTTCGATGGTTTGAGTATGAATTGTGCCAATGACATATTGACCTCGCGCATGGTCAATAACGCCATGTGGATATTCGCCGCTTGTAGCCAGGCCATAGATCAGTGCAAAGCAGACTGACTTTGTGGGAAACGGCTTCGCGGACGAACGCGGTGAGTGTATCAGAATTGATGTTGGCGACCACGCGAGCCACGACATTGCCCTTGCGACTAACGGCGCCGACGATTGGAGTTTTGCCGGAACCGATGCCGCTAGTTCCACCCCCGCCGCCGCGTTTATCCCAATGCCTGTTCTTAGCCAATCCGCCGACGAAGGTTTCATCGACCTCGACAATTCCGCCGAGCTTATCAATGTCCTGCATGAGCGCCGTTCTGACTTTATGGCACATGAGCCAAGCGGTTTTGTAGGAACCAAAACCCATATAACGATAAAGTTGCAGGGCGCTCATGCCTTTCTTGCTAACGAGCATCAGGTGGATGACGCGATACCAGTCGCGAAGCGGTTTGTTCGTGTTCTCAAAAATCGTCCCGGTAAGGTGGGAAAAGCGGTAGGAAATACCCTCTCCACAGTCCATGCACTCCCACTTGAAAGCCATGGTTTTGAGCTCATAGACGTGGCCACTTCCGCAACGCGGGCAGGTGACGCCTTCGGGCCAACGGCGCGCGACGAGGTATGCGCAACACGCCGGTTCATCGGGGAACAGTTTTTCGAACTGGGCAGACGTAAGTTGGTGAATTGGCTTGGGCTGCTTGCGACGGGCCATGAAACTCTCCTATCAATGAAAGGAGCGTAGCATGAATTTATCAGCTCGTCAAGTAAGGGATATTCGCCCTTATTAGATTGGAGATCGCAGAAATTGGTGTCGCGCAGCCGCACGACGCGGCCGAACGAACGATTATGCGGCGTTGCTCTGTGAGAAAGTGTCTGGTGCGGGCGGCCGGAATCGAACCGGCACTCTGTCGCCAGAACTGGATTTTGAGTCCAGCGCGTCTACCAGTTCCGCCACGCCCGCATGAAGCCGCGAGTTCTTCGCAGTCCAGCTGCGGCGCGCCTCCTTTATGGCTCAGACCGTCCCTATCTGCCACACCCCCGAGCGTCAAGTCCAGCGGAACCCCGCCGACGGAAAGTGGTGTGGAGATCGTTTATTCCGCCGCGAGTTTCATCGGCGCCGGTCCCGCGCGGAACTGCTCTAGCAGACCCTGCTCCTCGGCTTTGGCGGCCTTCAAATGCTCTGTTTTCACATGGCCGTAGCCGCGGATTTTTTCCGGAATCGAGGCAAGCGCGACCGCAATCGCATGATTGTCCGGCGATAGACTGGCCAAAATTTCCGCGATCAAAATTTCATAGTCCGTAATCAGCTTGCGCTCGATGCGGCGTTCCTTCGTATAGCGAAACACATCGAACATCGTTCCGCGCAACCCTTTCAGCGCGGCGAGAAAATGGAAAGCCGGCAGGATCCACGACCCGAAACTGGATTTGACCGCCTCGCCCTGCGCGTTCTTGCGACCAAGAAATGGTGGGGCGAGATGAAATTCGAGGCGGGGATCGCCCTCGAACGACGCGCCGATCTGCTTTGCAAACGATCCGTCGCTATAAAGCCTTGCGACCTCATATTCGTCTTTGATCGCGAGCAGTTTGAAGTAATAGCGCGCGACCGCCTCGGCGAGATCATGCCTGCCCGGCACCTTGACCCGCTCGGCTTCGCCGACGTGGTTCACAAAAGTCAAATAGCGCTTCGCATAGGCTTCATCTTGATACGCCGTAAGGAAGGAGACGCGCCTCTCAATCAACTCATCGAGGGATCGCGATTGCCGTTGCGTCGCGGTGCTTCGGCGCAAGGGCGCGGCAATATCTTCCACCGCGGCGGAATTGGCGGCTTCGCGGCGGCCCCATAAAAACGCCGCCTGGTTCATCTCAACGGCTTCGCCATTAAGGACGATGGCATGCAGGAGCGACGCATCGTCGAGCGGCACGAGGCCTTTTTGCCAGGCGTAGCCGAGCATGAACATGTTCGCGGCGATCGAATTGCCAAGAAGCGCGGTTGCGATGCCGGTTGCGTCGATAAAGTTGACGTGTTCCCCCCCGGCCTGGCGTATCGCCCGTTTGATGCCCTCCGCGTGGAGCGAAAAATCGGGATCGTGCGTGAAATCGCCGGGGAAAATTTCCGCCGTGTTCACGACAACCCCAGTCTCGTCCTTGCGCACGGCGGCGAGCACCTTCTTCGTGCCGGAGACGACGAGATCGCAGCCGAGGACCAGATCGGCTTCGCCGGCGGCCACCCGGATCGCGTGAATATCGCCGGGCTTGGCGCCGATCTTGACATGGCTGTAGACCGCGCCGCCCTTTTGCGCGAGGCCGGCCATGTCGATCGAGCCGCAGCCCTTGCCTTCGAGATGCGCCGCCATGCCCAATATCGCGCCTATGGTGACGACGCCGGTGCCGCCCACCCCCGTCACGAGAATCCCACAGGGCTTGGCGCCGATTGCCCGGACAAGGGGTCGCGGCAGGACGGGAAAATCCTGCTGTTGTTTGATCTCGGCCTTTCTTGGGCGGGCGCCATGCACCGTAACCAACGCCGGGCAGAAGCCATCGAGGCAGGAAAAATCCTTGTTGCAACTCGACTGGTCGATTACCCGCTTGCGGCCGAACTCGGTTTCGAGCGGCTGGACCGAAACGCAATTGGATTTTACGCCGCAATCGCCGCAGCCTTCGCACACAAGCTCGTTGATAATCACGCGACGGTCGGGGTCCGGCATCTCCCCCTTCTTGCGGCGACGGCGTTTTTCCGCCGCGCAAGTCTGATCGTAAATGAGCACTGTTACGCCGGGAATCGCGGCAAGCTCGCGCTGCACGTTGTCGAGCTCGCGACGGTCCTTGACGGTCAGCCCCTCTGGCCATCGCGTGGCGGCCGGATATTTGTTCGGCTCGTCGGTGACGACGACGATGCGCCTTACGTTTTCGGCGGCGACCTGGCGCGCGATCATTTCGACGGTCAGTCCGCCCTCAAGGCGTTGGCCGCCGGTCATCGCCACCGCGTCGTTGAAAAGAATCTTGTAGGTGATGTCAACGCCGGAGGCGACGGCGAAGCGGAGCGCGAGGATGCCGGAATGATCGTAGGTGCCGTCGCCGAGGTTCTGAAACACATGCGCCCGTTTCGAGAAAGGCGCCTCGCCGATCCAGTTCGCCCCTTCGCCGCCCATCTGGGCAAAGCCCTCGGTGGAACGGTCCATCCATTGGACCATGTAATGGCAGCCGATCCCGGCATAGGCGCGCATGCCATCGGGCACTTTTGTCGACGTGTTGTGCGGGCAGCCGGAACAGAAATAAGGTGTGCGGGTCGCAACCTCCCCGGCCATGGCGAGCGCGGCCTGCGCGCGTTCGAGCTTTCGCACCCGCTGTTCGAGATCCTCGCCACTGGTGAACCGCAACAGGCGGCGGCCGATCGCGATCGCGATGTCGTTGGCGTCGAGCGCACCGGTGACCGGAAACAGCCAGTTCCCGTCTTCATCCTTCTTGCCGACGCAGACCGGTTGGCTCGGCGAGCCGTAAAGCTCCTCGCGCAGCTGGACCTCGATCAGCGATCGTTTTTCCTCGACGACGATAATCAATTCGAGCCCGCGCGCGAACTCGCGAAGGTCCAAGGGCTCGATCGGCCATGTGCAGGCGAGTTTCATGAGCCGCAAACCGAGCCGGTTCGCCGCGATCTCGTCGATCCCGAGGTCGTCCATCGCCTGACGCACGTCGAGATAGGATTTGCCCGCCGTGATCACGCCGATTTTCGCGTTTGAACCGCCGGACGTGATGATTTTGTTCAAGCGATTGGCGCGCAGCCAAGCGAGCATGGCGTCGCGCTTAAAATTCTGCAGGCGCTTCTCTTGATCGAGGACAGTGTCGTCCGCGCGAATATTGAGGGCGCCGGGCGGCATGATGAAACCGGCTGGAACGATCGGCCTCACGCGATCGAGCGAGACATCGATCGAGCCGGTCAATTCAACGGTATCCTTCAAACATTTGAGACCGGCCCAGGTGCCGGTGAAACGGCTCATCGCATAGCCGTAAAGCCCGTAATCGACGATCTCTTGCACGCCCGCCGGCGACAGGACCGGCATCATCACATTGACGAAGTTGAACTCGGATTGATGCGCGGTCGTCGAGGATTCGGCGGTGTGATCGTCGCCCATGAGGGCAAGCACGCCGCCATATTTCGAGGTACCCGCGAGATTGGCGTGGCGCAGCACATCGCCGCTGCGATCGACGCCCGGACCCTTGCCGTACCAGAGCGCGAAGACGCCGTCGTACTTGCCCTCGCCACGCATTTCGGCCTGTTGCGCACCCCATATGGCAGTCGCGGCGAGATCCTCGTTGAGGCCCGGCTGAAACAGGATGCCGGCGGCATCGAGCCGACGCTTGGCGCGCAAGAAATTCAAGTCGAGACCGCCGAGCGGCGAGCCGCGATAGCCCGAGATGAATCCGGCCGTGTCGAGCCCGTTGCGCCGGTCGAGCTCCTTCTGCATGAGGAGGAGCCTGACGATCGCCTGCGGACCGGAGACAAAGATCCGCCGCTTCGTCAGATCGTATTTATCGTCGAGTGAGGTAGATTGGAGGTCTTGGGGGAGGTCGACCGGACCTTTCACCGCGTCCGCCATCGCTTTCGTCTCCTGCCGGACGTTTGAGCCCGGCCCTGCGGAGTCGGCCACCGCAACTCTGCGAATATAGGCGCGTTGGGCCCGTTTTCCAAGGTTTGACTGGCTTTTCCACTAGAGAACGCTTCATCCGATCTGATCAAGCAAGCAAAATGAGCCCTTACGCCGGCTCGCGCGCTTTCATCCGCCGGTACCTATAGGCGGCCGCGCCGCTCGCGCCTTCGCCTTGCGCCGCGAGCACGGCGACTTTTAGGACCTTATCATGATGCGGCGAAAGGTGACATACGGGGTCCGCCTCCCGCGCGTCGCCGGTCAGCGCGAGCGCCTGACAGCGGCAGCCGCCATAATCGATCGTCTTGCGCGGGCAGGAGCGGCAAGGCTCCCGCATCCAATCCGTCCCCCGGAACGCATTGAAAGCGGGCGAATTTCTCCAGATGTCCTCGATCGAATGATCGCGCACATTCCAGAAAACCAAATCCGGAATGGTTTCCGCCGCGTGGCAAGGCAGCGCTTTGCCCGAGGGGGTAATATTTAACCCGCGTTTGGCCCACCCGCCCATGCAGGCCTTCGGATAACGGGCGTGATAATCGGGGATCACATGGTCGATGACGATTACCCCGGCATAGGTCTTTTTGAGCGCCTCGACTTCGGCGATCGCCGCTTCCGCCTGCGCCGCGGTTGGCATGAGCGCGGCCCGGTTGAGCAATCCCCAACCGTAATATTGGGTATGTGCGATTTCGACCCGGCGTGCGCCGAGCGCGACGGCGAGCCGGACCATATCTCCCGCGCGGAAAATATTGGCGCGATGAATGACGGCGTTCACGGTGAGCGGCAGGCCCGCTCGCGTGATCCATTCCGCGACCGCCCGTTTACGGGCAAAGGCGCCCTTGTAGCCCGCGATCCGGTCCGCCGATGGCGCATCGGAATCCTGAATCGAAAGCTGCGCATGGTCGAGCCCGGCTCTAGCGAGTTCCTTGATACGATCCTGGGTGAGGCCGATCCCGGAGGTGATGAGATTGGTGTAAAGGCCCGCTCTAGTGCAATGCGCGACGATTTCGGCGAGATCGTGCCGGGCCGCCGGTTCGCCGCCGGATAGATGCGCGTGCAGAACGCCAAGGGCCGCGGCTTGCGAAAAAACCTGCTTCCAGTCCGAGGTGCCGAGTTCGTCCTCGCGCGGATCAAGCGCGAGCGGATTTGAACAATAAGGGCAGCCGAGAGGACAGCGATGCGTCAACTCGGCGAGAAGCGCGACAGGGGCGGCATGTTTCCCTAGCAAGGCGGTCACAAATCCACCATTCGCTTGGCCGCGAGCTCTTCCAGCAACGCTCGCACGTCCGTCTCGACCCTTGCGCGGTCGGCGGAAAATTGGGCAGCGAGATCATCGACGATCGCCGCGAAGGTCGCGGTTCCGTCGCAGCGTTGCAAAATCTCGACCGCGATGGCATCGGCCTTGATCACGCGTTCGGGCGCGAGGAGCAGCCATTCGCTCCGCGTCTCGTCGTATTTCAACCTAACGCCGCGCGGCAGGCGCGGTTTCCACACGGTGTCTGGGTCGCTTGTTCCCGTCATGCCGCTTGACCATGGGTGGCCTCGGATCCCGGCGTCCAGGCTCCAGGCGGGACAGCGCGATCGACATAAGCGCTCCAAAGGGCATCGAGCTGCGCCCAAAGTACGGAGCATTTGAATTCGAGGGCGGCGAGGACGGCATCCTGCTCGGCGCGCGTCGCGGCGTTTTGCTTCACGTAGTTGAGGGCGAATTCGCTGTCGCGCTTGGCTTGCACTGGGCGCTGCGAAAAATACGCGAGCGTTTCCTTGCTGACGAAATCATAATGGGCAAGCATGCCCGCGACCCGCTCGTTGATGATGGCGGGCGAAAACAACTCCGTGAGGGACGAAGCGATCGCCTCAAGCAGGCTCCGCGCGCGGCAGAATTCGACATAGGCCTCGACGGCGAAACGGGTGCCCGGCAATATGCCGTCCGTCGAGGTCACATAATCGCGCGAAAAGCCCAGGCTATCGGTGAGCTTCAGCCAGCGCTCGATGCCGCCATCGCCTTGTTTGATGCCGTCATGGTCCTCGATGCGCTTGCGCCAGTGCCGGCGGTCCCGGACATCTGACATCCGGGTTAGGATCGTCGCATCCTTGATCGGGATCATCGCCTGGTAATAGTAGCGGTTGAGCGCCCAGGCCCGCACTTCTTCATATGTGCATTGACCGTCGCGCATACGGCGGTGAAACCGGTGCAGATTATGATAGCGCTCCGCCCCGGTTTGGCGCAAGCGGGCTTCGAGTTCTACGCTGGTCAGAACCGGTTTGGGGCTGCTCACAGGCAGATCTCCATGCCATCATACGCGACATCCCAACCGGCACGCTCGACGCATGCGCGTTGCGGCGAATCCTCAATCAGAACTGGGTTCGTATTGTTGATATGAACATAAATCTTGCGGCCGATCGCGCAAGACGCGAGTCGCTCGAGCGAACCTTTTTCGCCGCTCATCGCCACATGGCCCATCCGCCAGGCGGTTTTCTTGGACAAGCCCAGATTTACCATCTCGTCGTCCGTGAATGTGGTGCCGTCGAAGAAAACGAGCGCTGCCCCGGTGAGCCTCCTTATTACACCTTCGCTGATCTCGGCGCAGCCCGGCACGTAGAAAAAGCTCGTGGCGCCGTCGCTAAGCTCAACCCCGACGGTCGCCTCGCTTTCGGCACCGACCGCGACGTTCTCGCCTTCGAGATAGAGCGGAACTTTTCCCGGCACCGCGAACGGCGTGACCCAGATGCCGAGGCCGGTGTCCGCGGGCGCATCGAGCGCAACCGCGCGCATACTGACCAGATCTTTGTTCAAAACGCCAAAGATCCCCGCGCCTGTCTGCGCCAAGGTGGCTTGGCTTCCAAACAGCGCGAAACTTTGTTGCTCGCGGATAGTCAAAAGCCCGGCGAGATGATCGACGTCGGCATTGGTGACGAAGACGGCCCCGATCGGCGAATGCCGCTTCGCGCCGCGCGGGTGCAGGCACGGCGACGCGATGATTTGCTGGCGGAGATCCGGCGACGCGTCCAAAAGCAGCCACCGCTCGCCATCGGCGCTGATGGCAAGACTTGATTGGCTGCGCGGCTTGACTCGTTTATCGCCGCTCCAGGCAAGCCGGCAGACCGGGCAGAGACAGTTCCATTGAGGAAAGCCGCCGCCGGCCGCCGAACCTAGAACGAGAATGCGCACGACGCGCGCCGATCATAAAATTTGAAAGAAGTGGCGAGCCGAGGCCGTCAGATCTCGGCGGAAAGATAGCTCGTCACTTCCATCCCGATGCAGATCTCGGTGATAACGGGGGTCGTCCAAGTCATGTGAGCCTCTGCCTCCATCTTAAGCGTTGCGATTAGCTAGGCGCAACCGTTTCCTTATCCTGAACAGCCGTCGCGACCGTCGTACCCTTTATCTAGCATTGGTCTCCGCCCGGCGCCATGCCTTTTTTCAAGAGGTCAGAGCCAGCCGCGTTCCGCCGCCGCCTTGGCCTCGAAAGCTTGAATTTTCGCGGCCTTTTGCAGGGTCAGGCCGGTATCGTCGAGACCGTTCGCGAGGCAATGTTTACGGAACGGGTCGATAGCGAAGGTGACGACGCCGCCATCGGGGCCGCGAATTTCCTGGGCTTCGAGATCGATCGAGAGCGTGGCATTGGCGCCGCGCTTGGCGTCGTCCATGAGCTTGGCGAGGTCTTCTGGCGAAACGATGACCGGAAGAATACCGTTCTTGAAGCAGTTGTTATAGAAAATATCGGCGAAACTCGTCGAGATGAGGCAGCGGATTCCAAAGTCGAGGAGTGCCCAGGGAGCATGCTCGCGCGAGGAGCCGCAACCGAAATTATCTTCCGCGACAAGAATTTTGGCGTCACGATAGGCCGGCTTGTTCAAGACGAACTCGGGATTTTCGGTTCCATCCTCCTTGTAGCGGAGTTCGGCGAAAAGCCCGCTGCCCAAGCCGGTGCGCTTGATTGTTTTCAGATATTGTTTTGGGATGATCATGTCGGTATCGACATTGGTGATGTCGAGCGGCGCCGCGACACCGGTAAGTGAGGTGAATTTTTCCATTTTTCGCGGGCTCCCAGGTTTACTTGGCGGCCGGAAGTGTGGAGGTTTTCGCTTGGTCTCGAACTTCTGTCAAACAGAGGTCCCACCCTGCCGCGCGATAACAACCAGTCCATGGAGTTCTCTATGATAACTGACCGCAGCGAAGTGACGAACATGATCCGCGTAGCCAAGGTCCAAAAGAACATTAGTTGGGCCGACGTTGCCCCGGTGATCGGGCAGAGCAAGGAATGGACGACGGCCGGGTGCCTTGGCCAGATGGCTTTCAACAAGGCGCAGGCGGAGAAGATCAGCGCTATCTTCGGACTTTCGGATGAGGCAGTCGCCTGGCTCCAGATCGCCCCCTACAAGGGGTCTCTACCAACCGCGGTGCCGACCGATCCGCTGATCTACCGATGGTACGAGATCGTCGCCGTCTATGGTACCACGATCAAGGAATTGATCCATGAGGAATTCGGCGATGGGATTATGAGCGCGATCGATTTTTCGATGGATATCAGCCGCGACGCGGACCCCAAAGGCGACCGCGTCAAAGTCGTCATGTCAGGCAAGTTTCTGCCCTACAAAACCTATTGAGGATCACGGCCAAGCGATAACGCCTCACGCGCTGCTTGCGGGTTCCTGGCGACTCAGCCAGCAGGACGAGGGCGTGGGGGCTATCGGGCTTGAGACAGGCTCTCACCGACGCCGTGGCCGAAGGCTCTTTCGGGGCGCGCCGAATTTATCAATGTCCCGGCACGGCCCAGTGATCGTGCATTCAGTTGCCGGTGCCGCGCGATTGCACTACCTTGCGGGACGGATCGTTCCGCCCGCGTCGCCATCCCTGGTCCGCCGGATCAGGTGAAGCAGCGCGGCCAGGTCGCCGGCCGCCGGGGAGATTGCCATGACGAGTTTACAATCAATCGAGCATTTCGTCGTCCTGATGCTGGAAAATCGCTCTTTCGACAATTTGCTCGGGGGTCTCTACCCGAAATCGAAGGATTTCGACGGCGTGGACGGAAGCGAATCCAACACGGACCGTTTGGGCAAAGTCTGGCCTCTGACCGAGACGCCGGGCGGTAACGTGGTCGGTTTAACCGTCCCAGATCCCGATCCCGGAGAACTCTGGCAAGACATCAATGTGCAGATTTTCGGTTCCGGTCAGCTGCACGGGGACGAACCCTTTCCGCCGCGCGACGGCGCCGTCGCCGATATGAGCGGCTTCGTCGATAGTTATACGGACCCCAATGGGCATCCCTCGCGCGCCGGACACGATGCCCGGCAGATCATGAGCCGTTACAAGCCAGATCGGGATGTGCCGGCGCTGGCGACGCTTGCGCGCCAATTTGCGGTCTGCGATTTATGGTTCGCCTCCGCGCCCTGCCAGACGTGGCCGAACAGATTTTTCGTGCATACGGGAACGGCCGATGGTCACGAGAACAATAATCCCCAATCGCTGTTTTTCAAGATGCCGACGGTATTCGACTCCTTCGACAGGGCGCCATCCAAGCCCAGCTGGGCGCTTTACCACCACGACCTTCCGCAGACGCTGACACTGTCCGATCTTATGCGAAAGGCACCGCATTTCCACATGTTCGATACCTTCGTGCGCCACGCGCGTAAAGGCGTTTTGCCGAATTATTCCTTCATCGAGCCGCGTTATTATTCGGACATACGCTTGTTTCCGCCACAGATCAATTTGCCCAACGATATGCATCCGCCGCATGTCGTTTGCTTTGGCGACCAGCTCATCGCCACCGTGTACAATGCGTTGCGCGGCAATGTGGAAGCGTGGAAGAAGACGATGCTCGTCATCATTTTCGACGAACATGGCGGCTGCTACGATCATGTGCCGCCGCCCAAGGCGGTTCCGCCTAAGGCGGTTGCGCCGGGTTCGGTTGTGGATCCCAATCGTTTCGGCTTTGATCGTTACGGCGTTCGTGTTCCCGCCTTGATCGCATCGCCCTATATTCAGCCCGGCACGATTTGCGGCCGAGCGACAATTACCCCGAGGACGGCGCGACGCCTTTCGACCACGCCTCGGTGATCAATACACTGCGTCACCGCTTCGAACTTGGCGATCCCCTGACCGCGCGGGTGGAGAAGGCACCCACGCTGGAGCGCGTCCTGAACTTGGACACGCCCGAGAATTTGGGGCCGGAGACGATCGCCGCCTCGGATTGCAAGGTCGGTATGTTGTACACGTTCAAGTCCCTGCGAGAGAAGTGGAACGATTTCCAGGCGAGCCTGCACGACATGGCGCGCAAATTGCCTACCACTGACCATGGTCGCGCCCAAGTCTTCCTCGACCGTCATGTCACGCAGCCCGACGCGCAACAGCCCGACGGAGTGGACAGTGATTTCGGTGCGATGTGGCGGCGCGGGAGGTACCTCGCTATGAAGCCTTTCTTCGGATGGAGGCGCTGACTTCGACCCCTGGCAAGGCAAGGGTAGCCAAGCGCGTGGCGAGTTGCTAGAGCATTTCGTAACCGGATTTAAGACCCGGTTGCCTTGAAATGGTTCAAGAAATCGCCCATCAGTACGTCGGATCACCCATGCGCAACGGCGCTGTTACGCGAAAAACCAAGGAAACCGCCATCGAGGTCAGCGTCGATCTCGACGGCACCGGCCTGGCCAGAATTGCGACCGGGATCGGCTTTTTCGACCATATGCTGGAACAACTTGCGCGCCACTCGTTGATTGATATCGAAATCCGCGCGACGGGCGATCTTCATATCGATCAGCATCATACGGTCGAGGATACCGGCATAGCGCTCGGTCAGGCGGTGCGCCAGGCCTTGGGCGACATGGCCGGCATCGCCCGTTTCTCGGATGTGCTTCTGCCGATGGACGAGACTCTTACGCGCGTTGCCGTGGATATTTCCGGCCGGCCTTTTCTAGTCTTCCGGACAAAATTCGCGCAACCTAAAATAGGCGACTTCGATAGCGAACTCGTGCGCGAGTTTTTCCGGGCCTTCGCCACCCATGCCGCGATGACTATTCACGTCGAAAATCTATATGGCGAAAATGCGCATCATATTGCGGAATCCTCGTTCAAGGGCTTGGCCCGCGCCTTGCGCGCGGCGGTCGAGATCGACCCGCGCCAAAAGGGCGCGATCCCGTCGACGAAAGGATTGCTCGCAGGCTAGAGCGCTTTCCGATTCCACAAAATCGGAAAGCAGCTCCAGGTGTTTGCTTTATCGCTTTTTCTTGACGCGAACCGGTATCCACTTCGCTTGAAAATGCTTTAGGCACGTTCTTAAACGTCGTCGAAGATGTATAGTGCAGCCTTAAAATTGTCAAAGATGTTTCGGAGACGCTGGGCATTCAAGGTCACACCACCGGGGTCGAACATGCTTTGCATCCGGCGCCGCCTACTCGTTGTTTCCCTCGGCCTTGTGCTTCCCGCTGCTGCGCTAGCCCAGGAGGCAAGACACGGACGTCCCGTGACCGAATTGAGTTTCGACACCGAACATATCTTCGGCTTTGGCGAGGGTTCGGATTTTGGACCGATGGGCGAATATGAAATCGAGAGCTTCACCGTTGGAATCTTTGGCGCAGCCGGCAGGAATTTCAAAGTCGGCAATGAAACCTCGCTTCGCTACAGCATCATCGATGGTCTGAGGCTCTCGGCTGGCGTCCTCACCGATTATCTCAACATCCACAACGTGGCAGTCCTTAACGCACGCAACGGGTTGAACGCCAGCGGCATAATCACCGAGGTGAGATGGAATATTCTCAATCGGCATGCGTGGCCCTTCGGAATGACCCTTTCCGTGAACCCGGAATGGCGCCGTACCGACCCAGCGTTCGGGGAGGTACAATGACAACTTTGCCGTCACCACAGCACTCCTCATCGACAAGGAAGTGATCCCAGATAAATTCTTTATGGAGCTCAATCTCGTTTATTCGCCATTTTGGCTGCCGGTGAGTGGCAGGTTGTTGCGTGATGATTTCCTTTACTGTCCTTGTTGGCGGCTCCTATATAATTACCCGAGACATTCTCGTCGGCGCCGAGATCCGGCATGAGAATCTCGCTACACCCGGATGCCCCATCGCCCATGCGCTCTTCGTCGGCCCGAACCTATTCCTGCAACTCGCCGAGACTCTCACCGCTTCGTTCGCCTGGGCTTTCCAGGTTCCCGACCTCGGGGCCCGCCACGCCGATCTTGCGAGCTTCGAGCGGTATGAGGCCGGGCTGAGGGTCATCTACGGTTTCTAGCTGGTCCTTTAGGAATACTTGGAACGCCCGGCTGGCCCATCGCACCAACGGCCTCCTGTGACATGCGATCCGGAATATTCCCGGGCAGGAGCGCTGTTCACATCGGTCAAGACACGATAAAGTGCCACTGAAGCACTTTTCCGATGGCGGACCGGCCTTCTCACGGCCGGACGGAGCCTAACCATGGCCGTCTACTCGGTTCATCTGCGGGGCGATGCGCCCCCATCCGTTGCCGAGGCGGCGTTCGTGCGGCAGGCTTTTAGCTGGAAGGCATTCTTTTTTGGCCCGCTTTGGCTGCTACGGCACCGGCTTTGGGGCGGTCTCGCACTTTGGGCCGCCGCTTATTCGATCCTGATCGCGGCCTCGCTCACTGTTGTTTCGGCCTCGGCTTGCTTCTTCATAGCCTTGGCTTTGCAAATGCTGCTCGGTCTCGAGGCCAACCGGCTGCGCGAGGCAAAGCTCGCGGCGCAAGGGTATCGTCTCGTCGAAATCATCAGTGCCCCGGCCCGCGACGAAGCGGAAATCGCTTTCTACCGCCAATCCGAAGCGCGGGACGACCCGCTCGCGGATATCGCGTCCGGTGCGCGAGGCGGCGCCGGTTCGTGAGGGCGTGCCCGTGAATGTCGCTATCGTCGATTACGGCTCGGGCAATCTCCACTCCGCCCGCAAGGCTTTCGAACGCGCCGCGCGCGAGGCGGGCCTTTCTGGTACAATCAATGTCACGCGCGATCCAGATGCCGTTTTCCGCGCGGATCGCATCGTTTTGCCCGGCGTCGGCGCGTTCGCCGATTGCCGGCGCGGCCTCGACGCCGTGCCGGGAATGCTCGCGGCCATGACCGGGGCGGTGTGCGAAAAGGCGCGTCCGTTCCTCGGGATTTGCGTCGGCATGCAATTGCTGGCGACGCGAGGACTTGAATATCAAACTACGCCCGGCCTCGGCTGGATCGGCGGCGACGTCGAGCCAATCGATTCGCAAGGGGGACGCTTGCGCATCCCGCACATGGGCTGGAATACGCTGCAGGCGGCAAGCGTGCATCCGCTTCTCGCCGGGATCCCGGCCGGGGAGGAGGGCTTGCACGCCTATTTCGTGCACTCTTATGCGTTCAGGCCTTCGCGCGAAGACTGCGTCATAGCGGCGACCGATTACGGCGGTCCAATCGCCGCGCTGATCGGGCGGGGCAACATCGCCGGAACCCAGTTCCATCCGGAAAAGAGTCAGGCGCTCGGCCTCGCGCTGATCGCCAATTTTCTCAGGTGGCGGCCGTGATTCTGTTTCCGGCGATCGATCTCAAGCAGGGCCAGTGCGTGCGCCTCGAACAAGGCGACATGACAAAGACCACGATCTTCAACGAGGACCCCGCCGCCCAGGCCCTGGCGTTCGCGTGCCAAGGGTTCGAATACCTCCATGTCGTCGATCTCGACGGCGCCTTCGCCGGGCGCCCGGTGAACGCGGCGGCGGTCGAGGCAATTCTCGCGACGGTCAAAATCCCGCTCCAGCTCGGCGGCGGGATTAGAGACATCGACGGCATCGAAGCCTGGCTCGGCAAAGGCGTCGCGCGGGTCATTCTAGGAACGCAGGCGGTCCGCGATCCAGATCTCGTCCGGCGGGCGGCGCGGCTCTATCCTGGCCGTATTGCAGTCGGAATCGACGCGCGCGACGGCAAGGTCGCGGTGGAAGGCTGGGCCAAGACCTCGGAACTGCGTCCAATCGAACTCGGCAAGAGATTCGAGGATGCGGGAATAGCCGCGATCGTCTATACCGACATTTTTCGCGATGGCGTGCTCAAGGGCCTGAACATCGAGGCAACATTGGTGCTCGCCGATGCGTTAAGAATTCCGGTGATCGCCTCGGGCGGCCTCGCCTCGCTCGCCGACGTGGAGCGATTGTTGATGCTGGACTGTGCGAAACTCGAAGGCGCGATCGCCGGGCGGGCGCTCTACGACGGGCGGCTCGATGCCGCGCAAGCACTGTCGCTGATCTGGCTGGCCACGGCGGCGGCATGAAAATAGGGTTCGCCGCCGGGAGCCGCGCCGATGCTTAAATGCCGCGTCATTCCTTGTCTCGACGTGAAGGACGGCCGGGTGGTCAAGGGCGTGAATTTCGTTGATCTGCGCGATGCCGGCGATCCGGTCGAATGCGCGATCGCTTACGACGCGGCGGGCGCCGACGAGCTCTGTTTTCTCGACATCACCGCCAGCCATGAGGACCGCGCGATCATCCTCGATGTCGTCCAGCGCACGGCGGAAGCCTGCTTCATGCCGCTCACCGTCGGCGGCGGCGTGCGCACGCTCGACGACATAAGGGCGCTGCTGCTTGCCGGCGCCGACAAGGTGTCGATCATGACCGCCGCCGTGGCCAACCGCGAGATCGTCCGCGAGGCGGCGCGAAAATTCGGCAGCCAGTGTATAGTCGTGGCGATCGACGCCAAACAAACAGCCCCCGGCAAATGGGAAATCTTCACCCATGGCGGGCGCAAACCCACCGGCCTCGATGCGCTTGCCTATGCGCAGGAAGTGGTGGCGCTCGGCGCCGGCGAAATTCTATTGACGTCGATGGATCGCGATGGCACCAAACGCGGTTTCGATCTCGCTCTCACACGCGCTGTCACCGGGGCCGTCCCGGTTCCGGTCATCGCTTCCGGCGGTGTTGGCACGCTCGATCATCTCGTCGAGGGAATTCGCGACGGCGGCGCGAGCGCGGTGCTCGCCGCCTCGATCTTTCACTTTGGCGAATTTACGATCGCGCAAGCCAAGCGCCATATGGCAAGCTTCGGGGTGCCGGTGCGGCTCGATCCGAGCCCGCGCGTGCCAGGTGCGACGCCCAAGGTTTTTCTCGCGGGAATCGCGTCCGCCGGTACGGGACCGGATTTATGACGCGCTTCACCCTCGACGATTTGGCCTCGATCATTTCCGCGCGCGCCAATGCGAGTGCCTCGGCGTCCTACACGAAATCGCTTCTCGACGCAGGTACGGCCCGCGCGGCCAAAAAACTCGGCGAGGAGGCGGTCGAAGTCGTGATCGCTGCCATGGAAGGCGACGCGCAAGCGATCACCCGCGAAAGTGCCGATCTGCTTTATCATTTGCTGGTCGTCTTGCATCAAAACGCCATATCGTTGGCGGAAGTTTACGCCGAGCTCGAACATCGCACCGGCCAATCCGGCCACGCGGAAAAAGCCGCGCGCTGCACGGACCGTGCTGTGATCAAGGAATAAATGGACGTACGTGTGGGATCCACTTCGCCGGTACTCTCGCCCTACCATCATTTCACGAGGGACGAATGGGCGGCCTTGCGCGCCGATACGCCGCTCACTCTGTCGATGGAGGATCTGACGCGGCTGCGGTCGCTCAACGATCCGATCTCGCTGGAGGAAGTCGTTGCGATCTATTTGCCGCTGTCGCGCCTGCTCGCGCTTTATGTCGCGGCGACGCAAGGTCTCTACAAAGCAACCCAGCGATTTCTCGGCGCGGAGGGTGGAAAAGTCCCCTATATCATCGGCGTCGCCGGTTCGGTCGCGGCCGGCAAATCGACGTTATCGCGGGTCATGCAGACGCTGTTGTCGCGCTGGCCGAACACGCCGAAGGTCGAACTCATCACCACGGATGGGTTTCTTTATCCGAACGCCCGCCTCAAAAGCGAGGGTCTGCTCGAGAAGAAGGGTTTTCCGGAAAGCTACGACGGCACTAAACTCATATCTTTTCTTTCCGATGTAAAAGCCGGCAAGCACAATGTCCAAGCGCCGGTCTATTCGCATGTGACTTACGATGTGATCCCCGGCGAGAGCATCATTGTCGATCGCCCGGATATCCTTATCGTCGAGGGCCTGAACGTCCTCTTGCCAAATCGCCCCGCGCGGGATGGACGGGCCATTCCTTTCGTCTCCGATTTCTTCGATTTTTCGGTCTATCTGCACGCTGCGGAAAAAGATCTCGAAAAGTGGTTTATCTCCCGCTTCATGCGCCTGCGCGATACGAGTTTTCGCGATCCTCAATCTTATTTCAAGAAATACGCCGCCCTCGACGATACCCAGGCGGAAGCGACCGCGCGCGCCATTTGGAAAAGAATCAATCTTCGCAATCTGCGCGAAAGCATCCTTCCGACGATGCCCCGCGCGAGCCTCGTGTTGACCAAGGGGCCAAGCCACATCATCGAGGAAGTCGAGCTCAGGAAGCTTTAAGGGAGTTGCGACGCTGCTTTTGACATCAAGCTGGTATATGCGCTTGCTTTGAGACCCGACGCGTTGCGGCATCGATCCTGGCGAAAGGCACCAACCGAGAAAGCCCGCCGCAAATCCCTGGCTCAATTTGCACCGGACTTCCGCACCTAAAAAGCCATTATGAATCAAGGCTTTAATTTTGGTGCCGATTTCCCGTGTGAGCGTCCCGAATGTAAGGTATGCTTTCATCGGGTCAGGTGATCTTGAAACTCGAAAGGCCGGGATCGCGGCAGGAGAACGATGGCGTCCGGCGATCGCCATGAAGGAGGAGGATTTTCGTGAACAAAAACTATTCCGGCGCATGCTTTTGCGGCGCGGTCGAGGTAGAGGTGTCCGGGCAGCCGGAAGCGATGGGGTATTGCCACTGCCAGTCTTGCAGGTCGTGGTCCGCGTCGCCCGTCAATGCCTTCACCCTCTGGAAGCCGGAAAACGTGAAGGTGACAAAGGGAGCCGATCAGATCGGCGCCTACCACAAGACCGAGAAGCACCATCGCCAATTCTGCCGGACCTGTGGCGGACACGTGATGTCGAGACTTCCGGCCTGGGGACTGATTGACGTATTCGCGGCGACCATCCCGGATTTTCCGTTTCGGCCGCAGCTTCATGTCAACTACGCCGAGACGGTGCTGCCCATGCGCGACGGGCTTCCGAAATTGAAGGACTTTCCTGCCGAAATGGGCGGTTCCGGCGAAGTCATTGCCGAATAGCCGCCGGTACAAAATGCCCTACCCAAATCGGCTGACCTTCACCCTTTGATCCGAGGCCGCCAGGCCAAGTCGTCGGACAGCACATAGACCGTGATGGCAAGCAGCATCATAAAAAGGCCGACCCAAAACAGCCGCGTATGATGCAAACGCCGCCAGTTAAGGCTGGCTCGCTCTTCATCGGCTCCGCCACGATGGCGGGCATGCTTGTTCCCTGTCATTTTCGCTCCCTTTGATTCTTGAAATCCGCGCGGGTCGTGACAGAAGGCGCCGCAAAGCCAAATCTTGTCAAACCGGTCAAAAGATCCCGCCCAAAAGACAAACCCCACGCCTTGCGAGGATGTGATTCTCTCGACTGTCAATCGTACCAAAATGTTTCACGTGAAACATTTTGGTACGATCCGCGCGCAATCATGCGGCAAGAGCCTACTCGGCAGGTTTGAAGGCTATCTCGGTCGGCGTAAAAATCCCCGCGGAAGAAGGCCACATTTCGATATGACGCTTGTGGAACCGCGCGAGACTCGCCCGGTGCCCAATCGAAACGATCGTCGTTCGGGCAAGTTTTCCGGCAAGGATTTCGTAGATTTCGGCTTCCATCGCTTCGTCCATTGCCGACGTGGCTTCGTCGAGAAACAGCCAATCGGGCTTGGCCAATATCGCGCGGGCGATCGCAAGGCGCTGCTGCTCCCCGCCGGAAAGCCGCTGCGGCCAATTGTCCTCGACATCGAGTTCGCCGATAAGATCGCCGAGTTGTGCGGCACGCAGCGCATCGCGTATCGCCGCGTCGCCGTAGCGATCGGGGTTTGCGGGATAGGTCACGGCGGCGCGTAACGTCCCGATCGGAATATAGGGCCGTTGCGGCAGCAGCAAAATTTTTGCCTCGGCGGGCAAGGTGATCGCGCCGCCGGCATAAGGCCAAATGCCCGAGATCGCCCGGAAAAAAGTCGATTTGCCGGAGCCGGAAGGGCCGGTCAAAACCACCGGCTCGTTGGCGGCGAACCGCAAATTCGCGCCTTCGACAATCTCGCGGCCGTCCGGAAGCCGCAAATTCAAAGCCTCGATGTCGAGATTTTTCCACGCGGTGTCCGTGCTCGCTTTTGGCGCGAAGCCCGGCGTCTTCGCATTCTCGATCGCGAGGTCGAAAGACGTCAAACGGTCGAGCACGGCTTTGAATTCGGCGAGAGAGACATAGTAGGTGACAAAAAAGGTCAAGGCCGCGTCGACGCTGCCAAAGGCTCTTGCGGTCTGCGTCATGATGCCGAGCGTGATCTTGCCCGCGAAATAAAAGGGCGCCGCGACGACAAAGGGAATGATCGGGCTGAGCTGGCCATAGGATGCCGTGAACGCGGTCAGGTTTTTTCGGCAGGCGATGATCTGGAAATAATTCTTGACAATCGCGGCAAAGCGGGTCGTGAGCGAGATTTTTTCCGTTGGCTCGCCGGAGAGCAGCGCGACTTGCTCGGCGTATTCGCGCAGTCGTGCGAGCGAAAAGCGGAAATCGGCTTCATAGCGCTGCCGCTCGAAGGAGAGGCGGACGAGGGGGCGCCCGATCAAGTGGGTCACGAGCGTGCCGACGCCGGCATAGATCAGTGCGACCCAGAACAGAAATCCCGGCACCGCGATCGCCGTATAGGGCAGCGTGAAGTTCGCCGAAAGATCCCATAGCAGAATCGCGAAAGAAACAAGCGAACTCAAGTTCGCGATAAGCAAAATCGAAAAGGAGTAAATGCCATAGCCGATCTGGCCACCGTCGATGAAGCGGTTGACGTCCTCCGAGATGCGTTGATCCGGGTTGTCGGCGGCGCCGCCCGCGAGCGACATGCGATAATGGGTGTGCGTATCGAGCCAGCGGTTGACATAATTGCCGGTGAGCCAGCGCCGCCAGCGAATGATCAAAGTCGATGTTACAACATATTCGAGGACCGCCGTCGCGATAAATAGAAATGCCCAGGGCGTGAAGACAGTTAAGAGTTGCGACCAGAACGCCGCCTCGTCCTTGTTCTGGATCGCGTTGAACCAATCGCGGCTAAAGAACGACAGCCGCAGATTCATGCCGACCTGCGCCTGATTTATAACGACAAGCAAAACGACCATGGCGATCGCCACGCGCCGCTCCGGCGCGGCGAAGGCGGGAAAGGGCCAGATGCGCGCGCGGGTCTCGGCGCTGGTATCGAAATAGCGGTCGGCGATGCGGGTCATCGACCGCACGACCGGAATAAAAGAGATCGCATGGACGAGGATGCCGAAGATCGCGACAGTGAGCGGCAGGCTTTCGGGAAGCTCGTAGTCTTCAAGCGAAGCCGGCCAAAGGCCAATCTGGGCGATAAGAACGATGGCCCCGAAGATCACGGTCTCGGCCGCGAATATCGCCGCGAAGATTTGCAAGAAAGTCGAGATCATCCGCGAGTGGTAGGTGGTGAAGGCGCAGAGAAACCCCGCCCCGGCGAGCAACAGCACGATATTGTCGCCGGTCTTCAGACTGACGACGGCGGCGGCGGCCGAGAAAAGGCCCACGAAGACGGCAAGGAGAGGCATGGATTACCTTTTGTTATCAGAACCCTGACGAAAATTCCGCAAGTTCTTTTATGAGGGAGATGGAATACGGGGCGGCGCCGCGCCTTATCGGAGGCCGTTCGCGGACCGGCTCCATGATCCATGAAGGGGCGACATTTTGGCCTTTTGTTTGTCGCTTTCTGACCCGAAAGCTTGTTTAGACCAAGCTTCAGGTTCGATCGCCTTTATCTGCCTTTTCTTCGGCTGCAACGCCATTCACGGATGCGCAGAGGACCGGCGACGGTTTGAAGGTGAGAACGCGGCGCGGCGTGATTGGCACTTCCACGCCGGTACGCGGATTGCGGCCGATGCGTTCGCGTTTGGCGCGCACCAAAAACAGGCCAAAGGAGCGCAGCTTCACTGTTTCGCCGCGCACCAGCGCATCGGTAATCTCTTCCAGTGTCATTTCGAAAATTTGCTTAGCCTGGGCGCGGGAAAGGGCGGGACACGAAGCGTAAACGGCGTCCAGGAGATCCGCTCGCGTCGCGGTTTTCCGGTTGGCGGCCGTGTCCGGCGGCGGCTCGGACGCTCGACGCATCTTGTTGATTCTCCCCCTTAAGCCGCTCTTGTTGATGGCGATCTTAGAGCATTTTGCGGGCCGGGGGAAACCGGTACGGCAAGGCTTTGAAAAAATAATGCTTGGGGGCAGTTCGCGCCGCTAGAGCGGGTCCCGAATAGACAGAATCGGAAGGGGGATTCCCGAATCGGCGGAATCGTGATTCACCATGTTGGCTGGAATGGAGGCCGGCATGGATGGCAAAACCCTATTCGCAGGATTTACGTGACCGCCTGGTGCGGGCTGTACTGGCAGGTCAGTCTCGGCGCAAGGCGGCGCGCAGCTTTGATGTCAGTGCGAGCTGCGTGATCAAGCTCATGCAGCAGTTTGAGATAACAGGCGGTTGTCTGCCGCGAAAGTTTGGCGGCCATAAGCGGCACGCGCTGGCTGCGCATGAAGATAAGGTGCGGGCGTTGGTGGCGGTGCAGCCCGAGCTGACGATCACGGAGCTGTGGAGCAAGCTGACGACGCTCGAGATCAAAGTCGGGCGGTCCGCCGTTGGGCGTTTTTTGCGGCATCTGCAATTGACCTTTAAAAAAAACTCTGCACGCCGCCGAACAAGAAAGAGCGGATGTCCGGGCCGCACGTCTCGCTTGGCGCGATAAGCAGAAAAGTCTTGATCCTCAAAGGCTTGTATTCATCGATGAGACCTGGGCCTCGACCAACATGACACCTCGCTATGGGCGATGTGAAAGAGGCAAGAGACTTATCGCTCACGCCCCGTTCGGCCACTGGAAGACGACGACCTTTTTGGCGGCGTTGCGCCACGATCGCATCACCGCTCCTTGTGTCTTCGACGGTCCCATTAACGGCGCAAAGTTCCTCGCCTATGTCGAGCAGGTTCTGGTGCCGACCTTGTCGCCTGGCGAAATCGTGGTGATGGATAATCTCGGTTCCCATAAACGCGCCGGCGTTCGAAAAGCCATCGAAGCCGCCGGGGCGACGCAGTGCTTCTTGCCCGCCTACAGTCCTGACTTCGATCCCATCGAACAAGTCTTCGCCAAGCTCAAAAATACGTTGCGCAAAATGGCCCACCGAACCGTCGATGCTCTGTGGGATGGCATCGGATTAGCTCTCGACGACTTCCCTCCAACCGAATGCTTCAACTATTTTCGCAATGCCGGATACGGGTCCACCTAATCGGGACCCGCTCTAGTGCAGGTCCCGGAAAAGTTGACAGACTGTTTCCGGCCCTGCTCCAACTTATTGATTTTGAGCGATTCCTGTTCGATCACAAGATTCCATGTGATCGGGAAGTGCCGCTTGGATGGGCAGTCCGTCGAGACGAAAAAGGCCCCGGAGTCCGGGGCCTTTCGAGCAAAATCAAAGCTGAGAGCGATGGGCTTAGAAATCCATCCCGCCGCCCATTCCGCCCATCCCGCCGCCTGGCATGCCGGGAGACTCCTTCTTAGGCGCTTCAACGACGATCGCCTCGGTGGTGATGACGAGACCGGCAACCGAGGCCGCATCCTGCAGGGCGGTGCGCACAACCTTGGTTGGGTCGATGATGCCAAGCTTCACCAAATCGCCGTACTCGCCGGTTTGGGCGTTAAACCCATAGGCATAGGACGTATGCTCGATAAGCTTGCCGACCACCACCGCGCCGTCGTCACCGGAATTGTCGACGATCTGCCGGGCCGGCGTCTGGATCGCCTTGCGGACGATGTCGATGCCGGTCTTCTGATCGGGGTTTTCGACCTTCAGGTTTTCGAGGGCCTTGATGGAACGCAGCAACGCGACGCCACCGCCCGGCAACAGGCCTTCCTCGACGGCGGCGCGGGTTGCGTTGAGGGCATCGTCGACGCGGTCCTTCTTTTCTTTCACCTCGACTTCGGTTGCGCCGCCGACGCGGATCACCGCGACACCGCCGGCTAGCTTCGCCAACCGCTCCTGAAGTTTTTCGCGGTCGTAGTCCGACGTGGTGTCCTCAATCTGCGCCTTAATCTGGCCGATCCGCGCCTCGATGTCCTTCTTTTCACCGGCGCCGTCGATGATCGTGGTCGCTTCCTTGTCGATGCGAACCCGCTTAGCGCGGCCGAGCATCTGCAGGGTTACGTTTTCAAGCTTGATGCCGAGTTCTTCCGAGATCAGTTGCCCGGAGGTGAGGATCGAGATGTCTTCGAGCATGGCCTTGCGGCGGTCGCCGAAGCCCGGTGCCTTGACGGCGGCGACCTTCAGTCCGCCGCGCAGTTTGTTGACGACGAGCGTGGCCAGCGCCTCGCCCTCGACATCCTCCGCTATGATGACGAGCGGCTTGCCGGCCTGCACAACGGATTCGAGAACCGGCAGCAGGGCTTGCAGCGAAGACAGTTTCTTTTCATGGACGAGAATGTAAGGGTCTTCCAACTCGGCGACCATTTTCTCGGCGTTGGTGATGAAATAGGGCGAGAGATAGCCGCGGTCGAACTGCATGCCTTCGACGATATCGAGTTCGGTCTCGAGGCTCTTTGCCTCTTCAACCGTAATCACGCCCTCGTTGCCGACCTTCTGCATCGCGGTCGAGATCATCTCACCGACCGACTTGTCGCCGTTGGCGGAAATCGTGCCAACCTGAGCGATCTCGTCGTTCGAGGTGACCTTTTTCGATTTCGCCTTGAGATCGGCGACAATGGCTTCGACGGCCAGGTCGATGCCGCGCTTCAGGTCCATGGGGTTGAGACCGGCCGCGACCGCCTTGGTGCCTTCCCTGACAATTGAAGCGGCGAGGATGACCGCCGTTGTGGTTCCGTCGCCGGCCGCGTCATTTTGCTTGGACGCGACTTCTCGGATCAGCTGGCAGCCGAGATTTTCGAATTTATCGGCGAGTTCGATCTCTTTGGCAACCGCCACGCCATCCTTGGTCATTCGCGGCGCGCCAAAGGATTTTTCGATGACGACGTTACGGCCTTTGGGACCAAGGGTGATCTTGACCGCGTTGGCAATCACATCGACGCCGCGCAACATGCGATCACGGGCATCGGACGAGAAACGGATGTCTTTAGCTGACATGTTCAAACTCCTGAACCGGGTTCCAAAACATTGGGTGAAGGGCTTTTGCCGGGCTCAGGCGACGACGCCCAGGATGTCGCTTTCCTTCATGATGAGAAGATCTTGCCCGTCGATCTTGACTTCGGTGCCCGACCATTTGCCGAACAGAACCTTGTCGCCGGACTTGACATCGAGCGGTGTGAGCTTGCCGCTTTCATCGCGGCCGCCCGGCCCCACCGCGATGATCTCGCCTTCCTGGGGCTTTTCCTTAGCGGTATCGGGGATGATGATCCCGCCCTTGGTCTTTTCCTCGCCTTCGAGACGTCTGACCACGACGCGGTCGTGCAAAGGACGAAAGCTCATGTCTTGGTTCCCTTCTGCGCCGCTGGCGGCGCTCCCATTTCATCCGGGAGCGCCTTGCCAAGCTTGCGGCTGATATGAAAACTGCGCGCTCTTAGCACTCATCGAAGGGGAGTGCTAACAGTGGCACCCTAACTAAGGGCATTGCGTTCGGCTGTCAAGCGGCGAGCAGCCGCCGGTTAGAATTTGCCTCGATGCCACGCAATTGCCGGACACGTCCGCGCCGTGTCCGTCGCCCGGAGCGGGGATTTTATCCTTTTAATATACAACGCTTGGGAAGCCCCATCAGGGCAAGCCGAGCGCCACGAAACGCACCTCTCCTTGACCATTGGCGACAAGGAGCAAGGCCGATTTCTTCCCCGCGCCCTTCAGCGCCTGGATTTTCTTGGTGATGTCGGCGGGCTCCTTGACTGATTCCTGGTTGATTTCCATGACCACATCGCCGGCCTGAACATGTTTGTCCGCCGCGGCCGAGTCGGGATCGACGCCGGTTATGACGATGCCGCCAGTAACATTGTTTTTGATCGCGAATTTTTGTCGCAGATCGTCCGTGAGGCTCGAAAATTCCATTCCCAGCGCCTTCTCGACAGGGCCGGCGATCGCCTTCTTTCCCGCGTCGCCGTGCTTGGCTCCGAGGGAAGCCTGCTTTTCATTGTCTTCCAAGCGGCCGAGTTTGATTGTCTTGGTGATCTGCTTGCCTTGGCGGATTACGACGATTTCGACATTCTTGCCGACCGGCGCTCCGGCGACGATCTTGGGCAGGTCGCGCGATTCCTTGATCTCGATTCCATCGAATTTGACGATGACGTCCCCGGCCTTGAGACCCGCCGCCTTGGCCGGCCCCTTGTCGTCGGTTCCGGCGACGAGTGCGCCGCGCACCTGGCCGAGATTGAGGCTTTCGGCGATCGTATCGTCGACGTTTTGGATGCGCACGCCGAGCCAGCCGCGCCGCGTCTCGCCGAATTTTTCCAATTGATCGATGACCGGAATAACCGTCGCGGCGGGAGTGGCGAAGCCGATCCCGATGGAGCCGCCGCTCGGCGACAGGATCGCCGTATTGATCCCGATCACCTCGCCCGCCATGTTAAACAAGGGTCCGCCCGAATTGCCCTTGTTGATCGCCGCGTCGGTCTGAAAATAATTGTCGTAGGGACCCGAATCGATGTTGCGATGGCGGGCCGAGATGATGCCCGCGGTGACCGTGCCGCCAAGCCCAAAGGGGTTGCCGACGGCGGCCACCCAATCGCCCACCCGCATCTTTTCGCTGTCGCCGAATTTCACCGCCTTGAGCGGCTTGTCCGACTTCACCCGAAGCACCGCGACATCGACCTTTGCATCCTTGCCAAGCACTTCTGCTTTCAGTTTCTGGCCATCGGTGAAAATGACCGTTACTTCATTGGCGTCGGCGATGACGTGATTGTTGGTGATGACAACCCCGGATGGATCGACGACGAAGCCGGAGCCGAGCGAATTCGATTTGCGTTGGCGTTGTTTTTGATTTTGCCGGTCATTGCCGCCCTGCTGGTGGCGCCGGAAGAACTCCTCGAAAAGATCGTCGAAGGGCGTGCCCGGCTCCAATTGCGGCGCATTCTCGGCGCGCTTGTCGTCCATGGTCTGTGTCGCCGAAATATTCACGACGGCATCGCTGACCGCGTCCGCGAGTTCGGCGAGGGAGTCAGGTCCCCTCGCGAAGGCCGAGCCGGGGATGGGCGCGAGGCTTCCGGCGGCGCCCAAGATCAGCGCGCAAGCGAACATCAAAGCGGCGCGGGCATCGCGCCGCCGCGGCCGCGCGTCGCAAGCGAACAGTTCCACGCCGCGAAATTCCGGGAATAAACCCATGAAAACAATCTCCTTCAAGCGCCCGCGGATTGCGGCTGGACGCCACGCCAAGCCTCCCACCTACCCGGCGAGGTTCTCCATCCAACCTGGCTTCTACTCCTTATCTTCAGGAAACTCATTCGTCTTTTTCGCAAGAACCTTAATCGCTTCGTCGACGCTGTGAATCAGCGATCCGCATCTGCGCGAGCTCGGACGTCGGCGCCGCGCGACGCAACACGGGCTGAATATCCTCCTTCAGCCCATCGCGCTCGCATAACCCAAAATCCCTTCGCTGAATTTGGGCGTAATCTTGACATTGACGACACTCGCCTGAAAGCCTAGGCTCGCTCCCCTCGAAGGTGAAATGATGTCGCGGACAGTGTTGCCCTTCAAGCTGGCGGTGGCGGACAAATCGTTGACGGCGCACGCCGGGCCTGCGCTATTTGGCGAATATCTGCGAGCAATGGGCGTTTGCGGCCTGATCGACTATAGACTGCCCCACCCGGGCCGCGCGGCGGGGCACAGCCCTTCGGTTCCTGTTTTGTCGCTGGTTCCGATGCTCCCCGGCGGCGGGCGAGCGTTGACGGGAGCGGCTCAAACTGGTCTACATCGGGCGCTATTGGCCGCGCGCCGCGTGTTCGCGTAGCCATTCGAGACCGCACTTGAGATGAATTTGCTGACGCCTTTCGCCAACGCCTGGCACCATCGCGAGTTGATCAGGGCCGTGGTCCGGCGTGAATTGGCGGTCCGTTTTCGCGGCACGATCCTTGGCTGGGTATGGGCAATCTTCGGGCCCCTTGTCATGCTCACCGCCTATACGGTGATATTTTCCCATGCGGTCGGGGTTCCGGCTTCGGCAAAGGGCGGCGGCGTCGGCAGTTACGCTTTGTCAATCTTTACCGGATTGATTGTCTTCAATCTGTTCAGCGAACTCGCCTACCGCGCGCCGGGGCTTTTGCATGAACATGCGGGCGTCATTAAAAAGTCGATTTTCCCGAGCGAAACCTTGGCCTGGATAGCGACGACCCGCGCAGCCGTCTATGCCGCGATAAGCTTGGCGGTTCTCCTCGTTTTCGAGCTGGCGCTGACCTGGCGGCTGCCGCCGGCGAGTTTGCTGCTGCCGGTGGTCGTCGCGCCGTTCTTTTTGTTCCTGCTTGGAATCTGCTGGTTTCTCATGGCGCTTGGATCGTTTACCCGCGATGTCGCGCATCTCATGATCTCGATCGTGCCGGTTTTCATGTTCGTTACGCCGATCTTTTATTCGATCGATGACGCGCCGCCCGATCTGCGCATTTACCTGCATCTCAATCCGATCGGAAATTACGTCGAGATGATCCGCGACCTTCTCTTGTTCAACAGATTTCCGAGCCTCATCCTTTATTGCGGGACGGTATTGGCCTCGCTCCTCATTTTCTTTTTCGCGTATCGTTTCTTCATGCAATACAAGGCCGTGTTCGTCGATGTCATCTGATCTTGTCATCAGCTGCGACCGGGTTGGCAAGGCGTTCCAGCTCTATATGCGGCGCAACGATCAGCTCAAACAGGCGATCTTCGGGCATTGGAAACAGTTCTACCATCAGTATTGGGTACTGCGGGACATCAGCTTCAAGGTTCGCCGCGGCGAAAGGATCGGCATCGTCGGCCGCAACGGCGCCGGCAAAACCACGCTCTTACAGATCATCTGCGGGATAACCTTGCCGACGCTCGGCAAGGTGCAAGTCAAGGGGCGGGTGGCGCCGATCCTCGCCCTTGGCGCCGGCTTCGACCACGAGCTGACCGGCCGGGAAAATGCCTTGATTGGCGGCGCCATTCTCGGCCTGCGGCGCGCCGCCGTCGAGGCGAGGCTTCCCGAAATCGCCGACTTCGCCGGTATCGGCGACTTTTTTAATCAACCGCTCAAGCTCTATTCGAGCGGCATGGCGGCGCGGCTTGCTTTTGCCGTTTGCGCCCATGCCGACGCGGATATTTTGATCGTGGACGAAGCGCTCTCGGTCGGCGACGAGGCTTTCGGCGCAAAGTGCGACGCTTTTATCAAGGATTTCGCGAACCACGGCACGATCCTTGTCGTCTCCCACGATCTCGAAACCCTTGAGGCGATCTGCGACCGGGTCATCTGGATCGAGGATGGCGTGGTGCAGAGCGTGGGGGCCGCCAAGGGCGTCATCGCGCGTTATCGCGAGGCAATCGACGGCACGCTGGTGCCGGCGCTCGCCGCAAGTTTCTGACCTGTTTCTGTTTCAGGGAACCGGCTGCGCGGCGGCGTCCTTGGACAGCGTAAAATTCGCGTTTTGCCGCTCGATCAGGATGATGGCGGCGGCAAATTCCACGACGATCGCGAGACCAACCAACCACACGAAACGCGGATCCTGACGCACCAGCGTTTCGGCGCAAACGAGGATCGCGACATGGATTGCCGGGATGGCGAGCATGGTCGCCTTTGTCGCCGCCGAAGCGCCGCCGCTCGCGGAGGCAACGTTTAAGACAAGCCCGATCGCGAGCAGCGCATGGACCAGGGCGAGCAAAGGTATGCCGCACCGTTTCGCGGCCTCGCTCATCCATTCGGCGAACCGGCGCGGGTCTTCGCCGCGTGACGGCCGCTCGCGGAAGAATTCGAGGAACGGCAGTTCGAAGACACCTCGCCAATTGCGTTGCGGCAGGCCACCAGAGCCTTGCATGCCGATCGGCATCGCATATTCTTCGAAATTCGCTGTCCGTATCGAGGAGCCGTCCGCGGGAATTGTCTCAATCGAACCATCGTTCATGATCAATACGACACCATTCGCGTTGCGGCGGAATTCCGCTTCGGTGGCGGTAATGATTTGCTCCTCTTTCTTTTCTGCGGAGAACTCATGGATGAACATGCCCGAGACAACATCGGCGGAACGCCAGCGGCGGAAATAGAGCGTCCGCGCGCCATTGTCGAAGGTGTAGAATTGCGCTGGCTCAAGCATCCGGTGATTGAGCGAATTGCGAATCACGTAAATCACGTCTTGCATCCGACCTACATGGGCCGGCGCGAAAACCGACGAGATCCAATAGCCCGCCGCCGCCGCGGCAATCGCGACGGAAGCGGCCGGAAGGGAGATCGCCCAGGCCGAAAGGCGCATGGAATAAAGAACCGCGATTATGCCGTCGGCCGACATCCGCGCGAATTCGAGAGCGACGGCGACGCCAACCGCCATCGGCAAAGCAAAGTAGAGCACCGTCGGCAGGATGCCGAGAAGTGCCGGGATAAGCAGTCCGCCACGGATCGCGGCCGCCGGAAGATATTGAAAAAGCGTGGTCATGACGACCGGAACGCAAAGTCCCGTTGCGATTAAAAGGGTTGCGAGCGCGATCCGTTTCGAAAGATAGAAAAAGAGGAGGCGGGGCATTGGACAATCCCTATCGCGCACGCCTATGGCGCCCGCGGATAAATCACGTTTTCATCCGCGCCGCGGCTTGGGCGGCGAATTGGTGCCATGCCGCATCGAAAACGCGGTCGCGAGGGAGACTTACTGCGCCAGCCCAATGGGCGAAATAGATTTTATCGCCAAAGACATCGCGCGGTCCGCCGGCGTCGAATGTCACCCCATCGGCTTTGTAGAAGCTCTCGCCGGAGGCGCCAGGAATGCATTCGCGCAAATGGGTGATCTTCAAACCCATCCGGTGCGCGACGAAATTGGTCACCGGCTGGGCGAACAGCATACCGCGCTGACGCACGGCATGAAAGATCGCTTCGTCCTTATCGATCACGTTATGGAAGTCCTTCAAGCCAAGAATCTCCTTCGAGGCGACGAAGAACCCGTCGTTGAAGAGCATCACGCCGCGAAGAAAATCATATTGTTCGCGTTTTTTATTATAGACATAGTCCGCCGTCGGCGCGGCCACGATGAAATCGCTCTTGCCTGCTTCGAGGCGGCCGAACATCTCGCGAAAATCGCGAAACAGGATGGCATCGACATCGAGATAGATGACCTCGTCGAGCGGCAGCGCGAGGGCAAGAAATTTCCGCAGACGCCGGCGATGCCCTGGAAACAGCGGGTAAAGCCGCTTGGCCAAGGCGTCGAGCTCGGCGCTGTCCGGTTCGACGAAGTGGACGCCATAAATACCGGCGGCCCGGCGCGTCAAAGCAACATTGTCGTCGTAAGGGATGAGATAGAGAGGGGTCGCCGCGTTGGTCGCGAGATAGCTTTCGAGAAATGGCAGAAGCCAATTGACGACCTTGTCGTTGGCGATGATCGCGATGCCATGGTTTTTTGATGGGGAAGAGGAATTTTGCATTTTGCTCTTGAATTCAACTTTTATTGGGGCCAACGCCATAAGGATCGGCGACGAGCGGCGTCGCTTCTCGTCTTAAATTCGACGGCGAAGCTGCTTTTTCGCGGAAAGCAGCTCAAGCTGTAGGGAAGCTCCCGCTTTCCTGTAGCTTGACAAAGGCAACCGGATCAAGCCGTAACTATGCCGGGCAGATATGGCCGCGAGGGTGGAATGAAACAAACTGTGCAGGCGCAAGAGCCGCTGGCTCAGCGAACAAATGCGGCCGCGCGCCTAGGCGTGTCGTCCTCCCCGCCGCTTGCGGGGAGGGTCGTGGCGATTGTGCATCCGGCATGGCATTCTTGCGGCAGTCACCAGGTGTTCGTCTCCCAGGCGAGGGCCTATCGTAGCCTCGGCGCGAAAGCGGTTAGTCTCGCGATCGCCAGCGCGCCGGGCGCAACCGAGGGTTCCAACCAGCACAAATCCTATATGGCGGCGACGACCGATCTCGAAGCCGACCTGCGTCTTTTCACGGGTACCCCTTTGCACGCGGTTCTGAACCCAAGGTTCCCGCGGACGGCGTGGCGATGGTTGCATGGGAACTTTGCCGGGATTCTGTTCGAGGCGACCAAGCTCGTTCGGGTCCCGGACGCGCTCGCATACGCGCCACGGGTCGATCTCATCCACTGTAACCATTTCTTCTGCATGCCCGTGGCGATTCGCCTGCGCGAGCGGCACGATTGTCCGATCGTTCTCGACACGCACGATCTCCAGGCCCGGCAATTTGTCCTGCGCAATCATGCGGGCTGGGCCTTGCCACCGGTGGCGCGCTACGAAGACATGCTCGCGATCGAACTCGACGCCATGCGGCCGGCCGACATTTTGGTGCATCTCAACGACGAAGAGGCAGCCGCTTTCCAAAAGCTCGTTCCAGACAGGCGGCACGCGTTGCTTTACCCCACTGTCACCGCCATGCCGGCAGGGCTTGGCGGCGGCGATCCGGTCATCGTCGCCAGTGCCAATTCCGCCAATCTCCTCGGCCTCGTCTGGTTCCTGAAAGAGGTCTTGCCGCTGGCGCCGGGTGTCCCGGTCCAGATCTTCGGCCATATCGGCCGCGAACTTCGATCGCGTGCGCCGGGTCTGTTCAAGGCGCATGCCGGGCTCTTCCGGGGCAGGGTAGAGGTCGAGGACCTCCATGACGCTTATCGGAACGCCGCGGCCGTTCTGCTGCCCGCCACGGCCGGACACGGGATCTCGATCAAGACCATCGAAGCGCTGTCTTGCGGGGCGCCCCTGATTGCGACGCCGCTCGCCTTTCGCGGCCTCGGCATCGACGCGGCCGGCCTTCCAAACGTGACCGTCGCGGAAGACGCCGCCGGTTTCGCGGCGGCGTTGCGCCGCGCCCATGCCACGCGTCATCTGCCCGGTGCCGGCAGGCAGTCGGCGGCCTCGCGCCGGATCTATGAGCAGCATTTTGCTTTCAATGCTTATCGCAAGTCGCTTTCGGAGGTTGTGGAGCAGGTTCTGGCGATCTAAACCTGGTATTGCCCGTCATGAAGTCTACGCGCCGGATATTTTTCGAACGAAATAAAACGCCGACAAAAAATTGCTCTTCGCCCTACCGTCGAGGATTCGGCGAATTGCCTCCTCGCGAGAAAAGAACTCGATATTCCCTTTATGATCCAACTCCGCCGAATTCGAAAATTCCAGTTTTTCTAAGACGCAACTGCCATTTGCAATTATATTGTTGATAGTTCTTTCAGCGAGACAATTCATTTCCATCGTAACGCTGTTAATTCCTGCAATTTTCTTTACAAAAGCTTTTATTGGAGCTTTGATTGGCTGCGGAAGGGCTCTCGCAAGCCACGAATAAAGCTTGGCAACCGCGCCCCCTTCGCGCGGAATTGACCCAACCAGAATTTGGAACGCGGCGATGCCCCCGGGCTCAAGCACCCGGCAAAACTCGTCAATGAATCGCGCCTCCAATTCATTTGGCATGTGTTGCAGAACAAGGTGACAATACAAAAAGCTGATTGAAGCAGAATTGATTTGTGACAAGTCCTCGCCTTTGTTGGTAATGTATTCTACTTTCACTGGATCGTTTGTACTATAGTATTTTGCCAGTTTTATCATGCGTGACGAAATATCGATCGCGACTCCTCTCGGAAATCTAAGGATAAGTGCACGAGAAAGACGGCCCACGCCACAGCCGAAATCGAGGAACCGCCCATTTGTTGCAGGCTGCGCACCAATCTTTTCGAGATGCCGGAATATGAGGTCTATTTCAGCCCTTCCAGTGCTGAAAAATTCGTCGATATCCCATCGACCGTCTTTGCAATCTTTGCTGCTCAATATAGCAAATAAGGGGTCTAGTTTGGCGTTGCGCTCCCATTCCTGTTCGTATTCAGCTAAGGTTCGTCTCATCCACGCGACTCCGTTAACAATGGCTGACCGGCTCGCCTCGCCCCAAACAGGCTATCGTCGGCGATTATGCGGAACTTGACTACCCACGGCGAATCGCCTTAGCGAACATTGGAAGGGGACAAGGTTCCGAGATTTCATCCGCGCTTTTGGCGTTCGGTGGTTTGTCGCGATGAGCGGCGGCTTAGGCGTCTCACTTACCGCAGCAGGGGTGTATTTCGATCATATAGTAGTGAAGGTTGTCTTTTTTGTAACCGCCGTCTTCTGTTTTGTCTTCGCGTCCGGATGGACGACCGCCGCGTCATCAGCGGCATCGTGCAGGTGTTGAAAAGCGGCTGTCGCCGGTGCGATCGCCCGGCGGTCTAGCGACGACGATCTATCACCGCTTCGTGCGCTGGGCGCGGCGTGGGATCTGGGAAAATCTGTTCCAGATGATCAACTCCCCGCATGTCAAAGCGCACCGCTCGGCAGCGGGTGGAAAAGGGGGGAGCAGAAGCAGGCGATTGGCCGCTCAAGAGGCGGGCGCAACACGAAGGTCCATGCACTCGCAGATGCTCGGGGCCGTCTTTTCGCCATCCTCCTGACCGGCGGCGGAGCGCATGACTGCCCGGTCGCGGAGCGGCTCATCACTACAGGCAAAGCATCGAAACGCCTGATTGGCGACAAGGCCTACGACAGCGGCGAGTTGCGTCTTTGGTTGAAGGATCGCGGAACCAAGCCAGTCACTCCCAAACGCAGCAACAGAAAGCAGCCGTTCAGCTTTAACAGGCGCCTCTACAAAGAACGACGACGGATCGAGCACGCCTTTGCCGCCGATATATGTTTCATCAACTTCGACAATACCCATGAGTTTACGGAATTCAGGTTTGGCGAGCCCCGCGCGGATGCGATGGCACATATAATGTGCGGTCGAGTAGGACCCAAACCCAATCATCCGATGCACCTGCAATGCGGCAATGCCCTTCTTGTTGGTCAGCATCAGATAGATGACCTTGAACCAAGTCCGCATCGGGATATTGGTGTTTTCGAAAATCGTCCCAACAAGCACAGAGAACCGATAGCCCCCCTTTGGAACGCATTTGGTGCATTGCCAGTGGAAAGGCCGATTTGTCACAGGATAGACGTTCTCATTGCCACAGCGCGGGCAATTTGCGCCATTCGGCCATCTACGGCTGACCAAATATTGCTTGCAGGCGTCATCGGTCGGAAACAACTTGTCGAACTGTGCGACAGGCATCTGTTGGGTGAATTTGATCGCGCCCATAAGGGTATCTCCCATGCTTGAAAAACACGGTACACCCTTTTTAGAAATTAGTCAAGTTCCGCATAATCGCGCGATCGCCAGATCAAATATAGGGCGCGTGAACGAACCCGCTTACCCCCATTCCACCACGAAATGCTTGGGAAATTGGGTCGGCGGCTCGCCGGTGTCGATTTGGCCGGCATCGCCGGCCGCGCGACGCAGACCCGGTCTTACGACAAGAGGTTTCAGGATTGCCGGCAGCACGGCGCGGTTGACGTAGTCGCCGAAACATCCGTGCAGCCCATATCCCCACAGAATGTAGTTGCCCCAGGGCCTGTCCGTGCGAAACAACTCCGGCGCCTCGATTTTCAGCGGATCGAACATGGCGGAGAGATTTACCGCCAGCACCATGGTGTCCTTGGGGATCTTGCGGGCGCGAAAGTGTCCCGCCGCGATCTTGGTGTCGCGGGCGGCGCGCCGGAAGATGAGCGGATTGATGGGATTGAATCGGAGCGCCTCGAAGACATGCGCGGCAAAGAGCGCGTCGTTGCCGTCGAGCGCGGCTTGCTGCGCCGATGCGAACTGCTCGGGCCGTTCGAGCAATTGGTCGAGCGCTTGCACGGCTGCCTTGGAGAGCGTCGGGATCGCGCCGATCACGAGCCCGATGAGATTGTTGCGGATGCCGAGATCGTCCATGCCGGGCAGGCCGGCCGCTTGCATGACGAGGCAGCGTCCGAGCACGTCGTCCTTCGTCTCGCCGGATGCCTTGCGCTTGGCGATCGCCGCATCGATCACGGACCGGCAGGCGGCCGCGGCGGCGAGCGCTTCGCGGCCCAGCGCGGGATCGCCCTTGAGATCCGTGAAAAGATACCGGAACATGAGCGTCGCCCAGTCCATAAGGTCGCTGTCACGCGCGCCGGTGACGCCGAAATAATCGGTGACGATCGCCGTCGGCACGGGCAAGCTGAGCTCCGGCGGGACGTCGATGCGGCCGGCCTTTGCGGCGACGAGCTTTTCGGCGAGCCTCTGGGCCCGCGGCTCGACGATCGCGGCGACATCGTCGCGGCGCATCGCAAGACGCATGTTCGAAACATCGCGCGCATAGAGTGCCGTGTCCTGCATCCCGAGAAAGAAATTCTCGCCGTCCGTGATCTTTCGCATCCTGGGCTCGTAGACGACCTCGAAATCGACGTTTCGATCAAGCACTTCGATCACGTCGTCATAGCGCGTTACGAGCGCGGTGCTGCCGTTATTTGGATAGGCGATCGTGAACTTTCGACGGACACGGACATTGGGGAAAAACGCGCGAACCGGCCGGAAGGCCAGCCTTAGGACGCGCGGCTCCTCGAACGCCGCCTTCGCTTTTCCCTTCAGGCCAGAGCCCTTGGTCGAGAGGATCGCTGCCGGAATTTGATATAAGACAGCGAGTTCCCTCGAAAATCATGCGCAGGCGCACACCGAGAACCGTGACGAAATTCGGCAATGTCATCGCTCATTTCTCCCGGTATTTGCGAGTTTTACGTGGGATCGACCACTCCCATGCCAATCATCCGCAAGGCGGTCATGCTCGGCACGAAGAAATATTCGCCGCCGCGAGTTCTCGACGAACTGCGGGATTGCGTCGGCGATATAGGGGGGATGGCCGGATGCTGGATCGGGCGGAATCACGAATTTGGCCTTGGGTCCATGTTCGCCGCCGGTGCCGTCCGAATGGTTGCCGACAATAGGGCATGTATCGCTGCCGGCGCCAAAATCGAGCCCATAGTTGATCCATTGCTGTTGCACGAATTCGAACTGCCGGAACAGGCTCGCGCAGACCACCAACATCACGACGCCATGCTCATCCTCGTCCTGGGTGCCCTCCGGCGATGCGCCATAGAGCAAACCGCGCCGGAGAATCCGGCGGCGATTGTTCAAAATCGACCCCTCCTCGCCGGTCGGAGCCATTGAGTCGCGGGTATTGACCCGCCGCATATGGGCGGTGAGCGGGCATTTGGTTCCGCCCGGATCGTCGTGAAAGGTGAAATTCGTGATAGCGGCGTAGCGGGCCGCCCAGCCGGTCGGATCGGTGGCATAGTCAACGTCTGGATATTTTCGGTTGAACTCGTTCCACTCGGCCACGGTTGGCGCCAGCGAAACAGGCACCCCGTCGGACCAGCGGCCGGCCATCTTCGCCATCAAAAGTTCGCGCGCATCATCGAGGTTTTCGATGCCGGAAATTTTAGCGTAATCTTGCGCCTTGTTCTGCATAAACTCCCGGAATGTCCGGACCTTCTGGTGTAGCTTGCGATACGCCATGAAGGTGCCGTTGCGACTGAAGTCGAGCGGCATGGCGGCGCCGGCGATCTCCTGCGCCTCGTCGGGAAAACCGAGCAAAAATTCCCCGGTCGCGAGCGGCCGCCAATTGCCTTTGCCGTCCACGGCGCCGTTGCCAACAGGGGAGGGCGGCTGGCCGGCGAAAAGCTGGCCGTCGAAAACCGGATTGCCGATCCCATCGGTGAAGCCGAAATGTTCTTTTCTCGTGGGCGCAAACTTGCCGCCAGTGCCGGGCTTCAGGGTCAACGACAGGTCTTGGAAGTCCTGCTTTGGTTGGCCCGGGGGATTATGGCCGGTGAGAAGCCGCACGCCGTTTTTCCTAGCGAGATCTTTGATCTCGGAGGTTTTTGTCTCGAGCGCGGGGACGGGCCTTCCCGTGTCCGGATTCATTTGCGCATTGAGCGTGACAAGGATATGGACCGTATTCTCATTTGGGCTGAAGCCGGTCCCGCTCTTGGTCCACACTTCGTCCCAGGAGTTTTTCCAGTCTTTGTGGAAATCGTCGCCGAGCATGGGGGCGCGATTGACCATGCCGTCGATGAATTCGTCCGGCATGCCGCGCAGTGTTCTAGTGGGAACGCCGAGCGCCAGCAGCCCGTAAAATGTAAATGCGATATTAACCGCTACTTTGGGAAGCGACACCGGCGGCCCACGCCACGCAGTGGTGACCATCTGCAACAGTGCGGTCACGAATCCGCGCGCTAAATCTCCCTTGTCAATATGGAAGAGCATGAAGCGGCCCTTCGGAAAGCCCTCCTGTCCGTAGGCGGTGAGAATATTCCCCTGAATGTCGGCGAGATCGAGTTTGACGGCCATTTTAAGCCTCTAGATGCCTATGACGCCCGGAGATGCCGATGACGCCCGGGGGTTGCGTGGGTCGGGCGAGGTAACTTGGTTGATTTACGGCGACAAAGTTCTTGAAAGCGGCGTGGAGTTCCTGCGCCGACGCCGGGCTTGCCGCCAACAGCTGTTTGTCGATCGCGAAGCGGGCGAATTCCCGTTGCAGATGGAGGGCCTTGAGAACCGTGGGGAGATCCGGTCCCGCTGGAAACGGCTTCGCGCCCGCCGCCACAAGGCTCGCATAAGCCAGCAAGAGCCCGGCACCGAACGTTACCCCGCCGACGAGCAGCAGAATAAGCCCCCCGCAGAAAATCAACCACGCGACAAGACCCATCAACAACAAAATGCCGCCGAAGCCAGCCGGAATTAGATATTCGTTCGGCCAGGCCGGGAGGCTTTTCAAGATGCCATCGGGCTTTTCGATTAAAGTGTGATCGGGTTTTTCGACGTAATAATCGTTGAACGGCATCGTCGTTTCGAGCTGGCAACTCGCGATATATTTCGCGAAAGACGCCGAGTCAGTCACGCCGTCGAAGCCCTCACAATGGATAAATATCTCACGCAATTCCTGTTTCATCGTGTCCCAAAGACACTCGAGGTAGGAGTCGCGCTCCGCAGCGGCGCCGCTTGCGGCGTCGAATTCCGTGGCGAAAAGCAGAAACGGGCAGGTCAGATGATCTTGCGGTTGCGCGACCAAGAGATTGTTCTTGTTGCGTCTGAAGAAATTCAGGAGCAACCGGCAAATTGAATTTTCCGTCTGGCGCCCGTTGTAGGCGACATCGTCGATAATGACGAAGCGGGCGAAATGGTTGCGCGTGTTCCGCGCGAACGGACTCTGGCCATCGAGGCACGGGGGCGTCTGCTGGGCGGGCGGTAGCCTGGCAAGCCTCTTGCGCAGCGCATGGACCGGCGACGTGGAAGCGGATCCGTCCTGAATCGGATCCGTTTTGACCGGGACGAGAACCGTCAGGAAATAGTGTCCGCCATCAAATGTTGGCATGAACGGCTCCTTGGCGAGACAGCACGGTCAGAGAAGCGCATTGGCGACGCCGGGCTGCTCCCGGACGTAAGCGTTGCGGTGTTTGTCGGCATTCTCCGTGTCGTTGCTGGCGACCGGCGCATATCCCTGGTAGCCGAGGTCGTTCTGCACCTTGCGCAGCTCGGCGACATAGGCTTTTTGGAAATCGGCCGGCGAAAGGGTCTGATGTTGCGCGGCGAGGTCGAGAATGGCGCGCCGAACGCGCAACGCCGCCTTGATGTCGCGTTGCGCGGCACCTGGCGTCGAATTGTAGTAGTAATCCGTGTCGATCTGATTCGCCCGGATATAGTTCTTGAAGGGTGTGATGGGGATCGAGTGGGGGTATTGCGTGCTCGAATACCAGAAAAAGTCGAGACCGTCGGGAATGCCGTCCGAGAAGGCGTCGATATATTGGTCCCAGGTGCCGTTGAAGTTGCTGCAAAACAGCATGTAATCGTTTTGCAGCTTCTGCTTGCCCTGGCCGAGGTCTGGCCACCGATCGCGCTTGATAAGCACCCATCGCGCAAAATGGATGATCGACAAGCCAAGCAGCCCCCCAAAAAGGATGGAAGCGCGCGGGCCCCCATGAAGATCAACCGCTGGAGCCAAGTCAGGCTGGGCCGCATCGGCGTGATGACGTTCATGCCGTAAGCCTTGCCGGCGACATTTGACATGGACCCTCCCCACTCCGCGTGTGGCGCGGCTTTTATTAGACTTCAGCCTACGACAACCGCGGATGTTCATATATTGAGAAATCATTATGCCTCTTTTTTTTAGCTATTGGCAAGCCTTGGCTGGCACCAAGGCCGGCGGCCCGGCAAAGTAACCACAACCCTATGATACCACATAAATTTCAAGCTCTCCGGGCATCCCGGCCTTAGTTGGCGCGCGCTTGCCGCGGCGCTTTTCGGCAAGCCGGTCGCAACCTAATTTCTCCAGCAACAAATTATTATGGGTCCGCGTCTAGTCTGACGTGGACGCAACGAGGCCCCCTCCAAATGACCCTAGCCGCAATGACTGAAGAAGCCCGTCCGGCACGCCTCCCTGTTGCATTGCACGGCAATGGCCCGGCTAATAATGATTCGGCGTTTCCCGTGGCTCAGGCGGGTCCCGGCTCCAGCCTCGCTGGCACCTATCTCAATCAATTCAACGAAATGGTAAAATTGATTGAGCAGCTCCCCGGCACGCCCGAATTGATTGGCGATTTATTGAACTGGCAACCGACGAGCTACCAGGATTATTTCGCCGCGTCGGCGATGCCAGGCCGCGCTTCCGCGACCGATGTTTATGCCTCGTTGAACCGCTGCGTGCGGCAAAATTTCGAGGGCGTTGTCGACGATCTCGACCGCAAGGCCCTCGGCGCCTTGGCCGCAATTCGACGCCACCACAAGACCCATGGGGAAGCCCGCCCCAACCTCATCACGGACATTTGCGCCCGCGCGGGAACGCATCTCCGCGAAGTGCTCGGCAAGGCCAACGATCTCGTCAGTTATGTTCCAGGCGGGCCGGGCAATTTCGCGCCGCGCCGGAAGCTCCGGGTCTCGCAAGCTTGAGCCGGAACGAGCGCGACAGACCGGCACTGACGCAACCGGGCGGTTTGGCTTAAGGCTCTTGGCCCGTCTTTGCCTTTGCCTGACGCGCGAGCTAAAACCCACGATCCGCCGCTCCGCTCCTCCTGATCGCGTTGCTTCAACAATGCGCCTGTCCCGTTATTTTCTGCCGATTCTGCGCGAGACGCCGAAGGAAGCCGAGATCGTCTCGCATCGCTTGATGTTGCGCGCCGGCATGATCCGGCAGGAGGCGGCCGGGATTTACGCTTGGCTGCCGCTCGGACTTCGCGTCTTGCAAAAAGTTGGGCAGATCGTCCGCGAGGAAATGGACCGGGCGGGCGCGATCGAACTCTTGATGCCGACCCTCCAGCTCGCGGATTTATGGCGGGAAACCGGCCGCTACGAGGCCTATGGCCCGGAAATGCTGCAAATCAAGGACCGTCATGAGCGCGAACTCCTCTATGGTCCGACCAACGAGGACATGATCACCGGGATCTTTCGCGCTTATGTCCATTCCTACCGGGATCTGCCCAAAATCCTTTACCATATCCAGTGGAAATTCCGCGACGAGCAAAGGCCGCGCTTCGGCGTCATGCGCGGCCGCGAATTCTTGATGAAGGATGCGTATTCCTTCGATGTCGACGAAGCGTCGGCGGGGCTTTCCTACAACAAGATGTTCGTCGCCTATTTGCGGATTTTTTCCCGGATGGGGCTGAAGGCGATCCCGATGCGCGCCGAGACCGGGCCGATCGGCGGCGACTTGAGCCATGAATTCGTCATTTTGACGGAAACCGGCGAGTCGGCGGTATTTTGCCACGCCGATGTCTTGGAATTGCCCATCCCGCCTGAGACCACCGACTATGATGGCGACCTCTCGCCCGTCGTCCACGCATGGACGAAGCTTTACGCGGCGACCGGGGACGTCCACGATCGAGCCCGTTTCGAGCGCGAGACGCCGCAAGAAAAACGCATCCAAACGCGCGGCATCGAGGTCGGCCAGGTGTTTTATTTCGGCGAAAAATACTCCAAGCCGATGCGGGCCGTGGTCACCGGCCCCGACGGAATTGAGCGGCCGTTCCAGGGCGGTTCCTATGGGGTTGGAGTGTCGCGTCTCGTCGGCGCCGTGATCGAGGCGAGTCACGACGAAAATGGGATTATTTGGCCCGAGGCCGTCGCGCCTTTCAAGGTAGGATTGGCCAATCTCAAGGTTGGCGACGGCACGACGGACGCCGCCTGCGCCGCGATTTACGCCGCTCTCGAAAAAAGGGGGCGTGGACGTGCTCTATGACGACACGGACGAGCGCCCCGGTGCCAAATTCGCCAAGCTCGATCTGATCGGGCTGCCTTATCAGATCATCGCCGGCCCCAAGGGACTGGCCTCGGGCACGGTGGAACTCAAGACAAGGGCAACCGGCGCACGCGAAAATCTTGCCGCCGAGGCTGCGGTCGTACGGCTCGCGGGCTCATGACGGACACCTCGAAGGGCACAAGCCCGTTCGCGCCCGTCGAGTGGATGATCGCGCTCCGCTATCTGCGCGCGCGGCGCAAGGCGAGCTTTGTTTCGGTCATCGCCTTTTTCTCCTTTCTCGGAATTGCGCTCGGCGTCGCCACGCTGATCGTCGTCATGTCGGTGATGAATGGTTTTCACAAGGAATTGCTCGACAAGATCATCGGCATCAACGGTCATATTTTCCTTCAGGCCGCCGAGACCCAGTTCACCGATTACGATGAAGTGGTGAAGGAAGTGGCGGCGGTGCCCGGCGTCGAATTGGTCATCCCGATGATCGAGAGCCCGGCGGCGGCTTCCACCGCCAACATGGCGTTTGCCCTCGTGCGGGGAATAAGGGAGGCAGATATCAAGCGCCTCCCAGGCATCGCCCGCAATGTTAAGCAAGGCACGCTCGATGGTTTCGATACGGCGGGCGGCGTCGCGATCGGCCAAAGGCTCGCCGAAAATCTCGGGCTTCGCATTGGCGACAAGCTGAAAATCCTGATCGCCAGCGGCGCGCAGACGCCTTTCGGCATCACCCCGCGCAGCAAGGTCTATCCGGTCACCGCGATCTTTCAGATCGGCATGGCGGAGTTCGACAATCTCTTCGTCTATACGGCCTTGCCCGAGGCGCAGGGTTTCTTCAACAAGGACAATCAGGCAAGCGTCGTCGAGATTTTCGTGAGCCGACCGGAGGAACTCGACGCGGTCAAGGGCCAAATCAGCCAGGCGGTGATGCGGCCGATGATCATGACCGACTGGCGCGAGCGCAACAAAACATTCTTCGACGCGCTGAACGTGGAACGCAATGTCATGTTCATTATTTTGACGCTGATCGTGCTTGTTGCCGCGCTCAACATCGTGTCGGGGCTGATCATGCTGGTCAAGGACAAGGGCCGCGACATCGCGATCCTGCGCACCATGGGCGCCACGCAAGGCGGCGTCATGCGGATCTTTCTCATCACTGGCGCCTCGATCGGGGTCGCCGGAACGCTCGCCGGCTGCCTTCTCGGCCTTATCGTCGCGAGCAATGTCGAGGGGGTTCGCCAGCTTCTCAAATGGCTTTTTGATGCCAATTTGTTTCCGGCCGAGATTTACTTCCTCTCGCGCGTGCCGTCCGTGGTCGACCCTGGCGATGTCCTCACCGTGGCTTCGATGACGCTCGTTTTGTCGCTGCTGGCGACGATCTATCCGTCCTGGCGCGCGGCAAAGCTCGATCCGGTCGAAGCCTTGCGTTACGAATAGCCATGTCCCCTCCGGCGCTTTGCCTCGAAAAGATCGAACGACGCTACGATCAGGCGGGGTCTCCGCTCGAAATATTGCGCGGTGCCGATGTTTGCCTGTGGGCCGGGCAATCGGTCGCGCTGGTCGCCCCGTCCGGTGCCGGCAAATCGACGCTCCTTCATATCGCGGGCCTTCTTGAGCCGCCCGACGCCGGGGAAGTGTTTATCGCCGGCGAAGCCACCGTCCTTATGGCCGACGATCAGCGCACCGCGCTCAGGCGCGGCGAGATCGGCTTCGTCTATCAGTTCCATCATCTGCTGCCGGAATTTTCGGCGCTCGAAAATATCATGCTGCCGCAGATGATCGCCGGGCTTTCCCGCCGCGAGGCGAAGGAGCGCGCCTCGCAATTGCTGCATTATCTGGGATTGTCCGAACGCGGAGAACACCGGCCGTCCGAATTGTCCGGCGGCGAGCAGCAGCGGGTCGCGATTGCCCGCGCGGTCGCCAACGGCCCCGGCATCTTGCTCGCCGACGAGCCGACCGGCAATCTCGATCCGAAAACCGCGCATCATGTTTTCGAGGCGCTCGACGCGATCGTCCGGGCAACCGGCCTTGCCGCCTTGATCGCGACCCATAACATGGAGTTGGCCCGCCGGATGGACCGGCGTGTGACCTTGCGCGAAGGGCTCGTGGTGGAGCTCGCGTAAATTTAATCGGGTCGCTCCATCGTGGCGATATGTGCAATCCAATCGTGGAAAGCGATTCTATGAAAAATGTTCTCAAGATGCCGTTCTTTCGGCAAGTAGAGCGATGGTTGGTAAGCTTGATGATGGCGGCGATGGCGTACGTGATCGAGAAAGCTTTGCTGCGTTCGATCAGACGCGGTCAGGCGAAGCCGCGGCCCCACGACCAGTCGTCGGCATGAACAATATTCAGCGCCGGCGCAGCACGTCGACGATTAGCCCAAAGGTAAGCAGACCGCCGACCACACCAAACGTCGCGGGTACCCAATCGGCGGGGATCGTCGACACGGCTGTGAGCCCGGCGGCGACGATGCTTGCTGCCGCAGTCAGTCCAAGCGCCAAACGACGCCCCGTCTGACGAACGACGTCCTCGATGGAGGTTGCGTGGAAGTTAACCGCGAGTTTCTGTCCCGGGCGGGCCCCGATCAAGCGTTCGAACGTCTCGATCACGCGTACGGCGCGAACCTTCAATTTCTGCGATTTATAAAGCAGCGTTTTCGGGTCGAGCTTGGATCTCACGCTCTTTAGTATTGATCGAATCAGGAACTTCCCCGCGATCTCGAAAGGGTCGAGAGCCGGGTCGAGGTGAACGGCCGAAAGCTGCACCTGCGCGAGTGCTTTGCCGACAAGAGTGAGCGATGCCGGCAGCGGCACCCCGTGGCGTAGCACGATCTCGGTCATCTCTTGCAATATCACCCCGATTTGTATCTCCGCGAGCGCGCACGTCCGGTATTTCGCCATGAGCTCGCCAAGCTCGGCCTGGAGCCGGGGGACGTCCAAGTCGCTTCGGTCAACCAAATCGGCCAAAATCAGCGTGATGTCGGTCAGGAGCCCAGCGTCTTCTTGCCAAAACGCCATCAGCAAGAGCATCAGATGTTCGCGAAGATCGGCTCCCACGTCCCCAACCATTCCGAAATCAAGAAAATAGACCCAATTCTTCCACCACTTCAGATTGCCCGGGTGGGGGTCCGCATGAAAGAATCCATCCACGATAATCTGCTTGTAGTAGCTCTCGAGGAGTTGACGCGCCGCCTCCGTTCGTTCGGGACCCTCGGGAGCCTGTACGACGGGCACTCCCTGGATTTCTTCCATTACGAGGACCCGGGAGGTGGACAAATCTTGGTGCACAATCGGGACATCGAGGCGATCGTAGCCCTTGAGTATGCCGCGCATCCGCTCGATGTTCGAAGCCTCCTGGCGGAAGTCGAGCTCGCGGTGTAGCGACGTGGACAAGTGCTTGAACACAGCCTCAATGTCGATGAACTTCTGAAGCGCCGGGCGCTCCCGGACCCGGTCTGCGAACAACTTGAGGAGCGCGAGATCCTGCTCGATTTCCCCGCGGGCAGTTGGCCGCTGCGCCTTGAGGACGACGCGGTCGCCGCCGGTGAGCGTCGCGCGATGGACCTGAGCGATCGTGCCGGCGGCGAGGGGGGTCGGATCGATCGAACTCGAAGACGTCTTCCCAGGGCACGCCCAGTTCCTGTTCCGTAACCTGAACCACTTCGTGTTCGGCCATCGGTGGCACATGGTCTTGCAGCTTTACTAGCTCGTCGATGTACTCTGCTGGGAGGAGGTCCGGGCGTGTCGACAACACTTGCCCGAGTTTCGAGAAGGTGGGACCCAGCTCCTCGAGGGCGGCGCGCAGGCGCTTGGCCTTCCGGAGACGACCGGTCGCACCTTGCTCGTCGGGCCGGCCGAACAGCTCCTTTAAACCGTGCTTCGCCATGACGGTGGCGATATGCGCCCCCCGGGCCGCCAGCCGAGGCTCGGTTGGGGTAAACTCGGCCTCGGGTATGGCAATTGATGCCAGGATGGGCGCGCGATCACCGGATGGCAACGTGTTCACGATGATCACGGTGCAGCGGGCATTATGACTGATACGGTTGGGCACATTGCCCAGCAAAAACTCTTTCCTTCCCGCCATGCCCAAGTTGCCGACCACGAGGACGTCCACCCCCTCTTGCTCGGCGGCGCGCACGATCGCCAGCGCCGGATCGGCATCGATCACCACGAAGGCACGACCGCGCTCCCCGGCTAGCTGCTGCGTGTACGCGGTGAGCTCATCGCCGGCTGCCGCTGCGCGCGTGCGCTCGGCCGCTCCGTACTCCGTGGAAGCGGGATTCTGTGGCACGATTACCTGGACCACGAGGAGTTCCGCAACGTACCGTTCGGCCAACAATGCAGCCCATTGGACCGCCTGCTCGGCTGAGTCAGAGCGGTCGGTCCCGACCATTACGCGCCGCACCGCTGCGCTCTCTTTATGTATTTTCACGCGCTCAGTTTGCCTGCTAGGAGCTTGCTAGGAGAAGGAGAAGCCCTAACGTCTTGCCTAACAGACAATACCCCTGCAAGGGTAGGTTTTTTCGCGTAAGGGCCGAAGCGCATGCTACGTTGTCGAAAACAGATGAACCGGAAGATCAGAGAAAAATATTGGACGCCGCTGGAGGGGAGACATAAGGCTGGAGCATGGGAAGCGCTCGACGCCGGCCACACCGAAAGTCACCGTGCTTACCACACCTGGGAACATGTCGCACGCTTGCTCGAAAAGCTGAGCGAGTTTTCTGATCTTTCCACCCGATCAGATATCATAGCCGTGTCCGTTTTTTGGCATGATGTTGTGTACAGGACACAAAGTCAGGATGGCGGTCCGCGTCCGGATTATGAAAATGTCCGCGACAGCGGCGAGCTGTTTCGCCAATACACGTTGTTGAACAATTCCGACGCCGACGCTGTCCATGATCTGATCATGGCGACATCCAATCACCTGCAGGCTAGGGCGGAAAAACACTACTATGATGGGTTTGCTGACGATCTCGATCTCTTCTTAGATTTGGATTTGAGCTCCCTTGCCTTGCCATGGGACGAGTTCGTCGATGATCTTGCTAGGATTCGAACCGAATTTTCGTGGGCTCCCGAGGTTGTCTTTTGTTCGATCCAGCTCCGAATTCTTGAGAATTTTGCCAAAGACGATGCGCGGCTTTATCGGCGCGCAGAGACCAGCAAAAAATGGCGTGATGCCGCGAGGGCCAACCTCAAGCGTTGCGTCACTGAACTGCAAAAGAGAATTGCCGAACTTTCTTCCGTTTAGAGGCAACGCCAAAGCACAGCTGGAGCAAATTGGAAAGGCCAATAGCCGGAAGAGGCGGCAGGATTTGAAAAAGATCGGTCTTCGTTCGATTATCTTCCTCGCACCGCGCCACAAGTTCGGTGGGGAAGGCGTTGCTGTGCGATAATGAGAGCGGCATCAATTGCGCCTGATTTCGATCATCCGCTACGGCACTGAGCGCTATCCCGAGAAAGTGGCACGGCGGCTTCGCTGGCTCAACATCACGACATGGATCGTCTCGGCCGTCGCGAGCGGCTTCGCCACCGTCCAATTCCTCGATCCGACGCCGGGTTTGTGGAGGGTGGCCGCCATCAACGCGCTCGCCGCATTGGTCTGCCCGGCGATTCCGCTGCTCCACCGCTTCGGCTCGCTGGCGGCAGCGCTCGTCTTGTTCATTATCGGCTATGTGTATTTCTTCTTCGTCATTGTCCTGCTTGGCACCGGCACGGGCATGCAATTCTACTACCTGATGGCCACGGCGTTCGTCGTCCTGTTCTTCGGTATTGAGCATATCTTTCTCGCCTCTGCGTTTGGCATTGTTGCTGCGGCGCTCATCATCGCCTCGCAGGTCCTCGTGCCCTACAATACCGGGCTGCAGCCCGCGACAACGCAGTTCGGCGACTTTATTGCCATCGTTGTTATAAGCTGCGCGGTGCTCTTCTCGATCATATTCTACGCCCTGCGTGAAGCCGCGCGCGCCGAAGCGGCTGCGGAGCGTGAGCGCGAGCGATCCGACATCCTGCTCGCGAATATCCTGCCCGCTTCCGTCGCTAGCCGGCTCAAGAGCCGGACGGAGTCCGTGATCGCGGACAAATACGACGAGGCTTCGATTATGTTCGCCGACATGGCGGGATTTACGGCGCGGGCGAGCGATACGGCCCCCGACGACCTGGTCCAGTTCCTCAATCGCGTGTTCACGGATTTCGATCGGCTGGTCGAGAGGCACGGGCTCGAAAAGATCAAGACCACCGGCGACTGCTACTTGGTGGTCAGTGGCGTACCGACGCCGCGGCCCGACCACGCGGCGGCGTTGGCGCAGCTGGCGCTCGAAATACGTGATGCCGCGACGGACTTGCGCGATCCGCACGGACGCAGTGTACCGATCCGCATTGGCATCGCCAGCGGTCCGGTTGTGGCTGGCGTCGTCGGCACGCGCAAATTTTTCTTCGACGTCTGGGGCGATGCGGTGAACGTGGCGTCGCGCATGGAATCGACCGGGATCGCAGGCAAGATTCAGGTGTCGCAGGAGGTCTATGAGCGCTTGAAGAATGAATTCGTGCTGGAATGTCGCGGCCCAATTGACGTCAAGGGAAAGGGCCAGATGCTAACGTGGTTCTTGGCCGGGCGTAAGGCCCCTGCGGTGGCGGCGCATTCCATGACCGGGGCTTCGGCAATCTCTAACTCTAGCTCGCGCATAACGCCCACTGAGATACCTGCGGGCGACGCCTCGGAAGGCAATTAGCGCCGATCAAAAAGGCACGCATGGCGTCCGGAGATACTTTCGACCTTCTGGACTATCCGTTCTGAGCCGAGCTGCGCGCCAACCCATGCGACATGGAGTCATGACGAAAATCAACCTGTCGAATTGATGAAAGCACATTCTGAAATGGCTATCGAAGGGTTCAAACAACGCAAACTCGCCGCGATCATGTTCACGGACATGGTGGGCTACAGCGCGCTTGCGCAGCGGGACGAGGGGCTGGCGCTGGAGTTGCTCGAGGAACACCGCGCGCTCTTGCGGCCCTCGTTCCTCAAACATCAGGGACAAGAGGTAAAAACGATAGGCGACGGCTTTCTGGTTGAGTTTGCCAGCGCGGTGGCAGCGGTGAATTGCGCGGTCGAACTCCAGGAGGTGCTGGCCCGGCGCAACTTGGGCGCTCCCGCAGATAGACAGTTGCAGATTCGAATTGGCATTCACTTGGGCGATGTGCTGCACCGGGGGGACGACATTGCGGGCGATGGCGTGAACATCGCCGCGCGGGTCGAGCCACTGGCCGATCCGGGTGGGATCGCGATCACACAGCAAGTGTTCGATCAGGTATACAATAAAATCCCGGAGACCTTGGTGCGCATTGGCAAGGTCGAGTTGAAGAACATCAATCGGCCAGTGGAGATATATCGCATCGTACTCGGACCACAAATCAAAAAGGCGGCCGGGGGTAAGCGGAAGACGTCAACTCCGGCGCGCCAACCCAGCCGCGAACAACAAAGATCCATTGCCGTGCTCCCGTTCGTGAACATGAGCTCCGACCGGGAGAACGAGTTTCTGAGCGACGGGATCAGCGAGGATTTGCTGAATGCTTTGTCGTGGATCGATGGCCTCCGTGTGGCGGCGAGGACGTCGTGCTTTGCGTTCAAAGGCCGCAACGAAGACATCCGCAAGATCGGAGAGGCCCTCGGTGTGGAGACGGTCTTGGAAGGCAGCCTCCGCAGGGTGGGCACCAAGCTCCGCATCACTGCCCAGCTCATCAAGGTCGCCGACGGTTTCAGCCTCTGGTCAGAGCGGTTCGACCGCGAGATGCAGGACGTATTTGCTATCCAGGACGACATCACCCGTGCGATCATGGCCGCGTTGAAGTTGCGCTTGGCCGGCCGCAGTGACCAGCCGCTCTTTAAGTTGCAAACGGCCAACGCTGAAGCTTACGAATTGTATTTGAAAGGCCGTTTCTTTTGGAACCAGCGTGGCATCGGGCTGCGGAAGGCGCTGCATTACTTCGAACTGGCCTTGATTGAAGATCCTGACTACGCGCTGGCCATGAGTGGCCTCTCCGACACTTACAGCCTGTTGAGTTGGTACGGAGACCTGCCACCTGCCGAGGCGATTCCGAAAGCGATCGCCCCTGCGAAGCGGGCGGTGCAACTGGACCCGCAGCTTGCCGAGGCACACACGTCGCTGGGATTTTGCCAAGTCTACAACTGGGACTGGGCCGGTGCCGAACGCGAATTCCGTCGCGCCATCGCGCTAAACCCGCGTACGACCCCTGCGCGTTACTGGCTGGGTTGGTTTTATTCCTGCGTTGGGCACCACGAAGAGGCCATCGAACATTGCCGGCAGGCGGTCGAGCTCGAGCCTTTTTCGGCAATCGATCGAATGTTTCTCGGGTGGATGTATTACCAAGCGGGAAAGTTCGACGAAGCCGAGCAACAGCTGCGAAAAGGGATCGAACTGGATGGGGAGGAGCGTCTCGTTTCCGGAATTTGGCTTTTGGGCAAAGTCTATGTTGCCACCGGCAAGCACGACCTGGCGTTGCGAGAGCTTGTCAAAGCGGTGGAAAACTCGCATGGCAGCGGGTGGACGAAGTGCGTGCTAGGTCATGCCTGGGGCGTGTTTGGTGAACCTGCCAAAGCGCAGGAAATTCTGGCGGACCTGCAGGACTTGGACAAACACGGCTACGTTCGCGCGTTTGGCGTCGCGATGATTTACCTCGGACTGGGCGACCGCGACCAAGCCCTGACCTGGCTGGAGAAGGGCTGCAACGACCGCGATATTTGGGCTCTCATGCTCAAGGTGGATCCAATCTACGCGGATCTACGAACTGACCCTCGCTTTGTTGCACTGCTAAAGAGGGTCGGACAATGAGCGGCACGACAGCGGGGTCAATTTCACGGCGCCCTCGCCTTCCTTGATCTATTGCTCCGCCGAACCGCGCAATCGTACCGGTTTTCCGCGCAATCCCACCGGTCTCAAGCCGCCGGATGTATGAGGCCATGAGTATTTTCGCCCCGTCAATCGTACCAAAATGTTTCACGTGAAACATTTTGGTACGATTGGCTATGAGCATGAGTGAGGAAAATCGTCGTTCCCTTGCCTATCGCGTTGCGCCCGAACACGGCGGCGAGAGGCTCGACCGTTTCCTTGCGGCGGCGGCGGCGAATTTATCGCGCACGCGAGTGAAGAGCCTGATCGAAGCCGGCCATGCTTCCATCGACGGCGCGACGGTGAAAGACCCGAGTCTTCTGCTTCGCGCCGGGCAGACCGCTGGCTTGCGCCTTCCCCCGCCCACCGATCCCGCGCCTTTGGGCGAAAATATTCCGCTCGAAATCGTCTTCGAGGACGACCATCTGATCGTCGTCGACAAGCCGGCCGGGCTCGTGGTGCATCCGTCCGCCGGACATGAATCGGGTACGCTCGTCAATGCGCTGATCGGCCATTGCGGCGCGAGCCTCTCGGGCATTGGCGGCGTGAAAAGGCCCGGCATCGTGCACCGGCTCGACAAGGACACGTCTGGGCTTTTGGTGGTCGCGAAGACGGACGCGGCGCATCACGGACTAGCCAAGCTCTTCGCCGATCACGGGAAGACCCTGCCGCTTACCCGCGCGTATCTGGCCTTCGTTTGGGGCACTCCGGCGCGGCCTTCCGGCAGCATCGACGCGCCGCTCGCCCGTCATGCCACCGGCCGCCAAAAGATCGCCGTCGTGCCAGCCGGGCGCGGCCGCCGCGCCCTGACCCATTGGCGGCTCATCGAGAGCTTTGCTGGCGAAGCAAGCCTTATTTCATGCCGGCTGGAGACCGGGCGAACCCATCAGATCCGTGTCCACATGGCGCATATCGGCCATCCGCTGCTGGGCGACTCCGTCTATGCCGCCGGTTTCAAGACCAAAACGGCGCGGCTCCCGCCCGCCGCCCAGGCCTGCCTCGCATCTCTCTCCCGGCAAGCCTTGCACGCGGCGGTGCTCGGTTTCCCCCATCCGGTGACGGGCGCCCAATTGCGCTTCGAGAGCGCGCTGCCGCCAGACCTGCGACGGCTGCGCGACGCGCTCGCCGGCGGGGATACGGCGAGACCTGGGCAAGAGATTTAATCCCGGCGGCGCCAGGCCGACACAAGGAAACCACGGCAGGACGCGTTTTCGCGCAAGATTTCACACTTATTTTACCGGAGGATGTAACGCCGCACCCAAAGCCAGCGTAATTTAGGGAGTTAGAGGCGGTAAAATTATTTTGTATCGTACAGCGTGAACCCTTTGCGTTGTGGAATATTGCCAATGTTTAATCCGAATGCCTTGCCCAGCCCTCTTTCGGCCACGGTCGCGACATTCTATATTGTCGAATTGCATGGCCGGCATAGGAAGCGGCCAAAGGGATCCGCTGCCACCAGGGGTCCCAAGGAGAGGGTACAATGAGTGCTGCCTTGCCAATGATTTCAGGTGAAAGCGGGCTTGGGCGTTATCTCATGCAAATCCGGCGTTTTCCGATGTTGGAGCCGCAGGAGGAATATATGCTCGCCAAGCGCTGGCGCGAGCATGAGGACCCTGGCGCGGCGCATAAGCTCGTGACCTCGCATCTCAGGCTTGTCGCCAAGATCGCGATGGGCTACCGGGGCTATGGTCTGCCGATCAGCGAAGTTGTCTCGGAAGGCAACGTCGGCCTCATGCAGGCGGTCAAGCGTTTCGAGCCAGACAAAGGGTTTCGCTTGGCGACCTATGCCATGTGGTGGATCCGCGCCTCGATTCAAGAATATATCCTGCGCTCCTGGTCGCTCGTGAAAATGGGAACGACGGCGAGCCAAAAGAAGCTTTTCTTCAATTTGCGGCGGGCGAAGAGCCAGATTTCGGCGCTCGATGACGGCGACATGCGTCCCGACCAAGTCAAGACGATCGCGCGCAGGCTCGGCGTCAGCGAAAAGGACGTCATCGACATGAACCGGCGGATGTCCGGGGACGCCTCGCTGAATTCGCCGTTGCGCGAGCAAAGCGAGGGCGAGTGGCAGGATTGGCTTGTCGATGACGCCGCCAGTCAGGAGCACAGTCTTGCCGAACGCGAGGAAACCGGCAATCGCCTCGCTGCGCTCAGCACTGCGCTCGGCGTGCTAAACCCGCGCGAGCGGCGCATTTTCGAGGCGCGGCGGCTTGCCGACGAACCGATGACACTTGAGGCGCTGTCCGATGAATTCGACATTTCCCGCGAGCGGGTACGCCAGATCGAGGTTCGCGCTTTCGAAAAAATTCAATCCGCCGTGAAGGCCGGGATCGCCAAGACGGAAACGCTGCCGCCGCCGCCGCGGATCGAAAGCCACGCCGCGCCGCTGTAGCGCGGCCTTTCATCACTACGACCAAGCCTTCATGCTGAGCGGAAGGAAGCCCGAGGTTCCATTGCGAGCGAAGCGTTTCGCGAAGCGAACGTAATGGAAGCGGGCGACTGAGGAGAGGCCGCGGAGCGATCGTCTCGAAGCACCAGGGCGCGTTTGAAGTCATTCCGCGGCGTGCTGACGTAAGCCCTCCGGGAGGGGGATGAGCGCCACCATATAGCGGGCTAAGTCCTGGGCAACCTCGTGATCGGCTTTGAGATCGGCGAGCCTGCGGGGCGGCGGAATCGTCTGACCGCTTTCGATCATCGCCTTTGCCCAGAGCTCCAAAGCCTCGACGGCGTTCTGCATGGCCTCGTCGAGCGTATCGCCCGCCGAAACGCAGCCCGGCAAATCTGGAAACCAGACGCCGGTGGCTTTCCCTTCTTCCTCTTCGACGATGGCAACATAATGGGTCATGGAAAGTCTCAGTCCTTCGGCCAGTTTGCGTCCCTGTAGATTTTGCTGACCAAACCTCGGCCCAAATCCTTTTTTGGATGAGGCAGGGAAATTATCATACCCGTATCTGGATTGCGAAATATATGGTGCGAACCCTTGGACCGGATGAGAACCCATCCCTCACGCTCGAGGCGGCGTTTGATTTCTTGGCTACTGGTCAGCATAGGCTGCTTTTCCAGAAAGTTTAGCGCCTTAAACTCATTACTACATGCCCCGATTAAAAAGAGACAACCCTGGTGTAGAGGGCAGCGCATCTTGCGCGGAAAAACCCATTCCTCGCATGGCGGCAGAAAAGCGTATCTGGATTTTGAACTCAAGGACGGCGCGCCAATCTCGGCTATTGCCGAGATTGGCATTTATGATGTCGAAATCGGACAAGTCCGATTTCGATTGGCGCGCGGCCTCCGGCGGTCGCAGATCCTTGACTTCAAAATTCAGATACGCTCGGGTCCGCCGTGCGATGAATGGGAAGGTTTGGCCGGGGCGGCCATTTCTTATTGGCGGAAAATTTGCGCCAACGACACTTCATCGCCCTTCGAGACGCTGCCTTTGGCAGCTCCTCAGGGCGAGGATTGAGATAACTCAGGCAATAAAGCCCTCGTGCTTCGAGACGCGCGCTGCGCGCGCTCCTCAGCATGAGGGCTTTAATGCAGGACAGGCGCGTCGTGCGTGGAAAAATCCATTCATCGTGTGGCGGCGGAAAAGCGTATCTGAAATTTGAACTCAAGTACGCGCCCCGATCCCGGCTGTTGCCGGGACTGGCATTTACGATGTCGAAATCGGACTTGTCCGATTTCGATTGGCGCGCGGCCTGCGGCCGTCGCAGATCCTTGAGTTCAAAGTTCAGATACGCTCGGGTCTGCCGTGCGATGAATGGGAAAGTGTGGCCGGGGCGGCCGCTATCTTTGCCTTCTGACAGACATCAAAACCATCATCCTGAGGAGGGCTCGCAGAGCCCGTCTCGAAGGATGTGCCGCGCGCTGCGCCCGAGGCGCCCTTATACTTGCCACCATTTCAGTCCAAGTTCTTTTCGGAAGTCTTGGTGAAGCTGCTTCTCAGTCTTCAGCCACTCAATATGCCCGGTGTCGTGATTAAACGACTTCATCCACGACATCGACCCTACATCGTTAGCTTGGAAAACCATACCGCCCCAGAACGAAGCCATCCTGCGTAACTTTATGATTTCATACAATATTCCAGCCAATATGCATATTATGATTGTTAGAAGTGTATCGGTATCCATTGTGTCTCTCCCTTTGTTAGTGAAGCGCCCGCATGGGGAGCGCGCGTTTCGAAGCACAAAGTTTCTGCTGAAGAACTCTCGAAGCACGAGGGCTTTAATGCAGGGCAGGCCCGCGCGTCTCGCGTGCGAAAACCCATTCATCGCATGGCGGCAGAAAAGCGTATCTGAACTTTGAACTCAAGGACGCGCCAAAGGCGCGCGGCCTCCGGCCGTCGCAGATCCTTGCCTTCAAAGTTCAGATGCGCTCGGGGTCAGCCGCGCGATGAATGGGCAGGTGTGGCCGGGGCGGACTGTATTCCGCTTGGCGACGGTCCACATCTCAGATCTTATGTTTAAGAGCCCATCCATGCGTGCGGGCCGCTTGGCCGTGAGCCACAATCTCTGGGGTGGGCCGAAACAGGCCTATGGTCTTTGTCGTTGCTGAGTTCTTCGCAGCATCCAGTGCATTTGTATCGATCCAACCGAGGAGTGCGGACTTGCTGCTGGAGGAATGACTTCCTACCGGAGGTGTAACAGTTTGCACATAGATAATGAAATGGTTCCACTCCGCGCATACTTTCTTTTATTGCGTAGGCCAGAATGCCCGGCGCGATTTCAACGAGTTCATAGCGCAGTTTCTCCGCTTCCCATTTTTTGAGGCAGGTCAGTTCCTTTTCAAGCTCCTTTACCCTCAAAATCAACCCTGAGCGCTCTTCGTTTGCTGCAAAAACACTTTGCTGGGCATCGATAATTGCGCGTTGCAATTCGAAAACCTTGGCTTGGATTGTTGTGGCATCTCTGACATCCGCAAGCGCCCTCGTGATATTTACCGCTGCAGTCAGAGAGTTTGCGACAACTCCGATTGCCGACATATCAACCATAACTGAACCTCGTCACTTGCCGTTGCTAGGTCGCGCCGCAGGTGTCGCATGCACGTCCAGTTGCGCACGAGCGCATTATTTTTCCTTTCTCACGCCCTTGAACGGCGCACCGTCTTTCTTGCCGTCCATAAATTTTCCGGTATCCTTGTTGCGCTTCGTCCAAATGTCGGTTTTCGGATTGTGGGCCTGGGACCGACCTTTGACCGCGCTAATTCGGTGGCCGTCGCCAGAAGGTGGATTGGTAGCCATATCGACTTCTCCTTTTTTCAGCTGCACCCCGTGGTCGCCCCGCAGGTATCACACTTCAGGCATGTCCCGTTGCGCACCAGGGTAAAATTTCCGCACTCGCCGCAGGCCTCCCCCGTAAAACCTTGCAGCCGCGCCTGGCCCCGCTTTTCGGCGACGGGTGCCCGCGCGGGAGGCGTCCTTTCGAGTCCGCCGAGTTCCGCTTCGACTTGCCTTTCGAGATCGTCTTTGAGCGCCATCGCGGCTTGCGGCCCGGCGCTCTGCACCAGCATCAATTTGTCGGCCTTGGAGCGCACGAAACCGCGCGATACGAATTTCGTCGTGCCCGTTAATCCCGCGCCTTGCGGCGGGCGGCTTTGGTCCTCCCCTCGGGCTTCGGCCTCTCGCAAATTCGCCCCTCGGGTTCCTTCGGGCGGGGCGAGTTTGCTCATGGTCCGGCCGAAGTCCTCGCCCTTGCCCAGCACGTCATGGCCGATGTCGCTTGGGTCGATATGGGCGAGATCGTTGCGGCCGAGATAAGAGATCGCGAGCTCGCGGAATATATAGTCGAGGATCGAGGTGGCGTTCTTGATCGCGTCATTGCCTTGCACCAGCCCCGCCGGTTCGAAGCGGGTGAAAGTGAAGGCATCGACATATTCTTCCAATGGCACGCCATATTGCAGGCCGACCGAAATCGCGATGGCGAAATTGTTCATGAGCGAGCGGAAGGCCGCGCCTTCCTTGTGCATGTCGATAAAAATTTCGCCGAGCCGCCCATCCCCATATTCGCCGGTGCGCAAATAGACCTTGTGGCCGCCGACAGCCGCCTTTTGGGTATAGCCCTTGCGGCGGTCGGGCAGGCGCTCGCGCTCCCTTATCCTTTCGATCCGCTCGACAATCCGCTCGACGATTTTTTCGGCGACCGCCGACGCCCGCGCCGGAGCGTTGGAGGCGATCAGCGCCTCGACGGCGTCCTCCGCCTCGTCGTCATCATCGGCGATCAATTGGCTGTTCAGGGGCTGCGACAATTTCGAGCCATCGCGGTACAGCGCATTGGCTTTCAGACCGAGCCGCCAGGAGAGCATATAAGCGTCCTTGCAATCCTCGATGGTCGCATCGTTCGGCATGTTGATCGTCTTCGAGATCGCGCCGGAGATGAAGGGCTGCGCCGCCGCCATCATGCGGATGTGGCTTTCGACGGCAAGAAAACGTTTGCCCGTGCGCCCGCAAGGATTCGCGCAATCGAAAACGGCGTAATGCTCCGGCTTCAAATGCGGCGCGCCTTCGAGCGTCATGGCGCCGCAGACGAAAATATTGGCGGCGTCGATTTCCGCGCGGGAGAACCCTAAAAAGTTCAAAAGATCGAAGTTTTGATCGTCCAGCTTTTCGGCCGGAATTTTGAGCGCGCCGGTGAGGAACTCCGCGCCAAGAGTCCATTTGTTGAAGACGAATTTGATGTCGAAGGCGCTCGCCAGCGTCGCCTCCAATTCGATGAGTTTTGCCGCCGTAAAACCTTTCGCGGAAAGGCTCTCGTGATTGATCGCCGGCGCATTTTGCAAGGAGCCATGCCCCGTCGCATAGGTCACGATCTCGTCGATTTCGGTTGCCGAATAGGCAAGCGTGCGTAAGCCTTCGGGCACGGCGCGATTGATGATCTTGAAATAACCGCCGCCCGCGAGTTTCTTGAATTTGACGAGCGCGAAATCAGGCTCGATGCCGGTCGTGTCGCAATCCATCACGAGGCCGATGGTCCCGGTCGGGGCGATCACACTGACTTGCGCATTGCGAAAACCGTGGCGCTCGCCCTGCGTCACCGCGCGCTGCCAAACGGCGCGGGCATGCTCGCCAAGCGCTCTAGTGGGTAAGGCCCCATGGTCGAGCGGCACCGGCGCGATCAACAAAGCCTCAAAGCCGGAGGTCTCGCCATTTGCCGCCCGGGCGTGGTTGCGGATCACGCGCAGCATTGCGTCCGCGTTGGCGCCATAGCCCTCGAAGGCGCCGAGTTCGCCCGCCATCTCCGCCGACGTGGCATAGGCTTGCCCCGTCATGATCGCCGAAAGCGCGCCGCAAATCGCGCGGCCTTCGCCGCTGTCGTAAGGGACGCCGGACGACATCAAGAGCCCGCCGATATTGGCGTAGCCAAGGCCCAGGGTGCGATAATCATAAGAAAGCCTGGCGATTTCCTTGGCCGGAAATTGCGCCATCATGACCGAGATTTCGAGCACGATCGTCCACAGCCGCGCCGCGTGTTCATAGGACGGAATAGCGAATTCGCCTGTCGCCGCGTCACGGAACTGGAGCAGGTTGAGCGAGGCGAGATTGCACGCCGTATCGTCCAGAAACATATATTCCGAGCACGGATTCGAGGCGCGGATCGGGCCCGCCGCCGGGCAGGTGTGCCACTCGTTGATCGTGGTATCATATTGCAGGCCGGGGTCGGCCGAGGCCCAAGCGGCACGGCCGATCTTGTCCCAGAGAGCCCGCGCTTTCATCACCTTATACGCCTTGCCGCCGAGCCGCCGGATCAAGGTCCAATCGCGATTCTCTTCGACCGCGCGCAGAAATGCGTCGCTCACGCGCACGGAATTGTTCGAGTTCTGGCCGGAAACAGTGAGGTAGGCCTCGGAGTCCCAATCAGCCGTAAAAGTTTCGAAATCGATGTTCGTATGGCCCTGCCGCCCCATTTGTATGGTTTTCTTGATCAGGGCGTTGGGGACGAAGGCGCGCCGCGCGAGCTTGATTTCTCTTTTCAGCGCGGGGTTTTTTTCCGGATCGAAACAATCATCGCCCGGCCCTTCGCAATTGACGCAGGCGCGAAGAATAGCCTTGATCGCCTTTTGCAAAATTTTCGAGCCGGTGACGAGCGCGGCGACTTTCCGTTCCTCCTTCGCTTTCCATTCGATAAAATCCTCGATGTTGGGATGATCGGCATCGACGATGACCATTTTCGCGGCTCGCCTTGTCGTGCCGCCCGACTTGATCGCGCCCGCCGCGCGGTCGCCGATCTTCAAGAACGACATCAGGCCGGAGGACTTGCCGCCGCCGGAAAGGTTTTCGTTCTCGCCGCGCAATTTGGAAAAATTCGAGCCGGTGCCGGAACCATATTTGAAGAGCCTGGCTTCGCGTACCCAAAGATCCATGATCCCGCCGTCGTTGACGAGATCGTCGGCGACGGACTGGATGAAACAGGCATGCGGTTGCGGATGCTCGTAGGCCGACTTCGACTTGACGAGTTTCTTGGTCTCGTGGTCGACATAGTAATGGCCCTGGCTCGGGCCATCGATGCCATAGGCCCAATGGAGCCCGGTATTGAACCATTGCGGCGAATTGGGCGCCGCCATCTGACGCGCCAGCATGAAGCGCAACTCGTCGAAGAAGGCGACCGCATCCGCTTCCGAGTCGAAATATTTGCCTTTCCAGCCCCAATAGGTCCAGGCGCCGGCGAGACGGTCGAAGACTTGGCGGGCCGAGGTCTCGCCCCTATCGCGCCCGGACTTCGGCAAGGCCGCGAGTGCTTCTTCGTCCGCGGCGGAGCGCCACAGGAAAGCGGGAACCGCGTCTTCCGCGATCCGCATCAACCGGGCGGGCACCCCCGCCTTGCGGAAATATTTTTGGGCGAGCACGTCCGCCGCGACCTGGCTCCACGCGGCGGGAACCTCGATGCCTTCTTGCGAGAAGACGATCGATCCGTCGGGATTGCGGATTTCGCTTTTCGTCGTCTGAAACGCGATACCCGCGTAGGGGGATTGCTCAGGCTTGGTATAACGCCGCTCGATTCGCATTGGCTCTGCCCCTAAAACTAGACCTTAATCCAATGAGCATACTATATGTTGTGGCGCCGTCGAGAAATCAATGTTGTGGATTAGTTAAGAAATCGCTTTGCGAGACCCGCTCTGGACGGCGGCGCCGCGCGGGATCATAAACGCGGATATTGGCGGGGGACCGCTCCCGCAACGCCGATGGCGGATCAAACCGATGATATGGCTCGCTCGGATTTTTACCTGGTGGAACGGTCAGACACTAAATACGGCGCTGCACACATTGCTCTTCGGCAAATTCGCCGGCAAGGACGAATTTGGCAACCGCTATTACCGCCGGCGCAAAATCGACAAGGCGCTGGGCTTCGAACGGCGTTGGGTGATTTACGCGGGCGAGAGCGAGGGCTCGATGACCCCACCTGGCTGGTATGGCTGGCTGCATCACACGGTGGATATACCGCCGACCGCGGAGAATTACGCCGCCCGCGCGTGGGAGTTGCCGTATCGGCCGAATTTGACCGGCACGCCGCAAGCCTGGCGTCCGCCGGGCTCGACCTTGGCGGCCAATGCGCGGCCTCCGGCGACCGGCGATTACGAGGCCTGGACGCCGGACGGGTGAAGGCTGAGGTGGAGCCTTGCCATGTCTGGACGCGCCCGCCTCTACGAGGCGAACATCACTTGGACAGGCAACCGGGGGCAGGGCACCTCGGCTTATACGGCCTACGGTCGCGATCATGTGGCGCGTGCGGCGGGAAAACCAGACCTCTCGATGTCCGCGGACCCGGCTTTTCTGGGCAACCCCGCGAGGCACAATCCAGAGGACTTGCTTGTCGTGGCGATTTCCTCATGCCACATGCTTTGGTATTTGCATCTTAGCGCCAATGCCGGATGATCGTCCGGGCCTATGAAGATCGCCCAATCGGCCGCGTGATCGAATTGGAAGTGAGCGGGGGACATTTCGAGTGCGTCCTTTTGCGGCCGAAGGTGACGATTGAGTTTGGCGACGTTCAAGAGGCGCTGCGCCTCCACCAGGACGCCATCAGAAATGCTTCATCGCCAATTCCGTCAATTTCCCGGTCCTACTTGAGCCCGCGGTCCAGCACACCTCGAAGGCATGGTAATCGCGTAGGATCTCGCAACTATGTTTGAGGTGTGATGCATTTAGCGAGCACGCGGTTTTCCCAATTAAATGCCGGGCATGAGGAGAGGCGCAAAATCGCCGTTTTTATGTCTCGATGTCCAAGTTGGGAATTCTCCGGAATTCTCCGGAATTCTCCGGAATTCTAAAATATGGCGTCCGAATTGTTGATGATCGAAGCTTTGATGCAAGTCTATCTCGCCAGATTGGGTCATTTGGCTCGCTTCCTTGTCATTTCGATGCTGATGGCCGTAGGCCCGGCGCGCGCCGGCAAGATCAAGCATCCGGTCGCGGTCTTTGCCGGATTGGACAAGATCACCGGACGCACGATTGCCTTTCAAGCCGCGGCCGGCGAAACCGTGCAATTCGGTTCGCTCCAGATTACCGAGCGTGCCTGTTACACGCGCCCCGCCACGGAGGCGCCGCAGACGACCACTTTCGTCGAGGTCGACGAGGTCGATGCCGCCAACCAATACAAGCGGATCTTTGCCGGATGGATGTTCGCGGCGAGCCCAGGCCTGCACGGCATCGAGCATCCGATTTATGACATCTGGCTGACCGGCTGCGAAGGTGGCGCGGCACTTGAGGCAAGCCCCGCGGGGCCGGAGGTGGCGCCCGCGCCGCTGGCAAGTCCCCAAAAGGAGGCCCAAAAGCCATCCCACCGGCCACGCCGAGGTCAGCCAAGCGAAAATCGCGCTCCGGCACGCGACGAGCAGATGAGCGAGTCGCCGCAGGACCAGCCAGATGCGGAGGCTCCGTCTCTCGGCCAGCCGATTGAAGTAGGGCCGCCGCCGGGTTTCATTCCGGCCCCGCACGGGAACCGGCGCCCGCCTGTCCAACGATACTATCCGGCCGATCCTGGCGCGGTGCCTGATCCTTCCAGCAGCGACGGATATTGAGAACTATGCACGAGGTTGGAACCCATTCGGCTGGAAACGATTTCTTAGCTTGCCGCATGCGACGGCAAGTGCTGCGGAACCAACTACGCGCTTATGTTACAAAACTTTCATACGACCGAAATGGCGGTGTAAGCTCGGCGTCCCCATGTTGATGGCCGAAGACGGTGCGCCGTCGTGAATTTTTGCAATGGAGTTGTCAATGGCTAATGTCTCGTCTGCCCGGCCCGGTGCCCTGAGTTCGCCGCCCTTGATCGTGCGCCGGCGCCACGAGATCCGTGCCGCGCTGTTTGGGACCGTGGCCGCCCTGGCCCTGGCTTGCATGAACGATGGCGGTTCCGGTCAGGCGCATGCCGCCGCGAACGCGAATACGAGCGAATTGTCTCCGGTTGTTTCTCCGGTCTCTTTCGCCGACGTGGTCGACCACGTGCGCGGCGCGGTCGTGTCCGTCAAGGTGCAGACCGCCGAGACTGCCGATTCCAGCGACGAGCTCGAGATACCGCGTATTGCGCCGGGCGATCCGCTCGAGCGCTTCTTCAAACATTTCGGCGAGAAACGTTTCGGCGAGGAAGGAACGCCGCGCGATCGTCACCCCAAGCCGCACCTCGTCCAAGGGCAAGGCTCTGGGTTCATTATCTCCGCTGATGGCTATGTTGTCACGAACCACCACGTCGTCGAGAACGCCACCGAGGTCTCGGTGACCATGGACGACGGCAAAACCGTGCCGGCAACCATCGTCGGAACCGACAAGAAAACCGATCTCGCTCTCTTGAAGATCAAGCAAGGCGGCCCGTACCAGCATGCCGACTTCGCGACGACCACTCCGCGCGTTGGTGACTGGGTGATCGCGGTCGGCAATCCCTTCGGATTGGGGGGAACGGTTACGGCGGGCATCATTTCGGCGCGCGGGCGCGACATTGGCGCCGGGCCCTACGATGATTTCCTGCAAATTGACGCCCCGGTTAACCGGGGCAACTCGGGCGGTCCCACGTTCAATACCCAAGGCCAGGTGGTCGGCATTAATACGGCGATTTTCTCGCCGTCGGGCGGAAGCGTCGGCATTGGTTTTGCCATTCCCGCCGAGACCGTGAAAACTGTCATTGCCGCTCTGAAAGACAAAGGCGTGGTCGCGCGGGGTTGGATTGGCGTCCAGATTCAGCCAGTCACCGCGGAAATCGCCGATAGTCTCGGCCTGAAGTCCAACAAAGGGGCTCTCGTCGCTGAAGCTCAGCCGAATTCGCCGGCAAGCGCGGCCGGAATTAAATCGGGCGATGTGATCCTCGGGATCGACGGCGAACGGATCGACGGTCCGCGCGACCTCGCCAAGAGGGTGGCGGCCCTCGGTCCGGGGAAAAAGGCCGATTTGATCTATTGGCACGATGGATCGGAGAAAACCGCGCCGGTAAAGCTCGGGTCTCTGCCGGACGACAAGGAAGCGCGGGCACAGCCGGGCATGAGCCGGGACAATAACGCGTTTAGCGGCCTCGGCCTCACCCTCGCCCCCGCCTCCAGTGTCGAAGGAGCCGGAAGCCACGGCGTGGTCGTAACCGACGTCGATTCCGATGGCGTGGCCGCGCAGAAGGGGTTGCAGATCGGCGACGTCATTCTTGAGGCAGGCGGCCACGCGGTCAACCAGCCGGCGGACATCAGCGCAGCGCTAGCCGAGGCCAAAAAGGACAATCGTAAGGCCGTCCTTTTGCGGGTCAAGAGTAGCGGGGGCACCCATTTCGTCGCGATCGCGGTGAACCCAGCTTCCTGAGCCTCACGTCCCCGAGGCTTTATGGGCCGGTACCGCGCCCCCCCGTTGCGGTGCCGGCCTCCAGGAGGCGACAGGCCGGAAGGAAACTTCCGGCCTGCTGCTTTGCACCGGGATGAGCTATATGTCGCTTATGCGCATCCTCATCGTCGAAGACGATTCCGAAGCCGCCAATTATATGGTCAAGGCATTTCGCGAGGCCGGTCATGTTGCCGATTATGTCGGCGACGGCCTTGACGGCTACGCCCGTGCCCGCGAGGAAACCCATGATGTACTGATCGTCGATCGCATGCTGCCGAAACTCGACGGTCTCTCGCTCATCGGCAACCTGCGGGCGCAGAAAATCATGACCCCCGTACTTATCCTGTCCGCGCTTGGGCAGGTCGACGATCGCGTCAAGGGGCTGCGCGCGGGCGGTGACGATTATCTCGCCAAGCCTTACGCATTTTCAGAGCTTCTGGCGCGGGTCGAGGTGCTCGCCCGGCGAAACCGGCCGGGCCTGGGCGAGGAAACCGTCTATCGCGTGAACAGCCTGGAACTTGACCGTCTTGCCCACAAGCTTACCCGCGACGGCAAGGAAATTCAGTTGCAGCCGCGTGAATTCCGCTTGCTCGAATATTTGATGAAACATGCGGGGCAAGTGGTCACCCGGACGATGTTGCTTGAAAACGTGTGGGATTATCATTTTGATCCGCAAACCAATGTCATTGACGTTCATATTTCGCGGCTGCGCGCCAAGATCGACAAGGGCTTCGACCCTCCGCTCCTCCAGACAATACGCGGTTCCGGATACATGATTCGCGATGGCTCTAGGTAAGCTCTTTCGCACCACGGTATTCAAGATATCGCTCGCCTATTTGGCGATTTCCGCGATCGGCGCCGGGCTTGTCCTCGGCGCTGTCGGCTGGAACATGGAGCAGCTGATCGACGAGCAGATCGCGCAGACCATTGACACCGATATTACCGGGCTTTCCGAGCAATATGCGCAAGGCGGCATCCGCCGCCTTGTCAACATCATCCAAAAGCGGACCCGCCGGCCCGGCGCGGGTCTTTACCTCGTCACAACCGCGGCGGGAGAACCGATCGCCGGCAATATCGTGAGCATGCCGCCGGATATTCTGACCCGTCCAGGCCTTGTCGAGACGGCTTACCAGCCTCCCGGCGATACCGGCGGAAAACACCGGGCGCTCGCCCGCATTTTTGTTTTGGCGGGCGGTATCCGCCTGCTCGTCGGGCACGACCTCGCGGAAGGCGAAAGCTTGCGCCATATTCTCGGCGAAGCACTGCTCACTTCGCTCCTTTGGCTCGTGGTGATTGGAACCCTTGGTGGGCTCTGGGTTGCAAGGCGCGTTCTCAATCGCGTCGATGCCATCAACGCCAATGCCCAGGCAATCGTCGCCGGCGATCTCTCCGGCCGGTTGCGGTTGACCGGGACCGGCGACGAACTCGACCGGCTCGGGCAAAATTTCAATGCCATGCTGGAGCGGATCGCCATATTGATGGCGGAATTGAAAGAAGTTTCCGACAACATCGCGCACGATCTCAAGACCCCCTTGACCCGTCTCCGCGGCGGCGTGGAACAAGCACTACGCAGCGCCAAAAGCCCGGAGGATTATCGCGGCGCGCTCGAAAAAGCGCTCGACAAATCCGAGCGGTTGATCCAAATCTTCGACGCCCTGTTAAGCATCGCCCGCGCGCAAGCAGGCGCCGGGCGCGAAGGCATGATCGATTTCGATGCCTCGTCCGTCGTGCGAGACGTCGGCGAGCTCTACGAGCCGGTGGCGGAGGAACGCGGCATCGTGCTTGCAATTTCCGCCGAGCCGGGGCTCTATCTGCATGGAAGCCGGGAGCTTGCCGGTCAGGCCGTCGCCAATCTCGTCGACAATGCGTTGAAATACGGGAGCCCGGAGGCGGCGGGGCTCGGCCCGGATCGAGCGCCCGGACAAGCTCCCAAGGGCACCGTCGAACTCTCGGCGCGGCGGCGTGGCAGCAATGTCGAGTTCGTCATCGCGGATCGCGGTCCGGGCATCGCCGAGAACGATCGCCTGCGCGTGCTCGATCAATTCGTCCGGCTCGAAAACGCGCGGTCGCGGCCTGGCTCCGGCCTCGGCCTTTCGCTCGCCGCGGCGGTCGCGCGTCTCCACAATGGAAGCTTGCGGATCGAGGATAATGAGCCAGGCCTTCGTGTCGTGAATTCGTCTGCCAGTGGCTCCTGTTCGGCGCGAACCAGGGGCGCCGCTTGCCCTGCCGCAACCGGACAAGGCGGCATGAGCGATGTTCCTCCAGAAGACAACGCAGACCGTCCGCTGTGGCGGCGCCTGCGCACCGCGCCGCAACTTTACGATGCGCGCCGCGCCGGATCCCGCCTCGCCGACTTTCTGGCAATGCCCGCCGGCGCAGAATTGCAAAGCCTCGCCAACGAGCACGGCGTGCGCGCCCTGCTTCTGGCGCTTGCCGATCATTCGCCATTTCTCTGGCAGCTCGCGACGGCGAACGTCTCCCGGCTCAAGCGATGTCTTGAGACCGCCCCCATGGCCTGCCTTGAGACGTGCCTTGCCGCTCTCGAGGAAGCCGGCGGCCAGGCCTCCAACGAGGCCGCGATCATGCGCGCGTTGCGGCTTGCGAAGCAGGAGACCGCCCTTCTCGTCGCGCTCGCCGATCTAGGTGGCGTTTTCGATGTGATCGCGGCGACCGAGGCGCTGTCGCGCGCCGCCGATGCCTTCATATCGGTGGCGCTCCGCTTTCTGTTGCACGATGCCGCTCGCGCGGACCGGCTGCGGCTTTCCGACGGCGCGAACCCGGAGCAGGGATGCGGTCTCGTTATCCTGGCGCTCGGCAAACTCGGCGCGCGCGAACTCAATTATTCGAGCGATGTCGATATCGTGGTCTTCTTCGATCCAAATTGTGGTTCAATCGCCAGAGAGGTGGAGCCGGCGACGCTTTTTGGGCGCATCACGAAAGGGCTTGTCCGGCTGCTTCAGGAGCGGACCGGCGACGGTTATGTCCTGCGCGTCGATTTGCGGTTGCGTCCCGATCCCGGTTCGACGGCGGTGGCGATCGCGCTGCCCGCCGCCTATTCCTATTACGAAAGTCTTGGCCAGAACTGGGAACGCGCGGCCTTAATCAAGGCGCGACCGGCTGCCGGCGACAAGGCGCTGGGGGAGAGTTTTCTCGCCAACCTCATGCCGTTCATTTGGCGAAAGTATTTCGATTATGCCGCGATTGCGGACATTGCCGCGATGAAACGCCAGATCCACGCGATCCGGGGACATGCCGAGATCGCGGTCGCCGGGCACGACGTGAAACTGGGACGCGGCGGCATACGCGAAATCGAATTTTTCGTGCAGACCCAGCAATTGATCTTCGGCGGCAAGAGGCCTCGCCTGCGTGGCGCGCGCACCCTCGACATGCTGGATGAACTCGGCGAGGAAGGCTGGATCACCCGCGAGGCGGTCGCGGACTTGCGCGCGTCCTATCTCTTCCTGCGCGAAATCGAACACCGGTTGCAAATGGTCGCCGACGAGCAAACGCAGCGTTTGCCGCAAGACCCGGAACTCCTTGGGCGCTTCGCCAGGTTTTGCGGTTACACCCGGAAAAGCCGTTTTTGCGGCGACGTCACGCATCGCCTGCGGCTTGTCTCGTATCATTATGGCCGGCTGTTCGAACATTCGCCGCGGCTCGATGCCGCAGCCGGCAGTCTTGTTTTTACGGGCGCCGGGGACGATCCCGAAACTCTCGAAACATTGTTGCGGCTGGGCTTCAAGAAAGCGCCGCTGGCCGCAGAGACGATCCGGGGCTGGCACTTCGGCCGAAGGCCTGGCGTCCGCACCCCTCGCGCGCGGGAAGTCCTTACCGAATTGGTGCCGTTGCTTTTACAGGCGTTCGCGCACTCAGGCGATCCAGATGCCGCGCTTGCTGCGTTCAATTCCGCGCTGACCGGCATGCCCGCGGCAGCCGAACTTTTTTCGGTGCTGAAATCCAATCCGCCGGTCTGCGAATTGTTTGGCGAAATTCTTGGCGGCGCACCAAAACTCGCGCGCACCGTCATGAGCCGTCCGCACGTGCTCGATGCCGCGATCGATCCGGAAGTCCTCAAGGCTCCCCTCGACGAAAATGCGTTCAGGGAACGGGCCGGACAAATCCTGCAACATAAATTCGAGACCGAGGAATTCCTCGATGCGCTGCGCGATTTCGCGAATGAGGAACTCTTTCCCATCGGCCTGCGGTTGTGGTCCGGAATGATCGAGACTTCCGCGGCGGCGCTCGCCTATTCGGCGCTGGCGGCGAGCATCGTCGAGGCTTGCCTCGTTCATGTGGAGCGCGTCTTCGCGGGCGAGCATGGGCGGGTGCCGGGAGGCAGGTCGATCGTTTTGGCGCTTGGCAAGCTTGGCTCGCGCGAAATGACCGCGGCCTCCGATCTCGATCTTATGCTCCTCTATGATTTCGATCCGGCGCGGTCGGAGTCCGATGGTTCCCGGCCGCTTCACGCGGTGCAATATTACACTCGCCTAGCGCAGCGTCTGATCTCCGCCTTGACCGTCGCGACGCGGCGGGGCCGGCTTTACGAGGTCGATATGCGGTTGCGGCCTTCCGGCCGCCAGGGACCGCTCGCGACTCAATTTGCGAGCTTTATCGATTATCAAACCAAGGAGGCGGAAACCTGGGAGCATATGGCATTGACACGCGCGAGACCAATCGCGGGCGAGCGTCAGCTCGGAGCACAAGTCAGCGATGCCATCCGCACCTTGCTCATGCGGCGTCGCGGCAGCGCGCTGCCGCAAGAGGTTTATGAAATGCGGCGCCTCGTTGCGCAAGCGAAGGGAGACAGCGACCCCTGGGATCTGAAGCTTGCGGCGGGCGGGCTTATCGACATCGAATTCTTGGCCCAATATCTTTTGCTGCGCCACGCCAATGCCGAGCCAAGCCTTGTGCGCGTTTCGGCCTTGGCCGTGATCGAGACCGCGGCGACGCGCGGATTGCTCGACGCGGAGCGCGCGCGCGTTTTGGTGAACGCGTACCGCCTCATTTCGGATGTTACCCAAATCCTGCGCCTGACCTTGGACCAGGGCAGCGATCCACGCGCGGCGAACGAAGCGGTCAAGCGGCGCCTTGCGAAATTGGCCGGGCAGCCGGACATCGGCGGGCTCGAAAGCCGCCTATCCGACACGCGCGCCGAGGTGCGCCGTGTTTTCGATAGTGTTTTGTCACCCCGCTGAGCACGCAGCTTTTGCGGCTGCCGTTCTTGCATTCAAATATACAAGCAATATCAAAATGTTAATCTGTATCTCGTTTTCTTTTAGCATGCTCTTGGCACGAGATTCATTGGTGGGAAGTTAGTTTGGTTCTTCATGAGGGAATAATTTCTTTCGTTGCCGGTCGCGTCTTGTCGCGACAGGCCGTCGGGCTTTGTCTCCAGTGTGCCATCGATACGCGAACATTGCGGCGTGGATATCCCCAACAAGAAATTTGATTTGGCTCGTGTTGTGCCGCAGCATCACGGCAATGGTTCGGCCTTGCCAATGCTCATCTAAAGCGGCAATCTCAGCCTCAACTCCGGTCGGCTAAATCCCTATGCCGAGTAGAACACCTGTGTCGACGTCATTCGATGCGTTGGAGAAACGACATGCGGGTTATCTGAAACTTCACATTCACCGGCGCCTTTCGTATGTTCCCAATTCCAATCTGTGGAGACACGTCACATGACACACAACGAAGCGCAAACGGCAGACCTCTCCTTGTTCCAGGGATTGATCGAGAACGAAGGACGCAGCTACAGCAATTGGGGTCAGCACCGTAGGACGACACCGGCTGTCTTTGCCGAGCCGATCACCTACGCCGATGTGCAGAGCCTTGTGCGCGACGACGCACGCTTTTCAACGCCGGTTAATCCGGTTGGCTCGATGATGTCGGTCTCGTCCACCTTCGTGAACGACGGCGGAACCATGGTCTGCCTCCGCAAGCTCGATGAGGTGATCGGTGTCGAACGCGACTCGGCTGGTCGCGAGGTGGTACGTGTGCAAGCTGGATGCCGGCTCAAGAAGCTAAATAGCTGGTTGCAGACGCGCGGCCTCGAAATTCCGTTCCAGGCCGAAATCGGCGAAGCCAGCGTCGGATCGGTCGCGGCCGGCGACACCAAGGAGTCCTCGCTCGATGGTCCGGGATATTTCTCCGCCCATGTCGTCGCTGTCACATATGTCGATGAAAATGGCGTCTTGCGCACTCTGGCGGACCTTACGGGCGGCGCCGCATTCCACGAATTCAAATGTTCCTTCGGCCTATCGGGAATTATCGTCGAATGTCTCGTCGAGACGCGTCCGGCGACGCTCTGCCGGTCTGACATCTCGGTTGAAGCCTTCGCAACTCCGGTCGAACTTGCCGCTGCCTTGCTGACGAAACATTCGCAATGCGATGCGCTGCTGGCGATCGTCTTTTTGCATCAGCTCGCGAGTTTCTTCGATCAGCGTTTCAAGGCCGGTCCTGGCGTGTATACACCGCCGGAGTCGCAGCCCGAATGCGACGCCTTTCGTCTTGCCAAGCGCCTGGCGATTCAGCATGGCTTCGACGGCGTCGAAGTCCCGCAGCCTAAGGGAATCGTCTATTCGCGGGCCGATTTCGTCAACGAATACTGGCGCCCGAGCGAGAATGAACGGCGGCTTGACTTCCAATATTACGAGCACGACCTCTCGCGGGTGGAAACCGTTGTGGCGGAGACCTACGCTTTCACCAAGTCGTTTCAGGAACGAACCGGATATGTGCCCGGCGGCTGGGCCTCCTACTTCGTGCGGCGCCTGGAGAAAGAGAAAAAACCCTTCGGGCTTTATTCCGGCGGTCCTGGAGTTTCATTTTCCTTCGACCCCATCTGCTCAAACCCGGCGGAGCCTTTGTGGCAGCAGTTCTCGCGCGAATATAACGAACTTGCCATTCACCGGCTGGGCGCTAACGCCTCGCCGATCCAAACCCAATGGCTAAAGAAGGGAGATGTAAGAATCCCGCGCAAATTGGCGAAGCCCCGCTTCTGCACTCCTTATTTCGCGCAGTTTCTCGAGTAAGCCTGCCTTTGGGCACCAGCCTGGGCGTTTCCTAACCGTTAGATTACGGTCCATTCATTTAACAGGCGCGCCACGAAAAGCAGCTTTTGGTTGCAGATTTTGGTTAAAGGAACAGGAAAGTTCACTCGCGCTCAATCCGTATGACCTGCGGCTTTTCGGCCAAAAATCCATCGGCGGCGGCGGCATCGAGTGCCTGGCAGACAGATTTTCCTTGTGTCGCATGGGGGATCAAAACAACCGGCACTGCGTCGCCTGGACCCTTACCGCTTCCCTGGAGTATAAAACGTCAGCCTCAATAGCAGAACTCCAAAATGCGTCGTGTCGTTATAGCGGGAATGATTGGCAACGGGCTTGAGTGGTACGATTTCGCACTCTACGGCTATTTCGCTCCTACGCTCGGCAAGCTCTTTTTCCCCGGTAGTGACCCCTACGTTCAGTTGATTTCAACTTACGGTATCTTTGCCGCAGGCTTCCTCATGAGGCCCGTTGGGGGACTGCTTTTCGGCACTCTCGGCGATAAGTACGGCCGGAAATTTGCGCTTACGCTTTCCCTGCTGATGATGGCCATTCCTACTGCCTGCATCGGGCTGCTTCCCACTTATGCTTCGATAGGTATATGGGCGCCCATGCTGCTTGCGTGTGTGCGTATGATCCAAGGGCTGGCGCTTGCCGGGCAATTCACCGGCTCCATCACCTTCATCGTCGAGCATGCTCCCGCAGACAAGCGGGGGGCGGCAGGCGGCACGACAATCTTAAGCCTTTGCGCAGGTATGCTGCTGGGCTCGGGTAGTGCCACATTCATGGCAGAGATATTGCCGCAGGCAGCATTCGAAAGCTGGGGCTGGCGCGTGCCGTTTCTCCTCGGCATCGTGATCGCCTTCGTAGGCTTTTACATCCGCCATCATACCGAGGAAAGCCCGCACTATGAAAAGGCCAAGGATGAGGGAGCGCTCTCGCAAACGCCCGTGCGTGAGACACTGCGCCTGCATTTGGGTAAACTCGTCCGTGGAGTCGGCATCTATCTTTCCGTCACGGTGCCGTTTTATACACTGACTGTGTTCCTGAATGGATTTCTTTCCGGCATTCTGGGTTACCCCATCAAGGATGCTCTGCTCATCAGTACCGTCAGCATGATCCTGCTGATGTTGCTTGTTGTGCCTACTGCCGCCCTGTCCGACAGATGGGGTCGCAGGCGAATGCTGATGGCGACGGCGGTCGTTTATTTCGTCGCCAGCTACCCGTTATTCTGGCTGATGACGCAGCCGGGATTCTTTTCAGCGCTCATGGCGGTAATGCTGCTTACTGTTATCGTCGGGTTTTATATCGGTGCGGCGCCTACCGTATTTGTCGAGCTGTTCCCGACCAGCGTGCGTTATACGGGCATGGCTATTTCCTATAATATCTGTGCCGCGCTTTTTGGGGGTACGGCGCCGATAGTGGAAACCTGGATGATAAAACAAGCCCATGGGATGAACACTGTCCCGGCCTTTTACTTAATGTTATGCGCCGCGCTATCCTTTATCTCCTTTATCGGATATCATGATCGCTATAAGGAAGGATTACAGTAGTGGAAATGTCCGGTATTATGGCGCAACTGCCACAAGAATTTCTAGCCGGCCATCCCCAGCTTTCGGGGCATGGCAGAGCCTCATGTTATATCAGCCCTTCGCCGGAAGCGCGCTGAAATCAGCGGTCACATTCACGACCTCGAAAAACGGATCGCACGCCAGCGGGCCGAATCTCGCAAATTTGGATGCCACGATCACGTTGTTTTCGCCCGGCACCAATCCCGATGCGATCCCGCCAAAGCGAGCCTATCGCCGGACTAGAGCGGGTCCCGATTAGGTGGACCCGTATCCGGCATTGCGAAAATAGTTGAAGCATTCGGTTGGAGGGAAGTCGTCGAGAGCTAATCCGATGCCATCCCACAGAGCATCGACGGTTCGGTGGGCCATTTTGCGCAACGTATTTTTGAGCTTGGCGAAGACTTGTTCGATGGGATCGAAGTCAGGACTGTAGGCGGGCAAGAAGCACTGCGTCGCCCCGGCGGCTTCGATGGCTTTTCGAACGCCGGCGCGTTTATGGGAACCGAGATTATCCATCACCACGATTTCGCCAGGCGACAAGGTCGGCACCAGAACCTGCTCGACATAGGCGAGGAACTTTGCGCCGTTAATGGGACCGTCGAAGACACAAGGAGCGGTGATGCGATCGTGGCGCAACGCCGCCAAAAAGGTCGTCGTCTTCCAGTGGCCGAACGGGGCGTGAGCGATAAGTCTCTTGCCTCTTTCACATCGCCCATAGCGAGGTGTCATGTTGGTCGAGGCCCAGGTCTCATCGATGAATACAAGCCTTTGAGGATCAAGACTTTTCTGCTTATCGCGCCAAGCGAGACGTGCGGCCCGGACATCCGCTCTTTCTTGTTCGGCGGCGTGCAGAGTTTTTTTTAAAGGTCAATTGCAGATGCCGCAAAAAACGCCCGACGGCGGACCGCCCGACTTTGATCTCGAGCGTCGTCAGCTTGCTCCACAGCTCCGTGATCGTCAGCTCGGGCTGCACCGCCACCAACGCCCGCACCTTATCTTCATGCGCAGCCAGCGCGTGCCGCTTATGGCCGCCAAACTTTCGCGGCAGACAACCGCCTGTTATCTCAAACTGCTGCATGAGCTTGATCACGCAGCTCGCACTGACATCAAAGCTGCGCGCCGCCTTGCGCCGAGACTGACCTGCCAGTACAGCCCGCACCAGGCGGTCACGTAAATCCTGCGAATAGGGTTTTGCCATCCATGCCGGCCTCCATTCCAGCCAACATGGTGAATCACGATTCCGCCGATTCGGGAATCCCCCTTCCGATTCTGTCTATTCGGGACCCGCTCTAGGTGTAATGTCTCAACAGGTTGTTCACGGGGAGAATCTGAGGTTTGTGGGGTTTGCGAAGCACCACAGGCTCAGGAGACCCACCCGTGAACATTCATAAGAATGCCAGGACGACGCCGAACATGCGAGCCTTGATTGTCGGGCGCCGCCAAGCGGGCGAAACGCCGCGCTCCATAGCCGGCGCTGTAGGCGTTTCGGCCGCGACCGTGAGGAAATGGCTCCGGCGCCACGAAAGCGAAGGCGCCGCTGGCCTCCAAGACCGGACCAGCCGGCCGCATCGCCTGCGGACACGGATCACATCACATCAGATCGCCCAGGTCGAAGCCCTGCGCCGGGCCCGTCAGCCCTTCTGGAAGATCGCCCGCGCGACCGGGCTGTCGCGCGCGACGGTGGCCCGCATCGCAAAGGCCAAGGGGCTGAGCCGCCTGTCCGCCCTCGATCAAAGGATCGCGATCATCCGCTATGAAAAGAAGCAGCCGGGCGAGATGATCCATATCGACATCAAGAAGCTCGGCCGCATCGAAGGGATCGGACATCGCATCACGGGAGACCGTACCGGACAGAGCGCGCCACGCAGCCGCAAGGAAGGCGGCAAGGGCTGGGAATATCTCCATCTGGCCGTCGACGATCACTCCCGGCTGGCCTATTCTGAAATCCTGCCGGACGAAACACGGCGCTCCTGCCTGAAATTCCTCTTGCAAGCCTTGCGCTTCTTTCGCGATCACGGCGTCAGGGTCCTTCGCGTCATGACCGACAACGGCGCCAGCTTCCGTTCGCGCCGCTACACAAAGGCGTTGCGAATGCTGAAAATCAAGCATAAGCGCACCAGACCCTATACGCCAAGAACAAACGGAAAGGCCGAACGCTTCGTGCAGACCTCCTTGCGGGAATGGGCCTATGCCAAACCCTACAACCATTCATCCGAACGGGCCGCCGCACTGTTGCCTTTCCTCCACCATTACAATCATCATCGGCCTCACTTCGGCATCAACGGATGCTCACCTATCTCAAGGATCCCAAGAAACAACCTATCGAGACACGACAACTAGGTATTTCGCTCGCAATGAACTGGTCCAGGCTTACGCAAGACGCATTGCGGACCGCATCAGGGCCGCTCAGGTCGGATGAAATAGCTGCCGCCGTTATGCAGGCGAAAGGAATGCCGCCTGGCGATGCGGCGCTCAAGGAAATCGTTGGGGAGCGGGCGCTTACAGTGCTCCGGCGCCTTGTGAAGCGCGGGGCAAGTGGCGAAGTCCGGGGCCAGCCGTAGCGCCCAATGGGAGCTAATGCCGACGCGATAGGGCTCATGCTTGTTGGTACGTCATAAAAAAACCATACTTATTGTTAACAGTTGGCTATTATTACATTTCATTGCGCCGGTGTGCGCGCAGCATCTTCACCGGCCAAGCGCCCACCAACCTCCACGGCGGGCGCTTTTTTATGGGGCTAGCCAGAACGCTCGATGGGCGCTCGCCATTGGTAGTGTGGATAGCGGCAATCAATGTTTTGCCTTAAGAGTCCGTTTCGAAAGTTCGTCAACCATTGCAGAGCTTTCGTAGCATGAGTCGAATGGAGGCGAAACGGAGGAAGACAAGGGCTGTGGCGTTGAGGTTCTCCCAATCCTTGGCCAGTCTTCGACAGCGGTTCAGCCATGCGATCGACCGCTCGACGATCCAGCGCTTGGGCAAGGTCACGAAGCCTTTCGCCTGATCGCAGCGTTTGACGATCTCGATCTTTACACGAGGCAGAATGTCGGCGAGCGCGTCGCCAAAGATCGGCCCTTGATACGCGCTGTCGGCGAACAGTTTTTCGAGAAAGGGAAAGCGGCCGAACAGCGTCGAAAGCAGCAAGACGCCGCCGTCGCGATCCTGAATGCCGGCGCAATGAACGATGGCGCCCATCAGCAAGCCTTGCGTATCGACGAGAACGTGGCGCTTCTTGCCCTTGATCTTCTTGCCCGCGTCATAGCCGTGCGGATCGATGCGCGCCCCCCTTTTTCGGCGCTTTTCACGCTCTGGCTGTCGATGATCGCCGCCGCTGGGCTCGCTTCGCGTTCGGCTTGTTCGCGACACTTCACGTAGAGCGCGTCGTGGATGCGATCCAGAATGCCGTCCCAAGCCCAGTCGCAAAAGTAGCGATACACCGTGCTCTTGGGCGGCAAATCCTTGGGGATGTAGCGCCATTGAGATCCCGTGCTCAGCACATACATGACGCCGTTGAACACCTCCCGCATGTCGGCTTCACGCTTGCGGCCGCCCCGTTTGGCCGGGGGAATGAGCGGCTCGACATGCGCCCATTCTTCGTCCGTCACGTCGCTCGGATAACGCAGCTTGTCGCGATTGTATTTCGCCCGGTTTTCGTCCGTCCACATCGGCGGCCTCCAACGAATCAGACCGCCACTCTTGAAATCACAAGTGATTCAGAGGATTCAACATCTTTCGAGACGGACACTAGAGCGGGTCCCGATTAGGTGGACCCGTATCCGGCATTGCGAAAATAGTTGAAGCATTCGGTTGGAGGGAAGTCGTCGAGAGCTAATCCGATGCCATCCCACAGAGCATCGACGGTTCGGTGGGCCATTTTGCGCAACGTATTTTTGAGCTTGGCGAAGACTTGTTCGATGGGATCGAAGTCAGGACTGTAGGCGGGCAAGAAGCACTGCGTCGCCCCGGCGGCTTCGATGGCTTTTCGAACGCCGGCGCGTTTATGGGAACCGAGATTATCCATCACCACGATTTCGCCAGGCGACAAGGTCGGCACCAGAACCTGCTCGACATAGGCGAGGAACTTTGCGCCGTTAATGGGACCGTCGAAGACACAAGGAGCGGTGATGCGATCGTGGCGCAACGCCGCCAAAAAGGTCGTCGTCTTCCAGTGGCCGAACGGGGCGTGAGCGATAAGTCTCTTGCCTCTTTCACATCGCCCATAGCGAGGTGTCATGTTGGTCGAGGCCCAGGTCTCATCGATGAATACAAGCCTTTGAGGATCAAGACTTTTCTGCTTATCGCGCCAAGCGAGACGTGCGGCCCGGACATCCGCTCTTTCTTGTTCGGCGGCGTGCAGAGTTTTTTTTAAAGGTCAATTGCAGATGCCGCAAAAAACGCCCAACGGCGGACCGCCCGACTTTGATCTCGAGCGTCGTCAGCTTGCTCCACAGCTCCGTGATCGTCAGCTCGGGCTGCACCGCCACCAACGCCCGCACCTTATCTTCATGCGCAGCCAGCGCGTGCCGCTTATGGCCGCCAAACTTTCGCGGCAGACAACCGCCTGTTATCTCAAACTGCTGCATGAGCTTGATCACGCAGCTCGCACTGACATCAAAGCTGCGCGCCGCCTTGCGCCGAGACTGACCTGCCAGTACAGCCCGCACCAGGCGGTCACGTAAATCCTGCGAATAGGGTTTTGCCATCCATGCCGGCCTCCATTCCAGCCAACATGGTGAATCACGATTCCGCCGATTCGGGAATCCCCCTTCCGATTCTGTCTATTCGGGACCCGCTCTAAGGCCGAAATCAAACGCGCCGACATAACCTACGAGGATTTGGCCACGCGGCTCAAACCGCATGGTATTGCAGAGAATGCGGCTTCTATCGCGAATAAGCTGGCAAGAGGGACCTTCGCCGCTGCATTTTTCCTTGCATGTCTAGCGGCGCTGGAGCTTGAGGGTGTAAGGTTGGAGGATATTTAATGACCTTCAAACAATTTTGGGATAAAGTATCCGGCTAACCCACTAAGAATAGCAGTAACAAAGAGAACTACAATAAGCCACCCGCTTCTGAATATTGAGATATTATTGCTGAGTGAGTCCATCCTGCTTTTTATTGATGTATCCTCTTCTTTTCTAGCCTCCTTTTCCACCCGCAACCCTTCAAGGATCTTATCGATTTGTTTATTCTGATTCTCAAGTGCTTCTTGGAATCCCCGCTTCCAGCTCTTATCGTCATGAAGCTCTGTCGATAGAACGTCGAGCCGTCGTTGGGTTTCGGTAATAGCATCCGTTACCCATTTAAGCTCGACAGGCTTATAGTTTTTTATGAGCGTAATAAGCTCATCCGGGAAGTCATCCAGCTCACCCATTGGCTCAGGAATTGGATAATCTGTTAACTCAGTATCTGTAAGCTTATAAAACATTGCCGCGATGAGTTTTTTGCCTGATTGTAAGTTGAATGGTGTTGATGAGACATTATATAGTCCAATGAATAGAGGACCTACATATTGTGGATCTACGGCAAAGCCGCCAAGAGCAATAATACCTTGATGACTTAACCTCCGCTTTGGGCTCAGCATCGCAATTATATCATTTGGGAGTGCCAGCTTTTCGATTGTTCGAACAAACACAACTTCACCCGGCTCAACCTTCACTTGAGCCCTTTGATCCTCTGGAAGCCTGTCAAGATTGACAGGGATCCCGAACGATGCCTTCAAAATGAAGGGCTCATTCGGAAATCGTATTTTGCACCCTCAATACAGGTTGCCGACCCTTCCAGGAGAAAGCCTCCAGGTTCGAGACCTTGTTTAGGCACTCACTTGTAATCAGCGTTGCCACAGGCCATCCCTTGCCATCGGTCCGCTGGCGATCTTCGGTTGCCTCGGAACCCAGAGCATACTCCACAGAAGACATTTAAGCCTTGTCCCGAATCAGGTCAAAACGCGAGTTCAATATATAGAACATAGAGAGAACATGCAAGCCGCGAGAGCCCTTGTGGCAGTTGCGCCATAATACAGGAAATGTCCGGCAATACGTGTGCGGGTGGTCGGGGTCTGTCGCGATAGGTCACACTCAACCCGCCAAGCATCAAGCGATGATCAGGCGAACGTCAGCAGCGACAATCATGTCATGGTGCTTCTGCGCTAGCCCCTCGTCTGAAACGATCATGTCTATGTCGGACATGTCACACAGAACATGACCGCCGGTCCGCTCAAACTTGCTCGAATCGACCAACAGCACGACCTCATTGGCGCGTTCGAGCAACCGTCGCTCGGCGTGGATCAGCAGCGCATCGGCCAGCATCGGACCGCGTGGACCGACGGCAGCCGCACCCATGAACAGCTTTGAGGCATGGAAGCCCGACATGCCATCGTCGTCATAAGGGGACAGAATGATGTTCTGTTCACGGAATACTGCGCCGGCGGGAACTGATATACGCGTCCCCGGCTGGTGCTGGAGCGCGCTTACGACGTGAAGCGAATTGGTGAGCACGTGAAGCCCGAGCAACTCGATGTGCGGGCACATCTGCAATGTTGTCGACCCGCCATCGATAATTACTGCCTCGCCCTGCCGGCAAAGTGCCGCCGCCGCCCGCCCGATCGCATGTTTTTGGGGATGATTGCGGCCCACGTTTTCATGAAAGGGAACACCGCTCAGGCTAACATGCTCAGCCACCACAAGCTGCGCGCCACCGCGCACCCGCTTGAGCTTGCCTTGCTCCTCGAGCCGGTCGAGATCGCGGCGCAGCGTTGCAGGACTTGCCGCGAGAAGGAGATCCAAATCACGGAAGGACAGAAAGCCCGTCATCTGCAATCTCTTCAATATTACGCTTTCGCGCTCATTGGCGTGCATGAGCACCCGCCGTTCCTTTTCGCTCGCTTTCCCGCATTTTAAATGAGATGCAAGGCAAGAGCGGGCGCTTGAAATGCCGGATTAGACGATCCCGGCGCCGAAGCTCACCTTCTTGCGTTCTTGTGCCTTACGCGCCCGCCAGCCGGTGGCGCGATACGCTGCAAGGGCATCGATTGCCCCGCCGGCTTCCCAACGTGCCATCGCAATGATCGGCGTCACGTCAGTGCGGTAGGCGCGCCGGAGTGTTTGAAACGCCATCATCGTGTCGTTGTCGATCTGTGCTTGATGCAACACCTGGCGATCGACGATTAAGGCCTTGGCGTAGGCCGCCGCGATCGCTTCGGCCGAGGCGATCATGCTTTCGATCGGATCGGTCACATTGTGGGATTGGTCGATCAAATAGGCCGGATCGAAGCCGGCCCGCGGATTGAGCCTCGCCTCGACCAATTCATTGAAGACGAGGAACAGTTGGTGTGGATTGATCGACCCTGTGTCGAGATCGTCGTCACCATACTTGCTGTCGTTGAAGTGGAAGCCGCCGAGCTTGCCGAAGCGATGCAGCCGCGCCACGATCTGCTCAATATTGGTGTTGGGTGCATGGTGACCGAGGTCGATAAGGCACTTCGCCTTGTCCCCAAGTTCCTGAGCGGCCAGAATCGACGTCCCCCAATCGGAGATGACGGTCGAATAGAACGCGGGCTCATAGAACTTGTGCTCGATCAGCATCAGCCAATTATCAGGCAATGCCACGTAGATATGTGCCGCTGATTCCAAATAGCGGTCGAGCGTGCTGGAAAGATCCTGCTGACCTGGAAAGTTGGTGCCATCGCCAATCCAGACCGTTATTGCCTTGGAGCCAAGCTGCTTACCGATCTCAATGCATTCGATGTTGTGCTCGACAGCTTGGCGCCGCGCGCCCGGATCGGCCGAAGAGAGGCTGCCATTGCGGTAGCTGACCTTCTGATCGGGCTGGTCCTGAAACGTATTCGAATTCACCGCATCGAAACCCAGACCGAACGCCGCCGCTTCCTCGCGCAGCTCCTGATAATCCTTCACCTTGTCCCATGGAAAATGAGGCGAAACCCGCGGCGTTATCATCGAGAGCTGTTGCAAGACAGCGCAATCTTCGAGCTTCTCATGGATGTTGGTTGGTTCGCCCGGGATCGGGAATTTGGCGAAGCGTGTGCCACCGCGTCCCACGCCCCAGCTTGGAACAGCGACCGAGAAGTTAGCCAGCTCGGCTTTGATGGAATCGATGTCGCATCCGCGCCGCGCCAGTTGGCGGTCAAGGCTTTCATAGTCGTCCCGAAGCGCTTCGATTTGGCCTGCATTGAGACTGTCGATCTGATCCTGGGCCAACGGAAGCTCGAGCATGATACTATTCTCCCGCGTCAGCGGACAAAGGCCTGAGCGTTGCCCGCGTCGACGTTGATCATGTTACCGGTCGACTTCGAGGAGAAATCAGACGCGAAGAAATACACGGATTCGGCGACATCCGACGGCAGGACGGCTTGCTTCAGCATCGATCGATTGCGGTAATACGCCTCTAGCTCCTCACCGGCGTCGATGCCGTAGGCGTCGGCGCGCTCCTGACGCCACGCGCCGTCCCAAATCTTGGATCCCCTAATGACCGCGTCAGGATTGACAACGTTGACGCGAATGCCCGCCGGCGCCCCTTCGAGCGCCAGACAGCGGGCTAGATGCAGCGCCGCTGCCTTGGCCGACGCATAAGCGCTTGCGTCGGTGGCTGCGGCGACGCCGTTCTTCGATCCGATGAAGACGATTGATCCGCCTTTGTTTGCCTTCATCAGCGGGAAGGCGGCGCGCGCGGCCAGGAAATAGCCTTCGGCGAGCACATCATGGTTCTTGCGCCAGAGCGCGACCGTGGTTTTCTCGATCGGCGCGGACGATGCAATGCCGGCATTGGCGACGAGAATATCCAGGCCGCCGAACTCCCTTGCACATAGATCGAAAGCGGCTTGCACCTGATCTTCATCCGTGACGTCGCAGACTGAGTAGCGGACAACATCCTTGCCGAACCGGCTGGCCAAGTCGTTGCTGACCTGCGCGGCCGCGGCAACGTCACGGTCGACCAGCATCACGCATGCGCCATCGGCGAGCAGCCGCTCGGCGGTGGCAGCGCCGATGCCGCCCGCCCCGCCGGTGACGAGCGCAATTTTTCCGACCAATGGCCTGGGTTTGGGCATGCGTTGCAGCTTGGCTTCCTCCAGCGCCCAGTATTCAATATTGAAGGCTTCCCGTTCAGCGAGTCCGACATAGCTGCCGATGGATTCCGCGCCGCGCATCACATTGATCGCGTTGCAATAGAATTCGCTTGCGAGCCGTGCCGTGGTCTTATCGGCGGCGAATGTCATGCGGCCAATCCCGGGGAGCAATACGACCACCGGATTGGGGTCGCGCATCATGGGATTGTCCGGGCGAGCACAGCGCTGATAATAGGCGGCATAGCGCTCGCGGTAGTTCGCAATCGCGCCTTTCAGATAAGCGTCCTCGTAAATCTTCGCTGGGTCGAGCGTCAACGGAGCGATCTTAGTACGCAGGAAGTGATCGGGGCACGACGTGCCAACGGCAGCCAGCCGCGCGAAGTCCACGGAACCAACGAATTCCAGAGCCTCGGCGTCATCGGAGAAGTGACCGACCTTAGGTCTGTTCCCGACCATGAGCCCACGGAGCTTGGGCATCAGTCGCGAGGCAACCTTCATGCGTCCGTCTGCCGGCAACGGGGCAATCGACTGACCGCCGAATGCCGGCCACTTCTTAAGCTTCGCGTTAAGATATTCCGCTGCCTGAGCGATTAGTTGAATGGTGTTCTGATAGCAGGCCTTGGAGGTATCACCCCAGCAAATGATGCCGTGGCCAGCCAATATCACCCCTTTGAGGTGGGGATTGGCCGCAACATAGTCTCGCAGGCGCAGGCCGAGATCGAAGCCAGGACGCTTCCAGGGAAGCCAGCCGACCTCGCCACTCCAGATTTCGCGGGTCGCGGAAGGTCCTTCCGAAGACGCGGCCAGTGCTATGACCGCGTCTGGATGGACATGATCGACATGCGCGAACGGCAGATAGCCATGCAACGGCGTGTCAATCGAGGCGGCGCGCGGATTGAGGTTGAAAGTGCAATGGGGGAGATAGTCCACCATCTCGTCCTCATGGGCGAGGCCACGATAGAGCTTTTCCAGGCTGAGAAGCTTGGCGAGGCAGAGCGTGGAAAAGCCGTCGAGCTTCATCGAGCCCAGATCGCCGCCCGAGCCCTTGACCCAAAGCACCTTGACCTGCTCTCCGCTGAGTGGATCGGTCTCACAGAGCTTGGCTGACGTATTGCCGCCACCAAAATTGGTCACTGTGAGATCAGAGCCGAGCAGATTGGACCGGTAGAGCAGCAGCTCCGCAGGCGTCATAGCAGCGGTATCAGAGTCCGACCAGCGCTCCACCGGACTCTGAAAAAGCATGGCAGACGGGGCACGCGCCCTCGAAGTGTCAAGAACATCGCTCATTTCGGACGCCTCACGGATGAAGGGATTTGGTGAATTCCTAGCACAGGACTAGTCAAAATCAATCATAATCGATAATAATCAACCAAAGGCCAGGAGGAGCCAGCGAAATGGGGACAATCGTCCTCGATGTGGGGAAAACCCTGGCGAAGCTAAGCCTTTGGACAGCCGACGAAAAGCTGATCGAACGACGGACTCGCCCCAACGCCCGAGTAAACGCCGCGGGCTACCGCGCTCTCGACGTGGTGGGCATAGAGGAATGGATGGCCCGCGTGCTTCACGAGTTCGCGCGGTTGGCCGTGGTCGAGCGCATCATCCCCATCGCCCACGGGTCGGCGGCTGCGATCGTGCGCGACGGCGCCCTTGTCTGCGCGCCCATGGACTATGAGGAACCTGTGCCGACCGTCGAACGGCGGCGCTACGAGCTGGAACGTGATGGTTTTGCGATGACGGGATCGCCACCGCTTCCCGATGGTCTCAATCTCGGGGTTCAACTGCACCGGCTCGAACAGCTGCACCCTGATCTCCTCAAGAGCGGGACGACGATTCTTCCATGGCCGCAATATTGGGCGTGGGTACTCACAGGGGTGGCTGCGTCGGAGGTGACCAGCCTTGGCTGCCATTCCGATCTGTGGAGGCCGATCGAAGGAACTCCGTCAGCACTCTCCTTGGCTCGCGGCTGGGCCAATCAATTCGCGCCGCTCAGGCATGCGGACGAGGTGCTGGGCACCCTTTCCCCGGCTTGGGCAGCACGCACGGGCCTACTTCCCGACGTGCGCATCCACTGCGGCCTGCATGATTCAAACGCCGCCCTACTTGCGGCCCGTGCGTGCCCCGAGATTGCTGACAACGAGGCGACGGTGCTGTCGACAGGAACTTGGTTTGTTGCGATGCGCACACCTGTCGCCGGCGCGCCCGTCGATATTGCCGCGTTGCCCGAGGGACGTGATTGCTTCGTCAATGTCGACGCTTTCGGACAACCCATCCCGTCGGCCCGGTTCATGGGCGGCCGCGAAATCGAGATGTTGGGGTTGAGTGGAAGCGACGCACGGCGCATCGATATCGTATCCGATCCGTCTGAACTTCTCGGGGCCGTACCAGCGGTGCTGCGGAGTGGCGCCAGCATCCTGCCCACCATGACGCCTGGCGTCGGCCCTTTTCCGCATGGTCGCGGGCGGTGGATCGGCATTCCACGCGACCATTTCGAGCGGCAAGCGGCGATCTGCCTTTATGCCGCCCTCGTGGCCGAGGTTTCACTGAACCTAATTGGCGCGAAGGAGCGGATACTGATTGAAGGGCGGTTTGCGGAGGCTCAGGTCTTCGTGCGGGCCTTGGCGAGCCTGCGCTCCGACTCAAAAGTATATGTCAGTAACGTGCACAACGACGCCTCCTGTGGCGCGCTGCGTCTCATCAATCCGGATTTGGCGCCGTCGTCTGCCTTGCTGGAGGTCATACCGCTCGATCAGGACCTGGCCGATTACCGCGACCGCTGGCTCAACGAAGCCAATCGCGCGGAGGCGGTGGCATGAAAGCGGCGTCCACGCTCGACTATCGCGAGCTCGCTCGACGGCGTCTGCCAAAGTTCTTGTTCGAATATATTGATGGCGGCTCTTACGCCGAGGTGACACTTAAGCGGAATGTCGCCGATCTGGAAGCTGTGCTCCTCCGCCAGCGCGTTCTGCGCGACGTTTCGAGTCTTGATCTTTCGACCGAGCTGTTCGGCCAGCGGTTTGCCCTGCCAATCGCACTCGCGCCAATCGGATTGGCGGGCATGATCGCACGCCGCGGCGAGTGCCAAGCAGCGCGCGCCGCAGAGAGGGCTGGCATTCCTTTTTGCTTGTCGACGGTCTCTGCATGTCCAATCGCTGAAGTGACGAGAGCCGTTACCCGGCCGATCTGGTTTCAGCTCTACATGATCCGCGACCGCGGCTTCATGCGCGACTTGCTCATGCAAGCGCGTGAGGCTGGCTGTTCGACGCTTGTATTTACCGTCGACATGCCGGTGCCGGGATCGCGCTATCGCGACTATCGCTCGGGGCTTGCCGGTGCGCCGGGGATCCGGGGCTCGATCCGACGGTTCTGCCAGGCGGTTACAAGGCCTGGCTGGGCCTGGGACGTGGGGATCTGCGGATCTCCGCACCAGCTTGGCAATGTCGTGCCTGTACTGGGCAACAACACGGGGCTCGAAGACTTCTTCTCCTGGATGCGCAACAACTTCGATTCGACGGTCAGCTGGCGGGACTTGGATTTCGTTCGTTCGGAATGGACAAGACCGCTCGTCATCAAGGGTATTATGGCCATGGAAGATGCGAAGTTCGCTGCCGATATTGGTGCGGACGGGATTGTTGTTTCCAACCATGGCGGCCGCCAGCTGGACGGCGTTCCCTCCACCGCTCGTGCCTTACCGTCAATTGTCGAAGCTGTAGGCGACAAATTGACCGTGCTCGCGGACGGCGGCGTGCGTTCGGGGTTGGATGTTGTGCGGATGCTGGCTTTGGGCGCCAGAGCCGTTCTCCTTGGCCGCGTCTGGGTCTATGCACTCGCAAGCGGCGGTGAGGCAGGCGTCGCGCATATGCTGCAACTGGTAGAGGCGGAGATGCGGGTGGCCATGGCCCTCACCGGCGTCACCAACATTGGCGCAATCACCCACGACATCCTGGTGCAAGAAGAAAGATCGGGCCGCAACGCGGTCGCGGGGAGATACTAACGGTGGATCCCAATCCACCTAGGAAAATCAAGGGGGATTTTGAGGAAAAGGGTAGCTATGCGGAATGGCGGGAAAGCTCCGGGGACAGTTTTTGCGGCTGCGCGGGCCGGCGCAAGGCGCCTGCCGCCAAAAGCAGCTTTTGGCGCGGCACGTCGCGTGACTCGGGCAAATGGACGAGGACGATCGTTCCATTGCCAAGCGATGACCGGATGCGGATCGAGCCGCCATGCAAATCGACGAGCGAACGCGCGATCGCGAGGCCAAGGCCCGAGCCCTTCATGCCGTTATCGAGCGTTCCGTCCAATTGTTCGAACGGCCGGCCAAGCCTTGCCAGAGGCGCCGGTGGAATGCCCATTCCGGTATCTTCAACATAGATATTTAGAGCGCCCTGAACCATCCGCGCACGGACGCTGACGCGGCCGTGATTGGGGGTGAATTTAACCGCGTTGCGCAAAAGAATCGTGAGAATTTTTTCAATCGCGGCGCGGTCGGCATGGATAGACGTGTCCGGCAAGGTTTCGGCGAGAAGGCTGATTTCCTTTTCGGTGGCGATTAGTCCAACCGCCGCAACCGCCGCGCCGACCGCGGCATCGATCTCGAAATCGGTCTTCTGAAGCCGCACCCGGCCGGATTCGAGGCGCGACATGTCGAGGACGTCCGAGATCACCCCGAGTAGATATTGGCCGCTTTGCCTTATGTCGCTGCAATAACCGGCATATTTCGGCGATCCCAAGGCGCCGAATGTTTCTTGGTGCATCAGCTCGGCAAAGCCGATGATGGCGTTGAGCGGCGTCCGCAGTTCGTGGCTCATGTTGGCGAGAAATTCGGATTTGGCCCGGTTCGCGGTCTCGGCTTCGGCCTTCTGTTCCAAATATTTGTCGGCGAGATCGGCGAGTTGCTGCGCCTGCAATTCCAGGGTTTGGCGCGATTTGCGCAAGTCGGCGACGGTCGCCATGAGGCGGCGTTCCGAGTCCATCAATTGTTCCTCGTGGCGCTTGAGCGCGGTGATGTCGGTGCCGACCGAAACGTAGCCGCCGTCCTTGGTGCGCCTTTCGTTGATTTGCAACCAGCGGCCATCGCCAAGACGCGCCTCGTAGGTGCGCGCCCAGGCAAGTGGCCGTTCGGCAAGCGGGATTTGTGTCTGAATCACCGGGGGGGTCCCTTTCGCCATCACTTGCGCATAGGGCATTCCGGCGGGGATCGCGTCGTTTGATAGGTGAAGCAATTTTTGGAATTTGGAATTGCACATGACGAGCCGGTTCTCGGCGTCCCAAAGAACGAAAGCCTCGGACACGGTCTCGATCGCGTCGCGAAGCCGTATGTCGGCCGTGGCGGTGCGCTCGGCGAGGGCCTTTTGTTCGGTGATGTCGACGGCGATCCCGACGAGGTGCGGGGGTTCCCCCGCCCGCTCCCGCACGAGCTCGGCTCGCGCACGCACCCAGATCCACTCGCCGTTTACAGTCTGCATCCGGAAAGCGTGGTCGATCGAATCGGCTTGCGAACCGGTCAGCAACTCGGCCATCGTCGCGAGGGCGCCATCCTGCGGATGAACCAGCGCATTGATGTCGCCAAAGGACATGAATTGACCGGCCGGCGTCATGCCAAGCATCTCGTACATCGAATCCGACCAGTAGATATGCCCGCGTGCGAGATCCCAATCCCAGAGGCCGCAACGTCCCCGGCCAAGCGCGGTGTCGACTCGGTTCTGCATCCTCTCGCACAATTGATTGGCCGCGCGCGCGCGCGACGCCTGCCAGAAAAAGGCGATCGCCAGGCCAATCAGCACAAGGACCATGCAGATCGATAGGATAATGGCGCGAAACGCCGCCGCTTGCCATTCGGCGAGGACCGCCATCATGGGATGAACGAGAGCGACTTGGCCAAACGGCGGATCGAGCGTGCGCACGGCCGCCAAGGCATCCGCGCCGTCCGCGAGGTTGATACGCAAGACGCCGGCTTTTTCCGCGAAAATCGACAACGGCTGCGAGGGCCCCAAATAATCGGTGAGCGTGGCGCTGGAGCCGGATAGCGCGGGAGCGGCGGCGACTATGTCGCCGGCGGCGGCGGTTACGACCAGCTGCTGCCCGCGCGCCAAGGCGCGGGAAGGCGCCGCCCGTGCCAGAGCCGCCGCCGGATCGGTTCTGAGCGAATCCCTAAACGCGCCGTTGAGATTGGCGGTTACGACGCTGGCGGTCAATTCGATGTCGGTGAAGGCATCCGTTACCGCGCGATCATACGCCTCGCGCGTCATAGCGACCGTGATCGCGACAAGCGCGCCGGTGAAGAGCGCCACCATGGCGGGGACCGCGCGCCGCACCCGAATTTCGCGCCGGGCTAAGCGTAGAACGGCGGATTGCGTCGCCGTACAGGCAAGTCCTCGCGTTGCTCCCGCTCCAACGGGAGCATGCGCAGAATCCGCGCGCGCCATGTCAGGCCCCCTCGAAACCGACCGGAGCGATGTGCCGCATCTCTCCGAATCGATTCCATCAAAGTCTCACTTTTTTGTTTTGTCCAGAGATTAATGAAGGATGAACGCAAATTTGATCGCCGCGCTGAAGATAGCTGCCGTGGGGCCACTGGAGCATGTCCCGAAAAAGTTGCGCGACTTTTTCGATATTAAGACATCGGATATATTCGATGTCTCATGACGATACGCTCCAAATCTTTGAATTTGAGCGATTCCTTTTCGATCACATGATTCGAGGTGATCGGGAAACGCTCTTGCAGAAGGATGGCGAACCAAGCCAAGGCTGTGACGCTAAACGGTCACGAGCACGATCGCGAAACCATCATGGCCCTTGGCTCCGACAGTTTGGATCGCCGTGGCACAGACGCCGGGCTCCGTGGCGAGCATTTCATTGAATCGGCGTATCCCCAAAATATCGGGATCGCGGCTCGCGGCATCGATTACCCTGCCGTCGCGTACAACGTTATCGACGATGATGAGACTGCCCCGCGAAGATAGTTTGCGGGCGAATCTGAAATATTCGGGGATGCTTTGCTTGTCGGCGTCGATGAAGATGAGATCGAAAGCGCCACCGCCCTCGACGGCGACGTGTGGCAGCGTCTCCAGGGCGCGGCCAACCCGCAGATCCACCATGTCATCCAAGCCAGCGTGCGAAATATTGGCCCACGCGATGTCCGCATACCTCGAGTCGGCTTCGAGCGTGATAAGGCGGCCATCTGCGGGCAGCGCCCTGGCGAGCCAGATGGTGCTGTAGCCGCCGAGCGTGCCAATCTCCAAAATTTTCCGTGCGCCTTGGAGGCGGGCCAAGAGGTGCAGGAGCTTACCTTGATTTGGCGTAACTTGGATGGCCGGAAGGCCCGCGGCGTGGCTCGCCGCAAGCGCCGCATCCAATGCCGCGTCGGAGGGGACGAGCATTTCAGTGATATATTGGTCGACGGCAGTCCAAAGCGCCTCGGTCATGGATGATCCTCAAGCTTTGTGACGGCGACGGTCAAGCGAGCGAGCGTTCAGCGATGTCCTTGACATCGGGAGAGAGTCCGGCTGCGCCGGCGACGTGGCGCAGTGCCGCCTTGGCGAGGGCTCGCCGTTTGGATTCCATCGTTCGCCAGCTCTTGAAGGCCGAAAGAAGGCGCGCCGCGACCTGCGGGTTTTTGGCGTCGAGGTCGAGGACAATTGCCGCGATAAAATCGTAGCCGCTGCCGTCTTCCGCGTTGAACTGGGTCGGATTCATGGCGGCGAAGGAGCCGGCGAGCGCGCGCATCCGGTTCGGGTTGTTAAACGAGAAAGCCTTGTGTTTCATGAGGGTTTTCACCCGGTTGAGCGTGCCTCTTTCGGGGATCATCGCCTGCAAGGCAAACCATTTGTCGATGACGAGCGGTTCACCTTCATGGGCGCGGTAGAAGGCCTCGAGCGCGGTTTCGCGTTCGCTCCCAGGGATATGCGCGAGCATGCCGAGCGCGGCGATTTCGTCCGTCATGGTGGTGGCGCCCTCGAGCTGACGTGTGGCGAGAAGCTCGCCTTCGATCTTATCACCGGCGGCGAAAAGATCGAGCGCGGCATTGCGCAAAGCCCGCCGCCCTGCGGCACGGGCGTCCGGTGAATAAGGTCCGTCCGGGGCCAGCCGCGCGTAGGTCGCGAGCAATATTTCCTTGAGGTCTTGACCGATATCCTTGCGCAGAGCTTCGCGGGCGAGATGGATCGCGTCCGGATCGACATCCTCGCCGATCTCGCGGGCGATGTCGGCCTCGCCCGGCAGGGTAATTGCCTGCGCGGTGAAAGCCGGATCGGCGCTTTTCTCGATGACGGTGGCGATCGCGGCGACAAACTCCTTGTCCCGGTCTGGCACCTCACCGGCGCGGATGCGTTCGACCGAGCGCAGGAGCAGGCGGGTGGCATAGGTCTGCGCTGCCTGCCAGCGATTGAAACCGTCGTTGTCATGCGAAATGAGCGTAATAAGATCGGTCTCGCTGGCCGCGGTATCAAGCCGGACCGGCGCCGAGAACCCCCTCAGCAGGGACGCAACCGGGCGGCTTGCCACGTCGCGAAAGGTGACCCGCCGCCTCGCGGTCGAAAGCTCGATTACCCCGCGCGCCAGCTCGGCCGCGCTTGCGCCATCTTGGCCGCCTGTGCGCAGTTCGATGTCGCCCCAGCCGGGAGCGACGAGACCGAGTGCGATTGGAATGACAAAGGGCTCCTTCTTCTCCTGACCGGGTGTTGGCTTGCAGGATTGCACGAAATCCAGCGTGAAGGTTTTCGCCGGTTCGTCGTAGGACGCCGTGGCTTCGACGAGAGGGGTGCCCGCTTGGTTGTACCAACGCGAAAATTGCGTCAAATCCCGCCCCAACGTTTCGGCGAAACAGGACACGAACTCCTCGATCGTCGCCGCCGTTCCATCGTAACGATCGAAATAGAAATCCATGCCCTTGCGAAAGGCATCGTCCCCGATGAGCACCTTCAGCATGCGGATGATTTCGGCGCCTTTTTCATAGATCGTGGCGGTGTAGAAATTATTGATTTCAAAGTAAGTGTCCGGCCGGACGTTGTGCGCGAGCGGCCCCGCGTCCTCCGGAAATTGTTGGGCGCGCAAGGTGCGCACATCGCCTATGCGGCGCACCGCGGCCGAGCGCATATCGGCCGAAAACGCGTGGTCGCGGAAAACGGTCAGGCCTTCCTTGAGGCAGAGCTGAAACCAATCGCGGCAGGTGATACGGTTGCCGGTCCAATTGTGAAAATATTCATGCGCGATCACCGCCTCGATCTGGGCGTAATCGGTGTCCGTCGCGGTCGAAGGCGAAGCAAGAATATATTTGTCGTTAAAGATATTCAGTCCCTTGTTCTCCATCGCCCCCATGTTGAAATCGGAGACCGCCACGATATTGAAAACGTCGAGATCGTATTCACGTCCGTAGACCTCTTCGTCCCAGGCCATGGCCCGTTTCAAGGCATCCATCGCATAGGCGGCGTAAGGTTCCTTGCCATGTTCGACGTGGATGCCGAGCGCGACCTTGCGTCCGGAGCGGGTCATGAAAATGTCGAAAATCGACCCGAGATCGCCGCCAACGAGGGCGAACAGATAGCAGGGCTTTGGAAAAGGATCGTGCCATACCGCGAAATGACGCGGCGTTCCTTCGATTTTGCCCGAGGCGATCTTGTTGCCGTTCGAGAGCAGGAGAGGCGCCTCGGAAAAGTCCGCCTCCAGGCGCACCGTGTAGGCGCTCAGCACGTCCGGACGGTCGAGAAAATAGGTGATGCGGCGAAAGCCTTCCGCCTCGCACTGCGTGCAATAGGCGGCGCCGGAGCGGTAGAGACCCATCAGGCGGGTGTTGGCCGCGGCATCGACTTCGGTCTCGATTTCAAGCACGAACGGGCGGTTAGGCGGGGCGTTCAACGTGAACTGATCCGGCGTCACAACACCGTTCCACGCCTCCGTCCCGTGTAAATCGAGGTCCCGGCCATCGAGTGCGATCTTCTTCGCGGCGAGTCCGTCGCCGTCGAGGACAAGGGCGGCATTGGCCCACCCCAACGGGTTCGGACGGACGGCGAGACGCGTCAGGACTCGCGTTGCCGCCGGGTGAAGCTTGACATCGAGATCGACCTTGTCGATCAGATAATCGGGAGCCCTATAGTCTTTCAGACGAACGGGTTCGGCGACATCGGTACGCATCGAAACCTCTAGGCGAAAAGGGGCGGGGGCACGTTCGCGCGCGAACGAAAGCCGTGATCATAAGGTCAAGAGGGGCGGGGCGCAAAGCGGAGATGCCGCGACGGCGATGCCCTCGGCCGCGATTGCACGCTCTCACAGCCTTCTCCAATGTCTCGTCGGGTAGCGCGGGCGCGAAAAAGCCCGCCGGGCAGCCGGTCCGCAAGACGGTCGACAAACGCAAAGGAAATATAGGAATGGCCGGAACGATCGGAAAGTCTTTACTCGCGGTCGCCCTCTTCGGAATAATGCTCCCCCATGCGGGATGGGCGGATGGACCGTCGCGGCAGAAAATCACCGAGACAATCGAGATCAGCGCGCCCCCGGCAAAGGTGTGGGCAACAATCGCGGATTTTCACGACATGAGCTGGCTTCCCGGCGTCGCCAAGACCTCTGGCGAAGGCGGCAACGAACCCGATGCCGCGAAACGCCAGCTCACCCTGGACGGCGGCGCGACGATCGACGAAAGCCTCTACAAATATGACGCGGCGGAGATGAGTTATTCATACCGCATCGACAAGGTCGATGTGAAGGTCTTGCCGGTCAATAATTATTCCTCGACGATCATCGTTCTCCCGGACGAGGGCGGCAAAAGCACCGTCGAATGGCGCGCCGCCTTTTACCGGGGCTTTCCCAACAACGATCCGCCGCCGGAATTGAACGACGAGGCGGCACTGAAGGCCGTCGGCAAAGTGTATCGCGCCGGACTCGAAAATCTCAAAAAAAAGGTCGAGGCGGCCAAGTGAACGGCGTGCGGGTAACCGTGCGCCTTGCCTGTGTGTACGCGGCCTTTCTCGGCGGTGCTCCGGCCAGCGCGGCCGAAGCCTTCATCACCGATCAAACCGGCGATGAGGTCAGCGTGCTCGATCTCGGATCGAAGCGGGTCGTGGCGCGGATTCCGGTGCTGGGCAAGCCCGCCGGGATCGCCATGGCCCGCGATGGGCGCGCCGCCTATGTCACAAGCACGGAAGGCAAATATGTCTCGGTGATCGACACCGCGTCGCGCAACATCGTCGCGAAAATTGCAATGCCCGATACGCCGCTCGGCATCGCGGCCGATCCGGCGGGCCGCTTTATCTACGTCGCCGGATTCTATCAGCCGCGCCTCTATAAGATCGATCTCGCGACCGGCACCATCGCCGCCAGCGTCGAGGTTGGCGCGTCGCCGTCCGGAGTGGCTGTGACGCCCGATGGCGCTCTGATCGTGGCGGCGGATCGCGACGACAATCAAATCTCGATCATCGACGCGAAAACTTTTGTCCGCAAAAGCATCGTCAAGGTTGGCGCGCATCCGTTTGGCGTCACCATCGATCCGCAAGGCGCGCCGGCTCGATGAGGTTTTCTCGTTTTCATTTCATGCTTGGACATTCGTGAAAGGAAAACGTATATAAGCGTCCTCGGGAGATTCATATGGTCGCCATCGGTCACGCCGTTCACCCTCAGCCCAACGCAAAGGAGCCCACGCCGGCACGATCCAGACCGCTCAACTTCAGGGATGGACAGAGCTCGATCAACGCCGTAATCGGCCGCTAACATGACTAGAGCGGGTCCCGATTAGGTGGACCCGTATCCGGCATTGCGAAAATAGTTGAAGCATTCGGTTGGAGGGAAGTCGTCGAGAGCTAATCCGATGCCATCCCACAGAGCATCGACGGTTCGGTGGGCCATTTTGCGCAACGTATTTTTGAGCTTGGCGAAGACTTGTTCGATGGGATCGAAGTCAGGACTGTAGGCGGGCAAGAAGCACTGCGTCGCCCCGGCGGCTTCGATGGCTTTTCGAACGCCGGCGCGTTTATGGGAACCGAGATTATCCATCACCACGATTTCGCCAGGCGACAAGGTCGGCACCAGAACCTGCTCGACATAGGCGAGGAACTTTGCGCCGTTAATGGGACCGTCGAAGACACAAGGAGCGGTGATGCGATCGTGGCGCAACGCCGCCAAAAAGGTCGTCGTCTTCCAGTGGCCGAACGGGGCGTGAGCGATAAGTCTCTTGCCTCTTTCACATCGCCCATAGCGAGGTGTCATGTTGGTCGAGGCCCAGGTCTCATCGATGAATACAAGCCTTTGAGGATCAAGACTTTTCTGCTTATCGCGCCAAGCGAGACGTGCGGCCCGGACATCCGCTCTTTCTTGTTCGGCGGCGTGCAGAGTTTTTTTTAAAGGTCAATTGCAGATGCCGCAAAAAACGCCCAACGGCGGACCGCCCGACTTTGATCTCGAGCGTCGTCAGCTTGCTCCACAGCTCCGTGATCGTCAGCTCGGGCTGCACCGCCACCAACGCCCGCACCTTATCTTCATGCGCAGCCAGCGCGTGCCGCTTATGGCCGCCAAACTTTCGCGGCAGACAACCGCCTGTTATCTCAAACTGCTGCATGAGCTTGATCACGCAGCTCGCACTGACATCAAAGCTGCGCGCCGCCTTGCGCCGAGACTGACCTGCCAGTACAGCCCGCACCAGGCGGTCACGTAAATCCTGCGAATAGGGTTTTGCCATCCATGCCGGCCTCCATTCCAGCCAACATGGTGAATCACGATTCCGCCGATTCGGGAATCCCCCTTCCGATTCTGTCTATTCGGGACCCGCTCTAGCGCCGTCGCACAAATCATCGTCACCCTTCGAGAGCGAGGTGGGCTGAAAGGCGTGGACGTAGCCAACATCGCAGCTGTTTCGCCCGCGACCGTGTCTCGATGGACGTCAGGAGCCGCGCTTCCGCACCCGAAGACGCAGCTGATCATCTCCGACCTGAGATATGTGGTAGACCGGCTATCAGAGCTTTACACCCCCGAAGAAACGCGGGTTTGGCTCTACGCGAAACATCGTCTCCTTGGTGGGGAACGTGGCATCGATCTGATCCACGACGGACGAACCGACAAGGTGCTGGAAGTTATCGAGAGCCTGGAACAGGGTTCCTACACCTGAGATGGGCGATCGGGGCCGGCGCGTTCACGATAAGGATGTTCTCGACGCCCTTGAAGCTATAGGCGCGCAACGGTTCGACGGCCAAGTATGGCGCGTCACGCGCGGCGGCCGAGACCCGGCGAGAGGATACGCCGCGAATGGACGCTGGAGCCCTCCAGGCGAATTCGAGGTGCTTTACACCAGTCTGGAACGCGACGGCGCACTCGCTGAAATCGGGCACCGCCTCTCGCTGGAACCCATCTGGCCGAGCAGGCTCGTTCACGAGCTGCACACGCTAACAATTCACGCCGAGCGCGCCGTCCCCCTTCCGAACTTGCAGACTTTCCAAACGCTCGGCGTGAATACTGCACGGTATGAAAAGTACGACTATTCAGCGACGCAGGCTATCGCCGCAGCCGCTCAGTTCCTTGGGTTTGATGCTCTGATCGTGCCAAATGCACGCCACCCGGGTCTGAACCTCGTTGGCCTACTTGAGAATCTCGATCCTGGTGCGGCAGTTGAGATCGTTCCCTCCAAAATCGTGGATTGGTCTGAATGGCGCCGAAGAGTTTAAGCCCAATTACGGGCGACCTCCAGTCAGCACGAAGGTTGGCCAGAGGAAGGTAAGGCCGCCCCGTTTAGATTGGAGCAACTTCCGATCGTTTGCCATGCTCCCAAGGCTGGGGATTGCAGGCGCGTTCAGACCGCCTTCAAGCGACCGCAATGGCGATTTCACGTTCGGCGGGTATCGGCTTCCCAGCCAGGGCGGCGGTCGTTTCAAAACCGCGCGCATTCCGAATATCACCCATACCCGAAGTTCGCGCCCTGGCACGAGGCCGTCAGGGCTCGCTTTGGGCCGCGGACTTACGCACATAAAAAGCCGCGCCGAGATTCAAAACACCGAGCACGGCGAGGAGCACCGGCTCGCTCACGCCAACATGTGAGCTTTGCAGCATGGCGGTCGCGAGCGTCCCCAAAACCATGAAAACCGAGTTCAAAATATTCACGCCGCCGACAATTCTGGCGCGTCTTTCCTTGGGAGCATCGGCCTGGATCGCGGTAAACAAGGGGACGACGAAAAGCGCGCCGGAGATGGCGAGGCCCACGACATCGCAGGCGATGCGGATACCGGCCACTGATGAAAAGAATTCGGCAAGCCCCACGTACGCCGTCGCCACCGGAAGGAAGAATGTCGCCGCGCCGAGATCCATCAGAAAAGCCGCCATGCCAAGCGCGGCGAAAGGGACCGGCTTCAGGTAAATGCGCCCGCGCGCGATCACCGCCGCAGCAAGCGCGCCGGTCCCGATGCCGAGCGCGAACAACGCGGTCAACGCCGTCTCGACCTCGATGCCGCCGCCGGTCTTGTTGCGGACCAAGACAGGCACCAGCGAAATGGCCACCGCGCCGCTCATCCAGAACCAAGAGACCGCCACGCTCCGTGTCCAGAGGATTGGATCATGCGCGATTTCGCGAAGGAACGCCCATGTCGACGCGAAGACATTGTAATTCGCGCGAAGACCAGGCGCGGCGCACCTTGTCGGCGGAATAAAGAGACTGGCGGCGAAGCAGGCGATGGCGATGGCCATGAGCTGGAGGACGGTGCCTCCCGGTGTGCGTCCCGTGACAGACAGGCCGCCCGCGATCAGGCCCAAAAAAATGGCGATGAAGGTTGCCGCCTCGACGAGGGCGTTGCCGGCCAGGAGTTCCTCTTTCGCCAGAAGGTCGGGAAGGATGCCGTATTTGATCGGGCCGAACAAAGCCGAGATGACGCCGAGCCCAAACACAGCCGAATAAAGCAGCGGCAACGAGGCAAGAGCGAGACCCGATGCTGCGATAGCCTGAACAAACATTTCCGCAAATTTGAGACGCCGCGCAAGCCACGCCTTGTCCTGTGCATCCGCCATTTCGCCGCCAAGCCCGGAGAGAAAAAGCGAGGGAGCCATGAAAGTGCCAACCGCGAGGGTGATCAACGGGCCCGCCTCGGTTTCGCCGAGCCGGAACAGGATCAGCATGGCGAGCATGTTGCGCACGAAATTATCGTTGAAGACCGAAAAAAACTGGCACCAGAACAAACCCGCGAATCGGCGTGCCCGCAACAAGGAGGCGAGCATGGCAACGGGCGGGAGCGAAGCGGGGGGATCTTCGCTCATGTGCGCAACGGCTCGGCGTGGCCGACGATTCTGACGATATCGGTGAACGCGGCGCGCATTTTCCGGTCGAGCTCGTCGACATGTTCGTGCACTTCGTCGACGCTGAGGTAAGGGCTGACCAGGCAATGGTAATTGACGACCAAACCGTCCGGCGTCGTCCTCACCCGGACGCTGTGCACATCGCGAATTGGTCCTGTTCCGGACACCCTTTTCGCGAGGGCATGGGCGATTTCCGCGCGCGTCGCCGGCGGCGCATCCTGACCTCGCAATGGGCGAGGCTCCAACGGCTCGATGTGGGTCTCGACTTCAATGCCGGGGCCGAGTTCGCGGCCGATCTCGCTCTCCAGTCCGGAGACGATCTCATGCGCATTGCCATGCGTCATGCGGCCGTCGAGTTCGACGTCGAAACTGATCGCAGTCCGCCCGTCGATTTCCTGGATGGTCACGTGATGAACCGGAACGCGGCGTTTGGCCGCGATCAGAAGAACGCGTTCGAGCATCGTTTCGTTGTCGAGGGCGATCGGCTGCGCCACGACCGTGACGGCGACTTCGGGATGCTCGGCCGCGATCGCGTCCGCGACATTCGCCTCGATCGCGGCGGCGTTTTCGAGCGGTAAGGTCCGCGACACGGTGATCGCAATGTCGCCGAACACCTCGGCTCCGGCTGGGCGCAGCCGGAGCGTCTCGACCTTGACCACGCCCGGAACGGTTTGCGCGATCGATCTGATTTGCGAGGCAAGGCCCTTCGGCGCCGCGTCAACGAGCGTATTGACGGTGCGCCGGCCGATCTGAAAGCCCGCGACCGCGATGAAAAGCGCAAGCCCCAAGGCCGCCAAGGTGTCGCCTTGCGGATAGCCGTAACGCGCTGCGGCGATCCCGCAGAGCGCCAGGGCGGAGCTTACCATATCGCTTGAAAAATGCAGCGCGTCGGCGGCGAGCGCATCGCTTTTCGTCGTCGCGGCGATCCGCTTCAGCGACCGCCAACGCACCAGATCCACGACGATCGAGGCAATCAAAACCCCGAAGGCGAAAGGATTGGCATCGATTATTGTGGCGTGACCCGCAAGCCGCTTGATCGCCTCGATCAGTATGTAGACGGCGAGCGCAAACAAGAAACCGGTTTCGAGCAAAGCCGCCAATGACTCTATCTTGGCATGGCCGAATTGATGATCCTCGTCGGCGGGCTTGTTCCCGATCCGTATAGCGAAATAGGTGAGGATGGTCGTTGCCACGTCGGCGAGATTATGGCCAGCCTCGGAGAGGATCGCGAGCGAGCTCGAGGCAAGCCCGGCGGCGAATTTTGCCGCCGTCATCAGCGCGCTCACCGCGATCGAGGCAAGCGCCGCCCTCTCCTTCAGCCGGTGTGCCCCGTTCATCGCTTCCCGTTCGGTCCGCAGGCGTTTGCTCTGGCCAAGGATCTATCAGACCCTGGCGAGGAGCGGCAAGACCGCTGTTTCGTGCTATACAATCTTAAAGCCTTCCAACAAGTGCTTGAAGAGGTGGTTTGCTAGAGGAAAATGGCATGTCGGAACGACCGAGCGAACTGATTTATGCGCTGGACGAGAAACCGCCGTGGCCCCAGCTCTTGGCCCTCGGTTTCCAGCACGTCGCCGTCATCTGCCCCTATTTGGTGATGGTGGCGCTGGTCGCGGAAGCCGCCAAATTGCCGCACCACGACGCGCAGAGCGCCATCGCACTGGCCATGATTGCGGTTGCCTTCTTGACCATTCTGCAAAGCTTGCGGGTGGGACCGGTTGGTTCGGGATATCTCTGTCCCCCGGTCGTCTCGGCAATCTATCTCCCTTCGAGCATTGCTGCGGCCGCGTCTGTCGGCTTTCCGGCAGTCTGCGGCATGGTGATGTTCGCTGGTGCCTGTGAGATTGCGGTGGCGTCCCTGATCAATCGGATGCGAAAACTATTCCCAGCCGTGGTTTCGGGCGTAGTCATCATCGCCGTCGGAATAGAACTAGGGACGATCGCCGCGGACGTGCTGTTCCAGCATAACGCCGAGCACAGCGCGCGGAGCAGCGCATCATTCATTACTGCCGCATGCGCCGTCGGCGCCATGACCATCCTTGGGATCTGGGCCAAGGGATTACCCAGGCTGCTCTGCTCTCTCATCGGGATCCTGGTCGGATATGCCGCCACGGCGATTTTTCGCATCTATCCGCAAAGCTTTTTCACCGATTATGCGGCATCGCCGTTTTTCGCCCTTCCCGATCCGAGATTTCTATCTTTCGCATTCGAGCCATCGTTCGTGACGCCTTTCGCCATCGCCGGACTTGCCTCGGGCCTGCGGGTGATCGGTGTGTTGACGACCTGTCAGCAGATGAACGACACGGCGTGGCGCCGTCCCGATATGAAAAACATCGAGGCCGGTGTTCGGGCCGACGGGGTGGGCTGTGCCGTGGGTGGATTATTAGGGGCTCCGGGCATGAGCGCTAGTCCGAGCCTGGTGAGCGTCGAAAAAACCACTGGCGCGTCGAGTCGGGTTATCGCCTGGTCCATCGCCGGCTGGCTGGTGGTGCTGTCTTGCCTGCCGAAATTTGCGGGTCTCATTGTGAACATGCCACGCCCAGTGATGGCTGCGGCGTTGTTCTTCAATGGCGCGTTGATGTTTGTCGCAGGCATCCAGATTGTGGCTAGCCGGCCGATCACGCTGCGCGCCACGCTCGTCATCGGCTTCTCGATCTTGGCGGCGATTACTGTGCCGATTTTTATGGATTTCTACCGATCCCTTCCCAGCTGGACGCACCAGTTCACAAGTTCGGTCATTTCCATGGCAGTGGTCGTTTCCGTCCCGCTCAATGCCATCTTTTTGCTCGGCACATGGCGTTACAGCCAATTGCGGCTTGGGGCGGATTCCACGCCGGCCACACCCCGATCCTTCGATGACTTCTTCGAGAAGCAGGCCAGGGAATGGAAGGTCCCGGGGGAAGACGCGGCGCGGGTGCGTTCCGTGGTCGACATGGCCATCGAATACGTTGTAGCCAACGCCCACGGGCCAGTGGAAATCCGCGTGGGCAGCAACTCCTTCGACATTTTGGTGACGCTGCGCTACACGGGCAATCTGCCGGCGCTGCCGGACGCTCGTCCAAAGAAGGAAATGGTAGAAGAGCAGAGCTTTGTCAGTGGTCTTACCGGCTATCTTTCTGGTCTGCATGCCGACCGCATCGAACGCAGTGCCAAGGGGGAGGATTGCGAGATCAAGCTCCTCTTCCGATTGTAAAATTTCCCGCCGGCCGGGAAGCCTACTGACGTGGCCCTCAGCCCGAGCGCTCATTGCGCCCACCTAAAAATTGGCAGCCTAAAAGGATATGTCAGATAATAGGAAAAGCGCATGTTTGGCTCACGGTTGTTCGGCCAGCTGGCCGGTTGGGCCGGACGGCGATCACGCCAAGCGGCATCACGGGACATGATCATGGAATATCTGCATACAATGGTCCGCGTCACGGATCTTAAGCTATCGCTCGATTTCTTCGTCACTAAGCTCGGGCTCGTCGAAACGCGGCGAACCGTAAATGAAACCGGCCGTTACACTCTGGTATTTCTCGCCGCGCCGGGGGATGTGGAGCGCGCCACGAAATTCAAGGCGCCGCTCGTCGAACTAACCCATAATTGGGACAAGGAAGTCTATCAAGGCGGCCGCAACTTCGGGCATCTGGCCTATGCCGTCGAGGATATTTACGCAATATGCGACAGGCTCATGAAGGCCGGCGTCACCATCAACCGCCCTCCGCGCGACGGCGCAATGGCCTTTATCCGGTCGCCGGACAATATTTCAATCGAGCTTTTGCAAAAGGGCGCGCCCTTGTCTGCGCGCGAGCCGTGGGCGTCCATGCCCAACACCGGGGCTTGGTAAGGGTCTTGGCCGCCGCCTCCATCTCCCTGCGGCCTGGCGATCTCGCAAGGATAGCGCCTCTTTGCTCCTGCGCCTATTTCCTCGATGCTGATGGCACGCTTCTCGATATTATGCCACGCCCCGAGGATGTTGTCGCGTATGAAGGTTTGAGGACACTGCTTGCCGGGCTTGTTGGTGCCGCACGGGACGTGCTTGCCCTTGTCAGCGGGCGCGCGATAAAGGACATCGATCGCATTTTCGCGCCGCTCATTTTTCCCGCGGCCGTCGCCGAACTCAAGCAAGCACACCACGATAAGGGACGCGGCATTGCCACCTTGCTTGCAACCCCGCCTTTTTCCGGCCGCAAGCCGGTCTTTATCGGCGACGATTTGACCGACGAAAGCGGGTTTTCGTTCGTCAATGCGCAAGGCGGGGTGTCGGTGCGGGTAGGACCTGCGGAGGCCGCCACGGAGGCGCGTTATAACCTGCGCGATCCCGGCGACGTGCGAGCGGAACTCCTCCGGCTTTTGGCGAGTCCCGGAGCCAGGACGCTTCTATGACAGCGGCCGGCGGTTTTGCCTCACTCCAGGGCGGTCACCTTGTAGGGGCCGACGGTGAACACAACCGGCTGGCTCGATGCATTCATGAACGAACGCTTGAACCCGAATTTGAGATCGCCGCCCGGCATTTGAGCGCGGACGCTCCTGACCGTTTTCCCGTTCACGATGATCGTGATCGTCCCATTCTTGACGACCGCTCGCACGGAGTTCACGTCCGTGGGGCCGGTCTTGACGAGGTTACTGTTCGGCGGCGTCGAAAAAATCGTGGACCATTGGTTGTTGGCCAATTTGCTGAGCCAGACTGCGCCGTCGGCATAAGCGGTTGCTCCCCAGTAGTTCGAATAGTCCGTGCCCCAGAATAAGACGCCGATCCCCGCGTTTGTTTTAGCCGGGTCCGCCGGGAAAGGCCCTTCCGTGCAAAAATCTCCTTGCGTGGCGGTAAAGGTTTGATTGAGGTTTGCTGTGGAGCCACTCTGGCCACTAACTGGGTCAACCCTAGTCGTGGCTCCGGGCGGCTTGAGAATGAGCATCTGTGATGGAAGTCAAGGATGATTTGGCTGCCAAGGCCGGTCCTCTCGAAGGAGCGTGTTGGCGAGAACGACGAGCTTGCGCATGACCGCGGTGAGGGCGACCTTTGGCTTTTTACCGGCGGCGATGAGACGGCTGTAGAACAGTTTGAGCGCTGGGTTGAAGCGGGCCGCGGAGACGGCGGCCATGTACAAGGCTTTGCGCACATCAGCGCGTCCACCTCTGATGTGACGCGGGCCATTGTGTTCACCACTGTCGCGGGCGACCGGCGCGAGGCCCGCGATCATGGCGGCTTGCTTGGCCGACAAGGCGCCGATCTCGTGCAATCCGACGATCAGTGCGATCGCGGCGACAGGTCCGACACCGGGAATCGAGGTGAGAACATCAAGACGCCTGGCGAGGACGGGATCGCCGGCGATCAGGCGCTTGATCTCGATATCGAGGTTGGCGATCGCTATCTTGACGGCCTTGAGCTGGCGTTTGAGCTCCAGGATCAGCCGCTTGGCCTTGCTCGTGCCGAGGCGGTTGAGAATGGCGGTCCGCGCGGTGACGGCGGCATCGCGGCCATGCACGAGTTCCTGCAGGATCTCGACGAGGCCGGACGGCGGCGGGGTGATGCCGGGGCCGAGGCTCTCGCCCAGGATCGCGAGCATGCGCGCGTCGACGGTATCGGTCTTGGCCAGGGCGCCGATGGCCTCGGCAAACAGACGCGAACGCAACGGATGACGACCGCGACCGCAAAGCCCCCGGCGCTGAGATTGCGGTGAGCCTCGCGGTGAAACTTGCCTGTCGCCTCCATGACGACAAGCACGACTTGATAGGCGGCCAGCGATTTTTTCAATCGCTTGAGGCCGGCCGGATCATTGCCGACGGTGAGCTTTTGGCCAATCGGATGGACAAAGACGTCAAGCCTAGCTTTACAGACGTCAATTCCGGCGTAGACTTGCGTTGCCGCGCTTCGTTCTGGCGAACCCTTGCCTTGCATGCGGGACTTGCTCCCCTTCATCTGTTCAGGACAGGCGCGAAGGGCGGACGGATCAAGCTCATCCACGGTGCCAAGCCTAGGGCTGCACGATCCCGCCCGCCTGACCGTCGGGGGGTGGCCACCCCCCAACGGTCAGCCCGAAATCTAATCAGATTCGGGATCAGCGATCATGCAAGGGCGAGATGGCCGCGCCAGGCCGCCGGGTTCTCACTGGAACGCCAGCCGTGCGCTTTTGCAAAGTCGAGCACCGCCTCGATCCGGCCGCGGAGCCTGGAAGCGGTTTCGGGGGCTCGCTGCCAGACCGGCCGCAAAACGCTCAGAACGGCCTCCGTGGCCACTTCGTCGACGGGCAGGCCCCATAGCGGCGCGGCGTAGGTTTCGAGTGTCGTGCGCCATTGGCTCCGGTGCTTTTCGTTACGCCACTCGGATGACTTAGCCGCAAGCAGAGCGTTGGCGCATTGGCCGAATGGGCGTTTGCCGCCGGCCGCCCGCCTGGCTTCGCGCTTCGCAAGTATCGGATTAGTGCCGGCCGCGATAAGCGTTCTGGCCTCGGCCGCTTTGTCGCGGGCTTGTGCCAGCGGAACATCGGCATTGCCGAGCCCCATTTCGGTAACCCGGTGGTTGAATGTAAATCTAAGGACCCACTTTTTCGCGCCGCTGTCCGAAACTGCCATATAAAGCCCGCGCCCGTCGCAGTGGCGGCCAGGTTTGGCGGTTGCCACGGATCGCGCCGTAAGCCTGTTGGAATTTCTCGTTGTCGGAAGGCGCCTTGCGGGACGCGGCGCGGACGTGGTAGATTCCTGTTGGGTCATCGTCCGCTCCTTCGGATTGATGATCAAGAAGCCGTCATGCGTTTGCCCCGCTGGCGGCTTTCGCTTTTTTGTACGTCGCCGTTGAAAAATTGTTAATCGGTCTGACAATTATGTGCGGTTTCCCACAACCAACCTCGTACATGTGCGGACATGTCAATCGTCAATTCGTTGAATCACTGGCAGTTTAAAGGACACCGCCGGACGGCCTTAACCCATGATGTGACGGATGATGACTCCGCTATCAAGTTGGCAGAGGACTTGCCGGTTGCCGCCGTTTTGGGCAAAAGTCAGGGTTTGCGTTCAAGTAATCCTGCATGGGAGACCGCGCGCGTGAATATTTTGCGGCTCGTGCTGTTGGGCCTTGCCGCCCTTGCCGGGATAGTTACCGGCGCGGCCCTTCTGGAAAAGGCGCTCCGCCCGGAAACATCGTCCGCGCCCTTGATCGCAACGGCGTCTACGCGGCCGGGCGAGCCGTGGACGTCACCTTATGAAATCGACGCCGCCCGGCGCGCGGTTGAGGAAAAGCTCAAAACGGCGCCAGAATACGCAGCTTTCTTCGACCGCCTGAAAACTGTTTTTCCTTCGGAATATGAGTCTTTTCTCGCGGCCTTTGCCCAGCGTTCCGCCGCAAGCGGCGAGATTGCAAGCGCCGATCTGATTATGGCGGAAGCCGCCCGCTCCTTGCGCCTTTCGCGCGGGATTCTGGCAATCAAAGCCGGCAGGCAGGCCCTGGAACATATTTTTGAATTGCATTTCGCCATGTTGCAAGCGCTCGCGGCGAAGAATCCGCGCCTATGCGTCAATTTTCTCCATGGCGGCGAGAGCCCCGGCTTTTTTGAATTTTCGGCGCAAAATCGTGGTCTTGTCGCCGCCATGGCAATTGCTGGCATCGACGCCATCCATGATGGCGAAATCAAGCGGATCGAGAGGCCGGCACCAACTGGGACGGATTTCGACGCGCTCGAAAAGGCATTGCGCGCGAAAGGTCTCGATACCCCGGAAATCGAAGCGCTTCTCGACGGCAAGGCCGGCAATCCACCCATCGGCGACGCAAAAATGTGCCGTGCCGGTCAGGTCTATCTCGAAACCCTCGCCGCGATGCCAGAGTCCACCCGGTTGCGGATTTACGGTCTAGCCGTCGAACTCATGGCGCGATCGTGATTGCGACCGGGGGTTCACTTGGAACCCCGGAAGCGTCGCCGTACTGCCGCCGCAAGTTTCGTATGTTCTCGCAAAACCGGGTGGCCTTGAGTTGGCGGCCCAAACGAATTTACGGGGAAGCCGCATGCCGCAAGGACGCAAAGCAAGCCGCGAGGAAATCGAAGCGCGCCTCGAACGCGCCGAAAAGACGCTTTCCGCAACGCGTAATTCGGCGAGCGGCCACAGCCGCGCGGTCCTGCTTCATCTCGTACGGGAAATTCACGCGAGCAAAAAGGATTTGGCATTGCTTGACGCACAATCGGCGGGCTCGGGCAGCGCCAACGCGTCAGGAGATTCCCACCTATAGCCACGCCCTTCGCGGGCCCGCTTGTGCCGCTTATTGAAAAATTTTCGCGGCGTTTTCGAGGGTCTTCCACACGCCCCAAGCGAGTGGAATTCCAACCGCCCCCCAAGCGAGGAACGCCTGGGCGTCGGGACCGCCGCGGCCAATTCCATAGGCGCCCTTCGACCCAAGAGCCCGGCCGCGCGCCGCGGAATTTATGCCGTCTTCTTCCTCTATATGCCACTTCGCGTGAACCGGCCGGATCAGCGCATTGCAAATGAATCCCGCGACCAGGAGGCAGGCAAGAACATAAAATATCAGATCGTAGACATCATCGTGCGGAACGCCTTGGGCCACGCGTGTGTCATGCAGGTAATTGACAATCACCGGACCGGCGATTCCCGCCGTTGACCATGCGGTAAGCAAACGGCCATGGATTGCGCCGACATATCGCGCGCCGAATATGTCCGCAAGATAGGCCGGCACGGTGGCAAATCCGCCGCCGTACATCGAGGCGATGATGCAAAACGCGGCCGCGAAAACCACGACCGCCTTCATGCCCGCGAGAGCGGGCGCGACGGCGTAACAAAGCACGCCGAGCACGAAGAAGATAAAATAGGTCGTCTTGCGGCCGATCGGATCGGAAAGCGTTGCCCAAAAAAACCTGCCGCCGATGTTGAACAACGAGAAGAGCCCGACGAATCCGCCCCCGATCTCGGCGGCCAACATCTTTTGGGCGTCGGAGAACTGCGTGAAACCGATCGAAGGATCACGGAACAGGGTCCCACCGAATGTCCCCTGCAACATTGGCGACGCCGCGCCGATGATCCCGATGCCAGCCGAGACGTTGAGACAAAGGACTGCCCAGATCAACCAGAATTGCGGCGTCTTGTGCGCGTCTTTCAGATCGACGTTTTTTGTCGTGACCATGGCCTTTTGTGTGGCGGGCGGCGTCCAGCCCTCCGGCCTCCATCCCTCCGGCGGCACCCGGTAGCTGAAGGCGCCAGCGATCATGTAGACGAAATAGCCGAGCCCAAGGACGACAAAGGTTTGCCACACGCCGACCGAAACCGGAGTCTTGAAATGGTTCATGAGCAGATTGGCGAGAGGCGAGCCGATCATCGCGCCGCCGCCAAACCCCATGATCGCCATGCCGGTCGCCATGCCGCGCCGGTCGGGGAACCATTTGACGAGCGTCGAGACCGGGGAAATATAGCCAAGGCCAAGCCCAATCCCGCCGATCACGCCCGAGCCGATCCAAAGCATCCAGAGCTGATGCGTTCCGACCCCGATCGCCGATATCATCAGGCCGCCGCACCAGCAGAGCGCCGCGTAAACGCCCGCCTTGCGCGGCCCGGCATGCTCGAGCCAGCCGCCCCAGATCGCGGCCGACGAGCCGAGCACAACGAAAAAAAGCGTGAACATCCAGCCGAGATCGAACTGCGTCCATTCGCAATTCGTCGCCGTCAGCGCGGTGAGCGTGCCGAGGGTCTTGTCCCAGAATGTCGTCGCGGCGCCCGCGCAGGCCGGTACCTTGGCGCCGATCGCGGTCCCAACCGAACGTGACAATGGCAACCAGAAAACGCTGAATCCATAGGCCATGCCAATGCACAAATGAATGGCGAGCGCGGCGGGGGGCACCAGCCAGCGGTTGAAACCTGCCTTGGCGACGATTCTTTCGCGGCTGAGAATTCCGCCGCTCGCGGCGGCGGTTGTGTCAATTTTGCCGGTCGTGTTTGTAGTCATCTCCCCCTCGAAACAAGCAATTCGCGCGCCAATTCTTCCCGGCCAGCACCGATTGCCTTGCGCAAAAGTATCAGACCGTGTGGAAACGGCTCCGTCTGAGCGGTGACAAATCACGGAAGCTCCTTTCAGCGATGTTTGAGCATTCTGGTGCAAGGTGCCCTCTGTGATGCCGCGATCGTCGTCCAGGTGGATCGGTCCGGCCAATATCGCGCCTCCTGTCATCCCCGGGCGGCCGCCATCATCGCCTCGACGCCGAGGATGTTGAGCGCCCGCCGCAAATTATAGACGAGCGCGGTCAGACTGAACTCGGCGCGGACATTGTCGAGGCCCTTCATCAGAAAGGCGCTCTGGTTCATCCATTGCTTGATCGAGCCGAAGGGATGCTCGACCATCTCGCGCCGCCGGTCGAAAATTTCCGGTCGCGCTTTCAGTCGCGCCGCCATGCGGTCGAGCACCGCCTCGTTTTCCAGACGCGAGACCTTGCGATAGTCCTTGGTGCAGCGCGACTTGATCGCGCAAACGAGACACGCCGCCCGATTGCTGTAATCGATCTTCGTCAGTTCCCGCAGCTTGCTTTCATAGCGCGTCGACAGGACCTGGCCAGCCGGACAGATGAAGGCGTTGCACTCCGCGTCGTAGCGGAACTCATCCTTGCGGAAAAAGCCATTGCTTACCGATGATCCCCGTTGCGGCTTGGGAACATACGGCGTCATCCCCGCCTTCTCGCAGGCCTCGATGTCCTCGATCTTGAAGTAGCCGCGATCGGCGACGACATCGATCGTCTCAACCGCAAGGATGGCGCGGGCCGGTTCGGCGGTTTGCGTCAACAGGCCCATGTCGACGACCTGATTGGTCACTTCCTGGTCGACGATCATCTTGTGCTTCGCGTCGACGGCGACCTGGATATTGTAGCCGACGGCGACCTTGGTATGAGCGGCCATCGCGCGGCTGTCGGGATCGGTCAGCGATATCTGGCTCTCGCCGCTCTGCTCCAGTTCCGTCAGCAGCACCCCGTATCGCCCGCGCTTCTCGCGCAGCGCCTCGATCTTTTCCGCGAGGTTTTTGGTGCGCGAGCCGTCGCTCGCGGCTTCCTCGGCATCGCTCTCGTCGAGCCGCCGCAAATATTCGTCCAGACGCTTGTCCACCGCCTTGATGAACTTCTCCAGCGAGTTCTTCGTAAAGTTGCGGTCCTTGTTGTTGACCGCCTTGATGCGCGTGCCATCCACCGCCAGCAGCTCGCGGCCGAAAAGATTGAGTTCCCGGCACAGCAACGTGAACTGGCGGAACACGGCGCGGAAGGCGGCTCGATTGTCGCTCCGGAAGTCGGCGATGGTCTTGAAGTCTGGCTTCAAGGTTCGCAACAGCCAGATGATCTCGATGTTGCGGTGGCATTCGGCCTCAAGCCGCCGGCTTGACCGCACGCGGTTGAGATAGCCGTAGATGTAGAGTTTGAGCAGATCGCCCGGCGCATAGCCGGGGCGGCCCGTCACCTTCGGCGTGACGCGTTTGAACCCGGCTGCCGCGAGGTCGAGCCCATCAACGAAGGCGTCGATGAACCGAACGGGATTGTCGGCGACGACATAATCGTCGATCGCCTCTGGCAACAACAGAAGTTGCGAACGTTCGAATCCGGAAATGTGAGTCATGTCAGATTCTAGCGCGGCGCAGGCCGCAAGGGAATCCGATTGATGCGACTTTCCACACGGTCTGGTATATAGAAAAAATGACGCAAGCGGAGCTTGCGCCGCCGCAGGCCTGTAAATCCATGACAGGGCCGCATCCGCCACGCCCCAGTCGCCGCCGTCGGATGAATGGCAAGCTGCGAATTTATTAACGGTCGTTCATTTCCGCGATGGAGTTGAGTCCCAGCCTCAGCCTTCACCCTGAGCAGACGCAATGGAAGCGGGCGACTGCAGAGGATTCGCAAAGCAAGCATCTCGAAGGGCGAGGGGCTGGTTCTCCTCCCAATCATTCTAGCGATCAATTGCAAGCCGGCGTACCGGTAACCACTCCGCCACCCTGAGTGCTCACTTGCGAGCATTGACCCAACGGGTTGAAGGGATTGCAGAGGGGTACGCCGTTCGTATTCGGTGGATACCGGGTACCAGGCGCTGGCGCGCACGAAAAGGACACCGAGGCGTTTCGATTTTCCCCCACATTCGACATGCCGATGCTGGAACCAGACCCCACCGACGAAATATGGTTCCCATGAATTTGGCTATTGGTGATGCTTACCCGGCCACCATTTTGGGCTATAATGGCTTGAGACCAAATGTGCGTGCCCGAAACGTTGAACTCGTGAACCGGGACCCTCGGCCTCCAGTACCGCAAGCTGCAGAACGCTGTTTGAAACGTTCACTAGTCCATTGGCAAGAGCCCCGACCTCGTTAATTTTAGACCTAGTGACCGTGACTGGATATCCATTGCTTTGCATGACATACACTTGCCAGGAAAACGGATTTAAATTGACATGATTTAAAGAGAGAGTCCGCCCTGAGTCCGAGAATTTCCGTGTCACATCGCTGCCGACATTCAACCCATCGATGGTGACCGGGCCTGTATTGTTGTAGACGCCATATGCAAACGCCAAACCAATATCATTCGTGCCCGACGCGCCATTACCATTCACGGTCATGCTTGAATTCGGATGTGAGCTCAGTCCTAGCCGGGCGTGACTGGCACTGATATGTATGGAGTAATCGAATCCGGGGCTTTTGCCAAAATCAAAGTCGAACTTCCCTTGCGCATCACCCTGCGGCACATTCACGGTGCCAATGCTCCCAGGTACAAAATCGAGCCAGAGACTGGCGAACTCTGAGTTCGACACCGAAATCTGAGAAGAGTCAAACGGGTAAATTTCAGTCGGGAGGTTTAAGGAATTGTTGACAGTCAGCTTGGCTTGATCGTAAAAGTGTGTAATGAGCCAGCTTCCTCTCGTCAACAATGTTGACTCTTCGAAAGTTAAAACAGAAGAATCATACGCTTTCAAAAACATACCTAAGCTTTTATTTGAAGTTGCATTAGTAACAAAAGAAGACTTTTTTATTATCATTTGAGAATTATTATTTAAATTCATCCAGTTTTGAAAATAATCGGTTTGTGGAATGGTCAGCCCGCCGTTCGTGACCATCAGCACAGCTTGATCATTCAGCACAATATTGCCTTGAACAGTCAGCACAGCATCTGTCATCGTCAGCGAAGCCGTTCCCGACAGGTTGATGTCGCCAGCGACCTGGCAGTTGGAGTTGAGATTGATCGCACCTGACGACGAAGAAATCCCGCTCGCCGGGCAGGTACCTGCTATGGCGGGATCTATTTTGAGGAAAACGACAATAGTCTCGGCCAATCCCACCATCGATACCGGCGTTGCGACAAGGCTTAGCCAATAGCTCATGGTAATCAAGGCACGCGTCACTTTATTTTCCCCAAGCGCGGTGAAAGAGCTAAGACCAAAAACCATTTTCATACTCCTTTTCGATATCATTTTATATTTAGTCACAATAAAGTTGTTTTATAACTTTTTGTATTTGGTTTGATTATTGTTCAAAAATACTAAATAAAATAATTGTATATTATAAATACAGAACATAGCGAACGTTAAAACTAAGTTTTTCTCTCAAATTACAGATATCGTTATGTATACATACCGCTAAATAAGAGTCAAGCGTATAATTCCCCTAAATAATACCAAAAATAAATCAATATCAATCGTCTGCCGGAACCGTCACATCGAGGAATGGTCCGGTGTCTCCTGATCGAGCGGAATGCCGCAGAAGCGGCGAAACGATAGCCGGTCGCGCACGGCTTCCTCGGCTTGCGGATCGGACAGATTGTACCATTGCTATAGAAGGACGATCTTGAACATGACCAGGGGCGGGTAGCGCGGCGCCGCCAAGGGCGCTTCCCAGCATGATCCAAAGATAGAGCACCGGCGGCGTTTCCTCCTAAGCCATGGGGGTCGCCCGCCTCTCCGGCGTCGAGTATAAGACCCGCCATAAAATCGCCAACGCCGCGCATTGCAGCACGATGGAGACAGCGGCGAGCGCCGGCAGGGACCAGTCGTAAAGCACGCCGAGCAAACTGCTCCCGGCGAACCAGGCGAGGCCATAGGCGGCGTTGAAAATGCCATAGGCGGTGCCCCGTTGCGAAACAGGCGCGAGCGGCGCGATAGCCGCGCGCATCACCGATCCCTGGGCGCCCATGCCGATGCCCCACAACACCATGCCGGTCATCGCCGCGGCCGGTCCACCAAGGAAGGCGAGGGGGGCGCTGAGCGCCGAGGCGCAAGTGGCAAGGATCATCGCACCGATGCCAATCCGATCGAACAGGCGGCCGAGAAGGAGAGCGGCAATCGCGTCGGCCGCCATGGCGAGCGAATAAAGCACGGGGATCCAAACCGGCGCGATCAAACCGGTCTTGCCGAAATGAAACGCAATCAACGGAAAGTCGGCATAGCCCGCCGCGATCAAGGCCGTGGCGGCGACGTAGACCCAGAACCGGCGCGGCAAATGGCCAGCCGTCAAATCGGGGGGCGCCACGTCGAGATCGCGCGGACGCGGATAGAAATGGCGAGCGGCGAAGAGCAACATCATCGTGAGCACGGCGGGGATCGCCAATATGGCAAAGGCGCCTTGATAGCCGCCTTTTAAATAAAGCGCGGCGCTGACGATCAGAGGCCCGAGAATGGCGCCCGCCTGATCGAGCGCGCCGTGCAGGCCAAATCCCCAGCCGAGCCCGGTTTGACTGCCCGCGTGCGACAGCATCGCGTCGCGCGCCGGGACGCGGATCCCCCTGCCTGCCCGCTCGGCGACGATCAGGACAACCGCAAGCTCCCAGCGGCCGGCCAACGCAAGGAGCGGCACGGCCAAAAGATTGATGCCATAGCCAACAATCGTGATTGGCCAATAGCTGCCGGTACGATCACTGAGATAGCCCGAGACAAGCCGCAAAGCGTAGCCGAGGAACTCGCCAAATCCCGCGATAAAACCAACGAGGGCGGCGCTCGCTCCGAGAACGCCAAGGTAAGGGCCGGTGACGCTGCGCGCGCCTTCATAAGTCATGTCGGCGAATAAGTCGACGACGCCCAGCAGCACGATGAACCGCACGGCGCTGTGGCGAGGAAGGCCGGTGCTGGCGGGCGAGGTCTCGCTCATTATTGTCATTCTTCGTGCGTTTGGCGGGACGAAGAGGGCAGGATCGCCGTCACGCCTTGGCAAGGCGCGAAACGGTTTCCTCGATAGGCCGGGCAAGCGCAAGTATCAGGCTCGCGATGGCCGCGATGTCGTCAAGATGGGCGTGCGGCAAATGTGACGGCGGATCATCCACCGCGTCGGTCGCGAGCGCGGCGATCGTTGGGTCCTCCGGGTAGAGCAAAGGCTGCCCATTTGCCGTGCGGAAAACCTCGATTTTTGCGTGCGCGTCGCGCTTATAGCCCTCGACGAGGATGAGATCGGCCGGACTCATGCGCCGCAGAAGTTCGGCAAGGCCAGGCTCTTCGGCTCCCCGCAATTCATGCATAAGCGCGAAGCGCCGGGACGAGGCGACGAGGACCTCGCGCGCGCCGGCCTCGCGATGGAGATAGGAGTCCTTGCCGGGCTGATCGACATCGAACGCATGATGCGCGTGCTTGAGCGTCGAGACAACGATGCCGCGTTCGTGCAAGTAAGGGATCAGCTTGACGATCAAGGTCGTCTTGCCCGCGCCGCTCCATCCGGCAAGGCCGATCACCCGCATGGTCCGAAACTCTGCAACGGTTTGCTGGAAACCGAGGCGCGCATCCGCTACCTTCCTTTACGCTAGGTTTAAGGCGCCGCCGGCGGTGAGATTTGGATGTTCCTCGTTCTCGATCTGCGTGGTCTGAACTGTCACTTGCCGGAGCCGCGGACTGGCAAGATGCTCTGCCTGCTGGCGCATGGCGATTGTCTGATCGTCGAATGCACCGATCCGCTCGCCGTCGTCGATATTTCGCATGGCCTCTTTAATATTCCATATCAAGCGTGGAAAAGCATGGGAGCAACATTTTTTCTCCCGGGCCCGCCGATGCGGCGGGATCCCGACGCCGTCAGCCTACTCCGGCTTTATCATTGAAAAGCCATGCCAGGGGGTCGCCAGCTCATGCCCCGCCTCGCCGTTTCCGTCGAACGCTTTCCTATCCTCGGCAATTTTGTCATCTCGCGCGGCGCGAAGACGGAGGCAGTCGTCGTCGTGGCGGCGATCGAGGACGGCCCCTTTCGCGGGCGCGGCGAAGGCGTTCCCTATGCGCGCTACGGCGAGACGGTCAATTCGGTCCTCGCCCAAATGGGTTCTGTTCGTTCCGCGATCGAGGCGGGCGCGGATCGCCGCCTCCTGCAAACCCTTCTGCCCCCGGGCGCCGCCCGCAACGCCATCGACTGCGCGCTGTGGGATTTGGCCGCCAAGCAAAGCGGCGTTCCGGCGCATGTGCTCGCGGGCGTCGCACCGCCGGTGCCGGTCTCGACCGCCTTCACGATTTCGGTGGGCACTCCGGAGGAAATGGCACAGGCGGCGGCCGTTGCGCGCGAGTGGCCTCTCCTAAAAATCAAACTCGCGGGCGAAGGCGACTCGGCGCGGCTCGTCGCGGTGCGCGCCGCCGCGCCCGATGCAACCCTCATCATTGACGCCAACGAGGCCTGGGCGGAATCCGGTCTCGAACGCAGTCTCGAAGCCTGCGCCAAGGCCGGCGTGGCCCTGGTCGAGCAGCCGCTTCCGGCCGGCCAGGATGCGGCGCTTGCCAAAATCGAACATATCATCCCCATTTGCGCCGACGAGAGCGTTCACGACCGCAATGGGCTCAAAGCCCTGTGCGCGCGCTACGACGCGATCAATGTCAAGCTCGACAAGACGGGGGGGCTGACCGAGGCGTTGGCCCTGGTGAAGCAGGCCGAAGACCTCGGCTTCGAACTCATGATCGGCTGCATGGTTGCAAGCTCGCTCGCCATGGCCCCGGCGCTTCTGCTCACCGCCCACGCGCGTTTCGTCGATCTCGACGGACCTCTTCTGCTCGCGCGGGACCGGCCGGATGGACTTGTTTACGAAGGCTCGATCGTTCACCCGCCCACGCGGGAATTATGGGGCTGACGCGTGCTTCGGATCATGTCTTGATCCGCCGCTTGAGCGCTCCTGCGAAAAGCGCGAGCACGAGGTCTGTGGCGAGCCCGGCCATGGCCGACCGCTTCGAGATGCTTCCAGACCAATGCGGCGGGCGGAAGATCCACTCCTCGCCGTGAGGTGTTGGGAACCAATTCCATCCGCCACGACTCCCGTTTGCGGTCTGTTCCGGTTCACCGCTATGCCCGCTTCATGATTATTAAGGAGTCCGGATTATTAAGGAGTCCGGGGCTTAATCTTGGCATCCTGGCTTGGTGAACGCCGTCTCGTCCGATGCCGCAACTTTTCAGCTTACCGTTCAAGGCCAGGACCGCGCATCCCCTGGCCGGCGTCACCGTGCTTCAAATCATTCCTGGCCTTGACGTCAACTACCCCGCACGCGAGGCGATCGAGATCGCCGCGGCGCTTGACGCCGTAGGCGCGCGCGCGCTCGTCGCTTGCGCGGGCGGACGGATGAAGGGCGAGCTGCAAGCCAAGGGCGGCGTCTTCGTGCCATTTCCCTCGCGCACCAAAAACCCGCTTGCCATGGCCCTGAACGTGCGCCACCTCGCGCGTCTCATCACGGTGGAAAACGCCGATATCGTGCATGTGCGCTCGCGCGCACTGGCCTGGGTTGCCTATGGCGCGACCCGCCTGACGAAGACGCCCTTCGTCACCACTTTTCCCTCTGTCGACCAAAGCTCCAACCCCATTGCACTGCGCTATGATTTGGTGTTGGCGCGTGGCGACGCGGTGCTCGCCGATTCAAACTTCACCGCGGACCTCATCGCCAAGCTCCATGTCCCGGCGGCGGGAAAAATCCGCGTCGTTCATCATGGGCTCGATTGCCAAGTTTTCACGCCGGACGCCGTGGCGCCCGCCCGCGTTCAGGCCGCGCGGCGGCATTGGAAGGTCGCGCCGCATGAGCGAATTGTGCTTCTGGCGGCACAGACAAGCCCCGGTAGCGGCCACAAAATTCTGATCGAGGCGGCGGGACTTTTATCGCGAAGCGGCCTCGCCGGGGTGAAATTCATCCTTGCCCGCGACAGGGACGAAAGCAGCGCGCTTGACCGCGGCATCGACCGCGCCATTGCGACGGAAGGGCTGCAAGGGATTATGTACCGCACCGGCCCTTGCGATATGCCCGCGGCGCTACTCGCCGCCGCGATCGTTGTCGTGCCCGCGACCGAGGCGCGAGCTTTTGGCGACGCCGCCGTCCAGGCCCAGGCCATGGGAACGCCGGTCATTGCCGCCAATCTGGGTACCGCGTCTGAAACCGTTCTCGCGCCGCCCATGGTCGAGGAGCCCTCGCGCACCGGCTTTCTCGTCCCGCCAGGCAACGCAGCGGCGCTGGCGCTAGCGATCGCCTGTGTTTTGAGCCTCGGGGCCACAGCCGGCTGCAAGCTCTCGTTGCGCGCCAAGAAACATGTCGAAACGTGTTTTTCGGCCGAGCACATGTGTGCTGAAACCCTCGATGCCTACGTGGATGTGCGGCGCGGCGGCGAGCGATGATCGCAAGACTTTCAGGCGTGCCGGGCGCCGGTTCGATGGCGAGGGCCGGGGCAAGTCCGTTTTCGCGAGCCGCCAAGCGATCTCTTCATTGGGTAGTGGGCTCTTTTGAATAAGGTAGCATTAATCATCCTGTGAAATTGTTGGCCATATGGCGTGGATGTTGCGGCAATTAGCGGATATTTCCTTCATTCGGCTTACTGTCGCCTTAACCCCGGGATGGACGAGCTTTGATCCAACGTCAATCACATAGCATAATTGACCAAATGCAGTGCCGCTATTTGTCAAATAAGTTTTTACATATTCCTGCAAAATTGCGGAAACGAATCCGCCCGCATCTGCATTAAGCGCAAACGTTCGAGGAAAGTGGAGCTTGATAGCGCCAACCAATGTTGCGCCGCTCTTACCTGTCGCGCTCAAGATTATCTCCGGTCGCACGCTCACATCAATATTTTGAATGCTCAGGCGCGGCGGGGAATGATCGCCGAGACTTGGCATAGCATCCCTGAAATCAATATCATCAAGCATCGCTTGAAAGGTTTCGAGAGCGTCAATATTTGATGCAATTCGACGTTGCGTTCCTATCTTTTCTGGTGATCGTTGCTCAAAACTCTGGATCGTCCTTTCTATAATAGATGTATTCTCAAGGTTTGATGCCAAGCATGCCGATATTGACTCTGTTGCCTCCTTATAATACGTGATCTTGTAAGCTTGTGGGAACTTCTGATCTCTTAAGATTTGACGTTGACGCGCGGCTTTTGCTGTAATAAATTCTGCAAGCTTGTTCACGCTTATATGTGGTTGGTTCATCGTTCCTTTGGCCATTTCCATCCTCACCAACAGGAGATCACAATGGACGAATACTTTGCCGCTATGCCGATCACCAATGCAACAATGTTATGTATCGGCGGTATCACGAGGAGAGAGGCCGAGATCGGACAGAATGACGATTTACCTATCGATGGGAAGGGGTATTATCTTTTTTTGGCAGATGAGACCGAACCAAAGCGCCCTATTCAAATTCTCGCGAAGTTTCTAACAGAAATTGAAGCTGGGCACCTGGCTAGATTATTTTCTTCGCAACATGCGTAAACGATTGTTCCCACGCTTCTAGCACATCCACGATATCACCCATCTCCCAAAGCCGTTTGGTGACACCAGCGGCCATAGCGGGCGTGGTCCGCAGCGTCTTATGGATGCGAACGAAATTGTAATAAAGCGCAAACAAGGCAACCGAATGAGCGTGGTTCTCAACCTTCTTGCTGAAACCATTTGTCAATCGCGTAAATCTGCGCGTGTGCATACGAACGCTGAGATTGGATCGCTCGGCAAACGATGTGTTGACGTGCTTCGGATCAGGGTTGCCCTCGATCGTCTGCTTACGGGCACCGATGCATTCAGCCGGGCTGTAACGGCCCTTGGCGCTCTCTGACGTGGAACCATAGAGCTTTACAAGCTGCGCATAGTCCACGTCGCCGCCGAACGCGCCTTCGACGGCCTCAAGATAAGCCTTGTGACCATCTGACGTTAGTTGAACACGGTTCGCGAGACGCGACCGTAAATCGTCCATGAAAATGATAGCGGCGTCACTGTCCCGGCCGCCGATGAACCATGACGGGATTAGCTTGGTATCGGCATCGATCGCGGTCCATGTCCAAACGTCGCCAGCATCCGCCGGGGCTTTCTTGGCGGTCGCGACGTTCTTTTGCTTGCAGTGAACAAACGCCCAAATTTCATCGCACTGAATTCGCTTGCATGTCAGGTTGCGGAACACGCGGTCCTGATACCAATCGGCGGCTTGCCCAACATCGACCATCAACCGGCTGACGCCTTTCTTGCTAGAGCCCGTTAGGCGGGTTACGGCACGAATGGAATTGCCCTCACAGAGCAGGTGAAGGATGCGGGCGCGGTCTTCTCGGGAGAGCTTATTCATAAGCACTCTTATACGTGAGCGCTTTCGCATTGTCAACATGAAATTGTACTTTTATACATTTAAACCAAAGATAAACAGGCCAGGGCCGGAAACCCTTTGATTTCCAAAGGAATTCCCGACCCCAATTTTAGTCCTTGAAATTTGGTGGTGGTCGTGGCAATATGCACACGAAACCGCGCCGCCAAAAGGTGGCGAACATCGCGTCCTCACAAGATCGGTTGGTTTCAGAAGCCGGACGGCTGCAACCCGTCCGGCTTTGTTTTTAAACTACTGGAATATCTGGGCTGCAATCTCCTCTGCCTTACGCAATCCTTGGTTATTCAAAGTGTAAGTCGTCCCTTTCTTTTGACCACCCCGAATTATAAGCGAATCATATTGAGCAAGAGCGTGAGCAGGGCGATAGATCGAGACGCCAGAATACTTTGATGCTAATAGCAATTTTGTTGCAAGAACTGACTCTTCGTTTTTCATCTTTCGATATCCGTAAAGCAGTAGCAATATAAAGTCCGATTCTTTGTCAGGCCCTTTGGGCAAGACCTTCAAAGTGACCACGTCGTCTTGACGCAGTTCAAAGATGCGGGGCACTAAGGAATCATCGAACGGCGTAGTATTAGGTTGCGTGCCGTTTTCTGCAAATGTGGGAGCAATCGCCGCAGCCGGTGCGGGCACAATGTTCCTGCGGTCTAAAGCCGCTATGAATTGCTCGTATTGAGCATTGACCGATTCTTCGGTCCCTTCGGCTTCAAACTCGGCATCGCCGAGTTTGATTTTGATTTTGCTATTCATCGCATCCTCACAAAATCGGCGGCCTGCAACGCCATTGCGCCGATCCGTGAACGGTATGCGTTAATTCCAATCAAAAAGCAAGCTATTTATGAAGTTTAAGAATTCATAAACGTGATGGATGGTCAAGTATCTGATTTACCGGGGCTTTTACCCCATCTTGCGCGTGCTGCGTTCTGGGCTGATTTTCTGCGTTGATCGGCGGTCAATTTAAGAGCCCGGCTCTTGCCGCCTTTAAGACCACCACGTCTGCCAAGGTTGACGGCAGCTGGGTCCTTGTCCTCTTCCTCTGGAGTAGGCTCGCGATCATCGACCTCGCCGCTGGCAATATCGATCATCAACTTGGCGAGTTGGGCAGGGTCGCGGGGGCGCTTGCGGCGGTTCTCTGGCATGGTGCGACTATGCGCCAAGATTCATCCGGTTTCCAGGAGCTTGTGATTAAGGCAATTCAAAAGAGCCCACTACCCTTCATTGACTTCGCGCGACAATCAACCGATGTTTGACCCGGGTCCGGCAGGCGTCGCGAAGATCATCCGTGATTCGCGCGCGGCGGGGTTCGATTTGTCCATATAAGGAGAATAAGCCATTCGCCGTCCCATGAAGGCCCCCCCCGTTCCGCAGAAGGACGGGCCGCGTATCAACCGTGAAATCCACGCTCGCGAAGTGCAATTGATCGATGCCGAAGGCCAAAACCGTGGTGTCGTGGAGACTATTCAAGCCCAGCAATCGGCCGATGAAGCGGGACTTGATCTTGTCGAAATCGTTCCGGCGGCCAATCCCCCGGTCTGCAAGATCCTAGATTATGGCAAATTCCGCTTCCTGGAGCAGAAAAAATCCGCCGAAGCCCGGAAAAAGCAGAAAATTGTCGAGATCAAGGAGATCAAGCTGCGTCCGGGAATCGACGACCATGATTACGGCGTCAAGATGAAAGCCGTCCGCCGGTTTTTCGAGGAGGGCGACAAGGTGAAAGTCACCTTGCGCTTCCGCGGCCGCGAGATGGCGCATCAGGATCTGGGATTCCGGCTGCTCGAGCGGGTGAAATCCGAGACCTTGAGTATCGCCAAGGTCGAAGCCGAACCTTCCATGGAAGGCCGCCAGATGATCATGGTGCTCGCGCCGAAATAGAGCTGGCGGGCCGGGGCAGGGAGGGCCACTTCGTGGCGCCGCTCCCCGTTGGCAGGACGTGCCATCGGCAACCGGGGCCGAGCAAGATCTCACCGCCAGTTCTTACCGCCAGGCACGATTTCGCGTAATCAATGGCATAATTTTGGGGTGCAGCTGCGATCGCGGCCATGCCGGAGAGCACCGCGTCCTCGGCGAGCGATCAGCCGGGTGCCAATGGCGCGCATCAATTCGCCGTAGGGCGCCTTATCCTCGAACGCCGCGCGAAATTTTTCTGGATCGCAAAACGCCACGATCCTTGGCAAAATCCCGCCCGAAAAGGTAACGCCCCCCTTGGCCAGGAAAGCGAGGGCGAGATCGCCCACGAAACGCGCGGTCAGAGCCCAGCACAGCCGCAGAGTCGCGGCTTCCTCGCCGCCTGGTTGAGCGTGCGCTCTTTCAATCAATGCGATTTCGCTGGATTCCGCCGCGGCCTCGCCAGCCTCCCTGCACCGCGCAAGGTGAAGCCGCATGAGGCCCGGCCCAGACAGGATTGTTTCGGCGCTGACCCGGCCGAGCGAGCCGGTGTCGAGATGCGGCCAAAGCGCGGTTTCTTCCGCTCCAAGAGGCCCAAAACCCATGTGCCCCGCCTCGCTCGCCAAGGCAAAATGGCGGGTTTCGATTTCGAGCAAGGCCGCCACGCCAAGGCCAGTGCCCAGCCCCATGACAAGTTGCGCGCCGGGCTTTGGCGCGAAGCCGCCGATCGGCCGGACCCAGCCAAGTTCGAGGACCGGCAGGCTAAAAGCCTGAGCTTCGAAATCATTGAGGAGCAGGCCTTGATCGAGCCCCGCCTTTGCCGCGACCACAGCGCCGTCGATCATCCAATCCGCATTGGTCATCTTGACGGCGCGCCCGCGGACCGGGCCGGCGGCGCAAGCGATCAACGACCGTGGCTTTGTCCCGAGTCTTTCGAAGACCGCCGCGAGAGCGCCTTCGAGACCGGCAAAATTCTTTGTCTTAAGATGCGGCCCCGCCTCAAGCGGCGCGCCTGACGCTGGCACAAGCGCAAACCGCGCATTCGTGCCGCCAATGTCGCAGACGAGAACCGGAAAAGGAAAATTCACGCCGCGAGACTTTCATGAATTGCGAACTTTGAACAATTGGCGCGAGGGTTTACACCGTTCAAGCCGCTATCGGGCTCGGTGGCCCGGCCTGGGGCCGACAGTCTCCTGGCCCTGCGCCATCCGGGGCAGGTTGAGACTGATCCCGGCATAAAGCCACAGCAACACCTGAACCGGATACTCCTGAAGGGGATCCATCAAGCCGTTCACCGCCACACCGCAAAACACCACCACGAGCGCGTTTGCAACCAACCTGATCTCCGGGTCGGTCGAGTGACGCGATTGTCGCCAGGCTAGCAACGTCACCCTCGCGAAGAATGTAAAGAATAACAGCGCACCGAAGACGCCGATCTCGGATGCCAGGCTGAGATACACGTTGTGGGTCGGCTCCAAATAGAACTGTGTGTCCGCATCGAAACGGTTGTACGTGACGTTGACATACTTTGGCTTCTCTCCGGTGCCGTTGTTCAATCCCACCCCGAGAAAAGGATTATCGAGGATCATCTTCGCGGCTGCCTCGTACTGAAGGAAACGCACGGACGTCGAGTCCTCGCGAATCGTGAACTGCTCGTAGAGCTTGGGACTCACCGCCGCCACCGCGGCCACACCGAGCAGCACGATAAGGACCACTACTTCGCGCTTCAACATGCGGTCTCGTAGCATGATCAAAAACGCGAGGACGCACTGAACGGCTGTCGTGATGTAGTAGACCCTGGTAAACGTGAGCACCAGGCCCAGTAGTCCGAAGGCCGTCAGAACCGCAAACGCGAACCACATTCCGAACATCGCGTTCGGGACACAAAGAAACAGCGCAAACGGAATCACCATCATGCACAGCCGTACGGTCGAACCGGGCGATCCCAAGGTCCCGAAGGCCCGCACCCAGGACCCCTCATCGGTGCGGTCCACGGCCAAGTACTCCTCGATCTGCGACAACTCCTGATGGGTGTCGCCGAATGTAAGGGGAGTCATGTACCCGGTCTCGAACCGCGCCACAGTCATTCCCGCCTGGGTCACCAGGATTATCACCCCGACGATAGCGAGCACCCGGACGGCGCTCTTCGAATCCAGGCAGTTGACCGCGAACAGATACACAATGAAGAACTTGATCTGCTGCGATAACTCGACATAGCCAAGATAGGGAGACGCGGCCCCCACCGTGGACAGCAAGGATATCCCAAGATAGCCGACGGCCAGCCACGTGACAGGTGGAAAACGCATCGGCTGCCGGCGGAACATGCGGTCGTTGGCCCAGATAACGACAAGAACCAGAAGCGCCAAGTCGGTCGCGGTAATTTGAAACGTAAAATTTTGAATCGTGTAGTCAATCTTCAATTCGTCGTTTACCGCGAGACCATCGTTCAGGTTCTTGCTCAGCGTGAACTGCAAGGACAACAGAAAAATAGCAAACCAATACAGACGAAAATTCTTGACAAACACCGTCGACAGCAGCAATGCCAAACTTAACGGCAGCAATCCCACGTAAGCCGTCTTCGTCACGTACAACGCAAGCGCGACCAGTGTACCGATGCCACCCCCGAGGCAGAAGATGACCAGGAACCGGCGCGAAAGAACTTGGTTCCCGGCCCATGTCCGCCGTCGATTGGAGGCGGGCGGCAAAGTAGTCATTGGCGGCACACGAACAGGCGTCCGGCCCGAGGACGGCCGAGGACAGTTTGCCTGCAAACGAGCCGTCTGCCGGACCTGGTCAAGACAGTCGGTTTGCGGCCCGGTCCCGGGCAGAGAGACGTTAGTCCGACTGGAGCCGGAGGCCCGGAAATCGACCTGTCACATTCCATACGCGTAGGAGTGGAACAAATTTCAACGAACGGGGTGACGAGCAACGGCACGGTCCCGTCGCGGTCCTGGATGGACGCAGGATGAACCTGCAGCACGAGCGGCCGCCCGCCGGTGTCGGCCATGGGGTGACGCTTGCGCCCAAGCAGCTTTTTGAAGAAGGCCGAACGTTGAAACCACGTCCAGACGCACCTTCTGTTTGACGTCCCGGGCGGTAACGGTGAAACCTGCACGTTAGTTACGCCTCGTTTTGTTGTGGGGCTGCGATGACAGCCATGCTACGATTACCACGCGGCTCGTCGTTCGCGCAGCCACCAGGGTTGAAACAGTTGAGACGATGGTAACCGTCGGCGCCCATCCCAGTATCGATCTTCCCGGCGTCCATTTCTATAGTCCAATTGGAGTTGTCAGCGGCCTCGGCTCGGCGGGTCGCGGATACTTGGCTGCTTTGCGGGCCGCCGCGGTTCCAGTATCCGTTGTACCAGTTCACGAACTGTTCGTCCATCAGGCGAGCGTGGGGAGCGCCGAGCGCCGGCAACGGCGTCGTTATCCAATCGCGCTCGTCCACATCAACGCCAATTCCGTCCATCGCTTCCTGCACTTCCACGCACAAACCTTTGCCCGCGCGCACTACAAGATAGGGATATGGGTATGGGAGCTGCCGGCGTTTCGCGACGAGTGGTGGAGCGAGCTTCGTCATTTCGACGAGATCTGGGTGCCGTCGACATTTTGTCGGCGGGCGGTTCAGGCAATGACCGCAAAACCAGTGATGGTGATGCCCCACGTGGTATCGCCAAGCGAGGCGCCGCAGCCCGGATGCCGCGAGAAGCTGCAAATCGGGGGTGATGAGTTCGCGTTTCTCTACGTGTTCGACGCTTCGAGCGTCGTTGAGCGGAAGAATCCGCATTGCCTCGTGGATGCCTTCGAAGCCGCGTTCTCGGATCATGACCGGGTCCGTCTAATCCTCAAGGTATCGGGCGCCGACAAGGACCCGGAGTTTTCCGCGTACTTGGATGCACTGGTCGAGCGCAGTGCCCGCTGTGTGGTGTTGCGCCAAACGATGGAAACACATGAGCTCGCAGGGCTGGTCCGCGCCTCCGATTGTTATGTTTCGCCGCATCGCACGGAAGGCTTCGGGCTGACCGTGGCCGAGGCGATGGCCCTTGGGGTGCCGGTGATTGCGACGGACTATGGTGGCACGGTCGACTTTGTGACGGAGGAGGTCGGATTTCCCCTTCGCTATCGTTTGGTAGAAGTCGATCGGGACCACGGTCCATATGCAAAGGGGGCGATATGGGCGGATCCGTCACGCGAACACTTGCAGGAATTGCTACGCGGCGTTGTCGCGAATCCGCGCACGGCGGCGGCTAGGGGGCAGCGGGCCCGCGCGCGCATGCTCGAGGGCTACTCGGCAGCAGCGGTGGGACGACGTATTGGCGAACGGCTCGCGGCGATCGCGTTGGGGTAGACGACACCCGCCGGTTGGAGAACGACGTTTGAACGACCGCTCACAGCTACGCCGCTTCGTCACGGTTTCCCGTGACTTTGGATTCGCCGTCGCGACGAGAGTGGTGTACTCCAAGGTCCGGGGCATGCTGTGCCCTGCCTTGGCACTGCCTGACCCGCCGGTCTACAACGCCAGGCACCGGGAGGTGAGCGTTCTTCTCAGCACCGCCGGGCAAGGCGCCGCCACATTGGATGCCGTTGTCGAAGTACTTGCCAGGCGGGGCGGGTTGGACTGGGAGGTCTGCGTCTGCGAGCGCTCTCCGGTGGAGCCAGAGATGGCGCGCGCGCTGGCGCGGTTGCGCGGAACGCAGCCGTGGATCCGCCTCGTGACGACGGATGAGTCTGTCGACGCCGCGACGGCCGCTCGATGGACGGTGGAGCAGGCCACGGGACAGTTTGTCGCGCTCGTGGCACCGGGGTACACGCCCGAAGCCGGCGCAATCGCCAGGCTCCTCGCCCGGTTGCACAACAACTCCGGAATCGATGCCGCCGCGCTGGCCGCAACGGACAGGGGTTCTGGCGGTCCGCCATCGCCGCTCCGATGGGCCGATTGCCGCCTGTTGTTGCAGAAGAAATCTGGATATTTGGCGGCCCTCTCAGGGCGCTGGCCACTCACCGCGCCGGCCCTGGCCAAGGATCTGGACGAGGCCGGCATGCCCGCCGCGTACATGGCGGAAGGGGAGAGTGAAGTGCTGGATTGAACCTGCGCGAACCATCGCGGCGTAAGAGCATGTCCGGAAAAAGTTGCTCGACTTTTTCGATATTGAGACATCGGATATCCGATGTCTCATGAGGACATGGTCCAACTCTTTGATTTTGAGCTGCGTCCTTATCGATCAAATGATTCCATTTGATCGGGACGCGCTTCTATGAGACGGTTTGGGCGGTGGCCGTTACGGTGCCCCGTTTTCCCAACCGGACATCAGGTTAGTTCGAGTGCGATTTATGGATACGGAGCTCAGTCCTGGCTGGATGGGAAACTCATCATGTCCTTGATCACCGAGGGAGAGAAGGCGGACGAGATTCTCAGCAATCCCGCGGTTACCGCAACGTAGAACAACAGCAACCCGGCTGGAGAGTCCACATCGAGCAACGCATAACAGACCGATCCCACCCCGATGCTGATCAACGCCGGTTTCAGGGCAAAACGGAACCAGTTCACCTCGGTCAATTCCCGGGCGATCAAGAGATGGCGCAGAGTTGCCGAGGCGCCGGCGCCGCCGACCCGCCCGATCGCGGCCCCAATCGTTCCCAGGGCCGGCAGCAGCACCAGGTTCAGCGCGATGTTGGTCAGGGGATTGAAGGCCTGACGGCGGACGTCCTCGCGCTGTCTGTGCGCCGCCATCAGGATAACGCTCATCTCGGCGTCGGCTGCTTCGATCAGCAAGTAGACCATCAGGATTCTGAGGATCCAGAGCGCGTTCCCGAAGCCCGTTCCGAACAGGGTCTCCAGGATCGGCCCGGCGAACACCCAGCCCCCAACGCATGCCGGCACCACGAACGCGAACAGGGTTTGATACCAGGCGCCAAAGCGATTAGGATCGCGGTCACCTTGGGTGTTGAAGCTATAGGCGATCCGGGTCATCAGGAGTTGGGCAAACAGATTGGGGAGGATCAGACCGATTTCCATGATCTTCGTTGCCGCGGCGAAGTAGCCGACGGTCGCGATATCCACCCATGCGGACACCATGATCGTGTTGATGCGAATCGTCAGCATGCCGAGTATGCTGCTTATGCCGAAGGTGAAAACCGTCCTCGCCGTCCGCATCAGGAAGCCGGGATTGAACGGCGGCCGCACCGGGAGCACCCGGCAGTACAGCAGAGTCAGAGCGATGGATGCCGACGTGACCTTGGCGGCGACAAGGGTGATCATCAGGGCGGCCGCGCCGTAACCCGACAAGAGCAGGTACAGGCTGGCGGACATCACGATCGTGACCTCGGCCAGCAGCGCCAGGAAAGTCAATTGCATCTTGCGCAGGGCCAGGAACACCGAACGGCAGGCGGTATTGAGGAAAGACGGGATCAAGGCCAGGCTGGCGATGGTGATGACCTGAACAATGTATGTCGAGTACCCAAGCATCCGGACCGCGGCCAGCATCAGACAGAGGGCCACGAACCCGCTTCCCAGTCCCAGGAGCATCGCATGAACCACTTGTCCGGCGGCGTCCCGGCCGTGTCCGCCGACTTCGCGCATGAGGAACTCCGGAATCCCGAAGCTGCTCACACCCTGAAATAGCGTCAGCCACGCGAAGGCGAGGGCGTACGTGCCGAGCAACTCTGGACCGGACACGCGCGAGATGATGATGAACAGGACCCCGCTGGAAACCAGCGAAAGGGCGGCTTCGCCGAGCACGAACGCCAGCTGGAGCCAAGGTTTCTGGGGCATCTCGAAACTCGTCCTTCTGGGAACTGTTCCCGTTTTGCGACGCGCGGCCCAAGCCTGCGCGCACCGAATGCATCGCGACCAATTCGTGGCCAGGCCCTACGCCGCCGGGTCACCTGCCGGTGTCATGCCGCCATGTTTTGGTCAGCGCCCGTATGAGACTCTGCAAAACGGAACCGCCCCGTGGTAGGATTGGGCTGGCGGCGCCTCGTCAAGGCGAGCCCCGCGGAGGAACGCATCCCACCCCTCCTCACGCCGCCGCGCCGAGACTGGCGCAGACCGCGAGTGTTGCTTCGGCTGCTTCGCGCCAGGAGTACCGCTTCACCCGCTCGCGGGCCCTCGCGACCAAGGTGTCGCGCACGGCTGTGTCGGTGAGGATCCGTTCCATGCTCCGGCTCATGTCGCCGGCATCGTGCGGATCGAATGTGTCGGCGGCATCGCCCGCGATCTCGGGCAAGGTGGTGTTGTTGGCCACGGTTACAGGCACCCCGGCTATCATCGCTTCATGAACCTGCAGGCCCCATCCTTCGTAGAACGAAGGATAGACGAAGAGGGCGGCGCCTTGGTAGAGCGCCAGCACGTCCCCGGACGGCACATAGCCGAGAACCCTGATGTCATCCGCGAATGGACTGCTCTCTACGCGGCGGTAGAACTCCGGGTACGGCCACAGGCTCCGCCCGGCGATGACAAGCTGATGAGGCAGCCCGCTGCGGGACTTCAAACGTCCAAATGCCTCGACCAGACCCTCGAGGTTCTTCCGGGGGTGGATATCGTTTAGAGAGAGAATGTACTGCGGCCCGATGCTGTACCGGGTGCGGACATCCGAGATCCTAGCCGCGGACAGACGCTCGGTGAATTCGGTCCGCACGCCGTGTGGCACCACGACAATTTTCTCGGAGGGGACGTGCAGAATGCGCATGATCTCGCGCCGGGAGAATTCCGTCGTGGTGACAATTCGGTCGGCCCGCTTGACCGAGCTTCGTGTTGCGAGCGTCCTGGGTAAGGCTATATGAGGCGGCAGCCAGCCCGGATTCGCCAGCCAGAAGACGTCAGCAAGCAACAGGACCGTCTTGCAGGGCGCGTAGGCGGGCAGGGTGGAAAACGAGAGAAGGACATCGACCGGATGCCGTTCCAGCTCGATCGGATAGGCGATCAGGTTGCGCAGGAATGAGCTTCTCGCGTAGCGAGGCAGCGTGACGACTTGACAATTGGGCCGGTGATCGATGCCAACTTCGTCGTCGAGGGCGTACACCTTGAACCGCCCCTGCGGCCAGCACTCCAGCATCTCTTTCAGGAGTTGCCTGGCATGAACGCCATGTCCGGAGCGGGACCCGAAGCTCTTGCCCTGCCACAGAAACTTGCCATCGTAGCCAACGGTCAGGGCCATGTCGACGCCACTTCGTTCTCCGCCGCGGATTCCGGCGGCACCGGCCACCGGTGGCGCTCCTCATCTGGGTCGTCATGGATGATCTTTGTGTTGTCTCCGGCGGTCAAGTTGTGGTGGGCTCGGGGGACCGCTTCTTTCGCAGGCTGTCGCCCTTACTCTCCATTGACGATAATCTCGAGATAACGTAGAATCCGGTTAGTGACAAGTCATTTGAGTGAATAGTCTTTCGGATCGTTAAGGTTGGAGTAAGCGATCTCCGGACGGCTACAGGGCACCGCTTTTACATGTCTTAGCCATCTTAGCTATCTTATGTGTCTTAGTGCACTGACACAAACGGCTGATTCACAAATGGCGCAGGCCATGCGAATCACCGATTGACTGCACCTTCCGTCTGAAGTCAGTGCATTAGGTCTTAGGTGTCTAGGCGCGCGATGTCGGTTGCCGTCCGCCACAACGGTGCACTAGTCGACGGATGGAATGAAGCATGTGGATCGCAGCGAAGGCAACCTTTAATACCTCAGGAATTTGCACGGGTCTCTTATATCATGACCTTCCTGCGACAACCTTGTGACAACTCCTAGTATGGCCGAAGATCTCACTGTCCTCATTGCCAACCTCGGTCAGCTGGAAAATCTCCGTTCATGCCTCAAGTCCCTCTTCGATACCGCTAGCGGCGAAACCTCGTTACGGGTGATCGTCGGCTTCAATTTCCAGGGTGAGAGCGATAGCCCGCGAACGCTCGCATCCGACTTTCCCCAGGTAGAGCAGTTGAGGGCGCCGGTGAAGCTCGGGTATTGCCGCGCCTACAATCAACTGATGGCGCGGAGCACAGGCCGCTACGCCCTGCTGCTGGACGACGACACCATCCTCGGTGCCGGCACCATCGACGGCATGGTGCGATTTATGGACGCGCACCCCGAAGTTGGGATCGCCGGATGCCGAACCGCCAACCCGGACGGCAGCTATCAGAAGACCACGGCCTTGATGTACAGCATGGGAACGGAAATCACCAACGTTTTGCGCCCGGCCGCTTTCTGGTACGACGGCATCGATGAATCCGTCACCACCTGGAGATTGGTCGGCTGGCTGAACGGCCATTTTCTCATGGTGCGGGCACAGGTGATTGAAGAGGTCGGCGTGCTCGACGAATACTTCTACACATTCCAATGCGAGGCCGATTGGTGCCTGCGCATTCGTCGTGCGGGCTGGAAGGTCGCTTACGTCCCCAACGTCGCGGTCATGCACATCGGCGGGGCGCACAGCGTCGCGTCGAACGTGAAGAGCCATAGGAATCTCATCAGGAGCCACATCAACCGTTACTACTTTATTCGCAAGCACTATGGCAACGTCGCCGTTCACGTGTTTCGAGCTCATCATGAGTGTCGGCGCCACGCTACGTCTGCTGAAATACGCCGCCGTATGGCTCGTCAGTCCAGACCGCCGGCCGGAAGCCGGGCCCAAGGTCGAGGCCTACTGGAAGGTCGTGCTGCTGGGCGCCGCAGCCCACCCCGAGAACCTGCCGGACGACCTGCGGCGGGAGAATGCGGATTTTGATTTGTTCCGGCCAGGTATTCCGAGGTGAAGCCGGCCGGGGTTCCGATTTGATGTAGGCCACCGTTCCGGTCGTTATCCGGATCGGGTTCTACAGGACTTAAATTCAGGCGTGCAAATCGACCGGGGGATGGGGACCTACATCGGCAAGCTGAATGTGCGTGGCCTGCCGGGCAACTGCGAGCTGTTCTCGCTTGCGTGGCGTGGCGTCCGGGGTCAAACTGGTTCAAGGAGGCGAATCGCATGCAACGGGTCATAGCGAGGCTGATTTGGATTGCTCTGCTGGCACCCCCCGGTTCGGCATCGGCGAAACCGGACGAAGTGCCGCATTTCGACGTTGCACCTTCCTGCCTGGAAGCGCGGGCCTATACCGGTGACGACAAGAATCTCGCTTTTCGAGGCTGCATGAAGGACGAGAACGACGCGCGCGCGGAACTCGCGCGAAAGTGGACCCATTTTAAGCCCGGCTACCGCAAGGATTGCGTCGCGCAAGGCGCCGCGCCTTTGCCAAGCTATGTCGAACTCTTGACGTGCCTCGAAATGAGCGAACAGGCAGAGGCTCTGTATAACCCGGACGGCACCCGCCGCGATAGGGCGCAAGACGGCGCCGTTCAGGACAAGTTCGGCCAGGACCAAGCCGCGCCATCCAGCGCCGCGCCGCCGCCGGCGCCTAAATCCGGCGGCGTTAAGTAGACGGACTGAAGCGTTCTCGCGCCAGCGCGCGGCGTTTGTGTGAATGCGGCGGTTGCGTAAAAAAAGAGGCGAAGATACTTTGCGTATCCCCGCCCCTATGAGTCCTGTCCATAACCTGTTCTTTGCGCTTACCTTCTTTATGAAGACTACACCACATTGTGGTGTTGTGACGTTAGAACAGGCGTCCTCCCAAGACTTGGACTACTGCGCCGAACTTATTACGGCTTCGGCCTTGAACGGCTCAGAGCGAAACCCTAGCTCACGTCAAAGGCAATGTCACGCACAATTAGGCAGAATGTCTCCAAAGAGGCAAAAATGTGAAGATTTTTTCGGCTAAGTCGGATTTCGGATTTTGAGATGCCGCGAATTTTTTGCGCCGCGACGTAGCGGGACCTGATAAATGGGTCTTCTGCCGCGGGGCGAACCATGACGAAGATGCCGCGAAATAAGCTACCTCCGTCGCAAGGCACCAGCCCGGCAGTCAGCCTCAAAGGCCCTGGCCTCGGCGGACGCATTCGCAATTGGTTCTTGACCGGGGTGATTATCGCCGGTCCGCTCGCGACGACCGCCTACATCGTCTGGTGGTTCGTCGATACCATCGACAGTTGGGTGAAGCGCCTCGTCCCGGTGCGGTTTTGGCCAGATAATTTTTTGCCGTTCCAATTGCCGGGACTCGGCGTGGTTTTCGCATTTCTTGGGCTCACGCTTTTGGGCTTTCTTGCCGCCAACCTCGCGGGCCGGAGTTTGCTCAGGCTCGGTGAGGCGACGCTCGCTCGCATGCCGATCGTCCGTTCGATCTATAAAAGCGCGAAACAGATCTTCGAAACCGCGTTTTCCCAATCCGGCGCCACGTTCCGCAAGGTGGGGATGATCGAGTACCCGGGAAACGGTCAATGGTCCCTTGTGTTCATTTGTACGCCGCCCGGCGCAATTATCGCCGGGCATCTTTCAAACGAGGAACATATTTCGGTTTTTCTGCCCTGCACCCCCAACCCAACAACAGGGTTTTACTTTTTTCTGCCGTCGCGCGATGTCATTGAACTCCCGATCAGCCCGGACGATGCGATCAAGCTGATCGTGTCTTGCGGCGTCATCCAGCCCGACATCCACGCGGTTGTTGCCGAAACGGGCAGGAAGCGCGAGCGTGCTTCCGCGTAGGAGGCCGCGCGGGGCTTCCAAACATCAATTGGAACCATTTGAGCGATAAGGACGCAGCTCAAAATCAAAGAGTTGGAGCATGTCCTCATGAGACATCGGATATATCCGACGTCTCAATATCAAAAAAGTCGAGCAACTTTTTCGGGACATGCTCTAACGTTTGACCTCCTGCATTGGGGTGGCTATCAGAAATGCGGGCAGCGGCCTTGCCGCGCGCCGAATAGGACCGCGCGGATGCGCCATGGCTGTTTATACCGAAGTCAATGAGGTGGACCTCGCCAGCTTTCTTGGCGACTATGATCTTGGCCACGTGCTGGCCCTGAAAGGAATTGCCGAAGGGGTTGAGAATTCCAATTATTTTTTGCACGCCGATGCTGGTTATTTCATCCTCACGCTCTATGAAAAGCGGGTCGACGAAAGAGACCTGCCGTTTTTCCTTGGGCTCATGGAGCATCTGGCCGGTCACGGACTAAATTGCCCGCAACCGGTCAAGAACAGACATGGCGGTGCGCTCGGCAGGATCGCGGGCCGCCCGGCCGCAATCGTGACTTTTCTCGAAGGCATGTGGCGCAGAATCCCAAGCGTCCACTGCTGCGCGGCGGTTGGCGAGGCGCTTGGCAAGCTGCATCGGGCCGGCGCCGGCTTCGCCTTATATCGCCCCAATGCCTTGGGTCTCGAAGCCTGGCCGGCCCTATTCGATGAGGCGCGTGCGCGCGCCGATGAACTGCGGCCGGGGCTCGCCGCGGAAATAGCGGGTGAGTTGGCCTATCTCGCCGGAAGCTGGCCGCGCGATTTGCCGAAAGGCGTCATCCATGCCGATCTTTTTCCCGACAATGTCTTGTTCGTTGGCGATGAATTATCCGGGCTCATCGATTTCTACTTCGCCTGCACGGATGAACTCTCTTACGATGTCGCGATCTGTCTCAACGCCTGGTGTTTCGAACCGGACGGTTCGTTCAACATCGCCAAGGGATTGGCATTTTTTAACGCCTACGAGAGCGTCCGCAAATTAACCGGAGCGGAAGTCGGGGCGTTCGTCGTCCTGGCGCGCGGCGCGGCACTGCGTTTCGCCCTGACACGCCTCGTCGATTGGTTGAATGTACCCGCGGATGCCTTGGTCCATCCCAAGGACCCGCTCGAATATGTCGGAAAATTGTGCTTTCATCAACAAACCGGTAGTGTCCGCGAACTTGGTTTGCTGCGATGAACGGCGAGGTTTCGATCTGGACCAACGGTGCCTGTTCCGGCAATCCAGGTCCGGGAGGCTGGGGTGCTATCGTGTGCTTCGGCGGGCATGAAAAAGAGTTTTTTGGCGGCGAAGCCTCGACCACCAATAATCGCATGGAATTGACCGCCGCGATCGCGGCGCTGGAGGCACTGAACAGGGCATGCGTGGTTCATCTCCATACGGATTCGAATTATCTCAAGGGCGGCATCACGACTTGGATCAATGCCTGGAAACGCAACGGCTGGCGCACCGCCGATAAAAAACCGGTCAAGAATGTCAAGCTATGGCAAAGGCTCGAGGCGGCCGCCGCGCCGCACACAATCGACTGGCGCTGGGTGAAGAGTCATACCGGGGATGTCATGAACGAGCGTGCCGACGCGCTCGCCCGCAAAGGCATGGCAGGGTTCAAATAGGCCCGAAGCCTTTGACAGCGCTTCGGCGGAAATCGGCACTTGAAGCAGCCCCAAGGAAGACCCCTCGCATGATCCTCCCAGTCAACCCGCTCATCGCGATGGGCGTGCTCGCCTCCACCGCCGCGACAGACGCGGCCTACGTGTTCTTCAACGCCGCCGTGACCGGCCGACGCCGGGTCTGGGCCGCGAACTGGAGCGCCATCTGGTATCTCTTGTCCGCTTTTGCGGTAATCAGCTATACGGAAAACGCCATCTACGTCCTATTTGCCGCAGCGGGTTCGTGGCTCGGCGCATTCGCCTCGGTAACTTGGCTGAGGCGCGGAGGGCGCGATGGGGAGGCGACCGGGCGCCATAGCCCGCCGTGAGTGGGGGCAGCAGTAGCGTCTCAACAATGGCGCGGGGGAAGCCCTGCCCGTCAGCAGATCAAGGCTTTTCCCGGAGCCGGGGGCCTTATCGGCTAGCCGCTGCGCCTTGGAGCGAAGAGAGCCAATCCAAATCCGATAAGACCGAGCGTGATCGCTCCAATTCCTATAGCATTGACAACTATGTCACCGAGATACCCTGGGTCTAGGATACCGCATTTAATGCAGGGTGTGCCTCCAGGTGTAATCAGCAAACCACCAAGCAGGATCAACCATGCCCATGCGAGCGGCCCGAGATACCTTCCCCAGGACCCCCATGACGTGCTTTCATGTTTTATGATCGATCGCAAGTTTGGCATAACGCCAATACGGTCAGTGCCCGGACTTGCACTATGAGTGTTCAACGCGAGGTCGCTCAGGAGCTGCCGCAACCGGAACGGGGAATACCGGCTCTGGCCCAAGCGTACGCGCCATGACTGCAAAAGCAGTGCTGCGCCTGTAATGATAGGCGATGCACCGGACGTGCCGCCAAAGCTGGTCGTATAGATATTGATCCCCATGCCCGTCCATCCATCGCCACAGGTGTCGATGTTTTGGCCCCAGGCAAAGCAGTCGATGCGGCTGCCGAAATTCGAAAACCCGAGCCGCTGATGAGGTGCAGCCGAGCTCGCTGCACCAACCATGATAGCCCCAAAATCACGAAAATCCGGACTGGCGCGGTTCAGTATATGCTTGCCATTAACATCCTGAAAGGCATCGAGATCGACTGACCCGTTCGCCCCTGCTTCAATGACCACGATGCCTTGCGAGGTGGCGGTTTGAATGGCGTCGAAGACCAATTGCTCAACCTCGACAGGAACATAGCCTGCAGCAGTTGGAAAATTCGTCTGTGCTTCCAGCAAGAGCACGTCGCCGTAACTCATCACACTCACCGCGCTCAGGATGGCTTCTGCCGTGCTATACGTCGATGCCGTACGCCACTGCGATACGACGCGTGTTGTACACTTGGGTGCGATGCCGATCCCCCCTAGCGTATTGTCAACCGCGGCTACCTCACCAAGCACGGCGGTTCCATGCCCATGATAGTCCGTATTCACCCCCGATATGATCGAAATGCTGGCGCCGGCAAGGTCTTCATGATTAAGCGTCCAGCCTCGCTCCATGTCCACGAATCCGACCGCCGTCCCATCGGTATTTGCCCAGGCCCAGCGGGCATCAATGCCGTCCGGTGCGGCATTCAGATAGCCTTGGTTGAGATTCCGCGGATCGTCTGAAGGGACGAGAGGCGGCGGCACCGGCCCTGCTTCGACATAAGCGGTTTCAACAGAAGGCCATTGCGCGATCATTTCGGCGATGCGCTCAGGATTAGTGCCGCTTGGATAGTCAATGGCGTAGTACGAGGTGAAGTTAGCAGGAAGCGGAGCGCCCTCAACCCGGGGCACCCGCGCCACGAGCTCGCCGAGTGTTGATGCTGCAATTGTCGAGAAGTAAGGGGACAGGCTGATCCCAGGAAACGCTGTTATGAGAGCGCTCCACGCGCCACCTTCGCGTCTGACAAGCTCGGCTTCGGCATCTTGCGAATATGGAAGCCGTGTATCGGGCCGGAATTTGACCACGACACGCCTTTTAAAATCAGCAGGCACCGGCACAGGAGGCGGAGCCCGGTCTGCGATGATGGCCATCGTTATCTCCTTGCGTGGTTCATGAGCGGCAATCTCCTAATGAAATATCTGTTCTTAGTTAGAGCTGCTTCAGCAGGGTTTCCGCGCTTGACGCTTCGACCTTGCCCGGCGCCGCTTCGACGTTGAGCTTTCGTACCACGCCATTGTCGACAATCATCGCATAGCGCTGCGAGCGGATGCTGAGCCCGCGCGCGGTGAGATCGAGCGAAAGCCCGAGCGCGCGCGCGAATTCGCCGTTGCCGTCGGCGAGAAAGCTGATCTTGCCATCGGCTCCGGCGCTTTTTGCCCATGCCTCCATGACGAAAACATCGTTGACGCCGGTCACCGCGATCTCATCCACGCCCTGCGCCTTGAATTGATCGAGGTTGTCGAGAAAACCTGGCAAATGGTGTTTGTCGCACACAGGCGTAAAAGCCCCGGCGACACCGAAAAGGACCACTTTACGACCTTTGAAAATCTGATCCGTGGTCCGCAGTTGAGGGCCATCCGGCGCCATGACCGTGAATGTGGCCTCGGGGATTGGATCTCCGCTCTGGATTGCCATCGTTGCTCCTTCCGCCGCGGGCGTCGGATTGCCGCGGGAATTATCTTGCCGTCAAGGCTTTATGCTACGCGAAAACGCCGCCGTGATCGGGGAATCACAAAGGCCGTCTTCGTTTTTTTTCTGGCTTGGGTTCGATCGCGAGCGGGTCCAGGTGTGGTCTGTTGAATATGCTTCATGGGATGGCATCGAGGTCAACCGAGAACTCGTAACTTTGCTGTTCAGTCCTCAACGTCAGGATCACAGGGACGGATACGCGGCTGTCGGTTCGCGGCTTTTCGACTTCGACGATCAGGAATTCGTCAGGGCGGCTGGATTTTCGTGTCTGGAAATACCAGCCTGGGGGGGCCTCGGCGAAGAGATCTTGCCCGCCCCCGCCGCGCGGCGCGAGCCGCCAGGTCGGCGTAGTCGCCGTTTCATCGCGCGTGATCGCTACTTTGGCGTCGCGTTGTTCCGGCGTTAGATGGAGAGGCACCGCGGCTTCCGCCGCGGCGATGGCGAGCGCGTCCAGGCCCAAGGGTTCGGTCCCAGTCTCCGGGGCGGGGAGCAAGGTAAGCCTAGCCTCGGCTTTGGCCGGAAGGCAGATCCGGCTGCAAACCGCGTAGGACACGTTCAACACTAAAAGGACGGGGCTGGCGGCATCCCTGGGGGTGACGCGAACGGGAAAAATCACCCGGTCACGATAGCCGAAAGCCTCGGTTCCGTCCTCGTCAATTCGCGTCGGTGCCGGGTAAGAAACCACAATATCAGAGGCATTCGCGGAGCCTTCGAACGAAAATACCGGCGGGACGCCGGCGCCGCCCGGCATGCGCCAATAAGTGAGGGCGCCGGGATCGAGGCGGACTTCAATTCCGGCGCGATAAAAGCTTTGCGGCGGGCCGCCGCCAGCGGCAATCAGTCGCAACGACGATTTCTGTCCAGACGCCCACGTACTCGCGTAAGGATCACAGTGTAAGCTGGCGGGAAATAAAAGCGGCGAAAGGTTCGCGCAGGCAAGGAGGACACCAGCTCTCCAAGCACGGTTTGAAGGCTGGAAGGACATTTGCATGGGAATATGCCGGTCATTGGCCGATGTGTCCGTCAATTTATTTCGCAGGCCTGAAAGCCGCAACCGCGATTGTTTCAATTTCGTTTGACTCCGATGAGGCGCGTGACATGGGATCGAAAATTTCGCCATCGGCCGCGGGGCAAAGCCAGAGCCGTTTTTTCGATGGGCAGTTGCTTATTGCGATGCCGGGGATGCTCGATGATCGCTTTGCCCGCTCGGTCATTTACGTTTGTGCCCATTCCGAGGAGGGCGCGATGGGGATTATCGTCAACCGCCCGGCGGAAAGGGTCGATTTTCCGCAGCTTCTGGTGCAACTTAAAGTGATCGGCCCGGATGAGGCGATTCGTTTGCCGGCGGAGGCGAGCTCCATGCTGGTGCTGAGCGGAGGCCCCGTCGACACCAGCCGCGGTTTCGTGCTTCATTCCAACGATTTTTCCATCGATAATTCCACTTTGCCCATCGGGGGAGGCGTGTCCTTGACCGCAACAATCGATATTTTACAGGCGATCGCGCGCGGCTCGGGACCCGGGCGGGCGCTGATTGCCTTGGGTTATGCCGGTTGGGCGGCTGGTCAACTCGAGGCCGAGATGCAGCATAATGGCTGGCTCAATTGCCCGGCCGATTCCTCTCTCATCTTCGATTCAGCATTGGATTCGAAGTATGAGCGAGCGTTCCGCAAGGCAGGCATCGACCTTGGGCAACTCTCCTCGGATGCGGGCAATGCCTGAGCGCGGCCGCCGGCGTGCAACTGCACGGGCGCAACGCTAGACCCAATCGTACCAAAATGTTTCACGTGAAACATTTTGGTACGATTGGGTCAAAAACCTTAGAAGGCCGCAGACAGCCGGCGGCTTGATAATTGAGTCCGATCGCGCGGAAAGCCGCGACGCGCCCTGGTTTGCATGCGTAGCCGCATAATGCCACGCCGGGAGACAAGCTCGTTCCGTAAATGAAAATTTATGGAACGATATTCACCAGACCGGTGTTTCGCCCTCGGTTGCATTGGATCCACAAAATGGCACTATCGGGTAGGAGACTGCGATGAAACGCTTCGGTGTATTGCTGGCCTCGGCCGCGCTGGGCGCGGCGATGGTCGCGAGCGGCCCCGCTTGGGCGCAATCGAGCGGCATGGGCGGCGGCGGTGGCGGCATGGGCGGTGGCGGCGGCGGCTTTGGTGGCGGCATGGGCGGCGGCGGCGGCGGCTTTGGCGGCGGCGGCGGCAGCTTTGGCGGCGGCGGCGGCAGCTTTGGCGGCGGCCACATGGGCGGCGGCGGCCACATGGGCGGCGGTTTTGGCGGCGGCCACGCGAGCAGTGGCTTTGGCGGCGGCCATGGGTTCGGTGGTGGCGGGTTTGGCGGCGGCGGCTTTGGCGGCGGCCACCATCATGGCTTTGGGCACCACCATCATTTCCATCACGGCTTTAACCGCTTTGGCTTTAACCGCTTTGGCTTTGGCTTCTTTCCGTTCTTCGGTGGCGGCGGCTGGGGCTACGGCTATCCCTATGCGGGCTACGGCTGGGGCTACGGCTATCCCTATGCAGGCTGCGGCTATGGGGGCTATTGGCGCAATCCCTATTGTAGATACCGCTATCCAGGTTACGCCTCTTACTACCGTGGCTACGGATACGGCAATGGCTACGGCTATCCAGGTTACGCCTCTTACTACCCTTACTACGGATACCGCAATGCCTACGGCTATCCGGGTTACGCCTACGGCTACGGCTATCCCGCGACGGGCTCCAGCGGCTACTACGCTCGGGCGCCTCAAAGAACCGGCCGGAGCGTGGCGACGGGGCAGCTGGGGAGCTACTGCACCGCTTCCGTAAAAACTTGCTTACTCCATCACCCGTCCTATCTCGGCGGGGGGTGTTCCTGCCGGGTGCCGGGCGGACGCGCGCGAGGTTCCGTGACACCGTAGATTTGAATCGAGAGTTTGAACCGGGGCATGGCCGGGCCAAACCCGGCCATTGTCTTGCTTGTAGCGTTTCCTCAAAGACCGAAATAATCGCGGTACCAGGCGATAAAGCGCTTAACTCCCTCTTTCACGGGCGTTTTCGGCGAAAAACCGGTCAAGCGCAAAAGCAACGAGGTATCGGCGAAAGTGACCGGAACATCGCCTTGTTGCATCGCCATGAAATTGCACTTTGCCCGTACTCCGGTCGCGACCTCGATGGCGGCGACGAAATCCATGAGCGCGACCGGCGTCTCGGCGCCGATGTTGACGACCCGCCAGGGCGCGACGGATGAAAGGCTGTCTTCGGCCAAGGGCGGCGCACGCACCTCCGGCAAGGGCGGTGCATGATTTAGCAGCCGGAGCATCGCTTCGACGAGATCGTCGATGTAAGTGAAATCCCGGCTCATATTTCCGCGATTGTAAATGTCGATGGGGCGGCCCTCGAAAAGCGCGGCGGCAAAATTGAACAGCGCCATGTCCGGGCGGCCCCACGGGCCATAGACCGTGAAAAATCGCAACATAGTGATCGGGATTTTGAAGAGATGGCTGTAGGCATGGGCCATCTCCTCGTTCGCCTTTTTCGAGGCGGCATAGAGCGTCAAGGGGTGATCGGCCCGGTCGATCTCGCGAAACGGAACCTTTGCGTTGGCACCATAGACCGAGGATGTCGAAGCCAGCAGGGCGTGCACCGGCGGCGCATCGCGCATCGCTTCCAGAAGATTGAAGGTCCCGGTGAGATTGGCGTCGAGATAGGCGCGCGGATTGTCGAGGCTGTAGCGCACTCCAGCCTGCGCGGCGAAATGGTAAACCGCATCGAATCCGTTGCCATAAATCCTTCGCAGCGCGGCACAATCCTCGAGCATGGCCTCATGGCCGGAAAAGCCCGGGTTTTGCAGCAAAATCCCGTGCCGGCGAAGTTTGAGGTCGCGGTCGTAATAGGAGGTAAACCCATCGAGGCCGACGACGTCATGGCCTTCGCCGAGAAGACGGCGAGCCATGTGAAAACCTATGAAGCCGGCGCTGCCGGTGACAAGAATACGCATTGTTCGCGCGATCGCGGAGAAGAGGTTTGACGGCCCGCGCGAACCTCGTTAAAGCCTTAGGCACGAGCGGGAAGTAGAATACTCGCACAAACGCTGGGCGATTACACGTCGAAGGCCGTGCCCGCCTTCGCGGTATCAACTTGGCGGTAAGTGAGGTTAATTTGAAACTAAAGCGTCAAAAAAATATCGTTGGGTTGGCTTTAGGACTTGCCGCGACGCTGACGATAGGCGGAGCCGGTTCATTCGCTGTCGAGAAGGCGTCTGGTTCAAAGGACGCGGCAGTGGAACGGACGCGGCAAGAGGTTAAGATGCTCGATGATCTCTTCAAGAACGCGATAGTCCTGATTACCGAGCACTATGTGACAGATCCTTCTATCTTGCCTGCAGCTACTGCGTCCAAGGCGCTGTTCGCCGCGATGAAGAAAGGCGGGTGGTTCGAGGTCCGGCTACTGGGGCTTACCAACGAATTAACGAATGAAGAGAATAAACCCAGTGACGCTTTCGAACAGGCGGCCGCGACGAATCTGCTTGCAGGCAAGGCGGAGTACGAAGAGGTTGTCGAGAAGGGAGGAAAGCGCTACCTGCGCGTCGCAACGGGGGTACCGGTAGTCATGGAAAAATGCCTCATGTGCCATGCCGCGTGGAAGGGCAACAAGGGAAACATCGGGGCTCTATCGTACACCGTGCCCGTGGTTGAGTAGCGTGAAGCGTCGAGTTCGCCTCTGTTTGCGTAAACGGGGCCGGTCGTCCAGTGTGCTTGAGGCATGAAAGTGATAAGTCAACCGTTTTGAAATCATGCAACCGCGCGCGGGCCCGCGCCCGCCGCTCCGGCCCGGAGTTTGGAGACCGTTCAAAATGCCCTATTCGCGCTTCTTCGACGAGGCGATTTCAAAGTTGAAGGAGGAACGCCGCTACCGGGTCTTCGCCGACCTCGAGCGGGACGCAAAGGCGTTTCCGCGCGCCCTGTGGCACGGACCGGACCGCGCCGAGGAAGTCGTGATCTGGTGTTCCAACGACTATCTTTGCATGGGCCGGCATCCGCAAGTGATCGATGCCATGATGGCCGCCGCGGTCCGGCATGGGGTCGGGGCCGGCGGCACGCGCAATATTTCGGGCACCAACCATCCCCTCGTCGAGCTCGAAGCCGAATTGGCAGGCCTCCACGGCAAGGAGGCGGCGCTCGTCTTTACCTCGGGCTGGATTTCCAATCTGGCGGCGATTTCCACGATTGCCGATCTTTTGCCCGATTGCCTCATCCTTTCGGATGAGTTCAACCATAACTCGATGATCGAGGGAATCCGCCGCTCCAAGGCGCGGCGGCAAATTTTTCGCCATAACGATCTCGCCCATCTCGAAGAGCTTTTGCGCGAGGCGGGGCGGGAGCGGGCCAAGCTGATCGTCTTCGAAAGTCTCTATTCGATGCATGGCGATTTCGCTCCGGTCGCGGAGATCGCCGATCTTGCGCGCCGTTACAACGCCATGACCTACATCGACGAAGTGCATGCGGTCGGTCTCTACGGCCCGCATGGTGGAGGCATCGCCGAACGCGACGGCGTCATGGATCAAATCGACGTCATCGAAGGAACCCTTGCCAAGGGATTTGGAACGCTCGGCGGGTATATCGCCGCCAAGGCGGTGATCGTCGATGCCGTGCGCTCGCATGCTCCAGCCTTTATTTTCACCACGGCTCTGCCTCCGGCGGTCGCCGCCGCCGCGACAACCGCCATACGCTTTTTGAAGCAGGGACAAGGCGATGAACTCCGTGCGCAACATCAACGCCAGGCGATGCTCACCAAACATGCTCTGAGCGCGGCCGGTCTCCCGGTGATGCCGAATCCGTCCCATATCGTGCCGGTGCGCGTCGGCGAGCCCGGACTCTGCAAGCGCGCGACCAACATGCTGCTCGATCACCACGCGATCTATATTCAGCCGATCAATTATCCGACGGTCGCCAGAGGCGGCGAGAGATTGCGCATCACGCCAAGTCCCTTGCATACGGATGCGCATATCGCGCATCTCGTGGAAAGCATGGCAGATGTCTGGCGAACGCTCGGGCTGCCCTTCGTCGAGCCTACCAAAATCCTCGAATTCAAGCGGGAGACCGACGCGCGCTGCACATTCCCGGAATTCAAACGCGCCGCCGAATGAGCCTCGGTTTGGCTTAGTTCCTACGAAGGCGTGGTCACTATGTCCCGCTCGCGAAACAGCGTCTTAAAGTCCACCTCCAGGGCGATCGTCAGGTCGGTGCCATCAGGACGGCATTGCGTCTAGGCAACAATAGATATGCATTCCGTTCGGGTCATTGGATGTTGTTGATAAGACCAGCGTTCCCGCCCACCGCCGCGGTGTTGATCGAGACCGTTTGTTCGAGACAAAAACGGTTGAGGTAATGCGGCCCGCCCGCTTTGGGCCCCGTGCCCGACAGATTGAACCCGCCGAACGGCTGCGTGCCGACGACGGCTCCGATCATATTGCGGTTGACATAGCAATTGCCCGCCAACCGCCGGCCTAAAATATGATCGATGGTGGTATCGATGCGCGAATGCACTCCCAAGGTCAGCCCGAACCCGCTGGCTTCGATCAAATCGAGCAATCCATCAAGCTCCGCTGCCTTGTAGCGAACGACATGGAGAATCGGACCGAATATCTCGCGTTTCAGGTCGCCCACGGCGGCAATTTCGAAAATGTGAGGCGCGACATAAAACCCGTTGGTTGGCACGCGCTGTATCTCGCCCGCGAAATGGACAATCGCCGAGCTTCGCATCAGGGCGATATGCGCATTAAGGTTTGCCTTGGCGGTGCCATCGATGACCGGGCCGACCTGGACCTGCGTATCGCGCGGATCGCCGGCCAGGAGTTCGCGTGCCGCCCCGGCGATCATCGTGATCATCTTGTCCGCGACGTCGTCCTGGACGCAAAGTAGCCGGAGCGCGGAGCAGCGTTGCCCGGCCGAGCGAAAAGCGGAGACAAGGACATCATCGCAAACTTGTTCGGGCAAGGCCGTCGCATCGACGATCATCGTGTTGATCCCGCCGGTTTCCGCGATCAACACTGGAATTGGCCCGTCCTTTGCGGCCAACCCGCGATTGATCTTTGTGGCGGTTTCCATTGAGCCGGTGAAAGCCACCCCCGCGATTCCGGGCAAGGCGATAAGCTTCTCGCCAAGCTCGCCGTCCCCCGGCAAGAGATGCAAAGCCGAGCCCGGCACGCCGGCGCGGAGGAGAAGCTCGATAGCGATGGCGGCGATCAAGGGGGTCTGCTCGGCGGGTTTAGCGAGGACACTGTTTCCAGCGGCGAGCGCCACGGCTACCTGGCCGAGAAAGATCGACAAGGGAAAGTTCCAAGGGCTGATGCAGACGAACACACCGCGCCCATGACAACTGAGCCGGTTGTCTTCCCCGGTGGGCCCGGGCAAGTCAGTCGCGTTCTCAAACAGCCGGCGCGCTTCATGTGCATAATAGCGGCAGAAATCGATTGCCTCCCGCCATTCGCCGATCGCGTCCTCCAGCGTCTTGCCCGCCTCGGTTTGCAGCAGGCCCAGTAATGCTGGCGCCTCAAGCTCAATATGTTTCGCGGCACGGTCGAGGCAGGCAGCGCGCAGGTCAGCAGGCACATGAGACCACAGGCGAAATCCCGCGCGCGCATCGCGCATGGCTTTCGCCAACAAGCCGGGCCTGGCCTCGCGCACAACACCAATCTTCGACCCGTCGATCGGCGAAACGACGTCACGCTCCTTTCCCTCGCGCCGGGCGCCAGAGACGATTGGCGCCGCCTCCCGCATCCGCGCGGATTTCGCGATCGCATTGGTGAGGGCGGCAAGCGCATGGCGATCGCCGAATTCGATTCCGTTAGCGGTCCTGCGCAAGGGCATGTGAATGTCCGCGGGCAGCGGCAAGCGCGCGCGCGCATGGTTGCTATCTCGTATGATAGCCTGCGGCCGGACAAGAAGCTCAGCGCTAGACACATGCGGATCGCCCAGACGCGCGACGAACGAGGAGTTGGCGCCATTTTCAAGAAGACGGCGCACGAGATAGGCGAGCAGGTTTTCATGAACGCCGACCGGCGCGTAGATCCGGCACGCAAGCTTCGGAATCTCGGACCGCAAGGCAGCGAAAAGATCGTCGCCCATGCCGTGGAGGCGCTGGAATTCAAAGCCCTCGATATCTCCAGCGGATTCGACGATTGTTGCTATTGTAAGCGCGTTATGGGTCGCGAATTGGGGATAAACGATATTTCGCATGCCGAGGAGCTTTTTGGCGCACGCAAGATAATTGAGATCGGTCATCGCCTTGCGTGAAAATACCGGGTAATCGGGAAGACCCCGCTCCTGCGCCCGCTTTATCTCCGTGTCCCAATAAGCCCCTTTTACGAGCCGCAGCATCAACCGGCGATCGTAGCGGCGCGCCGCCGCGGCAATGTAATCGATCACCATTAAGGCGCGCTTCTGGTAGGCCTGCACCGCGAGACCGAGCCCGTCCCACCCCGAAAGCGAGGGATCGGTCAGCAACAAATCGACAATATCGAGCGAAAGCTCAAGCCGGTCGGCTTCCTCGGCATCGATAGTGAAGTTCAAATTGTGCCGTTTGGCGATCCGTGCGAGTTGGGCAACTTGTGGGGCGAGTTCGGCGAGCACACGCGGACGCGACAAAGGCTCGTAGCGCGGATGCAACGCCGAGAGCTTGACTGAAATGCCGGGCCGCTCCGGCAGGGATCGGGGCCCCGCCGACTCGCCGATTGCGTCAATCGCGTTCGCGTATGAAGCAAAATAGCGCTGTGCGTCGGCTTGCGTCCGCGCGCCTTCGCCCAGCATATCGAAAGAATAGCGATAATGCCGTCCGTTCTTCGAGCGAGCCCGCTCCAAGGCATCCTCGATCGTTTGACCGAAGACGAAATGCGACCCCATGAGCTGCACGGCCCGCCGCGCGGCAGCGCGCAGGGCGCTCATGCCGATCCGATGCGCCAGCGCGGCGACCACCCCCTCCGCCGTCTTGCCCTTGCTGATGACGCGCGCGGTGGTCCCAAGCGCCCAAGCGGCGGCCGAGACGAGGAGGGCCTCCGAGTTCCCGGCGTGGCGGCTCCAATGCGCCGAGGCGAGCTTGTCTTCGATGAGCCGGTCGGCGGTGAGATCGTCAGGAACCCGCAGAAGCGATTCGGCGAGCACCATCAGGGCGAGCCCCTCCTCCGACGACAAGGAATATTCGCGCAAAAAATCTTCGACCCCGCCGATGCGGATCGATTTCGCCCGCACCGCGTCGATGAGACCCAAGGCGCGCCAGTCGATCCGCGCCTCGGCCTCGGTGTCCAGTCCAGCATGTGCAAGAAGATGGGCAGCGAGCAGCTCGTCGTCCTGCGCGTAGGGGGCCGAAAAAGCGGGATCGGTGGAGTCCGAAGTCATGCGAGGCATTTTTTGCAAGCGCTGCTACCGGAACCTAATATATGGGATGACCGGGGCGCGCTTGCAGGCCCGCCGCCACCCCGGCCCAAGACGCCGCCGACGTCATACATTCATGCGGCACCCCTCGTTGAACCGGCGCCGGGTAAAATTTCAACCGGCGAGCCCGAGCACATCGGCCATCGCATAAAGGCCCGGCTTTTGGTTCTTGCCCCAGAGCGCGGCCTGCACGGCGCCGCGCGCGAAAATGCTGCGATCTTCCGCGATATGGGCGAGTTCGACTCGTTCGCCTGGCCCCGCGAAAATCACTTTGTGATCCCCGATCACAGTTCCGCCGCGCAGAGACGCAAAGCCGATATGGCCGATTCCGCGCAAGCCGGTGTGACCGTCGCCCGCGCGAACCGAATGCTGTTCGAGTTTGACGCCACGTCCTTTTGCCGCCGCTTCGCCGAGGAGCAGCGCGGTGCCGGACGGCGCATCGACCTTCATGCGGTGATGCATTTCGACGATCTCGACGTCATATTCGGGCGGGAGCGATCGGGCGACCCTCTCGACGAGAGCGGCAAGGAGATTGACCCCACGGCTCATGTTGCCCGAACACACGACGACGGCATGGCGCGCGGCGGCCTCTAACATCGCTATATGGTCGGCGTCCAAACCCGTCGTGCCGATCACGTGAACGATTTGCGCTTGCGCGGCAAGCGCGGCGAGCCCGACAGTCGATTGGGGCGAGGTGAAATCGAGAATTCCGTCCGCGCCCGCCACGGTTGCGAGAGCGTCGCCGCTGATTGGGACACCCATTTGACCACAGCCGGCGAGCAGCCCCGCGTCCTGGCCGATCGCGATCGAACCGGGCTGTTCTATCGCACCCACGAGGTGGGCGCCCGGCGTTTGCCGAATGATCTCGACAAGGACGCGGCCCATGCGTCCGGCCGCTCCGGCAACGACGAGCCGCATCCCGTTCATGATAGATCTCCCGCGATCCCACTCGTATCCTGTCTATAATCCGCGGCGGCCGCAAGGAAAAGCGCGGGCAAAAGCGGCCGCGCCGCCATTTTTGTTGTCGAATTGCGCATCTGGCACCAACCTCCGTCATCGCGCCGTCATGGCAATCTTCTACGCTCGTTTCGATCATGGCATGCTGATTTACACGTGCCGGGGTCGCGCGCCGGGCCGGAGGTACGCCCGGCGTTTTGGTTTTTTTTCAGGATCCGGCGATGGCAATTTCAGCGATGATCGCCTCCGCCGCCTCGCGCGGATTCTTCGCCTGCGTCACCGGCCGGCCGACGACGAGATAATCCGCCCCGGCGGCAATGGCGGCGGCGGGCGTCATCGTTCTTTTCTGGTCGGCGGCCGCCACGCCAGCCGGTCTTATTGCAGGCGTCACGAGGATCATATCCCGGCCGAAACGCGCGCGCACGGCGCCCACCTCCGCAGCGGACAGGATTAGTCCGTCGAGGCCCGCTTCGCGCGCCTGCACCACGCGCCGCGCGACGAGATCCGCGACGCCGTACGCATAGCCAGCGTTGGCGAGGTCGCGGTCGTCGTAGGAGGTCAGGACGGTCACGCCAAGGAGACGCAGCGATGAGCCCGCGGCGGCCAGTTTTGCTGCTTTCATAGTCTGCGGATAGGCATGGACCGTCAAAAATCTGGCGCCAAGTCTGGCGGCCTGAGCGCACGCCCGGCTCACCGTGGTGGCAATATCATGCAGCTTAAGGTCAAGAAAGACGTGCTTGCCATCCTTTATCAAATCCTGGGCAAAGAGAAGGCCGCCGCCGCAGGTGAGTTCCAAACCGATTTTATAAAAACTGACGTTAGCGCCGAGCGTGGTCACGAGCGCCTCGGCTTCCTGCGGCGTCGCGAAATCGAGCGCGATGATAAGTTTTTCGCGGGCGGCCTGCCCGGCCGCCTTTTGCCCGGCCGGGGCCGCCGAGGTCATCACGGCCAGCGCGAATGTTCGATACTGGACGCCTTGCGTGAGCTGTCTAACCGGGAGTCCGCCCACGAGGGTTGGCCAGGTCTCGTCTCGATTCGGAGCCTGGCTTTGGCGGCAGCGAACTCTTTCTTCAAGTCGAGATGGATCTTTTCGGTCCCGAGCTTGAGTTTGTCGAAGAATTCCTGCGCCGGGTTGGGCCGCCTTTGCACCACGCTCTTGGCTGCCTGCGCCTGACGCCGGTAAATCCAGACGCGCGCGGGCGGCAGGTTCAACCAGACCGGCGGTGAAGCTTCAACGTGAAAATCGAGCGCCGACGCTTTGTCACGGGGCACCGGCGAGACGCGACCATAAGTGAATTGGACGAAGCACCCGTCCGGGCGCATGCAACCGAAGGCATCGGCGAGGAGCGCCAGCCTTTGCGTCTCGGGTTTCAATAAGAGCGGCAGGCTCGATACGATCGCGGCCGGCGGCCGGTGAAGCCGGCCTCTCAAGGTCTGCGACAATTGATAGGCATCCCCTTTGATGACATGGACGCCGGGAAAGCGCCGCTTAAGGAGCTTGCAGAAGCCGGGGTCGAATTCCACGAGATAAAGCCGCCCCGGCGCGATGCCGCGCGCCAAAAGCGCCTCCGTGATCGCGCCGGTGCCAGGGCCCAGTTCAACTACAGGTCCCGCTTTGCGCGGATCGACGTAACGCGCCATCATGCGCGCCAAAAAGCGCCCCGATGGGGAGACCGCGCCGGCAACTGCGGGATTGTCGAGCCACGACCTGAAGAAGCGTGCCTCGTCGGCAATCCGCTCCTCGATCGGCATGTTGGGCTTGGACAAGCTGCGCCGTTTCGCGCGCGCGGGTTGGCTATGCAAAAAAAGACCCTCCCTCATGACGCGGGGACACTTCCCCCGCAAAATCGCCAGCAAAGGGCGAGGCGTCACAAAACATAAATAAATGAAACGAGCAAGGGTTGCGGGCGGGGCGCCTCACTGCCCGCTCAAATTCTCGAAGAAGTCTTTCATCCTGGCGAAAAAGCCAGCGGATTCCGGATGCGTCTGCGTCGAGGACAGCGCTTCGAATTCGGTGAGGAGTTCGCGTTGCCGCTTGGTGAGACTTTGCGGCGTTTCAACCGTCATCTCGATATAAAGATCGCCGGTGGCGCGCGATCTCAGCACCGGCATGCCCTTGTTTTTCAATTTGAATTGTTTGCCGGATGGAGTGCCTTCCGGGATTTTGACCTTGGCCGCGACGCCATCGAGCGTATGTACGCTGACTTCCGCGCCGAGCGCCGCCTGAACCATCGAGATCGGAACGCGGCAGAAAAGATCGGCGCCGTCGCGCTGAAAAAAAGGATGCGGCTTCGTCGACACGAAGATGTAAAGATCACCCGCCGGACCGCCCTTGGCCCCTGCCTCCCCTTCGCCGCCGAGACGGATCCGCGTCCCGTCCTCGACACCAGGCGGAATATTGACGGAAAGGCGGCGTTCGCGGGTGACGCGGCCCGAGCCGCCGCAGGCCTGGCACGGATCGTCGATGATTTCGCCGCCCCCATGGCAATGCGGACAGGTCCGTTCGATCGCGAAGAAGCCTTGCTGCGCACGCACGCGCCCGTGCCCGCCGCAGGTGGAACAAAGCCTCGGTTTCGCGCCAGCCTTGGCACCGGATCCCGCGCAAGCCTCGCAGGCGACCGAGGCTGGCAGGCTAATCGATGCCGTTTTGCCGTGAAACGCTTGTTCGAGCGAAATTTCCAGGTTGTAGCGGAGATCCGACCCGCGCGCGGGGCCCTTGCGTCCACCGCCGCGCCGCCCGCCCATCACATCGCCGAAAAGGTCGTCGAAAATATCCGCCATCGACGCCGCGAAACCATCGCCTCCGGTTCCGAAACCGCCATGTTCGAAGGCGGCATGACCGTAGCGATCGTAAGCCGCCCGTTTCTGCGAATCCGACAACGCTTGATAGGCTTCGTTCAGTTCCTTGAACTGAATTTCGGCTTCCGTATTGCCCGGGTTGCGGTCAGGATGACATTGCATCGCCGCCTTGCGGAAAGCCGATTTCATCTCGGCGTCCGTGCAGCTTTTGGAAACGCCAAGAATTTCGTAATAGTCCCGTCTCATCATCGCGCTTCGCGTTCCAATCCGCCCGCCGGAGCTTCTCGCTGGCTGTTCCGGGCGTCGCCTATCTCCTCAGCTAAAATTTATCTAGCCCGACGCCATTCCAACTGCATCTCGATGCCAGGACCGCGCCTTTTAGGCAAGTTTCCGCACCATGAATCGCACGGGCGGCAAGGTCGAGGCACCGCCGGAATCATTGCCCGCGCCGAAGGAACGATCGCCGGTGCACGCTAGAGTATGATCGCCGACAAGTGAAATCGGATTTCGCTAGAAACGCCACCCGAAAATAAACAGCTTCGAGGGTGATCCCCTTTGAGCCAAATCGAATCCCCCTCGAATGGCCCAAAATGCAACGGGCTTGGGAATCACCAATTTCGCGGACCCCCTGCTCGTTTACGCGGATTTCTTCTTGTCGTCGGGGCCGACTTCCTTGAAGTCCGCATCGATGACATCGTCCTTAGTCTCGGCCTGCGCGGCCTCCGCGCCCGGTCCCGTGCCTTGGGCCTTATACATCGCTTCGCCGAGCTTCATGGACGCTTGCACAAGGTCATTCGTCCTGGCCTTGATCGCTTCGGGGTCCTCGCCTTCAAGAGTCGACTTCAAGGCGCCAATCGCGGCCTCGATCGCACTCTTGTCGGATTCGGCGACCTTGGTCCCGAATTCCGCCAGGGATTTCTGGGCGGTATGAATCATCGCCTCGCCATGATTCTTGGCATCGACGAGTTCCCGGCGTCGTTTATCTTCGGAAGCGTGCGACTCAGCGTCCTTTACCATTCTATCGATATCGCCTTCGCTGAGGCCGCCGGAGGCCTGGATCCGGATCTGCTGCTCCTTGTTGGTTGCCTTGTCCTTCGCCGATACGTTGACAATACCATTGGCATCGATATCGAAAGTGACGTCGATCTGCGGTACGCCGCGCGGCGCGCTCGGGATTCCGACGAGATCGAACTGGCCAAGCAGCTTATTGTCCGCCGCCATTTCGCGTTCGCCCTGGAAGACGCGGATAGTAACCGCCGTCTGATTGTCTTCCGCGGTCGAAAATACCTGGCTCTTTTTGGTCGGAATCGTCGTGTTCCGTTCGATCAGCCGCGTGAACACGCCGCCGAGGGTCTCGATACCGAGGGACAGAGGCGTCACGTCGAGCAAAAGCACGTCCTTTACGTCGCCCTGGAGGACGCCGGCCTGAACCCCCGCGCCGATCGCGACGACTTCGTCGGGATTGACCCCTTTATGCAGCTCCTTGCCGAAGAAGCTTTTGACCACGTCTTGCACCTTGGGCATCCGAGTCATGCCGCCGACGAGAACGATTTCATTGATCTCGCCCGCGCTAAGCCCTGCGTCCTTTAAGGCCTTGCGGCACGGTTCGACGGTTTTTTGAATCAGATCGTCGACAAGCGCCTCGAACTTCGCCCTTGTGAGTTTCAAGGTGAGATGTTTCGGTCCCGTGGCGTCGGCGGTGATATAGGGCAAGTTGATCTCGGTTTGTGTCGCCGACGACAATTCGATCTTGGCTTTTTCGGCCGCTTCCTTAAGGCGCTGGAGCGCGAGCTTGTCCTTTTTCAGGTCGATCCCATTGTCCTTCCTGAACTCTTCGGCAAGATACTCGACAAGACGGACATCGAAATCCTCGCCGCCCAGGAAGGTGTCGCCGTTGGTCGATTTCACCTCGAATACGCCATCGCCAATTTCGAGGATGGAGATGTCGAAGGTGCCGCCGCCGAGATCGTAGACCGCGATGACCCCCGAGCCCTTCTTGTCGAGGCCATAGGCGAGCGCCGCCGCGGTCGGCTCGTTGATGATGCGGAGAACTTCGAGTCCCGCGATCTTGCCTGCGTCCTTGGTCGCCTGCCGTTGGGCATCGTTGAAATAGGCGGGAACGGTAATGACCGCCTGGCGCACCTCCTGGCCGAGATAGGCTTCGGCGGTCTCCTTCATCTTTTGCAAAATAAACGCGGATATCTGCGAGGGAGAATATTGCTTGCCATCCGCCGCGACCCAGGCGTCCCCGTTGGCGGCGCGAATAATCTTATAAGGGACGAGGCCCATGTCCTTCTTGGTCATCGGGTCGTCGAAAGTCCGGCCGATAAGCCGCTTGATCGCAAAAAACGTCCGTTCGGGATTGGTGACGCCCTGACGCTTAGCCGGCTGGCCGACGAGACGCTCGCCGTCATCCGTGAATGCGACGATGGAAGGTGTGGTCCGGGCCCCCTCGGCGTTCTCGATAACCTTCGGCGTCGTACCTTCCATGATCGCCACGCAAGAATTGGTGGTGCCGAGGTCGATTCCGATTACTTTAGCCATGATTGCTCTTCCTTTCGATCCGCAAGACCACCGGATCCCGAGGCGATCCGGCAAATGGGCGGACGGATTTCCGCCCGGTCCCCGAGTAAGTTCAAATTGGTATGGCAGCGCATGAACGCAAGACGTGCCGAATATAAGTGGACAATCGAGGTGTGCAAGACGAAGGTTCGACGGAAGCGGTGGCGCGCGCCGGAATTTTTCACGCCCCATTCCGCCGGAATCCTTACGGGAATCCGGTAAGTTTGCCTTGTTTCGATTGTTCAATCGCACAAACGTGCCATGGCGCGGCCCAAAGTGCTATCGTGCCGCGGCATTGCATCCGGGCGAGATTCCAGTTGAGATATTTTCCTTCGGTTGTGCTTTTTGCGGCTCTCTTGACCCCGGCGTTGGTGCGCGCACAACTCATGCTTCCAGGGGCCATCCAGGCGTCGCCTTCCACGGCGAAAGAGACGGCCCCCGATCCCACCTCGGTCGCGCCAGGGCAAGCGAAACCGGCGGGACTCAAGCCGCCCTCCGAGGAGACGATTTTCGGGCAGGAACTGTCGCGCGACGGATTTGCCGGGATCATCGCCTTCCAGCGTGGGTCCGGCAAAGGGCTTGAGATCACCCGGCTCTCGATCGCCGGAGAAGAAATTTCGCATCCAGGCGAGCAATGCCAGGTCGAAGTGGTCGCGGGCACGCCGATCCAAACAAGATTTGCCGGGCGGCCTAATGGCGTAACACGCTATGAAGTTGAGATCGAAACTTGCCCGTTTTCGCTTGATGTGCTGGAGGGAGCCATCCTCGTCACCCGCACGCCCCAGACATGCGATTTCCGGGCGGCGGATTGCCGAATCGATCCGGCCGGGCTTTGGGGCCCCGCGGGGAACGCTATCGGTCCCGATCAGACGAAGCAGTTGGAGCGCGAGCGGGGCCGTGTAGACTCGGCTATGCTCGCCAAGTTTCACGCGCTGCTGACGAGCGCCGGCAAGGACAAAGAGGCCATCAAGCAAATCGCCAGCGAACAGGCGGGGTTCTCGTCGGAGCGCGAAGTGATCTGCCGCAATTATTTGCGCGAGGATATTCACGGATTTTGCGCGCTGCGGATCACCCAGGCCCGTGCGCTCGCCTTGCAGGCGGCGTTCGAGGATCGTGTGAGGGCAAGAGCGAAACCGGCGATGGCGAGAAAGACACCCGGGTCAAATTTCAAGTTAAATTCGAAGGCCAATTCCAAGCCGGAACCCGGCCCCGCGCCCCAATCGAAAGCTAGAGCGGGTCCCGATTAGGTGGACCCGTATCCGGCATTGCGAAAATAGTTGAAGCATTCGGTTGGAGGGAAGTCGTCGAGAGCTAATCCGATGCCATCCCACAGAGCATCGACGGTTCGGTGGGCCATTTTGCGCAACGTATTTTTGAGCTTGGCGAAGACTTGTTCGATGGGATCGAAGTCAGGACTGTAGGCGGGCAAGAAGCACTGCGTCGCCCCGGCGGCTTCGATGGCTTTTCGAACGCCGGCGCGTTTATGGGAACCGAGATTATCCATCACCACGATTTCGCCAGGCGACAAGGTCGGCACCAGAACCTGCTCGACATAGGCGAGGAACTTTGCGCCGTTAATGGGACCGTCGAAGACACAAGGAGCGGTGATGCGATCGTGGCGCAACGCCGCCAAAAAGGTCGTCGTCTTCCAGTGGCCGAACGGGGCGTGAGCGATAAGTCTCTTGCCTCTTTCACATCGCCCATAGCGAGGTGTCATGTTGGTCGAGGCCCAGGTCTCATCGATGAATACAAGCCTTTGAGGATCAAGACTTTTCTGCTTATCGCGCCAAGCGAGACGTGCGGCCCGGACATCCGCTCTTTCTTGTTCGGCGGCGTGCAGAGTTTTTTTTAAAGGTCAATTGCAGATGCCGCAAAAAACGCCCAACGGCGGACCGCCCGACTTTGATCTCGAGCGTCGTCAGCTTGCTCCACAGCTCCGTGATCGTCAGCTCGGGCTGCACCGCCACCAACGCCCGCACCTTATCTTCATGCGCAGCCAGCGCGTGCCGCTTATGGCCGCCAAACTTTCGCGGCAGACAACCGCCTGTTATCTCAAACTGCTGCATGAGCTTGATCACGCAGCTCGCACTGACTTCAAAGCTGCGCGCCGCCTTGCGCCGAGACTGACCTGCCAGTACAGCCCGCACCAGGCGGTCACGTAAATCCTGCGAATAGGGTTTTGCCATCCATGCCGGCCTCCATTCCAGCCAACATGGTAAATCACGATTCCGCCGATTCGGGAATCCCCCTTCCAATTCTGTCTATTCGGGACCCGCTCTAAGTCCGAGTAGCCGCGCTGTCGCATTGAAAAACGCGCGGAAAAGTTAAAGTTAGAGCTGAATTTGCGCCGCCCCCGTTTTTGATTGCAATTCGAACGCCGGGTAGTGGGTCCATTTGAAATTTAAGCCGCCGTCTTTTTGTAGGAGCCGCGTTTTGCTGGCTTTGCTTCCGTGGCCTCGAACAGCGCAACGATGTCCGAAACTTCCCAAAGCCTATCAGTCACGCCAGCGGCCATCGCAGGGGTCACGCGCAACGTCTTATGAATGCGTAGGCTCGCGGTCCTTGACCTGGCCGGTCAGGATGTCGACCATCAACTTGGCAAGCTGGTTTGTGTCGCGGGGGCGTTTAGGATGCTTTGTCATGCTTGGAATATGACACGACTGGCGAAGGCTTTCCACAGCCTGGTCTTCCCTAAGCTTTCAAGTCAGCAGCATTATCGTGATGTCGGGGGCACCTCAGACCAGCGGATGCAGTCATTGACCGCACGTTGGCCTTGTGTGCCAAATTCCCGTTGGCAACTCTCCTTAATGCGCTCGGGGATGTTCTCCGGAGCATCCGGTCCGCAGGCGGTCAAAAGGACAAGTGGCAACATAAAAAGCAACATTCTCATCTGGCTACGAGGAAGCAATCAGGCGTGACTTGTCAAGTGCATAATTCCAGTACCAAATTTCAGACTGACCCACTACGCAAGCCGCATGGCAAGCGCAAATTCACCCAACGTTAAGATTCGGAAATTCGCGGAAACTCTTGCCAAGGATCAGACGGCGGTCGCCAATTCCCTGGCGGCCCCTCAATGTGAACGGTCCCGTCGTCACCCTTCGCTCCCTCTGTACGGGAAAGACCGGGCCGGGCGCCGCCAGGTTAAGCGCGCCGCAACTGCTGCCACCTCAGGTGAGCAATTTGCAACGCCTCTCGGCCTCGCGAGGCCGCGGCTTCAATTCGCTCTACGTCTCCACCCTAAGGGAGGCTCTGGTCCAACTTCAAACTCTGTATCGCGATTATATCCAAAACGGCACGGATCCCGGCTTGCGTGCCATTGCCGTTCGTGAATTGCCGAAGGTCGAGCAAACAATTTCGGCGCTCGACGCGCTATAGTCCGGCAGGTCCTCCCATAAAGGTCACCTGGCCGCTAGACCATGATCCCAAAACAAAAAGTTTCAGTGTTCATGCCCGCCTGCGGCGGTGGAGATCGGCCCTGGGATATAGAGATTTGTCGGCAAGCGGAACTTGCCCCTGCATCATCAGGAGGAGGTCGTTGGCGATCGTACAGACGATTTCGGTCCCATCATTCGTTTGGGTGTTTGTGATGCCGTCGGCATTCACCAATACGAAGACGCCGGCCTGTGATGCTACGGTGCCAGGGTTTGGGCTCGGGAGAAACGCGATGTAACTGTTGAAGCCATCAAGATCGCCGTCCTTCCAAATCGAAGGCGCCCAGCCGGTCTCGACCAGACGGATGAACCAGCCGAGACCGAGCTGATTGTCACCCCATACCACCGTCGTGGAGGCCGATTGCAACGATGGCAGAAGCGGCGATAGAATGCTGCTTTGCGTGATGCCCATGTTGAAAACCAGCCACTGCCACATGTCATTTGGCGAGGCGACAATTCCGCCCGCGCCGAAATAGGCCGGGAAGAACGGCCAGCCCGGTGCTGCGGCGGCGTAGGGCGGCGTGTTGCCGTAATCGTAGTCATATCCCAAAGGGAGTTCTGCCAGCGAAGCTTTATCGAAAAACGTGGAATGCATCGAAAGAGGTTCAAAAATGCTCTCGCGGACAAGCGTCTCAAAATGGCGAAGGCTTGGCTGCTTGGCACCGCCGTTTGACCCCAAAATCGATGCCATGATGGCAAAGGCCAAGTTCGAATAGCTATAGAGCTGACCGGGTGGGGGGAGATGGATGGCGGAGCGGCGGCAAGATAGCTCAGCATGCCCTCCTCGGAATAGGGTTGCGGCCAATAAGGTGGCGTATCCACCGAGCCGTCGTCATTGTCCTGCGGCAGACCGGACGTGTAATTCATCAACCCGTCCAATGGAATCCCCGCGAGCAAGGAACTGATCCGCAATGGACCATTGGGGTAAATGAAGTCACCGAGGGTGTAGGACGAAGACTGGCCCCGGATTAAAAGTGCATAGAGCGTTGCTGTGAAGGTCTTACTGACGGAAGCGATCTCAAATAGCGTGTTGCCATCCAGGGTCAACGGCATGCCGAATTGATTTTGGATGTTGCCCTTGAAATAGATACTCCCATAGTTTGGGAAATTCCGACTCGCATAGCCGATGGCAAAACCGAGCCCGGAGGGCTGCGCGTTCAAATAGGGCTCGACCAGTTTGTCGAGCTGCGTCTGCGTCGGTTCGACGATACTTGACATGAAGAGGGCCTTTCGCGTTCCTATTTCGTAGCATAAGCCTTCATGGCGTGGTCGGCCAAGGTCTTGCCGAGAGACCAAACCGCGCCCGGCACGCGATGGCTATCGGCGATCGCCGCCTCAAAGGCGCGTTCGATCCACTCGCAATCCGAATCCGTTATGACGAGCGCCGGAAGAAGCTTCACGGTGTGGTTCGCGTGGCCCGCGACCTGGGCAAGAATTTTATGGTCCTTAAACAGCGGGATTGTGATGAGCTGGCAAAACAGGCCGGGGCTTACCGTTTCGAGCAAGGTCCACGCCGCCTTGAGCTTTAGCGAACGGGGCGGCCCGAATTCGATGCCGATCATGAGGCCTTTCCCGCGCACTGTTCGCACGAGTTCGTAACGCTCCGCCATGGCCTCGAAGGCGGCGATTAGCCGCGATCCAGTCTGCGCGGCCTTTTGGACAAGTCCTTCGGCTTCGATCACTTCGAGGGTGGCGAGACCGGCCGCCATGGCGAGATCGTTCTTTCCAAAGGTCGAGCCATGCACCACGGCCCGGTCCATGCGGTTGAACACTTTTTCAAAGATTGCCTTGCGGGTTAACACCGCGCCGATTGGCACATGACCGCCGGAGAGCGTCTTGGCGAGCAAGACCATGTCGGGCTCGACGCCCCAATGTTCAATTGCGAGGAATCGTCCGGTACGGCCAAGTCCGGTCTGGATTTCGTCGGCGACGAACAAGGTCCCGTATTTACGGCATAGGGCCTGAGCGCCGCGAAGATAGAGATCGTCCGGAAGATTGACTCCCTTGCCTTGGATCGGTTCGACAATAAAGGCTGCGGCATCGCGTGTGGACAAGGATTTTTCCAAAGCGGCAAGATCGTTGAATGGAATTGCGGAGCAGCCAGGGACGAGGGAACCGAAGCCCTCCCTAAAAACCCCGTCGCCGTTCAACGACAAGGCGCCATAGGTCAAACCATGAAAGGCGTGATCGCAATAGACAATGCCGGGACGCCGGGTGGCGCGACGCGCGAATTTAAGCGCGGCCTCGACGGCCTCCGACCCGGAATTCGTAAAGAAAACCTTGTCGAGAAACGGAACAAAATCAAGCAAGCGTTCGGCGAGCAGACCGGCGAGAACGGACACGTCCATCTGTACGAGATTGGGCAGATCGCTCGCAAGGACACTGTGCAATGTTTCGCGTAGCAAAGGATGATTGCGGCCGAATTCCAAAAACGCCCCATCCGCTGAGGAGGTCAAGATAGCGGTTGCCGGCGCGGTCGAACAGATATTGGCCTTGACCAGCACGAAAGCCGACGTCGAAGCCGAGCGTTTGCAACACGCGCACCATCATCTCGTTCAGATGTTGGGTGTGCAGACCATAGCGCTCCGCTTCTCGCTCGGCCAGCATGGCGCCGATGTCGAAGCGCCGGCCGCTTCGGTTGGATTTCATCTCGTGAACCTGCGTGTTTCTCATATTCGACGCCTTGTTCGCGCAATGATGAGGGAAGTATTTTCCGGCATTGCCACCCGCTCACACCCCTTCGGCCAACCCGCCGGGGAGCTCGTACCAATTCGCAAACGCGAATCAAAGTCATACCAATCGAGGGACGCAAAGGAAAACTTGGTCCAAATGGGTGCTCTAATATCCCAGCTGAATCAAAGATAGCAGCCATGCTTAAGCGATATCATCGGCTTTCGCCAGGCGCGGGTTTATACCGTGGGCTGCGGGAGTGCGTTTGCGGGCCGTTCCGGCAAGCTGCCCCCGGCGGAACACTTGCCTGGCCCTACTCATGGCGCATTTCTCAAGATTTCACCTTTTCAGAGAGATAGCGGAAATTTGAGAGAGGAGCCAACGGTCTTTCTTGCGGGCCGTCGGCGCGTACAATTGCTCGTTCTTGCCCTCTCGCATCACTTCGGTTCAAAAATCCTTTCCAATCCGTTACACTGAGCGCCGCACGACCCGAGGCGGCGGAAGGCTTGGCATATGGCGGACGAGACAAGGCGCGCGGCGATCATCGGGGTCGTCACGGCTTCCGACCGCGCCAGCATCGGACTCTATGAGGATCGAAGCGGGCCCGCCATCGTCGCCTATCTGACGAAGATCCTGACAAGCCCTTTCCATATCGTGCGAAAGATCGTTCCGGACGGCTTCGAGTCCGTGCGCGACACGCTGATCGATCTCGCCGACAAGGAGCATTGCGATTTGATCCTGACCACTGGGGGCACCGGACCATCCCCGCGCGACCTGACGCCGGAGGCGACCGAGGCGGCGGCGCCGCGCATATTGCCTGGCTTTGGCGAACTCATGCGCCAGGATAGCCTAAAGCAGGTTCCGACCGCGATTCTATCACGCCAGATCGCCGCCCATCGCGGGCCTTGTCTCGTCATCAATCTGCCGGGCAAACCGGGGTCGATCGAAACCTGCCTCAACGCGGTCTTTCCGGCGGTACCTTACTGTCTCGAACTCATCGGCGCCGCCACTATTGAGACGGATGCGGCGATCCTAAAATCCTTCCGGCCCAAATAATCATACAAGAAATCATAGATGAGCCTTAGCGCACTGGACCAGGCAAAAGCAGATCTTAACGTGGCTCGGCGGATGGCCGAGCTCGCGGCCGGTTACAGGCCGCTGCCGGGCATCCCGGATGAATTCATCGGTGCGGACGGGCGCCCGCGCGCGCATTGGCTGCGGTTTCTCGCCGCGCTGATGGATCTCGGCGCCGACGATATCGGCAAGCGCTTCGCCACCGCCGACCGGCATATTCGCGACACGGGCGTGTCCTATCGCGCCTACGGTGATACCAGTGAACGCGCCTGGCCGCTCTCGCACGTGCCGCTTCTCATCGAGGCCGGCGAATGGCGCGAGATCGCGCAAGGCATCGAGCAGCGCGCGCGGCTCATGGAACTGGTTTTGGCCGATATTTACGGCGAGGGCCGGTTGATCGCCGCGGGCGACTTGCCCGCCGCCGCCGTCACCGGCAGCCCCGAGTTTCTCCACCCTTTGCACGGGGTGAAACCGCCGGGCGGCAAATTCTTGCATATTTACGCCGCCGACATCGGGCGCGGGCCGGATGGCCGCTGGTGGGTCCTTGGCGACCGTTCGCAGGCGCCGTCGGGCGCCGGCTACGCGCTCGCCAACCAACTTGTCCTGGCACGCGCATTCCCGGCTCTTTACCGCGATATGAATGTCGAGCGGCTCGCGCCGTTCTTCGAGGCATTCCGGTTCGGCCTCACCTCGATGGCGCAGCGTTCGAATCCGCGTATCTGCCTTTTGACGCCGGGCCCATTTAACGAAACCTATTTCGAGCAGGCCTACCTCGCCCGCTACCTCGGATTGCTTCTGGTCGAAGGTGGCGATTTGACGATGCGCGACGGCAAGGTGCATCTCCGCACCATCGCCGGGCTTAAGCGCGCCGACGTGATCTGGCGGCGCATCGACAGCGATTTCGCCGATCCGCTCGAACTCAACGCCCGTTCGCAACTCGGCGTGCCGGGTCTTGTCGATGCCCTGCGCGAGGGCGGCGTCGTCATAGCCAATGCGCTCGGATCCGGCGTGCTCGAAGCGCCCGCGATGATGAGTTTCATGCCAAAACTCTGCCGCACATTGCTAGGCGAGGACCTCCGCCTGCCGAATATCGCAACCTGGTGGTGCGGCCAGGGCCAAGCGCGCCGGTCCGTCATCGCCGACATGGACGAGCTTGCGATCGCTGGCGCCTTCGGCAATCCCGTCCTCGGCTTTGCCCGCAACCAGCCACTCGTCGGCGCGGCGCTTAACGCGGAAGCAAAGAGCCGGCTCGCTGCCGCCATGGCCGAGCGCGGCGTGGATTTCGTAGGCCAGGAAGTCGTCAATCTTTCGACGACTCCAGTGTGGCACGATGGCCGGATCGAGCCACGGCCCTTCGTTCTGCGCATCTATGCGGCGCGCACGCCGGAGGGATGGAACATCATGCCGGGCGGCTTCTGCCGCATTTCCGGCCGCGCCGACGCGCGCGCCGTATCGATGGGCGAGGGGGTCCAATCGGCCGATGTCTGGGTGCTCGCCGAGAAGCCTGTCGCGATGGTCAGCTTGTTGCCCACCGACGAGACCGTTCGCATCCGCCGCATCATGGGCACCTTGCCGAGCCGGGCCGCGGACAATCTGTTTTGGCTCGGGCGTTATATCGAGCGCTCGGAGGCGACCTTGCGGCTCGTCCGCTGCCTCGCAGGCCGGATGATCGAGACCGGTGCCGCGAGCGCCAATCCGGGATCGGCGGTATCCAACCTCACCAGCCTGCTCGTTGCGTGGCACGCGGCCCCGATTGAGGCGGTCTCCAGCGCCATGGCGCTTGCCGCGATTGCCCTGCATGGCGACGAGGACTATGGCTCGGCCCTGTCGCTCGTGCGCGATGCGCGCCGGGCCGCATCATTCATTCGCGAACGGCTCTCGACGGATACCTGGCGGCTTATCGGCGATCTCCATCAAAACCTTTCCATCGATGTGCCCGGGCCGCTCGCCGAAGCCGAGACTTTCGAGCGTGCCGACGCGGCCTTGCGGACGATCGCGGCGATCTCCGGTTTGGCTCAGGAAAACATGAATCGCGGCGCCGGCTGGCGCGTATTCGATACCGGGCGGCGCATCGAGCGGGGCGTCAATACGTGCCGCTTTGCCCGCCATTTCGCTAGCGGCGACGCGCCAGCCGACGATCTCGATGTCTTGCTTGATCTCGTCGACTCGCAGATCACCTATCGTTCGCGCTATCTAATGGGCGTCGCTCTCAACCCGGTTCGCGACATGGTCGTGCTCGATTCGTTCAACCCGCGCTCGGTTGCCTTCCAGGTCGAGCGGCTCGACGAACATCTTGAAACTCTGCCCCTGCTCAGCGACGATGGAATGCTCGAGGCGCCACGCCGCTTGATTCTGCAACTCGCCGCCGAAATCGCGACCGCGACCGCTGCAAGCCTCGACAACGAAAAGATTCTCGGCTTCGAGCAGAGCCTTCTCGGCCTCGCCGACGCGATCGCCGCGCGCTATTTCCTGCAAGGCCCGCATGTTGCCCGGGCCGACAAGTCGAGCGGCCTCGCTTGATCTACGATATTCGCCATTTGACGCTTTACGAATACGGCTCGACCGTGACGTTCTCACATTGCGCGCTGCGCCTTCTGCCGACGGATGGGCCCGGACAAGCGGTGCTTTCGAGCGCGCTTTGCATTACCCCCGCGCCCGCGCAAACGATCGAGCGGATGTGTTTTTTCGGCAACCGCCTCACTTTTCTTACGATCGAAACCGCGCATCGCAAACTGATCGTGGAGGCCAATACAAGCGTCGAGATCGACCGGAGCGAGCCGTGGAACATAAGCGAAACACCGGCGTTCGAAATGGTGCGGGAGGAAGCCTTTGCCAGCGCTTCTCTCGAAAAGGACTCACCCGTCCATTACCTTTATCCAAGCCGCCTTGCTCCGCGCTTCGAACCGGCGTCCGATTATGCACGCGAAAGCTTCTCCGCAGGGTGCCCGATTCTCGAAGGCGCCAAGGAATTGATGCGGCGGATCAAGACCGATTTCAAATATGACACGAAAGCGACCGTGGTCTCGACACCCCTTTCCGAAGCCTTCGGCAAGCGGCGCGGCGTGTGCCAGGACTTCGCCCATATCATGATCGCCGGGTTGCGCGGAATCGGCCTGCCCGCCGCCTATATTTCTGGCTATATCCGGACCATTCCGCCCGCCGGCAAAAAACGCCTCGAAGGCGCCGATGCGATGCACGCCTGGGTATCGCTCTGGTGCGGCGAGGCGCGCGGCTGGGCCGGCCTCGATCCGACCAATGCGATGATGATCGGCAACGATCATATCGTTTTGGCGAAAGGCCGCGACTACGCCGATATTTCCCCGGTCGCCGGAATTATCCTCGGTTCACGCGAGCAAGATGTCGATGTCAAGGTCGATGTCGTGCCGAGGGTGTGATTGGCGCCATCGATTGCGCCGAGAGGCCCCGAAAGAGCGATCCAGGGAGTCCCTGTCTTGCGCCACCGGCCCGCTCTCGTCCTTGGTCCGAAGCCTCGCCAATCCCACCAGCTTGGCCGCGGCCGCGACAACGCGGCGTTTACCAAGTTTTTACCTTAAGTTGGGAATTCTCCTTGCATGGCCCGAACAGTGCCACGCCGGTTTGCATAAATCTTTAACCTGTCGAAGTTGTCCGTCTCGATCGGTCCGATTGCCTCCGAACATGAAGCCGAATGATCACGCTTTATCATCATCCACTCTGTCCGCATTCGCGTTTCGTCCGGCTGCTCCTGGCCGAATATGCCATCAAGCCGGAACTCATCGAAGAAAAAACGTTCGAGCGCAGACAGGATTTCCTTATCCTCGATCCGGCTGGGCAAACTCCGGTTCTCGTTGAAGAGTCGGGAACGGTCGTCTCGGGCCCCGGGCCGATCGCCGAATATTTCGACGAGACGCACGGCCTCGCCTTGGGCAGACACAGGTTGTTGCCCGAGGACTTGGGTTCCCGCGCGGAGGTGCGCCGGCTGTTCGACTGGTTCAGCCAAAAATTCTTCCATGAAGTCACAAATTGGCTCGTCACCGAAAAGGTCTATAAGCGATACATGCCGCGCGAGCAGGGCGGCGGCGGGCCCGACATGGATCTCGTGCATGTGGCGCGGGTCAACATCCGCACCCATTTGCGTTATATTGGTTACCTGGCGGGTAACCGGAATTGGCTCGCCGGAGACCGGCTTTCGCATGCCGACCTCGCCGCCGCGGCGCATCTCTCCTGCGTGGATTTTCTGGGCGACGTACCATGGGAAGCGAACGAGACGGCAAAGCTCTGGTACGCCCGGGTAAAATCGCGTCCGTCGTTCCGCCCCCTGCTCGCGGACCGGATGCCAGGCTTCAGTCCGAACCCGATCTACGCGGATCTCGATTTCTAGGCCCGGATTTCAAGGTGCAATTGCGCGAGCAGGCGCGCGCGCGCGGCTTCGACATCTGCCGCATCACCGGTCCTTCCGCCATTCCCGATGCGCCGGAAAGACTCAGGTCCTGGCTTGCCTCCGGCGCGGCGGGCTCCATGGACTGGCTCGCCGCAACGCAAGCGCGGCGTTCCGATCCGCGCAAACTCTGGCCCGAGGCCGCGAGCATCATCATGCTTGGCATGAATTATGGCCCGGCGGACGATCCGCTTGCCGCGCTTGCGCGGAAATCGGCCGGAAATATCTCCGTTTACGGGCGAAACCGCGATTATCATGACCTGATCAAGGGAAGGCTCAAGCTGCTCGCCACGTGGCTCGTCACGCAAGTCAAGGGAACCGGAGTCAAGGTATTCGTCGATACCGCGCCGGTCATGGAAAAGCCGCTGGCGCAGGCGGCGGGTCTCGGCTGGGCCGGCAAGCACAGCAATCTGGTTTCGCGCGAGTTCGGCTCCTGGCTGTTTTTGGGCTCCATCTTTACCGATCTGCTGCTCGCGCCCGACCCGCCAGAGCCGGATCATTGCGGCACATGCCAAGCCTGTCTCGACATTTGCCCGACAAAGGCTTTTCCGCGTCCCTATGTGCTCGATGCCCGCCGTTGCATCTCCTATCTCACGATCGAACACAAAGGCCATATCAGCCGCGAGTTCCGGCCGCTGATCGGAAATCGTATCTTTGGCTGCGACGATTGTCTTGCGGTCTGTCCCTGGAACAAATTCGCGGCACGCGCGCGTGAAACGAAGCTGCAAGCCCGCGAAGAACTATCTGCGCCGCCAATCGCCGATTTGCTTCGCCTTGACGATGCCGCGTTTCGGGCGCTGTTTACTGGAAGCGCGGTCAAGCGAATTGGTTATGACCGGTTTACGCGCAATGTCTTGATCGCGGCGGGCAATAGCGGCGATCCGACGCTTGCCGGACCGGTCGCGGAGAAACTGAAAAGTCCTTCGGCATTGGTGCGGGCGATGGCGGTTTGGGCGCTCGGCCAGCTCGTTTCGTTGGGTGATCTGGCTGAATTCGAACGGCGCTACCTTCCCGATGAGGTCGACGAAATGGTCGAAGCCGAGTGGGCGGCGGCAACCGGCGCGACGCCCGCACGAGCCATGATCGCGAGTGCGGTTGATTTGAAAGAAGGCCGGCCGCCATGAATTTCTTCGCATTCGGTCTTGGCTATTGCGCGCGTCATTTCATCGTCCGCTCGGGATGTTCGTTCGCTGCCATAGCGGGCACCGTGCGTGCGCCCGCCAAAGCCGAGGAGTTGGCGAGCGAAAATATCGAGACCTTCGTGTTCGGCCCCGAACATGAGGACGCGGGGATCAACGAGCGGGTTGCCTCGGCCGACGTTATCCTCGTCTCGGTCCCGCCCGGCGTCTCGGCCGATCCCGTACTGGCGCGGTTTGGCCACCGCATCGCCGGCCTCCGGCGCCAGCAAACGATTGTCTATCTCTCGACCATCGGCGTCTATGGCGACGCGCGCGGCGAATGGGTCGATGAAACATCAACCCCGGCGCCCTCCTCGGAACGGTCGCTGGCGCGGCTTCAGGTCGAGAAATCCTGGGCCGCGATCGGCAAGGAGAATGACAAAAAGGTCTACATCCTGCGCCTAGCAGGTATTTACGGCCCCGGCCGCAATGCGCTCCTCAATCTCAAGGACGGCACCGCGAAGCGCGTCGTGAAGAGAGGCCAGGTCTTCAATCGTGTCCATGTCGAGGACATCTCGCGCGCGATCGGCGCCACCTTGGCCTACAAAGGCCCGGGGGGTGTCTTTAACGTAAGCGACGACGCGCCGGCGCCGCCGCAAGATGTCATCACATACGCTGCGATGCTCATGGGAATCGAGCCGCCGCCCGAACAGGACGTCGAAGCCGCCGGTCTGAGCCCTTTGGCGCGGAGTTTTTATGGCGAGAACAAACGGGCGTCGAACCGCAAGCTGAAAGACGAGCTAGGCGTAAAACTCTCCTTTCCAACCTATCGCGTGGGCCTCGAAGCACTTTGGGAAGCGGGGGAGGGGCGGTAGCAACGCCACGGGCTTGACGTGAGGTGGCCAGGCTTCATGTGGCCTGCTGGAACAGGCTAGCGCCAACAGTTCGCCTGAGGCGATCGGCATGATCACCAGCCGGATGGGTGGCAATGGCGCCGGCTCGTTTGGCCGAGCCGGCATGCGCCTTTGAGGATCATTTTCTGTCCCCATGCCGTTCCAGATCATCGAAACCATCACGATATTGATGGTCGTTTTACCGGAGTCACAGGTGGTCCGATCCACCGCGAGAAGCCAAGGCTAGCCGCCAAGTCCGAGCAGATCGGCGACCCCGTAGGCGGCCGCGAACCGCCGCCGTCAAGAGCGCCAGCGTCCGAAAATGGGTTCGAATGCGCGGGCCAGCGCCACATCGACCTTGCTCATGCTCACCTGTAGACCAAGATCGTGAAGGCTCGTCACGCCAAAATGCGCGGCCGAAATACCGCAAGGTACGATTCCGGAAAAATGCGTAAGATCCGGCGCGATATTGAGCGATATGCCATGGAACGACACCCAGCGCCGGACCCTGATCCCAATCGCAGCGATCTTGTCCTCGGCGATCTCGCCGTTTTCGCCGCGCGGTTTTTCGGGCCGCGCGACCCAGACCCCGATCCGGTCCGTGCGCCGCTCGCCCTTGACGTCAAAAGTGCTTAACGCCGCGATGATCCAGTCTTCCAACGCGCACACGAAAGCGCGCAGATCCGGGTTCCGGCGATTGAGATCGAGCATGGTATAAATAACCCGCTGTCCCGGCCCATGGTATGTGAATTGTCCGCCCCGGCCGCTCTTGTGCACGGGGAAACGCGCGTCCACGAGATCCGTCGCCCGCGCGGATGTCCCGGCCGTATAGAGCGGCGGATGTTCGAGAAGCCAGACGAGTTCCGGTGACGCGCCCGTGACGATGGCTTCCACGCGTGCCTCCATAAAGGCCACGGCATCGGCATAGGGCACAAGCCCGTCCGAAATCTGCCATTCGACGGGGGCGGCGTCACTGGACGGCATGAGGGGTGCCGGTTTTTCAAGTGGCATATGCCATGATAGCGGCTGGTTCGGAAACTTGCACCTCGATACGCCAGAGGCGGAGAGCCGCCTTGCCACTCCGGCGCCGATTTGTTAGACGACGCGCCTGCCCGCGGGGCGCTCGCGCTGTCCACCGCGCGGGCAATCGCGGCCATGGCGGAATTGGTAGACGCGCTAGCTTGAGGTGCTAGTTGGGCAACCAGTGGAGGTTCGAGTCCTCTTGGCCGCACCATCATTATATTATTCGCATTTTATTATTTGGGCGAAGGGTTGCTCCCCGGCCCGCTTGGCTCCGTCGCCCCGCCGGCCGGGCCGCGAGCCTTGAAGGCGCGACGCGCCTTGGCAAAAACGTCGGCGATGATCTTCTCCGTCGCGGACGTCCAGCCTTCCGGGGCCGCGCGCGTTGGGGCTGGGTTCGTGCCGGGTACGATATTGACGATTTTATAGCCGCGCTTTTTGAGTTCTTGCAGGAGATCGGGCAGCATGGCGGCCGTCTGCTGCTTGCTATCGTGAAGGAGCAGGATCCCGCGCTGTTCCTTATCGAGCCGCGAAAGGATCAAGGCGAGTTCGGCCTCGGGCGTCATGGCGACCCAGTCCGAGACCCAGAGGTCGGCGCCGAAAACCGCGATATTTTTGGCCGAAAGCCAAGCCACGAGCGTCGGCGTATCGGCAAAGCCCGGAAACCGGAAAAACGGCACCTTGGGCCCGCTGCCGGCCGTGCCATAGGCGGCTTTGTCGTCCGCTTGGAAGCCGCGCAGAACTCTTCTTGCGCCGCGATTTCGCTCAATTTCCGCAATGTCGCGGCGGGATGCGAAAATGTATGGTGGCCGACGGTATGTCCTTCCGCGATTTCGCGCTTGACCAAAGCGGGCAAGGCCTCCGCATTGCGGCCGATGAGGAAAAATGTCGCTTTCACGCATTCCTTGGCGAGCGCGTCGAGCACCTTTGGGGTGGTTTCCGAGGCGGGCCCGTCGTCGAAGGTGAGCACGATTTCACGATCGTCGAGCGCCAAGGTCTGGGGATAAGTCTTGAGCCCGACCTGCAAGCCGCCGCGCGTGCCCACCTCCAAGGTGCGGCCCACGCCGAGCGCCTCGGGCGGGCACGCCTCCGCCACTGGAGCAAGGAAAAAGACCCCTGCGGCAGCGGCCAGCGCGCACACGCAAATAGAGCGGAACGAGAGTCGCTTGATGATTTGCTCGATCATGAAACCATTCTATGAACCTTTGATCCGAAGCAACAGGCGAAAAAGCGCGCATGACCGAGATTGAAGACGGCTCCGGCGCGGCATCGCCCGAATTGGAGCGCATCCCCAGTGGCGCGGCTCCAATTTACCATGAAAACGGCGCGATATCCCGAGAGGCTTTTTACCGCCATCGCGACGGCAGTTAGCGCCGCGCCGGAACGAAAGGACGAGGTTGACCCTTCCATGCAATCCGCGAAAGCCTTACAATGGAACGGCCACTTAACCGCCAAGAACTCCGGACGAGATGCTCATGACCACGAACGGCAAACAACTTCTCCACTTTGTATTTGGGGGAGAACTCAAGGATTTGAGCGGCACGGAATTCCGCGATTTGTCCAAGCTCGATATCGTTGGTATCTTTCCCGACTACGCGTCGGCGGTGCTGGCTTGGAAAGCCAAGGCGCAGGCAACTGTGGACAATGCCCATATGCGCTATTTCGTGGCACATCTGCATCGTTTGCTCGACCCTTCGAAGGACAAAACTTGAGCGTGGTGGCTATCATTCGATCCCGCGATAAAGATTATGCGCGGAGAAGGTCCGCTCCAATTGAAATATCCAGGCTCGCCGTGAAAAGTTCGGCCCTCCTGGCTGCCTACCGGCTGGCAAGCGCGGGCGTTGGATTAACCGGGCCACTATATCTATATTGGCGGGGAAAGCTCGGCCGCGACGATTTTTCGAGGCGCCACGAACGGCTTGGGCGGCCTTACCTCGCCCGGCCGGATGGGCGGCTCGCCTCGTTACATGCGACAAGCGCCGCGCAAGCTCTCGCCTTGCCGCCGCTTGTTGAAAAACTGGGACAGCTCGGCTTCACCGTGCTTTTGTCGATCGGCAATGTGTCTTCCGGCCCTTTCCGCGCGCCGCGCTTGCCGCCATCGCTGCACCAACTCGCGCCGCTCGACGCGCCTCAATTCATGGCGCGGTTTCTCGACCATTGGAGGCCAGATATCGTCCTTATCTCCGGGCCGGAAATTCCGCCAAACCTCGTCGTCGAAGCCAGTCGCCGCAAAATTCCCGTAGCACTTGTCAACGCCCGCTTGTCCGCGCGGCGCTTCCTTATTTGGCGGAAATTTCCGGGCTTTGCCGGATCGCTGCTGCGCCGGATCGATCTTTGTTTGGCGAAAACAAATGCCGACGCGCGGCGCTTCGCGAACCTCGGTATGCAAAAAGTTCAGGTGACCGGCGATCTCAAATATGATTTTGTCCCCGCGCCGGTCGATCAATCCGCCTTGGCGCGGCTTCTTGCCCGGATCGGGACGCGTCCGGCGTGGGTCGCCGATGGAGTTTATCCCGGAGAGGAAGAGATCGCGATGGCGGCGCATCGCCGATTGGCGCGGCAGTTTCCAGACCTCCTGACCGTGATCGTGCCGCACAACCCCAAACACGTTTTTGAAATCGCCCAATGCGCCGCGAAAGTAGGACTGACCTCGGCGGCGCGCGCTGGCGATCACGAAAGCGCGCCCTTGCCGAAAATCTATATCGCCCTTGCATCGGGCGAGGCGGGATTATTTCTTCGCGGCGCCGGCGTGATTTTCGCGGGCAAGTCCTTGCGCCACGGCGGCGGCAAAAATCCGGTCGAAGCGGCGCGTCTCGGCTGCGCGATCCTGCACGGTCCGGACGTCGATGATTTCGAGGAAATTTACACGGCGCTCGATAATGCGGGCGGCGGCGCGTTGGTATTCGATGCCGAAACGCTTGCCAAGCAATTGGCGCTCCTCTTCTTTGACAAAGCCGAATTGCGGGTGATGGCCCGCGCGGCCGCGGAGACGGCGGAGGATTTTGGCGGCGCCTCGAGCCGCACCATGCAGGCAATCGAGCCTTATCTTGCCCAGGCGATCATCGCCGCAAGGGGCGGGGAGGAGTGAGGGCTGACCTGATCAAACGTCTAAAGTGATACGATGCGAGCGAGCCCGCTCCGTAACGGGCTTCTTTTTCCTAAGGTTTCCTCGCCGACAGTTCCGCATTGCCCGACATTACTGGCGTTCGTGGAAGATCCACGTAGTGGAGCGCGTCTCGGTCACGTGGGGAATTACGTGACCGGAAAGGAAGCGCTCAAATTCGAATAGTTGGCGCATGTCCTCATGAGACATCGGATATATCCGATGTCTTAATATCGAAAAAGTCGAGCAACTTTTTCGTGACATGCTCTAGAGCGGGTCCCGAATAGACAGAATTGGAAGGGGGATTCCCGAATTGGCGGAATCGTGATTCACCATGTTGGCTGGAATGGAGGCCGGCATGGATGGCAAAACCCTATTCGCAGGATTTACGTGACCGCCTGGTGCGGGCTGTACTGGCAGGTCAGTCTCGGCGCAAGGCGGCGCGCAGCTTTGATGTCAGTGCGAGCTGCGTGATCAAGCTCATGCAGCAGTTTGAGATAACAGGCGGTTGTCTGCCGCGAAAGTTTGGCGGCCATAAGCGGCACGCGCTGGCTGCGCATGAAGATAAGGTGCGGGCGTTGGTGGCGGTGCAGCCCGAGCTGACGATCACGGAGCTGTGGAGCAAGCTGACGACGCTCGAGATCAAAGTCGGGCGGTCCGCCGTTGGGCGTTTTTTGCGGCATCTGCAATTGACCTTTAAAAAAAACTCTGCACGCCGCCGAACAAGAAAGAGCGGATGTCCGGGCCGCACGTCTCGCTTGGCGCGATAAGCAGAAAAGTCTTGATCCTCAAAGGCTTGTATTCATCGATGAGACCTGGGCCTCGACCAACATGACACCTCGCTATGGGCGATGTGAAAGAGGCAAGAGACTTATCGCTCACGCCCCGTTCGGCCACTGGAAGACGACGACCTTTTTGGCGGCGTTGCGCCACGATCGCATCACCGCTCCTTGTGTCTTCGACGGTCCCATTAACGGCGCAAAGTTCCTCGCCTATGTCGAGCAGGTTCTGGTGCCGACCTTGTCGCCTGGCGAAATCGTGGTGATGGATAATCTCGGTTCCCATAAACGCGCCGGCGTTCGAAAAGCCATCGAAGCCGCCGGGGCGACGCAGTGCTTCTTGCCCGCCTACAGTCCTGACTTCGATCCCATCGAACAAGTCTTCGCCAAGCTCAAAAATACGTTGCGCAAAATGGCCCACCGAACCGTCGATGCTCTGTGGGATGGCATCGGATTAGCTCTCGACGACTTCCCTCCAACCGAATGCTTCAACTATTTTCGCAATGCCGGATACGGGTCCACCTAATCGGGACCCGCTCTAGCTGTCGTGTCTCGATAGGTTGTTTCTTGGGATCCTTGAGATAGGTGAGCATCCGTTGATGCCGAAGTGAGGCCGATGATGATTGTAATGGTGGAGGAAAGGCAACAGTGCGGCGGCCCGTTCGGATGAATGGTTGTAGGGTTTGGCATAGGCCCATTCCCGCAAGGAGGTCTGCACGAAGCGTTCGGCCTTTCCGTTTGTTCTTGGCGTATAGGGTCTGGTGCGCTTATGCTTGATTTTCAGCATTCGCAACGCCTTTGTGTAGCGGCGCGAACGGAAGCTGGCGCCGTTGTCGGTCATGACGCGAAGGACCCTGACGCCGTGATCGCGAAAGAAGCGCAAGGCTTGCAAGAGGAATTTCAGGCAGGAGCGCCGTGTTTCGTCCGGCAGGATTTCAGAATAGGCCAGCCGGGAGTGATCGTCGACGGCCAGATGGAGATATTCCCAGCCCTTGCCGCCTTCCTTGCGGCTGCGTGGCGCGCTCTGTCCGGTCCGGTCTCCCGTGATGCGATGTCCGATCCCTTCGATGCGGCCGAGCTTCTTGATGTCGATGTGGATCATCTCGCCCGGCTGCTTCTTTTCATAGCGGACGATCGCGATCCTTTGATCGAGGGCGGACAGGCGGCTCAGCCCCTTGGCCTTTGCGATGCGGGCCACCGTGGCGCGGGAAAGCCCGGTCGCGCGGGCGATCTTCCAGAAGGGCTGACGGGCCCGGCGCAGGGCCTCGACCTGGGCGATCTGATGTGATGTGATCCGTGTCCGCAGGCGATGCGGCCGGCTGGTCCAGTCTTGGAGGCCAGCGGCGCCTTCGCTTTCGTGGCGCCGGAGCCATTTCCTCACGGTCGCGGCCGAAACGCCTACAGCGCCGGCTATGGAGCGCGGCGTTTCGCCCGCTTGGCGGCGCCCGACAATCAAGGCTCGCATGTTCGGCGTCGTCCTGGCATTCTTATGAATGTTCACGGGTGGGTCTCCTGAGCCTGTGGTGCTTCGCAAACCCCACAAACCTCAGATTCTCCCCGTGAACAACCTGTTGAGACATTACAGCTAGTACTGCGCGATCGGAATTCAGTCGATGGCTTGGCTCCTCTTGTTTGTTGCAGGATTTTGCGAGGTCGCGTGGGCGATCGGGCTCAAATACACGGAGGGATTTACACGCCTATACCCGTCGATCGCGACCGTCGCCGCAATGGGAGCGAGCGTCGGGCTGCTCGGTCTGGCGTTGAAGACGCTTCCCGTAGGCACCGCTTATGCGGTTTGGACCGGCGTCGGAGCGGCTGGAACGGTAGCGCTTGGCATTTATCTCTTCGGCGAGCCGGCGACCGTACTGCGATTGATGTGTATCGGGCTGATCTTGACGGGAATCGTCGGGTTAAGAATTTCCTTGTAGGCCGCGCGCTGTCGCCTTCCAGCGATTGGCAGATGGTCCCGGCAGCCGTATCCCGGATCAGAAATAGCTTTGCAGCGAACCTCGTCGGCGGATGTCCAACGTGGCGCAGTGAAAAGCTCCGCCGAACGCGGCATAGTGCAAGAATTCGCAAGTGATCGGTTCAAACCCCCATTTTTCGAGAGCGCGTATCATGCCGGTGTGGTGCGGATCGACAATGACCCGCTTTTCATCGATCGTGAGTATGTTCATGCTGAGCCACTTGCCGCACAGCGACGTGATTTTGAGCGTCCAGTCGTCAATCGGGTCAGGTTCGGGCGCGACCAAGATGTCCCACTTTTTCAGAATGTCAGGCAGGCGATCGGTGTCGATGTATTCCGGGTTGACGAGCAGCTTACCGGGTCCCAGCGGAAGTATGGTGGTATCGATGTGCATCGGATTGGGACACCGGCTCTCGATTTCGTGGATCCGATAAGCTGGGCCAAGGTGACGCCGCAGCCATTCGATGCCAAGAGCGTTGGTTACGTTGCTCCGCGTGACGAACAGATCGCGTCCAAAGCGAATGAAATCCGCCGCGTCGAAGACGGGCTCGAATTCCGTCAGGATGTAGGTGATGGGTTCGCCTTTCGCCGGCAGACGAAAGTCTGGATCGAACAGCTCGTTCGTGATCTGAGGTTTGGGAGCGGCCGTCCAGCGCGCTCCCCGCCGAAAATAGTCCTTGAAAATCCGACGATAGGAAAGTGTCTCGAAGTAGCGGCAGGGCCAAACCATCGGTGTCTCGATGATCTCATCGCCGATGACCAGGATCGCGTCGCGCGGACAGGAATTGCAAAAGCCGCGCGATGACCAGTAGGGCGTGCTGAACCGCTTTTTGTGGTCGGCCGGCTCCGGCCGTCGGACGACAATTCCGAGCGACTCCAGCAGCGCGATGAAGCCATCGAGCTCGCGCTGCGCCGGCCCGACCATGATCTTCGGATAACGGAGTCCGGCGACGAACGACTGCGCGCGGGCGGCAGCTCCGTTCGGAATGTTGCAGGTGACGACCGGATGATCGGATGGCATGGTGGCGCCCTCGAGCCTACCGACGATAATCTCCTCGAGCGGGTCCCACTCGTTATGCGAATTGACGGGCGAGAGCTGGTTCCCGGCTTCCGCATTAACCAAATGAGCGTCCATCTGTGCCTCCAGCATGCAAAGCAGATGGCACGCCTCTTGTGCGGCGCCATCGAAACGAGCCGGGTGTGAGCCTAGCATGAGTTAAGTCGCAAACCGTGAAAAAGGAACGTTCGTGACGGCCTTCGATACTCCGATCACGGAGGCCGGAAGGTCAAAGGTCCATCGAATTGACCAGGGATCGGTTACAGTGCATTTCCCCACCCTGGATGAAAAGGGGAGTATCCAAAAATGTGTAGGACGATTTATTGCAACCATGGCGTGACAAGGCGCGGCGCCCTGAAAGCGGCCGCTGGATTTGCTGTCGCGGCAGGTGTTGACCGCGCAAGCGCGAGGGAGGGAGGCGCCGAACAGCCGAAGCCCAACGCGATCGGCGCCGATGTGGCGCTGCGCCGCCTCATGGAGGGCAATGTCCGCTATGTTGCCAACAAGCCGGCACAACGGGATTTTTCCGCCAGACGCGCGGAGAGGACCCGCTCGCAATATCCGATTGCCGCGGTCCTGAGCTGCGCGGATTCGCGCGTTGCCCCGGAGTTTGCGTTCGACCAAGGGCCCAGCGACCTTTTCGTGGTCCGGCTCGCCGGCAATTTCGCCAATGACGATGGACTGGCCAGTCTCGAATTTGCGGTGAAGTTTCTGGGCGTGCCGCTCGTCTTCGTGCTCGGACACTCGAATTGCGGCGCGATCGCCGCCGCGATCAAAGTGGTCGAGGACAATGCCGAGCTGCCGGGACATTTGCCCGGTCTCGTTCAGTCGATCAAACCCGCGGTCGAAGCCGCGAAAGCGAAGTCCCCACACGATCTTCTCACGGCCGCGATCACGGAAAATGTTATGCTCAACGTGAAACGGCTCGAAACCGCGCAACCCTTGCTAGCGAGTTTCGCGCAAACCAAAAAGGTGAAGATCGTTGGCGGGGTTTACGATCTCGCGAATGGAAAAATTGGTCTCTTGTCCTGAAACAGTCGTCGCAAAAGCTCTACCTGCGACCGAACAATTTCTCGACGTCGGCGAGTTTCCACTCGACATAGGTCGGCCGTCCGTGATTACATTGGCCGCAGCCGGGCGTGCGTTCCATCTCGCGCAACAGCGCGTTCATTTCATCGCCGCCGAGACGGCGGCCTGAGCGCACCGAATGGTGGCACGCCATCGTCGCGAGAACATGATCGAGCCGCTTTTCGAGCGGCGCGAAGGCGCGATCGTCCTCGCGAAGTGCGACGGCGAGATCGCGAACGAGCCGCGCCGCGTCGCCGCGTTTCAACAAAGCGGGCATTTCATATACCGCGATCGCGCCAGGCCCGAAAGGTTCGACAACGAGACCGAATTCCGCGAGTAAGGGGCCCGCGTCCTCAATCCGTTCTACATCGGTTTGTCCCAGTTCGACGATCGCCGGAATGAGCAGCGCCTGGCGCGCGACGTTGTTGCCCGCGCGGGCCTCCTTCAGGCGCTCGTAAACCAGCCGCTCATGCGCGGCGTGCTGATCGACGATAACGATGCCATCGCGGGTCTGGGCAACAATATAGGTATCGTGGATCTGCGCCCGCGCGGCGCCGAGCGGCGATTCGATATCTGCTAGTGCGGGTGGCTGCTCATGCGCGCGCGTATCGGCGGAAAGCGTCTCGCCAACGAGCGCAAGATCGCCAAACCCCTGCGCCGCGACCTCGGCAAAACCCGGATAGGCCGGAGACTGGCGCCAATCCCAGGCGGCGGCGGGGGCGCGATATGCGGGTGCGACGTTCTGGAGGCTCGCGCGCCGCGCGAGGAAATCGCGCGCGCTGGCGCCATTTGCCGGAGTCGCGCGATGCAGGGCGGCTTGCAAACTCTGTTTCAAGGCGCCGATCAGAAGCCCGCGCACGAGACCGGAAATCGCGAAACCGCACTTCGGCCTTGGCCGGATGTACGTTGACATCGACCTCGCGCGGATCGCACCCAACAAACAAGACGAGTGCCGGATGGCGGCCTTGCGGCACATAATCCATGTAGGCCGCGCGGACGGCGCCGGACAAAAAGCTTGTCCCGGACCGGCCGCCCGTTGACAAAGAGATATTGCGCCTGCGCATTCGCCTTGTGCCAGGTCGGAAGCCCAACGTAGCCTTCGAGCGCAATCCCTTCCCGGGCGGCGTCGACGCGGAGCGCATTGGCGCGAAACTCCTCGCCGAGGACATCCGCGAGCCTTCCCAGCAAGGCGTCTTCGTCCTCGCCGCGTGGAAAAAAATCGAAGCCCGCGGTCTCCGTGCCGGCAAAAGTGAAGCGAACTTGCCTGTTTGCCATCGCGAGACGCTGCACGGCATCGGCGCAGGCGCGGGCCTCCGCGCGGTCGCTCCTTAGGAATTTCAACCGCGCCGGGGTCGCCGCGAAAAGATCGCGGACCTCGACTTTCGTTCCTTGCGGCAGGCCGCAGGGAGCGAGAGCGTGTTTCTTGCCCTGATCGACGCGGATCGAGAATCCGTGTGGCGAACCTTGCGGGCGGGAAAAAATGTCGAGCGCCGCGACGGAGCCGATCGTCGGCAAGGCCTCGCCGCGAAAACCGAGCATCACGATTTGGGAAAGGTCGCCCGTTGGCAGTTTCGATGTCGCATGGCGCTCGACCGCGAGGCCGAGATCTTCGGGAGGCATCCCGCTGCCATCGTCGATGACGCGGATGAGCCGCCGGCCGCCCAATTCGATCACGACATCGATGCGGATCGCGCCCGCGTCGAGCGCATTCTCGACGAGTTCCTTGACGACGGCGGACGGCCGCTCGACGACCTCGCCCGCCGCGATGCGGTCGATGAGAACAGGATCGAGACAACGGATCGGCATGGCTGGATAGTACAAACCTCTTTATGAGTATTTCATACGCAAGTTACCTCTAACTGGACACGGTGCGTGCCCGTGGGAACAATACGTCGAATAGACCGCCGCCCCTTGAGGTAAAAAATCAACGATCAATCCGCTATCGTTCGGCTTATCCGCAACTTTCGGGCCGGGCGTGGCCATCTGCCTCGCTTTAGCCACTGCGCCTAAAAAACTTTATTCGCTCCGTTTCTGTTGCTAGAAGACCCATATGGCCACGATCCCCGGTCTTCTTTTGCTCCGAATTATGGGCCCGGTTCGCGTCTGAGCGCCAATATCACTTTGCTTGCCGTTCGGACCGGCCGGGAATCATTTTTCGATGTGTCACCGGCGCGGATTTGCGGCACTGGAGCAGGCCTGAAACAAGCATGGACAAACAAATGACCGGCGCGGGTGGCGAGAGCCTTGCGGAAAGTCCTCCCGATTATTCAAGGAGCCTTTTTCTTCCGCGCACCGATTTTCCGATGCGCGGCGGACTGCCGAAGAAAGAGCCGGAGCTGCTCGCCCGCTGGCAAGAAATAGGGCTTTACCGGCGTCTCACCGAGGCAGGGCGGGGCAGGCCGAAATTCGTCCTCCACGACGGCCCTCCCTACGCCAATGGCAACATCCACATCGGTACTGCGCTGAACAAGATTCTGAAGGATTTGGTGACCCGCTCGCAGCGGATGCTCGGCAAGGACTTCGACCTATGTGCCCGGCTGGGATTGCCATGGCCTGCCGATCGAATGGAAGATCGAGGAACATTATCGCGCCAAGGGCAAAAACAAGGATGCCGTGCCCCTCAACGAGTTCCGCCGCGAATGCCGGGTCTTCGCCGAGCATTGGGTTGGCGTGCAAGCGCAAGAATTTCAGCGGCTCGGCGTGACCGGGGATTGGGAGCATCCCTATCTCACGATGAGTTTTGCCGCCGAGGCGCAGATCGCGCGGGAAATCATGAAATTCGCAGCCAACGGGACGCTCTATCGCGGGTCGAAGCCGGTGATGTGGAGTGTTGTCGAAAAAACCGCGCTCGCCGAGGCGGAGGTTGAGTACGAGGACATCGTTAGCGATGCGATCTATGTGGGGTTTCCGGTCAATTTGATACGCTACACAAAGATCGATGGACGGGACATCGAACTCGATCAAAAGCGCGAATTGCTCGAAAGAGCCCGAGTCGTCATTTGGACGACGACGCCGTGGACAATCCCTGCGAACCGCGCCATCAGCTTCTCAAGAAAGATCAATTACGGCCTCTATCGTGCGCTAGCAGTACCTAAAGACAGCGAGGTCGTTGGCGGCACGACCTATATTCTTGCCGATGTGCTCGCCGAGCAATTCCGCCGTGCGAGTAAAATCGAAAAACTCGAGCGCGTAACGAAAGTGTTCGCGTTAGAATTTGAGGTGGCGTCCTGCCATCATCCATTATCCAATCTTAGCCCATATTACGGTTTTTCCGTTCCATTTCTCGACAGCGATCACGTCACTGCCGACACCGGCACCGGTTTCGTTCATACCGCGCCGAGTCATGGCCGCGACGACTTCGATATTTGGATGGCGAACAAGGCCGAACTAGAGAAAATAGGCATCGACACACGCATTCCTTATACCGTCGACGCCGATGGCTTCTTCACCAAGGACGCGCCGGGGTTCGAAGGCCGCCGGGTCATCGACGACAAAGGTAACAAGGGAGACGCTAACGAAGCTGTCATTAAAGCGCTCATGGCAGCGGGAAATTTGCTCGCGCGCGGAAAACTAAAGCACCAATATCCGCACTCCTGGCGCTCCAAAAAGCCGGTCATCTTCCGCAATACGCCGCAATGGTTCATCGCGCTCGACAAGCCGATCCGTGGCGACGAGACGCTGCGCGAGATCGCGCTGCGCGAGATTGCCGTCACGAAATGGTATCCGCCCGCTGGTGAAAACCGCATCACCGGCATGATCGCCAATCGCCCGGACTGGGTGGTCTCGCGCCAGCGCGCCTGGGGCGTGCCGATCGCGATCTTCGTCGATAAGGACACAAAGGAAATCCTAATCGACGAGAAGGTCAATCGACGCATCGTGGACGCTTTCGAGCAAGAAGGCGCTGACGCCTGGTTCGCGGCAGGCGCCGCCGCGCGCTTCCTCGGCCCCGATCACGACCCCGAAAAATACGAAAAGATCGACGACGTTCTCGATGTCTGGTTCGATTCGGGCTCGACCCATGCGTTCACGCTGGACGATCCAAAGCACTTTCCGGGCCTCGAGGGCATCCATCGGCGGCGCGACGGCGGGCCCGACGAAATCCTCTATCTCGAAGGCTCGGACCAGCATCGCGGCTGGTTCCAGTCCTCGCTGCTTGAATCCTGCGGCACGCGCGGGCGCGCCCCTTACGACGCGGTTCTGACCCATGGCTTCGTTCTCGACGAGAAGGGCCAGAAAATGTCGAAATCCGCCGGCAATGTCGTGGCACCCCAGACCATCATCAAGGATGCGGGCGCCGATATTCTGCGGCTCTGGGTGGCGGCGTCCGATTATTCCGACGATATGCGGATTGGCCCCGAAATATTAAAAACCTTCGTCGAGACCTACCGGAAACTCCGCAACACGATCCGCTGGATGCTCGGCTCGCTCGCCCATTACGACCCGGCGAACACGACCGGCTTCGAGACGATGGGCGAACTCGAAAAACTCATGCTGCATCGTCTAGCGGAATTGGATGGCGAGATCCGCGATGCCTATGCGCAGTTCGACTATAAGCGCGTTGTCGCGCGCCTAACTGCTTTCCTCAACACCGATCTTTCGGCGTTTTATTTCGACATTCGCAAGGACACGCTCTATTGCGAACCGCCGTCGAGCGAAAAGCGGCGCGCCGCAATCGCAGCGGTGGAACAGATTTTTCGCAATGTCACCCTGTGGCTCGCGCCGGTCCTGGTCTTCACTTCGGAAGAGGCGTGGCTCGCGCGCTACCCGCAAGCGGTCTCGGTGCATCTCGAAGCGTTTCCAAAAATTCCGTCCTCGTGGCGCGACGTGGCGCTTGCCGAAAAATGGGAACAAATCCGCCGCGTCCGTTCGGTCGTCACCGGGGCGCTGGAGATCGAGCGGGCGCAAAAGCGGATCGGTTCCTCGCTTGAGGCGGCGCCAAGGGTCTTTGTCGCGGACCCGGGCTTGCGCGCCGTTCTCGCAACAATCGATTTCGCCGAAGTCTGTATCACCTCGAATATCGCGATCGAGGCTGGAGAGGGACCAATTGGCGCTTTCCGGCTTGCCAGCACCCCCGGCGTCGCCGTTCTGCCAGCCCTGGCCAAGGGGAGAAAATGTGCGCGATCTTGGAAAATTTCCCCGCTCGTTGGCAGCGATCCTGAATTTCCCGATGTGAGCCCTCGCGACGCAGGGGCCTTGCGGGAATTGCGGGCATTGGGGCAATGGCCATGAAGCCGCGCCTTCTCGGCTTATCGGTGATGTGCGCCACGCTCGCCGCCGACCAGGCGAACAAGCTTTGGCTTATCTTTGTCTATGGAATCGAAGCGCGCCAGCCGATCCGCCTGACTCCTTTCTTCGATGTGATCTATGCCAAAAATCCCGGCATCTCTTATTCCCTGTTGCGCGCACAAAACGGGATGGAGCGGCTTGGCTTGCTTATCGTTACGCTTGCGGCCACGGCGTTTCTGGGCCTCTGGCTATGGCGCGCGGGGACGAAAACGGCCGCCTTGGGTCTTGGTTTTATTGTCGGCGGCGCGCTCGGCAATGCCTATGACCGTCTGGCCTATGGGTTTGTCGCCGATTTCTATCATTTTCATGTCGGGTCGTTCTCGTGGTATGTCTTTAACCTGGCGGATGCTGCGATCGTTGCCGGCGTCGCGCTCCTGATTTGCGATTCCTTTGCCCCTGTAAACAAGACCCGTGAGATCAAGCACGCCCCCGGGGAATGACGTTTTATTGCCCGCCAGCCGCCTCCAAAAAGCCCTGAACGCGGATAAAACGATAATGGCAGGGGCCGGGTGAAGAATTTGGACATCGCGGATTTGCGGAGCGTCTCGAGAATGAAGAGGCTAGACTTTATGATCTTCGACTTGATGTTGCGGCATAGGCTTGGCTTGGCGACAGCCGTGGCCGGTCTCCTGTCCGTTGCGGGATTTTCCAGCGCGACGCCGGCGTGGGCGGTAGAAGACACCAATATGTTCAATTCGGTGCTCGGATTCGTCGGCATGCAGTTCGACAAGGAGCAAGACTCGATCGATTACCGGGCAAGGGCGCCGATCGTCGTACCGCCGCGCACCGATCTGCCGCCGCCAAACGGGGCGGTACGCGGCCCAGCTTGGCCAAACGATCCCGATATCGCCGCGGAGCGCCGCGCGGCGTTGGATTCGCGAAGGCCCGCGCCGCAGTTGACGCCAAATTCGCGGGTCGAAATGTCTCAAACGGAGTTACAGCAAGGCCGCGGCCCACTGCCCTCGGGTGGCCCCCCCGACGAATGTCAGGCGGGCGCCGGGACGCCACTCTGCCTCTATACGCCTTGGAAAGTTCTGAAGTCCGTCGTCACCGGCTTTCAAGCGGATACCGTCCAGCCTGGACCGGAGCCACCGCGCAGATATCTGACCGAGCCACCTGTGGGCTACAGACAGGCGACAGGGGTCGCCAAGGCTACCATCGAAGCGCCGAAAGACCAGCCGGACGCCGCCGATCCGGGAGCCTTTATCCGGTCGCAGCGTCCCAAAACCTCGGTCGACAATTGACCCGGCTGCTTTGAAGGGCGGATTGTGTCGGGACGCCGGGGACGGGTCAGAAGCTGCTCAACCGGCGCGGCCGGATAAAACTTTGCTGCATTTTGAAATTCCATCCTATATTTGGACAAACCTTCCCTCTTGAGAGACGGCGAAGGGCCAACCGATACTCCCGCGCGTTTCCTCGACAGCGATGGGCCACGTTTGAAAGCGATGGATGGAATGTCTTCTGGTAAAACAGCGGCGGCGCGGGAGAGAGTCTTTCTAATCCCTTCCGCGCAAGCGCAAGGCAAACCGGTCTGGCCGGCGATTACGCAGGCAAAGCTCGCGAATGGCCTGGATATCGTCGTCATCCCAGATCGCCGCGCACCTGTCGTAACGCATATGGTTTGGTATCGCAACGGCTCCGCCGACGATCCGCCAGGCAAGTCCGGCATCGCGCATTTCCTCGAACACTTGATGTTCAAGGGCACCAAGGCCAATCCGCAAGGCAAATTTTCAGAGCTTGTCGCGGATCTCGGCGGCCACGAGAATGCCTTTACCTCCAATGACTATACCGCCTATTTCCAGCGCGTCGCCAAGGAGCACTTAGGCGTCTGCATGGAATATGAGGCCGACCGGATGAAAAACCTTGTCTTGACCGGCGAGGTGGTTGGGACCGAGCGCGATGTCGTGCTTGAGGAACGGCGGATGCGCACCGATTCCGACCCATCCAATCAGCTCAATGAGGCTGTGCAGGCGGCGCTGTTTACGCAGCATCCCTACGGCAAGCCGATCATCGGCTGGAGCCATGAGATCGAGACCTTAGAACGGGCCGACGCGCTCGCCTATTATGATCGTTTCTATACCCCCGAAAACGCGGTTCTCGTCGTGGCCGGCGATGTCGACGCAAAGGATGTCATCGGCCTCGCGGAAAAATATTACGGTCCCGTTCCCGCCCGTGGCGAGCCGCCGAAACGGTTTCGTCCACGCGAGCCCGAGCCGCGCGCGCATCGTCTCGTGACACTCTTTGACGAAAAGGTGGAGCAGCCAACGCACCAAAGCGTCTTTCTCGTGCCGTCGTATCGCTCGGCCAAGCCAGGGGAAGCCGAGGCGCTCGAGGTTCTCGCCCATCTGCTTGGCGGCGGCCAGACGAGCCTATTGTTCAAGACCTTGGTCATGGACGGCAAGCTCGCGGTTGCGGCCGGGGCGCATTATCAGGGCACGGCGGTCGACGACACGCGTTTCTACGTGTTCGCGGTACCCGCGAAGGGCGTCGGCCTTGCGACTATCGATGCCGCGATCGACGCCGCGATCGCCCGCGTCGCCACCCAAGGTGTCAATGATCCGGAATTGCGGCGCGCCAAAACCCGTCTCGTCGCCGAGGCAGTCTACGCCCAGGATAATCAGGCGATGCTGGCACAGTGGTACGGCGCCTCGCTCGCGGCGGGCCTCGGCCTCGAGGATGTCGCGCAATGGCCCGAGCGGATCGAGGCGGTCACGCCTGACGACGTGAAAAAGGCTGCGCTCTGGCTCGACAAGCGGCGAAGTGTGACGGGCTTTCTCTTGCAGGCTGAATCCCACCCCATCTCGACAGGCGCGGACACGATCAACTCCCTCGCGCTCTGAACTCGTTTTGCCCGCACCGGTGCTTAAAATACTTGGTCTTTGGATAACTGCATGACCGCGCTTGCCGCCGCCGAAACCCCCTCACGCGCATCGACTGTCCAGAAGGTCGTCTCCAAAGGCGGCGTCGAGGCTTGGCTCGTCGAGGACTACGCGATTCCCCTCATCGCCCTCGAATTCGCTTTCAAGGGCGGCGCCACCCAGGATCCGATCGGCAAGCCCGGCGCCGCCACGCTTCTTTCAGGCCTCCTCGACGAAGGGGCTGGAGCCTATAACTCGGGGGGCTTTCATCGCGCCCTCGACGAGGATGCGATCGAAATGTCGTTTTCCGCGGACCGCGACATTCTGACCGGACGCATGCAGAGCTTGTCGCGGAATTCGGCCCGCGCCTTCGCGCTCCTGCAACTCGCCGTGACCGAAGCGCGTCTCGACGCGGAATCCTTCGAGCGGGTGGTGAGCCAGATCGCCGCCGGTCTGAAACGCGAGGCGAACGATCCTGACTTCGTCGCCGGCCGAAGCCTCCGCGCATTGGCCTATCCAAACCATCCCTACGGCCTGCCCGTGCGCGGCAAACTTTCAACTCTGCCGACCCTGACGCGCGCCAACTTAATTGAAATGCGTGCCGCGACGTTTGCGAGAGACAATTTGAAGATCGCCGCCGTCGGCGCGATCGATGCGGCAACACTCGCGGGCCATCTCGACGATGTGTTTGGCCGGCTGCCGGAAAAGGCCTCTCTCAATTTAGTCGCGCCCGGCGCTTTTTCCGGCACGGGCACCCGTCATGTCGACGCTATCGACGTGCCGCAATCGACGATTCGCTTCGGCCGCGAGGGGCTCGCCCGCAGGGACCCGGATTTCATCCCTGCGATGGTCGTCAACCATATTTTGGGCGGCGGCATTTTTTCGGCGCGCCTGTTTCGCGAGGTGCGCGAGAAACGCGGGCTGGCCTATTCGGTCTATTCGCAGCTTGTGACTTACGATCGCGCCGCCATGTTTTACGGTGGCACGTCGACCAAGAACGAGCGCGCCGCCAAATCGATGGCTGTCATCGAGCAAGAGATCTCGAGCCTTACGGATTTCGGGCCGACGGAGGAAGAACTCGATAAGGCAAAAAAATATCTGATCGGCTCCTATGCGCTGCGTTTCGACACCTCGACCAAGATCGCTGGTCAACTTGTCAATTTGCAGTCCGAAGGTTTCGGCGTCGAATATCTCGATGAGCGCAACAAGCTGATCGCCGCCGTGACAATGGAAGACGCCAAACGGGCGTCAAAACGCCTCTTCGGCGACACCAAGCTCCTCGTCACGGTCGCTGGAAATCCGGAGCGGATATGAGGGGAAGCCGGGGGCCCGCAATCGTGTCCGAGGTTCGCTCATTAACTGAAGCTCGAAGAGCCGGCCCGAGGGCGAAGAAACCATAAGGCGCGAACAAGCCCCGGGCGGTTCGAGTTTTTCAGGATCCCGTGTGGTTGAGCTGAATGATTGCCGGCGTCAAGATGACCGCGAAAAGCACAGGGAGAAAAAACAATATCATTGGTACCGTCAATTTGGGCGGCAATCCCGCGGCCTTTTTTTCGGCGAGTATCATACGATTATCACGGCTTTCCTGGGCAACGACCCGCAAGGCGGTGCCAACAGGAGTGCCGTACCGCTCGGCCTGAATGAGAACGGTCGTGATCTGCCTCACCGAGCCCATCCCGGTCCTGAGGCCGAGATTTTCATAGGCCGAGCGCCGGTCCGTAAGAAACGACAGTTCCGCCGTCGTCAGCGTCAATTCCTCGGCAAGCGGTATCGACTGGACGCCGATCTCCTGCGCGACCTTGCGAAAGGCATGTTCGATCGACATGCCGAACTCGACGCAGATGAGCAACAGATCCATGGCGTCGGGAAAGGCGCGGCCCATCGAGTGCTGACGTTTGCCGATCGCATTCTTGAGGTAGAGTTCGGGCATTTTCAGGCCGAAATAGGTGGCCAAGACGATGATGCCTATCTTGAGGGTGACAGCCAGCTCGAAGTGGGTCACGACAAAAGTATAGAAGGCGGAAATCGCAAGGCTTAGGACGGGTGTAACCAGCCGGAAGAACAGAAACGCCACTTCCGCCTGGGGGCCGCGAAAGCCGGCCATCGTCATCTGCATTTTTGCTCGATCAGTGCCTAGCCATTTCGACAAACTGTAGCGCTCAACGATTTCTTTCATATATGCTTTCGGCTCCTGGCGGAGGCTAAGCTTGCTCTTTTCCGCGATCAGCCGCTCGCGCGCTCGCGCGCGGATACGTTCCCGTTCCGTCGCAACGGATTTCATGCGCTGGCTCAATGTGTCGGACTCCATCAGCGGCATGGCGACGGTCAGAATTGTGAGCATCGTTGCGATCGCGACAAGCGTGCTCAGCAGAAATTGCGGATCGGTAAGCTTGAAGTAAATCAGGTCGAGCATTTGCGCCACGCGTGCGGGAGGGCCTCATGTTTGGCAAATCTGGGACAGATGTGTTGAAGCAAATTGGGCAATGGCTGGGCCCAGCGCCGCCAATCTAATAGTCGAAATTGATCATGTTTTTCATAACGATTACTCCGATACCCATCCATACGGCGCAGCCGCCAAGGACGAGTTCACCGGTCTGCGTTGTCCACAACAGTTCTATATATCTCGGGCTCGAGACATAGGTCATGACGGCCACGATGAAAGGCATGCTGCCGATAATGTAGGCGGAGGCCTTGGCTTCACCCGACATTGCTTTGATTTTTCCTTTCATTTTTTTTCGCTCCCGCAGCACGGTCGATAGATTGGCCAGGGCTTCGGCTAGATTGCCGCCAGCTCTTTGCTGAATATTTATAACGATCGCGAAGAAGCTCGCCTCCGCGATAGGGACGCGCTCGACTATTCGCTCGACTGCTTCGCCGGATGAAAAGCCCATGGCCTGTGCCTCTACGATCTGGCGGAATTCGCTCCGGACCGGTTCGGCCAATTCCGTCGCGATAACCCGCAGACAATCGCCGAGCGGCAGTCCAGCCTTGACGCCCCGGACAATAATGTCGACTGCATTGGGAAATTCATCGACGAATTTCTTCAAACGGCGCTTGCGCAAGAAATTTAGAATCCATGCCGGAAAACCGAAACCTCCGACGCCTATGCCAGCCACGATCACGATTGGGTGGGCTCTGAAAAGCCAAATTAGCCCGCCGAAAAATGCCGCCGAGGCGAGCGAAGCGCCGATATATTTGTTGCGTCTCCACGATAACCCGGCCTGAGCGATCCGCGCCTCTAGGGATTGCTTCTTCCGTTTGCCACGTACTTCGAGTTCCTTGATGCTTTCCGCGATTTGTTTTCGGCGGCCCGCGGCGTCGGCCTGGCGCTCGGCGTCTCGCTTCGGTGCCGCCGGCCGCAACGCGGCCTGGCGCTTTTCGGCCTTTATGTCTCCCGAAAGGTAGGGATAAATAAAAACTTGGACGATGCCCCCGGCCGTGACCATTGTAAGGCCCATGATGATCCACACGTGCATGTTCAAGCCATAGCCTCCTGTTCGTGCTGGCTACCGGACGGTGTTATTGAGTTCGGAAGCATCAAGTGCCCGTGCCAAACGTTCTTCCTCGCCATAGTAGCGGGCCCGTTCCCAAAATCGTGGGCGCCCAATCCCCGTCGAGCGGTGGTGGCCTTTCAGGCGGCCAGAGGAGTCCTCTCCGGTGACCTCATAGACCATCAGATCCTGCATCGTGACGACATCTCCCTCGAAGCCCAGGACTTCGGTGATATGAGTGATCCGGCGTGACCCATCACGAAGCCTTGCCGCCTGGACGATGACATCGATAGAGGAAACGATCATTTCCCGAAGGGTCTTCGACGGCAGCGCGAAGCCACCCATGGTAATCATGGATTCGAGGCGGCTTAGCGCCTCGCGCGGCGAATTGGCGTGCAAGGTACCCATCGAGCCGTCGTGACCGGTGTTCATCGCTTGCAATAGGTCGAAAGCCTCCGGACCGCGGACCTCGCCGACGATGATCCGTTCGGGCCGCATGCGCAGGCAGTTCTTGACGAGATCGCGCATTGTAACCGCGCCGCTGCCTTCGAGGTTCGGCGGCCTCGTTTCGAGGCGGACCACATGCGGTTGCTGCAGTTGGAGTTCGGCTGCATCCTCGCAGGTAATCACGCGCTCGTCGGTATCGATGTAATTGGTCATGCAGTTGAGAAGAGTTGTCTTTCCCGAGCCCGTCCCACCAGAAATCAGGACATTGCAGCGCACCCGTCCGATGATTTTGAGAATCTCGCCGCCTTCCGGCGAGATGGCGCCGAAACGAATCAGCTGATCCAGGGTCAGCTTGTCCTTTCTGAATTTGCGGATGGTGAGAACGGGCCCGTCAATCGCAAGCGGTGGAGCGATCACATTGACACGCGAGCCGTCGGCAAGACGCGCGTCGCAGATTGGCGAAGCGTCGTCGACCCGGCGCCCCACCTGACTGACGATACGCTGACAGACGTTCATCAATTGCACGTTGTCGCGAAAGCGGATGTTGGTCAACTGGATCTTGCCGTCGACCTCGATGAAGGTACGAGTGGCGCCGTTCACCATGATATCGGCGATGTCGTCGCGGCCAAGAAGAGGTTCGAGAGGTCCGTAGCCGAGAACATCATTGCAGATATCGTCGATCAGATCTTCCTGTTCGCCGATCGACATGGCGACGTTCTTGATCGCGACGATTTCGTGGACGATGTCGCGGATTTCCTCGCGCGCGTTTTCCGCGTCGAGGCGCGCCAATTGCGACAGGTCGATCGCCTCGACAAGCGCGCCGAAGATCATGCTTTTCGTTGCGTAATACTCGCCGGAACGCTGCGGCTCCTGGGCCGGTTGCTGCGCCGGCGAGCCGCTCTGAATAGCCGGGATAGCGGTCGGCTTTGCCGCCATGGCAACGGTTGCCGCGCCTGTGGGGCTTTTGTCGCGGGCTTCGGAGACTGAACGCTTGCCGAACATAATAGACCTCTTAACGGAATTGGCTCCGCGCGCCGGTCCGCATCGCGTTCCCGGGCTGGCACGCCGCCTTCCCGACCGCGCGCGCCGCGATCGCGGTTATGACTGGCTTGGACTTGCACCGCGCAAGGCACCGGGATCGGCTTTGGACACCTGCTTCCGGCCGAACCGCGTCATCAAAGGTTCGAGAAGGTTCCGTTTCGCTTTACGCATTTCGTTGCGGCCGGTAATTTTTCGGGCAAGATCCCTGATCATGCCCGCGAGGTTCCCGGCCGCCTCGACTTCGGCAATCATCTGCCCATTGTTGGCGGCCGGGCCAAAGACCTTCGGCGCGAAAGGAATGATTCCGGAAGGCACGAGATCGACCGCCTTGGCGAAATCGTTGACGCTGATCTCCGGCCGTTTCGGAATTCCCACGCAGTTCATAATGAGCTTTGGATGCCCGTCATGCGCGCGCGCCGAGCGCAGCATATCCAGTATGTTTTTTGTGTTGCGCAGATTTGCGAGATCAGGTGCTGCGACAATCACGATTTCATCGGCATTGACAAGCATGCGTCTTGCCCACGCGGTCCAAATATGCGGAATATCCAAAATGACGCAGGGGGTGGTAGCGCGCAAAATATCGATCAGCGAGTCGAAGGCGGTTTCTGAAAAGTCATACATCCGGTCGAGCGTCGCGGGAGCAGCTAGAATGCTCAGCTTTTCGCCGCATTTCGACAAGAGCCGGTCGACGAGATTTTCGTCGATCCGGTCCGGCGCGAATACAGCTTCGGCGATGCCCTGCGGCGGATCTTGATTGAAGTCGAGCCCCGCTGTACCGAAGCTCAAATCCATATCGACGATGACGGTTTGGGTATCGAGATCCCGTGCGATCGAGAAGCCGATGTTATGCGCAATCGAGGATGCGCCGATCCCGCCCTTGGCACCGGTTATGGCGATGATCTTGCCGATGGGCTTTGCTCCCGCGCTCGTGTAAAGATGCGAGACGGCGCGGATGAATTCGAGGACATCGAAAGGCGCGACGAGATATTCGCTGATGCCGCGCGCGAGAAGCTCGCGGTAAAGAATGATGTCGTTGGTGCGCCCGGAGACAACCACCTTGGTGCCGGAATCGCAGAATTCGGCAAGGGCATCGATGTGCGAGACGAGTTCGCCGCGGCCGGAGGCGGAATTGAGGACAATGACATTTGGCGTCGGAGCGTCGCGGTAAGCCTCGATCGCGGCGAGCGCGCCGCCCAAGTGCACGCTCACATGCGCCCTCTCCATCCGGCGATCGGTTGCGGCCGCCTGGATAATCCGCATGGTTTCCGGCGATTTGCAGAAAGCTTGCAGGGAAATGCGCGGCACCGGGGCAATTTGCGCGGGTTCGAAGTCGGCCGTGCCTGTCATCAGTTCGCTCCCACTTTGCTGATCGAGGAGTTGACCAATGTCCAATGCGTGCCGGGGTCCTCGCCATGGCGAAGGCTTTCGATGGCGCGGGTACGCATGACGGTGTCCGCCGGCGTTTCCCCTTGCGGCGCCACGAGATCGCGCGGATCGGCGACTTGCGCGGCGAACGCGGTTTGATAGGCGCAACCGAAATTCCAGTAGGGTTTGTTGCTCCAGTCATCGACGGCGCCGCTGCCAATTGCAAGGTCCCTTGGCCATTGGCCGCACTGGTCCGCGACGCTTGCCTTGAGGCCAAGAAAGCTCAAACGCACCGGGGCGACGGGATTGGAACCCGCCGGGTAGGGAGCTACAAGGATACGCGCATGCGCGCCCGCGCTATAAAGAGCGTTGCGGACCGGCTGCACGGGGGGTGTGGCCCCGGGAAAAGCCGGCGGCATGATGGTGATGGATCCGCGGCCGAATTTGCGATAAAGGCCGGCGAATTCGCGCAGCTGCGCCGCGGAATGGCGATCGAACCGGCCGGTCTCTGGCTCGACAAAAATTTCCAGCGTGCGAGGTCTCTCGGCAAGGACGATCGGATGCCGGACCCGGTAATCGTCCTGCGGAATCGAGGATACGACCATCCGCTCCGTCGTCCCGCAACCGGCGAGCGGAAGCAGCAAGCAAAGGGGGAAAAGATTTCGCGCCAAAGCAACTGTTGGGCAAGCCATTTTTTGGGCGGCGCGCGCGGAGTGGATCATGATTGACATTGGATACTGAGCTTTCTCGATTCGGTTGCCTTGGCCTCAATCCTGAATAAACCCGACCGGCCCCTTGTAATCCTTCATGGCCTCCGGATTGCCCGGAGTGGCGTAGAGCAGGTTGACTTGCCCGAGCAGCCAGGCTTGCGGATCGCTCGAATCGGTGAAGCCATCGGTCGGCCTCGCGATTTCATTCGGCCCTACCGGTTTGACGATGTAGGGGGTCACAATGATCATGAGTTCGGTTTCCTGCCGCCTGTAGTCGCGCGAGCGGAACAGCGCGCCGAGAATCGGCAGATCGAGGAGCCCCGGAAGACCGTTGATGGCTTGCCGCGTTGTCGTCTGGAGGAGCCCCGCGGAGGCGATGGAGCCGCCGGACGGGACCTCGACCGTCGTCTCGTTCTTGCGGGTGAAAAATCCGGGGACGACCGTGCCAAAGACCGTCGTGCCGTTTTGGGGATCAATTTCGGTCACTTCGGTCGCAAGGTGAAGCAGGATGCGGCCCTCGGCAAGAACCACGGGAGAGAATCGCAAAGTGACGCCAAAATCCTTGAAGATGGCGCCACCGCCAGTGCATCCTGAGTTTTGTGCGCAGATTGACGGGCCGGGAATTGGTATTTGGCCGCCGACGGTAAGCTTCGCGCTTTCGCCCGATACGGCGGTAACCGTCGGCTCGGCGAGGATGCGCGTGACGCCGTAGCGTTCGAAGGCTGCCAACGTAGCGGTCAAAGTGTTGGCCGGATTATGCGCGGTCAGCGCGGTGGTCTGGAAGGATGGCGCGGGCGGGACCCCGGCGAGATTCTGTGCGATCGCGCCATTGATGGCGAACGGATTAAATTGGGCGAAGGTGCCCAAACTGGCGGTCAGCGAGCCTGTGGTGATGCCGAGTTGCTTGGCGATATCGCGGCCGATTTCCGCGACGGTGACCTTCAACATCACCTGATCGCGGCCGCGTATGGTGAGCACATTGACGACCCGATCATCCGCGCTCGCCACGCCGGGAGGACCGCCGAGGGTACCCCCGCCATCGAACCGCTTCACGAAGCCTTTCGCGATATCGCCGGCGCGCTGCGCGTCTTCGATGGAATCGACAACTCCGGTCAGGATGATTGTATCGTTGACCGTCCGCGCGGTGATCGCCGCCGCCGGCATCGCGGCGCGCAGGATCTGCTGAAGCTCGCCAACATCGCGGCCGATGCTGAGCTCCAAGGCGGCGATCTGGCGGCCTTGCTGATCCAAGGCAAAAACGCTTGTCTGGCCGGTATCCATGCCGATGACATAGAGCTTGCGCGGAGACCGGACGACGGCGTTGGCGACCTTCGGGTTGGCGACGAAGATTTCCGCCGCATCCTGGGGCAGATCGACAATGATGGATTTGCCCACCCCCATCGCGATCCGCCTCGGCGCGACCGCGCCAATGATCCGAGCCTCGGCTTTTTCTTGCGCGTGAACCGCGCCTATACCCGCCATGATGGAGAGGCTTGCGATAATTCCCGCGGCCAGGACGGGGAACAGTCGTTTCATTTGCGGATAACCATGCGTGCTCTTTCGATCGGTTGCGCGGCCGGTTCCTGGCTCGCGTGACACCACGTGCTCAATGCGCCCTGTCTCGGTTTGCCGCGCCGTTGCGAACCACCACCAGCCCGTTGCTGTAGTTTTGCTGTTGCTCGCCGGCAGCATTCGCATCAGTCATGCCGCGCAAGACCATCGAGAGCTGGCCGACGCGCTGTTCCAGGATGACAGTCTCTGCCTGGGCCGGTGTGAGTTCCAAGGTTGCATTGGCTCCCATGATGACACGCTCCCCATTTTTCTCCTGAAAATTCTGGCCGATCGCGAGGACGCGAATATTGGTCAGGATGGTCTGGCTGACAAAGGTGCCGCTGCCTTTGCGGGCGGCGCCCTCGTCTTGAAAAATGCGGATCACGTCAACTCTGTCGTTTGGCAGGATAAACCCACCAGCCTCGCTTGAACCTTGCGTGTCGATGTTAATCGCCACCGCGCGGCTGCCCTTTGACAGAACCGCGGCGAGAAACCCGGAATGAGGACCTTTGACCAGGCGGTCCCGCCGCAAAGGCTCGCCCGCGGCGAAATTGGAGCGGACAATGGAACCTTGGAGGTCCTCGACGCCGCCGGGCGAGGCGCTTTTGCGGACGAGGCCTTCCGGAATATGGTCCTTTGGCCAGTCCTCCCAGCGCATGCCGCTCTCGTTGACTATGTCACCTAAGTTCAATTCCTTTGCCGCGACCAGCACGCCATCGGTCGATAGCGGGGGTGGAGCCGCTATCTCGGGCGCTTTTGAGCCGCTGGCTAGGACCGCGGCGCTGATTCCGGCCACGAGGGCAGTGCCAAGAACTGCGAGACGAGCTGTTTTCATGGTGATGGGTTGCCTGTCATATGTGAATTGCGCATCATCGCTTCGAGCGGTTGCCTCCGCGTTTCGGACGCAACGCCGAGGCGGACCGCACAAGACTGGAAGCGGATTACAACATCCGAGCGCCAACCTAGGCTTAAAAAGATTATTTCAATTTACTTTTTTACTATAAAAGCATACAATTATGTTTGCGAATTAAGAGGTCCGAGCCGATATGGATAAAGTCATAGCTAACTTATAAAGGACAAATTCAGTGTTATATATTCCCTCAATATCCCAATATCCTTGGGGTTTCCTAGACGGCCTCGGCCGTCGCAATGAATTCCGCATGATGAGTCGCGTGGAAAATCTCAAGTCTCCCGATAACCCGCCAAAAGCCGCCGCGCCTTCGTAAGATTCGGCAGATCGAGCATCTCGCCGTTGAGTCCGATGACTTCCGCTTTCGGCTCGGCCTCGAAAGCGGCGACGATCGCACGCGCCTTGGCAATCAATTCATGAGTGGGCGAGAAAATCTCGTTGATGATCTCGATCTGCGCCGGGTGGATCGCCATTTTGCCGGCAAAACCGTCGCGCTTGGCGGCTTCGCATTCGAGTCGCAATCCCGCCAAATCGCGAAATTTTCCGTGCACGGCGTCGATTGCCAGCGCGCCCGCGGACGCCGCCGCGAAGAGGGTCAGGCTTCGCGCCAAAAGATAAGGAAAACTATAGCCGCCGCCGGCGCCTCTATTCGTTTCGGCGCCGAGACAGGCGGCGAGATCTTCCGCTCCCCAGGTAAGGGCTTCAAGGCGCTGGCTCGCGCCGCCATAAGTACCCAAGTTGAAAATCGACGCCGCCGTTTCGGTGACGATCGCCATGATTCGCGTCGCGCCATTCGCGAGATCATGCTCCGCTTCCTTGACGGCGAGCATCGCGCCCAGATGCTGGATCGCCGCGCCATTGAGGCACTTTGGCAGAAGCACGCCATCGGGCGGCGTCCGCATAACGGCCCCGAGATCGTCCTCTGTCACGCCTGATTTGAGCCCGTTGACGCGGACGTAAAGACGTGGGCGCGGGCTCCTTTGCACGGCATCGGCGAGGAAGGCGAAAGCCTGCTCCCGCGCCTTTTGCTTGGCTTCGGGGGCGACCGAATCCTTCAAGATCGAGGATAAGGCAATCGGCGCCGCTCGCAAACCCTTTCGCGAGTTTTTTTTCGCTGTCGGCTGGAATGAAAAGCAGCGAGCGCATGAGACACCTCTATTGGTTTAGACACTCCGTTTTTTTATAAAAGCCTGGCGGCGGCAGGCGGCGACGAGCCTTCCCTCCTGCTGATAGGCGCGGTGGAGGAATTCGACAATGCCGGCGTCCGGACGCGATTTCGACACGCGCTTGCTCAAGACTTCGGTCGTGACGTGCAAGGTGTCGCCCTCGAACAGGGGCGCCGGAAATTTTACTTGCGTCATCCCAAGGTTGGCAATCGTGGTGCCGAGCGTAAGATCGTTGACGGAAATCCCCACCATGAGACCAAGGGTGAAGAGGGAATTGATCAACGGTCGCCCCCATTCGGTTTCGGCGGCGCAGAAATGGGCGTCGATATGGAGCGGCTGCGGATTGAGCGTCATGTTGGAAAACAGCATATTATCCATTTGCGTGACGGTCTTTGTCAGCCGGTGCTCGATCAATGTTCCGACGACGAAATCCTCGTAAAAAATGCCGCCGCGCTTGTGACGCGAGGGGCCTCCTTGCAATTGATCGCGCATCCGAAGCTGCCACCCATTGGCGGGTCTGGCGGCGGCGCGCCGCCCGGCGTTTAAGTGTTCATTTACCATGTTCGGGGAAACTGATTCTGGGAAATCTTTTTGGGATTCGTAAATCATGGCCGTTTTAAAATTTTTGCAATGGGCGCGGACCGCTTCTCCTGCGGAGCTGGCTGAAGGTGCGGGCGCGCTCGCACGCGCCTTTCTTTATGGCAATCTTCCGGAGCCGGAGCGCGAGGAAGCGAGGCTCACCCTGACCGGGCTGCTCGACGATTCCTTGCCGCTCGTTCGCCGCGCCCTTGCCGAAAGCTTCGCGAGCGCGGCCAATGTGCCGCATTATATGGTGCTCACTCTTGCCAACGACAGCTCCGAGGTTGCCGCGATCGTACTCGCACAATCGCCGCTGCTATCCGACGCGGAACTCGTCGAGTGCGCCGCCACCGCCGATGCCGTCGCGCAGTCGGCGATTGCTCTTCGGCCATGGGTGTCGGCTCGGGTAGCCGCGGCGCTCGCCGAAGTCGGCGCCCGCAAAGCCTTGATTGCCCTCGCCGCTAACCTGGGCGCGGAGCTGTTGGAATTTTCTATCCGCCGAATGATCGAGCGCTATGGCCATGACCCGGACCTGCGCGCGGCGCTTCTGGCGCGCCCGAACCTGGCGGCGTCGTTACGGTCGGACCTAGCCGGCGCCGCGGCAAGGGCGCTGTCGGCCATGATGACCGGGCGCGCCGGGCTGACGCCGGAAAGAGCCCGATGCCTGACGCGCGAAGCCCGGGAAAGAGCCAATGTCAAAATAGCCGCCGAGACGGCGGGCGAAGCAAATGAGATCTTGGACTTCGTCGCGCATCTGCGCCGTTCCAGCCAATTGACCGCCGGACTTCTGCTGCGCGGACTGCTCTGCGGCAACAAGCACCTCCTTGAGACGGCGCTTTGCGAATTGAGCGGGCTCGCAATGCCGCGCATCTTGGGCCTCGTGGCCGAAAGCAAAAGCGCCGGGTTCGCGGCGCTTTATCGCAAGGCCCAGATGCCGGAGCGCTTGCTGCCTGCTTTTATCGCGGGTTTGGAGGCAGTCGCGAAATCCGGTTGCGGCGGACCGATGAACGCGCGTCTGCAAGGGCCAATTGTTGCTTCCGTCCTGCACGCCTGCGCTTCCGTCAACCACGGCGAACTGGATCGGCTGATCGCGGCCCTACGCTGTCTGGAAGCCGAAGCCGCCCGCGACGAAGCCCGCGAATTTCGTCGTGCCAGGGCGGCGTCCCACCCAATCCTGGAGTTCGCAAGCACGCGCCGGCTGCCGCCCGCGGCAAGAATACAAACTTCGCCGGCCGAAATCATCGTGCCGGAAAGGCGCGGAACGCCCGCAAAATCCGAGGGCTTCTCGATCGATCTGGCGGCTTTCGCGGAGGAGCTTGCGGCAGCCTGAGCCTTGCCAAGGCTCTCTGGCTATTTGCCGCAGCCTGATTTTCATCGCCGCGCATGCTCGCCTTCGCGCCTTCCGAAGCAGACTTCGATCAGGCTTTCATGGCTGCGTCTCGTTGCCGGTCATCGCTTCAATATCCAAACTGTTCCCGCAGGATCCGTTCGTCGAGCGAATGACCTGGATCGTGGAGAAGAACGAGGCCGGTCGCATGATCCATCGCGACCGTTACCTTAGCGACGTTCTTCACCTCGAAATGATCGGCGACGGCGGCGACGGGACGTTTTTCCGCCTCGAGAATATCGATTGTCACGTGTGCCGTGTCGGGCAATAGAGCGCCCCGCCAGCGGCGCGGCCGGAACGCGGCGATCGGAGTCAACGGCATCAACGTCGCGTCGAGCGGCAGGATCGGTCCATGCGCCGACAAATTATAGGCGGTTGAACCGACCGGCGTGGCAACGATCAGCCCATCGGCGATGAGTTCGCCGAGTCTCTCCTTGCCGTCAATCGAAATCCGCATTTTTGCCGCTTGATAGGCCTGGCGCAGGATCGAGACTTCATTGACCGCGCGCGCCTTGATGCTTTCCCCCTTTGTGCCGGTTGCCTCCATCAGCAATGGATGCACGATCGATGCTTCCGCTTGGTCGAGACGCTGTTCGAGGTCTGGCCCATGGAATTCATTCATGAGAAAGCCCACCGAACCCCGCTTCATGCCGTAGATCGGCTTGTTTTTTCCCATGAAGCGGTGCAGCGTCTGCAGCATGAGCCCATCGCCGCCAAGCGCCACGACGACATCGGCTGATTCCGGATCGATCGTTCCAAAGCGCGCGGCGAGGCTGGCCTGTGCCGCATTTGCTTCCGGCGTGCCGGACGACAAGAAAGCGATGCGCTCGAAGCGGTGTTTTGCGCTCTTGCTTGGCTGCATCTTGGGTTGCTCCGGCCCGTGACGTCTTATCATAGCCGCGAGCCGGGTTCGCCGCAAAACCATCGCTTAGTCGATCACATCCGGCCGGTCGCCGGAAAGGAGGAGCTGCGGAACCTGCGTGAAGGTCCAGGTGTCGCCTCGCCTGTCAAAGACCCAGACGAGATCGAAACGGTCGAGCGGCCAATATTGCGGCGCGCTTGTCTTGTTTCCCAGAATGGCATTGGCAATGACCTGCATAGTGTTGTGTTTCCAAGCGATCAGCACCGTGCCTCGGGCCGCAATCACTTTCTGTACAAGTTGCTTTTCCTGGCCTTCATAATAGTCGCGATTGAGCTCGGCTTGGAGGAGGCTCGCGAGCGGCAACAAGCTATGCTGCGGCCGCAGACTTGGAGCTGCCGGTCCGGCCTTGCAAGCAAACAAAATGTCCGGCCGTGCAAGGGCGGGGTGGACAAAGCGGTTGTCGCGTGGCGCAAAAAAACGCACGAGCGCGCCCGCGCGCTGCCAGCCGCGCACCGTGAGCTCTTCCTTGTTCTTCACGCCTTCCGGGGTCACGCCGCGGATTGATTTGTCCGCGCTCGGCCTTTCCGCATGCCGGATCAGCATAATTTTTGTGCAGCTCATCGCGCTTGCTTTCGGGTTCCGTGGTCTGGCCGGGATGTGCGATGGACGCCAAAAAATTACGGGTAACTTTGCTGGTGCGGCCGCGAGGCATTCAGCGACTTAACAGAGTTGATCGGCTTCTTCGACAAGGAGCTGCTTTGACTCTTTGAGTTCGATCGATACCTTGCCGGACGGATGGTTTCATTCGACCGGAAAACCCTCTCGTGGCGGCTTTCATCGAATGCCGGTAAGGCGAGGCTATTTACCTCCTCACCATGAATTGTCAATTCGTCGGGCGCTCACACGTCCCCAGTCAGTGATTAATAGCTTCGCCGTCGTGGTCGCGGCGCAGGCGCTTGACGCGGCGTTTCTGATAGCTCGCGATCTCGCGGGCCAGCGGGAGCCTGCGATCGAACAGGAGATGCGTGATCGACACGATAAACACCCTCGGCCCAACATCCGCGTCGAAGGCGAGGTGACATAGGATGCCCCCTTCATCGCCCAAATAATGAACCCGGGTGACCCAGCAAGACGGGGAGACTTCATTGCCGCCGGATTGCTCGCGGATGGTCGCCGCCAAGGCCGGGGTTGCACGCGCGGCGAGCGGCAAAAGACTCCTCTAGTTTGCAAAGGAGGCGGCCGGTTTGATCCAGATTGTCAATCACGAGGATGACTCCGCGAATCAGTGTTCGCTCCATCCTACCAATTCCTCGCGCCGGGGTAAATCGGCCTGCTCGTGTTTCAACACTTGGATTCAGGCAGATTGAGCCGGAGGTGCAACTCGCGCAATTGCTTCGGCGTCACCGTGGAAGGCGCGCCCATGAGCAGATCCTCGACGCGCTGGTTCATCGGAAAAAGCACGACCTCGCGCAAATTTTCCTCGCCCGCGAGCAGCATGACGATGCGATCGAGGCCCGGCGCGATCCCGCCATGCGGCGGTGCGCCATATTGGAATGCGCGGTACATGCCGCCGAATTTTTCGAGCAGCGTATCCTCGCCATAGCCGGCGAGCGCGAAGGCCTTCTTCATGATGTCCGGCCGATGGTTTCTTATCGCGCCGGAGGAAAGCTCGACGCCGTTGCAGACGATGTCATATTGAATGGCCTTGATGCCGAGAATCGTCTTTTCGTCGGCTGGATCGAGCGCGACAAAAGCCTCGGGGTCGAAATTCGGCATCGAAAAAGGATTATGCGAAAAGTCAATTTTCTTTTCGTCCTCGTTCCATTCGTACATCGGAAAATCGACGATCCAGCAGAACTCGAAGACGTCCTTTTTTGTGAGGCCGAGCTCACTGCCGATACGAAGCCGCGCGGCACCGGCAAGTTTCGCCGCTTTTTCCTCCTGGTCGCAAGCGAAAAACACCGCGTCGCCGGATTTCAATCCGGCCTTTTGCGCGATTTTCCCTTGCACTCCAGCGGGCAAAAATTTGGCGATCGGGCCTTTGCCGGTAAGCCCGCCGCCCTCGCCTTCAAAGATGATATAGCCAAGGCCGGCCGCGCCTTCGCCCTTCGCCCAATCGTTGAGCTTATCGAAAAAAGAGCGCGGCTGACTGGCCCCAACGGGCGCCGGAATGGCGCGCACGACACCGCCCGAACTTGATGACATTCTTGAAGGCGTTGAAACTGACATCCGCGCGGGCAAACTCTTGCGTCACGTCGGCGATGATAAGTGGATTTCTAAGGTCCGGCTTGTCGGAGCCATATTTCAGCATCGCCTCGCCATAGGGAATCAGCGGGAATTTTTGCGTCACCCGCCGGCCGCCGCCGAATTCCTCGAAGACGCCGCGCAGCACCGGCTCGACGGCGGCAAAGACATCCTCTTGCGTGACAAAGCTCATTTCGACATCGAGCTGGTAGAATTCGCCGGGGCTGCGGTCGGCTCTTGCATCCTCGTCGCGAAAACACGGCGCGATCTGGAAATAGCGGTCGAACCCCGCCACCATGATGAGCTGCTTGAACTGCTGCGGCGCTTGCGGCAGGGCGTAGAATTTTCCCGGATGCAGTCGGGACGGCACCAGAAAATCACGCGCGCCCTCGGGGCTCGAAGCGGTGAGAATCGGGGTCTGGAACTCGAAAAAGCCTTGTGCCTTCATCCGCGCGCGCAAAGAGTCGATGATTTGGCCGCGCAGCATGATGTTTTGATGCAGCTTCTCCCGACGCAGATCGAGGAAGCGATAGCGCAGCCGCATGTCTTCCGGATAATTTTGCTCGCCGAACACCGGCATGGGCAATTCGGCGGCGGCCCCCAAAACCTCGATTCCGGTGACATAGACTTCGACGAGGCCGGTCGGCATTTCAAGATTTTCGGTGCCCGCGGGGCGTTTCCGGACCGCGCCGTCAATCTGGACGACCCATTCCGAACGAAGCTTTTCGGCTTGATCGAAAGCCTTCGAATCCGGGTCGACCACGCATTGGGTAACCCCATAATGATCGCGAAGATCGATGAACAAGACGCCGCCATGATCGCGAATGCGATGGCACCAGCCGGAAAGACGAATCGCTTCGCCGGCCTGCGTTTCGCGAGGGTCGCCGCAGTTATGGGAACGGTAGCGGTGCATTCTAGGTGGTCACGAGCAAGAGCAAGAGAGTTGGGCGCGGCTTAGAGCGCGTCCCGATCAAATGGAACCATTTGATCGGTAAGGACTCGCTCAATCTCAAAGAGTTGGAGCATGTCCTCATGAGACATCGGATATATCCGATGTCTAAATATCGAAAAAGTCGAGCAACTTTTTCGGGACATGCTCTTGTGGTTTGCGTCAAGCGCGCGGAGAACCGCATGGGAGGCGGCATCTGTCAAGGCGGGGTTGTGCTCGCGGGCCGGTCGGGCCATCGAACGCGCGAGAGCCTATAGCCGACGGTCCGCCTTTGCATTATTGAGCCATTATGACCCTGATTTCCACGCCCGCAGACCTAAGCGCCGTCTGCCGCCGCCTTGCAGCCCACCCCTTCGTCGCCGTCGATACCGAATTTTTGCGGGAAACGACCTTCTGGCCGCGTCTCTGCCTCGTGCAACTTGCGTCGGAAGAAGAAGCCGTGGCTGTCGATGCGATGGCCGAAGGGTTGGACCTTTCGCCCTTTTTTGAGCTGATGGCCGACCCGGTGCCGACAAAAGTCTTTCATGCGGCTCGTCAAGATATTGAAATTATTTGGAATCTTGCAAAGTTGATCCCGGCGCCGCTGTTCGATACCCAGGTCGCCGCGATGGTCTGCGGCTTCGGTGATCAGGTCTCCTATGGCGATCTTGTTCAGACGGTCACGAAAGTCAGGCTCGACAAATCCTCGCGCTTCACCGATTGGTCGCGGCGTCCGCTTTTGCCGGCCCAGGCTGAATATGCGATCGCCGATGTCACCTATTTGCGCGACATCTATAGGTTCCTGGACGCCAAATTGGAGGAAACCGGCAGGACCGGCTGGCTAGCCGACGAAATGGCGCTTTTAACGGCGCCTTCGACTTATGAACAGCACCCCGAAAACGCCTGGGAGCGGTTCCGCAACCGGGTCCGCAAACCGCGCGATCTCGCGGTGCTCATGGAGGTCGCCGCCTGGCGGGAGGCCGAGGCGCAGACGCGTGACGTGCCTCGCGCGCGGGTTTTGAAGGACGATGTCTTGATCGAACTCGTGCTCGCCGCGCCGAAAACGGCCGAGGCCTTGGGCAATCTGCGCGCCTTTCCGCGCGGGATGGAGCGTTCGCGCGCCAGCGCCGGAATTTTGGCGGCGGTTGAACGCGGCCTCGCCCGGGACCCCAAGACCCTGCCGAAGATTGAGCACGAGCGGCGCAATGGCGGCAATGGCGCGACGGTCGAGCTTTTGCGCGTGCTCCTGCGCCATGTCAGCGACAGCCACGGGGTCGCGGCGAAGATGATCGCGACGGTCGATGATCTCGAAGCGATCGCCGCCGACGATCATGCCAAGGTCGCGGCACTCACCGGCTGGCGGCGCGAGCTGTTTGGCGCCAAGGCGCTCGAACTGAAACATGGACGCCTCGCTCTGACCGTCGAGCAGGGCAAGGTGGTGCCACTCGAATGGTGGGAAGGCGCGCCGAATAAGCCGGGGTGATGCGCGCGGTAATGTCGCGCGCCAAACGGTTTTATTTTAGCCCGCGATGGTGATCGCCGGCTCTCGTCCGATCAGACGCCCAAGCTGTTTCAAACGGTTCTGCAGCCGGTCGCTCGCGAGATCGGCAAGGCGCCGCGGCAAGGTCAAGATCAATGTGGTCTTAACGCAAGTCAGGGGTGTCAAGGGTAGGATTCCGGACATGGCGCCCGAAATAACGTAGGCGGCGCGCGTCGCGGCGGCGAGAATACGCGCCCTGTCGAGCATCCGCGCGGAAACCAGCGCCCGGATCTGCGGACTGACGTCCGCGTCGAGTCCCAGATAGCGATAGGACGCCGCGAGCGCGAGGAAAGAACGGCCGGGATGATCGACACCGAGGAAAGCGGCATTCTCGACGATATTGATGCTTTCCTCGTTGCGGTGGTCTGGATGGGCGCGCCAGTTGACATCGGCCAAGAGGCAGGCGGCATGGCGAAGCCGGCGTTCTTCCGGGGTTTCCTCGAGATGCATGGACTTCATGAATTCGCCGGTCCAATCGTAGAGCTCCCCGGCGTGGCCGGGCGCGCGGGAGAAGAGCCGGTTGAATTGCGCTGCCGCGACGAGCAACGGATCTTGCCGGCGCTGCTCCATGTCGAGCATTTCATAAAGCAGCCCTTCCCGCACGCCGGTCGTCGAAATCATGACTTCGCGCGGCCGCGCCCGGCGAATGATCTCGTCGAGCACGACGGCGCCATAGGCAAGAAGCGGCCGCCGCGCCGCGCTGACCGCGTCGATCGAAATCAGCGTTTCGGTATTCGCCCGTTCGACGAGGCTCGCGAAATCGGCGGCATCGGGGCTGGGGATGACATAGCCGTGGGTCACGGCAAGCGGATAATTGCGTTGGCTCATGTGCAGCTTGGCGAGCGCCCGCCAGGTGCCGCCGACCGCGTAGAAAGTGCGTCCCGCGAGCCGCTCGGCGATGGGCGACCCGGCCAAGGCCATGCGGACAATCTTGACCGCCGCGCGCGGCGACCGCCTCGAGGCGTCCATCAGGGTGAGACCGCCAAGCGGCAGGCTCGTGCCCTTGCCCGCGTGCGCGCCTTTCACGTCGATCAATTCGAGGGAGCCGCCGCCGAGATCGCCGACGACGCCGTCCGGTCGGTTGATGCCGGTGATGACCCCAAGGCCAGAAAGCTCCGCCTCGCGGTCTCCCGATAGGAGCGTCACTGGAGCGCCGATCGCTTCCGCCGCGGCGGCAAGAAATTCGGCTCCGTTCAAAGCGTCGCGGGCGGCGGCGGTTGCAAGACCATGGAGGACCGACACGCCCATGATATCGCTCAAGACCCGGAAGCGGCGCAGGGCCGCGAGCGCCTTTTCGACGCCGGCTTTCGGGAGATAGCCGGTGGTTGCTACGCCCTTGCCGAGCGCGCACAGCGATTTTTCATTGAAAATCGGGCGAGGCGAGCGGCTCAAACATTCGTAGACAACGAGACGAACCGAGTTCGACCCGACGTCGACGATCGCGAGGGGCTCCTTGGCCCTGATTGGCGGAGCGGCCTCTTGGCGATTTTCGGACATCGAGCCGGTTAGAGTTTGTCCCGAAAAAGTTGCTCGACTTTTTCGATATTTAGACATCGGATATATCCGATGTCTCATGAGAACATGCTCCACCTCTTTGAATTTGAGCGATTCCTTTTCGATCACGTGATTCCACGTGTAGGGCAAGCGCTCTAGCGGCCACCCAGCCGTTTAAGGAGGGTTTTCGGACTCGAATGCTTGAGCGATTTTCCACGGCCGGACAGACTGGGGTTGGTCATGAAGTAGGAATGCGCATTGAATGGCTCTTCGTTTTCAGGCGTTTTTATGCGCGCGCTCGAACCGTCCGGCAAGACCCGGTAGCTCTGCTGATTATCGATCAGATTGGCGACCATGATCTGATCAAGGATCTGCTCATGCACGGTCGGATTGAGAATCGGCAGCAGCGCCTCGACTCTCCGGTCGAGATTGCGCTGCATCAGGTCGGCCGACGAAATATAGACATGCGCCTTGGGATGCGGCAGAGCGTGGCCGCCACCGAAGCAATACACCCGGGCATGCTCAAGAAACCGGCCGATGATCGATTTAACCGTTATGTTTTCGGACAGCCTATCGACGCCCGGCCGAAGGCAGCAGATCCCGCGCACGACTAGGTCGATGTTTACCCCCGCATTGCTCGCCGCGTAGAGGGCGTCGATGATCTCTGGATCGACGAGGGCATTGCACTTCGCCCAGATCGCGGCGGGCTTACCGGCTTTGACGAAGGCGATCTCCTGCCCAATATGTTCGAGAAGCCGCTGCTTGAGCGAAATCGGCGAAACCGCCATCCGTTCGAGCCCGGCCGGCTCGGCATAGCCGGTGATGTAATTAAAGATCCGCGATACATCGCGTCCGATTACCGGATCGGCGGTAAAGAACGAAATGTCGGTATAGATCTTCGCCGTCACCGAATGGTAATTGCCGGTGCCGACATGGCAATAGGTGATGAGGGAGCCTGCTTCCCGGCGCACGACCATCGACAATTTCGCGTGCGTCTTTAGTTCGATGAAGCCAAACACCACTTGCGCGCCGGCGCGTTCGAGATCGCGCGCCCAGCGAATGTTGGCGGCCTCGTCGAAGCGCGCCTTGAGCTCGACGAGGGCGGTCACCGACTTGCCGGATTCCGCCGCTTCGATCAGGGCGCGCACGATCGGACTGTCGGAGGAGGTGCGATAGAGCGTCTGCTTGATCGCGACGACATTGGGATCGGCCGCCGCCTGATTGAGAAACTGGACCACGACGTCGAAGGATTCATAAGGATGGTGGACGACGAGATCCTTTTGTTTGATCGCGAGGAAACAATCGCCGCCATTGTCGCGGACACGCTCCGGAAAGCGCGGATTATAAGGCTTGAACTTGAGGTCCGGCCGGTCGAGACCGACAAGTTCGGACAGCTCGTTCAAAGCCAGCATCCCGTCCAGGATAAAAATTTCGTCTCCCACGACATCGAGTTCCTCGGCGACAAATCCGCGCAGCTCCTCGGGCATGCTACTGGCGAATTCGAGCCGGATGACCGAACCCCGGCGGCGGCGCTTCAGCGCGCTCTCGAACAATAACACCAGATCCTCGGCCTCCTCCTCGACTTCGAGATCGCTGTCGCGAATGACCCTGAAGAGGCCATGACCACGCACATGATAGCCAGGAAACAGGCTTTGCGTGAACATGCCGATCGCGGTTTCGAGCGCGACGAAGCGCTGGCCCTTCTCGCCCGGCTCGTCCGGGAGGCGGATGAACCGTTCGATTTTGGCCGGGAGGCGGATCAAGGCCGTTCGGTTCTTGTGGTCGCTTGGCCCGAGCAATTCGAGCGCGATCGTAAAGCCGAAATTGGGGATGAATGGAAACGGATGCGCCGGATCTACGGCAAGCGGCGTCAGAACCGGAAAAACATGGGTCAGGAAATGCTGGCGCAGCCAATCCGTTTCCGCCTTGTTGAGATCCGGCGGATCGACCAGCGTTATTCCCGCGCTTTGCAGGTCCTTGCGTAATTCGCGCCAGCGGTGCTGCTGCTCCGCCGCCAAAAGGTCGACGCGCTCACGGATCTTAGCAAGTTGTTCGGGCGGCGAAAGCCCGTCCTCGGATGGCGCCGCGATTCCGGCGCGCATCTGGCCGCGAAGACCGGCGACCCGCACCATGAAGAATTCATCGAGATTGTCGGCGGAAATCGACAGGAACCGCAATTGTTCGAGTAATGGATGATTGCGGTTCGAGGCCTCCAGCAAGACCCGCCGATTGAATTCGAGCCAGGACAATTCACGGTTGATGAAGCGGTGCGGGGATGGCGCAACCCGGCGCGGCGGCGCGGCGGATTCGTCGCGATCATCGTTGAGCGGAATCGAAGCGGCTGGCGCGGACGCTCCTTGAACCGTGCCGACCTTCGCGGCGAATTCAATCGAAACCGCGGCACGATCGCTCCCGTCCGGCGCCGCCGCCACTGGCGCCGGAATATGGTTCGCCGCGGTCGGATTGCTTTTCATGCCGCGTTTTGGCTCCGCTCCATGTTTGACAACCGCCAGCTTTCGTCCTTCCGCTCGCGAACTCAACATCCCCTCCTTGACTTAACGGCCGCTGGAGCGCGTCCCGATCAAATGGAATCATTTGATCGATAAGGACGCAGCTCAAATTCAAAGAGTTGGAGCATGTCCTCATGAGACATCGGATATATCCGATGTCTAAATATCGAAAAAGTCGAGCAATTTTTTCGGGACATGCTCTAGATCACGATGATTTTGGATTGAAACAATCCAAAATCATGAACGTGATCGATTCCAAGAGTTTAGAGCAGGATGCGGGCGGAAAACCGGTTTCCACTTATCCTCATCCCGCTCTGGAATTTCGTTGTCAATGATGACGGGAGCGTGACTAATCCCCCTTGTCTCATCGGCTTGCGCCCGCCGGTTTTGGCCCGGCCGCTTCGAGGTGCTCGCTATCGCCGGATTGTTTTCCAAGATGAATCGTACCACATCCAAGGTGATTGGGCATATGCGGCGTTTTGATCTGGAGCGTGGCGAATGCGGATCGGCGTGCCGAAGGAAATCAAGGAGCAGGAATATCGGGTCGGGTTGACCCCCGACTCAGTCCGCGAATTTGTTGCCGCCGGGCATGAGCTGAGCGTCGAAACCGGCGCCGGCGCCGGGATTAATGCCACGGATCAGGCCTATCTGGCGGCCGGCGCCACAATAGTCGACACCGCCGCCGAAATTTTCGCCAAATCCGAAATGATCGTAAAGGTGAAGGAGCCGCAAGAGCGCGAATGGACGAAGCTGCGCGAAAATCAGATCGTTTTCGCATTTTTGCATCTTGCCGCCGATCTCGCGCAGACAAAAGGATTGTTGGCGTCCGGCTGCACCGCCGTCGCCTATGAAACCGTAACCGGGCCGGACGGCCAAGGCCTGCCACTTCTCGCGCCGATGAGCGAAATCGCCGGGCGGCTCGCGATAGAGGCGGCGGGGATGGCTCTGCGGCGCCAGAACGGCGGCCGGGGCATTTTGCTTGGGGGAGTCGCGGGGGTTCTGCCGGCGCGGGTCGTTGTGCTGGGCGGCGGCGTTGCCGGAACCCAAGCGGCACGAATGGCGGCCGGTCTTGGCGCCGATGTGACGATCCTCGATCGCTCGCTCCCGCGCCTGCGCCAGCTCGACGAATTGTTCCAAGGGCGGGCCAAGACAAGGTTTGCCTCGGCGCTAGCGATCGAGGATGCGGTTCTGTCCGCCGATGCGGTGATTGGCGCGGTGCTTATCCCGGGCGCCACCGCGCCGAAGGTCGTCACTGAACAAATGTTGAGCCGCATGAAGCAAGGCGCCGTTCTCGTCGATATCGCGATTGATCAGGGCGGTTGTTTCGAGAGCTCGCATGCGACGACCCATGCCACCCCGACTTTCATCAAAGGCGGGGTGGTCCATTATTGCGTCGCGAATATGCCCGGCGCGGTGCCGTTCACATCGAGTCATGCGCTGAACAATGCGGCGCTTCCGTATGGCCTTGCCCTTGCCGCCGGCGGGCTCGGCGCGATTGCCGACAACCCTGGCCTGCGCGGCGGCCTAAATGTGCATCGCGGCCATGTGACACATCCGGCAATCGCCGCAAGCCTCGGGTTCGCCCTCAAGCCGCCCGCAGCGGCCCTCGCGGCCTGACGCGCGGGCCGAGCGGGCCAGGGTCCCGGAAGCAATCCTCGTCTATTGAATCGGAGGCACGGTTTTGGCGTAATTCAGGTCGTAGGTCTTATTCTTGAGAGGATCGAGAGGGGTTCCTGCGGATGCGTCGAATGCGCGCGCGACCCGTCCGTCGTTTTGCGGCTGCGGCGCGGGGGACGTTCCCCGCCCTGCGGATTCATCCGGCAAATCATCGCCGCTCGGACCAAGGCTAGGGCGTGCCGTGCGCGCCTTTTGCTCGGCCTGGCCACCGGCCGATGCAGGGAAAGTGATGTCCCGGCCTGGCGCGTCCGTCACATCCTCTTGACCGATTGGACCATCGAGCGTCGCGGCGGCGGGAGAGTAAACGGCGCCCACCGCAATGCCGAGTTCGTCAAGTCCAGGCCCCAAGGTGAACGCACTTATATTTGCTGGGCTTTTCGCCGCGGTGGTCTTGGAAGCTGGGACCCGCATCGCGCCCGCAATCGCCGACGCCGCATGCGCGTAGGAAAGGGATGGCGGTGCGAGCGCCGCGCCGCGCGGGGCGTCGAGCGACGCTGGCAGCGATCCGTAGACGGACGACGGCACTCCGCTCTCGCTTTTCTGGCCGGCGCCGGGCTGAGTTGCCGCCGGGGCCGTTTGCGGCGCGGTCTTGTCCATGTCGGGCGCTAGCTGCTCCTGCTTGCCTTTCGCGTCCTTTTCGATCTGGCGCCAACGCTGCACATTGCGGCTATGCTGATCAAGCGTTTCCGAGAAAACATGGCCGCCGGTGCCATCGGCGACGAAATAAAGATCCTGGGTGCGGGATGGGTTTGCAACCGCTTCGAGCGCCGCGCGGCCTGGATTGGCGATCGGCCCCGGCGGCAAACCGTCGATCAAATAGGTATTGTAGGGGGTAGGCTTTTCGAGTTCGGCGCGCGTGATCCCCCTGCCGAGCGAGCCTTTGCCCCCGGCCAAGCCATAAACAATCGTCGGGTCGGATTGCAGCCGCATCCTGTTTCTCAGGCGGTTCACGAAAACGCTTGCGACCCGCGGCCTCTCGTCCGCCTTGCCGGTTTCCTTTTCGACGATCGAGGCCAAGGTGACGAGCTCGTAGGGCGAGCGCAAGGGAAGGCCGCTCGCCCGGCGCGACCAAATCTGATCGACAGTGCGCTTTTGAGCGTCCTGCATTTTCTTGATGATGTCCGCCCGGGCCGCGTCGCGCGCGACCTTATAGGTCTCCGGCAGCAAGCTGCCTTCCTTCGGCACGTCCGTGATGTCGCCAACCACTATGTCGCTTTCGCGGAGCCGTTCGACGATCTGCTCGCTGGTCAGTCCTTCGGGTATTGTAATGGCGTGCAGCACCTGCTTGCCACTGATCAGCGTGTCCATCACGTCGCTCAGACTGGCGTTCTGTTTGAAGAGATATTCACCTGCCTTGAGCTTTGAACGGTTGCCTTCGAGCAAGAGCGCGACGTTGAACATGAACGGACTGTTGATGACCCCCTCGCGGTCGAGTTGGGCGATAATGTCGGGACCATCGGTGCCGGGCGCGATGTAGAGGACCTTGTTGGCGGCGAGCGGACCAGGTTCATGCGTCCGGTGGCGGCTCCAAACGAGTCCAGACATGGAGGCGATTGCCGCGATCAACAGAAACGAGAGGAATCCGCTGAACGCCGAAAGCGTGGGCCGCCTGCGGCTCGGCGGGATTGGCGGCGGCGGCGCGGCGGCGGGCTGCAACGCCTCGTTGGGGCTTTGTGGCGTTGCTCTTTGGCCCGCGAACCGGCCGCCGGGATGGGTCTCGTCGCGAACGGTCTGATCCGGCCGGTCCGGCGCGTCGTTTCCGTACGGATTTGAAGGCGTGTCGTCCATCAACTCAGCCCACGAATTTACCAAGAAAGCCATTTCGGATAGGAAAATGCTCGAATAGCATGGGGTAATTTCCCTTGGCTGTTGGTAAAAGGGTTTGCTATCCTGATGCGAACCGGGCTCCGCTTCGCTGCAAAATGCTCTGACCGCGAACTGACGGATGTTACCTATCCCGCCCGGAAAATATGGCGAAATCGGGTTCAGAGCCGGAATTTCCAAATTGCTCGCCACGCCGCGGCCTTGGGCCGGCGGTCATTCCGGACGCTTGAAGATCAAGCAGGCATTGGTGCCGCCAAAGCCGAAGGAATTAGACAGAACGAACTCGACCTCGCGCTTGCGCGCCTTGTGCGGCACGAGATCAATTGCGGTTGCAACCAACAAATGATCGAGGTTGAGCGTCGGCGGTACGATTTGATCCCTGATCGCCAGAATCGAAAAGATCGCCTCGACGGCGCCCGCCGCGCCGAGGAGATGTCCGATCGCCGATTTCGTCGAGGACATGGAAAGTGAATGGCCATTGTTGCCAGCCATCCTCTCGACGGCCCGGATTTCGATTTCGTCGCCGAGCGGCGTCGAGGTTCCATGCGCGTTGATATAGTCGATGTCGCCCGGTGAAATCCCGGCGCGCTTGATCGCCGCCGCCATGGCCCGGCAGGCGCCATCGCCGCTCTCCTCTGGCGCGGTGATGTGATAGGCGTCCGCCGACATTCCGTAACCAACAAGTTCGGCGTAAATTTTGGCGCCGCGCGCCTTGGCGTGTCCGTAGGATTCGAGAACAATACAGCCGGCCCCCTCGCCCATGACGAAACCGTCGCGGTCCTTATCGTAGGGCCGCGAGGCTTGCTTTGGCCGGTCGTTGAAATTCGTGGATAGGGCCCGGCAGGCCGCAGAATCCGGCGATGCCGATGCGATTGATCGCCGATTCGGCGCCCCCCGCGACCATGACTTCGGCATCTTCCAGGCCGACCAGGCGCGCCGCATCGCCGATCGCATGGGTTCCGGTCGAGCACGCGGTAACGACCGAATGGTTCGGCCCCTTGAGGCCATACTGAATTGAGACATAGCCTCCGGCGAGATTAATCAGCCGGCCGGGGATGAAGAAAGGCGAAACACGGCGCGGGCCCTTTTCCTTCAAGACGATCGCGGTCTCGGCGATGCCGCCGAGGCCGCCGATCCCCGAGCCGATAAGAACGCCGGTCTTGATCTGCTCTTCATAGGTGGACGGCTTCCAGCCCGCGTCGGCAAGCGCCTGCGCCGCCGCCGCGACAGCGTAAAGGATGAAGTCGTCGATTTTGCGCTGCTCTTTCGGCTCCATCCATTGGTCGGGGTTAAGGCTCCCGTCGTCGCCGCCACCACGTGGCACCGGCATGGCGATCTTGCAGGCCAGATCGGAGACGTCGAACCCTTCGATGCGGCGGGCGCCGCTTTGACCCGCCAACAAACGGCTCCAGCTCGGCTCAACTCCACAGGCGAGCGGCGAGACCATGCCGAGCCCCGTGACAACTACCCTGCGCATCTAAACGACCTTGCGACTATTCCAGCCGGCGTTACCACCCCCATTGCACCGGCGTTCATCGGAGGAGCGGCCCATCGCGCCGGCGCCCCCGCGGAGGCATTGAAAGCTTTGCGCCGCTTCGCCGGCGCCTGGGGCATCCGTTCCTGCTAAACCGCTTTCGTGCCTGGCCGTGCCGTGCTTGAAAGAAATCAAGCAGCGGATGCTTTCTCAAGAAACTTAATGGCGTCGCCGACCGTCACGATGGTTTCAGCGGCATCGTCCGGAATCTCGACGCTGAACTCCTCTTCGAACGCCATGACGAGCTCGACTGTGTCGAGAAAATCGGCGCCAAGGTCCTCCATGAAATTCGCGCTGTCGATGACTTTGTCGGCATCGACACCGAGGTGCTCTACTACAATCTTTTTCACGCGCTCGGCGACATCGCTCATGGTTGTTTGTTCCTCGTCCTCAGGATTTGCTTACAATTCGCCGCCCCTGACAGGCGTCGACGCGATGCGGGCGCCCGCGAACTGCCTCCCTGATCGCTCGAGCGGGTTGGTAACATACTTCAGTGCGGTTGGCGAGAGCCCGCGCGGTACCCGCGAACAGCCTCATATCTTAATTAAATCATTGCCATTCCACCATTTACATGGAGGGTCTGGCCGGTGACATACGAGGCTTGCGAACTTGCCAGGTAAACGACCGCAGCGGCGACTTCGGCGCCGGTTCCGAGCCGTCCCATCGGTACCGTGGCGAGGATCGCCGTTTTCTGTTTCTCATTCAAGGCATCGGTCATCGGATTCTCTATAAACCCTGGCGCGATGCAATTTACAGTCACGTTGCGGCTCGCCACCTCGGCGGCGAGACTCTTATACATGCCGATCATTCCCGCCTTCGCGGCCGCATAATTGCCCTGGCCCGCATTGCCGGTCACCCCAACGATCGAGCTGATCCCGATAATGCGGCCATGACGCTTGCGCAGCATCCCCTTGAGGCAGGCGCGGGAGAGACGAAAGGCGGCGGTCAGATTGACGCCTAGAACGCTGTCCCATTCCTCGTCCTTCATGCGCATGAAGAGATTGTCCCTCGTCACGCCGGCATTGTTGACAAGGATGTCGACGCTTCCCATCGCGGCTTCGGCGGCGGGAACCAGCGCTTCCGTCGCGGACTTATAGCCAAGATCGCAAGGAAAGACGTGGACGTTGATTTCAAGTTCGGCGGCGAGCACGTCGAGCGCATCGCGGCGGGTGCCCGATAGCCCGACGATCGCGCCTCGGTCATGCAAGGCCCTCGCGATGGCGCCGCCGAGGCCGCCGCTCGCGCCCGTGACGAGGGCCGTCTTGCCGGTAAGATCGAACATGAGAAACTCCCGTGACGGCCGCCAGGGCTTAAGCCATGGCCCGGTAAAGATCGATGTCGGCCGGAATTCCAATCGAAAGGCTGTGCGCCGCGCCGGCAATCCTTTTGACAAGTCCCGCCAAGACTTTTCCGGCGCCGCATTCGACGAACAGCGAAATTCCCCGGCTCGCCATGTAGGCCATGCTTTCCCGCCAGCGCACCACGCCGGTCACCTGGGCGACAAGAAGCTTGCGGATCTCTTCCGGCTCGGTGACCGGCGCGGCCAGGACATTCGAGACGAGCGCAACGCAGGGCGGCTTGATGGCGGCCGTGGCGAGCGCCGCCGCCATGGCCTCGGCGGCGGGTTGCATCAAGGCGCAATGAAACGGCGCCGACACCGGCAACAGAATCGAACGGCGCGCGCCTCGCGCCTTGGCGATTTCGATCGCGCGATGCACTGCGGCGCGGGACCCGGATATCACAACCTGGCCACCGCCATTGTCGTTGGCGACCTCGCAGATCGCGCCGTTGCCTATTTCAACGGCCGCTTGCTTGGCGATTGCGAGGGCCGCGTCGTAATCGAGCCCAAGCAGCGCCGCCATCGCGCCGGTGCCAACTGGCACGGCCTCTTGCATGGCGAGCCCGCGCACGCGCAGAAGTTTCGCGGCCGCCCCCACGCCGAATGAGCCCGCCGCGGCGAGCGCCGAATATTCGCCGAGCGAATGGCCCGCGACAAAGCTGGCGTCCCGCGAAAGATTCAGCCCGGCCTCGGCTTCGAGCACGCGGATGGCGGCGAGGCTCACCGCAAGCAAGGCTGGCTGCGCGTTCGCGGTAAGGGTGAGTTCGGCTTGCGGGCCCTCGAACATGAGCCCGGACAGATTTTGCCCCAGGGCCTCGTCAACCTCGGCCAGAACCGCGCGGGCCTGCGGAAAAGTCTTCGCCAAGGCCTTGCCCATGCCAACCGCTTGAGATCCTTGTCCTGGAAAAACGAAAGCCTTGGACATCCCATCCCGCATTGTTTTATGCCGCGTTTCTCTGAGCGCAGCGAGTGGCATTGCCGGAAGCCATAGTCAATCCGCCCGCCGGTAATTCTTTCATGCGCGCGGCCAGGCGCATTTGGGCGTTGGTTGGCCGGAATGCCCGCAAAGCTCGCGAAAATCACATTCCGCATTAGGCCCAAAAGCCGGTTTGACTCAGGCGCTCGCCAGTGATGTGCTTGACCGGTCAGTGCGGGCCGCACAATAAGAAATTCCCGGACGCGTGTGAGGATGAGACAAAGGAGGCACCCTGCCCAGCCGCTTGGTCAGGCCCGAGCAATAGCGGATCTAATCAATGCGGGCGCGCCGGAACATGGACATTGTTAGGCTTTCCCCCTCGAAAAACGAGCTTCAGAGCGCTTTTACCACCAGCTGGGGCCGCAAAACACCGCGGAACGGCGCACGGCAAAAATGCAACATCACTTGGAATAATGAGCGTCTCAACAATTCCACCCGGTGTTCCGGCTTGTTTCATGAAGCCTTGATGGTATGAATAACAATGACTGGCGTCACCTACAAGGAAGCCAAACGACGGAGGGAATGATTCAATGCAACGAACGTTTTTGCGGCGCCTTGCTGGCGCAACGGCCGGTCTGCTTGTGACCGGATCATCGGCCTTCGCGGCGGACCTTGGCGTGCCACCTCCGGTGCTCGCGCCTCTGCCCGTCTTTACCTGGACAGGTTTTGAACTTGGCGTGCAGGTCGGCGGCGGAGCGGGCCGGACCTCGGTCAATGTCGACGGCGCCGGGGCGCCGTTCTCATTAGGTCCGTCTTCCGCCAGTTACGGGAGTTCGGGGGTTTTCGGCGGCATTCACCTTGGCTTCAACTATCAGCTGACGGGTCCTGTCGTCGTCGGCGTCCAGGCCGAGTACAATTTCGCCGGCATCACCGGAACCGCCGTCACTCCACCGCTTAATTTTTTGTCGACGTCCATCCGCGAGTTCGGATCGGCCGACGCGCGAGTCGGTGTCGCCTTCGACCGCTTGCTCATCTACGCGATCGGCGGCTTTGCCTATGCCGACATCCGCAACCAAATCCAATTAGCGGGCCTTGCGCCCGGGGTTACCAACTTCTTCGCCGTCAACCGCTATGGTTTCGATGTCGGCGGCGGCCTCGAATATAATTTCTACGGCAATTGGACGGCGCGGGCCGAATACCGTTATTACGATTGGGGCACGCGGGGCTTCAACTCTCCGGGCTTCGGTTCGCTCGTTAATGGGATCGTTCCTTTCGCTATTCCCAACCACAGTTCGAGAGAGACCATGCACACCGGCCGTATTGGCCTGACCTATAAATTCGCCTGGCCATATGCTAGTCCGGTGATCGCCCGCTACTGAAGTAACGCAGTCAGGTGAAGGCTCGGCCCGGAGGCCGGGCCAAAATCAAATGGCAGCGATGGGCGCCGCCACGGACAAACGAACCGTGGCGGCGTTTTCGCGCGCCTGTCAGGGTGACAACCTGGGGGCGCGAACCGGCACGGCAGCGCACCCAGCCCGGGGGAACGCCCCCGTTCCTGCTTTATTATGTTAGAGACGGCGTCGCGACGCGCCCAATCCCAGCCTCCTTCGGGGGAAGCTTCGCTTCGCCAGCGGGGGCGTTATGATGCGGCAATGGAGCTGATTCGAGGCGGCAAGAGGCAAGGCGATGAAACCCCACGCGAAACCCCTAAAACTCATTGAGGGCGCGACCGGCGATTTCGAGGTCGTGATCGGGATGGAGGTCCATGCCCAGGTCACCTCGAAGTCGAAACTTTTCTCCGGCGCCGCGACCGAGTTCGGTAATGAGCCGAACAGCAATGTCTCGCTCGTCGACGCCGCGATGCCCGGCATGCTTCCGGTCATTAACGAGGAGTGCGTGGCACAGGCGGTCCGCACCGGACTCGGCCTCAAGGCCAAGATCAACCTGCGCTCGGTCTTCGACCGCAAGAATTATTTCTATCCCGATCTGCCGCAGGGCTATCAGATCTCGCAATATAAGTGCCCGATCGTTGGCGAGGGCGCCGTCGCCGTCGATGTCTCGCCTTCGGAGCAGATCGAGGTCGGGATCGAGCGCCTGCACCTCGAACAGGACGCCGGCAAATCGCTGCACGATCGGTCGGCGACGAACTTCTTCGTCGATCTTAACCGGTCGGGCATTGCCCTCATGGAGATCGTGTCGAAGCCGGACTTGCGCTCCGCCGACGAGGCCAAGGCCTATGTGACGAAGTTACGCACGATCCTGCGTTATCTCGGCACCTGCGACGGGAACATGGAACAGGGATCGCTGCGCGCGGACGTCAATGTGTCGGTGCGCCGCCCCGGCGAGCCGCTCGGCACGCGTTGCGAAATCAAGAACGTCAATTCGATCCGCTTCATCGGTCAGGCGATCGAAGCCGAGGCGCGCCGCCAGATCGGCATTATCGAGGATAGCGGCAAGATCGATCAGGAAACCCGACTGTTCGATCCAGGGCGCGGCGAGACGCGCTCGATGCGCTCGAAGGAAGAAGCACACGACTACCGCTATTTTCCCGATCCCGATCTTCTGCCGCTCGAATTCGACCAGGCCTTTGTCGATGCCTTGGCGGGTTATCTGCCTGAGCTGCCCGATGCGAAGAAGGCTCGTTTCGTCAGGGAATACGGTTTGCCACCCTATGACGCGGGCGTCCTCGTCGCCGACAAGGGCACCGCGGACTATTATGAAGCCGCAGTCAAACATCGGGGATCCCCCCGCGATGCCAAGCTCGTCGCCCATTGGATTACCGGCGATGTCGCAGCCTACGCCAATTCGCTTGGCCTTTCCGTCGCGCAGACCCACATCAAGCCTGGGCAGATCGCCGAAATCGTCGATCTCATTAGTGACGGCACGATTTCGGGCAAGATCGCCAAGGATGTGTTGGCGATCGTCATCGCCGAGGACCAGGATGGCGATCCGCGCGCCATAGTCGAGGCCCGTGGCATGACGCAAGTCACCGACACGAGGGCGATCGCGGCCTCCGTCGATGCAATCGTCGCCGCGAATCCGGGCAAGGCCGCGCAGGTGCGGGCCAAGCCTTCGATGCTCGGCTGGTTTGTTGGTCAGGTCATGAAAGAGACTGGCGGCAAGGCCAATCCACGAACCGTCAACGAGCTCTTAAAAGCGAAACTTGGGGTCTGAAAAGCGATCGCAAATCACCGTTTGATTCGGGTGATTCGCGCGGTGTGCGTCGATTAGAGCGATGGCAGCGCCATTGCGCGTCATATTTTTTTTCATCCAACAAAATTTTTTTGCGTCTGATCCATGCGTTCAATTGCCGCCGCGCGATTTGCTCGAAGACCGCTCGCCGCACGTGAAATCGATCCCGCCAAGCCGTTTGTGCCGATCGAAATCGCGCCTTGCGAAAGCATCGCGAGAAATTTCGAAAGCAGTTGTGAGAAGCCTCGATGCGGGCGTGTTCCGAGTCCTCGAAAAATAGAATAGAGCCTTTATTTATAATGGGTTTTTAAATCAGCGTACGTACTTGACAAGAACCTGGTCACGCCCGCTAGACGTGCTTGATCGCACCTTGTTGGCGTCCATGTTTCGCTTGCGACCGGCCTTTCGCTCGCGACGATTGCGTCTCAACAAACAGTTGCTAGTTCATCGAAGCGAACGCGGCCGAAAGCATTTTTGGACGCGCGGGTGGCGCGTTATTCGCGCTCATTTGCGTTGCTTGCGAAGCAACGCCTCTTGCACGGCTGATTAACAACGGTACGCTATGCAAGCCTTTAGTCGGCATTTCGAATCAGTCGGCTAAAAACAGCAGAGGAACTTTGAACATGGTGAAGGCAACCACCAAAAAGCCGGCAAGGAAAGCCGCGGCGAAGAAGAAGAGCGTCGCGAAAAAGTCCACGGTAAAAAAGGGCGCTGTCAAAAAAACCGCGCGCAAGGCAATGGCCAAGAAAAGGCCGATGAAGAAGGCTGCGGCCAAGAAAGGTTCCGTCAAGAAGACGGCGGCGAAAAAGATCGTCAGGAAGGCCCCGGCAAGGAAGGTCAGCGCCAAGAAAGTGGTGCGCAAACCGGCCTACCGCAAACCCCCGCCGCCGCCGCCGCCGGGCGCTCCGGAGACCGCTTGACGGCTTCACAAGAGGAATGGAGACGGCCGGCCGCGGCTCTCGGGCGCGTTGTTTGCGCGAGAGGATTTTCTCGTGTCACCGGTTGTCCCCTCTTGCTGTCACAAGACGTGTCATACGGCCGGACGGGAGCGAACGGTTTCGCCGCAAGGGCAGCCAAATCCTCGCGGCGCCCGCGGAGAAGATTGGCTCGCGGCATGTAGCAGAGATAAAACTGCGCGGGAGCAAAAGGCACCGGGGGTTCGCCACGGCACACCGTCCGTTATCGTCCGCCGGAAGCAACTGAAGGCTCACTTCGCCAGACAGATCCGGGCGAAATCTAGCCACGTTTTGTCCGCTGCTGCCCCCGTTTCCTTCATCTTTTGCCATTCCAATCCGCACGCGTGCATCCGCGCGCGGGATGCCGGCGGCAAATTTCGCGGCTGCGGCGGTGGGTCTCGCTGAGGCATTGGCGACTCGATTGGCGCGGCGGAAATTGCCGGAGCCTGAGGCGAGTCAATTGTCGCGCGCCCCCCGGCAGGACCGGTGGGACGTGCCGGGGGAAGCGGCGCCGTGAACGATGGGTTTGGTTTTTCTGCCGCATCCAGCGCGAACGCGGGCCGGAGTGCGAGTTGAGCGGCGGCCAAAGCAAGCCACGCCAAGACATGGGTCAACGCCTGGAGTACGCCTCTGCGTGGCGTGACCCTACGTTTTGCTGCGCTCATGGCATTCCGTTCAAATCGACGGCGTCTTGGAGCAAGTCCCGGTTTCATTCGCGGCTGGCGGAGACGGAGGGATTCGAACCCTCGATAGGGCGTTACAACCCTATAACGGTTTAGCAAACCGCCGCCTTCAGCCTCTCGGCCACGTCTCCGTGCATGCGGAAAATGGCGCACTCTGGATGCGTTCCCATTTGCTCGCCGAGGTATGCCCGAGCCCCAGCGCGATGGCAAGGCCCCCGGCACACGCGGCGGAGCCTCCTGGCGGCGTGGCGCCGGCGCTCTGTCCGGCTTGGTACCCGAGCTTGGCACTCGAGCTTGGCACCCGAGTGTCGCACCCGGGTGTAGATCGCATGCGTTACAGCAAAGCCACACCCTTGTCCAAAAAAAGCAACCGGCGAGACTTCGCTTTACTCGACCGGCGCCGACGCTAAGCTGCGGTTACGGCCAGGAGGGGACTCTGAGCCCGAATTTAAACCGGACGCCATTGGCGGCTGCGCGGACTTAATATAATATATTGTCGGAATATAATATATTGTCGGAAAGGTTCGGAGCCAGAATGCGAACGAAATGCCTTCCGGCAAAGGCCTGCCGGACCGGCTCCGCGGGAAGCGGTGGCTGGATGATATCCGCCGTGGGGGAACTCGACATGAAACTGTTCCAAGGACTTCTTCTGGCTTCGGCGGCTTTGGCCGGAGTGGTCTCCATTCCAGGTGCCCGCGCGGCCGATCTTCCGGGCCGCCAGGCGGCGCCGATTGAATATGTCCGCATTTGCGACGCCTATGGCGCTGGATTTTTTTATATCCCTGGCACCGATACCTGTTTGCGGGTCGGCGGTCTGGTGCTGGGCGAAATACGCGGCTTCGATCCTTCCTTCAGCATTGCCGGCCCAGCTTTTTACGGCAACGGCGCTCCGATTCCCGCCGGCGGGTTCGTTCCAGGCCCGAGCCAATTTTCCAATGCCCGCTCGCGCGATGCAACTGCACGCCGCTGCGGTCAATGCCAGGACGGTCGCCCTGGCACTTGCGGAATTCGCGCGACGACGGATTATGGTCGCCTTGCATCGCTCGGCAATACGTTCAACACGACGGCCGGAACAAGCGCTTCGCGCGAGACGACGATCATCAACAAGGCGTTCGTTCAATTCGCCGGCCTGACCGCGGGCCGGGCCCAATCGATGTTCGATTTCTATGCCGACGCCTACAATTACGGGTTCTTGCGCGGCTCCAACGCGACCACCACCCTATTGGCCTATACGGCGACCTTTGGCGACGGCTTCTCGGCAACGCTCTCGTTTGAGGACCAGCCGGACCGCCGCGCTGCGATCGGCAGCACGATCGCAAGCACAACCGCCGCGCTGATCACGATCGGCGGCGTTTCGGCGACCTCCTTCCAGGGTCAGCCAGGAGGCTCGCGGGTGCCGGATATCGTCGGCAATCTCCGCCTCGATCAGCCCTGGGGCGCGGTGCAACTCTCGGCGGCGACGCATCAGGTCAGGGCCAGCCTCTTTCAGGCTGGCGCGCTCGCCCCGCCGCCGGTAACCACGCCGGGTTTCACGCCGGCCTTTGTCTTCCCGGCCTTGATCAGCAATTCCTACGGTTTCGCGGTCCAGGGCGGCGTGCAGCTGAACGCCGATTATCTCTCGCCGGGCGACAAATTCTGGCTGCAGGCCGCCTACGAAAAAGGCGCCTTCGGCTATATCGCGGGCAATAATCGTGCCTTCGATTTTGGCGCGGTCAATCAAAATCGGTTTCCTGGCTCCGGGTTCACGCCGCTGAATTACGGCCCGGGCTGGAACTCGCAGATCAATTCCGACTGCGTCTTTACCGGCAGCGGCGCCTGCGAACAGCAATCGGGCTGGAATATTACCGGCGCCTATAAGCATTATTGGCTCCCGATCCTGAGTTCGGCGGTTTTTGGCTCCTATCTCGAAGTTCACTATCCGGCCAACGCGCTGGCCGGCTTCGGCGGCGCGGTGGGCGTCTCGAACCTCAAGGAAACGCGGATCGGCACCAACCGCTGGACGCCGCTCAGGGCTTCGATATCGGCGCCGAATTCATGTATTTGCATCTGAACCAGACGCGCCCGGCCGGCCTCGCTCCAAATTCGACGCTTACAGCTACCGGCTTGCCCGCATTCCACTCCAACAATAACCAATACGAGGGCCGCTTGCGTGTCCCGCGCGCGTTCTAGCGCTTTCCCGTATTCGACAAGGGTCCGCGCCGGATCGATAAGTTCGAGCAGGGCAAGATTACGGGCGGTGTTCAATCCGCTCGGAGCATGACCGAGTCCGCCTTCGGGTTTCCTCCGCCCGGCGTGAAAGCGCCGGGTTTTTCTTTTCGGGGACAATCCCAATAAATCCTGGGCACATCCGGTAAGCGGGCCGGAATCCGGTGTAACAAATTTGCCACGCTTCGTTTCAAACTACTGCGCTTGGACTGATCGCAGGAACCCATGAATCTGAAGAAGTGTTTGTCTTTTCAATGAGTTGATCAGCGACCGGATGAACCACATTCATCGGGTTGTCACATCCGCGACGCCGAAGTGTCATCCACTTTTGCTAACGAGGCCCTTGCATGATCGCTGATCCCGAATCTGATTAGATTTCGGGCTGACCGTCGGGGGGTGGCCACCCCCAGAACGGTCAGGCGGGCGGGATCGTGCAGCCCTAGGCTTGGCACCGTGGATGAGCTTGATCCGTCCGCCCTTCGCGCCTGTCCTGAACAGATGAAGGGGAGCAAGTCCCGCATGCAAGGCAAGGGTTCGCCAGAACGAAGCGCGGCAACGCAAGTCTACGCCGGAATCGACGTCTGTAAAGCTAGGCTTGACGTCTTTGTCCATCCGATTGGCCAAAAGCTCACTGTCGGCAATGATCCGGCCGGCCTCAAGCGATTGAAAAAATCGCTGGCCGCCTATCAAGTCGTGCTTGTCGTCATGGAGGCGACAGGCAAGTTTCACCGCGAGGCTCACCGCAATCTCAGCGCCGGGGGCTTTGCGGTCGCGGTCGTCAATCCGTTGCGTTCGCGTCTGTTTGCCGAGGCCATCGGCGCCCTGGCCAAGACCGATACCGTCGACGCGCGCATGCTCGCGATCCTGGGCGAGAGCCTCGGCCCCGGCATCACCCCGCCGCCGTCCGGCCTCGTCGAGATCCTGCAGGAACTCGTGCATGGCCGCGATGCCGCCGTCACCGCGCGGACCGCCATTCTCAACCGCCTCGGCACGAGCAAGGCCAAGCGGCTGATCCTGGAGCTCAAACGCCAGCTCAAGGCCGTCAAGATAGCGATCGCCAACCTCGATATCGAGATCAAGCGCCTGATCGCCGGCAATCCCGTCCTCGCCAGGCGTCTTGATGTTCTCACCTCGATTCCCGGTGTCGGACCTGTCGCCGCGATCGCACTGATCGTCGGATTGCACGAGATCGGCGCCTTGTCGGCCAAGCAAGCCGCCATGATCGCGGGCCTCGCGCCGGTCGCCCGCGACAGTGGTGAACACAATGGCCCGCGTCACATCAGAGGTGGACGCGCTGATGTGCGCAAAGCCTTGTACATGGCCGCCGTCTCCGCGGCCCGCTTCAACCCAGCGCTCAAACTGTTCTACAGCCGTCTCATCGCCGCCGGTAAAAAGCCAAAGGTCGCCCTCACCGCGGTCATGCGCAAGCTCGTCGTTCTCGCCAACACGCTCCTTCGAGAGGACCGGCCTTGGCAGCCAAATCATCCTTGACTTCCATCACAGATGCTCATCCGCAGCGAGTTCGCAGGAGAGAGGGTAATGAAGTTCAGAGATAATAAGCGCGGCAGCAAGCGCTACCATAAATCAGCCATCGCCGCGGTGGCATTGGGGGCTCTCCTGAGCGTCCAGGCCGGCGCGGCACGGGCCGACGATACGGCCGCCGAAATTCGCTTTCTCAAGGAGCGGCTGAAGCAGCTTGAAGAAAAAGTCACCCGCCAGGATAAGCAAATCCGCGGTGTCGCAAAGTTTCCGGCCATGCCGCCCGCGCCCGAGACGCCAATCGTTTGCAAGGACGCTCCTTGTCCGCCACCCCCGCCACCCCCGCCGCCGGTTTTCGTGAGCTTCACGAACGGACTTAAAGTTAAGTCCTTCGATCAAGCCTTCAGCTTCAAGATCGGCGGACGCATCTTCGTCGACGGCGGGGTTAACAGCCAGCCCGTGGAGGCTTTCCTTGGCGCGGGCCCGTTCTTTCCTCCGCATGGCGGGTCAGGTAGCGGCAGTAACGTGCGCTTCCGTCAGGCCCGTCTGGAAGTCGAAGGCCAAGCGTGGAGGGACTGGTTTTACAAGTTTCAGGTCGACTTCACAGGTTCCCCCAACGGCCTCGTGCCAGGGGTATTCCGCGACACCTACCTCGCGTGGTCGCCAGAGTGGTCAATTCCGTCGGACCTCGTGTGCAAGGATCAACCCTGTCCGCCGATTCACATTCGGCCGATCACGTTCCAGGTGGGCAACATGTTCGAGCCTAGCAGCCTAGAAAGGATGGCTTCGTCAAAGTACAGAGACTTCTTGGAACGGGCGTTCGGGAGCGACGTGCTGGCCGGCAACCGTCATATCGGCTTCGCGGCGGTCGTGGGCGGCGACGCGCCGGGCATTCTTGGCAAGCCCAATTGGAGCTTCAAGGCCGGCATCTTCAGCACCAGTCTCGAAGACGGCAATCCCGGCGCCACCGGGGCGCCCGCGGCCGGTTCATCGAGCTTCTTTAACCCCGTGCCTGGCGGCCACCAATATTGGGACGCGGCCGGCCGGCTCACTTACGCCCCCATCCTGACCGAGGACAGCCTGCTGCATCTCGGCGGCTGGGTGCGTTATCAGAAGCCCAACGACTCCACTGCCGCCAGCAACGACAGGGTCCTGCAACCGGGATTGACATTGGCCTCGGAAGCCAATGTCGTCGGCTCGACCCTGCTTGGCACTCAGCCCCTGACCTGCGTTTCAGCGGCACTCCAATTGGTGGGACAAAACTGCACCAAGAATGTCCTGAACTATGGCGCCGAGCTGGTTGCCTCCTATGGCCCGTTCTCAATTCAGGGAGAATATATGGGCATGCATTATGACCGCGATCCGGCGCTCATCCGTTTCTTTGGTGCCCCGGGGGATGCCTCGATCAACTTCAACGCTTTCTATGCCTATGCCTCTTGGTATCTGACCGGCGAGTCGCGCGCGGAGGCCTATGTTTCCTATCCTAAGGAATTCAATGCGCCGGGGAACTTCCGCCAGATCAAGATCCTCGATCCGGTGAGCAAGGGCGGATGGGGTGCATGGCAGCTTTTGGCTCGGGTTAGCCAAATCAATCTGAACGATGGCGGCTTCCTTGTCCTGCAGCCTGTCGGCTTCGCTTCCAACATCCAGGGCGGCCGGGAGTCCAATTTCACTCTCGGCCTCAACTGGTATCCCAACAAAGGGATCCGCTTCATGGCAAACTGGGTCAACGTGTTCCAGTATTCAGCGAACTTCAACCGGCCTGATCTTAACGGGATCAATCCGAATCTGTTCGTGCTACGCGCCCAGGTCGACTGGTAGGAGCCGGCCTCAGGCGAGACGCTTTTCTCTTGCACCCCCGTCTCTCTTGCACCCCCGTCCGCTCGCTGGCGGGGGTGTACTTTTTCGCCCGCGGGACCTTGGGTGATCCTTTCTTCAACAACTCGGGGTATGCGGTCGAAGTCATCACCGTGCCGCACCGCCTTGGCGCCGAAGAGGCGAAACGGCGGATCGCCGAGCGAATAGAGCTTCTGCGCCGCGATTACATCGATAAACTCGCTTACAGCGAGGCCAATTGGAACGGTGACATCGCGAATTTGCGCCTCGCCAAAGACCTGAACGGGCTTTGCCTGGCGCCGCCTTATTTTATAGCGATCATCACATCGGAGGCTTTGATGACCGCATAGGCTTTTGTGCCTCCTTTGAGACCGAGCTCCTCGACCGCTTCGTTGGTGATCGAAGAAATGACGGTTTCGCCGCCTTTGAGTTCGATTTCGACATGCGCGGTGGTCGCACCCTTGTGAACATCCTTGATCTTGCCTTCGAGGAAATTGCGCGCAGATATTTTCATTTCATTTTTTCCTATTGATAGCGATCGCACGCAAGCAGGCGGGAACTCTTAAAATGCCGGTTCTTGTTTTCCGGCTCGTTTGGCCTTACGGCTGGCGTCGGCGGATATCTCCATCAGCAGCTGACCAATGACTTTGGCTCCGGGGACGTTGTCGGTCCTTTCAGGGGCCGAGTGGTGGCGGTCGGGCCATTGCTCTCCTATACATTGATTGCTCTTCGTGTGGAAAAAGCGTCAGGTGAAAAACGCGCGGCGCCAACTCGCCAAGAGGTCGGCGCCGGACTAAAAAGGCTGGCAAAGGTGGCCGATGTCTCCTTCAACTGCCGACACGCAAGCCGACATTCTCGTTGCCGGCGCAGGGGCCGCCGGCCTTTCGACGGCGATTGCGCTTGCGCAAGCGGGATTTTCCGTTGTCTGCGTTGGCCATGTCGATACTCGCGCCAATGGGCGGACCGTCGCGCTTTTCGAAGCCTCGCTGCGTTTTTACAAGGCGCTTGGCGCATGGCGGCATTTTCGCGGCAAGACCGCGCCGCTCGCCAGGATCGCCATGATCGACGCCACTGGAGCGCGGTTTCCGATGCCTGCCGTGTCCTTCGCGGCAAGCGAGATCGGCCTTGCCGCTTTCGGCGAGAATATCGAGAATAATGTCCTGGTCGAGGGTCTTGCCGCAATCGCGGCCGGGACCCCAAACCTCGTTCTGCACGAAGGCATGATCAGCGATATCAGCTTCGATGCGGACGCTGTCCACGCCAGTCTCGCTGAGGGGCAGTTCGTCACGGCAAAGCTCGCCGCTGCCGCCGATGGACGCGGGTCGCTTGCCAGAACCAAGGCGGCGATCGGCACGCGCAATTGGACCTATCCGCAGACAGCCTTCACTGTTCTTCTGTCTCACGAAAAGCCGCACCGGAATATTTCGACGGAGTTCCACACGCGATCGGGTCCCTGCACGCTGGTTCCGCTTTGGGCGGCCGAAGGAAGGCCGAACAGGTCAAGCCTCGTCTGGCTGATGTCTCCCGAGGCGGCGGAGCGCCGCCGCGCGCTTTCGAACTTGGAACTGGCGCAAGAAATCGAAGATCAGGTGGATTCGCTTCTGGGCAAAATCGAGATCGACGGGCCGAGCGGCTTTTTTCCCATGGCGGGGATGAGCGCCAATCGTCTTGTTGGCCATCGCATCGCGCTCATTGGCGAAGCCGCGCACATCTTTCCGCCGCTGGCCGCGCAAGGCCTGAACCTCAGTCTGCGCGACAGCGCGGCGCTTGCCGAAGTTGTGGAGGACGCGCGCTTGTTTGGGCATGACATCGGCTCCATGCAGACGCTGAAAACCTATGCAACCGCGCGCCGGAGCGACATTTTTTTGCGCACGAACGGGGTCGACATCCTCAATCGCTCCCTGCTTTCGAATCTTTTTCCGGTCGATTTTTTGCGCGGCGCTGGACTTTTTGCGTTCTCGATGATCGGTCCGTTGCGCCGCGCGCTCATGCACGAAGGCGTTCTCACGCATGGAACCTTGCCGCGCCTCATGCAAGAGCGCCCAACGCGGCGCTTCACGCCTTCATCTAGCGGCTCCGCATCAATCGGCATGTCCGGGCGCGGGTGAAACCGGGGAACGAGGCGTATTGGCGTGAAAATCGCGACTTGGAACGTCAATTCGGTCCGGCAAAGAACCGAACATCTCCTGCGCTATCTGCGCGACGCCAAACCGGATGTCCTCTGTCTGCAGGAGCTAAAATGCATCGACGCGGCGTTTCCGCGTATGGAAGTCGAGGCGGAAGGCTATAATGCCGCCGTCCATGGGCAAAAAGGCTTTAACGGCGTGGCTATCCTTGCCAAGGCACCGGTCGAGGTCACGCGGGGGCTTCCTGGTGGCCCCGATGACGAGCAGGCGCGCTATATCGAGGCGGTCATCCCTAACGGCGAGGGCATTGTCCGCGTGGCCTCGATCTATCTGCCGAACGGCAATCCGCCGCAAACCGAAAAATACAGCTACAAACTCGCCTTCATGGATCGCCTCATCGCGCACGTACGAAATCTTTTGGCGCTGGAGGAGCCGCTCGTTCTCGCCGGAGACTACAATGTGATTCCGACCCCCCGCGACGCCGCCGATCCCGCCGCCTGGAAGGGCGACGCGCTTTTTTTGCCGGACACCAGGGCGCGCTTTCGTAGCCTCCTCAACCTCGGCCTGACCGATGCCTTGCGCGCGACCAGCGACGACCCCGGACTTTATACATTTTGGGATTATCAGGCGGGCGCTTGGCAACGCAACAAAGGCATCCGCATCGATCATCTCTTGCTTTCGCCGCGCGCGGCGGACCGGCTGGTCGAGGCCGCGATCGATAAGGACCGGCGCGGCGAGGAAAGACCCTCTGATCACGTACCGGTACGCATCGAATTGGCATGACCGCCTGCTCGTTCGCGCCAGGAACGCCGCGCGAGAAGCGACGACGGGCCCCGCGTACCGCGCCGGTTCTGGCGGCGCCCGGACTATTGCAGCGAAGCCCAAAGGAAAAGCACGGTCGCGGTGGCGCCGAGTCCACTCCGCACCGCGTGCATTCTGCCCCATGCTCGGATTAGTTCGCGGCTCTTCGGGCCAGCATTTTGCGGCGGGATTTCCAGCAAGAGCTTGTTCGTCGGCAACATGACAATGAGCGTGTAAGGCCAATTGGCAAGCAGCACTAAGGCTCCCGCGAGCCAACGCCAGTCCATGTCGGCGCGCGCGGCGATGATACCAAGAAGAAAGCCGATGATGGCCAAGGACGCTTGCATCGCAAAGCCGCGCGCATAAGCGGGTTTCCATTCAGCGAGGAGGGCCCGGTCGTCAAGCGCAAGGCGGGCCGGTTGTTCGGCCACGTTGACGTAGACGGCGGCGCCGGTAAACAGAGACGCGGCGATGAGTGCGAGTTCTCCTACGAGCACGCGTTTCCTTCCTTCGATCCACCCATGTTCGAAACTGCCTGGGCGAAGCACGAAAGCGCGATTGCGAGTGCCCTTCGCACAGAATGAGTCGCCATGAGACCGCGTTATCATTTCCCGCGCCAAGCAGCAACCGCTTCGGTCGTGCGAGAATGCTTAGAGCGCGTCCCGATCAAATGGAAACATTTGATCGATAAGGACGCAGCTCAGAATCAAAGAGTGGAGCATGTCCTCATGAGACATCGGTGACCTGAGCCCCTTGTTTCATCCGCCGATGAGTAGAGTCCTGGCGTCATTTGAGCCGAGATGGCTCGGTGGCGCGACGGGACGGGGCGCGGAGCCCCCAGATAGCGGAAGCGCCCCGTCCCGTCGCGTTCCGGGAGCGCTGAGTTTGGCATAGGCGGCTGGCGGCAGATTGCCGAGTGAGCTGTGCGGCCTCACCGTGTTGTAGTCCTCCATCCAGATTGCCAGCGCCTCGCGCACGTGGTTGAGCGAAGTGAAGAGTGTCTCGTTCAGCAGTTCATCGCGCAGCCGTCCGTTGAAGCTCTCGATGAAAGCGTTTTGCTGCGGCTTGCCGGGCGCGATGTAATGCCATTCGACCCGTGCTCTGCGACCAGCGCAGGATCGCCATGCTGGTCAGCTCGGTGCCGTTGTCGGAGACACATGGCCGGCGGCCGCGGCGATGAGGGCATCAGCTCGCGCACGACCCGAAGACCAGACAACGAGGTATCGGCACAAAGCCAGGCACTCCCGGTGAAGTCGTCGACGATCGCCAGGATGCGGAAGCGACGGCCGTCGGCCAGCGCATCGGACAAGAAGTCCAGGCTCCAGCGTTGATTGGCGCCCTGGGGATCGCATCGGCGCCCGGGTTCAGCACGCTTGCGCCCGCCACGCCGGCGCACCTGCAGCCGTTCCTCGCGGTAGAGCCGGCGGAGCTTCTTGTGGTTCATGACGATACCTTCGCGCGTGAGCAGGATATGGAGCCGTCGATAGCCGAACCGCCGGCGAATGGAGGCCAGACTCGCGCAGGCGCGCTCGCACCGCCGCATCGTCCGGCCGGCTGCTGCGGATAGCGGACCGATGTGCGATCGGTTCCAAGCGCCGAACACGCCCGCCGCTCGCTGACCTCATAACGCGATCCGAAGGTGAGCGACGGCCTCTCGCCTGGCGGCGGGCGTCACCATTTTTTTGTGGCGATATCCTTCAGCATCGCGTTGTCGAGCATCGCCTCGGCAAGCAGCTTCTTGAGCTTGGCGTTCTCGTCTTCCAGCGCCTTCAGCCGCTTGGCGTCCGACACTTCAAGGCCGCCGTACTTGGCCTTCCATTTGTAGAACGTCGCGCTGCTGATCCCGTGCTTGCGGCAAACATCGGCCGTCTTTGCCCCGGCCTCCTGCTCCCGCAAAATCCCGATGATCTGCTCTTCCGTGAACCGGCTCGGCTTCATGTCCATCCCTTCCAGGTGATGGACTCTACCCATTTTTGGAGGAGGTCTCGGGGCTCAGGTCACGATGGTTGGCGCGATGGCCACGAGAGATCCCACGGCGGACTACACCAGTTTTCAATATTTGTTCAAATTAGCTGTGCTTTCGAGCGCGGCGGTGATTGCAATTGTGTGGGATTTTGCGCGATGCGAGAAACAAAAATATTAGAACAGAGAAATACGCGAGCCTTAGGGACTGTGCAGCAGTAATGATTGCGACCAATTTGCCAACTAGGCTATTCGGACATTTCACTTTTTTTCGGCTCTGGTGCCAAATAGGCATCTGAAAGCTCAGATACCGAAGGGCATCCAAGAAGGGCACGAGTGCGCACTAGTGCACTGACGCTGACGTAGGATTCACAGGCGCCGCCGGATATGCGACTCTGGCGGCATGGCCCAAACCGTCAACGTCATGGTCCGCCCTGAAGATCGCGAGCGCCTGCTTGCGATCATCGGCGATCGAAATCGTCCGTTCAAGCAAATTCAGCGGGCGAAGATCGTGCTGTTTTCCGCCGAGCGCCTGCCCGTGTTGGAAGTCGCGCGGCGGCCTGGCGCCAGCCGCCCCGCTGTCTGGCGTTGGCAACGGCGATATGGCGAGCAAGGCGTCGATGGCCTCCTGCGCGACAAGACGCGCAAACCCGGCAGGGCGCCGCTCTCGGCGAAAGTTGTCGCGAAGGTTTTGGAGCTGACCTGTTCCGAACCGCCGGGCGAGGTCACCCATTGGACCGGGCGCGCCATGGCCAAGGCCGCCGGCATATCGCTTCGCGCCGTCCAGCGCCTGTGGAAAGCGCATCGCCTGCAACCGCATCGCATCCGCACTTTCAAGCGCTCCAACGATCCAAATTTCGCCGAGAAGGTCGAGGATGTCGTCGGCCTCTACATGGACCCGCCCGCTCACGCCGTCGTCGTGTCCATCGCCGAGAAAAGCCAAATCCAGGCGCTCGACCGCACCCAGCCGGGACTGCCTCTCAAGCCCGGCAAGTGCGGGACAATGACGCATGATTACAAGGGCAACGGCGTGACCACGCTTTTCGCCGCGCTCAACATCCTCGACGGAACCGTAATCGGACGCTGCATGAAACAGCATCGGCATCAGGAGTTTATCCGTTTCCTCAACGCCGTGGAGCGAGCCGTTCCAGCCGGCAAGGTCATTCATGCCATCGCTGACAACTACGCCACGCACAAGCATCCCAATGTCTTGAGGTGGCTGGCCGACCATCCGCGATGGACCTGCCATTTCACGCCGACCTCGGCGTCGTGGCTCACTGCCGTCGAAGGATTCTTCTCGACCATCACCCGCAGAAAAATCCGACGCGGCGTCTTCAAATCCGTCGCCGATCTCGAAGGGGCCATCAGCCGATATATCAAGGCCCACAACAAAACGTCAAAACCCTTCGAATGGACCGCATCCGCGCCTGCGATCTTCAAAAAGCTCGCGCAAACCCCTGAACCTTCCGAATGAGTCAGTGCACTAGCTGTAATGTCTCAACAGGTTGTTCACGGGGAGAATCTGAGGTTTGTGGGGTTTGCGAAGCACCACAGGCTCAGGAGACCCACCCGTGAACATTCATAAGAATGCCAGGACGACGCCGAACATGCGAGCCTTGATTGTCGGGCGCCGCCAAGCGGGCGAAACGCCGCGCTCCATAGCCGGCGCTGTAGGCGTTTCGGCCGCGACCGTGAGGAAATGGCTCCGGCGCCACGAAAGCGAAGGCGCCGCTGGCCTCCAAGACCGGACCAGCCGGCCGCATCGCCTGCGGACACGGATCACATCACATCAGATCGCCCAGGTCGAAGCCCTGCGCCGGGCCCGTCAGCCCTTCTGGAAGATCGCCCGCGCGACCGGGCTGTCGCGCGCGACGGTGGCCCGCATCGCAAAGGCCAAGGGGCTGAGCCGCCTGTCCGCCCTCGATCAAAGGATCGCGATCATCCGCTATGAAAAGAAGCAGCCGGGCGAGATGATCCATATCGACATCAAGAAGCTCGGCCGCATCGAAGGGATCGGACATCGCATCACGGGAGACCGGACCGGACAGAGCGCGCCACGCAGCCGCAAGGAAGGCGGCAAGGGCTGGGAATATCTCCATCTGGCCGTCGACGATCACTCCCGGCTGGCCTATTCTGAAATCCTGCCGGACGAAACACGGCGCTCCTGCCTGAAATTCCTCTTGCAAGCCTTGCGCTTCTTTCGCGATCACGGCGTCAGGGTCCTTCGCGTCATGACCAACAACGGCGCCAGCTTCCGTTCGCGCCGCTACACAAAGGCGTTGCGAATGCTGAAAATCAAGCATAAGCGCACCAGACCCTATACGCCAAGAACAAACGGAAAGGCCGAACGCTTCGTGCAGACCTCCTTGCGGGAATGGGCCTATGCCAAACCCTACAACCATTCATCCGAACGGGCCGCCGCACTGTTGCCTTTCCTCCACCATTACAATCATCATCGGCCTCACTTCGGCATCAACGGATGCTCCCCTATCTCAAGGATCCCAAGAAACAACCTATCGAGACACGACAACTAGCTCCTTATCTGGTCAAGCAGAGCCGGCTCCGCCCTTAGCCGGGCAATCCGCGCCGGAACCGGCGGGTGGGAATAATAAAACAAGGCGTAGAGCGCGTCTGGCGTTAAGGTTGAAAGATTGTCCCGCGCGAGCTTCGTCAAGGCGCTGATCATCGGCCCGGAGCCGACCATCGCCTTCGCGAAATTGTCGGCTTGATACTCGGCGCGGCGCGACAGCCAGCTTGTCAGCGGCGACAGCAAATGCAAGACGGGTCCCATCGCGGTCAGCACCACGATCAAAACCACGCCGGGATCGGCTGGAAGGCCGAACGCGCCAGCCAATCCGCCAGCGGCGAACGCCCAACGAAGGACAGCAAAACCAAGAAACGTGAGCGCCGCCGTTACGGCAATGCGCTGACCGATATGACCGAGTTTATAGTGCCCCAGTTCATGGGCGAGAATCGACAAAATTTCATCAGGGGTATGGTTTTGCAGAAGTGTGTCGAAGAAGACGATGCGCTTGGCCTTTCCGAACCCGGTGAAATAGGCGTTGCCGTGCGTCGAACGCCGGGAGGCGTCCATGACGTAGAGCCCCTTGGACGCGAAACCGCACTTGGCAAGAAGCGCTTCGACGCGCGACTTCAACGCTCCGTCCGGCATGGGCGTGAACTTATTGAACATGGGCGCGATGACAGCGGGATAAATCACGCTCATGGCGATCGTCAGAGCCATCAACGCCGCCCAGCCGAGGAGCCACCAGGTGTCAGGCATGACGCGCAGCAGCCAGAACAGACCATAAAGCAAAGGGACCCCAAGGAGAGCCGAGAGTGCGATGCCCTTAATCCGGTCACGCAGAAACATCGCCGGGGCCGCGCGGTTGAAGCCGAACCGGGCTTCCAGCGCGAAGGTGCTGTAAATCGAGAAAGGCAAATGAAGAACGCGCCCAACCAGCGCGAAAGCAACCGCGACGGCGACAGCGCGGAAGAGGCCAGGAGCAATGAATTGCGCCACCAACGCGTAGAGCGGACCGAGCAAGACGAACAGCCAAAGCAGCGCGAGGATGGTGTCGAAGACAGTCTCCACGATCGCCAGCCGCGTGCGGGCCAGGGTGTAGGCGGCCGCCCGCCGGTGTTCCTCGGCACTGATCCAGCCGGCAAACCCGTCCGGAACGTGCTCGCGATGGGCGGCAACCGCGGCGGCCTGACGGCACATTAGGGAGATGCCAAGCGCCCCTGAAAGGACAATGGCCAAAATAATTGCAATGGGGATCATCGGCTGGTTCCTCGGAGGCCGGCGGAGCTTATATAGGTGTTCGAGTCCAACGAGCGCAATGGGGCCGCTCCGGCAATGGGGAAACGCCCATGCGAGGTTCTTTCGGCAAAGGAATGGTCATCATGGATTTGGCGCCCATCGCCGCTGCTTGGCAGCCGCGGCTCCTTGAACTCTTGCGGATCGTCACGGCCCTGCTCCTTCTCCAGCACGGGACAGCGAAGCTTTTCGGCTTTCCGCATGTCGCAATGTTCGACAACGTTCAGCTCCTGTCGCTCTTGGGCATCGCGGGCGTTCTGGAGCTCGCCGGCGGCGTTCTGCTTCTCCTTGGCATGTGCACCCGCCCGGTCGCTTTCATTTTGTCCGGCGAGATGGCGTTTGCCTATTTTCTCGTGCACGCGCAGAAAAGCTTCTTTCCCATTCTCAATCAGGGTGAGCTTGCGGTCCTGTATTGCTTTGTCCTCCTTTATCTCGCGGTGGCGGGCGGTGGCGCGTGGAGCGTCATGAATCCGCGCACGAGCGTTCGAGCTACTCCTATGCCGCCTTCCATTTGATTGAACAGCCGATGGATGGAATTTGATCGGCGGGCGCTACGCCTGTGGCGGCGACGCTCTGCATGGCCTCGACAAGCTCCCTCCGCGCGCCCGCCGAAGGTGGCGCGGTGCGGCCTTCGTCGAGGCGGCCGCGGTATTTCAGCTTCAGGTCTTTGCCGTAGCCGAAGAAATCGGGCGTGCAGACCGCGCCATACGCGCGTGCCGCGGCCTGGGTTTCATCGTGAAGATAGGGAAACGGAAAATTGTGCGCCTGCGCGAACCGTTTCATATTGGCGAACGAATCCTCCGGATAGTCCATGGCATCGTTCGAGCAAACGGCCGCGAAGCCAATTCCCTCCGCCATCAAACCGCGGGCATCCGCGACGAGCCGGTCGATCACCGCTTTCACATAGGGGCAATGATTACAAATGAAGACGATCACCGTGCCCGTTTCGCCCGCCACATCGGTGAGCGTATAGGTCCGCCCGTCCGTTCCGGGAAGCCGGAAGTCCGGGGCCGGCGTATCCAGAATGATTTTTGTTGCAGTAGCAGCCATGATCCTACCTCCGCGTGCCTTAGGTATCTCGGATATATAGGCGCGCCGCGCGGGCGCCAACTGGCTGCCTCGGGGTTGACGGCGCCGCTCGCAAAAGGCTAACGCAGGCGGACCCTTGCCGGAGCCGTCGCGTTTCCCTCATGCCAGAGCTTTCCCCGGACAACTCCAAACGGCTTGCCGCCGGAAGGGCCTTGGAGCTCGTTACCCCTGGCATGCGGCTTGGCCTTGGGACCGGCACGACGGCGGCGCATTTCGTCGAACTTCTTGCCGCGCGAGTCGCTAAAGGGCTGGACGTGATCTGCGTGCCTACCTCCGAGCGTACCCGCACTTTGGCCCAGCTCCATGCCATTCCTCTCACGACGATCGACGCCTCGCCCGAGCTAGATCTGACGGTCGATGGCGCCGACGCGTTCGACTTAAAATTGCGTCTCATCAAGGGCGGCGGCGGTGCGCTCCTGCGCGAAAAAATCGTCGCCATGGCATCGAAGCGCATGGTCGTGATCGCCAATTCGTCGAAATTGGTGGCGGTGCTCGGCAAATTCCCGCTGCCGGTCGAAGTCAATGTATTCGGCCTCGAAGCGACCCGTCGGATGATCTTTGCCGCGGCGAAGGCTTGTGGCTGCGATGGCGAGGTCCGCCTACGGAAAACTCCTGGCGGCCAGGCTTTCGTCAGCGACAATGGGCACTATATCGTGGATTGTTTCTTCGACGCCATTCCCCGTCCGAAGGATCTGGCGGACCGGCTCGCCGCCATTCCCGGCGTCGTCGAACATGGGCTTTTCATTGGGATTGCCAAGGCCGTGATCAGCGCCGGTCCGGCCGGCATCGAGATTCTTGGCCAACTCGATTGACGCGGGTGGGGTGGTCCTGCATCTTGCGTCATGGTTTGAGGAGGTTTTCGCTTGCGCACAGCTTTTGAAAAACACGCCAGGAATTTGGTTTTTTGCCTTACGTTCCTGATTGCCCCATTATTTGCCGCGAGCGGAAGCAGGGCTCAACAAGCCTCGCCCAACACCCCGCCGGGCCAAACCGGATCGGCTCCGGCCGCGCCCAGCCCGTCGCATTTGGCCGCCGCCCGCGCGCTCGTGATCGCCTGTGGAATATCGCGCTCCTTTAGCAACATCATTCCCCAATTCATGGATCAGATCGGCTCGTCGCTGACCCAGACGCGGCCGGAACTTATCCACGATCTCAACGCGGTGCTGACCGGGCTCAAGCCCGAATTCGACCGCCAAGCGGACGAAATGGTCGATATCGCCGCGCAGATTTATGTCAAACAGATGAGCGAGCAGGAATTGAAGGCGGCGGTGGCTTTCTTCGAGAGCCCGGCGGGAAAAAAATACGTCGAGACACAGCCGGCTTTCGTGACTGAGGTCGTCACCGCGATGCAAGGCTGGCGAGGCAAAATCTCGACCGAAATGATGACCCGCGTACGCGCGGAAATGAAGAAGAAGGGCCATGAACTCTGATAGTCATATGACCTGTTGAAGCCCCCTCTATTCGAGGCGTACGAGCACGCTGTCTGTTGCGCCTCTTGCGTCCATGACCGACACCCGCGCAAAGCCCGCGCCATCGGGGGTCCACGCCGCTTGCCTGCGCAAGTCCGGTCCCTCCACCGGCGCGCCGTTGACGATCCATCGCAGCGGCAAAACGCCGCCTTCGGCTTTCAAGGCGAGGCGGGCGCCGGGCGAAGGTGGCAATGATGCGGCAAGGCCGAGATCGACTCTCGCGCCATCCGGCGGAAAAGCGATTTTTAATTGCGCCGTCGCCACCGCCGCCAGAGTCTTGGGCACGTCCTTCCGCAAATGGCGCAAGGGTGGGGGGAGCGAGGCGGTCCGGCTCGCGAGGATACCGGCGGGCGCGGCAAGGAATTCGTGCCCGGTGCCGAGCCTTGCGAAAGCGTCGAACATAACCGGCGCGGCGGCCTGGCGTCCGGCGAGGCCGAACACGGAGCCATTGTCCGGCCGGCCGAGCCAGACCGCGATCGTATGGGCCTTGTCGAAGCCGATCGCGAAAGCATCGCGGTAGCCGTAGGAAGTCCCGGTCTTATAGGCGATGCGCCCGAACGGCGCGTTCAGGGGCGGCGGCGCGCCGCGCAGTATGCCGGCGACATACCAGCTCGCGACAGGCTCCGCTATCCGGCGGGTCCCGGCTTCCGCCGTCCCCATGCCGCTCATTGTTTCGCGCAATCTCGGCACGGTTCCTCCCCGCGCGAGGCCGGCATAGAGCGCCGCAAGATCGCGCAGCGTGATCCCGAGCCCGCCCAGCCCGGCGGCTAGTCCCGGAGCGGTTTCATCCGGGAGCGCGATTCTCGCGCCGGCATTGCGCAGGCGCGCGATGAACTGCTCGGGGCCGATTTCGTCGAGCAATTCGACCGCCGGAAGATTTAGGGACAATTGCAGCGCGCGCCGCGCCGTCACGGTGCCCTTGAAGGAATGGTCGAAATTTTCCGGCGCGTAAGTTCCGTAATGTCTTGGCCGGTCGTCCAAGAGGGTTTCCGGGTGCGCGATGCCGTTTTCAAAAGCGAGCGCATAGATGAAAGGCTTCAATGCCGATCCGGGCGAACGGATGGCCCCGGTCATGTCGATCGATCCGGCGCGCTCTTGCGAAAAATAATCCGCCGCCCCGACATGCGCGCGGATCTCGCCGCTCGCATTGTCGATGACGAGGATGGCGCAAGACAGTTTTGGTCCAAGCCCTGCCGCTGCCTCGCGTGCCAAACCCTCGAGCGAGGCTTGCAGCTTGGCGTCGAGCGTCAGCCGGTGGATGCGCTGTTGCGGCGCGCGCCGGAGCGCGGCTTCGCTGGCATGCGCGGCGAGCATGGGAAAGGCCCGGCGTTCTTGCGGCACGGCTTCGCGCTTGGCGGCATCGCGCTCAGCCCCAGTGATCACACCGCGTGCAAGCATCCGGTCGAGGACGGCATCGCGGGCAGCCCGCGCGGCAACCGGATAACGATCCGGCCGCCGGATTTCCGGCGCTTGCGGCAAGGCAACCAGCAATGCCGCCTCGGCGACCGAGAGCCGCTTCGGCTCGCGCCCGAAATAGGCAAGGCTCGCCGCCCTGAGGCCCTCGATATTGCCGCCATAAGGTGCGAGCGCGAGGTAAAGATCGAGGACGCCGGTCTTATCCGTCCGCCGTTCGATTTTTACCGCGCGCAGGATTTGGTCGAACTTCCCCGCCACGGATTTTTGGGCTTGGGGCTCGATGAGCCGGGCCACCTGCATCGTCAGCGTGGAGCCGCCGGAAACGATATGGCTGTGGCTCATCCATTGCAGCGCGGCCCGCCCGAGGCTGAGAAAATCGACGCCATGATGGGTATGGAAACGGCGGTCCTCATAGGCAATCAGCATCGCGATGAAACGCGGATCGACATCGCCCACGCGAACAGGAAGCCGCCAGCGTCCGTTCGGCGTCGTGAAGGCCCGTAAAAGGCGGCCGTTGCGATCGACGACGATGCGTGAGCCTTGACTCGCGGCGGCAAGATCGAGCGCGCCCGGCGAGGGCCGAAAATGTAGCAAGGCCGCGGGGACCGCGAGGCCGGGCAACGCGAATGCAAGAAAGAGCGCTACGATCGTACCAAAATGTTTCACGTGAAACATTTTATTTGGGCGGGGCAACATCGATTGCGCCATAAGCGGTGCGGCCGAACCTCTCTGGCCGGTACATGTCCTCAATCGTCGCCGGCGGGCTGACATAATGTCCTGGCGTCACCGCGCGGACAATATAGGCGACCGTGAAATTTGCCTTGTCGTGCCCGTCGCGCGCGAAAGCGGCGACGAAACGATCGTCGCGGTATTCGGTATGCGCCGGTTCAACGGTTTTCTTGAGAAAGGACAAACCTTCGGTCGAGCCGCCCTCAAAAAGATCCGGATTGTCGATCTCGAGTCCAGCGGGCAAACGATCGACGAGAAGCAGCCTCGCAAATGCCGCTTCGTTTTCGGTGATCGTCAATGCGACGGCAAAACGGTCGTTCTGTTTGATCGCCGTGGGCTCGATTGGTTTTCCGTCGAGCGTGTAATAGGCGCGCTTGATCCGGTAGCCCTGCTCCGCCGCGGGCTCCGGCGTCAGCGGATTGCCGGAGGTTGTCAAAACGACGCTCACCGGCGCTTGGCCGCTATTCGCGATCGTCGCGGTTTTGTTGGCGAGCGCGGCGGCGCGCCAACTCTTGAAGAAGGCGCCCTGCTGGGGCACACCATCAACAGACAAGGCAATCGTCCGGGATTTATCGGCGAGCGCCTCGGCGGCGAGAACCATGAACGCATTTTCCTGGGTGCTGGAGACGGCGGTTTTCGCCCGCGCGTCTTCCACGATCTTCGACGCACGCAGAATTTCCGCGGCGGGCATTTGGGTCTCGACGGCAAGCGCGAGAAGCCCGGCGCCATCGCGCAGACGCGAACCATAATCGGGTATCGAGTAAAGCGGATTGCCGAGCGTACTCAAACGCTCCGTTGCTTTTGCAAACACCGCCTCCGCGCGCGGGCGGTCGCCAAGAAAGCCAGCGCGGCGGCAAGATGGGCGCGGGCGAGCGGGGTTTCAAGCGAGGCGATCTTGGCATCGGCCAGATAGCGCAGATCGCCCATGACCTGGCGGCCGTTGCGCGCCAGAACATAGGCGGCATAGGCGATCGGGGCGCCTTGTCCCGCGCCAATATCGCTCGAATTGGCAAGCAGATTACGCAGCCGCTCCAGGGCGGCGTCGAATGGCTTCCGTGGCACGTCGAACCCATTTTCCCGCGCGCGGGTCAGGAAATCGGTGACGAACGCATGCAGCCACATGTCATCGGCATCGGTCGCCGACCAAACACCGAAGGCGCCGTTCGAATCCTGGCGCGCCAGCACCCGCGCGATTGCGTCGCGGATGAGCTGATCGGTATCCGGGTCAATTCCGAGTGCCTCGCTGTTGGCAAGCTTGTTGACATAGAGCAATGGCAGGGCACGGCTGACGATTTGTTCGGAACAGCCATACGGGTAGCGATCGAGCACCTGAAGGAGGGCCGGAACATCTATTCCGGCAAGCGAGGAAACGGCGAGCGAAACGGCGCCGGTTCCGGGCACGAAATCGGCGATGATGTCGCTCGAAATCGCGAGGCTTTCCCCCGGTGCCAGCGTGCGCACCGAGCGGCGGTAAAGTCCGGAGGTGCCGGGCGAGACGTCGAGCGCGAGCGTCTGTGGCGCGACGAGGCCGGGGCCGCTCAGCTTGAAGCCGACGCCGGCGTGGCCAGCGCCCGTGGCCCTGAATGGGATCGTCAGCGCCTTGCGTGCCCCGGCATCGAGTTTGAATGTGCGATGCAGGGTATCGCTCGCGGCCGAGAGGGGGCCGGTTACGTCGAGATCGAGGGCGTAGTCTCCGGGCTTCCCTTCGACATTGTCGATTTGCACATGAAATTGCGACCGGTCGCCAAGCGACAGAAAGCGCGGCGCCGTCACTTGCGCGACGACCGGATCGCGAACGATCACGTCCGTGTTGGCACTGCCGGCCTTGGTTTTTGTCCAGGCAACCGCCATGACCCGCAAGGTGCCGTTGAAGGCGGGCAGATCGAAGTCGATCCGCGCCCGGCCGTCCGGGCCTGTCTTGACGATCCCAGAAAAGCGCGCGAGCGGTTCTTGCGTTGGCCGTTCGCCGCCAAGCTCCGGGGGCGCGTCGCCGCCGGACCGGATCGCACCGCGCGAACCCTGCATTCCATCGATCAACAGGCCGTAAAGGTCGCGGATTTCCGTGCTCAACTGACGCTGGCCGAAGAAATAGCCGCGCGGATCGGGCGCTTCATAATGAGTAAGATTGAGGATGCCCGCATCGACCGCCGCGACCGTCACTCTTGCCTCTTCGCCCGAGGCATGGCCTTTGATTTCGAGCGGGATCGTCAAGGGCCCACGCGGCCGTGCCTTGGCCGGCGGTGCGAGTTTGACATCGAGCCCATGCGCTTGCGGATCGATGGCAAACCAGGCAAGCCCGATGGCACGTCCCGGCATACGATTGACCGCCTTGTCGAGCGGACGATAAGCGAGCACCACGGCATAAGCGCCCGCTCCCCAATTGCCTTTGATCGGGATGGCGGTGGTCGTGTCGCCCTCTTTCAGATCGAGCGTGGTCAGAGTGTTCAAACTCTCGCCGATAATGGCGACCGTCGCGGTGCCGGCGAACCGCGAGGCGATGCGCAGCCGCATCTCCTCGCCTGGCTTATAATTTGCCTTGTCGAGACTGACATCGAGAAGATCCGGCGTTTGCGTGCTCGCTTCGCCGGACCAGCCGCTCTCGAATGCAAGACTGGTCGGTTGGTCCCCGTCGTTGCCGCTTGCAAGATCGAGCCGGTATTGGCCAAGCCCAACGATCGCGGAAATCTTGGCGGGCGCATCGAGGCCGAGGTCGATCTTTCCCTTGGCGACGCGTTTCGACGATTTCACCCGCTCGAAATTCCAGCGCCCGTCGGCCCGGTACCATTGGTAATCGTTGCTTACTCTATAGAGCGACCAGGCGACACCCTTGCGCGCGGCACGGGCGCCGTCCGCGCCGACGGCGATGACATCGAAGCTCGCCGCCGCGCCGTCGCTCAAAGCGGTGAAATTCTTCTTGACGCCGATCAGGCCGGCCTTTGGCAGGATCGGCAGGACGAGCGAGCGTTCGATGGCCCGCCCGCCCGGCTCGCCGGCCCGTAGAATGATCTTTGCCTCAAGCGGGCGAGGCGCCGCGGCATCTGGAATGGGCACGAGAATTTTCGCCGTGCCAGTCGCGTCGGTGGACGCTGCCTCCTCTATTTCCGTGCTGGTTTTGTCGAAAGGCTCGTCTTGTAGCCCGGCGGTAAAATCCTTGAGCGCGGGCAATGGCGATTGGCCGGCGGCGTCGATTTCGACCTCGCCGGTGATTTCGAGATTTGCGCCGGGCGCGCCGTAAAGATAACGCGCCTGGGCCGCAATCTCGACCGTATCGCCAGCCCGCGCCGTTGTCGCGGCCGGGGTCAGCGAAAATTCGAGACGCTCCGGCACATAATCCTCGACGAGGAAGCTCGTCTGTCCAACGGGGGCTGCCTTGGGATCGGCAAACGCCTCGACGCGCCAAGTTCCCGTCGTGCTGCCGGGGAGGAGCGGCAACATAATGCTGCGGCCGCCGTCGCCCTGATCATCCGTCTGGACCCGCTTATATTCGACGCCGTCGGGGCGTTTGACAACAAGGGTAAGCGGCACGGAAGGCACGCCGGTGCCGAGTCCATCGCGCAGCAAAGCGGTGATGAAAACCGTCTCGCCCGACCGGTAGACACCGCGCTCGGTATAGATCAGGGCGTCGAGCGGGGCCGTCGCGGCGCGGCCTTTGACGCCCCGGTCCGTGAGGTCGAAAGCATTCGCCTCGAGATCGAGGAAACCATAATCGCCCTTGCCGTCCTCGGCGACGGCGAGACCAGGAGCAACCCCTCCAGTCCCGCGCGAAAAGCCTGGATCGAAATGAATGTGACCGGCATCGTCCGTGCGCTTCGACGTCAGAATCTCATTGTCGCGCGCGACAAGGCGCACCTCGACTCCGGCGACCGGCATTGCGCTCGCCAACGAGCGGACGAACACATGAATGCCGTCCTTGCCGATGAAAGCGGTGAGGCCCAAGTCGGAGACGATGAACCATTGCGTCGCAATTGTCCCGCCGCCGTCCTCGTCGCTGTCGTTCGCGGCGGCAACATCGCCGGCCGGCTTGGCGGCCATGACATAGACGCCGGGATCGAGCTTTCCGGCCGCCTCCATGACCGGAAATGCGGTCGTCACTTCGGCGTTGAGTTCCAGCGTTGCGTCGAGCGTTCCAGACCAGATTTTCTTGCCGTCTGTCTCGATATATTGCTTGATCCGATAGGATGAGAGCTGGGCTAGGAAATCCTCGGATCGCACCGTCGGCAAAAGGTTGCGATCGCCGATCCGCACGATGTCCACGGCGATTTTCCGGGTGTTGACGGAGACGACGGGAATGCCTTCCTGCCCAACCCGTGGCAGCACGTAATTCTTGCCGGTGAAATGGACCAGCGGCGACCGGTCGCGCACGTAGATTTCATAATCCGCCGATTTGCGCAGCGCTTCGCCGGCCGCCGAGGACAAGCCCTCGCGCAACACGATTTGTAATGTTCGCCGTGCTTCAGGCCCTCGACGCAAAGCTGTTGATTCTCGGTAGAGATCGCGGCATTGGCAAAACCCGAGGCGGTTACGAACGGCAAGTAATCGGCGTTGCCCAAGGCAAGCGATTCGGAAAACTGGAAGCACGCGCGAGGCGAGGCGGACTCATTGTCGATCTTGTAGTCGAGAATGCGAAACCCATGTTTTTCGCGGAGATCCTCATAAATGTTGCGCACCTCCGCGATATCGGCGAGATCAAGGCTCGCGCGGTAAGCATCGAGCGAGGGACGCCACATGCTTCGCTTGGCGTAGATTTCGCCGAGCCAGGCGAGCGCCACCGCCTGCTCCGGCTTGGCGCTGGCCCGCTCATAAGCGAGATAGGCAGCCGCCGTACCCTTCGCCTGGAGCTCATCATCGTTCTCCATCGCGATCGCCGCGCGCGAATAGGCGATCCAGGCGCCAGAGTCCTTGGGATTGGCCGCGACGATCGCGGCAGATAATTTGAGAGCGGCCTTGGAATCCTTGCTCCCGAGGGCTTGAGGGTTGAATACCAGGTTATTCGAGGTGTTGTCGCTCTTGGAATCCTTGCGCCCGAGGGCTTGAGCTAAGTCCTTGCGCAGCTGCGGCAGCGTCCGCGTGGCGAGCGCGCCGAGATCCTCGCCGATATTTTGTTCGAGCCTGATCGCGTCGTTTTCTAGCTCCTCGCTGACGAAGCTTGGCCGCGCATGCGCTAGGCCGATCCACAAAAGAAACGCCAAGGCTAGGGAGAGCGGGGCCGATTTGCGCATTTCCTTCCTCGTCTAAGGAGAGACCATGGGAGAAGCCATGGTATGATAGCGGGTTTCGAATGCGATGCTAAAGGGCGGACCCCAAATACGTGATGCAAGAAGCCGCAACTCGAAAAAGCCCAGTTTCTTGCATATTGTTATTGCGGGATAACCGCAATATGACCATGCCCCTCAAATGTTCTCTTTGATCCGGCCTTCGTCCATAGCGGCGCGCCTTCTGGAGCTTGCTGGAGCTTGTTCGTGAGACGTACCCTCCCAAACCTCCCCGCCATCGTGTTTGTTGCCACGATAGCCCTTTCGCTCGCCTCCTGCGGGCGGCGGGGACCGCTCGAACCGCCGCCCGGCGCGGCTCTCTCTTCCGCGCCAGCGACCGGCACGCCGGGGGATTATGAAGCGCCCGTGTACCCAGGCGAGCTGGCGGGGCAAAATGCGGCCAATTCCAGCGGTGCGGAGGCGCCAGCGGCGGCGAAGCAACCGCCGCCGTCGGGCGCCAAAACCGTTTCTTCCTCGATCCCTTGCTCTGATCCGCCCATGCATCACTTCACGATGAAGAACGGCGTCATGCATGCCGAGGATGTCGATCTCGCAACGCTCGCGGCGGAAGTTGGCACGCCATTTTATTGCTATTCGACGGCGACGCTGACCCGCCATTACAAGGTATTCAATTCGGCTTTTTCCGGCCTGCCGCATCTCATTTGCTATGCCGTTAAAGCCAATTCCAACCTGGCCGTTCTCAAAACCCTGGCGCAGCTCGGCGCGGGAATGGACGTCGTCTCCGGAGGCGAACTACGGCGTGCGCTGGCGGCAAGCGTCACCCCAGAAAAAATTACCTTTTCGGGAGTCGGCAAGACGCAAGCGGAAATGGTTTTTTCGCTCGAACAGGACATTCTTTGTTTTAATGTCGAATCGGAGCCAGAGCTCGCCCTTCTTTCCGAAGTTGCGACAAGTCGAAACCGGACGGCCCGCGCGGCGCTCAGGGTCAATCCCGATGTCGATGCCAAAACCCATGCCAAGGTTGCCACCGGCAAGGCGGAGAACAAATTCGGCATCCCAATTCGTCGCGCCCGAGAGGTATATTCCGAAGCCGCACGGCTACCGGGGATCAAGATCACCGGAGTCGATATTCATATCGGTTCGCAGATCACCGACCTCGCCCCATTCGACGATGCCTTCCGCCTGATCGCCGATTTTGCCCGCGTGCTGCGTGCCGATGGCCACGCGCTTGAGCATATCGATCTCGGCGGCGGTCTCGGCATCCCCTACGCTCTTTGGGAGGATCCAGAGAGCTACCACCCAGAGCGCTATGCGGCAATCGTCAATGCAAGGCTTGGGCCGCTCAACTGCCGGCTGATCTTCGAGCCGGGACGGCTGATCGCGGGCAACGCCGGCGTTCTCGTCACAAGCGTCCTATTCGTGAAGCGGGGCGAGGCCAAAACCTTCGTCATTGTCGATGCGGCGATGAACGATCTGGTGCGTCCCACGCTTTACGACGCGCACCATGAGATCCGTTCCGTCCGCGCGGCGCAAGGCAGCCCTGAAATCACCGCCGATGTCGTCGGGCCGGTCTGCGAAACCGGCGATTATCTCGCGCTGTCGCGAAAAATCCCAGAACCTGCGCCGGGCGATCTTCTGGCGATCATGTCGGCCGGCGCCTATGGCGCGGTGCAGGCCGGGACCTATAATTCGCGGCTTCTGGTGCCGGAGGTGCTCGTGAATGACGGCCAATATGCCATTGTGCGCCCGCGCGGAACTTACGAGGAATTGATTGGTCTCGACAAAATTCCGGCCTGGTTCGGATAGATATTACAATCTCGCCCCTGGCGCTTGGCCGCCATGGTGCTAGCGTCGCTGCCTGCGGCGGCATGATGGCCGCGGTTTGGAGATCGTTTTGCTGAGACTGGGACGCTGGAAGCCAATGCGCTCGGAGCACTCGCCGCGAGGCGAAGGGGCCGCGAATCCGCGTCTGGAGCGGCTCGCCGCGAAGGCGCGCGCGATCCTACTTTTCGAGCGGGCGTGGCGCATTGTGTTGCCGCCGCTTGTGGTCCTCGGCGTTTTTGCTTGTGTTTCGTGGACCGGTCTATGGCTCGACGCTCCGCATTGGGCGCGCGGCCTCGGCGTTCTTGCGCTTGTGCTCGGCCTCGTCGCCGCCCTGCTGCCGCTGCGCGAATTCCGGTTGCCCTCGCGCAAGGAGGCCCTCGACCGGATCGACCGTGTTTCCGGGCTTGCATCGCATCCAGCCTCGGTTATCGACGACCGCCTCGGCAATGGGACAAGCGATCCGGCGACGCGGGCGTTGTGGAACCTGCATCGCCGCCGCGCGGAGCAAGCCGTGGCTTTGCTCCGCTCCGGCGCGCCCTCGCCACGCATGGTCGATCTCGACCGTTATGCCTTGCGCGCCGCCGTCCTGGTCGCGCTTATCGCGACAGGCTTTGTCGCGGGCCCCGAAAAATATGCACGCGTCGCCGCGGCTTTCGATTGGCGCTTCGACGCATCGCCGGGAAAGGACTACAGGATCGACGCCTGGATCGATCCGCCAGCCTATACCGGCAAGCCGCCGGTCGTGTTGAACCTTGGCGCGAACCAAAACCTACAACAAATCGAAGCCCCCAGCGGTTCGATCGTCGTCATTCATGCGCCGGGCGGCAATCTTGACATGGACGTGAAAGGTGCTCTCGCCGAGGCCGCTAAGGACAACAAAACTGACGCTCAAGCCAGCTTGACCGCCTCCGCGAAGCCGTCCAACGGCAAGCGGGATGGCCATGGCGAAACTCGCCTGGTTTTGCGCGGCGATGCCACGCTAGCCCTTGGCCATTCCGGCGCGCCGCTCGGCGCGTTCGATATTCATGCCATTTTGGATCAACCGCCGTCGATTGCGCTGACCGGGGCGCCGAGGTTTAACGCGCGGGGATCGATGACGCTAAAATACGGCGTCGCCGACGATTACGGCGTTACCGGCGCGGAGGCACGTTTCGCCAAGCCGATGCTCCCGGGCGGACATCCCGTCACACGTTCGCTCGTCGATCCGCCGCATATCCCGCTTTTATTGCCGCCTGCGCCGAACCTCGGCGGCGAGGCCGAGACAACGGCCGATCTTTCCGAACACCCATGGGCCGGCGCGCGTGTCGAAATGTCGCTGACCGCACGCGATGAAGGCGGCAATGAAGGCAGTAGCGATCCCGTCGAAATCACGTTGCCGCAAAAGCCTTTCGTCAAGCCTCTTGCCCGCGCGCTTGCCGAACAGCGCCGCAATCTGGTTCTCGCTCCCGAGGATAAGGCGCGGGTGGCAAACGCGCTCGATGCCTTGATGATCGCGCCGGAAGTGTTCGACACTGGCGCAGGTGTCTATCTTGGATTGCGGGTGGCATTCGATCGGCTCAATGCGGCGCATAGCGACAGCGATCTCGTCGAAGTCGCCGATTACCTCTGGCAAATGGCGCTGCGCATCGAGAACGGCGATCTCTCCGAGGCCGAACGCGATCTCCGCGCCGCCGAGCAACAATTGCGCGATGCTTTGCAGCGCAACGCTTCGGAAGATGAAATCCGCAAACTCGGCGACAATCTGCGCGCCGCAATGGATAAATTTTTGCAAGAGCTCGCCGCGCAGCAGGATGAACAGGACCATCGGGATAATTCCGCGGCACTTGACGGCCGAGGCCGTTCGATCAGCCCCAAGGAACTGCAAAGAATGTTCGACCAGATGCAGGAGATGCTGCGTTCGGGCGACAGCGCGAATGCGCAGAAAATGCTGGAGCAGTTGCAAAACATCCTTGAAAACCTGCGGGTCGCGCGGCCGCGCAAGGTCGACCCTAGGACGCGGGAGATGAACCGCGCGCTCGAAGAGCTCGGCCAGATGAGCCAGGACCAGCAGGATTTGCGCGACGAAACCTATAAAAGCGGCCAAGCGGAACGGCATCGGCAGCGCGAGGAACGCGGCCAATTGGGCCTGCCGGGTCAACCAACGCTCGGCGATATCTTTGGCCAGGACGGCGACGCAATTGAAGGCGGCCTTGACAGACAAGGAAACGACCAAGGCGCCGGCGCCAAAAGCGGCACGAGTCCTCGGGCCGGACAAACCAACGATGCCGATCTCACCAGGCGCCAAAAAGCGCTCCGCGACCGGCTCGAAAATCTACAAAAGCGTTTGGACGAGGCTGAGGCCGGCGCCAGTGGCCTAGACGGCGCGCAAAACGCGATGCGCGACGCCGAAAACGCGCTCGGTCAAGGTCCGAGCGGCACCGATGGCGCGGTGGACGCGCAAGGCCGCGCGGTGGAAGCCTTGCGCGAGGGCGCGCAAAAGCTTGCCGAAAGCATGCGCGGCGAAGGCGAGGGTTCAGGCGCCGGCGAGGAAGCCGGAGAGGGCCAAGACGGTCAAGGCCCGCCAGGTCAGTTTGGCGACGCCGAGGGCACCGATCCTCTCGGGCGCACGGCGGAAAGCTTGCGAGGGTTCGATCCGTCCGCGCGTTTTCCCGGCGCGGAGCGGGCAAGGCGCGTCTTAGAGGAACTTCGCCGCAGGCTGGGCGAGCCCGCCCGTCCCCGCGAGGAATTGGACTATCTGGAACGTCTCTTGCGTCGCTATTGAGTTCCTCGAGCGCTTTGAGTTTGAGGATCGCGCTAAGACGCGTGCCGCAAGTGATATTATTGTTGCAATCGGCACCGGTGCCGGCGCAAAAACCTGTTGCGCTGGCCAGTCGGTCTCCAGTTCGCCGTTATACTCATTATCGTCTGGGTATCGTGATCCCGAAGCTAAGCATTGATGTGGGGCGCCATGGTCGTCTTGAACCGAATCTACACAAGAACGGGAGATGACGGCACGACCGCGCTTCGCACCGGCGGGCGCCGCGCCAAGCACGATCTCAGGATCGAAGCCTATGGCACGATCGACGAGACCAATTCGGCGATCGGGCTTGCCCGCGTCGCCACCGCGTCGAATGCGGGTTGCGCCAGTATCGATGCGATGTTGCTCTGCGTTCAGAACGATCTCTTCGATCTCGGCGCCGATCTTTGCGTGCCGCCCAGGGCAAACGGCGAGACCGAGCCGCTGCGCATTGTCCAATCGCAAGTCGATCGCTTGGAGCGCAAGATCGACGAGCTCAACGCTGAACTCGCGCCCTTGCGTTCTTTCGTTCTGCCGGGCGGCTCGCCGGCGGCGGCGGCGCTGCACCTCGCCCGCACCGTGACGCGCCGGGCCGAGCGGCTGCTCGTCGCCTTGGCCCAAGCGCCGGGGGAAGAGGTCGGCGGCCCAGCTCTCAGATATATCAACCGGCTATCGGATTTTCTGTTTGTCGCCGCCCGTTATGTGAACCAGAAGGGCGAAGCCGACGTTTTATGGGTGCCGGGCCAGAATCGTTGACAAGGTTCGTCCACTTCGTTTCATTGGCGGCCGTGCGCGACGACCGGTCCATCGCGCAACCCCGCTGGCTGTGCAGCTTTCCGCACGATCGCACTTATCTCAAGCCGCTAAATGTATGAGGCCTTGCGTACTCAGGCTCCAGAATCGTACCAAAATGTTTCACGTGAAACATTTTGGTACGATTTGGCCCCTTGATCGGTCATCTGGATGGCCGGGCCGATGGCGTTGACTTGTGGAAAAGGGGACTGTACCTGACCGCACCGCGCGGGGGTCTGCCCGCCGGCTAGAGTGATCCGCATGAAAATTCTCGTGCCCGTGAAACGGGCGGTCGATTTCAATGTCAAGATCAGAGTGAAACCCAACGGTTCGGGCGTCGATCTCGTCAACGTCCAGATGGCGATGAACCCTTTCGACGAAATCGCCGTCGAGGAGGCATTGCGCCTGAAAGAGTCCGGCAAGGCAGCCGAAGTGATTTTGGTGTCGATCGGGCCCGCGCAGGCCGCCGAGACGATCAGGAGGGGGCTCTCAATGGGCGCAGATCGGGGCATTCTCATTAAGGTGGAGCAGCCGGTCGAACCGCTCGCTGTCGCCAAGCTCTTGAAAGCGGTCGCGCTCGCCGAAGAGCCTTTGCTGATTATCCTTGGCAAGCAGGCGATCGACGATGATTGCAACCAGACGGGGCAGATGCTGGCCGCGCTTTTGGGCTGGGGCCAGGGCACTTTTGCCTCGAAAGTGGCGGTTGGCGATGGACACGTGGATGTTACCCGCGAGGTAGACGGCGGATTGCAAACCGTCAGCCTCAAACTCCCGGCCGTCGTCACAACCGATCTGCGCCTCAACGAACCACGTTACGCATCGCTGCCAAACATCATGAAAGCCAAGAAGAAAACGATCGAGGAGAAGACACCCGCTGATTTTGGCGTCGATATCGCGCCGCGCCTCAAGATTTTAAAGACCGTTGCGCCTCCCACGCGCAAGGCTGGAACCAAACTCGCCTCCGCCGCCGAACTCGTCGCGAGGCTCAAGGACGAAGCCGGGGTGATCTGATGGCGGTACTGCTTCTCGCCGAGGTGTCGAACGGCAAGCTGAACGAGGCAACTGCTAAGGCGCTGACCGCTGCCAAGGCGCTTGACGAGCCCGTTCATGTCCTCGTCGCCGGCGAAAAGCTCGAAGCGGCCGCACGGGCCGCTGCCAGGCTGGACGGCATCGAAAAAGTCCTGGTGGCGGACGATCCGGTTTATGCGCATCAATTGGCCGAACCGCTGGCGGCGCTTCTCGCCCAGTTGGCCGGAAATTATTCGGCGATCCTGGCCGCCGCGACGTCGGCCGGCAAGAATGTCATGCCGAGGGTCGCGGCACTCCTCGACGTGATGCAGATTTCGGAGATTATCAAGGTCGTTGCGCCCGACACGTTCGAACGTCCGATCTATGCCGGAAACGCGATAGAGACAGTCCAGTCGACCGACGCCAAGAAGATCATCACGGTCCGGACGGCGGCGTTTCAGCCGGCCGGCGGGGAAGGCTCCGCTCCAGTCGAAAAGATCGCCGCCGCCGCCGCGCCTGAGGTTTCGCGTTTTAAGGATGAGACGCTCGCTAAATCCGAGCGCCCCGAGCTTGCCTCGGCCAGGGTCGTCATATCCGGCGGCCGCGGCATGCAAAACGCGGACAATTTCAAGACCCTGATCGAGCCCATCGCGGACAAGCTCGGGGCGGCGATGGGCGCATCGCGCGCCGCGGTCGACGCGGGCTACGCGCCAAACGATTGGCAGGTCGGCCAGACCGGCAAGGTCGTCGCGCCCGATCTCTATATCGCCGTCGGCATCTCCGGCGCCATCCAGCACCTCGCCGGAATGAAGGACTCGAAGGTCATCGTCGCCATCAACAAGGATGAGGAGGCGCCGATCTTCCAGATCGCGGATTACGGACTCGTCGGCGATCTCTTAGCAATTCTGCCGGCGCTGAACGAGGAGCTTGCCAAGCTCGGCCGTTAGATGCTTTAGGGACAGGCGAGACAGCTCTAGGCTTTTGGTATAATGCGCGTTCTCAACGCGAATCCTTCGCGAAACCGGGTCCCCGCCTTGGCCCAATCGTGCTCTGGAGCTTGGCCGGTTTAGTGGATATAGTTTCGTCTTTGGTTTAGAAATCGGGGAAATCAATATGGCCAGACTATTCCCGCTTGATTTCGTTGTGAGCGAATAAAATGGACATAAACAAAATCGGGGTGATCGGGGCCGGCCAAATGGGCACGGGGATTGCCCAGGTCTGCGCGCTAGCCGGAATCGAAGTCGCTCTCAACGATATCTCGGAAGCCAAAATCAACGCCGGGCTCGCCACGATCGCAGGCAACCTCGCGCGCCAGGTTGAGCGAAAACAAGTCGATCCACCTGCGCGCGACGCGGCCTTGAGCCGGATCAAGCCCGCGCCCGGCTACGACGCATTTGCCGACAGCGATCTCGTCATTGAAGCAGCCACCGAGAACGAGGAGGTCAAACGCAAGATTTTTTCCAAGCTTTGCCCTTCGTTGAAACCAACGGCGATGCTGGCTACGAATACGTCGTCGATTTCGATCACGCGGCTTGCCTCGATCACCGACCGGCCGGAACGGTTCATCGGCATTCATTTCATGAATCCTGTCCCACGCATGCAGCTCGTCGAGTTGATCCGCGGCATCGTGACCGAAAACACGACATTCGATGCGGCCAAGGCGCTCATCGCCCGGCTCGGCAAGACCTTTACCGTATCCGAGGATTTCCCCGCCTTCATCGTCAATCGCATTTTGCTGCCCATGATCAACGAAGCGATCTATACGCTCTACGAGGGCGTGGGCTCGGTCGAATCGATCGACACCGCGATGCGGCTCGGTGCGAATTATCCAATGGGACCCTTGCAGCTCGCCGATTTCATCGGGCTCGACACTGCATTGTCCGTCATGCAGCTCCTGCATGAGGGCATGGCCGACCCGAAATATCGTCCATGTCCCCTGCTCGTGAAATATGTCGAAGCCGGTTGGCTCGGGCGCAAAACCCAGCGCGGGTTTTACGATTATCGCAGTGGCACGCCAATTCCGACGCGATAATCCGTTGCCGCGCTGACCGTTGTTTCAAGACGTGCTTCACAAAAGTGTCATCGAGCCTGTAAAATGTAACGCAAGGGGCTAGCCTTGGATTCGCGGTGGAGATAGTTATGATGCCGCGGTCTTGCCGCTTGCGGGTAGCGCGCTAGAGGAGGTAGCTGACATGACGGGTCATTCCCAACCCAGGGTTTCCCCCGAGGCCTGTCCGGCGCTCGTGCTCAACGCCGACTTCCGGCCGTTGAGCTACTATCCACTCTCGCTTTGGGCGTGGCAGGATTCGATCAAGGCGGTGTTCCTCGACCGGGTGAATATCGTTTCCAATTACGATAAGACAGTCCGAAGTCCGAGCTTCGAGATGCGGCTCCCCTCGGTGGTTTCGCTCAGACGCTACGTAAGACCCTCCCGCCATCCCGCCTTCACCCGTTTCAATGTGTTTCTCCGCGACCGTTTCAGTTGCCAATATTGCGCCTCCCGCGAGGATCTGACCTTCGACCATCTCGTCCCTCGCTCGAAGGGCGGCACCACGACCTGGGAAAATGTCGTCGCCGCTTGTTCCAACTGCAATCTGCGCAAGGGCGATCTGCGCCCCGGCGAGGCCCGCATGTGGCCGGCGCGGATGCCCTATCAACCCACGGTCAACGATCTGCACCAGAACGGCCGCCGGTTTCCGCCCAATTATCTGCACGAAAGCTGGATGGATTATCTCTATTGGGATTCCGTCTTGGAGCCTTAAGTGCGACGCGCAAAAAAAATCGGTGGCGGGTAGGTTGAATTTCGGCTTGCCGCCGTCCACAACGACCGCTCAGCGCGGATACCGTTGAAAAACTCGGCGGTTAGCGACACGGATCCCATTAGTCGCATTTTTAGTGGACTGAATGGTCGCCCGTGAAGAACGCCGATCAGGCGGCGATTGGGCGCTGATTTGACGAACGGACCTCTCGAAGCGCGATCTGGAGGAAAGACAACAAAAGCGCCAGCCAGACCAGCAGCCGGCGGAAGTTGTATCCGACGGCGGCCAGTACGGCGTTGATGGCGTCGCCAGCCGCATGGGCGAGATGATTTCGGCCCATTCCGTTGTGGGATTTCATATGACCGATGACGGGTTCGACGGCAGCGCGGCGCCGCAATTCGCGTTTGATGTTCTCGGTGAGGCGCCTTTTTTGACCCGAGATAAAGACCCTGAAGCGATGCGTTGGCGGCGCGTTGTGGCCGCGATAGCCCCGATCGGCGACAATGCGTTCGATATTCGCGCCAATCTGTTTCTCCATGTCCGGGATCACGGCGCTAAGCGTATGGCCATCGTATGGATTGCCCGGCAGCGCTTTCACATGGGCGACGAACTGGCCGCCTTTCGAGCGATGGAGCGTCGTGGCGACGGACACTTTCACCCCAAATTCATAGCGCTTGTGTGCCTTGCCCTTCGGCCGCATCGAATCACCTCTCTTCTGCTCATCCGAAGCGAAGAGAATCACGGCCAACGCTACCGATCAATTTGCAAGAAAATCCGTGCACAAGCCGTCAAAACCGGCAAATACGAATATTTGCCGTGGCCAAAAACCTATGCTCGTTCAAACCCTTTTGAAATCTTCACGGAAAACTTTTGCTGCCCTCGTTGAGACTTTCGAAAAACCTAAAACCGAAAAACTGGTGCCCATAACTCCTTTATTTTCAAGAATCACTTTTCCACGAAAATGCCAAAATTGGACTTTTTCGACAGTCTCGTTAGGCGCGGACTTGGGACAGCCGCCCGCCTTCCTATGCCCCCGGGGAATTTGGGAAGGGTGCACAATTATTCGACTCCGACCCCCAGTTCCCGCGGGTCCAACCCCGGTTTGCATGGAAAACGCGCCGGTCGGCTCGCGACTTAACCTCAACGATTTCGAGAACAGCATCAGGCGTAAGGAAGGCGAGGTCCCCTTCCCTGAACAGAATCGGGCAATCCGAAAAGTAGCCCTTTTCCCTCAGCCGATATTAAGTCAAGAATGTGATATTACAAGGCCTGATCCTATTCCTTTATTCATTTATAAAACAACAAATCTGTGAAACCTGGACTACCTCCAAAGTTGCCAGGAATAATCAGACGCCAATCTCTATCCCAGTCCGTGTGGTGTTTAATTTCCGATATGGTACCGCTGCCATCGGTAGTGACGAATAAACCCTCACCGCTTGACCGTTTATAGAAGAGCAAAGTCGGGTAATCGCCCCTTCCAAAACGGCCAGGAATAATCAGATCCCAATCTCTATCCCAGTCCGTGTAGTGTTTAATTTCCGATATGTCACCGCTGCCATTGGTAGTGACGAATAAACCCTCACCACTTGACCGTTTATAGAAGAGCAAAGCCGTGAAACCGCCGCTAAGCGTTCCTCCAGTTCCAAGAGTGACAGGAATAATCAGATCCCAATCTCTATCCCAGCCCGTATTGCGTCTAATTTGCGATATGGTACCGCTGCCATCGGTACTGACGAATAAACCCTCACCGCGTGACCGTTTATAGAAGAGCAAAGCCGTGAAATCGCCCCTTCCAAAAGAGCCAGGAATAATCAGATCCCAATCTCTATCCCAGCCCGTGTTGCGTCTAATTTGCGATATGGTACCGCTGCCATCGGTACTGACGAATAAACCCTCACCGACTGACCGTTTATAAAACAACAAATCTGTGAAACCGCCCCCTCCAAAGTTGCCAGGAATAATCAGATCCCAATCTCTATCCCAGCCCGTATTGCGTCTAATATTCGATATGGTACCGCTGCCATCGGTACTGACGAATAAACCCTCACCAACTGACCGTTTATAAAACAACAAATCTGTGAAACCGCCCCCTCCAAAAGAGCCAGGAATAATCGAATGCCAATCTCTATCCCAGTTCGTGTGGTGTTTAATTTCCGATATGTTACCGCTGCCATCGGTGCTGACGAATAAACCCTCTGCCATAGCGTATCTCCTCTTTATTGTGTATGAGTAGAATCATGATCGCCTAACGCCACTATGAGCCGTTGCCGGAAGCGGGAGCGACGTAGGAGCGGACGCTGGAGTCGGTGTTGCTTCACATGCCGATTTTGCCATAGGTCGCGCGACAAGCATTACCGAATGCTCCCTCTTTGCTGTATGGTATTGTAAGCATCGAAGGAAGGCCATACATCCCCAACCTCAGGCTCGCCTTTTCGCCGCCTGCTGAACAAAGGCGCGCAATACCGCGTTGATCCTTGTCTGATAACCCGGACCTTGGCTCTTAAACCAATCGACAACATCGCTGTCGAGCCGGAGAGATAGGAGCTTCTTTGGGGTAGGCATGACCGCCTCGGCGCTCTTGTACCAATCCTCGGGCAGGCAATTAAAATCGGGGTCGCTGGCGATATCGCGCTCTAGCTCTTCCGCCGTCTTCGCCCGGACACGGGCGAGATCAGTGCGGCTTTCGCCACGAGCCCGCCGCTCTTCTAGGTCAGTTTCCGAAAACCTCTTGATGTCTTTTTCTTTCGCCATTTCGTGCACTCCGCATTGAGATCATGCGGATGATCGGGCCGCGCCGGGTGAAAACAGCCGTAACATAAACCTCATCGATCATGCCGATTGCCAGCCAACGCTGATCTCCGTCGACCATCTTTCCTGGCGCGACTAGGTGCGGATTGCCGAACACGATATCCGCGTCGATGAAGTCGATGCCATGCTTCTCGATGTTCTTGAGGCGCTTTTCCTCATCCCATTCAAACACCATACCCTGCGTCCTTGGCTCATGCGCTTTCTCCATATCTATGGTACGAATTTACGTTATGTACATACGGCTATCACGTAAGGCGTTTGAGGCCTAATTGCAAGGGCTTCATGTCGTCCTTGACGTCGTGATTGCTGGTCTTCGCAATACTCTGGAGAACTCCATCTGCCTATGGACCAACGAGACGCGCCCCGCTCCCGGAAAATCAGCTCAATTCCCCAGCGAGCCTGCGCATGAAGGCGATGCAAGCCTCGATCTGCGCGATCTCGATATATTCGTTCGGGCTGATGCGCCTGGCCGATCGAGCCGGGACCGCAGACGACCGCCGGCATGTTGGCCAATTGGAACTGGCCTGCTTCAGAGGCGAAAGGCACGGCGATTGTGCGGTTCAATTGGGCGAGCTTTAGGGCCAAGGTCTCGGCGATTGAGCCACTTTCCGGCTTGAGGCCTGGCACCTCGACTTCCGTCACGGTTTCGAAAAAGGCGTCCTTGGCGTAGCGCGTGAGTTTTGGAGTCACGACACGGGCGGCGCACTCCTCAAGGTGCAGCAGCGCAAGATTTTGCGCAACATTAGGGAGAGCGCGAAACTCCCATCGGAAGGTGCAAAGCCTGGCCATGATATTCCGCGCGGTTCCGCCCTGGATCGTGCCGACATGGACGGTGGATGCTGGAGGATCGAAGCGCCCGGTCGGATCGCCGCTCGCCGCGAGCTCCCCGCCAAAGCGATAGAGTTCGGTGACGAGATCGCAAGCCGACTCGACGGCACTCGCGCCGAGACTTGGCTTCGAGGAATGCGCCTCATGGCCATGCACGATCGTCGCGTAAGCCGCCACACTTTTGTGCGCATCCGCCACTTGCATCGAAGTGGGCTCGCCGACGAGCACGGCGCCGGGGCGCGGCAGATCGGCCCCGAACCGCGCGATCGTGTCGAGCGGGCCGCGGCAGGTGGTTTCCTCGTCATAGCTCAGGAGAATATGGACCGGCGAGGCCAAGTGAGCCCTCTGGAATTCCGGAATCATGGCAAGACAGATTGCGTCAAAACCCTTCATGTCGCAGGCGCCGCGGCCATAAACGCGGTCCGCCTCGCGGCGCAACTTGAAAGGGTCACTTGTCCAGGTCTGGCCTTCTACGGGGACCACATCGGTGTGTCCCGACAAGACGATCCCGCCATCGCGGTTTGGGCCGACGCTCGCAAACAACGCCGCCTTATCGCCGGCGGCATTGGGGATTTTCACGTAGGCAACACCGAGGGATTTGAGGAAATCCTCGACAAAGGCGACGAGGCCGAGGTTGGATTTCGCGCTTTCCGTATCGAAACCGATCAGACACTCAAGCATGTCGAGCGTTGCGTCAAGCCTTTCGTCCGGTACGTGGCTCGCTTGCGGCATGACCGGCGACTTCACTAATCCTAGCCATAATCGCTTCAAGTCGAATCGCTCATGGTCTCTAAGTCTTTGTTTTATCGCATGATCCTATCCAAAAAGTCTGCAACTTTTTGGGATCATGCTCTAGACGGCTGGGCCGCGCAGGTAAATGCGGCGGCGGGTCAGTTGAGAACGCGCCGCGCATAAGGAGAATCGAGCGAGAAGACGGGAATTTCCGCCTCGAAAACATCGCCCTTCTCGTTCACCATGCGATAGCTCCCGGTCATGATGCCGGAAGGCGTCGTCATAGTGGTTCCCGACGTGTAGCGAAAGGTTTCGCCAGGCTTCAAAACCGGCTGTTCGCCAACCACGCCGGCGCCTTTCACTTCCTCGAGCTTGCCGTTGCCATCGGTGATCTTCCAGTGGCGGGCGGTGAGCTGCACGGTCATATGGCCCCGGTTGGCGATTTCAACGGTGTAGGCCCACCAGAAAGAGGCCTCGCCGGCGTCGGAACGCTCAGGCACGAATTCGGGAAGAACAGTGATCTGGATGTCGTGAGTGACGGTGCTGTACATGGGCGTGATCTGAACTGGCAAGAAGCCGGAAAAGCTAGATGCAATTACTCTAGCACAACCTTCTACGCGAGGAAAAGTGCTGGCCCGATGCCGCGGACCAGTGGGGCGAAGGCGTGCGCGACGAAGGGGCAAAGCGTTGAATCTGTCGTGATCGTCCTTTAATTCACAGTGCGGAGGATGCCGATGGAAGGGGTTGCGGCGGAATTCCAAGCGAACGCCAAAGCCATTGTTTCTTGGCTATTACGCCGGTCGCGGACAGTCAAGCTAAGCGCGAAGACGGTTACGTGGCTGCGGCCCCCCGCAACCAAAATAATCGTTCGCGAGGCCTGCTTTACTTCTTTCCCGGAGCAGGTACCTTGCGCAAGAACGCTTCCGCGAATTAACTCGCGGTCAAGCCAGCCGTCCGCCGATGGCGCTCGGGATGCGAGGCATGTCTCAAGACGTCGAAAATAAGGACCGCCGCCACATCCAAGCGCAAAAAGGAAGCGCGCGAAATATCCTCTGCGTGTTTCCGCGCTATGCCCCTTCGTTCGGCACCTTTGAATACGCCTATCCGTTGACCGATGGGGTACGGGCGTTCATGCCTCCGCAAGGTCTGCTGGTGATCGCGGCGGTGCTCCCCAAGACCTGGAAAGTCCGCTTTGTCGACGAAAACATGGGCCCGGCGCGCGCCGGCGATTTCGCCTGGGCCGATGTGGTCTTCGTCAGCGGAATGCATATCCAGCGCCGCCGGATGGAGGATATATGCCAAAGGGCGCACGCCTTCGGCAAGGTTGTGGTGCTCGGCGGCCCTTCGGTGTCGGCGTGTCCCGAGCTCTATCCAGGCTTTGATTATCTCCATGTCGGCGAACTCGGCGATGCGACAGACGCGCTGATCGCCACTCTCGCGCGCGACGTTTCGCGCCCGCGCGAACAGATCGTGCTGACAACGAAGTCCCGCCGCGACCTTCGCGATTTCCCGGCGCCCGCGTACGAGCTCGCCGAGATCGGGCGCTATTTTCTCGGCAGCGTTCAATTTTCGAGCGGCTGTCCCTATACGTGCGAATTCTGCGATATTCCGGGCCTCTACGGCCGGGTTCCGCGGCTTAAAACACCGAACCAGGTCGTCTTGGAACTCGATAAGCTTTTAGCCTGCGGCGTCACCGGCTCGATCTATTTCGTCGATGATAATTTCATCGCCAACCGGCGCGCTCTGCGCGATCTCCTGCCTCATCTTATTCAATGGCAAAAACGCAATGGCTACGCCGTCGGCCTCTCGTGCGAGGCGACACTGAACATTGCCCGTTCGCCGGAAATCCTGGCCTTAATGCGCGAGGCCGCGTTCGACACGATTTTTTGCGGGATCGAGACGCCCGAACCCGAGGCCCTGAAAGCCATCGACAAGGCGCAGAACCTGATGGTGCCGATTCTCGACGCCGTGCGCGCCATCAACAGGCACGGGATGGAGGTGGTTTCCGGAATCATTCTCGGCCTCGACACCGATACCAAGGATTCAGGCGCGCGGGTTCTCGATTTTCTGGAGCAATCCAAGATTCCAATGGCGACGATCAATCTCTTGCAGGCGCTGCCGCGCACGCCGCTTTGGGACCGCTTGCAACAAGAAAACCGGCTGATCGGCGAGGAGGAACTCCGGCGCGAAGTTGAATGTGGAATTCAAGCTGCCTTACGAGGAAGTGCTCGCCATGTGGCGGACCTGCATAGCCAAGGCCTACCGTCCCGAAACTTTGTTCGCGCGCTACGAACACCAGATGCGCGCGACGAGGCCCAATCGTCTCAAGCGGCCGAAAAGCCTACACCGTTTGTCGCCGCGCAACATCGCCAAGGGCGTCATGATCCTGGCGCGACTTTTATGGATGGTTGGCGTACGCGGCAACTACCGGCGCACATTTTGGAAATTCACGCTGCGCCGTCTGGCGCGCGGTCAGATCGAGCCGGTCTTGAGCGTTGGCCTTTGCGCGCATCATCTCATCATGTTCGCGCGCGATGCTTGCGCGGGCAGAGCCAATGCCTCGCATTACTCGGCGAAGGCGCGGACGCTCGAACTCGAAACCACACTACCGGGATGAGTGGAGGCAAGGCAGCCCTTGGCTCGCGGGAAAAATCCGGCTGCGCAAGCACCCCGTCGGACATGTTGGAATCGAGGCGAGCGGTGGCTATGAGGCCGCCATCGCCGCTCGTCTGTAAAAGTCTGGATTGATCCAAAGGTCAATGCCGCATTTCGCCATTGATTGCACGGCGATCTCACGGCGAGCAGAATCGGCGACGCGGGAGCGAGGCCCTAGATGGAATGTTTCGATAGGTTGTTCACGGGGTGGGTCTCCTGAACCTGGGGTGCTTGGCAAACCCCACAAACCTCGGATTTTCCCCGTGAACATCCCTATCGGGACACGCCAGCTAGAGGGTGACATGAAAAAAATCTCGCGCTATTTTATTCCATCGCGAAGCCAACCAATTCACATGAGCGCGGGCGGATCCGATGCTGGCGGGACCGGAGATCGAACTGAAGTTCCTGTTCGCGGAGAGAGACGGTGTCAAAGTCAAGGCCCTGGTTGCCGCGGCCTCCGGTGCCCGGCGGGCGACTCATCAGCGCCTTCGCACGATCTATTTCGATACGCCAAATCAAGACCTTTGGAACCACGGGTTCGCTGTGCGGGTCCGGGCGATCGGGGAAAGCCATGTTCAGACCGTCAAGCGGATTGCGTCCTCACGCATCCAAAGAGACGAATGGGAAGCGCAAATCGGCCGGCCAGAGCTCGATCTGGGGCGTATCAAAAATACCCCCCTTGCGCGTCTCGCCGGCAAACCTTCCATTCGCCGCGCAATGAGACCCGCCTTCGAAATGGATGTTGAACGCACGTCCTTCATGCTCGGAACCGGCGCTGGCCGGATCGAGGCCTCCCTCGATCAAGGCGCGATCGAAGCGAACGGTGAAAAGCTTGGCGTGCACGAGCTGGAACTCGAATTGAAAAGCGGCGACCGGTCCGCCTTGTTCGACCTTGCCCGCGCCTTTGTGTCGCAGGCGCCGCTCCATCCAAGCCTTGTAAGCAAGGCCGAGCGCGGTCATCTTCTTGCCCGGGGAGCCTGGGGCCGCGCGGCGAAAGGTTCAAAGCCGCGTCTTGCCAAGAACATGACGTGTCGGCAGACGTTCCAGGAAATCTGTCAAACCTGTCTGCACGACTTTCATTTGAATCTGCCGGGTTTGGAGAAGTCCGACAATGTCGAGGCGCTTCACCAAGGACGCATCGCGATCAGGCGCCTTCGTGCGGCCATGGCGCTTTTTAAACCCATGGTGTCCGATTTTGCATATCGAAGACTTCGCGACGAACTGAAGTGGCTGGCGGGTTTGTTTGGCACGGCCCGGGACATGGATGTCCTGCGGGCGAACTTACCGCCGTCGGCCCCGAAGGATCAAGCGAGCATGCGGGCGGGACCGCTCGCCGGCGATTGCGAAGCCAAGCGCCTTCGCGCGCATCAGGTGCTCGCCGAAGCCTTGGATGGCGAACGCGCGCGGACCTTGCAGCTCGATCTCGTTGTGTGGATCGAGGACGGACGATGGCAAAGGAAGTGCTCCGGCATCGCGGAAGAACCAATACCAAGGTATGCCGGCGCCCGCCTGAGAAAATGCCACAGGAAACTGGTGAAACAAGGCGCGGGCCTCGCAAAGCTTGCTTCCGGCGCCCGCCACCAAATTCGCATAGAGGCGAAAAAGCTGCGCTACATGGCGGAATTCTTCGGCGATGTTCCAGGCGTTGCCAAGGATCATATGCGCTTAAAAAAACTCATTGATTGCTGCGAAATGCTTCAGGCGGCCCTCGGCGCGATCCGTGACGAGGAGGCCATGGCCGACTTCATGGAAAACGAGGTTGGGGTGGGCGCCGGCGCCGCCAATGGCTTGGCGAAGACAACAAATTTGCCGGCCGGTCCGCCCCCGCGACCGAAGGGAAGGATACCCAAGGAACTCCAAAAGGCGGTCCGCTCCTATTCGAAATTGGCCGCGATCGAGCCGTTTTAGGCCATGGCAAAACGTTTTGAGTCAGGTCCGCGCAGGGGGCCCCCGCTAGAAGAAGTGTTCATAAAGCCTGCGCCGCAAACTCGCTCCGCGCCAATTGACAGCGAGCCACGAACCGGCAATCTCGCGGATCGTGTTGCACAGCGCAATTTTCCCGCCACCCAGAAAAGCTTAGGGTAAAGCCAAACTCTTGATGTGGAAACCGCGTCGCGTCAATGCATCACCCCTATTGCCAGAAGGGCTGCGCATTTACGCGGTCGGCGATGTCCACGGCCGGGCAGATTTGCTCAAACAGTTGTTTTCGCGGATAGATGAGGATCTTAAGAAACACCCCATCGCCGAAACTATGCACATCTTCCTCGGTGACTATATCGACCGCGGGGAGGACTCCGCAGCCGTTTTGGATCTATTGATCGAACGCGCCAGAACCCATCACATGTCGTGCCTTAAAGGCAATCACGAACTCTTTCTTTCCGAATTTCTTGAAAATCCCGGCGTTCTTACGCATTGGGCGCAATATGGCGCGTTGCCGACGCTCGCCTCTTACGGCCTGACGCCGACAATAAATGCGGATCCCAAGGAACAGGCGGAGCTCTCCGCAAGCCTGTGTAACGCCATACCCAAAAGCCACAGTCAGTTTCTCGCCGGGCTAAAGCTCTGTTTCACTTGTGGAGATTTTTTCTTTGTGCATGCGGGAGTGCGGCCAGGCACGCCCCTGTCGCGCCAACGCGAGGAAGATCTGCTCTGGATCAGAGATGAATTTTTGTTGCACGAGGACCTATTCGAAAAAATTATCGTCCATGGCCACACCCCGGTCTGGGAACCAGACGTGCGGAAGAACCGCATCAACATCGACACGGGCGCTTATGCGACCGGCCGGTTGACATGTTTGAGACTTGAACGCGATAAGATTGAATTCGTTTAGAGAATTTTCCGGTTTGGCGGGACCGGACCATGTTCTAAACTGTCTGTTTCCGGAGGATTTTTGGTTTCTCCCGCTCGCAAATCATGTCCCAGCCGTATCGAACAGGTTCGTTGACATCGGAGCCATCCCACCCCTAGTTACCGGCTCTCATTGCAAGGCTAGATCTCATGTTCTCATCGGCGCCCATAAGGCTGCGCTCGGCGCTCCTCGTCTTTGGCATTGGTCTCGGACTATCCGGCCATTGGATTTTGTTTCCGGAGTTGCTGAGGCCAAAGCCCGTAGGCCTTCCATTCGATCGCAACGGTAACGAAGCAGCCGCGGCGCGCCGGACCAGCGCGGTTCTTGCCACGGAAATCGAAGTGATTAGGGGAGATCTTTGGGCTGAAGCCGCATTCTTCGGCAGGCGCTTCATGGGGACCGATCGCTCGACGAGTCTCGATCGGACCAATTGCGGACAACTCGCACGGGCCAGAGCCAACGCAGAGACGGCCCTCCTCAACTCCTGGCACCACGAACGCGCGGCACCCTCAAGTGTGCTCGTGGACAAGGACCTCCAGGCGTTCATCAAGAGCGATATTCGCGGGATTGGGTAGCAACGATGAAGAAGATCAGGGTTGAAAATCCAGTTGTCGAACTCGACGGCGACGAAATGACGCGGATTATTTGGCATTATATACGCGACAAGCTCGTTCATCCTTACCTCGACATTGACCTCGAATATTACGATCTCTCGCTCGAAAACCGCGACGCGACGAACGATCGGGTCACGGTGGAGGCCGCCAATGCCATCAAAAAACACGGTGCTGGCGTCAAATGCGCCACCATCACTCCGGACGAAGCTCGGGTGGAAGAGTTCAAGCTGAAGCAAATGTGGAAATCGCCGAACGGCACGATCCGCAATATTCTCGGCGGCGTGATCTTCCGCGAGCCTATTATTTGCCATAATGTTCCGCGCCTCGTGCCCGGCTGGACGCGGCCGATCGTCATCGGCCGCCACGCTTTCGGCGACCAATATAGCGCGACCGATTTCAAGGTTCCCGGCAAAGGCCGCCTCGTCATCAGGTTCGAGAGCGACGATGGCGCGATCATCGAACGAAAAGTGTACGACTATCCAGGTCCAGGCATTTCCCTGGCGATGTATAACCTCGACGAGTCGATCCGCGATTTTGCCCGTGCTTCGATGAATTTCGGGCTCATGCGCGAATATCCGGTCTATCTATCGACGAAGAATACGATTTTGAAATCCTATGACGGGCGCTTCAAGGATCTATTCCAGGAAATTTACGAAACCGAATTCAAAGCCGCGTTCGGCGAGGCCGGAATTACCTACGAGCATCGTCTTATCGACGACATGGTCGCCTCTTCGCTCAAATGGTCCGGCGGCTATGTCTGGGCCTGCAAGAACTATGACGGCGATGTCCAGTCCGACATCGTCGCGCAGGGATTCGGATCGCTCGGCCTCATGACATCGGTGCTGATAACTCCGGATGGCAAAACGGTCGAAGCCGAGGCCGCGCATGGCACGGTGACCCGGCATTATCGCGAACATCAAAAAGGCAAGGAGACGTCGACCAATTCAATCGCCTCGATTTTTGCCTGGACGCGCGCATTGTCGCACCGCGCCAAGCTCGACCGCAATGCCGAACTTGCGAAATTCGCGCCAACTCTCGAAACGACTTGCGTCGCCACGGTGGAGGCCGGCTACATGACCAAGGACCTTGCGCTTCTTGTTGGCGCCGACCAGCGTTGGCTCTCAACGACTGGTTTCCTCGACAAGGTCGGCGAAAATTTGCACGCCCGCATGAGCGAAGGATAGCAAAAAAGCGCGCCGGCGCGGCGGTCGGCGGCAGTAAGCGGGCCGCGCCAAGCTTCGCCGTATCCAAAAATTCCCCTCGTCTTGGGTGATCTCGTCCTTTGTCGCAAGCGTTCAGATAAAATTCTCAATGAGCTTCGCCGAAGTCCTCCGCGGATTGAGACTTTCCGCAATCTTCCCAATCAAATACTTCGCAGCGATGTCCTTGGCACATGGACGCCTTTGCCGTCAGTGCCGGCCGCCGGGCTGGTGACGGCGGGGAATGGCTCAACAGAGCGCTCCCGCTAACGTCGCACAAGAGTACTTTTGCGCCCCCTGAGATGTGGGGAAGTGCTTGTCATCCAGCGCGCGACGCGCCGATGGCACCGGCTTTGGTGTGCCGGAGCATTCCGGCGAAGGTTCGGTCTTGCCAATGCTCGTCCGAAGTGGCAATCTCAGTCTCTAAATCGGGTCATCGGGTGGATGCCGGTTTAACAAGGGAGGTGTACAATGAACAAGGAAGCTTGGATACTCATAGGCGTCATTGGTCTGTTTACCGTAGGGCTCTTCATAATGGCGATGGTCGGTCTACCAACGAAGTACGGCACGCCGGGATCGGCGTACCCACCCACAATCGGGGGACAGTGACGTTACGTCCGCCGCGTGAGCCTCGCGGAGGTCGAACGCTGGCTCGCGCCGGTTTTGAATTGCGATCGGGCTAGCGTGGACGAGGCCGCGGCGGCGGAGTGGTGTGGCCGTCTTGGTCTCGCCCATGCGGGCATGCCGGGTTTGGCTCGGATCTGTGGCGCGAGAAGGAAAGCCGCGCCAAAAAAACGGCGGTGAAAAAACGGCTGTCGCCCCTCTTGACGCACTCTGCCGACGACGATGGCGGCCTCAAAATGAGCAATAATGCCGCCGAGCGCGCCATGAGGCCAATCGCGCTCGGCGGCAAGAGTTATTTTTTGCTGGTTTCGACGCCGAGGATGGCGTGCGGCATTTCCACCCTCATCGAGACCGCCAAAACTCAACGATCTCGAAGGAGTCCTTAGAGTTCCCCTTCGCGCGAGGCGTCCGAAAATGCTCATGGCAGCCGAATCGCTCGGTGATTTCGCACGTCAGGTTCCACACAGCCGAAGCCGTGTGGGCGGCTCCTGCGCGCAAGCAAATCTACGCCCGGGTCGAGCCGCATGGCGGAGTTCACCGCCGCTTGGCGCGAACCTCATGAATTTCGGTCCGGACTCTCAGGCGTTCGTCAAGCGATCGGCGCATCAGCCAAGCCTGCCGGAGCGCGGCAGTCGGCTCGTTCTAATTGCGTTTCGCGCCCGCTTCCTCGGAGCAGGCCGTTTGCTCGCGGGAATGCGAATTCTCCCAGGTGGTGATCGACTGCGTCTCCGAGGCTGACATCTTCTTGCTCATGCAGGAACAATAGGCTGCGACGACGGTCGCGGTTTGGCCCTCGCCTTGGTTGTCGGCCACGCATTGCTTGATCCTGGCGTCATCGTCGGCGGCAAAGGCTGGCCCAACTCCCGGCGCCATCGCAAATGCTGCGACGGCAATGAGGGCGAACCGCTGAATGTCATCGTTCTGCTCCAATTGTGAATGCGAGACGCCACACCGGCGCTCGGCTGAACCTGCATCGGGCGCTTCTTCGGCTCGCCCAGCTTGAGAGCCCCTTCCTCGTCCCCGAGAATGGCAGGACGACGTCGTAGGTGACGGCCATAAGCTGGGAATCCGCAGAGGACTCCCAAATCGGCGTGAACATAGCGGGTTTCCGGCTTCACGGGAAGACCAACGCGATATGCCGGCACCCGGGCAGGCTGATCTAGCAATTTGTTGCTCTTCCAAACCATCGAACCTCTCATGCCGGCGCGGGGGCGGCATCGGTCGTAGTTATACGATCAAATGCCAGGATAAACAGTTCATTTAACAGGGCTTTCTCCCCTGGTCATGAGCGTTCCGGCGACGGTCCGATCTTGACAAAATCCGTCAAAAGTGGTAATCTCCAAGCTTAAACTGGTGATCGGGTGGATGCCGGTTTAACAAGGGAGTTGGAAAATGAAGACTGAAGCTAAGGTGCTCATAGGACTTGTGCGTCTGACTATCGCCGTGGTCCTGGGAGTCTCGGCTATCGGGCTGCCAGCGTCTTGACCACGCCCGCCGGCACTGATATGGCGCAACGCCAAATTGAAGGTGCGAGAGGGAGCCTTTGGCACCGCGCAAGTGCCGGGTGTCGGTGACCTTTGCCCAAGGCGAAGGCACCAACAAAAGCAATTCGGGCCGGAGCGGCGCCAGGAAGGGCAGGGACAGCGACGGCGACCTAAACGTGATCACAAGACTGCGCGATAGAGCGCCAGTCACGGCGGTTTTGAATTACCATCCGGCAAGCGTGGACGATGCCGCGGCAGGGCGCACCAGTTTCATCGCGCGCCCTCCAAAAGCCGCGCGGCGGCCGCCCGCGCCTCGTCGGTGATCGTCGCGCCGGCCAGCATACGGGCGATTTCCTCGCGCCGTGCTTCCTTTTCGAGAATTGAGACCCGAGTCGCGACGCGGGTGCCTCGACTGGTGGCAGCCTTGGCGATGCGGAAATGACCTCGCGCGCGGGCCGCGACTTGCGGTGCATGGGTCACGGCGAGCACTTGCACGCGCGAAGCGAGCCGCGCAAGCCGCTGGCCCATGGCATCGGCCACCGCACCGCCGGCCCCCGTATCGATTTCATCAAACACAAGTGTCGGAGCCGAGCCTTGCTCGGCAAGAACCACTTTCAAGGCCAGCATGAAACGGGCAAGCTCGCCGCCGGAGGCGATTTTCATCAAGGGGCCAGGCTTTGTTCCGGGATTGGTTTGGACCCAAAACTCGACTTGATCGTACCCGTCCGGGCCTTCCAGCTCAATGCGGAATTCGGTTGTAAAATGGGCGCCTTCGAGCTTGAGTGGCGCGAGTTCGGCGGTCACTTCGGCATCGAGCGCGGCGGCGGCTTTCTTGCGCGCCTCCGACAACGCCCGCGCCGCCGACGCATAGGCGGACTCCGCAGCCTCGGCCTCTCGCGTTAATTGCGAAAGCCTTGCCTCCCCGGCGTCGAGGGCGGCAAGCTCGGCAGCGAATTTTTCGGCGCGCGAGGCAAGCGCATCGACGGGCACCCCATATTTGCGCCCCGCGGCGCGCAAGGCAAACAGCCTTTCTTCAACTCGCTCCAATTCGCGCGGATCGAAATCAGCATCCCGCAAGGCCTGATCGAGGGCTTGCCCGGCGAGGTCGAGGGCATTCAAGGCGGCATCGAGCGCCTCTGCGGCGGGCGCGATCAATCCAGGCGCCTGAGTCTGGCGCCGCTGAAGCCTCCGCAGCGCGGCGGAAAAAGCAGGCATTGGCGAATACTCGCCGGTCACCGTCGCGTGGACATCGCGCAGTTCGGCCGCGACCTTCTCGGCTTGCATCATGGTGGAGCGGCGCCCGGCGAGCGCGGCTTCTTCACCAGGTTCGGCGGCAAGCCCGGTCAACTCGGCGGAGGCATGGCGCAAATAGTCCGCCTCCCCGCGCGTCTTTTCGACCCGCGCCTTCCGCCGGCGCGCTCGGCCTTGAGACCGCGCACCCGCGCATAGGTAGCGCGCACTTTGGAGGCCGCAAGGTCCAAGCCGCCAAAGGCATCGACCAGTTGGCGATGCGTGCCGGGATTGACGAGCGCGCGGTCGTCGTGCTGGCCATGAATTTCGACCAGTTCGCGGGCGATTGCCGCGATGCCTGCGTGGTCATCCGCTGATGGTTGATGAAAGCGCGGCTGCGGCCATCCGCCAATTGCAGGCGCCGCAAAATAAGGCTGCCGGCGGTTTCGAGGACAAGTTCCTCAGCTGCCCGTGATCGGCTGGAGCCCTCGATGGTGCGAGCTGCCTTCTCCCCCTTGTGGGAGAAGGTGGCGCGCAGCGCCGGATGAGGGGTCCGCAAACGAAGGTCTGCGCGATCGGAGCGAAGCGACGAGCGACTCAGTGCGCGGAGACAACCCCTCATCCGCCCTTCGGGCACCTTCTCCCACAAGGGGAGAAGGCGGTGACCGAGAGACCAGGCCCACAGAGTATCCCCATGACCACAGCGCTTGACGCCGAAGCTCGTCCGACATCAGCATCGGGGATGGACCCGGTACCCCGCCGATCGCTCAGTTCGTTGCTGCTCCGCGGTTTCGACCCAGTCGGGCTGTTCGCCATCGTCGTCGTGCTCTGGGTGGTGTTTTCGAGCCTCGCGCCGGGCTTCCTGTCGCCCTTCAATCTAATTCGCTCGGCCGCTCGCTCGCGATCGACATCGTCATCGGCTTCTCGCAGATGGTCGTGCTCGCCACCGGCGGCATGAACCTCGCCGTCGGCGCGATCGGCGTCTGCGCGGTGATGGCCGCGCGGCTATCCTGATGCAGACGCTCGGCCTGCCGGTGCCGGTCGCGATCGCTCGGCGCGCTGGCGCTCGGCGGCGCTGCTCGGCTGGCTGAACGGCTTCGCGATCGTCAAGACCGGCGTCAACAGCTTCATCATCACGCTCGCCAGCGCCAGCCTCTTCTCCGGCGCCATGCTGATCCTGACCAAGGCGGTGCCGCTCAACGCCCTGCCGCCCGAGGTCGGCGCCTTCGGCCGGCTAAGATCGGCGTCGGTCCGGTCGCCGCTCCTGCCATCATCGCGTCGTCATCGGCGTCGCGCTCTTCGTCCTCTACCGCTACTCGTCGCTCGGCCGGCGGATCCTCGCCGCCGGCGCCAATCCGCGCGCCGCGGCGATGTCGGGCGTGCCGGTCGGCGGGTCATCGTCATCAGCCACGTGCTGTCCGGCCTGCTGGCCGCGGCGGCCGCGCATGATGGTGCGTCGCCCGGCTCGGCGCGGCGATGCCGGCGGTCGGCGGCGAGGAATGGCTGCTGCCGTCGTTCCTCGGCCCGTGCTCGGCGGCACGCTGCTCTCCGGCGGCGTCGTGGCGGTGGTCGGCACCATGCTCGGCGCGTTGCTGGTGACGACCATCCGCAGCGGCCTGCTCGTGCTGCAGATCGGCAATTTCTGGCTGCAGCTCTTCCTCGGCCTGATCCTGCTCTTCGCGGTGCTGATCGACCGCTACCGCGGCGTCTATCGCCGAGCGCCGCGAGCAGACGAGCGCGCGCATGAGCGATCCTTCCGCCGCCTTCTCGCTCGTCGAATGGTCGGGCCTCGCCGTCGGCGATCCTCATCGGCGGCGTCGCGCTCGCCATCCTCACGCCGAACTTCCTCACCGAGTTCAACATCTACGTGATGCTGCGAAGCTTCTGCGTCGCGCTGCTGGTCGGCTTCGCGCAGATGGTGACGCTCGGCGTCGGCCAGATGAACATCGCCGTCGGCGCGCTCGGCGGGCTCGTCGCGATCGTCTTCGGCGGCATGATGGAGGTCTACGGCGTGCCGCTCATCGCTCGCCGTGCCGCTCGGCGCTCGTCATCGGCGCGCTCGGCGGCCTCATCAACGGCGTGCTCACGGTGCGCACCGGCATCAACGGCTTCATCATCACGCTCGCGACGGCGTCCGCCTTCACCGGCATCAATCTCGGCATCACCGAGTCGATCCCCTTCTACAAGATGCCGCCGGCGCTCGTCGCCTTCGGCGAGCAGCGCTTCGGCGCCTTCCCCTATCTGCTCGATCGCGCCGCTGATCGTCGCCGCGCTGCTCGGCGTCTTCTTCTCGCGCACCGTGCCCGGCCGGCAGCTCCTCGCCTATCGGCGGCAATGCCCAGGCGGCGCGAGCTCTCGGGCATCTCCGCGCCGAGCGGGCGATCGTCATCGGCGCATGTGCTGTCCGGCACGCTCGCCGCCGATCGCCGCGCGTGCTCGCGGTCGCGCAGCTCGGCTCGGCGCAGCCGACGATCGGCGCCGACTGGCTGCTCCTCTCCTTCGCCGCGCCGATCATCGGCGGCGCGGCGCTGACCGGCGGCTACATCTCCGTGCTCGGCACGATGTTCGCCGTCGTCCTGATCGCGCTGATCGAGAACGGCATGGTGCTGCGCCAAGGTCGATCCCTACTGGGTCCAGTTCCTGCTCGGCGCGCTCATCCTCGCCGCCGTCGGGCTCAACCGCTGGCGCGCGGTCCGGACGGGGACGGCCTGATGAGCCTCATCGATCGAAGGCGTCAGCAAGTCCTTCCCCGGCGTGCGGGCGCTCGACGACGTCTCGCTCGACCTGAAGCGCCGGCGAGATCCACGCGCTGATGGGCGAGAACGGCGCCGGCAAGTCGACGCTGATCAAGATCATCACCGGCGTCTACCGGCCCGATGCCGGGCCGCGTGCTCGCTCGACGGCAGGCCGGTCGCGCTTCGCCTCGCCGCGCGAGGCGCTCGCGGCCGGCATCGGCGCCGTGCACCAGGAGCGCAACCTGATCCCGCGCTTCTCGGTCGGCGAGAACATCCTGCTCGAACGCCTGCCGACCAGGAACGGCCTCGTCGACTACGCCGCGATCGACCGCGAGGCGCGCCGCTACCTCGACCATGCTCGACCGCGGCATCGACACCCGCGTCGAGGTGCGGCACGCTCGTCGGTCGCGCAGATGCAGATCGTCGAGATCGCCAAGGCGCTGTCGCTCGAGGCGAAGATCCTGCTGCTCGACGAGCCGACCGCCTCGATCACCGAGCACGAGACGGCGGCGCTGTTCACGCTGCTCCGCAGGCTCCGCGACGAGGGCGTCGCGATCGTCTTCGTCAGCCACAAGCTCGAGGAGGTGTTCGCCATCGCCGACCGCGTGACGGTGCTGCGCGACGGCAAGAACGCCGCGATCGGCGAGCCGATGGCCGGCATGACGCGGCAGAAGCTGGTCGTCGCTGATGATCGGCCGCGAGGAGCGCGATCGCCGAGCTCGCGCGACGCGCACGGGTCGACCGGCGCGAGTCGGTGCTCGAGGCCACGCGGCCTCGCGACGTCGCTCGGCCACCGCGACATCGAGCTTCGACGCTGCGTCGCGGCGAGATCCTCGGGCTCTACGGGCTGGTCGGCGCCGGCCGCAGCGAGCTCGCGCAGGCGCATCCTCGGCGACGGCCGAGGTCACCGGCGGCGAGCTCCTCGATCGACGGCAAGCCGGCGCGCATCGCGCGACATGCACGAGGCGCTGCAAGCGCTACCGCATCGGCTATATCAGCGAGGACCGCAAGCAGGAGGGGCTGATCCTCATGCATTCGGTCCGCGACAACGTCGCGATCACCATCTGGCAGCGGCATCGCCGGCGCGCTCGGCCTGATCGCCGCCCGGCGCGCGAGACCCGCGCCGTCGAGCCGTTCGTCGCAGCGGCTCGAGGTGCGCACGCCCGTCGCTCGACCAGGCCGTCGGCAATCTCTCGGGCGGCAACCAGCAGAAGGTGTCGATCGCCAAGTGGCTCGCCGCCAACGCCGAGATCCTGATCGTCGACGAGCCGACGGTCGGCATCGACATCAAGACCAAGGCCTATCTGCACGAGCTGATCGGCGAGATCGCCCGCGAGCGGCGTGTCGATCCTGCTCATCTCCAGCGACATGCCGGAGATGGTGGCGCTCGCCGACCGCATCCTCGTCATGCACGGCTTCCGGCTCGTCGGCGAGGTCGCCAACGACCACCGCTACGAAGGCGATGAGCCGCAAGGTGATGGGCGCCATCCACCGGCATTCCGACGAGGTGGTGGCGGCGGAGTAGTTTGCTTCGCCGCTCGGTCCCGCTATTGATCCGCGCATGACCGACATCACCGCGCTCGACGCCGCCGACCCTTCGCCCGTACCCGCCAGTTGTTCGACCTGCCCGATGGGATCATCTACCTCGACGGCAATTCGCTCGGGGCGCTGCCGCGCGCCGTGAAGGCTCGGGTCGACGATGTCGTCGCCACCCAATGGGGCGAGGGGCTGATCCGCAGCTGGAACACCCACGACTGGATCGACCTGCCGGCGCGGGTCGGCGAGCGGATCGCGAGGCTGATCGGCGCGGCGCCCGGGACGGTGATGGTGGCCGACTCGACCTCGGTGAACCTGTTCAAGGCGCTGGTGCCGCACTGCGGCTCCGGCCGGACCGCAAGGTGATCCTCGCCGAACGCGGCAACTTCCCGACCGACGCCTACATCGCGGCGGGCGTCGCCGAACTGCTGGGGCAGGGGCACGAACTGCGGCTGGTCGACGCCGACGCAGTCGCGGGGCGCTCGGCGAGGACGTCGCGGTGCTGCTGCTCACCGAGGTCAACTACCGGACCGGCGCGCGGCTCGACATGGCCGGCGCTGACCGCGGCCGCGCACGCGGCGGGCGCGCTCACCATGTGGGACCTGGCCACTCCGCCGGCGCCTTCCCGGTCGATCTCGGCGGCGCCGATGCCGATTTCGCGGTCGGCTGCGGCTACAAGTATCTCAACGGCGGCCCCGGCGCGCCGGCCTTCATCTACGCCGCCCCGCGCCACCTCGATGGCCTGCGCCAGCCGCTCACCGGCTGGCTCGGCCACGCCGCCCCGTTCAGCTTTGCCGAGAGACTACCGGCCGGCCAAGGGCATCGGCGCGATGCGGGTGGCACGCCGCCGGTCATCTCGATGTCGGCGCTGGACGCGGCGCTCGACGTCTTCGACGGGGTCGATCTGCCGCGCTTCGGGCGCAAGGCCGATCGCGCTGTTCGAACTGTTCGTCGGCGAGGTCGACGCGGCTGGCGCCGGAACTCGAGCTGGCGACGCCCACCGATCCGGCGCGCCGCGGCACGCAGGTGTCGCTGCGACACCCGGAGGCCTACGCGGTGATGCAGGCGCTCATCGCCGAGGGGGTGATCGGAGATTTCCGCGAGCCCGACATCCTGCGCTTCGGCCTCACGCCGCTCTATCTGAGCTTCGCCGACATCAAGCGGGCGGCGGAAATCATCGGTGAGGTGATGCGCCTCGGTGCATGGGACCGGCCGGAGTACAAGCTCCGGGCCAAAGTCGTCTGAATTCTCAACAGAATCCGTTCATCTACGGTTGTTCTTCGTTCATCAGGACGGCAATCCAGCGGCGATTTTGTGGTCAGAACAGCTCGGCTTCGCCGTGCACGCCGTGGGCGGCGACGCCCGACAGCGCCGGGACGCGCAGTTCGTCGAGGACGAGGCTGGCCCAGATTTCGTCGTAGACGGAATCGGGCGCGGTCGGCGGCAGCAGCGCGAACTGGCGGACGGCGAGCGCCATGTTCTGGCAGCGCTGCTCGATGCGGTCCTGGCCCTGCAGCGCGTTGACGATCATCGCGCGACGGCCTCGCTTGCTGGCCTGCTCGGCGGTGCAGCGTCTTGTCGGCAAGCAATTCGAGCGCATCGGTGATGCCTTCGACCATGGCGGCGGTCTGGCGCGCGGTTTCGTCGAGCTCGCGTGCGAGCTTCTGCAGCGACATGATAGACCTAACCCCCGAAGTACGAGCCTCGACACTAGCGCGGAATTCTGAAAGCCTTCTTGCGAATGCGCGACGTCGGCATGGCTGTCGAAAGCGTGGTTAGCGATTCCCTAAGGAATTGCGCGCTAACGATGCATGACAACGCTTGTCAGGGGTCGACGTCACGAATGGTCTCGCCGAGTTCGCTGCCGCCCGAGTTCGATCGGGGCGTGGTGACGACCGTCCATCAGGGCGATTGCCTGGTGTCGAGCGAGACCGATCTGACCTACTCGACGGTCCTCGGCTGGTGCATTTCGGCCTGCATCCGCGACCGCGACGCCAAGGTCGGCGGGATGAACCACTTCCTCCTCGCCGAGCAGTCGGGCATCGGCGCCAGGACCGCTACGGCGCCTCGGCGCGCTACGGCGCGTTCGCCATGGAACAGCTGATCAACAAGGTGCTGACCCGCGGCACCGGGCGCAAGGCCAACCTCGAGATCAAGGTGTTCGGCGGCGGGATGATCAACGCGCGCGCTCGACCGATGTCGGGCGCCAAGAACATCGAGTTCGTCCGCGAGTTCCTCGCGCAACGAAGGCTATGCGATGGCCAAGCGAAGATGTCGGCGGCACCTTCGCGCGCCGGGTGATGTTCAAGCCGCATTCCGGCCGGGCCTTCGTCAAGCGGCTCGACAGCGCCGCGGGCGCCAACGTCGCCAAGGAAGAACTGGCGGTCGTCGCCAGCCGCCGCAGCGTCGTCACCAAGCCGGCCGGTGCGACGACATCGAGTTGTTCTAGCGCCGAGCCGGCGCGATTACCGAAGTCGTTACCAGATCTTACCGGCGCCGCCAGTATAGATTTGGTTAACCATTCGCGGTTTTAGGGTCGCCATGATGGGCCCGATTGCCCATCGCGGTCCGGATCTGCGCCGCACCAGCGTAGCGCTGCATCGTCAATCTTTGCTGGCTCGCCGCCGTCGCTCGTCGCGGCGCGGCGGCATGCTGCTGTTCGGCTCGGCTGGCTCGACGCTCGGTGCTGGCGCGCGCTTGCGGCGATCGGCGCTCGCTGCGCAGCGCTGATCTGGCACCGGCGTCGAGCAGGACGTGCAGCTCAAGCTGGCGCAGCTGGCCAGGCGGTCGGCGTCGCCGGCGCGGGCGATGGCCGATGAGCATCGAGGCGATCGTCGCCAACCTCTGCGGCCGGCTCGAGCGGGCGAACCAGTTCAAGGCGGCGTTCGCCGGACTGCCGCAGCCGGCGGCGCTGGTCTCGGCCGATGGCGAGATCCTCGGGGTCAGCACGGGCTCGGCGCGCTCGAGCCGCGGGCCGTCGAGGGCGGCGCTCGATCTCGACGTGCTGGGCGACGGCTATCTGCTCGAGCGGCATGGCCGAGGAAAGCCTCGCTCATCGGTGGCGGCCGGCGCTACGTCGCGCGAGCGGCGCGGCTCGGCGGCGGGCCGCTCGTCGTCGAGCTCACCCCGGCCGGCGACCACATCGCCGACGACGATCTCGATGCCTTCGTCACGGCGCTGGCCGGCGGCCAGACCGGCTTCCGCTTCGACGACGGGCGCATGCAGCATCGCCGGCGCTGCAGGCGCTGGGCGACGGCCTCGAGCAGCTTCGATCGTCGGCGTGCAGGCGCTCGGCCAGCTGCTGCGCGGCGAGGAGGTCGACGCGCTGCTGCTGCAGCGCCAATGCCGGCATCGCGCCGCAGGTGCGCGAGCTCGGCGACGACCTCGAGCGCGATCATCGACGAGCGCGACGAGCAGCTGGCGGCACGCGAGCAGCTCGAAGCCAAGATGGAGGCGGTGCTCCGCGCCATCGACCGCTATCGCGCCGCGTCACAGCGCTTGCCGAACTCGCCGACCAGAGCCGCGGCCGGGCCTGAACGTCGCGCGGCAGCGCGATCGGCAAGGGCCGCGACAAGACGCAGACGGTGCGGGCGCTGAGCGGCAGGCGCGTGGCGCTGGCGCCGATGCGGCGCTGGCGGTGCAGCGCGACCAGGCGTCGGTCGGCGGGGTCGAGACGCACGACGGCCGAGATCGACAAGCATGGTCGCAGCGATCGAGGATGTGAGCTTCCGCACCAACCTGCTGGCGCTCAACGCCGCGGTCGAAGCGGCGCGGGCCGGCGAGAAGGGCGCGGGCTTTGCGGTGGTGGCCGACGAAGTGCGCACGCTGGCGCAGGTCGACGCAGAAGGCCGCGCGCGAAATCCGCAGTCGCTGGTCGGCACGTCGCGCGCGCAGCCAGTCGCGTCGGTGGCGCGAAGCGGCGAGCGGCTCAAAAAATTCTCGCGCGATCTCGGCCGGCATTTAGAGAATCTAAGCAATGAAACCGACATGATCGCCGGCGCACTCGATGAGGGCAGCGGCGCGATCAGCCCGGCTCGACACGCAGCGTGCCTGCGGTTGGGACAGGCGGCGCGGGCCCTGCACGCTGCCAGCGCGCAGACGTCAGGCCTAGAACGGGCCGGTAACGGGGGCATGATGGAACAGGCGAATTTGCCCTCAGCGACCGCGAGTTCGAGCGGATTCGCGAGCGCGCTCTACGACGTAGCCGGGATCTCGCTGTCCGACGCCAAGCGGACGCTGGTCGTGTCGCGGCTGAGCAAGCTCGTCCGCGCGCTGAGGCTCGACTCGCTTCGACGCCTATCTCGATTATCTCGAGCGCAGGGCACGGCCGCAGGACGCGCAGGAATTCGTCAACGCGCTGACCACCAACCTCACGCGGTTCTGGCGCGAGGAGCATCATTTCGAGCATCTGATCAGCTATGTCGGCGAGCTGATGAAGACGGCCGCGGACGGGCGTCACGGACAGGCGAAGCTGCGCATCTGGTCGGCCGGCTGCTCGACCGGGCAGGAGCCCTACACGATCGCGCTGTCGCCTGCTCGCGGCGCTGCCCGAGCTCAAGCGCTGGGACTTCAAGATCCTCGCGACCGACATCGACACCAACGGTGATCGCCAAGGCGGCGACGGCGATCTATCCCGAAGGCGAGCTCAACGGGCTGTCAGCGCCGAGCGCGCGCGGCTGTTCGAGCGCAGCCGGCGACGGCCGCATCCGCATCCCGCAGGCGGTGCGCGCAGCTGATCGTCGTTCAAGCCGCTCAACCTGATGACAGCCCGTGGCCGATGAAGGGGCCGTTCGACGCGATCTTCTGCCGCAACGTCGCGATCTATTTCGACAAGCCGACGCAGGGCGAAGTGTTCGGCCGGCTGGGCAAGATCCTGGCGCCGGACGGCTTCCTCTATATCGGCCATTCGGAGAATCTGGGTGCGGGCGGCGCCGGCTTCCGGCTGGTCGGCAAGACCATCTACCAGGCCCGCGCGCAGCCGAGCGGGCAAGGGACGCAGCATGAGCATCAAGGTTCTGGTCGTCGACGATTCCGCGCTGATCCGCGAGGTGCTGAGCCGCACGCTCGGGCGCGGACGGCGACATCGTCGTCGTCGGCACCGCCGACGATCCGATCGAGGCGCGCGACAAGATCAAGACGCTGCAGCCCGGACGTCGTGACGCTCGACATCGAAATGCCCAACATGAACGGGCTCGCAGTTCCTCGACAAGCTGATGCGGCTCCATCCGCTGCCGGTGGTGATGGTCTCGACGCTGACCACCAAGGGCGCGAGCGAGACGCTGCTGGCGCTCGAACTGGGCGCGGTCGATTTCGTCGCCAAGCCCATCGCCGACCTCGCGGGCGGGCTCGAGGCGTTCGGCGCGAACCTGCGCGAGAAGGTGCGCGCGGCGGCCAAGTCGCGATGTGCGGGGCGTCGCGCCATGCGGGCCGCCGGCGCCAAGTGCCGGCTGCGGACCGCGGCGGCGCCGCGAGGGCGCGCTGATCGCGATCGGCGCCTCGACCGGCGGGGTCGAAGCCATCCGCGCGGTGCTCAGCCAGATGCCGGCCGATTGCCCGCCGATCGTCATCGCCCAGCACATGCCGGCGGGCTTTACCACGCGCTTTGCGGCGCGGCTCGACGAGCTCAGCGAAATCAGCGTGGTCGAGGCCGAGGACCGGCATGCCGCTCGAGGCCGGGCACGCCTATGTGGCGCGCGGCGACTGGCATCTGCGGGTCGAGCGCAGCTCGGGCCAGCTCAAGTGCCGGCTGACGCAGGACGAACTGACGTCGGGCCACCGGCCGAGCGTCGACGTGCTGTTCGAGTCGGTGGCCAAGACCGTCGGGCCGATGGCGGTCGGCGCGATCCTGACCGGCATGGGCCGCGATGGCGCGCGCGGGCTGAAGCTGATGCGCGATGCCGGCGCCTACACGGTCGGGCAGAGCCAGGCTTCGGCGCTGGTCTATGGCATGCCGCGCGTGGCGTTCGAGGAGGGCGCCGTGGTCGAGCAGGCGCCGGTCGAAGTGATCGCGGCCAGGCTCGCCGCGGCGCTCACCAGGCTGAAGTCCGCAGCCTAACGCGGGCGTCGGATTGAGGGAATTGGTAACGCTTTTTGCCTAGGTTTGACGGCACGTGCCGCGTACGTATCTGGGCAGCTAGAAGGTTCTGCGTAAATGCCCAAAGCCAGCGATGTCAGCGTCCTGATCGTCGATGACCAGCAGTCGATGCGGGGCATCTGCAAGTACATCCTCACCCAGCTCGGCTTCAAAGACATCATCGAAGCCAAGTAGCGGCCGCGATGCGCTCGGCAAGCTCGAAAAGTCCAATGTCCATCTGATCATTTCGGACTGGAACATGGAGGACATCGACGGGCTGACGCTGCTGCGCGTGATCCGCAAGCACCCCAAGACCGCCAGCATGCCGTTCATCATGGCGACCGGCCGCTCCGACAAGGAGCAGGTCAAGGAAGCGATCTCGTTCGGCGTCAACAATTACATCATCAAGCCGTTCGACGCCGACACGATGAAAAAGCGCATCGAAGCGGTCATCGGCGCGCTGTCCTGAGCGGGCAAGCGTCAGCGCTGGAAACAGTCAAGGCCGCCTTCGGGCGGCCTTTGTTTTTGGGCCTGATGTAATCGACTACATGCCCGGAAACGCTGAGGTCGGTGCGCATCGTTCCGTAACACGAAATTAATCGCGCGATGCCTAATCTCTGCGCAGTCGTGCACGGGCCTTGGGGGATGAGGTCGGCGTGACGGCGGGCAGGATCAGGTCCAGCCGCCTTCGCCGTTTCCGCCCCCTGCGAAGCCGCCACTCGGGGGAGAGTTGGGCATGGGTTGGCTTCCGAAGTTCAAGATTGCGCAGAAGCTGCCACTGGCCTTGGTCGGCTCGGCCTTGCTGGTCAGCGCCGGCGTCGGCATCGCCAGCTACCTCATCGGCTCGAACACCGTCGACCAGATGAGCATCCGGCAGATGCAGATGGTTGCCGGCGACCGGGCCGAAGTCGTTCGAGACCTACCTCGAGACCATCCAGTCGGACCTCGTGAACCAGGCTGCGGCGGAGAGCGTGCAGACGACACTGCGCGACTTCGCCATCGGCTGGGGGCAGTTCGCGACCTCGAAGCCCGCCGGTCGATCCGATCGCGACGCTGCGCGGCAACTACATCGACAACAACCCGAATGCCGCCGGCTCAGCGGCAGGCGCTCGACACGCCCGCGACGGCGGCAGGCGCCAAGAAGTGGAACTACGATTTCCTCCATGCCAAGGTGCATCCGAACTTCCGCCGCCAGCTCGAAGCGCGCGGCTATTCGCGACCTGTTCCTGCTCGATCCGAAGGGGAACCTCGTCTACTCGGTGATGAAGAACGACGACTTCGCCCGCAATTTCGCCGAGGGCGGCGAGCTCGCGGACAGCGGCCTCGGCCGGGCGTTCCGCGCCGCGACGGCATTCACCGAGCCGGGCAAGGTGGCGTTCGAGGATCTGAGCCATCTACTCGGTGGCGGGCATGCCGGCGAGCTTCCTTGCAACGCCGGTCTTCGATCCGCGCAACAAGCTGATCGGCGTCATGGCGATCGAGATGCCGATCGCGCCGATCAACCAGATGATGCAGGACAATGCCAACCTGGGGCAGACATCCCGCCGTGGCCACTCCAATCCCGAACGACAATCCCACGACCGACGAAATCAACTGGAGGAACTTAGCATCAGTCTTCATATACACCTATAGAGCATCGGGCGTGCCAGCCGCTTCGCCCTTGATTGGGCCTCTGACGCGCAGTTTTCGGTCAGGTCCCCAGACACAGTGTCGCGAAATCAATCCACGATTCTCAAAATGGACCACTTACTTTTTCGCCGGCTCGGACTCGTGGTTTGGGTTTTCGCCTTGGCTATCGGCCTCTCTCTCTACCTGTTTCGGCCGGAATGGGTTCGGACTTCACTGGACGCCCTGAGAGGTGCGCCCCTGTGGGGGGTGGCCGCCGTTTACCTTGCACTTGGCTGCATACGAGGCTTCACCCTGGTGCCCGCCACGTATCTGGTGCTTGCGGGCATGCTGGTGCTGCCGCCCGTGCCTCTTTACGTGTTGACCATCGCCGGGATCGTCGTGTCGTCAGCCGCGGTCTATTACTTTGCCGAGGCGATGCGCTTCGACGCGTTTTTCGAGCGCCGGTACGCGCGGCAGGTTTCGCAGCTGCGCGGCCTGCTTCGCCGGCGCGAGCTGCCGATCGTCATCCTGTGGAGTTTCTTCCCGCTGGCGCCCACCGACGTGGTCTGCTACGTCTGCGGGGCATTGAAAGTGGACTTGAAGAAATGCCTGCTGGGCGTCGTCATCGGCGAGGGAACCATCTGCGCCATCTACATCTTCATGGGCGGCCAGCTTGGGTCTCTTTGGAGACATTGAAGATTGGGTGATTGGCGTACGCGTGATTGGAGGCGTGATTTGGAAATTGGGGATTGGCGATCGATTGTGCCTGGCGCCGACCCAATCACCCATTTTATCGCCAGTCACCCACCCAATCGCCAAATCGCCTATCACGCAATCTCCAATGATCTAGTCCCTCAGTGCGAAGACGAAATATCCGTTCCCCGCGGCAAGGCCCACGTATTGCTTGCCCTCCACCATATACGTCATCGGGCCGGACGAGATGGGGCCGCCAAGGCTCGTCTTCCAGAGCAGCGCGCCGGAGCGCGCATCGAGCGCGTGGAAGTGCCCTTCGCGGCTGCCCGTAAACAGAACGTCAGAGTCCGTCGTCAGGATGCCGGCGTCGGTGACGTCGGTCATCGGATACCGCCATTCCTGATTGCCGGTCTTCGGATCGAGCGCGATCACGACGCCGGTGCCCAGCGCTTCGGTCCACGTGTTGATGGGCCCGCGGCGCAGCGTCGGCAACGTTGGCGACGCCGGCGATCGGGCTGGCCCCGCGTCCGCCGCTGAATGCCGTCCCGCCTGATACTCCTGTTGAATCGGTTGGAAGATATTTCGATAGTTCTCCCACGCGGAGATGTAGAACAACCCGGTGCGCGGGTTGTACGAGGGCGAGAACCAGTTGGTGCCGCCGGCCAGTCCGGGAAATGTCTCGGCGCCGGGCGGTTGAGGCGTGGCAATGGGCCGGCCGTTCGCATCGAGGCCGCTGGCCCAGTTCAGCTTGACGAACGGCTTTCCGAACAGAAACTTTCCGTCCGTGCGATCGAGCACGTAGAAGAACCCGTTGCGATTCGCCCACATCATCAGCTTGCGCGGCGCGCCGTTCCAGTTGGCGTCCACCAGCACCGGGACCTGCACCGAGTCGTAGTCGTAGCCGTCATTCGGCGTGAACTGGAAATGCCATTTCAGCTTGCCCGTGTCCGCATCGAGCGCGACCACGCTGTCCGTGTAGAGGTTGTCGCCCTTGCGCTGCGCGGGATTCCAATCGGGTCCCGGATTGCCGGTGCCCCAGTACGTGAGATTCAGCGCCGGATCGTAGGAGCCGGTCACCCACACGGATCCGCCGCCGTGCTCCCAGCTGTTGCCTGCCCAGGTGTCGTTGCCCGGCTCGCCGGGTTCGGGAATGATGTGGAAGCGCCAGGCTTCCTTGCCGGTGTCGCGCGTCGTAGGCGGCGATGAACCCGCGGATGCCGTACTCGCCGCCCGCCACGCCGACGATCACCTTGTCCTTCACCACCAGCGGCGCCACGGTCAGCGCATAGCCGAGCGCGTTGTCCGCCACCTTCGTGTTCCAGATCGGCTTGCCGCTCTTCGCGTCGATGGCCACGAGGTGCGCGTCGAGCGTGCCCATGAACAGCGTGTCGCCGAGGATCGCGACGCCGCGATTGATCTGGCCGCAGCAGACGCTAAGCGTCGGCGGCAGCACGTAGTGATAGATCCAGAACACGCGGCCGGTCTTCGCATCGAGCGCCACGACGTCGTTGGGCGCCTGCGTCAGGTACATGATGCCGTCGACGACGAGCGGCGTGGCTTCGAACGTCTGCAGCGACTGCGCCTGAAACACCCACTTCAGCTCGAGGTTCTTCGCGTTGGCGGTCGTGATCTGCTTCAGCGCGCTGTGGCGCTGGCTCATGTAGGTGCCGGAATAGGTCAGCCAGTTCTGCGGCTCGCCGGCGGCCTTCGCAAGGCGCTCGGCGGTGACCTGGGCACGCGGCGTCCGCGGCGCATCAGCAGCGAGACAGCAAAGAGCAGCAGAGCGAGACATCCGGCGGCGCATTCAGATCCCACCTTTCAGCGAGACGAGGTAACTGACGATGTCCGCAATCTCCTGCTGCGTCAGTTTGTCCTTGTACGACGGCATGCGGAGGTCTTCAGCACCGTGAATTCGCGCACATCGCTCTTCATCAGCGACACCAGCTGCTCGTGATCGTCGATGATCTGCACGGAGTACGTGTCCTCGTTCAGCCGCCGGCCGTTGATCGTCCTGCCGTTCTTCGGTGACGATGTGCACGGGCCGGTTGATCGGACGCATCGCGCTGGTAGGATCGAGCAGCGATCGCCACAAGGCGTCGGCGCCGCGCGTCGCGCCGATGTCGCTCAGGTCCGGCGCCACCCGCGATCCCGTCAGCATCCGCGCGGTGGCAAGCTGGTGCAGCCGCCCTTTCCATCGAACAGCGCGCTGCCCGCGCGCGGCATCGCCCACCATCACCGCGGGCGCGTTGAAATCGCGCATCGAGCGCAGATACGCCACCAGCGCCTTCGCCTCGGCGAGGCCGAGCCGCGTCGCGGGCATGGCGGTGCCGGGAATGCCGGTGGTGATCAACCGCGCCAGATCCTCGATCGGTGGCCGCGCGGCGGATGCCCGCCTTCAGATCGACGCCGGGAACGCCGTCGCCGGTGACGCCGTGGCACTGCGCGCAGTTCGCGCCGTACAGCAGCGCGCCGTTCTGCATGTCCATCTGCGGGATAGACGCCCGAGTGATCCTGCGCCAAGCACATGAGCGACCGGCCGCGAGCATCGCCAGCACGGCCCAGAGAACCGCAGGCCGACAAGCGTGTGGAGGCATGGGCAGGTTGTAACATGAAGAGAAGATTCGGGGAATCACGAAGGACCACGGCAGCGTTTTCGTAGCGACGCGCCGAACGTGCGTACAACTCAAGGCTGATCGTGAGCACGTTGTTGGCGAACGACGTGTTGAAGCGGCGCAGCGAAGCGGGCGCCGGTCCTTTCACCACTGCTCCGCTCGTGTTGTATTGGGAGCCGTGGCAGGGACAGGTGAACGTGCCCGACTGATAGCGCTCCACGGTGCATGCTTCGTGCGTGCAGATCGCCGTCATCGCGTTGAACGTGTCCTGCGCCGACGCGGGCCACAAGAAAATTTCCCGATCCGACGTCTGCACGAGCGCGGCGGAACCCACCGAGGCCAGCGGAGAACCGGCGTCGAAGGTCAGCGAAATCGCGTTGTTGGCGACGCTGGCGGTGATCGTTGACAGCGCGGGAATATTGCTCGGCGAAGTGGGGCTGCCTCCGCAGCTTTCCAACAGCGTTCCGATGGCAACGAACGAGACTGCGGTGGTGCAGAATTCACGACGAGTTGGTTTCTGATCATCCATGCGCGAGACGCCGTGCAATGCGCATGCCGCACAAACCCGCTAAAACTCCTCGGAATTTGGCGGCGCGTCCTCTGAGTTGGGCAACCTTGGCGTCGAGGGATGACAAGTGATTTACGTGGAGCGAAACTGGCGCACAATGATGATGTGAGGCTTCTCCCGATCGTTTGCCTCGTTTCCGCCGCCATGCTGCTGGCCACATCGGCGCCCGCCCAAGCGCCGCGCGCGGTGGTCGTGACCGGCCATCCAGGAGAGGTGATCCCGGTGAACGGCGAGGTCACTGTCCTGGGAAAAACGTGGAAGGACCTGGTGGGGATCGATCTGGCGACGAAACCGGGAACCTACCGGATGTCGTCCGGCGCCACCCTCCGGGTGCTGCCCAAGCAGTTTCCCGTTCGACGGCTTACCGTCCCAGCAGCGTTCGTGACGCCGCCGGCGGAGGCACTGGCGCAAATCGCAGCTGACGCGAAGAAAACCTCTGCCATCTGGGGCCGGGCGACGCCGCGGAAATGGAACGGAACGTTTCTCCTGCCGGTGGACGACACCGCCACCAGCAGTTTCGGGACTCGGAGCTTTTTCAACGGGCAGCCCCGCAGCCCCCACACGGGGACCGACTTTCTCAGCCCGTCGGGCAGGCCGATTCGCGCCGCCAACCGCGGCGTTGTGGTACTCGCCGAGCCTCTGTATTTCACGGGCAACACCGTCATCATCGATTACGGCGACGGCCTGTATTCACTGTTCGCGCACTTGTCGGAGCTTCGCGTGCACGAAGGCGACACGGTTGAGCCGGACACGGTCGTGGGATTAGTGGGCGCCACCGGCCGCGTCACCGGCGCCCATCTCCACTGGGGCGTGAAGCTCCAGGGCGCCAACGTCGATCCGCTGACGCTCGTCTCGGCCACAGCAGGCAAGGGCGCGGGCTTGAAATGACCGGCTCGATGACCTACCTGATTCAGATTCTGTTGCCGCTCTACGACAACGAGGGACACCCATTCGAAGCCCACGATTACATCAAGCTCAGAGGTGAGCTCGCGGATCGATTCGGCGGCGTGACGGCGTACACGCGCGCACCCGCGCGCGGGGTCTGGAAAGACGACTCCACCGGCGAAACACAGGGTGACGACATCGTCATCTTCGAAGTCATGACGGACACACTGGACCGCGCCTGGTGGACCGGCTTTCGCCGCCACCTCGAAGACCGCTTCCGCCAGGACACCCTCATCGTCCGCGCCCTGAACAGCACCCTGCTCTAGTTCAAGCGGCAGCATTCGCTGAATCTCAGCGCAGAGACGCAGGGGCGCAGAGTTTTCTTTTAAAGAAAATTTCTTGTGTCTCCGTGTCTCTGTGTTAGATGTGAGCCGTGGAATTTAACGAATGCGGACGCCGCGTGAGACCGAAACTTTGGCATCCGCGCGTTTGATGGCGACGCTCAGCTGGGCGTTCGGGTCGGTCACGGGGCTCGAGTACTCCAGCAGGTACTCATCATCGGTGCGGTCGAACTCCGTGGTGATGGCCGCCGCCAGTGCGGTGAGCTTCTGCGTGAGCGCGCTCGATGCGCTGATCGAATCGTAATGGCCGTCGGTGGCCTGCACCAGCGCCTGCGACACGGCCACTTCCACACCGCGCCCCATCGTGGACATCACAATGGAATGCACGACGACGTCCTTGAGCTGCATCTCCTGCATCATGGCCGTCAGCCGCTTGGGATCCACGTTTCCGCTCACCTCTGGTCCGTCCGACGTGATGATGATGAACATCGGCCAGCGGTCGCCGGCATTTTTGAGGAAACGGCCGTACATCTCCATCACGGCGGCGATGAACATCGTGCCCCCGCGGGTGGTGATCTTCTGCGCCATCTCCTTCAGCTTGACGTGATCGGTGCTGGGCTCCTGCCTGATGACGGGGGTGTCGCCAAACGTGATGAGCCCGATTTCATGCTGAGGCCCGATGCCGTCGATAAAGGCCTGAACGGCGCGGCGGACGTCCTCGATGGACGAGCGCATCGGCTCGCTGTTGTCCACCAGCAGCACCAGGCGCATGGGATCGTTGGCCGGAGACAGCCGCGTAATTTCGCGCTGGACGCCGCCTTCGATGACCGCGAAATCGGTGCTGGTCAGCCCGGCAATCGGTTTCGCCGCGCCGTCTATCACACTGACGTAGAGGCGATGAGACGGTGCCTGCGCGCTCGCCATAGGCGCGTGCACGCACAGGAGCCCGAGAACCCAGGCGGCCGGGACGAACGCTGAGAGGGCGCGTTTCATGGCCGCAATATACAAGAAAAGGAGTACGGCACCTTTTTCATGAAAAAGGTGCCGTACTCCTTTTTCACGCCAGCTGGAGGGTGCCGTGGCCGCCCGGTTCGTGTCGCCGCGCGTGTGACCACCGCCTTGGCGGCACCCGCCACGCGCGCCAAGCGGCTCCGCGGCACCAGCCAGTAGTCCACGCGCGCGATGCGCAGGGCTACGAGGACAATTTCCGGGTCCCGTCGTCCTTTCGGGAACCAGGCGCGGTACGTCGGATTCCAGATCTTCTTCACCTTGAGATCGTCCTGTACCACGACAGCGGTGCCCTGCACCGACAGATACCGGTCGCCACGCGGCGATTGAAACACCACCGACGCATCGGGGTTTCGCGCCAACTCACAGGCCTTTCGCGAGCTCCGATCGGTCATGAACCACAGCCAGCCCTGGTCATCTACATCCTGAACCAGCATCGGCCGGCTATGCGTGTCTCCCTCAGTGGTGCGGGTGGTCAACATCCCAACCGGGATGCCCTTGAGCAATTTGCGCACTCGCTGAACGGTCTTCGGAGCTCGGTTTTTCATATCTCATTCTAGGAGCAAAAGGTGGGCCGGGAGGCGTTGCTGCCTCCCGTCACATGGGCGAGAGAGTTACGTTTCGCAGAATGCAAAACGTGGAAGTAAAAGTCACTGAAATCTAGAGCAACGCGCGTGCCAACTCGAAAATATGGTCTTTCGCTTGCAGTATCTAGCTATGTGAAACGAATGACGCGCGCGAAACGATGTGCCACCTGTTTTGCGTGGTCGCTTTTTACCGCAGCCCTGATGTTCTGTCTTGGATCGCTGCAGAGCTTCGCCACCGGCCTCAATACGGTCTCCCGTGAGATGCAAATCGACACCGCGCCTCAAGCGTCGCTTGTGTACGATCGCCACGATCGTCTGGTCTTTTCATTCGCCAGCGAAGATCGCACCGATGTCAGCGCTGAACGATGTTTCACCCGCCATGATTTCCGCCGTGCTCGCAGCCGAGGATCGATCCTTTTATAAGCACATCGGGATGGACCTGGTCGGGATGGCGCGCGCGCTGTACGTGGACCTGAAACAACAGAGCATGCGCCAGGGGGGAAGCACGATCACGCAGCAGCTGGTGCGCCAAGTGGCACTCACCCGCGATCGCACGCTTGAGCGGAAGGTCCGCGAGGCGCTCCTGGCGCTGCGCGTGGAGCGGAGGTTCGGCAAGCGCGAGATTCTCGAGGCCTACCTCAATCGCATCTATCTGGGTGACGGACATTACGGCGTGGAAGCCGCCGCGCGCGGTTATTTCGGAAAGACCGCCGCCGAGCTGAACGTGCCCGAAGCGGCCCTGCTGGCGGGAATCATCAAGTGCCCGGGAATCTGTTCGCCGCGCATCGCTCCTGACGCCGCAAGAGCCAGGCGGGATACCGTGCTCGTGGAAATGCACGAGGTAGGCACGTTGTCCAACAGCGAGTTCAAAGCGGCACTGGGGTCCCCTGTCACGCTCACGGCGGACACCGGCCACAATGAACTCGACGCCAGCCATACTGACGGCAACGGCGCGGGCTTGTATTTCATGGAAGCGGTTCGCCAGCAGGTGATGAAGCAGTTCGGGCAGGCCGATGTCCTTCGCGGCGGTCTCCGCATTTACACGACAATCGACACGGCGCTCCAGGCCGAAGCCGAGCGCGTCATCACGAGCCGGCTCGACCAGATCGATCCGCCCAAGAAAGATCCGGCACCCGCCGCGGCACCGCTCCAGGGCGCGTTGGTGGCCCTGGATCCGCGGACCGGCGAAGTGCTGGCGCTGGTAGGGGGCCGAGACTTTCATCAGAGCCCGTTCAACCGCGCGATCCAGGCGCAGCGGCAGCCGGGGTCGGCGTTCAAGCCCCTTCTCTTCGCCGCGGCCATCGAGCAGGGTTACTCGCCCAGCTCCCTCGTCACCGACATGGACACACCTATCAGCACGGCGCAAGGCGCCTGGCTGCCCGCCGGCGATCACGAGGCGGCCAGTTACACGCTGCGCCAGGCGCTCACCGTGTCCAGCAACCGCGCCGCCGTGCGGCTGATGCAGATGGTGGGCATCAGCACGACGCAGAACTACGCGCGCCGCCTCGGGATCTCGTCGCCGATGCCCAGCGTGCCGTCGCTTGCCCTCGGCACCGCGGACGTGTCGCTGGCGGATCTCACGTCGGCGTACGGCGCGTTTGCCCACGAAGGAATCATCGCGCCGCACATTCTGATTACCCGGATTGAGGACCGTGTTGGGCAGGTGATCTGGCAGGCGTCACAGGAGCGCCAGCCGTATCGCGCCGTGCGCGCCGGCACCGCCTTCCTCATGTCGAGCATGCTGGCGGACGTCGTGAATCGCGGGACGGGAAGCGGCGCCCGCGCGGAGGGATTCAAGCTGCCGGCCGCCGGGAAAACGGGCACCACTGACGATTACGGCGATGCGTGGTTCGTGGGCTACACGCCGGAGATCGTGACCGGCGTCTGGTTCGGTTATGACGACCATCGCAAGATCATGAACCGCGGCTTCGCCGCCACGGTGGCGGTGCCTGCGTGGGCGCGCTTCATGAAGGCAGCCACCGCCGGCCGGATGCCGTCCTGGTTCCAACCACCCAGCGACGTGGAAAAGATTGCGGTATGCCGGGCGAGCGGCATGCGCGCCGCCGACGCGTGCAAGCTCGAGACAACGGACGGCCCGGCGAACGTGTACGAGGATTACTTCCTGCTTGGAACAGGACCGTTCGACGTGTGTCCCGGGCATCAGGCCGTCCTCCCGGACCCGCAAGATGACGTGTTTTAGGACGGCTCTTTCTGGCGTGTCTTCACGATGGCACCCATCAGGCCCAGGCCCAGAAGCACCGCAGCCGCCACCCCAATCCAAACAGGGCTAAGCCCGGCCACGCTCAATCCATACGCCAGGCCGCCGATGACAATCACGACGCCGATCATGTAGACAAAAAAGTTAGTCATACCTGCCGGGTTGCAAGAGCAATGCCCGCCAGCCGCCGTTGTCACAATCCTTTCAGGAATCGCTCGATTTTCGAGCGATCCAGCCCGCGGCGGGTCTTCGGCGTGTCCAGGGCGTCGATGACGGCATAGGCCTCGTCGCAATACCTTCCGAAGAAGCCCCACGACATCTGCTGCTTCCGGCCCCACGTCACGCACGTGGGACCGAGGGTGGTGTACCCGGTCACGTACACGTAGTGGCCGCCCCAACTCCCGGGCGTGGAGCCTGGTCCGCTCACGGTGATCCACGGCTTCCCCGCCTCGAACTCGCGTTGCGCAGTGAGCGGCAGCCAAAGCCCGAGGCCCACGCCCAGCTCCGTAAACACCGACTGCTTCACCTGGCTCGGCAGGCGGCGATCGACTTCGGCGAACGCCGCGATGTAATAGCGCCCGCCGCCGGCGATCCATCCACGCTTGCGCCACCGGTTCAGCGAATCGAGGACGACAAGGCCGCTGTCGATGCCGCCGGTTTCGAGAAAATACTCGCGCACCACTTCCCCGTCCGTGATGCGGATGACTTTGCGCTGCTCCACCAGCTCGAACCGCAGCGTCTGATGCGCGCGGCCGGCGATCACGCAATCGCCGAGGCGATCGTTCGCAAAGACCGGCGTCGGCACGCCGGCGTGCGAGGTGTCGAAGTCGTACTCCTCGGGGAGCGTCACCGGCGCGCGAAGGATCGATGCGAGCGGAAGATTGCGCCGGTCGCGCTTCGCCGGTTTCTTGCCGAGCTTGAAGATGGGGTGCCGCTGAATGCCTCGTGCTGTGGCCATATGCCTCCTTGCACGCAGCTTAGAGGCGTGCAACGGCGCAGGTTTCACAGAAAGGCTCAGGGCTCAGGGCTCACGGCTCAGGGGATGATTCTGGTTTGCACACCGAACGTGCGGTAGTTCGTATACGTGGCTTCACCCGAGCACGGAAGCGATGAATAGCGTTCGGTCATCTTCGATGGCACCCAGAAGCCAAGCCGCGGCTCTTCCGCAAAGTCCACGACGATCGTGGCCGTGAAACCTGCGAGTGTGGCCTGGCCGAAGCGTTCGGGCCGGCGCGTCAAGCGTCAGCTCGGCGCGCATCAGGCGCCCTGTGGCGGATCGACCCACGCCCTCCCTTTGGCGGGCTGATCGCGCCGGTGGTGCTTCGGATGAGCGTGGGCCGGCGCCGTTCATCGAATTTGATGATCCAGGCGCCGATGCCGTCGATCGTCGCATCGCCGGCTTTCGAAAACCGCATGCGCGATCCGTCAGAGGCATCCAGCAGCGCAAGCACGACCGCAGGATCGTTGATCGTTCGGCGGATGGGCCCCACATTGAACCGCGCATTTTCCATGCGCAATCCGCCGGGCCTGCTCCAGCCTCTTCGCGGAAGGGTCCCGGAAGAGAGCCTGCAGCCGTTCCGCGCGATCGGTCACCGTTGTGCCGTTCACGCTCTGCACGTCTCGAACCCCCAGCCATCCGGCGGGCTTTTCCATCCGCATGATGCCGAATTCGGACTCGAGGACCAGCGCGCGCCTCACCCCCACCGGCACGCGGGCGTTGCCGACGCACTGCTGTTCGTAATGTTCCGTGGCAATCGTGGCAGGAAGGCGCACGGCGTAATCGGACAGATACGCGTGCAGGCGATCGATGACCGTGCGAAGCGAGGGCGCCTGTGGCGCGCTGGGCCAGCGCTCAGCGCCGGCATGCACTGAAGATCGGCGGCGCCCGCGATGACGAGAATTGGGACTCACAGTGGACGATGGACGCATCTGAGCATTGACGCCGGACCTTGCACTACTCCTTCGGCGCCGTGTACGTGGGCCGATACAGCACCTGCACGTCGGCGCGGCCCAGCGAGATGGCGTTCTTGCGCACCCGGCCGTCGGCCTTGTCGTTGGTCGAGTAGTACCCGATCAGGTAATAGGCGCTGTGCTCGCGGACGATCCGGTCTAGCGCCTTTTCGAAGTTGTTCACATTGGCCACCGTGAAGCCGCCCGTTTCCTGGGCCAGCACGCGCATCCCATCGAACGTCCTCACAGAGTTGGACTCTGACGCCCGCGCCTGCTGCATCGCAGCCTCCGGCCCACCGCGCCCGTCAATACTGGGGCTCACCCAGCCGGGACTTCCAAGCGTCGTGGGGTCGAACGAATAGATGCTCACGTTGGCTTGCGTGGCCACTCTCACAGAGTCCCACAACGATTCGAAACAGCGCGATGCAGTGGTGTCCGGTGTTGGCGTGTTCACCACACGTCCGGTTCCGCTCACCAGTCCGGTGGGGGTGGTCGTCCTCGTGTCCGGTATCAGCTGCCGCTGGGTGACACACCCCAGCGTGGAGCTGACAAATACCAGGGCCTTCTGCCGCCCGCGAATGCGTCCGAGTTCCACGGAACTGCCGCGAATCTTGTCCAGGGCGGCCACCGCCTTCACTACTTGCGTTCCGCCCGGTTCCAGGGCGTCCAGCGCTCCCCTGAAACGCCCGAGGGACGAAACCAGTGCGGTACGGTCCCTGGTGAAATCCTGTCCGCGCGTGATGCTCGTGTACACCACCGCCGCGATGTCCTGCGGCCCCATGCGTTTCTTGATGAACGACTCGATGATGCTCCTGACTTGAAAGGTGTATTGCGGCAGGATGTGGTAGTCGTCCAGCACGAACAGATACACGCGGCCGTCCACCGACTCCCCCTCATGCAGCACGAACGGCCTGGCCCCAGCGGTCCCGGCGGCCGGCTCCAGGAACGGCTTCTTCGGGTCCGGCACCGGCACATCCACGAGGTGGAACATCGAGATGTCCTGCTTCGAGCCATCCTCGAAGACCTGGAAGTCCGCCTGATTCAGATCACGGACGAAGTTGCCCTGCCGATCGGTGACACGCACCGGCAGCTCGATGTAGTTGATGCCCGCGCGGAACGTGGGCGGGCTCTGCGCAGTCTGTTGCGCTCTGATGCCCAACACGGACAATCCGACGAGGCCCGAAACGGCAATGACGGCGGCGCTCTTACGCAAGGTGCCCCCTCTGGTAAATTGGCTGGAGAACTCGATTTTGCCTCAATTCCCTATCTCGATCCACCAAAGTACGACATCAGCGGCAGATGCCGCATCGTCTGCAGGCCCGGCGCCGCGTCGAGCACTTTGGGAATCGAATTCACGACAATCGACGTGGTGGCGATGTCGCCGGGAATGCCGCCCTGCACCGTCATCGTCAGGCGAGGGATGCCCTCGATGATCGTGGTGTCATACGACTCCGGGGCGCCGAGGTACGCCTCCATGTGCAGCGTGACCACCGGCGTGCCGTGGCGGTAGCCGACGCCGTCCTGGATGATGCCGCTCACATAGCCCGCGATCCACCGCCAGAAACTCGCTGGACACCGTGGCCTCCGCAATTTTCGGCTTGATCTCGTCGGTCACGCGGTCGAGCCTCCATCCGAGCGCGTCTGCAATCATCGTGATCGATTCTGCGAGCCCCACGTGCCGGATGGTGCCGCGCTCCACTTCCCTGCTGAATTGCGCCCGCGTCAGTCCCGCGCCGATCTTCTGCTGAAACGGCAGGCGCCGCGTCCGCGCGTCCTGCACGCGGTGCACCGTGACCGATTCCACACGCTCGCAGACCGCCGTCAGCGCAATCGGCAGCGCGTCCATGGCAAAGCCGGGGTTCACGCCGGTGGACAACACGGCCACCTTGGCGCGCCTCGCCATCGCATCGATCTTCTTCGCCAGCGACGCGTTCCGCTTCACCGGATAGCTGAGCTCCTCGGTGGTGGTGACGATCGGCACCTTGCGTTTCAGCACGCCTTCAATTTGCGGGAAGACGCTTTTGAGCGACGAAGAGGTGCACAACACGACGACGTCCGGCTTCGTCTTCTTGATCGCCTTGGCCGCGTCGGGATCCACCTTGACCCTGAGCGGGCGTTCGAGGCCGGCGATCTCGGCCACGTCGCGCCCCACTTTCGCGGGATCGACGTCGACCGCGCCGACGATGCGGAAGCCCGTCGCGCGTGGCGAGCTGACGGGCAACCATGGTGCCGATGGGACCGAGGCCGTAAAGGAGGACGCGAATCATAGGAAAATTATATGATTTGCGCAGTGCGCGCGCCTGCTGTTCTTGCGTTGCTGTTGCTGACTCTAGGGTCAGCCTACGCTCAGGAGCGGACACCGGGTTCCGTCCAGCGACCGCTTTCGCCCCGCAACGCCAACTACACCATCGACGTACGACTGGACGCGGCAGCCCGCACCCTGACCGGCCGCGAGACGCTGGTCTGGACCAACGTCTCGAACGCCGCCACCAGCGAGCTGCAGTTCCATCTCTATTACAACGCGTGGCGGAACAACCAGTCGACGTTCATGAAGGAACAGCGGCTGGCCGGCGGCCGGTTCGGTCGCCAGGACTGGAAGCCGACGAGATCGCGGCGATCGACGTCTCGAGCTTCAAGGTCACCGGCGGGCTGACTGCCGGCCGCGACCTCACGCCGTCCATCCGTTTCATCTCGCCTGACGACGGCAATGAGGAGGACCGAACGGTGATGGCGGTCACGCTGCCGGCGCGCGGTCGCAGCCGAACCAGTCGGTCACCCTCGATATTGCCTGGACGTCGAAGATTCCGCGCACCGTCGAACGCACCGGTGTGGTGGGCCATTATTTTTTTCTCGGCCAGTGGTTTCCGAAGATCGGCGTGCTCGAGAACGACGGCAAGTGGAATTGCCATCAGTTTCACGCTGCGACCGAGTTTTTTTCCGATTACGGCGTCTACGACGTCCGCATGACCGTGCCGCGAGGATGGCCGCTGGCCGCGACAGGCGAGGAGCGCGAGCACGTCGATAACCCGGACGGCACGACGACGCACCGTTACTACCAGGAAGACGTTCACGACTTCGCCTGGACCACGAGCCCGGACTACGTGGAGCGGCGCCAGCGCTTCGAAGCAGGAGGGACTGCCGCCGGTGGACATGCGCCTGATGATCCAGCCGGAGCACATGTCGCAGGCGGAGCGCCACTTCGACGCGACGCGCGCTGCGCTGCGCTACTACGGCCAGTGGTTGGGCGCGTATCCGTACGGCCACCTCACCATCGTCGATCCTGCGTGCGCAGAGCCGCGCCGAGGGGATGGAATATCCCACGCTGTTTACCGCCGGAACGGCGTGGCTGATGCCCGCCACGTCCACCGACCTGGACGATGCCACCGTGCATGAGACGGGACATCAATGGCTTTACGGAATGGTCGGCATCAAACGAGTTTGAAGACGCCTGGATGGACGAAGGCATCAATCAGTTCGTGAACGCGCGCGTGGATGCGGAGCACTTCGGCGGCCGCGGCAGGCTGGTGCGGCGTTATTTCGGCGGCTTCATCCCGTGGGCGTTCAAGGACATCCGGTGGGACAGAGTCACGTTCGGCGAATTTCATTTCCAGCTATCGCGGCGGCGCCACGCGTCGAGGTGCCGTCGACGCCCGTCGTATCAATACTGGCCCGGGAATCCCAGACGCCGATCACCTACTCGAAGCCCGCCGCTGTGGCTGCACACGCTGGAGCGCGCGCTGGGGTGGCCGATGATGCAGCGGATTCTTTCAACCTACTTCGAGCGATGGCAGTTCAGGCACCCCAAGCCCGAAGATTTTTTCCAGGTCGCCAACGAGGCAGAGCGGCAGAGATCTCACGCCGTTCTTCGATCAGGTGTACCGCGGATCGTCCACGTTCGACTTCGGCGTGGAGAGCGTGAAGAGCGTCGCCGGCCGGCAAAGACAACTACCGCACGGACGTCGTGGTACGGCGCTACGGCGACGGCATCTTTCCGGTCACGGTGCTGGTGACATTTGCCGATGGCGCCCAGACGCGCACGCCGTGGGACGGCGGCAACCGCTGGAAGCTGATCTCGCTGGAGCACGCCACCGAAGCGGTGTCCGCGCAGGTGGATCCGGATCAGGTGCTGCTGCTGGACACCAACTTCACGAACAACAGTTACGCGATCGCGCCGCGAAGGACCGCGCGCCGCCACGAAATGGGCGGCCGCGTGGATGGTGTGGCTGCAGGATCAGCTGCTCACGTGGGCGTTCTTCGTATGAAGGCTCAGGCGCAGGCCAGGCTCGGGGGCGCTTGACGGCATGCGCCGCGTCAACGGCGCGCCCACAATTCTCGCGTGCGTCTTCGTCGTCACGCTGCTGACGGCGCTGCCGTTGTCGCTGGTACTGCGTGATTCGCTTCGCGGTGAGTCTTGGCCATAGCCTGGCCGCAGATGAGGCGCTGCGAGGCGTGAACTATCTTTGGTGGACCGAATACTGGGCATCGCAGCCCGCCGGAAGCATCGCACGGACGTTTGGTCCGTCCGTGATCGGATTCGCCGTGGTGCTGGACAACATCAGCACGCTGCTCGACAAGGGCGACCGGCCGGCCGGCCTGCTGATGCTGGGTGGCGCCTATCTGCTGTTGTGGCTGTTCCTCGCGGGCGGCATCCTCGATCGCTACGCGCGCAACCGCCCCACCAGGGCGCACGAGTTCTTCTCGGCGTGCGGGATGTATTTCGTACGGTTCCTGCGACTCGCGCCCATCGTGGGCCTGACGTATTACGTGTTGTTTCGATACGTCCATCCCTGGCTGTTCGACGATCTCTATGAGCAGCATCATCAGTGACGTGACCGTGGAGCGCACGGCGTTTTTCTGGCGCGCCGGTTTTTACGGCCTCTTCGGCCTGCTGCTCGTCGCGGTGAACGTGATTTTCGACTACGCGAAGGCGCGCGCCGTCATCGAAGACCGGCGCAGCATGATTGGCGCGGTCAGCGCCGGGCTGAGGTTCGTGCGGCGCAATCTTGGCGCGGTGACCGCCTTGTACGCGCTGAACGCGCTCTTGTTCATTGCGGTCATCGGGCTCTACGCCCTGGCTGCTCCCGGCGCCGGCAGAAGCGGCATCCTCATGTGGCTCGGCTTTCTCGTCAGCCAGTTGTATCTGCTGGCCCGCCTCTGGGTCAGGCTGGTGTTCTTGGCGTCCAGCACAGCGCTGTTCCAGGGACGCCTGGCTCACATCGGCTACGTCGCCGGAGCACAGGTGCCGCTGCCGGAGCCGCCGATCGTCGAGCACGCGCTTTCCCTTGAGCCTTGAGCCTTGAGCCCATGACCCGAAAACTCCTCGACGCCGCCATCGTCGTTCTTGCGGCAGTGCTGCTGCTGATCATTGCCCTCGGTGGAATCGACTACGACTGGGGAATCCTGCGCGTTCGGCTGCACTCGGTTTCTCGCCCGGCGCTGCTGCTGGGTGCCGCGCTCGCCGCGCGAGCGTGGATCTTCACGATCGATACCTCGTACATCGCGACGCGCGCCATGCTGGCGTTGCTGCTGACGGCGGCGGCCATCTACGCCACGTATCACGTGCGGGTATGCGGCGGCCTGGATAGTTACGGCTACGTCAGCACGTCGGCCCTCATCACATCGGGCCGGCTGACTCAACCGCAACCGCTCGTGGCGTATCTGCCGTTCGAAGGCGCCTCGAGCGCCGTGGCGCCGCTTGGCTACGTGGCCGGACCCGGAGGGAATACGGAAGTCCCGAGGTTCCCTCTTGGCCTGCCGATCGTCATGGCCGTGTTCCGGATCTTCGGACCGATGGGACCCTTCTATGTGCCGCTGCTGATGGCTTACGTCACGATGGCGCTCGCATACCTCATAGGTGCGTCAGGTGCGACGGGTGCGATGGCCTGCCACGCCGAAGCGGCGGCTGGTGACGGCGCCGCGAAGGCGGGTGCGACGGGCTTGCCCACCGAAGCGCCGAGTAATGCAAGGCGCGAAGGTGGGTGCGGCTCTTTTTGGGCTGCTGGCGGCGCTGCTGGTGGCCGTTGATCCGCTGATGGTGGACTACGGCGTGCAGCCGATGAGCGACGTGCCGGCGGCGTGCTGGCTGCTTGCCGCCATCTGGTTTAGCGGCATCGTCCACCGTCCATCGTCCATCGTCCATCGTCCATCGTCGATCGTCCAGCGTGCGGCGTCCACATCGACGATTTTGAGTGGGGTCTGCGCGGGGATGGCGTTTCTGACGCGGCCGGCGCTGCTCATCGCCGCCATCGCAATCGGCGTCGTTTCGCTGGATCGCCCTCTTAAGGAGTCCATCCGCTACGCGATGGTGTTGCTCGCGTTCATCGTGCTGCAGATGGCGATCAACCTCGTGCTGTACGGCAGCGTGCGCACTTCAGGCTACGGGCCCGCCTCTTACATGTTCGAGCTTTCCACCGCGCGCTTGATGGCCAACGCCGTCAACTTTGGCAAGTGGCTGACGTATTCCCATACGTTTCTGATCTGGCTGGTGTGGCCTCTGTCGATATGGGTGCTTCGAAAACGCAAGTGGGCATGGCAGATCTCTGTCGTGGCGGCCGCTTCCGCAGCGCCGTATCTGTTCTATCTGGTGTTCGATGACTGGGAGTCGAGCCGGTTCGTGCTGCCGGCGATTCTGCTTGTTCTCATTCTGGCGGCGGCTGCGTTAGGCGAGCTGTCTGTCACGGCCGACACGACGGCCGCGCCCGCCTGGCGGCGGGCTCTGATCCCCGTCGGCGTTCTTGCCGTCGCGTTCGCGTGCGCCGCCGCTTCGCACCTCTACTTGCAGCGGCAGGACGTCGTACCGGCTGTGGGATCTCGAGGCGAAGTACCCGCTCGTAGGCGAATGGATCGACGCCCATCTGCCCCAGAGCGCCGTCGTCTTTGCGGGCCAGCACAGCGGAAGCATCCGTTATTACGGCCATCGCCAGACCATCCGATGGGACCAAATGCCGCCGGACAAGATGTCCGCCGACGCTTCACAATCTTGCAGCGGCTGGATACGAGCCGTACCTGGCGCTGGAAACCGCCAGCGAGCCGCCTCTCTTCGCCGAGCGATTTCGCCAGGACGCCGCCGTTCGCGCCGAGCAGATCGGGCGCGTTCGCGTTGTCAACTTCTACAAGTTCGTGTCAGTCCCCTGACACCAGGGTGCACGTTCGGTTCTTGGTTCCGGTGCTGCGGTCCTGGTTCTGGTCCTGAACCCGGCACCCGGAACCCGCACCGCGGGCTCCGTTGGCCCCGGTATTGCTCTGATCGCGCCGAGCAGAGAACCTGTGTCCCAGAAACTGTCGCTTTACAAAGGCGGCGAGCCACTGCCGCCCGAAATCGTCGCCACCGAGGCGCAGCTGACGGGATCGGTCCGCTATCTCTTGGATTACGTGACCCGGATGCTGAAGCTGAGCCCCCCTCAGCTGGACCTCATCCGTCCCGGGTTTGAAACGCTGGATCTGGCCATCGGCGACAAAATCGAAGACTGGAACCAGGTCTTTCTTCATGTCCTCGAAGAGCTGCGCCAGAAGGGCGTTGAACTGGAGCAGCGCGAAGCGCTGCTGCGCCGGATGCGGCGTGATGGCCGCACGCTCCTCTACCGCCGCGAGATGGGCGAGGAGCGGCTGATGATGACGCTGCGGGAGGAGCACCGCGGCAACGGCTTCGGCATCGAGCTGGTGGATCACGACCGCTTCAAGTTCTACAACGACACCTACGGGCACACGCTGGGAGACCTGGTCCTCAGCACCACGGGACGGCTGTTCCGCATGCACCGCGGAGGGGACATCGGCGTCCGCTGGGGCGGCGACGAATTTCTGCGCATCGTGCGGAACCTGGTGACCGAAACCCAGCTGGGGATGGTGGCGGGCCGCGACACCGAAATCGTCGATTCGTTCGGCTGGGAGGATCTGGACGAGCGCTTCAAGGACCACCCGCCGCGGCTGAGCATCGGCCTGGTGTACTGCGAGCGCCCGTCTGCGCGAGGAGCGCACCCGGATGATGAAGCTGGACGAGGAAGTGACGATCACTCCAGAGCAGCGGTTCGATTTGTCGGTGGCGGTGCCGGACGGGTCGTCTTTCGACCTGGCCCGCAAGCTGGTGGCGCTGGCCGACCAGAAGATGTACGAGGCAAAGCGGAACTTCGCCGGCAGCGCGGAACCCCATATCGCGCAGATCAACGTGCGCATCGGCAAGGGCAAACTGATCGAGATCTAGCGTCCGCTTGACTTCGCGTCGGCCCCCATTTAGTCTGCGGTGTCTTTCCGCCAGAAACCTAAGGAAATCAAATGATTCCATCGAATGCGCGCGCCCTCTCGGCCCTGCTCCTCGTGTTGATGAGTTCGTCCGCATTCGCGCAGGCGCCGGCTGCGCCCGTGCCCGGGCCTGACGGCCGGCAAGGCGCGCCGGACGGACGCCAGGGTCTCCCGGGCGGCGGCCGCGGGCGGGGCCCCCAGGTGCCGTTCGTGCCCGGCCCAGGACGCAGCAACAACCCGTTTCCGGAGCCGATCCCCGCCACTGAAGGCGTGATCAAGGTGAGCTTCGCGGAGTTCGCCACGATCCCGGACGCGCCTGATGGTCAGCCGGCGCGCATCAACCTGCTCATCGATCAGCCGGACACGCGGCGCATGTTCGCCAACACGATGCTCGGCATGATCTACAGCGTCAGCTACGACGGCAAGACGGTCACGCCGTATCTGGATGTCAACGATGCGAAATGGGGCAATCCGGTGGTGCCTAGGGGAACGGAGGCAGGGTTTCAGAGCTTCGCGTTTCATCCGCAGTTTGCGCAGGCGGGCACGCCCGGCTACGGCAAGTTCTATACGTACCTCGATACGACGAACATGACGCCAACGCCGGACTTCGTCCCACTGGGACCGGCGGTGGCCCATCGACGAGATCCTGCTGGAGTGGACCGCGAAGGAATCCGAAGGCGGCGGCGTATGACGGCGGCGCTCCACGCGAGCTGTTCCGCGTTCTGCATCCCTTCGGCAATCACAACGGCGGCGAGATCGCGTTCAATCCCCACGCCCGGCCTGGAAGCGCCGAGTTCGGGCTGCTCTACATCGGATCGGCCGACGGCGGCAGCGGCGGCGATCCGTACAATGCCGCGCAGAACCTGAAATCGATCTTCGGCAAGATCCTGCGCATCGATCCGCTCGGCCGCAACAGCGCCAACGGCAAGTACGGCATCCCCGCGTCAAATCCGTTCGCGAAGAATCCGGACGCGCTCGGCGAGGTGTATTCCTACGGCCATCGCAATCCGCAGCGGTTCTCGTGGGATCCGAAAAACGGCAACATGTTCGAAGCGGAAATCGGACAGAACCTGGTCGAAGAAATCAACCAGATCAAGGCGGGCGGCAACTACGGATGGAATGTCTGGGAAGCCAGCTTCCGGTATTTCACCCGTGAGGTGGGCATCGAGGATCGGCGCAGCGATCCGAAAATGGTCTATCCGATCGCCGAGTTCGATCACACGGACCCGCTGTTCCCTTCCACCCGCCTGGCGGCCACCGGCATCTACGCCTATCGCGGCAAGGCGGTCCCGCAGCTGACCGGCAAGCTGATGTTCGGCGACAACCCGAGCGGCGAGATCTTTTACGTGGACGCGGACAAGCTGCCGGACGGCGGCCAGAACTTCCACCGCGTCCTGTTCAACGACAAGGGCGAGACGAAGACGCTGCTGCAGCTGATCAAGGAGAAGAACACGGCCCAGGGAAAGCCGCCTGCCACTCGCGCCGATCTGCGCATGGGCATGGGGCCGAACAACCGCTTGTTCATCCTCAACAAGCGCGACGGCATCGTCCGCGAAGTGCTGAAGTAGGAAGTTGGCGCAACTAAAGTTGCGCCCTACAACTGCTCCCTGCATGCGCGGACGATATCCGCGGCGCCGATCCCGAACTTGTCCAGCATCTCTTCCGGCTTGCCGCTGCGCGGAATCTCGCGGACGGCCAGCCGGGACACCGTGATGCCTTCGGCGCCCACCGCCTCCGCCACCGCGTCGCCGATCCCGCCGGCCGCGTAGTGATCCTCCACGGTCACAATCCTGTTGCGCGTCTGCCTCGCCGATGACAACAGCGTCGCGCGGTCCAGCGGCTGGACCGAATACAGATCGATGACCCGGATGCCTATGCCGGCTTTCTGCAATTCGTCGTGCGCCTTCAGCGCCTCGAACACCGTGACGCCGGCCGCGACGACCGTGGCGACGTCGTTCGGGCCCTCGCGCAGAACCTTGCACCCGCCGATCTCGAACGGCTCATCGTTCTTGTAGATAACGGGAGTCTTCGGGCGGGAGGTCCGCAGATAGACGGGCCCCGGGTGATAGGCGGCCAGCGCCATCAGCCGTTCCGTGCTCACCGCGTCGCACGGATACAGGACCGTGAATTCGGCTGCGCGCGCATCATCGCCAGATCTTCCAGCCCCATCTGCGACGGCCCGTCGTCGCCAATCGACACGCCCACGTGCGAACCCGCCAGCTTGACGTTCAGGTTGCTGACGGCCGCCATGCGGATGAAATCGTAGGCGCGTGTCAGGAACGCCGCAAACGTTGAAGGAAACGCCAGGGCGCCTCGCGCGGCCAACCCCATCGCCGCGCCCACCATCACCTGCTCCGCAATAAAGAACTGATAGAAGCGATCCGGATGGGCCTTCTCGAATTTGTCGCTGAACGTGGAGTTCTTCACGTCAGCGTCAAGCGCCACCACACGGCTGTCGGCATCGCCGAGCTTCGCCAGCGCCACGCCGTACGCCTCCCGCGTGGCGACGCTTTCCCCGAGTTTGTACGCCGGCGGGACGAGTGGCAGCTGCGGACGCTCGCTCGGCGCCTCCGATTCAGGGCGCCGAACCTGGAGCGGCGCGGGACCGTCGAACGATCCGCCGTCAACGAACTGCGCCGTCAGCTCTTTGATGGCAGCCTCCGCCTGTTCCGGGGTGAGCGCCTTGCCGTGCCACCCGTCTTTGCCTTCCATCACCGACACGCCTTTGCCCTTCAGCGTGCGGGCCAGCAGCACCGTGGGGCGATCCTCCGTGCGGCGCGCCTGCATCGAGCGCGGCCATCAGCGCCGGAATGTCATGACCGTCAACCTCCACGGCATTCCAGCCGCACGCGCTCCACCGCCGCGCATGCCTGGCGGAATCCCGCCCGAACATCGTGGCCCGGCTCTGGCCGAGGCCGTTCACGTCCACGATGGCGCACAACCCGCTGAGCTTGTGAAATTCGGCGGCCGTCGCCGCTTCCAGCACGGATCCTTCGGCGCACTCGCCGTCGCCCAGGAGCACGTAGGTCCGGTAGTCGGACGCGATGCGCCTCGCATTGAGCGCGGTGCCCACGCCCGCGCAGATGCCCTGGCCAAGCGACCCCGTGGCCACGTCCACCCACGGCAGTCGCGGCGTGGGATGGCCTTCGAGATCGGAGTCGAACTGCCGGAGACCCAGCAGCGACGCACGGGACACGATGCCAGCTTCAGCCCACGCGGCATACAGCACGGGCGCGGCGTGCCCCTTCGACAGGATGAAGCGATCGTTGTTGGCGCGATGCGGATCGTTGGGATCGAAGCGCATCTCGTGAAAGAACAGGACCGCAACGATCTCCGCAGCTGAACAGCAGCTCGAGGGATGCCCGCTGCCGGCCTGCGTGGTGCTTTGAATGGATTCGATGCGGAGGCGGGTGGCGATGTTTTTCAGCGCTGGAACGAGATCCATTCCTCAATCTTTATCCAAATGCCAGTCCACGTGCGAAAGATTGAGGCCTGGTACGTGCGCGCCGCTCCACAACCTCTCTGATGGCGAGCGCGTACGGCGCAGCGAAGATTCCATGACGCTGATACTCCGGCGCCAGCGTGCCCAGAATCGCGACAGCGCGGTCGTGGTAGGCACGCGTCGCCGGTCATCGTGGCCAGCCGATCGAGCACGCACGCCGCCTCGCAATTGAGCGCGAAGGGCCACAGCGGCGCGTCTGCCTCCGCGCGATCGCGGAAGCAGGATGCCGTCCCGTCCCACATCGTCCGAATCGCGAACTGCATCACCTCGGCGGCCAGCATGGAGTACGGCAGCTGTCCGGTGGCCAGATGCGCCCAGATCAGCGCCGAGGACACCCGCACCTGATCGCCCAGCAGGCCGCGGACGCCTTCGCCTCCGGGCTTCGGCGTTCCAGGCACGTGGGCCACGCCCTGGCCCGGCACATACCCGGGCACCACCACCGCCTCCAGCGACTTCAGCGCGAAATCGCGAAGCCAGGGATCGTCGAACAGCGCCGACCGCGCGGATGAACCCGGCGATCATGTCGGCATTGCGGTCGGCGTACATCGACGCGATCCACGGCGCGCGACACCGCCGCCTGGCTGTTGAAGAATCCGCCCGCCGCGTCATCGTCAAGCGCGGCAAGCGCGTGCTTCACCCAGCGGACGAGGTCCGCCGCCCGTTCCCGGCAAGGATCGGATTCGAGCGCAGCACGGCCGCATCGAGGAGCAGCGCCAGGACGGCGGCGTTGTCGTCGAGCGTCTTCTCCGTGGCCGGGCGGCTCCAGTCACGGCGCGTCGGCGTACCGATAGAAGCCGCCGCTCGCAGGGTCCCAGAGGGCGTCGATGCTGGCCAGCGTGACGTCGACGATGTGCCGCAAGTCGGCTTCGGCCTCGACGTCTTCATCGGCAAGCGCGATCGCAAGCTGCATGGCGGGCACGTGCGGAGATTTCGGGCCGGTGCCGAATCCGCCGTACGCCGGATCGAATTGCTCGATGAGCAGATGAGCGGAACCAGGCGACGGCGCCACGGTCCGGCTGACCTCGGCCGGAGCGAAGTCGAGGGCAGCCGGGCATCACTCGATCACGGTCCGCCTGAAGGCGGACACTACGTACTTCGCGGATTTCGTCGGCGCGATCGCGCCAGGCGTCGGCGGCCTGCGTCATCAGCGCGAGCATCTGCCGGACCCAGATATGTGCCGCCGCTCAGCACGTGGCCATCGGGCGTCAGCAACGCGGTGGTCGGCCAGCCGCCCAGGTTGTAGCGCTCGTTGACGTCGGGCCGCCGATCCGCGTCCACGCGGATGGCCACGAAGCGGCTCTCGGCGACGGCGCACGACGTCGGGATCGGCGTATGTGGCGTCGTCCATGGCGGCGCATTCTTCAGACCACGCCGTGACGAGGGACAGCAGAATCGGCTTGTGTTCGGCAGCAGCCTCGGCGAACGCCGCGGTCGGACCAGTCGCGCCATGAGGATGGTGTCACGCAAGAGACAAATTATAATGACCGGCAGTGGTTGCGCTGCGGTATGTGTATGTGCTCGCCTTGTCTCTCTGGTTCGGCGGCACGATCATCATCGGCGTGGTCGCGTCGCCCGTCTCCGATCTGGTCCTGCGCACGGTTCTTTCTCGTCTCGTACGTCTCCGGCGGGCTGCTGCTGCGTCAGCCTGCTGGCGATGGGCCTGCTCGGTCCGCGGCCCTCAGGCTTCGCCGCGCGGTTCGCGCGTGGCCGCGGTGATGTTCGCCGCGACGATCTACGCCGGCCGCGAGGTGCACGCGCTGATCGCACCGCGTCATGCTCCATCATCGTCGTCTGCGGCCTGGCGCTGCTCTTCTGGGAAGCGCGCGACGGCACGCGCGCCGCATGACGCACACCATCACCCTCATTCCCGGCGACGGCATCGGCCCGGAAGTGACGGCTGCCGTCACGCGCATCATCGAGCGGCCGGCGTCGACATCAAGTGGGAGCGCGTACGACGCGGGCGTCGCGGCGCTGCGAGAAATACGGCACGCCGCTGCCCCAGGAGCTGCTCGACTCGATCAGGAGGAACAAGGTCGCGCTGAAGGGGCCGGTGACGACGCCGGTCGGCGAAGGCTTCACCAGCGTGAACGTCGGCCTGCGCAAGGCGCTGGATCTGTACGCGAACCTGCGCCCGGTCACGAACCTGCCGCACGTGCGCTCACGGTTCGAGAACGTCGATCTCGTGATCGTCCGCGAGAACACCGAGGACCTCTACTCGGGCCTCGAGCACGAAGTGGTGCCCGGCGTCGTCGAGAGCCTGAAGATCATCACCGAGAGCGCGTCGACGCGCATCGCGCGGTTCGCGTTCGAGTACGCGCGGCGCTCGGCGCAAGCGCGTCACCGCCATTCACAAGGCCAACATCATGAAGATGAGCGACGGCCTGTTCATCAAGTGCGCGCAGCAGCGTCGCCGCGGAGTATCCGGACATCGGCTACGACGAGCAGATCGTCGACGCCGCGTGCATGAACCTGGTGATGAAGCCGGAGACGTTCGACGTGCTGCTGCTGCCGAACCTCTACGGCGACATCGTGTCCGATCTTGTGCGCCGGCCTGGTCGGCGGGCTCGGCACGGTCGGGCGCCGCGAATCTCGGCACGGACACGGGCGTCTTCGAGGCCGTGCACGGCAGCGCGCCCGACATCGCCGGCAAGAACCTCGCGAACCCGACGGCGCTGCTGCGCTCGGCGCTGCTGATGCTGCATCACATCGGCGAGACGGCGGCCGCGGCCCGGCATCGAGGCGGCGCTGTTCCGCGGCTGCTCGCGACGCCCGGACGGCGGCACGCACGCGCGACCTGGGCGGCACGTCGAGCCTCGACCGACAGAATTCACGGTGCTATAGTTCAGGCACTTGCATGGTTCCTGACGATCTCGCCCAGGCCGTCCTCGCTCGCGAAGATGTGGCCCGGTATCTCCGCAGCTCGCACGGCGGCGCCGACGGCCGCGAGCGCGTGTTCGCCTATCTCGAAGAGCTGCGGACGACGCAGCGGTATCCGTTTTACCGCGCGCTGAAGCACCCGCTGTATCCGATTCTCCGCAAGATCGAGCGGCAAGGCCGAGAACATCGAGATCGTCGAGGCCGCCACGCGCGCGGGCCGCGTCATCTACGCGTCGAATCACAAGAGCCACACCGACTACCTCGTCGAGCCGCTGGTGCTCGACGACAACGGCGTGCGGCCGCCGATCATCGCCGCCGGCATCAACCTGTTCGGCGGACCGCTGGGGCTGATCCACAAGCACGTGACGGGCGCGATTCCGATCCGGCGCAACACCAAGGATCCGGCGTATCTCGTCACGCTGAAGGCGTACGTCGCCGAGCTGCTGCGCAATCACGACCTGCTGTTCTATCTGGAAGGCGGCCGCAGCTACAGCGGCGAGCTGAAGCCGCCCAAGACCGGGCTGCTGCACGCGGCGCTGCACGTCCGAGCTGCCGGGCCTGTCGATCGTGCCGACCGCGATCTCGTACGACCTCGTTCTCGAAGATCACATCCTCGCGCGCCAGCGCGTCAAGCGCGGTCAGCGGCCGTTCACGCGCGAGCTGGCGGAGATGGTGCGATACGCCGTCGGCTATCGCTCGCGCGCGTTCGTCACGTTCGGCCGGCCGATCCCGCTCGACGGCTGGGATCCGCAGTCGCGCCGCGACGTGCTCGAGCTCGGCACGCCTGACGCGCACGTCGATCGGCAAGCTGTGAAGGTGCTGCCGACGTCCGTCGTGGCGGCGGCGATGCGGCCGTCGATTACCCGGCAAGATCTGGAATCGCGCGCCGAGGCGATCATCGAGACGCTGCGCGCCGTCGGCGCCAACCTCGGCGTCACCAGCGGCCGGCAGGCGGTCGACGAGGCGGCCGAGCTGCTCGAAGCCCGCGGCATCATCGTCGCCGAGCGCGGCCGGTTCCGCGTCCGCGACCGCAACGTGCTGCGCTACTACGCTCGCACGATCGAGCATCTGCTGACGTCGGGATCCGGCGCACGCACTGAAACTGAGTTCGATCCTCATGCTTGATGTCGCGTCCAAGGCCTTCTTTCAGACGCTCTCCCACAGCCGAGACTCCTGAAGAAACTGGCGCGTCCCGATACGGGATGGCGGTCCGCCGCGCGTTCGCGCGCCGCTTCATCGCCGGCGAGACACGTGCGAAGATGCGATCGCGGCCGTCCGCGCAGATCGAGGCGCAGGGCATGCACCAGACGCTCGACCATCTCGGCGAGAGCGTCGCCACGCTCGACGGCGGCCGAGAGCGCACGCGCGAGTATCTTGAGCCTGATCGAGGACGTGCGCACGGGCCGGCGTCGAACAGAACCTGTCGCTGAAGCTGACGCAGCTCGGGCTCGACGTCGACCGCGCCATCTGCGTCGACAACCTGCGCCGCATTCTCGCGGCGGCCGACCGCTGCGGGTTTTTCGTGCGCATCGACATGGAGAGCTCGAACTACACCGAGGTCACGCTCGAGATCTTCGAGACGGTGTGGCGCCACGGGCAGCCGGCAACGTGGGCGTGGTGCTGCAATCGTGCCTCTACCGAACGGAGCAGGACTTCGAGCGGGTCAACGCGCTCGGCGCGCGCATCCGGCTGGTGAAGGGCGCGTACCGCGAGCCGAAAGCCGTGGCGTATCAGCAAAAAGTCCGACGTCGACGCCGCGTATGTCCGGCTGGCGAAGCGGCTGCTCGCCGAAGGCACCTATCCCGGCCATCGCCACGCACGACGAGGCGATCATCGCCGAGGTGAAGCGGTTCGCCGCCGAGCACGCGCATCGCCCCGGATCGGTACGAATTCCAGATGCTCTACGGCATCCGCCGCGACCTGCAGGCGGCGCTGACGGCAGCAGGGCTATCGCGTGCGCGTCTACGTGCCGTTCGGCAAGGAATGGTTCCCGTATTTCATGCGCCGCCTCGGCGAGCGGCCCGCCAACGTCGGGTTCGTGCTCCGAGCCTGTTCGCAGAAAAACGCTGATCCTCGTCGACCATCACAGAACTCGACGCAGAGACGCAGGGACCTCTCTGAGATCCCGCGCCTCTGCGTTGAAAATCCGTGAAGGTGTTCGCTAACGCTGGGTTCCGCGTGTCGGCGGTAGGGCCGTAGATGTTCGGCAGCGGAACATCGCACAGTCGCAGATACACGCACAGCTGACCGCGATGATGGATGGCGTGGTTCATGATGAACGCTCGAAACACGCCCGCGCGCGGCATGCTGAACACGGTCTTCCCGCCGTTCTTCAGCGTCCACGGCACCATCAACTCGCCGTCGGTCGTGGCCGCGAGCATGCGCGCGCCGCCTCACGCCCTCGTCATAGGCCTCCAGCATCTTCGCGAGCGATTCGAACGGCGGCGTCGCATATGGCCGTCCACCGGAGGGTTCGTGTCGAACTCGGTCTGCTTCAGCGTGACCGGCGCCCACTGGGAACGTCGCGATGTGCATCGCCAGCTCGCCGAGCGACATCGACTTGGCGTGCGGCTTCCAGTCGGCCTTGTCCTCGGGCACCCGCTCGAGCAGCGTCGCGCGTGGTCGCTGTCTCGTGATCGAACTCGGGCAGCATGGACTCGGCGATAGGCATTGGTGACTCGCTGTAACTGGAAACTGAAAGCTAAAACTGGAAAGTAAGTTGCAAGTGGCGTTCTACTTACTTTCCAGTTTCTAGTTTCTACTTTTCAGTTCGTCACTATCCCTGTGGACGGTTTCCATCGAGAACGCCGGGAGGCAGACCGCGATGTATTCCGCGCCTTCGGGCCCCGGCGAGCTGTAGCGCACCCATTCTCCTGGATGCGTGACGACGGCCTGACCGGCGTTGCACGTCGAGCGCGCCGCCTTCGTGCTCCACTCGCACCATGCCGCGCAGCACGACGGTGATCTCCTCGAATCCGGCCGCTGGCCGGGCTCGCGCCAGCCGGATGGCGACACCATCCGCGCCACGCTGACGCCGGAGTGGCCGGAATTCACGCGGCCGGCATATTCCTCGATACGTTTCGGCGGTTGACCCGCGGCTTTGATGACGGAAGGCGCGGCGATGACGTGTGGCAGGCATCTGCAGTGCAGACTGCTTCGAGTGACGATCGCGATGTCGATTTCATGGATCGGACCGACGATGGACGGCAACGCATCGGGTACGATGCACGAGGGGCGATCAGCAGGTGGGCGCGGCGTGGCGGAGGGACGATCGACTTCACTCTCTCGGGATCGCCTAGGTATCTTCACCACGAGATGCGTCCAGTTCGCATCGCCTGGAACACCAGCGGAATGGCGCCCAGCGCCCAAATCAACGGCGCCGCCATGAACGCGCGGGAGCGAGTGATGCCGCCGGTAACCGACAGTCCGATGGCCATGAGCACGGTCACCCAGATCGTGAACACGTCGATGCGGCCGACCAGTCCCAGAAGGATCGGGGAAGACGGTATTCGGATCGAGAAATCGCCCGACGCCGAGGCTGACGCGAAATCGTCCGTCAAGCTGCGCGGGATCCAGAAACAGTCCCTGGAGCCCGTGCACCACCGCTTCCAGGATTCTCGGCATGAAGGCGTAGGCCGTCACGAGGATCGCGCGCGCTGAACTTCTGCTTCGCTTCGAACAGCTTGCCGATGAGCCACAGACCGGCGCCGGTGAGCAGGATGCCAATCGGAGTAAAGAAGCCGCCGAACTGCGCCACGCGCAGGCCAATGTTACGCATCTGGCCCACCATTTCCGGCGTCATCCTCGGATTGCTCTTCATGGCGGCGGCCATGCCGCGATCGAACTCGGCGCTCATCATCGGCTCCAGCAAGCCGCTGTTCACGTAGATCAGCGCGCTCATCGCCACCGTCACGACCAGCAGTGGGATCCAGCATTTCCCGCGACGCGCCTGGCAAACACCTGGGTGGGCGCATAGAAAATATCGATGAAGTCTTCCCACACCGCCGCGCGCCCGGCCGCCATCGTTGGCGCCACCGCCGAATTGGCATCAGTCATACGTAATTTTCTTCATGAGCGAGGCTCGCGGGTACTTCGCTGCGGCATTTTGCGCCCGACGAACAAAAGGGCGACAGCGTTCCCGCCGTCGCCCCTCATTATCAGTTCCGCGCCTCGAGGTCGCGTGATT